>NZ_CANLMZ010000019.1 GCF_947492645.1 uncultured Pontibacter sp. | reverse complement strand
GAAGTTCTTTGACATGATGGGAGAGAGAAAATAAAGTAACATAGTTTAGGCTGTCGCAAGACAGCCCATGCATGAACGAGCGAAGAGGCGGGCCGCCTGAGTGATCAGGCGGCCCGGGAACGCAGAGAAGGGCGCATGGGGGATGCCTAGGCTCTCAGAGGCGATGAAGGACGCGACAAGCTGCGAAAATCCGCGGGGATCGGCACATACGATGTGATCCGCGGGTGTCCGAATGGGGCAACCCGGCTGGTTGAAGACCAGTCACCCTACGGGGGGCGAACCCGGGGAACTGAAACATCTAAGTACCCGGAGGAAGAGAAAACAAGAGTGATTCCGCAAGTAGTGGCGAGCGAACGCGGAACAGCCCAAACCGGGCCTGTCACGGCAGGGCCGGGGTTGTAGGACCACGACGTGGGACCGGAAATTGAAGCGAAAGCGCCTGGGAAGGCGCACCGGAGAGGGTGAGAGTCCCGTTCGCGTAAGCTTTCCGGCCCTAGTGGGATCCTGAGTAGGGCGGGACCGGAGAAATCCCGCCTGAATCCAGCGGCACCATCCGCTAAGGCTAAATACTCCTGAGAGACCGATAGTGAACCAGTACCGTGAGGGAAAGGTGAAAAGCACTCCGAATAGGAGGGTGAAACAGATCCTGAAACCATGCGCTTACAAGCGGTCGGAGCCCCTTCGTGGGGTGACGGCGTGCCTTTTGCATAATGAGCCTACGAGTTACTCCTCCCTGGCGAGGTTAAGTGCGTTGACGCACGGAGCCGCAGCGAAAGCGAGTCTGAACAGGGCGCACAGTCAGGGGGGGTAGACGCGAAACTTTGTGATCTACCCATGGGCAGGATGAAGTTTGGGTAAAACCAAATGGAGGTCCGAACCAGTTTACGTTGAAAAGTATTTGGATGACCTGTGGGTAGGGGTGAAAGGCCAATCAAACTGAGAAATAGCTCGTACTCCCCGAAATGCCTTTAGGGGCAGCGTCGCGGTCGAGTCATGTGGAGGTAGAGCTACCGATAGGACTAGGGGGAGTCACATCCTACCGAATCCTGACGAACTCCGAATGCCACTTGATATACGCGGCAGTGAGGCGCGGGGTGCTAAGGTCCCGCGCCGAGAGGGAAAGAACCCAGACCGCCAGCTAAGGTCCCAAAGTCCACGCTAAGTTGAACAAAGGGGGTCCAGTTGCCTAGACAGCCAGGATGTTGGCTTGGAAGCAGCCATTCATTTAAAGAGTGCGTAACAGCTCACTGGTCGAGCGACAGGGCATCGATAATAATCGGGCATCAAGCATGGCACCGAAGCTGCGGATTGTATTTATACACTGGTAGGGGAGCATTCCAAGGGCGGAGAAGGCGTGCCGGCAAGGTGCGCTGGAGCGCTTGGAAAAGCAAATGTAGGCATAAGTAACGATAATGCGGGCGAGAAACCCGCACACCGAAAGACCAAGGTTTCCTGATCAACGCTAATCGGATCAGGGTTAGTCGGGTCCTAAGGCCGAGGCGAAAGCGCAGGTCGATGGACAACTGGTTAATATTCCAGTACCGGCACGTCATAGCGATGCGGTGACGGAGAAGTGAAAGGACGGCGCGCTGACGGAATAGCGCGTTTAAGGGCGTAGGTATATCCACGGTCGTGAAGTACGCCGCGGATGCTGAAACCCGAAAGTACCCCAAGGCCCCGGCCGCGGGGATCGTCCCTAATCAGGCTCCCTAGAAAACCCGCTAAGCGTTTAAATGGCTTGCCGCCCGTACCGCAAACCGACACAGGTGGTCGAGGAGAGAATCCTAAGGTGCTCGAGTGAATCACGGCCAAGGAACTCGGCAAAATGGCCCTGTAACTTCGGGAGAAGGGGCGCTTCCTCCAAGCGATTGGAGAAGCCGCAGTGAAAAGGCCCAGGCGACTGTTTAACAAAAACACATGGCTTTGCGAAATCGAGAGATGAAGTATAAGGCCTGACACCTGCCCGGTGCCGGAAGGTTAAGAGGGGATGTTAGCCGCAAGGCGAGGCATTGAATCGAAGCCCCGGTAAACGGCGGCCGTAACTATAACGGTCCTAAGGTAGCGAAATTCCTTGTCGGGTAAGTTCCGACCTGCACGAATGGTGTAACGATCTGGGCGCTGTCTCAGCCGTGAGCTCGGTGAAATTGTAGTCTCGGTGAAGATGCCGAGTACCCGCAACGGGACGGAAAGACCCCATGAACCTTTACTATAGCTTAGCATTGACGCTGGGTAACTCATGTGTAGGATAGGCCGGAGAAAGCGAAGCGGCGTCGCCAGGCGTCGCGGATTCGTCCTTGAAATACGGCCCTTGAGTTGCTTGGCGCCTAACCTCCCACAGGGGGGGACAGTGCTTGGTGGGTAGTTTGACTGGGGTGGTCGCCTCCAAAACAATAACGGAGGCTTTCAAAGGTACCCTCAGTACGCTTGGTAACCGTACGCAGAGCGCAATAGCACAAGGGTGCTTGACTGTGAGGCCCACAAGCCGAGCAGGGCCGAAAGGCGGATATAGTGATCCGGTGGTTCCGCATGGAAGGGCCATCGCTCAAAGGATAAAAGGTACTCTGGGGATAACAGGCTGATCTCCCCCAAGAGCTCATATCGACGGGGAGGTTTGGCACCTCGATGTCGGCTCGTCACGTCCTGGGGCTGGAGAAGGTCCCAAGGGTTCGGCTGTTCGCCGATTAAAGTGGCACGCGAGCTGGGTTCAGAACGTCGTGAGACAGTTCGGTCCCTATCTGTTGTGGGCGTCGGAGATTTGAGGGGTTCTGACCTTAGTACGAGAGGACCGGGTTGGACGAGCCTCTGGTGGACCTGTTGTGGCGCCAGCCGCAGCGCAGGGTAGCTACGCTCGGACGGGATAAGCGCTGAAAGCATCTAAGTGCGAAACCCGCCCCAAGATGAGATCTCCCTTTAAGGGCCGTGGGAGACGACCACGTCGATAGGTGGCAGGTGTAAAGCTGGAGACAGCAAAGCCGAGCCATACTAATTGCCCGAGCGCGTTCCAAGGCGCACAGCCGCGGGCCGAAGGGCCCGCCTCCTCGCTTCTCTCTCCCCAATCATGCTCAAGACAGACTTCAACAAGCCATCAGGCACGGCCAAGACCGTGCGAAGAGAATGGCGGCTATGGCTCCGGTGAGCACCTCTTCCCATCCCGAACAGAGAAGTTAAGCCCGGACGCGCCGATGGTACTGGGGTCACACCCGGGAGAGTAGGTGGCCGCCAACCCCAACACAGGAGCGCCCCGCACCCAAAACGTGCCGGGGCGCTCTGCGTTTACCCCCCC
>NZ_CANLMZ010000018.1 GCF_947492645.1 uncultured Pontibacter sp. | reverse complement strand
TTGCTATGGAGGCGGAGGCTTCGTACCCAATGATAGGGTTGAGGGACGTTACAATGCCGATACTGTTCATCACCATAGTCTTGTATATCTCTTCATTCGCAGTAAAAGGTAGAGGTCATAGAGCAGGGTCAGATAAATGTACCACCTAGTCGTGATTAACTCATTGAAATTAAATGAAGTAAGTTGATTATACACACTCGTTTAAGTTTTGTGCATAAATAAAAGCTAATGTATTTAGTCTTATTTATACTTATACTAATTAATTTAGCCTTATCAATGGGTTTGTTTTATGAAAGGCCCCATGATTAAAACTTTAGAAGTATACAATGTAGAACGCTACCATAGATAAGTTTCATAACATATGGTAACCTATAAAGTATAATTAGAAGCTTTTCAGCCATCAGCACGAGTAACTATGTTAGCATCAGAGCAGAGAGATTTCTTTAAGTATAAGCGCAGCTATCTGGAAGTTAAGCAAGAAATATTTCTGAAGTACTTTGATGCCTGGTGCAACTTAAGCTTGCTCAGGCTCCAGGACAATGTGAATGATACAATGTTGTTTGTGGACTTGAATACAGGAGGAGATGTGCCTACAGAAAGTATAACAGGTATCGATGTTAATAATCAGCTTTATAAGACAATACTTGCAAAGCCTGCTCTAAATCAAGCCATACATCCCTTTTTTTATAACAGGAGTAAAGATACGCTGAAGGCGCTGCAAGAGGGTGCAACTGCATTGGCTTTTTACGAGGAACTTCACCAACCACCCAGGGCCATCAGCGGAGCAGAAGATAAAGCGGCATTGGCTAGCTTATTTGCATCTGGATGTCCTTCATTACTTTTTATGGATCCTTTCGAGAATGGCTATACAAAAGAGATGCTGCAGAATGCTTTAGAACTAGGGCAAACTGATGTGTTTATGCTGCTTAACCCAGAAAATATTGCAAAATCCGTATTAGGGAAGAAAGTAAGTATGCCCTTAGCTGCTTTATTTGGTGAGCAATTGGAGGTAATTAAAACTTATTGCAAAAAGGAAAAAGACAGCTTTAGGCGACAGGAGTTCATACTTAATAGCTTTATCAGTATGCTGCAAAAGAAAGGCTCATTCACGCTGCTGTTTAAGATAAACCTACCTGAGTCAGCGCAACCGTATTGCTACATCCTTTTTGCGAGTACTGATGGTCAGGCTTACAGTATATTCAAAGAAGTTGTATTGCCTTACAGTATCATAAAAAAAGATGGGGTTCCTGAATTTGAAGCCAATGGATTTATCAAACCCCAGTTTTCTCTGTTTGAAGAGCCTCCAATCTATACTTGTGAGAACCTACTGGAGCGAGTTACAAAGAATGCCAGCCTGTACAAGTATAAATCCATCGAAAAAATATATACGCTAGACAGCTGCGGCACTAACTACATTTTACAAAACTATGTGGCGGTGTTTGATGCGATGCGCAAAGCCGGTAAAGTTGATTTGCTTAATGCTAAAACCATGCAGACAATCAGCAAACCTACTCCATCTTCAATTATCAAGTATAAAACCTGTACTACTGCAGTAGCTGAAGAATCTGCAAAATAGTGAGCTAGAGTAGCAAAGAATACTGATGAAGATTAGAGAATCCCTGTAAAGTATAGGATACAGAAAATGCTGCTATACTTTAGATAACCAGTATATATGGCTGGCAACTCACTTACTAAAGGTATGGCTTTGGTAGGTGAACTGCCAACGGTTATTCTTTGATTAAATTAGTATAAAGGCTGTTAACAGTTGCTGTGATAACCTTATTTATTTCATCGCTTTCTGGTGCGTTGCAGCCGTTTGTGATAACTACAATGCCAAATTTCTCTTTTGGGTGAAAGAACATGGCGCTGTATAGGCCGTAAGCCGTGCCCGTATGGCCTTTCAAAGTTTTACCCGGAATCAAATCATCTACCGTAGTGAGAGCCAAACCATAACCATTTTCCGCAACCTTAGCCTGCATTTTCTTGGCACTCTTCTTTGATAAAATTCTGGTGCCTTTATACTTTCCGTTGTTCATGTGCATGGCCATGTATTTAGCCAAGTCCTGCGCCGATATTTTCATTCCGCCGGTAGGGGAGAAGATCGGTGTACTGTAGCCCATTACATAGTTTCTGATTTCTTCTCTGCGTGGTGCGTAAGCCGAAGGAGATGGCGAAAAACTATCCGAACCAGCATCATACGCATACAATGTCGTAAATAGTTCAGCATCTAGGGAATCGACACAATACCCTCCATACAAATTCAAAGGGCTCAGAATGTGGTTTTTTACATACTGGTCAAAACGTTCTCCTGATTTTTTCTCGATGATGGTGCCAACCATGTTAAAGTTCAGGTTGCAGTATTCATACCCATTGCCGGGTTCATAGTCATTATAACATTTTTTCCAATCTGGGTTTTTGGCAGGATTAATGGCATCTAATGTAAAGTACCCTTGGCTGTCGTTGATGCTGGAAGTATGTGAGAGTACCATTTTAAGCGTAATCACCTTCTCAGGGTACTTAGGGTTTCGCACTTCGAAACCAACCAAATTACTTATATCATCTTTTAAACTAAGCTTGCCTGCCTCTACCAATTGCATGACAGATGTCGCAGAAAAAGACTTAGAGATAGAGGCTATCCTGAAAATATCGTTGTTAGTAAGTGGTGTATTGCTTTCGATGTCTTTTAAACCAAAAGAGTTGGTATATACAATAGCATCTTTTTTAACCACAGCAACACCTAAACCTACTACATCCATTTGCTCCATAATGCCCTGTATCGCTGCTTCAGCCTTAGCCGCCTGGGCGTACCCATTTACTGCAACAGAAACGACAGCTGTAATTGTTAAAACTGCTTTAAATAGTATGGTTCTGATCATTGGGTATAAAGTATGGAGTGGGAAATACTTGTTTAAAATGAAATGTTCTCTAGAGTAGTGCATTTAAATTTAGGAATAATGATCCAATCAGTAAAGCCAAAATGCAGCTTTATATAGCAGGAACATGTATGGGCTGTATAGGCATTATAAGGTAACAATATTATACTACACTAAAATCAAGTATAATGGCACCATAGCTTCATCTTTATGCATTTCGGTCTAGGCGGCTCTTTTAAAACCACAAGTACAGGAATAGACTAATTTTGATATCATTAAGGAGCACAATTAGTAGCCGGAGTTAAATCTTTACTTGTTACAGGCAATTTTTGTCATCTGCCTAGGATTACTTAACAGCTTATACCGATTCTATACTGCAATAATGTTCGTGCTGGCATTGCCAATCTCCTGAGTGTATGAAAGTTAAAAGGAGACAAAGTAGAGAACAATAAGTATACAAAGTAGCATAACAAAATCATATATACTTTTCGCTATATAATTTAATGTTTTATATTTACGAACTGTTGGCTCAAAACAAACTTTTCGCCTTTATTAATATTGCTGATAGTAACACAGCAAGGTTGTGCCGTTGGGTTTTATGATTTCCTTAAGCAAAAATTGAACAGATAAAATACCCTCTCTTTTATCGTAAGGTGCAATGTTGTATTAAGCATTAGAAGTAACGGACAGGTTATTTAAGTACTGCATTCTTCAGGTTTGATCAGCTTCAGGTCTTTTTCCAGATTTAAATACTTTAATGAATATAACCCAATACTGGTCTTTGTCCGGAAAGTATTCTTTTGCACGGGTAGTGGCGTCAGCGATTCTTTTCAGCCTTTCGCTGATGTTTGTCAATTATGTGATTGCCTGGTTTGCGCTTCTGCTTCTTTTCATCTCCCTTTTTAAAGTTTCAGGTACTCAGCAGGCATTTCGAACGGGGTTGCTATTTGGAGCAGTCTCTGCTGGCATTCTCAACTATTGGATGGTGCCCGCCATACAGTATTATGCCCAAAGTAGCCTGTTGCTGTCCGTGGCATGCTGGTTACTGGCAGTTTTACTTATCGCGCTGTGCTACGGCTTTCAGTTCGCTTTGTATGAGAAAGTACGGTTTCAGTCAGGTACATGGTTAGCTTTGTTGATGAATGCAGCCTGGATGGCTATGCTATGGGTGGGAATGGAGTGGCTGCGAGCCATTGCTTTTGCCGGTTTGCCATGGCTGAGTTATAGCTTTGGAGTTTCTATCAGCAGTCAATTATACTTGGTGCAGCCTGCAGCCTTTGGTAGTGTATATATTCTTTCTTTTTCGCTTGTTCTGTTTAACTACATCCTCAGTTATGCGATTTACAGCAGTAACTGGAAATGGATTATTGCACCTTTGGCCATCGTTGGGTTTCATACTTTGAGTGGAATACTGCTGTATCAGCAAATATCCAACAGTATTAATAAAGTGTCCCAAAGGCCTGTTACAACAGCACTTGTGCTGGCGGCCCAGTCTCCGGAGGCTGTGTGGGATGAGCGCAACGGTAACGCCCTGGTGCAAAGCCTCCTTACACTCAATAAAAAAGCGGCCTCCGTTGATCCGGACTTAGTACTTTGGTCTGAGACGGTGGTACCTTGGGTCTATAGTCCCAATGATGATTTTTTACGAGAGCTTTCCCGTGAACTGTCAGGCAAAAAGGGGCACTTTATGTTGGGGATGAGCTCTCCTACCGCACAGGGCGATCCTTCAGTTTATAACTCTGCTTACCTTTTTAAAGCTGACGGGCAGTTGGCTGGCCGCTATGACAAAACTGAGTTATTGACGCTGGTTGAGCGGCCTTTATTTAGGGAAGAAAGTAACATTGTATTGCCGTTTCTGGCTGGTGGTGCGCTAACAGTTAAAGCTGGTTCCAGCAAGCAGTTAATGCAGACGCCCTGGGGCGAGGCAGGCCTGCTGCTGTGTAGTGAGTCTGCAGTACCTGCATTAACGAACAGGTATGGTCAACAAGGCGCTACTTTTTTGGTTAACCTGGGCAACGACGGCTGGTTTTCAGACTATTTTATAACCGAACAACACTTCTACAATGCCAGGCTGAGAGCAGTAGAGTCCCGCAAGGACATTGTCATCAACAATAACCGTGGTATCTCGGGTGTAATACACGGAAGCGGAGATATTGGGGCACAATTTCAATCCCAGGTAGCAGATGTGCAGCAGGTTACCTTTTATCCAAACGCATTAGCGGCATTTAATTACCAAAACTTTCTGTACATCCTGTTTTCCTTGGGTGTGCTGCTGCTGCTGCTCAGGGTTATGGGCAGCAGAACTATAACCTGAACTTGCCCTAAAGATGTAGCTTAAATAATAGTAGTGTCTGGTAGAGCTTGAATGCCGGTTAATAAGTACGCTTACAATTTTACCAACCATAATCCATTATAAATGAAAAAAATAATACTCTTATTCTTCTTCAGTTGCATGTTCCTGGAGGTCGTCGCATCCCCTACGGTAACGCAGAGCGGTTGGCGCTGGAGAAATGACAACGGATCTGAAGCTTCAGCCTCCTGGAAAGGGGAGGAGAAGCAGGAAATTAAGCTACGATCCGTGGATGAAACATTTAGGCTCCGCATCAGATTGGTTATTACGCCAGCCGAAGAAAGTTGGGCGCGCAGTTCTGTTTATAAGCAATTGTCTTATTCAACAAGCCCGGATGGCGAATTCTTGCCCATGTCTTCAGACGAGCCAGGTAGCCACTTTGTATTGGCGCCAAGTGCATATGTGCCTAACGGTACTGCTACAACTCAGAAACTTTCTGCTGGAGGAAATTCACCTTTCGAAGCAGGTAATGTTATATCTGAAGCCGATGTAGATGAGTACCTTGAATTTTACTCAGGGAATTATGTGCGTGAATATGAGTGGGTGGTTAAGCCTACGGCTGCCGCAGTAAGCGGGAAATACTACTTTAAGATGAGGAATTACTCAGGCTCTTTATATGATGATCAACCGCTAGCATCCATTGATTACGCTCCGGTACTTAATGTCAGCGCGTCTAAAACAGATGTAAGTTGCCATGGTGGCCAAAACGGATCAGCGAATGTTACGGTTTCCGGCGGAACTGCTCCTTATACCTATAATTGGTCTTCAGGTGGAACAGGGCCAGAAGTTACAGGGTTGGCAGCCGGTACTTATGCGGTAAATGTATCAGACGTGAATGGTAATACGGCCCTGGTAAATGTGGTGATTGCAGCCCCAGAAGCGCTTACTGCGACTATCACAAAAACAGATGTAACTACAGCCTGCGGTGCTGATGGTACAGCCACAGTAACTGTAGCCGGTGGTGTAGGGGAACTAACCTACAATTGGGCACCAGGCAACCCGGCCGGCGACGGAAGTGCTAGCGTTACCAACCTGCCGGCTGGTACTTATACTGTAACCATCACAGATGAAAATAACTGTAGTACTACTGCAAGTGTTACAATAGGGGCATCAGAGGATACGCAGGTGCCAATTGTCAAGGTAAAAGACTTTTCGGTTAGGCTAAACGCTGACGGTGAGGCTACAGTAACAGCAGAAAATATCGACAACGGTAGCACCGATGCTTGCGGCATTAAGTCCCTTGTTCTTAGCAAGACCAAATTTTCTTGTGCTGATCTGGGTGAAAACACTATTACACTAACAGTAACAGATAACAATGGCAATGTTGCTACGGCAACAGCTACCGTAACTGTTAGCAAAGCGCTGCAGCAGATTACCTTTGGCGAACTGCCTGATGCTACCTACGGAGATGCAGGAATTACCTTATCGGGTGCGGCCACATCAGGTGCATCTTTAACGTATACTGTAGACGGTCCCGCAAGTATAAATGGAAATGTATTAACCATTACTGGCGTTGGCCTGGTTACAGTAACTGCTGCACAGGCTGGTACTGATTGCTTTGAGGCAGCCGATATCGTGAAACGCACTTTTACTGTAGCCAAAAAGGAGCTGACAGTTGTTGCAGATAACAAAAATCGTGTGTACGGAGAAGAGAATCCTGCTCTAACCTACACTATTACAGGTTTTGCCGGTACTGAAACGGCTGATGTGCTGACGACTGCACCAGTTGCCACTACAACTGCAACAGCCGAGAGTAATGCAGGAGAGTACCCAATAACCGTGTCTGGCGGCAGCGACAACAACTACAGCTTTATTTACCAGTCCGCTATTTTGACGATAACGAAAGCTACCGCCACAATTGTTCTAAGTAACCTAGAGCAGGCCGAGGATGGCCAGCCGAAGACAGTTACCGCCACTACTACACCAGCAGGGTTAAATATGACCATCACGTACGACGGCGCTGAAGCAGCACCAGTTGCGAGGGGAACATATGCGGTTGTTGCTACTGTAAATAACCCAAACTATATGGGCACAGCCACCGCAACCCTTACTATCATGGTGCCAACAGGTGTAGTTGGCAATGCAAAAGACGCGAGTGGTATTGTGCTGTACCCTAACCCAACTATAAACGGAAAGGTATACCTAGAAGTAGCAGAGCCAAAGGCTATTGGTAATGCAATAGTGGAGATCCATACTGCCAACGGACGGTTATTAAGCAGCCACAAGGTAAATGTTACTGGCCAGCTTGAACTTGACTTAAGCAAGTATGGAACTGGGTTTTATTTGGTACGGGTGATCAAAGGCAAGATTGTTCATACCTTTAAAGTACACAAGCAGTAAGCTTTTCATCAGTTAAAAACAGGAAAGGGGTGGCATGTAGATGTCATCCCTTTTTTATGATCGTCCTTGTATCTTACCTAAAAGTATAAATCGCTCCAATAGCTTATACTTTATAATTGCACAAGTATAAGCTCGGCCAGCTTCAGACGCAAAGTAGGCGCGGCTATTGGCATTTAGTGCAGCTTCAGTTACCTGAAGTAAACCATAAAAGTGGCACCTTCTCCAACCTTGCTTTCCACTTCAATTTTGCCACCCATATTTTCCACCATACCCTTCACAATAAATAAGCCAATGCCTGTGCCCTCCACCGTGTCATGTAATCTGGTATAGCGGTTAAAGATGGACTGTTTTTCATTCTCTGCAATGCCTAAGCCGTTGTCGCTTACTTTTAGCAGGATGTATTTCCCACATTTCTGTGTTGTGATGGTAATCTCAGGTGCGATGCCAGGCTTCTGGTACTTAATGGCGTTTGAGAGTAAATTATAGATGATGCTTCTGACGTTCTTACGCGAGAAACTGACTTCCGCTTCCCCGATTTTGGTTCTGATCTTTGCGTCGGTCTCAGCAATTTTATCCCGGAGGGCAAGCATGGCATCCTCTATTACATTTCCGAAGCTTACACGCTCCGCTTCCTTCGCAAAATCCGTGTCATTGTTTATGTCTGCGAGGTCTTCTACTGTATTGCGCAAATTATCCACAGACTCGCGCAGCATTTTAATGATCTGACTATAGTCTTCTTCGCTATTTGGTGCTTCTTCCAGTATCCTGATCAATCCTTCCATATTAGAAAGAGGGCCCTTTATGTCGTGTGAAATGGAGTGGATAATGTTTTCGTAGTTTCTGTGCAGTTTTTCATAGCCTTTCAGGACCTGAATGCGGTCGTTGATGTCGATAAAGGTAATGATGACTCCATTCGTCCTGTTTTCTTTCTTGATAATGTATGGCAGGATGTTCATCTGATACCATACCTTATCCGTTGTCTGTATTTCCTTCTCTAAATCCCTGCTGCTCTCAATTACTTCGGTTATGTTCTTGATGATAGTCGGAAACCGGATGTTGTTGGATACCTCGTTTATGTGTCTGCCCACATCATCAGCTGTAAGCTTAAAGTGCTTCATGGCGGCTGGAGTAAACTTGCGCAGAATCATATCCGCATCAACAAAAAGCTGCGGGATAATCGTGTTATTAAAATAGTTCTCAAGCTCATCGTTCAGCTCGATGAGCTTTTCCAGCTTACCTGTTTTTCTAGGTGCTTGTCCCATTGGTAATGGATGCTTTAATGTTGCATGGTTTGATAGTGATTATATAGTTAAGGCACTTACTCATCTGATAGAACAAATAATTACGGAACTAAGTCTTTTTGGATATAACTAAACTCTCTAATTAAAGGATATAAGCATTTGCCCGGTGTCTAGAAAAAGGGTGTTAATAAGGCGGCAGTAAGTATAGCGAACGAGTAACAAATTTGTAGTGCTTTTTATGGTGGATACATACTATACGGCTGGTGCAGTCGGCAGCTGTTTTCTTGGGTTCTTAGCATGCGTAACGACTTAATAGTGTAGATATATTTTTTCAGTTAAGTGCTGCTGTATTACTATATTCTACTTTTTAGTTACATTTACCATATGTAGCATATAACCATATCTAATCTTGATTTTATTTATACTTACTGTTCGCTAACGTGACTTGCCTTATGCCTGAAGATTCCTTAAAATTCACACAAGCAAATCCGGATGATATAGCCTATGTTATTGGGCTCCTCTCAACACAGTACACAGTTTGCAACGATCTGCAAGAGGAATTTTACAAGTATACGTATGCGCTTAGTTTGAATGAAGGCGAGCACCTGCTTCATCAGGGGGGGCTGTGTAACTACATGTATTTTATAAGGGAAGGCGCACTTATGGCGTATTCTTTACATAAACAGAAGAAGATCACTACATACATCTCAGTTGAAAACGAGTTTGTTAGTTCCTTGTCAGGCCTTTACGGCGAGCAACCCTCCAGAGAAGCTATAATTGCAGTAGAGCCTACCTTGGTTCTGGCTGTGCACACAGATATTCTGCAAGGCTGGTATAAGCGGTTTTTTGATCTTAATTACATTATCCGCCAAGTATACGAAAGTTACTATCGCGATGCCCAGGAGCGAACCCATGTTGTTCGCGTAGGCAATGCTATCGAACGCTACCACTATTTCGTAAAATCTAAACCCGGCTATATTGACCGGCTCCCGCTGAACTGCATCGCTTCCTTTCTGGACATGAAGCCCGAAACACTTTCTAGGATAAAAAAACAGAGTAAGCTTGATGTGCAGGATAATGATATAGAAAGCCTATTTAAGCAGGCTGAGCAATTTATGCAGGCAACTGAATGTTTTAAGGAGAAGACGATTAAAATACATGTTTTTGCAACACGTTTGGGTATACCTGCCTATAAACTCTCCTATGCATTAAACACATATGCAAAAATCAATTTCAATGATTTTGTTAACCAATACCGCATTTCTTATTTAAAAGCACAATTAGAAAAAGCAGACGCTTTGCAGAACTTTACAATTGAAGCTTTGGCGCTGCAGGCGGGTTTTGCATCCAGGAGTGGATTTTACAAGGTTTTCAAAAAGATTGAGGGCATAAGCCCTAAAGAATACTTAGCTGCTTTAAAGACTTTGTTATAACTATTTATTTGATCCATTTGTAGCCCTGAAATATGATCAAGTGCGATCAAATTTGCAAGCCATGATTGTTTAATAATTATAACTATACGCTCAGTAGATAATTTTTACTAAGGAAGAACTGTGTGTAACACATTGTATAGTATAGCCATCATGCAGCATATACTGTATTAAAATATACTGTCAATTTAAGAGTATATGGGGGTGCTGTTAATATGCTAAAGCCCTAAAAATTAAATTGAATATAATTAATATAGCATGTTTATTTCCAAATTTAACTTAGCATTTCTTACAGCCTGCTTTAGATACTTTATTTGTCTCCGTTTTAAATACAGGACAAACTAGTGCAATTCTTTATCCGAAAGTCCCTACAACTGACTGTAACTTGCAGGAAGTTTTCAAAGATCATTAATACGTGTTTAGAGGTTCTGATTCTTGAGAGGCCAATTAGGTCATTCGCTTTTATCTGAATTTCTTGAGTACCAAAGGCAGTATTTTATTTCTTACTGTTTCAATGGCGCTTATCATATGGCGCTTACACTTTTATCCGCTCTAATTCTACTACAGAAAACGATTACAAGCATTCCTCCACTACTTTAATATGAAGGATTGTACTGCAAAAGCTTAATAACCAATTTATAGCCAAACTTTTACACCCTTTTATGAAACAATCTGCTGTGCCCTCTGCCTGGAGGGCCTGTGCGCGGTTTGCAGCTATGCGGCCGGCTATCCTGTTCCTGCAGTTCTATTCAGCACCGGGAGGTATATTCTTAAACAATGGCCTAAAAGGCTACCACAGATACTAGCAGCATTTTTCTGAATCAATCATTTTTCAACCAACCCTTATTTATGAAACAATTTTACATGCAGTTATCCGCATTGTGGGGGCACCCCCATACTTGTGGCATAACAAAACCTAAAGGGCTTTTGCTCGCTCTGGTCTTCCTGTTTTGTGTGCCTAGTTTGCAGGCTCAACAGGTTTACACTTTCAATTATACTGGTTCAGCTGTGGAATGGACTGTGCCTGCAGGCGTCAGTTCAATCCGGTTAGAAGCATGGGGAGCACAAGGAGGTAGTGCACTAATGAATGGCTGCACAACGACTGGTGGCCTAGGAGGATATGCAAAAGGAGAGTTGACAGTAACACCTGGACAGGTTTTAAAAATATATGTAGGTGGTGCTGGGGGAGCTGGTAATAGTGGCGGCTTTAATGGAGGTGGCCGAGGAGGTAGTGATGCAAATACTACATCTACTGGTGGAGGAGCCTCAGACATAAGAGTAGGAGTCGCAAGCTTAAATGATAGAATATTAGTAGCTGCTGGTGGTGGCGGTGCTGAACTTCACGGAGGGTGCGACATTTCAGGTGGTGCTGGGGGAGGTCTAACTGGCGGAAGCGGTATTGGAAACAGTACTCTTGCTAATTCTGGAATTGGAGGTAGTCAAAGTGCCGGAGGCCAGGGAGGACCTAATACAGTATATAATAATTATGGCACTTCTTCTTCGCCTGGAACCTTCGGGGCTGGTGGTAATTCAGCTAGTCTTCATTCAGGAGGCGGTGGAGGTGGCTGGTATGGTGGTGGCTCTGGAGGTGTAAATGCGAGCGGAGGTGGCGGTTCATCTTATGTAAATGGTGTTATCAACGGCTCAACCCAATCAGGTATAAGATCGGGTAATGGACTGATAGTTATTACAGACCTATACTCAGTTACCATAGAAGAAACTAAATCTATAGCCTGTGCAGGTGATGCAACTGGTGAGTTAACAGCAACTGTAACAGGGGGTACAGGGCCTTATACCTATAGTTGGTCTCCATCTGGCGGTACTGGCGCAACGGCTACCGGTTTAACGGCAGGCACCTATACAGTTACCGTTACAGATAACCTTGGCGCTACAACAACTGCAACTAAAACACTAGCTGTAAATGCTGATACAGAAGCACCTGTAATCAAAGCTAAAACTTTTACAGCACCATTAGGGGCTAATGGCCAAGCTACAGTTACTACTACAGATCTAGATAATGGAACCACCGATAATAGCGGCAGCTTTACATTAGGCTTCTCTCCAGTTGGTAAAATATACGCTGTTGCCAATGAGAGGGAGGCATTGGTTCTTGCTGCACCAGCAGGAACCGTTATCACAAGTATAAACTTTGCAAGTTACGGTATGCCCAACAGTTCTTGTAATAGTTTCTCGATTGGCTGGTGCCATGCTGCAAATAGCAAATCAGTAGTTGAAAATCTGGCACTCGGTAAAAACTCTGTTACTATTAGTGCCACAAATGATGTGTTCGGTGACCCTTGTAGTGGAACAGTCAAACGTCTTTATGTTGAAGCGACGTATGGTACTCCTCAGTCTAGCCTTTCATTCACTTGTAGTAGCCTAGGTGTGCAAAATGTTACACTTTACGCCCAGGATGCAAGCGGAAACACTTCTTCAGAAGTTGTTGAGGTAACAGTAGTAGATAATATCGCCCCAACCATAACAGCTCCTGCGGCGGTTGCGGTTAATACAGACGCCGGCAAGAACACAGCCTCTGGCGTTAATTTAGCTACACCTGTAGTAGCAGACAACTGCCAGCTTGGCGCGGCGACAAACGATGCGCCCGCCGCTTTCCCGCTCGGGCAGACAACCGTGACCTGGACGGTGACGGACGCTGGCGGTAAAACGGCCACGGCCACGCAGCTGGTTACGGTGACGGATAAAGAAGCCCCAGTACCTAACGTGGCCACTTTGCCGGTTTTAACCGGCGAGTGCAGCGTAACAGCCACGGCCCCGACGGCCACGGACAACGCGGTGGGTACCGTTACAGCCACGACCACGGACCCGCTGGAGTACCTGGAGCAGGGTGAGTTCACCATCACCTGGACCTACGACGACGGCAACGGCAACACCCTCACCCAGACGCAGCAGGTAATTGTCAAGGATGTGACGGACCCGGTTTTCGCGGCTGTATCTCCGATCGCGCAGAACAGCGACCTTGACAAATGCGGTGCCATTGTGACTTATTCTGCCCCTGTAATTACCGATAATTGCAAAGGCGCGGAAGGCAAGAGCGTGTTGTTGATTTGGGATGAGATGAACACCCATACCACAAGCCTAAAAGATGCCCTTACCGCCGCAGGGCTTGAGGTTACATTAAGTGCAACTAGTGAAACACAGTATAACGGCACGAACCCATCTTTGACAGATTTTGATGCCGTTATCCATTTGAACGGGACTACATATGGTACTGGTATGCCAGTTGCCGGCCAGAGTGCCTTGGTTGATTTTGTGCTGGATAAAGGTAAAACCTACATCACCAACGAGTGGTCTGCTTATGAAGTAGATGACGCAAAAACAATGGTGGCCATGACTGACATCGTTGTGCTTAAACGAACAAGTGCCGGTGGTGGTCAGGTCACCTACTCTGTGGTGAGTGCTGAAGCAGCACACCCTATCCTGCGTGGCCTCCCGGCTACCTTTACTTTGCCTACGGGATCAGCTAACTACGGGGGCGCGAGATCTTATAGTTCTAATCAACCGAGAGTTCTAATGACTTCTCCGTACGGGGCAGCCGTTGCAGTAAGGGAGTTCGCCAACGGCGGCAAGGCGGTAGGCTTTCAACATGTTGGTAACTATTCCGGATCTTCTATCCTGTCTGACGGTAACGTGCAAAAGCTCTACATCAACGCGGTGAAATACAGCAATGGAAGTACTGTTACCGTTACCCAAACAGCTGGGCTTGCATCCGGTTCTTTGTTCCCGGTTGGTAAAACAACGAATACATTCTTGGCTACTGACGCTGCAGGAAACACAGCTGAGATTAGCTTTGATGTGACAATTACAGATACGCAGAAACCAACAGCAATTGCAAAGAACATCACCGTTCAGCTTGATGCTACAGGTAATGCCTCTATTACAGCTGACGACATCAACAACGGAAGCTTGGACGCCTGCGGTATCAAATCGGTAACACTAGATAAAACCAGCTTCAACTGCGACAACGTGGGAGATAACAAGGTTATACTTACAGTAACCGACAACAACGACAATGTTTTCAAGGCTGAGGCTATCGTTAAAGTAGAGGATAAAGTTAATCCTACAGCTGTTGCGCAAAACATCACCGTTGAGCTGGACGCCACGGGCAAGGCGACCATCACGGCTGCGCAGGTGGACAACAGCTCTTCTGATGTTTGCGGTGACGTTACACTTGCGCTTTCAAAGTATGACTTCGACTGCGGCAATGTGGGAGTAGAGAACACCGTTACCCTGACTGTTACCGATGCATCCGGCAATGAGGCTAAAGCAACTGCTACAGTAACAGTAGTAGATAACGTGGCTCCGATTGCCAAGGCACAGGACATTACCGTTCAGCTTGACGCTGCGGGTAATGCAACTATAACGGCAGCTCAGGTGGACAACGGTTCTTCGGACAACTGCAAGATTGATGAAATTGCGCTGTCTAAGTATGACTTCGACTGCGGCAATGTGGGAGTGGAGAACACCGTTACCCTGACGGTGACAGACGTGAACGGCAAGGTTTCCACGGCCACGGCCATTGTTACCGTGGAGGATAAAATCAAGCCTTCTGTTGTTACCAAGAACATAACGGTGCAGCTCAATGCTTCCGGAGCGGTTACTATTGCTGCCGAGGATGTGAACGATAGTAGCTCAGATGCCTGCGGTATCAAATCGTACAGCATCGATAAAGAAAGCTTTGACTGCAGCAACATCGGGGCAAACACAGTTACCCTGACGGTAACAGACAACAATGATAATGTGTCTACGGCCACGGCAATTGTTACCGTTACAGACCCAATAGCGCCGAATGCAGTTACAAAAAACATTACTGTTGTCTTAAACGCTAATGGCACAGCAACCATCACGGCTGATGAAGTGAATGATGGTTCAACTGATGCCTGCGGTATCAAATCCATAGCGCTGGACAAAACAGCTTTCGACTGCAGCAACATCGGCCCTAACACGGTAACGCTGACGGTAACAGACAACAATGATAATGTGTCTACGGCCACGGCAACGGTCACGGTTGAAGATAACACAGCTCCGAATGCTATAGCTCAGAATATAACCGTTCAGCTGGATGCAACAGGTAACGCTACCATTACGGCAGCTCAGATTGATAACGGCAGCACGGACGCCTGCGGCATCAAATCGGTGACCCTGGACAAAACCAGCTTCGACTGCGAGAACGTGGGAGCCAACAAGGTGATACTTACAGTTACCGACAACAACGGCAATGTCTCCACGGCAGAGGCCATCGTTGAAGTGGAGGATAAAGTGGCACCGACTGCGATGGCGCAAAACATCACAATCCAGTTAAATGCATCTGGTACAGCCACCATAGTTGCGGCTGATATAGACAACGGCTCTGCTGATAACTGCGGTATCGCTTCGCTTACACTTTCAAAAACTGCCTTTGGCTGCGCTGATGCAGGCGACAACAGTGTGACCCTGACGGTAACAGACAACAGCGGCAACACGCATACGGCCACGGCCATTGTAAAGGTAGAAGACAAGGTACCCCCGGTGGCTATTACTCAGAACTATACCGTGCAGCTGGATGCGTCTGGTGAGGCAGTCGTTACTGCTGACCGGGTAAACAATGGCTCTGCCGATGCCTGCGGTATCGCTTCTATGGTGTTGTCTCAGACAGCATTTGACTGCTCGCATGTAGGT
>NZ_CANLMZ010000017.1 GCF_947492645.1 uncultured Pontibacter sp. | reverse complement strand
CAACACAAACGTATTGGAGGTCTCAAATTAAAAAGTAATTTCGTCTCAAACCCGTCAACTTATATCAGGACGAGACAGTATTTAATGCTCTTTAGTAATTATACATTTTCTCATAATACTCATGCGCCATTCTATCGGCATCAAAAGCAGGAATGACATCGCGCATACTTTGCTTTACAATACTCAGCCAATGATCAGGGTTGCTGTAATATGTCTGAATGATTTCCTGCTCCAGTATGCGCATCATATTTTCATAATCAATATCGTCCTGCACATGGTCTGGCAAAGTAGTATCCACAATCGGAAGTATAAAGCTGTTTTCGCCGTGGCGTGAGAACTCCGGTATCCACCCGTCCTGCACCGAAAAGTTAACAGAGCCATTCATAGCCGCCGTCATACCGCTTGTGCCAGAGGCCTCGCGAGGGCGCCGTGGCGTGTTCAACCATACATCAGAACCTTGCTTTAAGAGGCGCGACAATCCTAGTTCATAACCAGTTAGCACCGCTACGTTATCTCGCTTGTACGACATCTTTACAAGTTTATTGAATGTCTGAACAGCGCCGTGGTCGAATGGGTATGGCTTACCTGCCCATATTACCTGCACCGGGTAGTCAGGGTTACTTATCAGCCTGAAAAAACGCTCCGCGTCCCGAAGAAGTAAATCAGCACGTTTATAAGCAGCAAAGCGGCGTGCCCATACAATGGTCAATACTTCTGGCCTGAACAGCTTGCCCGATTGGTTTGCCACTACCTCAAACAGCTGCTTCTTCATTTCGCTTTTGCGCCGCTTTAAGGCTGCATCATCATTCTGGTTTAAGGCATCCTGCATGGTTTTATCCATCCAGTAAGGTACGTTCTGGGCGTTGGTAATAGCTTTTATTTCGCAAACACCCTCGTTATCGTACCACATGGTGCGGGCTACCTCGCCATGCAACTGCGACACACCGTTAGAAACTTTAGATAATCGCAGAGCCGCCAAAGTATGATTAAACATAAGCGCATGCATGCCAGTAATTCTTCGGGCTTCCTCTAAGGGCACACCATTAAAAAAGCCCATCTGGTCCAGCAAGTGTATGTCGTGCTCTTCGTTTCCGGCCTTTTCGGGGGTGTGCGTTGTAAACACCATGTGCTTGCGCACTTCTTCTACATTCCTAAATCTTTTGTAGAGATGGAAGGCTAATGGCAGCGCATGCCCTTCGTTCATGTGGTAGATTTCGGCACCTCCCAAGGCCTCAACCACCTTGGCTCCGCCAATGCCTAACACGATGCTTTGCGCAATACGCGCCATCGGCTCCGGGTCGTAAAGCCGCTGCGTGATGGTTTGTGCTAAGTGGTCATTTTCCGGAACCTCCGTCGTTAGAAAGTACATGGGCACCGTACCGAATATCTCCGGTTTCAGTACCATGGCCTTAACCATTACAGGATGTTCGTTTACCTCTACTTCCACGGTAATGCCACTATACTCCAGGTAATTGTAATACTTCTTCTGGAACAGCACGCGCATGGTCTGGTCCTCGCTTCGTTCCTGGTCGTAGTAGCCATACTTCCAGAGCATGCCAATGCCGATCATGTCCTGGCGCAGGTCAAAAGCGCTGCGCATATGGGAACCAGCTAAAAAGCCCAACCCACCAGAATATGTTTTAAGCGCCTGGTGTATCGCAAACTCCATACTAAAGTAGGCTACCCTCTTCGTATACCTTTTATCTATGTCGTGCGGGTGTGACCATTTGTTGTACTGTGTCATTTCCGTCTCGGTTTAAGTTAAAGCAAGTATAAAGTATAGATTGCCTGCCTGTTCTGGCAGCGCCTTTATATAAATGCATACTACATGGCTACGCCAATCCGCTCTAAACTGATACAGTTTACCCCATATTATATCAACAACCCCTTTAGAATGATGCAGGATAAGTATAAAAAGTAAATGCAAACCGTTAGCCTGGCATTATGGATGGTGCAATTGCAATACTAAAGTACGGGCACAAAAAAACCGCTCCGAAAGGGAGCGGTTACACCTCTATAATAAGTAATTATTACTTAAGCTCTTTGTAAAGCTTCTTGCTTTTAACGCTTAGCGAAAACCAGTCGTAGTTATTGCGGAGCATCTGAAAGTTACTTCCTTCTACTACCCCATTCATACCCTTTTCGCTAAGTGCCTGTGCCAGTACATCATCCTCAATCACGAATGAATCTACTACCATTCCTTCCCGCACAAAGGAGCACTTCAGACCTTGGTCTTCATTCTTGTACAACAACACATGGCTGTCTCCCAGGCCATTCTTAAGTCTATCTAATTCTTTCATTTGTTTTAATTACAACCTTATCACATTTTATCGGCCTGCAAAGTTCAATTTATAAAAAGAAAATTCTTATTTATTAATGATTTTATAAGTTAGAATATCAATTTAATGGGTAAATAAAGGACAATAAGAGGTAAAAGGTGTAAAGCAACACATTTACTACAACTCACCCATCTATACTCAGCTACTGTTAAGGTACTTAAGTCTTTCATAACCAATCATACATAGTGCCTGATTACACTTTTTAATAGCTGGGACTACCATCGTAGCGAGTGAGGCGCCTTAGCATCTTTGGGAAAAAACAGTACAATTTTATCAAACCTTCTGGATATGGTTTCGTAAAAGGAAACCAGTAATTATTGAAATGCTATATAGCTTTCAACTTTTGGCCCTAACACTTCTTACTTACGCTCCAATTATACTTCAGGGAAAGCTGTGTGTTTTTCTCTGGCAGTTGTTGTACCAGGATGCAAAGCATAGCTGTTAATGCCAGCAGTTGAGTCTAAAACCCGGACTTACATGAGTACTACTTCTACACCAACCGTTTTATACCAGGCAGACATCAGCGCGGTAAAGGAATTTTTAAAAGATCTAATCCGCAAAACTGCCTCACCGGAGAGTATAGAGTGGCTTACACAGAAACTGACACTTGTCTCTTCAAACGCCTATCAGGCCAAAGACCTCTACCTTGCTTTTAGTGCTGCACCACGTTTTGTTGGCAAAGAGAATTTACAGGTAAACAAACAAGACCTGCAACAGGCAACTGATATCAGGGCCGGCTTTAACCCATCAAACTGGACAACTGCACAGGCAGCCCGTACCATACTTATACTTTCTATACCACATCAGAACCCGGAAACATACCTTGCAACCATAGAAAAACTGTTTAATACAGCTGATATGGGCGAACTGGTAGCCTTGTATGCTGCATTGCCTTTGCTGCCGCACCCAGAGCAGTTCAGGAAAAGAGCCTCTGAGGGGGTGCGTACAAATATGGGAGATGTGTATGAGGCTGTTGCGCTGAACAACCCTTACCCTTCCGATTACATGGAAGAAGATGCCTGGAACCAAATGGTGCTTAAAACCTTGTTTGTAGGCAAGCCAATCTATCGTATTTACGGCATCGAGAAGCGTGTGAACCCTAAATTGGCCCGCATGCTGAGTGATTACGCCCATGAACGCTGGGCAGCCGGCCGTACCGTGTCGCCGGAGCTTTGGCGCTCTGTTGGCCCCTACTTAGACGACACGCTGCTAAACGACGTCAAGAAGCTTTTTGCACAGCCAAACGACCTCGAAAAAGCAGCAGCAGCTCTTGCCTGCACCCAAAGCAACTTTGCCCCTGCCCAGGAATTACTGAATGAGCACGCAACACTTAAAGAAAGTGTAATGCGCGGCGAAATCACCTGGGACCTTATCGGCAACAGACTTTTAGAGATAAACTAACATACTTCTTCATCAACCTTTACACTTAACAACCCTTAGCCTTATGAACCCACACAACCTCATGTTGATTGATCCGCATATACATATGACATCCCGCACCACAGACGACTACCAGCGTATGCGCCAGGCAGGCATTGTGGCAATTATAGAACCCGCTTTCTGGCTGGGTCAACCCCGTACCGAAGTAGGCTCTTTTAAAGACTACTTCAGCAGTTTGGTTGGGTGGGAACGCTTCAGGGCAAGTCAATTTGGCATTAAGCATTACTGCACCATCGGCCTTAACTCCAAAGAGGCGAACAACGAAGCACTTGCTGAGCAGGTAATGGAACTGCTGCCGCTTTTTGTTTGCAAAGAAGGCGTGGTTGGCATAGGCGAGATCGGGTACGACGACCAGACACCCGCAGAGGACAGGTTCTTCCGTGCCCAACTGGATCTTGCCCGTGAAGTTGGCCTGCCGGTGCAGGTACACACCCCGCACCGCGATAAAAAAGCCGGCACTATTACAAGTATGGAAGTATGCCTGGAGCATGGCATAGCACCTGATATGGTTATAATTGATCATAATAACGAAGAAACTGTGCGCGATGTGCTGGACCGCGGCTTCTGGGCTGCCTTTACTATCTACCCGAACTCTAAAATGGGTAACGAACGCATGGTAGAGATTGTGAAGCAGTATGGTTCTGAGCGCATCATCGTAAACAGCTCCGCAGACTGGGGTGTTTCTGACCCGCTTTCTGTTCCTAAAACGGCTTCGCTGATGCTCGAGAAAGGTATAAGCATTGAGGATGTGCGTAAGGTTTGTTACCAGAATGCGTTGGATGCCTTTGGCAAGAGTGGCCAGATGCATGAGTCGGATTGGCTTACTCCTGCTACAGTAGACCAGCGTGAGAAATTCTCCGACAACTCTGTGCTTCGCGGCGGACAAACCCCGGTAATTGGCGAAATAAAAGCTGATACTGTGCTGGAATCAAACATTGTACGTTAAGCAGATGATAACTTTTAAAGCTTACCTGAGGCTGATGCGCCCTGCCAACATTGTAACGGCCGTCGCTGATATTATGATGGGCTTTGCGGCATCAGGTGCCTTATATTCTATCACTTTAATGGAAAATGGCTTTATGCCGGAATACCTGCAGCCGCTTAGCTTGCTGGTGCTGGCAACTATTGGCCTGTATGGTGGTGGCGTGGTGTTTAACGATGTGTTTGATGCCGAACTGGATAAAGTGGAGCGTCCGGAAAGACCCATACCTAGCGGAAGAGCAAGTATAGCCGGTGCAAGTATACTAGGTGCCATACTTTTAGCAGGTGGTATACTGGCAGCCTGGCAGGTATCGGTGGTAAGTGCAGTTATTGCTGTAGCTATTGCCTTACTTGCCCTGCTCTACGACTGGAAGGGAAAACACAATACCTTACTTGGCCCTGTAAACATGGGTGCCTGCCGTGGCGGCAACTTATTGCTTGGCGTTAGTGCCATACCTGCCATGGTAGAAAATCTTTGGTTTATTGCGCTTATCCCTATCGTATACATTGCCGCCATAACCATGGTAAGCCGTGGCGAGGTGCATGGTGGAAATACAGCTGCCTTAAAAGGGGCACTACTCATGTACCTGATGGTTTTTGCAGGCATCTTCAGCCTTGGTTTGCTGCCGCAGTTTAACCTGCTGTACAGTATCCCGTTTCTGCTGTTGTTCGCTTACCTTATTTTCCCTCCGTTGGTGCGGGCATTGCCTGCCAAAGAGCCTAAATTAATTTTTAAAGCTGTAAAGGCCGGTATACTTGCCCTTATTGTGATGAACGCAAGTATAGCAGCTGGTTTTGCCGGCTGGCAGTACGGCCTGATAGTGCTGCTGCTGCTACCGGTATCCATTTACATAGCCCGAAACTTTAGCGTAACTTAAATGAAATACCTTTTTAAAGCGTCTTGCCTCATTTTCCGCAAGATCAATTCATACTTACAACATTAGCTTATACTTCCGATTACCTTTTAACCACCACCCCTTATGCATAACACGATAGAACAAGAGTTTTCAGTAAAGTTCAGGTACGGGGTATACTTTACACAAAGCCTTTTTGCAGCCGACAATACGCTGCTAACAGATATTTTAACACAAAGCCATACTTCCGGCGCACCGGCTAAAGTGCTTTTTGTAGTTGATAGCGGCGTAGCCAATGCTAACCCGGAGTTGCTGCAGCAAATTAACAATTACGCTACTAACCATACACAAAGTATAAACCTGGTGGCTGAGCCACTTCTCATACCTGGTGGCGAGGAGTCTAAGAACAACCCGATATACTTGCAGCAAATATTGCAAGCAGTAAATGAGTTTGGCGTTTGCAGGCATTCCTATCTTGTAGCCATCGGCGGTGGCGCTATTTTAGATCTTGCTGGCTTTGCCGCTACCATCGCGCACCGTGGCATCCGCCACATCCGCATTCCAACTACAGTACTATCGCAGAACGACTCCGGTGTGGGTGTAAAAAACAGCATCAACGCCTTTGGCAAAAAGAATTTCATTGGCACGTTTGCCCCGCCAGTAGCCGTTATAAACGACAGCGATTTTTTGCTAACCCTGGATGACTGTGATTGGCGGGCTGGCATTTCGGAAGCTGTAAAAGTGGCCCTTATCAAAGATGCCGCCTTTTATCAAAGTATAAAACAAGACGCTGAGAAACTGGCAAACCGGGATATGGAAGCCATGCAGCGCCTGATTCATCGCTGCGCCGAACTGCACGTGCAGCACATCGGAGGCACCGATCCGTTTGAGACAGGCTCGTCGCGCCCGCTGGACTTTGGCCATTGGGCAGCTCATAAACTGGAGCAACTTAGCAATTATAACCTGAGACACGGCGAAGCAGTAGCCATCGGTATTGCCTTGGATGTAACCTATTCCTACTTAAAAGGCATGATCACACAAGCAGAATGCGATGATGTACTGCACCTGCTACAGATACTTGGCTTTGACTTGTTCACTCCTGAGTTATTAGACCAGCAGGATCCATTCAGCCAATTATCTGTAATTGAAGGTCTGCGCGAGTTTCAGGAGCACCTTGGTGGGCAACTTACCATTATGCTGCTGAACAAACTAGGTGCAGGCCAGGAAGTACACCACATGGATGAACTTCTGATTCTGAAAGCCATTCAGCAGTTGCACATCATTCATCAACCGCAAGTACTGGCACAGGCGTAAGTATAAAAACATCAAACTTCTCACCTTTACCTTAAACAAGCATGCAATTAGCAAAAGGATATCACCTCACGTATTGCACCAACATCCACCCCGGTGAAACATGGGAGGAGGTATTCCTTTCGCTAAAGCAGTACTTGCCGTCGCTTAAAAAAGCAATATCCCCGAACAAACCGTTTGGCATTGGCTTGCGCCTCTCTAACAAGGCATCCGAGGATATTATGAAAGATAATCTGCTACAGGAGTTTAAGGTATGGCTAGAGCATCATGGCTTGTATGTTTTTACGATGAATGGCTTTCCGTATGGCGGCTTTCATCACCAGGAGGTTAAGGATAATGTGCACAAGCCCGATTGGACCACGGAAGAAAGGGTAGCCTATACGATGCGCCTGGCAAACATCCTGGCAGAGCTTTTACCGGAAAATATGGAGGGCGGTATCTCCACGTCTCCCCTCTCTTACAAACCCTGGTTTGTAGATGCTGACGATTTCAAGATGAACTCTGTTTATACTTTGTGCACCGATAATCTGCTGCAGGTGGCAGAGGGGCTTTATGAGCTTAAAAGCAGAACGGGCAAAACCATACACCTGGACCTGGAGCCGGAGCCGGATGGTTTCCTAGAAAACTCAGATGAGGTAGTGGCTTTATTTGAAGATTGGCTGTTGCCGAAGGGCGTTGAGCGCCTGCAAACAAGCAAAGGCTTGCCAGAAGCTAAGGCAAAAGAAGCTATACTTACACACCTGCAACTTTGCTACGATGTCTGCCATTTTGCCCTTGCCTACGAAAATCCTGCTCATACTTTCCGTAAGCTGGAAAAAGCAGGTATAAAGATTGGTAAAATACAGTTAAGTGCAGCCCTTAAAACTAACTTGCCTGAGGATGTAGAAACACGGGGCGAGATTGCCGAAACGTTGAATTCATTAGCTGAATCAACGTACCTGCACCAGGTGGTAGAGCGTAGTAATATTGATGAACTTACCCACTACCCCGACCTAACCTTCGCACTTCAACACATTCGTAAACCAAATGCGGTAGAATGGCGCACACATTTCCATGTACCGCTTTTTACGAAGGCGTACAACAGTTTACAATCTACGCAGGATGATGTGCTCGATGTTTTGGCTCTTTTGCAAAAACACCCTGTAACGCAGCACCTGGAGGTAGAAACCTATACTTGGGAAGTTCTTCCTGAAGAAATCAAAACAGATTTACCCGAATCCATTCAGCGCGAGTTGCAATGGGTTCTGCAAAGTATAAACCACGCACATGATGCAGAAGACAGTAGTTCTGAACGTAGTAGGACTAACGAAATCACTCATTAGTAACAATACCCCATTCATTCAAAAATGGGCAGCAGAAGCACAGCAGGCAAGTATAAAACCTGCCATACCGGCTGTTACCTGCACCGCACAAAGCACCTATTTAACCGGTAAGTGGCCCGAAGAGCACGGCATTGTTGCCAATGGCTGGTATTTTCGAGATGAAGATGAGATAAAACTGTGGCGACAATCAAACAAACTGGTGCAGGCACCCAAAGTATGGGAGGTGGCCAAAGCCGCAAACCCTGACTTTACCGTGGCCAACATGGGCTGGTGGTACAATATGAACACCACCGCAGATTATACGTTAACGCCGCGCCCGCAGTACCTGGCCGATGGCCGCAAACTCCCTGACTGCTATACCCAACCCGCTGACCTGCGCGACACGCTGCAGGCAAAGTTGGGTACGTTTCCGCTGTTTAACTACTGGGGTCCGAAAACAAGTATAAAATCTAGTAAATGGATTGCAGATGCCTCCAAGATCACCGACGATCTATACAACCCAACGCTTACCCTCGTCTACCTGCCCCACCTCGACTACAACCTGCAACGCCTGGGCCCATCAGACCCGCGCATTGCCAAAGACCTGCAGGAAATAGATGCTGTGGTAGGTGACCTGATTAACTTTTACGAAGCAAAAGGTGCACAGTTGATGGTACTGTCGGAGTATGGCATTTCGGATGTGAACCAGCCGGTGCACCTGAACCGCGTGCTGCGCCAACATGGCTACATACAGGTGCGTGTAGAACGTGGTACCGAATTACTGGATACTGCTATGAGCACGGCCTTTGCCGTTGCCGATCACCAGCTGGCCCACGTGTACATCCACGAGAAATCAAAAATAGCAGAGGTAAAGGCGTTGCTGCAACAGCAGGACGGCGTAGCCGAAGTGCTGGCCGGCGAAGAACGCAACAAGTATAACCTGGCACACGAAAGATGTGGCGACCTGGTGGTTCTAGCCAAACCTAATGCCTGGTTCACCTACTACTTCTGGCTCGACGATAAGAAAGCACCCGACTATGCCCGCATGGTAGACATCCATAAAAAGCCAGGCTACGACCCGGTAGAGATGTTTATCGACCCGAAAATAAAATTCCCTGTGCCACTGGTGGTGGGCAAGTTACTAAGGAAAAAGCTGGGCTTCAGAACTGTATTGGATATTATTCCGCTGGATGCCACGCTGGTAAAAGGCTCGCATGGTGTACTGCCAGAAAACAAAAACGAGTGGCCGCTGCTGCTTACCAAGTATAAACAGGAACTGCCGGAGCAGGTGCAAGCTGTAGATGTGTTCCATCTTATACTTGATCACCTGCAGGTGCCACAATTAAAGCAGCAGGAGTTGGCCGAAGTATAAGTGCCGCTGATAATGCAAAGTATAGCCATTATTTGAACCGTAAAGTATGGCTACAGATTCGGTGGATGAGGAAAAACTAAACGATTAGACCCTTGTAGCAGCAGCTTCGTACTAGTAGTGTTTCTAAATATATATAAAATTGATAATCAATTTAAAACCTAAAACTATGAACCGCATAAAACCGCTATTACTGGCATTCCTTTTTATGGTTCCATTCCTGTTTGCCTGCGAAAGCGGCACCGATGTAGTGGAGTCTGGCACCTACCAGGGCACTGTAGATAAAGTGGTACCGGAAAAGAGAGAGATCTATGTAAAAACCGACGACAACAAACGCCTGGAGTTATACTTTACCGACAACACCAGCCTTACCAGAAACGGCCAGACTGTTGAGTTTGATCAGCTGAAAGAAGGTGGTAAGGTAGAAGTGCAGGTAGAGAAAACCGGCCAGCGCCTCGACCCTGTTGCAGTTACTATACTGGAATAGCATGCCCGAACCAACCTTCTGGCGAACTGAAGTATGGCACCCGCTCACGGTACATTTCCCGATAGCGCTGCTTACGTTTGCTACTATCGTTAAACTGATTGCTGTATTCTTAAAGCCCGCTTCTGCTGATTTCTGGCAGAAGATGGGCTCTTTTTTATTATATACCGGCACCCTGGCCGCCTGGCTAAGTGTATTTACCGGCGACCTGGCCGATGGCGTGGTTTCGCGCAAAATTTGCGACCCAACCGTTTTAAAAGACCATGAGCGCTTTGCCGAGCTTATGACCTATACTTTTACGGCAGCGGCTTTTCTGGACCTGGCCGTGCATACCGGTATGCTGAAGTATAAACCACGACTGCTAAAGTTTCTGATCTTATTGTTACTTGTTACCGGCACAGGCTTTTTAACTTACGCAGGCCACCTGGGCGCACGCGTCGTTTACCAGCAGGCAGGCGGCGTATATGTACCTTCTGCAGATTGCGCAGAGTTTAATTAACCTGCTTTATATCGCCTTACAGTTACCTTTTGCCGAAACGCCTGAGAAAAGATGTAAAAGTTTTACTTAATTGTGTAAGTTTGAGTACTGCTTAAGGCTATACCTTTGCAACAAGTATAAAATCAAACATGAAACTATATCGCCGGATCATACTGCTAACCCTAACGCTGCTGGTGCTCGTCTCCTCGACGGGTATGGCTGTAGGTATGCATATTTGTGACGGCGAACTGCGCGATATTACTTTCTTCGGTGCTGAGGCAGATTGCCCGATGGAGAAGGAAAAAGAGGTTATTCCACCCTGCCATGCTCCTAAACAGGATGCTGATGACAAAGCCTGCTGCGAAGACCACCAGGTTATAGTGGAACGGCAGGATGTAGCCGCCAAACACAAGGTATTATCCCTTAGTAAACTGCAGGACCTTCAGCTGATGGCTGTGGTAAAGGCAGTTGTTTTCCAGTTTTATACTTCTGATAAAGACTTAAAGCCAACGTACGCGCTTTACGAGTCTCCCCCGCTGGCCCGCGACATACCGGTGCTGGTGCAGTCTTTCCTGCTATAAATCCCGCTTTACTTCGATACTATACTTGCCGCACAGGCTGGTATAGTTTGCTGCTGTCTTTACAGTAGCTATACTTCTTTGTATTCAATCGAATAAAGCATGTTAAACAGCATTATAAAGTTTTTCCTGGAGCAGAAACTGGTTACAGTTTTGCTCCTGCTACTTATAGTTGGCTGGGGTATTGTAGTGGCTCCTTTCAACTGGAATGTGAATTTTCTGCCCCGCGACCCTGTACCTGTCGATGCCATTCCGGACATCGGTGAGAACCAGCAGATCATCTTCACCGAATGGATGGGCCGTTCTCCGCAGGACGTGGAGGACCAGATTACCTATCCGCTTACTACTTCCCTTCTAGGAATGCCGGGTGTGAAAACCATCCGCTCTACCTCCATGTTCGGCTTCTCGAGCATCTACGTCATCTTCGACGAGGATACCGAATATTACTGGAGCCGATCCCGCATTCTGGAGAAATTAAACTCCCTGCCAAACGACCTGCTGCCAGCTGAAGTAACGCCAAAGCTTGGCCCTGATGCCACGGCGCTGGGACAAGTATACTGGTATACTTTAGAGGGCCGAGATGAGAACGGCAAACCGGCTGGTGGCTGGGACCTGCACGAGTTGCGCACTATCCAGGATTATTATGTACGGTATTCATTGTCTGGTGCCGAGGGTGTGGCTGAGGTAGCCTCGGTGGGTGGCTATATAAAAGAGTACCAGGTTGATCTGGATCCGGTGGCCATGAAGGCAAACAACATCTCGATGATGGAGGTGATGACAGCCCTGCAGAACAGCAACCAGGATGTAGGTGCTAATACGGTAGAAATAAACCAGGTGGAGTACCTTGTGCGTGGCCTGGGCTATGTTAAAGACTTATCTGACATTGAGGATGCAGTTGTAAAAGTAACCTCCAACGTCCCAATCCGCATCCGTGATATTGCCCGCGTAAACATAGGTCCTGCCGACAGATCGATGCTGGGCATACTGGATAAAGGCGGTGCAGAGGCTGTGGGTGGTGTGGTAATTGCCCGCTACGGTGATAACCCACTAGCTGTGATCGGTAACGTAAAAGAGAAGCTCGATGAGATCGCTGCCGGTTTGCCAAGTAAAAAGCTGGCCGACGGACGTACCTCCAAAGTTACCGTGGTGCCTTTCTACGACCGCACCCAACTGATCAACGAAACGCTGGGCACGCTGAACTCCGCCATCATACTTCAGATCCTGATCACCATTATTGTGATCATCGTGATGGTGTACAACCTGCGTGCGTCCCTGCTGATCTCTGCCCTGCTGCCCCTGGCGGTGTTGATGACCTTTATCATGATGAAGTACTTCAGCGTGGATGCCAACATAGTAGCCCTATCTGGTATTGCCATTGCCATTGGTACGATGGTGGATCTGGGTATTATCCTCAACGAGAACATCCTGCGGCACATGGACGAGGCACCTCCGGGGCAATCGCTGCTGAAGACGGTGTACGATGCCACTACCGAGGTTGCCACGGCCATACTTACAGCGGTTTCTACTACCATCGTCAGCTTCTTGCCGGTATTTACTTTGGAGGCCGCAGAAGGCAAACTGTTTGGTCCGCTGGCCTTTACCAAGACCTTTGCGCTGGTGGCTTCACTTATCTTTACCATCCTCATCATGCCGGCCTTTGCACACTCCATCTTCAGTTTGAGGTCGAGAAATGTAGCCTGGACAAAGGTGATGAATATCACGCTGCTCGTAATCGGTTTGATAGCCTTGTTTATACTTCCGCTGGCAGGTGTCACGCTTATACTTGTAGCCATCAACAATCTGCTTAACCATTACCAGCCGGAAAAGTATGGCAGGTACCATACACCTGTCATGGTGGGCATTGCGGTTTTGGCGGTTAGCTGGTTACTGGCTTCGGAGTGGTTGCCGCTGGGCGTGTCAGTCAGTCTCGTTGTAAATTTCCTGTTCATCCTGCTGGTCATCGGTTTGGTGTTGGGTACATTCTCCCTGTTCATCAAAGCATACCCACGTATACTTATGTGGTGCCTGGCCAACAAGGGTAAATTCATGGCGATTCCTGTCTTTATCATGCTGCTGGGGCTGCTGATCTGGGTTGGTTTTAACGAGGTGTTCGGCTGGGTAGCCAACGGTTTCGACAAGACTGGCTACAACATCAGAACCTCCTCTCCCTGGAGTGGTTTGGTGCATACTTTCCCGGGCATGGGCGAAGAGTTTATGCCTTCCCTGGATGAAGGTGCTTTCCTGCTGATGCCTACCTCCATGCCGCACTCCGGCGTAGAGGCCAACAAGCGCATCGTGCAGCAGCTGGACATGATGATCACGGCCATACCTGAGGTGGAGATGACTGTAGGCAAAGCAGGTCGTGCCGAAACTGCCCTGGACCCTGCCCCTATGTCGATGTACGAAAACGTTATACAGTACAAATCGGAGTATAAAACTGACGCCAACGGCAGGAAACTGCGTTTTAAAGTAGATGATGAAGGGGAGTTTGTAAGGGATGCGAACGGTGAGTTGGTAGAGGATAACCGAGGTGAATACTACCGTCAATGGCGCGACCACATCAGAACACCGGATGATATCTGGAACGAGATCGTGAAAGCTGCCAACATACCGGGTGTAACCTCTGCCCCTAAACTACAGCCCATCGAAACCCGCCTCGTGATGCTGCAAACCGGTATGCGTGCCCCTATGGGTGTAAAAGTATACGGCCCTGATCTGAAAACCATCGAGGACTTTAGTCTGCAGCTGGAGCGGCTGCTAAAAGAGGTGCCATCAGTTAAACCTGAGGCCGTGTTTGCCGACAGGTCGTTGGGTAAACCCTACATGGAGATCGAGCTGAACCGCCAAGCCATGGCCCGCTACGGATTGAATGTGGCCGATGTGCAGGAATATATTGAGGTGGCAATGGGTGGTATGGCCCTGACTACAACTGTAGAAGGTCGTGAACGCTACTCCATTCGTGCCCGCTATGCCAGAGAATATAGAAACGACCCTGAGTCTGTGGACCGCATCATGATCACAACGGCAGGTGGCGCACAGATTCCTTTAGGTGAAATAGCTGAAGTTGTATACCGTCCCGGACCGATGATGATACGCGGCGAAAACTCCTTCCTGACAGGTTATGTGCTACTGGATAAGCGTGACGGTTTTGCTGAAGTATCGGTAGTAGAAGATGCGCAGCATTACCTGAGCCAGAAGATAGAAACAGGTGAGTTGGTAGTACCAGCTGGCGTGAGTTACAAGTTTTCGGGCAATTACGAGAACCAGGTGCGTGCCGAAAAACGTCTGGCAATTGTTATACCGCTGGCTTTGCTGATCATTTTCCTGATCCTATACTTCCAGTTCCGCTCAGTATCTACTACCCTGTTTATTTTCACGGCCATTGCCATGGCTTTTTCGGGTGGTTTTATGATGCTGTGGCTGTACGGGCAGGATTGGTTCTTCAATTTCTCGTTTGGGGATACCAACATGCGCGAGCTGTTCCAGATGCGCGACTTTAACCTGAGCGTAGCCGTTTGGGTAGGCTTCATTGCGTTGTTCGGCATTGCCACCGACGACGGGGTAGTAATGGGCACCTACCTGAAACAGAGCTTTGACAAACTGACGCCGGAATCGAGACAGGAAGTACGAAGTGCAGTACTGGAAGCCGGTATGCGCCGTGTGCGCCCTTGTTTGATGACAACGGCTACTACCCTGCTGGCGCTGCTGCCTGTGCTCACGTCCTCAGGCCGTGGCTCTGACATTATGATACCAATGGCCATCCCAACCTTCGGCGGTATGACGGTAGCCCTGATCACACTCTTTATTGTTCCTGTACTGTACAGCTGGCGGGAGGAATTAAAAGTTAAAAGATCAGTTAATCAATAAGATATTGATATCTCCTATGAAAACTACGCAGCAACGACTTATGCCAGGTGCACTTTACGACGGTCTACTGTTTGAGCGTTCAGCGAGTGGGTGAAGGGGCCCTCGAGAAAGGAGCGTCTTGACTTTTTTGCCTACTTTTTGTGTCAAGACAAAAAGTAGGGCCCAGCCGGCGAGGCGAAAGCTGGCTAAAAGCATTTAATGTATTAAAAGATGAAACAGTTAATAGCAAGTATACTTTTTCTCCTTCTATCCCCCATCCTACTTCAGGCACAAACCCTGGATGATTACCTGATAGAAGCAGGACAAAACAGCTCGCAGCTGAAAGCCCGCTTTGCCGAGTACGAAGCTGCCTTGCAACGTGTGCCCCAGGTAGGTGCGCTACCAGATCCCGAGGCGAACTTCAACTTTTTCCTGAAGCCGATGGAGCGCTTTATGGGAGAGCAGATCGGTGAGGCGTCTGTGATGCAGATGTTTCCGTGGGTTGGCTCGCTGGGCGCGGCAAAAGACGAGGCCTATTACATGGCCCAGATGAAACTTGCAGAATTCAACGAAGCAAAGATCAACCTATACCACGAGGTTCATACTTTCTGGATCAACATCTACCGCATCGATAAAGAAGCTGAATTGCTGGAGAGAGAACTTGAGTTAACCAAAGCTTTGGAACGGATTGCGCTGGCAAAGTATAAATCTGCTCCGGCTAGTAGTGCTTCTGGTGCCTCCAGGCAAAGTGCGCCAGCTCGTACAGGCTCAAGCATGGGCACCACCAACGCAGGAAGCGGCTCTTCGGGTATGGCCGGTATGGGAGGCGGCTCAACAGGAAGCACTCAGGCAAGTAGTGGCAGCAGCATGAGCAGCGGAAGTATGGCTTCCTCTTCTATGGCAAGCTCAGGTACCTCTATGGTGGATGTTATCCTGATACGGGTTCAGATCAAAGAACTGGAAAACAGGCTGCAGCTACTCCGCGACTCCAAAACGCCGCAGGTAATTGCCTTTAATAACATCCTGAACAGAGAGCATAATGCAGAAGTACAGGTGCCGGACACACTTTTACCAGCTGAGTTGCCGGCATCGCTGTCGCTGATACAGGACTCCATACGCCAGAACCACCCCATGCTGAAAATGTATGAGTGGGACGAAAAAGCCAGAGAAGCACAGTACCGCATGGCACAACTGATGGGCAGACCCATGATCGGCGTTGGTTTAAATTACATGGTGTTCCGGCCTCGCACAGACGAAATGACACAGATGCCAATGGGAGGCGAAAATATGGTAATGCCCATGGTATCGGTTACGCTGCCCATTTACAGGGGAAAGTATAATGCGGCCAAACGCGAGGCAGAGTTATCTAAAAAAGCGGCTACTTACCAGAAAGAGGCAACCGAGAAACAGCTGTTTTCTGAGCTAAGCCAACTGCTGTATGAGTACCAGCGCACTACCAGCATGCTTAATTTGTTAAAAGATCAGATAACGCTTAACGAGCAGGCGATCAGGTTGCTTACCACTAACTATTCTGTGGCAGGAGCAGGCATTGAAGACATTTTAAGACAGCGGCAAAGTATACTTACCTACAAACAGCAGCAACTGCAGGCTATTGTAGATCAGCAGTCTGCAGCACACAACATCAGCCGCCTAATGAACACCCATATCTATACAGCATCACAACATGACACCACAAAATAAAAGAACCTTCACCTACATAGCAGTAGCCCTAGGTGGCCTGCTGCTTGGCTGGCTGCTTTTCGGAGGAAGGGCCTCTGAAGAAGCACACGATCATGCCGGTAAAGAAGCTGGCGTGACAGAGTATACCTGCTCCATGCACCCGCAGATACGCCAGAACGAACCGGGCAAATGTCCGCTTTGCGGGATGGATCTGATACCGGTTTCTGCTGCGGCTGGCGGTGGTGAGGCAAGCCCTTATGTGCTGGAAATGACACCAAAGGCCATTGCCCTTGCCAACATTCAAACCTCAGCAGTACAGCGTGCCAATGCAGAGAATGAGCTGACGCTATCAGGTACCGTGCAGCTAAACGAGCAGAAAGTATCCTCTATCACAGCCAAATTCCCGGGCCGCATCGAAAAGCTGTATATAAACTTTACGGGCCAGGAGGTGCGCAGAGGCGAACGGCTGGCATCGGTATATTCTCCGGACCTGATCACAGCGCAGCGCGAACTGCAGGAGGCAGCAAAATCAAAAAACCTGATGCCGGAGCTGTACCAGGCAGCCAGAACAAAACTAAGGCTCTGGAACCTTTCCGACAACCAGATACAGCGCATCGAGAATGCCAACGAGCTGATCACCAACTTCGACATTTATGCGGATGCGGCCGGTGTGGTAACGCAAAGAAGTGTAGCCGTTGGCGATTATGTAAGTACCGGAACTGTGATGTTTGAGGTGGCAAACCTGTCGTCGGTTTGGGTAGTGCTGGATGCCTATGAGACAGACCTTGCCTGGGTAAAAGAGGGCTCAACAGTTAACTTTACTGTACCGGGCATACCTGGTAAGGAGTTTAACGCGAAGGTGGCCTTTGTAACGCCTGTACTGGATGCCAGCACCCGTGCCGTACAGGTGCGTGCCGAGGTTGCCAACCCCGGAAATCAACTAAAACCAGGCATGTTTGCGAACGCAAGTATAAAAACAGCTGCAAAGCCAACAACTGATAGCAATGCCTTAGCGGTGCCACGTACAGCAGTTCTCTGGACCGGCAAACGCTCTGTAGTATACGTTAAGGTTGACCGGGACACGCCAGCCTTTGAAATGCGCGAAGTAACGTTGGGGCCACGTATGGGTGATCTATACCTGGTGGAAGGCGGCCTGAGTGAAGGTGAGCAGGTGGTAACCAATGGGGTATTTGCCGTAGATGGCGCTGCACAACTAAGCGGGAACTATAGTATGATGTCGGCGCCTGCCACCAAGACCATGGAAGTGCCAGAGACATTCAAGAAGCAGCTAAATAATGCCTTGGAGAATTATTATACTTTGAAAGATGCTCTGGTAGCATCTGACCCCGCAGCTGGCAGTAAGGCAGCTGCAGGTTTTACAGCAGCCTTAAACAAAGTGGATATGAGCCAGCTGGATGGCAGCACGCACGCTAAGTGGATGCAGCTGTTACCGGCGCTAAAATCTAATGCCTCCACTATCCAAAAGGAAAAGGCAGTAAACGAGCAGCGTGAGGCATTTAATGTACTTTCAAATCACTTGATTGAGGCAGTAGAAAGCTTTGGCGTTACCGAGGACGCTGTATACAAGCAATGGTGTCCGATGGCTAACAATGACAAAGGTGCATTCTGGCTAAGTGATCAAAAGGAAATTCGTAACCCATACTTTGGCCAGGCTATGTTAACTTGCGGCGAGGTAAAACAAACCTACCGTAAAGGCCAGCGTGTGGCTGCCGATAAAGAGCCGGCACAGGAGCATGTGCATTAGCAAAGTATAGAGGTAGTAATCTGTCATTTCGAACGCATGTGAGAAATCTGAAATATTGCTGGGCTATGAAATGCTCCAGATTTCTCACATGCGTTCGAAATGACAAGTAAAAGAAATTCAGGCGCTAATTAAAACGAAAGTATAACAACCATGAAAGAATGTTGCAGAACCGGGGACCAGGAACCAACCCCAAAGTATAAACCATGGTTGAAATGGTTTGTCTATGTGGTAATCGCAGGTATGGTTACCTTTGTAATGCTGAATCAAATAAATAATTAAAAATACGTAACACATGAAAAAGACACTTTTTGCAGCAGCTGTTCTTGCTGCGTTTACCTTCTCATCATGCTCTGAGAATACATCTGAGAAAGCAGAAGCCACAACAGAGCAACACAGCACGGGCAAAGACCGCAGCATAGCAGAAAGCGCGGTAGTTGTTGAAGCACCAGATTTTTCTTCGGTTGCAGCACCGATGAAAACACAGGTGGCACAACTTGTAGAGGAGTATTTAAAACTTACGGAGGCGCTGGTAGCTTCTGAACCGGCTGCCGCCAAAACTGCTGCCAATGATGTACTTACAGTAGCCAAAGCCATGCCAGTAGCTACACTTACTACCGATGAAAAGGCCTTTGCTGAGGAAAAGACAAACACGGTTATTGAGAACGCCTCTAAAATTGCCGAATCAGAGGATTTAGCTGTGCAGCGCCAAAACCTGGAGCAACTCTCAGAAACGGTCTTCTCTATGGCGAAAGCTTTTAACGCTGCAGAAGGCACGCTGTACTATCAGTATTGCCCGATGGCCTTTAACAACAAAGGGGCTTATTGGTTAAGCTCTAACGAAGAAATTCGTAACCCATACTATGGCGATGCCATGCTTTCTTGTGGCACTAACGAAGAGATCTACAAAAAGTAATTTTCTTTAATAGCTGAAAGTAAGGGCTGGTAACATATTTGTTATCAGCCCTTACTTTTTAATCCCCCCCTCTCCCAGCCATTTTTTTTGATGGCAGGCAACCATTGCGCTATACCCTTCATCTATTCTGGTGTAGCTACTTGCTGTTACCTATTCTTACTCGGCCAGGGCCCGGCCAGATTCAGAGATAAAAAACAACTGTTCGTATAAAATACTTAACAGTACCTTGCATTACAAAGTACTATATATATCTTTGCAATACCAAAACACACAATGTTTACCACGAACCAAATAAAACTATGAAAAAAGTATATCTCTTATTCTCGTTATTCTTGCTACTGAGTAGCAACCTCTTCGCACAATCAGAGGGATTCCTGACCGGCGCTGTTTCAGATGAGAAGCAGCAGCCGGCAGGCTTTGTGAATGTGGCTGTTTTAGATGCCGCAACTGATAAAGTAGTAACCGGCGCTATTGCCGATATGGATGGCAACTTCCTTATTAAGGCTCCTGCTACTGGTAAATATTTGCTTAAGATCAGCGGGTTGGGTTATGCTGAGTTCAGGACGCCAGCCTTTGAGGTAAGCGGTACTGCCTTCTCAAAAGACTTCGGGAAACTGCAGGTAAAATCAGATACGAAAGTGCTGGCCGAGGTGCAGGTGCAAACCATGCGCCCCACCGTTACCACCCATCCTGATAAGATGGTGGTAAGCGTAGAGGGTACAGCCTTATCCAGCGGCAGTACTGCTTATGAGGTACTTGAGAAATCGCCAGGAGTATGGATAGACCAGGACGGCAACATACAGTTAAACGGAAAGGCAGGCGTGCAGGTAATGATCAACGGAAAACAGTCATTCCTGTCGGGTAAGGAATTGCAGAACCTGCTACAGGGCATGACAGCCGAAACCATTAAAGACCTGGAGATCATCACCAACCCATCGTCGAAGTATGATGCAGAGGGTGCTTCCGGCATCATCAACATCAACCTGAAAAAAGCGCAGGTAACCGGCATAAACGGTAATGCCTACGCTACTTACCAGTACAACAACCTGAGCACTTATACTACCGGCGGGGAGTTGCACCACAAAACCGGCAAATGGAGCTCCTTCGGAAGTATAGACCTTGCTCGCCGCATGACATACCGCGACGCTGAAATGGCCCGCATTTTTGTGGATAAAAATGGCAACAAAAGTAAGTTTGACCAGACTGCCTACGAAGAGTCGGAGCGCCTACAGCCCTCGCTGCGCTTGGGCACAGACTATGACCTTAATGACAGACACAGCATCGGATTGATGGCACGCATCAACTTTGGTGAAAATAGCGGCTCCTTCGCCTCACAGTCGTACCTCAGAAATGGTAAGGATGAATATATTGTGGCAGATAACATCATGGAAGAAGAGTATAGCAACAGTACTTTTAATCTACACTACTTAGGCAAACTCGATACCCTTGGCACTACTCTTTCTGCTGACCTGGATTATGTGAACATCTCAGCAGATAACTTTACACAGAATAACAACATCTTTGAAAGACTGGACCGCAGCGAACCAACTGCATATGAATACCTGCAGAACGACAACCCGGTAGCTTATAAAATATACGCTGCGAAAGTAGACTTCAGCAAAAAACTGGGCAAGGCAAAATTGGAGTTGGGTGCCAAAGGGAGCTACGTAAAATCTGATAACGAACTGCAGTTTTATGTTCTTTCTGATGGCCGTCGCGTTCCGGATCCAAAGCGCAGCAACCACTTTATCTACGAAGAAAACATTTATGCTGCCTATGCAAACATTTCTGCTCCGTTAAACGACAAGTTTACCCTACAGGCTGGCCTCCGTGCCGAGCATACCGCCTCTACCGGATTACTGGTTACTAAAAACGAGGAAAACAAACGCGACTACCTGGACCTGTTCCCAAGCATTTTCTTACAGCAAAAAGTAAGCGACAACTACCAGATCGGGTACAAGTACAGCCGCCGCATAAACAGACCAAACTACCAGGCGCTAAATCCTTTCATCTTTTACATAGACCCTTATACTTCGGCTGTCGGCAACCCTGATCTAAAGCCACAATATGTGAACTCCTTTGAAATGACGCATACTTTAAAGCAACAGTATAACCTGATACTGGGGTATGCGCACACCATAGATTATATGGCTGAAATTCCGGAGCAGTTCCCGGAAGACAATACCACGGTTTTCCAGCAGCAAAACGTGAAAGACCTGAAAAGCGCCACAGCCACTTTAGTAGCTCCTGTTACTATCTCTAACAAGTGGCAGATGAGCAACAATATCATGGCGATGTACCAGGAGTTTACCACCTTCTCTAAATCCGAACTGATTGTGAAGGACCAGCTAACAGCCATTGTTCAGAACAACCACAGCATTATGCTGCCAAACAACCTTAAACTGGAGGTAAACGCCGGTTACCAAAGCCCGGCAGTTTATGGCCTCTACGAGATAAAAGACCAATGGTGGCTAGATGCAGGTGTTAAACGCAACTTCCTGAACGACAAACTTACTTTAGCCCTGAACGTGACAGACATTTTCAGAAGCCGTTTAATGGAGATCGAAACAAACCTGAACGGAAACGTGAATGCCATAGACCAGTACCGCGGTGCTCGAAGCCTACGTTTAAACCTGCGCTACAACTTTAACAAAGGAACTAAATTCGAAGCCAAAAAGCGTAACGTTAACCTGGAAGAACTGAACAGAACAGGTAATTAATAACAGAATAGATATATACCCAAAAGGCAGCGGCTTATGGCCGCGGCCTTTTTTTATGGCTAAGGTTGTACCTTATACTTTGATATGCCGGTATGTTTTACAATTACTGCGGCCCACAGGCAAAACTTACTTCAACAACACTTGGTATAGATGTAAATTTGGCCTATTTACGCGCGCCACGCTATACCAGAAGTATTTATCCGAAGGCATGTCACAAGTAGCTTTATACTACTCCAAATAACTTTAAATGAGGGAAGATGTTGGTATCAAACACAATACTGTAAAGCCAATCCTATAAATTAGAATTAACATTTACCTTTATACTTTAACCGAGCGCTTATACTTATGCCACAAGCTAACTTAAACTGGATATTGCTCCTCCCGATACTGGCAGGCGTTGCTGTTGCCATACAAACTGCACTTAACGGACAGCTGCGGGTACTGGTAAACAGCCCTTTAATTGCTGCCTTATTGTCTTTTATGATCGGCACGCTAGCACTTGTTCTGCTTGTAATCTTTACAAAACAGCAAATGCCTGGCTTATCTCACCTTTCCGGCACCGACTGGTACAAGTTTGTGGGCGGCTTGTTGGGCGCGTTTTTTATTGTGGTGATGATCGTGTCGGTGCAGCGTATGAGTGTGGCAAACCTTTTGGCGCTTGTAGTGGCAGGGCAGCTTATTACAGCGCTTATCTTAGACCATTTCGGGTTACTGGGTGCAAAACAAAGCTCCATTACGCTAACGCGTGCACTTGGCGCTATTGCCCTTATTATCGGCACCTACCTGATAAATAAAAAATAGGTACAGGTAAACAGAATAGCATTATCAGGGATTGTAGGTTTTGCTGTCGGCTGGCCGCACCAGCAACCACACCAGCAAGCCAAGTGGCCAGGCCAGAAATGCCACCACTATGGCCACTAACCAACCCGGTTTCCCTCTTTTTTCAGCGTCTTTGTATGCCCAAAAAATGCTCCAGATATAGAGCACCAATATAACCAAGCCAAGTATAAGCCCGAAAATCCCCATTCCTATCACAAAATCCTCCATCGCCTTATTATTTCAGTTATACTTATTTGTAACGAGTCGCTTTATTATAAGTTGATAACCAAACAGATAAGCTTATACTTCAGATAAATTTTGCGAGTTAAAGCTAAACCGATAGTGCAACTTTTGCATATCCAGTACCAATCCGGTAAAGGTAAACTTGTGCGCCGACGCTATGCCGGTTTGCGAGGTGTAATACCAGTAGTAGAGGTTAGGTAACATATACTTTAGCTGGATCAAAACCAGAAGAACTGAAAGGGTAAGTTACCGCACAACCTTAACCCTATTGAATTAAAACCGGCTGTTCATCTCCTGGAACAGCTGATCAATCTCTTCGCGGGAAGCTTTGCGGTTGCGGTTAGAAGTGCCATAGCCTATTTCCTGCTCTCCATAGGAGATGCCTTGCACAATGGCATCGGCAAAATCGTGGAGTGGCGCCCCAAAAGTATGGAGGCCTGCGCCGCCCAGATCTGTGTTAACAGCCGGAGGTACAATCTCTATTACTTTTATACTTGTTTTGGATAGTTGGTGCCTGAGCGACATGGTAAAAGAATGCATGGCCGCTTTGGTGGCGCTGTAGATGGCGGCAAAAGAACCGGGCACAAAGGCGAGGCCAGAAGTTACATTCATTATATAAGCCTCCTGCTGCTGTTGCAGCAACGGCAGCAGCAAAGCTGAAAGATGGATGGGAGCCTCCAGGTTGATGGCGACTTCCTGCTGGTGCTCCTGCCACTCCTCCCCTATTTCTGCAATGGGTACCCTGCGCTGGATGCCGGCATTATTCAGCAACACGTTCAACTTCGGGAACTCCTGTTTTACCCACTTCGCCAGCGCTACCCGTTCCGATGGATTGGCCACATCGCATACTTTGGTGTGTAACCCGGGGTACTGCTTTTTTGCCTCCTGTAGCTTGTCTTCTCGTCTGCCACAGATAATTACATTGCTGCCAGCCTGAATAAACCTCTCTGCCAAGGCAAAGCCAATACCCGAAGCGCCTCCTGTTATTAATATGGTGTTTCCTGCTAAATTCATTTGCTGTGTTTTATTTTAAATTTGATCATGTTAACAGAAGTTGGGCTAAAGATGCAGCACAAGTAAACTGTAAGTGTTCTCTTCTTCCGTATGCTGCTGTATTTTGTAGCCCTCCCATTTATACCAGCTCAAATGCCACCATCAAACTAACATACTACGGCCCTACACGTAAATTTGGAAGTACGATTATGAAAGGAGAAGCAGAAATATGTCACTTAAAAATATAGTAAATAAGGTAAAAAAAGAGGTGAAGGTTGTTCAAGGTGAAGAAACCAAAGACAAGCAGTACGAGAACCACAACACCTACAACACCGAGGCAGAGGCCATAGAAGCTTTTGAACGGTCTAAACACAAGCTTTTTGATGTAAACGAGTGGACTAACATGTCGGGCATTAACTCTACTTTTGAGCTATATAACCCACAGGGCCGCCGCTCCTCCTCTAATTCCCTGGAAAAAGGGTATTACATTAAAATCATACTCCCGGCAACGACCATGGATAACTGGGTACGCATAACCGACAAACGCACAGAAGAAAATTTTGCTGAATTTGTGGTACACCCCAGCGAGCAGCCACAGGAAAGGGGTGACGACGATGCGGAGGTAGAGCACTTTTTTATAAAAGAGGCTAGCAGCACATTTAGGGTTACCCGCGAAGGCAACACCCTGTACGGCTATGAAATAGGCCGCAACGAGGGCATTAACAACCAGGGCAAAGAAGCCGGCGCACGCAGCATCATTAACACGTTTGTGGCCGAGGGTGGATGGGCTTTGTTTCAGGAACTACAATGGGACAAACTTACGCGTTACCTGGTGCACCTGGAGGAAACGCCAGCATAACCCCGGCTCAGTATTAACTAAAAAAGCACCTAATTACAGGTGCTTTTTTAGTTAATACTGAGCCGGGAATAGTTTATACAATTTATATTTTCTTTTTTTTAACATAAAGCCTTATCGTTTAGCCTCCAGGTTTGGAAGTATAAAGGAAGTAAAATTATATTTAGCTGCTAGTTAGCGGTAACTTCTAATTATGAAGAAGGTTCTTAAAAGATATGATGAGTCATTTTCTGTTGAAGTCAGTCAATCAAAAGCCAAAGTGATTGAATTTGTATCTAAAGAAAAAAATAAAAAGAGAGACTTCTTTGGTTTTCTTAGCAGCAACCCTGTGGATTTTAATGAAGTCACTATTACTGGTGAGAATATAAATATTGATGTATTGCCCAAAATGTTAAATCCCTACAGGGGAATGGGCAAAATACACATGAGTCTGCAAAGTGGTGTAAGTACTTCAGAAACTATAATCAAAGGAGAAATCATCCCTTATAATTGCCTTTACATCTTTTTAATCTGTATAGTAATTGGCTTCTTAGTTTTATGGACACCTTTAGTTATTGCAATGACTTCAGGCATTAATACTTTCATCATGCTCGCTTTTGCATGGACGATATTTCCGTTAGTTTTACACCTGATGCCCTTTTGGAACAGAAGCAGGCTTAGGGAGTACAAAGAGTTTTTTATAGCTGGTTTGATTGAAAACAAAAAGAAAACTATCCGCTAACAAGGCTTACAAGTCATACTTCGGCTACGCCTCGTTCACTTTATGGCCAAGTACGTTGCACTCAATTTCAGTTTGTAATTCCTTAATTCATAAATCTTGTTACAGATGGAGACTGAAATGAAATCCATATTCTATAATGTTGAGCATTAAGTATAGCTTTCTATAATTTCATTATCTGGATTAGTTACTTATAAGTATGATTGCAAGGCATTAACTGGTTAAACTGGAACCATAGGAGGATTTGCTGTTTTGTGCAACTTAGGTTAAACACCATGCGGGCTACAGAAATACTGCATCAGAAGTCGCGGGCACCCAGCCAAAAAATATTTCACCTTGCTTTCTCGTAATTGTGAAGGAGCTACGCCACTTACTCCCTCCGTTTAAATAAGCTGCGCAACGGTTTCAGCGCCGCAAAATTCACGACGGCACCGGCTATGCAATAAATACAGGCTTTTTTCTGTACCGTTGTCATGTTTACCATGTACTGTGCTGCTCCTGCTGCCTGCCCTAACACCACACCGCCTAGTGCAACATCCAACAGTCTCGCTTGCTTTTTATACCTTATCGCAGCCATTGCCAGTATCATTGTAGCCGCATAACCACCCAAGCTGATTACACCATCAGGCAAACCTAACAACACGGCATCTTTGGCTGTGTTTACCTGATGCGTATCAAATAGTTTACCGGGTAAATCGGGCAATCGCTTAATCTTACCCATCTGGAATAAAGAGATCAAGCTAAAGTTTGTCAAACCGATGGCTGCTAAAGTGGCGATGTCTCGGCGGTGTTGGGTTGCTTCGCTGCTGTCGTCCCTGATTTTATCAATAATAGAAGTTTCCTGTTTCATAGCTTGGCATATATAGGTCTTAGAACTACGCTGGTAATCAGGCAGGTGTTATAAATTTACTTTCAGCGTTGCTCATAAGTATGGCTATCCCCACCTCCACTACCCTCAGCAATAACATCCTTTGAAAATACGGCGTAACAAAGTCAGTAGAAGAAATTTATATGAAGAAACTATGGAAACTGCTGGTAACAAAAGAAAAGGTGTTGTAGTGATAACAGGAGCCTCTGCCGGACTGGGTCGGGCCTGCGCGCGCAAATTTGCCGAAGATGGCTACGATGTTGGCTTACTCGCACGCGGCGTGGATGGTCTGGAAGGTGCCAGGCGAGAAATTGAGCAGATGGGCAGAAAAGCACTATATGTAGCCGTTGATGTAGCCGATGCACAAGCTGTGGAGGATGCAGCCACAAAAATTGAGGAGGAACTGGGAGAGATTGATGTATGGGTAAACAATGCCATGAACAGCGTGTTCAGCCCGGTAAAAGAAATGCGGCCCGAAGAGTATAAGCGCGTAACCGAAGTAACTTACTTAGGTCAGGTTTACGGCACCCTATCCGCACTTAAACGGATGCTGCCCCGCAACAGAGGCTCCATTATACTTGTTGGTTCAGCGTTGGCTTACAGAGGCATACCCTTGCAATCAGCTTACTGCGGTTCAAAACATGCTATACAGGGATTCTTCGATTCGCTGCGATCGGAGTTGCTGCACGATAAAAGCGATGTAAAAGTATGCATGGTACAATTGCCAGCCATGAACACGACCCAATTTGGTTTTGTGAAAACACGCCTGCCAAACAAGCCTAAGCCCATGGGCAAGATTTACCAACCTGAGGTAGCAGCTGATGCTATACTTTTTGCAGCCCACCACAACCGCCGCGAAATTTATGTTGGCTACCCAACAGTACAAGCCATTGTAGGCGATAAAATCGCGCCTGAGGTTGGAGACTTTATACTTTCCAGGAGTGCCTTTAAAGGGCAACAAACAAACGAGCCAGAAGACCCAAACCGCAAGCATAACCTTTGGGAGCCTATCCCCGGCGACCATGGGGCACATGGCAACTTTGAAGCAGAGGCCACCTATTTCAGTCCTGAGTTGTGGGTAAGCAAAAACAAGTATAACCTATTAACAGGAGCATTGGCTTTAGGCGGGGTTATACTTGGCGCTACGGCTGCTAAAAAATGGATGAACGGAGGAGACTGAAAAACAGGGAAAATTTAAAAGACGGATAAGACGTATACTTAGCAGACTGGTGCTTTGCCTTTTCCCAACGGTAGTGGCATAATTCCCCTTATATCCCCAATTTGAACATTTTACAATTACACTTTTTTGGCTTTGAAGTAAAGTTGGCATCGTTGGCAGTTAAAAATGGACTTTTGTAGCGTCTCAAATAAGCCGTCCCTACAGCTTCAGCGCCAACTACAAATTATAAGCCGCTGAATGTAAACGATTAGTAATATATTTCATAAATTCACATTTAAAGATTGATGCGTGATTAGTTAGGAGATAATGTATAACCACAATTTAGCCTAAGGTAAATATTTCATGAAAGATTATCTGATGTATGGTATAGATGCCTCCAGGAAGCTCTTATATAGTAAGTGGGCTATGCCTATTGATAGCGGCCACTTTCGGGCTGGCTTGCAACACATGGCACAGGTAATTCATGATCAGGAAATTAAACTTTGGATACATGAAAGTATACGTCTGAATGACCTGGAGACAGAAGATCAGAGATGGACAACTGAAGTGCTCGCACTTATACTTTCACAAAGCAGTCTGAAGTATATCGCTATAGTTCGCCCCCCTGGCAACGAAATAAAATCAATGGGAAACTCCATTCGAGATAAAGCTTACCGCATCTACGGCAAAAATGTAGGTATCGAATTTTTTGACGCTGTAGATGAGGCAAAAGCCTGGATTGTGCCGCAACTACAACACTATAAACTACCCCCACTTGCTATACCTGTAAAATTAGGCTAACACAATTAGTTGCATATAAAGCAGTTAACCCACATATTGTTCTAGATTAACAGGAAGCTTTTCCAATTAACTTATTACCTCTACATTTGCACTAAATTAAAAGAAAATAATTTAGTTCTGTAAATTTTGAACTAAGAGAACTAATACATACTTTTGCATTGTTCTTATCATAGAACTTAAAAGCAAGAAATGATATTATCAGAAAAACAAAAGGCTCTGATTGAGAAAATAGGCATTATGCAAGAGAGGACAGGGATGCAGCCAGTTGCTGGCCGCATTGTCGGTTTACTTTATGTGGCCGATAAGCCTGAGCTTACTTTTGATGAAATCAGAGAGGTGCTTTGTATCAGCAAAAGTGCTACGAGCAATGCCCTTAACATGCTCCAGCAACTAAATCGCCTCGATTACATCACCTTTAGCGGCGACCGTAAACGTTACTTCCGGTTAAAGTTGAACAGATGGCGCGAACTGGTTACAAAAGAGATAGACTCAATTACGGATTTTGCGGATATCCTTCAGGAAGTTGTAGCTGAGCGAACATCCAAGACACCCGAATACAACCAGAATATATTAGAGGTGGCAGATTTCCTTAAGTACTTGCACGCAGAGTTGCCAAAGCTACTCGATCGTTGGGAGAATACCAGAAAGTAATTTTTTTTCATTTGTTTGGTTCTCTAATTTCAGAACTAAATAGTAACAACTAAACAAAAAGAACTATAAACGTGAATACCAAACACTTATTAGTAGGATTAGCACTATTCTGCATGACTCCTGCCTTTGCACAGAAACAGGCTGAGGTGAAGGAAATGAACTTGCAACAGGCTGTTAATTACGCACTCGAAAACAACGAGAACATAAAGAAGGCCACTTACGACGAACTTGGTTCCAGATACCAGATTAACGAAGCCCGCAGCGCAGGTTTGCCGCAGGTGGATGTGAAGGGCTCAGCTGTAAGAACGATTGAAAAATCTATGATCGCGCTTCCTGCCGACTTTAATCCCGAAGGTACTGGCCCGCTTATCAAACCTATGGGTACAGACAATACAGTACAGGCGGGTTTATCTGTAACGCAGCTGCTGTTCAGTAAATCATACTTTGTGGGGTTAAAAGCCGCTAAAAGTGCCGAAGACCTGTACCGTATCCGTAAAGAAATGGCTACTGAAGACGTGATCTACAACGTGGGAAGCGCATATTACCAGGTGTTGCAGACAAAGGAGCAGTTTAACAGCCTCAACGCCAACCTGGATATGCTAACCCAGCTGGAAAAGATCCTGACACTACAATATAAGAACGACCTGGTTAAGAAGGTAGATGTAAACCGCATCAAGGTAAACAAGATCAACCTCGAGAACCAGAAACAGAACTTGGAGGCAGCTTATGTGCAGCAACTAAATGTACTTAAGTTCTTCATAGGCATGCCCCTGGAAGAGCAGATCGCTTTATCAGGTACTGCAGAAGACCAGCTACTGGATGAGCAGCCAACGATGGCCGGAATAAACGAGGAAGCTACTGAGCGTGCCGAGTTTAAGATCCTTAACAAGCAGCAAGAGTTAAAGGCACTTGAGATAGAGAACATCAAATCAGGTTACTACCCGTCGCTGTCTGCCTTTGGTAACTATAACTACCAGTCGCAGTACGATGGCCGCATGATCGGCAACTCAGACGCCATGTGGTTTCCTAACTCTCAGGTAGGCGTGCAGCTGAACATTCCAATCTTTGATGGTTTGCGCAAAAAATCTCAGGTGCAGCAACGCCAGATAGAGCTGAAGAAAATGGACCTGGATATACAGCAGTACAATAAAAACACCCAGGTGGAGCTGAGCAATGCCCTGAGCCAGTTGGGCAACAGCCAGAACAACATAGCAGCCCAGGAGCGCAACGTAAAGCTGGCCCAGGAAGTGTACGATACGACAAACCAACTATACAAAGAGGCGCTGGCACCGCTTAGCGATTTATTAAATGCAGAAACTGCCCTTCGCGAAGCCCAGACAAACCTGAATAACGAAAGACTTAAATACCAGATAGCCCAGTTAAGTTATCTGAAAGCAAAGGGAAACCTAGAATCATTATCTAACTAAGACATACATTCAAAAACTAACATGAAGAAGGTAATTTATATCGTAGTTGTACTTGTTGTTCTGGCTGCTATTGGCTTTAAGCTAATGAGCAATAAAGAAGATATGGCCGCCAACGCAGCAGTTGCAGATATTAAAAGCGATGCAATTCCGGTTGCGGTAACAGAGCTTAAAACTGAGAAGCTCGACAAATCATTTACGGCGCAGGGTAACTTCGCCCCTATTCAATCCTTAACACTTCTGTCAGAAACTACAGGCCAGATAAAGAGTGTGTCAAAGCGCAAAGGCGATAAAGTAAGAGCCGGTGAAGTATTGGTGCAGGTAGAAAGCAACACAATGGCTGCTGACCTTGCCACCGCACAAACGAACGCTGAGAAAGCAAAAAGAGACCTGGAGCGTTTTGAAAACCTTGCTGCCGGCGATGCGATTACACAGCGCCAGCTGGAAGATGCGCGTCTTGCTGCCAAGTCTACGCAGGCACAGTTGGTAGCTGCACGTCAGCGCTTAACTAAAACACGCATTACAGCCCCTATCAGCGGCGAAATCAACGAGATCTATATTGAAGTTGGTTCTTACCTGAACACGGGTACCAAACTATACGACATCGTAAACGTGGACAAGCTGAAACTAAAAGTTAAGGCATCTGAAAACGAAGTACTGCTGATTAACAAAGGTGATAAAGTAACGGTGAAAGCTGATGCCGGAGCTGGCCAGGAATATGAAGGTACTGTAACAGCTATCGCAGCACAAGCCGACCCAACCCTGAAGTTTGATGTAGAAGTAGAAGTTAAAAATGCAGGCGATAACAACCTGAGAGCCGGTATGTATGGTACCGCTTACTTTGAGGTTGCCGACCAGCGTGATGCCCTTTTGTTACCTCGCGAAGCCATTGTAGGTAGCATTCAGAACCCAAGTGTATATGTGGTAAAAGACGGAAAAGCTACTATGCGCCAGGTAAAAGTAGGTACTGTTACACAGGATAAAGTAGAAATACTGGAGGGTGTACAGGCAGGAGAGCAGATTGTTCGCAGCGGCCAGATCAACCTGCGCGAAGGCATCAAAGTAACGTTGCTGAAGTAATTTTTGTAATCATGCCGCAAGTTTAGCTTGAGCGCAACTTGTGGCTGTGAATGGTGCCAGTTTGCAACTGGCTGCCAATAGCAACCACCAGTTACTGCTCTGCTCAAGTTGGCGGTGTGTTTAAAACTGGTAAACGCAATAACTTCTTTTAAATAAGGAACTGTAAAATGAACATAACCAAATTATCAATACAGCGGTCAACCTTGGTGGTGGTGGTATTTACCGTCCTCACACTTTTGGGGGTTGTCAGCTACCAATCGCTCAATTACGAGCTTTTGCCTAAGTTTAACCCGCCGGTGCTAACTATTAGTACTATTTACCCGGGTGCCTCGCCAAATGAGGTGGAGAACTCTGTAACAAAGGAGATTGAAGACGCACTTGCTTCGCTTGAGAACGTGAAAGAGATGAAAAGTACCTCCCTGGAGAGCTTTTCGATGATCGTGATCAACCTTAACCAGGGTACTGATGTAGACTTGGCCTTGCAGGATGCGCAGCGTAAGATCAACACCATACTGGCTAACCTGCCCGAAGATGCGGATGCTCCAACGCTGAACAAGTTTGACCTCGACGACTTGCCTATCATCAAAATGGGTGCTACGGCCAACATGTCTGCAACAGAATTTTATGACCTGATCGACAAGAAGATCAAGCCGGAGCTTTCCCGAATTCAGGGTATGGCTGCCATTAAAGTGTTGGGTGGCCAGGAGCGTGAGATCAAAGTAAACATTGATGCTAACAAACTAGAGGCGTATAACCTGTCTATACTACAGGTACAGCAGAAGATACGCAACTCAAACCTTGATTTCCCGACCGGTAAGATAAAGCAGGAAAGCGGACAGACTCAGATACGTCTGGCTGGTAAGTTCCAATCGCTTGAGCAGCTTAATAACCTGATCATCCGTGAAGATGCCAGCGGTATTGTACGCCTGTCGGATGTGGCAGAAGTGCAGGATACCCAAAAGGATATCGAAGTAATGAACCGTATCAACGGTAGCCCTTCAGTAGGTATAACGATACAAAAACAGTCGGATGCCAACGCCGTGGAAGTAAGCCGTTTAACGAAGGAAGCGCTTGCTGATTTAGAGAAAACGTACGCTGCCGAAGGCCTGAAATTCAACATCGCCAACGACTCTTCTGACTTTACCCTGGAAGCTGCCGACTCAGTACTTCATGACCTGATGATCGCGGTAATACTGGTTGCTGTTGTGATGTTGCTGTTCCTGCACTCGTTCCGGAATGCGGTAATTGTAATGATCTCAATTCCAGCATCGTTGGTAGCGACCTTTATTTTCATGTACCTGTTTGGTTACTCGCTTAACCTGATGTCGCTGCTGGCACTTTCGCTGGTGGTTGGTATTCTGGTGGATGATGCCATTGTGGTAATTGAGAACATTCACCGCCACATGGAAATGGGTAAAAAGCCTGCACAGGCTGCTTACGATGGTATCCGTGAGATTATGGCAACTGTAACTTCGATCACGCTGGTAATTACAGTAGTGTTTATACCGATTGCGCTTTCTACAGGTCTGGTTTCGGATATCCTGCGCCAGTTTGCCGTAGTAGTTGCGGTATCAACGATGATTTCCTTGTTCGTTGCTTTTACCCTGATCCCGTTACTTGCCAGCCGTTTCTCAAGACTAGAGCACATCTCTGACAAGAACATTTTCGGGCGCTTTATACTTTCTTTCGAGCGTTTACTGGATAGAATTATCGACGGCTTTACAGCTGCGTTGAAGTGGGCATTTAACCACAAGTTCATTACGCTGGCAGTAACTATACTCATGCTGTTTGCTTCGTTTGCCCTGGTGCCGTTCGGCTTTATAGGCTCAGAATTTATACCTGCCGGCGACCGTGGTGAAGTAAGCTTACAGTTAGAGTTACCAAAGAACGCTACTGTTGAACAGACAAACTTTGCAACGCGCCAGGTAGAAGAATACCTGGAGTCGATTCCTGAAGTGGAAAAAGTGTTTACCACAGTTGGTACTACCACATCGGCGCAGGCCGGCCAGAACACGGCTTACAAGGCTGACGTTTCGGTAACGCTGGTAGATGTAAAAGAGCGTACATTTAGTACAAACCAGTTTAGCCGCCAGGCAAAAGCGGATATCGAAAGCAGAATTCCGGATGTGGAAGTAACGCCGGTGCCAGTTGGTTTGGTGGGTAACTCGCAGGCTCCTATTCAGATCATTATCTCAGGCTCGAACCTGGATTCTGTAATGGCTTTCTCGCAGCAGGTTATGCAGATTACCGAGAATGTAGAAGGTACCGTAGACGTGGAAACATCTGTAGAAGGTGGTAACCCGGAAATTGAAGTAGTAGTGGACCGCGATAAAATGGCAAATGTTGGCCTGTCGCTGGAGAGTGTGGGTGCAAGTATGCAGTTGGCTTTTAGTGGTAACTCTGATGTAACCTTCCGTTCCGGCACCGAAGACTACGACATCAACATCCGCCTGGATGAGTTTGACCGCCGCAGCGTGAACGACATTGGTAACTTATCTTTTGTAAACAACAAAGGTCAGATCGTTCGCCTGGCACAGTTCGCTGACATCCGTCAGTCTACGGGTCCGTCGCAGCTGGAGCGTTACAACCGTGTAACTTCGGTAAACGTGAACTCACAGGTCATTGGCCGTCCGTCTGGTTCGATTGGTGCCGATATTCAGGCAAAACTGGATGAGATTGAAGTGCCAAAAGGCGTAAACTACGAGTTTGGTGGCGACATGAAAAACCAGAGCGAAGGTTTCGGTACGTTGGGTATTGCCTTGCTTGCCTCTATTATCTTCGTGTACCTGATCATGGTGGCCCTGTACGACTCTTACGTGTATCCGCTGGTTGTATTGTTCTCTATACCATTGGCAATCATTGGTGCCCTGCTTGCCCTGGCGCTAGCCGCCCAGTCGCTGAGTATCTTCTCGATATTGGGTATCATCATGATGATTGGTCTTGTGGCAAAGAACGCGATTATGGTGGTTGACTTTACAAACAAGCTGAAGGATGAAGGCGTGGAAGTAAAAGAAGCATTGATTGAAGCAGTTAGAATACGCTTCCGCCCTATCCTGATGACGACGCTGGCAATGGTTATAGGTATGTTACCGATTGCCTTAGCAGGCGGTTCGGTAGCCGCTACTAAAAATGGCCTGGCCTGGGCTTTGATCGGTGGTTTGAGTTCTTCTATGTTCCTGACGCTGATTGTGGTTCCGATTATCTACTATGGCTTCGACAGAATCCTGGCTAAGTTTGGCTTAGACAAGAAAACTGTGATCGAACTGGAAGATAAGACACTTGAAGAGCTTGAGCGTGAAACTGCTGAGCTAGAGCAAAAGAAAATGGCACACGAGTTAGTGCATTAATCTAAACTTCCTGATGTATTAGGGTCCTGTACATTCTTAAGATGCACAGGACCCTTTTACGCAGGATATTGCACTTACGAGAGGCTAGTTGCATTGAGTCTGAATCAACATTTACCTTTTATGTTATGAGTACCTTAAATCTAACTTCGCAGGCTATTCGCCAGGAAGTAGTTAAAATCATAAGTTCATTCAAGAAAATCACGCCACAACGGCTGGTGTCAGTTAACGATTTAACTGAGCTAGGCTTTGATATACTGGATGTAGTGGAAATTATACTTAAACTCGAAAAGAAGTATAAACTCACCATTCCGGATGATGTGCCTGTTTATTCTGTTGATGATTTTGTAGACTATATTTATAACTATAGTTTGTACCGAGACAACTAATTTACACCTTAAATGAAAAAGGAGCTCCTCACCAAGAGCTCCTTTTTCATTTAAAAACACAGTTCCACTTCAGGTAAACAGCTGCATTTGCTCTCCAATACAAGTATGGCATCTTAACTACACTTCAAGTAAGTATAAATGCCTACTTACAAGTATAAGTATGATGAGGCATCTTTAGGTTAGAGCGGTACATTACCCTGCACATCTCTTCAAAAGGATTCACTTTTTCTCTGCTACAACACGTATAACATCAAAAATCTAAAAGAACTTTATGCTATACGACCAAAACAATTACGTCTGGAAGGCGGTGGCTATGGGGGCCGTATCAGGGATGCGGGCCATGTCGGCACCGGCGCTGCTGAGTGATGAGTTGAGCAGGCTGCCAGGCCAGAGCCTTGTGCATAGCCCATTGCACTTCCTGCAGTCTGATGCAGTTGCAACAGGCCTGAAAGTATTGGCTGCAACAGAGCTAATCAGCGATAAGATACCCAATGTACCTGATAGAATTTTGTTGCCATCTCTTGCAATACGTGCTGCATCGGGCGGAGTAGTAGGCGCTACTATATTTACAGCAAACAAAGCCAGCACCGTTAAAGGTGCCTTGCTTGGCGCAGCGGCAGCTATTGCAGGCACATATGCAAGTTTTTACCTCCGTAAAGCTATCAAAAAGTATACGCACCTCCCCGACTCACTAAGCGGCACCATCGAAGATGCCTTGATGTTTGCCAGCGGCGTAGCCATTACAAAGGCCTGATAAAACAGAAGAGGCGCAGCATGTACATGCTGCGCCTCTTCTGTTTTATCAGGCCGCCTAAAGTATAAACAATGCCCTAAGCTTTAGAAAGCTGCTTTAGATGCGATACGTGCGATACAACAGCCATGCGCATTTTAGGTATGTTGTGATAAGGAATATTAAAGTCGGCACAAGCCTGGGCCACAATTTTACTTAAAGCCGGGTAATGCACATGCGATATCTTAGGAAAAAGGTGATGCTCCACCTGGAAGTTTAAACCTCCTGAAAACCACGTTACCAGCTTATTATTTGTGGCAAAATTGGCCGTAGTTTTAAGCTGATGAATCGCCCACTCATCCTCCATTTTATTTGTAGTTACAGAGGCTACCGGGAAATGCGTTTCGCGGACGGTATGTGCTAACTGGAACACAATGCTCATTACAAAACCAACAACTAAACCATAAGCAAAGAAGCCCAGGAGCCAAGGCAGAAAGCCAACAGTATAAATTGGCAGCACCGCAAAGAAAATAAGGTGAACCGCTTTAAATATCCAGAAGCTAAGGTGGTCTGAAACCTTCATCTTTTTAAGTGGCATTGTACCTACTTTCTTTGTAAAGTACTTCTGGTAATCTGAGAAAAATGCCCAGTAAAAAAATAGCATGGAATAGGCCGCCCAAAAGTAGAAATGCTGGAAACGGTGTATTTTACGCAACTTCTGAGTTTCGCAAAGTCTAAGCAAAGGGCCAGCATCCAGGTCATCGTCTACCCCGTCAATATTGGTGTATGCATGATGAATCACATTATGCTTTGTGTTCCACATAAACTCGTTTGCGCCAAGCAGGTTCAGGAACAAGCCTGCCATTTCATTAAGCTTCTTAATCTTGCTAAAGCTGCCGTGAGAGCCATCATGCACTATGTTGAAGCCAATGCCAGCGGTTATCAGACCCAGCACCATACATTCAAAAATGGCAAACAAGCCGCTTTCGGGAGTAAAGAAAACCACATGGGTATAAATAGCTAGCAGGCCCACCGTTAAGATGATCGCCTTGATGTAAAGTTTATAATTACCTGTTGTTGAGATGCCTTCTTCCTGAAAATAGTCTTGTATCCGTCGCTTTAGCTCAGCATGGAAAGAGTTTTTTTGAATCTGAAATTTTGGCGCTGCCATATGTTAAATTTAATTGTAGACTTAATAGGGAATAGGATTCCAATTTAAAAGAGCATAAAGTTAGAATAAATTTGGGACAAAGTGCTTAAAGCAGCGATGGGTACAACGTTTAGCAAACTAACCTCTTGACTGCCAACATTACTTTCTGTACTTTAATTGCATTGCAACTTAAAAAGCAGCGAGTTAGTCTTACACAGGCTGCATCAATAATATAAAAGCAAACGTTGCATTTATACTTCAAACATAAAGTATGGCTGCTCGAATCCTTCTTTTAAAAGTATAGGCTTTGATACATTAAACACCTTTACGCCTTTAGATGTTTCGCCTTTTAACGTGCCAATGTGGGCGTGCCCATGAAAAGCCGCCACCACATCGCGCCTGTTAAGGGGTTCTGCCAACCTTGAAGAGCCCAAAAAAGGGAAAATCTGTTCCGGCTCTCCTACAACGGTGGATTTAATTGGAGCGTAATGGAGCAACACCACCTTTTTAAGGTTTTCGTTTTCGCTATCCAACCTGGCTAAGGCGCCATCTAACTTCAGGGCTTCATCTACAGCTTCCTGCACAAAGCTTTTAATCATGGGTTCGCCAAACATACCCAGCATTCCTTTGTCAAAACCGCCTCCGAAACCCTTTACACCCGCAAACCCGACCCCATCAATCACAATGCAATCACCATCGAGTACATGCACATTTTCATGTACTAGTGTTTTTCGTATGTCTTCGTGGTTGTCGCGTTCGTAGTCGTGGTTGCCTAAAACTGCTATTACGGGTATGGCGCATGCTTTCAGCTCATGTGCCAGCACCTCCGCTTCAATCACCCTACCGGTATCGGTTAAATCGCCACACAATAGCAGCACATCAGCCTTCTCCGATACCTCCCTGAAATACTCCTCCCACTTTCCTGTATCGTTCTCCCGAACATGTATATCGCCTACTGCTGCAATTTTAAGTTTTTTTTCTTTTGCTTTTTTTGTTGCCATGTTTAAATTGATCTGATGGTTACAACCTTATAGTCCCAATCGGTGATATCGGTTGCGTATTGCGTCTGGTCAATCAAAGGGCCTCTGCAAATTCTCTCTACGGGCAGCGGCATGTCATACTGCTCCTGCGCTCTAATCAACAATTCATCAAACAGCCACTTGGGTATCAGGTCTCTCTCTGAGGGGTATACAAACTGAAACGACATAAACTGGGCAAGCAGCAACTGCCAATGCGTTTCCATGTGCGACCAAAGCCATTTCCAGTCTAGTTTGGTGCCGTAGCGCAGTATAAGGTGGTTGATGTCTGCTCCATCATAACGCTCCCTGTTCTGAACATACAACTTAGACCATATAAGTGCTTCAGCAGGTATAACACTTACTTTAAAATCCAACAGCTCGCTTTTAACAGATCTTTCAAACCAGGCGTCATCCACGGCACAATGGTTTCCTGGGTTGTTAAAGATGATGTCCATGAAGTGTTCTCCGTTTTTGGCTTTTGCCAGCCACCGTGCATCGGTTAGTTCTGTTTCGTAGCCCTGCTCTTTAAACACCTTAAGTATTCGCGGGCAGTCCCCGGACCTGCAGAAAATATCAAGGTCTTTTGTATCCCGCATAATGTCTGTGTACAGACGTAGGGCAAATCCGCCGCCAACCAGAAAATCTATTTTGCAATCAGTAAGTATACTTAATGCTTCGCGGTAAAAATCGTGGGCTTTCTGTTGGTGTAACCCTCCTTGTAACTCTATTACCTTAGCCATGCTTTATATCTTGTTTAGTTTGGCAAGAGAGGAACACGCTAAAAATAAATATCTCTAATATTGTATTTTTACATGCTATCCTATACTCTTGAATAGATGCATTTACTTATGTTTATTAGGCTTGGTTGTGCTAAAAGGCTCCAAACATACATTAAGTTGATAATAAACAATTTTTAATCATTTCAATGCAAATCACCAAAATTGAACATAAACAAGTATACCCTTAGAAGTTAGTAGTTCATCACATAAAATGGAATATTGGCTGTGGCTATGTTTTTGTTTCCATCACGCGCATATAAGTATAGCCTGTAAGCCCCTTCTTTTTTAGGCGTTTTAAGGATCAGCTTATTATCTTTAAAATTAGACAACAGCCCTTGCACAGGCTGTGGTGTTTCTTCTTGGCCTGTATTGCCGTCTTCTGCTTTTACCTCGGGTAGCACTTCCCAATGCACTTGCACAGAATCCTGATCGGGGTCGAAGAGGTAAGCAGCCCCCAGGTACGTTTGCTCAGGGCGCAAGTAAACCTGGTCGAAGGCGAATTGGTTGTTCAGCTTGAGGTAAGCGATATAGGGTGCTTTGTTTGGGGCCTCTGTTCCACTCCACAGTTCCTGCATCACCTGCACCATTTCTGTTTCTTCGCCATCGTTGTTTATCATACTAAACCAGGTTGGGGTTGTTTCCTGTTTATTGCCCCACATAAACACATAAGAGCCCAGGCATTGGGTGGTATCTTTCAGGATAATATCTTTATAAAACTTTCGTGTGAATTCGGCTTTTTCTGAGCTAGTTTGCTCTATCGGTGCCATCCACCAGGTTAAATAAGATTCCCAGTAGCCCATTGCACCAAATTCAGAAACCACATAGGGGCCTTTCCAGTCGGTTTTAGCTAATTCATCATGCATAGAATAAAGGCCGCCAAACGAGTTGATGGACAGGATGTCCAACGCCGGGCAACGATCCACGATGATATTAACGATCTTAACTGGCACGTTCATCACGGTGGTGGTGGTAGGATGATCCGGATCGACTTCGTGTATCATTTCGGCTACCTGGTTCACGGCATCCCATACTTTAACGTTTGATCCCTCGGCATATAACTCGTTTCCGACTCCCCACATAAGCAAAGCCGGGTGATCTTTATACTTTAACACTACCTGCTTTAGCTCTTCCAGTTGCTGCTGCACCAAATCCTTGTCATAGTAGTTAAAGCCTTCCCTCTCTCGGGCCATCCACAAACCAAGCGTTACTGTCAGCCCATTTTTATGGGCTTCGTCTAAAATGCGCTGTGCATCATCTGTATGCCAAACCCTGACAGAGTTTCCTCCATAATCTGCAAGGCGGTCGTAAAAATCGTATCCGGCAGCGCCTTTTATATAGTATGGCTCCCCGTTCCGGTATAATACGTAGCGCCCATCAGACTCTTTTACAACTTCTACTTTACGATTTTTAGCAACATACTTCTCCTGGTCCGCAGGTTTTGAAGAGCAGCCTATCCAAAATAAGAACCAGGAAACTAACACAGAAATGACAAACAGCAGTAAGGGGCGCTGATAGTTAGACATAAATATTAATAAATATAATTATATTATGAATATATTATTTATTGTGGTTAAAATTTCAACTTTTAATATTAGGCCAAGTATATCTACGGGGCCAGAAGGCAGATGTTCATAGTTTTAGAACAAACGCTTCAGGTAACAGGCCAGCTCAAATATGAATTGGAACACTATTACACCCTCTTTTTATAAATGGTATTTTTCAGCCAAAAGCATCAGGTAGTACAATCCGGCACAGCAGATTTAGATCATGCACCTAAAGCAAAAGATGTCAGAGCCATGCGGTTCATGATTATGCTTGGGCTACTCACGCTAGGACTCTTCCTCTACTGGTTCCTGGATAAAGACCATGTAGGTTACGGGCCGCTGTTCTGGCTCCTGACTACAGCGTTGGGCTTTAAATTACTGCGCACGCTGCATGAGTGGTATCACTACTACGATGTAAGCGTGCCTGTTAAACCTATTCTAAAAACGAAGTATACAGTAGATATATTAACAACAGCCTGCCCCGGCGAACCGCATAGTATGATTTTGGGCACGTTGGAGGCCATCCAGAACATAAGATACCCCCATACAACATACTTATGCGACGAAAGAGATGACCCGGCATTAAAAGCTGCCTGTGAGCGCATGGGCGTGATACACGTAACCCGAACTGTAAAAGTAGATGCCAAAGCGGGTAATATCAATAATGCACTTCGACAGGCTACAGGTGATATCTGCCTTATACTTGACCCGGACCATGTGCCGCAACCAGAGTTTCTGGACGAAGTGCTGCCATACTTTGAGGACCCAGATGTAGGCTTTGTGCAGGTGGTGCAGGCATACAGTAACCAAAAAGAAAGCTTGGTTGCCTACGGTGCCGCAGAGCAGACTTATAGCTTTTATGGCCCAATGATGATGGGCATGAACAGTTACGGAACCGTACAGGCCATCGGCGCTAACTGTACGTTCCGCAGAAAAGCGCTTGATAGCATTGGGGGCCATGCAGCCGGATTATCAGAGGACATGCATACTGCCATGCAGCTGCACGCAAAAGGCTGGAAATCAGTTTACGTACCCAAGATATTAACAAGAGGCTTAGTACCCGGAACATTAGCCGCTTATTTTAAGCAGCAGATAAAGTGGGCCCGCGGCACCTTCGAATTACTTTTCACAGTATATCCCAAGCTATTCACAAAGTTTACCTGGCGCCAGAAAATTCATTATTTCACGTTGCCGCTTTACTACCTGTTTGGCGTGTTCAACCTCTTCGACTTCCTGATTCCTGCACTTGCCCTTATACTTGCTGAGTTTCCGTGGTATGTGTCGTTAGGCGAATTTGTGGTGATGTTTATGCCGTTCTTCTGTATTTCCATATGCATCAGGCAGTTTGCGCAGCGCTGGTACCACGAAAAAAACGAGAAGGGCTTTCATATGTTTGGTGGTATACTGCGCACAGGCACCTGGTGGATTTTTGGCCTTGGTTTGGTCTATGCCATACTTCGGGTTAAGGTACCCTACATACCCACACCAAAAGACGATAAACCTAAAAACAACTTCTGGCTAAGCCTGCCTAACATCATGATCTGTGCGCTAAGCCTGGGGGCTATCATGTATAGCCAGTACAAGTATGGCCATGTGTACAATAACCCTTATGTGCAGATGATGGCCTTGTTTGCCTTGACAAATGTAGCCATTGTGAGCTCTATTGTGGTTATTGGCCAGGAACGCTTTATGGAATGGGTGCGCCATTACCTACTGCATGCCTCCATACTACAGCCGGTGCTAATGCCTCTGCGCTTGCTTATACACCGCACCCGCCACGGCTTTTATGACACGATCCGTTATGCAGCTTATGTTGTGGTTATTGCCGCTGCTATCGTTTCTTTGAGTTATACTTTGAAGAAGAGTGAATTTAACTCCTATTTAGAAGGAATCACATTTAAAGGCAGTTTAAACCCCGGGGACGATGACGGCTCTTACACTACGCATAAGCTCCGAAACAAATAACAGCTGCCGCAAAATAACTTAACCCCTCCCCTTAGCTTTCGTTTAGATAAAGTGTAATACCAGTATCACATAACCATTTAAACCGAAAACTATGAACACAAACCAATCGAACCCATATGGCCATACACGCCGCTCAGACCGTTACAGGCATCCGGAGCAAGACAGCAATTACCGCTTTGATGACTATGGCTCTGCAGCCAGGGGCGGTTACGGTAACGAAAGCTATGGCGGTACCTGGGGGAACCAAGGCAACGAAATGGCCGGATCCAGAAATGTAAGCGGCCGCGGCGATACCTACAGCACCTCCCGCAACTACGGCAACATGGGTAGCTATGGCGGTGCACAGGGCTTTGGCAGCAGCAGAGGTGGTTATCCATCGCAGCGCTCCAGCGGCTCAGGCGCAGCGTCCGGTTCTCAATTCGAAAGCGGTATGGGCAGTCGCCAGGGCCAATCCGGGCCATCAAGGCAACGCTCGTATGGCTACAGCAGCGACTACGACAGCCACGGCACCGGCTACCGCCACGATGATAACCCCGACTCGCTTTACGGTTCTGATGTTTCCAGAAGATTTCAGGGCGGGAACCAAGATAGCTATGATTTTGGACCAAACCAGATGCAGAGCCGCAGCGGCATGAACAACAGCAGCAATTATTGGGATCGCGATAACTTTGGCTCGTCTTCTTCGGGTAACTACGGCGGCTCCGAAGGCAACTATATGGGCAGCGGCTACAACCGCAGCGCAAGAGGCTCAGGCATGGGCGATTATGGCTCTATGGGATCCTACAACAGCGACAACTATGGCAGGGGCAGTTCATCCGGTAGCAATTATGGCTCCAGCTCAGGCAGAGGCGGCTACGGACAGAGCGGCTACAGCTCGGGCAGCTATGGAGGGCAACAACAGCATGACCCATATGCCCGCGATACAGAAAACGCACGCATCCACCACAAGGACAGCGACTACGATTACGACCCTAACCACAGCTTTGACAGCAGCAAAAGACAGGACTTTACAAATAGCCGCAACCGTGGCAGAACCTGGCACAGCGATTATGATAGTGGGTACGACAGATATTAATTAAAGCAATCTTAAAAACCAAAGGCGCAGCTATCAACTGCGCCTTTGGTTTTATAAAAATCTTTACTTTTTAGCAACGGGTGGCTGTATACAAAGCGTTTTGAGCTCGCGAAGGCTGCCGTAAAAAATATTACAGTCTACGTGGCCTTTTATTCCTTCTATAACTCCCTTATCAGTATGCTGCCAGAAAGAGAGAAGCGTTCTGTCGGTTTTCTGAAGGGTTAGCTCACGAACATTGTAGTGGGCAATCCAGAGTGGATACTCATCGAAATAGCCTTCCAGGTAATCTTTGTAAAAACTGTGCCCTGTGTAAATAATCGGTTTTACGCCATACTTTCTTTCTACAAGCACCAGCCACTCTTTTAAGTCGCCCCGGAAATGGTTGAGCGGCATGCGACCCCTCACCTCCACATCCAGCACAGGAGGCAAATCGCCGGGAGCCAGCGTAACGGTGTTTATAAAGTTTTTGGCCTGTACGTCAGGTTTCAGGTGTGGCAGGTAAAAGTGGTACGCACCTCTTAAAATACCTGCCTCAGCTGTTTTTTCCCAGTTGCGCTCAAAAAAACTGTCTTGCAGTTTAACGCCCTCTGTAGCTTTGATAAAGGCAAAAGAAACATCGTTCTCTTTTACCTTCTCCCAATTAATTTTACGCTGGTACCGTGAAACATCCACTCCGAGCACACTATTGCCCATTGGGCTGTGTCCTTCGGGCCATATAGGTTGCTCCTCTTCCCGCAGGAACTCTACGTACAACACACCCATGGCAATGGCTACCAGAAAAGCAACCCCTATCCAAAAAGGCCTGGCGGATTTTGTCTTCTTCTTTTTACCCCGAGGTTTACTTGGTTTGCCTGTTTTTTTGGGGTAAGGCGTACGTTTAGCGGGTTCTTTATACTTTACACCGGGCTTTTTGATATTTTTTATACTTGCCAGCGCCACTCTGTCACTTTTTGAGGCCTGCTCCTCCGGCCACATATCCACCTGCTTTCCCATACTTAAACATGCAACGCCTTACCAGACAAGTGCTCTAACACATCACCTTCTGTTGTCAGGTAGCCCTTCATCAAATCAGCTGTAAGGCAGGAATGTACTGGTAAAACACCCATCACATCGCCTATTTTATACTTCTCAAATAGCTCTTCAGATGCCCGCACAATGCCATGCTCTTGCGACAGCGACACCACTTCTATCCCATCCATTGGCCCAGACCACCCATTTTCTGTTAATGTTACCACACGGCCATAGCATGGGGTGCCATCCTCCTGCAGTAGAACGTCTTTTGAAAAATGCACGCTGCCGCCGTAAAGTATAATCTCGTTACGCTCAGGGTGTTTTGCCACGACAGGGCACGCCATGCAAACCGCAATATCGCTGTAGGTACAGGAGCCGATGTGCTGTTGCGTGAGGTCGTAAAATACAAAGTTGCCGGGCCTTATTTCGTCCACACCACTTAAATCTTCTAAAACGCTGCACGAGGGAGTATCCCCATACGATAGCTTCAGTTCCGGAAACGCATCTATGTAACGGTCGCGGAGGAGGTGCAGCAGGAAAAGGGATGTATTATGGATAGATTGGATTGCGTCCTTTTCTGTTTCCTTGTAGGTGTGTCCGTCGTGGGTCAGAAAGCCCTCAAACCAAATATTCTCGCATTGTTGTATAACATCCAGAATTGCGTCCAGGTCAGTGTGGGCATGCGGTAAAATACCAGTACGGCCATAGCCGGTATCCACTTTCAGCCAGATGCGCACCGGCTGCGTCAGTTCTGCAGCAAGGGCCTCCACGGTTTCGATGTTTACGGCCACCAGGTGCAGGTTTATTTCGGAGGCAAGGGCATTTATACTTTCCATTTCCAGTATGTTAGCCGGGAAAGCGATCAGTATATTGTTCCAGCCGTTGTTTGCAAAATAACGGGCCATTTTAACTGATGATACCGTAATGGAGTCTATGCCAACTGCACGAAACCACTCACCAACCTGTGCCGATTGATGCGTTTTAAAATGAGGACGCAGGCGAACGCCGCTGTTGCTGGCTTTCTCTACCATCCTTTGGATGTTTTTCAGGGCTTTCTGCTTGTCCAGTAATAGCGTGGGAGTGGTTACTTTCATGGTGTGATTAACGTTATGTTTTCGCCGTATGCTGTGAAGGTACTAATCTTTGGCAAATTTCCCGAGCTTAAGTATAGCTCTAGTTTTGCTGCCTCGTTTAAACATTTGCCTTACCTTTGCAGAAACACCATTTTAGGCTATGAGCTACTTTTACGTTAAAGCGCTGCACATCATTTTTGTGGTAACCTGGTTTGCGGGGCTTTTTTACATCGTGCGCCTGTTTATATACTTTGCAGAGGCTGCCGAGAAACCTGAGCCCGAACGCAGTATACTTCAAAAGCAGTTCTCTGTGATGCAGAAACGCCTTTGGTACGGTATTACCTGGCCATCGGCCATACTTACGCTCATTTTTGGCCTGTCTATGCTGTACCTGTATGGCGCTGTTCCTGGATGGCTCGTCTGGAAGCTTTCGTTTGTACTTGGCTTGTATGTATACCACTTGCTTTGCCACGGCATTTTTAAGCAGCAGCAACAGGGCGTTCTAAAGTATACTTCCACACAACTGCGCATCTGGAACGAGGTGGCAACCCTTTTCCTTATCAGCATCGTGTTTTTAGTAGTGCTCAAAAATGCCTTAAGTATGGTTTGGGGCATTGTGGGGCTTATACTTTTCTCTGTTATCCTGATGCTGGCCATACGCGTTTACAAGCGGGTTCGGGAAAAATAATATATTGCCCCTGGCATGTAGTCTAAATTGACACCTCCTGTCTACTTCCATCAGATTTTTTTATCTTTGCTTATCAACGCACATAAATTATGAACAACCTACCCCTGAAGCCAAACGAAAGAGAACTAATAAAGCTGATACGTTTTTTTAGCAAGCGCGCTACTTTATTAATGGAGACAGGAGAGCTGAGCCAGGAGCACGAGCAACTTACCAATGCCTGCCAAAACCTGGAGGGGCAATTAATAAAACATGCCGAGAACCGCGCTATTATACTAGACAAGCGTGAGCGTTTGGAGAAGGTAATAGAGGACAATGCCTATTGCCCTAAGTGCCAGAAAGCTGATATGCTTAAGAAAAATGGCGTGACTACAAACGAACATGGTTGGAAGTGCAACACTTACCGCTGCCGCCGCTGCAACACTACTTTTACCTGGAACAAGCCAAACAACCCGTGGCACATGGTTCAGTTCCTTGAAAAGTATATTCAGGAGTTGGAAGAAAGCCTGCTTACCCAGCCCAACGAAGAGGTAAGGCAACACACCGAGGCTGCCATACCGCAAATACAGGACAGCCTTTACAAACTGCGCCCCGTGCTGCAAACATCTGATGAAGAAGTAGAAGCGCTTTCGGCAAAAGAAAAAGAGATGGACCGCATGATCCACCAGTTTAAGAATTACCTGCTGATCGAAAAAATCAAACTGGATACTTACGAGGAACCGGAAGCGTAATAGTTGCTTTTTAAGCTCGAAAGCCGATATAGCAGCATATCAACTTTAAGTTATAATTTCTATTACTGCCACACCTCCTAACAACCTGATCCATCAGGTAGACCAGCGTTTTAAGTTGGAAATGAAGCAATAACAGGTATTATACCCCTTGCACAATCCAATACCAAAAGGCCAGCGTGATAAATGAGATCGGGATACCAAAGCCAATCATCATGTTGGCAAGTTTGGGCTTTAAACCATAGGATGCCGCTACAATGCAGGCTGTGATCATAGGGGCCATTGCAGCCTCTATAATTGAGATCTGTATAATTTCCCCGCTCAGTCCTAAAACCCCTACATACAAAGTATAAATAAGCAGCGGCGCAAGTATAAGCTGGTAAGCCAGACCGATAACCAGGAACTTCCAATGCTTGCTGCGGCGCTCTATGCGTAGTTGCAAACCCACCGAAATAAGTGCCAAAGGGGTTACCGTACTACCCAAACGCTGAAAAACATCTTTCAGATCGTCGTTAAAGTGCAGGTTGAGCAGGTTTAAAAGTATAGCCAGCACAAACGTAAAAAACGGCGGAAAGGTAATGATTTTTTTGGCGATGGCGCTTGCACTTGCAGTACCCTTAGAGAAAGCAGCTGCCACGGCAATACCTACTGTAGAAAGTATAAAAAACGAGCCAGGCTGATCAATCAATATAGCCGTTTTAAGCCCTTCAGAACCATAAAGTGCCTCTACCACCGGAAAACCAATAAACGACGTATTGCCCAGGCCAGCTGTAAGTATAAGGCAGCCCGTTAGCTTACGAGACCAACCAAAAGCCTTACCTAAACTCCAGAAAAGCAACGCAGAACCAGCAAAGCATATCCAGGCCACCCCTACTGGCAACAGCACTGTGTGGTCTAGCACAACTTCAGGTATAAAGTATAAAGCAAGCGCCGGAAGCGAGATGTAAATTATAAACTGGTTGAGTACCAGCGGCGTATTCATCGGGAAATTACGCACCTTCTGCAACAACACACCAAGCAAAAGGCAACCGAATAAAAGTATAAAACTGCTCATCGTAAACAGGCTGCTATCCTGCAACCCAAAGTATAAGCGGCAAAGGTAGAGCTATTATTATACATGATCGCCAATTGCTTTTCTCTAAGTATAAATTGAGAACCATTGCTAGCCTTGTACTGCTGTGCATGGCATATAAACTAAAACAGTAAGCAACTCAGAATTACTGCACTCTGAGTTGCTTAATGTTAACCACTATGGTCTCTCTTGATATCAGTACGCTTTGCACAAAGTAGGGAGGCTACAGCATGTCCACCTCACTTTATTTAACATATTAACAGCACTACAAACTACTGAATCACGACTCTTCTTACAACACGCGTATCTCCAGAAACTATACTTAAAAAGTAAATGCCCGCCGCTAATTTGCTTGTGTCTAACTGAATTTTATTCGCGGCACCGGCTTTTAACTGCTTTGTAAGGTCCAGCACATTTGCCGACTGCGCATTGGTAAGTATAAACTGCACACTTCTGCTTTTCAGGTTGCTTACGTTGATGTTTAAAACCTTAGAGGCTGGAACCGGATATACTTCAACGGCTCTGTCTAAGGCCTCGCGTTCTGCTGATGTAACTGCACCGGTATATGTTAGCTTATAAATAGCACTTGCAGCATCATCAGATATAAAAAGATTGCCCTGTGCGTCTATGGCAATATCGTTTGGCCGGCTGTATGCTTCTGTAGAATCAGAATTAAGGAAACCTCCGACTAAATCTATTTGGTCTCCGGGTAAGCCGTTTTGCCACGGAAAGTATATAATCTTATAGCCTGTTGCCTTAGAGCGGTTCCAGGAGCCGTGCAGAGCCACCAAAGCACCGTTGCGGTAAGCCTGTGGCATTTGTGTATTCTGTGTAAAAAGCAAGCCAAGCGGAGCCGAGTGTGCCTGTATACCTTTGCTGATGCGGTCCATGCCGCTGCAGTCTACTGCATTGTTAGGGTTAAGCTCTACATCATTGATAAAACCCATGTTATCCATCCCTTGTCTGCCGTCGGGGTTACAGAAAGGCCAGCCATAGTTGCCGCCATCTCGCACCAGCGTTATACCTTCTGGGGGGTTATTGTTTACGTAGCTTTGCACTACCTTACCGTAGTTGCCGGTATTGTCGTTAAAAGGATAGGCTACATTATCGCGTTGGTTTAGCGTTACCCACAAATTATTGGTACCTGGCACAAAGTCAAGGCCTTCCGCATTTCGGATTCCCTCTGCAAACAAACGGCCTCCTGTACCATCGGCATTGTACTGGTAAATTGCGCCGCGCTTAGGGTTACTTTGGGTGTCCTCTATGCAGGCATTGCAGGTAGAGGCAATAGAAACATATAATTTATGATTGCTATCGAGCGCAATATTTTTGAGTACATGGCCATAGCTGCCCTTCAATTCTGCTAAACTCTCATCGGGCAAGTTTGCTACTACTATTTCACGATTCTGGCCGCGTCTTTCGCCGTTGGTGTAAGTATAGCGGTTAATCTGGTTTTTCTCGGCAATGTACACATACTGCGTACTCCCGATCTTGTGGAACACAATATCGTGTGGGCGTTGCAAGCCATCTACATAATCAAAGTCCTCTATTCCTCCACCCGGTAATTGACGAATCACCTTAACCTTTCCGTCCCAGGGCATCGAAACAAATAAATCGCCGTTAGGTGCCACAGCCATAAACCTCGCACCGCTTACACGGGCATATACTTCCAGTTTAAAATCGGGTGGAATGGTGGCAAAACGATCAACACTAAAAACACCGCCGCGCATATTCTGCGGCACATCTATCTTAACTGTAACAGAGGCCGGGCGTGGCGTGCTTTGTGCATGTGCTGCCAAGGGTAAAAAGAGTGCAAAAGCAGCTGCATATAATTTGGGTAGAAATCTGAATGACATAGTATAACTTGTTGCTCTGAACTTCCTTTTAGTCAGTTTTAGGCTAAAGGTTGCAGATAAAGTATACTATTTGCTTCGCGTTTTTCTAATTGAGCTAAAGTATAAACACAGCATCCGGCAAGGAGGGCTAAGAGACTGTTTTTTTTGCGGGCATAAGTATAAATTATAGCTCGATGCCCTTATACTTCTGCTCCTCTTACGTTAGCCTTTACTGCTGCCTATACTTTTCCAGCTACATGCAACGCATCAATGCTTAACCCGCGACACAAAAAAGCGGCTATACTTTTGCAAGTATAGCCGCTATCTTTCTTATTTAAACCAGCAACCTATATCGGCCTGGCTTTCTCTTTCAGCCAGGTTAGCTCATCTTCCGTTAAATGAGGACCTAGTTTCTCCACAACCTGCTGGTGGTAGTCGTTCAGCCATTTTACCTGGTGTGCCTCCAATAGTTCTTTCTTAATCGGCGTGGTATCGATCAGGGCAAGTGTAAGATGCTCGAAAGCGTAAAACTCCGCAAAGTCATTTGTTTCGTCCTGCACCGTCAGTACAAGATTCTCGATACGGATGCCGTGTTTGCCTTCGCGGTAAATGCCAGGCTCTACCGATGAGATCATGCCTAGTTCCAAGGCTACAGGCGTTGGCGTAGGATTAAGCACATGCGGGCCCTCGTGCACGTTCAGGAAAAAGCCGACGCCGTGGCCGGTGCCGTGGCCGTAGTTGCGGGCGTAATCCCAGAGCGGTTTGCGGGTAATGGCATCAATTTGGTACCCTTTGGTGCCTTTCGGATAACGGGTTGTAGAGCCGTCAATCATTCCTTTCAGCACCAATGTATAATCTATACTTTCCTCTTCTGTCAGGTTGCCCAGCGACACAACGCGTGTAATATCTGTTGTACCAGAAGTATACTGCCCCCCCGAATCAAGCAGGAAAAGGCCATCTGGTTGGAGTTCTACATCACTTTCTGGTGTTGCTTTGTAATGTGGCAGGGCACCATGGGCTTTATATCCGGCAATAGTATCGAAACTCTCTCCCACAAATCCCTCCTGCTGGGCTCTGAACTCCAGCACTTTATCAGCTACCGAAAGTTCAGTTATTTTAGTTTTACCGATGTTCTCTTCCAGCCATTTAAAAAAGCGCGTTAAAGCTACGCCATCCTTTATCATTGTCTGGCGTGTGTGCGCTGCCTCTACTTCGTTCTTTTGCGCTTTAAAAAAAGTGGTTGGGTTTGTATCCTGCACCACCCTCACCGACTCAGGCAGCTGTTTGTAAAGGGCGTAGCAATTACGGCGTGGGTCTATAAAAATACTGGCACCCGTTGGCAGTTCCGTTAAAACCTGCTCTATATCTTCGTAAGGCTTAAGTTTAACCCCCGCCTGCTGCAATTTGTCTTTTTCAGCATCGCTCAGTTTGGCCTGGTCTATAAACAGCATGCAAACCTCCTGGCTGATAAGTGCAAAGCTTAGCACTACCGGGTTGCACTTTACGTCAGATCCGCGCATGTTAAACAACCAGGCCAGGTCGTCCAGCGACGAGATTAAATGATAATCTGCTCTTTGTTTTTTTAAGGAAGTTCTTAGCCTGCTTAGCTTGCTCTCCAGCGACTCCCCTACTACTTCCTCGCCCAGTAAAAAGGCTGGTTCTGCAGGCAGTTGTGGTCTGTTCTCCCAGATTGGGTCCAGGTAATCGCGGTTACTGTTTATTTTAATTCCTAATGGCATTAACTGAGCCTCCAGTAACTGAGCCAGGCTAACAGAGATTAGTTTAGCATCGTAGGCTACAGTTTCGCCGTTTTGCAGGCGCTCAGCCAGCCAGTCTATATATTCCGGTGCATTTTGAACTATCAGTTTGGCCAATTCGAAGCCTGTGCCTGCCAGTTGCTCGTTAGCCTGCACAAAATAACGTGCATCTGTCCATAGATGGGCTGTATCCTGGGTAATTACCAAGGTGCCCGCCGAGCCCGAAAAGCCCGATGCAAAAGAAATACATTTATACCTGTCTGGTAAATACTCACTTATATGCGGGTCAGCTGAAGGGATAATGTAGGCGCTTACACCTTCTTCTTTCATCTGACTGCGGATAGCTGCTAGTTTTTCTTTATAGGTCATGTATAATTCATTTTTCGGTTTGAGGCAAATTAAAGAAAGAAGATGAAAGATGCTTAAATTATGGCCTATTTCCTTTTTTATTCTCTAAATCTGGTTTGTATACTTAGGTAAAGCCCGCTACTGCCTTTGTGGTGTTTAATTGTAAGCGCATAAGTATAAACCAAAGTATAAAACCGAAGCTAAGGCCTTTTGCTTTTGGATTAAAAGCTATCAAAGTTTCAACAATAGATAAACGTAGATCAAAAACGCGGCAAAATTTTACATAAATTATCCCAGGTGCATCTCAGCAAATCAAAAAAATGATCAAATTTGTACTGGCGTTTTTAATTCTTCTTTGTGATCGATAAATTTTTATCCTCAGGTTCCCGTAATCTCAAAATCAAGATTTTAGTAAGCCTAGGCCTCACACTTCTGCTCGCTCTCCCGATACAGCTTTTCTCACTAGAGTTGAATGATGACCTGGAAGAGACGCAGCAGTTGGTTTCGCGCACACAAGAGGTAATTCTGGAGCTGGAGTACATCAACACCGCACTTACCATTTTAGAGAGTAATGCCAGGGGTTATGTCATCAGCAAAAACACCTCCTTTCTGGCGGGTTTAGATCAACTGAAGCAAAAAACTGTTGGCTCTCTAACTAACATCCAGACCCTTACTTCGGGCAACACCGTTCAGCAGCAACATCTATATCAGCTTAAGCCCTTAATAAAAGCAAAAATAGAATTCAACGATTTGGTCATTCAAAAGGACGATGCCACAGCATCTGCCATGATTAAATCGGGAGACGGTAAACAATTAATGGATGCCATCCGCGCCCATTTAAATAGTATAGAAAGTACAGAAAAACAGTTGCTGCAACATCGGATAGAAGAAAGCAATGCCCTCTCTGATTATGTATACATCATAAACATTGCCAGTACGCTTTTAATCATACTTGTTGTGCTGGGGGCTGTGCTTTTTATATTTATAGACATCAACAAGCGCGAAAAACTGGAACTGGAGCTACGCGAGAACGAATCCAGGTTAAAGCAATTTCTTGAAGCACTACCTATTGGCCTGACCGTACGGGATGCAAACGGGGATTTGTTTTTCACAAACAGGAAAGGCAGGGAAATACTGCACCAACAATTAGCAGAGGGGCCTTTCCAGAACCTGCAGCAACTGGTTAAGGAGCAAAAAGTATTTAAAGCTGGCACAGCGGAAGAATACCCGCTGGAGGAAATTCCGGTTATTAAGGCGCTTGCAGGAGCTAGCAGTAGTGTAGACAACCTTGAAATACGCAACCACGGCACCGCTATACTTCTCTCTGAAACAGCAAGCCCTGTCTACAACAGCAAGCAGGAAGTAGTTTTCGCAATTTCGGCTTTTGAAGACATCACTAACCGCAAAAAAGAAGAAGCTGAGTTAAAATTAGCCAAAAAGGCTGCAGAAGACTCATCTTTGGCTAAAGAGCGCTTTCTGGCAAACATGAGCCACGAAATCCGGACACCGATGAATGCGATACTGGGCTTCACGAACCTGTTGCATCGGTCGCCGCTAAGTACAGAGCAGCAGCAGTTTGTTGAGGCCATTCGTTCTTCCGGCGAAAATCTGCTTACGATCATCAACGACATCCTGGATGTATCTAAAATACAGGCGGGTATGATGCAGCTGGAGGAAATTCCTTTTGGTTTAAAGTCTCTGTTTGAGTCGTTAAAGGTGTTGCTTCAGAACAATGCCGCCGACAAAGGCCTGAAGCTTTCTGTTGATTGCCAGGACCAAATGCCTGTGCTATTGTTGGGCGACCCGGTAAGGCTGACGCAGGTGATGTACAACCTGGTGCAAAATGCCATAAAATTCACCTCTAAAGGCGAGGTTATTGTAAGTGCAGGAGTAAAATATAACGAGGGAGAACAAGTTTGGATTGAGATTTCTGTATCGGATACCGGTATAGGCATTTCTCAGGATAAGCTGGAAAGTATTTTTGAGCGCTTCAGCCAGGCAACCACGGCAACCACCCGCGAATTTGGCGGAACAGGTTTAGGCTTAACTATTGTAAAAAATCTTGTGGAGCTGCAAGGTGGCAGCATCAGCATCGATTCTACTTTAGGAAAGGGTTCTGTGTTTACGATTTCCATCCCTTACAAAATTGCAACAGAAGAAGATATGGCCTTGTACAGCGAGCAGGCGCAACTGGAAGAAAACATACTTCTGCAGGATCTTCATGTATTGCTGGCCGAAGATAACATACTTAACCAAAAGCTTGCCTTTCGGGTTCTGAGCGACATGGGCTTTACTGTTGAGTTAGCAGCCAATGGTAATGAGGCTGTTAATCTTATAAAGGCAGGGCGGCATTTTGATGTACTTTTAATGGATATTCAGATGCCTATTATGGATGGCTATGAAGCTACCCGCATTATAAGGCAGGAGCTCAAAAGTAACATTCCTATTATGGCCATGACAGCACATGCCATGAGCGGAGAAAAAGAAAAATGCCTGGCATTTGGCATGAACGACTATCTATCCAAACCATTTAAAGCAAAGGATTTACAAAGTAAAATATACTTGCTGCTCGGAGCCAACTCTGCCGAACCGGAAACGCAAAGCAAAACTATAGCAGCTATCAAATCAGAAGTTGACCTTACCTATCTCCAGAGCATGTCCAGGGGCAATAGTAAGTTCATCAAAGAGATGATCAACCTGTTCCTTGTACACACTCCCGTAGAGCTTGTTAAGCTGGAAACGGCAGTTACGCAGGCACAGCTTAAAGATGTGTCAGAGATTGCCCATAAACTAAAATCGTCTGTTGCGATGATGGGTATTGAGAACATGGCGAAGGGACTGAAAGAAATCGAGAAAATCTCTAAGAGCACAGGTGACATGGGTGCCATTACATCGCTTTACCACGAAATTATAGAAATTAACGCTACCGCCACAAAGGAATTGGCGGCATTAGAGCAAGTATAGCATTTATACTTTGGTAGCAAGCAAGAGGCACGCCTAACTGCTGCTAATGCCGGGGCCGCTTCGCTGTTCTGCATATGTATAGGGGCTTATTTCAGATTTGCTTCAGCGTACGCTATTCATTTGATCGAAAGCTGCCTGAATAAGGTTAATCCAGAATAATACATCTGTGGCCTTTACCATCTAGTCAGCGCCTTTATAATTTGATGCAGATGACTATCAGCATCAAAAGTTTCCCTTCTAAAACCGAACAGCCTGTTCAATACTGAACACCTGCCAAGCTCCAAAAGGCATTATTAAATATCACAAAACACTACATATCAACACCTTACATTATTGGCATTTAAATTGGCTATATAGACCATAGCAAGTATAAAAACTATGGATCGGGAGCTATCATCTACAACCATCAAAGCAAATAAACGGAAGCGCTTTTGGCAACTAACAGTCGCAGTTGCCTTGGTAGTATTTACCATATTAGGGTTTAGGTTTCTTATAACGCCTGGTATAAACCGATCCGAAATTCGCACAGCTGTAGTGGAACGTGGCCCGGTAGTAGCCACTTTAACCGCAACGGGGGTCGTAGTTCCTGAAAACGAACATGTTATAACCAGTCCTATACAGGCTCGCATTGAGCAGGTGGTACGCACCAGCGGCGAGCAGGTGAAACCCGGCGACCAGGTGCTGCTGCTGGATCGTTCTTTTACACAGCTTGCCTACGACAAATTAAAGGACGAACAGCAACTGAACCAGCATAAAAGCGTGCAGCTACAACTGCAACTGCAGAAAAAACTGAACAGCCTAGGGTCGCAGCTTCAAATAAAGAGCATGAGCGTGAAAAGCCTGCAGGCGCGACTCGAGGATGAGCAGTATCTTCTAAAAATTGGCGGCGGCACCCAGGAGCAGGTAAAACAGGCAGAACTAAACCTTAAAATAGCGCAACAGGAACTTGCCCAGCTCGAACGCGACATCGCCAGCGAACGCGCCCTGCTTAAAGCCGATGAACAGGAACTAGGTTATACTTTAGCCATGCAAGGCCGATCTATAGAAGAACTAAACCGCAAGATGCAGCAGGCCGAGATTCGAGCCACTAGTCTGGGGGTAGTAACCTGGGTAAAGAATGAAATAGGCAGCAGCGTAAATGCAGGTGATGTCATTGCCCGCCTTGCCGACCTGAGCAGCTTCAAAATAAAAGCCTCTATTTCTGATACTTTTGCCGAACAACTGCAAACAGGCGGCCAGGCAAGCATACGCATAAACGACACCGACTTACAAGGCACTATTGCGGCCATAGAACCAACAGTAACAAATGGTACCATCACCTTTTTTATATCACTTACAAAGGAGGCACATAAGCTGCTTCGCCCTAATCTGCGTGTGGATGTGCAGGTAAATACGGCTACCAAACCAAATACGCTACGGGTTAAAAACGGGCCCTACTTCACCAGCGCCTCCGGCAACCAGGTTTTTATACTTAGAGAAAATGAAGCGGTGCGGGTGCCAGCCACTATCGGCGTAAGCAACAAAGACTTTGTAGAACTGGAAAGTGGCGTACAAGCCGGCGACGAGGTAATTATTTCGTCCATGCAGGGATACGAGCACCTGAAAAAGATACGCTTGAAGTAATGGAATCTCAGGTCCTGATCGGGTTACATGATACTATACATAAACTATGAGCTACCGATACTTAACCTTTTTCCTGTTTGTGTGCTTCCAGCTTTGCTGTGGCCAAAGTATAGCTCAACCTACGCAAAGGCAGCTAAGCCTGCAGGAAGTTATCACTATGGCACAGGAGCAATCGGTGGAGGCGCGACAGGTAGAAACAAGCCGTGAAAACAGCTACTGGCAATGGCGCAGCGCTAAATCCGGTTACCTGCCCCAGCTAAGCCTGGAAGGCACCTTGCCAGACTTTAGCCGCACCATTACCCCAGTAACACAACCAGATGGCACCACCGCTTTTCAGCCAGTTTCTATAAACAGCTCCGACATTGGCGTTACGCTGAGCCAGGTAATTGCCCCTACAGGTGGCCGTGTTTTTGTTACTTCGCTTATGCAGCGCTTTGATGACTTTGACCGCGATCAGACACGCTACAACGGCAATCCGGCAATTATCGGAATAGAGCAGCCGCTTTTTGCATACAACTCCCTGGCCTGGGCAAAACGCATAGAGCCTCTAAAGTATGAGGAATCTAAAAAAAGGTTTGTAGAGGATAAAGAGCAATTGGCGGTTAAAGCTACCAATTTATACTTCGACCTTTTGCTGGCACAGGTTAACAAAAGTATAGCTGCCAAAAACCTGGCTAACAACGATACCCTTTTCCAGGTAGCAGGGGAAAAGTATAAACTGGGCCGCCTGTCTAAAAATGATCTGCTGCAGCTGCGCCTGGCCGTTTTGAACGCTGACCTGGCACTTGCACAAGCCCACCTGGATGAACAGACTGCTTTGCTGGCGCTGAAGAATTTTTTAAGTATAAAAGAGGCTGTCCATTTTAACCTGATCATGCCGGAAAGTATACCAGAGGCACCCGTAGTAGCAGAGATTGCCATTTCAGAAGCCAGGAAAAACCGAAAAGAAAGTATAAATTTTGAGCGCAGGCTTTTAGAAGCCGAAAGCAACGCGGCCAAAGCCCGAGGCGACAATGGTTTCAATGCCAGCTTATTTGCCACCTTTGGCCTTACCGACCGTGGCGAAAGCTTTACTGACATTTACCACCAACCCGACAACCAGCAGCGCGCGCGCATTGGTTTTAGTATGCCGCTGTTGGATTGGGGCCGCCAGCGCTCTGCTATAAAAGCGGCGCAGCTTAACCAGCAACTGGTTGCCTACACCATCAGCCAGGAAGAAACAAACTTTGAGCAGGCTGTAATTACGCAGGTAAACCAATATAATACGCTTAAAAACCGAATTGCCACCACCGCCGAAGCCGATGCTATTGCTGCCGAACGCTACGATATTGCCCGAAACACTTTCCTGATTGGTCGCATTAGCATTACAGATTTAAATATTGCCCTTGCAGAAAAAGACCAGGCAAGGCGTGCTTATATTTCCTCGCTAAGCGATTTCTGGGCAGCTTATTATAATTTAAGACAGCTAACGCTCTACGATTTTGAGCATCAGCAGGCAATCAGTTTCAAAGAGTAAGCAAGCTTTTATATCAATCCACAAAATCACGATATTAGAACCAAGTATAAAACTATGATCACACTATCAAACATCGAGAAGGTTTACCAAACCAAAACCATTGAGACGGTAGCCTTGCAGAACGTAAACCTGCACATACCCAAAGGTGAATTTGTGTCTGTTATGGGGCCATCCGGTTGCGGTAAAAGCACGCTGCTCAACATCATGGGCCTGCTGGACGAGCCAACCAGCGGACTGGTAGAAATTGACGGTACGCCCATCAGCAAGTATAAAGACAAAGAGCTGGCGCATATCCGCAATCAGAAACTGGGGTTTGTTTTCCAGAGCTATCACCTCATCAACGACCTGAGCGTGCTCGACAATGTAGAGTTGCCCCTACTCTACCGCAGGGGCGCATCGGCTGCAGAAACCAGGAAGTTGGCAATGACAGCATTAGAGAAAGTTGGCCTTAGCGCCCGTACCAAACACTTCCCTGCCCAGCTTTCCGGTGGTCAGCGGCAGCGGGTAGCCATTGCCCGCGCCCTGATAGGCCAGCCTGAAGTTATACTTGCCGACGAACCCACCGGTAACCTTGACTCTGTGATGGGAGAAGAAATCATGAACATCCTGCTCCACCTGAACCAGCAGGACGGCACCACCATTGTGATGGTGACTCACGACGAGAACATGGCCCATAAAACAGAGCGGCTGATTCGCTTTTTTGACGGCCAGCAGGTATCAGATGCCAGAACAGCGGCTTTTAATTTCCAACAAGTATAGCCATGCTGAAGAATTATCTTAAAATAGCCTGGAAAGTACTTTTGCGCCGCAAGTTCTTTACCTTCATCAGCCTCTTCGGCATCAGCTTCACTTTAATGGTGCTCATGGTGGCTACCTCCCTTTTTGACCACACCTTCGGGCCGCAGATGCCGGAGCGGGAAACAGACAAGTTGCTTTTTGTAAACATGGTGCGGGAGCAGATTCAGGATGGCTATAACAGTAGCGGGCCGATCAGCTACCACTTCTTCGACCGCAATATACGCCCCCTGAATACACCTGAAACGGTATCGGTAAACTCTATGTTTTTTCAGGTGAACAGCTACATCAATAACCGCAAACTGGCCCTCGACATCAAGTATACAGACCGCGAATTTTGGGACATACTTGACTTTAACTTTTTGGAGGGCAATGCTTTCACGCAGCAGGACGTGAAGGGTGCCAACCGCGTGGCGGTTATCAACGAGAACACCCGCGAGCAATACTTCGGAAAAGCACCGGCCGTTGGGCAATATATTGTGGTAGACCAGGTAAAGTATAAAGTTGTGGGCGTAGTCGAAAACGTGCCGGTACTGCGTGTTCAATCTTATGCCGATGTGTGGGTACCTGTTACGCTCAAAAGCCAGGAATTTAACAAACCTGGGTTGCGGGGCACTTATTTTGCCACCATCAAAGCCAAAACCCCCAACGACATTCCGAAAATAAAGGCTGAATATGCGGCTATGATGCAGGAAGTAGAGCGCCAGCAGCCACAGAAAGGCACAAAGCTTTTCTCCTTCCCCGACACCTTTCTGGAGAGCTTTGCCCGCGCCTTTTTAGGTCGCGATCAGGAAACCGGCCTTGGCATGTTGTATGGTATACTGGCTGGCCTGACTTTTCTGTTCATGCTGTTGCCTACTATCAACTTGGTCAACATCAACATCAGCCGCATCATGGAGCGCTCCTCAGAGATTGGGGTTCGTAAGGCCTTCGGAGCCACCTCCTCCACCATCATCGGGCAGTTTATCGTCGAAAACATCTTCCTGACGCTGCTGGGTGGTTTGCTGGGGTTCCTGCTGTCGGCGGGGGCACTATGGTTTATCAACGACAGCGGTATTATAGTATACGCTGACCTGGACCTTAACCTACGTGTGTTCGCTATTGGCCTGCTACTGTGCCTTGTGTTTGGTTTGCTTTCCGGGGTATACCCTGCTTATAAAATGTCACGCTTACATGCCGTTGAGGCGCTGAAAGGAGGATCGAAATGATACGTCACTTGTTTAAACTGATCTGGAACAGGAAGAAAAGTAACTTCCTGCTGATCACCGAAATTTTCTTTTGCTTCCTGGTGCTGTTCGGCGTGCTGAGCTTCATCGTGTATAACGTGCGCAACTACACCAAACCGCTTGGTTTTGAACATGACAATGTATGGCTTCTCACCATGCGGCCCTCTACAGACTCTTCTGCCCTTAACCACCAGAACCTGGAGCAGGTACTTCAGCTGGTACGCACTTTCCCGGAAGTTCAGCAAGCCTCCCTCACCAGCAGCAATGCTCCTTTTGCCTTCAGCCAGATGAACAATAATTTATCATATGGCAATGTAAAAGACGTAATGGCCGATTTTTATGAAGTAGAGGATGACTTTAAAGAAGTAATGCAGCTACAGGTGCGTGAAGGCCGGTGGTTTGGGATGCAGGACAATGCCAGCCACCATGCACCCATTGTAATCAATAAGGCGCTCAAGCAGCAACTGTTTGGGGAGGAGGATGCACTAGGTAAACTCATTCCGGTAAACGACTCCACAAATTACCAGGTAGTGGGCATTACAGAGCACTTTCGTGCAGGAAGTGAGTTTGCAGCAGATGAGCCTGCTTTCTTTACCCGTCTTAACCTGCCGCGGAGTCCCAACTCGTTCTGGAGTGAAGTCCTGATCCGGGTAAAACCAGGCACAGGTATAGCCTTTGAAGAAAAAATGGTGAAGCAGGTGGCGGGGATCGGCAAAGGCTGGGCTTTAGAAGTCACAACGCTGGAGAAAATGCGCCAGAACAAAGCCAAACTTACCATGATCCCGATGATCGCCCTTGGGCTTGTGTGTGCTTTCCTGATTTTAAACGTAGCGCTTGGTTTGTTTGGGGTGCTGTGGTACAATATTAACAGTCGCCATGGCGAGATAGGCCTGCGCAGGGCGTTGGGTGCAGCTTCGGGTCAGATTTACAGGCAATTTATAGGCGAAGTGCTGGTGCTGGCAACTTTTGGCCTGCTGCTCGGCGTCATGTTTGCAGTACAACTTCCCTTGCTGCAGGTCTTTGATGTAGAATCAATTGTGTACACGGTTGCTATACTTGGTGCCGTCGTTGTTATTTACCTGCTTACTATAGTTTGTGCATTTTACCCAAGCAGACAAGCAGCCGCCATACATCCTGCCATAGCCCTGCACGAAGACTAAAGTATACCTGTACTGCATTATCCTGAAAAAACTTATATTTATACTTCCATTCTGCCTCGTAAACCATGGTTCTGATAATAGATGATGATGTAGCTGTACGTGCCTCGCTTAGCTTGTTGTTAAAGCAGCAGGGGTTTAAAACCAAGGAGGCCTCCAATCCCAAAGAGGCGCTGGAGGTGGCGCAGCAACATCCGTTTAAACTGGCTATCATGGACATGAACTTCTCCATAGATACTACCGGCAACGATGGTATTGCTTTGCTGGAGCAGTTTAAACAGCTTTACCCTAACCTGCCGGTTATACTTATTACTGGTTGGGGCTCAATTGGGCTGGCAGTAGAAGGCATGCGTCTTGGTGCCGCCGACTTTATTACCAAACCCTGGAGCAACGAGTACCTGCTGCAGGCGGTGCGTACAGCCTTAAGCTTATCAGCATCTGAGCAGGCTGCTGAGACTGGCGCTGGGTCTCTTACACGCAAAAAGCTGGACCAGCAATACGACTTTCGGAATATTATCGGACAGGACCCGCAGCTGCTGCAACTGCTGAAGAAGATCGGGCAAATATCCCCCACCGATGCCTCTGTGCTGATTGAAGGAGAGAGCGGAACAGGCAAAGAACTGATAGCGGAGGCTGTGCACCGGAACAGCCTCCGTAAATCGCAGCCTTTTGTTAAAGTAAACCTGGGCGGCATCTCCTCTACTTTATTTGAAAGCGAAATGTTTGGGCACAAACGAGGCGCCTTCACCGATGCAAAGTCAGACAGGACAGGCCGCTTTGAGATGGCTAATAAAGGCACCATTTTTTTAGATGAGATCGGTGAGCTGGACATGAACAGCCAGGTAAAACTGCTGCGTGTACTGCAGGACCGCACCTACGAGGTGCTAGGCGACAGCCGGTCCCGAAAGCTTGATATACGCGTGGTTTGCGCCACCAACCGCGATCTGGCAAAGCTGGTTGAGGAAGGTAAGTTTCGTGAAGATTTATACTACCGCATCAACCTGATTAAGGTAAAATTACCTGCCCTGCGCGAACGTGAAGATGACATTCCTTTGCTCGTGCAGTACTTTGTAGATAACCTGAAGCAAACTTATAACCGCCCAAACCTCACAATAAGTATAAAAGCCCTGCAGTGGCTAAAAAACCTGCACCTTTCGGGTAACATACGGGAGCTAAAAAACCTGGTGGAAAGAACGGTTCTGGTAGCAGAGCACTCAACCTTGGAGGCAGATGATTTTAAGGCACAGGCGCAGCAGAACCCGGCAAAGCCCGGCGATAAAACCCTTCCTGCCGTCGGCACCATGACGCTGGACGAAATGGAAGCTTCCATGATCATTAAATCGATGGCCTATTACCAGAACAATATCAGCAAAGTAGCACGTGCCTTAGGTTTAAGCAGGGCAGCCCTGTACCGCCGCCTTGATAAGTTTAACATCCCCTATGACCCTGCGCAGTAAATTTATACTTTTTGCCGTGCTCGTTCACGTTCTGCTGGGCGTGCTGGCATGGCACCTGTTGCAGCAAAACAAGTTTCTTTTCCTGGGGATGGAGCTGCTCATACTTTGCTCCGTTTTTGTAACAGCTCAGCTTTACAGTTCTTTTTTTAAGCCTCTGAATCTGATCAGATCAGGTATAGAGTCTATGAAGGATAAGGACTTTTCTACCACTTTTACAGCAGTAGGCCAAAAAGACCTGGATGACCTGGTAATTGTGTATAACCGCATGATAACCCAGCTGCGCCAGGAAAGGGTGGCACAGGCCGAAAAGCACTTCTTATTAGACAAGCTGATACAGGCTTCGCCGGCAGGCATTATACTTTTAGGCTTCGATAACCAGGTGGAAAGTCTAAACCCCTCTGCGGAGCGTTTCCTGGGTAAACGCCTTCCTGAGCTTCAGGGCAAGCACGTAAGCCAGTTACCCGAAGTATGGGCTGCACCTTTAAAAAATTTAAAAACCGGCAATTCTGTTACTTTCAAAATACATGGCACCTGGACCTACCGCTGCCATCGTGCCCATTTCCTGGATCGTGGCTTTCAGCATTACTTTATTTTGATAGAGGAGTTAACGGAGGCCATACTTCAGAACGAGCGCCAGGCGTATGAAAAGGTTATCCGGGTAATGTCGCATGAGGTAAACAACACAACCGGTGCCATTAACTCTATACTTGGCTCTTTGCAGCACTATGCCCCGCAGCTGCAACCCACAGACCAAGCCGACTACGAGCATGTGCTGCAGGTAGCCATTGACCGCAATTATAACCTGAGCCGTTTTATGGCTGGCTTTGCAGATGTGGTGCGGTTGCCTAAGCCTCAGAAAGTTCTTACTGATGTGCACCTGCTGCTGCAGGACCTGCACCGTTTGCTTAAGCCAGAATTAGAAAAGCGCCAGATCCACTTCAGGTATCACTTAACTAATAAGCCCTTACTGTTACCCATGGATAAAAACCAGATGGAGCAAGTGCTGCTAAATATTTTCAAGAATGCCATGGAGGCGATAGATGAAAACGGGTTTATTGCAGTAGAGACTACAGCAGCGCCTCCTCAAATCATCATCTCCGATAATGGCACGGGCATTCCAGCTCATGTACAACCTCATTTGTTTACCCCATTTTATACTTCCAAAAAAACGGGCCAGGGCATTGGCTTAACCATGGTGCGCGACATACTTATGAACCACGGCTATACTTTTTCCCTTGGCTCCGGCAAAGAAGGTCTTACACAATTTACAATTAACCTGAACAGCAAAGTATAAAGCGCCGCATTATCATTCATCAAAAAATGGAAGCTGTTAGCTAAGGCTATACTTTACGTCTGCCCCCTTTCCTCCTGCACAAGCACCAAAGCAACTGGCAGGTATTAGAGCTCCTGCAGATGTATACCAGGTTATACTTGTAAGAGGCTATCCTACAAGCTCATGCTTTGGCATCACACATAAAATCCAAAGCTTATCTACCAGCCAACCCTACTGAAGCTAAAATACTCTATATACTATACTTGCAAGTATATAGCAGCTGCTAAAGCATCAAAAACATATGAATAAATTAGCATTTAAACATTAAATAGATGCTTAAAGCCTGCATTTTGTATAACTATTTTTATCAGATGATAAATTTAAAGATGAATGTAACCCTTGTCTGAATTTTTTCGTAGCAGCGCTGGTTTCGTATTGAAATAATTTATACATTGGATGTATAGTTAAAAGGTAATCATTATGGAATACAATATTATCGTTGCCCCTAACTTAGAAATATTGGCAACAGAAGTAGCAGGTTTTATACCGATGGGATGGAAGTTAAAAGGAGGTATCTTGGAGCACATGGATGGTTTTGCCCAACAATTGGTACGTCATCCGGGTGCAGTTGCCAGAACGCAACGTAAACCTGCAGTATCCAAAAACAAGAGAACCAAATGGATTGAATAATCTACCCTAAGATATTAAGCCAAAGGTGAACCGTTTCAAGGCAAGTGTAACAACTTAACTTGAAACGGTTCTTTTTTTACCCATATTATAACTATTCCAATAAAGGCCTATAACATAAGAGCATTTTAAAGTCTCTGCCCTTCTACACAAGCCTTTCCTCTATCAACCCCCATGTTGCTTTATTTCGCTGTAAAGCAACCATCTATATTAATAATACAGAATATTTTCTCATTTCAGCATCTTTTTTAGCCATCATAAGTATATATGGCTGAAACAATTTAATACCTGGACGGATATCACAAATCAGAGTTGTGTCCGTTTAGCTGGCTTTTTATAGCTAACATACACCCTTAACAGTCAGACATGAGAAAGATTCTTTGCTATCTCCTTCTTATCCTCGTTGCAACATCCTGCATATCTAAGAAAGAGTTGGTTTACATGCAAAACGAGAACCTAAGAACAAATACCCCCACCAACTTCACTACTCCTTACAAAGAATACGAATTACAGCCAAACGATGTACTTTCTATTAAAGTACTAAGTGTACAGCCTGAGCTTTCTAACCTGTTTAACATAACAGACCCCAACAACGCTTTTGGTATGGCTAACCCCAGCAGCTTGTTCCTGAGTGGCTACTCTATAGATAAAGACGGCAATGTACAGTTGCCTACTATTGGCCAGGTAAAGGTGGGTGGGCTAACTGTAGCAAAGTCGCAGGCGCTGATACAGCAAAACCTGGACAAGTACGTGAACGATGCCACCGTAGTCGTTAAATTATTAAGCTTTAAAGTGAGTGTGTTGGGAGATGTTCGTAACCCTGGCTACTACTATGTGTATAACGAACAGGCCAACCTGCTGGAAGCACTAAGTATGGCCGGTGACCTTACGCAAGGGGCAAGCCGCGAGAACATAAAACTGATCAGGCAGAAACCCGGCGGTACTGAGGTAGTTTTACTAGACCTCAAAGACCCAAACCTCGTACAATCTCAGTACTACTACCTTAAGCCGAACGATGTGCTCTACATTGAGCCTCGTAAAACACAGATCAAGAGAGATAACTTGGTTGTAGTGAGTGCCATACTTGGAGTACTCTCGACGGCAGGATTAATATTAAATTTCGTGAATACAAAATGAAAAAACCGAATAAAGAACATGAAATAGACCTGAGGAGTTGGCTATTCAAGTTCAGATCGAGATGGTACCTGTTTTTAGGTTTTACTTTTTTGGCGCTTGCTGCGGCTTTTGTTTATGTAAAAAGCTCTGAGAAGATATATGCATTCCATTCTACTTTACTTTTAGGCGACCAACAAACCGGCTCTAAAAAAGCACAGGAGCTGCTGGAGCTGCTGCACGTGCAGGACAAAGGTATAAAAGTAGAAGATGAAATTGGTTTACTGCAATCTGCAGACATGATCAAGTCTGCGCTGCAGCGACTGGATTTCTCTACGTCATATTATAAAGTGCCGGACCATTGGCTTAACAGCGGTTTTGACCTGATAAAGCATGAGCAGTTTGAGGATGTGCCTTATACTGTACAGTTGGATACAGCAGGAACGCAATTGGTTGATGTGCCATTTGAGGTGAAGGTACTGAATGATAAAGAGTATGAGCTTAGCGTTGAAGGTGAGAATGTGCCACGCTACAACTTTAACCGCCATAAGGTACTTGGCTATGTGCCATACATCAGCTTTACAAAAGTGCTCAAGTTTGGAGAACCTTACGCTGATGAAAACATTCGTTTTACCTTAACTCGAAATACAGAAGCATCTGCTGAGGCACCAGCAAAAAAGTACTACTTTGTACTTAACAGCCTTGAGAGCCAGGTAGGGCAGCGCCTTAACTCGCTTCACATCGAGCCAATCGAAAGAGACTCGCGTGTACTAAGGCTTAGCACCAAAGGCACTATACCTGACAAAGAGATGCTTTTCCTGAACACGTTGATGGAAGTATACGTGGCCCGCGACCTGGAAGAGAAAAACCAGAACGGCCGCAAAACCCTGGAGTTTATTGATAACCAGATAGCTTCATTAACAGACTCATTAAAGCAAAGTAAGCAGGCATTGTCTACTTTTCGCTCTTCTAATAGGATATCTAACATAGAGAATCAGGCTAACAGCACGTATGAGCGTTTATCGCAACTGGAAATTGATAAAGCCAAGCTTTTTACAGACAGGCAATACTACAGTGCCATACTCGATGAGATAGAAAATAACCAAGGCTTTACAGAAGCAGTATCTCCGGCCGTGGCTGGTGTGCAGAACCCCATTTTGGCTAACCTGTTCCTGGAGTTATCGGACTTAAACAAGCAGAAGGCAGGTTATAAAGCCAGCGCCACGCAAATTAACCCGATGCTGAAAGAAATTGATGGTAAAATCGCCAGCATCCGAAGTGCCATTGTTGCTAACCTTAAAAACCTGATCTCATCTGCTGATATTGCCATCAATCAGACTGAGAAAAGAATTGCGGTGCTGGAGAGTACCTTAGCTAAGCAGCCAGAGAACGAACGACGTTTGGCAGACCTTAAAGGACAGGCAGACTTCATCGATAAGAAGTATGAATTCCTGCAAGAGAAGCGTGCTGAGGCAGCTATCTCGCTTGCAACCAACACCACAGACAAAAAAATTGTGGACCGTGCCTCGTTCTGGGGTAATGGCCCTGTAAACGCGCAGCCACGTATTATTTACATGCTTGCTTTAGTAGTTGGCTTACTAATACCTGCGGCTTTTATTGTTCTCCTTGATAACGTAGACAATACGATACAGGGTAAAAACGACCTTAGCGCTATAACAAACATTCCGTTCCTGGGTGTGATCGCGCATGGCACCAAGTCTGATAAACTTGCCGTTAAAAACAACCCTAAGTCAGCAATTGCAGAGTCGTTCAGGTCTATCAGGATAAACCTGCAGTACCTGATGGCTGACACAAACTTTAAAGTGGTTGGCGTCACATCTTCTATCTCTGGCGAGGGTAAAACTTTTTGCTCTGTGAACCTGAGCAGCGAGTTTGCCGCCTCTGGTAAGCGTACCGTGCTTATCGAGTCTGACATGCGCAAGCCTACCTTCAGCAAGTACTTTAATGTAAGCGACGAAGTAGGACTATCTACCTACCTGAACCAGGACATGAGCATGCACGATGTGATCCAGAAAACGGACAATGAGTATTTGGATATTATTCCTTGTGGCCCTATTCCGGACAACGCGCTTCATTTGCTGGAGATGCCGCGCATGCAGCAGCTTGTAGCGGACCTGCGCGAAAAGTATGATTATGTAGTGATCGACACACCGCCAATCGGCTATGTATCAGAGTACTTTATACTTATGAAGCACATGGATACCAATATCTATGTAGTGAAGCATAAGTACACGAACAAAGACCTGCTAAGCCAGGTAAATGACCTGTACGCTGCCAAAAAAATCAAGAATATACACATTGTGATAAACGACCTGAACTTTGACAGCACCTACGAGTATGGCTACAAGCGCAAGGCAAGCTATTATTATGTATAGTATAAACCATTAAGGCTCATAATATTTAAAAGCGCCCACTACACTCCTGTTGTTGGGCGCTTTTACCAAAAAGCAACGAGTAGCAGGAATGAGTAAAGGATTAGCTTCTAAAGCGTTTAGTGGATTAAAATGGACTTCTGCCTCCACCATAGCCAATGCTGTTATGCAGATTGGCTATACTTCGGTAATGGCCAGGTTGCTTGCACCAGAGGCCTTTGGCCTGGTAAGTTTGGCAACAGTTATACTTGGGTTCGGTAATTATTTTGCCACCATGGGCCTTAACCAGGCTATCATCCAGAAAGAACACCTTACCAATGCAAACATAAGAGCGGCGTTTACCACATCAGTAGTGCTAGGCTTACTGTGCTCTGGTGCCATGTGGTTACTTGCCCCTACAGCTGCCTTGTTTTTCGAGAATGAGGCTGTTACTCCTGTAGTTCGGGTATTGTCGGTTATGTTTGTAATCAATGGTCTGGCATCTACAGCTATAAGTATACTGCAGCGCGAAATGCGGTTTAAGGCCATAGGCATCCTTGAAACCATCTCCTATGTAATTTCTTACCTGGTGGTTGGCGTTATCCTGGCTTACCTCGACTTTGGCTTCTGGGCGCTTGTATATGCCACCATCACACAGATGGCGCTTTCGTGCGCGGCCTCATACTTTATGGTGCGGCACTCTGTCATCCCGATCTTTGCGTGGTCTGCTTACAAGCCACTTTTCAGTTACGGCAGCAGAATGTCGTTTTTAGGTATACTCGAGTACGTTTACTCGCAGCTGCACATCATACTGGTAGGTAAATTCTTGGGCATGCATAAGCTGGGTATTTACACAAGGGCGCACATGCTGGTTAACCTGCCCATCTACAACATTACCCGCACCTTGTCTAAAGTATTGTTTCCGTCTTTCAGCAAACTGCAGAACGACGTGAAGAAACTTGCCCATGTATACTTATCAAGTATAACCTTACTGGCAGCTGTGCTTATCCCCGTGTGCATGGGCATACTAGTATCAGCCCCAGAGCTGGTGCGCATTCTGCTTGGCGAGCAATGGGGCGAGTCAGTTCCGGTATTGCAGGTGCTCAGCCTTGCCATTCCCATTGGCTTTATCACCATGTTTTCAGGTATTGTGTGCGATGCAAAGGCCGAACTTAACCTCAAAATCGTGATTACGGTGGTTTACATTGTGGTGCTGATAGGCTTGTTTATGCTTTTGCGCGGGTATGGCCTGGTAGGTTTTGCCGCGGCGGTACTGTTTGGCGAGATCATCCGCACGATCTTGTTTCAATTCGCCATGAAACGCATTCTGAGTGTATCTTTCGGTAAGCAGTTGCGTTGTTATATACCAGGTGTGCTGAACGGTTTTGCAATTGCCGTGGCGGTGCACCTGCTTAGCTTATTTTTAAGAGAGATGCAGTTGCCCGTTGTAGTTATACTGGCCTGCCAGATAGCTGCCTGCGGAGTAATTTACCTGCTGCTTACATTGCTATTCCCGCACAAAGTGCTCAAGTCCGAAATTAGTCTGGTACTAAATAAAATGGGCCTGCAGGGCAACTCCTCCAGTTATACTGGAAGAATCATCTCCAAATACAGAAATAGTTTGATCAAAGAGCCGGAAGGAGCATGAGAAGCATGAATAAGAACATTACCATTGGCATATCCGGGCCTGTAAACCTGGCTTTGCTTAACTGGGATCTAGATAAAAAAGACCTGCCCGAAACAAATGCGTTCCCACTTACATCGCACTTGATAAATGCCTTGCTAAAGCGTGGCTATACTGTTGTTGCCTACACCAACTCCAACGACATCGCAGAACCGCTGGTGCTGCAGGACAAAAACCTGACTGTGTGTATTGGTAGAACCAAGGGACAGGCCGGCAGACGACTGTTCGACTTTGAGCGCCAGGAGCTTTTAGCACATATGAAGGCCTACCCTTCTGATATTATTTATGCTTTCTGGAGCTACGAATACTCCTGGGCTGGCTTGGATAGTGGCATTCCGACTATTGTAAGCATACACGATGTGGCCTCACGCATACTTTTTACTCAGTTTGATGCCTTCAGGCTGGCCCGTTGGTACATGAACTACAAAGTGCTGTCGAAGGCAAAGTATGTGGTGGCTAACTCAGATTATACTTACGAACAACTTTCGCGCGGAGTAAAGCGCAAAGCCCAGATAGCCTATAACTTTTACGACACCTCTTTTGAGGAAAGTATACCACGTGGGCTGGAAAAGCAAAATTACATTGCCTCTATCAGCATGGGCTTTACAAAACGCAAAGGAGTTCCAGCTTCGCTGGCGGCATTTGCCATACTTAGAAAAAAATTCCCGGACCTGCAGTACCGCCTGATTGGCGTGGGCATGGAACCTGGCGGTGAAGCCCAGCAGTACGCTGAAAAGCACAATTTAACCGAGGGAGTACAATTTTTAGGGCCATTGCCTTTTGATGAGTTGCTGCGCCACGTTGCGCAGGCTAAAGTTTTAGTACATGCCTCTGTTGAAGAGTCTTTTGGGATGGCTGTTTTGGAGGCCATGGTAGCCGGAACTCCTGTAGTGGGTGGCAAAAAGAGTGGTTTTGTGCCGCACCTGCTCCACCACGGTGAAGCCGGCTTGCTTTGTGATGTAAACCATCCATCCTCTATTGCTGCAGCCACCGAAAAATTACTAGCCGATGATACTCTGGCAACCAGGATAAAAAACAAGGCAAGCGCTTTTGCGAAAGCCAACTTCTCTGAAGAGGTGGTTGTGGATAAGCTAATAAGCTACATGCAACAGGTGCTCGCGCAGGAATCTTCCGTGGTGCAGCCAACTACAGCGGATAAAGCAACAAAACCTATTGGTGTGAAGCTATCTAAAGACACGATCGTTTCTGTACATGAAGTTTAATTACAGCGTATTTTTTACAGCGCCGCTGGTGCTCATCATGCTCATGGATGCCATGTTCCTGGAGCTGCTGTCTCCGAAGAATGAGGTAACGCAAGGCATTATACTTGCCATGATGGTAAAGCTCACCGCTGTTATTTCGATGGGCTATTGCGTCTACAACATCCGGTATATGTCGTCGTACATGCGCTTTGCGTTTATACTTACGCTCTTGTTTGTGGTGGGCATGGTGTTCGAGAGTTTCCTGAAGTATAACACTCCTTTGATTTACCCACACGTGTTCCTGAAGGTGTTTCTCTTCTTCTATACTTTCTTTATCTATACCTATTACCGAAAGAACGAGTACCTTAACCTGGAGCATGTTATCTGGTTTATACTTATCGGCTTCTCACTTAACGTCGCCATCGTCAACAGGGAATCCTTAAGTATAGCCGCCTTCACCAGCCACGATCGCGGGGTTTACGCTACATCCGTTTACATGATCGTGATCCCGTTCCTGTACTTCATGAGCAAGTACCTGTTTAAAGGAGGCCTGTTTAACATGGCCATGGCTTTTCTGGTGCTTTTCCTGATCGTATTCTTCCAGCACCGTACCGTCTGGATCACAACGGCTGGCATCCTGATTGTATACGTGCTGCTGGTAAAATTCAAATCTGCTACCGAAGTAAACTTTAAAAAGCTGATACCGCTGGGTGTTACCGTATTTATACTTGGTATTATCAGTAGTGCTTTTGTATTCTCCATGAATCCTGAGATTGTCGAGAAATTCCAGGAAAACTTCTCCGATATCGAGAACATGGACTCGCAGGGCACAGGTGGCTGGCGCTACCAGCAGTTTATGTCTTACTGGCCATTTGTAGTGGAAAACCCTATATGGGGCATGCGTTTTGAAGGCTTTGAGCTACCGATACAATTTTACCGTGATGATATTAACGCGCCTGTTTTTGAAGACGGAAACGGGCACTTTTTTCATAGTTTTTACATGGATGTGCTGTTTTACATCGGCACAGTTGGGATGCTTCTTTTCTGGCTGGTTAAATTCTATGCCATACACAGAGGGTTTAAACTGAAGCACCTGACCCAGGAACAGATTGTGTTGCTTTCTTTTATCACCAGCGGCTTTGTATTTGGCATCTCTTATATTCTGCCATACTTCTTTTACGCTATACTTGGTTTAACCATAGCTTATCTTGATTCTCCGGCCGAAGAAAATGTAAGTTACCTTGTTGATTTTGCCAAACGCAGAAAAGAACGCATCCGTAAACTGCATCATCAGGTAAATAATGTGCCTGAGTTGATAACCACTTCCTGAAAATAGCAGTACTAACATATAATAAAACCCTTATACTAGTATGAGTACTTCTACTCCAAACGAACCTTTGCACACGCCGGTGTTGCTTATCATATTTAACAGAGCCAATACCACACAACAAGTTTTTGACCGCATCAGGCAGGTTAAGCCTAAAAAGCTTTATGTTGCCGCCGATGGCCCTCGCCCACACGTACCAACCGACGCGGATCGCTGCGCGGAAACACGCCGCATAGTAGAGCAGGTAGACTGGGACTGCGAGGTTAAAACGCTTTTCCAGGAGAAAAACCTGGGTTGCGGTGTGGCTCCCTCCACCTCGATTTCCTGGCTGTTCGAAAACGAAGAAACAGGTATTATACTTGAAGATGACTGTGTGCCATCCAAAAGCTTTTTCTGGTTTTGCCAGGAGGTGCTGGAAAAGTATAAACACGATACGCGCGTAATGCACGTAAGCGGCAACAACTACTTAAATGGCTGGAAACGCGACAGCGACTACTCCTACTACTTCTCTGATAAGGTAAATGCCTGGGGATGGGCCACCTGGCGCCGTGCCTGGCAGTTATTCGACTTCCATATACCTACTTACAAGGAGCTAAAGCAGAAAGGCTACCTGAATGGCATTTTCCTTAATAAACTGGAAGAAACGTACCGGCTGGGGCAACTGGATAAAACCTACGCTAACATACAAAAAGGAGACGTATGGGATTACCAATGGGAGTTTACAGTATACAGCAACTCTGGTCTCTGCATTATACCGGAAGTAAACCTGGTGCGCAACATCGGCTTCGGCGAAGATGCAACCCATACTTTTAACCTACACGATAAAAGCGCCTTTGTGCAAGAGCATGAAATAGCTTTCCCTTTGCGCCATCCCCGTTTCGTGCTTCGCGATATCGAGTCTGATAAACGAAACTTTAACTACCTGATGAAAAACAAGGTAAGTGCTAAGTTGAAGGCCTTGTTCAATTTTAGCCTGTAAACATCACTCCTGCCATGAAATTACTTTTATCAGCATACGCCTGCGAACCGAACCGTGGAACAGAACTGGGCAATGGCTGGAACTGGGCCCTTAACACCGCTAAACTAGGCCATGAAGTATGGTGCCTTACAACAGTAGAAGGCAAAGCCAGCATTGAGAAGGAAGTAGAAAAGCTTAACATGCCTAACCTGCACATTGTGTTTGTGGAGTTGCCAAAATGGATTGACAAGCTTTTTGAATACCACCTTGGGTTTTACCCTCATTACCTGTATTGGCAGCAGCAGGCTTATAAAAAGGTAAAGCAACTGGACAAAGAGATAAATTTTGATCTGGTGCACCACGTAACTATCGGTAGTCTGCAATTAGGCACAGCTCTCTGGCGCCTGAACAAGCCTCTTATTTTTGGGCCGGCTGGCGGTGGCCAGGAAGCGCCAACAGCGTTTAAGAAATACTTTTACGGCTGGTGGAAAACAGAAGTCCTACGATCCTGGATTAGCAAGCTACTGCTGCAGGTGAACCCAGACGTACGCAAAACAATGCGCCATGCCTCGCTTGTGCTTACCACCAACGAAGACACCTATAATATGGCCAGAGACAATGGGGCACTTAACCCCCAGATGTTCCTCGACACCAGCTTGCCAGAGAGTTTTTACCCGGAGCGTTACCCAGAAAGGTCACCTTCCGAAGAGCTGCAGATACTGTGGGTAGGACGGCTGTTTGCACGTAAGGGCCTGCCATTGGTTTTGGAAGCATTGAGCAAAGTAAACCCAAATGTGCGGTTTAAGCTTACTATTTTAGGTGATGGGCAAATGCACGACATGGTGCCTGGGCTAATTAAAGAGTATAACCTCCAGGATAAAGTTAACTGGAAAGGCCAGGTACCGTGGGATGAAGTAAAACGCGCTTACACCGAAAGCGACTTGTTTATGTTCTGCAGCCTGCGCGACTCTTCTGCTGCCCAGTTTCTTGAGTCGATGGCCTATGGGTTGCCTATACTTACCCTGGACCTGCACGGCGGAAAAAACCTAGTTCCGGATAACGCTGGCATCAAAATTTCCGTAACTACACCCGAGAAAACAGTTGAACAACTCGCAAAAGCAGTTGAGCAGCTGTACCACAACTCAGAACTACGGGTACAGATGGGAAAGAATGGTTATGCCTTCTCTAAATCTCAAACCTGGCCTGTAAAAACAAAACATATCAACGAGTTCTATAACAAGTATACTTTAGCCGATACAAAAGAACTGTCTGTTACACATTAGCCCTGAAACAAAATGATTTATATCGTTATACCCGTTTTCAACAGAAAGCATTTCACAAAAGAGTGCCTCCTGTCCTTGCGCAAACAAACAAACACATCCTTTAAAGTTATTGTAGTGGATGATGGCTCTACCGACGGCACAGCAGACATGCTGGCTGAAGAGTTTCCGGAGGTAGATGTACTTTTTGGGGACGGAGGTTTATTCTGGACTGCCAGCGTGAACATGGGAATCCGGCACGCGTTGCAACATGGTGCTGAGTATGTCATGACGCTTAACAACGACCTAGAGGCTGCCCCTGACTTTATAGCCAATACTTACAAATGGATGGCCGAAAAGCCTAACGCCATTATTGGTGCGCTGGAAATGGATGCAGCCACCCGTGAGCCTGCCTTTGGTGGTGAGATAATCGATTTTAAATTAAATAAAGTACGTCATCTGCTACAGGAGCTCCCAAAAGAGCAGCAAGTAGGTTTACACCAGGTATCGCAACTACCGGGCCGAGGACTACTTATACCCAGAGCAGTTTTTGAGAAAATCGGTTTGCTGGACCAGGACAAATTTCCGCACTACGTTGCAGATTATGATTTCACTCATACTGCGCTACGCAATGGCTTTGAACTGTACTGTAACTACGATGCCAAAATTTATACTTACCCCGAGGAAAGTGGCGAACGCAAAAATAGACAGTCCAAGTCGATTAAAAACTTTTACAACCACCTGTTTGATATTAAAGGCGGCGGAAACCTACGTGACTTTACACGCTTCACCTTAAAAAACTGCCCAAGTCCGTATATCCCATACTACCTGGCTAACGGTTATGCCAGGCGCATTTTCGGGTATATCTTAAAATGATTTATACTTTAGCAGCAGAACCTACAATTTCATACTTAGCCGCTACTGATACCAGGAACCGTATCAGGCAGCGGCTACTGTTTTTTATACTTCTGGCGCTGTTTATCTTAGCTGGCATATCCTTGTTTAAAGCCATGCAAGTGTCACCGCACACAGCAGAGCAAGGTTTTAATGGCCCTTTAATTATTACAAAAGGCGGCACGTATTCCGGTAACTGGGAATCTAAAGATTCAGACGTTCCGGCTATCGACATTAGAACGAAAGAGCCTGTAACTATCGAAAATTCAATTATCCGTGGTGCAGGGCCTTTGATTCGCTCACTCGGATATTCTGCCAACATTACTGTGCGTAACACCTACGGGTATGGCATCACCCCCACCCCCTACTCCGACTATAAAAAGCCGCGTCGGTTTTTAGCAATAGATGCTTTTCGGAATATTATAGTTGAAAACTGCTACATGGAAAACACAGCGGGTATTTACCTCGGCCAGCGCTACGAAGGAGATGGTACGCCGCAAAACACAGTTAAAATCCGCTACAACAAAGTAAAAAACATTGACGGGCGCATCTATAACGGGATGGCCATTGTGCAGTTTGTGCAATTCAATTATCGTGGCGAGGCACCGCATATTGAAGTAGCCTGGAACGAAATTATCAATGAACCCGACAACTCTGCCGTGGAAGATAACATCAACATCTATAACTCGCGCGGCACAAAGGCCTCACCCATTCAAATTCATAATAACTTCATCAAAGGAGCCTATCCTGTTCCAGCAACCTCAAAAACCTATACTGGCGGGGGTATCCTTACAGACTCGCCGGGAACTGACTCCACGATGGCTACTGCCTATGTTAAAGTATACGATAACCAGTTGGTGGGCTTAGGTAATTACTGCCTGGGCATAGCAGGTGGCAATAACATCGAGATGTATAAGAACAGGGCTATAGTATCGGCTAGATTACCTGATGGGAGCTTTTTTAGCTGCTGGAGTGGCGGCATATGGGCGAAAGATTACTACAAGCTTCACTCTACGTTTAACAATAAGATGCACAGCAACATACTTGGCGTAGTGGGGCAAACAGGTACCTGGCGAAACGAAATTATGGACAGTACCTTTTTAGCCGCTTCCACTTTTGCAAACACCATCCTAGAAAGTGACATCACTTTATCCATGGAAGAAAAAGAGTATCAGCTCTGGCTTAAAAAGCTGGAAGCACATGATATATCCTTGGGACCTGCACCCGCTAAAAGACACCTTAATGTTTCTGTGGAATAGATGAACATGTTCTAGCTGTACAGCAAATCAATTAGTCTTATTATATTAGCATATTCATATAACAGGATACTTCTATCTTGTTTTTAATATCGTAAACATTTTGCAAATATCTATATATAAAGACTAGATTTTTAACTAGATAAAAAGGACGTTTCACCCCCATTTTTTACCATCTCCCATTTATAACTTTATTTAGCAACGCAACCTTTTTCTGCTTTGCCTGCTGCCAATTCAATGCCTTTACAAGCTGTATATCAACTATTTGCAATAATAATAAATTATAACTTTATCTGACACCTATCATTTTTTTAAGAAAATTTCCAAGTATGTGTAGCAAATGTAAATTTTTATGCCATATATTTGCAACAACTTATATATGAATCAATTAGCCACACAAGCAAAAAGAGAACAGAAGTAAACGAGTTTTAAATATCCCTGAGGATGCGCCAACAGAATCGGGATTCAATACAAAACTCAAATTATCAGTAAAGTTAAATTTCAACTTTTTAGCCAAAGAAGATGAATACATCAACCTCTTATCAAGGTAAGGGAGCTGGCAGGGTTTTACTTGCCCTAGTGCTTACCTTTGTATTGTGTGTACTTACCCCCATTTCAAAATCATTTGCTCAAACCTACTCAGGCCCACTTGTTATCACCAAGGGAGGTACCTACACCGGTAACTGGGAATCCCGCGACTCAGAGGTATCTGCGGTAGAAATCCGCACCAACGAGCCGGTGGTTATCGTTAACTCCAACATACGTGGCGCCGGTCCGCTTGTACGCTCGCTGGGCAACTCAGCCGACATTACCATTCGCCACACCAACGGTTACGGCCTGACGCCTACCCCCTGGAAAGATTACAAGAAAGCCCGCCGCTTTCTGGGTGTGGACGTGTTCCGCAATATCGTGGTAGAAAACTGCTACATGGAGAACACAGCCGGTATTTACATCGGACAGCGTTACGAGGGCAACGGATCAACTAATAATACGATCAAAATCCGTTACAACAAGGCCAAGAACATCGATGGCCGCGTGCACGGTGGACAGACCTTCGCTCAGTTCGTGCAGTTCAACTATAGAAATGCAGCACCTCATGTAGAGGTTGCTTGGAACCAGGTGATCAACGATGCCGGTAACTCGGCTGTGGAGGACAACATCAACATCTACAACACAAAAGGAACGCCAAGCTCTCCTATTAAGATCCACAACAACTACATCGAGGGGGCTTACCCGATCCCGCATACAGGCTCCAGCTACTCAGGTGGCGGTATCATTACCGACGGCGACGGCGACATCTCTATTGCACCGGCCTACATTGAGGCAAACGACAACCACCTGGTGAACCTGGGCAACTACTCTATGGGCATCGCCGGCGGTAACAATGTGCGCTACCACCACAACAGGGCCATTAACTCGGCCACTTTCAAAAACGGGTCAAAGGTAGCTTTTTATACTTCTGGCATGTGGAGCAAGGACTACTACAAGAAGAACACCACTTTCAACAACTCAGTAGATAACAATACAATAGGAATTACTGCCTGGGGTTACACGAACAACAGAAACGATGTTTCGGTGGCTGAGAATGCTGCATTCACAAACAATACTTTCCTTACTGGCTCAATTACATTACAGACAGAAGCTGACGAATTTAGTCGCTGGAACCAGAAACTGGCACAGAACGGAATAAAATTGGGTCCTAATGGGTCGGCACCAGCCGCAACTCAACCTGCTCCTGCTCCTGCTCCAAAACCTGAGCCAGCACCCGCACCAGTTGCTCCAGTAGCACCGGCAGCAGGCAAGATCACGAGAGAGTACTGGGCGAACGCGGCCGGCGCGGGCATCTCCGACATCCCCGTGTCCAAGGCTCCGACCAGCACCACCGACCTCACCTCGTTTGAGGCACCGAGCAACGTGGGCGACAACTACGGCCAGCGCATCCGCGGCTATGTGACGGCGCCCGAGAGCGGCCAGTACACCTTCTGGGTGGCCGGCGACAACAGCGCAGAGCTGTGGCTGAGCACATCCGAGGACCCTGCCGCAAAGGCCAAGCTCGCCTACGTGAACGGCTGGACGAACCCGCGCGAGTGGGCAAAGTACAGCTCGCAGCAGTCGGTGAAGGTGACCCTGCAGGCAGGCAAGCGCTACTACATCGAGGCCCTGATGAAGGAGGAGAACGGCGGCGACAACCTGGCCGTGGGATGGCAGCTGCCGAGCGGAGCGCAGGAGCGACCGATCGCAGGAAACAGGCTATCGCAGCTAGGAACATCGGCACCTGTGGCACAGCCCACTCCCGCTCAGCCTACTCCTACTCCTACTCCTACTCCTACTCCAGCACCAACTGCTCCAGTAGCACCGGCTACAGGCAAGATCACGAGAGAGTACTGGGCAAACGCGGCCGGCGCGGGCATCTCCGACATCCCCGTGTCCAAGGCTCCGACCAGCACCACCGACCTCACCTCGTTTGAGGCACCGAGCAACGTGGGCGACAACTACGGCCAGCGCATCCGCGGCTACGTGACAGCGCCCGAGAGCGGCCAGTACACCTTCTGGGTGGCCGGCGACAACAGCGCAGAGCTGTGGCTGAGCACATCCGAGGACCCTGCCGCAAAGGCCAAGCTTGCCTACGTGAACGGCTGGACCAACCCGCGCGAGTGGGCCAAGTACAGCTCGCAGCAGTCGGTGAAGGTGACCCTGCAGGCAGGCAAGCGCTACTACATCGAGGCCCTGATGAAGGAGGAGAACGGCGGCGACAACCTGGCCGTGGGATGGCAGCTGCCGAGCGGAGCGCAGGAGCGACCGATCGCAGGAAACAGGCTATCGCAGCTAGGAACATCGGCACCTGTGGCACAGCCTACTCCCGCTCAGCCTACCCCTACTCCAGCTCCTGTTGTAGCAACTGGCAAGATAATGCGTGAATTCTGGGCTAATGTAAACACAGAAAGCATCAGCCAACTTCCTTTAACAAAAACACCTACAAATGTAACCGAGCTAACTAGCCTGGAGACTACAAGTAACATGGGTGATAACTATGGCCAGCGCATACGCGGTTACATTACAGCCCCTGAAAATGGACAGTACACGTTCTGGATCGCTGGTGATAACAATGCAGAACTATGGTTAAGCACTTCTACGGATCCTGCAAAGAAAGTGAAGCTTGCTTATGTAAACGGCTGGACTAATCCGCGCGAGTATACAAAGTATGCAACGCAGCAATCTGTGAAAGTAACGCTAGAGGCTGGTAAAATGTACTACATTGAGGTACTGCATGTAGAGGGTGCCGGTGGCGATAACCTGTCGGTTAGCTGGCAGCTGCCTAGTGGCGCTAAAGAGGCACCAGTAGCAGGAAAGCATTTGTCTCCGCTTTCATCTGAGCTGTCAGGTATTTCAGCAATGTCTGTTTCAGAAGCTGCAGATGTAACGCTGTCATTTGAAGGCACAACAGCATATCCGAATCCATTTAAAGACATGATTACGCTGGATTTCGGAAACAAAGAAACTAAACTACAGCAAGTAGTATTGGTAAACCAGGCCGGTAAAGTTGTATATGAAGAAAAAGGAAATCTTCAACTTACAAACAGCAAGCTTGAGATCAATTTATCTGCCATCACTTTACAAAGCGGCTTATACTTCCTGAAGTATACTGATGCACAGGGTAATACTGACACGATCAAAGTAATAAAAGAGTAACATAGGACATTTCATGATAAACAAAAAAGCGTCGGTAGATTACCGACGCTTTTTTTATGTCTTTTTGTATTGGCTTTACTTAACACTAAAAATGGGTACGTTTTATTTAAACCTACTCCGTATGCTCTTAACACTTGCTTTCACAATAAAAACAGTTGGCTGGGCATCGATCTTCAATAAACAGCAATATCGGCTGATTTAGATAAATGAGGTTCATTGTGGTTTGTTTTTAATCCAAGTATAACTGAGCTACATGGAAATGAATAAATGACAGCTACTGCGATTCCTGCTTATTACACTTCCTAATGTTATATTTAAGCTATGATCTAAGTAGTGCTATCATTTTACATTCCGCTTACCAAACCCACTGAGGGCATAAGACCTTGGTTGGGTTATTAAGTTTGAAGCCGACAACTATCTCATGGCTGTTGGCTCTTGCCTTACTCATATCTGAAGAAACGAAATCATACGAATAACTCAAGTCTATCAGGTGGTTTAAGTATACACCTGCTATTACAGCGGCTGCATCTTTGTGCCTGTAAGATACACCGCCCCATACCCGTTGCGCATAAAGTGCTTTCAAATTAAGATCGATAGCTGTTTGTTTATTATCAGTAACTTTCAGCATCACAGATGGTGTCGCATCAATTCTATCTGTAATAGATAACCTATACCCTCCAGTAATATAATAGTGTCGCTGCATAATAGCCCGTGGCCCTTCCTCAGGCTTATAAACATCGCTCCCACTATGCACTAACTGTGCCCCCGAAATCCCAAAAAAAAAGGTTGGGCTATACATCCACAGTCCCACACCTAAATCAAGTTTCATGATGTTAAGCTCATCTTCATTTAAAAAAGGGTCATCTGGTGTTTGCATTACGATGTCTTTTTTGCTGATGTGAAACTGTGTGAAGCCGCTATAAACTCCACTTGCCAGATTAATGGATTGTGTTAAAGGCAAATGGTAGGCATAATTCAGGTTTAGAGATGATGTTCGAAGTACGCCTGCCTTGTCAACTTTTGCTATAGCCCCTACTCCATGATGAGGCGTAACGCGGTAATGGCTACCTGTCCTCTTTTTTGATTTTGCCCCATACCTCATTGAGGTGGCGCTTTTCTCCCGCTTGTTCAGAGCAGCATGTATACTGGCATAAAAAGTAACTGGTGCCCCTTCTATACCTATCCATTGGCTGCGGTACGCTGCACGAACATCTGCGTAGCTTTCTATGCCTGCCACAGCTGGATTTATCAGAAAGTTGTTTTGCATATACTGGCTTAATTGCGGCTGCTGTTGCCCGAGAGCCGTACAATGCAGCACCAAGCAAAGTATAGCAGTAGTTAAAAGTACTTTCATACACGCTATTTGATTATTGTGATGCTCCCTGAAATAGGATTTTCAGTTTTGTTTAATTTGATAATATAGTAGTAAGCTGCCATTGGTAGCTGTTTTCCCTGAAAGGTTCCGTCCCAAGGCTCTTTATAACCTGTTGATTCAAAGATCTTGGCTCCCCAACGAGTAAAAATTTCTATTTGGCAATCCGGGTAAAACTCTATATTCTCTATAAACCATGACTCATTAAGCCCATCGCCGTTCAAGGTAAGGGCGTTCGTGATTTTAATGGCTGGCAGCACAGTCACTACAACATCATCTGTAATGATACATCCATCCGAAGTGGTGATGGTTACAGTATAAGTAGTTGTTTCGAGTGGGGTGGTTACAGGATTTGCGATGTTAGGATCAGAGAGGCCATCGGCGGGTGACCACATGTATTTATCGCCTCCCCTGGCTCTTAGCTGTGCTACTTGCCCCCGGGTAATTGTAATATCTGGCCCGGCGTCTGCTTCAGGTTTGATAACTTTAACTGTTATTTTTGTTCTTTTGCTCGCACAGCCATACTGGTTTACAGTTTGTACATAAAAGTCTGTGTCAGATATGATCGGTTCTGAAGTATAGGTAGTTCCTACTTGTAACGGTACTCCTCCTACTTCCTGGTCAAACCATTCTATTTTATCAGTAGCGGCTAAAGCAGAAGCCACAAGCGTAGCTGTGGTGCCAGGGCAAACATTTATACCTTTGGCCTGAGGGGCAGCCGGCTGAGGTTGTACTGTTATCAATACAGCATAACTTATACTTTCCTCGCATGGTAACGATATCACTTTCCTACGGAACCATGTATTTCGGTGAAGTACATCAGGCTCGTAGGCAGGTGTATTGTTTGTGCCTGCTGCCGGTGCGAAGCCAGTTGTGGCGCTGGTTGTGCTAAATTCCCATAGATAGGTGTAATCTCCGCTTCCACCAGTTGGCACCGACCCATGCAGAACCCCTGGCTTAGTGCCAGCGCAGATAAGTTGGGGTGAGCCTATACTATTATTAGCTACAGGAGTGTTTACAGTTATTTTAACAGAAGCGCTTACTGATTCGGCGCATGGCCCGGCCATAACTACCCGCCTGAACCAAGTATTACCACTAAGTGGCCCCGAAGTATAATTTGCGCCATTTGATATGCCTGGTGCCGCAGAGAAATTTATATTATCTGTACTTGCCTCCCAGCGGTAAGTATAATTACTGTCGCCACCTGTAGGAGTGGTACCCTGCAAAGTAGCTGGCATTGTACCCACACAAACCAATTGATCTGAACTTACAATATTGTTGGCAACAGGCGGAACTACTGTTATTTGCACAGCCACAGAGACGCTGGTACAGCCTTCAGAGAAGATAACCCTCCTGAACCAACTCGTACCCGGCACCTGGCCAGGTGTGTAGTCTTGTTGATTATTTACTCCTGGCGCTGGCGTAAACCCACCATTTGGGCTGGTTGTACTACTCTCCCACACATATGTATAGGTTCCATTTCCCCCCGTTGGTACAGATCCAACTAAACTTGCAGGTTGCGTACCTTCGCAAATAGCCTGAGGCATAGAAATAGAGTTGCTGGCTATTGGAGGAGTAACTGTTATCTGAATGGATGGACTATAGTTAGGAGCACAAGGACCAGCTGATACCACACGTCTAAACCACGTAGTCTGGGTAATTGCACCTGGTTTATAGTTTATACTTGTGTTATCACCTGCAGCGGGACTAAAATCTGTATCTGGCCCGGTAGTGCTGCTCTCCCATAAATAAGTATAATTGCCATCTCCTCCAACCGGGTCAGGACCAAACAACTCTGCAGGTGTAGCTCCCACGCATATCAGTTGATTTTGAGAGATGTTATTTGCTGTAATCTCCTCATTAACTGTTACAAGTATAGGCTCGCTGTAATGTGAGCAGTCACCGGATTGTACAACCCTTCTAAACCATGTAGTTTGGGTTAATGCCTCCGGTTGGTAATGCAACTGGTTATTTTCAGCAGGGGCTGCAGCAAAATTTTCTCCATCCAGGCTGCTTTCCCAGAGGTAGGTATACATGCTATTGCCGCCTGTAGGTAGTGAACCCGCTATAGAAACAGGTGTAGAGCCTATGCAGATTATCTGAGAACCCGTTAATATATTATTTGCTATTACAGGCAGCACAGTAACTTTTACAGCATTACTAGCCAATGGTGTGCAGGGGTCTGAAAGCACAGATCGCCTGAACCAGGTAGATTGCGATAATGGCCCGGGCTGAAATGTATCGCCATTGTTTACTCCGGACGCCGGACTAAAACCTGTGTCGGGTCCAGTAGTGCTGCTTTCCCAAAGATAAGTATAAATACCGCTACCGCCTGTTGGAGTAGTGCCACCAAGCGGCTGTGGTGCAGAACCAGCGCATATACTTTGATCGCCGTTTATAAGATTCTGGCTGATTGCCTTGTTTACAGTTACTTTTATTGCAATACTATATTGCACAGCACAAGGTGCTGAAGACACCCGCCTTCTGAACCACGAGGTCTGGCTAAGGGCGGCTGTAATATACTCCTGCTCATCGTTTTTGCCTGGAGCAGGTACAAACCCCTCCTGATCGCTGAGTGTGCTTACCTCCCAAAGGTAAGTGTATGCACCATTCCCACCGGTGGGCAGGCTTGCTTGTAAAGTTGCGCTCCCGCCAAGGCAAACCGTTTGGTCTCCTGTAAGTATGTTATTGCCAATGTTTTCGTTAACTGTAATTTCTACAGCACCCGAAGGATTTGAACATATATTGGAAAGTACCACACGCCTGAACCAGGTTGTTTTTGTTAAGATGACCGGCTCATAACCAGCTTCCTCATTATTGCCTGGTGCAGGAGAAAAGATACCGGTTGGCCCATCTGTACTAAATTCCCAACGGTAAGCGTAGCTGCCATCGCCTCCGGCAGGTAATGTGCCGCTTAAGGCTAATGGCTTTGTGCCGGTGCATATGGTCTGTGGGGCACTAATACTGTTATTTGTGATAAGCCCATTAACCGCAATCTGGACGGGCGCTGAGATACTTTCGCAACTGCCTGATATAACCCGGCGCCTGTACCAGGTTTCCTGCATCATTATTCCAGGCTCGTAGTCCTTTGATGTGTTTACGCCACTTGCAGCTGTAAAATTTTTGTTATCCGTACTTTGCTCCCAGAGGTAAGTATAAACACCTGTGCCGCCAGTTGGGGCAGAACCTATCAGGTCCTGGGCTAACTCTCCTGTGCAAATTGCCTGGTTACTACTAATGGTATTATCCTGTATGGTGGCATCTACAGTTACAGTAACAGGCACTTTTATACTAGAGCAGCCTTCGGTTCCTTTTGCATGTACAAAATAGGTAACACTAACATGCAGTACAGGAGTCTCAAAGCTTGGCCCAATATGAAAAGGAGTAGTACTGTTTTCTTCTCCGAACCACTCATAAGTACCAGTAGGATTTTCAATATTAAGTTTTACAATGGAACCTGCACATACCGTTTTAGCTGCCACAACAGGAGGCGCCGGAGTTGGTATCACAGTTATTTTAACGGCATCAGAAATTGCTTCGCAGCCCCCTGCGTTAAGTTTTCTTCTGAACCAGGTTGTCTGGGTGAGTGGAAGCGGCGAGTAATCACTAGCTGTGGCTCCTGCAATAAGCTGAAATCCTGAGGTAGCATCTGTTGTACTTTGCTCCCAGCTATAAGTAACAGCCGCTCCCCCCAATGGCACAGAGCCAGTTAACTTAGCTGGTGTAGTTCCTGCACATACTTCTTGATTATCAGAAATATTGTTTGCGGCAGGTGCCGCAATGGTTATCACCTGGGTAACCTGCTCTGAATTACCACACTCGTTTGCAGCCACCAGCGTAACAGTATATTTTCCTTCCCTCGGAAAGTTGATGGACGGATACTTAGAATTTGCTGAAGTACCGTTTACAAAAGTAGCATCGCCAGAAACGCTCCAGGTATAAGCCGAAATTGTGCCATTGTTTTCGAGAAATGTAGGAATATGGTCTGGGTTGGAAGAATCAAATTGAACTGTTAAGGGATAACAGTAACCTTTATTATCTGGCAGGGTTACTAGTGGCTTATCTCTTACAGTAATTTTTTTTGAGATAGTACTGCTATCGCATTCATTGTGGGCTTTAAGAGTTATAATATAATCGCCAACTTCAGTAAAGTCGAAAACCGGATTTGCGCTGGACAGAGAACCGCTCACTATCTTAAATCCTTTATCCGGACTTATAGACCACTGGTACCCAAGCTCATCTCCGGTAGAGGTATTGGTGGTAATAACTCTTAAATTCTTACACCCCTCCTCTGGGCTAGTTGAAAAAGCAGCTGTAGGTGGTGTAATTACTTTTATTGTTTTTTTAACTGTAGCCTCCGAGCATCCATTGCTGGAGGTTAGCACAATTTCGTATGTTCCTGGCTTATTAAATATAAAATCCGGGTTAGCTGATGCACTTGTAGAGCCAGATGCAAATGCCCAGCCGGTTGCCGGGAATATGCTCCAGTTAAAGTTAGAAGTTGAAACGCAAGAACCTGAATTGTTAAAATAACTGCCATTAACCGTTGTATTGCTAAATCTTACAACTTCGCCTGTGCAAACAGCTAAAACCGGAGAATCAAAACCAGCTTGAGGCGGAGCTGCAATTTTAATGGACCCTACTACGATTGGCGTTACTCCACATGGGTTTTCGGCAGTAGCTGTAAGCGTGAACGAATTGCCGGGCATACCGCAGGAGCCATTTCTAAAAGTATGGGTAATGTTAGAGGGTATATTTTCCTGGGTGAAAGTATAAGCAGGTGTGCCATCATTGAACTGGAATGTATACTTTGTTGCTGGTGAATTATCTTTTACGCCACTAATTGGGAAAGTATAAGTTACTGGAGCACAGCCAACTGTATTACCGGGGCTGCCTACCGATAAACTCGGATTACTTCCATTGTAGGCCTCGTATGTAGTAGATGAGGTACAGCCTGTGCTACCTGTAACTGTAAATACAATTTTAAATGCCCCTCTTTTTGTAAAAGTATGTTTGGCCGAGGTAAAGTCCTTTCCAAAATCCTCTACAGCAGAGCCATCTCCCCAATCAATCCTATAACTTTGGTTTATATCTTTGGTTGTGGATCTGTTTTCAACGTTTACAGTATAATTTATATCCGTAGGATTTGAAGAGCACCGAATAAAAGGTGTGTCATTCGTCCCAGCATCAATATCTGCCAATGTAGCATCCGGGCCTTCTTTTACTGTAATTTCTTTTTCAATGGTACGCTCGCAGCCAGAGCTGTTTTTTGCTGTAAGCTTAACTTTAAATTTTTTTACTGCTCCTGTAAAACCTTTATAAACATGTGTAGGCGATACTTCTGTGCTTCTGTTCTGCGCCCCTGAGTCGGGATCTCCAAAGTCCCAAATATAAGTCAGATTACTACCAGCAGAAGTATTCGTAAATTTCAGCGCAGAGCCGGCACATTGCTCTCCAGAGGGTATGTCAAAATTAGCTACGGGATAATCTGCTATAGTCACCTTAACAGGCGCAGACAAGGTATTTTCTGATTTGCAGACCGGATTATTATCAATGCTTACCGTGTAACTGCCAGATTCTGTTACTGTATAGAACTCTCCTTTCTGAGCATTGATTACACTACCATCTTTATACCAGGTATAAGCAAATCCTTTCTGGTCAACAGTAAGTCTTACGGTTTGGCCGGAACATACTGTAAGCGGACTATCCGTACTGATAGTCGCTTTACATTGTAAAGGATTTTGTTGCCCCTGAGAAACAGAACTGAATAGTAATATAGCGGCAACAATAAGCATTACCCTTAATAGAACTGTTACCATAAATCCAACTTAAAGTAAGTTATTGATATACTTTAATATAGTATAATAGCAGACTTTAGCTATTGACCTCAGATACGCAGTAAACAACTTAAAGTATGTGATTAATACAAAATATTATGGGTATATATCAAAATTAATACTTTTGGAGTATACTTAAGGAGAAAAGATTGCTTAAATGGGGTATAAAAAGTTGGCTGGCATATTCTCTATAGAGATGTATCCTGATAATAACTAATAACTACTGTCTATCATCTATATAAAATTCTAATTTCTACAGCTACTTTACTTACATGTATACAACAAGAGTTTATGGACTCGATTTTAGGCCAGTAAAGCAGGTTAAAGTTGCAATTTCAATTTCAGGCTTAAGCTCATTATGAAATCATGTTGATTCTGGTAAAGTTGTGCCTAAACTAAAAATTAAAATTTATACTTCTAGATATCTATATAGGTTAATATGAAGCTATATAGATAGCTGTATTCATCATGTAAAAAGCTAACTCTGCAAGTCAGTAAGGTATATATTAGATACTTTAGCAACATACAGCCACAAAAAAAGCTTATCACTTAAATTTATTGTACTTTACTTATACGGGTAACTTTTTTTAACATAACTTCGTAACCTCGAAACCTTAGCCATAGAGCTTTTAAAGGCCTTTTTAAAGCTAAAAAGATTATAACTATTGCAACCTTCTATAATTTTAGCAAGAAATTTATCATTCTAAATTAGTATTTGTAAAAACGACCGCCCTATATTTGCAACATCTTACATATGAAGCAATTAGCCACACAAACAAAAGTAAAGTAAAATCTAGTTAATTAAAGTGCCGGGTATTAGTAGCCCCGGGGATGCGCCAACACCCCTGGAGAACAAGACAGAACCCGCACCACCAGTAAAATTAAATTTCAACTTTTTAGCCAAAGAAGATGAACAAACTAACCTCTTATTCCAATAAGAGAGCTAGCCGGGCTTTGTTTGCCCTCCTGCTCACTTCAGTATTGTGTGTACTGTTCCCTATTTCAAAATCATTTGCTCAAACCTACTCAGGCCCACTTGTTATCACCAAGGGAGGTACCTACACCGGTAACTGGGAATCCCGCGACTCAGAGGTATCTGCGGTAGAAATCCGCACCAACGAGCCTGTGGTTATCGTTAACTCCAACATACGTGGCGCCGGTCCGCTTGTACGCTCGCTGGGCAACTCAGCCGACATTACCAT
>NZ_CANLMZ010000016.1 GCF_947492645.1 uncultured Pontibacter sp. | reverse complement strand
GTACGCTTGCCTTTTTTCGCTGTCAGTTTTTCCATATAAGGTTGATGTTGGTGTCAACCTATTTCAGGACAGGACAAAGCACATAAAAAAGCCAGCAACTATATGTGCTGGCTTTTTTATGTGCTTAAAACTAACTTTGCTAATAAAGCATGCTAAAACGGGGAATCAAGCTCCGTTAGTGTTGGCAGTATCTCATCTTTAGGCGAAACCAGCGGTTGCTCCACTCCCCACTCAATACCTAGAGCCGGGTCGTTCCACAACAAGCCCCCTTCTGAGGACTGGTTATAAAATTCGGTGCACTTGTACAGGAAAGTGGTGTTATCTTCCAAGGCCACAAAGCCATGTGCAAAGCCCGCCGGAATCCAGAATTGGTTGTGCTTTTCTGCATCGAGCAAACAAGTTACATGCTGCCCGTAAGTAGGAGAATCTTTACGCAGGTCCACCGCCACATCCAGCGCTTTGCCTGACGACACCCTCACTAATTTACCCTGCGCATGTGGTGGCTTCTGAAAGTGCAGTCCTCTTAACACACCTTTTTTAGAAACTGACTGGTTATCCTGCACAAACACGGGCTTTATGCCTAGTGGCTCAAACCATTTGTCACTATATGTCTCCAGAAAATAGCCACGGTCATCTTTAAAAATGCGCGGTGTAAACTCCACTAATCCTTCTATGTGAAAAATTGTATGATCCATGTATAATTTATTTGCTGATAGCTTAAAATGTCTTTGTTCTAATAAAATGGCAAGCTAATTACTCTAAGGTCAATAGCTCTCAGCATCATATTATGATGCTAAACACTAAGCAGTTACCTCTTTTATAGCATGCAGGTACTTCTCTATTACAATACGTTCGTCGAAGCGGGTAACGGCAAGCTGCCGGCTGGCGCTTCCCATCTGCTCCAGCTCCTTATCGCTCAAATCCAGCATCTGCTGCATTTTATCAGCTAAATCGGGGGCGCTACGCAGTTTACACAAATAACCATTTACGCCCTGCTGCACTACTTCGCGGCAACCTGGCACATTGGTGGCTATCAACGGTTTCGCCATGGCGGCAGCTTCCAGCAAGGTTCTTGGGGTACCTTCGCGGTACGAGGGCAGCACCACACAATCGGCTTTAGCAATTACGCCAGCTACATTGTCAGTTGCGCCTAAATATTCTATAACGCCGGTTGCCAACCACTCCTGCAGCTTCTCGTTTTTGATGCCTGAACGGCTTTTCTCATCTACCTGGCCCAGCAGCTGGCATTTCACATTCGGATACTTCTCCTGTACCAGCTTGCTCGCCTCTACAAACTCCACCACACCTTTGTCATAGAGCACACGCGCCACCATCAGAAAAACAAATGGGCTGTTGCGCTTATAGCCAGGGGCAGGCACAAATGCTTTTAGGTTTATACCAGAGCCCGGCAACACTTCGGTTATGCCCGCGCGCACCAGTTTATTTCGCATAAAAAGGCGGCGGTCGTCGTGGTTCTGAAAGAAAACCCAGGCCGGGTATTTAAAAGAAAATTTGTAAAGCTTAAGCGCTATGCTGGAGATATAGTCTTTAGTAATGAATACAGTACCTAACCCTGACACATTGTTTATAGCAGGTATGCCTGCCCAATGCGCGGCTATGGCGCCATAGATATTGGGCTTTATAGTATAGTGCAGCACTACATCCGGCTTTGTTTTTTTATAAGCGCGGTACAGGCGCCAGATCAGCTGCATATCAGTAAACGGGTTGGTGCCTTGCTCCATTGCCACAGGCAGGAACTGGCAACCCGCCGCCACTAAACGCTCCGAGTAAGCATCTTCAGGCGCTATTGCCACTACCTCGTGCCCCTCCGTCAGCAACGCCTTTATCAGGCCTAGCCGGAAGTTATAGATGTTCCAGGAAGTATTTATTACAATGGCAATCCGCATACGTGCTCTCTAGGCTCGCAAAGATAAGGTTCTTTAGGTCAAAAGTTCTAAGTTAGCCATTTTAGCTGTAGCATCTGAAATTTTAAATTAAATTGCGTTCTTTATCATAAACCGCACATATCTAACCCATGCAAGAGGCCGTAACGGTGCTGCACACGCACGTATTGGTAGTTATACTTTTCCTGATTCTTTTCACGTACAAAGCCCTGCTGCTTTTCCTGAACGAGCACAAGCAACTGGAAAAGGCGAAGCGTTATACTAAGGCTCTGGATATTGTTTTTGGTACGCTCATACTTGTAACTGGCGGCTACCTGCTATACTTGTACCAGGGCATGCCGGCCTGGCTAATCGTTAAAATGGTCTTGGTTTTGGCGGCTATACCTTTGGGTATCGTGGGCATTAAGCGGCACAACAAAAAACTTGCAGGTGCATCGCTGCTGCTTTTCATGTATGTATATGGCATAGCCGAAACTAAAAGCCTGCTCATGCTAAACCCTGGCCCTATCGAGAATGCCACCACGGAAATGGAAAGCACGGCCACTAAGTATAACGCTGAAGCAACAGAAGAAGCAAAACCAGCAGAAATGGTGGCTGCCCTGGAAGACACACAACTGGCCAACGCAAAAGCCATTTACACACAGGTTTGCGAAACCTGCCATGGCCCCGACGGCACAAAAGGTTTAGGTGGTGCCGCTAATTTAAAAGAAAGTAATTTAAGCCTTCAGGACCGTATTAACGTAGTCGAAAATGGGCGCGGCCTGATGCCTGGCTTTGGCGGGCAGCTAACAGAACAGGAAGCAGAAGCCCTTGCTGCGTATACCATGACTTTAAGAAATGATTAATGGGTAAAAAACAATTTTATGATACCGCCAAACCGCAGGAGTCTGCGGTGCTGGTAGCCGTACCAAGCTACCGCCAAACCGACGAGCAAACGAAGGAATACCTCGATGAGCTTGCATTTTTAACTGAAACTGCCGGTGCCCAGACTGTAAAGCGATTTGTTCAGAAACTAGACAAACCAGACCGCGCCACCTTTGTTGGTAGCGGTAAACTAGACGAGATAAACGCTTTTGTAAAGGAGCATGGCATTGACATGGTGATCTTTGACGATGACCTTACTCCGTCGCAGGTGCGTAACATTGAGCGCGAACTGCAAGTGAAAATTGTAGACCGAAGCTTACTTATACTTGATATTTTTGCTTTACGCGCCAAAACCGCCCAGGCACACGCCCAGGTAGAGATGGCTCAATACCAGTACCTGCTCCCGCGCCTGACCAATCTCTGGACCCACTTATCGAAACAAAAAGGTGGTATAGGCATGAAAGGCCCCGGTGAAACAGAAATTGAAACTGACCGCCGTATAGTGCGCGAAAAAATAACCTTGCTGAAAGAGCGCCTCAAGAAGTTTGAGAAGCAGAATTTTGAGCAACGCAAAGCGCGCGCAGGTATGGTTCGTGTAGCCTTAGTGGGATATACCAACGTGGGTAAATCCACGATCATGAACCTGCTCTCCAAATCAGATGTGTTTGCAGAGAACAAGTTGTTTGCAACCGTAGATGCTACCGTACGCAAAGTAGTGCTTGAAAACATACCGTTCCTGCTCTCCGATACTGTAGGGTTTATCCGCAAATTGCCTACTAAGCTAATCGAATCTTTCAAGTCTACTCTGGATGAAATACGCGAGGCCGACCTGCTGGTGCATGTTGTGGATATTTCGCATCCATCTTTCGAAGACCATATTGCTGTGGTGAACGAGACGTTGAAAGATATAAATTCTGCTGACAAACCAGTACTACTGGTGTTTAACAAAATAGACCAGTACCTGGAGCAGCGCGAGCAAGAATTACAGGAAGAGGAAGCAGACGTTCGCCCTTCTATAGATGACCTGAAGGCTACCTACATGGCTAAGGAACATGCACCTGCCCTGTTTATTTCAGCTACTAACAAGTTAAACATCGAAGATCTACGCGAAGAGCTGCAGCGGCGTGTGGCAGAAATACACTTTGAACGTTATCCTAACAACGTTTAAAGGATGAGTTTATACTTTTGGCAAAGAGGAAGCTATCGTGTGGCTTCCTCTTTTGCTTTATACTTTGCAGGTTATGTTGTTTTAAGCCTCTTTTCCTAAAACTGCCTAGGATTCCTTTATGCATAAACGTTGCAGTTTCAGTAACGAGACCTGGGTAAAAGCAAAGAAAGTATAAAGTCCCTTTACTTATACCTGGCAAGATTGAGAAACCCGCAGTCCATAAAACAAATTACCTATAGTTTCAGTAAGTAGCAAAGCCACTATTGCTACCAGTTTGGTAGCGGCATTGGCTTTCTGAATTATTGAGAACTATATGAAAACGCTATACATCCTGAGGCACGCTAAATCGAGCTGGGACTTTGAAGAACTTAGCGATCACGACCGCCCTTTAAATAACCGTGGCCGTAGCGATGCCCAACTTATGGGCGAAGAACTTTCTAACCGGGGTATAACACCGGAGCTTATCGTATCAAGCTCTGCTGTAAGAGCAATTACAACAGCTACCCTGGTAAGCCGTGAGCTGAACTACGATGCCGAAAGCATTTTAGTGAACGATAAAATTTATGGCGCCGATCGGAAAGAACTACTGGAGGTAGTGCATAACACCCCCACCGAAGTAGACAAGATGATGCTGGTAGGCCATAACGAGGCTATATCAGAGTTTGCCAACATGCTTAGCCCCGAGCATATTGCCAGCTTGCCTACTACAGGCGTGGTGGCGCTGGAGTTTAACTGCGATAGCTGGTACGACATCAGCAAAGAAAACGCCTCGCTTCTTTTCTACGACTTCCCAAAGAATTACAAATAAGACGGAGGGCTGCAAAATGCCTGATCCGGCACAAACCAACGTATATCCTGCAAAAAAGGCAGGCACCCTAAAATAATGGAAAAAGAAATAAAGAAAGAGCCCGTAACTGCTCCAGAATACCCTTTAACTAACAGGGAACTGAGCTGGCTGGCCTTTAACTATAGAGTACTGCAGGAGGCAAAAGACAAGTCTGTGCCCCTGCTGGAACGCATTAAATTCATGGCCATCTTCTCGTCTAACCTAGATGAGTACTTTAAGGTAAGGGTAGCCACCCTGAAACGCCTGATCAAGCTGAAGAAGAAAACACGGCAGAAACTCGAAGAAGAACCCTCTGAGACTTTTGACCAGGTAATACAGGAAGTGCGCCGCCAACAAGAAGAGTTTGGTGAGGTATTCAGAGAAAGTATACTTGCCGATTTACGCGAGCAAGACATCCACCTGCTTACCGAAACCGAATTGAACCCGGATCAGCAGCAATGGATAAAAGCATACTTTGAGGATAACCTGAAAGACATACTGCTGCCCATCATACTTGATGCCACCGATACGCACCTTTTCCTGAAGGACCAAACCGTATACTTAGGCATACACATGTTGGAGCCAGCAGAGAAGGACCTGAAGCCGGAGCGCTTTGCCATGCTGGAGATACCCACTAAAAAACTGGGCAGCCGTTTTGTTAAGTTGCCAACAGTAGATGGCAAGCGCTATGTCATGTTTATTGATGACGTTATTCGCTTTTGCCAACCCCTGCTGTTCCCGCAGTATACTAAGTTTTATGCCCATGCCGTAAAAGTATCCCGCGATGCCGAACTGGACATTGAGGAAGAGGTATCGGGTAACCTGATGGCCAAGATCAGGAAGAGCCTGAAAAAGCGCGAAACCGGATATCCTGCACGACTGCTTTATGACCCTGAAACGCCACAGGTGCTCCTGGAGCGCATGATGGTACACACCAACATGACGGAAGATGAGTTGGTGGAAGGCAGCAAATACCATAATTTCCGCGACTTTTTTCAGTTTCCGGATTTTAACCTGCCTAACCTCAAGTATCAGCCGCAGCCTACCCTGATACACCACGAACTGGAAAAGGAGCCAAGTATACTTGCAGCCATGCAGAAAAAAGATTACATGGTGCACTACCCTTACCAGTCTTTTGAGTACGTGCTGCGCCTGTTTAATGAGGCCGCCAATGATCCTAAAGTAACTGCCATGAGTGCAACCCTGTATCGTGTTGCCGATAAGTCTGCGATTGCGAAGGCATTGGTTAAGGCTGCTAAAAACGGTAAGCTGGTAACGGTGGTGGTAGAGCTTAAGGCACGCTTCGATGAGGAGTCTAACATTTACTGGGCAGGAAAGCTGCAGAAAGCAGGCGCCAATGTTATTTTCGGAATCCAGGACCTGAAAGTACACTCTAAACTAGGCCTGATTACGCGCAACGAAAACGGGAAACTGGTTAACTATGCCTATCTGAGCACAGGCAACTACAACGAGGACACCTCTAAGATTTACGCCGACCATGCCCTTTTCACTTCGGACGCTCGCCTTACAAAAGACATGGAGCAAGTGTTTGAATTTTTCATAGATCGCCAGCCAAACAAAAAATTTGAGCACCTGCTGGTGGCACCGCTTAACATGAGGCAAAGTTTTGTTAAGCTGATAGACCGTGAAATAAAGAATGCCCAAAAAGGCTTGCCGGCAAGTATGATCTTAAAGATGAATGCCCTGCAGGACGAACGCATGATAAAGAAGCTGTATGCCGCAAGCCAGGCCGGTGTAAAGATAAAGCTACTGGTGCGCGGCATCTGCTGCCTGGTTCCGGCCGTTAAGGGCATCAGCGAGAACATCGAAGTGCGCAGCATCGTGGACCGTTACCTGGAGCATGCACGTGTGTACATCTTCCATAACAACGGCGACGAAAAATACTATGTGGCATCTGCCGACTGGATGACCCGCAACCTGAACCGCAGAGTAGAGGTAGCTTTCCCGCTTTACGACCAGGAACTGGTAAAAGAAGTAAGAGCTTTGATAGACTTTCAGTTAAACGACGATACCAAAGCCCGTAACGTAGATAACTCGTATGCGGCTACACCAGCCAGCGCAACTATCCGCTCGCAATATGCTTCTTATGAGTACCTGCGCAACCTGGTGCCTGAAGGCACAGAAGCAGCATGTAAACATTAACCGGAAAGTATAAAAGCAGAAGAGGCAGCTATATGTTAGCTGCCTCTTCTGCTTTTATACTTTCCGGTATCCACGTAGTTGGCTATACTTAAACAAATGCCATCTCGCAAAGTAGTTAGCCAGTATTGCCGTGGGCATCTATTTGCCAGCATTTCTTCCTATCCACTTACGCGGGGCTACCAAAAACAGCTCTACACCCACATAACCTGCACCTGCAAGATCGTTCGTAATTAAGGGATCCCTTGATCCGATTTCGTCGAAAACTCTGTGACGGTAATACTGCCTGAAGCCACCTTCCACGCTAAACCATATAAAGTCGTAAATCTCACGCTCCAGCCGCAGCAGGGCCTTAATATCAGTACGTCTCAATTCAAGCTCTCCAAACGATGATAGGGGTGTTTCGTCGATGTACATGTTATAGCTTGAGCCTTCAAGGCGGTAGCCGCCATACAGCAAGGTTTTCTCGTTCAGGTTGTAGCGCAGCCGGGCATTTGCCGGAAAAATCGATTCTACGCCCCATTTGTCGTTAAAGGTACGGTTGTAAAGTATACCGGGGTACACGCTTTGCCTGCCAAAAGTATAGCCCAACTGCAGGCCAACGCCTATCGCAAAATCAGGGCTTTTCTTCCAGCCATAAGCCGCCTCTACATTTACCTTGAGGTAATCCGAAACATTTATATCGTCTCGGTTATAGTCGCCGTTTAGTTCGCCTTTTAGCCGCACCAGGTAAAACCTGCGCGCATCAAGAGAGTGCAGATAAGCCACCTGCAGGCCCAGGCTTTTCAGGTTTTTATCTTCCAGGTAGCGGTACAGCGGGTAAGAAGTTGGTGTAAGGCCTTCAAAGTTAAACTCCTCCAGTTGGTAATCCACGCCTACTATTACCTTTGTTTGCGGCTTGTTTACGACTGGTGCAACTACCCTGGTGCTAAACTTATTGTGGCGGCGCACCTTTCCATTGCCACCTCCAATTCGGGGGTCATCTGACTCAGAGTCTATATCAAAGCCGGGTAGGCGTTCATACCCTATTACTACTCCCCTGCCCCTGCCCATACCACGCACACCCGGTGAGGCATATTCTTCAACTTCTGGCTCTGGTTCTGGTTGCTGCGCCTGTGCCTGCTGCACGGCGCAAAAGCAAAGTATCGTTAATAGTATTCTTTTTAATTCTTTCATAGTTTTAGTTGGTGCTGTTGTAGCAAATTGCACTAAGTATAATTGTTTGGTGTAGTGCCACCTTTTAAAAGAAGAAGCCAAAGTTCAGCATCCAGAGTTTGTCTACCTCACCCACCGAATAAGTAAGCGAGAATGCAGTCCGGTTAAGTGCATCTACCCAAATACCACCGCCATATCCTGTATGCAGACTACGGAAAAAAGCTTCTTTAGGGTCATCGCCGTAATACACGCGCCCCGCATCCAGGTGGCCCAGCACTCCAAACTTACCTGGCGCCAAGTATAAATTATACTTAAATAACTCTAAGCGCGCCTCACCATTGGCGTACACGCTGCTGCGCCCGGCAAAACGGGTGCGGCGGTAACCGCGCAGGTTATCTGTGCCACCCAGCGTGTTGGCCTGGAAAAACCGGAAGTCGCCCCAATTGTGCGCTGCTCCCAAACGCCCTGCCCAGGTTAGCTGGAACGGGAAGTTAGGGCTGATGTAGAATCTGAACTCTGAGCTAATATTTGTGAAACTCAGCTTTTCGCCGCCTATTTCCTGGTTAAAGCTAAGCTTGTTGTACCACCGCATACCGATATACGGGTTGTTAGATGATGTGCCACCTCCCAGAACCTCCATGTTGGCGTAGGCTGCCAGTCCTGCATAATGCTGCACCTCAAAATCATCTGTTAAAATGTTGTAAGTGCCCGGCAACAGGTTACCGCTTCGTGCCTCCTCCAGCAAAAAGCTTTCACGGGTTGGGTATACCACCCTGAAGCGGTCATAAGTAGGCCCAATGCCTATTTTAAAGAACGATGTAAAATCGCGGTACATAGAGGCGTTAGCAGAAAGGCGCTCAAACCTTACCCTATAGTAACTGTCTTCCAGCTCGGAGTTTTGGTCGGTGTTATTGCCTAAGCCATAGAAGTTGCGCTGATACTTTGGCCCTTGCAGCAGCCCTCCCATGGCTATGTTCCAGTTACCCAGCACTTGCTTTAAATCGCCGGTATACTTTACATTAAAAGAGTTGGATAAGAAAGCATAGTTCGCCTCCAGCAGGTGCTCTGCCGCATAAGGCACTTTCCTGAACTTGTGGGTACGCAGCAGTATGCCTGCTCCTAAAAATAAGCCATCGTCTACGTTATACTCTGTGGAAAGGCGCGGCCCAACGTATGGCATGCTGTAGTTATCGCGGTCGTAAAAGTTAACCTCCGGAAACTCCTCCGTTTTGTCTTTTGTCTCTGGCCCAAATGTAAACTTATTCTCGTTTTTGGTGTCGTACACAATTGTGTGCTTCTTTAAGCCGCTTACATGCGATGAGTCTGTGATGATATCCTCGTCGGCACCACCTATGACACGCACCACTATACTTGAGTTCACGTTGCCGGTAAGTATAAACTGGTCAAGGCCACCCATGCCGTAAATGCGTATTTCCTTTGTTTCGGAGGTAAGGAACGTGCGGTTGTAGAGGTTCTCCAGAATTACGCCCTCCTTGCTTGTTTTGTAACCTGTTACCTGCACTTGCTCGTCGTTCAGGCGCTGTATCTCGAAACGTTCGTGCTTATCGCTTCCGGCTATATCTACATACTTGCTTATGAAAGTGTAATACTCGTTGGCTGCGGCAGGCAACTTATCTCTGCGTGATTTTAATTTGGCTGCCAGCTCTGCACCAGATATCTCTCTTACCTCTTTTGGAAGTTCTGCTATAGCCGACTCGATTACTTTATCTGTTATACTGGCTTGTATATCCTTTGCTATTGCCTGCCATTGTTCGCGGGTTATCCGGGAGGTAAATGCACGGTCAGCCTGTAACCCGCTTAGGTTTAAGCCAATCACGTCTTCAAAGTCGTAGCCAAAGTTCTGCACATTTCTTACGCCCCATTTGCGTGTAGCCAGCCACGGCAGTATACCATCTATCTTAAAAAAAGCCTGATCGCGGTCTTCGGGCACAGGTATGTACAGTTTGCCTTTGTCGTTTTGCTTTTCGCGCTCTACCCAGCGCCATTGCCCCTCGTGCCGGTCCCAGTCGCCGATAAGCATATCCAATAAGCGTGCTCTCACAAACTCAGGCTGGTCTACTTCATTATCGTTATCCTGCCGTAGCTCTTCCAGCATTTTCTCGGTACCAACCAGGTTTTTGGCATATCCAAGACTTGCCGTTTCTTCGTGGTTTTCGTCTGCGTCCTCCTCCAGAAAAGCTACTGTGTTGCCAAACTCATCAATGTACTGCCGCAGGTAGGGTGTGTTGGGTATGTACACCAGTTTTGGGTTGGTGTGATAAACGCTGGCTGCATCTGCCAGTTTAGGCACAATTAAGGCACCGTATGGGTGCTGCGCCGATATCTGGTCTTGCAGCAGGGCTTTGGCGGCTGTCTCCTGCAGGTACTCCGGCAAGGCCAATGTCGGGTCTTTGTCTACTGTGCGTAAAGTATACTCTTTTGCATCAGGGTTACGCACTTTAAGCGATGCAGTTTGTTTACCTCCTCCTTTCTGATACGGTGTAAGGCCGTTAAACTCATTTTTCATATCCAGCAGAGGTATCTCCACGGGTGTAATCCATTCTTCGCGGTAGTGTTCTCCCAGCAATTTCTTTCGTAAGGCCGAGGCTTTATAATCGGTGTTGGCCGAAGTTACGATCGTACTATCCGCGTAGTTTGTTTTATCTTGCACCAACGGCACGTTTTTGCGTGGCTGCTTGGCATACAGGGCTGTTCTAAAACTGATCTTGCCTGTTTCGCCTTTGCCTTCCGGCACCCAGAACTCCGTCCATACTTCCCCGTTTTCGTAGTACAGCACTTTTGAAAAGCCCTTAGCGGCTTGCGTGTAGGTAGCGTTTCCGCCGCCCTTTACGTGCTGTATCTTACAGCCCGAACCACTTACGATATGCGCCAGGTTGTTATGCTTAAAATACTGCAAAGAGTGCTCGTGGCCGGCAGCGTAAACAATGTTATCATACTTATCAAAGATATTGAGTAAGCCCTGGATGTAAGCCTGGTAGCGCGGGTGCGGAATGTCTTGCAGAATGCCGCCATACTTGCGGGCAAAAGGGTAAATAGAGCCGATAACCGGCAACGGCAGGTACATCCAGTCGCGGAGCATGGTTAGCGGGAAAAGATGATCGCGGAGCGTGTAAAAACCACCGTGGTTACCTCTTGTAAATAAAGGGTGATGAGCCACCACCATTATATCGCTGCCGCTGTTCTTCTCGATGATATCCTCTAACTGCACCAGGAAATCAAGCTCTGTTGCTGCGCCGCAATTGCTGTTGTCGCCATAAGGCCTGTCGAAGGGGTGCAGCCACCACTCCGAGTCAATTGCTATCAGCACCAGGTCGTCGCTTATCTTTACCTCATACGGTCCGGGGCAACCATTGCCAGGCACATAAAAGTCTCCGCCAACTACAATGTTTTCTTCAGTAAGATACTGGTTCACGTAGTTTTGTTCGCGTACAACATACTCCAGGCCGCCGCGGCCGCTGTGGTTCCAGTCGTGGTTTCCGGGTATCATGTACTTTTCGCCTTCATAGCCCTTAAGTATATCCAGCTGCGCGTTCAGGCGTTCTTCCGATACTTTTCTGTCGTAGCTGCCAACCGGCGGCAGGCCATTATGGTACACGTTGTCTCCCAGGAAGATGGTGGCACTTTGTTGGCCTGCTTCTTCCATCTGCTTGCGCATCAAAATCATGCTTGGCTCGCCTTCAGGGTCTGGGGCACCTACGTCACCAATCAGAAAAACAGTATAGAGAAGCTTGTTTTGAGGATCCGGGCCATTTTGCTCCCAATCAAGTGCGCCCCGGCTATAGTATGGCTCTGTAGATACGCAGGCAGTAAGGGCAAACATGAGCAGCAGTTGCCATACATACTTGAAGTATAGCCGCTGCTTGATGAGTAGTTTTTTGATCATAGGTTTTATAGTACTGTAGCACGCCCTGCCATGGTTATGTATCGGGTGCGCTTCTCAGGCCAGAATCCTGGTGCACCACAACGTTATCCATACTTACCCTAAAATACGGCCTTGTGTTTTGTGCAGCCAGTTATATCCAAACTTACCTTTGGTTGGCCACCTGTACGCTACTGTGCTGGCGGGGCTGGATTTGATAAACGAGAAGGAATAAATTTTAGTTGTTGGCCCCAAAAACTACAGCAGCCACTCTTTAAAACGAGGGTTTTACTAACAAAAAGCCGTTTTCAACGTAACCGCAAATTACCGTGCACCATCAGCGCACTTTACTTTATATTACTGCTTGCACCTTGCAAGGCAGCACCCAACTATGAGAGACCAAGACATTGTTAAGCAAGCAAGTGAGTTTATCTTTAAGTTATTTAAAGAACGACTTTCCAGAAAGCTTGTTTACCATAACTACAAACATACATTCGAGACGGTAGCAGAGGCAGAGGATCTGGGCAGGCGAAGCAATTTACAAGACGATGAGTTGCAGGACCTGGTACTGGCTGCCTGGTTTCATGATACCGGCTACATTGACACGTATGCCGACCACGAGCTGGAGAGCGTTAAAATAGCAACAGCCTGGCTGCAGGAAAAAGGCTACCCTGAAGAGCGCATCGAGCGTATAAACCGCATGATTATGGCCACTAAGCATAACCAGGAGCCCGAAGGGCTGTTGGAAGAGCTGATGGTGGATGCCGATATGTCTAACATCGGTAAGGAGACTTTTTTTGCCACCGCTGAACTGCTGCGCGTGGAATGGGAAATATTTACCGACAAGTTTTTCTCTGACCGGGAGTGGGCTCAGTTTCAGATTGATTTCCTGCTGTCTACTACTTTTCATACAAACCAGGCGCAACGCAAGTTTGCAGGCCAACTGGGTATAAACATACAAGAACAGCGCAACCGGCTTAGCAAAGAAGTAAAGAAAAAGAAGAAGCAGGAAAAGAAGCACCGCGAAACACTAGCCCAACCCAAGCGAGGCATTGAAACGATGTTTCGCAATACTTACCGCACGCACCTTAACCTTAGTGCCATAGCAGACAATAAAGCCAACATGATGATAAGCCTGAACGCCATCATCCTGTCGGTTATCATCACTTACCTTAGTGCCAAAACATCTGCAACCGGAAGCGAATTTGCTCAGCACCGCACCCTGCTCATACCTGTCGGCACGCTGGTGCTAACTACCCTTGGCTCCGTAATTTTTGCCATCATATCGGCACAGCCAGAGATTACCAGCTTCTCCTTTAAAAAGGAGAAAATGAACAACAGGAACATCAACCTGCTTTTCTTCGGTAACTTTACAAACCTGGCCTTAGAGGATTTCCAGAGTGGGATGCATGAGATTATGCGTGATAAGAAGTCGCTGTACAACAACATGATAACCGACATCTACTATTTAGGAGATGTACTAAACAGAAAGTATAAAATACTGCGCATATCCTATACTATTTTTATGGTGGGGTTGGTGCTTACAGTTATAGCGTTTTCTATTGCGGTATTATACTATGGGCCAAGCGACTTGCCAGTACCTACAAACGGTGCAGCGCAATAACACACAATACTTTGCACAATAGTTTAATTGGCTTAAATTTGCTTTCGTAATCCAGTTTCGATTGGCCCTGTAGTTCAATGGATAGAATAGAAGTTTCCTAAACTTTAGATCCAGGTTCGATTCCTGGCAGGGCCACAACTTACAAGAGTCCCATGGTTATAAGTATAACCCTTAAAGTCGTTTACCAAAAGAAGATCTAAAATAGCGTAAATCACAAAACCTAACTGTATACACCCTGGTATACATACCTGAACATGAGGAAACTTATACTTACTGGTATTATAGCCCTTGTACTTAACTCTTCATGCCGCGAAAACAGCCGTGGCACGATAGAACATGATACGTCAGAGGCTACTGTAGCCAGTGAAACAGGCACAGAAGCTCCTCTCCCTGCTGAAGTACTTTTAGCGACCAAACCTCTTATTGCTGGCCAACTGTACGCCAAACCGGATTTCCAAAGCGCATCGCTTGCTTCTTTCGATACCTCTCAGAGTATTCATGTGTTAGATACTTCAGACGCCATTTTTGTGCAGGCCCGCATTAGAAAAGACTCTTCGGTTTTAACCGGGTATATTCCGAAAACCATCCTGCCTGAAAAAAAATAAATAGGCACATCCATACTTACCCAACAGTATAGAGCGCCATAAAAAGCGAAACCCTACCAAACGTTACGTCTGGCAGGGTTCCTAGATCAACAAACACTTATGAGATCAACTTTAGCCTGAGATTTGGTATTGCCTCCTGTACCATACAGAGAGTCAATTTTGCTGTTAGCATGTTTTTGACTGTAAGAACGCTCAAAGGTTTAATCCAGGAAAAAATATATCTCAGAAAATCAGGCGTTTTGAACTGGACTTATACTTTATGCAGCCTGCTGCACCCAAAGCAGGATCTCTAAAATTACGGGTATACAAAAGCAACCTTACATGTAAGGCCGCTTTTGTAAAGTATAGTCTGGTGTATGTTTAATATACTACGGTTTCTTTAAGCAGTATTGTATCGTTCTCGCCTTTTATCAGCATTTCTACTGCTACTTGCTCTTTGTTCCAGTTAAAATTAAGCACACCAAAGTTCAGCTTCTTTATTAGCTCGCCTACTCTGTACTGGTTGGGCTCCTTGGCTGCGCCGCTGTATACATGGGTAAGCCCGCTGCTGGTAATTTCGTAAAGGGGGTAGCTCATGCCTGGCAGGTCTGTTTTGGATATCTCTGCAATGTGGCGGTCGCCGCTTAATAGTATAACCCCTTTCGCATTAGAGGCAGCAACCATATCCAGGAGGCGCTTGCGTGCCGCCGGAAAATTTGCCCACTTTTCAAACACCTGCTCCTCGGGCAGCACTTGTATGCCATTGCCGATAATGTTTATGGCAGCTTTGCTGTGCTTTAGTTCCTGCTCCAGCCAGCGCCATTGCTCCTCTCCTAATATATCGCCGGTGCGGTTTATCTGGTATTCTCTGTTTATGCGGGCTAGTGAGTCGCGGTGGTAGCGGCTATCCAGTAAAATAACCTTTACTTGTTTGCCTTTAGGCCCATAGGTATGCGAACTGTAAACACCTTCCTGGGTACGGCGTGGGCTTTGGGCAGGCTCACCTATAAAGTCCCAGAAAACCTGAGCACTTTCCTTGCGCATCGTAAATTCCTTGCCACCGTCATTCAAACCATAGTCATGGTCATCCCACACGCCTATTATATCTGAGGTTGCCATTAACTGCTGATAACCCGGCTCTGCTTTTACCTTGTCATACTTTTGGCGCAGCACATTCATGTCGTAAGAGTCGCCGTAAATGTTATCGCCTAACCATACCCATACTTGCGGCTTATTTTGGTTGATAGGCTCCCACAGGGGTTGCGGCAGATCTTCGCGGTTACAAGAGCCGAATGCAAGTGTGGTGATAGGGGTTTGAGTTTGAGTTGCGGCCGGCTTCTGGCAGCCGCCAAGTATAAGCAGCAAGAAAGCCAGCAGCTGCAAAGGGGTGTAGTTGGTACGCATTGGTTTGTGTAAAATATTTTAGTAGCAGGCAAATATAAGAAAATCAAGTTGCTTGCGCGCAGGCACAATTGTAAGGTTTTTGTTAAATAAAAAAGGCGGCAGCTCCTTTTCAGGAACTGCCGCCTTTGCTGCATAGCTATTTATAGTTACTTTATAACTACTCGTCTAACAGAACTATAGGTATCTGTTTCTAACTTCACGTAATAAAGTCCTTTTGCTTTTCCAGAAAGGTCTATTGTTTTTGTAAACACCCCTTCGCCGCGTGTCAACGTTTCGTGGTAAATCTCGTTACCGATAACGTTTATGATGCGTAACTCTGCCTTTTTAGCAGGCAAGTTAGACACCGATATAGTAAAAACGCCATTACTCGGGTTCGGGTAAATCGCAAGTTCTTCCTCATCCTGAATTACCCCAACGGCTTTTTCGGCTGGCTGCACCGGCCCCACGACAGATGTCCTGGCCTGTGCCTGCGCTAAAAGCACCGTTGAAATGGTAAAGAGCGTAAGTATAAATTTTTTCATGTATGTAAGTAAAATCCTTCTTCAAAGTTACAAAAGTCGTTCCACTTTATTAAAACGTCTACACAAATAATTTGTTCTTGTATTATACACCCCTAAAAAGGTGCGTTCACTAAAAAACAGCATTTACAATTGCATTTTACGTATATCAAAAAGTTTTAAAAACCATTGGAGCAGGCAGTAATCATAGGAGGTGGCTTGGCAGGTTTAACTTGTGCACTAAAGCTCGTTCGCCAGGGGGTCTCCGTAACAGTTATCGAGAAAAAATCTTATCCATTCCATCGGGTTTGTGGCGAATATGTTTCTAATGAGGTACTGCCTTACCTGCACAGTCTCGGCGTCGCCATCGAGCAACTTGCTCCTGCTCGCATCTCTGCCTTTATACTTACCTCTCCCAACGGCAACAAGCTGGAGGCGGCCCTGGATTTGGGGGGCTTTGGGGTAAGCCGCTACACCCTGGACAACTACCTGTACCAGCTGGCACAGCAACAGGGTGTAAAATTTAAGCTTAACACTACTGTGCAAAGTGTTTCTTTTGCAGATAACTGCTTTACCCTGGCGCTGGCAAACGGCGAAAAAATAACCTCCGAAATTGTGATTGGCGCTTATGGCAAACGCACCAACCTTGACCGGCAGCTATCGCGCAGGTTTTTCTTGTCGCGGTCGCCGTATATTGGTGTAAAGTACCACCTGCACTACACCCAGCCAAAACACCAGATAGCGCTGCACAACTTTAAGGATGGCTATGCCGGCATCTCTGCCATAGAGCAAAACCGCTACTGCTTCTGTTACCTCACCACCCGTAAAAATCTGCAGCAGTACGGCACCATACCTGCCCTGGAGAAAGCAATACTGCACCAAAACCCCCACCTGCGGCACATATTCTCAGAGGCTGAGTTTCTGTACACTAAACCAGAAGTCATAAACGAGATTTCTTTTGCCACCAAAACCTGTGTAGAAGAGCACATGCTGATGTGTGGCGACGCTGCCGGCATGATTACCCCTTTGTGCGGCAACGGCATGGCTATGGCCATACATGCAGGGAAAATAGCCGCAGAAGAAGTTGTACATTACTTTAAGAACGGGCATAACCGGCAACAACTTGAGCAACGCTATACCCTTGCCTGGAAAAACCAGTTTGAGAACCGGCTGAGGTTGGGGCGCACCGTGCAGCACTTGTTCGGGAGCCCTGTATTATCTGAGGCAGCAGTAGGTGTATTAAAATACATGCCTGCCGCCGTAAACTACATTATGCGCCAAACTCATGGGCAGCCATTTTAAAGGAGTATATCTATTATAGTACTGCTTGCGTACTTAGATGCGTTACCTGTTGCTACACTTTTAGTCCCCATCTTGCAAAAACAACCCTACAAGTGCAATGCGTAACAACTAACACTACCCGAAACATGAAGAGCTACATTTGCGCTATAGGTACTGCCAACCCACCCCACAAAATACCTCAAATGCAGGTAGCCGACTTTATGGCTGAAGCGCTGCAGTTTGATGCGCAGCAGACCCGTAAGCTGAAAGCGCTATACAGAGTTTCTGGCATTACCCAACGCTATAGTGTTTTGCAGGATTATACCCGCAGCAACGGCGAGTATACTTTTTACCCCAACACTCCAACACTAGAGCCTTTCCCGACGGTGCAAAAGCGTATGGAGCTATACCGCAAACATGCGGTTGATTTGTCGGAAGATGCGGTGCGCCAATGCCTGGCTAACTCTGCTGTAACCTTGCAGGAGCTTACCCACCTGATAACTGTTAGCTGCACCGGCATGTACGCCCCCGGCCTGGATATTGAACTGGTGGAACGGCTGCAGCTATCGCCTTGTGTGCAGCGCACCGCAGTTAATTTTATGGGATGCTACGCTGCTTTCAATGCCATCAAACTCGCCGATTCTATTTGCAGAGCTAACCCGGAGGCCAAAGTAATGCTGATCTGTACTGAGATATGTACGATTCATTTTCAGAAGCACGCTGAGCAGGACCACCTGGTTTCGAATGCCTTGTTTGGCGATGGCGCCGCTGCCGTACTTATGCAGGGCTTACCCTGCCAGGAAGTATGCCTGGAGTTGCAGTCCTTCCATTGCGACCTGGCACCAGCAGGCAAGCGCGACATGACCTGGCATATAGGCGATACCGGCTTCGAGATGACGCTCTCTTCCTATGTGCCCGACCTTATCAAGAAAGGTATAAAAGAACTAACCGAACGGCTGCTGCAGGGCCTGAAAACCACTACCGAGGAAATAAAGCTGTTTGCCATACACCCCGGCGGCAGGCGCATATTAGAAGTGATAGAGCAGGAATTAGGCATGACGCGCAACGACAACCGCTTTGCCTACCAGGTGCTGCGCGACTTTGGCAACATGTCATCAGCCACAGTACTGTTTGTGCTGAAAGCGCTGATGGATACATTGACGCCAGACGAGCAAAACGAACCTATCCTCAGCTTTGCTTTCGGCCCCGGCCTTACCCTGGAGTCGATGCTACTAAAGGTACACTATGCTGAAGTACAGGTCTAACGAGCCGGAACTGATGGACGACCTTACCTTATCGGGTGAGGAACTGCGCCGCAACCTGGCTGAGCTCGAAGTGATAAACAACTGGCTGGGCGGCCACAAAGTGGTGCTGGATGCGCTGGAGCAAATCACCAAAAACGGAAATCATACTTTGCGCATTGCAGATATAGGCTGCGGCGGCGGCGACACACTTAAAAGTATAGCCAAATGGACAAGGCGCAAAAGTATAAAAGTAGAGCTGGAAGGGATAGATGCCAACGATTTTATGGTGCAGTATGCCCGCAACCGCTGCGCTGAATTCCCTGAGATAAGTATAAACCAATACGATGTTTTCTCGGGGGCTTTTGCTTTACAAAAGTATGATGTGGTGGTGTGCAGCCTGTTCTGCCATCACTTTACGGATAAGCAGTTGGTGCAAATGTTCCGACAGCTTTACAAGCAGGCAAAGTATAAAGTTATCATCAACGACCTGCACCGCCATTGGCTTGCCTATTACTCTATTAAGTATATTACAGCTGCTTTCTCAGGATCAAGGCTGGTAAAGAACGATGCTCCGCTTTCAGTATGGCGGGCTTTTAAGCGCGAAGAACTGGAGGAGCTGGTACAGCAGGCAGGTATCCAGAATTATACTTTAAAGTGGATGTGGGCCTTCAGGTGGCAGCTGGTGCTGTATAAATAGCAAAACCTGGTTGACTAATTAACTCAAAAGAAGTATCTTAAAAATAAAAACGCATGAACCGATTCCTGCCCCTCCGCCTGCACCTTATCCTGGCCATTGCCACAGCTGTAGTTAGCATACTGCTGGTTGCTAATAATGAGATGTCTACTTTGCCACAGCTGCTGCTGTTCTTTTTTCCGATCTTTATGTACTTCGTGAGGATAGCTACCGGAGAGCGGGCCGGCAACTAGGGCAATCTCATTTTGAAGCAATACTACCTTCTTGTTCTTAACCCTGAAGCCGTTTTAAAGGTATAGTTAAAGTATGATAACAAAAGACAACATCAGGTTCTGGCTCCTGTTTATCGTTTCTATTATACTTTCGGCGATAGCTATTTCGCTGTTCTTTAAAGCGCTGAAGCTGATACTCTACATTATACTTGTACTTGCGCTCGCGCCTATCATCTACATTGCGCTGCGCAGCATCATACCCGGCCGCAAGCGCCCCGACGACAAGCTAAAAACAAGAGACTAGCCTATTGCTGAACGATACTTGTTGCTTGGCAGGGCCAGGATTCTCAGGATCGTAAGAAAACCAACAGGTTTTATACTTCAGCAGTCATCAAGCCAACCTGTTATTTAAAATTGCTTAAAAGTATACTTGCTGCGCCAGCCTGAAGGTGTTGGCATGCGCCTCTACAATATGGGCAATCTGTTTAGAGTAGCCTCCTCCCATACTTATAGTTACAGGCAGGTTGTGGCGGCGGCATAGCTCCAATACTGTGCGGTCGCGCTCTTTGCAGCCGGCTATACTCATACCTAATTTGCCCAATTTATCCGTTGCCAGCACATCCACCCCCGACTGGAAAAACACGAACTCCGGCTCGTGCTGGTCTAGCAGGCGTGGCAGGTGGTGCTTTAGCAGGTTTAAGTACGTTTTATCGTCGGTACCCTCGGCCAGGGGTATATCCAGATCCGATTTCTCTTTGTGAAACGGGTAATTGTGGCCGCCATGCATGCTAAAAGTAAACACGCGTGGCTCGTTCGCGAAAATTTGTGCTGTACCATTGCCCTGGTGCACATCCAGGTCTACAACCAGTATTCTGTTGATGCTTTTATACTTTAAAAGGCAGTTCGCGGCAATGGCAATGTCGTTTAGCAGGCAAAAGCCCTCTCCCCTGTCTGTAAAAGCATGATGGGTGCCACCGGCAATGTTCATACCCACACCATACTGCAGCGCAAACAAAGCAGCCTGCCAGGTGCCGTTCATAATTACGACTTCCCGGCTTACCAGCTCCTCCGACAACGGAAAGCCTGTCTTTCGAATTTCCGAGGGCGTTAGCTCCAGGTGCTTCAGGCGGCGCCAGTACTCGGCATCATGGGTATCAAGTATAAACTGCTCGGGCAGCGGTTGCGGCTCAAATAAGTTTTCTGTAGTGATGGTACCTTCATAAAGCAGTTGCTCAGGCAACAGGTCATACTTAGCCATCGGGAAACGGTGGCCTTCTGGCAAGCTGTGGGCAAATATATCAGACCAGGCAATTTTCAGCATATCACAAAGGTAACAACTATTCGGCTACTGAGGTTTGTAACAAACTACCTGCCTTACACAAAACTGTGCAAAAACTAACTTTTTTAGCAACAGAAATGTGCAAAGTGGATAACCTGTTACACTTTCAACTTTTAGATAGCTGCTCTATATTTTACCTGTGCACAATTGTGGATAACTATGTTAATTACCTATAGTTATCCACTAACCCTTGTTAGTTTTTAATAGCTACCACCCTGCAATCTTTACAATTTTATATTTCTGAGCTAAAAAGTATAGTTTAGCCCCCTTTGTTTGCTAAAAATTTTATCCTGCGTTAGCAAATTAATGCCTCACCTTTTCAAGTAGCTGCCTCGCCTCCGTTAACCGGCCATCGCTGCAGGCCTAACCTGCATGCACACGCAACATTATAAGTAACTACTTAAGTATAAACTTATAAGCTTATGTACATTTAATAACCCCAAAGGCTATGAAAAAATGCTTTACTATACTATTGCTCACACTTTATACTTTAACCGCAGATGCGCAGCTAGGACCTACCGCTCAACAGCAAGACCATAACCTGTATGGTGGCTTTAGTGGCCCCAATGCCGGCTTCGGTTTAAAGGGAGGCGTTAATTTTGCAGAAATAAATGGCAGCGACAAAGCAATGCTTGGAGATATAGATGGGTATACCAGCTTTCATGCAGGCATTTTTGCACAGCTTGCCTTAAGCAACTTTTTCTCTATCCAATCTGAGTTGTTATACTCCAGAAAAGGTTACGAACGCACCGACTCCACCTTCAGGTTCGATTACCTCGAGCTGCCCGTGCTAGCTGTCTTTAACCTTACTGACAACATCAGCATACACCTGGGCCCGCAAATAGGCACCATGGTATCGGCCAAACAAGAAGGCAAGGAAGTAAACCTGGATCGCTTTAACACTTTTGACTACGGCGTGGCAGCCGGACTAGAAGCCCGCATCAGTCGTTTCAGGTTGGGCGGACGCTATAACCTTGGTTTTGCAGATGTTATAAAAACCAATGCAGCAGGGCAAAACGTAACCTCTGATATAAAGCAAGGCGTATTGCAGGTATACCTTGGCGTCGGCTTTTGATGCACCTGGTTTGTAACAGCTAAAGTGCGCAGGATACAAATCGTTTCGGATACTGGAAACGTAATTATAATAGTGCTAATGGTGTAGCCTGGCTCTGCCTTAAGATTTAATATATGACTAAACGATACCTGCACATCCTAAAGTATAACACCCTTGCCTTGTTATTTTGCCTGGCAGGATTCACGGCCTGCGACACTTCCGTTAAAACAGATAATGCCCTGGTAGGAGAAGCCATAACCACAAAAACCAAAATCAAAGCCCCTACTGTTTTTTTGATTGATACCGCTAAAAGCCAGCTTACCTGGATTGGCGCCAAAATGACTGGCCGGCACAACGGTTATTTTAAAATAAAAGAGGGGGAACTGCACCTGAATGAAAGCCAGCAGGCCAGCGGCAATATCCTGATTGACATGACCACCATGCAGGCTGATGATAAAACGATTGACAAGGCCAGTAATTTAAAACTAACGAAGCACCTTAAATCCGAAGACTTCTTTGACTGTGAAAAGTATAAGACTGCTGCTTTTGAACTAACAGCGCTTGCCCCCTACGACAGCTCACAGGTTAAGCCTACCCAACCCCGTACTACCCCCGATGATGCGCTTCGCGTAAAAAATCCTACTCATTTTGTTACGGGCAACCTAACTATCAAAGATATAACCAAAAGCGTTACATTTCCGGCCAGGATCACGTTAGAGGATAACCAGCTAAAAGCTAAAGCAAACTTTAACATAGACCGCACAAAGTGGGGCCTTATATACCGCTCCGACAAATCCCTTGGCGACCAGACTATACGCCCCAAAGTAAATATCGGATTCGACATTGTAGCCACAGCACAGCATAACTAAGGCTGCTCACCCCTGTACTAAGCTTACCTTTTTAAACCTTTGCATGCTAAATAAGTAGTTAATGCGTTTCTAGGCAAAAGCCAAAAAGTATAAAGTATGAGAAAACACCTTTGCCTGCTACCCTTGTTGCTGTTTACACTTGCTGCGCAGGCACAGAGCGAGGCCGTATCTGCGTTTAATCTGGAGCAGGAAAGTATACTCAGAGCGGGCATGCTGGTATTGGGGGGCTGGGCAATAGCTAACATTATGCTGGCAAGTTTTAAGCTAACCAATACAACAAGGGCCAGGCGCTACTTTTACCAGATGAACCTGTACTGGAATATCGTTAACCTTATTATCGCCGGGGTTGCCCTGCATTATATTGTATCGTCTGCAGAGGGCACAATGGCCCTGGCAGAAAGTGTGCAGCAGCACGTGTGGTACAAAAAAGTACTCTACTTAAACATCGGGCTTGATGCTGGTTACATCATGCTTGGCGCTTATTTAAAGCAGCGCTCTAAAACAGCTTTGTTTAAAGGAGAGCAGTTCTTGGGCTGGGGCAGGTCAGTTATACTTCAGGGGCTTTTTTTGCTGGTGCTGGATGTGGTGCTGGTAGTAGTACTGGAGGGTAACACCGAGAAGTTGTTTGAGCTAATACCCGGAAATTAAAACCAAAGCGCCGCTCCTTAATAAAAGAGCGGCGCTTTGGTTTTGTAGCTTAAACTGTGCCTGCTAACGGTCATGCTTGCCTTCTGCAAACTCTTCAATCATCTTTTTATTAAAGGCAGGTATATCGTCGGGGTTACGGCTGGTTACCAGTCCCTGGTCTACTACAACTTCCTGGTCCACCCAGTCGGCGCCGGCGTTTTTCAGGTCGGTTTGCAGGGTATGGTAGCTTGTCATTTTGCGGCCTTTTACTTTGCCTGTTTCAATCAGCGTCCAGGGGGCATGGCAGATAGCGGCTACTGGCTTGCCACTTTCCATAAATTTATTTACAAAGCTTACAGCTTCTTTATTCGTGCGCAGGTTATCCGGGTTCATCACGCCGCCGGGCAGCAGCAAACCATTATAGTCGTCTGCATTTACTTCGCTTAGCTTCTTATCAACCTTAAACTTATCGCCCCATTCGGTGTGGTTCCAGGCTTTTATCTCGTTGTTTTTATTTGGCGATATAATGTGTGCTTCGGCACCTTCATCTTTCAGGGCCTGCAGGGGCTTTGTCAGTTCCACCTGCTCAAATCCTTCCTCTACAAGTATAGCTATCTTCTTTCCTTCTAGTTTATTAGCCATTTTTAAGTTTGTTTGTGGGTTATACATGTTTTAAACTAACTAACGGCACCCTTCCCATTTTTGTTAACCACACCCTAAGGTTACACCATTCGCTCAGCCAAAAATTTTTCCGGATTTGTTTTGATGTTATGCATTTAAGAACTTAAGTTTGCATCATTATTTATAATTAGTCTAAATAAACAGAACGCAGCTTAGCTGCATAACTGATAACTCTCCTACCATATACTAAAATGAATAAAAGATTTACACTACTTGCGTTGCTGCTCATGCTTTGCCAACTGGCCTGGGCACAAAACTCTGCTCTCCAACGTGGTGCTGCTATCAGGGGCCAGGTAATGCAGGCAGAAGGCCAGCCTTTAGCTGGTGCCAGCGTTGTGGTTGAGAACACGCAGCTTGGTGCAGTTACCGACGAAAACGGATATTTTGAGATAAAACACCTGCCTGAAGGCAACTACCAGGTAAGGGCCATGATGATCGGTTTTAACAGCATCACGACAGAAGTGCGTATCAATCAAGGCAAATCAGAAGAGATCAACTTTAACCTTAAAGTTAAGGCAAACCAGATGGCGGAGGTTGAGGTTTTTGGAATCAGGGACAAGCAGCCAGAGAAATTAGACGCCATTACCCGCCTACCGCTTAAACCAAGCGAGCAGATCCAGAGCATTTCGGTTATATCAGAAAAGCTAATTGAGCAGCAAGGTGCACTTACCGTTACTGAGGGTGTGCGCAATGTGCCGGGCGTTTATACCTATGCAACCTACGGTGGCGTAAGAGAAAGTATTTCTTCGCGCGGTTTCCGAGGCATCCCTACCCTTAAAAACGGCGTGCGCGTAATGACCGACTTCCGTGGCCAGGGCTTTTCTACGGACATGCAAGGTGTAGAAAGCGTGCAGGTATTAAAGGGAGCAAGCTCTATTACGATGGGTGCCGCTACTGATTTAGGTGGCCCGGGCGGTATCGTGAATATTGTTACAAAAACACCAAAATTTGAAAACACAGGCGCTGTTTCGCTTCGTGCCGGCAGCTGGGGATTGATCAGGCCTACTTTTGATGTGCAGCGTGTACTGGACAAGGGCAACAAAGTGGCCATTCGCTTAAACGGTGCTTACGAGAACGGCGGCAAGTTCCGCGACCACATGGACAACGAGTCGTTTTACATTAACCCATCCCTGGAGTGGCGGCCAAACAACCGCAGTACCTTAACCCTGGAGATGGATTACTTTAAAGAAGAGCAGGGCATTGACGTAGGTACTGTAAACCTATCAGTAGGCAACAAAGAAAACAAGATCTACGACCTGCCGTCGGAGCGTTTCCTTGGTTTTGAGTCTGATAAAACGGACCTGAAGCACTCAAGCTACACAGCGCGTTACAACTACAACATCACCAACAACTTATACGTAAGGGCCGCTGTATTTAACTCTAACTATAACTACGATGCCGTTAAGTCAAACCTGGCAGCGCTGAAGCCCAATGCTAAAACAGGTGTAAACGTGAATGAGGTAAACTGGTACAGACGTTCTATCGCGCACAACTCAACCCGCGAAGATAACAGCACCGTATTACAGCTGGACCTGGTAGGCCGCAAAATACAAACAGGTAAGATCAACCATACTTTCCAGGTAGGCACCGACTATCGCTACATCGACCTGTTCCAGCCTACTTACAATTCTCTTGCCATCGACGAGATCAATGTGTTTGACCCGGCAACTGTAAGCCATACATTACCAGAGAACGTGCCAGCATTTGAGCGTACAGGAGGCACCCAATCTTACGATTACCGCTTCGGGGCTACGTTTCAGGATGTGATTCAGCTGACTAATTGGGCAAGAGTATACGGTGGCGTGCGCTACAGCACGAACAAAACGAAAGACGACGGCGAAGAAAGCGCTACAACAGAGTTCTGGAACCCGCTGGCTGGTGTGATGTTTACTATCAAGGACGGTATAAACATCTTTGGTTCTTACACCAACAGCACCAACCCACGCTCGGCTGCTGTAGTTGATGCAAACGGTGAGCCGCTAGGCGCAGAGCGCATCGACCAGCTTGAGGCAGGTATCAAGTCAGAGTGGTTTAACGACCGCCTGCGCTTTAACCTGACGTTCTTCAAGATCAACAACAAAGACATGAACCTGAGAGCCTTTACCGTTGATGAGAACGGTGTTGTACTGGAGACAGGCTACTACATTAAAGGCGGCAACGATGAGCGGAAAGGTATAGAGGTAGAATTAACTGGCCGTGTACTGGAAAACCTGGAGATCGTAACCGGCTACTCTTACATAGACGCACAGTATAAAGACCACACTACTTTTGTACAGGGCTCTGCGCCAAACAACACGCCAAAGCATACCATTAACGTTTACGCCAACTACACGTTAAAAAGCGGCTTGCTGCATGGGCTTAACTTTGGTGCGGGCGCTTATTATCTTGGCGAACGCCCTTACAACGACTGGACGCAGGATGGCGTGCAGTACCACAACATCGACCCAAACACCGCTCCTTGGTTCAACAAGGCATACACGATCGTAAACGCGCAGGTTGGCTACGACTTCAAGAAGCATTGGGGTGTAAGAGCATTGTTTAACAACGTGTTTGACGAAGTAGGATACGACGCCTACCGCACCAGCTTCATCGACAGAATTCAACCAAGAAACGTGTCTGGTGTAGTTACTTATAAATTTTAATTAGATTTATTCCAAATAACAAAAAAGCTGCCGATATTTACCGGCAGCTTTTTTGTTAGAACTAAAACTTATCTCTCCTTACCTCTCACTTATTATGAAAAAGTATACTTTGCGGAAGCTCTTTAACGATGTGCACTTGTGGCTTGGCATTGCCAGCGGCCTTGTGTTATTTGTAGTTTGCCTTACGGGCACAATTTATACTTTTAAGGATGAGGTAGAGGAGTTTATGGCTCCTGAGAAATACACAGTAGAGGTGCCGGCCAATGCACAGCCAATGGCCCCAAGTATACTGATTGCGAAGCTGGAGCAAGAGCTAAAAGGCAATGTGGTAAGTATAAGCATACCTGAGGATAAAAGCAGCACTTACAGCGTAGGCGTGGCCCCGGCAAAAGGGCCTGAAGGCGACAAAAGAGCTGAGGGTGGCCCGAAAGGCAAGGGTGGCGAAAAAGGAAAACAAGGTAAAGGCGGAGAAAAAGGCAAAGGTGAAGGAAGCGGAGGCAGGCCAGCTACTTACTACGTAAACCCCTATACAGGCCAGGTAGTGGGCACACCTGAAAGCGCTACCGCAGCGTTTTTCTCTACCATCATGAAACTGCACCGCTGGTTGCTGATTGAGGGCGATGCAGGCAAAATAATTGTAGGCGCTTCTACGATCATCTTCACGTTTCTGGTACTTACAGGCCTGGTGCTGTGGTTCCCGGTAAAGCGCAAAAACTGGAAACAAGGCTTAAAGATCAAAACCAACGCTAAATGGAAACGCGTTAACCACGACTTGCACAACACCCTGGGCTTTTACTCCTCAATTCTGTTGCTGATAATGGCGCTTACAGGCCTTTGCTGGTCTTTTGAGTGGTACCGCCATGGCCTGAGCAGCGTAATGGGTTCTGAGGTTTTTAAAGGCCGTAAAGAGAAACCAGCCACCATTGCCGCTGCGCCCACTACAGCCACTACAGAAGATTACATACAGCAGGCTAACTTACTCCTGCCTTACGCCGGCGACCTGCGCGTGTCGCTGCCAGCAGACGATACAACTGCCGTGGTTATACAGAAAAGCAAGACTGGTTTTTTTGCGCTTGCAGCCTCTGATAAAGTACAGCTGAACAAGCACAACGCTGAGCCGCTTAAAGTTGATAAATTCTCTGATAAAGCCCTAAACGAACAAGTTGTATCGCTGATAAAGCCGCTGCACCTGGGCAACGTATACGGCACTTTCTCCAAGATTTTATACTTTATTGCGTGCCTTGTAGCCACTAGCTTACCAATAACCGGTACCTTGATCTGGATAAACAAGCTCCGCAAAAAGAAGAAGCCAAACAAGGCGGTTCGTACCGCAGGAGCTGCCACAGTAGCAAGCTAAATCCAAAATAAGATCAGCAGCAGCCACGGTTTATACTTTAAGCCGTGGCTGTTTTGTTTACACCATATAACCAGTACTTCCAAGAACAAAAATTGCTCCTGATTATACTTTGCCCGCTGTTTACAAAACCCGCTGTAAATGTTAATTTTATGCAGCAACACACGTATATTTTTGCTGCACACGTTACTTATAGGATGATAACACGAAAACTGAACCTGTTACTGGCCGCGCTGGCATTTATACTTATCTCGGCACCTGCTTTTGCCCAGCAGGTAAAAGTAATAAAGTATAAAGAGCTGGAGCAGATACGCAACGCCCCGCACGATACCTTGTATGTGGTAAATTTTTGGGCAACCTGGTGCAAACCTTGTATCAAAGAGATGCCATACTTTGAAGCGCTGACCGCGCAATATAAAAACCAGCCGGTGCGCGTAATGCTGGTAAGTATGGATGCTGCCGAAGACCTGGAAAAACGCGTTAAACCCTTTGTGCAGAAACGCAGTCTAAAATCGGATGTGCTACTGCTGGATGAGGTAGACGCCAACACCTGGATAGACAAACTAGAGCCAAAGTGGAGCGGTGCCATACCTGCTACTATGGTGTTTAACAACAAGCGCAAGCAGTACGAGTTCGTGGAGAAAGAGCTATCGCAGGAGGAATTGCAAAGTATAATCTTAAAGTATAAACCATAACATTTACCTCTATGAAAAAACCGAACCTACCTCTCGTGTACATGGTGTGCCTGCTGCTTGTGGGCGTGTTACTGGCAGCTGTTCCTGCCGACAACGGTTACCAGGTTGGCGATACAGCCCGCGATTTTAAACTAAAGAACGTTGATGGAAAAATGGTATCCATGGCTGATTATAAAGATGCCAAAGGCTTTATAGTTACCTTTACCTGCAACACCTGCCCATACTCAGTTGCCTACGAAGACCGTATCATCGACCTGCACAAAAAGTATGCGCCAAAAGGCTACCCGGTTATTGCCATCAACCCAAACGACGCAACGGCATCGCCTAAGGATTCTTACGCCGATATGCAGCAACGCGCCAAGAAAAAGAACTTCCCGTTTGCCTACCTCCACGACGAAACCCAGGAGATAACCAAAGCCTACGGTGCCACCCGCACACCGCACCTGTACATTGTGCAGAAGCAGAAAGACGGCAAGTATAAGGTAGCCTATATAGGCACCATAGACGATAACTCCCGCGACGCCTCTAAAGTAGAGAAGAAATACGCTGAAGCAGCCCTAGACCAAATGGTAGCCGGCAAAACGATAAGCCAACCAAACACCAAAGCCATTGGTTGTACCATTAAGTGGAGAGAAGCGTAATTTAAGGACAAGCAAAAGTAAAAAGTCCCTGCCAGGTTATGTGGCAGGGACTTTTTGTTTTAAAGTATGCTAGCCGTATATAAACGGATATACTCGGGTAATAACACGGATATAGATAGTCCGGCTATTTAACGAAAGGCGTATTTCTGAGCAAATTGCCAACACAACACCATTATACCTGCAATTAAATCCCTCATTACCAATACACTACATACTACTTAATTTAACACAGTATAGTATTTGCCAGATAACAGCATTAGTATTATCTTGTATTGTGTAAACCCTATATGGTTACCTGCAAAAGCAGTTTTTAATCTAAGTAGAAACACCTTCGCATATATAGCAGATAACCGGAACTGCTCCTTATATACTATAGTTAGGGGCAATAAGAAATTAAAGTGAAAAAGCTCATTTGTTTAACTCTTGCTTTGGTCTTTGGTTTTTTTGGTTGTAGTAGATTCGACAATCAAAAAATAAGCTTTCTAGACTTAAGGTTAGGTATGCCCTATTATGAATACAACCATTTAATCAGTAAATATCTAAAGGATGGTGTTCTCCTAGAGAAGATTATTGAAGAACCCTACGAGCACAAAAGGGTGCTTATTTATAAATGCAATGTGATAAAAAGGGACGGTATACTTGAGCCAATATTCTTTACCGACAGATTGGATAGTTTTAGAATCTTTTTTGGTCAGGGATTGGGTTACGAGCAAAATGAAGAAATATCTAATAAGGAATATTCTGAAATTTTAGAAAAGTTAAAGCTGGAATACGGGCAGCCCATAGAAAATCATAAAGACCCTGACACAGAGCACAGACAAGCAATTTGGGAAGCTGAAAATTTTAAGGTAAGTGCGGCTTTTGTCCCAGAAAGTGAGTTAAGTTCAGCGCACATCAGTATCATATACAACCCAATTGGAGATTTAGAACTGGAATTGGAAAAGTATAATGAAGAAAAGAAGTCACAAAGAGAACAGCAAAATTACTAACCCCTAACCCAACCTATAAGTTATGCTTTGGCTTCGCCTCGCACACCTTATCAGGCAAACCGTTAGGTGGAATAGCAAGTATGGCAAAGCAAGTTTGTCTTTGCTTTGCGCACCCTTCTTTGAATTTTAAATAGAAATCAAGTGGCAAGCTTTAGAATAGAAAAAACAGTCAAGATTTTATTGCTTAGCCTTTTGGCTGTTTTACAGACGGCTTGTAGGTTCACTGAAAATGGATCCGAGCCAGGAGGAGCTCACCAATTCTACATTGAGCTACAGGAGGACGATTGGGTGAAGAAGGCCGTAATGATGTACGCAGAGTGTTACAATCTCGACAATAAAAGCACTGTAATCAATATATTCATGTTCCTTGGTGACACTAGAAAAGTGATTACTGTCAATCATTCTATCCTAAGCTATGCGGAAACGAGGGATTACCCTTTAAATTACACGGTAGTTGAGGGCTTCTTAGTGGCAGTTTATTCAGGTTTGGAAGAACAGATCAAGGATAACCCTGCACAAGAAGAATTTGAAAGCAAAATTAAGGAAATGGGGATTGAGTTATTGAAGGACCCTATTATATTCGATCCTGTTTCATGGAGCTTTATCAAGTGCAACGAAGGTGAAAAAGTGGTAAAGAATGATGGTACAGGGTTGATTTATAACCAACTGCCCTGTGAATTTGAATTGGAGTATTTTGAAAAAGAGGGAAAGATTCGAGTTGTAGTCGATTCTACGTATGCTTTCCCAAATTGAGTGGAGAGAAATTAATTTATAGTAGTTAACATCTTAAACAGAGACAAGAATGTTTGCTACTATTGCCAATATTACTTCACCTAACCCTGTACATAAGTTAAGCTTCGGCTAAGCCTTGCTCACCTAATATACAACACCGTTAGGTGGTATTCAAATTATGAAAAGATTAGATGGTGCCAAATGAAGTAGTTGAAGAAATAGCAAAGTATCTATTGGGTCTTACCGTTCTTGTTTCATTCCTTTGGTACGTCATCTACAGACTTATGGAAGGATGGTCAAAAAGAAAGTCATTCATCTTCATAAATGCATCAATACTTGTCATCTATACCATTTACTTCATCAATGGTAGAATTTATCATTCTGAATACGGCGGAGCTTTGGTGTGGGGCTTCTACATGTTGTTAGTACCGTTCGTTCATACTATCATAATGGGAATTGTAACATTTATAATTAATAGGAATGTCAATAGAGATTAAGAAATGGGAAGCCTTTTGGGAGTTAGTCTTAAAGAAAATGGATATTCAAGAATAGTAGAAAGAATTGAAACAGAACCCCACCTAACAAAATCTATAAGGTAGCTTCGCCATCTTATAGCAGAGCCGTTACTTGCAAGCTGAAAACCGAACTTATGAAGAAAATTGGAACAATAATTTTAATGCTGATTTCATTCAACTTAATTGGACAAAATCTGGCTGAATGTGGAATTGATAATAATCCGAAACTCACTCAAGCGGAATCTGAATTTCTGAATGAATATATGACCGAACATAATAAGCAGAATTTTGACTTTACCGATAAAAAAGTATTTTTCGTAACGGGAAACAGCGGAAATAAATTCGGAACGAAATCTGATTATTTTGACAAAATTAAGCAACGGAATCAAACTGATGATAAAATCGCCACTTGGGTTGTAAAACTGACCGAAAAAGAACAAATCGAATCTGGTTATGATGTTATTGTAACTTATTGGGTTAAGGTTGTAACAGAAAAGCGCAAACGAAAAATATTGAGCGAAATAAAAGCCAGCAGGTAACATCGGCTATAATTTACTGCTACGTATTTTTTCCTTCGGAAAAACCACGCAGCCGTGAATGGTTGGTGTTTTTTTACTAAATTTAGTGCTTAACCTACCGCAGCAAACCATAGCCGAAACACGTTGCGGTGTATTTACTGATGCTAATAAGCAAAAGTAAAACGGGAAGCGCCTGCTTTATTTGCTACAGAAGCCTTTGATTTTATAACTGCACCTAAGACCTACAATGTAACCAACTTTACTTCTAGGAAAAGGCGAAGCGTCACTATTAAAAGAAAAGAACATTGTTAGAGGTAAAGCAGGAAAGGAGCACTTAACCAGATTAGTAAGCGCTGCCATATGGATACTTTACAGAGATTTCTTATCTTGGTATTACATCCACCACAATGGCAGATACTCTATACCCCTACCTCAAATAATGAAAAACAAATTCACGTTCGCCCTACTACTGGTGCTGCTCCTTTGCGCTACCACCTTGTATGCTCAAACTGCCGATACCACAAAAACGGTTATAAACAATGGGGTTGGCTTAGGTTCTGTTATAGCCGTTGTTGCCTCGTGGTCCAGAAACCGGTCTATACTTTGGGCCATACTTCATGGCATTTTCAGTTGGCTGTACGTCATTTATTTCGCCCTGACCCGAACCGCCAACGAGCAGGCATAAAGCAACTTCTGTTTACCTTATTCTATGCAGTTTCCTTTTCATCGCCGGGCAGCGGCAGTCCTGTTGGGCTGATGGCATTTTCGGCGCGCTGTGCTGGGTTCATAAACTTGCGGTGTTTCATGCCTTCTATGCGGGCTTCCACCTCATACTTGTTGTTGTAATAACCTACCCGCCACGACTCTGCCAGGTACAGCCACAGAAACCTGAAAAACCCATGCTCCTTAAACTGCCTGATGTGGCACAACTCATGTGCCACCCAACCATTATCTTTCATGAAGTCATCGCGGCTAACACCACTTAAATAGATGGTTTTGCCCAACACCATTGCCACATTGCTACTTTTTAAAACCACACGGGCAATGCGGGCAAATAAAGAATGTTCTACAATTTTAAAGTCCATTACTCTATCTCCTGAATTGTATTTGATACACTTGCTTTTTTAATTAAAAACTGCACTTTAAGGATAAACAAACACCATTTAAAGGCAGATATACCACATTTACAGGCAAATAGCTTTAGCCCTTTGTTTGGCTCTTAAATATTTTGTACTTATTTTTGAGCGCTGCTAGGCCGTACAGGCTTTAATTGCAGCGCATCAAGCAGGATTTAGTGCAATTTTCCTGCTTTGTTTAGAAAATAAAGGTGTAACTGTTTGCCAACTTCGCGCTGGCCGATAACATGCCAAACCCTATGACTAAAACCATTGTATTAACTGCACTTGCCGTTATCTCTGTTGTATTATCCTTCTTCTACGAAGTAATACCAGCTAAGTCGGCAACGCCAGCAAACACAGCAGCATATGCTATTACCCCCTACGCAATAAATTCAGGCGAAGACATGGTGCGCGCCCTCGAGTTGTACGAACCCGTAGAAGAAGAGAGTGAGCCAGAGGTAGAAGCATACTACTCTAAAAAGCTGAACATGCGTTTTGCCAACCCAGATGCCCGGGAACTGGTAGAAACAGTAGCCAAATGGATAGGAACCCCTTACAGCTACGGCCGCAGCTCCAAAAAAGGTACTGACTGCTCGGGTTTTGTATCTGCCATTTACCGCGATGTGTACGGTGTGGATTTAAGGCGCAGCTCTCACTCTATGTTCCAGGAGGTGCAGCGTATAAAAAAAGACAGCCTGCAAACAGGAGATCTTGTGTTTTTTCGCCGCAGCCCCAAGCAGCCGGTCTTTCATGTAGGCATCTACCTCAAAAACAACAAATTCATACATTCTGCCACTAGTGGCGGCGTAATGGTAAGCTCTTTAAAAGAGCCATATTACCGCAATTACTACTATGCCGCTGGCCGTGTAAATTAAGGCGGCCCAACAACGTATACTTAAGCCACGCAGTAAACCCTGCGTGGCTTTTTTTGTTTACAGCATAAACAACAATTTTACTGGCATCAAGTATAGGAAGCTTATCGTTAGTTCAGCAACTTTGCACCGCAAGTATGGCTACCTGCAAGTGCCTACGCTATAGCAAAGCTAAATTTCGTAAATTAACACAACCCGAATCAGAACGTAAAAAACTATGGAGAACCAAAGACAGGATGGCAAGAAGGTAGCCGATAGCAAGATCTTTAAAAATATCCTTAACAAGGCGGAGCAGTACCTGAAGCACCCTTCTAAAATAGCCAGCCTGCTAAACGATGCATTTAAGAAGGCAACGCATAATAAAAGTGTAGGCACGTTAGCCGGCGAGGTATGGGAAAACCTGCAGTTGCTGTCGCGCATGATAAAAGCTGCCACATCCGGAGAGTATAAAGGCATCCCAACAACTACACTTGTAGGTGGCGTGGCTGTTATACTATACTTCCTGATGCCGATAGACGTGATACCGGATTTTATACCTGTAATTGGTTTATTGGATGATGCCAGCTTGCTTGCCTGGTTTATGGCAAGTATAAAATCTGAACTGGATAAGTTTAAGGAGTGGGAAAGCAGCAGGCCCGCCGAAGAAAAGCAACCTGCTGATGAGGCCCACAATGCGGATCCATCGTTTGGCACACCAAAGTTTGCCGACCAGGCCGCTGGTACAGTTACTACTGAAACTGATAAGAGAGAATAGCATAATTTAACCGCAACTAACTATGGAGACAAAAAACACAGGCAAAGACAGCAACAAGCAAAGCAGCCAGCCTAAAAACCAAAACCAGGAAAACCCTTCGAAGGATCATACTTCGCAAGGGCACACAACAGGTGCCCAAGTCTCTTCCACCAACAGCAAAGAGCCAACCCTGCGCGGCTCTACCACCGACAGCAGCCGTGTACACAAAAACCGGCACGACGACCTGCCAACAGGCGGCAACATACGGTAACGTAAAGTATAAAAACAGGGGCGGCTACACCAGTAACCGCCCCTGTTTTTGTTTTAATTAGCTTAGCGCTGCCTGCCCTGCTTATGCAAATAAAAAAGAGCCGCAGCTGAAGCTGCGGCTCTTCCGGGTAAAGGGTGAAATATAATTAAAGGGATTAGGGGTTATTTCCAGTCTGGCATCTCAGCATCAGAAAACAAAAGCACTCTGTTAGACCCATCCGCTGCATTCATTGCCCATACTTCTTTCTTGCTGATACCATCATTAGACGTGTTTACAAAAATTATCTTTGCTCCATCCGGAGAGAACCTTGGGTTCAGATCATTTGTGCCAGCCGGCTTATTCACAGAAAGATCAACCACACCGGTTCCATCTATATTCTGAACAAAGATGCGCGCATCAAGCTGTCTGCCTTCCGGTGTTTCAAAGCCTGCCACATCCTGAGTATATATTACCCGGCGGCCATCTATAGAGAATGACGGGCTCTCAACCCTACCTGGCACATTATCAACCAACAAGGCCATACCTGTTCCATTTGCATTCATGATATAGATTTCCGAGTCGTTTATATTTGAGCCAATGGTTTGCATAACTATTTTACTTCCCTGCGATGTCCAGTCAACAGCCCTGAAGTGCCTGTTTTGTGGCGCTTTGGCCAGCAAGGTTAAGCCAGACCCATCACGCTCCACGCGGTAAAGGTTATCGTAGTTGGCGTACAATAACTGTCCTCCATCCGGAGACCAGGCAAAACCGATGCCCTGGTTGTGATAACCCGCCACAGGTACTGTCGTTACTTGTTGTTTGTCTGAGCCATCGCGCTTCATGATATAGATATGGTTTTCTATACCGGCATTAGAGGAGTAAGCTATCTCGTTTCTTCTTGGCGACATAACAGGCCACCATTCTCTACTAAAGCTGTTTGTAAGCCTGAACACATTTGTTGGTGCACCATCAGAACTGTAAATGTCGTAGTTGCCGTTTACGCTTTTTGCAAACAGGTACCTTGCATCTGGCAAATCAGCAGTTCTAAATGTCCAGACTGGTCCATTTGTAACGTTGCCATGGTTATCTTTTGCAATTACCTGCCAAAAGTAAGTTGTGCTGTAGTTTAACTGCGAAGCAACAACGGCTGTATCGCTTTTACCCTGAGATATGATGTTCTTCTGGGTGGAGCCAGACACGTACAGTAACACATCGTATTTTAACGAGTCGCCTTTATCCGGGTCTTTTCCTTGCCATCTCAGCGTAACAGCTATAGGCGCATCTACCGAATCCACTTTTGGCACCGGGTTATATGGACGCTCCGGCGACGCCTGCTGCTCTTTGCTTTTAGATAGCACAATAGTGATAGCCGAAATATTCTCTTCAGCTGCTTTCTTTGATTCTTTAACTGCAACAGCTACAGTTTCTGCGCCATAACCATTCTTTTTAGCCGACACAGTATAGTCCCCCCAAGGAACTGCGGTAATTTTAAATCTTCCGTTTTCATCTGTTACAATAGCCGATGTAGCAGGCGTTGTGGTAATGCTCGCAGCCGGAATAGCTACCCCCGTTTCTGCGCTAATCACCACTCCTTCAATCAATCCCTCTCCTTTTGGCTCTATTGTATCTTCGTTGCAGGAGGCAAGCCCAATAAATAGCGCAATAAAATAAAAAAGCTTAAGGGTAGATGCTGTTTTGAACATAATATATTTCTCTAGATAATCACAGATCAAAGTAAGTCGGGTTACGCATTACGCACTTATAGTACATCCATAAGCACCACAACCGTAAAGTACTATTAAATTATAATATACTGATATACGAATATTAAATGAGATAGTTTATACTCTTAGAGATATATTCAAATTTTATGTGAGCTTGTAAACATTTTGTTAAAGGACCAGGACAAGCAGCTTTAATTTGGAGGAGAGGGCACCTCTAAAAGAGGAGCATGGGAGTTTGCAATAGCGTAGCTATAGGAGTTTACACAGTCTGGGTAAAGTATACTTTTGTACCAACAAACCTTATGCTTCTGATTGATTATTGGCAGAACCCACCTTAGCTTATCTGGGGTAACTGACTGTGGCTGCCGCCACTTCTTGTAGCCCATTATATACTGTCAGATCCAATTTATACGCACTATCAGATGAAAAGGAAACCGACACCTTTGAGAGAACTATTGCTTCTCCAGCCGCAGCCCTTACAGCACCTGATTGGCTGGATATAGATGATCCTGATCTGCTAGTGCGCTTACACTTAAATTTATAAGTAAAAGCCCCGGCCTCTGTTGTATTATTTTCAAAGACACCTTTTAGCTTTAAATTATTGCCAATTACTTCTGTTTTGATACAGGCAGCATATCTTTCATCAGTCTTCACAGCATATATATCTTTAAGGGTAGGGTATAGTTAGCAGGGGTTAGTATTCTAAGTTTTACGGATAGCCTACTTTTTTGCACCCGCTGCCGGAGGCAAACCTACATTGCTCTGCTCAATCCTGATGTTCATGTTGTTGCCCTGCTGCACCACCTTATAAGGCTTTGAATTAGAGCTCGTTTCTACTTGGTTTATCGTGTTATTATTACCTATCTGGATTAAAGTATAATCCAGCTGCCTGCCGTGAACCCTTTGATTGACCTCATTAAAAGCGCCTTTCTGCACTACTGTAGAAGAGTTGCCTACGCCATCCAAATCACCTGTATAAGAATTCCTGGTACCAACCTGGGTTGCTGATATACTATTGCCTGCACCTTGCTGTGTAACTGCAGCTCTGTTTAGTACGCCAACCTGCTCAATAAATGCACCATTAGGGCGTGATGACACATTCCGTTGAGCAACGGACGCATAATTTGAAGTACCAGCCTGGTAGACATGTACTTTTGACTGAAGGCTGCTTTTTGCTGTTATTTCAGCAACTCTTTCAGATGCGATGCTTTTAACTAATTGCGTTTCGCTTTGGGTATTTTGCGCAAAAGCCGTCACCTGGAGCAACAGCAAGCATAAGGTTATAAGTAAGTTACTTGTTTTCATAAATCAACATTAAAACGAAAAGCGGTTAAAAGTAAAATATCCGCGATGGAGAAACCCCACCGCGGATATTTAAGGTATTGATATTACTGAGTGATTACTGCAGTATTTCTGATACCACTCTGACCAACTACAGCAGCGTTACCTGCTCCACCTTGTCTCACAGTAGCTGAATGACCCCAGCCAGCCTGACCAACTACAGCTGTACCGTGCTCACCCCACTGATGCACATCAGCAGAGTTACCTCTACCAAGTTGTCCAACAAGGGCAGTATTGCCGTGGTTTTCCTGTAATACTGTAGCCAGGTTATCTTCGCCTGATTGTGCAACTACTGCAGTCTGGTAGTCACCAGTTTGCGTGATAGTTGCTTCGTTACCTTCACCCAACTGAGCTATACCTGCTACATGGTACTCACCATCCTGATCGATAGTAGCCATGTTGTCGTAACCGGCCTGCGCAACACTAGCTAAGTTGTCGTCACCATCCTGGTCAATAGTAGCCATGTTGTCAGCTCCGCCTAACTGAGAAGAATAAGCAGTGTTATCGTCGCCGTCCTGCATGATCTCAGTATCATTGTCATCGCCACCAACTTGAGAAACATAGGCCGCGTTATCATCACCAGTCTGCTCAATGTCACCATCATTATTTTCGCCACCTAGCTGAGTAACCTCTGCGTAGTTGCGAGCACCATCCTGATCGATATCAGCTTCGTTGTCGTAACCGCCAACCTGAGATACTACAGCTGTGTTTCTGTAGCCATCCTGCATAATTTCGGTGCTGTTCTCTTCGCCACCTACTTGAGATACACCAGCCATGTTAAGAGATCCATCCTGCTCAACGTCGATATCATTGTCTTCGCCGCCAGTCTGAGCTGCACCAGCCATGTTTCTGAAGCCATCCTGATCGATATCAGCTTCGTTGTCTTCGCCACCGAACTGAGAGATTCTGGCGTCATTACCAAGACCATCCTGATCGATGTCAGCATCGTTATCTTCGCCACCAGTCTGAGCTATAGCAGCTCTGTTCATTGTTCCTTCTTGTTCAACAGCAGCGCTATTATCCAGGCCACCAAACTGAGCCACAGCAGCTCTGTTCATAGCACCTTCCTGGCTGATTGCAGAAGCATTGTCTGCACCATTAACCTGTAATGAAGAAGCAGCGTTGCTGCGACCTTCTTGAGCTATAGCAGCTCCGTTTCCTGTACCGTTTACCTGGCTAGCTGCAGCCACGTTTAAACGACCTTCTTGGGTGATTGCTGCTGCATTGCTTGTTCCGCTTTGAGCAAAAGCTGGAGTTGCAGCTAAGAAAAGTGCTACTGCACTTGCGTAGATCATACGTTTTTTCATGATTTTTGAATTATTTAAGGTTTCTATATTGTTTATATAAGCCTTATACCATGCAGAATAAATATAGTTACATTATATATATGTTTTTTTTATATTTTTTTAAATAATTATTATACTTAATTAATAAATATAACTTTTAATTGATTAAGGGATGATCTTAAATACAGAAAGCCAGGCAGTTACGCTTGGCTTTCTGTATTTAATTATAAATTATAGTTTATTTATACAGATTTAAGTAAAAATTTAAGCCCACTTTAGCAGTCCAGAAGTAATCATTAAACCTACCCTGCTCTACACTATCAAAATTATCGTTCATCAAGTAAGAACTAGATACATTTAAATCCAGGCCAACTCTATCTGTAACCAGATACTCAATACCTAAACCTGCCTTCACATATGGATCGAAACTATCGATAGAATAGCTTTGCTGATCGCTGTTATACAAAAGTGCGCCACTACCCAACTGGAAGTAGGGTGTATACCTAAGCTTCGGAAAAAAATTATAGTAAAGGTTTGCTTCAGCGAAATTAGTTGACACATTAAAATAAGTTGCTGTTGCTAAGTTACCTCTCCCTGCTTTAATGTCTACAGCCAGGTTGTTACGTGAACTTAATCTCAAACCTCCTTCCATAAACGTTTGCACTTTTTGCCCTGAGTAGTCACCTTTATACAACATTAGCCCAACTCCACCGCTTAACCCTAAGGCTCCACGCCTAACAGCAACATACCTTCCGTTCACATCACTATTTTCTACCTGCTCTTTTTCCTTAGCGTACTCCCGGAACAATGGAGACTGCAGGTCGTCTTTATTTTTAAGTTTCCAGTACCCTTCCTGCACCCCTTCAATAATTAAACTTTGCACAGCTTTATCTATGGCCTCTTTCACAGCCATTTCGGAGGGCTCGTTGTAGGTGAAACCTGTTTCAGCCTCAAGCAATCGCTTAAACTTAACATACCGGAATATTCCGATGTCTACTGCCTGCGAAAGTATAGTTTTAGACGTGTAAACCGTTTTCAGAATCTCGCCTGTGCTGGTAGAAATAGCCCTAAGGTATACCGTTACTTTGTCTTCACGGTACTGGCCTGAGCCACCCGCTCCAAAATAGCGCAAGCCAGCCCCGCCGGTTATTACATTTGCATCGTAGGAAATAATGCCACCCTCTAAAATAATGCCTGCAAATAAAAGACCCGGCAGGTTTGGCTCAGGCTTTTTAGTGATGGCTTCTGCTTCTGCACGTGTCGATCTGATAATCTTGCGCTCGTTCAGCAAATTGCCCAGGTTTTCACGCTCAATGGGAGTAAACCAACCCGACTCCTCTAGTGATTTAAGCAAAATGGTAGTAGTACCTTGCGTAACAGCAGTAGACCAGCTGGCACCATTAACAGATGGCTTATATTGGCCCGTCTGGTCGCGAAACTTATAAACCGCTGCTACTATTTTTTGCTGCGGCGCAGGCAGGTTAACCAAATCGGCATTACCAGGTGCAGGGGCTCCCAAAGATGCCCTAGTAGTTTGGAAAGGCTGACCCAGATTAGGGGAACATGCCGGCATGGCATATATAAATGCAAATAAAAACAAGGCTTGACAACCTTTTTTAAGCTTATACAACATAACTATAAGGGTTAATTGGGGTGGTAAGGCTATGGGTTATTTTGGCGCGAAATAGGAACCTTGTGGGGTTTAGTAGTAGGGTATGGTTACAGAAGTACGGTCTCCTGTGGCACTATCCACAATAATGATATTTATACCTTTACTGTCTTCTGTCACATCGATTTTATAAGAGCCAATTGTATAGCTCCCTGGCGTAATGCCATCCTCTCCAAACTGAGAAGTCACTAGTTGCCTTGACAACTGGCTTAATATCTGTCGGTTAAGATCTTTTTTAAAGTCTTGCAAAGGATTGTCTTCAAAAAGGCTTTTTTGGGATTCTTGTTTAGGATCTTTTAGTTTGTCCTGCGCTTGGGCAGAATTCATCATCCAATTATAGTTATAAGGATCGCCCCCAAAAGCAGGGTTTTTAGCCTGATACACAAAATCCTGTGCCATTGCCTCTCCTGCTCCTATCAGACAAAATGCCGCGAAAAAGCATAATGAGTAAAAAACTTTTTTCATAAGGGTATCTATTTTGATTTACTTTATAAAAATCAGAAAACTTCTTTTGCTCTTTTACCCTCAGCTTCAAGCTGTTGGTTTAACTGGTCTTGCAGTAAGTAGTCATACACTACAGCAACCATATAAGTAGCCACCTCCTCAATTAAATCGTACCGAGGCTGAAGGGCTTCTTCAAAAATTTTTTGTTCATTTACAGTTATGGAAACAATGGAACTGTTACCTCGCGCAGGCTGCTCTTTAATTAGCACAGTAAAGTTTTTTGCCATTGGCGGAGCTTCCCATTGCATCAGAAAAATATCATAGAAGTCGCGCCCTACCTTTGTAATCGTTTCATCTACTACTAAACCATCAATCTCCAGATCAACTGAGTTCTGCAGGCGTTCTTGCAGCAGCTGGTTTAGTAAACCAACTGTTTGCTGTTTATTTGTATTCGATATAGAGATAGAATCTTCTTTAGCTGCTGTATGCTCATAGGCTTGTGCGTCACAGGTATGCGTGTATCCCAAAACAAAGTACAGGCAGCCTAAGCATAGCAAGCTTTTTATAAATAACCCTTTAAACATACCCACAGAAAATGAACTAAATAAATATTAATTTAGCTTTATATAGTGCATATACTTTACTTACACTAAAAAGTTTAATTCAAAATAAAATAATGCCTATTACCTATTAGGTATCCCTACTCCCTATTTTATCATTACCTAGTTGTGAATTGTTGTAGGCTCATCTCTTAATTCGAAAGAATGCAGTTAAGCTACATAAAGGGGTATTATGACTATTGAGAAGTATAAAAGTGAAATGCCGATTGTATATGCAATTTGTGGTAAACCGGAGCAGATCTGCTTTCAGATTAGCTTATATGTATAAGCAAACAACAAACATACTATGCAGAGACACAGCAGATATTAGAGAGAAACATGAATGCAATAATTTATCCGGATGGAAACCGCTAGAGCATCAGCCTCAACAGCATACTTCAAATCAAGCTAAACGCCTTTATTTTTGCACTAAAGCGTGTTTTAAATCTTAAAAAAGGCATTAAACACTTGCTTTAAAACATTAAAATATAGAACAATACTAATACTTAAATTTACTTAAAAACGAATAAAAGGCGCTTCAACTGTAGTTTTGTAAGGAAATTATTCTTTATATTTGACCACAGGAATTTGTATTTTAACTTTTTAGCCAAAGTGTCTTCATCATTTTTACGACTTACATCCGTTAATGTACACATTGACGGAATCGGGAAAGTTCTTATTGAGCGAAGCGATAAAGCAAAGCGACTGAGCATTAGCGTAAGGCCCCTTAAAGGTATACGCGTAGCTGTGCCGCCGCACATCAGCTTCGAAAAAGCAGAACAGCTCATTTACACCAAGTCAGACTGGATAAAAGAGCACCAGGCCCGCATGCAAAAGCAGGAACAACAGGTAACGGTATATGACGGCTCTACGGAGTTTAAAACCAAATACCATACGCTACGCCTGCTCACCCATGCGCAATACAGCATGCGTTGCGTTATCCAGAACGGGTACATCAATGTTTTCTATCCGGCACACAAAGATGTTCGGGACACAGAAGTACAGAAGTTTATCCGGCAGTCTATAGAGGAGGGTTACCGCAAAGAGGCAAAGCAGTACCTGCCGGACCGTGTGGCTTACTTTGCAGATAAATTTGGGTTTGAATACCAGAACGTGTTTATCAAAAATGCAAAAAGCCGTTGGGGCAGCTGCTCCCACACAAACAACATCAATCTTAACCTGCACCTAATGCGCCTGCCAGATGCGCTCTGCGATTATGTGATACTGCATGAGCTGGCACATACTGTAGAGAAAAACCATGGTCCGCATTTCTGGTCGCTGCTTGATAGTGTTTGCGGCAACGCAAGGTCGCTTGATAAAAAACTGAAAGCTTACCGTATTTCAATCTTTTAGGTTAAAAGCTATCGACTAACTCTACTAAGCCCGAATAAATTATTTTCTTAAAACCTTTTACTGGCGCAGCCTGTGCCAGTAAGAAGTGCATCTAGTAATTACAAGCCATACTTTATATGATGGCCTTTGTATAAAAGCACAAAAAAAGCGCGGAGCATGCTCCGCGCTTTTTTTGTGTAGCTCTCCTAAATTAGCTGGCTTTCCTAATAGTGTGCGTAGACACAAAGTCAATAAAATCGCCTACTTTGTCTATTGGCACTTCATCAGGTATGGTAATCTTAAAGTTCTTTTCTAGTTCAAGAATGATATCCACCAGGTCTACAGTATCAAACCCGAAATCCTGAAGCATTCTGTCGGCCCAAAGGCGGTCGGCTTTTATCTCTTTTGTTTTGCTAATGATACGGATAACCTCTTTCTCAATAGCGGTAGTTGTAGCAATCATAGTAGTTTAAACGGTGTATTCTCTAACTTTCCCATTAACCTGGCGTCCTTCCTGCTCCTGCAGCTTTACTCCGCCACGTTTCCTGTTTTTGATTAATCTATCTTTTAATTTTTCGTTCAATAAATACATTACTGGCACAATGAGCAGCGTAACAACTGTAGCAAAACCAAGGCCGAAAATTATTGTCCAGGCTAGTGGCCCCCAAAAAGCTGCGCTGTTACCTCCCATAAAGAAGTTCGGCTTGAACTCTGTAAACAAAGTATAAAAGTTAAGGTTTATGCCCAGCGCTAGTGGTATCAGCCCAAGTATAGTGGCTGTAGCCGTAAGTATAACCGGGTTTAGGCGCGTTTTACCTGCTTCTACAATCGCTTCCTTAAGCTCCTTCCCTTCTTCCAGCAGCAAGTCTGTAAACTCAACTATCAGAATACCATTCTTAACCACAATACCTGCAAGCGCTACAATTCCCACACCCGTCATCACAACGGATACATCCATTCCAAAAATGGAGAAGCCCAGTAATACGCCGATGATACTGAACAGCACCTCCGATAGTATAATAAATGGTTTGGACACAGAATTAAACTGCGTTACCAGGATCAGGAATATGATGAGAAAGGCTGCAACAAGTGCCAGCAACAAGAACTGGAATGTTTCCTGCTGCTCTTCCTGCTGACCACCCATACGCACCTCGTAGCCTTCTGGTGTCTGGAACTGCTGAAGCGACTCTTGTATCTGCTGCACCACTTCGTTCGCATTGTAACCATCCAGCACGTTAGACTCCAGGGTAACCATGCGTTTCAGGTTTTTGCGCTTGATACCACCATAGGTAGTACCATATTCTATACTGGCCAGCGAAGAAAGCGGGATTTGACGCACCAAACCAGAATTCATGTCCCGATAAGTAATGCGCATATCCAGCAAGGCATCAATATTCTTGCGGTAAGGCTCTGCGTAACGCACTTGTATCGGGTATTCGTCTTCGTCTAGTTTAAATTTAGATGCCTCTTTACCGAAGATGGCTGTGCGAACCTCAGAGCCAATCTGGCCTGTGCTTATACCTTCGCGGTTGGCACGCTCACGATCAATGTTGATCACAATCTCCGGTTTGCTGTCTTCCAGGTCAGATTTTAAGCCTTCTATACCCTCTATCTGCTGGTCGCTGATGTATTGCTCTACGTTTTTAGAAAGTGCGATAAGCTCTGCAAACTCCTCACCTGATATCTCGATGCTGATAGGCTTGCCCACCGGCGGACCATTCTGCTCCTGGTCTACTGTAATCTCAGCGCCAGGTATGCCTTTAACTGATTCACGGATCTCGTTAAGAAAATCAGCAGAAGTTTTTTCGCCTACGCGGTCCATGTACTCCACGAAAGCTACCGTTACTTTGCCTTTATGAGACTGGGCAGTTGTGCTGCGGTCGTTTTGGTCTCCGGCACCAATAGCCACATTGGATATAACCGACTCCACATCTGGGTTATCTTTGCCAATAACGTTGTAGATGCGGTTCTCCACTACTTTTGTAACCGAATCTGTAACGACCTGGTCTGTACCAACCGGCATTTGAATGTAGGCATACACAAAATTAGGGTCGCTGGCCGGGAAGAAGACTACTTTAGGAGGCCGTAAGAAGGTGATAAAGCCCGACAGGAAAAGCAGCAGCACAATGCCTGCAAACACACCCACGGGTCGCCAGCCCACCAGTACCCAACGCAGCAATTGCTCATACTTTGCCATAAACTTAGGCAGCGCCCCTTCCTGAAATTTCTGAATGAGGCCAGTAAATACAAATTTGTTTAAGGCAACCAGCACCACTACCAGCATAACCAGGTTAGCCATACCATATGAGCCTGTTATGTAAAAAACAACAGCCAAAACCAGCGCTACGGCCATAATAATTACAAAGCGCTTACCAGTCCCCCTTTTAGATGTCGCCTGCTCTTTTTTCATGAATGAGGCCGCAAACACAGGGTTGATCACAAAAGCCACCAGCAACGAGGCCATCAAAGTGATGATGAGCGTGATAGGCAGGTAAAACATAAACTCACCAACAATGCCCGGCCAGAACAGCAGCGGGAAAAAAGGCGCTATAGTTGTAAGCGTACCAGCCAACACAGGCAAAAACACTTCGCCGGCTGCCACTTTTGCTGATTTTGTAATACTCAGATTGGAAGTATGGAAGATACGGTGCGTGTTCTCTATCACCACAATAGCATCATCCACAACTATACCCAAAGCAAGCAGGAAAGCGAACAGCACAATCATGTTGAGCGATATATCCAGCGAGTGGAATATCAGGAAGGCCACAAACATGGATATCGGTACTGACAAGCCTACGAATATGGCATTAGTGGTACCCATAAAGAACATGAGTATCAGCGTAACCAGCACAAACCCGATTATGATCGTGTTGATCAAATCGTTTAGTGTGTGCTTTGTCTGGGTTGCCTGCTCACCGGTTACAGTTACTTTGAGGTCTGATGGCAGCACAGAGCCTTCCATCTCATTTAGCAGGTCTTCTATTTTGTTTGATGCCGCAATCAGGTTCTCACCGCTTCGCTTGATCACGTTGAGCGTAATTACCGGGGAGTTATCCAGGCGGGCAAAGCTTTCCTGCTCTTCAAACCCTTCTTTTACAGTTGCTATTTCCTTCAGCTGTATATTGCCGCCAGACATCGACTTTACAACAATGTCGCCAATCTTATTTGGGTCTACATATTGGCCAACAATACGCACAGAGCGCTTCATTTCGCCAACGGTTACGTTACCACCCGAGATCGTCATGTTTTCCATGGCAATGGCACGCTCAATATCACTAAATGTAACCTGGGCCACCTGCATTTTATACATGTCTGCATCCACCTGCACCTCTTTGTTAAGTGCGCCGGCCATGTCTACGCGGGTTATTTCAGACAGCCCTTCTATGCGGTCCTGTATATCTTCGGCATAATTCTTTAACTGGTCCAGGCTGTAGTTGCCAGACACGTTTACCTGCATTATCGGAAACTCCGAAAAGTTTATATCCTGCACGCTTGGCTCCTGGTCCAGGTCTGTAGGTAAATCTGGGCGGGCTTTATCTACTGCATCTTTTACCTGCTGCTTCGCTTCTGCCACATCCACATCGGTGTTAAACTCCACCGTTATCATCGAGAAATCCTGCAGGGAATTAGAGGTAACTGTTTTAACCCCTGAAATGGCCTTTATCTCTTTCTCGATTGGCCGCGTTACCAGGTTCTCCATATCAGACGGCGACGTACCCGGGTAAATAGTACCTACGAATACTGTCGGGATTACAATATCAGGGAAGTTTTCCTTCTGTATGTTGATGTAAGAGAAAATGCCCCAAATCGAAATAATGATCGTGATAATGTAGATACTGGTCTTGTTATCAATAGACCAACTGGTCGGCTTGAATTCTTTCATAGTTTATACTTTAAAAGTATGGCTTACTTCTGCGTCAGGTTGTCCTGGGTAAATACCACTGGCTGCCCCTCATTCACGTTCTGGTAACCGGCTGTAATCACCTGATCATCCGCGCTAAGGCCGCTCAGCACTTCTATGTTACCCTTGTAGCTCATGCCTGTTTTGATTTCTCTTCTGGCTGCAACATAATTCTCACCATCTTTTTTGGCCACGTACACATAAGCTGTTTTCTCGTCTTTCTGCACCAGGTTGATAGGCAGCACAACGGCGCCTTCGTTTTTGTAGTCTTCGATGCGCACTACAGCTATCATGTTTGGCTTCAGGTTAATGTTGGTCCCGTTCTTCAGGCGTAATTCAATGCTAAAAGTGCGGCTGGCAGGGTTTATGAAATTGCCTACCACGTCCACTTTCGTCTCTACCTCCTGGTTCAGGTCCGGAAAGAAAACTATTGCGTCATCGCCCTTATTTAGTTTATCCTGGTATGCCTCCGATACTTCTGCCACAATTTTACCTCCTTGCGTGTTTACTACACGGATAATACCCACACCAGGTGCCACAGCCTCACCGGCGTTGGGCATTACATCATCTACCACACCACTTATAGGAGCCTTGATGTTGTACTGATCGCGTTGCTGCTGCAGCGTTGCCAAGCTGCGCTCCAGAGCCTCTTTGTTGTTTTTAGCGGTCAGGTACTGCATTTCGGTACCTATCTTCTGGTCCCACAGGTTTTTCTGCTTTTCGTAGGCAATGTTGGCCAGGTCCAGGCGGGTTTTTACTTCGGCAACATTCTGCTCCAGCACCTGTGCATCTATAGTGGCCATGGTCTGTCCCTTAGCTACTTTGTCGCCACGCTGTACACGCATACTTGTCAGCACACCCGGCACCTTGGCGCTTACCAGTACATTCTGGTCAAAATCTACTCGGCCCTGCACCTCCAGGTAATGGCGGAAGGTATCCTGGTTAACAACCTGCACCGTTACAGGCACCGTTTTCTTTTCAGAAGCAACAGTTTTACCTTCTGCCTTTAGTTCTGTTTCCAGGGTAGCAATCTGCTCCTGCAGCTTTTCCTGCTGCGCTTTCAGCTCCTTTAGCTGCGTTTCTTTATCGGTACTGCCGCCGCAGGCAGCTAAGCCTAGCAACAGGGCAACAGATGATGTTCTTAGTATTCGTCTCATGGGGTTGGTAGCAATTTAGTTTTTCGATAGTTTTATTTTGTAAGCAAGGTGCCGGTTGCTCTCTCTAAATTCACTTTTGCAATCAGAGCGTCGTAAATGGCAGCGTAATAATTTGTCTGGGCCTGGCGCAGATCAGTTTCTGCAGTAACCACTTCCAGGTTAGAGCCTACGCCCTCCTGAAACTTGATTTTAGAAACACGCGCAATTTCTTCTGCCAACTCCAGGTTCTCGCGCTGCGATTCCAGCACATCCAGCGCATTGGTAAGCTCTGTTGCTGATTGGTCTATTTCCAGGTCTATACTTTGGCGTAGGGTTTCAAAACCATACTTTGTATTATCGAGCGTAAGCTTGGCCTGTTGTATCTGGTAGTGCTTGCGCAACCCGTCAAAGATCGAAAGCTGTATCTGCCCGCCTACATAGCCGTACTCCAGCCAGTTCCTGGTTTTGGTTATCTCTCTAAACTCGTTGTTGGCTGCATTGTAACCGTACCGGGCATTTAAGTATAATTTAGGCAAATAACCTGATCGCCTGTTGCGCAGGTCCAGTTCTGCCAAATCGCGCTGTGTCTCAAGTATAGAATATTCGATGCGGTTGCTGTAGTTAAAGCTTTGAGGCGCTGCCTGTGCTGTGCTCACTTCCACTTCATCCAGCTTATCAGTTAATACAATGGCCTGGCGGTGATCTATACCCATCTGGAACTTCAGCAGACTTTCGCTTAGCACCATCAGTCGCTCCGCCTTTTGCTTCTCTACCTTCAGGTTGTTAAGCGACACACGCAAACGGTCTACATCCAGTTTCTCTGCCACACCGTTTTCAAACATTATTCGGGTCTGGTACAGCACCGTATCCAGTCTGGAAATATTCTGGTTCAGGAGCCCAATGCGTTCACGGTTTACCAACACACCGTAGTATGCCTTGGAAACCTGCTCGGCCACCTCAATTTCGCTTTGCGTAGTGCTTTTCTTCGATAGTTCAGTATAGGTTTTTGCTGCCTTCAGGCCGATAAGGTAGGTGCCATCAAACAGAAGCTGGCTGCCGTTGAGCAAAGCATTACCTGTATAGGCTGGCGTAAAAGTAACGGGCACAAACGTACCTGGCTGCGGCGACTCCGGGTCATTAGGGTCGTTGAAAAACTCTGCCGGCAAGAAAGTCTGCTGCTGTATAAAGTTATCGCCAACATCCAAAGTGCCACTTATCTGCGGCAAGCCCATTGCCCTTATTTCGCCAACCTTTGCCTTGTCAATCTTTTCCTGGTTGCGGGTAACCTGCAGGCTTGCGCGGTTCTGGAGGGCATAGTTTATACTTTCCTGCAGGCTAAACGATTGTACGCTTTGCCCTTGTGCGTAGGTGGAGCCGATCAGCACAAACAAGGCACCCATCAGGCTTAGGTAGTTTTTCATAATTTTATTTCGATAGTAGGTCGTGTTATTCTTCTTCAATGCGTTGCTTATACTCGTTAATCATTTTGTGCCCGCGCAAAGTGGCCATGCCCAGCATATAGTGCTCCAGCATATCCAACTGTACTTTTTGCAGGTTAAACTCGCCTGGCGGAAACAGCCTGACATCATAAGCTGCCTCAATCTGGGCAAGACGCAAACGTGCCATTATCTCAACATCCAGGTCGCCTCTGTACAGCCCCTCGGCCACGCCACGGAGTATGTTCATCTTTAATTTCTCGAGCATAAAGTCATACTTGTGCGCCATCCAAAGCTGCCAGCTGTCGCCGTGATACTTCTGCACATCATGGAAAATGGCAGGATGCACTTTTGCCACAAGCCGCTTGGTCATTTCCATTAAACTCCAAAGTTCTTCTATAGCATTTGCGGCACCTCTCATTGAGCACATACAATCCTCTTCCATCTCTTTAAGGAAGCACTTGCAGGAGTAATACACTATTTGGTCTTTGTTATCAAACCACTTGTAAATGGTTTTTTTAGACATCGATAGATGCTGCGCAATGTCATCCATAGACACACTTTTAATACCCTTCCGGCAGAAGAGCTCAAAGGCGCTCTGTGTGATTTTAATTTTTAACTCTAGATTCTCTACTGTCTCCATTTCGGCACAAAACTATGGAAACGTTTTTCATTACCAAAGTTTCCAATGTTAAATTTTGTGTACCTTTTAAGTTCAGATCAGGGTTTACAAGGCTGTATATGAACAATATGCAATTTCACGATATTCACTAAGCTCAGCCCATAGCATATATGAAACAGACAAACGCAACAGAACACAAGACACAAGGCATCTACAGCCGTATGAATGGGAACAGGAGTTCAGAAAATTGCCAGAAGCAGTCTCTGTAAAATCACAATCCTAATACAGACCTTAATTTTGTATATCCGCTCTTGCTCAGGGGTATGCGTATGCCGCTTTTAAGTAAGGCCACATGGGTGTCTTTTTCGAGAGGCTCTATGCGGGTGAGGCTGGAAAGGGCAAGTATAAAAGAGCGGTGCACGCGCACGAACTGGCTTGGGTTAAGGGTTTGTTCGTAGTAGCCCATGGTTTTCTTCTTCAGGAAGGTACCGTCTTTGGTGTGTATCTTCACATAATCATCGTAAGCCTCCAGGTACTGTACATCAGCAACTGGTATAATGCGTATGTTGTTGCCGGCTTTAACTACGATCCGTACCTGTTCCTCGGGTTGCTTGGCAGGTGTTTCTTCCAGCTGCTGCAGTTTAGCCTCAGGCACTATGCTTTTTCGTTTTTCCTGCCACTTTTGCAGGGCGGCATCAAAGCGTGCTCTGCTAAATGGCTTTAGCAAATAGTCTACGGCATTGGCCTCAAATGCTTTAATGGCGTACTCATCAAATGCTGTGGTAAAGATAACCGACGGCGCATGCTCTACCAGTTCCAGCATTTCAAACCCATTTATTTTAGGCATCTGCACATCCAGGAACACCAGGTCCGGCTGGTGCTGCATAATGGCTTTTACACCTTCAAAGCCGTCGCCGCACTCCTGCGCCACTTCTATATCCGGGTGGTTTTGCAAGTACTCAGCTACTATACTTCTGGCCAATGGCTCGTCATCAATAATCAGGCACTTACTCATAGTTTTGCGGTATCTTGATAGTGGTTATAAAAGTATGGTCTTTCTGCTGCGTTTTTAGCAGGTCCTGGCGTGCGTACAGCAAGTATAGCCTGCGCTGCACCGAACTTAACCCGAAGCCTGTGCCTCGGTTTGGCCGCGCAGTATCAGGGTCGTAGGGGTTTTGCACCTGGAGCTGCAGGTAATTATCCTCTGCCGATGCTTTTATACTTATGGCAGTTTCACCTATCGTGTCGTAAAGGCCAAACTTAATGGCATTTTCTACTATGGGCTGCAGCAGCAGGGCCGGCAGGCGCATACTCACCGTTTCATCCTGCACTTGTAAGGCAGTTTGCAGCCTATGCCCAAAGCGCACTTTTTCTATTTCCAGGTATAAATCAAGGTGTTTCAGTTCTTCTTCTAGTGTTACCAGTTGCTGGTCCTCCTTGCGTAGTGTGCCGCGTAAAAAGTCAGACAGCTGGTGAATCATGGTTCTGGCCTGCTCTGGCCTTGCCCCAACTAGAGCGCTGATGGAATTTAAGCTGTTAAACAAAAAGTGCGGCTGCAACTGTTGCCGCAGGCTGTAAAGCTCGGCTTCGCGCGCCAGCTTATCGGTAGCCGATTTCCTGCTTTCTTCCAGTTGCCGGTTTTGAGTGTAATACCACATCCAACTCAGCAGCACCATCAGCAGCACCATCAGCCAGGCAAACACCATGCGCACAGGCAGCGTGGCATCCACAAAAGCCAGGTAGCTACTCTCCCCTTTAAGTATCTTGCCTATAAGGTAATCGAACAACAGGATACAGATACCTGCCATACCCATACTCCAGCCAAACAAATAAGCCCCTTGCTTTATACTTGGCTGGTAGTAGCGCAGCCCCGTGCCCATAGCATAACCACCGCTTACCAGCAGCAGGTTTGTAAGCAGGGCATCGGTAATGGCTATACTTAGCCCCACCCCCACTAGCCACAGCAGTACCGCATGCACCGCACTCCAAAGTATAGCCCAGCCTAAGTATACCAGTAAGACACGTAGTGGAGACATCACTTATACTTTAGTAACTCTTGATTTGAAGCCCGCCAAATAGTGAAGTGCCTTTTATAATGAGCACTTTGTTAGGATCGTAGCCTCCGGGCATTATCGGGCGCTTATCGTCTATACCGCCAAGTATGGCCACCGCTTCAGACTTTATTTCCCAATGCGCAGGAACCACCAGCGTAGTGCCGCCAAAGATCTGGGTAGCCTCCAGTACTGCGGGCTGCTGCAAGTCGGCCTGGCTCATGTTAAGCTCTGTACCACCAAAAACGCTTACCACTTCACCGCCTCTAAAATTTTTAGAGATAATGTTCTTCTTCACTCCTCCGAAAATAGCCGTAGCATCCACATACTCCTCAGTAGAAGCATCGCTGCCAAGTAAGTTAAAGTTAGTGTCTTCTTCTATAGCAAAGTCCTGGGTATAATCATTGATAGGTTGCTGGTGCTGGTGCGGCTGCGGTTGTGGCCGTACTGGCGGAATGTACTGCTGCGTATACTTTTTAGGCTTCATCATTACCCAAACTCCAATGCCGATGAGCAGAATAGGCCAGAAGTAAAATCTTATATTGATTCCTGGTATCAGCTCATTAAAAAGAAATACGCTACCGATAATCACTAAAATTAACCAGGATGGTTTTCTGAAGTTATGCTTAAAACCGATAAACAAACCAATGACAATCAGGAGCATTTGCCAGGAGAAAACCCAGTTAGGCAGGAAAAAATAGTCGAGCTTAGTGGCAAGTATAACCAAGCCGATTATAACCAGCAGCAGGCCTGCCATTACCTTACCGCCGCTACCGCCACGCTGTGGGTTCTCCCAGTTACCGCCGTAGTTGCTATTCGAGTTTAAATTTCTGTGATCCATAGTTTTTTGATTTAATGTATGATCAAATGTACTCTTATAGCTAGCGTTGGTCTACAGTTAATAGGCAAGCCTTGAGTAGAAGTCGGTAAACGAGGGGGTTGCGTCGGTAAATATAGCAAGTACATAGTAGTTATACTATACTTACCCCACTACAGCTTTGGGCTTAACTGCTGCTTATGCAGCGGTTTGCAGGAAAAGCCGCTTAAAGAATAGGCAGGCATTTTGCCCGCACTTTTTACGTATTATCCCACAGTAATTTTATCTTTGCATATTATGGTGGAGAATATACAAGCAGTAGCACAAGAGATAGAGGCAGCACAACTTACCAATGCTGCCGAACTGGAGCAGTTCAGGATTGCATACATTGGCCGCAAGGGCCGTGTGGCAGCGCTTTTCGACAACCTAAAGCAGGTTGCTCCGGAGCAGCGCCGTGAGGTGGGCCAGCAACTAAACACGCTAAAAAACCGTGCTCAGGAGCGATTTGACCAGGCGCAGGAGCAACTGGCAAGCACCGCTGACACAGCCGGAGACACAGGCTTTGACTTTACGCTGCCAGCCTTACCCAACACCCTAGGCACACGCCACCCGCTGTCGCTGGTTCGCCGCGAGATTGTGCGCATTTTTGAGCGCATCGGTTTTAACGTGGCCGAAGGCCCAGAAATTGAAGATGACTGGCACAACTTCTCCGCCCTTAACTTTCCTGAAAACCACCCTGCCCGCGAAATGCAGGATACGTTCTTCCTGAGCGAAGACAAGGATAAACTACTGCGTACCCATACTTCTAACGTGCAGGTGCGCCTGATGGAAAACAACCAACCGCCGCTGCGCAGCATCATGCCTGGCCGCGTATACCGTAACGAAGCCATCTCGGCACGTGCGCACATGGTGTTCCACCAGGTAGAGGGCCTGTACGTGAACAAGGGCGTCAGCTTTAAAGACCTGAAGGAGACGCTTTATTATTTTGCGAAAGAGATGTTCGGCCAGGACACGCAGATCCGCTTCCGCCCGTCATTTTTCCCTTTTACTGAGCCAAGCGCCGAGATCGATATTACCTGCTTCATTTGCAAAGGCGAAGGTTGTAATATTTGCAAAGGAAGCGGCTGGGTAGAGATTGGTGGCTCCGGCATGGTAGACCCTGCTGTGTTAGAGAGCAGCGGCATCGACTCTAAAGTATACTCCGGCTTTGCCTTTGGTATGGGCATAGAGCGTATTACCATGTTAAAGTACCAGATAAAGGACCTGCGCTTGTTCACCGAAAACGACGTGCGCTTCCTGCGCCAGTTTGAGGGAGTAATATAATTGCTGATTGTTGAACTGGCGTGTTCGGCCAGCAGCTATCACCTATACTTCCTTACCTGTTGCCATTCTGCAAGAAACCTGGTTGAAGGGAGGTAAAGCACAGCTAAAAGTATAGAGGTTTCTGGTGCCCAACAGCAGAAACAACAATCTAACTATTTAACTATTCAATATATGAAGTTAGAAGATATCAAAACAATAGGCGTTGTGGGTGCCGGCACAATGGGACAAGGTATTGCGCAAATTTGTGCCCAGGCAGGTTATAAGACCATACTTTTTGATATCAATGCGCAGATATTGCAAAAGGCTGAGGCTACAACTGCAAAAAACTTTGACAAAGGCATTGAGCGTGGCAAGCTAACAGAGCAGGAAAAGCAGGTTGCCTTAAGCAACCTTACCTTTACCGGCGATACGTTACAATTAAGTTGTGATGTAATTATAGAGGCCATTGTGGAGCGCCTGGAGGTAAAGCAAAGCATTTTTAAAGAGTTGGCAGGTATAAATACTCCAGACACTATACTTGCCTCCAATACTTCCTCTATTCCGATTACGCAGATAGCAGCTGCTGTGCCAAACCCTGAGCGTGTGGTTGGCATGCACTTTTTTAACCCTGCCCATATCATGAAGTTGGTAGAAGTTATATCTGGTGCAGCCACAGCCCCTGAGACGGCCACTACAATAAAACTGCTAGCCGAAAAACTTGGCAAAACTGCCGTAATGGCAAAAGATTCTCCAGGATTCATCGTTAACAGAGTAGCGCGCCATTTTTACGTAGAAGGACTCAAGTTGCTTGAAGAAGGCGTAGCCGACATCGAAACGATAGATAAACTGATGCAAGCCAGCGGCTTTAAAATGGGACCTTTCGAGTTGATGGACCTTATCGGAGTTGACACAAACTACTCTGTAACAACATCTATGTTTGAGGCTTTCCATTATGACCCGAAATTTAGGCCTAGCCGCATACAACAGCAAAAAGTGGATGCAGGCCACCACGGGCGCAAAACGGGCAAAGGCTTTTACAAGTATGATTAAATACTTTTCTCTTTTTATACTTCTACTCCTATTTGGCTGCAAAGACACCTACAATGGCCCTAGCATACCAGACGTACCCGTAAGCGAGCAGATAAACGTTACCAGTCTGCAATACCCCGAGTTAAGGCGCGATGGCGGCTATGTATATCTGAATGGTGGCTACAAGGGCATTTTAGTTGTTCGCCAGAGCGCGAATTTGTACCTGGCTTTTGAACGTGCCTGCACCTACGACCCAACTGCCGCTTGTGCACAGGTAGAAGCAGATCAATCCGGCTTGTTTATAGTAGACAGTTGCTGCGGTTCGCAGTTCAATTTTCAGGGTGGCGTTATGGCTGGCCCTGCCGTTTATAACCTGAAGCAATACAGAACATCACTTTCAGGCTCACTACTATACATTACCAACTAAAAATTTTTATTTGATTTACAGCAGCTTACATTTTTAGTAAAGTTTTTTTTAGCCACACACTTGCGTTCTAAGTAAAACCGCCGTAATATTGCATCATCAATCGGCGAGAAAGTCGCAGATGATTTGTCGAAATTCCTCCTTAGCTCAGTCGGTTAGAGCACCTGACTGTTAATCAGGGGGTCCCTGGTTCGAGCCCAGGAGGGGGAGCAAAAGCCACTCAGAAATGAGTGGCTTTTTTGTTTTTATAATTTAAAGGCTCAAAACTAAACCTGAATTTGGTATAAGTATGTTTAGGCAGTTAACCATGTATAAGCCTGCGCCTCATCGGTAAAATACCTGAATTCAAATGTTTCTGAATGAATCGGAGGGCGGCTCCGGAGTTTTTCCTGAAGATTTAGTGAGTCGAGTAGCAGCAGGCTGTTTGCTGTTTCTACACGTGCATATCTTAAAACCGAAGACTTTACCAATACAGGAATAAACTCCTCAAGCAGCCACCTTGCATCCTGAATCGTTGTATAATAGGTTGCTTTGGCATTTCCCAACCATCGCTCAGGCTTAAATTTATCAATCAGCTTCAGCAACATCAGAAACTTATCTTTCAGTATGTCTCCCTCCAGGTGGCATTTCCAATGCACGTATAACAAAGAAGGTTTCTCGTGCACTTCAACTCGGTAGAAATCATCTTCTGCTACAACTATGATGTCACTCTCGCTCATTTTCATTTAAAGGTGTGGGTAGGTTGCTACTAAATATACAAAACCCACAAACCTCAAACAAAAATTTATCTACGGGTATCCATAATCTATGCGCGACCTCCAACTTACAACTTGCCTGCAAGGCCATCTAACAGGTTAATCAAAACACCTTCGTTATTAAACTAAACATAAAAAAATGAAGCATAACAAATAGGTTAATCATGGTTTAAACCTGCCATTAGTTAACCTTTTAAGCACTTATCCAGTAACAATAGATATGGCAATATCTTCATATAAAGCAGACTATGCTTTGGATGCACGTAGCTTATTGCCGCTTAACTATAACGTCTAAAACTATGAAAAACATAAGAGTATATTTAATGACCCTGCTTGTGCTGCTAACCTTTACACTTAGTAGCTGCGAGTTAGTTGGGGATATTTTTGAAGCCGGCATGTGGACAGCCCTGATCATTATAGTGATAATTGTGCTGATCGTTACCTGGATATTCCGAAAAATAAGACGCTAATAATATTTTAAACTAAAAAAGGAGCCTTAAGGGCTCCTTTTTTAGTTTAAATGCCTCAGATTGGCATGTTAGTTCTTTATCAGCTTATACGATCTTATATCATCGTTGCTTTGCAAGCGCAATACATAAGCCCCATCAGCATAACGGCTTAAGTCTAAGCTTATCAGCTCGCTACCCGCAGGTATGGCTCTACTTTCGATCACATTGCCCGTTATACTCATTACTGTTAACGTATGGCTTGCAGCAGATGGTAGTTGTACTGTAACTTTTCCTGATGTTGGGTTTGGCGATGCCATTAACTGCTGGTGCTCATACCTTTTAGCCTCTACAGCCACTATGTTTGAATAGTTTGTCTCCCCGCTCAGGTCTACCTGCTTTAACCGGTAGTACACAATGCCTTCCATAACCGGCTTGTGCTTGTAGCTGTAGTTTACCAGTACGCTACTGTTGCCTCTGCCTTTTACCTCTCCTATTTTTGTAAAGCTATCCAGGCTATAACCTACTTCTACCTCAAAATGGCTATTGTCTTTCTCGCTGGCCGTTTTCCATAGCAAACTCGTTTCTCCTTTGCTATGCAGGGCAGTAAAGCTAACCAACTCAACCGGGAAGGGCTGCATATTCGTAAACACCGCTATTTCAGTTCTGCCAGAGCCCTGCGAAGCCATTGTTTGAGGCGTACTGCCTAACCTAAGCGAGTTGCCACTTTGCGCCGATGAACCTAAAGGCGCTGTAGTGCTAGCGGCGGAAAAATCGTCTGTAAGCGTCAGCTCGTGCATGTTTGTAGTACTGTTAAAACTATAAGCTGATGCCTTTTTGATTTGCCACTTCCCCTCCTCATTAAAGCGCCCGACAAACATCTTATCCAGTTCATACACCTCAGTTGCCTTACCTCTCCATTGCAGCACAATAGTAGCCGACGACGTTCCATCCACTTGTTCTTTCTCTATGATCCAGGTTTTGTTTGTGGCCGTTCTTTGTGTGGAGCCGGTATGGTTAAGCGGGTTATTCACATTCTCTTTAACACTTACATTATAAGTAACCGGGTTGCTACTATTGCTTATGATTTTAAGAGGTGCATACTCCTTGCTGGTGCCCACCGGGAAAACAACCTCAGATTGCACTCCTGCTGCTGCCACTTTACTAAGTGCTCCTGTGCCATCGGCTATAATGTAACTGCTAGTATCAGCATTTAAAAGAGTACCTGTTTCTGAAATCGTTAAAGTTTTATCCGCTAACTTTAGTTTTTTACCCTCCAACTGCATCTGCCCTTTAATTGTAAGAGACTCCGCTAAGTTATTATACTTTATATGCGACTTGCTGTACTCATTTCCTAAGATCACGAGGTTGCCGTAAGCTGTATTCACGATATCCAGATCTGTGCTATCAGAATACACGACAGTACTTGTTGGGTGCAGCGAGCCAAAAGTAGGCAGTATTTTAGGCACTGCGTTTTTATCCTTTTTATCTGTATTGATAACTAAAGTGGCATTGGCAGAAATATCCAGCGGCCCATCATAGAATTTGTCTTTATGAAAAGCTACCTTTAACGGGTTTACACCATCTCCTAACACCACCTTAGAGCCTTCACCGGAAACTACCCAGCCGTCTTTCGATTTGATGGATAAAGTATAATCGTCCTCCCTGAATTTCTTCTTCTTACCGTCAGTTTTCACAGGCGGCATATTTTTTATCATGAAAGTCTGCTGAGGATCTGTAAAGTTCCGCGGATGGGTGCCGGATCCGTTTTGGTCTGTACCCCAAGAGCGTGTATCGTCCAGCGGTTTACCCGGAATGTTGTAGTATGTTATAGCCTTGGTTTCAGGAATATCCTCTGCCCCTCCTACACCATGCGGACGCACAGTAACATCATCCAGCGCCACGCCATTAAATTTAGTATGGTTGCTTGTAATCTTCAGCGCCCATCTGAACACAATTTCCTGCCCAACCGGTATGTTTATATCCGAAAGAGTAAACGTTTTAGACACCCTGTTCTCTGCTCTGTTTCCATTCATGCTTCTTGGCAAGCCTTCACTAACCGGTGTAGCGATGCGATCTATAGGGTACCAGGTTACACTAGTCGTTGTTGCTGATATAACGTTAGGGCCTATAGCGTACTCCAGGTGCACATCTGTAACTTCGCCACCGTAATACCACTGCTCAACAGCAAAGCTTACATCAAAATTCTTGATTATTTGTGTGCTGTTGTTCTTCATGCGCAAAGCGGCATAAAAAACGCCATACTGCCCCAGCTGCCCCTTGTAACCTACTGAGCGCTCTGTACTGCCGTTGCTTCCGTAGCTGAATGCTGTAGCTACCGGATCTGTAAATGATGAATCGTTGCCTATAAAATAGACTTCCCGAATATTTTGATTTTCAACACCTAGATACCATCCAGGTATTGTTGAAGGAGCACTTAGGGTGCCGTTTACCCATTTACTTGACATACCGGCACCAGTATATGGGTACACCGCCTTTTTGGTAGGCAACATATTCTCTGGCTTGCTCTCAAAGTCTTGCATGTATGATTTGAAATAGCCTGTGTTAGCATCATACGTTATACTTACTTGCCCTAGAGCAGAAGTTGATTGGAACCCTACTAGAAGGGCAATAAGGAGCCAGGGCAAATTTTGCCTAGTTAATAGTTTGTATAAAAGCATGATTATGTAGAAGTAACCCAAATAAACCTATGAAACAGATTGTTTTATTAATACAACATTATATAGTCACAGCCATATACTATGATACAAACATATATGTTTCAAATTATATTTAAAAATTTTAATATAATTTTTTAGAAAAATTATCCTATCACATAACCATGAAAATCAACCGTTTACTTAAAATGCGTTGCCAGCCCATTTTTATGGATATGTTAAAGCACAAAAAAAGGAGCCCTTTAGAGGCTCCTTTTCTTATGCGCTTATCTGCTACTTGCTTCTTTTGGGCATAGTCCCTAAAATATAATCCCACAGCGGCGACGAAACACCGTATGCTACTTCAGGGTCTTTGTAATGGTGAATACTGTGATGGATCCAGAGCTGCTTCAGAAAGTTTTTAGGCGGCGCATAGGCATGCACCACATAATGCACAAACAGGTACATGGCATAGCCAAACAGTACACCAGCCACAACACCAAAAACATACTGCCCAAATATTACCTCGAATATAAAAAAGAACATGGTGGCATAAAGTATACTTACCACAGGCGGCATTGCCAGGCGCTTCTTATCTTTCGGGAACTCGTGATGGTTGCCATGAAACAAATACTGCACCCGTGACTTAAAAGGCGTGTCGGTATCCATGTGGAACACGTAGCGATGCGCCAAGTACTCGATCAGCGTAAATATCAGCCATCCCAAAAAGAAGAAACCAACTGCTTGTACCAGGTTTATGAAGCTGTGCATCAAACCATAGTATAATAAACCTACGGCTATGATGATGAAAATAGATATGGGAAGGGCAATGTGTGTCCTTGTCAGCTTTTCAAGAAACGGGTTCTCGAAAAGCTGAGCTTGTCCTTTGTGATTAGGTTTCATAGTTAAATTTTGCTGAACGTATTAATACTGCAAAACTATTCAATTTTTGAAAAACTGTACAACTGCCAGAGCTATACAAATTAATAACGCGACTGCTACACTATGGTTTAGCCAGCAACAGCGCTACTTGCGAAGCAGTAATAGTATCTCCTTTTAGCTTATACTTTGCCTGCTCATAAAACTGATTTCTGTGCGCTAAGGTTTTGCGCAGATAGGAATTAATTTCTCCTTCATTTTTACCGGCCAGTAGTGGCCTCAGCTCCAGGTTTGTAGCCATAAGTCTCTTGGTGATGCTTTCGGGAGGGGTATCCAGAAAAACCGTTATGCCGTGGCTGTTCATGTGATTGATGTTATCGAAGAAGCAGGGAGTGCCTCCGCCTGTGGCAACCACAGCATTATTGTGTTGATGCACTACAGCCTCCAGGGCAGCCCGTTCCTGCCGCCTGAACGCTTCCTCGCCTTGCTCCTCAAAAATGGCTGCAATGCTTTTCCGCTCTTGCTGTTCTACCCACGCATCAAGATCCACGAAAGTATAACCCAGCCGCTGCGCCAATTGCCTGCCCAAAGTGGATTTACCGCTTCCCATCATACCGAGTAAAAAGATGAGCATGTTCCTAGTTTTAAATTAAAGGTTTGACTTCATGAATGTGAGGCGTACAAACTGGAGCAGCTTCAATAACCATACTGTTCCAACTTAACTTTTATACTTATTGTATCACCCTAACTTTACTCGTGGGTCGAGGGCAGCATAAAGCAAGTCTACAAGTATGTTGATGAGGATGAACAGGAACGCGACAAACAGCGTGGAGCCCATTACCAACGGAAAGTCCAGATTTTGAACAGCCTGGAGCGTTACAGAGCCTAATCCCTTCCAGTTAAAGATATACTCAATAAAAAAGGCGCCTGCCATAAGCGAGGCCAACCAACCCGATACAGCCGTAACAACCGGGTTTAAGGCATTCTTAAGCGCATGACCTGCAACTACCTTATACTTGCTCAGGCCCTTGGCGCGTGCTGTCCGGATATAATCCTGAGACATCACATCTAGCATAGAGCTGCGGGTAAGCTGCACCACAATGGCCAACGGGCGAATACCCAGGGCAATGGCTGGCAGCAGCAGGTTGCGCAGCATCAGCTTCTTGCCCTCAAAAGCATCTATCTCGTAAAGTTGTCCGGTTAAACTAAGGCCTGTCCAGTTGCTCCAGTAAAAGCCAAAAGTTATCGCTATAAGTATGGCGGCTACAAAAGAAGGCACCGAAATACCCAGCACCGAAGTTGTAACCAGCGTATGATCAAGTATGCTGTGGGGTTTAAGGGACGCGAGCACACCGAAAAGTATACCGAATACCGTGGCAATAAGCATGGCCGCAGCAGCCAGCCATAGCGTCCCCGAAAAATGATCGGCAAGTATATCTGTCACATTTTTGTTGCTCTGGAAAGAACGGCGCAAGTATGGGGTTTTCCACACCAGCACATCCTCCCCAAAATCTGCCAGTTTGCTATACTCATACTTGGCTTGGTTTGCCTCTGTATCCTCGTGCACCGACACCGGCGATACATCGTTCAGGTAAAAGAGCAACTGCAAGGGCATCGGTTTGTCTAAGCCCAGTTCTTTGGTAATTGCCTCGCGGGTGCTCAGGTCGGAGCGCTGCCCAGCCAACATGGCCACCGGGTCGCCGGGCAACACGTTAAACAGGAAAAATATCGCTACAAGCACGCCCAGCATAATTAACAAGCCATGCCCTAACCGGCCAAGTATAAATCCTATTAGCTTCATTGCTGATCTTATTGCTCGTTAATTATTGTTTAGTTTGATAACATTGGCGCATGCTGCAACCCCGATCCTAAAATGGCCATGGCTGTTGCTGCACCCATCAGTTACCATTTACAGCAACTCTTTTACCTCATTTATACTTGGCGTGTCATTGTAGTGCCATTTGCCTTTTACAGTACCATCTTGCAGTAACATGGTGCCCGGGTTAGAGCGCATAATGGTTTTGATAACGGTACCATCGCCAAAGAAGTATGGAACGGCCAGGTTTACCTCGTGCCTGAACTCCTCGAATTGCTGGCTGCTGCTGCTGGTTACTACCATGGGGGTTATTCCTTGCGCCTCTGCTGCCTGCACCAACTGGTTTATTTCTTTAAAGGAATCGCGGTCTGCTTTGGCTGTGTTTTGCACGAAAATAAGCAGTTTGGTACCGGTTAATACTTCCTGTGTAAAGTCGCCCTGCTCGTTCCAAACGTTAAAGTCGGTAATTTTCGGGCCATCCTCCGGGTTAATGGCTACCATTTGCTTAAAAGTGTAGCTTTGGTCGGTTGGGTACTCTTCAAACTCCTGCTCTTCGCCGTTCTTAACCATTATATACTTATAGCGCAGTTGTGCCGAAGGCTTCATTAGTGTTGGGATGTTATTGCCTACTTTATAAGCACGGAAATCGATGTATGGCAGGTGCTCGTAAGCATACCAGCCAATGCCTACCGAAAGTATGGCTGTAAGAGCTGTGGCAATGGCTCCGGCTTTCTGGCTGATAAACGGCTGCAGGTAACGCTGCGTCATCAACAAAATCACGATCATCACCAGCAGCACGATGTCTTTTGTAAACGACTCCCAAGGGGTAAGTTTAATCGCATCGCCAAAGCAGCCGCAGTCTGTTACCTTGTTAAAGTATGCCGAGTAAAATGTAAGGAAGGTGAAAAACACGATCATCACCAGCAGGGCAACCAGTACCTGCTTTAGCTTCCAGCGCACTAGCAAGGCTACGCCCAAAACTATCTCTGCCGCACTCAAAAAGATAGACAAAAACAGCGAGTATGGCTCAAAGGCTTTAAAGAAAGGAGCAATGTCTGTAGAAAACACTTCAAAATACTCCTCCAGCTTAATGGCAGTCCCAACCGGGTCGTTTATCTTAATCAAGCCCGAAAAGATGAACAGTACACCTACAAAAAGCCAGCAAAATTTGCTTATATATTTCATATTGAATGTGAAAATTTGAGCGTTTTAAAGTTAATCAAGACCGGGCCCAATTACCCCTGCCCCCTGCCTTGCCCAAGGTGGGGGATTTACTTACTACTTCTTCTGAACTACCCTATACCTTCACTTCTCTTCTGCCATCCTGAAAGGATCTTGTTAGAAGGGATGTTAAGCAGAAGCCACAGAGCTTACACTTTTGCCAGAGTAACAACAGAACTCCCCGCCTTGGGCAAGGCAGGGGTTAGGGGCAGATGTACACCCCCACGCCATACTTTGCTTACTTCACAGGCGCTACAAACCCCGACTTGATGAGCGCAAAAACAGCGTAGTTAATCATATCGCGGTAGTTAGCGTCTACCCCTTCTGATATAAGCGTCTGGCCTTCGTTGTCTTCTATCTGCTTGGTGCGGTACAGCTTCATAAGTATGATATCAGTAATGGAGCTTACACGCATGTCGCGCCACGCCTCGCCGTAATCATGGTTTTTGGCGGTTAGCAGCTTTATGTTTTCCTCAATGTGGTGCGTGTATTCGCGCTCAACCTCCTCAGCTGACAAACTTAAGGGCGCATCGGCTGGCAGGTTTAATTGCATCAGGGCTATCACGCAGTAATTTATAATGCCTACAAACTCCCCATTGATATCATCCTCTACCAGTTGCTTGCCCTTTTCCTGTATCGAGCGGATGCGCTGCGCCTTGATAAAAATCTGATCTGTAATGGAAGGCAACCGCAATACGCGCCAGGCAGTACCGTAGTCTTTGGTTTTCTTTACAAAAGTATCTTTGCAGCGGTTTACAACGCTATTATATTCCTGGAGTGTTTGACTAATCAACTTTTTAGCTTTAATTTTATAACGATAGACTAAAATGCCACCATTGAATTCGAAAGATAAGCTTTTTCAAAAAAAAAGCACACTTAACTGCCGCGGAAATATCCTCTCGCTGCGTACGCCGCAGGTAATGGGCATTCTAAATCTAACCCCTGATTCTTTTTACCCAAATAGCAGGCTAACCTCTACAGCAGAGGCCGTAAAACGAGCCGAGGCAATGCTTGCCGACGGGGCCGATATACTTGATATTGGCGGTTACTCAAGTCGCCCGGGTGCAGCCGATGTGTCGGAGCAGGAAGAGCTGGACCGCGTGATCCCTGCCATAGAGGCCATCCATGCTGCTTTTCCCGAAGCCATCATCTCAATAGACACTTTCAGGGCTGGAGTGGCCGAGGGAGCAATAAACGCAGGGGCAGCTATCGTAAACGATATTTCTGGTGGCAGCCTGGACGAGGAGATGTTCCGGACGGTGGCAAAGCTGCAGGTGCCCTACATCTTAATGCACATGCGCGGAACGCCGCAAACCATGGCTACGTTGACTAAGTATAACGATCTGGTTATCGATGTGCTGGATGAGCTACAAGAGCAACTGGCAAAGCTCGCGAAGCTTGGCGTAAAAGATATTATACTTGACCCTGGCTTTGGATTTGCCAAAACTACCGATCAAAATTTCGAATTGCTGCGCCGTATGGATGAATTCCGTATCTTAGGGCTTCCTGTACTTGCCGGCATGTCGCGCAAGTCCATGGTATACAAATCGTTAGATATTGAGCAAACCGATGCCCTTACCGGCACAATAGTAGTTAACACGATTGCGTTGATGAAAGGCGCCGACATTTTGCGCGTGCACGACGTAAAAGAGACAAAACAGACAATACAACTTTACACGAAAACATTACTTTGATATTTTTATTCAGCATAGGTTTTTTAGAAATAGAGCTGCTCGATATAATCGACATCTTGCTCGTGACGGTGCTTTTGTACCAGTTGTACAAGCTCCTGACGGGCAGCGTGGCGCTTAAGATATTCCTGGGCCTGCTTTCTATCTACCTGCTGTACCTGGTGGTGCGTGCCGCTGGCATGGAGCTGCTTAGCATTATACTTGGCCAGTTTATGGGCGTAGGCGTACTGGCGGCCATCATACTTTTCCAGCCCGAAATCCGGCGTTTTCTGCTGCTTATCGGTAAAACCACCGCTTTTAATAATGATCGCTTTTTCCGTGGTTTTCCGTGGCGGCGCGAGCAGGGCGACAAGCTTAGCCTTACCCCCTTTATAGAGGCAGCCAAATCGCTGGCAGGCAAAAATACGGGTGCCCTGATCGTGTTCACCAAAAGCTCTGAGCTAAAGTATTACGCCGAGTCCGGCGACTTGATTGATGCCGTTATTTCGAAGCGATTACTTGTATCCATCTTTAACAAAAACAGCCCGCTGCACGATGGTGCTGTCATTATATCGGGCAACAGAATAAAAGCGGCCCGTTGTATTTTACCAGTTTCCGAAAACCAGGAGATACCTGCGTCTATGGGCCTTCGTCACCGCGCGGCTATTGGCCTAACAGAGATAACAGATAGCATAGTACTAGTAGTATCAGAAGAAACTGGTCAGATTGCCCTGGTGCGCAACGGCGAAGTATACCGCAACCTTTCTTCTTCGGACTTGCGTGTTAAGCTCAACCAATTCCTGTTCGATACAGACCAACGTGCTGCAGCAACTCCTGCTGCCCCCGAAAAATCGGTAAGCGCGGCTTAGCAAAGTATAAAACTGATAAGTATACTGCAGGTAGTTTATACTTTTCTGCTTCGCCAATAGTACCAGTAAGTAATTAAGCCGAGCACGGGCAAAATCCAAAGCAATACCATCCAGTTAAGGCGCTGCGTTAGCGTATAATCTGTTTTAAGGATAAGGTGAAAAATACTCAGAAACACCAGTAGGTAGTTGGCAAGTATAAGCACAACCAGGAAGGGATATTGGCTAAAAAGGTATTCCATGTGGCAAGAGTGTTCTAAAACAATATTTCGCTAACAAACCAGATCAAATACAGCAAAGCCGGCGCAATAAATAAAAGTATATTCCCCAGATTTACACGCGTCCATTGCGGGTTTAGCAGCATACTTATATAAGCCTCTGCAGATAAAAGTATAGAAAAGTAAAACGTGATCTGCAGCAAAGTATAAACGATGTTTACCTCACCACGCATACCCGCCGTTGCATAAGCCAGAAACGAGATAACCAGCCACGACAACACCGTGCCTACTATCAGCTGCCCTGGTTTTATCTTGATGTTGTTCATATTGCTCCCTTTGAAGTTGCGACAATATACAAAAAATAAAGCCACTCCCTTACCGGAAGTGGCCTTTGTGCTAGTACAAAGTATAAACCTTATTTGATCACACCAAGCTCTCTACCAACCTCTGTAAAAGCTTCTATACACTTATCCAAATGTACTCTATCATGCACAGCAGATATTTGCACACGGATGCGCGCCTGGCCTTTTGGCACCACCGGATAGTAGAAGCCAATCACATAAATGCCTTTATCCAACATGCGGGCAGCAAACTCCTGTGCCAGCGGCGCATCATACAGCATTACCGGTACAATGGGGTGGTCACCGGGCTTGATATCAAAACCTGCGGCGGTGATCTGCTCACGGAAATACTTGGTGTTCCACTCCAGTTTGTCGCGTAGTTCTGTGGTAGAGCTCAGCAGATCCAGCACGGCAATAGAGGCACCAACAATAGACGGAGCCAACGAGTTGGAGAACAAGTATGGGCGCGAACGTTGGCGCAGCATATCAATAATTTCTTTATGGCCGGAAGTAAACCCCCCCATGGCACCGCCAAGTGCTTTACCCAGCGTACCAGTAATAATATCAACTTTGCCCATTACGTTGCGGTACTCGTGCGTACCACGACCTGTTTTGCCAAGGAAGCCCGTTGAGTGCGAATCATCTACCATCAGCACAGCATCATACTTTTCGGCCAGTTCCGCGATCTTATCTAGCTGGGCAATGGTGCCATCCATCGAGAAAGAGCCGTCTGTTACAATTACACGGTGTTTTGTATTTGCGTTTACAGCTTCCTGCAGCTTCGCCTCCAGGTCGGCCATATCGTTGTGGTTGTAGCGGAAGCGCTGCGCTTTGCACAAACGTACGCCATCTATGATAGAAGCATGGTTCAATGCATCAGAAATGATAGCAGAGTCGGTATCGAAAAGCGGTTCAAATACACCACCGTTCGCATCAAAAGCAGCCGCATATAGTATGGTGTCTTCTGTGCCCAGGAACTCAGAAATCTTACGCTCCAGCTCTTTGTGAATGTCCTGTGTTCCGCAGATAAAACGCACAGAGCTCATACCATAGCCATGCGTATCGATGGCCTCTTTGGCTGCCTCTATCACTTTTGGGTGCGCGGACAGGCCAAGGTAGTTGTTGGCGCAGAAATTAAGCACATGTGGCTGTTGCGTTGTATCAATATCAGCGCCCTGCGGCGTGGTAATAATGCGCTCTTTTTTAAACAATCCAGCCTCCTGTATCTCGGCAAGCTGCTGCTCTAAATCTTTTTTTAAACTCTCGTACATAGTTTCGTTTGTTCTTATCCGTTATCGTTATTCGGTTTAATGCAAGTATAAGTATGGCTGCTTAAACACCTGTTGCCTCTCCGCCTTCATCTGCTTTGGGTGGTGGCCTGCGAATGATTGGCCGTGGCCGCGGTGGCTTTGGTTTAGCTTCTTCGTCAGCTGCAGTCGCTGGTTTTTCTGCTGCCGGTGATGCTTCTGGTTTATCAGTAGCCTCTGCCGGTGGCGGAGTTGGCCTTTTTATAACCGGCCGTGGCCGTGGTGTAACCGGCTTCTGCTCTACTGGCTGTACTGCGGGCGTTTCTGCTGCTGGTGTACTGCTCCCGCCTTGCGTAGCTTCGGTTTCTGGCTTTTGCAGGGGTACCGGCCGCTTTATTGCAGGCCGTGGCCGGGCAGTAGCAGGCTTTGGAGCTTCGTCTGTGTTTGGTGCGGTGTTTGGTTCTTCTGCTTTAACCGGAGGTTGTTCCTCGGTTGGCTGCTGCAAAGCTGTTGGCCTTTTAATGACAGGCCGCGGCCTTGGAGCGGCAGGCATTATACTTTCTTCTGATGCTGTTTTTTTTGCAGCAGCTGGTTCTTCTGGCTTCTGCAGCGCAGCCGGTCGTTTTATAACAGGGCGAGGGCGTGCTGGTTTGGGTTCTTCGCTGGCACCTGGCGCCGCTATACTACCTCCCTCCATACCTGGCTTTATTGGGCCTGCCTCTGAAGTTGGCTTTGTTTGGCTTTCTCCTGCAACTGGCTTGCTAATAACAGGCCGTTTAATTACAGGCCTTGGCTTAGTTGATGGCTCCTGTTCTGTTGTTGGTGTTCCGGCTGCTTCATCTTCTTTTTTAGGTAAAGCAGTTGGCCTTCGTATTACAGGTTTGGGCTTAGGGGCAGCAGTATCTGCAGCAGATGTTTCCTGTGGAACAGCAGGTTGCGCTTTTTCAGCATGACTTGCAGCTGGTGCAACCGCTCTTCTGGCAGCTGGCCTTGGTGCTGCAGTAGCAGGCGCTGCCTTTGGAACGTCTTCTTCGGCCAGGTGGTAGCGCAAACGCACATTGTTTAGCTGCATCTTAACAGCCACTAAAAAACTGTTCGGGTGCATTTGGGCATACATAGCCTCCCAGGCCGCAAAGCGAACAGGGTCTCCAGCCTTGAAAGCTGACTTATTTATTCGTTTTTTTATCAGGTATTCTTCGTAAGTCATTTTTTGCCTTGCTTGCAGCCACTATCGCAAAGTTACGGGGTTCGCATCCAAAAGTAGCTTTTTGCACTTAAAATGCCACTCACGTTTAAACAAATATAAGAAAATCCGACACTCAAAACGGCTACACGTTATTTATACTTTAACCTTTGGTTATCTCTTAGTTAAATCTACCCATACCTGTTTCGGGCCCGCAAAAGCCGGTTTACCTTTGTGCCAAGGTTAGTAATAGGTTAGTTTAGATGAATGAGTAAAAGGGGGAGTTGCCTGCAACTCCCCCTTTATTTACTGCTGGAAAACCTTATCTGATTAAACCCAAAAAGCTTAGCAGCATGGCGCTATTGTTTGATGCCTTACCTGCAGCTCTGTTTCGGTTTATACTTTAAACCGACTTTCCCATAATTTATTCCCTGTACTTTCTGATAACTCCCTGCCATTGTTGGTGCTTATACTTTTAGTATTGCATTGAATTCGGTTACTTTGTGCAACAAATTTTTAATTTATCTATGGCAAACACAACTGACACGGTATTGGTGATAGGTGCCTGCGGGCAACTTGGTTCTGAGCTTACTTTGGAGCTGCGTAATATGTATGGAGGAGCAAATGTTGTAGCGGCAGATATTGCAGCACCAAAACAGACTGACTTGCGTGACTCAGGCCCGTTTGAGAAGATCGACGTGCTTAACACCAAGCAAATGGGAGAGTTAGCCTCAAAGTATAAATTCAAGCAGATTTACCACCTGGCAGCAGTTTTATCGGCAACAGGAGAGAAAAACCCAAAATTTGCCTGGCAACTAAACATGGACGGTCTGTTTAACGTGCTGGACCTTGCCCTGGAGCAAAAGGTAGAGCGCGTATATTGGCCTAGTTCAATTGCTGTTTTTGGACCGAACACACCACGCCAAAACACGCCGCAACATACTATCATGGACCCCAACACGGTTTATGGCATCAGCAAGCAAGCCGGTGAGCGTTGGTGCGAATACTATTTCGAGAAGTATGGCCTTGATGTGCGCAGCCTGCGTTACCCTGGCCTGATCGGTTATAAAGCCCTGCCAGGTGGCGGCACCACCGATTATGCTGTAGATATTTACCATAAAGCCCTGGAAGATGCAAAGTTTGAATGCTTCCTGAGCGAAGACACGTACCTGCCGATGATGTACATGCCGGATGCACTTAAATCAACGATTGATTTAATGCACGCGCCGGCAGAGCAGGTAAAAGTGCGCAGCTCTTATAACCTGAGCGCTATGAGCTTTTCGCCAAAAGAGATTGCAGCTTCCATCCAAAAGCACATACCTGAGTTCGAAATTACTTACAAGCCAGATTCACGCCAGCAGATAGCCGACTCTTGGCCGCAAAGTATAGACGACAGCGCCGCACAACAAGACTGGAACTGGAAACCAGCTTACGATCTGGATGCCATGACAGCTGACATGCTTCTAAACCTTAAAAAAATGAAGCAGCAGGAACAGTCGGTTGATGGCAAATAGCAGAACATAACCAAAAGTATAAACTAAGAAGGCGGTGCAAAAACACCGCCTTCTTAGTTTATACTCATCCAGAAAGTGTACAAAAACTGAAGCTTAAACGCTACCACGCCGTATGACTGTTAAATGTATGTAAAAGAACTTTGCATACAATTTTGGGTTGTATGCTAAAGCTGCACCTATTAACAAGTATTAGTAAAGTATAATTTATGGATATTCTGGAGTCTGATGACAAGCATTTAAGGCAATTAATTTTTGAAAAACCGAGGGTGATCGTAAAGTTTATAGATGAGTCCTGCCCGGTATGTGAGCAGCTTGCCCCGACTTTTGAGAAACTTGCAAACGACACTACTTACAGCGATATAACCTTTGTGCGCATGCACGCCAACCAGAACCCCGTTTCGAGCCAGGAAGTTAAGCTTAAAGGCACTCCCTTCTTTGCCACATACTTGAATGGCACTCTTCAGGAGTGCGGCTTGTTGTCTTCTGAAATGGAGATAAGACAAATGCTGCAAAAGCTTAAATAGCTACTCCACAAAAATTGCAGCGGTGGCAGCGCAAACTATAGCTCTAATGAGAATAGCGTAGTAACTTGCGCCGCTTTTTAAACCAGGCATTATCCGTGAAGAAATCATTCCGCTCAATTACAGGCTTTATACTATTGTTCGCAAGTATAAGCTTGACCCAGACAGGGTGCTCCAGCACCGAAAAACTAAATGCCTCTGCTCCTGCTGCAACAGCAACAGAAGCACCTGTTTACAAACCGCAGCTATCGTCTATCTCAATCCCTGTTTCCATTTCTATTGCAGCGATGGAAGAAAAACTGAACGACGAGGTAAAAGGCATTCTGTACAAAGACACCAACCTGGATGATGATAACGTAGCGGTTACTGTTTCTAAGAATGGCCGCATGAACATCAGGGCTGATAAAGACAAAGTATATTTTAGTGTGCCGCTGCGCATCTATGCCAAAGGCCGCTGGAAATGGGACCCTTGCAAGCTTTGCCCTGCCATTGATAAAACCGAAGACACCAGCTTTGACATGGTCATCAAAACAGAAAGCAGAATTGGCCTGACAGATGATTACAAGATTAACACCATTACCAGCGGCGACTTTGAATGGGGCAATACAAAGCCGGTGCTGGAGCTAGGCCCTCTTAAAATTGGACTGGCGCGTTTTGTCGAGCCTGCGCTTCGTAACCAAATGGCTGTCCTCACCAAGCAACTGGACAAAGAACTACAGAACCGCCTGGACATGAAAAAGTATGTGGCGCAGGCATGGCAACTGCTACAGGAGCCCGTTAAACTGGACGATGGCATGAACGCCTGGCTAACTGTTGTACCCAAAGATGTACGCATGGCCCCACTTTATGCACATAATGGCACCTTGAACACACGCCTGGGCATTACATCTTACATAGCGGTAACCACCGATGGCAAACCGCAAACGCAAATAAACAAAACGCTTCCTAAGTTAATTTTAGACAACCGCCTGGCAGATGACATACAGATTGGCCTGACCACTACCATACCTTACGCCCATGTAAGCAAAATGCTGCAGGCGCAGGTAGCAAAGCAGACCTATAAATTTGATGGCGGCAAAAGCGAAGTAACCGTTAACGATGCCGCCGTTACGCCCGCGGGAAACCAACTGGTAATTATGCTTGATGTGAACGGTAAAACAAAGGCAGGCATGTTTACTAAAAAGATTGTCGGTAAAGTATACCTGCGCGGCACACCCTATTACGATGCGCAAACGGCGTCTATAAAAGTACGCGATGTAGATTATGACCTTGAGACGAAAGACAAACTGCTCAGCACCGCCAGCTGGCTTGCCAAAAATAAGTTTAAAGACATTATTCAGGAGCAGGTAAACGTACCGGTGCAAAGCCAGCTAGACGATGCTAAAAAGATGCTGCAAAACACGCTGGATAAACAAGGCCGGGTGCACGAGTCGCTGCTGATACGCGGAAGTATAAAGCATATTACCCCAGATAACATTTACCTGACCCAGGATGGCATAAAGGCTGTTGTAAATGCCAAAGGCACCCTTACCGCAACTGTAGATAAGCTGTAATTCGGAGTTTAAAGACAGACAAAGGACTTCTCTTTACCTTGAAAGAAGTCCTTTGTCGTTTGTTAAACAGTATGTTAGCAAAAGCTAAAGCTTTTCGATAGGTGTGGGGCTATTAAATACGTGCTCTGGCACAGTTGCCGGCGCTGCAATATGGGTTAATTTAAAGTCGCTTTGAGGGTTGCTGCGGTTGCTGGCCAGTTTTATACTTCCGTAGGTTTTATAATCGCTCCATTGGCGCGTAAAGGCCGGTTCGGCATCATTGTAGTTCCGGAAAAATGCCCATTGCCTAATCAAGCCTTCTTCCTTATCCACCCAAAGCTTATACTTGTTCTGCGGTGTCAAGCCTACATTATCAAAGCTCATCTCCAGCACATCTGCTTTGGCACCATCCATAGTTGTTTCCTCTCCTGCATACTTTAGCGTTACCCCCGGGTCCTGCAGTTTGTAGGGCATCACCAACCAATAAGAGTTATTTATCCAGAGGGCGTAGGCACGCTCCAGCAGCTTTTGCTTTTCTTCAGAGTTTTGCAACTCCTGCCCTGCCACGTATACTTTGCCATCTTTGGTTTGGGTGTTGATGATAGCAACCAAGCTGTCCTTCTCCCACCTGAAGCGGTTTTCATGCTTATCCCAAACCTGGTATTGGTTGTTAAAGGTCCAGGCAAGGTAGCGTGTGCTATTCCAGGCAGCCTCGCCGCCCATGTGCTGCATTACTTTTCCGGCTATACTTTTAGCTTTCGCATCAGAGGTTTGCGCCAGGCCTGCAGCTGTTGGCAGCACCAGCAGGCAAAGCAACACCAGGGCTTGTAGTTGGTTTTTAAATAACATAATCGTCTATGGCTTATCTGCTTTTAGGATACATTGGTAATACGTTTAGCCACTACTTTACAGCTATACCATCAAGATACTATATTTTACCTTTTTAACCATAATATATAAGGTGCCGTATCAAAGTCAATAACCTGAAAAGACTTTAGAAGCCCATGGCTAGATATACTCTCAAAGAAATTTTTAAACTGCTTAAGTTGTCGGTAAACGAATTTTTAGACAACAACTCGCTTCGGCTTGCGGCGGCACTCGCTTTTAATGCCATCTTCTCGATACCTCCGCTGCTGCTTATTATCATAAAAGCGGCTGGCTTTTTCTTTGGCGAAGAGGCTGTATCAGGCCAACTGGAAGAACAGGCCTCTACTGCTATCAGCCCAGAGGCGGCAGCAGAGATACAGACAATGGTTAAAAATGCCAGTACTCAGGAATCGTCAGGGTGGGCACTTTGGGTAGGTATCGGCACGCTTATTTTTGCCTCTACCACTTTCTTTGTTACGCTGCAGCAATCGCTTAACAGCGTCTGGAATTTAAAGGTTAAGCCTACCAGCGGTATCTTGCGCATGGCAAAAGAGCGTGTTTTCTCGTTTGGCCTTATACTGAGTATATCGCTGCTGATGCTGATTTCTTTTGTTATAAGCGCGGCCGTGTCTATTCTGAGTGGCTATTTATCTGATATGTTGCCGGGTATTGGCGTCTGGCTAATCAAAGCCTTGGATTTTATTATCTCTATTGGCCTTACAACCTTGTTGTTCGCTCTTATCCTTAAGTTTTTGCCAGACGGCATTATCCGCTGGAAAGACACCTTGATAGGCGCTTTGATTACAGCCTTGCTCTTCACGATCGGTAAGTTTCTTATCAGCTGGTACATTGGCACTTCAGATCCGGGGTCGGCTTACGGCGCGGCAGGCTCTATTATACTTATACTTGTCTGGATCTACTATTCCTCGATGATCGTGTTTTTCGGGGCAGAGTTTACGCAGCAATATGCCCAAAAGTACGGCCAGCGCATCAGGCCTAAAGCGCATGCTGTTTTTGTGGAGGAACGTGAAATAACCGAGGACAAGAATGACAGGCAAAGCGGAAGACCTCCGGCAGAGGGAAGGTTTAAAGGTGATTAGCTTTAGGCTCTATACTATGGCAGCATAATATCACACAAAAAGGCCATTTGGTAAAAAGCTTTCAGAAAACGATCTGTTGTCTTTTTGCCAAATGGCCTTCTATTATTTTTCTAAAATCCTTAAGCTGTCTTCTCTTTTACGGCTAGCTGACCGCAGGCGGCATCAATATCTTTGCCACGGCTGCGGCGCACATTTACTTGCAGGCCTCTGTCTGCCAGGTAGTAAATAAAGTCCTGCAAACGCGCATCATCTGTGTTAACAAAATCGGCGTTCTCTATCGGGTTATACTCTATCAGGTTGATCTTGCAAGGTATGATTTTAGAGAAACGCAGAAGCTCCTCAGCATCCTGCACCGAATCGTTAAAGTTATCAAACACAATGTACTCGTAAGTAACTTTACGGCCAGTAACCTGGTGGTAATGCTTTAGTGCATCCGTTAAGGCCTCCAGCGAGTTAGTTTCGTTGATAGGCATGATCTGGTTGCGCTTCTCATCGTTGGCGGCGTGTAAAGAAAGTGCCAGGTTGGCTTTTACGCCATCGTCTGCCATCTTCTTAATCATTTTGGCAATACCAGCTGTACTTACTGTAATACGGCGCGCAGCCATACCCAAACCATCGTGTGCTGTAATGCGCTCAATGCTCTTCATCACGTTGGCATAGTTAAGCATCGGCTCGCCCATACCCATGTAAACAATATTAGTGAGGGGCTCGCCGTACTGGCGCATGCTCTGCTCGTTTATTCGCACCACCTGGTCATAAATCTCGGCAGCATCAAGGTTGCGCACGCGGTCCATGTAGCCGGTGGCGCAGAACTTGCAGGTAAGCGAGCAGCCTACCTGGCTACTTACACAGGCGGTTTTTCGCTCGTTATGCGGTATCAGCACACCTTCTACAATGTTGCTGTCGTGCAGCCTGAAAGCAGATTTGATTGTACCATCGTTGCTTACCTGCTCAGTAGCAACCTCTACCGCATTAATGGCAAAGTGCTGCTCCAGCTTTTCGCGCAGGGCAAGGCTCACGTTGTTCATCTCCGAAAAAGACTGGGCAGAATGCTTCCAGAGCCACTCGTATACCTGCTTGGCACGAAACGGTTTTTCGCCCTGCTCCACAAGCCACGCCTTCATATCGTCGAGGGTTAGCCTACGGATATCTTTCTTATTGATGATATTTATGTCTGCAATCAAATTCATACTGCAAAATTACAAAAATCTTCAGGTTTTAGTTTCAATTTTCGCCTTTACTTCGGTTGGCAGGGGCATTAATTTACGGTTCTGGTAGTCAAAGCATAGCATTCCGGTTTTAGCGCGCGCCACTTCTTTGCCGTGCTGGTTTACTACGTGGTACGTTATGTCAAAGCCATACTTACTGATGTCATCGAATGCCAGCTTTATACGAAGTACATCGCCATAAAAGCCCTCGCCCTTATACTCTATCGCCACATCAGCCATAATCATACTTGCCCCGCCTATCCTTAGCTCGCTCCAGCCAAATTGTCCCAGCAGCTGCATGCGTGCCTCATGCAGTATGGATAGCAGCGCATCGTTACCAAGGTGGTTGCCATAGTTCAGGTCGGTAACACGTACAGGTATGGTTGCCGTAAAATGAATATGGTCTGGTATAGCTACTTTTATTCTTGCCATTTTGCTTAAATGTAAAAGATTTATTTATAAAATTGCAGAAAGGCGCAAACTGCCAAAACCCAGCATTTGTTTGTATTCTTTGATTTATGATTACCAATAAATCATTAATAGTTGCAGCCTGTGCCTAGGTTTACTTACCTTTGTAAAGTAACACAAAAAACATGCACCTCGAAATCCGAAAAACGAAAGACGGCTCTAACACCCTTTTTGTACCTGAGCTCAATGAGCACTATCATTCGGTACATGGGGCACTACAGGAGTCGCTGCATGTGTTTATAAAGCATGGCCTTGAGCACGTAACATCGTTTAAAAAAGATGTTAAAATACTGGAGATTGGTTTCGGAACGGGCCTGAACGCTATACTTACCTACCCTGTTGCGCTGGCAAAAAAAGCCTTTATACAATACGATACACTAGAGAAATTCCCGCTGCAGAATGAGGTAGTAAACCAATTGCAGTTTGATAGGGCCATACTTAACCCTGAGTTGCATGATGTTTTCCTGCGCATGCACCAAACCCCCTGGAACGAGCCGGTAGACCTTATACCATACTTCACATTACAGAAGATACACGAAACCCTTGAGGAGTTTGTGGCGCCTCAGTCTTACTACGACCTGGTGTATTTTGATGCCTTTGCCCCTGAAAAACAGCCCGAGCTTTGGTCGGAGGAGATGTTTACGAAGCTTTACAATGCCACACGTCCAGGTGGTGTGTTGGTTACTTACTGTGCCAAAGGCTCTTTTAAGCGTAGCCTTAAAGCTGCCGGATTTGAGGTAGAAGCATTGCCGGGGCCTCCGGGCAAACGTGAAATGACGCGTGGTGTAAAGCCCGTAGCCTAACCCATATCTAATTATAAATCAACGCAATACGCCACTAAGCCATATTGTTTCTGTCTAAGAATGAACCAGAACGCAATATTCTGGCTTATTGTAATTATTTAATAAGCTGACTGAAATTCCTATTTACTGTACATCCCATTTTGCCTGTTATTATTGGTTTGTTAAAGTTTTATGATAATTTAGTTGGCAGTCTTGATTTATAAAAATAAAAAGTTACTTTGCGAGTTCTTTAACCCTTGTTCACAATTAATTTATAATGAAGAAGTTATTCAAAAGCTTTATTAAACCGTTCTTATCAAAATACGAGGTAGTGTGCACGAATTACCACGTAATTCCAGGCCTACCGGTAAACAAGAACCAGCAAACGCACACTTTCGAGAGAGGTGCAGCCGCAGAAGCCAGAGAGTTTTACATTAAAGTTGTTTCTTCGGAAATGACCAAGACGATGGCCCCTGTTGAGGTGCAGCTGAGAAAAATTTACCTGAGAGGCAAAACTATGGAGCAAAAACAGTTTGGCCCGGTTGAGCAGCTGAAGAAAATTACCGCTAACAAAAAGTAGACTTATACTTTCTGCATAAATACGCACAGCCCTTCAAGTTTATACTTGAAGGGCTGTGGCTTTTAATCCCCTTCTCCAAAGTTATTTTCTCCACACTCCCTCCGGCATCACCACGGCATCCAGCGGCACATCAAAAGGGTTAGGGTCTGCTATACTCTCCACAGGCGGCTCCAATGATAAACCAACCTTTAGCACACCGGGGCGGCAATCAGCTAAAAAGCGGTCGTAGAAGCCTTTACCGTAACCTACCCGATGGCCTGCCAGGTCAAAAGCCAGTAATGGCACCAGCACTATATCAACCTCTTCCGCATGGATTATGTGCGCATCCTGAGGCTCGGGTATTCCCCAATTATTTTCTACAAGTATGGCCTCGTCGGTAAGGTGATGGTGCGTAAGTATATTTTGGGCAACATCGGTAACTGGTACAGCTACGCGCACCTCTGGGTGATGCTGTCGCAGCCTCAGAATAATTGGCCAGGTATTTACCTCGTTTTTTTTTACAATAGGTAAAAAAATGTGTATAGTATGGCCTGCCTCTAAAGTAAAGTTGCTAAAAAACTGATCTGCTATACGTTGGCTGCGTTGCTGCACCTCTTCGGTAGATAAAGCGCGCCGCTTCTGTAGCATTAGCTTCCGCAGTTCTGCCTTTTGCATTACTCTTCTTCTAGTATGGTAAACTTAAACTCCAAAGGATCAAACGCCTCTACCAGGGCAGGTATAAAGTCAGGGTTATTTGTCTGGAAAGACAGCAAGTTATCATAACGTTCCTGCAGGCTGCCGTTCGGGAATAACTTTTCTTTGAGGTTCTCGAGTTGCTTAAACGTTTGCTCGTGCTTGCTGTCGCGTGCCTTCGATATTTTTTTCTCCAGCATCTGTAGTGCATTAGTGGCTTTCTGTTCTTCGGCACCTACTGCTTTCACCAACGTTGGGTCTATACTTTGTGCTAACTTTTCTACTGCAGCAAAAGCCACCGTTACAGCCTTTCGCTGCTCCTCCAGGTTAATTTCCTCTTCGTGTATCTGGCCGGAAAGGTATTTTTTAAGCTCCGGGTAAGACTGAAAAAGCTCTTCTGCCTTCAAACCTAATTTATGCATGCGGCTGGCGTTGCCTCGGTTTATGTACAGCGCAGAGTTGCGCAACATCAGTACCGGGAAAGCAACGTTATAAGCCTCAAATACTTTTTTTAACTGGAACCAATAGGCTACCTCAGCGCCACCGCCTATATAGGCCAGGTTTGGCAACACCAGTTCTTCGTACAACGGCCTAAGTATAACATTGGGGCTAAACCGTTCCGGGTGCTCCTTTGCCTCCTGCAGTATCTCCTCTAAAGTATAACTGATATCGGTGTTGAGTACTTTATATTTGCCCTCTTCCTGCACAATGCGCTCACGCAGGTTATCCTGCAGGTAAAAAAGATTTATCTCACGGGAGTATACCTGTGCCTTGTAATCGAGTTTTTCTAACTGCGCGTTTGCCTCCTCTACTAGTTTGTTTGATAATTGCGCGGTAAGCTCCTTTTCCACCACAGGAATCAATGCTCTCTTCAGCTTTGCATCATCACCGTCTATACTTACCAAACCATATTCGCCGAACAATGCATGCGTAATGGCACGTGTGGCATCAGCCAGGGTTTTGCTGTTACGATAAGCATCGTCAAACACAGGGTATGTTTCCGGCAGTTCCTCCAGCAGCTTATCTAAGCCCTCAGTTGTAAAGCGGCCAACTGCGCCTTTTTGTGCTGTTTCCCACTTGTACCCCTTCCCGAACAAGTTAAAATGATTGATTTCGGCAAAGTCATGATCTTCTGTGGCCATCCAGTACACCGGCACGAAATTATAAGCCGGATACCTCTCCTGCAGCTGTTTACAGGTGTTAATGGCTGTGATGATCTTATATACAAAGTATAAAGGACCTGTGAAGATGTTCAGCTGGTGCCCGGTAGTAACGGTATAAGTGTTGGGCTGCTGGAGCAGGTCTATGTTTTGCTGTACCTTTAGGTTGATAGCGCCGAGAGAAGTATACTGCTGCTGTAGCGCCTGGTACAAGGTTTGTCGCTGCTCTGGGCTAAATGCTTTCTCTTTTAGCTGGGCTTCAAAAGCCTCCAGATCCGGGAAGTGGTTATAAAATGGTTTAAGCTTTTCGCTTTTACAAAGATAGTCTGCTACTGTTTTCGAGAATGCTCCAGTAGCAGCGTAATCCATCTTAGTTATTTTCATAGTAGATACTTCCATCAATATTACAGGCTTAATGTATAGCCTCTTTAACAGTTTTACCTTAATTGTGTTACAGCTTTTATACTTTGCAAGCTGAGTTGCTAAGTTAAGGCTTTTATATACGGTTTTGCAGGAGCTTCGACAGAAAGCACGTGCAACAGGTTTAGCAACCAACGTGTATAACCAGTACCGTTAATCTGCAACTTACTGATAAGTATAAACTTATCAGCAGCAACACGTAAACAAACTAAATTTAAAACATATAACCATGGGATTACTTAGTGGTATGATGGGGCACGCGTCGGAAGTGTCTATCGAAAAGGTTACAAAAGAGTTTCAGCCCATACTGCTGGAGAGCGAGCATATCGAGAAGGCATACAAGCTGATCCGGGATATGCTTGTATTCACAAACAAGCGGCTTATACTAGTAAACAAACAAGGCCTCACCGGCTCTAAAACAGATTACCAAAGTATACCTTACAGCAGCATCAAGATGTTTTCGAAAGAGAGTGCCGGCATTGCTGATTTAGATGCTGAACTTAAAATCTGGCTTACCGGCGAGTCAGAGCCAACAATCAAGCAGGACTTCAGGAAGGGCGACAATATCAATGAAGCGTATCGGGTGTTGAGCCGGCATGTGTTAAAGTAGCACCTTTTTATACTACAGCTACTGATAAGTACTAAAAGCAAAAAGCGCTGCATTTATACTTGCAGCGCTTTTTGCTTTTATAATATCGTGTTACGTGTACTGTTTATACTACTACCTCTCCGTAAAGGTCAAAGTCAGAGGAATCTGTAATCTTCACATTAGCAAAATCTCCTAATCTTACATAGGTGTTATCGGCTGGCACCAGTACTTCGTTATCTACTTCCGGAGAGTCGTACTGTGTACGGCCAACAAAGTAGCCGCTTTCTTTACGATCGAACAATACTTTATAAGTCTTGCCTATTTTCTCTTCGTTCATCTCTACAGAGATCCCCTGCTGCAGCTCCATAATGGCATCGGCACGCTCCTGCTTCACCTCATCCGGCACGTTGTCCTCTAGCGTATAAGCATGTGTGTTGTCTTCGTGAGAATAAGTAAAAATGCCCAAACGGTCGAATCTTGTTTCCTCAACCCAATCATACAACTCCCTGAAATCCTGGTCTGTTTCACCTGGGTGACCTGCAATAAGCGTAGTTCTTAAAGCAATGTCCGGCACACGCTGACGGATTTGGTCTACCAACTCAATTGTTCTGCGCTTGCTAATGCCACGGCGCATGGTCTTCAGCATGTTATCTGAAATGTGCTGCAGCGGCATGTCCAGGTACTTACAGATGTTCTCGCGCTCGTTCATCACATCAAACACCTCCATCGGGAATTGCGACGGGTACGCATACTGCATCCTGATCCATTCGATACCATCCACATCAGAAAGGTTGCGTAGCAAATCAGCTAGCTTGCGCTCGCCGTAATGTTGCAAACCATAGTAGGTAAGGTCCTGTGCAATAAGTATAAGTTCTTTGGTCCCCATACTTGCCAGGCGTTTTGCTTCCTTTACCAGGTCTTCTATCGGGCGGTCTACGTGCTTGCCACGCATCAACGGTATCGCACAGAAGGAGCACGGGCGGTTGCAGCCTTCCGCAATCTTAAAGTATGCATAATGCGAAGGTGTCGTTAACAAACGCTCGCCAATTAGCTCGTTCTTGTAGTCTGCCTCCAGCGTTTTAAGCAGGCGTGGCAACTCCAGCGTACCAAAGTAAGCGTCTACCTGCGGAATCTCAGCTTCAAGAGAGTCTTTGTAGCGCTGCGAAAGGCAGCCCGTCACGTATAGTTTATCTATCTGGCCAGCTTCTTTGGCATCGGCGTAGCGTAGAATGGTGTCAATAGACTCCTGCTTGGCATTATCAATAAAGCCACAGGTATTTACGATAATGATGTTAGAATCATCTTTGTCAGACTCGTGCGCCACATCAAACTCGTTGGCACGCAGCTGCCCCATCAGCACTTCCGAATCAACCAGGTTTTTAGAGCAACCTAAGGTGATTACGTTTACCTTATCCTTTTTTAGCGATCTTACTTTCACGTATTAATAACTTGCTTGGTAATTAATCAGAAACTCCACGTTCGTTACCTGCCCCTGCTTTACCTCTACTGGGTTGATGTTCATCTCACCATCGAAGAGGTTAGCAAACAATCCCTTTTCCTCTTTTGAGAACAGGCTATACTTGCCGGGTTTTAGTGTAACAGCAAAGTTGCCATTAGCATCTGTAACAACCTGAGTAACTAAATTAGTTTGAATGTCGGTGTGAAAAACACCATCTGTGGTTTTAACCTGGTTTCCTTTTGTAAGTTCGTAAACATACAAAGTGCGCTGCACATGGCTAGGCTGGCTTATAGGCGCATCTGGCGAGGGCATTAAATTACCTGCCTGCCACAATACTTTACCGGCTATACCTTGTTCTATTGGCGCTTGCTGCTCCTGGGCTTGTTCAGAAATAACTACAGGCATTTGCTTCTGTTGTGGATTTGCGCTTTCCAGTTGGTCTTGCGAGCCCTCGGATTGCGCGGGTTTAGTGCCGTTGCATTGTAAAAGCAGTAGTGCCAACGGCAACAGCAGAAGCTTTTTTGTATACTTACACATTATTTGCGGGAAAAGAATGACTCTACAAATTCGTTTTTGTCGAATAACTGTAAGTCCTCAATTTTCTCGCCAACTCCGATATACTTCACCGGAATTTTAAACTCATCGGAAATACCTATAACGACTCCACCTTTTGCTGTACCGTCAAGTTTTGTGATGGCAAGGGCTGTTACGTCTGTGGCTTTTGTAAACTCGCGGGCCTGTAGCAGCGCGTTCTGGCCTGTGCTGCCATCCAGCACCAACAGCACCTCATGTGGTGTGTCTTCAGTTACCTTCTGCATCACGCGCTTGATCTTCGATAACTCGTTCATCAAACCTACCTTATTGTGCAAACGTCCGGCTGTGTCGATAATTACCACATCAGCGTTCAGCTCCACTCCTTTTTTAACGGCATCGTAAGCTACAGAGGCAGGATCGGTGTTCATGCCATGCGATATAACCGGCACCCCTACACGCTCTCCCCAGATAATAAGCTGGTCAACAGCTGCGGCACGGAAAGTATCGGCAGCACCAAGTACTACTTTTTTACCTGCTTTATGGAATTGAGAGGCAAGTTTACCGATTGTGGTAGTTTTACCTACACCGTTTACACCAACTACCATGATTACGTACGGCTTTATACCTGCAGGCAATTCAAAGTTGGCTCCGTCTCCGGCACGGTTCTCCTCCAGCATGGCAGCTATCTCTTCGCGCAGGATTCTGTCCAGCTCGTCGGTGCTTACATACTTGTCGCGGGCTACGCGCTTTTCAATGCGATCAATAATCTTAACCGTAGTCTCTACACCTACATCGGCGTGTACTAAAATTTCCTCCAGCTCATCCAGTACATCCACGTCAACTGTGGATTTACCAACAACAGCCTTACTTAGCTGTCCGAAGAAGCTGGTTTTAGTTTTTTCAAGTCCTTTGTCGAGCGACTCTTTTTTCTTCTCTTTACTGAAAAAGTCAAAAATGCCCATTCCGATGTTTTTGTAAGGATGAAGACTTCCGGTGATACGGTAATATACTAAAAAAGTCCCAGTAATGGGACTTTTTGATTTGATCTATCTTAGAATAGAGTCGGCTTATTACTTCTTAAGGAACTCCTGTACTTTATCTACAGGTACCATCTCCTCTTTAAAGCTGTAAGCACCAGTTTTTGGAGATCTCACAGCTTTGATAACTTTTGCCCAGTCTTTACCTGTGGCGGTCTTTAGGGTTGCAACTACCTTCTTAGCCATGGTTATTTAATTTCTTTATGTACAGTTACTTTCTTCAATACTGGATTATACTTCTTAAGCTCAAGGCGCTCAGTCGTATTCTTTCTGTTTTTGGTAGTGATGTACCTTGAAGTTCCAGGCATGCCAGAAGCTTTGTGCTCTGTGCACTCCATGATAACCTGGATTCTATTACCTTTTGCTTTTTTAGCCATCTCTCTATCGTAATTTTTTATTTAGGACTGCAAATATAGGGGCTTAAATCTCTAATTACAAACAAAGTATAATATTTATTGTAAAATTTAAGCCGGATGCTTCACAAATGTTACATAAACAGGTGACAATGTGCTGCTAGTTCAATGCTGGAAGTTTAAAATCATCCAGAGCGCTTGGCTGAGCCATTGTCTTTTCAATATCTGCCACGGTACGCGGAGCCAGTTTAGACAGGTTTTCCCAGCCTTTATTTGTGATCAGAATGTCATCTTCTATCCGAACGCCAATCCCCCACCATTTCTTATCGCAAGGGCTACCCTCCGGAATGTAAATGCCCGGTTCTACTGTGATAACTGTATTATGCTGAAATGGCCCGTAGGTTCCGGCATCATGCACATCCAAGCCAAGATAATGCGACGTACCGTGCGGGAAGTAGCGTTGAACCTCTGATTTATCTTTTATGATGCCAAGCTTCTGCAAACCGGCAGTAATAACTTCTGCTGCAGCTCTGTGCGGTGCCTGAAAGTCGTTCCCTACCTTACAGGCTGCAAACGCTGCTTCCTGAGCCTTATACACAAGTTCGTAAATCTCTTTCTGCTCTCTTGTAAACTTACCATTGGCTGGTATGGTGCGGGTAACATCGGCGGTATAGCCCTTATACTCTGCTCCTACATCCATTAGCACCAGTTCATTGCTTACCTGTGGTTTTTTGCTTTCGATGTAGTGCAGCACGCAAGCGTTATTTCCTGCGCCAACTATTGATGGATAACCTACATGCTGCGCACCATATTTTTTATGCACAAATTCGTGTAAGCCCTGCAACTCCATCTCCGACATATCCGGCCGCATGGCTTTCATCACCTCTATCTGCCCCTGTGCCGAAATGCTGATTGCTTTACGCAGCAGTTGCAGTTCCTGCTCAGTTTTAGCTTCGCGCAGGCTTGCCAGCGTTTGCGCTAAAGTATAAGCATCAAGCTTACTTTTAGGAATGGCCGCAACAGCTTTTATCCGGCTGCGTGCATCTGCCGCATTAACGTAGTCGTTCAGGTATTTATCCTGGCGCAGCGATGGGATGTAACGCGACATCTGGCCTATGTAGCTCTTTATCTCTTCAGGTTGTGCCGCACCTTGCTCACGTACTAGCTTATACAGCCTGTTGCGCTGTGCATCAAAACTTGCCGGCACTTTTGCTTTAACTTTAAACTGCTCCAGCAAACTGTAAAGATCAGCCTCGTCGTTGGCGCTATTGCGCACATCGTGGGGCAACTCTTTAAACAAAATATGCTGCAGGTTTGCCGTGTCCAGCTTAAAGGATGCAAAGTTTGTATTAGGCTGCGTAGTTATTCCAGTTGCCTCAGCTGCACCTTCTACACCCAAACGCGCCCCGTTCCATAGTTCATACTGCGGATCGTTTGGCTGCACAAATAACACTTCGCTTGCCTGCTTACCAGCTATACTTTGAGGCTCAGAAAAAAGAACCAATACCGCGTTCGGCTCCTTATAACCTGTCAGGTAGTAAAAATCCGGGTCGGGGTGGTAATAAAAATCCACATCGTTTGCCCGGTTGCGAATGGGAGAGGCAAAAAAAACAGCAACGGAGCGAGACGGTAGCTGCTTACGCAGTTGCTCTCTCCGTTGCTGGTGAAATGCTTTATCTAAAGTATCAGATGGCTTATCCGGGGTAGCACGTACCTGGGCTGCAGCAACAGTTACTGTTGCCCAAACCAGCAGCATGCACAGCCGGAAGGCTGCCATTAGTACAGGATATATCCTTGCTCTACTGCTTTCTTCAATACTGCTGTGATACCATTCTTGTTGATGGTTCTCAAAGCAGACGTAGAAACTTTAAGTGTTACCCAAGCATCCTCTTCAGGGATGTAAAAACGCTTCTTCTGAAGGTTTGGATAGAACTTACGCTTCGTCTTATTGTTAGCGTGAGATACGTTGTTACCTACGCGTGGTCTTTTACCTGTTAAATCGCAAACTCGTGCCATCTTGTATTTTCTTCTAAATTATTTCAATAGGGGTGCAAATATCTACAAAAAGATGCAGAAATTCAAAAGCATGGGAAATATTTTTCCTCAAATTGTGTATAGCGCTGTACTAAGGCGCATTTCTGACACAAATTTTATACTTGCTTTTTATCTTCTGCCCGTGTTTTGCCTTTGTTGAAACCATAGGGGCAATGCTTGCAGGCGTTCTTGCAACAGTAACCGCGCTTCTGCAGGTACTTCGCCGTTAACACCATTAATCCGTACTCGTTAAAGTAAAAATCCTCCCCTTCTGTTAGCTTCTGGCTCACGTCTAACTTTGTTATTATAACGCAAAGTAAGCCATTTACCATGCAACAGCCAAACACACAACTGCTAAACTTGCAACCTGCTGTACAGATTCGTTTTGTTGCAGCGTTATACTATAAGGTAATTTATAAAGCCTGCATCCTGTTTTACTTGTTTAAACTATTGCCTATGCCTGCCTACCACACATTCAAAGAAGCCGTTGCTGCTATGCGCGATCGCGGCTTTACGCATACTTTCAGCATTCAAAAGCAACAGGTGTTCTGCTCTGAGTTAGGCACAGCCATTGAGCCTGAAAGGCTGACGTTGCTAGAAAAGCACCATGTAAAAATTGATGGTTCAGACGATGAAGAGCGGGATATATATGGCTTTGTAACTGAAGAAAACACCTACGGCCTGATGACCAGTACTTACGCAGCGTATGACCCGGAAGGCTTCGAAAGCATTTTCAGGCGCTGCAGAAAAGGGCAAACGCAGCATGGTTAAGCCTGCTACCGAGGGTGTATTTTTTAATAGGCGCTATTTCACTATTTTTACAACAATAAATCAACACATCTGTACTTATACTATGCTGTTGCCGCTATTGCGCAATGGCCGTATTGTAAACAGGCAAACCCGTAAACTATGACTACGCAAATGACTAACTTGAGCCAACAGGCTATCGATACAGAGCACAAGTATGGCGCTCATAATTACCATCCCCTCCCTGTTGTTCTTAATCGCGGCGAAGGCGTGCATCTTTGGGATGTGGAAGGCAAGCATTACTATGACTTTCTTTCGGCCTACAGCGCCGTAAACCAAGGCCATTGCCACCCTAAAATTGTAAATGCCCTGGTAGAGCAGGCACAGCAGCTAACACTTACCTCGCGCGCCTTTTACAACGATAAGTTAGGTCTTGCGGAAAAGTATATTTGCGAATTGTTCGGGTATGAAAAGTCGCTGTTTATGAACTCGGGTGCAGAGGCCGTAGAAACAGCCATCAAACTTGCGCGCAAATGGGGTTATCTTAAAAAAGGCATCGCACCCCACAATGCAGAGATCATTGTAGTAGAGCACAACTTCCATGGCCGCACCACGGGCATAATTTCTTTCTCAACTGATCCCGACTCCACGAAAGGCTTTGGCCCATACATGCCAGGGTATAAAGTCATACCTTACAATGATATTGATGCGCTGGAGCAGGCACTTAAAGAAAACCCGAATGTCTGTGGTTTCCTGGTTGAGCCGATACAGGGCGAGGCTGGCGTAATGGTACCCGACGAGGGGTATCTGGCAAAAGCACATGCGCTATGCCACGAGTATAGTGTACTACTAATGGCCGACGAAATACAAACTGGCATTGGCCGCACCGGCAAACTGCTAGCCAGCTACTACGACAATGTAAAGGCAGACATACTTATACTTGGCAAGGCATTATCTGGCGGCGTGCTTCCGGTTTCGTGCGTGCTGGCAAACGATGATATCATGCTGTGCATTCAGCCAGGTGAGCACGGTTCTACTTTCGGTGGTAATCCTTTAGCGGCACAGGTTGCCATTGCAGCTTTAGAAGTTATCAAAGATGAGAACCTGACTGAGAACGCCAACAAGCTAGGTGAGCTATTTAGGGAGCGCATGCGCCGCCTGATGCAAAAACGCCCTGAGCTGGTAACGTTAGTCCGCGGGAGAGGCCTGCTGAACGCCATCGTTATAGAGCCAACCGCTGATGGCCGCACCGCCTGGGATGTATGTGTCACATTGATGGAAAAAGGCTTACTGGCCAAGCCAACCCATGGCGACATTATCCGCTTTGCACCACCTTTGGTAATGACGGAGGAGCAACTGAACGAGTGCTGCGATATTATTGAAGACGTAATAATGAGCTTTTAACAATCATACTTACTGGCACAAAAGGGCGGAGCTATTACAGCTTCGCCCTTTTGTGTTTTACGAGCCCAACCAGGCAGTTTACAATGCATAAGCTTTAGGCTTGGGCAAACATTTATATTCCTATCAAGGAAGTACAGCACCCTGAGCAAGAGAAAACCATACAGCCTGCAGGTAAATAAGCCCTTACGCGATCTACCCAAACTTTCCCTTGCCAATCAATGTTTAGCTTATAATTAAACCGGAAACTAATTTCGATTCACCTACTTAACCAGTACCTTTGCAGCAACTTGATATTGAACAATTTCTGTAACAGGACTTATACTTATGAACAGAAGACCAAGACGTAATCGCCAGACAGAAGCGATTCGAAATATGGTACAGGAAACCACTCTTAGTACCAACGATTTTATATACCCGCTATTTATTATTGAAGGGCAGAACAAACGCATAGAGGTGTCTTCTATGCCGGGTATCAACCGCTTCTCCGCTGACACCGTTTTAGACGAGGTAGCTGCCTGCGTAGAACTGGGCGTGAAAGCATTTGCCCCTTTCCCAAGTATACCAGAGCAGTACAAAGACAAGTATGCTACGGAGAGCCACAACCCGGAAGGCCTTTTCCCAAGAGTTATACGTGAGATAAAGCGCAATTTCCCAGACGTTGCACTTGTTACCGATGTGGCCATGGACCCCTACAGCTCTGACGGACACGATGGCATAGTGGAGAATGGCGAGATCATTAACGATGAAACGCTGGAAGTACTAGGCAAGATGGCACTTACGCAAGCACAAGCCGGCGCCGACATTGTGGCTCCTTCTGATATGATGGATGGCCGCGTAGGTCATATACGCCGTGTGCTTGATGAGAACGGTTTCCAGAAAGTTGCTATCATGGCTTATACAGCAAAGTATGCCAGCGCGTTCTACGGTCCTTTCCGTGATGCCCTGGACTCTGCCCCAAAAGCCGGCGACAAGAAAACTTACCAAATGAACTACGCCAATAGCCGCGAGGCTTTGATTGAGGCAGAGCTAGACACACAAGAAGGTGCCGACTACCTGATGGTAAAGCCTGCCCTATCTTACCTTGACGTGATCAAATTATTGCGGGAGAACTCACACCTGCCTATTGCCGCCTACAATGTTAGCGGCGAATATGCCATGGTAAAAGCCGCCGCTCAAAAGGGCTGGCTAGATGGTGAAAAAACTATGGTAGAAACTTTAACAAGTATAAAACGCGCCGGAGCCGACATTATACTTTCTTACTTCGCCAAGGAGTTTGCCCAATACCTGAGAAAATAAGCACAACATTAATTGCTACCCAAGGCGCCCCGGCATTTACTGGGGCGTTTTGCTTTTGAGCCACTCATGTGCAAGTATAAAAGTATACCTACAGGACCACTTGTAAATAAGGAACTGCTTTGCCATTCTTCGCATTTTGTTATAAATTGAGAGATTATTATATCTACCCAAGTATATTTTTATGAGAAGATTAGGCCTTTGGCTAGTTGCTGTAACCATGGCAACAGCCTCAACGGCACTTGCCCAGCATAGCGCAACGCCGCCTGTTCGCGCCAATGTTAAAGAGCTGGACAAAATAGCTGTGGCAGCGCAAAAAGATTACAAAGCTAGTCGTGGCAAGGCCTTGCAACTTGCTAAAAGGCATGGTTGGGTAGTTGAGAAAACATATGCAGACGGCACGCACATCTCCTTGCAAGGGCTTGATGCCAAAGGCATGCCTATCTACTATATTACCTATAACAATACCAGGGCAGCAGCATCTGTTGGCACTACCGAGCTTTGGGCCGGTGGTTCGCTTGGCCTTGACCTTAGCGGAGCCAGTAACGCAGTAGCTGAAAAAATGGGCGTCTGGGATGGCGGCCGCGTACTTGAAACGCACCAGGAACTAGCCGGCCGTATTATTCAAAAAGACAAACCATCTACTTCAAGCGAGCACTCCACCCACGTAGCAGGTACCATGATGGCTAAAGGCGTAAACTCCCTGGCTAAAGGCATGTCGTTTGGTTTAAAAAAGCTGACGGCATATGATTTTAACAACGATGCTTCTGAAATGGCAACTGCGGCTAAAGACCTGCTTGTGTCAAACCACTCGTACGGCACTATAGCTGGCTGGCGCTACAACTCAGAACGAAAGGGCACCGCAGAAGACCCGTACTGGGAGTGGTGGGGAGACACCGATGTTAGCGCTACAGAAGATTACAAATTTGGATACTACAACGAAACAGCTGCCAGCTGGGACCGCATCGCCTACAATGCGCCCTACTACCTGATCGTAAAATCAGCAGGAAACAACCGTGTAGAAAACGGCCCTGAAATTGGCCAGCCATACTACCAACGCGACAGCTCCGGCAAGTTCACTAAAATAGCCAGCCGCGCAGCAGGCATTAGCAACAACAATGGCTTTGATATCATCGCCACGTATGGTACCGCCAAAAACATACTTGCTGTAGGCGCTGTAAATCCTATCTCGGAAGGTTATAGAGATACTTCTGATGTGGTAATTTCGTCTTTCAGCAGCTTTGGCCCAACTGATGATGGCCGCATCAAACCTGACCTTGTAGGCAATGGCGTATCAGTTTTGTCTACTTCTGATAAAAGCAATACAGCTTACACCTCGCTAAGCGGTACATCTATGGCAGCACCAAACGTATCTGGCAGTTTGCTGCTGCTGCAGGAGCATTATGCTAACCTTAACAACGGCCAGGTTATGCGCGCGGCTACGCTAAAAGGCTTAGCCATACATACCACCGACGAGGCAGGTAAAACACCCGGCCCAGACTATAAATTTGGCTGGGGATTACTAAATGCAAAGCGCGCTGCCTCTGTTATCTCCAACATCAACAAAACAAACATTATACAGGAAAACGCGCTGGCGCAAGGGCAAACCTATACACAACAGGTTACAGCTTCCGGTGTTGGGCCGCTTGTGGTCACCATTTCCTGGACGGACCCTGAGGCTACACCTGTTACTGTAGGTGCAAGTGCATTAAACAACCGCTCGGCTCGCCTTATAAATGACCTGGATGTAAGGGTAAGCAAAGGCAATGACATATACCAGCCGTGGGTATTGGACCCAAACAAACCGGCAAACCCTGCCACAACCGGAGATAACATTCTGGATAACGTGGAGCAGGTAAAAATCATGAATGCCGTACCCGGAGAAACTTATACGATAACTGTAAGCCACAAAAAAACGCTGCTTAAAGGCCCGCAGGCTTATGCGCTTATTATAAGTGGTGTGGGAGGCACAGAAGTATGCGAGAGCAAGCCAGCATCAGACCAGGGAGCTAAAATAACAGCTATTACGCTTGGCAATAAAACCTATACATATGGCACCGGCTGCACAACGCATCAAAACCTGACGGATAATAAATTTACTTTTGAGCCGGGGCAGCAACAGCAGCTTAGCCTTACTTTAGGTACGTGCACTACCGATGCCGCCAAAATTGCGAAAGTATACCTGGATTGGAACAGCAACGGCAGCTTTACTGACGCCGGCGAAGAAGCAGCTAGTTCTACAGTATTAAAAGGTAATGCCACTTTCACGGCTACCATTACGGCACCGGCCACAGTACAGGTTGGCACCCTGGTGCGCATGCGCGTAATAGTACAGGAAACCAGCAACAGCGCCGATGTAACTCCATGTGGTACCTATGCCAAAGGCGAAACCCAGGACTACCTGGTACAGTTTGAGAAACCGAGGAAGGACGTAGGTGTATCGGCTGTACTACCGGCAGGTGCGTCGCTTTGCCCTAACCCTGCACAGCAACTAATTGTTAACCTGAAAAATTTCGGAACTACTGCCCAGAGCAACATACCTGTTACGGTGCGCGTGCTTAAAGACAATGCGGAGGTGCTGCAGGTATCGTATATTTATAAGGCCACATTGCTACCTTATGCGCAGGCAGAAGCTCTGCTAAACGAAACATTTGCAACAGAAGCCGGCGCAACATATGAGCTGATTGCCACCTCTGGTTTGCAGGATGACCTAGTAGAAAACAACAACCGCATGGCACGCACTTTTACGGTTGGCACTCCTGCCGGGGCACCTGTGGATGCCTCGGCTTTCCGGTGCGGCAATGATGCCAATTACGCTCTTTCTGCCACAGGCAACGGTACCATACTATGGTATAACACCGCCACCGGCGGCCAGCCAATTGCTGCAGGCAATAACATTTACATGCCAGCCAACAAAGTAAGTGGCAAATTATTCGCAGCGTTCAATGATTATTATGGTACTGTAGGCCCGGCAACCAAGAAATTTGCGAGTGGCGGCGGCTATAACACCTTTACTCCTGATGTGGTTATCAACACCAAATCCCCTGTACTTTTAGAGAGCGCACGGTTATACATTGGCCATAGCGGTAAAATAACCTTTACTGCCTTTAACGAAGAAGGAGCACCTGTATCTGCTAAAACGCTGTATGTAACAGCCACCCGTACCAATCCTGGCCCTGGCGTGCAGCCCGATGATCCGAATGACGTGGGAGCGGTTTATTACCTTGGCCTGGAACTACCAACTGCCGGAACCTATAAAATCTCTATTGCTTACGAGAATGGGGCCACTATCTACAGGAATAACAGCGGTGTTACAGGGTATCCTTTTAAGGCCGGTGAAGTTTTAACTATTACAGGCAACACAGCCACCACCACTCCTGAGGCTTTCTACTATTACTTCTACGATATGAAAGTGCGCTCGCTTGGTTGTCCGAGCCCAAGAGTGGAGGCAACTGTAAAAGGCGGCACTCCCTTAACCAAACCTGTGATTACACGCGATGGCCAAACGCTGGTATCAAGTGGCGCAGACGGCAACCAATGGTATAAAAACGACAAGCCCGTAGAGGGTGCAACAGGCAAAGTTTTCGCACCAACTGAGAGCGGCAACTATAGCGTACAGATTTTTAAGGACGGTTGTATCTCTGAAGTATCGATGGCATACAATTTCTCTTACAAGCCAGGTGTGCGCGAGCTGGGTACCGGACTGGTAGTATCGCCTAACCCTACAACTGGCCGCTTTAGGTTTGAGTTAGAAACAAGCCAAGCCGAAGACATTACTTTCGAGGTAGTGGATATACTGGGCAACTTTATACTTTCAGGCAACGTGGACAGCTACTATGGCCAGTACGAAGGGTTTGTTGACCTAAGCGACAGGGCATCCGGCTTGTACATTTTCAGGTTGCGGCACGGCGATAAATCATACTCTGAGAAAATACTGGTGCAGCATTAAGCTCAGCAGCCACCAAATAAAAAGTAAGCCCCGACGTATGCCGGGGCTTACTTTTTATACTTGTTCTGGTTGTTTTCGCTAACTTAACCTCATGAAGCAAATCCTCCTCTCTTTTTGCCTGCTGTTTATACTTGCCTGCGCTAAACAGCCATACCAGCTAAGCAAGTCGCAGCAATCGTTTTATTCCAGTATAGCCACGCATTGCGGCAAGTCTTACGCAGGCAAAGTAATTTTTCCTGCCGATGGCAAAGACCCATTTGCCGGCCAGCCACTAACCATGCACGTAAGCACCTGCTCCGACACCACCATCCGTATTCCTTTCCATGTAGGCAAGGACAAATCGAGAACCTGGGTATTGGCTAAGACAGAGGAGGGGTTGCAGCTAAAGCATGACCACCGCCACGAAGACGGCACACCCGACGAGGTAACCATGTATGGCGGCATGGCGCTTGCCTCTGAAAGCAACTTAGAGCAGCGTTTCCCGGCCGATGCGTTTACAGCACAGCTTTTGCCTGCCGCCGCTACCAATGAGTGGACCTTGGCCTTAAGCCCGGACGGTAAAACATTCAGTTACATCTTAAAGCGCGATAACCAGCTCCGCTTCCGCGCCGATTTTGACTTGACCAGGCCACTTTAGAATTCAAAGCACAAGCAAAAGCCGAAGCGAAAACTGCTTCGGCTTTTGCTTTCATCAGGATTTTGAGAAACGTTTCTTGAGCGTGAGGTAATCGATATAGTATAGCACCTTTACCGAAAGGCTATTGTTTTGCGGCGATGAAATCGTGTTGGAGAAGTTATCCAGGTAACGCGGCACCACTTCCTCTTTGCTCTCGTTTATGGCGTTTTTCCAGACAATGCTTATCTCGCTGCCAGGAGCAAACCACCAGGAGTATACCATATCGATGTTAAAGGCATTAAAGTTAATGTTATGGTTTTTTCCTTTGAATGTATCGCTATATCCATTTGGGTAGGAGTCCCTGCTTAAAAGGCCATCGGTGGCAAGACGATAAAAGCGGTTATACTCTGCTTTAGACCAGTAATGGCGCGAACGCAGCGACAACGTCATGCGGTTGTTAAAGCTGTAGCTTGCTGTAAGGGAGCTAGTGGTGGCATTTACATCACGCAGTCCAAAAATCACAATCTGCTCCTCTAAATTGTCACCGTTTTCATCAAAGTTCAACTTGCTCGCAAACCCCATGTCATCCAGGCGCAAATCTCGGCTAAAATTGTAAACAAAAGAAAGCTTATCGTTTACGCGGTAGCGCGGCGCAATAGTATAGCTGTAGTTAAAGCGATTGTTCTCGTCGAACCAGCGGTAACTACCCCGCAGATCAAGTGCAAACTTTTTACGGTAGTCTGAGGATATATAACCGCCGGCACTATAGTTTACCGGGAAAGTATAAAACATGCCATCAACGCGCGGCTCAAAGAAATCATAAGTTACCACGGGCTCCAGATTAAAGTTAAGGCCTGCACTCAGGAAGTTTTTAAACGTGCTGTTCACTTCACCATAGATCACGAAGTTCTGGAAAGCATCAGGCTTGTACCGCCGCGCGTAAACGGCGCCAAGGCTGGTATACATGTTCAGGAACTTCCAGAAAGGCTGGTAAAAGTTGTAATTAAACTGCACATTCTCCTCCATCGAGTTATTTACAAACAAGATTCCCAGGTCATTCGGATCATAGGTATCGGAGATGAGCGTATGCGACGTATAAACCTGGAATCTGCCGCTCGTTTTGCTTAAGCCAACACGGTACATATGCCCCAGGGCGGTGCTGTCGGAAAAGAACTTCTGGCTTACAGCTGCTTTACCATCAATGGCATATGTATTGGTTCTGTCGTTAAACCTGAACAAGGCGCCCGTTAAGTTGGCATCATACGTGCCGCCCTGCCGCATCACGTTGTTGTTTATCAGCGTAACGTAAGAGTTATTTTTCAGCGACTGGTCCAGCACAGTAACGTTATAGTTTGTGAGCGGCTGTATCTGCTTTTTAAACTTGTTGCCCTCGCTATCTTGTAAAGTGGCGTACTGCCTGCCAACTACTGCATTAAACACACCAATTCCTAAACCCGAACTTGTGCGCCCTGATACTTTGGTGCCGTTCAGCATTTTAGTCTCTATTGGGTTATCGATGATCGTGTTGCCCAACGCCTCTTCTTCGTCGCCATCAAGCGGGTTGGTTGGTGCCCCGCCTATTCGCCTGGAGTAAAAAAAACCTCCTTTGTTAAAAAGCTCTGTTCCTTCCATAAAAAAGGGACGGTTTTCATTGAACTGTACCTCGAAAGGCGAAAGGTTTAGCACTTGGTTATCCGACTGCACTTGGCTAAAGTCCGGAATGAGAGTCATGTCCAGGGTAAAAGCATCGCTGATGCCATACTTTAAATCCATTCCTCCGCTAAAGCCATAGTTGCTTTTATACTTTACATCTTCGTTTTCTTCTGCATGCCGTGGGTAGCTTTCCGCAAATGCCGCCACATACGGCGTAAACGACAAACGCAGCGGCGCCTCGATGTTTTTCAGGCCGGTTAGTTTACCCCATTGGTTTGCAAAACCGTCTTTGGCAGGGTCTACGTGGTTCCAGAAAAAGCCCTGCTTCCTGGACTGGCGCTGTCGCATAAAATTGAGTCCCCACAATTGCTCAGGTTTGTTACTGAAACGAATAGCAGAATAAGGTATCTTAAACTCCGCCACCCAATCGGTACCTTGTATGTTGGCACTACTTTCCCACACGGCGTTCCAACTCCAGTCTTCGCCGTTAGTAGAGTACCGGGCGTCTAGTTGCACGCCAGCAGGCGTCACTAAAAAGCCGAAGCCGTTTATCTGGTCGTTGTAAGTATCAAAAAATACCCCGAAAAAGTCGGTATTACCCAAATCATCGCGCTGGCCCATTTGCCGGAATATACTATCCTGCGACACATCGTGCATGATGGCTCCCACGTAAATGGCCTCGTCGTCATAAAGTATGCGTACTTCGGTGGGGTGTACTTCTGCCGGGCCTGGCGTAGGCCTGTTCTGTATAAAATTTGTTGCAATTTGCGCCTGCTGCCAGATCGCTTCATCCAGCACACCATCAATCTTAGGGGCTGTGGTAATGCGCAATGCCTGGAGTTCTTTTGTCGGCTGCTTTTTCTGGTCTTGCCCAAAAGCGCTAGTCAGCAGCCCGAGGGAGAATACACAGGTAAGTAATAGCAGTTTTTGGGTGCCGCAGCGTAGTAGCTTTTTATTCATAGTTTTAGTAGAAAGACTCAGAGTATATAAAAGATAAAAGAAAAGCAGCCAGGGTTGCTTCTGAAGCTCTTCTTTTTTATGATTTTATTCTACAAAAAACCTTGTAAGATAGAGGGAATAATCCTTTGGCACAAGATCAAATGCAGCATGTAACCTTATTATGCTACTGCTAAAAACAAAAAGGCGCTACTTTTTGTAAAGCAGCGCCTTAAATGGCTTTCTTTTGAAGTATGAAATTATAAATCTTCTTCGCGCACCAGCATCAGCACCGCTGCCTGTGGCACGATAAAATATTTCTCGCTGAGGTAGTTAATCTCAATGGCATCGCGCTGCAGATAAATAGCCAGGTCGCCTTCTTTGGCCTGTAGTGGTATATAGCGCACCTGCTCCTCGTCTTCCTGCTCCCAAGCTTCTTCATCAAAGCCATAGTCAACGGGAATAGGATAGCCGGGGCCAACCTTCATGATATAGCCTTCCTGCACCTTCTCTTTTTCCTGCACGCCAGGTGGCAAGTATAAACCGCTCTTAGTTTGCTCTTTCGAAGACTTTGGCTTTATAAGCACCCTGTCTCCTACTATGATTATTTTCTCTAATTTATTCTTCTCAGAAATCCTCATCGGTAATGTATTCATATTATAAAGGATCTGCAGTTACTTTAAATCGCATGTTTGCTTTAATAGTTACATCGTTTGCGACCGCTCTCGCCAGCGTGGCACGTGTAATAATGGTATAGCTCTCGTCTTTTATGTACTCGTCCAGTTCGGCGTTTGTAGATACCAGCTGTATTAGGTTCACGTTCTGCGGAATCTGGTCCAGGTATGCAATTTTAACCTCGCTTTTGCCTTCAGCTGAGATGTAAATCTCTATTTTACTCAGAAAGTTGAAATTCTCCGTTTGCGGGTCTGTTATTTCCAGGTGCAGCCTGTTTAGAGTAACATCTTTTACCAGCTCTGCCTGCGTTTTGTTGTTTTTAAAGTCTTCGCTGGAGTTTGTGGTTACTTTAATCGGAACAATTGGAGCCAAACCTACCGGAAAGTATGATTTTACCTCAATTGTTTCCTCCTCTTCGATGTAAAACGTGAACAGGTCGTCGACTGCATCGCAGGCGACTGCAGCAAAAGCTAAAAGGACTGCAAAGGCAATGCGTAACAAGTTCATAGAGGCAAATTGAAAGTATAAAATACAATTGCGGCAGGAAAAGCAAGTATAAACTGTTTTTCCTGCCGCAAATTTACAAAATCCTGCGCGGTTTAATCACACTTACGGGTTTTAGGCTTTGTTGCCGTGCTCGTTCCAGCTCATTGGGTAATTTTTATCCATATAAGCAACAGCATCTTCTGTCAGGTATAAAGGCTTAAAGGTATCAATCATCACGGCATATTCGTGCGTTTCTTTCTTGCCTATACTTGCCTCTACTGTGCCTGGGTGTGGCCCGTGCGGTATACCGCCTGGGTGTACCGTAAACGAAGCCCTATCCACGCCTTTGCGGCTCATAAAGTCGCCTTCCACGTAGTATAGCACCTCATCAGAGTCTACGTTGGAGTGGTTGTAGGGCGCAGGTATAGAGTCTGGGTGATAGTCGAACAGGCGGGGCACAAACGAGCAGATTACAAAATTGTGCGCCTCAAAAGTCTGGTGTACCGGAGGCGGCTGGTGAATGCGGCCTGTTATCGGTTCAAAATCATAGATAGAAAAAGCATATGGGTAAAAGTATCCGTCCCAGCCTACGGCATCAAACGGACTGAAGTCGTAGTAGAACTGGTGCAGCTCACCTTCTTTTTTTACCTGTACCAGGTGCTCGCCTCGTTGTGTCTCGGTTATCAGTTCTACCGGCGGGCGCATGTCGCGCTCACAAAACGGCGAGTGCTCCAGCAATTGCCCAAAGTGATTGCGATAGCGTCGTGGTGTCTCAATCGGACTAAACGACTCTATTACCAGCAGCCTTACCTGCCCCTCATCAAACCTGAACTTGTGTATAACCGTGCGCGGAATTACCAGGTAATCGCCGGGCTTAAACGGAATACGGCCCATCTGGGTAAGCAGGTCGCCGGTGCCATCATGCACAAACACTACTTCATCAGCCTGGCCATTTTTATAGTAATAGCCCATTTCGCTCTCCGATGGGTTGCAGATGCTGATGGCTACATCGCTGTTAAAGAGCATGGTTTTGCGGGCACTCAGGTAATCGGTGCCGGTACGCTCAACATTTAACGTGCGCAGGTGGTGGGGCTGCAGCTTTATACCTTCGGCCTTTTTAGGGGCAAAGGGTTTAGCCTCGCCAATGCGGCTCATCTGGGTAGGCGGATTAATATGATAGAGCAGCGAAGATACGCCACTAAAGCCCAGCGTACCTACCAGCTGCTCTGCGTAAAGCGTGCCATCGGGTTGCCGGAACTGCGTGTGCCTTTTTTGCGGGATCTCTCCCAGCTTATAATAATATGCCATGCGTTGGATGCTATAGTAATCAGGTTCTGTTAAAGTAGCTTGTAAGGCAATTTATAAAAGTATCCTTATACTTGTTATTTATGCGCCTCCTTTTGCCAGGCGCTGTGCCTGGTTAAAATGCTTTAGCGCTTGCTGAAACTCCTCGTCTTGTTCGTGCAGCACCGGAAAGAAGCCTTTGTTGCCATACAAGCTGCGTGCTATAAATGCTTTGAGGTTGTTGCGGATAAGCTCTTTAGAACGGTTAAACTCATCTGTTTTGTACGCTACGTCAGCTTTTTTCGACATTTGCACAATATCCTGCAGCATTTTGTCGGTTACTTCAAAGTTTTTATTAAACTTATCGAAGCTCATCTTTTCTAAAGCCTTTCGGTTGTCGCGGTAGTAGTTAAGCGCATACTCACGCATGATGTTGTTGTTGTACAGCTGGCTCAGGTACTGCGTAAGCGCCATTGTATCGCGTGGCACAAATACATCAGGCATAATACCGCCGCCGCCATACACAGCCCGGCCTTTTGATGTATTATACTTAAGCGAGTCTACAAACAAGGTACTATCCGGGTGAAAGTACTCGCCGTTTTCGAAGCGGTGCAGCATATCCTGCTGGTACTCTTCTGGCTTGCCGTTGTATGGCTTTTGTATAGAGCGGCCGCTTGGCGTGTAGTAGCGCGAAATAGTAAGGCGCAGCTCAGAGCCATCGTTCAGCGGAATTGGCATTTGCACTAATCCTTTACCAAACGAACGGCGGCCAACAATCAAAGCACGGTCGTTATCCTGCAAGGCACCAGCCACAATCTCGGAGGCAGAGGCGCTGCCTTCGTCGAGCAGTACAATCACGGGGCCGTTCTCGAAATCGCCTTTAGTGTGGGCAAACGTTTTTGAGTCATACTTTTCGCCTTTGCCATCGGTGTAAACAATCATTTTCTCGCCTGCTATAAACTCATCGGCCATACGTATGGCGTGGTCCATGTAGCCGCCTGGGTTGCCGCGCAGGTCAAGTATAAGTTGCTGCATGCCTTTCTGGCGTAGCTCGGTAAGTGCTTTCTTAAATTCTTCGTAGGTGGTGGCCGAGAAGCGGCTTACTTTAATGTATCCCACACGGTTATCCACCATGTAGTTTACATCTACAGAGTAAGTAGGTATTTTACTGCGGTTGATGGTAAAGGTAAGGAGCTTGCCGGAGCCTTTGCGCTGCACCGCCAGTTTCACCTTAGTGCCTTTTGGGCCGCGCAGGCGCTTAAACACCCCCTCGTTTTTTATGCCAATGCCTGCTACAGTTTCTCCGTCTACTTTTATGATCTTATCGCCGGCTTGTATGCCAGCAGCCTCAGATGGGCCGCCACTAAGCGGGGAAATAATGTAAATGGTATCTTTAAAGATATTGAATTCTACACCGATGCCTTCAAAATCGCCTTCTAAGTATGAGCGGGCCATGGCCATTTCTTCTGCCGGGATGTAAGAAGTATGGGGGTCAAGCTTCTCCAGCATTTTGGTAATGCCGTAGTCCGAGAGCTTTTCAATGTCTACTGTGTCTACATAATCGCGGTCTATGTAGCTTAGTATATCCCTGAACTTAAGGTAACTTTTAGCGGTGCCCTGTGGGTTATTGGTGGAGGGCGAGAACGTGGTAGCGCCTATCAGCACACCCACCACTAGTGATAGTGCAATAAATAAAGGTAGCCTTACCTGAAATGTTGAATTCCTAATTTTACCTCTCTCCTCTTCGTTTTCCATCTTTTCCATAGTATATTTTAATAGATGCAGCGCTGCCCGACCTTTTGAGACGGCGGCAAGTGCTACAATTTAATAATTTCTTGTGTGGGGTTAATCATCTATACCAGCAGAAAATTACGAAGGTTGCGAATATACGCTTCCCATGCCCCTACTTACCCTTGTAACAAAATTCGGGCTAAAATAATTTTCAACCCATACATAGGGTGTAGCGGCTAAGTATAGCCAACTGTTAACGTAGCACTTTTACAAGCTAGATCTGTGCGGCTGGCACCGGTAGCAGCTATATATAGACCAAAGCATTAATTTTAAACACGCTCCGAACCAGCCATAAGCAGGCAACCATAAAATGCTTACCTTTGTAGTGCAATTTAAACACATGGGCAGGATACTAGCAATTGATTACGGAACGAAACGCGTGGGACTGGCAGCAACTGATGTGTTGCAGATCATTGCCAACCCTCTAGAAACCGTTCATGCAAAAGATGTGTTAGACTACCTGAAGGCCTATGTGCAGCGCGAACCCGTGGAGGCTTTTGTGCTGGGAATGCCTAAGCGCCTCTCTGGCGAAGACACCCACGCAACCCAGCATGTGGTAGGTTTTCACAGGCTGCTGCAGAAGGCATTTCCGGGTATACCCGTACACCTGATAGATGAGCGCTTTACTTCTAAAATGGCACAACAGGCGATGCTGGCCGGGGGCATGAAGAAGAAAGACCGACAGGACAAAGGCAACGTAGACCGCATAAGCGCGGCCATTATTTTACAATCGTATTTAGAAAGCAGAACCATATGATTTATCCAATCACCGCCTACGGCGATCCCGTTTTAAAAGAAGAAGCACAGGATATTCCACAGGATTACCCTAACCTGCAGGAGTTGATCGCTGATATGTTTGATACCATGTACTATGCTCACGGTGTAGGCTTGGCAGCCCCGCAGATAAGCAAAAGCATCCGCCTGTTCGTGATTGACTCTGAACCGATGATGGATGAGAAAGACGAGGGCAAAGGCGTTAAAAAAGCATTCATCAACCCAGAGATTATCGAAGAAACCGGCGAAGAGTGGGGGTTTGAGGAAGGCTGCCTGAGTATACCTGGCGTACGGGAAGTTGTATACCGCCCAGAGCGTATCGTTATCCGCTATTTTGACGAAGAGTGGAACCAGCATGAAGACACCTATGATGGCATGACTGCACGCGTAATACAGCACGAGTACGACCACATTGAAGGTATACTTTTCACGGACCACCTGAACGGCTTAAAGAAACGCTTGATTAAAAACAAATTGGCAAAGATCTCCAAGGGCGAGGTAGATGCTGATTACAAGATGAAATTTCCGGCAGTAGCTAAAAAGCGCTAATAAGTTTTAAGCCTGCAAAAGCGAAGCGCCCGCTGCAATTATTGCAGCGGGCGCTTCGCTTTTGCAGGCTCCATGCTGCAGGTAAAATTCAGCCTAAAAAAATTCGGCTTTCAAAAGCAGGTTATAATTGTTTAAACACCGTTATACCGTAACTTTCAGGTGTTAAACATGTTGCTTACAGCATTAATCGCTAATTATGTTTACAATTCTAAGTTTTCGTGTGTAGCTTTACAACTATTATTTAATTTTCTGCCTCGCCCTTTTACAAATAAAACCCTTTAAATCTATGAATGCAGTTAAAAAGAACAATGTGAAAATTATTGGCAAGGGTACGAAGCCGATGCTCTTTGCGCACGGTTATGGTTGCGATCAAAACATGTGGCGCTTTATCACCCCTGCCTTTGAAAACGATTATAAGATTGTCCTTTTTGATCACATTGGTTTTGGCAACTCTGACACCTCAAGCTATACAAAGAAGCGCTATGCATCTTTGCAAGACTATGCATCTGATGTGCTGGAAATTTGCAGAGAGCTTGACCTCCAAAACGTTATTTTTGTAGGCCATTCTGTAAGCGCCATGATTGGGGCGTTGGCAGCCATTAAGGAACCTTCGCGTTTTTCTAAGCTGGTGTTGGTTAGCCCATCCCCAAGTTTCATCAACGATGGAGATTATGTGGGCGGCTTTAGCAGAGAAGACATCAACGGCCTGCTTGCTTCCTTAGAAAGCGATTACCTGAGCTGGTCTAATACCATTGCCCCTGTTATAATGGGTAACCCGGAGCAGCCCGAACTTAGCGAAGAATTGGCCCAGAGCTTTTGCAAAAGCAACCACGAAATTGCCGCAGATTTTGCTCATATCACCTTTCTTTCAGACAACAGGAAAGACCTTCCGAACGTGAAAACAGAAACCCTGATTTTGCAGTGCTCTGAAGACGCCATAGCTCCATTAACAGTTGGAGAATATACAAACAAGCATATAGCAGGCAGCAAGCTTGTGGTACTGGAGGCAACAGGCCATTGCCCCAACTTAAGTGCCCCCGCAGAAACTGTGGCAGCTATCAAAAGCTTTTTATAAAAACCACCGTAGAAGCTTATATAACGGGCTGCACTTAAGATAAGTGTGCCCAAACAAAAGCTTTTATCGTGTTGATGAATTCGTGTTGACAAGCAAAGTAGATAGTATAGATCATAAGAGCTTAAAAAAGGCAAATGGAGATGTATTCTTCGAGGTGCGCAGATCATCGGATAACGCCTTTATTATTGCCAATTGGGTAGGAATACAATCGCTTGAAACGATTGTGATGGGAGGGAACCATATTTTAGCAATGCTACGGGAAAGGCCCTGCCAGGGCTTACTGAATAGTAACCGCGAACTGATCGGGCCTTGGGAGGTGGCTGTTAACTGGCTGGCCTATAAGTGGGCTCCTCAAGCTAAAACCATAGGCTTGCGTTACTATGCGCATGTGCTTTCACCGGGCATTTACGGCAAGCGCTCCTTTGATGCGGTGTACCCCAGCCTTAAAAGCAATTTTAACGCCCATGCCTTCGAAAGCGAAGACGCCGCCGAAGTATGGCTGCAGTCGAAGTGTTTTTAAACCTATAGGCCTTTATACCGGCACTACCTGAAATACGATAAATTTACGATTAGGACACTCCGCTGCCTGTTGATGCTGTAGCAGGATTAAAAACAGGTTACCTGATCACTCAAAATTAGAAAGCGGCATGACTCCCAATTACAGGTAGTCTCTCTTGGTTTGACTCTATTCCTTATACTATACTGCCATTTGCTTTAGTGCTACTATGCAGTAATGACTGAATTTTATACTTATGCGGCCGCCTTCGTTTTAAAGCTGGGGCCGACAAAAAGCACATATCCAAACAGAACGGCAAAAAGCAAATAGATGATTGTAGTTGCTAAAGTATAAGCCGGGAAGCCTGAGCTGAAATCAGCTTTTGCCAGGGAAAGGCCTCCAATTGCGAAGTGCGAAAAGTTGCCTAACGCAACAGGCTTGCTGTATATTCCCCCAATCAGGTTTGCCTTGGCCATCCAGTTTAATATGGCAAAGCTAAGGTAAAGGGCTCCTAGCAACTGCAACAACACAGGCTGCATGCTTTCTATAGCCATATAACCCAGTATCTCCTCCGGAAAAAAAGATAAAATTATACCTGCTATGCCCATGAGCACAGCGCTTACTGCCATTAAAATTTTGGTATTCATAAGCTTATGCAATTAAAACAATGAGATGCTGTGGGATAAAAACCTTTGCTGAACTTAGATAACGTATACAATGCTTTGTTTAACAGCCATTAAGTAAATATAGTAAATCTAAAATTATATCCTAAAATCTACAACATCAATAAAAGCTGATCCTGCGTAAGCACCCTATATGGATAAAAGCAGCCGGTTTATACTTTTACTGTTATTGTTGCTGGTGCCATTGCAGGGTAGTAGCTGGGGTTTTTATGCACACCAACGCATTAACAGGTTGGCAGTATTTGCCTTACCCCCAGAAATGGTTGGCTTCTATAAAAAGCACATCAGGTACATCACCGAGAACGCAGTAAACCCCGATAAGCGCCGCTATGCTGTTGCCAACGAAGCGCCCCGGCATTATATTGACCTGGATGTATATGGCGACAGCGCCCTCTACAAAATGCCCCGCTACTGGCAACAGGCCGTCGAAAGGTACACCGAAGATACGTTGCAGGCTTATGGCATCGTACCCTGGCACATCAACTTTATGAAGTACCAGCTAACGCAGGCATTTAAAGAGCGTAATGTAGACAAGATTTTGCGCCTTAGTACAGAATTAGGCCATTATATTGCGGATGCTTGTGTGCCGCTGCATACTACGCAAAACTACAACGGGCAATTTACCGGCCAGCGCGGCATACATGGTTTTTGGGAGTCGCGGCTGCCGGAGCTATTCTCTGATAACTATGACTTTTTTGTGGGACAGGCACAGTACCTGGAGCAACCCCAGCTAAAAGCCTGGGACATTGTAGCAAGCGCACACCTTGCCCTTGATTCTGTTTTATACTTTGAGCGCCAGCTAACCCAGGAATTTGACGAGGAAAAGAAGTATAGCTTTGAGTTGCGCAACAACCTGACAACCCGCGTTTACTCCCGCGCTTTTTCGCAGGCATACAGCAAAAGGCTTAACGGGCAAGTAGAGCGCCAAATGCGCCTGGCAATTAAAATGACGGCCAGTTTTTGGTACACCGCCTGGGTAGATGCAGGCCAACCTAGTTTGGGCACCTTAACAACCGCACTATCTTTAGATGAACTACACCGCCTGGAGATGGAGAAGAAAGCATACGAAACCGGCCCACATAAACCACGTGAGGAACACGAGCATTAACTTCTATTACTTATCTCTTTTTCAGCACAAAAGCAGGTGAGGCATACTTCAGCAGAAGCATGATAAGCGGGTAGAGCAACTATTAAAAGCTTTTATACTATCCTTTAAACTTTTTACCAAGCGCACTCTTAGCTCACGCGCCAGCTTTATACTTTTGGGCAGCCTGTTATACTTTAGCACAGGTATAGGCATAGTTTTGGGGCCAAAACTGCGGTAAAAATGCACAATGTCTGGCTCGCTGTCGTCGGGGCTTTCGAAGTCAAGTATAAACTCCTGCCCCGCATACTTTTGGATGATATGGTCAAGTATAAGAGTGCGGCCATTTAGCTTGCGGCCATGGGCAGCAGCAGCGTTAAATATATATACTATTTTGTTGCGCCAAACTATAAACAAGCATCCGGCATTTTTGCGCCCGCCTGCATCTAAAGTATAATACAGCTGCGCCAGTCCCCGTTCCTGCAAGGCCCTGTATAAGTTTTGGAGCAACATGTAAGCGCTCTCCGATACGCCCCCATAGATGCGTTTTGCTGTCTCGTCTTTAAAGAACTGGATAAGCGGCGCAATGTCCTGGCTGTGCAGCAACTGTAGTCCTGCTTTCTGTGCCCGCTTCAGGTTCATTTTGCGGTCGCGGGTGTAATGTTGCTGCAACTCCTGGTATGGTTTGCCCAGGTCTAAGTATAACGTATAAGTTTGCTCTTGCTGTTGCGGCAGTTGGTTGCCTGTGTTAAAGTTGTAACCCACCACATACTTAAACCGCTGCTGCACCTCCGCCCAAAACTGCCTGTAAGTTGCGCCGGCTATACTTGCTGCTAAAGTATAAATACCCAGCTGTTGGCAGTATAGTGGCTGCTGCACGTAACGCATGCCCAGCTTCCTTTGCCACGGCACAGGCATAACAGTTTCATACTTCCCTGCCTCATCCAACTCTACCACGGCATCCCAACCCGGTGCTACCACATCCAGGTACCAGGCCAAGGCATACACCTGCCCCTGCTCCGATGCTGTAATCAGCGCATCCCATTGCAACTTGTCTATTTGGGTGTGAGGCAGGTAAAGGATATTCATTAAAGGGCTATACTTTAAGCAAATGTGGCTTTGGCAAGATACAAAAGTATAACCATTATACTGTAGCACCGCCGCTTTACTATTCTCTAAAATGAGTAACTTGCTGCATTAAATAAAGCGATATCTTACCCATGAAACTAACTTACTATAGCCTGCTAAGGCTTAAATTAATGCTACTGGCCTGCGCTATACTTGTGCTGCCGCAAGCGCAAGCGCAGGCGCAAACCAAAGCCGACCTTAACAAACTAGATGCCTATTACCAGCAAGCGCTCAAAGACTGGGACGTTCCGGGCATGGCCATCGCCATTGTAAAAGACGACTCTGTGATTTTTGCCAAGGGCTATGGTGTGCTCAACAATAAAACCGGAGGCCAGGTAGATGCCAACACACTCTTCGGCATTGCCTCTAACTCTAAAGCCTATACTGCCGCAGCGCTGGCCACACTTGTAGATGCCGGTAAGATAAACTGGAAAGACAAGGTAAAAAAGCATGTGCCTTACCTGCAGCTGTACGACCCATTTGTGACAGAAAACCTTACCATAGAGGATTTACTTAGCCACAGGGCTGGCCTTAAAACATTTGGAGGCGACTTATTATGGTACAACACCACTTACAGCCGCGAAGAGATTATCCGGCGCATGCGCTACCTGAAGCCTGCTTATGGATTCAGGGATGGCTATGGCTACTCTAACCTGATGTTTATAACTGCAGGCCAAGTGATCGAGAATGTAACAGGCAAAACATGGGAAAGCTATATCAAAGAAACGTTTCTGCAGCCGCTGGGCATGAGCCGCACTTATACTTCTGTAAACGATCTGAAAGGAGTTAGCAATGTAGCCTCTCCGCATGGCTTCGACGAAAACGGGAAGCCTTCTGCTACTACTCAGGTTGCCTGGGATAACTGGAACCCAGCTGCCGGCATTTTTACCAGCGTAAACCAACAGGCCCAATGGATGCGCCTGCAGCTTAACCAGGGCACCTACAAAGGCAAGCGCATTTTCAGCGAGGCCGCCAGCCGCAACATGTGGACAGCCCACAACCCAATGCCTGTATCCAAAAGAGCCGAAGAAATCACCCCGTCTACACATTTCACAGCAGCAGGCTTAGGTTGGTTTGTAAGCGATTACGAAGGCAGAAAATTGGTATACCATGGCGGCGGACACGAAGGCATGAACAGCCGTACTGTGCTGGTACCTGAGGAGAATTTAGGCGTCGTTATACTTACCAACAGCATGAGCGGTATTATGTCGCCGTTGGCCAACTATACGCTAGACCAATTTTTAGGCATACAGAATGGGCGCGACTGGAGCAAATTTAACTTAGATGCCATTGCTGCAGCCAAAGAAGCGCAGGAAAAAACAGGAGATAAAAAGAAGAACGAGAAGAAAAAGAAGAGCAAACCTGCCCGTGAGCTAACTGAATATACCGGAACTTACCGCAGCCAATTATACGGAGATGCCACCGTTACACTTAAAAACGGCAAACTTGAGTTGCAGCTGTTACCGGCACCAGCCTTAGGAGGTACACTAGCTTTCTGGCAGCACGAGATTTTTGATCTGGATTGGAAAAATGACTTTGCCCTGCTGCACCCGACGAAAGTGCGCTTCTTAGTAGGCGAAGACGGAAGTATCGCCGAAATGCGACTAGACTCCAACAACCCCGATTTCCACTTTGATGAACTGGAGTTTGTGAAAGTGCAACCGACAGCTTCTGGTTCGTTGTAAATAAAATGCCTCCAGCAAACCTTTTAAATCTTGCTGGAGGCATTAATCCTATACGGCTATAGCTGCCACCGCACTCATAGCGGCCAACCAGCCTGCTATAATCCAGTAGGCTAGTGTGTCATTATCAGTTGGGTAAACTTTTTTCATGATAAATGTATTTTATAAATTAAACAACCCTTTACCTAAAGCATTTAAGTGCTTTATTTCTAATAATATACGTAGCCTATAAAAAATATGTTTATTTTAATATTCCATATTTTTTATACAAATCATTTAAATAGAATATTACTAGATATAAATACATATTATATATTAATTAAATAGTTTAACATCAAAGAGTTAACCACGTCAATATCTTTGCAAATAAATTTATAATTTACAATGACATGTTGTACAATTCGGGGGTGGCGCTAATTTTTATACCAGTATGTCTATAGTTGTGGAATCAGTTTAATGATATTTTGTGCCTTAGAATATAAACCAGCTTTACATACAGGATGCCGCAGGGAGCAACTGGTTATCAGGAGTAAGAAGGGTTATGCAAGTTGTTAAAAGCACATGAATGAATGAATGAATAGGTTTAGGGCAAGGCAATCGTTCATCACCTTGCTCAAAGTCTGGAGCTGCAGTAGCCTTTATACTTCATCCTGAGGCTGCAAACACACATTTTTTTTGGCAGGCGCTCAGTTTATACTTTACCAGCTTCTTGGTTTTAAAGTATGTAGTAGCAATAAAACAAAAGGGCCATTGCAACACCTGCAATGGCCCTTTTTATACTTCAAGATCAGGAAAAAACACCTGATCCCTTCTTAAATTTTAATCTTACGCCAGCTTTTTGTAACGAATGCGCTTCGGCTCTATATCGCCCATGCGCTTTTTCTTGTTCTCTTCGTACTCGCTGTAGTTACCCTCAAACCAGTACACCTGCGACTCACCTTCAAATGCGAGTATATGCGTACAGATACGATCCAGGAACCAGCGGTCGTGAGAGATAATAACGGCACAACCTGCAAAATTCTCCAAGGCGTCTTCCAGCGCACGGATCGCGTTCACGTCCAGGTCGTTGGTAGGCTCATCGAGCAACAGTAGGTTACCACCTTCTTTCAGCGTCATGGCCAGGTGCACACGGTTACGCTCACCACCCGATAGCTTCTCTACTTTCTTTTCCTGGTCGCCGCCAGAGAAGTTGAACTTGCTAACATAAGCGCGCGACACTACTTGCTTGCCTGCCATCATCATGTGTTCCGTTCCACCTGATATCACCTCAAACACAGACTTGTTGCCGTCTAGTTGGGCATGCTCCTGGTCTACGTAAGAGATCTGTACCGTAGAACCTACTTCAAAGCTACCCGAATTTGGCTTCTCCTGGCCTGTTATTAACTTAAATAATGTCGTTTTACCAGCTCCGTTCGGCCCGATAATACCTACAATGCCACCCTGCGGCAAGGCAAAGTTTAGATCATCAAAAAGAAGTTTATCGCCGTAGGCTTTGCTTACGTGGTGTGCCTCCACTACCTGGCTACCCAAACGTGGGCCATCCGGTATAAACAACTCCAGTTTCTCTTCTTTTTTAGAAGCATCTTCGCTGGCGAGCTTATCATACTGGCTTATACGGGCTTTAGATTTCGCTTGACGGGCTTTTGGAGCCATACGCACCCACTCCAACTCACGCTGTAGTGTTTTTTGGCGCTTGCTTTCTGTTTTTTCTTCTTTTGCTAATCGGTTAGCCTTTTGCTCCAGCCAGCTGCTGTAGTTGCCTTTCCACGGAATACCTTCTCCACGGTCAAGCTCCAGAATCCAACCTGCCACATTGTCGAGGAAGTAACGGTCGTGGGTAACGGCGATTACAGTACCTTTATACTGCTGCAGGTGCTGCTCCAACCAATCAACAGACTCAGCATCCAGGTGGTTGGTAGGCTCATCGAGCAGGAGAACATCCGGCTCCTGCAACAACAGGCGGCAAAGGGCCACGCGGCGCTTCTCACCACCCGATAAGTTGCCTACAATGGCATCTTCCGGCGGCGTGCGCAGGGCATCCATAGCGCGCTGCAGGCGGTTATCCAGTTCCCAGGCATTATGATGATCAAGTTTTTCCTGTACCTCGCCCTGGCGTTCGATCAGCTTGTTCATCTCATCGTCGGTCATCTCCTCGGCAAACTTCATGTTGATCTCGTCGAACTCCTTCAATAAGGCAACTACTTCGCTTACGCCTTCTTCAACAACCTCGCGCACAGTTTTGGTGGGGTCAAGCTGTGGTTCCTGCTCCAGGTAGCCAACACTATAGCCCGGGCTCCACACTACTTCTCCTTGTATCTGCTTATCAACGCCGGCAATAATTTTAAGCAAGCTTGACTTACCAGAACCGTTAAGACCTAAAACGCCAATTTTGGCACCGTAGAAAAACGAGAGATAGATATTTTTAAGTACTTGTTTCTGAGGAGGGTAAATTTTACTAACCCCAGCCATCGAGAAAATAATGGTTTCGTTACTCATAGTTAGCTTTATAATTATTAGCTTATATTTAACTTAAGGCAAATGTATTTGTACGCATATAAGGCCTGTTAACCAAACTTTATGTAAATATTTCGTACTGAATTACAAATATCGCAAAAATTCATGTGTTTGCGCTTCACAAAATTGCTTTGAAATAGTTAAACTTGTAAAAACTGTATGGGTAAAGTGTGCCCAAACTTACTTTAGCACCTGCTTTGCTTTTATTGCGTCTTGTTTCCGACCACTAGCACGGGCACAAAGCAAACGATGAAGGCAAAGCTGCGTATGCAACAGTTAGTTTAAAATTAACACCTTACCCTAATTTTCGATCCATAACCCAATCCAGTAACATGGAAAACGACAACCTATTGGAAGAAGCCACAAAGTATGGCTTTATTCAAGACCAGCAAGTGTGGTTAAAGCCCTTTATGAATTACCCTGCCAGGCAGGTGGGTGAGGTAAAAGAGTCAGAAAACGACTCGCTGGTATACTTCGCTAAGCGTTTCGAGATGTTCCAGGGCAAAGTAAACAGCCTGCTGGAGCGTATCGCAACCTCTGAAAACAAAGGCTCCTTTTTAATGAAGGTGCTCCACATGAAAGACCAGGTAGGAAACTACGATGCCCTCGGTGATTTCGAGAAAATCTACCACACGCTTACCAAAGCCGAGGAAGACATAAACGAGACTATTAAGCAAAATCGGGAAAAGAACCTGGCTACTAAAATAGCCCTGATACAGGAAGCTGAAGCGCACAGCAACAGCATAGAGTGGAAAGAAGCGACTGAGAAACTTAAAGATCTGCGCAGCACCTGGATCAAGACCGGCCCTGTAGAAAAAGAACTTACCGACGAAATAGAGGAACGCTTCAGAAACACGATTGACAATTTCTTTGAGCGCAAGAAAAACTATTTCGAGGATAAAAAGCGCATGCTTAACCGCACGTACGAGCGCTACAGAGACCTTATCCGACAATCCGTTGCACTACAAAACTCCGATGACTGGGAGGCAACCACAGCCAAACTGAAGCAACTACAAAACCAATGGAAAGAGGTTGGCGGCAACTTGCCACGCAAAACCACCACAAACCTTTGGACGGAGTTCCGGAAAGCGCACAATCACTTTTTTGAACGCCTGAAGCAGAAGATCAATAACGAGAAGAACGAATCAAGGGAGAAGTATTACGAAGTTAACTTTGAGCGCAAGCAAGAGTTGGCCTCAGAAGCAGAAAGGCTTTTGCAGCAAAACAGCTTAAACGATGCAGTAAAGCGTGCCAAGGAGCTACAAGCCGAATGGAAAAAGGCGGGCCCGGTACACCCTGATGTATCTGACATGATTTGGGAACGCTTTATAAAAGCCTGCGACAAGGTTTTTGAAATGAGCAGCCTGGAGCATTACATACGCAAGCGCCAAATGGCAAGCAACGACAGCTACACAGAAACTGATGGATTGCAGGCCCGCATTAATGCTCTGAAAGACTTTATTAAATCAGATAAAAACGAGCTGAGTGTGCTGGAAGACAATTTAGGCAAATTAAGCGATGCCCCGGGAAACGACTCGTTCCGTAACATGCTGAAAGGCAAAATACGCAACTTTAACCGTAAGATTAATACAAAGCAGGAGTTGATTGCTATGTTCCAGGGCCAGTTGAGTGCCATAAGCAAATAGTACATTTGGGTTATAATAAAAAGCGCCTGCTACTACCATAGCAGGCGCTTTTTTTATACTTTGCACAAAACAGTACAGCTAATGTTATATCGTTCTAAAATTGCGCAAAAAAAGAATGCACATTTTGAACATTTACTGCTGTAATGCGTTGTGTTGTTAAAAACAGACAAAAAAGCAATTTTTCGGGCAGAAAAATTTTAATATTTGTTTTTATTTATACTTTTGCAATCCATTCAAAAAACGCCAATAAGTTAAAGGAGAAAATACTATGTACTGGACACTTGAATTAGCTTCATATCTGGAAGATGCGCCCTGGCCAGCAACAAAAGACGAATTAATCGACTTTGCGATTCGCTCAGGTGCCCCAATGGAAGTTGTAGAAAACCTGCAAGCCCTGGAAGATGACGGACAGCCTTACGAGAGCATCGAAGAGATCTGGCCTGATTATCCTACAAAGGAGGATTTCATGTTTAACGAAGACGAGTACTAAAAAGAATTACGGGTTAAGAATTACGAGTGGCAGCAAGAGCGGGCTCTTTAGCGATCGTAATTAGTAATTCATAATTTGTAATCAACTAGGCTTGATCATCGAAGTAAAAAATTTGGTTGCGGGTTATGGCCAACGGGTCCTGATTCGCAACCTTTGTTTTTCTGTACCCTCTCCTGCTCTTGTGGCTATTATAGGTCATAACGGCGCCGGGAAAACTACGTTTTTTAAAGCCTTTCAACAAAAGGTGGAGTACCAGGGGCAGGTGCTGGTGCAAGGCCACGACCTAAAGAAGCTATCGAACCCCGCTGAAAAGGGAATTCTTTCTTACCTTCCCCAAAAAAACGTCATTAACTTTCCGATAAAGGTGCACGACCTGGTGGTAATGGGCCTCTTCCGCAAAAAGCGCTTTTTCGAGAACTACAATGCAACTGATTATGCACAGGCCGCACAGGTACTGGAGCAACTGCAGCTAACGCACCTCATAAACCATGACTTTACCACTTTATCCGGGGGAGAGCAGCAACTGGTGTGGCTGGCACAGCTAATGCTACAGGATGCTGACATTGTACTACTGGATGAGCCAACGCAGCAGCTAGATGTATACTATAAAAACAAAGTTTTTGGGCTGCTGCAGGATTGGACGCTAACAAAAGGTAAAACCATACTTTGCATTACCCACGACCTGGCCAACCTAATACCCTTGCAGGGTTACCTGCTGAACCTCTCGAAACCCGCCCCTGCTTTAGAACCTATCTCGGCCAAGGCTGTTCAGGAAAACCAGGTATTTTTAGAGGCTGGTCGCCAGCCGGTAGTGTAGCCTATATATTCTTGAAACGCTGTAGAATATGCAGGTTAGCATAAGTACAGCCTATGCCCCCTGCTGATTCTGGGCTGCAAAAGCCTCTGCAAGTATAAGGTCTTCAGGAGTTGTGATTTTGATGTTGCGGTAGCTGCCTTCCACTAAAGTTATACGTTCGCCTATACTTTCCACAACAGAGGCATCATCGGTAAACCACTCCTTTTCAGGCTGTTCATAAGCCTGACGTAGTATACTTGCCTGGAAAACCTGAGGCGTTTGCACCAATTTATACTTGGCGCGCGGCACAGCGCTACTCCCCTCCTGCGTCAGCTCCCGGATAGAGTCTTTTGGCGATACGGCTACTACAGCGCTGCCAGTTGCCGCTGCCGTTTTATAAGCTTCTTGTATGGTTTCTGTATCTACAAACGGGCGCACACCGTCGTGCACGGCAATCAAGCCCTCTCCTATCACAGCCCCTAAACCATTCTTAACAGAGCCAAAGCGAGTAGTACCACCAGCCACTATCATATGAAAAAGCTTAAAGTTATACTTGCGGCACAGTTCACGCCAAGTACTAAGTTGCTCCTGCGGTAGCACTACAATAAGCCGTATAGCTGCGCTATACTTGTAAAAGCGCTCTATCGTGTGCATCAGAATTGGCTTGCCAGCTACCTCTATAAATTGCTTTGGCACATCGTGCTGCATGCGGGTGCCGCTGCCGCCAGCTACTATAATTGCATATTCCGGGAGTTGTGGAGCCATACCGCAAAGTTAATAAGATTACGCGTTGGGGGCTTATGGTGCGAAAGTATTTACACGCACTTTGCCAGCGCATCAACATCTGCAGAGTGGATAAGTTGCAGGTTACGGGTTATCTTCGCCACATCCCAATTCCACCAGGCTATACTTAACAGCTTAACTATCTGATCATCCGGGAACCGCATTTTTACAACTACTGCAGGGTTGCCGGCCACTATGGCATAATCGGGCACATTTTTGGTTACCACAGCTTTTGCGGCTACTATAGCTCCGTTACCAATCCGGATGCCAGGCATAATCACCGCATCTGTGCCCATCCACACATCGTTTTCCACAACAGTATCCCCTTTTACAGGATACGACACGTCACTTTCTATACTTTCCCAGCCATTACCGAAAATAGCAAACGGATAACCGGAGATTGGATTAGTCTCGTGATTGCCGACATTCATGATAAACTTCACCCCTGAGGCTATAGCACAGAACTTCCCGATCAGCAGCTTATCGCCAATAAAATCGAAATGGTAGAGTACGTTCTTCTCAAAATTGTAGGGGTTTTCAAGATCATCGTAGTAAGTGTAGTCGCCTACTTGTATGTTTGGGTTTTGGATGATGTTTTTCAGGAACACCATTTTCTGGTGGTGCGGCAAAGGGTAAATAGTACTTGGTTCCGGTCCGTTCATAGTTTTGTGGGGTTATAAACTTTTTGCAATATGGGTAGCCTGCCAAGGTCATCAGAATCAAAAATATAAAAAAAGCCCCAACCGTAATGGCTGGGGCTTTTATATTTCTGCAAAGTATAACTTACAGGATAAGCATTACATCGCCGTAGCTAAAGAAGCGGTATTTCTCTTTTACAGCTTCTTCGTATGCTTTCATAACCAAGTCGTAACCACCAAAGGCAGCAGCCATCATCAATAGCGTGCTTTCCGGCATATGGAAGTTTGTAACCAGAGCGTTTGCGATTTTAAAATCGTATGGAGGGAAGATGAAACGATCTGTCCAGCCTTCGTTTGGCTTCAGGCGGCTGTTAGCCGATACCGAAGACTCCAATGCACGCATGGTAGTAGTACCGATGGCACACACGCGCTTCTTGTTATCCAGCGCTTTGTTTACCATCTCGGCAGTCTCGCCAGGAACCATAAAGTTCTCCGAGTCCATCTTGTGTTTGGTAAGGTCTTCCACATCTACAGGCCGGAAAGTGCCCAAGCCAACGTGCAACGTTATAGGGGCCATATCCACGCCTTTAATCTCCAGGCGCTTCATTACCTCTTTAGTGAAGTGCAAACCTGCAGTTGGAGCAGCCACAGCGCCTACGTTTTTCGCGTAAACTGTCTGGTAACGCTCTCTGTCTTCCGGCTCAGCTTCGCGCTTAATGTATTTCGGAAGCGGCGTTTCTCCTAAATCGTTGATTGTCTTGTAAAACTCCTCGTCGGTACCGTCAAATAAAAACTTAATTGTACGGCCACGCGATGTGGTGTTGTCGATAACTTCAGCTACCAGGTCGCTTTCGCCAAAGTATAACTTGTTACCTACACGTATCTTGCGGGCTGGGTCCACCAACACGTCCCACAGGTGAATTTCTTTGTTAAGCTCGCGCAGCAGGAAAACCTCGATCTTAGCACCCGTTTTCTCTTTGTTGCCGTAAAGGCGCGCCGGGAAAACCTTTGTGTCGTTCACCACCATCACATCGCCATCGTCGAAATACTCCAGGATGTCTTTGAAAACGCGGTGCTCTATTTTGCCTGTATCGCGGTGCACCACCATCATGCGCGACTCATCGCGGTTTTCAGAGGGGTGTGTGGCCATTAGGCTTTCAGGAAGCTCAAACTTAAATTCTGATAATTTCATAAATTTAATATTACGGTATTAAACTTTAAGTAAATATTGCTGGAGATAAACATGCAAAATCAACGGGCGGGTTCATTAGGCTGCATCCAGTAAAAAAACAAAAAATCGAGCCGCAAATTTACTCAGTTTGCCCGAATTATTCTTACTTTTAAGAAAATTACTTCTAGCTAACAAAATTATACTATTTAAAACTATGATATACCTACGCTTGGTAGCAGAGAGCTTCCGGTTTGCATGGCAGGCGCTAAGAGCCAACCTGATGCGCACTATTCTGTCTTTGCTGGGGGTTACTATTGGTATATTTGCCATTATCTCGGTTTTCACGCTCGTAGACTCCCTGGAGCGTAACGTGCGCGATAGTATGAGCTTTATCGGCGATAAGGTAATTTATGTACAGAAGTGGCCATGGTCTTTTGATGCCAACCGCCCCTGGTGGAAGTATTTTCAATGGCCTGAACCAACAATGCGCGAGTTCAGGCTGCTGGAGCGTAACCTCACCAATGGTGCAGGCGCGGCTATTTTTGCAGACAAAGGCAACAACACATTTAAGCAAGCCAACAACAGTTTCTCTAACGCCGGCCTTATCGGTGTAACATACGAGTACAACAAAGTAACCGAGATTCCTGTTGAGGAAGGCCGCTACTTTATTCCGCAGGAAGTAACCGCAGCCCGTAACGTGGTAATTATAGGCAACGAAATGGCTACGGCCTTGTTTCCGCACACAGACCCGCTGGGGCAGGAGGTAAAAGTGGCCGGCCAGAAACTGGTGGTAATCGGGGTGATGGAGAAGCAGGGCGAGAACATGTTTGGTGGCCCTAACTTTGACCAGATGGGGGTTGTGCCTTATGGTACTTTTGCTAAAATGTTTGATGTGGGCCCAACTGGCATTGGCTCTGCCATTGTAGTAAAAGGCCGCGAAGACGATGCCGGGCTAATGGAGCTAGAGTATGAAATACGTGGTTTGATGCGCAACATACGCGGCCTGCGCCCTCTGGATGAAGACAATTTTTCTTTAAACAGGCCTGAAATGATTACACAGGCAATTGGTGGATTCTTCCAGGTGGTTGGCCTGGCAGGTTGGGTAATTGGTGGCTTTGCCATACTTGTGGGAGGCTTTGGTATAGCCAACATTATGTTTGTGTCTGTAAAAGAGCGCACCAACATCATCGGTATACAGAAATCATTGGGAGCCAAAAACTATTTTATACTTTTCCAGTTCTTGTTTGAGTCGGTATTTTTGAGCTTAATTGGCGGAGGCATAGGCATTTTGCTCGTGTTCCTGCTCACGCTCATACCCCAGGACATGATGAAGGTGTCGCTGTCGATGGGCAACATTATACTTGGGCTTGGCGTATCGGCGGTGATAGGAATGCTTTCCGGTATTATACCGGCGGTTTTAGCCTCAAATCTGGACCCGGTTATTGCAATCCGGTCTAAATAGATATATTTACACCCTTGGTTGATTTGCAGCGCTTCCTCACCAGATGCAAAACACCCTTAACTTTTATTTTAATTGAGATGATGTGCGCCAGGTAAATTGGCGCCCAGGGGCGAACGCGCCCCTGCGATGTAGATGACGAAAAATTATGACAAAGCTTAGAAAGACAAGCAAAACCAAGCTCCACGAGCAGGAGCTAAACACAGGCAGCGGACAAACGATCCTAAAGCCGGATGTAAACGAGAACAAAGCAAAATCTATTACTGACCTGCGCGAAAGTGGCCAGACTACTGCAGCACCTGCCTCTCCGGAAGACAGAAAAATTCGGCAGGCCTTTGTAGATAAAGACTGGAACGAGATTAAAATAGCAGACTCGTGGCAGATATTTAAAGTAATGTCGGAGTTTGTGGAAGGATTCGAGAAGTTGGCTAAAATTGGCCCATGCGTTTCTATCTTCGGCTCGGCACGAACTAAAAACACCCACAAGTACTATGTAATGGCCGAAGAGATTGCAGCCAAACTGGTTCGCCACGGTTACGGCGTGATTACAGGTGGTGGCCCGGGCATTATGGAGGCCGGTAACAAAGGGGCTCACTCAGAAGGCGGTAAGTCTGTGGGCCTTAACATCCACCTGCCGTTCGAGCAGTTTAACAACATTTACATCGACTCTGATAAACTTATCAACTTCGATTACTTTTTTGTGCGCAAAGTAATGTTTGTGAAGTATGCACAGGGCTTTGTGGTAATGCCAGGCGGTTTCGGTACGCTGGATGAGTTGTTCGAGGCGATCACGCTAATCCAGACAAAGAAGATCGGTGCATTCCCGATCGTGCTGGTAGGCCGTGAATACTGGGGCGGCCTGATGCAATGGGTAGAAGATGTGATGCTGAAAATGGAAAGCAACATCAGCGCCGAGGACCTTGACCTGGTGCATATCGTAGATGATCCGTCAGAGGCCGTGAAGGTAATTGACGATTTCTACAGCAAGTACCTGTTGTCTCCGAACTTCTAAGAGAAAGAGGTTTTATACTTACACGAAAGCCCGCTGCCCTGGTAGCGGGCTTTTGCTTTTATACTATATTTGTTTGCACTGCTAAAAGCATAGTATATGCCAAAACAAGATATCCTGTACTTCGATTTTCTTCGGAACAAGTATGGACCTGAGCTGCTGCTGGATGTGGGGCGAATGGAGTCATTGCAGAACTTCGTACTTTCGGATACGCCGCATGTGCTTTCGTTTTATGACATCATGTTTCTAGAGCGTGGCAACGGCACCTTTAGCTTAGATGGAGTAGCTTATACATTAGAGCCGGGGCGCATTGTATTTACCTCGCCGGGGCAGGTGCGGCAATGGAACGCTGAAGGCGAAGTAGCGGGCTATACTTTGTTTTTTGAGGAAGATTTCATCGTTACTTTCTTCAATGATCCGCTTTTCCTGAGCCGTTTCCAGTTTTTTAACAATGCTGCCAGGCCTTCAGGTATACTTGCGCCAGCGGCAGAGTTTCAGGAGAGCTTACAAACAATACAAGCTATTGAGCAGGAGTTTAAAGGCCTGCAAAATGATAGCCCGCACATGCTGCGTGCTTTGTTGTACCAGCTGCTGGTTCGCCTGCACCGCCTTTACGCACAGCAACACAGCACCAATTCCGATACAGAGGGCAACTATACTATTTATACTTTCCGGAAGCTACTGGAGCAGCATTACAGGCAAAAGCACCAGGTGCAGGAGTACGCCGAACTTCTGCACACCACACCTGCACACCTCAACAGTATGGCACAGCGCTATTTTGGCGCTACTGCCTCAACACTAATTAAAAACCGCCTGTTACTGGAGGCCAAAAGGCAGCTGCTTTATACTTCAAAGACCGTAGCAGAAATAGCCTACAGCCTTAACTTCTCCGATACTGCTAACTTTAACCGCTTCTTTCGCACACAAGCAGGAGTGGCACCTAAAGCTTACCGTAGCAGCCAAGTATAAATTGACCATAAAATCACCTAAAACGACCTGTTGCCCCACTATACTTTAGGCGACCTTTGTACTGTGCAGTTACAAGTATACAACTGCCATTACAGCACTAGTACAAAGTATAACTATGAAAAAGTATTTCTTATTGATGTGGGGTTTGTCCATTTGTTTAGCCGCACTAGCCAGCGAGGGCAAATTCTCTTTTAACTCTGGCAATTGGGCTACAGACGAGGCTAAAACTAAAGTAGAAAGACACCTTGGGCAAGAGAGTTTGCACCTGCAACGCGGCCACCTGCTCTACAACGAGGCCGAGATGCAGGATGGTATACTGGAAGTGGACATTGCCCCTGACCCGGCACGTGGCATGGCTGGCCTTATATTCCGGCACGATGGCAAAAACAACTACGAAGAAATTTACATCAGGCAAGGCAAATCGGGGCAGCCGGATGCCGTGCAGTACACCCCTGTTTTTAATGGCAGCAGCTCGTGGCAACTTTATGCAGAGCACCAGGCAAGGCAGGTTTTCAAACCCGGCGAGTGGATACACCTTAAAGTTGTAGTGCAGGGCGCTATGGCAAAAGTATACCTCGACCACTCTGACACGCCAGCTATGGTAATACCAAACCTGCGCCACGGCAGCAAAGGCGGCAAGTTCGGTCTCTGGACACTTAGTGGCGCATACTTCAGCAACTTTAAGTATACAGCCTTAGATCCTGCCTCCACTCCTGCGCAAGCAATCGCGCCCGATGTACCACCTAATGCCATACTTAAATGGAAAGTATCGCAAACGTTTCTGGTAAAAGATGCCCGACCTGAAGTATGGCCTAGCTTAAACGAGTTAAAGTGGGAAACATTACCAACTGATGCCCAGGGTTTACTTAACATTGCGCAATACCGTAGCAAGCAGGAAGCCGAGCACTTTGAAGCCAATACCGAGGACATGGTGTGGGTAAAGCTGGAACTGAACTCTGATAAGGCACAGGCAAAGCAGCTATACTTTGAGTACAGCAACAAAGCGCATATGTATGTAAATGGCCAGCCCCTATACTTTGGCGATAACAGCTTTAGGGCAAAAAACAACCTGTTTCGGGGCGAGATAGACAAAAGCCTTCGCACCAATGCAGTATTCCTCCCACTTAAAAAAGGATCAAACACAATATTAATCGCTGTAACATCTAAGGCAAATGGTTGGGGAGTAATGGCAAGGTTTGAAGACACACAAGGTATAAGTATAAAGTGAAAACGCACCTCGCTAAAGAATAGCCTTTGCCTATGTGATAAAGGCTATTTTGCTTTCATAAAATCTTCAACAGCTATATAATTACTGTTTGATAAAATCACTAAGCTACAGGAGCTATGCATTGCTGCTGCCGTGTTCTGTGGCTGTAAAGCACTACCCTACCTGCTGCCGCTGCCGTATATGTGCTTATGAACTGGAGAGCCATACTTAGCCGCAAAGACCGCAAGCGGATAAAGAAAGAACTAAAAGTACAGGAAAAGCAAAACCTTGAAGTACGGGACCAACTGGCAATGGAACGCACCATACTGGCCAACGAGCGGACGCTTTTGGCTTACAGCCGAACAGCCATGGCGCTTGTGTTGGCAGGTTTGTCTTTCATGAAATTTTTTGAGGATCCTTTGTACCAGGGACTAGGTGCCTTATTTATTCCTGTTGGACTTATAATCGGCTTTATTGGCTACCGCAGATACTGCAAAAAGCAGGAAAGAATTCTCAACCATACCAAAGTATACGCTCCCACAAGCCCTATACATGCCGAAGTCGCAGCCCAGGAGAAGCCTGGCACAGATCAGAAAGTATGATCATTCCGTAAGCTATTCTGATGCAAGTGCACAAATCTTCTAACCTGTAGTTCAACGTGAATCACCATGTCAGACGCCAATAAAGAGAAAATCAAAAAGCTTAAGAAAAAGCTAAAAATACAGGAGAAGAAGAACACAGAAATCCGGGACCAAATGGCTACGCAACGGACCATATTTGCTAACGAACGCACGCTAATGGCATACCTGCGCACCGCTATGACTGTTACAGCCGGTGGGTTTGCTGCCATCAAATTCTCAAACGATTTTTACCTCGAGGCTATAGGGGTAGCACTTTTACCTACAGGCATTATTCTGGCCATCTACAGCTTTATGAGGTACAGGCAAAAGCAAAGGCTTATAGAGCGCCACCACGAAGACTACACACATACCAGCCACCACCACGCAGAGCTGCACGAAAAAGAAGCTTCTGGCTACGGCAACGTTGATTGATATGCCTTACCACTTTATTAAACAATCCTAAACCAATTACCTTCATTTTCTGTTAAGAGTGGTTAGGGTTTTGCTGCTGTAAAACCCTTGCGTTTTTGTAAATTGCGATTTAAAACAAAATATCCTGAATGGATCTCAACCAAGAGCAACAAACTGCTTTAACAGGCACAGCAACCGACACGCAAAACCCAGGTATAAATGGCGATGCGCAGCAAATCGAAGTATACGGTGCCCGCGAACATAACCTCAAAAACATTTCTATAAAGCTTCCGCGCTACAAGCTGGTTGTATTTACCGGCATTAGTGGCTCGGGCAAATCGTCCCTGGCTTTCGACACCATTTACGCTGAGGGGCAGCGCCGCTACATGGAAACATTCTCGGCATACGCACGCTCGTTTATGGGTGGCCTGGAGCGCCCGCAGGTAGATAAGATTGAGGGGCTTTCGCCGGTTATCTCCATAGAGCAGAAAACCACCAGCCGCAACCCGCGCTCTACTGTAGGCACTATCACCGAGATTTACGACTTTATGCGACTACTCTGGGCACGTACCGCAGAGGCATTTAGCTATGTAACAGGCGATAAAATGGTGCGCCAAAGCGATGACCAGATCGTGAACCATATTCTGGAGAACTTTGATGGCAAGCGCATTGTGGTGCTGGCACCGGTTGTAAAAGGCCGTAAAGGGCACTACCGCGAGCTTTTCCAGCAAATCCGCAAAATGGGCTTTATTCGTGCCCGCGTAGATGGCGAACTGCTGGAGATAACTCCAAAAATGCAGGTGGACAGGTATAAGATCCACGACATCGAGATTGTAATTGATAAAATTGTTGTAAAAGAAGAAGACCGCTTCAGGTTATCAAGCTCGGTACAGAATGCGCTGACACATGGCAAAGGCACCATACTTATACTTGATGCAGATGCCGACAAAACGCACTTCTTCTCCCGCCACCTCATGGACCCGGCTACCGGCATCGCTTACGACGATCCGGCTCCGAATTCCTTCTCGTTCAACTCGCCTTATGGTGCCTGCCCGGTGTGCAATGGTTTGGGAGAGATACAGGAGATAACCGAAGAATCTGTAATACCTGACAAGAGCCTGAGTATTCGCCGTGGTGGTATTGCCCCGCTTGGCGAGTACCGCGACATCTGGATCTTTAAGCAGATCGAAGCTCTGTTTAAGCACTTTAAAGTATCGGTTTCTACTCCAATAAAAGACTTGCCAGAGGATGTGGTAAAAGTACTGCTTTATGGCCTGGACGAAGACCTGGAAGTAAACACGAAAAAGGGCAGCTATATTGTAGAGTTTGAGGGCATCATCAACTTCCTGAAAAACCAGATGGAGTCTGACTCTGACAATATTCGCTCTTGGGTAGAGGACTTTACACAGACTAATACTTGCCCGGAGTGTAACGGCCACAGGCTTAAAAAAGAGTCGCTGCACTTTAAGATAGACAACAAGAACATTGGTGAACTTTCTGTTTTAGACATAACTAAGCTTGCTGCCTGGTTTGAGGGACTGGAAGAACGCCTGAGCGAGCGGCAGAATGTAATTGCCAAAGAACTGCTAAAGGAAATCCGGAAACGCATTGGCTTTTTGCTTGACGTTGGTTTGGATTACCTGAGCCTGCACCGCCCTGTTAAAACCTTATCAGGTGGCGAAAGCCAGCGTATACGCCTTGCCACGCAAATTGGCACGCAACTGGTAGGTGTGCTTTACATTATGGATGAACCAAGTATAGGCCTGCACCAGCGCGATAACGAACGCCTGATTAAAGCCCTCCAGGACCTACGCGACCTCGGCAACTCCATTATTGTGGTAGAGCACGACAAAGACATGATACTGCAGTCGGATTATGTGGTGGATATTGGCCCGGGTGCAGGTATACATGGTGGGCAGGTAGTTACAGCAGGCACGCCACAAGAGATGATGAATGCCGGCACTACTACCGCTGATTTCCTGAGCAACCGCAGAGGCATTGAGGTGCCACGTATAAAGCGCGAAGGCAATGGCAAAGTGCTAAAACTAAAAGGGGCAACAGGGCATAACCTCAAAAACGTTACGCTGGAATTGCCACTAGGTAAGATGATCTGTATAACAGGGGTGTCGGGCAGCGGCAAGTCATCGCTGATACATGATACGCTGTACCCTATACTTAACACACACTTCTTCAGGGCAAAGCGTGAGCCGCTGCCATACAAAAGCATAGAAGGCCTGGAGCACCTGGATAAGGTAATCGAGGTAGACCAGTCGCCGATTGGCCGCACGCCGCGCTCTAACCCTGCCACTTACACGGGTGTGTTTACTGATATCCGCACGCTGTTTGCGCAGCTGCCGGAGGCCAAGATCAGAGGCTATACTCCTGGGCGTTTCTCATTCAACGTAAAGGGTGGCCGCTGCGAAGCCTGCGAAGGTGCAGGTATGCGTACCATTGAGATGAACTTTTTGCCGGATGTGTACGTGCCTTGCGAAGTATGCAAAGGCAAGCGCTACAACCGCGAAACACTAGAGGTACGGTTTAAAGGCAAGAGTGTAACTGATGTGCTGGACATGACAGTAGAGCAAGCTGTGGAGTTCTTCGAAAGCCAGCCGCGCATTCTGCGCAAGATACAAACCCTGAACGATGTGGGCTTAGGGTACATCACGCTGGGCCAGCAAGCAACTACTTTATCGGGTGGTGAGGCGCAGCGCGTAAAACTGGCAACAGAGTTATCTAAGAAAGACACCGGCCAAACGCTTTATATACTTGATGAGCCAACCACAGGACTGCACTTCCAGGACATTCAGCATTTAACGGATGTGCTGCACAAGCTAACCGATAAAGGCAATACGGTACTTATTATTGAGCACAGCCTGGATATGATTAAAGTGGCCGACCATGTGATAGATATTGGCCCGGAAGGTGGCGAAGGTGGCGGAACGATTGTTGCCAGCGGAACACCGGAACAGGTAGCAAAAGTAAAGAAAGGCTATACTTCCCGGTTCCTGGCAGCGGAGCTCAAGACCAGCATTTACCGCGAGAACAACTAAAACTGAAGTATAAAAAGAAAATGGCAGTTACTTATTTGTGGTAACTGCCATTTTCTTTTTTAGTCTATTTTTTCTTGAAGCCGCTGCGCTGCATTAGTGTGCTGCCGCAGCAAGGGCAACTGCCGCGAGGCATATTGTTTTACCTCCATGCTGGTGCCGTTTTCAGCTATATCTTCATATCTTTTCAGCAGGTTCTTGTGCTGGTCAAGCATGGCGCGTATAAATTCGATGTCGAAAGAAATGCCTTCTTTACCTGTTACCTGATCGTACACTTTCTGGTGGGCAGCCCCCATTGTTTGAGGCAGCACAATGTTTACTTGGTTTGCTACTTCCTGCAGTTCGCTGTTCATTTGTTTATAAGCACCCTCCGCGCGCTGCGCAAAACTCTGCACTTCGGGGCTCACACCGCTACTTAAGGCAGCTTGGCTTATTTGCACATGCAGCATGTTGGCACTTGCGGCTTCTGCAGCAAATAAGGCGTCGTTTTCCATGTTCTGGATGCCTGCCGCTTCAAACTGCTGCACACTTTGCTCGGTTGCCTGTTCAATGCTGTCTCCGGGGCCACAAGCAGTTAAAAGCACGAGCACAGGCAGTAAACCAAGTATAACTTTCTTCATCTGTGATTATTTTTTATGTATAAAGCATCTGCAAGTATACCTCGCAGATGCTTTACTAGCTTTAACATTAGATAGCTGCAATATAATCAGACTACTACTGCTTATCAATTACATCTTTTAACTGCTGAGCTCTTTCGTGGTGTTGGCGCAGCTTAGGAAGCGTTGTGCTTGCAAAATTCTTTACCTCAGTATCCTGTATGTTGTTAGATGCATCCTCGAACAAGGTAACAGCTTCTTCATGAGAAGTTACCATCAGGTCCATGTACTCTTTGTCAAAATCTGCACCTGTTTTGTCGCGCAGGCTTTGCATTTGGTCCATGTGGTTCTGGCTCATGCTATCCGGCACCACAACATTTTTTTGCTGTGCCAGCGCCATAAGCTCTTTGTTGGCTGCCGTATGTTCGGTTACCATCATTTCGCCATACTTCTTAACTTCAGCGTTCTGGGCTTTCTGCTGCGCCAGTTTGCCTGCCTCTACCTCCAGCATGCCGCTACTGGCTGCTCGGGTCATAAAATCAGATTGCTCTGTCATCTGGTCTTCCATCTCAGTACCTTCGGCCATCTGCTCGTTGGTTTGCTGTGCCTCTTCTACGGCACCTTGCTCTTGGTTACAGGACACTATCCCGAATAAGAATGCTGCTAAGAACAGCCCTGTTGATGCAACTTTTTTCATAATTTTAGTCTTTTATATTTCATGTAAATAGTACTAGAACAGTTGAGTATACGCCCTTATACTTACTGAGTTATTAATTAGGGGCCTGTTGCCTTATTTACAGCCGATAACATTGCATAGTGCAAAACTTGATAGAACTTATAGTTAAGTAGGAGACTTATACTATGGGCCTTTGCATGTTGCTATGGGGCTTGCTTATTTTTTTGTTAGTTTATGAAACACATGGATTATTTTAAGTGGATAGTATGTATACTAGCCATTGCACTTGCGCCTATGGCCACAGCACAAGCCCAGGATGATGACCTGGCAGACATAGAGAATAATGTAATAAACCCGGCACATGACCGCCTCATCAAGTTCAGGCCCCTTGACTTTGGTGAAATAAGTTTAGCTTATGAAAAGCTTCGTTCCTCTAAGGTAGCCAATGAGTTAGGCTTAAGTTATATTTACAGCGCATACTTTAAAAGTTCAGGCTTTTTACCGGAAGATAAGCGCGTTAATGGTGTAGGCATCAGGATGAGCCAGCGCCATTATACTTCTAAAAAGAGGTTGGCGCCGTTTGGGTTTTATCATGGCCCTGCGTTTGGTTACCGCCTGCTCATCTTCGAAGAGAATGCATTTGGGCAGCAGGACCTGTCGCCAGCAGACCCCAACTATCGTTTTGTGGGCCGCCTCTACCAAAACTCCCTTGACCTGAGCTACCAATTTGGCTGGCAATTTATGCTAGGCAAGCATTTTACCTTAGAGGCAGGAGCCGCTTTAGGAGGCCGTGTAAAGTACGCCCGCTCTGTAGGTGCCGATGAGTTACTAACCGATAACATCATAGGTCATGCAGTAGTTGCCGAGACAAACTCAGCTATATTCCTGATGCCTCTCCCACAGCTTAACTTTTCGGTGGGCTATTCTTTTTGACAAAGTATAAGTGCCTTTAAAAACACAAGAGCCGGTTACACATACTTTGTAACCGGCTCTTGTGTTTTTAAATTATAAGTGGCTCGTTAATTAACTTTATTTAGAACGCTATACGACATTAACTTGCCATTGCGGTAGCTTTCTGATCGCACCATGCCAATTTTAGGTACATAATATTCCACGGTCTGTATTTTCATACCTGGCATCTTCATGCCCATTGCCTGGTTTTCCATTTCAGTACGCTGGCTTATCTTAAAGCTGTCGTAGGTACCGGCAGGCACTTTTATACTTTCCTTGCCTTCTACTGTGCGGTCAATAATTTTCATGGTCATGGTGCTGATGTTCTGGCCGCTGCTCTTATCTTTCACAGTAATGGTCATGGTTCCGTCTTCCAGCTTCTGGCCAGTTTGCAGGTTGCCCGGGTACAGCATTTTGTCGCCCTCCATACTTACATCCATATTCTTATAAGCATCCATCATTCCGGGGTTCATCAAAGAGCGCATGTCCATCGAAATGGTGCCGCCATCGCACCCGATTATAAACTCCCCTTCAGAGCTTAGCTTATCCTTGTTGTCATACACCTGAGTTTGCACGGTAGCCTCTACCCTATTGTTGTTAGTGTTCACGTTAGTAACCACATAGGTGGCTTTGCTCATAAGCTTGTCTTTCTGGTTATAAGTTAAAATCTCGTACTGTGTGTTATTGTTTAGCAGCATGTAGTCGCTGCAATTTTGCGCTTTGGCGGGCACAGCAAGCACTATGGCCACAAGCACAAGCAAAAGGTTTAGTTTTCTTTCCATAGGTTGAGGGTTTAAAAAGTAAATTCCATTACCATACTTAGTATAAATGCTACAGATAAAACCACGCTTTAAAGTAGTTACTGGTGGTTTTTAGAGTATACGCACTTTTACTTTAGGTGTAACATAAAAAAGTATTAGCATAAAAAAAGCCAGCGCAATGGCTGGCTTCTCTTCGAGATCATCTAGGCACTTATGCTCCCTTAAATTGCGGCTTCCGTTTCTCGTTAAAGGCCGTAACGCCTTCTTTATAATCTTCTGAGTTTCCGGCTATTTTCTGGCAATACGCTTCGTAGTCCAGCATCTCATCCAGGGTAGAGCTAAACGACTTGTTCAGCATCTTCTTCATCAGGCCGATAGCTTTGGTAGGACTCGCGGCATAGCGTGCAGCAAGTTCGGCAACAGCTGCGTCCAACTCTTCAGGGGCAACTACTTTGTTTACCATTCCTAGCTGCAGGGCTTCTGCTGCGCTTACTTTAGAGCCCAGCGTGCTCAACTCGAAAGCTTTTAAAGACCCAACCACGCGAGGCAGGAAAAAAGAAGATCCAGAATCCAGTACCAGTCCAACGTTTACAAACACCTCTATCATACTTGCAGCCGTAGAGGCCACTACCATATCGCAGGCCAGGGCAAGCGAGCAACCAGCACCTGCAGCCACACCGTTTAGTTTGCAGATGATAGGCTTAGGCAAGTTGCGCATCGCGCGTATAATCGGGTTGTAGCGCTTCTCTAAAGACTCCGACAGATCTCGTTTGCTGGCGCTGGCAATGGCTTTCAAATCCTGGCCAGAGCAAAAAGCCTTTCCGGCACCCGTCAGCACCACCACACGCACCTGTTCGTCGCGGGCTACCTGCTTTAGCGCATCCTGCAAATCATAGCTCTGCTGGTCGTTAAAGGCATTAAAAACATCCGGTCTGTTTAAGGTGATGGTGGCTATTCCGTCCTGCACCTCATATAGTAAACACTCGTAGGTCATATCTTATAGTTTTTGAGATAGTCAAAGTTAATAAAACAGCTGCGTTTGGCAAGGTATAAGCCGCCTGCCCCATACTACATCTGATGTTAAATAAATATTTTTATATTTTTATGGCATAAACTAATACAACTTATTTCTCCTGATGTTATATTTGCCCTAATTTAATCAGTTTACAGACTGATAACCAAGGCTATAGAAACTATAGCTGAGTATGCTACCAAACCTATAACTATACATTACTATGAAAAAAGTTTTTACCTTTCTGCTTTCTGCAGCAGCGCTTCTGTTGCATCCTGCACTTCAGGCGCAAAAGGCCCCTCTCGGGCTAGACAATCCGGTTTTTAAGGCTGCTTTAGAGCGCGTACAGAAGCGGGCAAGCTCTGAAAACGCTCGTTCTGCAGCAGCCCAGACCATTCGTGTTCCTCAAACGGAAACCTATGCTACATGGGGCGAAAACAACCAATGGGAAGATCAAGGCCGTGCCTCTTTTACTTACAACAACCGCGGCCAGTTAGAAACTGTAACCGAGGTTGAGTTACCTAGCAATACTAACTCTGCGCAATATACCTATGTGTACAACAGCCAGGGCATCAACACCGAGCTTATCGTAAAGGAGTGGGAAAACAATGCATGGGTAAACTCCAGCAGAATGACCATTGAACTGGAGGGCGAGTTATTAAAGAATTACGGGCTTTACAGCTGGAGCGGTACTGCCTGGAATTTGATGCTGGGAATACGTAATACAAACAATGTAACGAATGGGCGTGTTACTGAAACAATTACTGAATCTTTCTCGGCTATTCCTGGCTCGCAGACAAATGGCTGGGAACTATCGGAACGCACCACTTATGGCTATACCGGCACCGACAACAGGCCTACCAGCCTAACGACTTACGACCGGGAGGGTGCAGAGTGGGTTGAAGTTGAAAGAGAAACTGAAATAGCATACGTAGGCAACTCTGGCAACAGAAGCAGCTATTTTCTGGAGGTGTTTGATGCGATGAACAATGTCTGGAACAAGTATAAATACGAGTTTCAGTACAGCCAGAACACCGCCAACCAAACCCAGACAATGGTGGAAACAGCGTATGACGTAGAAGGAACCACCACCACGCCTACCCTGCGTACCACCTCCACTATACTTACCTCCGCCGAGCCTTATATCTCAGACCCAACTGTTGGCTTACTGGAAGAAGTGTATGACGAGGGCACAAACACCTGGGTGCGCAGCACCGAAGAAAGGTCTACCTTAACCCGTGACAACAATGGCGCTATCACCCAGATTATAGTTCAGGATTACAATGCAGGCACAAATGCTTTCGTAAATGCAGAACGCTACACATACACCGACTTTACAACTATTACCATTACCAGCGCAGCCGACGACGTGCTTGCCAAAGCAACTGAAGTATACCCTAACCCGGTGCAAAACAGCTTACGCGTAACTGTAGATGCAACGAAGGTACGCAATGGCACTCTCAACATTTACAGCATCACAGGCCAGAAAGTACACGAGCAGCACAAGCTAAACCCTATTACAACAGTAGACGTGAGCACATTGCCAGCAGGAATTTACATGGTGCGCATAACCGACGATAACAACGCCAACGTAACCAGGAGAATAATTAAACAGTAACGTTGCGATTTATACTTTGGCAGCAGGCGCTTTTTCAAAGCGTCTGCTGCTTTAATAAGCGATGTATGCCGTAACTATGGTTAATAAAAATCCAGCCCCATAACCTGCATATACCTGGGCGGGCGTATGCGCGTTTAGAGCCAGCCTTGCCGATAAAACCGCTCCGCTAAGCGCCACTACCACTACAATAGCCATCGTGATAGAGCCATCGGGCATCAGGCGGTTAAGCACCAGCAGCAATCCCAAAGTTCCTCCCAGGCCTACGCCATGGGCACTTACTTTCCAGAACAGCGACACGAAATAGGTCAGAAACACAGAAGCCGCAATAAGGCCCATCACAAAGAAAAAGATATCATCCAGGGCAGATGTTCTGTACAGCAGGTAAGCTGTTGTAGCGTAGCATATAGCAGTAAAAAGCAAAGGCAATCCCCGCTGCTCCCGCCTGTCCATCTCCAGCGAGTCCAGCTGGCCCATGCGTACCATGGTGTAAGCGCCAATGCCAGGCACCACAAACGTAGACAGCACTACAATGCCCATCACCACCCAGCGGCTCTCTAACGGCAATGTGAGCATAGCCGCCGGCATGTAGTAAAGTATAAATGCAAATAAATAAGTGGGCAGAAGTAGCGGATGAAACACCACAGACAGCGCCTGCGCCAAAGAACGGTTCACTTTATGCTGATGCGTTAATTGATTATGAATGATGAATTATCAGAGTTTATACTTAAACAGATTTTAGCTTGCTGAAATTTTTGGTTTTTAACTCAGCATTCATAATTCCGGATTAAAGCTCTTTACGCAGGCGGGCCACCGGTATGTTTAGCTGCTCCCTGTATTTTGCTACGGTACGGCGGGCAATGTTGTAGCCTTTATCGTTCAGCATTTTCTCTATCTTCTCATCGGAGAGCGGCTTGCGCTTGCTTTCGTTTTCTATAATCTCTTTTAGAATATGCTTTACCTCGCGGCTGCTGGCATCTTCCCCGGAGTCGGTGGCAATACCCTCTGAGAAGAAGTATTTAAGCGGATAAATACCGAACTCGGTTTGTACTGCTTTGCTGTTGGCCACACGGCTTACCGTACTGATGTCCATGCCTATCTCCTCTGCAATGTCTTTCAGGATCATGGGGCGCAATTCGCTTTCGTCACCTTCCAGAAAAAAGTCGTGCTGGTACTTAATAATGGCTTCCATGGTGCGCAGCAGCGTGTTCTGCCGCTGGCGAATGGCATCTATAAACCACTTGGCCGCATCCAGTTTCTGCTTCACAAACGTTACCGTCTCCTTCAGCTTCTTATCCTTTTTGTCTGACTTGTCATAGGCGTCAAACATTTCGGAGTAAGAGCGGCTGATGCGAAGGTCAGGGGCATTACGTGAGTTCAGCGATAGCTCCAGCTCACCGTTGTTGTTGGTAAGTATAAAATCAGGTATGATATACTGTATGCGCGCCATGCCTGCTCCTGCCCCACCCGGCTTCGGGTTAAGCTTGATGATCACGTCGACGGCTTTCTTCAGCTCATCCTCCGATATATTAAACTTGCTCTGTATTTTAGAGTAGTGCTTCTTCGTGAATTCATCAAACATATCACGGATGATGCGCTCGGCTAACAGCGTTATTTCGTCCTGCTCGCGGCGCTCCAATTGCAGCAAAAGGCACTCCGGCAAATCGCGGGCGCCAATGCCAGCAGGGTCAAATGTTTGTATCAGGTGCAGTACCTGTTCTATTTCTTCTTCGCTTGTTTCGATGTTCTGAGAAAAAGCCAGATCGTTGGCAATAGAGCTAAGTTCGCGGCGGATGTAGCCATCGCTGTCTATGCTACCAATCAGCTGCATACCGATGCTGTATTGCTTATCATCAAGGTCCAGGAAGCCCAGCTGGTCCATCAGCGAGTCGGTAAGCGTAGAAGTCATGGCGATGGGCATTTCACGGTCTTCTTCGTCATCGCCGCCACGGTCGCCCTGCATTTTGTAACCGCTTATTTCATCGTCGTGCAGGTAGTCGTCAATGTCAAGGTCATCGTCCTTGCTGTACTCTTCTTCGTACTCGTCGGTGTCGCTGTACTCGTCTGCAGTTTCTTCGCGGCCTTCTTCCAGGGCAGGGTTAATCTCGAGTTCTTCTTTTATGCGCATTTCCAACTCGGCAGTAGGTATCTGCAGCAGCTTGATAAATTGTATCTGCTGCGGCGATAACTTCTGGGATAAAAGTTGTCTTAAATCGAGTCGCTGCATAGTTTTAGAAGAATAGTTTGAGGCGGTTTAGTGCTCCTTCAAATTTAGGATAATTTTACTCTCATTTACAAAAAAGGTTAAAATATCGTTACTTTGAGGGATTTTCTGAAAAACGCTTAAAGCAAAGGCATACGTATCCTTTAGAGATGTAACAGCAGAGGTTAGCCTGTAAGTATAAGGCAGTTATTAATATATAGCTTCCCGCAGTTATTTTACCTATATTTCATTGTAAATTTATACTTTAAAAGATATTTTGTGCCTTTGATACAGGCAAATAACCATTACATATGCAACGCACAAAAGTAAAAGATCTGCTACAGGGTGCCGCAGTAGACCAGGAGGTTCTGCTGAAAGGCTGGGTGCGCACAAAGCGCGGGAATAAGTTTGTGAATTTTATCGCCGTGAACGACGGGTCTACGATAAATAATTTGCAGGTAGTGGCCGAAGCCGAAAAATTTAGCGAAGAGACACTTAAGGATGTTACTACTGGCGCCGCCATTGCCGTAATAGGCACGCTGGTTGCCTCGCAAGGCAAAGGGCAAGCTTTTGAAGTACAGGCTACAAGTATAGAAGTACTGGGCAAAGCCGACCCTGAAACATACCCATTGCAGAAAAAAGCGCATTCGCTGGAGTTTTTGCGTGAGATAGCGCACCTGCGCTTCCGCACCAACACCTTTGGCGCTGTGTTCAGGGTTCGTAACTCGCTTGCATTTGCGGTGCACAGGTTCTTTAACGAGAAGGGCTTTGTATACATGCACACGCCTATCATCACGGCATCAGATGCTGAGGGCGCTGGCGAAATGTTCCGGGTAACAACGCTAGACCCGGTAAACCCTCCTAAAACAGAAGACGGACAGGTAAACTACGCAGAAGACTTTTTTGGGAAAGCAACAAACCTTACTGTATCGGGGCAGCTGGAAGGCGAGTTGGCAGCCATGGCCTTTAGCGACATTTATACTTTCGGACCAACGTTTAGAGCCGAAAACTCGAACACCACGCGCCACCTGGCCGAGTTCTGGATGATAGAGCCGGAAATGGCTTTCTACGACCTGAAAATGAACGCCGACCTGGCCGAGGAGTTTATCAAGTATATCATCCGCTACGCGCTGGAGCATAACCGCGAGGATATTGAGTTCCTGGGGCAGCGTTTAGCAGAAGAAGACAAAAGCAAGCCGCAGCATGAGCGCCAGGAAATGACTTTGCTGGAGAAGCTGGAGTTTGTAGTAAACAATGATTTCGAGCGCGTAACATATACCGAGGCTATCGACATCCTAGTAAACTCAAACCACTACAAGAAGAAGAAATTCCAGTACGACGTTAGCTGGGGCATTGATCTGCAGAGTGAGCACGAGCGTTACCTGGTAGAGAAGCACTTTAAAAAGCCGGTGATCGTAACTAATTACCCGAAAGATATCAAAGCCTTTTACATGCGCCTGAACGACGACGGCAAAACCGTGGCAGCCATGGACATACTTGCTCCGGGCATTGGCGAGATTGTAGGTGGTTCGCAGCGTGAGGAGCGTTTAGATATTTTGGTAGAACGCATGAAAGGTGTGGGCATTCACGAAGAAGACCTGTGGTGGTATCTGGATACCCGCCGCTTTGGAGGTTGCCCGCATGCTGGCTTTGGCCTTGGCTTTGAGCGCATGGTGCAGTTTGTTACCGGCATGGGTAACATCCGGGATGTGATTCCTTTCCCGAGAACACCGCAAAACGCAGAGTTTTAAGATCTATATGTCTCGTCCTGATATAAGTTGACGGGTTTGAGACGAAATTACTTTTTAATTTGAGACCTCCAATACGTTTGTG
>NZ_CANLMZ010000015.1 GCF_947492645.1 uncultured Pontibacter sp. | reverse complement strand
TTCTCAGGAAATTTTCCGAAGCTTTTCAGCCTCCTTCCAACTTTCGGCCCTCGTTCAGAACCGGGATGCAAAGGTAAGAAATCTCCCCTGAATCTCTGTAACTTATTTCAAAATATTTTCCTCAGCTTTTCTGAGTGCCCGCCCCTCTTTCGGAACCGGGATGCAAAGGTAGCAAAGCTTTCCCCATCCGCAAGCCCCCAGGGCCAAAAAAACCGCCCCAGACCCGCAATCTCCTGAATCCCAAAGGGAAAATCTTCAGCGGTCAGAGAATATTATGATATCAAAGTTTCTGGACGCAGAGGGATAACATAATAAGAGCAGAATAAAGTTCATCCTGCTCTTATTTTTTTTTGAATTATGCTGTCTTAGGCTTTTTATACAATGGGACCGTACTACAAGGTTCCCCATACATCATGCTGCTTGTTACTGGCAGGAGCTTCCGCATAATTTCAACATAAGCATAGGTAGGAACAGGTATACTACCACATCCTTTTACAACAACTTTTGCATCACGGTATTCTTCCACATCTATTTTCGCTATAGCTTCTTGCATTAACGCCTGCTCTAACGCATTTGTATCTCCAAACACAAAGTAATTTGCCTGGCCCGTAAGCTTTGTTGCCAGTAGCATATAAGCCCATGTGGGAACAATCGCATCTACAGAACAAATGATTGCAACGTTCTTCCCATTATAAACAGACCAGTCGTTTTCTTTCACAAATGCGCGAAAGTCCTTTTCTCTTAAGATTAAACCTTGAAACAGGTTTTCTTTTATATCATATACTACTCGCTCACCCGGATGAAGTAACTCTTCCAGGTTTATAGTGACCAATGCGCTCTGCGCAACTCTGTTTACAAATTCAGACATGACAATAAATTTTATTTAGCGCTTTTACCTGCACTTGTTATATAAACATCCTTTAAATAGAAGGGTTCATAGTAAGCAACATCTTCGAAAGCCTGCTCCTCATATTTACTAAGCCCTAATTTACCAATTGCTATAGCCGATGGAACCACGCCATCAACAAAGAGAGCATAGTTATTGTTTTGTGTTAAGTCTTTAAATTTATCTGCCCCGCTACCAAAGAAAATAACCTGCCGCTCTGCCAGAATATCTCCTAACGTCTGCTCTGTAAGTATAACTGGTGTAATAGGTGTTACTTCATTTAATTCATGGCTCAACACACAAGTATAAACTTCCATCCGGCGAGCATCTAACATTGGGCAAAACAGGTATTGCGCTGCATTTGGAGTATACTGTATTACTTGCTCTGCCATACTATATAATGTAGACACTTCTATCAAAGGGATGTTTAAAGCAAAGCACAACCCTTTTGCAGTAGATGTACCAATTCGCAAACCGGTATAGGATCCAGGCCCGCCTGAAATAACCACCGCACTTAGCTCCTCCATTTTAAAGCCACAGTTATTCACCAATTGCTCCATCATAACAGTAATATGGGAGGAGTGCGATTTCTCTATCCGTAGTTCAGAAGCCCCTAACAGTTGTGCCCCTTTAAAAAGAGCCACAGAGCAAACGTTTGTTGAGGTTTCGAGTGCCAGAAGTAATGGGCTTTGCATATCTTATAATATAAAGTACAGGGCAAAATTAAGCGTTGCCACTTAAGGTACAAAACCGATTACCACTTACACCTTAGTTTACTAAATTAAAAGGCCATACTTGTCAAGTATGGCCTTTTAATTATGAGTGTATATAATGTTACTTCAGTTTCAGGAACGAGTTATACTTTTGAGAGTCGTTTAGAACCTGTTTTGCCATCAAGATATCTGGGTCATCATCAAAGGTAGACTCGATGTAGCCTTTCTGCAGGTAGTAACGCGATGCAATCTCTGCTTCCAGCATTTCTTTTATCTCTGTCTTAAAGCGCATCAAATCATTTGCTTTGTTATGAGACACCTTCTTTTTAATTGCTTCGAGCTCACTCTTGATGTCGTCGTAATGCTTGCCGTCTTTTGCTTTTGCTGAAAGGTCCTGCAGTTCGCTTTCTATGGCGGTAGTATAATTAACATCCTTGTTAGCCAGGAAAGAAACAAACTGCTGGTATTCGTCGTCGCTTAACTTAAACTTAGCAGCTGCCGGAATAGTGCTGTGCTCGGCTTTATACTTGTTTGCATACTCAAAGAAGTAACCTTTGCGAGCAATTGTTTTTGTGATCTCAGAATAATTTTGCTGCTCTACTTCTACATCAGGGCTGATACCGCCACCATCATACACTAATCGTCCGGCTACAGTTTTAAAGGCTACGCGCAAAGAATCCGGAATCATGCCAACGCTGCCATCTTCGTTGCGGTGCGCATAATCTATAGCCTGTATGCATCGGCCGCTAGGTGTGTAATATTTAGCTGTAGTAACTTTTAGTTGCGAGTTGTAAGAAAGCGGACGCGTTGCCTGCACCAAACCTTTACCAAAAGTACGCTCTCCTACCAGCACGGCACGGTCGTAATCCTGCATTACACCAGCCACAATCTCAGAAGCTGAGGCACTACGCGAGCTTGTAAGTATAACCAAAGGTATTTCTTTGTCTAAAGGCTCGTCCAGCGCTTTGTAAGTTTTATTCCATTCTTTTACCTTACCTTTTGTACTTACAATGTCTTTGCCCTTATCCACAAAAACGTTAGAGATGTTTACAGCTTCATGAAGTAAGCCGCCAGGGTTGTCGCGTAAATCGAACACAATTTTCTTGGCACCCATTTCTTTTAGCTTCTGCACCGCCGTTTTAACTTCTTTAGAGGCATCCACAGTAAAACCTGATAACTGGAAGTAGCCAATCTGGTCGTCTATCATACCATAGTATGGCACGTTATCAACCATGATATTAGCGCGGTTAAGCTCAACAGTTTTTGATTTGGTTTGGCCGTAGCTGCGTACTTCCAGTTTTACCGGAGTATTTGCCTGGCCTTTCAAAAGCTTTGTAACATCGCTGGTAGATTTGCCGGTTACGTCCACGCCATTTACTTTTAGAATAACGTCGCCAATAACCAAACCTGCCTTATGTGCCGGCGAGTTTTCGTAAGGCATCTGTACTGTTATCTTACCGTCGTGGCTGCCAATAAGGGCTCCGATACCTCCATACTGGCCAGTAGTCATTGTACGGAAATCCTCAATATCGTCCTCTGGAATATAATTGGTGTATGGGTCCAGCGATTTAAGCATGGCATCTATACCCGTACGCATCATCTTGGCAGGAGGCACATCGTCCACGTAAAACGTGTTTACTTCCTTAAATAGAGTAGCAAACACATCTAAGTTTTTAGCTATCTCGAAATAGCGTTCAGATTCTGATTTAAAAGAGAAGAGCCCTAAGGTAAGTGCACCTAGCAGCAGGGCGGCAATAGACTTCTTGTACATAATTTGCAGGTATAAGGACGTGGTAAGACTACTTACTCAAACAACGTTCCAAACCTGAAATTAGTTTTTTCTCGATAGTATGAAAGGATTTTTTTTCTTTACCTATGTAAAGAATACCCAATAACTGCGGTGCTTGCCCGGGGCTATGGGTAAAAATAGACTTGTTAAGGCGGTAAGCCTCACGTATTTGCCGCTTAAGGCGATTACGGTCTACGGCGCGTTTAAAATAGCGCTTAGAAACGGAAATAAGTACCTGGGTTGGGCCAGGAGGCACGTCTTGCGGCGTATATAGTATAAACCGCAGCGGATACAAATTAAAAGAAGAACCCTTGCTAAAGAGCAGCGCTATAAGGCGCTTGCTACACAAGTGTTCTTCTTTCGAAAATGTATAGAAAGTTGGCTGCCCGTTTTCAGTATCGTTAGCTTGCTCGCTATGCATGAGCGGCTAAAAATAAATAAAAGCGAGGCAAATCCCTGAATCAGGAATTAAGCCGCCTTATGTCTTTTTTCGTCAGAAACAGATAATCTCTTTCTGCCTTTGGCTCTTCTGCTGGCCAATACTCTTCTACCGTTAGCGGTTTCCATTCTTGATCTGAAACCGTGTTTGTTTCTTCTTTTTCTTTGAGAAGGCTGGAATGTTCTTTTCATCGTCTGCCAATGGTTTTATTATGGCCTGCAAAATTAGGAAACCTTTTTAATTTAACAAAGCCTGCCTCAGAATTTTAACTAAATTCTATCCAAAACCAGCATTATGGCTTCCTCAAGTGATAAAAAAGTTGATTATCGCTTCACTATCGGTTTTATTCGTATTTACTCCTTTGCCTGTAAACACACCAATTCGTTAAAATAATGATACGCTATCACCTCTCCTACACTAACCCGCTTACCCATTACCTGGATATCACACTTACCATAGCTGAAAATACGGCGCAGGAGGTATACTTGCAGCTACCTGCCTGGCGGCCTGGGCGCTACGAACTGCAGCACTTTGCCCAGAAGCTGAAAGCGGTTACGGCATCTGCTAACGGCCAAAGTATAAATATTGATAAGGTTACCAAAGACTGCTGGCTAATAGAAGCCAATGGCGCAGAAACCTTAGAGGTAAAGTATAGCTTTTATGCCAGGCAGATGGATGGCGGCGGCTCGTGGCTGGATGAGGAACAACTTTACCTGAACCCGATAAATTGCCTGATGACCGTGGAAGCACGTGAGCACGAACCATACTTAGTGACGCTGGCTGTACCCGAGACTTGGCAAATTGCCTGTGGTTTACCTGAAATCCAGAAGCATACGTTGCAGGCCGCAAATTTTGATGAGCTGGTTGATAGTCCTTTTATCGCAAGCGCATCTTTACAAAAGCAGACATATGAGGTTGATGGCATACCGTTCCATGTATGGATTCAAGGCAACTGCCAGCCTGATTGGGAAAAGATCAAACAGAACTTTGCCGCCTTTACAAAAGAGCAACTCGAGGTCTTTAGCGATTTTCCGGTGAAGGAGTACCATTACCTGAACCAGATTTTGCCTTACCGCACCTACCACGGCGTAGAGCACAACAACTCAACCGTCATCACACTTGGCCCCGGCGAACTGCTAATGGCACCGAGCCTTTATAAAGAGTTTTTGGGAGTAAGTTCGCATGAGCTGTTTCATACTTGGAACATTAAGAAAATTCGCCCTGCCGAAATGCTGCCATATAATTTTGCGCAGGAAAATTACTTTAAAACAGGCTATGTGGCAGAGGGTATTACCACCTACTACGGCGATTACATGCTGGCCAGAGCAGGTGTGTTTACAACAGAAGAATATTTCGCTGAGCTGAACACTACCCTGCAGCGTTACTTTGCCGATTACAGCCGCAATAATTTGTCTGTGGCAGATTCGTCCTTCGACTTGTGGCTGGACGGCTACAAAGCTGGCGCACCAGATCGCAAAGTATCTATTTACATCAAAGGGGCGCTTACTGCCCTGCTCCTGGACTTGCAACTGCGCCAGCAAACAAACCACAGCGCCAGCCTGGACACCGTAATGCGCTTACTCTGGGAGCGGTTTGGCAAAACAGGCAAGGGCTACACCGAAGCTGATTATGCACAGCTGGTGGATGAGGTCGCCGGCATATCCTTCGCTTCATACTTTGAAGACTACATTAACGGCACCGCAGCCATTGAACATGCGTTAGACAAAGCTTTATACTTTGTTGGCTGCACTTTAAAAGAAACAGAAAACCTAATCCTAAACGAGGGCAAGTATGGCTTTAAGGTTACATCGGAGGGTGCGGCTAAAGTGACGGCAGTAGCACCAGGCTCGTCGGCAAGCAAGGCACTAAGTATAGATGATGAGTTGGTAGCTTTAAATGAGCGCAAAATAGAGAATAATTTGCAACACCTGCTGGCCCTGCAGCCAGAACAGGTAGAGCTAATACTGTTCCGGGAGAAACAACTCCGAAGTATAAAACTGCAACCAAATGGCGAAAAGTACTACAGCAAGTATACAATAGAAAAAAGAGCGGATGCAACGGCAAAGCAGAAGCAGAACTTTAAGCTGTGGCTGAAGCAGGAATTCTAAAAGTATGTTCTACGGCACCTATCCAAAGTAGTAGCATTACAATTTTCGCAAAACCTGAGAACACACCTGGAGAACAGGTACTACTAATTGAACAAGAGTTTAAAATAAAAAGATGGCTGCTTTAGCTTTTCACGAAGATCTATGTCGCTGAACATGCAGGAGATTGTCTCTGCCAGCGCCTGGTTTTTAGAGGCTTTGCTAGCAACTTTGTCGAAGAGCCACGGGTATTGAAGCAAACGCTGCATTTGGCGACTTAGCTTTAGTTCCTGCCAGAGGCGGTTATACACAGCTTTGTCGTAGCCTTGCATAAAGCTTGCGGAGAAGTTCTGCTCCTGCAAACAAAGTCCGGCCTGTGTTGCGGCCCACCTCCCACTAATCATGGCATTGCTGATGCCTTCGCCGGTAAACGGATCTATCAAGGCACCGGCATCACCTACCAGCATATAGTTATCCCCGGACAGGCGCCGCTTTTTAGAACCGAGTGGCAAACCATAGCCCTTTATATCGCCTACCAACTCTGCGTTAGCAAAGCGTTTTTGCAGTTCAGGGTTTGTTTCTATCATGCGCTGCATCTCCTTTTTCAGGTTAATTTTTTTGCTGCTGATGGCGCTGCTTAGCATCCCCACCCCCACGTTGGCAAATCCGCCAGGCAGCGGAAACACCCAAAAATATCCCGGCAAAAAATCTTTGAAAAAGTGTAGCTCAATAAAGTTATCTGCATCCAGCCCCTGCACACCTTTATAATATGCCCGCAACCCGGCACAGTAATGCGCCGGCTCCTGCTGCATATCTGCCACATGGCGCGCAAAGCCCGACTGTGCTCCGTTTGCTACAATTAGCAGCTTGGCTTCTATTTGTGGTTTACCATCTTTGTCACTAAGTATAAATCCTCCTTCCTGCTGCCGCTCATACTTTGTAAGCGCTACACCTTGCAGCAAAGTAATTTCAGGCTGCTGCTTTACCTGCTCCACCAGAAAGTTATCAAAATCGAAGCGCCTGGCGATGTACCCCGCCGGTGCATCCTGGGCAGCGTTATACTTATACTTGAACGGCACACTAAGCTTTTGCCCACCAGGCGATATAAAATGAATGCCCCATGAAGGCAGTTGCTCCTGCCGCTTGCTAAATAGCAATGGCAAATCTGGCGAAATGCGACGCAACTCATTTACTACTTTACCACTCAGGGCATCGCCGCATACTTTATCTCTCGGAAAAACAGCCTTATCTACCAGCAGGCAAGGGATGCCTTTTTGGGCCAGGTGCAACCCAGCAGTAGCGCCTCCGGGTCCAGCGCCAAGTATACAGATATCGGTTTTAAGCATGCCATAAAGTATGAATTACTTAAATATAAACAATTAACTATATATTTATACTTTTTGCCATAAAAAAAGGAGGATAACCTCTGGGGCCATCCTCCTTCTATATTTCATAGTTTTTATTTTGCTTGTAGTATGCCTACTTTTTATCGTTAGGCATGTTGTTGCCACCCTTCGCTAAATTGCGGTTAGGGTTCTGCACTTTAGTTGCGTCTTTGTTTAATGCACTTCGCATCGGATTGTCTTCAATATTACCCATCAGCTTTTTAGGGTCAGTCTGATTTTGGTTATTTTTTAACGCATCTGGTTTATTTTTATCTTGATTCTGTATGCTCATAATCCAATCTCCTCATTAATGTATAATTAGTTTTACCGCACTCCGCTGCATTTTGTTACAAATCTGATTAAAGTATACGCCCTTTCCCCGTTCCCTAAAACACAAAAAGGGAAGCCGAAACTTCCCTTTTATATACTTTCTGATTTGCTATACTTATTGCAGCACCGTATCGAACTGCACCAAGTTTACGAACTGCTGCACGCGGTTCTCGATTTCCTCTTTTGTTAAATCTTTAAGACGTTCTGTGCCGAACTTCTCTACGCAGAACGATGCCATTGCAGAGCCATAGATTACAGCACGCTTCATGCTCTCAAAGCTAATATCTCCGTTGCTGGCCAGGTAACCAACAAAACCGCCTGCAAAAGTGTCGCCGGCTCCGGTTGGGTCAAACACCTCCTCTAGTGGCAGGGCTGGGGCAAAAAACACCTTGTCTTCGTTAAACAACAATGCACCGTGTTCTCCTTTTTTGATGATCAGGAATTTAGGGCCCATAGCCATGATAGCTTTTGCTGCCTTAACCAAAGAATATTCGCCGCTTAGCTGGCGTGCCTCTTCATCGTTGATAGAAAGCACATCTATCATCGCCATTGTTTCTTTTAACTCGGCCAGGGCAATGTCCATCCAGAAGTTCATGGTGTCCATCACGATAAGCTTAGGGCGTTTTGTTAAACGCTCGATAACTGTTTTCTGCACCTGTGGCGCCAGGTTGCCCAGCATCAGGTATTCACAGCCCTGGTATGCTTCCGGTATAATCGGGTCGAAATCGCCGAGCACGTTAAGTTCTGTAACCAGCGTTTCGCGGCTGTTCATGTCGTTAAAATAGCGGCCAGACCAAAAGAAAGACTTCTCGTTCTCTTTTACCTGCACACCTTCGGTACTGATGTTGCGCTGGTGCATTAAAGCAATGTGGTCCTGGTCAAAATCGCCACCCACTACTGATACCACATTTACGGGCTTCACAAAGTATGAAGACGATAACGAGATGTATGTCGCAGCACCACCTACAATCTTGTCAGTTTTTCCGAAAGGCGTCTCCAGCGCATCAAACGCCATCGAACCTACTACTACTAAGCTCATATTTTTTTGATTATGAATTACAATTATGATTTATGAATGGCCTAGAAACCAATAGCCGGTAATTTAACCATTCAGCAATTTAATAATCTACTAAAACAAAAAAGCCCCTGAAGGTTTGCTTCAAGGGCTTGGGGTGGAAGATGGGGCTCGAACCCACGACCCCCAGAATCACAATCTGGTGCTCTAACCTACTGAGCTACAACCACCGTGTCTCATTTGAGAGTGCAAATATACGCAGCAAATCACATTATGCAATACCCTGTGCGCTTTTTTTGCATAAAATTTTTACCTCAAACTTCTTTTATACTTGCGCATACAAGTATACATGTAAGCTAGTTCGGCCAGTAAAAGGGGCACTACAAAGAGTAACCATTTGGGCATCTGCACACTACCAAATTCGGCCCATGTAAAGATCAGTATATTCCAGAGGCCCAGAAAAAACAGAAGCGGGATAACTCTGCTATTACTAAAAGTGTTTTGCTTATAAATTCCCCAAAAGCTATGCTTGTTTTCCATGGCAGTTATACTTTGTATATCTAAATATAGTAAGTATCAAGGATTAATCAAATCAGGCGCTTAGCTTTGTGCCGCACCAGGGGCAGTAGTTAATAACCACCATCGTAGCGCTGCCATTGTGTACAGGAATGCCATATAGGTCCTCCTCCCATTTGTTAATGATTACTTCCGGGTCGTCATACTTTGTCTCTCCGTTCTCGTCCAAGCTTTCGAAAACTTTATCGGCCATCATCATACAGCAATAGCCTTTGTAGTCGAACCCTTTGCTTTTTAGCTTCTCAGCGGTTGCCCAGTTGTAGCACGTCTCATTTTCGTGAATGGCGTTTGCGTAAGCCTCATAATCTTCTGAGGCCAGCACTTCTTCTGGCAATTCTTTCCCGAAAAACCGGGTGTGTAGTTCTTTAAATCTATCTAAGTCCATAGTTACCTATCAAACAGCAGCCTCTCCCCTTTCTTGCTTTCATCAAAAGCGCCGTTGGCAAAGGCTAAGTGGCCCGAAACAAATGTATGGGTAATAGCGCTGCCAAACGTATGGCCTTCAAACGGAGACCAGCCGCATTTGTAATTCGTATTCTCTTTTGTAACCGTGTAAGGGTTATTCAGGTCTACCAGCACCAGGTCGGCCCAGTAACCTTTTCTTATGTACCCGCGCTCACGCACATTAAACAATATGGCCGGTGCGTGGCTCATCTTCTCCACTACTTTCTCAATTGTCAGTTTGCCTTGCTTTACAAACTCCAGCATCATCTGCAGCGAGTGCTGCACCAGCGGTACCCCAGACGGCGCTTGTTTATACTTGCCCTGCTTCTCCTCCCACAGGTGTGGCGCGTGGTCGGTGGCAATCACATCCAGTTTATCTTCCAGCATTCCTTTTAGCAAGCCCTCTTTGTGGCGTGCTTCTTTCACAGCCGGGTTGCACTTTATCTGGGTGCCAAACTTGTCATAATCCTCTTTATCGAACCACAGGTGGTGCACGCATACCTCAGCGGTGATCTTTTTATCCTTTAGCGGAATGTCGTTGCGGAAAAGCTTTAGTTCTTCTTCGGTGGAGATGTGCAGGATGTGCAGACGCGTACCGTGTTTCTCGGCCAGCTTAACCGCCATAAACGACGATTTAAAGCAAGCCGCTTCGTTACGAATTTCCGGGTGGCATTTTATTGGAATATCATCGCCGTACTTCTCTTCATAAATGGCCATGTTGTCGCGTATAGTTTGCTCGTCTTCACAATGCACGGCAATAGGCAGTTTGGCTTTTGAGAAAATCTGCTCCAGCGTTTCTTCGTTGTCTACCAGCATATTGCCCGTAGAGGATCCCATAAAAATCTTGATGCCGCAAACGGTATTTGGGTTGGTAAGCAGCACCTCGGCCAGGTTATCGTTGGTGGCGCCCATGTAAAAGGAGTAGTTTGCAAGCGAGGTTTCAGCAGCAATTTTATACTTGTCCTCCAGCAGCTCCTGTGTTACGGTGTTGGGTACGGTGTTCGGCATCTCCATAAACGAAGTAGTACCGCCTGCCACAGCCGCCCTGGCTTCTGTTTCGATATTCGCTTTATGTGTTAGCCCCGGCTCACGGAAGTGCACCTGGTCATCAATCACGCCAGGCAGTAAGTATAAACCGGTGGCATCAATGGTCTCATCGGCAGCGTCGGTTATACTTTGGGCTATCTGCGCAATACGTCCGTCTTTTACCAGAACATCGGCAGTAGTTATACTTCCTTCGTTTACAAGCTGTGCGTTTTTTATGAGGATACTTTTCATGTTGCTAAGATACGTGCTGAACAAATTTAACACATTATCTTAGTTTCCTGCAGAAACGACCGTTTGTTTATGCGTTGTGTTTTACTCTGGCTGCATCAGCTTGCCTATAAAAAGTATGGCGTTAGATGATTTTTCGCGGATAAGAAACACAAACGGCCTGTCGACGCGGATGGAAGGAGGCAGGGAAGTCAAGACCATGCCAACAGATGTTGCTGCTGCGGCCTCTGTACCTTCTTCGTTTACCTCCACAAAAGTTTTATGCTTTACTTCAGAGATAGCCAAACCTGCCTGCCCCTCCAGCATTCTGCTAAAGTCTGCCTGTGGGCTAAAGGCGACCTCCATACCCAGTTGCTTCAGCAGGTCTTTCAGCTCTTTGCCATACTCCAGCTTAAACTTTGGCATGTGCAACTCCAGCTGTGATGTATCTGCACCGGATAGCCAGCTGTTAAGGTTTGCAGCGTTCAGCTCCTGCACTACATCCTGCACCTGCTTGTCTCCTTTAGGCATCACAAGCGTCATGCTGTACTGCTGGTTTCCGTAAGGCAGGTCTATTACCTGTTTGCTTTGGTCCTGGAAGTATAAATATTTGCCGTTCTTCATGGTCATGAAGTCGTGGGTAATGGTGGTACCATCCTCTTTGCGAAATGCTCCGGGCTTTGTCAGCTTTTTATCGAATGGGTACGTCCAGGTGCCTTTAAAGTAAATGGCATTGATCAGGAACAGTACATGCTCCCGCCGAACCTCTTCTACAATCTTTTCGATTTTGCCATTGGTTTTGCTCTTTACCCAGTTGTTCATTTGATCTTTGGCAGCCGGTGAGGCAAAGTCAAGCCCCTGCACCGTTGCATCAAAGTAAGTCTTGTTCGTTTCTATAAATGGAGCCTGCAGCTTAAAATCTTTGCTATGCCACAAAGAGTTAGCCGCTGTAAACATCACTTTCTTGTCTGCGCCTTTCAGCAGGTCCCATAGACTTTTAAAAGATTTGTTGATGTCCTCGTCTGAGCTTAGCTCAAAGCCCAGCGTTTTACGCATAGCTTCTTTGGTAGCCCCGTCTGCACCGTTATAGGTCATGCCCAGCGCCATACTTATACTTAACGGCGAGATAAACACATTGTCTGCTCTTTCTTCCTCGCTTAGGCTGGCAAAGGCACGGAAGGCAAAATCGTTGGAACTCTCTACAGTACTTTGCTCCTGCACCGATAGCGGCCTTATATTAGGTGTGTTATCCATTACTTCGTCTTGTTGGCAACCGGAAAAAAGCATGGCAGCCGCTGTGGCTATACTTAGGATAAGTGAGTTTCTGTTCATGGCTAGCAGGTTTAGGCAAAGGCGCAAAGTATACTTTCTTTTTCTATACGACCCGTAGGTTTGGAGAAAGGTTGCATGTAAGCATCCTTATACTTCATGTTCCGGAGTCAGTTTAGCTTATCAAACTCCGTTTAGCATTTTTACCGTACCTTTGTATATCAACACAAAGTATACATTACCACCATGGCCGAAGAAGCAGAGAAAGAGATAACAACGTTCGAGGAATTTAAACTGAACAAGCAGTTGCTAAACGCCATTGCCGATGCCGGCTACGAAAAACCGACAGCTATACAACTGAAGGCTATTCCGGTTATAATGGGTGGCCACGATGTGATGGGCATTGCCCAGACAGGAACCGGCAAAACAGCAGCTTTCCTGTTGCCAATACTGATGAAGGTAAAGTATGCGCAAGGAGATAACCCACGAGCCATTATACTTGCCCCAACCCGCGAACTGGCGATGCAGATCGAGGAAAACATTACGCTTCTTGGCAAGTATACCGACCTGCGCCATACTGTAATTTACGGTGGCCTTGGCCCTAAAACTCAGATCGAGACGATAAATAAAGGCCTGGATATACTTGTTGCCACACCAAAGCGCCTGATGGAGCTATACTTAAAAGGCGAGCTTATACTTAAAGAAGTAAAAACGCTGGTGCTGGACGAGGCAGACAAAATGATGGACATGGGTTTTATGCCTCAGATTCGCCAGTTGCTGGAGGTGCTGCCGCGCAAACGCCAGAACCTGCTGTTCTCGGCTACCATGCACCCGAAAGTGGTAGAGCTGTCGGAGGAGTTTTTAGAATTTCCTACGCGCATAGAAGTAACGCCACAGGCCACGCCCGTAGAAACCGTAAGCCAGGTACTGTACCAGGTGCCAAACCTACGCACTAAAATTGCCATGCTGGAGTACCTGATTCAGGATAAGGAAGCTTTTAACCGTGTGATCATCTTTACCAGGAGCAAGAAAAATGCAGAAGATGTGGCCAAGTTTCTGGAGCGGCGCGAGTACGGCGAAGTACGCGCTATACACGGCAATAAAGGCCAGAACACGCGCATTAACTCCATGGAGGCTTTCAAGGGAGGCGATGTGCGCTTTTTGGTTGCAACAGACGTAGCTTCCAGGGGCATTGATGTAACCATGGTAAGCCATGTGATCAACTTTGATGTGCCGTTTGTGTACGAAGATTACGTACACCGCATTGGCCGCACAGGCCGCGCAGAAAACGAAGGTGCTGCCATTACCTTTGCCAACCCTGCCGAAATGTACCATATCCGGAAAATAGAGAACCTGATACGGATGCAGATACCGGAGGCGCCAATGCCGGCAGAGATCAAAATATATGAAACTCCTTTTGAGGAACAACAAGCCATAGCCCGCGATATAGACCATCAGAAGCGAAGCGCAAACCCTGACTTTAAAGGAGCTTTCCATGAGAAGCAGGGGCGGCATAAATCTAACTTCGAGAAAGGCAAGAAAAGCGGCGACCCTAAAAACTCCTTCTGGCAAAAAACCAAGAAGAAAGGCAGCAGGAAAAAGTAGCTTTATACTTGCTTTTGCAAAACGGCAGCGGCCCAAGTATAAAGTATACTTGGGCCGCTGCCGTTTAACATTATGCTATTAGTGTTTAAAAATACCGAAAGGCAATATCGCCAAGCTTAAAAACCATCAGGTTAAGCAAAGCACTCCATACAACGGCACTCCAAAGCATGTGTATAAAAATCTGCCTGCGGGATGCACCAAAGAGCGCAGCTACTATAGTGCCAAGTATCGGCGTGAAAATTACCGGTGTTAGAAAAGCCACTCCTACTACACCAAAGCTCTTCCAGATTTTGATGATGCGGCGGTTTTTTTTGCTGAATACAGGTTTATTCTGAGCTCTTTGCCGTGCTGCCCACCACCGCGAAAATGCCCTGCCTATGATAGAGAAAATAACAACAGTCGTCATCATGCCTGCAACCGTAAGCAGCACAGACTCCAGGTAAGTTAAGCCGGCAGATAACCCCGCTACAGGGCCTCCGATAAACTTGACCATACTTACCAGGTAAACCGACAAATATTTAAGAATCTCTACCAACTTAACGCAATATTTAGCATGCTACAACAGCACAAATCTGATGCACTTTACTATACGCAACTGCTCTAAGGTAAAGCACAAGTATAGCATCTTAATTAGAACAAGCCGCCGGCAGGCAAAACATCAGATTTTAGGCCCAAAGGCCAGATCTCCGGCATCACCCAGGCCAGGTACGATATACGACTTCTCGTTAAGCTTTTGGTCAAGGGCACCTAGCCATATATTGGCTTCTGGTATCTCCTGCTGCACATACGCAAGACCTTCCGGAGCGGCAATGGCAGCGGCAATATGCACCTGCACCGGTTTGCCGTGCCGCAGCATTCCCTTATACGATTTCACCAGCGACCGGCCAGTTGCCAGCATCGGGTCAGCCAGAATCAGAATTTTATCGTGCAGGTCCGTGGAGGCCAGGTATTCCATGTTTATCTGCAGCTCGGTGTTTTCTTCCTCTACCCGGTAGGCGCCAACAAACGTGCTGTATGCCTTATCAAAATAATTAAGCATGCCCTGGTACATCGGCAGGCCAGCCCGAAGTATAGTTGCCAGCACCGGCTGGTCGGCCAGCAACAAAGTTTGGGTTTCGGAAAGTGGCGTGGTTATACTTGCCTCTTTGTATGGCAGCGTTTTAGATATTTCGTAAGCCAGCAACTCCCCAATGCGCTCCAGGTTTCTTCTAAAGCGCAGGCTATCGCCTTGCACATGTATGTTGCGCAGCTCTGCCACATAGTGGTTTGCCAGCGAGGGTTTGTCTGTCAGGATGTAGAGATTGCTTCTTTCCATATAAGATACCAGGGAGTATGTTGTCGGGTTAAAGATAAATAGGTAACGGGCCCGGCACCAAAGTTAGCGTAAAATTTACCAACAGAGGGCACCATGCTTCCTTCAAAATCGAGTATACGATTACTACCCGCAAACCTTTGGATCATGCTGTCCAGGAGCAGCGTCATGGCTGCTGTGCGCCTGCCCTCTTCGCTTGCTCCGGATAGTAAAAAGATGATCCTGCCTGGCTCAAGTATAAAAAAGGCTGCTGCAATAGCCTCTCCTGCTGCGTTTACCACCTGCCACAGCTCTGCCTGCTTACGCTCCTTCAGCACCTCATACAGCCTTTCCAGCAGCTTATAGTGCTGGCTCTTTATTTCGGTAAGCTCTTTGCCTTTCGTGGACCGGAACAAGTTTATGAGCGTGTGGATGGTAGACAGCGGCGCTACTTTTATACTTTGCCGTTTGGCTTTGTTCAGTTTATGTCGGTTGCGGTAGTTTTTAAGCAGTTCTTCGTAGGGCGGCGCTAAAGAAAGAAGGTAGTTTGTACGCGCTGCTACTTTTAATGGCACAGGATGCTGGTTTATACCTTCGGTGTTGCTGCTGTTAAGCTGCAGGTAAACGCTTTTATACTTGGCGGGTATGAGCTGCAGGTAATCATTTATACTTTTATACTTGCTCTGGGGCGTAGAGAACAAGCCGAGTTGCTGCGTAAAGTATGGCTGCAGTATGCCCAACTGCCCATGGCGCCTGCCAAGCGGCAACGGAAACACCGACACATACTTGCCATCTTTCTCCTCCACCACAGCGTCCCAGCGCTTGCACACCGTGTTCAGGTACCACGAAAAGGCATAAACTATTCTTTCGGCAGAGGCCTCCACACAATCATTCCAGCTTTTTTCGTTTATCTCGTGGTGTGGCAGGTAGCGCAGCATGCATTCTTAGGGTTATTCTTGCTGCTAAAGTATAAATTAAGCGCGTTTTTACAGAACAATATTTTTATAAAAGACTACCTTCGCACTTTAAAAGCTCCTATTTCCCAAATGTTTTTATGATGAGAAGTATATACTGTGCTTTAACTATTGCACTACTCTCAGGGTTTGCTGCGCAGGCGCAGGATGTGTATGTGCCTTATAACCGCGATGTTTACCATTGGATTGACCGCTATCAGATAAAATACGGAGACCAGTTGCCAGCGCTGCATACAGCAGTTCGCCCTTTCGGGAGGCAGCAGGTAGCCGAGCTGGCTGAAATCAGCGCCCGCAATGCCCGTACCTCTGCAGACGAGTTTAACACGCAGTACCTGCTAAACGATAACTGGAACTATACTAACCAGGACAACAACCAAAGCGACAGGCCTGTTCTGAAATACCTCTACCAGAACAAAACCGACCTGTACCACTACGAGAGCAACGACTTTACCCTGCGCGTTAACCCTGTGCTGCACCTGGAGTTTGGCCACGACAACCAAAGCGATGGCGTGCGCTATGTAAACACACGCGGTGTGCAGCTGGAAGGCTCTATTGACGGGAGATTTGGATTTTATACTTTTATAGGCGAAAACCAGGCCCGCTTCCCGAGCTATGTAAACGACAGGATTGCGCGCGACGAGGCAGTACCGCACGAAGGCTTCTGGAAAAGATTTAAAGAGGATGGCTACGACTTTCTAACTGCACGCGGTTATTTAAACTATGCCCTGAGCAAGCATGTAGAAATACAGCTGGGCCACGACCGCCACTTTATCGGAGACGGTTACCGCTCTTTGGCTTATTCTGATTATGCGCCGCCGGCTTTTTTCTTAAAGCTAAACACCCAGGTTTGGAAGCTGCACTACATGAACTTGTTTCAGGAGCTGATCTCTGAATCGAACAGGAGCCAGGGCGGAGACAGGTTGCTTCCTAAAAAATATATGGCCCTGCACCGCTTAGGCTTAAATGTAACAGACAACCTGAACATTGGTGTTTTTGAGCAGGTAGTTTTTGCCCGTGAGAAAGGCCGCTTTGAGCTACAGTACCTTAACCCGATCATCTTTTACAGAGCCATAGAGCAGGCAGTAGGCAGCGAGGACAACGCCATGCTTGGCGCAGACTTCCGCTGGAACATCTACAACCGCGTGCAGCTGTATGGGCAACTGCAGTTGGATGAGTTTAAACTGAACGAGGTAAAAAGCGGCAATGGCTGGTGGGCCAACAAACAGGCAGGCCAGATCGGGGCAAAGTATATTGATGCTTTTGGCCTTAGCAACCTCGACCTGCAAGGCGAAATGAACATTATCCGCCCTTATACTTACCAGCACCGCAATACCGTAACCAACTACCAACACTACCGCCAGCCGCTGGCACACCCAATCGGGGCTAACCTGGCAGAGTTTATCGGCATTGTGCATTACCAGCCAATACCGCGCCTGATGCTGACCGGCAAGGCCATTGCCACACGTTTTGGCCAGGATATGGTTGTAGATGGCGATACGCTTAACTATGGTGGAAATGTGCTGCTGCCTTATACTACCCGTGTTTCTAATTACGGCAACGAAATTGGCCAGGGCATTACCACCAACCAGCTGCACCTCGATTTAACGGCTACTTACCAGTTCCGGCACAACCTGTTCGTGGATCTGAAGGGCATTATCAGAAAAACAGATGCCCAGGACAATACACTTGATAAAAATACAACTTACGCCACATTTGCCCTCAGGTGGAATATTCCGCAGCGATTGCATGAATTTTAGAGCCTGCAAAGTATAAACGCATGAGCAAAAGGTAGAGAGGCGACTTTCTACCTTTTGCTTTTCTACCTTTCTATCATTTATTAAGTATCTTTGCGCCGGGATCGGAAACGCCTTCCAAAATCAACTTAAGTATAACATAATCAGAATATTTACTGCCGTAGCCTCTGTTACGGCGGCAGTAGTTGTGGCCTAGTTTACAAGCATAGTGCAGCAGATGTGGCCACAGCAAGACATACGCCCATGAAGACATACCTTCGCATACTACAGTTTGCCAAGCCTTACAGCAGGTTTGTGCCTCTTTATACACTATACACGGTGCTCGGCATCATTTTCGGCATTTTCAACTTCACGCTGATCATTCCGCTGCTTGATACACTTTTCGGAACCATTGGAACCGGCGAATCTGGTGTTACAATTGTAACACAACAACCTGAATTTAGCTTCAGCATCGATTTCTTTAAAAATTTCTTTAGCTACTACTTCGGCCAGGTAATACAGAACAATGGCCGGGAAGGCGCTTTGCTTTTCGTGTGTATCATTGTTATCGTATCAATTTTTCTGGCTAACCTGTTCCGCTACCTGGCTTTCAGGATTGTAGGTGAGTTGCGGGCACATGTGGTAAAGAAAATGCGCCACGCCATTTACGAGCGTGTAACGCAGCTGCACCTAGGCTACTTTTCCAACGAGCGCAAAGGCGACCTGATGACACGCCTTACCGTGGACATACAGGAAGTGGAAAGCTCTGTGGTAAGCACCTTAACAACTGTTATCAGGGAGCCAATCTCCATTATTGCATTCTTTGCGGTGCTGTTTAGCATGTCGGTTAAGCTTACACTTTTTACACTTATACTTTTGCCGATATCAGGTGGCGTAATTGCGGGTATTTCCAAGCGGTTAAAGCGCAAGGCACAACAAGGCCAGGACTCGCTTAGCTTTATACTTACCATTATTGATGAAACCCTGAGTGGCCTGCGTGTTATTAAGGCATTTAACGCTGAGCCGTTTATACTTAACAAGTTTCATGACCAGAACAACCGTTACGCCCGCATACAGCGCTCTATTGCCAATAAACGCGACCTTGCTTCTCCGCTGTCTGAGTTCTTAGGTGTAACAGTAGTGGCTGGTCTTTTATACTTTGGTGGCAACATGGTTTTAAACCAGGAGTCAGAGCTATCTCCTGCCGAGTTCATTACCTACATCATACTTTTCTCGCAGGTACTGGTGCCGGCAAAAGCAATGTCGGCCTCATTTAGCAACATACAGCGTGGCCTTGTATCCGGCGACAGGGTGCTACAGGTAATCGACATGGTACCTCAGATTGTGAACAAACCTGATGCAAAGGTGCTGCCCGAGTTTAAGCACAGCGTAGAGTTTATGAACGTAAGCTTTGGCTACGGCGATAAACCTGTGTTAAAAGACATCAACTTTACTATAGAAAAAGGTAAGACAATAGCCCTTGTTGGTCCTTCGGGTGGCGGCAAGTCTACATTAGCAGATTTGATACCACGCTTCTACGACCCAACAGCCGGTGCCATACTTATTGATGGCCACGACATCCGAAATTACACTATGGAGTCGGTGCGTGATAAAATGGGCGTGGTAACGCAGGAGTCTATACTTTTTAACGATACCATCTTCAACAACATCGCCTTTAATAAGACCGATGCCACTATGGATGAGGTAATTGCTGCAGCTAAAATTGCCAACGCCCACGAATTTATCATGAACACCGAGGCAGGTTATCAAACCTTAATTGGTGACCGAGGCGGCAAACTTTCCGGCGGCCAGCGCCAGCGCCTAAGTATAGCACGCGCCATACTTAAAAACCCTCCTATACTTATACTTGATGAAGCCACTTCGGCATTGGACACGGAGTCGGAGAAGCTGGTGCAGGAGGCGCTCACTAACCTGATGAAGAACCGTACCTCTATCGTTATCGCCCACAGGTTAAGTACTATACAGCATGCCGATGAGATTTTAGTACTTCAGGAAGGGCGCATTATAGAGCGAGGCACCCACGAAGAATTGCAGCAAAACAGCGGACTTTACGCGAAACTAACGCAGATGCAACTTACCGCATAACGGATAAATAGCATTATTCTAAAACTAAAGGTAGGCATATCAATGAATTAACAGCAAGCATTACGAAATAGCCATATTTATCTGTAGATTTAAGTAAACGTATTGTTGCACTTATAAATCGCATTAAAGCATGAGAGCACTTAAATCTATACTTAGGCTATTTGTAATCGGATATATTGTGTTTACAGTTTTGCTGCTTACAACCATACTAAACGAAAACACGGTATTTGATATTCGTACTGAAGAGCAGGTACTGTTACTGTACAAAACGTTGGTAGCAGTTGGTGGTGTGCTGATGTTGGCAAAAGTGGTGGTAAACAGGCTTTATATTGCTGATTTGAAGCACGAGCAGCACCTGGCCCAACTTAAGATAAATGAATTGAAAGCTGACCTTTACGAAAAGCGTCAGGAATTTAGAAGCAACAACCATAGGCCGAAGGCTATAGAACCCGAGGCAGCATATTTAAAGCAAGCATGACCGCTAAAACCATATTGGCAGAATTAACGCAGGCACAAGAAGTGCTTAGCGCTTTTTCATCAGACTCAAATAACATTGCCGCCATTGAGCAAGCCGCCGAAGCAATGGCAGCATCGGTGCAGCAAGGTGGCAAGATACTTAGCTGCGGCAACGGCGGCTCGATGTGCGATGCCATGCACTTTGCCGAGGAACTTACCGGCCGCTACCGCGAAGACCGCAAAGCTATACCAGCCATTTCTATATCAGACGTAAGCCACATGAGCTGCGTAGGCAACGACTACGGCTATAATTCTGTTTTTTCCCGTTACATAGAGGCACTTGGCAACAACGGCGACATACTGCTAGCCATCAGCACCAGCGGCAACTCAGCCAATGTGCTTAAGGCAGCAGAGGCCGCAAAGGCAAAAGGCATGAAGGTAGTAGGCTTAACAGGTAAAGACGGTGGTAAACTTGCCCCTCTTTGCGATGTAGAAATCAGGGTGCCTCACTTTGGCTTTGCAGATCGTGTGCAGGAGATTCACATTAAGGTTATTCACATACTTATACTTTTACTTGAACAGAAGTTAGTTTAGCGCTACCAACACGATAGGGAGCGGTTGCACAAAGGCTGTGCAACCGCTTTTTTGTTTTAACCTGGTATTTATACTTCAGCCGCCACCAAACAGGAAGTATACGTATGTGCGTGGAGCACCAAAGATGACAATGAACATGAAAAGCATTCCATCCTTTATACTATTAACAATACTTTGCCTGGCCTCCTGCCAAAGTCGCGACAACACAAACTAGGAAGTACCCGCACGCACCGCTACCGACACAGCCATTGCACAAACCGCAGCGCCACAACCCCTTGACTCAGCTTACCTCATCATCCCCGGCGAGGGCATAGGCAAAGTTAAAGTCGGGATGCAGAGCCAGGAACTGAGCGCTGTATTGGGAAAGCCCGATAGCACAGATGCAGCGATGGGCAAGGCATTGCTTTATTGGGTCAGCCAAAGCCAGCCGCTGCACTACCTGGTGGTATATACTGAAGCTGATTTCGGGAGTGACGAACCTGTGCCGACGGTAAAGCAGCTACAGGTAACTTCTCCGCAGTTCCAGACAACAGGTAAGATCAGTACTGGCGCACCACTACCTAAGATAAGGGAAGCATACAGCAACTTAAAACCGATAGCTTATTACCAAAACGATGCGCGGCAGCGGGTATATGTTTTCGATGAGCAGCAGCAAGGTATAACCTTTGAAGTTACATTACCAGACAGCATATGTACTGCCATTACCATACATGAAAAAGGCAAGATGATAAAAGGAACCTATCTGCCCGTGCATCCCGATATGACTGTAATCAAGTAACCGCAGCACCGGCAGCTAAACAGTAAGTGCCCGGCAAAGGGCTGTTTTCTTAATTTAGCGCGATATGTAGAACTTTGTAGCTTTGTGTAGTGTTGCGGCACGTAAAACCATCAAGCAAAACAAACTACAAAATGCTCATAAAAACGTACGGTAGCGCTGTTCAGGGTGTCAATGCCTATACTATCACCATAGAGGTAAACGTAAGCGCAGGCACCAAGTATGTATTGGTAGGGTTACCAGACAATGCCGTTAAAGAAGGCGAGCTTCGCATTGAGTCGGCGCTAAAGCAGTATAACTATAAAATGCCGCGCCAGAAAGTAGTTATCAACATGGCGCCTGCCGATATCCGAAAAGAAGGCTCTGCCTACGACCTGCCTATTGCCATGGGCCTGCTGGCTGCCTCTAACCAAATAAAACCAGATGCCGTTTCGCAGTACATGATCATGGGAGAGTTGTCGCTGGATGGTTCCCTGAGACCGATAAAAGGCGTGCTGCCCATCGCCATACAAGCACGTAAAGAAGGTTTTAGAGGCATTATACTTCCAGCACAAAATGCACAGGAAGCTGCCATTGTCAATAACCTGGACGTGATCGGAGTAAGCAATATCCTGGAAGCCATAGAGTTTCTGGATGGCCGACGCATAATAGCGCCTCTGGTTATCGATACCCGTGAAGTTTTCCAGAATACAGTAGACCTATATGCCGCTGACTTTGCCGACGTGCAAGGACAGGAAAACATTAAGCGTGCTTTAGAGATTGCAGCAGCCGGCGGCCATAATGTGATCATGATCGGCCCTCCGGGTGCAGGCAAAACCATGCTGGCCAAGCGCCTGCCATCTGTACTGCCTCCGCTCTCCATGCACGAAGCCCTGGAGACAACTAAAATACACTCCGTGGCAGGCAAACTTGGCGAAACATCCTCGTTGCTGACTACTCGCCCTTACCGCGCGCCACACCACACCATTTCTGACGTTGCCTTGGTAGGAGGAGGTGGTATTCCGCAGCCCGGCGAAATATCATTGGCACACAATGGCGTACTTTTCCTGGATGAGTTGCCAGAGTTTAAGCGTACCGTGCTGGAGGTAATGCGCCAACCTTTAGAAGAACGTCGTGTTACTATTTCAAGGGCTAAAACCACACTCGACTTCCCGGCTAATTTTATGCTGATAGCAAGTATGAACCCCTGCCCGTGCGGTTACTACAACCATCCAGAGAAAGAATGTGTATGCGGCCCGGGCGTAGTGCAGCGTTACCTGAATAAAGTAAGCGGCCCTTTACTAGACCGGATAGACCTGCATGTAGAAGTTACACCTGTAACTTTTGACGAGATGACCGCTACCCGAAAATCTGAAGAAAGCGCTACCGTGCGTGAGCGTGTGGTTAAGGCAAGGGATAGACAGACTGACCGTTTCAAGGAAATGCCACAGGTACACTCCAACGCCATGATGCCCTCGCAAATGGTAAAAGAAGTATGCCAGATAAACGATGCCGGACGCACACTTTTGAAAACAGCCATGGAAAGATTGGGTCTTTCTGCAAGAGCCTATGACCGCATTTTAAAAGTAAGCAGAACAATTGCTGATTTAGCTGACAGCCAGGATATTAAAATTGAACATTTAGCAGAAGCTATTCAGTATAGAAGCCTGGATAGAGAAGGTTGGGCTGGATAACCCAATGCAATGTTAAGCTACTGTTAAATAGCTATCTATGCATATTAAGCGGCATTTTGTGCCGCTTTTTTTGTGCACTAAATATTAGTCCCCGTTTATACTTTGCCTGAGTTCATGGCCTCAAAACTTGCATCATGTTTTAGACTTTTAACGGATCTCCTCGTAATAGGAGGCATACATTAGGCGTTAGCAAACCGAATGTAACACTATTGTATAAATTATTTAACACGTTTAAAATTATGAAAAAGACACTTATCCTATTCATGCTTGCATTAGTAACTACTGTTACCGCTCAGGCGCAGATGCAGGCACCAAGCATTGGAATACGAGCCGGTGCCAATTATTCTGGTTTTTCCGGCGATGATGTTGATAACCTGGACAGGATGTTTGGTTTCCATGCAGGTATAACTTCGCAATTTTATTTAACTAGTGACAACTTCTTTGCTATTCAACCAGAAATACTGTTTTCCAAAAAAGGTGCAGAATCAGAGGATAATAACAGCAAGATCAAAATCAGCTACCTAGATGTGCCTGTACTTGCACGCGTAAACGCTGGTCCGTTATACTTTGAGGGTGGCCCGCAGGTATCGTTCAGGATTGGCGGCGACGTTGAGGCTAACGGTCAAAATGTGATCGATGATCTGGACATGTTCAAGAGAACCAGTTTCGGATATGCCGCCGGTATCGGACTTGCAACTCCGCTTGGTGTAAGCGTTGGTGTTCGATATAATGGTGATGTTTCAAAACTTTGGGACGATGATAACGTTTCAGATGCTAGAAACAACGTATTTATGTTAACTCTGGCCTACATGTTTAGTGGCAGGTAATTGCGGATTGTCTTTAGTATAAAATATAAACTATGGAATAGAAAAGCCCCCGGAGCGGGGCTTTTCTATTTTACCTGGCACTCCTGCAGCGTATGAAATGGCAAACTTCTACCTTAAGATTATACGGTAAAAGGCCTCATGCAATCTACAGGAAGCATGTTCAAAACCAGGCCTGCCAAAAACTAATCTTAAAAAAATCGCCTCACAACCTTTTATAAATTAACCTGTTATCAAATTAACAAAAGCATTAGGCTTGTATATATAGGCTATCTATATGTTTTGGCCTGTTTGTTGCTAATTGCTACCATGCATGCAACCTTGCTGCAGTTGGCTAACCCTAAAACAACAATTAGCTGATTGCAGCCACATTTAAAATTTGTAACCGATTTTCAACCAAAACTTATTCAGTTAACCGTATAATGGTCGATTAACGAGCGTTATTTAAACAACTCAAGATTATGAAGAAGCTATTATTTGTATTTTTATTTGCCCTTGTAAGCGTATCGTTTGCACAGGCGCAGTCAATCGGTATCCGAGGTGGAGCAAACCTTTCTAACCTGTCGGGAGACCTCCGCAACGAAGACCGCTATGAAAACAAAGTTGGTTTTCATGCTGGCCTTACTTTGAACTTCGGTATTGTGAGCGATTTTTTCTCTATACAACCAGAATTACTTTACACGAACAAAGGCTTTAAAAACAGCGATACAGAATTTACTACGCCACTTGGCGACTACAGGCGTACAGGCAAGGTAAACTATAATTACCTGGAACTGCCTTTACTTGCACGCATAAAAGCTGGCCCAATCTACTTCGAAGGCGGTCCACAGGCATCATACCTGCTTAGCGTGAACAACGAGACAAAGGAATATTTTAATGGCAACTTACAGTCATCTACCACTACAGAGAGAGACAAAGATGGCCTGAAAGACTTTGAACTAGGTTACGCAGCAGGCATAGGACTGGCATCAAGAGGTGGCCTAAGTATAGGTTTGCGCTACAGCGGCAGCTTTACTGATTTTGTAGACAAAAACGCAGAGGATTATTTTGAAGGTGACTTGACAGATGCGCGTCATTCCACTATCATGCTGACACTTGGGTTCACTATTCCATCTGGCAGATAACAACGTATAACCAGCTTAGTTAAAGAGCCAGCCTTACCGTGTGTAGGGCTGGCTCTTTTGTTTTTACCAGTTCCTTCGTCAACAAATTTATACTTGCACTAGTAAAACCAAGTGCACACCTCTCTATTTACTATACATTATGAAAAAGACACTTCTACTCCTGCTGTTCATACTTTTTGCAGTACAAGCACAAGCTCAATTTGCCCGCTTCGGGGCCAAGGTTGGAGGCGGTTTTACCAGGGCACAAGGCGATGACGGATCTTCTAGTGTTACAAACCCCCTGGCTGGTTTCCATGCAGGTTTTATTGGGAGTTATGAGTTTGTATCAAGGCTGGCTTTGCAGGCAGAGTTGCAGTACGACCAAAAAGGCTTTACTTACGATGGCTATTTGATAAACGCCGCTGAAGCATTGATCGACGATCACCGCCTGCACTATGTAACGCTACCTGTTATGCTTAAAATACAGAAAGGCGGCTTGTTTGCAGAGGCCGGGCCATACGTTGGTTACCTTGTAGCAGAAACAACTAAAGTAAACGTTATTGATCAGGCAAGTATAAATGAGCCAGAACCTTTAATATTCGGGGAGTACCCGCTAAGTTTAAACGATTTCGAACGTTGGGACTACGGCTATACTGCAGGCATTGGCATACAATTGGACAGCGGACTTTTTATGAGTGTGCACAATACCGGTGGCTTTAAGTCTTTCTCTAAAGAACTGGACCAGAAAAATTTTGGCTTTAAGCTAAGTATAGGTTATTTGCTAGGCTCACGGTTGCCATAAGTATACAAACGAAAAAGCCCGCTACTTATAGCGGGCTTTTTCGTTTGTATACTCATAGTACCTACTTTTTCATCTCAGCAAAGTGCTTGTAGAACATCGGTATTGTTTCGATGCCTTTCATGTAATTAAATATGCCGAAGTGCTCGTTAGGAGAATGTATCGCATCCGAGTCCAACCCAAATCCCATCAGCACAGAATCCAGGCCAAGCTCTGATTTAAACATTGCCACAATCGGAATAGAACCACCGCTACGAACTGGAATCGGCTTTACGCCAAATGTTTCTTCGTAAGCTTTGGCAGCGGCCAGGTAAGCCACAGAATCTGTTGGCGTAACTACAGGCTCTCCGCCATGGTGCGGCTTTACCTCAACTTTTACACTTGCAGGCGCTATACTTTCAAAGTGCTTCTTAAACTTCTCTGTGATTTCTTCAGAGGTCTGGTTAGGCACCAGGCGCATCGAGATTTTAGCAAAAGCCTTTGACGGAATAACTGTTTTAGCTCCCTCGCCGGTATAGCCACCCCATATGCCATTTACATCAAGCGTTGGACGGATGGAATTGCGTTCCATCGTTACATATCCATCTTCGCCGTGAACATCACCTAGATCAAGTGCTTTCTTATACTTGTCCAGGTCAAAAGGAGCGCGGGCCATCTCAGCGCGTTCTTCTCTGCTTAGTTCCTCTACATTGTCGTAAAAACTAGGTATGGTAATGTGGTTGTTCTCGTCGTGCAGCGAGGCAATCATCTGGCAAAGTATGTTTATTGGGTTGGCTACAGCACCGCCGTACAAACCAGAGTGCAGGTCGCGGTTAGGGCCTGTAACTTCTACCTCTACATAACTTAAGCCGCGCAAGCCAGCCGTAATAGATGGCGTGTCGTTGCCCAGCATGCCTGTATCTGATATCAGGATCACATCGCCTGTTAATCTGTCTTTGTTCTCTTTAACAAAAGTAGCCAGGTTCACAGAGCCCACTTCCTCTTCGCCTTCAATCATGAACTTAACGTTGCAGGTTAGCGTGCCCGTCTGCATCATGGTTTCGAAAGCCTTTACGTGCATGTACATCTGCCCTTTATCATCGCAGGCGCCGCGTGCGTAAATGTTACCGTCTTTTATAACTGGCTCGAATGGAGGCGAGGTCCAAAGCTCGTAAGGGTCTGCTGGTTGTACATCATAGTGACCGTAAACAATAACGGTTGGCAGGTTCGGGTCTATTATTTTCTCGCCGTATACTACAGGGTTGCCCGCTGTCTCTACCAGCTCCACGTTGTCTGCACCGGCATCTATCAGGCGCTGCTTCACAAACTCAGCTGTGCGCATTACATCCTGCTTAAACTTGGCATCGGCGCTTACAGAGGGTATGCGCAGCATGTCCAGCAACTCGTTTATAAAACGGTCTTTGTTCTCGTTGATATATTGGTTTACCATAGCTAGTGGTTACGTTTTGGTTTTGACTTAAAGTTACAAAAAAAAGCCACCCTTGCAGTAAAGAGTGGCTTTTTAGCTGATGGTTATACTTTGTACCTTATTTTTTGCGTCCTATACCAATGTTAGCCTTGCTTTCTTCGCCGGCTATCAGTCGGTTTATGTTTTTACGGTGCGTTAACACCACTACTGCAAAAAGTATAAATCCGAATATAATCAGGATAGGGTTATCCGGGTGAAAGCGCGGGTGCAAAAGCAACAGCATCGGGAAGGCAAGTGCTGCAATCATAGATCCCAGTGATACATAACGTGATGTAAACAGCACAACCACAAAGATAACCATGCATACCAGCGCCACTTCAGGCTGAATGGCCAGCATCATACCTAAAAGTGTGGCTACTCCTTTACCGCCTTTAAAGCGCTCGTACACCGGAAATATATGCCCTACTACAGCCAAGGCACCAAACAGCAACTGGAAAAAGACCAGGTTTTGTACCGGAACTGCATCAAAAACAACCAGCAAACCGGCTAAAGAGGTAGCTGCCCAACCTTTAAAAATATCGATCAGCATAACAATGGTGCCCGGCTTTTTACCTAGCACCCTGAATGTATTAGTGGCTCCGGAGTTTCCGCTGCCGTGCTTTCTTATGTCTATGCCGTAATAAACTTTGCCCAACCAAACAGCTGTACAAATAGAACCGATTAAGTATGCTACTACGGCTAATATTGCTATCAACAAAAAATTCATGTGTAATCTAATCTTTATCCCTGATGGGTGCCCTTGTATCTGCTAAACGTAAAAGATTTAGTTTATACGATGTTTTAGCAGAAACAAGCCCAAATATAGGTAAAACTTAATTTAAACGCTAAAATCAAGTATATTCCATACTATATACGCTTCGTTTAAGGCTAGTGGTTTAGTTGTTATTTTCTGTGTTTTCCTCAAACGGGTCGTTTTTATCTTTTTTGCGTTTCTTTTTTTTCTCCTTTCCGGCCGGTTCTTCCTCAGGATAATTCACGTTACTTGCTGGTAGTGCATTTGCGGGCTGCCCGGCAGCAACTTTAAAACCATCCTCTCCATTCAGGTAATTTTTGCGGAAATGCTCCAGAAAAGTATTCTTGTCTATGTCGCTGCCTTCGTAAACACCATAGTTTGATGATGCTCCGCGACTACCCTTAGCCTTTGAGCGCACCTGCTTGTTTAGCTGCTCATCTGCAGAATAAATGGTAAGCGAGTTTTCCAGAAAGCTGATATAGTACCATGCATTAGGGTTTGCCTGTAAGTATAAATTAACTGCCGGCTCGCCGTTCATGTCCTGCCTGATTTCCAGGTAACCGTTTAGCTGCGCGTTTATATCTTCTTTAAGCATGCTGGCCACACTTATTTTACCAACGCTGTACCAGGCCTTCAATTCATTAGACCATCGTAAGTCTGCTTTATTGATAACGATACTGCGCAACAGCTTTTTAGATAATTTAGGCAGAGGCACATATTCCATAGCAGCACCATACTGCCTTGCTTCTCTGTCGCCAATAAATTCGGCTAGTTTATACATCGTGGCTTCGCTCTTATCAAGTGCTTCGCCGGTGCCTCCTACATTTTCTTTCAGCGAAGAGGCCATCGTATTCAGAATACTGGAATGCGCGGAAAGATCGAAAGCCATAAAAGCATCAAGATTGTAGCGGCTGCTGTCTACGTTGGCATCGCCGCTGCCAGATGCTTCAATGTTGAAGTTTTTCATCTGCTTTACCAGGTTCAGCTTTCCCTCAAATCTAACCGTGTTTGAGGCTTCATTATAAAGCAGCATGTTACCTTCGTAAGAATCCTGGTAAGCACGTCCTTCTCTGCCCATCTTAAACTCAGACTTCTCTTTGTTATAAGATAAAAGCCCATCTACTACAAACAGGTCAAGGTCTTCCATATCCTGCTTTTTAGACACGAACGTGTTGTACAGTTTAGAACTTCCCCTGGAAATGTGCAGGCCAGTATGAAGTGGTGTTCCGTCAGCTGCCTTTGGTTTCGTGATCGGGATACGAACGTTTGCCGGGTTTAGAGAGTCTTTTTTATAGGAGAACCAGTCAGAGTCTGCCGGGTTACCGGTAAAGTTAAGCTTCAGGTCGCCCTCAAAGTCAAAGTGCTCTTTGGGTGCGTGCATCATAATTTTACCGCGGTACAGAATTCTCGGGAAAATATAGAACTGGCTCTTCTCATCGGCCTGGGCCTCTGCAAAAGTATAGATTGGCTTTTTCTTGCCACGCGGGTTGCCATACACGTAGTTCGTGAAAGTAAGCTTAAACGAGTCGGAGGCTGCATTAAAATAATCATGTACTGCTGTTCCTTTAAAGGCGTTCCGCGAGAGCACATCAATATTACCTGCATACATTTTGTGGTATTGCTGCAGCGTATCGGCAATAACCTTGGCATTGCGTAGTGTTTTAATGGTAGCATCGCCGGCAACAGCCACTTTACCGCTATCAGGAACTACATAAGAGTCTCCGACTGTAATGTAAGGCACACCGCCAGCAAGTATGGTGTTGGCCTTAAGGTCGTACTCGCCACTTGCTGCGGCAAACTGCAGCCCCTCCTGTTGCGGGTGCTGCGAGTAAAACCAGTTTTTGTTTCCGTTCTCGTCGGCTTTAAGGCTTACGCGTTGCTTGTTCATGTCCCAGCGGGCACTACTCATAGATGTGGTGTACTGTGCATGCGGGAATTCTATACTTGCGGCTCCCTTCACTTCGCTTTCAAAATCTACCATACCTTTAACCAGGTCATACTCAAAAGCCATATCCTTTGCTTTAATGGCCGGACGCCCCGCTCTATCGGATTTAGCAACTAAGGTGGCGTGGTTGCCGCTAAGGTTACGCTGCTTAAAGTGCAGCTCTGCTGATGTTACGTTTGCCACAGGGTTATCTACTACGCCTGCCCCGTATAAACCACCCGGTGCCAGTTTGGCTACGCCTTTAAAAGAGAACTCTTCCTTGTACACTTTCATTGGCTCCTTCTGCGTCTGTATGTACATTGTGTCAGACTGCGGAAGCCAGTTCATGTGGTAATCGGATACTTTAGCCACCGGGAATTTAGTGCCTCCTAGTGTGCCCTCGGCTATTTCGGCGGTTTTGCCGACTTTAGTAACAACGGCATTTTTATAGTAAGTATAAACCGGCGCATGTAGTGTTGCGGTAAGATAAGTAAGCTTGCCCTTGCTCTGTATACCGCTAGAGCTCATCATAATGGTATCATACGCTACACCCTTGCCTCCAAAAGCTGCCAGCCCTTTGGCTCCCGGCTGGTAATAAAAGCCCAGCGTTTCGTCGGGCATCATCATTAGCTTTGTTTTGATAGGCGGGAAAATACCTCCGGAGTTAAACGTACCATCAAACCCGATTACATTCTTGCCTGAGGCCAAACTATCGAGTTTAAACGGCGGCATATCAAAGTATACGGTGCTGTCGTAGGCGCCTCCGGCAACATCTGGTCTTGCAAAAGCTACCTGTGCACCTACCGGCGCATCAAACTTAGGGTAGTCAGCAAAGTATTCTTTTCCTGACTTATTGTTTGGCTTGTTAATGTAAAGCTTGCCCGAGATGGCTCCATTTTTACCGGTAAGCACCTGGTCTGTTACCTCACCGCCCTCTGCCCTACGCTTCCGAGACATCAAGGCTACGGTGTCCAGTTTGGTCAGGTCTATAGAGAACTCATCATAATTAAACTTGAACTTAGAGCCTTTAAAGGCAAGGCTACTGGCAAACACCTGCCCATCAAATTCGATATCGCGGTTTTTAAGAATGTGTACTTCGCTTTTTGTAGGTAATATATATACACTCGCTGTATCGTTATTGAAAGAGATCCTCTCCACGCCACGCACCGTCAGTTTATTATCGGCCAGATTTAGGGTAGCGTTTTTTCCGGATGGCACCAGAGATTTAATGATCAGGTGGTCGTAATCGTTAATGTTACGCGAAGACCGAACATAGTGCCACGCTTTTTCCTTCATCTCTATGTACCCGGTTGATGGGTCGTAGTTGATGTAGCCGGCATGTTGCATGGCAAGCGAAGCTTCTTTTATAGATTTTTCGTTTAGCTTAGTGGTACGGGCAACATCTGAAGTATAAAATGTGTTGCTCTTGGCCTTTGCTGCATGCCCTACCAAAATCTGCAAGGGATGGAAAGGCGCAATGCCCACTAATTGCTGATACCGGTTATTTGAGTAGTAGTGAGAAGATTCAATCTGGACAGGCATCAGAGCCTTTGAGTTGATGATGGAAAAATCAATGTCCTGCGAACGCAAATCCCAATGCAGCCTTTCTGCTGTTATTTCCAGCTTATGGAATGTATCGAAAAACGGAGTGCGGGCATATGGCCCCTTGTCTTTGGTGAGCGTTAGCACCTGCATGGGTTTTGAGTAGCGCAGCTGCATGGCTGGGTGCGTAAGCGAGTCTTTTTGCTGATAAATAGCTACCGATGCCAGGTTTGCCATAATCAGCGAATCGTTTATAGTATAATTACGCGCCTGAGAACGAAACTTACGTTCCCCGCCATTAGACACTACAATTTCCGATAAGCTATTATCAAGTGGTTTACTGCCGATCAAATCGCCAATCATCGAAAAGCCGCCCGTGTAGGTTATGTTATCGCCAAGTGTCTTCAGCTTTGCATCATTCGTAAACGAGAAGAATTTTGGATAGGGGTACTGACTTGTTTTGCGTTTACCGCTTATCCACTCCATGGCACCATCTACGGGAGTAGCCAGAACTGAGGGGTAAGATACTGTTACATCAGGCGCCTTAAAGCCTGCAAAAGATGTGTTAAAGCTATACTTCCGGATTTCAGCAGAAGCAGGAGCGCCATCAGCCTGCCAGTCAAAAGTACCGCCTTCGCCAACAAAAGTGTTTGTAGCCAACATTAATTGGCCATGTGTTTTATTGATGCCTGTAGAATCCCAGGGGGTAACGAAGGTAAGGTTAACATTTTCCAGCTTTAGTACGGGACCACTAACTTTAGGCTGTGCCGGTATAAACTGGCGTTTAATGCTTTCTTTGCGGTTTTTTTCGTTTTTCTTCTTATCCTCTTTTTTTGGAGCCGGTGCAATAACGCCCCAACCATCGTCTTCAATCAGCTCACCGTTTGCGTTCACTTCATCGTCCCAGGAGGTGCCCCAGCCATCTTCTGCTTTGGCACCCTCTGCTGGTTTACTGGCACCCTCATAAGCAAAGCTAAAGCTGCCACCGGAGGCATTCAGTTTATAGTATGTGTTCTGGTAAATGCGGTTGGTGTTCAGGTATAAGCTGGCTGTGCTCAGGAAACTCTCCAGGTGTTTGCCATCTTCGTTCTGCACAGTTTTAGCAATCACCTCCAGCATATTGTCCAGTTGCTTACCGCGCATGTTCTGGCTGTTTACGCCAGCCGTAACCATAACAAAGAACTGTTCAAAGTGCGGATTCACACGCATGCGCTTGCGGTACAGCTCCTGGGTAATGTCAATAATCTCTTTTTGCTGATTTTTTGTAAGCGTGCCGCTGTTCCAGACAGCATCCAGATCAGCGGCAAGCTTTTCGGCATTCGTCGCTTTACCCGTAATCAACATCGCCTTCACCTCCGTCACAAAATCATCAGGCTTTCCAGAAATTTTGGATTGCGCCTGCGCCACTATTATCGATATAAAAAAGAAAAAGGGTAAAAGTTTATGCCTCATAGCAGTAAGGTTAAAATATTAGCTTGCTTTAAAAATCGCCGACACCCAATTGTTTTTAACCCGGTGCGAGATGTAAGTTAATTCTAATTCAGATGCCCGTTCCTGTATAATGGGCAGGTCCTCGGTATAAAATCCGCTTAGCAGCAGCCAGCCTTCCGGTACAAGTACAGCTTTATAGGCAGGCATGTCTTCTAGTAAAACGTTGCGGTTGATGTTGGCAAGTATAAGGTCGTATGGCTTATCGCCGTTTATCGTTTCGGCACCGCCCAGGCGCACATCTATACTTCCGTAACCGTTTAGCGCAGCATTTTCGCGGGCATTCTCTACAGTCCAGTCTTCTATTTCTACGGCTACAATCTCAGATGCGCCCAGTTCGCCGGCCATTATCGCCAGTATGCCGGTACCACAACCCATGTCCAGCACACGCTTGTTCTGGTGGTCCAGCGTCAGCTGGTTCTCTATCATCAGCGTGGTAGTTTCGTGGTGGCCCGTGCCAAACGACATTTTAGGATTGATCACGATATCATACTTCGCATTGGCAGGCTTTTCGTGAAACGAGGCTCTTACCGATACCTGATCGCCGATAAACAAAGGCTCGAAATTGCGTTCCCATTCCTCGTTCCAGTTCTGGCGCTCTATCTTCTGCGTAGTGTATGCTACCTGCACAAAAGCATTGTACCTTTCAAAAACCTCCTTCAGGGCCTCCTCCGAGAAATCATCCTCATCAATGTAAGCGCTAAAACCATCTTCTGTTTCCACAAAAGCATCAAAGCCAAGCTCTCCGAGCTCGGCTGTAAGTATGTCCGCATAATCTGCGTCAACTTTAAGGGTAACTTCTATAAAATCCATATTTGTATTATTCGCGGCAAGCAGCAAACGAGCGCACGTTGGTAAAATGCACGCTAAAGTCTGCAAAGTTGCGGTTGTCAGTTACATATAGTATGTGGTCGGCAAACGCTTTCTTGGGTGTAAGATACCAAATTGCTGTAGCATCGGCAAAAAGTTTATTATTCTCGCGGTATACTACCATATTGGCAAAAGCCTCGTCTTCGTTCAGGTAAACGGTGTAAGCGGCTGTGTTTTTATACTTTGGATCTCGCTCCAGGTATACGGCACCGTAAATACCGCAGTAATCGCGGGCTACGGCAGCGTTTTTAACAGGTGCAGGGCCCACTTCCTTTGCCAGCAGCAGGGGCATTAAAGCGAACCAAAGCGTTACTAAAATTTGCATCTTTAAAGTTACTCAAATTAACATTAATCAAAACAAAAAAAGGCTGCCAACTTAAGTAGTCGGCAGCCTTTTTTTGTTTATATGCTACTTAGAATGACTTGATTATATCTGTAAAGTCACGCGATTTAAGCGATGCCCCACCAATCAGACCTCCGTCTACATCTTCCTGGGAAAACAGTTCTTTTGCATTGCCCGGGTTGCAGCTGCCACCATAAAGTATACTTGTGTTAAAGGCTGCTTCTGCATCAAACATCCGCGACAGTTGCTCACGAATATAAGCGTGCATTTCCTGAGCCTGCTGGCTGCTGGCCGTGCGGCCGGTACCAATAGCCCAAATTGGCTCATAGGCTACCGTTACCTGGTCAAACTCTTCGTTGCTTAAGTATGACAGGCTATCGTTCAGCTGCTTGCCCACATACTCAAAATGATTGTCGGCATCACGCTCTTCCAATGGTTCGCCGCAGCAGAAAATAGGTTTCAGGCCTTGCGCAATGGTAGCCTTCATTTTTTTGTAAAGTGTCTGGGCATCTTCGTGGTGGTACATGCGGCGCTCACTATGGCCAATGATCACGTACTCTGTACCCACAGACTTAAGCATACTTGCTGATACCTCTCCGGTAAAAGCGCCGCTTTCGTGCTCGCTTACATTTTGAGAAGCAAGGTGCATCAGATCGTTGCCGTGCGTAAGCTTGCCTACGCTTTGCAGGAACGGGAACGGAGGAGCAATGATTACAGTCACATCGCCGTTTACTTCATCTTTCACCATGTTATCAATCTCCGATACCAGCGAAAGCGCCTCCTCGTAGGTTTTGTTCATTTTCCAGTTGCCTGCAACAATTCGTTTTCTCATGTTTTATACTTTGATGTTGATTTTATACTTGGTTTACAGTCTCCGCTGCTTTACGGCAAGTTAGCAAATTATGGTTTATACTTTATTTTATACTTATAGTAAAAGTACAGGCGCTGCGGGTGCTGCTTAACCTCCCTTTCACCAGATTTTACAAGATGACACAGAGACAAGGCCTGAAATATGGTAATTGAAGTATGTATTCGTTAAATCTCCACTACTTGGGTAAACAGAGGCAGAGGTAGTTGAACCTGGCACCTCAGAAAGCAAAAAGCCGCTGCATTTTGCTTACAGCGGCTTTTTATACTTCATTTTATACTTATACTACAACCTGGTCTTCAGGAAACGGGCAGTATGGTTATCCTCCAGCTTCGCCATATCCTCAGGTGTGCCCTCAAACAACAGGTACCCACCGTTTGTGCCACCTTCCGGGCCAAGGTCTATAATCCAATCGGCAGTTTTGATGATATCCATGTTGTGCTCGATGATAACTACAGTATTGCCATTCTCAATCAGCGCGTTGATGGATGTAAGCAGCTTGCTGATATCGTGGAAGTGCAGGCCGGTACTTGGCTCATCAAATATAAACAGGATGTTCTCCTGGTGTGGCTGTGCGCCTTTGGTAAGGAAAGATGCCAGTTTTACGCGTTGCGCCTCGCCACCGGATAATGTATTGCTCGATTGCCCCAAGCGGATGTAGCCTAAACCCACATCATTTAGCGGCTTCATTTTCTCTATGATTTTTGGCTGGTCTACAAAGAACTGGATACTATCGGCAATGGTCATGTCCAACACTTCTGATATGCTTTTCTCTTTATACTTTACATCCAGCACATCCTGCTTAAAGCGCTGGCCATGGCAGCTCTCGCAAGTAAGGTAGATGTCAGCCATAAACTGCATCTCAATCTTCACCTGCCCCTCGCCCTGGCAGACTTCGCAGCGGCCGCCTTCTATATTAAAGGAGAAATGGGATGGCTTAAAACCACGCGATTTTGCCACCGGCTGATCTGCATACAAAGTACGGATGGCATCGTAGGCTTTGACATACGTTACCGGGTTTGAGCGCGACGACTTACCGATCGGGTTCTGGTCCACAAACTCCACGTGTTCAATCTTGCTGTAGTCGCCGGCTAGTTTATCGAACTTACCTGTGGCCTCTGATGAAGAACCGTGCAGCTTTTGCATGGCAGGCGCCAGTATTTTTTTGATAAGCGTAGATTTACCTGACCCACTCACACCTGTCACCACCGTCATCACGCCTAAGGGCACTTTAACGCTCAGGCTTTTAAGGTTATTTTCTCGTGCTCCGAAAACCTCGATCGCATTGCGCCATTTACGACGCTGCACCGGCACCGGCACCTCCATTTTACCAGATAAGTACTTCGCCGTATAGGTGTCGGCACTTTGAGTCATTTCTTCAAAAGTACCCTGAAACATCAGGTTGCCACCACCAGAACCAGCCTCAGGGCCAATATCAATCAATTGGTCTGCGGCGCGCATCATTTCCTCTTCGTGCTCTACCACAATTACGGTATTGCCCAGTTTCTGCAGCGTTCGGAGTACACTAATAAGTTGCTCAGAGTCTTTGGGGTGCAGGCCTATACTTGGCTCATCCAGGATGTACATAGAGCCCACCAAGGCGCTACCAAGCGATGTCGCTAAACTTATACGCTGGCTTTCGCCACCAGATAAAGTGTTAGAAAGACGGTTAAGTGTTAAATATCCAAGCCCCACACGCACCAGGTAGCCTAAACGGTTGGTAACTTCCGTAACAAGGCGATCAGCCACTTTTTGCTCGTGCTCTGATATCTCCAGGTTCTCGAAAAAGGCTAGTACCTGTGTTATCGGCATCAGCACCAGGTCAGTTATACTTTTGCCGCTTACTTTCACGTAACTGGCATCTTTGCGCAATCGCGAACCTTTACAGTCGGGGCAGGCGGTGCGGCCACGATAGCGCGACAACAGCACGCGGTACTGAATTTTATGCGTTTGCTGCTGCACAAACTTGAAGAAGTCGTTCAGACCTTCAAAGTGATTGTTGCCGGTCCAAAGTAATTCTTGCTCCGCCTCCGAAAGCTCGTTGTATGGCCTGTGAATGGGAAAGTCAAAACGGATGCCGTTTTTAAGCAGCGGCTGTAGCCACTCGTTCATTTTATCGGAGCGCCATGGCGCTACCGCTCCTTCATATACTGTGAGGCTTTTATCAGGTATAACCAGATCAGGGTCTATACCAAGTACACTACCAAAGCCCTCGCAGGTCTGGCAGGCACCGTATGGGTTGTTAAAGCTGAAGAAGTTTACAGAAGGCTCCTCGAACAGAATGCCGTCCAACTCAAATTTATCTGAGAAAACACGTTCTTCACCATCACCATACTTTACGCGGCACTCACCATGCCCTTCAAAAAAGGCAGTCTGCACCGAGTCGGCAATTCTGAACTGCAGGTCTTCATCAGACTTATAGATAACAGCGCGATCAATCAGAATATATACTTCTTTGCCTAGTTTAGGGCTTTTCTGCTCCAGCAGCTCCTCAATAAAGTATACTTCGCCGTTGGCATAAATACGAGAATAACCTTTCTGCAAAAGCAAATCCAGTTCTTTGGCCAAGGTACGCTCTTTGTGCTGTAGCAGCGGCGCCAGTATCATAACACGGGCTTCATCCTCCAGCGAGAAAATAAAGTCTACCACATCAGCCACAGAGTCTTTCTGCACCACCTCCCCGGACACCGGCGAATATGTTTTGCCAATGCGCGCAAACAGCAGCTTCAGGTAATCATAAATCTCGGTGCTGGTGCCAACGGTAGAGCGGTTGTTCTTTATACTTACCTTTTGCTCAATAGCAATAGCCGGACTAATTCCTTTGATGTAATCTACATCAGGTTTATCCATACGCCCCAGGAACTGGCGCGCATAAGAGCTAAGGCTCTCTACGTACATGCGCTGCCCTTCGGCATAAAGTGTGTCAAAGGCCAGGGAGGACTTACCCGAGCCTGACAGCCCCGTAACCACTATAAATTTATTGCGCGGCAGCGCCACACTCAGGTTTTTTAAGTTATGCACCCGTGCCCCTTTGATGATAATATGCTGGCGCGCATCGAGTTCGTCGAGGTTATAATCTGGAATATTTGCCATAAAAGCAGCGACCGTAACAGCAGGCATTCACCTGGTGCATCAGCCTTTTTTCTCTTTAGATAATTTTGTAAAGTTACAAATAGCTTCCCTCTTTTTTAAAGCGAATATCAAACCTGGCTAAAATGTTTAGCTAAAGCTTTAAATTAACTTCTAAATAGCGTTAAAGCATCTTTTTGTAACAGCAGCAATAGCAAAAAGGTTTAGCAATTGCTGGCTTTTAACTACCATTTGCTCCTTGCTGCTAAATTAAAATTGTACCCTTTTTAATAAAAAGCCGGCCTTCGCAATAACAGGATAGCAGTAGCTTCGTAATAGTTTATATAGCAACTGCATATGTAACGGTGCCGCAAACGGTGCAACTCTTAGCTAGCTAAGATACGTTCTGTTTGGCCCTAAACCCAACGCCAGGTTTACCACCCTTCCTGGAATGTACAATACCGCTGATTTATACTTAGCCTTAGCGCATATCACCCTGCACTAAAGCAAGCCGCCACTTTTATCTCTGTATTTCGGGTATGCAGCTGACGCTATATTGAAAAAGCTTTTTAAACAAACCTGAACTATGAAAAATAAATATACCCTATTCCGGCTATTTGCCGTTTTTTCCTTTTTGTTTTTACTCTCCGTTAGTGATGCTAAAGCACAGATTACAACATCAGTTTGCAGCTTTGAGAATGATTGTTTTTTTGTTGCCTATGAAGCCATACAAGAAGAAAGCCCTACTTCTCCTACTCTGCTAGTTGTGCTAAGTGCTTTTTTAAATGAAGGAGGTACCTGCAACGACATCGATGGATTGATATTTGCACCAGTAGGCGGAACTGTAGTCTTGCTTTCGCGGGAGCAACTGGCAGCGAATTCTACGATAGAGTTTACGGTTGACAGAGCCTCTTTCACAGCAACCCCCGACATCATCATCTCTCCTTATGAGATCAGGACAATCAGCATTCCATTTTTCAACTTTAGTTATACCGGGCCATTTCCTTTACCGCCGATCGTAGACCTGCAGGCACGCCTCGACTCTAATGAACCTTGCTTGCCAATTACGCCATTGGCTGTAGAACTTATCAGTTTTACAGGCTTGCCAACAGAAAGCGGCATAAACCTGAACTGGAGCACAGCCAGCGAGGAAAACAACAGCCATTTTGAAGTAGAGCGTAGTGCAGATGGTACCACATTTGAGCAAATTGGCAAAGTAGATGGCCATGGCAACTCTGCCACAACTATAGATTATACTTTTATTGACCCAGCACCGCATAACGGCGAAAATTACTACAGGCTGCGGCAGGTAGACTTTGACGGGCAGTTTGAGTACTCGATGGTGATTGGTGTAACCAGTACTGCGCCTGATGCCATGCAGGTAGTCATGTATCCTAACCCTTGCCGTGGTGGCGATTGCGAGGTACTGATCCGGACGAGCAAAGCAGCACAGGAAACGCTGCTGGAGCTAAAAGACATGTCAGGCAGAGTGGTGCTGAGTAAACGGGTGCAAAATGGCGTGGCGCAGCTTACACCTGAAGATATAAGGCAACACAAAGGTTTTTTTATACTTACCGCTACCTCTGGTAACGAAGTGGTGCACCAACGGGTAGTATTAGAGTAACCTGCCTTTGCCTTTTTCTCGTATGCGTGTTTATACAAAACTAAACTAACCAGATTACTTATGGGAAAAGGCGATAAAAAATCACGCAAAGGCAAAATCAGTAAAGGCACGTACGGCAACAGACGCCTCCGTAAAGCCAACAAAGCCCAACAAGAAAAAAAGGAAACAGCAAATTCTTAGTTTTCTTTAAAAGAAAAGAGGCGCTTCGGATAAGCTTATCCGAAGCGCCTCTTTTATACTATGCTTCCTCGGAGTCGTTCTTCAAGTCAAGGCTCCGGAGTTTATCAGCTTTAAAAGCAGTAACGCCAACTACAAGCAAAGTCATAATTCCTCCAAAAACCACAGAAGGCACAACGCCAATAAGCCGCGCCATAGACCCAGCCCTGAAAGCGCCTATTTCGTTTGAGGAACCCACAAAGATGCTGTTGATGGAAGACACCCTGCCTTTCATGTACTCTGGAGTTAATGTATGGATAAGCGTAGAGCGGATGATAACACTAATACTATCAAAAGCGCCACTCAGCACCAATAACACCATCGAAAACCAAAAGTTAGTAGACAATCCGAACAAGACTATACTTAAGCCAAAGCCTGCCACACACCACAGCATTTTCTTGCCTGCACTTTGCGATATCGGTTTATAAGCCATTATTACAGCCATCAATACAAACCCCATGGCAGGCGCAGCTCTCATAAAGCCAAGCGCCTCTGGCCCCATATCCAAAATATCAGAGGCAAAAATTGGCAGCAACGCTACCGCACCGCCAAAAAGTACGGCAAACAAATCAAGGGAGATAGCGCTAAGTATAACCTGGTTGCCAAACACAAACCGCAAGCCTGTGCTAAGGCTGTCCTTAAAATTTTGCGGGTTGATGTTTTCGGGCAGGGGCCTGGAGGCTATAAGCCCGAAAAACACAAGCGACAGCAGTACAAGCACAGCATCAGTAGCGTAGGCTATACTTACACCCCAGAAACCGTATAGCAAGCCGCCCAAAGCAGGCCCAGCCAAAGAAGCAGCCTGCCAGGTAGTTGTGCTCCAGGTAATGGCATTAGCATACAGTTGTTTCGAAGCCACCAACTGCGGCATAAACGAAAAAATAGCTGGCCCCATAAATCCCCTTGCAATTCCGCTCAAAAAAATAACGCCATAAATAGGCCATACACCGTAAACATCAAGCCATTTACTTATATCAATTGTAAAAAATAACAGAGCTGCAGAGCAAAAGAGCAGTACCGAAATAAATGTGACAATTATTTTTTTCCGGGCTACCATATCAGCCACGTAGCCCGCGTATAACGACACAACGATAGAGGGCAATGCCTCCGCTAACCCAATAAGCCCAAGTGAGAGCGGGTCTTTGGTGAGATCGTAAATTTGCCAGCCCACAATTACTGCCTGTATTTGCATGGCAAGTGTGATACAGAGCCTTGCCGAAACATATAGCCTGAAATCTGGAATGCGCAGCACCGCGAAAGGATCGTGCCGGAGGGTACTTTTCATGACTTGGTTTGTTGCAACATCATCTGCTGCAAAGCTACGGAAACAGCTGCTTAAAATAACTTATTAGCTTTTATGGATATGTTTAATACAAATAAAGCTACTTTTATTTACAAACATCGTACTATTATGTATTAGCATCCGCAAATTGTACCTTATAACAAGCAGAATCCAATGCCTGGCTTTACGATGCACGTGCAATAGCTAACATTATATATTACCGGCACCTTCTGTTAAATGCTTTCTAGGCTATGCATATATGACCACCTCCAGCTATACCGATCATGATTTTGTCAGCATATCTTTTCAGCAAGACATGAAGGTACTTTTTTGCAGATGGCAGCACGATGCAGACCTGATTCAGGTAGCTGAAGGTTATCAGGCTGTTCTTGAACTGGCAAAAACCTACCAAACCAACTTTTGGCTGCAAGATCTGCGTAAGCGCTCCTATTCCGACAAAGCTTTCGCATTTGAAAAAGATCTGGTACTGGCTCTGGACAAAACATTATCTATACATACCTATATAGCATACCTGATGCTGCCGCTACAAAAAGAGCTTATCACAAAGGGAACCCCACTAGTAAGAACCAATAATAACCTGACAATTAGATACTTTATAAATGAGCACGATGCCCTGTTATGGCTGGAGCGAAAGCAGCAAAATATATGAATTGGCTTCAGCCACGCTTCTATGAAAGCATGCACGAAAGGCTTGGAAAAACTTTTTAACTTTTTATGCTCTTTCAGGGCAACTCAAGCTATCTAACTCAAGTATAAAAATTCATAGCTAGCCGTCCGTGCGTAAACTCAGCAAAAGCCAATCGGCCTATTAAAATTTAGCTAAAGTAACCATTCTGTTACTGTATTGTTACTAAACTGAAGTAAAGATTACCGTAATGCTATTTTAACTATTCCGCTAGAACACACGCACTTGTAAAGCGTACTTTAGTGGACCGGACAGGCATTTTAAACTAATTTAACAACATTAAGATTAGAATTATGAAACAACTGGACATCCGATATTTATTGGAGAACATCGAGCAGAAGGTGTACCAGCAGGAAATTAAGACAGACGATGACTTAACAAAAATGATAAACGTTGAGATATCGAAAGCCATTAACCTGAAGTATAAAACTGAAAACGGAGACAGCACCGACTCCACTTTTAAGAATGTATCCTGCACCACGCTGGAATGCTATCTTGAACACCTGAAGGCTTTAGAGAAAAAGCTACAGAAACCATGCGACATCACCGCACAATGTAAGCCAGTAGAAGAACGCGAAATAAACCGTAAGCTACTGCTTATCCTGAACCGCTTGAAAGGCTACAGCAGGAAATAGTAACTCATTTATTTAGACTATCCTTCGACAAGGTCCTCAGCTCTTTCGAAGGATTTTTTATGCCCTCTAGTTTCCTGTTTCCAACTTCGGCTCCAGATTAAGCTCTTCCTGCAATTCTGCAGTTATTTAGGCCTAAGATGACCTTAGTCATTTTATGTGGCCTGTAAAGCCAGTATACTTGCGTTTATTGGCAGGAGACAAATTCTCCCTTGCTTTAACAGCTGATGAAGTAATGCGTTTATGAAAAGAGACCTGGAAAACGAAGAAGATATAAAATTGCTGGTAGACACATTTTATGATGCTGTAAACCAAGACGAACTGCTATCGCCAGTTTTTAACGGACATGCCAACGTTGCATGGGAGCACCACTTACCCCTGATGTATACTTTCTGGAGCACCGTATTGCTTGGAAGCATGGCTTATAAAGGACAACCGTTCCCGAAGCACATAGACCTGCCGATTGATCGGCACCACTTTGCACGTTGGATAGAGTTATTCACTCAAACTGCTGATAATTTATTTGAAGGCGCCAAGGTGACAGAAGCAAAACAAAAGGCAAGCAGCATTGCGTTGGTTTTCCAGATGAGGATGGGCTTGATTGATTCCAGCATAAAGCAGCCGGTTATGTAGCATCAGCTTTGCCCGGAAACAATAGAAGCCGGCAACACATTACATGTGTTGCCGGCTTCTATTGTTTTTGGGGGTACAGTATTACTGCGGTGCACAAAATAACCGCCGCCGCATACGTTATGCTATGCAATTTAGCAGGCTAGATTTGAGAGTTGTTCTGGCTAAAAGTAGCTTTATTTATTTAATAAGGCCTATTTACTATATGTGGAAAACTAAATTGAAAGATTTTGACACTCTTTTATATTATACTATCGTATAAGGAAAACATCAAGTATAGGCACTCCTGCCAAAGGGAGTTTTAAAATGTAAAAGGTGATGATTTAAATTTTACAAGAGTATGAAGTTGCTCTTGCACAAATAAAATGCATTACATATATTTGATTCTTCACTTCAAAAAAACTTTGTTTTAAAACCTAAACGCAACAATATGATATAAAGCTCTACGTTAAACTAATGTAGCTTTAAGATGAATACAACTACGCAAGTAAGCGACTCTGCTTTAGTCTCGCTTTACATCGCAGGTAATGAGAATGCGTTTGAACAGCTAGTAAACAGACACAAAAACAAAGTTTACACCACGATCTTATTAATAGTTAAGGACACGTATACAGCCGAAGACCTGATGCAGGATGCTTTTATTAAGGCTATCCACACCATGAAGAGCGGCAGGTATAACGAAGAAGGCAAGTTCTCGTCCTGGATATGCCGTATTGCCCATAACCTGGCAATCGACTTTTTCCGTAAAGAGAAACGTAGCCCGATGATCACGCTGGAGGACGGCAGCAATGTGTTTAATACCATGGCTTTTGCAGAAGACTCTGCAGAACAGCTACAGGTAAAAGAAGACACGCATGCCCGCCTGAGAGAGCTTATCCAAACGCTGCCACAATCGCAGCGGGAAGTGCTTATGATGCGCCATTACGCCGACATGAGCTTCCAGGAGATAGCCGACGCTACCGGTGTGAGCATCAACACAGCCTTGGGTCGTATGCGCTATGCGCTTATTAACCTGAGGAAAAAGATGCTAAACAGTAACATTGCTTATGATAAAAACCTCTACTCAGAATGAGCTGATCCAGTACGTTTATGATGAATTGGCAAAAAATGCCTCTGAACAACTGGAAACGGCATTTATGCACGACGAAGAGTTGGCCGAAAGCTGCTCAGAGCTCCTACAGATCCAGAACCTTTTAGACAATGCGCTTAAGAGCCCTCACAAGCGTGCTGTACAAAATATACTTAATTACTCAAAAAGCTTAAGTTTGCAGTCTTAATGATTGCAAACTTTTTTTATGCTGAAGAAAGAACGTTACAGGCTGCTGGTAGAATATTTCACGCACAACTTCCCGGAGCCTGAAACCGAACTCGCGTATACTAACCCCTACGAGCTTATACTTGCCGTTGTACTAAGCGCGCAATGTACTGATAAGCGCGTAAACATGGTAACGCCCGCCCTGTTCGAGGCTTTCCCTACGCCGGAGCACCTGGCAGCGGCTACCCCAGAGGAGGTATTCCCTTACATTAAAAGTATATCGTACCCCAACAACAAGGCCAAGCACCTGGCCGGTTTGGGCAGAATGCTGGTAGAGCAGTTTAATTCTGAGATACCGGATACGGTGGAGCAACTGGTAAAGCTACCCGGGGTGGGCCGCAAAACGGCCAACGTTATTGTATCCGTTATCTGGAACCAGCCTGCCATGGCCGTGGATACGCATGTGTACAGGGTTAGTAAACGTTTGGGCCTGGTAACTAAAACTGCAAAAACGCCCCTGGAGGTAGAAAAGCAGCTGGTAGCAAACCTGCCAAACGACTTGGTAGCCAAAGCCCATCATTGGCTTATACTTCATGGCCGCTACATCTGCGTTGCCCGCCGCCCTAAATGCGAAGAATGCCCCCTTACCCACTTCTGCGCATTTTTCCAGAAAAATTTCCCCAATATTCCGGATGATCCTGAAAATAAGGTTGGAGGGATGTAAGGGCTGAAGTATAAAGTATAAAACCTGCTGTAACTATAGGTGCCGTGGGCTTTCATACTTTGATGCTTATACTATAATTTTCCTATATTGCCTGTTTATACTTTACCAGAAGTGTAAATATCGCCCTCTATAACAAACTAACCTTACTGCATGCACCCAGCGCTTAACCAAAACTCATACTTCGTAAAAGAACACACCGGCATATTTAAAGCTGCCAATAATTTCGATATCTACAACCCTGATACACAAGAGTTAGTCCTAACCTGCCGCGAAGAAAGCTTAGGCTTCTTCACGAGGCTTATCCGCTTTACAGATTATAAAAGGATGACGCCTTTTAACATCGAGATAAGAACTGCTGCAGGAGAAAAAGTGCTCACGGTGCGCAGAGGCGTAGTTCTTTTTGTATCTACAGTAGAGGTGCTCGACGAGAACGACGAAGTAATTGGAAGGCTGAAACAGAAGTTCTTCTCTATCGGAGGCAAATTCAACATTTTAGACGCTCACGAAAATTATCTGTTCTCGTTGCAAGGCAAATGGACCAGTTGGGACTTTAAATTTGTGAAAGACAACCTGGAGTTTGCGCACGTAAGTAAAAAATGGGCGGGCATTGGCAAAGAGCTTTTTACCTCTGCCGACAACTATATGCTAACTATAACAGACCAGGTGCCACAAGATAATAATATTCGCCTGCTTATACTTGGCGCTGTCATGAGCATCGATATGGTGCTGAAAGAATAAACTAACCCTCGCATAAACAAAAAAGGGAGGCTTTTGGCCTCCCTTCTGCATTCTCATACTATTAGCTTTTTTGCTGCTGTCTCTCGCCACGCGGACCACCTTTTCGGTGTTCGCGCTTCTGCTCATGCTTTGCCTTCATCTCAGCTTTGTCTGCTTCGTATTGGGCATATTGCTTTTTGTTCAGGATGTCTCTTAACTCAGCTTCGTAACGTGCTCTGCTAGCCTGTCTCTCGCTGCGCATGTTCTCCTTATTTCTGGCCTCGCCTCTATTAGCATGTAAAGCATTCTTTTCCTTTGCCTGCTTTAAATTTAATGCCTCCAGCTTTTTCTGCTGCGATTTGTTTAGGTCATACTTCTTAGTAAGCATTTCGGTGCGCTTGGCGGCCATCTCTTCAGGAGACTTTTTCTGTTTTTGCATACGCTCACCGCGCTGCTCTGTGCGTTGCTTTTTCTCTTTCTGCGGAGCATTCTGAGCATAAGCTGCACCTGCCATAAACACACCCAGCGATAACATTGCTATGATCTTTTTCATCTTTTTCTATTTATAGGTTAGATTGTTCTTTTGCTAAGCAGAGCTGAAGCCTAGGATTATTCGCCCTCTTAATTTTACATACCCAAAAGCTGTGCCAAAAAATAAAACAATTAACTCTAAGTAGTGCCAGTGCGTATTGCACCAGCTGCTTTCCGCAGGCATAATCATATTTAACAACCTGGTTTTTATACAGATAAAAAAAATATTAAATTAACCCCTACTATAACAGTAATACGTTATGAAAAACATGGACCAACAGAATGTTATTCGCAGCTACATAGACGCCTATAATAAATTTGATGTGGAGGGGATGCTACAACATTTGCACGAGCAAGTAGAATTCGAGAATATCTCCGACGGAAAAGTTAACACAACCACTAAGGGCAAAGCTGCATTTGGAGAACAGGCAAGGCAGGCAATCCAGTACTTTAAGCAAAGGCAGCAAAGTATAAGCAGCATTTCAGAGAAAGCAAATAAGATTGAAGCGACTATAAACTACAACGCTATACTTGCTGTAAACTTACCAAATGGTTTAAAAGCCGGCGAAACGCTTACCTTGTCAGGTAAATCCATATTTACTTTTAAAGATGGCAAAATATTCACGATCCAGGATATAAGCTGACATCACCTACTTTATACTATACGTAAAGTGCGGGTAACATCGCAACAGGGCAGTAGCATGAACTAATGAACAGCTTTGCTTAAAGACGATGCATTTAAAGCACCTATACCTAAAAACGTTTGAGAACAACGTACAGCTTTACAAGTACAGAATAACCGCTCTGTTAGATTTTCGCAGCTCCTATTAATACTTGCTCTACCTCTTGCACCAGCTGCTTCCGGTTAAACAACTTACGAGCAATTGCCTCACCGTTGGCTCCTGCTGTTTCTAGAGCTGTGGGTTGGCTCAAGGCAAATTTTATACACTTTTCCAGCGCTTCAGGCTGCTCTGCTGGTGTGTACCACCCTACCTCGTTTTCTTCTACAAAGGTTTTTGTCCAGCCAGGGTTAGTAACAATAACTGGTGTCCCACAGGCAAGGCTATCGTAAAACTTAGAGGGCGAATTAGTAGCCAGAACAGGCAAATCATTAAAAGTAACCACCGAAAGATCAGCGAGCTTAAACAGCTTAAATACTTCTGGCCGGGGCTGCGGGTCCAGTAGCAGCAGATTTGGCACCTCCGCTGCCAGCTCCCGGAGCTGCGGCTCATAATAGCCGTTTCCTGTAAGTATAAATGTTATACTTGTATCAGCAACCATACTTCTAATAGTCTGCATCAATGTAGGTATGTCGTTTGCACGGCCATAAGTGCCGGCGTAGAGCACAACCTGCTGCCCTTGCAGCTTATACTTGGCGCGCAACACTTCTACATCCTGCACGCATACAGCATCTGCCTGATTAATATCAGTACCATTATAATTGGTTTTCACCTTACTTGCTGTTATCCCAAGCTCCACTATGTATGCACTCATATCCGGTGAAAGCGCGATAACCTGGCTGGCGCTGTTGTATAGGTTTTTCTCGGTGCGATAAAGCAGCCGCTGCAACCATTTATACTTTACTGCCCCCATCTCTATCGGGAAGCTTGGCCACAGGTCCTGCACCTCAAAAACCCAGGGTACGTTGCGCAGGCGTGCTACTTGTGCCGCTACAAAAGGCGTACTTAGTGGCGTAGACACAGCCCAGATCACATCTGGCTTAGGCATCGTCAACCCCTTCCAGAAACTGTAGGCTGAATAGCTGGTAAACGAAAACAACCGCTGTAAAATGCCCATCTTATTTGCATAAGGCACTTCACACTCATGCAGGGTTACACCTTTGGGAGCCCAGCTGAAATTGTTTGTTATCCTGATGCTGCGCCAACCGTTACTTGTAATAAGGGTTACTTGGTGCCGCTTAGCCAGCTCCTCCAGAAAGGTATAGTGCCTGCAGGTGGCAGGGCAGTCGGGGTTGTGGTGGTGTTGGTTAAAGACAGCTATATGCATCAAGGCTTACCCGTAGGTTACTTTTTCTTTGGCTTATACTTTGATTCAGCAAATATTTTCCGGTAATCTGTATCGGCCATTAGCTGCTGCAACGTTACATTTGGGTTACGCTCCATGTAGGTGCGCACAATCTGCAAACCAAGCCAGGTCCCAATACGGCCAGGTGCATTTTTATCTATTTCGGGAGTTGACGGGCGTTCACCTATATATTTCTGAATCTGGAATGGATTCTTCTCATACAATAGGCTTTTTTCTATAAAGTGTGCCCAGATACGCCCCTCATTGCGATGCACATCGGCTAACTGCTGGCCAGAGTAACCTATGATAAGCGAATCTGGTGTGCAAGGCATCACTTCTTTTACAAAGTAATAAGCCTTGCCCATGCTAATCATCTCTGAAAGCAGCGACCTATCGGTAATGTTTGTCTTATTAAACCTGTTTGAGAGCAGGAGCATAGCAGCAGGCACCATTTTTTCGCGCTCGTATCGCTTTAAAATATACTCGTAAGCCTGGGGGCGATATGTAGCCTCTTTGCCTATAAAATAATCAAGGCCGAAGACTAAGAGTGTATCTGATACAAACAAATCGTTGCCTAATGTGCCAAGCCCGGTAACAAATGTTTTTACCTGCGGCACGTTATAGTCAGGGTAGTAATGCTTGATAAATTTGAAGGCTGTTTCTAATTGCTCTTTTTCCGGCTGCATGTCACCAAACTTAGCTACTGCCTCCTGCACCAAGGTATCCAACGAGGCATTTGTGGTTAGGGGCAGCAAAGATTTGATTAACACAGAGTCTGAGGGGTACTCGCTACGTTGCAGGTAAATATCCGCGAATAGTGGGTTTTTATCCAGGAACTGGCCAACTTGCCCGCTATTTTCAGCACGAAAGAATGGCTCCTCCAATCGTTCTATCTCAACCTGTACCGGTATACTTGCTACTTCTTCAGGTATATCGCAACTGTTGTCTTTGCACCCAAAAGAGAGCAAGAGTAATGCTAGTATTAAAATTCTGTAATACATTATCTTGTATATTTGTACAAAAATAGAGGGTTATTACGTATTAGTGTAACACTAATGCATCAATTTAATTATGCTCATGAAGAAAATCACACTCTTAGTACTCTTTTTATTAACCGGGTTTACAACTATGGCTCAGGTAGAAATAGGTTTAATGATCTCTCCAACCATTTCTAGCCCGCGTTTTATAGCCGAAGATAAGTATAACTTTAAAAACGAAGGAGGTAAATTAGGTTTAGGCGTTGGGGTTGTAGCTGATTATTTCTTTGCCCAAAACTACGCGTTCAGTACTGGCCTTGTATACCGCAGCAAAGGCGGCGAGCTCTCTTATGCAAGTACTGATGAAACTGGCAATCCAATTAGACCCAAGGATGATAATGCAGTACAGTATATTGAATTGCCTATTACCCTTAAGCTATTTACAAACGATGTTGCACCCGGCACCATTTTATACTTCCAGGTAGGTGGCTCGCTTAACACAAAAGTTGCTGCCAAGGTAAACGACGAAAAGGTAATCAATGGTGGAAAGGTTGCAAAGCGCTTCAGCGTTTTTGAGGCTGATGCTATACTTGGTGGCGGTGCAGAATTCCAGATGGGTGAAAGCACAAAGCTTTTCGCAGGACTTACTTACCACAGAGGCCTTTCTAACATCGACGATTATTACCGTGATGTGTTAAACGACAAGAACATTGCCATTAAAAACAGCAGTTTCTCACTTGATGTGGGTGTTAAGTTTTAAGTATAGCTTACTTTTTATAAGTACATAATCGAATCACATTAAAAGCAAAAAGCCGCTCCAAGTATTATGGAGCGGCTTTTTGTTGCAAAATATATTATTTACTCTTCGTCTTTGTCTTGTATTACGTCCGCCTCAACAAAAGTCGTACGTAATTCAATTTCATCACCCCGATCATCCATTACTCTAAAATCAGTAATGCCAAGTGATGTATCTTTTACAAGCTTAACCCACTTAAAGTACTTAAAGAACCATTTTGTTTGCTTGGACACTAAACCCTTGGTATAGTAATCGTACACAAACGGGTGCAGGTAAATTATAAGTCCTTTATAGTTGTGGCTTGTCAGCAGGTCGTCTACCGCTGCTTCAATTTCGTCTGTAACCAGTATACTGGCTGTAATTTTACCGGTACCGTTGCATGTTGGGCAAACTTCGCCGGTTATAATATTTTGCTCTGGCCTTACACGTTGTCGCGTAATTTGCATCAGGCCAAATTTTGAGATCGGAAGAACTGTAGATTTTGATCGGTCTCTTTTAAGTTCTTCTTTAACAACCTCATAAACTTTCTGGCGGTTTTCCGGTGTCTTCATATCAATAAAGTCCACCACAATGATACCACCTATATCCCGAAGGCGCAGTTGGCGTGCCACTTCTTTGGCAGCCATCATGTTCACGTTAAGCGCTGTAGCCTCCTGATCGGTTTCGGTATTAGATTTATTCCCACTATTCACATCGACCACATGTAGTGCTTCGGTGTGCTCTATCACCAGGTATCCGCCACCAGGTATAGTTACTGTTTTACCGAAAGCAGCTTTAAGCTGTTTTTCGATGTGAAAGTGTTCGTAGGTTTTGGTTTTACCGGTATACTGCTTCAGAATTTTTAACTTATCTGGTGCAATACTCCCGATGTACGTTTTGATTTCATCATAGAGCTGACTATCGTCTACCACTATGTTATCAAAACTTTCGTTTAACAAATCCCTCAAAATGGAAGAAGAACGGTTCAACTCACCTATAACTTTGTCACAGGTTTTTGCCGTTTTCAACGTCTGAAATCCCTCTTCCCAGTTTGCGAGCATATTGCGCAAATCTCTGTCGAGTTCTGCTACTTCGCGTCCTTCTGCTACTGTTCTGATGATCACACCAAAGTTTTCGGGCTTGATCGAAGTGATCAGGCGTTTTAACCTGGTGCGCTCTTCTTTGCTGACGATTTTTTTAGATACACTTACCGTATTTGAAAACGGCACGAGTACCAAAAATCGCCCTGCTAAAGAAATTTCGCAGGAAAGTCTTGGGCCTTTTGTAGAGATAGGTTCTTTTACAATCTGCACTAACAGCTGCTGTCCTTTTTTAAGCACATCAGCTATTTTGCCCAGCTTGTCTATCTCTGGCTCAAATTTAATCTGGTTAAGTTTAGGCGTTGCGTTCTTCTGAGTCTGAGCTGCTTTTAAATACTTATTAAGTGTTTTAATATTAGCTCCCAGGTCGTGGTAGTGCAAGAATGCATCCTTCTGGTAGCCAATGTCAATAAAAGCAGCGTTTAGGCCTGGCATCACTTTTTTAACAGTACCCAGAAAAATATCACCAACGATGTAATTTGTGTCTTTACGTTCGAAGTGATACTCTACTAGTCTTTTGTCCTCTAAAAGCGCTATGCGTTCTCCATCCTGAGTAGAATTGATAATTAGTTCATTACTCAATTTTTCTCAAAGATTAGTTGGATGTATAGACCAAAGCCCACAATTGCTATGCAATGTGGGCCTCATACTACGCAGAAGAAATTACTTCTTCTTATGTCTGTTTTTTCTTAGGCGCTTCTTTCTTTTGTGAGTAGCGATCTTATGTCTTTTTCTTTTCTTTCCGCAAGGCATAGTCTTGTACGTTTATGTTTTAAAAAAATCTTTAACTACTGGTTTAATTTTGCTAGTTCTTCATCAACAGAGGCTGCAAGGGCAGGATCGTTGCTCATGCCTTTTACCTTGTTAAATAAGGCTTTAGCCTCTTCTTTAGCGCCTGTATTGGCCAAAGATAAAGCTAAGTAGAATGTTCCTTCCACATGCTCTGGGTTTACAGAAACTAAATGGCGGAAACGCTCTTCGGCTTTGTCGTACTGGTTAGACTGGATAGAAAGTATACCCAGGTTAAACAGCGCTTTCTGGTTGTTCGGATCCGATGCGATCACCTCACGCAGCAGCGTAATACCCTGCATCGGGTTTGATGTAGCGATGTAGGTCATTGCAACATTTGTCTTCGCATCCAGGTCCGACGGATTGTTTTTAAGCACCTGCTCATACATATTACGTGCTTTGGCACCTAACTCGTTAGCGCGTTGCTGTGTGGCTGCAAATGTAAATGCCTCATAATACGCATCGCCTGCTCTCTTATAGCTTTTTTCGCCACCACGGGCTTTAGCTGCTATTTCGTAATAATAACCGGCACTATCGTGTTTTGAAACAGTAGCATAAGCTGCTGCCAGTTCTGCAGCCAAACGGTTTTTTGTCTGGTCATCAGCTGCTTTATTATACTTGGCACGTGCTGTAGTCAAAGCCAAAAGTTGTTCTGGCGTTGCGCGCGTATGCACGTCTGCGGTGGCTCCTGCCTCTGCACCGTGGTCATGGCCATCATCCTCTGAGTGTCCTTCTGGTACGGCGGCTGCGGTTTCGGCCTTTGCCAAGCTGTCTTTGTCATCATTAACAACTACTTTAGGCAAAAAGAATATAGCGGCTACCATCGCGACAGCTATTATTACAATCAGGATTTGGGACCGTGACATTCTTTTTACCTTTAATAGTTAATCAATAATAACAAATTTGCGCTGCAAAGATACAAAAAATTAAGCAGTAGCTAATTCTTTGATCTTTTTGCTGTTTTTAATCTTCTGGATGAAAGTTTTAGACGGCTTAAAGCTCGGAATAAAGTGCTCATCGATAATGATAGACGTATTTTTAGAGATGTTACGTGCTACTTTTTTCGCGCGCTTTTTGTTCACAAAGCTACCAAAACCTCTCACGTAGATGTTGTTGCCATCAGCCATAGAGTCTTTCACAACCTTGAAAAAAGCCTCTATTGTAGCCTGTACATCCGCCTTATCAATCCCTGTTTTATCAGCAATTTCTGATATTACTTCTGCTTTAGTCACTTTCTTAGATTTTTATAAATTTAATAATAAGATAATTTCCACCAATTATGAATCAGATAGTTACATAAAACTTGCTGATTTTAGGGGCACAAAGGTAGTTTTACTTTTCGATAAGTAAAAGCATTCGTGCAAATTATTACAGGCTGATACTTACCTTTTTAACCTGATAATTTGAATTATTGCAATACCTGTGCCACAAGCCCGATACCATAACGCCCCATGCAGGGTTATATTTCAGGAACCTCCAGGTAATGTCGCGTTCAAAACAAATGATTACATTTACCTGTTCCATCCTGATAGTTTATAAGATAACATATTAACAATATGGCACTTGCGCCAACAGCTCACTTTCCTACCTCTCTGATAAGATGGTACAACCAAAACAAGCGCGCCTTGCCTTGGCGCGACACGACAAATCCATACTTTATATGGTTATCAGAGGTAATACTTCAGCAAACCAGGGTGGCGCAGGGCCTGCCTTACTATTATAAATTCATTCATACTTACCCAACTGTACAGCATCTTGCCGCTGCACAGCAAGACGAAGTTCTTCGCCTGTGGCAGGGCCTTGGATACTACTCTAGGGCGCGCAACATGCACCATACCGCACAGCAGGTAGTGGCGCAGCATGGCGGCAACTTCCCCAATAAGTATGAGAAACTCCTAAAATTAAAGGGTGTGGGCAGCTATACTGCCGCCGCCATTGCCACCTTTGCCTTCGGTGAAAGAGTAGCTGTGCTGGATGGCAACGTATTTAGAGTGCTGGCGCGCGTTTTTGGCATTACAGATGATATTGCAGCGCCCGCCTCGCGCAAGGTGTTTCAAAAACTGGCCGATGAATTGGTCCCTGCTGACGAGCCAGATGTATACAACCAGGCCATTATGGAGTTTGGCGCTATACAATGCACGCCTGTTATGCCAGATTGCCTGTTTTGCCCTTTTCAGCGAACTTGCTTTGCCTTTAACCACGGCATGGTGCAGGAACTACCGGTAAAATCTAAAGCGAAGGCAGCGCGGCCAAGATATTTTCACTACCTGGTGTTTGAGTGGCAAGGGCAATATTACCTGCGCAAGCGATTGGAAGGGGACATATGGCAGGGACTGTACGACTTTTACCTCTATGAAAGCACCGACAAAGTTGTTGACCAAACGTTGCTGCTACAGGAACTTAACGGTGCCGGCATTCCTGTGCAGCCAGCTCAAATAATACCGTCTGCCAAAACGTATAAACACATCCTCAGCCATCAGAAAATAACAGCCCATTTCTACCTGATAAAACTTAAAGATAAACTGCACAGTAATGTAGAACAGGAGGCAAGGCTGGCGCTTTATAACCCCCAAAAAATAGATGAACTTCCGAAGCCTGTTCTTATCAATAACTATTTGAAAGATGCCAGGATTTTAGTACATTTATAAACTGAACTTTTATACCTCTATATTTGTAGTTCAGTAAGCCATATTTGCCTCCGGCTAGGTTGCCGGAGTAGCCCAAATCAATTAACTATTTAAGACAAAAAGACATGGCAAGTGTAAACAAAGTAATTCTTATCGGAAATCTGGGCAAAGACCCTGAAGTACGTCATTTAGAAGGCGGCGTGGCTGTGGCCCGTTTCCCTTTAGCAACATCTGAGTCTTACAAAGACAAGAGCGGACAAAAGCAGGAAAAAACCGAATGGCACAACATTGTTGTGTGGAGAGGCTTGGCTGAAGTAGCTGAAAAATACCTGCGCAAAGGCCAATCTGTTTTTATTGAAGGTAAGATCAGAACAAACCAGTATCAGGACAAGGATGGCAACCAGCGTTACAGCACCGAGATTGTAGCCGACAACATGACTATGTTGGGTGGCCGTAGCGATAACGGAAACGGTGGCGGAGGAAACTACCAGGAAACAGCTTCTTCTACTGCTTCTAGCGGAGGAAACTATGGTGGTAACACATCTGCCAGCCAGAACGACGAGCCAGACGACCTGCCGTTCTAACCAATGTTTGACCCAATTAAGTAATTTTGGAAAGTATAGATTCCGGAGACCCCCTGAGTTATAGTTTACTTCAGTTATTCCAGACGTCGTTTGACCAACTCAGGATTGAATATATAGCGGCAATTTTTGCCGGCTTTATCCTTTTGCTGCTTTCTGCCCTTGTTTCAGGGGCAGAAGCAGCTTTTTTTTCTTTATCAGAACAGGAACTAGAGGAGTGCAAAAACAGCCCGGCACCCGCTGAGCGCACAATCCACAGCCTGCTCCAAAACCCTAGAAAGCTTCTGAACACCCTGCTGGTTTTTAACAATGGCATCAATGTAAGCATCGTTACTTTGTTTGCTTATGTGGCATGGCAAATGTTTGGGACCAAGAGCTTAACAGCAGCTACTTTGGCCGCCTGCGTTTTAACAGCCACATTTTTCATTGTTTTTTTCGGTGAGCTCCTGCCCAAAGTATATGTGCAAACACGCCAGCTGGCAGTTGCACGCCGTACTGTACCGCTCATAAAATACATGCAGTTTGTAGCAAAGCCTTTGTCCGTACTGATGACTGGCATCAGCAACTACATTGATAAGCACTATATGATACGCGGCTACAACCACACCATCGAAGAGTTGCACCATAGCCTTGATGTAGCTCTGACCAATGAAGAGACATCACCGGAGGAGCGCAAGATTTTACGAGGCGTGGTAAACTTTGGTGCAATATCTGTAAAGCAGATAATGCGGCCCCGCGTAGATATCGTGGCCTTCAATTCCAACACGAAGCTGCCGGACCTTCTACCTCAGATTGTTAAATGGGGATATTCCCGCGTGCCGGTTTATACCAAAGACACAGACAGGATTGATGGTATACTTTATGTAAAAGACCTGTTGCCTTACCTGGACCAGAGCGATGACTTTAACTGGTTAAGGCTGCTGAGACCTCCTGTCTTTGTGCCGGAAAATACACGAATCGCTGATTTGTACCAGCAGTTTAAAGAGAAGCACGTGCACATGGCAATTGTGGTTAATGAGTATGGCGCTACTGCCGGCTTGCTAACCCTTGAAGACATTGTAGAAGAAATAGTGGGCGAGATAAACGATGAATTTGATGAGGATGATGACATTATCTACTCTCAATTAGACGAAAATACCTATATCTTTGACGGCAAAACATCCCTCCACGACTTCCTTAAGATAACAGAATTACCTTTTGATGCTTTTAATGAAGTTAAGGGCGAGAACGAAACTGTAGCAGGCTTAATGCTGGCACTTTTCTCACGGATACCGCGCGTAGGCGAAGAAGCAAAGTATGGCCGTTTCCACTTTACTATAGAATCAGCTGACGTTAAGCGTATAAAACGAGTAAAAATCAATGTTAAAAACAAAAAAGAACACTACCATAAAGTTAGCTAAGCTTAAGCTGTTGATGTGGTTTGGCTTAGCGGCTAGTATGGTAGCTTGCGGAGCTGAGTATACACCAAAACCAAAAGGCTATAACCGGATCGATCTGCCAGCGCAAACTTATCAGCAGCTGCAGGAGGATCATCCCTATACTTTCGAGTTTTCAAAACATGCTAAAATCCGCCCAGATTCTTCGTCTATTGCTCAACCGCATTGGATTAATGTGCTTTACACAGGTATGGGAGCCAACGTGCAGCTTACCTACAAAAGCCTAAACAACAACCAGAAGATGCTGAACGACCTGATTGAGGATGCACGCAAGCTAACAGGTAAGCACCAAATCAAAGCATATTCGATTGAGGAAACTGAAGTAAAAACGCCCTCGGGAGCAGTAGCATCAGTTTTTGAATTGGAAGGTGAAGTGCCAAGCCAGTTTCAGTTCTATGTTACCGACTCTACCACACATTTTTTAAGAGGCGCCCTATACTTCAGAACTGCCACACAAAACGATTCCCTGGCTCCTATTATAGAGTTTGTAAAAAAGGATATCGTGCATATGCTGAATACCCTTAAGTGGAAAGAACAAAATGCCACTAATTAATTCGTCTGATCAGTAAGCAATACATGAGAAAGCCCCTGCAGTAATTTATACTTCAGGGGCTTTTGCTTAAATTTGTAATCTGTACTTGCCATACTTTCACCTTAAGCAAGCCAAAGCGTGAGCAACTTCTTCCATACTAAGATAGAATTTCTGAAAGGCGTAGGACCAATGCGCGCAGAGCTGCTCCAGAAAGAGTTGCAGATCTTCACGTACGGCGACCTGATACAGCACTACCCTTTCCGCTACCTGGACCGGACTCAATTTTACAAAGTGTCTGAGCTGGATGAAAGCATGCCTTATGTGCAGGTGCGCGGACGGGTGCGTGGCAAAGAGCTGATAGGCGAAGGCAGAAAGCAACGCCTGGCGGCTACGCTTGTAGATGAGAACGGTGACCAGCTGGAACTGGTGTGGTTTAAGGGTGTGAAGTGGATGGAGAAATCGCTGAAGAACCACACAGACTATATTGTGTTTGGCAAGCCTACAGAGTTTAATGGGCGCTTTAGCATGGCGCACCCCGACCTGGAGGAATTAGCTGAAGAAAAACAAACTACCTCCTTTCTGCAGCCGGTTTACAACACCACCGAAAAGCTAAAGGCTCACCGGATAGATAGCAAAGTCATCAGCAAAATGATGGAGCATTTGCTGAAAGTGGCTGTACCCAACATTCAGGAAACCCTTTCTCCTGACCTGATAGACCATTACCGCCTTACCGATAAACGCAGCGCACTTATCAACATACACTTTCCGCAGTCTACAGAAAAGTATAATGCGGCTAAGTTCAGGTTAAAGTTTGAAGAACTTTTTTACATACAACTGCGCCTGTTCCGGCAAAAGGTAGTGCGCAAGGCTGACCTGAAAGGACAAATATTCAGAAACACCGCCACCCTTACCGACTTCTACAAAAACCATATGACCTTTGACCTGACCAATGCGCAGAAGCGGGTTATAAAGGAAATATATGCTGACCTGACAGCCGGCAAACAGATGAACCGCCTGCTACAGGGGGATGTAGGCTCGGGTAAGACAATCGTGGCTTTTATAACCATGCTGATAGCCGCAGACAATGGAGCGCAGTCGGTGCTGATGGCACCAACCGAGATTCTGGCCGACCAGCATTATGTAGGATTAAAAGCCTTTGCCGACAGGCTAGGTATAAACCTGGGGAAATTAACCGGCTCTACCAAAACAAAAGACCGCAAGGTTTTGCACGAGCAACTGCGCTCCGGCGATATGAAAATGATTGTGGGCACGCATGCACTACTGGAGGATGTGGTGCAGTTCCAAAATCTGGGCCTCTGCATTGTGGATGAGCAGCACCGTTTTGGAGTAGAGCAGCGCTCCAAACTGTGGCGCAAGAACCCGCGCGTTATCCCGCACGTGCTCGTAATGACGGCCACTCCGATTCCCCGTACTCTGGCCATGACTTTATATGGCGACCTGGATGTATCCGTGATAGATGAGTTACCAGCCGGCCGTAAAGAGATTGTTACAGTACACCGCTTCGATTCGCACCGCCTGCGCGTGTTCCAGTTTATACGGGAGCAGATAAAGCTCGGCAGGCAGGTATACATCGTGTACCCGCTTATAGAGGAGTCGGAGCAGATGGAGAACTACAAAGACCTGATGGATGGTTTTGAAAGCGTGCAGCGCGCCTTTCCGGAGTATAAGGTAAGTATGGTGCACGGCAAAATGAAGCCACAGGACAAAGATTATGAAATGCAGCGCTTCGTAAACCACGAGACGCAGATAATGGTGGCCACAACTGTAATTGAGGTAGGTGTAAACGTACCAAATGCATCTGTAATGGTAATAGAGAGTGCAGAGCGCTTTGGATTGTCGCAGTTGCACCAGTTGCGCGGGCGTGTAGGCCGGGGTGCCGAGCAAAGCTACTGTATACTCATGACCGGCTATAAACTAAGCAAGGACAGTAAGACCAGGCTGGAAACAATGGTACGCACCAACAATGGCTTCGAGATAGCCGACATCGATCTGAAGCTTCGCGGCCCCGGCGACCTGATGGGTACACAGCAAAGCGGCGTGCTGGACCTTTTAATATCGGATCTGGCTAAAGATGCACCTATACTTCAGGAGGCACGTGCGGCAGCACAGCGTGTACTGGAACAAGACCCACAGTTAGAGCAGCCGCAGCACACCAACATCCGCAGGCATATACAATCGCTTAGCGCCAATGCCGTAAACTGGAGTAGAATAAGCTAAGCTTAACAGGTGTGCACATCTAAAGTACCTGTAGTTTAATACAGGCCATAACTCAGAAGCTATAGCTACAGAAGCAACTGAACGCTGTTTTCTAACGCTCAAAGAAGATTATTGGTAAGATTGGTGTTTTGTAAAAGTTAATTCTTCCCTACATCCCTCTATTTTTAGTGATTGCTTCGTTAAAAGTTTCTTTGTTTTCCTCCGACTCGCTGAGCTGGTCAGGTTGCTGTTTGAAATTTGTAAAAGAACTCTTTACGCTGCCGGTTTTCACAGTTGCTGTTGCTATCTCACTTTCTTTTGTTAGTTTGCTCAGGAGGATTATCCCCATAAACAAAAAGAGTTTGAGAATAGATTTCATATATAAAGTATATGGTTTGATGTACCGGTTAAAGCTTGAGCAAGTTTTTGTACCCGGCCTTTATTTGGTGAAAGCCTGTAAACACAAACTCTATACTACTAATTACAATGCCAACGCACTCTAAGTTTAGCTATATTTTGATATGACGATTTGTTGTTGATTCTTTTCCTTGCAAGAGTTCCACGAGAAACAATAGTTAAAGCGTTATACTCTTTAATTCTGATACAGGAGCAGCTGCAGCAACACCTTCCTGCTAAACCATGCCCTTTAAAAGTGTTGTAAGTATAAGCTATGGCATGTACTTTAGCATAGCTTACACCAATCAGCTAAAGCAGGTAAAATAAACATCCTTAATAAGAAGTTTATACTTTGATACTCGTACCGTATATTTAGGTGTTGCTAACAAATTTATACTTCCCTTGAAAAAGCTTCTCATCCTAAACTTTTTGTTTCTGTGCTTTCTTTGTTCTTCGCAGCACATTTACGCGCAATCTAAAACGAAAGCCTCAACAGATTTTACTTATTTACCTGAGAAAGGCGAAGACCAGTATAACCAGCGTATAGCACAAAAGACCATCCCGCTATCGCAAAATGAGTTTATTATACTTAGCCGCCAGAGCGCAAACAGTTATTCTGTAGAGAAGTACAATACCGCGCTTAAACCAGCATGGCAAGCCGATATACCTTTAGCAGGCACCGAAACAGTAGAAGCCTTTTATAAATCTGATGCAGCAGCCTTTGTTATCACGCGCAGAGCAAACGAAACTACGCAGCAGCTTTTCGGCCACCGCATCAATCTGCAAACTGGGCAGAAACAGGAGGCATTTTTACTCGTAGAGGCACCAGCAAAAGGGCGTAGAGCAAGTATAGCCGCCTCGGCAGATGGCACTAAATTATTAGCTTACCGCTACCATACCGATAACAATCACCAGATAAAGGATATCAGCAGCATACTTTATGATAGCAACTTCCAGAAAGCAACAGAAACCAAGTATAACCTAAGTGATGTGCTGGGTATACTTACAGCTGATGTTAAGGTGGGTAATAACGGCGAGCAGTACGTTTGCCTTATCTCAGAAGACATGAACCGCCTGACGGTGCGGCAGTATAAACCAGGTGCACCAACAGCTAAAGTTATGAGTGTATTGGTAGGTGGCGTATACGGCGGACAAAAAGTATACATACTGGACTCTAAATTTGAGTTAATGCCTAACAACACACTTTATGGCGCTGTATTAACGGCAGAAGAAGCAGGAGGCAAATACCACAGCCTTAAAGCCGTTAAATTTGATTTTGAGGCTGAAGACATGGTTTTTGCCGAAGAGTTTAAATTTACGCCAGAATATGTAGCCAAAGTAACCGCTACGGATAAAAGCAATACAACCAAACGTCTCGAGGATATCTACCTCTCCGACCTCTTTTTATCCGAAAATGGCAACCTGACTGTAATTGCGGAGAAGAAGTATACCGAGGGCGGTGAGAACGCGCCATACTTTGCTAAAGACCTGCACCTGTTTACCTACGACGAATACATGGGTACTGCCTGGAGCTCGGTGCTGCTAAAAAACCAGCAGGCACCCGCAGACGAGGCTTTTACAGGTATCTCGTACAATGCTTATTTAAGCAACAACACTTTAAACCTGCTAACTTTAGAAGAGCTTGAAGGGAAGTATGATTTATACTTGCGCCAGATAGATACGAAGACCGGCAAAACAACTGCCCCCAAAAGTGTACGCCTGAATGTAGCCAACGACAAAGAACAGGCATATGTAAAGAGCTTCACAACCTGGCTTACCGACAAAAATATTATAACAGTAGTGCGCCCAAGCAAAAAAGCAAATGGTTTACGCCTTAGTCACATTCAGCTAAAGTAATCCTAAAAGTATATCTGCCGTTTATGCTTTTGTGTTGGTAAGTTAGTATGTCCTAGTTTTTTTGTAAAAGACGCCAGCTACAGGCACATGTGCGATAACCCCACGTAGTTAACGATATCCACATACATATTAAACTCTTTGCGGGAGCCATCCAGCACGCCTAGTTTATCTACTTTATATGTATTCATGGCTGACCATGGCATCCAACGCACAACTTTTTTATGCAGCAGCATGTAGCGGTTGATAGCCACTTCGAGTTGATAGCACTTTAGTTTTTGCCTTAGTATCTGCGCCAGGTCAGCGGTTTTAAGGATGCGCTCACCGGATAGCAACACATCGCTGCGATACCACTTCACAAACCAGGGCGAGTTGATGCGGCGCATGATAATCATATCAACAGCAGTATACTTTTGGTAGGCTTCAAGGGCTGCCTCCAGCTCATCCTGCCTCAGGTACTGCAAGTCAGCATCTATCATCAGTAAAGTATCGTGCCGCACATACTGCAGGCCATGCCTTATCGCTTCTGTTTTTCCTTTGTTATGCTGTAACCGGATTACTTCTACTGCGGGCCAATGTGCTTTGATGAAGCCTGAAGTACCATCTGTAGAACCATCATCTATACAAACAACTTGATTTATGTACCTTGACCTAGTTACTACGTTTAACACCCCCGCTATTCGCTCACGCTCATTAAAACAAGGTATAAGGCAGCTTACATTCATAGACAAGTACTTAAAACTAATAGTGTAATTATCACAATACGTAAAAGCGGCTACGGCCTTTGCCTTATCCAAGTATAAATTCTGATTCAAGAGTTTTATACTTCCCTTTTGATGTAGATACTAAAACAAAAAAGGCTTCCTCCTAAAGAGAAAGCCTTTCAAAACTATAAATGGTCAAAAATTAATAAGCGTATTCGTTTGCCTCTATCAGGGCGGCAGCTATACGGCGGCGCGCTTCTTTCGTGTTATAAAGGTCTTTTTTAGTGAAGCGCTTCAGGCCCATGAACAACAGTCGCTGCTCATCTCCCTCAGCCATAGAGGCGATTGCTTCTTTACCAGCTATAAACGAAGCATCCACGGCATCATTCAGGACTACTTTTGCTATGTCAATCTGGTTGGCTACCGCTTCCTCGCCTTTCATACCGATCAGTTTCTCCACACGTAGCAGCGTAGATTCGGCTACGTAAGTTTTGATAGCCATATCGGCAATGTTCATCAGCACTTCCTGCTCTTTCGCCAGCGACTGCATGTATTTCTGAACGGCTGTGCCTGCTACTAAAAGTATAGCTTTTTTCAGGTTACGGATCGCTTTATACTCTGCAGTAAAAATGCCGCCTTCTTCTTCCGCACCAAAATCCGGAATGGCCATCAGTTCGTTCTGTACGTTCTGCGCAGGTCCCATCAGGTCAAGCTCTCCGTTCATGGCTTTCTTCAGGATCATATCCACGGTAAGCATGCGGTTGATCTCGTTTGTACCTTCAAAAATGCGGTTGATACGCGAGTCGCGGTACGCGCGGTCCATTGGGTAGTCGGCTGAGAAACCATAACCACCATAGATCTGCACGCCTTCGTCTACTACATAATCCAGCACTTCAGAGCCTTCCACTTTCAGCATGGCGCACTCTACGGCAAATTCGCGGGCAGCACCAAGTAGCGCTTCGTTCTCGTCTTTGCCGGCTGCCATCAGTTCCTGCTCCATGCGGTAAATATCCATACCGGCACGATACTGCGCCGACTCTACAGCGTAAATTCTGATGGCCTGCTCTGCCAGTTTGTAACGGATAGCGCCAAACTTGGAAATTGGCAGTTTAAACTGATGACGCTCATTGGCATACTTCACAGATAGGCTTGCTACGCTCTTAGATGCACCCAGCGTAGCAGCGCATAGTTTAATACGACCAATGTTCAGGATGTTAAAAGCGATCAAATGGCCTTTACCGATCTCGCCCAGCACGTTCTCTTTCGGTACTTCGCAGTCTGTTAAGAAAACCTGGCGGGTAGATGAGCCTTTGATGCCCATTTTATGCTCTTCGTTACCAAGGCTTAATCCCGGGTAATCTTTCTCGACTATAAATCCGGTAAACTTTTCACCATCTACCTGCGCGAAAACAATGAATACATCTGCAAAGCCTGCATTTGTGATCCACATTTTCTGACCGTTCAATATATAATGCGTACCGGCTTCGTTTAGAAAGGCTTTGGTTTTAGCTGCCAGGGCATCAGAACCAGAACCTGGCTCCGTTAAGCAGTAAGACGACATCCACTCGCCGCTTACCAGTTTTGGCACATACTTCTGCTTCTGCTCTTCAGTACCGAAGTATAAAATAGGCAATGTACCGATACCTGTGTGCGCCGCGAAAGCAACCGGGAACGAATGCCCCCCACCTACTGACTCTGTTACAAGGAGAGCTGTATTGAAATCCATGTTCAGACCACCGTACTGCTCTGGCACAGATACAGCAAACAGCCCAAGCTCACCTGCCTTTTTCATCAGGTTCTCCATCAGGCCTTCTTCATGGTTATCCAGTCTTTCCAGTAGCGGATGTACTTCTTCCTGCACAAAGTCCAGACAGGTCTGGGCCATCATGCGCTGCTCTTCGTTAAATTCTTCCGGGATAAATACGTCCTGCGGATTCGTTTCCTTTATCAGGAACTCACCACCTTTTAGTATTGCGGTCTTATTCTGAGTTTCCATGGATTGTATGTTTTAAGATTCTAGATACAGTTATAGTTAGTTTTGTTATGTTGGTTTTGCTGGCACAAGTGCTGGCGCGGGTTTGTAACCCGTGACTTTTTATAATGTCGGATTTGTAATCCTAATGGGCCAGAGGCCCAGCTATAGTTCGTCACGAGCGAAGACGCTCGCGCCATAAATCGCTTTTACTTCAGTAATTCGTAAATTCCAGCAACACCCTGGCCACCACCAACGCATGCGGTTACCATGCCATACTTCTTGCCTAAACGGCGAAGCTCGTGGAACTGCTGTATACTAAGCTTCGCACCAGAGCAGCCCAGCGGGTGACCAAGCGCAATAGCACCGCCACTTATGTTCAGTTTAGCCGGATCGAAATCAAGGTGGCGCATTACAGCGATTGATTGCGCTGCAAAAGCTTCGTTCATTTCGATCAGGTCAATGTCGTTTAGTGTCATGCCAGCCATTTTAAGTGCTTTCGGAACAGCCGCTATTGGGCCCATGCCCATTATGCGTGGATCAATACCACCAGTTGCATAGCTTACCATTCGGGCAATTGGCTCCAGGTTCAGCTCTTTCACCATGCGCTCACTCATCACGATCACGAAGGCAGCGCCATCTGATGTCTGAGAAGAGTTACCGGCTGTTACCGAACCACCTGCTGCGAATACCGGCTTCAATCTTGCCAGCGCTTCCATAGAGGTATCAGCGCGTGGACCTTCATCAGTATCGACAACGTAAGTGCGGGTTTTCTTTTTGCCGTTCTCATCCAGGTAAGTTTCCTCTACCGTTATCGGAACGATCTGCTCTTTAAAGTAGCCGTTTTTGATCGCGTTAATAGCTTTCTGGTGAGAGTTATAAGCAAACTCATCCTGGTCTTCGCGGGTAACATTATAGTCTGCAGCCACGGCTTCAGCAGTTAAGCCCATGCTCAGGTACCAGTCAGGGTTATTCTTCGCGATGTTATAGTTCGGTACAGTCTTCCAACCAACTGTTGGCACTAATGACATTGATTCCGTACCACCGGCAACTATACAGTCAGCCATACCAGCTGCAATGCGGTTTGCGGCAATAGCTATAGTCTCCAAACCAGACCCGCAGTAACGGTTCACCGTCATACCTGAAACGGACATTGGCAAAGACAACAGCGAGATCATACGACCGATCTGAAGGCCTTGCTCAGCTTCCGGCACAGCGTTACCAACTATAAGGTCGTCAACGCGCTCAGGGTCTAAACTTGGTACAGAAGCCATTAAATGTTTGATGACATCAGCGGCCAGGTCATCAGGTCTGGTGAACCGAAATCCGCCACGGCCGGCTTTACCCACGGCGCTACGAAATCCGGCTACGATATATGCATTGTTCATTTTGATGCTCTTTTATAGTTTATACTATCAGCTATACTTTCTATTCTATTTTGTTATCCTTTCAGAGTTCTTGCTGGTCTGTTATCAGTAGCTTACGCTTAACCTCCCTTCTACCAAGTTTCTTTCAGAATGACAATGAGTAGGTTTCGTTCTAAGTGTACTGTCATACTGACTTCTACTTTCACTCCACTACTACTCTTTTGTCATCTTGTAAAGATCTTGGTGACTGGGAGATGCAAGCTTATTTAATCATCAACCTTCAGAAACTGTAGGTATGGATTTTCACTTTTGATAAGCTCTACCTTCTTATCCCGGCTTAACAGCTTAAGTTCTTTCTCCCGCTCTATAGCATGCTCTACATAAGTATAGCGCTCATAGTACAGGAGTTTATAACAGTAATAGCGGCCGGCGAATGTTTCAGGCTTTCCCCTGTTTTCCTTATGCTGCTGTAGCCTAACTACTAAGTCATTCGTCACACCAACATATAGCACCGTTTTTCCCGGATTAGTAATGATGTAGACGAAGTAGTTATGACTTTTCATAGCTAAGGCTTAACCTCCCTTCAACCAAGATCCTTTCAGGATGACAAAGAACGTGGGCTACTTTTAGCCCATTAAGCAATTTAATTTCTCAGCGGCTTGCCTGTGGTCAGGATGCTCTGGATACGCTCCAGCGTTTTGCGCTCACCTGTCAGCGACAGGAAGGCCTCACGCTCCAGGTCCAGCAGGTACTGCTCGCTTACCTCTGTTGGGGCAGACAAGTCACCGCCGCACATCACATAAGCCAGTTTCTGAGAGATCTTCAGGTCGTGCTCCGACATGTAACGGCCGGTAAACATGGCATTAGCACCTGTCAGGAACATACCTAAACCACCTTTACCCTGTACCCTTATATCTGTGCGCTGCACAGGTTTGGTATACCCAGCTTCTGCCATAAGTATAGCCTGTGCTTTAGCATCAGCTATCAGGCGGTTGCTGTTTATAGTTATACCATCCGATTTGCGCATAAAGCCCAGGTCCACCGCTTCTTTAGCCGACGTAGATACCTTTGCCATACCAATATTCAGGAATGCGTTTTTGAGGTCATTGTACTCGATGTCTCCTTCAGCATACATATCAGCAGCACGTAGCGTCATTTCTTTTGTACCGCCACCGCCTGGTATCAGGCCAACACCAAACTCCACCAAACCCATGTAGGTTTCAGCAGATGCTTGTATATGGTCGACGTGCAGGTTAAGCTCGCAGCCACCGCCCAGCGTTAAGCCATGTGGCGCACCCACTACAGGTATAGCCGAGTAACGCATGCGCATCATAGTGTTCTGGAACTGGCGGATGATCATGTTCAGCTCATCGTAATCCTGATCCAAAGCATACATGTAGATAAGGCCAACATTGGCACCTGCAGAGAAATTAGCTCCCTGGTTACCAACTACCATACCACGGAAATCTTTTTCGGCCAGCTCTATACCTTTGTTCAGCGCCATGATCACGTCGCCGCCCATGGTGTTCATTTTGGTATGGAACTCTACGTTCAGAATGCCATCACCTAGGTCGGTTATAGTTGCGCCGGTGTTTTTCCAGATCACGTTGTTTCCACGTAGGTTCTCCAGTATAATGAAGTTCTCGGCACCTGGTATGGCTTTGTATTCTTTGCTCTGGATGTCGTAGTAGCGGCGAGTGCCGTTCTCTACAATGTAGAAAGACTCTTTGCCGCTGTTCAGCATTTCTTCTACCCAGGCTGCCGGCTGATAACCGTTCTCTATCATACGCTGCACACCCTCGCGGGCACCAATGGCATCCCAGTATTCAAACGGACCAAGCTCCCAGCCAAAGCCGGCACGCATAGCATCGTCTATTCTGTATAGTTCGTCAGATATCTCAGGGATGCGGTTACTCACGTACTGGAACAGACCGTAAAGGGACTCATTAAAGAACTGTGCGGCTTTATCGTTTTGTTTGGAGAAGGCCTTGATGCGTTTCTTCAGGTCCTCGATCGGCTTCAGTACTTCCAGGCTCTGGAACTTAGGGCGCTGCTTTGGCCCGTACTCCAGCGTGTTCAGGTCCAGCGTCAGGATCTCGGTTTTGCCTTTGGCGTCTTTGGTCTTTTTATAGAAGCCCTGACCAGTTTTATCGCCCAGCCATTTGTTCTCCACCATCTTCTGCAGGTAGTCCGGCAACTGGAACAGCTCTCTTGATTCGTCTTTCTCGCCTGTCTGGTACAAGCCGTTTGCTACGTTAGCCAGTGTATCCAGACCAACCACATCCAGCGTTCGGAAAGTAGCCGACTTTGGACGACCGATGATAGGACCGGAGATTCTGTCTACTTCATCCACGTTCAGCCCCAGCTTGTTCATTACCTGCAAGCCCTGCATAATGGCGTAAATACCCACGCGGTTGGCAATGAAGGCAGGCGTATCCTTGGCCAGTACGGTTGTCTTCCCTAAGTATAAATCACCGTAGTGCATCAGGAAATCCACTACACTTTGGTCCGTTTCCGGTGTAGGAATGATCTCGAGCAGCTTGAGGTAGCGTGGCGGGTTAAAGAAGTGGGTACCGCAGAAATGTTTCTTAAAATCATCGGAGCGTCCTTCCAGCATCATGTGGATCGGGATGCCCGAGGTGTTAGACGAGATCAGCGTGCCCGGCTTGCGGTGCTGCTCCACCTGGTCGTACACCAGTTTCTTTATCTTCAGGTTCTCTACTACCACCTCTATGGTCCAGTCGGCGGTAGCGATGTCCTTCATATTATCCTCAAAGTTGCCCGTCTGTATCAGGCTAGCATCTGACTTGCGGTAGATCGGCGACGGATTGGAGTTGATGGCCGCTTTCAGCGAACTATCTACGATGCGGTTACGCACGGCTTTGTTTTCCAGCGTCAGGCCTTTTGTCTCCTCGTCGGGCGTCAGCTCTTTGGGTACGATGTCGAGCAGCAGCACCTGCACCCCGATGTTGGCAAAGTGGCAGGCAATACGCGAGCCCATTACACCGGAACCCAGCACGGCTACTTTCTTTATTATTCTCTTCATAGAATAGCTATGGTTGTCTATGGTTTAAAAGATATCTTTATTCTCAATCATGCCCTGTATGCGGCTACACACGCTGAAAAAGGTGTCCAGTTCTTGCTCAGGTATAGCCTCGCGTACTTTATTGTTAAACTGCTTCACCGTTATCCGGGAAACCTCTTTCTTCTTCAGGCCCTCTTCAGTCAGGAAAATACGTACCAGTCGCTTATCAGTAGGATCAGAAACTTTATAGATTAGCTTTTTCTCTTCCATACTTTTAAGTATACGGGTAAGGCTACGTGCTTCTAAACCAAGCAAGGGCGCAATTTTGGTAGCAGGCGTACCAAGTTCCTGATCTATGTTTAACAGCACGAAACCAATGGACGTGGTAATGTCGTTTTTGGCAGCTTCTGTATTATACATGCGTGAAATGGCATGCCAACATACCTTAAAGTTATAATCTACTGTTTCTTCTGGCTTCATAGGCAAACATTGGTATATACCAAATATAGAAAATAAATGTTATGCTTGCATACTATTTTGACATATTTTTTTCTGCCCAAGGCAAGCAAGCGCATAACTGCCAAAGCAGTATTATATGTATGCATACTTTTGAAGATAGTTACATAAAAAAAGCCTACCTCTGTTAGAGATAGGCTTTAAATGTGCTTAAACCGCACTTACTACTGAAAGTAACTGAAAAATAACTTATTACAACTTGCAGCTACTATACTTATGGTTCTAGAACATACTGTCGATAATGTTCTTGTAATTAGAGGTAATAACCTTCCGCTTTATACTTAGTTTAGCTGTAAGTTCTCCGGTTTCGATAGTCCATGCCTCTGGCAGCAACCTGAATTTCTTGATGGTTTCGTACTGCGCAAGGGTTTCGTTTGCTTTATCCACCTCACGCTGAAACTTATCCAATATCTCAGGCTTAGTGATCATCTCGGCATCAGAAGTATAAGCTATCCCTTTATGCTGGCAATAATCCTGCAAACCGGCAAACGAAGGAACAATAAGCGCCGCGGCATACTTCTGCCCTTCTCCTACTACCATTGCCTGCTCGATTACCACAGACTCCTTCAGCTTGTTCTCGATGGCCTGTGGCGCTACATATTTACCACCTGAAGTCTTGAACATTTCTTTTTTACGATCTGTAATCTTCAGGAATTTACCCTCTACTAGCGTACCAATATCACCAGTATGGAACCAACCATCCTTATCAATAACCTCCGATGTCAGGTCAGGGCGCTTGTAGTAGCCTTTCATTACATGAGGTCCACGGGTTAGGATCTCACCGTCTTCTTCAGCAATTTTTACTTCAACACCATCTATAGCCATACCTACAGTACCTATAACATTATTTTCCGGCTCAAAACGGTTAACTGAAATCACAGGAGAGGTCTCGGTAAGGCCGTAACCCTCCATCACCCTGATATTAGCAGACCAAAACACACGAGCCAGGCGAGGTTGCAAGGCAGCGCCACCTGATACCACCACTTTCACATTGCCGCCTAATGCTTCGCGCCATTTGCTGAAGATAAGTTTATTAGCTAATTCCAGTTGCTTGTTGTACCACCAGCCCTGGTCTTCGCGGGTGTCATACTTTAAGCCCAACTCTAGTGCCCAGAAGAAAAGCTTACGCTTAGCGCCTGTCAACTCCATGCCTTTGGCTACAATTTTATCATATACTTTCTCGAGCAGGCGTGGCACCGTTGTAAATACATGTGGTTGTACCTCTTTCAGGTTGTCCGCTACCTTTTCTATACTTTCGGCATAGTAAATTGATACTCCGATGCGCATGTATAAGTAAAGCAGCATGCGCTCAAATATATGGCAAAGCGGCAAAAAGCTTAATGCCCTGTGCTCTCTGCCTACTGGCACGTAAGGCATGGTGCCTCTTACGTTGCTCATAATGTTATCGTGCGTCAGCATTACTCCTTTTGGATTGCCGGTTGTGCCCGAAGTATAAATCAGCGTCAGGATGTCGTCTGGCTTTACGGCTGCCTTTAATGGCTCCAGTTGCGCCACATCTTCTTTCTCGCCAAGCTCCAGCACTTCGCTCCAATGCTTCGCTCCTTGTATCTTGTCAAAAGTATAAATCTCCTGAACACTATCAAGACCTTCGGTAGCGGCGCTTACTTTATGATATAAAGAGGCATCTGCTACAAAAACGATCTTAACCTCCGCGTCCTGAAATATGTACCTGTAATCCTCAACTGTGATAGTTGGGTACATCGGCACGCTGATTGCGCCAATCTGCTGTATACCAAAGTCTGCAAAAACCCACTCCGGACGGTTAAAAGAAACGATTGCCACCTTATCTTCTTTGCCAATACCTAATTTGAGAAGACCAAGACTGATTTTATTTGCATAGTCCTGCACATCCCGTGTAGTGTGTTTTACCCAAACGCCATCTACTTTGGCAGCAAGGCAGTCAGGTTGTGGAGCATTTGCTAGTTGATGAGGCAGCAGATCTAAAGTACGGGTTATTTCCATTGTGTTTCAGTTAAGGAGTCAGTTTAGATATAGCGGTTTAGCTACTTAAATATAATAGTTGCGGCTATTCTATATGCATTTTAGGCATTTTTTTTCAATTGTGCCATGCACGCAAGTATAATATTTAATAAAACTTATATTTTTAGGATGTAAAAACGATATTTTATGAAAGCAGCAGAAACGCTGCTTTTTTAGTATTTTTGGTTTCTCCAGACGCAAAGCATGAATCTTTCTATATTTTTTGAGCCGCTAAACGAAGACGTTTTTGTAACGCTTAGTAAACCACGCACATTAGGTGCCTACATTAACCGCTTTGTAAGCAAGTTCCCGGATTGGCGATCGGCAGACATCGCTCTAATCGGCATACACGAAACCCGCGGACTTACCGGCGCAGAAACAATGGAAACAACACCAGCTGCATCGCCGGCGCGCGCCGTTCGCAAAAAACTTTACGGTTTGCTAAAAGGCACCGGCCGCTGCCATATTGCCGACCTGGGCAACCTGAGGCCTGGCATAACGCTAGACGACACCTACCTGCGCCTGAAAGAAATAGTAGAGGTACTGATTTCTCATAATACTATACCCATCATTATTGGGGGCACCCACGACCTTGAGTACGGGCAGTACCTTGGTTACGAGCACCTGGACCGTGTAGTGAATATGGTAACCGTAGACAGCAGCGTAGACATGACAGAAGATTTGGAAGCACCTGCAAATAAAAAGCAATTGCGCCAGATACTCATGCACGAGCCCAACTACCTTTTCAGTCTCGGCCAGATCGGTTACCAATCATACTTGGTAGAGCCAGAGGTAATGGCCACGCTCGAAAAACTGCACTTTGAATCGTACCGCGTTGGGGAGGTGCACCGAAGCGTTCAGGAAATGGAACCTGTTGTACGTGTGGCAGATTTGCTCACATTCGATATATCTGCAATAAGACACCAAGATGCGCCTGGCTATGAGCCCGCCAACCCCTTTGGCCTAACAGGCGAAGAGGCCTGCCAGCTTTGCTGGTACGCCGGCCTGAACGACCACCTTACCTCGCTGGGTATTTATGAGTATAACCCGGAGCTTGATAACCGTGATCTAACCGCCACTACTGTTGCCACCATGATCTGGTACTTTATAGAAGGTTATTACCACCGCAAAAACGAAGTAGACTTTAGTGGCAAGCACTTCACCAAGTATGCTGTAGCCTTCACAGAGGACAACCCAGACCGTATGATCTTTTACAAGAGCAAACACAGCGAAAAATGGTGGCTGGAGGTAGAGGCGCTCAGCAACGACAAAGGCAACCGCATTGTGCCATGCAGCTACGAAGATTACCTGCAAGCCATTAACGGCGAGGTACCTAACCGCTGGATACTCACGCAAGCCAGAATAGGCTAACTGGAAATGTACTATTTTGTTCTTTGAAAAGGGGAGCAATATTTATACTTTGTAGGCCTTATATCTAAACAACTGCATAAAAGTGGCATTTACTAAAGCTGCTTTCAACTGCATTAAACACAAGCATGGACTTACCTGAATATACTTTACAGCAGTTGGCCTCGCGCAACGGGCAAGACCGTGATGAAGTATGGGTAGCCTATAAAGGTATAATTTATGATGTCAGGAAGTCGAGGTTATGGCGCAACGGCAACCACTACGAACATTGGGCAGGGCAGGACCTTACCGAAGAGTTAAAAGATGCGCCACATACTGAATATGTTTTTGATAAATTTGAAGCGATAGGCTTGGTAAAAAACTCCGTATACCGTAATAGTATCACGTAAATACTACCAGACTATCATAATTAACTGGAATACTTTTACTTTTAAACTATGATCTTAATCGCTGACAGCGGCTCCACCAAAACTGACTGGCGCCTGGTTACGGCCACAGAAACATTTGACCAGGTACAAACTATCGGTTTCAACCCAATGTACCAGGACGCTGACCAGATTTATCAAGCCCTGCACGACACGCTGCTGCCTCAATTAAAGGAGAAAACACCAGAAGCCATTTACTACTACGGCGCGGGCTGCAGCTCCCCGGAACGTAATAAGCGCGTAGAAGACGCCCTGAAATTAGCGTTCCCCGCTTCTGAGATCCATGTAGACCATGACTTAATGGGGGCTGCACGCTCTTTATGCGGCCACAAACCTGGTATTGCCGGTATATTAGGCACAGGCTCCAACTCCTGCTTGTATGACGGAAAAGACATTGTGGATAATGTGCCTTCGCTTGGCTTTTTGCTAGGCGATGAGGGCAGCGGAGCGTATATGGGTAAGTTACTGATCAAAGCATATCTGTACCGTGAGCTTCCGGATGAATTGGCTCAATCACTAAAGAACCGCTTTAATTTAACCAAAGACGGAATTTTAGATGAAGTATATGGCAGTACCGTACCTAGCCGTTACATGGCATCTTTTGCAAAATTTATGCACGAGAAACGCCAGCACCCGGTAATTAAAGCCATGATCTATGAGAACTTCTCCGAGTTCTTTGAATGCCACATTACCAAATACGATAAATTTGCTGAACTGCCGGTGCACTTTGTGGGCTCCATTGCTTACCATTTTTCGGATACCCTGAAGCAGGTGGCAAAAAAATACGGTATTACCCTGGGCCGGATATTAAGCACGCCAAGCGAGGGCATGATACTTTACCACCAGGAGTTGCTGCAGGCGTTTGGCACTCCTAACAGCACAAAATAGAATAGAGGTTACCGTTTTTACATTACTTTAAGCATACCCATGTCTACTACCGAGTCGGCTTCTTATTACGATAGCCTGGAGCAAATGAGCATCCGGGAGCTATTGAACAACATAAACCGCGAAGACAAAACGGTTCCGATAGCCATTGAAGCCGCCATACCACAACTAGAACGGTTAGTAGAAGCTACTGTAGCAAAGCTACAAGAAGGAGGGCGCTTGTTTTATATTGGTGCCGGTACAAGCGGTCGCTTAGGGATAGTGGATGCTTCAGAATGCCCTCCAACGTATGGCGTACCACATGGCATGGTAGTGGGCCTGATAGCAGGCGGCGACACAGCCATCCGGAAAGCAGTCGAGTTTGCTGAAGACGACGAAGCACAAGCTTGGAAAGACCTGCAGCAACACAACATCACTTCTAAAGACATTGTGGTGGGTATAGCCGCATCTGGCCGAACTCCCTATGTGATAGGAGGCATGAAAGAGTGTCGTGCGCAAGGTATTACTACAGGTTGCATTGTTTGCAATGCTGGTAGTGCTGTAGCAGCTGAGGCAGATTATCCTGTAGAAATAGTTACAGGCCCTGAGTTTGTAACCGGTAGCACCCGCATGAAAGCCGGCACAGCACAAAAACTTGCCTTAAACATGCTTACCACTTCTGTTATGATAAAGCTTGGCAGGATAAAGGGCAATAAAATGGTAGATATGCAGCTATCTAATGTGAAGCTCGTTGACCGGGGCACACGAATGGTGATGGAAGAGTTAAACCTTACACGGCCAGAGGCGGCTGCATTGCTAAAGAAATTCGGGAGTGTGCGGGCTGCTATGGAGGCTTATAAAAACGGTAACGAGTGTAGTTAATAAAAAAGCGGGAGTAACAGCCTACTTGCTTTTACTCCCGCCTAAGTATAAGTCAACTCTAGTTATTCTGCATCTGCAACAACAAAACGCTCCATCATTATTTTAGCGGCTTCTGTGCTTGGCACCTGGTAGTTTACCACAGACCAATCGTAGTTTAGCTTAAACCGCTTATCATCCATACTATAAAGCACTTTCTTCTTGTAATCTTCCAGCGTTTCAAGCCCTAACTTCTTTCGGCGCGCATTTATACTTTCTGTCTCTTTTGCAGAGCGTTTTTCTTCCAGGTAACGGTCCATGTTACGCAGCGGCTTCTTATCCTCGCAGGTGTTGCAGCTAACTTTTACAAAAGCCTTAGAGCCATACTTACTTGCACCTGCCTGCTGCTCCAGCAAGTAAGCTGCTGCTTGCGGGCTGATCCTGCCCTGCTGCACAGCCTCTTTTAGAACTCCTGTAAAATCATGTCCCTTTCTGGCTTTTGTCTGGCGCTGTATAATTATACTAAAGCGCGGCAAATGCTCCAGCGTATCTCCTACTCCTACCAGCGACTCGCCTGGAAAACCATACTTCTCTACCCACGCCAGAAACTGCTCTGTGTTGGCTTTTTCTATTTTACGAAGAGTGTCACCATATACTCGCAAACCTCCTTCAGCCTGTCTGAAGTACTGATCCCGGGCATAAAGCTCATCAAGGTCGGCGCGCAGGTCCAGGTTTACCTGCCTGTCGTACTGCTTCCGGTACTTTGGGTACTTGCGTTTAAATTTTCGCCATTGCTTTGTGGTTTTCAACGAATCGAAAACCGGCTGCTTTCCTAAGTAATCTATACTTACGCCTTTTGTTGCCAGCTGCTCCAGGTATACCACAGATTGTTTTTTATCTTTCAATAGCATCGCGCAAACTGCTGCATTATAATAATCGCGGGCAAAAGGGCTTGGTACCGCCTTAAATGCCGCCTGGTATAACGTCAAGGCTGTAGCATAATCCTTCTGCAGTATGCTTAACTCCGCCTGGTTGATAGTTGGATAATATTCTTTAGTATAATCTGTATCATTGGCAGAAACCGTGGTTGCCAAAAGCAAAAAAAGCAGCAATGCAGCAGAACGGATAAGCGTAAAAAAATTGTTTATCATGATAGAAATCAGGTTTTAAAGGAGCGAATTAATCAATTGGTACAAGTATAACGTTGTTTTACCTCTATCGCTTATATTTTAAAAACGGTTTCGGCCAGATTAGTTTCATACTTTAAATTTAAGCTAAAAGCATCAACTTTGCCGGTGCCTTTAAAGTAAAGTAAGCAGATGCACTATAGCGTCTGCCAGTATCAACAGAATATTTATGCACGAGATAGAACCCTTTTATAATTGGCTAGAGCATTACACAGCTTCTGAAGACCCACGCTCACCATTATTTGGAGCAGAAAATAACCTTTTGTCCTACACCAATACCATATACGGCTACTACATCCATCCGCAATGGGACGATATTGACTCTGAGACACTTTTTATAAAAATACTTTTTGCGGACTACGATCTGGGGTTTGCCGTGATTGAGTTTATCGGAGAGTGGAACGACACGTTGAACAACGACATCATGAGCCTGAAACGCAACATTATTGACCCGTTAGTGGCTGAGGGCATCAAGCATTTTATACTTATCGGCGAGAATGTCTTTAACTTTCATGGCTCCGACGACTCGTATTACGAAGAATGGTTTGAGGACGTGGAAGAAGGCTGGATTGCAGCACTTGGCTTCCGCGATTTTGTACTGAGCGAGATGCGCAACTTCAACTTAGACTCTTATATAAACTCTGGTGGCAACCTAGACGATATTTATTGGCGCACTTATACTCCCAAGCGTTTATTTGCCTTAGTAAACAGCCTGATACAAAAACGGCTGGGGCCTTAGCCTATAAAAACAGAAAGAGGACCTTGAAGCAGGTCCTCTTTCTGTTTAAGTTGCGTGTGCTTATTGCACTTCGTCTTTTACTTCTTCAGCGCCCTCTTCTATTCCATCTCCTACATCTTCGGCACCTTCTTCAATATCATCACCTAATTCGTCAGCTCCATCCCCTACTTCTTCCATTCCTTCTTCGGTTCTGTTTTCTGTATTAGAGTCGCATGAGGCAAATGTGAACAAGCCTCCGATTGCAAAAACATATAGTAACTTTTTCATGGTTTCTCTTTTAAAATTAATCATTGATTTATACTTGTAACTACCCGTATTGCTTTAGCCTTTGTTATTTACAGCCGCTGCAAGCAGGTAGCCTTTAGCTATTCGATAACTGTTGTGTCGGCGTCCTCTGCCGCATCTTCAAGTTGATCAGCGGTTTCCTCAGCCTGGTCTTCCATCTCCTCTACTCTGTCCTCGGCTCTTTCTTCAGCCGGAGAGTCGCAGGAAGCAAAGCCGAAAAACCCAGCCATTGCAAACACATAAAGTACTTTTTTCATATTCTGGTCTGTTTAAAAATAACATACTCGCTGCAGTTTTGCAGGTGTGTATGCTGCCAAGGCAGAAACACGAAAAACAATACGCGTTTATCTGAATATAGTTTTTTTATACTGTATAAAACGCCGAAAGGCACCCTGTTAGGGGTGCCTTTCGGTTTCCCGGCCATGCGCCGGGTGGTTTCTGCTGTTAATTACTCAGCTGGAGTTTGAGTAGTGTCAACAGGAACAGTAGTAGTGTCTTCCTCCATAACCGGAGCTTCTTCTACTACAGTCTCTTCAGTAGTTTCTACTTCAGTAGCAGTCTCTTCTGCGTTGTTGCAAGATGCGAATGCGAAAAGACCAGCAACAAATAGTAAACCGAATACTTTTTTCATGATGTTTTAGTGTTTTAATGAAATGAAGAGACAAATATAATACTATATTCTAATATCCTAATCAAACACTACTTTTTCCTGAAGATAAGTTTAATCGGAACTCCCTCAAAACCAAAGTGCTCACGCATTCTGTTTTCCAGGTAACGCATGTATGGCTCCTTGATATACTGTGGCAAGTTGCAGAAGAACGCAAACGTTGGATTGTGCGTCGGCAACTGCGTGATATACTTTATCTTCACAAACTTACCTTTTATTGCTGGCGGCGGATAACGCTCAATGTCTGGCAACAGCAGGTCGTTAAGCTTAGACGTAGATATTTTACGCGTTTTGTTGTCGTATACCTCCATCGCCTTCTCTACAGCCTTGTGTATACGCTGCTTAGTAACCACGGAAGTAAATATAACCGGCACATACTTTATTGGAGCAATGCGATCAAGAATGGTTTCTTCAAACTCTTTTGTTGAGTTTGTGTCCTTCTCCACCAGGTCCCACTTGTTTACAAGTATAACTATGCCTTTGCGGTTTTTCTCGGCTAGTGTAATAATGTTTACGTCCTGCGCCTCGATACCGCGGGTAGCATCCAGCATTACAATACATACGTCAGCATCTTCAAGGGCACGTATAGCGCGCATTACCGAGTAAAACTCAATGTCCTCGCTTACTTTGCTCTTGCGGCGCAAACCGGCAGTATCTACAATTATAAACTCTTTACCAAAAGCGTTGTAACGTGAGTGAATCGCATCACGGGTAGTACCGGCTAAGTCTGTTACTATGTTTCGTTCTTCGCCTAGCAATAGGTTTACAAACGAAGACTTACCAGCATTTGGACGGCCTAACACAGCAATCTTCGGAATTCCTGCATCCGGATCTTCTATGCCGTCGTCTTTAAAGTGTTTTACAACCTCATCCAGCAATTCGCCTGTACCTGATCCGTTCTGAGACGATATCGGGTAAATCTCTTCGCCTACACCCAATGCATAAAACTCACCCATCTGGTGCATACGCGCATTCGTATCGGCTTTATTGGCTACTACATAAATTGGCTTTTTAGAGCGGCGAAGTACGTTGGCAAATTCCTCATCCAGGCCGGTTAAACCAGCATCTACGTCAACCATAAAAAGTATAACATCGGCCTCGTTCATGGCCAGTTCTACTTGTCGGTTAATCTCTGTTTCAAAAATATCGTCGGAGCCGTGTACATAGCCACCGGTGTCTATTACAGTATAAAATTTACCGCACCACTCGCCGTGGCCGTAGCTTCTGTCGCGGGTTACGCCGCTTACGTTGTCCATAATGGCCTTACGCTGGCCAATTAAGCGGTTAAATAGCGTGGACTTACCCACGTTTGGGCGACCTACAATCGCGATGATGTTTGATGACATCGAATAAAAATAAAATAGTTAAAGTGCCCCCGGAGCACCTTGCCCCGAAGCTTTATACTGTGCGCCTATTTACTCGCTGTAACCGAAGCGCCTAAGCAGCTTTTGGTCGGTTCGCCAGTTTTCGTTCACGCGCACATACAAATCAAGAAATATCTTTTTCTGGAAGAACTGTTCCATATCAATGCGGGCCTGGGTACCTACTTTTTTCAGCGCCTCGCCTTTGTTGCCAATCACAATACCCTTTTGGCTTCTGCGCTCCACGCTTATCTCCGCCCTGATACGAATGATCTCCTCTTCTTCCTTAAACTCCTCTATCACTACCTCACAGGCATAAGGAATTTCTTTTTTGTAGTTCAGGAAGATCTTCTCCCGGATAATCTCCGACACAAAGAAACGCTCAGGCTTATCAGTCAGTTCATCTTTAGGGTAAAAGGCCGGATGTTCTGGCAAAAAATGAAGCAGGCGGCCAAACAAGTGGTCTAAGCCAAAGTTGTGCAGCGCCGAGATAGGCAGGATTTCTGTAGGATTCATTTTCTCCTGCCAGTAAGCTACTTTCTCGTTTACCTCTTCTTCTGTGGCCTGGTCAATCTTGTTTATCAGCAAAAGTATGGGCACATCTGCGTGCTGCAAGCGCTTAATTACATCATCCTCGTCGTGCTTCTCATAAATATCCGTCACGAAAAGTATAACATCGGCATCTTCCAGGGAGGTGCGCACAAAGCTCATCATCTGTTCGTGCAGGGCATACTGTGGTTTAATGATACCAGGCGTATCAGAATACACAATCTGGAAATCATCCCCATTTAAAATACCCATGATGCGGTGCCGCGTGGTTTGTGCTTTTGACGTGATGATAGAGAGTTTTTCCCCTACCAGCGCATTCATCAACGTTGATTTACCCACGTTTGGCTTACCCACTATACTTACAAATCCGGCTTTATGATGTGTTTCGGCCATACTCTTAAAATTTAAGGATGCAAAATTACTTCTTTTTTACGAGACTGCGGCAGAATGTCTAAATTATTGTAAATGAGCGGGTGATGGATAACGTTTATACTTTGCGCGGGCCAGGCAAATATTTATACTCTGGTTGCAAACATTATACTACACTTCTTGCTTTACCACATGCAGTTGCTTCTCTATCTGCTTATAGATAATATCGATTTACAACAAACGACTTATAGTTTGTATCTTTGTGACCCAGAAGAAGACAAGTAGTTTAATGAACAAGAAAACGAGCGGCAAAATTGGTGTTTTACTGGTAAACCTAGGCACACCGGATACTCCAAACACGCCTGATGTAAGAAAATACCTGCGCGAGTTCTTACTGGACAAGCGCGTGATCGATATACCTGCTATTGCACGATATGCCCTCATAAATGGGGTTATTGCGCCTTTCAGGGCACCAAAGTCTGCTAAAGTTTATAAAGAGCTCTGGACAGAACGCGGCTCTCCGCTGCTTTACCATGGCCGCGACCTGCAGGAAAAGCTACAGGCAAAGCTCGGCAACAGCTACCATGTGGCTTTTGGCATGCGCTACCAGAGCCCAAGTATAAAAAGTGCGCTTGAGGAGCTTCGCGAGCAAAGCGTAGACCGTATTATTGTACTGCCACTTTTCCCGCAGTATGCCTCAGCCTCTACTGGCTCTGTGCACGATAAAATAATGGAGATCGTAAAAGACTGGTGGATTGTACCAAGTATAAACTTTATATCTTCGTTCTGCGACGACCCTGGCTTTATAAATGCTTTTGCCACACTAGGTAAGCAGCACATGGCCCAGGACAAGTATGACCACGTTGTGTTTAGCTACCACGGCCTGCCAGAGCGCCACATACTTAAAGGCAGCGACCACGGCTACTGCAAACTTGGCTCTTGCTGCAACAGCTATAACAAGCGCAACAAATACTGCTACCGTGCTTCCTGCTTTGCCACATCAAGGCTGCTGGCCGAGCAATTAGGCTTGCGCGAAGACCAGTACACGGTGGCATTCCAGTCCAGGCTTGGCAAAGACCCTTGGTTGCAACCTTACACCGATTTTATACTTAAGGATTTGCCAGCAAAGGGTATAAAAAAAGTATTGGCTTATAGCCCGGCATTTGTGGCAGATTGCCTTGAGACCACCATTGAAGTTGGCGAAGAGTTTAAGGAAATGTTTTTAGAGGCCGGCGGCGAAAAATGGCAACTGGTTGAAAGCCTTAACTCCAACGATATGTGGGTTGACGCCGTTGAAAACTTGGTTCTGCAGCATTAGGATGTAAAAATTAAAAAGGAAGCGCCGCTACGAACTATCACAGCGGCGCTTCCTTTTTTATCCTGCCACAAGTTTGGCGATGGCGCAACTTATGACAGTTTATGACACCATTTTGTAACCGGCATTCTGCGAGAGCAGAAATATACTTTAGCAGGATTCATACTTTGCCAAACCTATACTTTATGACTACTCATCAATGTAAAAGTATGGCTTAAGACTTTATTTATTTTTTGATAGCAAAGCCAGTTTCAAACTGGCACTACGTACCACCACAAGTTGCGCCGCCGCTAAACTCGCATAAATCAAGGGCAACTGCTTACTCAAACTAAGCCTGCACTTCTAAATAGCTATTTGCATCAAAAGCAGTTTATACTTGCAATGCCTTTATACTTTGATGAGCAACTATATCCGCTTGAAATCTATCCAGTAATCTGAAGTAACATCTGCGTAGCTCCTTAGTTTCTGCAGCAGCACTTCAGGGTTGCTCTCCACAATCAGGTTTTCGCGCTGGTCAAATTTCACAAATCCTTCTGTTACTGTATGGTCCACCATCTCCATAAACTTATCCCAGTAGCCATTTACATTGAAAAACGCGACAGGCTTTTTAATAATACCTAACTGGTTCCACGTGATTATCTCGCAGATTTCATCGAAAGTACCAAAACCACCCGGCATGGAGATAAACGCATCTGAGCGGGCTGCCATCATGGCTTTTCGTTCGTGCATAGTTTGCACTACATGCAGCTCCGTCAGCCTTTTGTGAGCAACTTCACGGTCTACGAGGCTCTGCGGTATAACCCCAACAGCTGTACCTCCCGCTGCTAAAACGGCATCTGCAATGGTACCCATCAAGCCAACTTTACCGCCCCCGAAAACAAGCTGTATGCTTTGCTGCGCCATCAAGCGCCCCAAGTCCGCAGCCGCCTCCTGGTATATTGGGTTTACCCCAGGGTTAGCACCACAAAATACTCCTACACTTTTCATTTTTATACTTTACTGAAAAATCCTGATGACAAAGAAAGGCTCCAACATCTCTGCTGAAGCCTTTTATACTTTGAGGGCAGCGTTTTAGAGTTACGCCAGTTCCTTTTTATACATTTTGGAGAGTACTTCGGCTGCATAGTCTATCTCTGCCTCAGTATTATACTTGCTGAACGAGAAACGAACAGAACCACGATCAGAGCTTGCATTAAGCGCGCGCAGCACATGAGAACCTGCATTGGCTCCGCTGCTACAGGCGCTTCCACCAGAGGCAGATATCTTGTTTATATCCAGGCTAAACAGCAGCATTTCGTTTATGTCGGATGCAGGAAGGCTAACGTTCAGTACTGTGTACAAGCTCTTATCTCCAAACTCCGATAGGCCATTAAAGCTTACATCTTCCATCTGCTCGCGCAGTTTATAGATCATCCTGTCCTTAAGCCCCTGGATATGCTTTGCATGCTCCTCCATGTCTCGGTAGGCTATCTCCAGCGCTTTAGCCAAGCCAATTATACCATATACGTTCTCAGTACCGCCGCGCATATTGCGCTCCTGGGCACCACCTTGTATCAATGGCTGAATTTTGATGTTAGCATCGCAGTATAGGAAACCCACGCCTTTTGGCCCGTGAAACTTATGTGCCGAACCAACCAGGAAGTTAGCACCCAGCGCTTGTATATCATGTTTGTAGTGCCCCATTGTCTGTACTGTGTCTGAATGGAAAACTGCATCATACTTTCTGCAAATCTCACCGATAGCCTCAATGTTGTTCAGGTTACCGATCTCGTTATTTGCATGCATAATAGAGACCATTGTGCGTGGCTGGTTTGCCAACAGCTCTTCCAGGTGTTCCAGGTCCAGGTTGCCATACTCATCGTGGCGCAGGTAGCTTACCTGTACGCCTTCCTCCTTCTCCAGCAGATCCATAGTATGCAATACAGCATGGTGCTCTAGTTTAGTAGAGATGGCGTGCTTTATACCATAGGCACGGCAAGTGCAGCGTATAGCAGCGTTGTCTGCTTCTGTACCCCCAGACGTAAAAAAGATTTCGGCGGGCGATGTATTTAGTAAGGTGGCTACTGTTCGGCGGGCTTTCTCTATGGCAGACCTAACCTCTCGCCCATGCGAATGTATGGACGAAGGATTACCGAAATGCTCAAGCATAAAGGGAGCCATGGCATCAAAAACCTCTTTATCCAGAGGGGTAGTAGCAGCATTATCTAAATAAACACGCATGATATTTTGGGATGAATTCACTATAAACGAACCACTAAAGTATAAAAAAAAGTTGCGCCCAAAGAGAAAAAGACATTGTTTCTCTTCTGGCGCAACCCTTAGTTGCTGGTTATACTATGCTACAGCAACAACACATTATGCTTTGGCTGAGATAATCTCTTTTATGTCAGCAATTATTTTATTTGCAAGGTGCTCTGCCGTAGCGTTGCTATCCGACTCAGCATAGATTCTGATGATCGGCTCGGTATTAGACTTGCGCAGGTGCACCCACTCCTTATCAAACTCGATCTTAACACCATCAATTGTATTGATAGGTTGCTTCGCGTAACGCTCCTGCATCTGGCGCAGCACTTCGTCAACGTTTACTTCCGGTGTCAGTTCTATTTTGTTTTTAGAGATGTAATAACTTGGGTAAGATGCGCGCAGGCGCGTCATACTCATTCCGGATTTCGCCAGGTGCGTCAGAAACAAAGCAATACCCACTAAGGCATCGCGGCCGTAGTGCAGCTCTGGGTAAATAATGCCGCCGTTTCCTTCGCCACCAATAATGGCATTCTCGGCCTTCATCATGTTCACAACGTTTACCTCACCAACTGCAGCCGCATAATAGGCACCACCAGCTTTCTCGGTAACATCACGCAGCGCCCTGGTAGACGAAAGATTTGAGACGGTATTGCCTACCTGGTTTTTGAGGACGTAATCTGCAACAGCCACCAGCGTATACTCTTCGCCGAACATGCTACCGTCCTCGTTTACTAAGGCCAGCCTGTCAACATCCGGATCCACTACTATACCCAGGTCAAATTTACCTTTCTCGATTACTTTAGCTATTTCGCGCAGGTTTTCCGGCAGCGGCTCCGGGTTGTGAGGGAAGTTACCGTCTGCCTCGCAAAATAGTTTTTCTACTGTTTTAACGCCTAAGGCCTCCAGCAACATCGGTACTGCAATACCTCCAGTTGAGTTAACGCAGTCTATGGCTATACTAAAGTTCTTCTCTCTGATAGCTTCAACATCTACCAATGGCAACTCAAGTATAGCCTCTATGTGCTTACCCATTGTAGTGCAATCGGTTTTGTAGGAACCTAACTCTGTTACCTGAGCAAACTCAAAGGCCTCTTTCTCGGCAATCTCCAGCACCAGCTTACCTTCCTCATCCGAGATAAACTCCCCTTTTTGGTTAAGCAGCTTCAGCGCGTTCCATTGCTTTGGGTTGTGGCTGGCAGTAAGTATAATTCCTCCTCCCGCGTTCATATCGGGCACAGCCATCTCTACTGTAGGCGTTGTAGACAAACCTACATCTATAATGTTGATGCCTAAACCCTGTAGTGTAGCGCATACTAGTTTATTTACCATCTCGCCGGAGATGCGCGCGTCACGCCCTACTACAATCGTGTTGTTTCCTGTTGTTTTTAGCACCCATGTACCAAAAGCAGCAGCGAACTTCACAACGTCTACTGGCGTCAGGGCTTCCCCTGCCTGTCCGCCTATTGTACCGCGAATACCGGAAATTGATTTTATTAAAGCCACTTGTTGTATATTATTTAATGTCGCAAAATTAGTGAAAATTGTGAGACTTTCAGAAGTACTACTCCTTATACTTAGCCAAAAACTCATGCATGTTGCCACTACAGCGTACTACTGCCACCAATACGTATAGTTATACTTTAGCGGGTGTTCAAATTATGCTACTGCTCCAATGCACACGCTGTAGTTGGTGCGGCCAGGCAGGTTATAACGTGCCACTATATATAATAAGTGTGCGCATTTTAGAAGAAAGCAGCCTTTACTAATCCATCATACGACAATATCCTTAAACGAAAACTAAGTATAGATGCCCCGGTTTTATTACATTTGCTTTTATGACAACTCCTATAAAATTTGATGATAGCCCGAGAGGCAAGCAACTGCAGGCTTTTAACCGCCTGCTGGACGTGATGGAAGAACTGCGTGAGAAATGCCCATGGGATCGTAAACAAACCATAGAGAGCCTTCGTCACCTGACGATTGAGGAGACCTACGAATTGTCTGATGCCATACTTAAAAATGATATGCCCGAGATAAGGAAAGAACTTGGCGACATTATGCTGCACATGGTATTCTATGCAAAGATAGCCTCAGAGCAAGGTGCTTTCGACATTGCAGATGTACTGAACAGCGAATGTGAAAAGCTTATTTTCAGGCACCCACACATTTACGGCGATACTAAAGCAGAGACAGAGGAACAGGTAAAGCAAAACTGGGAAAGACTAAAGCTGAAAGAAGGAAATAAATCCGTATTGGGCGGAGTGCCCAGCTCTTTACCGGCACTTGTAAAAGCCATGCGCATCCAGGAAAAAGCCAGAGGGGCTGGTTTTGACTGGGACGATAAGACTCAGGTGTGGGAAAAAGTAAAGGAGGAACTAAACGAGTTTGAATCAGAGTTTAATGTAGAAGACTTTAGTGCTATAGATAAAACACACGCTACAGCAGAGTTCGGCGATCTGATGTTTTCCCTGATAAACTTCGCCCGATTTATTCATATCAATCCTGAAGAGGCGCTGGAAAAAACCAACCTTAAATTCATAAGCCGTTTTCAGTATATAGAAACAGAAGCCGCAAAAGACGGCAAACAATTACAGGATATGAACTTGGAAGAAATGGATTATTACTGGAACAAGGCAAAAAACCTGTAGGCACGCATACAACATAAGTATACATTAGCTATATTTAAACCACTTTTTCTCAATTTAAACGAGGGAAATATTTTACAAAACGTACATTAATTTAAGAAGACGCTCTCAGAGCTAGTACCTAAACAGCGAATCTGGCAAAAACCCGTAAGCCATGCAGCTCCTTTTCTAGTCAAGTATACATTCTGTTTACATCGATTATGGAAGACGAAATGCCTCGGTTTAGAATAAATTAAATTGCCTGCAGCTGTTTTATACTTTGTTATAAATCATTAAAATATATAGATTTGTAAAAGGACAGTAGTCTGCATTATATTAAAGCACGTTAAATTTGAAATCCGCAGGTTTAGAAGAGCACCTTTAAAAACTGCTTATTTTTTAAATTTTGCGTAGCAGAGAGTTTGAAATCTGCAGAAAAAGCAGAAATTGCAATTTCAATAAAGAACTAAAAGAGAAACAATTACATTTTATAATAACACAGACAATTTAATACAACACAAACAGCTAAACTTTAAACTTTAAAAAAATGGAAAAAAAGACTGCAGTAGTAAGCAAAAATGCTAATGTAGAGGCCAAAAGCAGTGGGTCAGCTGCTTCAATATTTGCCACAATTGTTATTCCAATAACATTCGTGGTTTGCGTGCTAATCTATATGTTTGTTCTTGGTAACCCTGCCAACTTCGAAGGCGGCAGCAACGAGAACCACCCACTTCCAGGCAACTACCTTGGCATTGTTTACAAAGGTGGTTGGGTAGTACCAGTTTTGATGACGTTAGTACTTCTAGTATTGGTTTTCGCTATCGAGCGTTCACTTACTATCAGCAAAGCTAAGGGCACAAAGAACGTAGCAGGTTTCGTACGTACTATTTCTGCTAAACTTAACCAGCGTGATATCAACGGTGCAATTGCAGCCTGCGACGCACAGAAAGGTTCAGTTGGTAACGTAGTTAAAGCCGGTCTACTTAAGTACAAGGAAATGCAGAATGAGCCTGAGCTTTTAAAAGCTGAGAAAGTTGCTGCTATCCAGAAAGAGATTGAAGAATCTACTTCACTTGAGTTACCAATGCTTGAGAAAAACCTTGTTATTATCTCAACTATCGCTTCTATCTCAACACTTACTGGTTTGATCGGTACAGTACTTGGTATGATTAAGGCGTTCTCGGCTCTTGCAGCTTCTGGTACTCCTGATGCAACTGCACTATCAAACGGTATCTCTGAGGCCTTGATCAACACAGCCCTTGGTGTATCTGGTTCTGCAATCGCTATCATTGCTTACAACTACTTCACTAGCAAAATCGACGAGTTAACTTATAGCATTGATGAAGCTGGCTTCAGCATTATCTCTACTTTCGCAGCTCAGCACGAAACAACTGGTGCTCCTGTAAGACAACAAACTGTTTAATTGACTCTTAACACAATAAAATGCCTAAAGTAAAAGTAAAAAGGACCAAACCAACGTTGGACATGACACCAATGGTGGACCTTGCCTTCTTGCTGGTTACTTTCTTCATGCTGACAACACAGTTCTCTCCTGAAGAGGCCGTAGTGGTAGACACTCCATCCTCAGTTTCAGAGATCAAACTACCAGAGTCTAACGTAATTGTAATAACGGTTGATAAAAACGACCGCGTATTCTTTGGAGTTGACAGCAAGCAAACAAAGGAAGCAGTACTTAACAAGATGGCAGGCAAATACGGTGTAGGATTCAGTCCAACAGAAATAGAAACCTTCTCGCTCTTAACGAACTTTGGCGTACCGATGAACCAGCTTAAGTCTTACTTAGCTATGGAAACCGATGCCCGTAAAAAGTTTGATAAAGCTGCACCTGGTATACCTGTAGATTCTACTAACAATGAGTTAGCAGACTGGGTACACCAGACACGCCTAAGCAATCCTAAGGTGGTTATTGCCATCAAAGGTGACCAGGACGTAAGCTACAAAACGGTTCAGAAGGTTATTAGCACCCTGCAGGACAGGAAGGTAAACAGGTTTAACCTGATTACTGACATGGAAAATAGACCGACTAACCTTTAATAGAAGGAGATAAGAAATGGCAGAAATACAAGAAAAAGCCGACTCCGGTAAAGGCGGGAAAAAAAGAGCCAAAAAGATGTCTGTCCACCTGGACATGACACCAATGGTTGACCTTGCCTTTCTCCTACTAACGTTCTTCATGCTTACCACTACGTTTAGTAAGCCACAGACCATGGAAATTAACATGCCTGTGAAAGATGATGTTCCAGAAAACCAGATTCCAGTAAAGGCAAGTAATGCTTTAACAATTGTACTGGGTGAAGATGACAAGTTATTCTACTTCTTTGGCTTAGGCGATCCTGCTGATAACCCGGAAGTAGTAGAGTCTGATTACTCTGCAAATGGAATCCGTAAAGTGCTTATATCACCACGTGTTAAGTCTAACGAAAAAATGACTGTGATGGTAAAAGCCATGGAAACTTCGCGCTACAAGAACATGGTAGACATTTTAGATGAGTTGAAATTAACCGATACCAGGAAATTTGCCCTTGTTGATATAACCGACAATGACAAACAACTGATTCAGCAAAAAACAGGACAATAAGATATGGACGCAAGTCAGTTCGCAAAAGCCTCGCTTGATGATATCGTCTTTGAAGGACGTAATAAAGCGTATGGTGCATACTTACTTCGCAAACTGTATAGCTCGCATGTCACTAAAGCCTCTATAATTGCTATTATTTTATTCTTTTTGTTTATCAGCATTCCGCTAATAAGCAAATTGTTAGCACCAGCAGAAGAGGAAGAAGTGGTAGAGCGAATTATTACAGAAGTAGACCTTGCACCGCCACCACCACTAGAAGAAAATACGCCGCCGCCACCGCCGCCGCCAGATCTTCCACCACCGCCGCCGCCAGTACGTGCGCAGGTTAAGTTTACACCACCTGTGGTTAAACGTGACGAAGAGGTAAGAGAAGAAGAAGAGATACCAGATATTGAAGTACTAGAAGAAGTTGACGCTGGTACTAAAACAGTTGAAGGTGTTAAAGGAGCTCCTCTTGACTTAGGTGACATTGACGGAACAAGCGACGTAGTTGCAGAAGTAGTAGAAGAAAAGCCTTATACTTACGTAGAGCAGATGCCTACCTTCCCGGGTGGCGAAACAGAAATGCTTAAGTACCTGGCCAAAAACATTCGCTACCCAGCAGCTGCACAGCGTGCCGGAGTTGAAGGTCTGGTAGTACTTTCATTCGTAGTTGGCAAAACAGGTGAAATCTCTGAAATCCAGGTTGTAAAAAACCTTGGAGCCGGTACCGACGAAGAAGCAATGCGCGTTGTGAAAACAATGCCGAAGTGGACTCCAGGTAAGCAGAACGGTAGAGCAGTACCAGTACGCTACACACTTCCAGTACGATTCACAATTAAATAAGCACACCTTAAGTTGTCTCGTCCTGATATAAGTTGACGGGTTTGAGACGAAATTACTTTTTAATTTGAGACCTCCAATACGTTTGTGTTG
>NZ_CANLMZ010000014.1 GCF_947492645.1 uncultured Pontibacter sp. | reverse complement strand
TCTGCAACTTATTTCAAAATATTTTCCTCAGCCTTTCCGAGTGCCCGCCCCTCTTTCGGAACCGGGATGCAAAGGTAAGAGTAAATTCTTAATTTCAATGGCCTGCCGCTATCTTTTTCTGCTATTTTCATCACTCCCTGATTAAATTACTGATTATCAGCTTTTATAATATCTCATTATTTTAAGATTACATTTTATAATGAGTCTCAAGCTTGAAATCCAGCTTAAATTTACAAGCGTTCATGTGACGCTTAGCACTAAGCGTCACCTATTATAATATAAGGTCCTGTTGTTTTTATCATTAATGCAGCTTCTAGCCTGATGCTAACTATTTATGTTAACAGCTCGCTCCATTCATATATTCTATTTTGATTGTAGGTCGTGAGTCTACTACTTTAATTGGAATTCATTTCTTGCATCCTAATATATGTCATCTTAATCTGGCTCCTTTCGCCTCAATTTATAAGATCATGACAATGCTTGTGGAGCAGGCCCGCCGGCTGGCTTTGTGTTTCCTTCTGGTAATGGAACATATTCATGATTATCTGTAGGAGGTAACATGATACGGCCTTGCTTCCAGTCTTCTTTTGCTTCTTCTATTCTTTCTCTTCTTGACGACACAAAATTCCACCATATATACCGTTCTCCAACTGCCTCCCCTCCTAGTAGCATTATAGTTGTTTCTTCCTTAGCAAGTACAATGGGGTCTACTCCTTTATTAAACACCAGCATTTGCCCTACTTTATACTCTCTTCCTGATACCTCAATACTTCCTCTTGCTATATAGGCTCCTCGTTCGGCATATTCTTTGGGTAATCCAAATCGTGCTCCTTTAACTAATTTTACGTGCAGGTAAAATAACGGAGAATGAGTTCTCACATTATTTTTAAGACCATAGGCTTCCCCGGCTATCAAACGCATCCAAATGCCAGTATCAGTAAATATCGGTAGTTGCTCAGGTTGGTAATTATTAAATGTTGGAGCTGCCTCTTCATCCTTCTCAGGTAATGCCACCCAAGTCTGAATCATCTCCAGTTTACCTTCTGCTAATGCTGCAGGGTCTTCGAAGCGTTCTGAGTGAGCAATACCGCTTCCTGCAGTCATCCAATTAACTTCCCCCGGACGTATTATCTGCTGAACACCTAAGCTGTCGCGATGAGTTACCTGCCCACCGAATAAATAACTTACCGTTGAAAGCCCAATGTGAGGGTGCGGAAGCACATCCATCGCCTGGCTTTTTTCAGGTGCTACTGATACAGGGCCGGCATGATCCATGAAAATGAATGGGCCAACCATGCGCCGCATTCTGAACGGAAGAATCCTTTTCACGTCCATTCCGGGAGCCAAAGATGCTTTACGGGCTTCAATTACAATATCCAGCATAGTATAAAAGGTTGAGGTGTATCTTTAGTAAAACGATAAATAAGTATAAATGGAGAACCGCTTATACTTATTTATAACTAAGTGGGTCCAAAAGCTTACTACTCTTCAACGTTCATTCTATATATTACCCCCTTCCATAGCTTCAAGAAATCAGCAGCTCTTTACTATAGCACAAGGTTTATACTTCAGAGTCTATTAATATGGATAGGCATTATAAAGTATAAATAAGCTGCTCAAGTCAATTTGCACATGCTTTGTTGCAGAATACGCATACTATAGCTACTACCCTTAGGCCCTATTCAACAAAAGAGAATGTATACTCTTATAGCTGAGAGTTAACAATTGCTCCGATACTATAGGATGCATATTATACTTCTATATATAGATAGCACGAGTATAACCTATAATTTAAAACCTAAAACCTACTGAGACATAGGGTAAAATGTCTTCTTCAGAGAACCCGACTACGCCTTGTAGCAAAATCAATTTAGCAGGAATAAGGTAAAAGCCTCCACCATACCCATCGTGCCATTTATCTGATTTTCCCCCTTCAGCCCATACCCTTCCAACGTCATTAAAGCCAATGAGGCCTACAGTTCCCGGAAACAAGTATGAGGTAAAATCAAAAAGCTTCAGGCGTAGCTCCAGGTTATGGTATAGCATACTCTCTCCTGCAAACCTGAAGTTTCTAAAACCCCGCAGGTTATCATTACCCCCCAAGTATAGAAGCTGATAAAAGCGGGGCTCTCCAAGGGTGGTACCTGCTCCGATTCGGTTTGCCAGCACGAGGTTTTCGTTTTCTTTCAGGTTGATGTAGAAACTGAACTCTGATATAGCCTGACCGAAATTTTCTTTATCATCCAGTTGCCTTAGAGCTGTAAGGGAAGTGTTCCATAACACACCATGCGATGGCAGTAAGGCATCATTTCGGGTATCAAGCGCGAAGCCTGCAACAAGGCCTGCCGCAAACTGGCTCGAGAAGATATTTTCCTGGGGGTTCTGCTCAGCATAACTTTCTATAAAACGCCCCCTGTTATCAGCAGCATCATTGTTATAATACTGCGCTACGAAACCTGCATTAATTAAGAAATTCTTGCTTATGTTTTTGTGTAGCTTTAATTGGGCGGTTATAAAATCGTAGCGTGTGCGGTAGTAGCGTATTGGCTTGCTTCCTTCCTCTATAAATTCGGTTTCATTGCCTATGCCAAAGAAGTTGCTGGTATTATTCGGCGCCCTGCCATCAAGGTCTATGCTAAGGTCGCTTTTACCGATTGCATCTGTAAATAAACCATTGTAGCTAAAAAAAGTGGCGTTTGTGGCAAGTGCATGCCCAAACATAAGCTTATGCCTGGCAGCAAAAGGATCTTTCCTGAACCCTTGCTTTGTATATATAAAGCCCGCTCCCAGCAGTACGCCATCATCAATGTTATAGCCAACAGTAGCCTGGGGCATCAGGATATTATACTTGAAAGACTGCGGATCAAAATGATTAACGGTAGTATCAGGAGCAGTTTTGATGCGCGCCAGACCTGCATCCGGAAGAATGTTTTCTTTGTCTGATCTATCGTAGATGTATAAGTTGCCTTTGCTCGTGAAGCGCTGCTCAACCTGAAACTGATCTTTCTCCTTTCCACCGATCAGGCGCACCTTTATCGGAGAATTATGACTGCCTGTTACAGTAAACACATCCTCGCCAGCACGACCATATAACCTAAGCTCCTTGGTAATTTCAGGGTTAAACCTGCGCTGGTAAAGTAATCGTTCTTTGGTGCCCTCTTTTTTTATTTTATAGATGTCAACGGCAATGCTGCCATCTTCTTCATACTTTAGTTCTGAGTGTTCGTGCTTATCAGACAAAGGAATATCTACTTCCCTGGCCAGAAATTTATAGTAGGCTAGTGCCGTTTTGCCGAGATTATTACGGCGGGCAATCATTTTTCTAACAAGCTCATCGCCAGACTCGGCATAGATGTTTGCAGGCATCCGCCTCACAGCCCGTTGAATAAGTTCGTCTGTTAATGCCTGCTGCACAAAAGCAATTTCCCTTTTCCAGTCTTCTTCATCAAGCTCAATCAGGAACAAGCGGTCAAAGTAACGCGCATTGAAGTTAAACCCTTCTATATCTCTTATCTCACTATCAAAACCTTGGAACTTAGGCATTATCCACTTCCGGGAGCCTATTTTAGGAATAATCCCCTCATTGATGAAAAATATCTGGTCCCTGTCGCGGGGAACGGGTAAGTATAAGTCTCCTATTTCATCTTCTACCTCTACCCAGCGCCATTGGTCCTCGTGCCTGTCCCAGTCGCCAGCAATTATATCGAGTAGGCGAGCACGTAGCACAAGCTGCTGGTTTACGCGGTTGTCGTTGTCCTCCTGCAGTTTCTCTAATACTTTCTCTGTGTTATCAGTATCTTCAGCCTCCAGCGGTTCACGTTCCTCAAAAAGGAAAACCTGGTTAGCAAAGTCTTTCCGGTACTCCCCAAGGGCAGGGTCGTCTGGCAAGTATACTACTTCGGGGTTAGCGTGCGGCACACCTATGGCCTCTGCCAATGGCGGCACAACGAGTGCCCCAAACGGATGAGAGGCAGAGATCTGATCCTGAACTATTGTCTTGGCTACAGTAGCCCTTAGGTTTTCTGGCAGCGCCAGTTCCGGGTCTTTTTGAATGGTTCGCAACACCCATTGGTTACTGTCCGCATCCTGCAAGCGAAGGGATTTGGTCTGCTGCCCTCCTCCTTGTTTTAAGATAGTCATGCCTCCTTTTTCCTGGCTCAGGTTAAAAACCCGCATCTTTACAGGAGTGGCCCATAGTTTCCGGTAGTTTTCCCCGAACCACTTACGGTGTGACTTGCTTACATCATCATATTCTGGTGCGATGGCGACAGTTATACTATCATTTGTAGTGTGTGCCTGTGTATAGCCAGTATTACCTAAGAGCAGCATTATACATAAACTGCCCCATATTTTTAATGCTTGTTTATACTTCTTGTTCATCTAGGTTATCGTGTATTCTATCCTAAGCTTTCAAAGCTTATCAGCCCATTACGTAATACAAGTATAAATTGGATAGATTTAGCGCATTAATGAACAAGCTAGGTAGTGGTAAGGGCAGCATAAAGGCTACTGCTCTCAATAATTGCATAAATAAAATAGCACAACAGCTAATACAGCGGGCAATTCCTCTATAAAATTCTCTAAAAGTGATGCTTTTGACGATGCGTTTCGATCATCGATCTTTTTTGAGGGGAAGTTTATACTTCTTTTAAAGGAGCAGTATGATATTAAAGCGTAACCACAACTTTACCTATAGTCTTGCCTTGCTGAAAAAGAAGAATTGCCTCGTGCATCTTATCAAAAGTATAAGTATGGCCGATATGCTGTGGTTTCAGCTGTAGCTGCTGTAGCTGCTGTAGCTCATCCAGCAGCTGGTGCATCATACTTGTTTGCTCATAAAGGTATATCAGGTTAAAGCCCATCAGCGATTTATTTTCGGTGGGCAATCGCAGCGGGTCAATTTTCGGGCGCCGTAAAAACTTCCAAAGCAGCTTGGGGTAATTAGGCCTCGATCCATGGCTGGTAAAGCTTGCGTTGCCATACACAACCATTCTGCCCATTGGGGCCATTGCTTCCCAGCCTTGCTTTAAAATTTCACCCCCGACACATTCCATTATTAGCTGCAGCGGCCTATCCCCTACTGCCTGCTGTAAATTGTTATAAAAATGCTTATCCCGAAGTATAACTGTATCGTAGGCTTCTTCTTTAAGAAGGAAGTCTACTTTGTTAGGCTGCCCTACTGTGCCTATCGTATAAGCGCCAAAGTTCTTACAGATCCGGTTGGCAAGTATACCCACTCCGCCAGCAGCGCTATGTATAAGCACGGTCATGCCGCTTTGCAGGTTTCCTAACACTTTTAGGGCATAATACGCTGTAAGCCCCTGCACGAGAAACCCTGCGCCCTCCTCATACGTCCAGGCCGGTGGCAGCGCAATCACATAGCGATGATCGATATTGATATGAGAGACATAGCCGCCAAATCTTGTTACGCCCATTACCCTGTCCCCTATTCTCCATTTGCTCACCTGAGGGCCAACAGCAATAACTTCACCCGAAAACTCGAGCCCGGGAATAAACGAACCCTTTGGGGTGGCGCTGTATAAGCCCTGCATTGCAAAAATATCAGCGAAGTTTAACCCGACAGCTTTTACTTTAACACATACCTCTTCGGGAGCGGGTGCAGCAAGTTGTTCTGTTTGCAGGCTCAGGTCGTTAATGGAGCCTGCCTTAGGCATTCGGTATACTTGGCGTTCTGTCATAAATTATACTTTGTGTTATGATATATATTCTAGTTTGATTTGCCGCACAAAACACGAAACTACCAATAGCTCATACTTTACGGCATTGCAAGCCAGATTTTAATCTTCTACCCCACACGCTAAACTGAATAATAAAGCAGTACGGGCAAAATCATATTCAACTTCATCAAACTGGGTTCATGGTCATTTTCTTGGCTGGTTTTGCTCTTGCGGCTCCTGAAAACTTGCAGCTTGGGTTAGCTAAAAATATTTGTAGCATGCTCCTTTATTTTAGTTACTCCGTTTAAAGGCCAAAGTATAAGTATGACACATGCAATTTGACTGGTATCACGAATAAAGACCTTAGTCTGACGTATGGCTAAATTAACCACAAAAACTTACAGAGCGCACGCCACCATTGTAAATAGCATTGCATTTTTGCCATCCTTAATCTCAACTGGCTTCTTTTTGCTGGCGCTGTACATGCAGTACTTCGAATCGACGCCCCTAAGCAAGGCAATGGAAGATAAACTTCCTTTCGGCAATCTACAGGATGAGGAAAACGCACGCTTGATTCTAAATACGCTTGCAGGAGGCACGATCTCTTTAACCGTTTTTAGCTTCTCGATGGTAATGATTGTGCTGAACCAGGCATCCAGCAATTTGTCTCCCAGGGTTATACCGGGGCTGACAACGGCCAGGTCGCACCAGGTTGTGTTAGGCTTTTATATTGGCACCATTATTTACATACTGCTACTGTTGCTTCATTATCAGCCACAGGCAAGCAATGCAAAAACACCTGTCTTAGCTATACTTCTGGGCCTCGTGTTTGGCATTATATGCCTGGTGCTTTTTGTATACTTTATACATACCATTTCCAGGGCCATACAAGTAGATAACATACTTAACAGTTTATTTCAGAAAGCTGTAGTGGCGCTGCAAAAAGAGGCTGATGCATTTATGCAAACTTATACCTCCTTCAACACAAACGGCGAGGCATTCAAGTATAAATTGAGGAACAACCAAAGTGGCTATTTAAAGCAGGTGAACATGACAGGGCTACAGCAAATCGCTAAGAAAAACGGTATGCAGCTGGAGATACTTGTAGAGGTTGGATCATTCATTGTAGAAGGCATCCCATTAATGCGTTTAACTAAGGAAGTGACGGAAGATAACGAAACCGAGGAAAAGCTGCAGCAATGTTTTATCATAAGCCAGGAAGAGGTGGTGATGGAAGATTATGAGCAAGCGGTAAAGCAGATCTCCGAAATTGCTGTAAAAGCATTAAGCCCGGGCATTAACGACCCCGGAACAGCCATAAAAGCAATCGATTTCCTGACATTGCTGTTTATACACAGGCTAAAACTAAAAGATAGAAACTGCCTGCTTCACGAAGAAGAACGCGTGCAGGTGATCGATAGGATAGTAACGCTTGATGAATTGCTGCACCGCTACCTTAGCCCCATCAGGACATATGGCAAAGGAGATTTCCAGATAAATATACGCCTGCTCAGGTGCCTGCAAGGTCTGCTGTATCAGCAACCATCCGATGAACAGCTAAACTTTATAAGGGCACATGCCTTAGCAGTAGTTAGTGATGCACACAGAGCGATTGAAAATGAAGTAGATAGAAATAAAATAAATGAACACATACAGGAATTTAACACCCTGTTGCCTGATAGGCTAAAACTTGGCTTACTCAAAGTAGACATAACCTCAAACACAGCTACTGCATAGAATACTGCTCCAGCACTTACTCTCCATAGTTCTGGGTGCAGCATTTCAACAAGCCTACAAGTATAGTATACAGGTGAGATATGGTAATAGCCAGCTCTTCACCTGTTAAGCTCATCAACCTAACTGCATCATCCAAATAATACAGGTTACTAGAAAGTGGTATAGGCGTATGTAAATGAATTATAAAATCACGGAACTTGCTGCCTTAGATAATAGTTAGTACATTACTGACTGATTAGTCAGTTTATAGTAGTAGGAACCATACGTACATGAAGCTTCTTAAAAAAAGTATGATAGCAGCATTTATTATAACAGCCGTTTTATCTGTTGCAGGTTTCCTGTTTATGCAACAAGATACCTTTGGTAAGGTCCCGAATGGCAAGCGGCTGGAACGCATCAAGCAATCTCCAAATTATAAAAACGGTTCGTTCCAGAATTTATCAGAAACACCTGTACAGGCAGAAAACGCATCAATGACGGGTATGCTTTACGATTTTATAAATAAGCCCAAAAATACGGTGCCGCCTCAGCCTGTACCCTTTATCAAGTCTGATTTGAAAGCAGCAGCAGCGGAACCGGCCATTTATTGGTTTGGGCATTCATCTTACCTGATTAAAGCCCATGGGTATACTGTTCTGGTGGATCCGGTGCTAAGTGGTTATGCCGCTCCGGTTTCGTTTATGGTCAAATCTTTTGCTGGAGCAAATAATTACACCGTTTCTGATCTGCCAGAAATTGACATGCTGGTAATCTCCCATGACCATTACGACCATCTTGATCATGAAACAATTGTGGCCCTTAAAGATAAGGTAAAGCACTTTTACGTACCGCTGGGTGTTGGCGCGCACCTGGAAGAATGGGGTATACCTGAGGCCAAGATTACTGAACTGGATTGGTGGGAAGACGCAGCTTTTGATGAATTAACCCTAACAGCCACTCCGGCCCGCCATTTCTCTGGCCGGGGGCTTTCGCGGGGTAAATCGCTGTGGGCTTCGTATGTGCTGCAAACTCCAAAGTATAAAGTATACATCGGCGGCGACTCAGGTTACGATACTCATTTTAAAAGCATTGGCGATAAATTCGGGCCTTTTGACATAGCCATACTCGAAACAGGGCAATACAATAAAAACTGGCCTTACATACACATGATGCCAGAGCAAACAGTACAGGCTGCACAAGACCTGCAGGCAGAGGTGTTGTTTCCGGTGCACTTAGGTAAATTTGCCTTAGCGCTGCACACCTGGGACGAACCACTACAACGTGTTGTAAAAGCTGCAGAAGAGCAGCAGGTAAAAATTACTACTCCTATTATTGGTGAGCCAATAGTTTTAGGCAAGCAGTACCCAAACCAACGTTGGTGGACAAGCAAAAAATAAGCGCATGACTGATAAAAGACAACGCATACTGGCTGCTGCCCTACAATTGTTCTGCCAAAATGGATTTCAGAATACATCCACAGCAGCTATATCAAAGCAAGCCGGCGTAGCAACAGGTACGCTGTTTTTATACTTTAAAAGTAAAGACGAACTTATAAACTCGCTTTATAAAGAAACCAAAAATGCCTTTGCAGGCTATGTGCAGCAGGGCATTAACGCCGAGGCAACAGTAAAAACACAATTGCTGCAATCCTGGCGCAACGCTGCCAACTGGGCACTCGAACATGTCAATCATTTTCGTTTTTTGGCAATGTTTGGTAACTCCCCTTTCATTGCCAGTTTAACAAAAGAAGAAGCGGCCAATGAATTTATTTTTTTGCAAGACCTTATTGCCAAGGCTGTCACAGAAGAATGGGTAACTACCATAGACCTTGATCTTTTTCTTGCTCTCTTTAGCGGCCAGTTGCATGCCACCGTTAGTTACTTAAACCAGCATGCTGGCCGTGTAGATAAAGATTCTGCCATTCAGCAAGCTTTCGACGTTTTTATAAAAGGTATAAGCCGCCATTAACTCCATATCTCCTTATAGCAAGCCTCTTCATGGACCAACTTCCTAAAGCTCCATCAGAAATTTATATTTCAAATTATACTTTTGCTTTAGCTGCTGATGCAACACTTTAAGAAATAAGCAGTTAAATAACATCATGATACTTTTTCGCAACCACTTGATAGAACTTGACTATGCTACGGCACAGGATATCCTGTATGCCACGTGGCAGGAAAGGAAATCATACAATGTTGAGGAAGTAAAAAATGGGTTAAAGCAAATTCTTGGAAGCGCTAAAGAGCACAAGATAAAACGTGTACTCCTTAACTTTTCAAACAACATCAAAGCGCTAAGTCACCAGGAGTATGCCCTTATAATTGCGCAACTAAAGGAGGGGTTGCAACCTACTCCTATTCAGAAATTAGCTTGTGTCGGGCCTAATGAAAAAGAGCGCGAAGAAAAGGTCGATTCACCGTTTCAGGCAAACAAAGGCAGTATTGATTTACAGATGGAGTTAAAGTTTTTCCCTAATAGGGCGCTGGCGCTCCATTGGCTGATGTCGTAGCAAATGGCACTCGTTCCTGCAATGCACGGGCACTAAATAAGGTTAAAATAGCTATACACTTTCCGCTTAGTTATTAGCTACCAGTTTATCGTAAAGTATTGGCTGCCATAACTAAAAGCTGAAATCCAAAGTTATGCCTGGGATATAAGTTTAAAGACACGCTTTTTAAATATGCTCTTATACTCCTAAATCGTTTGGAGATTAAAATTGGATTCGTACATTTGTGGCCGCTACGGTAAAAAACTAAAGCTAAAGCCGCTGTTTTTTACTGTTTGTTCGGGGTGTAGCGTAGCCCGGTATCGCGCCACATTTGGGATGTGGAGGTCGTAGGTTCGAATCCTGCCACCCCGA
>NZ_CANLMZ010000013.1 GCF_947492645.1 uncultured Pontibacter sp. | reverse complement strand
AAGTGATTATTTTGATCGCTTTTCCCTTTTTCTTTTTGCTCCAAAAACTGCTGTATCTGGCTGGAAAGGGCAAAAAATCCATTTACTCTCTGGGTTCGATAACACTCCATTTCACGGTCATAATATACGCCTTCGGGAAACATCGTCGCTTGCAGCTGTTTTCTGGATTGCACATTTGATTTACTCCATGATTGTGAGATAGTTACCGCTTTTTCTAAGCCCATTTTGATAAACTCTTTTGGGTTCGATAAGGCTGGGGCACACTTTTCCAGATTTTGCTCGATTTCCAGCAACTCAGCTTTCAGTTCAGAACTGAATTTGACAAAGAGTTCTTTCTCAATTTCGCCAAAGGCATACCTTCTTTCTAGGGTATCTAATTTCTTTTTGAGCTCGGTGTGCTGCGTGGTCAACCGCTTTTCTTCTACCCTGCTTTCTTCAGTAAGCTTGTAGTAAGTTTCTTCCATGATCTCGGCTAGCTTGGGCAAGTACCTTGGATCAATCTCTAATTCGGATAGAAAGCCTTCATACAGGTTATGCAGTTTTCCAGCATTACGATTCAGCTTGCAGCCAATGGTGTTGCACTTATAATAATGGATCTGCTTTTTCTTCATCTCGTAACCAGTAAGTGGCTTACGACAGCTACCACACTTGATGTGATGACGCAGCGGCAATTCTTCGTCTTCTTTGACTTGGGTATAGCCATGCGCGTTCTGCGCCTGCAGGCCATTGACCTTTAAGAACATCTGGCGAGTGATTAGCGGCTCGTGCTGGCCTTCTACTACTTCCCCATCTTCCAGTAAGCCATGCGAGATTAAACCGCAGTAAAAGGGGTTTTTAAAGAGTTTTGTGATAGTTTGGTTGTAGAGCACCAATCCCTGAGCTTTCAGACGCTTAATGATGTCTGTGTTGGATAAACCTTGCTCTGCTTTGAGCTGAAAAGCTAGTCGTATTAACTTTCCGGTTTTGTTGGGTTTTAAAACGACTAGCTTTCCTACAATCACTTTATCATACCCCATCGGTACCTTGCCTACCCACAAACCACGTCTGACGCGGGCTTCCATGCCCGTCATGCACTTTTCACGGCGCTGGTCATTATCAAACTGCGAGAAGAGGAACTGGATACCCTGCTGCAGCTTACCAGCTGCGGTCTGGGTGTCTACAGGCTGGGTCACCGCTACAACGGATATACCCATGCGGCCTAATTCATCCACAATACCAATAGCTGAAGATCCTGTTCGCGAAAAGCGGTCGTGTGAGTAGACAATGATGTAGCCTACCCGCAGTTTGCTTTTCTTCACAAACTCGAGCATTTTCTGGAATTCTTTGCGCTCGTCAGACTTAGCGCTTTCATAAGTTCCGCCAAACTTGCCCACCACCTGGTAGCCGTGGCGCTCCGCATAAGCTGTACAGCGTTCTAGCTGCGTTGATAAACTTTGATTCGTCTCGGCCTGTTCTTTGGTTGATACGCGGGTGTAGATGATAGCTACCTTGCCGCGCGGTGCGGCTTTCTTACTACCCTTCTGCAATGGCCGTGCAAAGATGCTTAGCTCGTTCCCTTTCCCTGTAGCAGCGCGAAGTGCAGCTGGTTTTTTAGCTTGTACAGACTTATTTGTAGCTGCTTTTGCAGTAGATTTCGTAGCTGACTTCTTTTTCATTGGTGCAGCCTTATCTACTTCAAGTACAGCTGCTGTGGTTTGCTTTTTCATGTTCTATTCTGGTTAACGGGATAGGGACTTTGTTACTTTTTTGTTACTCTGGCCTTTTGGCTTTTGCACTTTAGAAACGTTAGCTGATTTAGCCTCTATTTCATCGTCTTCAACTATGATAGCTATCGGCTGTTCCTGCTGATGTTGGTTAAACACCCAGGCGCTAAAGCGAAGCATAAAGTCTACCTGTGCGTGCACTTCTTCTTCAGTCAGATGCTCCAGTCCTGGTGTCTGCCTAAGCTCGCGTACATGTCGCTCTATCGTTTCTACTTCTTCTGATAACTGCTTGTAGTAGTTTTCATAAGCGCTCAGCTGTTCTGCTGCTTCAAGTTCTTCAGCATTAGCCGCGCTTACTTTGCCTTTCGGCTGTGCTTGTTTGTGTTTACTGTTTGGTCGTTGGTTTTTCTGTTGTTGAGTTTTAGTTAAGGTTTTCACTTTTATGGTTGCCAGTGCCACAAGTCCGGGGCTACCGGTACCAGGGCGGGCTTGTACGTTAGGATGCGGGGCGACTGCTATCCTTAGCTCTTACCTGATCTGCGTCTGGAAAGAGTAAGCTACTGTAAGAAATTACTAAGTACTAAATTCGGCGGCGGTGTTCTTTGGTAAAATTTAGCTTAGACCCACCACGGTTTTCTAATTCAACTGACTGGTAATTCCTGAGGGCCAGCGTTTCGATTAATTGCTTTGATACTGATTCATCCAGATGCCCGTCTGAAGTAGTGCGAAGCGTAATCTGGCGCTTTTCATCAAAAGTGATGGTTACCTGCCGGAAGCTTTTATTTCGGATCGCTCTTACCACCTGTAATTCTTCTTCTGAGAGAAGCGACAAACGCGGAATGTAGTCGGCTTTGTCTTCATCCAGAATAAAAGCTGCTAAGTGTTGAGTAATGGATAAGAATACATGCGTTTTACCTAAAAGAACCTGCCCTTCCGGTCCCATGCCCTGCATCTCGTCCAGCCATGGTGCCAGATCGCCTGAAGGAAAGATCAGGATACCGGCTTCCTGCTTGCGGTACAGCGCTGCATAAATAAGGGATTCGAGCAAGCAAAGCTGCACACCGTAACTTGCTTGGGCGGCCTGCACTTGACCGCTCAGTTGTTCCGCAATAAAAGCTTCCACCTGCTTGGGGGACATCACTTTGCTGAGCTCGTCGCGCACTTTGGCGATCATCTCTGGCGTAAGTGCATCAGCCGGTATTTCCTGTACAGCAAACAAGTACTCTCGCAAGGCTTTTACCCGCGCCAGCGGCAAGCCAAGCTCACGCAGTTCTTTGGCCATCTTCAGCCACAGGTATTCCAGAAAACTAAGCTTGGTCCAGGACTGTTCTTCGGTCTTGGGTGCCAGTCCGGCTTTCTTCCAGTCTACATACAGCTTGGGGGCAATACCGGTTTGCTTCAGCGAAAAAATCGGCTCACGCAGCTTTTCGTAGAGTTCGGGTATTTGCTCCATTTCCTGCAAGTCCAGCTGCAGCGTAAAATCCGCAGCGTCTGTTTCTGGTAGTTCTGTCTCTTCCATCTTGGGTAGCGAATTATATATTTTACCCAAAGGTAATATTTAAAATACATTATACAACGCCTTTGTAATATTTGTTTTATTTCCGGATAAAATATTTTTTTAACCCATCTCGGGAGACCAAAATAGCGATGGCAGTATGCAAAAGAGATAGAAATGAAAATTGAGAACGATGCTCGCGTGCGCGCATACACGCGAGCATCATGCGCAGGTGCGCGCGATTATAGAAGTGTTGATGGTAGTTGCGGACACGACGGAAAAGCAGGTTTTGCGGTAAAAAAGCATTTTTCTGTATTTGAGCTTCAGCCCCATGGTTTGCGGACACTTTTGCGGATAGGTAAGTTACGTGCGCACAGACAGTTACAACCCTTTTTAGGCTTGCCGGAAACAGGCAAATTAGCTAGCGGAGTATGGGGTTTTTACGTGCGGAAACACGCCGGAAACTATAGTTTTCAGAAAGATCATGCGGATTCAGTAAAAATACTGTCCGCTCAATGGTATTGAAAAACAGGTAAAATCATAGCTCCTAAAACAGACACAAACCACGTTGTATCAATTAGTTACACACACTTTTAAAGTCCGGAAAACATGGCAAAAATGCAATTCCCGTGTTTCCGCTCCACAAGACCAAAAAAGGAGCATGTTTGACACAATCAGAAAACCACCAGATCATTCAGCTAAATTTTACTGAAAAGTGCAACGGAAGACAGTCCGCATATTGCTTAATTGATGCACCGGAACCAAACGGGGAAAATGAAGGTGTAAGCGGGTCCGTTTAAGCAGGTTGTAACCGTAAGAATGGAAACTCCGCACTTGTAAAACCAAGCCGGAAAAACACCGGTGGGCTTTAGCTTCCGCAACAGGCAGGATCACGTTTAATAGCGGAACATTTTTCCGTAGCCGGAAAGGCTGTTACAGAAAGTTACACGCATTTCCGCACACAATTTCTGTTCCGCATTTTAGGTAATTCTGCAGACTACTTTTAAGTGGTAAGGGGGCTGTTTCCGTATGAGGACTATAGCTGTTTTAACGCAAATTTTCAGATACAAATTACAAGGTGTGAAATCACAAAATTCTGTAGTCCGGAATAGGCATCTTCTACGGTTTCCGGCGTTGAATTACACCTTTCTCTACTCCTGCTTTAATCCTGTTTTTAGCCAACAATTTCATGGCTGATATCGCTCTTTCCTCCAATCTCTATAAAATATCAAAAACACCGCTATACACACTTGGATTTTGTTTAGTTTACTACTTTACTTAGGCCCCTAAGATAATCGAATAGAGCCTACTGAAGTTAACCGGTGATGAACAACTCGCTCCATGTTGTCAACTAGTAAAACGACCTGAAGCAAATTTCAAAAATCAGTTATAGTTTACACCGTAATAGCCCGTCTATGAAGGCATATATAAGAGTCTGAACGCTATCAAAATTTTCAGACTTCAAAGGCATTTCAGCGTCTGTTTGCTGCATGTAGAGCTTCCTGTTAATCTCCAGCATAATAGATTTTACCCGTTTGTCTTCCTGGTAATACTTAAGTGGCGTTATAGCACCGGCATAAGGGTCATTATCTAAAATAGAATACCCACTAGATGAGAAAAATTCCAGTGAAAATTGCCGCAAATTATCTGTCGTATGATAGGCATCTGTACCAATATTAAAGTCCGGCCTTGGCTGCTTTTTGATCAGGTCGCGGTTAAACGGCACATCGCGGTAAGAGTGGCAATCCAGGATGAGCACTTCCCCGTTCGCAGCCAATGCTTCATCAACGGCCTTTAAAAAAGCAGCATGATGGTGATCATAAAAATCTCTTTTTATGCGCTCTCTTAGCATCGCATTTACATTCCTCAACTCTAGCCCATCGTCAGTTTTGGTATAAAGCATGCCCATGCCATATTGTGCCATCACCTCATCGGCATCATCCGGAAAGCGTTCCACATCGCAGAATACCCTGGAGAAAGGAGAAACTATACGGATAGCATTTTCATGTGCAAAAAGCTCGTCCGTAAACCAATCTGTAAGCAGGTTCACTTCCCGATCAATTGTTTCCGAGTTATGAGTATAGCCATCGGTTAAAGGTATAGTTGTAGAAGAATGCGGAATGTGAAGTATTATAGTATTCATAAGTAAAATGAATATTGAAGTATGAAAAGGTGTTTAGCGAGCCATTATTTTAATAGGCTGTCCAGGTCAATATAAAGGTATTTTTCAAGTATAACCTCGCAGCAAAGCTGGGTAATGGCAATATTAAACCTGTCATAAGTATCATCACTTCTGCGCATTAATTCTCCTAGAACTTCCCCGACGCTTTTCCCTTCATTAAGTAGTATGGCGCACATTACAACAAAATCTGTAAACACCCCAACAAAATCCAGTTTAGCATTAATAACTGCATTATATTCATCGGCTCCAAACTCCAGAATATCACTGTTCGGCATACGTCTTAGCTCAGCTAATTCTGTGTTTCTTTCTGCCAGAATGTTTCTTGTAACAGAAAGGAAAGTATCTAATTCCAGGTTCATAGGTAAATTTTTATGTTATAAACAGGGAATATACTTTTGCCGATGGTGCTATGTGACAAGCTCTTATATTAATGAGATTCAGTTAATAACACGTTTAGGCAACAACCCCTTTTCCTTAATAACAGCATACATCTGCCAAATCAAATCACCAAATGCATCTAGATATAATGGTGTAAGCACTTCATCCGGAGAATTAATTTGAGCAGAATACAGTGCTTCCAATCCACCACCATACACAGATGTAGTAGTTTTTTGCTTGAAAAACCCATGGCTCTCGAGTAATGGATTGAGTTCAGCTATAGTATCCAGCATCATATCGTTAAGCGCTGTAGCAGACAAACGCTTGCCTGTAACAACATGTACATCCATATTCCGGACATGTACTTCTATCATCAGGTAAATTGTCAGGCGCATATCGTGCTCCTGCTCTACCCTAAAGGTTACAGGCTGCTGCTGTGGCTTCCAGTCAGGAGAAAATTTATGTGAAGGATTAATTGTAGGATCAGGTACATAGTATAGGTCGTTGGTTCCTGTTACTTTGACAACAGCGCTTATCAGTTTTTCTCGGACTACACCATACTTCTGGCTTACCCGTTCATGCAGCAGTTTGCCTTCCTTTAACTCCTGCACCACCATTTCTAAAGGAGCTCCCATCGGCAGGTTTTGTTTGTTAAACTGCAGCATGTAGCGGTAAAATATGTCCTCCAGCTGATAGCGTGATATACCAGGCATAGGCTTTTTGTAACGAAACCCGCTTTCTATCTCTAAATCATCTTGTGGAAACTTTTTCTTTTCAACTAAATCGGGATACAGCTCGCGGTACATTTCCAAGTTTCGCACTGTGTTACCGAGCAATTCATAAGTGAGCAAAAGTTTTCCAGCTCTGTTTACCGGCACTTGTTTCCAGAACTCCAGGAAAGGCCCCAGTAATGCGCTTCCTAAACGCTTTGTCCCCTTAGGTTCCGCAGCAAACATTATACGACTATGGTAATAAGCAGGCACCTGTACAATCTCATCGGTATGCTGCAGCAACAGTTCCAGGTTCTCTTCTAAAAAGGGCAGATTGTTCATAGGATATTTTCTTAGAGAATATTAAAACTGCAACACCTTATACTCTAGCTTCAGGTTTGTTTCACCATAGCTAACAGCAACTACCCGCCCATCCGTCAGCGGCACCAGTTTGTGCACTTCCTCCAACTCTGGCACTTTGCACAAATGCTGGCTATCTTGGTAGATACCAGAAAGCTCATAACTGCGCCCATATGTATACCTTGAATACCGATTCACATCTTTAAACTCTGCTTCTATCTGGTTCTGCTTTTCCTGATACTGTTGCAAGAGTTCGGGCAAAGCAAACCTGCCAATTCCATGATGTCCGCAAGCTATCAACACATTATCACCGGCAATAGCGAAGTCGTACAGCGTTACAGTATTTCTGGCTTTTTCAAGCTCCTGTTCAAGCGATGTAAACTTATCTGACTCTAGCATATCAAAGGCAGAGCGAAGATAATCTATAGTAAAAACCTGCTCATAGTTTGGCAGACTGAACACAGACACATACTCGCTCGAACCTGCTCTGCCAACACCTCCGGAAAGCAGAGCCATCCAGTTGCTGTTTATACTTCCCCGGTGTATGTGCTCGTAAGTACCATTGTTGGGCAAGTCTATAGTTTTAGTAGCTACTGGTGACAGCGGATCGGTAATATCATACTCAAACAAGTATTTTGGGTACATGATGTTATCTACCAACACCAGCTTATCATCATACACCAACACATCGTCTATACTTTTACCTTCCTGCATATCAATAGGCAGCGGCAGCGAGTGCCAAACTGGCTCTTCCAGCGTCAGGTCAAAGAAGCCGGCCATTTCGCCTTTATTTACTTTACTAAAATTCTTCTTATTCTCCCGCACTACCTCAAAACCACCCAGGTACAACACGTCGTCTTTTATAGCTAATGTCTGGTTTAAAATAAAAGACGGAAGCTGAATATCCGGCATTCTGATAAGGGTGCCGTCTTGCTCAATTTTAGCGCGAAAGATGTAAGCTTCTGTCCGGGATTGTTTCTGCTTTAGGAAATCATGCAGGGCTGTATCTTTTTCTTTAATAAAGGCTATCAGCCAGCAATTGCCACCAATGGCATGACGATCTTTAAAGCTAAAAGGCAGCTCCTGCAGTTGTTCAATATATTCACCTATAACACGGCAAAGCACAGCTGCACCACGACCAGGAAGTATGGTTAATTCGTTTAAAGAAATCATAAGTTAAGTAAGGATAAAGCTTAAAATAGCTAGTCTATTAGGATGTGCTTTTATCTGCAAGAGCTATTAATTAACTTAAGAGACCTTTGCCTCTTGTTTCATCTTTTTGATTTCTTCCACAGACACCTCTTGTATCAGGAAGCCGGCATAAGTGCTTTTCTCGTAGGTACCCTCACCTTCTAAGCACCAATTACCGCCTTTAAGCACTAAATCATAGGTGCCACTGTGTTCCACTTCGTCCAGGTATAGCGCAGCTACCTCACGGGCATGTGTATCAATTACTATAAATTTGTATTGGGCTGAATAATTAGAATGTCTACGCTTGTTTACCCAGTTATTATCTTTTAGCAATCTAGTACCAGGTATAGTTCTTGGATCATGGTGCTTCACCACTTTTCGCTTGCCGCTGACATAAATAGTGGTTTTGTACGTGACGTACTCTATAAACCCCTCCGAATATTCTGCCTTCATAAAAGGAAAAGGATAGGGCGTATTGTCTTTCACCTCCACATAGTAGGGGCTGGCGGGTTCATAATAATCTACTTCGAATCTCATAATCTTATTTGCCTAGCCCTCTAATTCTGGCATCATACAATGAGTTAAACCACAGGCGCTTCAACGTAGCGTTTGCCTTGTCTTCCGACAGCTTGTTATACAGGTCCAGCTTAGTATCTATGAAGTCAAGCAGGGCCTGGTCCAGCACATCGTTGAACTTGTCTTTGATGTTCTCGCGGGAGTTGTTGGGGTTGAAGATGCCCAGTAACTCCTGGTCACTTTCCAGGCGGTTCCGTATTTGTTCGAAGTCTAGTTTGTCATCATCAGTCAATTCCAGACCATAGGTGTCATTTAGGGTTTTGATGATGTTAGAGAGCAGGTCGCGTAACTCATCACTTCCGTTACCTCCGCCACTACGAGTTTGGCCATACAACTCAGCCGGCTCTTCCACTAAAGTAATATTTTGCTGGCCCTGCTGCTGAATTTTGTAACTATCCAGCTGCACCTCATTCAGAACTTCCTGCGGCAGGTCGCTGCCTTTTAGTGGCAACACTTTCAGCAGGTGGTTCAGGAATACGTAAAGCTTCTCCAGCTCCACATCCGAGAAAGTGATGATCTGGCTCAGGAACTTGTAGAGGCGCACAAAGTCGCGGGCATCGGCGCGGAACTTGTCCTGAGCATCTTCCTCCAGCTCGTCGGTAAAGCGCTTCAAGGCAGTACCCAGTAGTGGTTGCAGCAGCTGTTTGTTATCACCTTTACGGAAGAACACTTCTGCATAGGCCTCCAGCTCCACACTGGTCACGACACCCTGCAAGCTGATCTCAGTCTGCAAATCATAAAGCGTGTTCGGATCGGTCTGGTTATCTTCGGCCATAAAGTTCAGGTCGAAGTAGTCCTGGAAGTCAGCCTGAATGTCTTCCGGATCATTCACAAAGTCAAGCACCATCGTACCACCCTTGCCAGAAGTAGTGCGGTTCAGACGGCTCAGGGTTTGTACCGTGTTTACGCCACCCAACTTCTTGTCCACGAACATCGTGTGCAGCAAAGGCTCATCAAAGCCAGTTTGGTACTTGTTAGCCACAATCAGAATGCGGTTTTGCGGCAGCTTAAGCGCATCGGGTATGCTGATGTTGCCACCCAGGTCGTTCATACTGGTTTCGGTATAATCCATGCCTGTTTCAGCATCATGCACGGTTCCAGAGAAAGCTACCAAGGCTCTGTAAGGCAGCTTCATTTCCTGCATCAGGGCATCGAACTTGCACTTGTAACGCACGGCATGCAGCCTAGAACGAGTAACGACCATGGCGCGTGCACGACCATTAATTTCGTTTGCTGTTTTGCTAACAAAGTGCTCCAGCATGATGCGCGACTTCAACTCAATGGCGTGGTCCTGCAGGTCTACGTAAGACGTGAGCAGGCGCACGGCTTTGCGCGTTTCATACTCCTTGTCATCAGAGCTGCTGCGTTTGGCTAGTTTATAGTAGCGTTTAAACGGCGTATAGTTACCCAGCACATCCAGAATAAAGCCTTCGGCAATGGCCTGACGCATGGTGTACTCATCAAACGGCTCTAGCTTACCATCTACCTTTGTACCGAAGAGCTCAATTGTCTTCGGTTTTGGCGTAGCAGTAAAGGCGAAGAACGACACGTTGTTTTGACGGCCACGGCTCTGGATCTCATCTAATACAAGATCATCCAGTTCTTTTTCTTGCTGGTCTTCCTGCTCAGCTTCGTTCAGGCTAAGGGATTTGCGCAGGTGGCGTGCCGATTCCCCCGACTGTGAGCTATGAGCCTCGTCTATGATCACAGCATAGCGCCTGTCGGGGTGACGAGCAATGGTATCGGATATTACAGGGAACTTTTGCAGCGTGGTAATGATGATACGGCTGCCTTCTTCTATCGCCTTTTTCAGTTCTGCGCCCGGCTGTTTCTCGTCTATGGCGGCAATAACGCCCGGTACCTGCTCAAACTGCTTAATGTTAGCAATCAGCTGCTTGTTTAGTACGCGGCGATCTGTTACCACAATCACCGAGTCAAACAGCGATTTTTCGTCGGTTTGGTTCTGGAAGAAGTTAGACAGACGGTGCGCCAGCCAAGAAATGGTATTGGACTTGCCCGAACCCGCAGAGTGCTTGATCAGGTAGCGATGCCCTACGCCTTCGTGCGCTACGGCATTAAGGAGCTTGTAAACAGCTTTGCGCTGGTGATAGCGCGGAAAGATCAGCTTTTCTGACTTTTTAATATCCAGTTTGCCTTCCTTTTCATTGAAGTATACTTCCTGGTCGGTCTGCTCATTCACGAAGTTCTGCACCAGGTCCAGCAGCGAATCAGGTGCCCAAACGTCGTCCCACAGGTATTCGGTCTTGAAGCCGTTAGGGTTCACAGGGTTTTCTACGTCCTGATTAAAAGGCAGGAAGAATGTTTTTAGGCCGGCCAACTTGGTAGCCATGGCTACTTTTTCGGTGCTGACGGCAAAGTGCACCAGGCAGCGCTTATAAGCAAAGAGCGGCTCTTTAGGATCACGGTCTTCGCGGTACTGGCGTATGGCGTCGGTCAGGTATTGGCCGGTAAGAGCGTTTTTGAGCTCGGAAGTAAGCAATGGCAAACCGTTCAGGAAAATAACCAGGTCCAGCGAGTTGCTGTTGAACTTGGAGTACTGCAACTGGCGGATGACGCTGAAGTAATTAGCCTGGTATAGCTCCTGGTGCTCTTTGTTCATGCCACTCACGGGCTTAAAGTAGGTCAGGCGTAGTTTTTGCCCGGCATCTTTTACACCTTCGCGCAGCACATGCAAGGTACCAAACTTGGTTATGTTCTTACTGATGTTCGTAACTATACGCTCGTCGGCTCGTGCCCCGTAGTGCTCGCGCAGGGCTTTAAGGGGCTTCGGTTGTGTGGCTTCTAAAAAGCCAATAACCTCTTCAGGCACAAGGCAAAGTTCTTTATCATAAAGGCTGGTGTGCAGCTCATGGTAGCCATATTTTGTTACCAGGTGTTGCTCAATGTGTTCCTCTAAGTGTAGTTCTTTTGTTCCTGTTGCCATAGTTTATCTTAGTCTTTGTTCGGTTTATTGGTAAGCTACTCTTACTGCTAAAAGGTTAATCAAATTTATCTTTCCCTTTTTTACTGTTCATAGAAAACTCCATGATCTCTAATTGACTTTGGGAATTGATAAACTCAACTTCATCTATTAAACAAGCAACTATACGGGGCTGCGCATTTAGATCTTGCGCTAACTGTGTATAGATGGATCGCTGTGTTTTGAGTTCATCTTTATGAAAGCGACGTTTGCTAATATTAACTCCGCGCTTTAGAGCCATATCTTTAACTATAGATGAAACTTCAAGCAAACCATCCATAGCCTTACCTTTTGTGTTTTTATAGCTCTTTAAGATGGAGTGAAAAGAATCTCTGTGGTCTAATGTTAGTTTCGCAAAGAGTGCCGGCTTTAGGTCTTTTCCATTACCTAGTAGCTTCATAAAGTTGGCTTCCGGAACAGTGAGATTGACAACACCATCTTCACGGAAACTTCCGTTTGCGCGTGTGTAGGTGCGGTGCAAAATGGTATACCAATGCGCATCTCCCTGGCGTTGCAGTTCATAAACTGGCCCAGCAGATTTTACGGTTGCTCGCACTTGTGTTATGTCCTTAAACAATACTTCTTCATATGCCGAATAAAATGCTGCATTGTCGGGGTTACGATGTGCAGTACAAAGAAAAACGATTGTATCTATCTGATGCTGAAAATAAGTTGACATAGTAGGAACCAATCCCGCACAACTTTTAAGCTGTAACATTCTGATAGGAAAGCGGATGCCTTCTTGTAAATAGTCACGTTCTTGCGTACCAAGCCTGCTTTTAAATGCTCTGCGCATTTCAACTGGATCGTAATGATACACGCTTGGCTGGAAATTTACAGGTGCAGACGCAATAGCAGTAGCGCTTATAGTTTGCTTAACAACAGTAGTTTTAATTGTTTTAGGTTTTGGCGTAACTATCTTATTGCTGGTATTTTTTCTGAAAGGCCCTTCTGCAACTGTTTGTGGCAGCCCCTGCGGGTAATGCCAAGATAAACTTAAATACCGAACAGCTGAGAAACGATCGCCTTTAACGACGCCAGGAAATGTACTTGAAATAGTGGCAAAGGTATCTTCCCAGTTTGTGGTTGCAGTTTGGTTCTTTATGTAATATAGTTGTTGACATCCCACATCAAACGACAAAGCATTTGATACGATACTGCTGATAGATTTCTTTTTCTGTTCAGGGCTTACTCCATTTACTTGAGCCTCTTGTACAAGCCAATTTTTAAAATCAGCGCGTAGAGTTTTATCAATTACCATTAGCTAAAATTTTACTTATAGTCTCCTTAATCGCCTTTATTTATACTTCGTTCAGCACTACATCGCGCACATCTACCTTACCCGTTACCACTTCGCTGATAATGGATTGACGATAGGATTTAATTTTTAGTATTTGAGATCTTAGCTCACCTAATAAACTGTCAAGTTTTGAAGTCTGATTATTAAGATACTCAACTATGGCCTTAATTTCATCCTGTGGTGGTATGGCTATATCGATACTTCCAACGGTCTCTGTATTTAAATTAAGTTGAGTCCCCAATTTCCCAAGTCCCTTGAATGCTTCACCACTTAAAAAGATATAGTATAAAAACTCTCTATCAATATCTAAATCTTCAAACCAAACGAAACCGTCATGAATACAACATTTTATATTCGTGATAATTGGTTTACCCACAGAGCCTGCAATGCTTAAAAATAGATCACCAGGATTCATTTTTATACTCAATGATGAACCTAATTCAGAAAGAGATTCCTCTGTACGCTCAAGGTATTTGTTGCTTGCAGTAACATCTGAAATTCGAACCCAAGCATATTCTCCTTCTTCATCAAAGTACTTCTCGTCATCGATTGGTCGTGGTGAAGCACCGCGTTTAACTTGCGCTATCCTTTTAATCTTACTCACCTCCCAATGAGCAGGAATTTCGCCGAGCCATTGTATACCTGAATCGCGGCGGGGAGCGTCGGGGTTAAGGCCTTGCGTTACGGCTTCGTTGATGATGGCTTGGCGCTTCTTCTGCAACAGCTTCATCAACTCTTCTTTCTGAGCAATAAGCTTGTCAATCTGTCCGGTTTTATAGTCTATATAATCCCCAATTGCTTCTTGTTCTTCGTAGCTAATTTTAGGTATAGGTATCCCACCAAGTTCCTTTTTGGTGATGTGTACCATACCAATAATACCATGTGTCTTAGACTCAATGTATTTGGTAACAGCTCTTAATAACCAATAGAAGTAGCGAGTATGCAGCTCATAGTTAGTTACTTTAAATATGTGCTGGTTTAAGTATGCTTCTCTCTCTTCTTGCCAGAAGAATGGACCGAAAGAAGTTCCAATATTCCCAGACCATGAGAATAGAAGTTCACCACCAGACAAATAGCAGTTTCTATTTACTTCTAAAGAAGGATCCACATAATTGAAATCTTGACTACCATTCAGGTTTTGAATCCTAACAATAGGTATTCCTTCATCTTGCCAGCTTTCAGGTTTGAAGGCAGCGCCATTAACAAAATCTGCTGTATGTTTAAGAAAGCTAATCCCCCAATGCGATGGAATTTCCCCCAGCCACTCAATTCCTGAATCTTTATACTCTTCGTACTGTTTGCTCATACCTTCTTAGTCGTTCAAAATCTCTTCTAAAAGCCCCACTATAGATTCCTCTAATTTCTGAATCTCAACTTTCAGTTTAGCAGAATCATCCGGCTTCTGGTATTGGTAGAAGTACTTAGTAAAGTTTATCTCGTAGCCAATGCGCGTCTTGCTGAAGTCTATCCAGGCATCCGGCACATGCGGCTTCACTTCGCGTACAAAGTACTCCTCTATATTCTCGTTGAGTGGTATATTTTCGGTGTCGCGCTTCTTGCTATCGGCCTTTGGCTCGCCGTTTTTATCCAGCACCACCTTGCCGTTTTTGCGCACCGGCTGCTCTATCGTTACCTGGAAGTAGCCAAAGCTCTCGTTATCAAAGATCTTCACCTGCGGGCCTTCTTCAAAAGCCTCGTACAGGCGGGTAATCTCCTTAATCTGATCATCCGAAATGCGCTTCCGTTTAAAGTTCAGGCTCTTCTTCATGGGCACATACAGGTCAGTGGCGTTTATCAGCTGCACTTTGCCTTTGCGGTGTGGCTGCTTCTTGTTCGTTACCACCCAGATATAAGTATAAATACCCGTGTTGTAGAAGATGTCGGACGGCAGCGCAATGATGGCATCCAGCCAGTCGTTGGAGATGATCCACTTACGGATCTCGCTCTCGCCAGAGCCCGCATCGCCGGTAAACAGCGGCGAACCGTTTGTAACAATACCTATGCGGCTGCCCTGCGGGTCCATCTTCGAAATCATGTGCTGGATAAACAGGAACTGCCCATCCGACGTGCGCGGCAAGCCTGCATTAAAGCGGCCCATCGGGTTAAGCGCCTCGTGCTTTATAAAGATTTCGTCTTTTTTCCAGCTTACACCATAGGGCGGGTTAGCCAGCATGTAGTTAAACTTGCGGTCCGGGAAGCGGTCGTTCGAGAACGAGTTGCCGTGGCGTATGTTGTCCGGATTCTCGCCCGTAATCAACAGGTCCGACTTGGCAATGGCGTACGACTGCTCGTTTATCTCCTGCCCGAAGATGTTCAGGCTAGCATCCTTGTTAATGTGCTCGTGCACATAGTGCTTGCTCAGCGTGAGCATACCACCCGTACCGCAGGCCAGGTCGTAAATGGTGCGTATCACCCCTGTCTGTTTCAGTTCCTCCTTCTCGGTGCTGAAGATTACGCTGGCCATCAGGCGAATCACTTCACGCGGCGTAAAGTGCTCTCCCGCCGTCTGGTTAGATTGCTCATTCGAGATACGGATCAGCTCCTCGAAAACATAGCCCATGTCGTGGTTGCTCACGGCGCTGGTGTGTAGGTCTACTTTTGCAATGGCCGCTACCATTTCGTAAAGCAGGTTATTCTTCACCAGTCGGGCCACCACCTTATCAAGCTGGTAGTGCTCCATAATCTCGGTCACGTTCGGGCTGAAGCCGTTGATGTAGGCCCGGAAGTTGATCTCCACGTTCTGCGCATCCTGTGTTAGGGCACGCAGATCGTAAGGCGACGTGTTGTAGTATTTCAGGCCGCCAGCGGCACGCTCCAAGATCGGTCCCAGCTTGTCGGGCTGCACTTTGTCCTTAAAGTTCAGGTAGGCATCGCGTACCGCCTGCTTCTGCGGCTCCAGTATACAGTCCAGGCGGCGCAGCACCACAAAGGGTAGCATCACATCGCCAATCTCATTCTTCTTAAAGGTATTCCAAAGCACATCGTTCGTGATGCGGAAAATAAAATCTATGGTAGGTCTCTTATCGGCCATGGGTATGTGTTATTCTGTAATTATAATGCAAAGGTACGGGCAGGGAGTGCAGCCTTTCTGCATTGGAATTTAAAATTTTAAAAAATTTGACTTTTTGTCGCCCTGTATGTTTTCAGAGTTTTTTTCCTTTGCCCAAGCTATATACTTATTCAAGTCATTGATAATATCTTTAGCAAGTATAAAATTATCTCTATTGGCCAAACTGAATATATCCAATTCTCTTCCAAGAGTGATTTTCACTCCACTACTATTGAAGTAATTAAAAGAGTCTCCAGATTTAAACCTAACATAGTTCAGAAGTATAGTTCGGTCATGTTCGGTGTATTGGTTACCATAATCTATATGCTTTCTATCTTTTGACTCTTTCCAAAGCACTATGGTAACTTTGGGGCATTTTCCAGTAACTTTCTTTATTGCCTTAATTATCTTACTTCTTAGGTTATCAATACTGATAGCCTGTTTAGTCTTATCTGTGAATATGACTATGTTAGTTTCTATACTTTTATTAAGATGAAGGTTCTTAAGCAAATCAATTAAGTTGCTATCTAAAATTGAAGAGTCATTTGCTATATAATTATCTATCAAAATTAGATCCGTGAATGGCAGTGCATAAGGGCTTAAACATGGCCACGATTTTAGATGATCAGATCCTATTTTCAATCCTTTATGAAAACCAGCATCCTTTCTGAATAGAAACAACTTTTCAAAAAGGTCAAACTCCTCACCTAAACCTTGAATCAATAAACCCCCATTTAATTTACATTCTTGTATTACTTCTGCTGGATTATCTAGCAGGAAAAGAGATTGTTTGTTTGGATGAGATTTGTGTACATCGCTGTCAATTAGATAAGGTACATAATTCTCTTCTTCATAAAAATGATCAACATCTTCTCCAATACCCTCAGTAAATTGAAGCATTTGCATCGAAAGAAATTCATCAGCTCCTATTTCTTGTTTAGAGAAATTAAACTGTACATCAAGGTTAAGCTTCATAGTTTTGATGACATCTTTTTGAAGATAGTGCTCATCCTCACGAAAGATGTTAATCAAATTGGCTTTGTCTATGTGTAGTCTCATATCGGCTAAAGGACTTTAAAAGCAAGCTTTCTTGATTCATCTAGAAAGCCTTCTCCAAATTCATCAATGAACTTTCCATCTTCCCGCATTTTCATTTCGTAAGGCCCCTCTTCATCAAAGTAATACACCTTGAATAAACTGTTAAGTTTTTTCTCCTTCACCAGCACCTGCACCTTCCTAATTAAGTATTCGGAATGTGTCTCTAAAATAAACTGCAGATTATATTTTAGAGCAGCTTCGGCGAAGAACTCTGCTAATAAAGATTGTAGTTTGGGATGTAAGTTTGCTTCTGGCTCTTCAATTAAGACAAGAATAGTTTCTGAATGCTTTGAATTGGATAGCTTTCTCTCAATGATAGCGGTAACATGCATAAGTATAGTGAGAATTTGACCTGCACCAAAACCTAAATCTGCTAAGTTTACCAACCTGCCTTTCTGCCGTACTTCTACTTTTGTAGCAGTTCCTTCTATTTGCTCTACGGATAGTAAATCGCCTATCTCGAACCTTTTCAACCACTTACGCAGAAATAACCCTGCTTCTGAGTTGTGTACAGGTTCATGTATTATAAAGTCTTCAATTATTTTGTTTATCTCACTTCCATTATGATCATTATTGTATAATCTCGATTGAAATGTCCTATTAGGTCCTAAATGATAAGAAGTAAAGCTCATCAACTTTTTTAGCTTATCAGTAAAATCTAAAATATACCTTCGCTCTTCTTTGTTTGAAAATTTGTAAGAAGTATTTGTGTCTACATACTTTAACAAACAATCTTTAATCAAATTTGGAATTGTTGGTCTATAAAAGTTTTCAATATCAACATTTGATTGGAAGTTGATACCTTTATCTTTAAAATAGTTTGGATTGATAATTGACTTGAGCAAAGCCATCCTAGTTTCAATCTTTTGCCTTTGCTCAACTACATCCACCATTGAATCAACTGAAGATCCATTTCCTCGCGAACCATAGTTAAAATCGTCTTTAGAATGTAGTATAGATGAAAGCTTCTTAAACTCTTCTTTGATTATTTTGAATTCATTGAGATATTCAGCCTGACTCTTGAGTATATCTTTGTCTGCGTCACCCTTGGTAGTAAAGTCTATAAAATTTTGAGATACTGATAATTCATATGATCCATAAGCATTTTCAAGCTTTAGTATATCTTTTAAGGGCTTAAGTTCTATATGTAAACTATCTAATTCTGCAAAATTTGGCTCTACAAAAAGTCGAAAGGTAAGTGTGAACACATATTCATCATCTTCATAAGATAATATTGTTTCATTATCCTCCTCAAACCAATTCTTTAAGTTTTCAAATTTGTTAATTTTATGTTTAGAAGCTCTTTCACCATTTAGATTTAGTCTTAAATGGCTTTCTTCTGAACCAATAAAATCAGCTAATAGAATAAAAGCTTTAATTAGGGAAGATTTTCCAGAACTATTTCTGCCGGTAAGTATAGTGATAGGGGCAAGATCAAACGCTGTTGCCTTCTGGAAAATCCTAAAATTGGACAGTGATATTCTATTCATGATACAAAAGTATTATACTAAAGTGCAGCCTTTCTGCATTTCTCAAATATATTAAAAAATATATGGCGAATAAGAATAAACTGGTCCGCTTAAAGGTGTTAGACAGATGTTTCCGAAATAAATTCCGCAGATATACTTTAGACGATTTAATGGAAGAATGTTCTGAAGCACTTGAGGAATATGAAGGCGTGTATAAAGGTATAAGCAAGCGCAGTGTGCAGGAAGATATAAAGGATATGCGCAGCGGCAAGTTTGGTTACGAAGCACCTATAGTTTGCGAAGAAGGCTATTATTTTTATAGCGACAGAAACTTCTCTATCACTAACACACCTCTAACAGAAGAAGATTACCAGACGATCAGAAATTCACTTTCCGTATTGGAGCAGTTTAGCGAATTAGGTCAATTGGAAGCATTGCGCCAGGTTGAAGAAAAGCTGCAGAATGTATTATCTGCTAAAAAAGATGATGAGCGCTCCTACATACAATTTGAGAAGACTGAGTACCCTGCTGCTCAGAAATGGTTAAGCAAATTACTTGTTTATACCAAAGCACAGCAAGGCCTTACCATCTCCTATCAACCCTTCTCTTATGAAGCTCCGGCAGACTTTGATACTTTCCCTTTATTGTTAAAAGAATATAATGGTCGTTGGTTTTTTATTGGCTATAATCAGGATTATAAGTGTCTTCAAAATTTTCCGCTCGATAGAATTATTGACGTAAAACAAACCAATGAACTACAAGCACCTGAGAATGCCACACAATTATTGGATCAACTTAACCACCTTATTGGTGTTAGTATACCTGCTACAGGTATAGAAACAGTAATTTTTAAAATTGTTGCGTCCCATAGAAAATACATTGAAACAAAGCCTATACACAGCTCTCAAAAATTACTAAATAATGCAAATAATACATTTACACTTGAGGTAGGTATTAATGTAGAGCTAAAAGCAAAACTGCTGAGCTTTGGCAATAAATTAGTAGTAATAGAGCCCGACCATCTGAAAGAAAAAATGAAAAACGATTTTAGTCTTGCCTTACATGAATACGGTCTACTAGAAAGTATAAAAAGTAGTGATTGTATGTAGATACTGGTTAGGTGTCATAAAATTTGCCAATTCAATTATTTCATCCCAAGTAGCATACCTCAGTTTTATAATAGCATCTATATTTATATATTTAGATTCTTATTGTAACTATTATGCCTTTACATATTTTCTCCCACGCCCCCTACTTTAACACCTCATTTAAGAATCAGTTATTTAAAGATCTAGCTGAAAGGCTAAGAGAAACCTGGACTGATGAAGACAAATTTTTAGCTCTTGTTGGTAATGTTTACATTCATCATAAACCATACGATGCAGTTCTAATTACTAATAACACAGTTTGTATCATCGACTTTCAGGATTATGGAGGAAGAATAGAACCTAGAAAAACGGGTAATTGGAGAGCAGGAAAAAATGTTATGGTTGGCAATAATCCCTACATTTCCTTAGACAACAATATTAAGCTATTAGGCCAATCACTTTATCAAGTAAGAGCTATCAATAGTATTCAGGGGTTGGTGTTATTTAAAAAGCCTATCGTTTATATACAGCAAACATCACCTATTACAGATAGTTGGTTTCATATATCAGATATTCAAGGCATAGCTACTGACAGTAATTTTATTTATTGTGGTTTAGAAAAATTTACAGAAGATGAGATAAAAAAAATACTTGTTCACCTAGGTGTTAAAAGGGAAGAAGTAGATGATCTTATAATTGCTACTAAAGCTGTTGAACCAGAATCTCATTTAATAAATGATATATCAATTCCTCCCACACCTGTTAATTTTAGTACACCTTTAGTAGATGATTCAATAGCAAAAGAAGCGCTAGATAACTATACTTTAGGCCTTATGTATATAGACTTTAATTTTATTAAAGCTATAGAATGTTTTACAAAAGCAATTGAAATTCACTCTCATTACCCAGCTGCATATTGTGCTAGAGCATATTCACTCATTAAAGCAGATAGATTAGACGAAGCACTTGATGACTGTAGTGTTGCATTTGAACAGGATTGCGAGAATGGTTTAGCAGTTTTTTTTATGGGTCAAATTCTTTATAAACAGGAGGAATATGGTGATGCAATAGATTATTTTTATAATGCTTCTACCTACATCGAAAAAACGACTACTGACGATACTTTTCATTACGAATGGCAAAATTTAGTATTATTGACCGGTTTATGTAAGCAGAAAATAGGCTCTCATAAATCAGCAATTGATGATCTTACCGAGGTCATTAATTTCCAATCTTTAAGTAACACTCTACTTTATTCCGCTCTGGAACATAGAGCAATATCTCATATTTCAGAAGAGAAATACGTTGAGGCTATTAAGGACTTGGATAGAATTATAGAAAATTGCAAGGATTATCAAACACCCGTTTACTTTAACCGTGGCATATGCTATAAAAACCTCGGTGACTACGAAGCTGCAATTAATGATTTTTCCCAGCACATTAGCTCTAACCCTGAGGATGTTAATGGGTACTGCGAAAAGGCTTTTTGTAAAGAAATAATTCTAAAAAGGCATCTAGAAAAGAATCAACCAAAACATGAAGAATATTGTAATAATCTAATTGCAGAGTATTCTAGAATAATAGAACTAACACCATCAAAGGGATATTATTTACTAAATAGAGCTGAGATTTATCTGCGTCTTAATCAACAGCAGAATGCTCTTTCAGATTTTGATAAACTTATTTTATTACAGCCTAGCAGAACTAAACTTTATATTAAACGAGCTAAAATTCACGAAAAATTAGGAAATTTTTCTGATGCTGTGAATGATTTAGACATTGTACTTACAAGAAAACCTTCAGAAATCGAATTTTATATTTTGCGTGCAGAGCTCAAAGTCAAATTAGGCAAGCACAAAGATGCGATTAAAGATTACGATAAAGCTATTGAATATTCCCCTGAAAGTGCTGAATATTATATAAAAAGAGCTGAGGCCAAAAGCAGTAATTGGTTTCGTGATTTACAAGGAGCAATAAATGATTATGATAAAGCCATAGCATTAACTTCTGACAATTGGTTACTATACATCGAAAGAGCTAAAGTGAAGGCAATTTCTGGAGATATTTCAGGAATGATGGAGGAGCTTAATTCTAATCTAGTGGAACAGTATTACTTCAGAGTTAGAGTTGAATTAAGGGCCAAGTATGGTGATTATTTAGGTGCTATGGAAGAATATAATACGCTGATAGAACTATCACCTAATAAGATACCTCGCTATTTAGATCTTGCTAGATTTAGAATGGATATAAGTGATTATAATGGCGCTTTGGAAATTATTGATTGGGTAATAAATCACGAACCTTCTATTTTTAATTATAAATTAAGAGCTGAATTAAGAAATAAACTTGGTGATCATAATGGCGCAAATGAAGATTACCAACTGATCACTTTACTAGCCGACCAAAGTCTTGGCGGACTTCATATCAGAGCATATGCTAAATTTCAATTGCTAGATTATGAAGGAGCTATAGAAGATTGCAATGAAATTCTTGAATTGTACCCAAACAACAGTTACAACTCCTCAGTTTATCGACTAAGATGCCTTGTTAAATCAAAAAATGGTGATTATACAGGAGCTATACGCGATTGCGATGAGGCTAATACTCTAGGCTATTTTAATTTTGAAGGATATTATCATACTGTTAAAGCTGAAATTGAAAGTGAATATGGAAACTATGATGAAGCTTTAAAATATTATGATTTAGCTATTGGTAATGAAGATATTTTTAATGGAGAGTATATCTTTGATAAGATACTTTTAATGATAAATCATGATGACTTTATAGGTGCTATTAAAGAATGTGATAGAGCATTAAAAGCAGATCCTACAATTAAGTACACTTATAAACAAAAAGCCAAAGCACAATTAGGGATTCCAGATGTAAGTGGAGCGATCCTAAATTATTCAAAAGCTATAGAGTTAATGCCTTATGATCCCGAGTTCTATTTTTTAAGAGCACAAACAAAAGAATTGCAAGGAGATAACAAAGGTGCTTTAAATGATTACTCAATGGCAATCGAAATAGATCCATATGAGGCTGAATACTATTTAAAGCGAGGTAAACTATTCAATAAAATTAGTAGATACCCTGAGAAAAGGGCTGATTATATTAAAGTATTGGAGTTAAAACCTTATTATACTTTTGAAATAGGAAACATTAAATAAAGAATATATTCGAATAAATTACAATTAAATTAAAACATTAGCCTAGCAACTCAATATCAACCTGTTACACTATTTTATTAACTTCTTGTACCGATATTAGCTATTTTGATATTAATATACATTAGATAAGATTAGAAGCTGTAGAAAGCCCCATACTCATTAGAGACTTAGCACAGGATAGAATAAAAATTTACTAATATTCCAGTAAATTATTCTTTAACGGATCCGCTTTGTGAGTTTTCGCTAAATCCTTTTCTCTGATCAGATAGTAGTACTCAGTTTTATATTTAACACAAGATGCCCAGGTACTCTCAATTAAAAATGGGTAGCCTTCAATTTCAACTGAATTCCAAGCATGGCCTCCTATTTCTACCCCATTATCAGCAACACCAATAATACTTTTAGCTTTTAGGCCGACCTTATTACACATCTCTTTGAATAAGTAGCTGAACCCACTACAGACGCCGGTATTACTCTTAAAAGTACGTTCTTCATCGTAAATTCTATAGGTATGATCATAATCTATGTTATTGACTATCCAGATGTATATGGCCCGTACTTTTTGAAAATCATAAGTAAAGTCTTTTGTTAAAGCCCAAGCTTGGTTTTCTATACTTGTTTGCTTTGTAGTGGCTAAAGCAATACTATCTATTTTAGTATAGTCATAGTTTTTCAAGAACTTATGTAGCTTTTCTTTATCTAGAAACTGTAGTGATTGCCTGTCTGGATAAGCTTTTTTATAAACCCAAGTAGTATCTCCTTGTGAAGCCAAAATATTTACTAATCTTCTGGTAAAGGCGATTTGGTTCTTTTTGAACAAATTCTCCGATGCTTGTTTTAGGTAATCATTAAATGTATCATAATGATCCATTGCTGAGTAGTACTTAGTACTATCTAAAGCAAGAAGCCTTTCATAAAGAGCAACAGTTTCTTTTAGAGATCCATATCTTTTCAGTTGGACCCTAGATGATAATTTCAAATGATAATACCTTACATCATCTTTTAAAGAGAACTTTAATTTCCCATTTTTACCAAACCTTTGATTTTCTAATAGTCTGATTTCATTAAGAACATTTTCATATTTTTTTCTAGAATACAGATTCTCTATTTTCTTGAAAGTTTTGTTTAGACCAGAATAGTTACTATTAGCAAACACCTTCTGTGTATTCAATAACATTATTACAATAAGAGTCGCAACAAACCTGTACATGCCTTATGTGCTTTGATTATGGCTTGATTTCAATAGGTGTACCCATCTTTACAGTATTAAATAGCTCATCCATTTCTTCATTAGTAACTGCTACACATCCTGCAGTCCAATCTGTAATGCGGTGCAATCGGCCAAGAAATGGCAATTTGTTAGGCAACCCATGAATCTTGATGTCTCCGCCTGCTGACTTACTAAGTTTCTTAGCTTCATTTCTATCCTCAGAGTTAGGATAGGAAATGCCTAGATTTTTGTAGTAACTACTTTGAGAGTTCTTTCCGTTTATAAAGTATAAGCCTTCTGGAGTTTTATTATCACCTTCAAACTGCTTATCTCCAATAGGCTCTTTACCCAATGATATTGAATAAGTCTTAAGTAGCTTGCCCTTAGAATAAACACTTAATTCTCTCTCAGATTTATCAATACTAAGTTTATCTATGACAGCATCACTAGATAATCTCTTTTCCAGAAGAAAATCTTTCATTAAATATGATGTTATTAGTAATAGTGCGAGGAACAGTATAAGCTTCTTCAATCTGTATAACCTAATTTTATACTTCTGATTTTCGAGTAGCTAAACAAACAAAGCTGACTCTTACGGTAACATAAAGTGTGCTGAATCTAATGCTAGGAATAACGCATATATAATACCCTATATTATATGCTTATAATATAAATTTCATAGTAACATCAATTAGATATGCTTAAGCAGCAAAAAAACAAATGTGGAAATATAGAGCAAATAATAGCTGGCAGAATTAAACCTTAAAGTTGATAGATCAGAATCTGTTTTTGGCAGTAATCACATAAAGTTAGATTTGCTCTATCAATCGTTGAAACTTTACCTTTTGCATCATTCATAAAACAGTAATCAGTTCTATCGCAGTGTGGCAAACCCAACGTATGGCCTAGCTCATGCAACGAAGCTTTTGCCAATCTACTTTTAAATCTATCACTACTTACTTTTTGTTTTCCTAGCCTGTAAGTAGATACAATGCAAGCTGAATTCCCCAGATAAGCGAGTCCTATTACTCCCCAGTCTTTATACCCTTTAACTTTAGCAGAAATGTCGTCATTAGATAATGCAATAACCTTATCATATTCTACAGATTTAGTGGCTATAAGATGATCTAATACCTTACTTGCCTTGTACCTGCTACGTGGCTTGTAAAAAGCATTAGCTGGCATTTTAGCTCTATTTAAAACATCAACTTCAAATCCATAAAACTTTTCAATCTGGGCCTTCACATACTGAACTTCAGAGTTTCTAATTTCTCCAAAGGGCACAAGCGCTATTTTACCTTCGAAAAACAAGTTATCATTTTTAGTGTAGTGAATGTTTACATACCCTAAAGAATGTAAGCCATAACTTATAGATAAAAAGATTAATAGTGAAGCTATTATAATCAAGTATAACCTCTTTGTCATTTTTAATATTACCTAAAGGACTATAAGAAAGGATAAATAGAAATGCATAGGTTTAATATAAACCGTGTAAACAAAATAGCCAGGTCTAATTTATACCTGGCTATTTTATTTATGTACTTTGTATTACTTCTTATTCCAAAGACTCACAAGTAATGTTTATTCTAGCGTCCAAACTGCTTAGCAATTTTAATTGCTTCTTCACTTTGTTTCTTTAAAGATCTCAAGTTTGACTCCAACCTATGTAGGGTCTCAATTTGATTGTGACAAACGTTGTAGAAACTATTGATCTCACCCTTGAAGATAGGGTACTGTGGATCTTTCCATGATTGACTTAAGCCTTCAGAATAAGATTTGATTTTCTTAATATCAGTTTCGAAGTTTTGTTTAAAACTACTGATCTTAGTTATGATAGACTCAAGCTCGGCAGGTGATAAGGAAATATGTGACATATGATATATATATAGTAAAAGGTTATATTTTATTGTAAATTCTGAAACCTTCAATTTTGTACTTCCCGTGTGGGTACTTTATTTGGCCAATTCTTTCCTGAGTAACAGGCTTAGCAGAGAAGTCAAAGACTTCAGTAGAATCATCACCTTTTAAAGCAATGATGTTTTCAAACTCATTGATAACATTAGTATCGAAAATTTCTCTGAAAGACGCATAAGAGTAGTAATGCATAAAGATGTGTATTCCGAAATCTGGCCCATCTTTCATTAACTTAATTAGTTGCTGTGTTACCTGCGGTACATCCCAGTCCGCTTTTCGGAGCTCTCTGGCTGATTGAGCATTTGTAATACCAATACAAATTCTCTTACTACCTTCGTCATCATCACTTATGCGCTTTTGCAATTCTTCGTAAACGCGCTCTACAACTTCCTCGATGTTTCTGCTTCTGCTAAATAACTTTACATCGCCTAAATCCTTAAGTCCGTCTAGCTGCCCCTTAAAGCCTGAATCTATATTAAACAAATCGAATAGATAAAACTCACTCTCAGGAGAGCTCTGCTTTATTAGCTGATAGAAGGAATTGTAAAAAATAGAAACTACAGAAGCACTATCCTGTCCTAAGACTAAAACATTTGACTGTGGCTCTCTCTTTATCCTCACTTTTACACTTTGCTTCGAGAGGTAAGATGGTTCACCTATGTATATATCTGAAATAACATCATTCGGTACAAATGCATCATTTCCAATAGCTTCAGATAGAGCAAGGTTATCGTTAACAGTTGCATTGATGGTACCATCATAAACAAACTTCTCTACTGCAGAACTACCTACTTTAGCGTACTCATCCGCAATTCTGGTAACCTTCTCTTTTAACTCATCATTAGATAAGTAAGCAACTTGAAACTCTGTATTACCTACTTTTAAACCATTCCTATCATTATAAACCGCTTGGCCTGCTCTACTAAAGGTAGATGGCAAAGTGTTCTCGTAATGTAAAATTCTATCACAATCGCTTTCGTTTAATTTGAGCGCAATTCTTAAGCCTATGTTGCTTTTTGTAGAAGTACTAACTTCCACATCAGCTAAAGTCTGAGATGATAGGAGAAGATTAATGCCAAATGACCTACCTCTCTTTGATAAATCTTCTAACAGGCTACTTGATTGGTTACTAACATTGTCCTTTCCTGAAAGCAAAACCTGAAATTCATCTATCACAACTAAAAACCGTGGCATACTTTCGCCAGTAGCCTTCCGATAATCGCCAATGTTAGCAACTCCTGCCTCTCTAAACTTTTCACCCCTATTCTTAATTTCCTCTACCAGGTATTCGAAAACACTCAGACCATATTCTCGCTCACTACCAATAGATAAAATCTTAGCATGTGGCAAGTCTAAGTATAGCTTGAATTCTGTGCCCTCTTTATAGTCAAGTAAAATAAATTGTAGATTGTCTGGAGAATAGAGATGCGCTCCATTTACAATTATGTTGTGTAAGAGCACAGATTTACCAAAACCTGTTGCACCACCTATAAGCGCATGATGAACATTACTTTCACCACCAAGTTCGAAATGTTGTACATTCATTCCTGTTTGTCCAACAGGTATTTTCACACCATAAGAAGAGTCTTCCTGCCAGTAGTCGCCCAAGCGCTTATTAAGATCTACCTTAAGCGTAACTACTTTGTTTACCTCTTCATTAATGTTGTTTATTAAATGCTGTATTTGTGGTAATGTGTTATAGCTTACAGTATAGTTTGCAGAAGGATATAGATCAGTTGAATATTCTGAAACAGTATTTTGCTCTATCGTTAAGAAGTTTTGGAATAACTCGTCTACAAGTGGTTGCAGATCCTGGTGCTTTGTCTTCCAATCTTCCAGAGCAGGTTTATTTATACTAATGAAGGCATATAGCCCTACCCTATTGCCAATTTTAAGCAGCTCAAGCAGTTTCTTAGTTCTCTCACGATCGAAACCTGATGGGAAGTTAGAAATTGCCAAAAGAGTTACCGGCAATGCCATATCAGGATTCTCTTTGTTAAAAGTAGCTATGTTGGTGTACTGGTTCTTTAATATACTTAGTACCAGTTCACCAGATTTCTTTATTGATTCATCGAAAAATTGATCAATTTCCTGAGTCGTATCCAATACATCGTTCCCAATAACCTTTGGACTAAGCGCCACTAAATTTGAGAATGCCAACCCCTTTTTCTCAGTATCTACTATTTTAACAAGAGTCTTTTTAGGAGTATTAGAAGCTATAAGCCTGAAAATAATATTCTCTAAAAGATCATTTGATTTTGAGCCATCTGCAGATAAAGTTATACCTCTCTTTGTATCATTAAATTGAATACAAAAAGGGAAAACCGAATCGTGCAGTTTATAATCTCCGACCTTTAGATAGGCGGGCAGAGTTCGCTTCGTATTATATAGATCAAACTCATCTGATACTGCTGAGCTTGGTTCAGCACCTAGCACATTATCTAAATGAGCTGAATATAGATCAACTTCATGCTGTTGTTTCTGCTTTTTCAAAAACAGCAACAATTCATCTTCTTCTCTTTTTCTTTTTTCAATCTCAAACTGCTTGGCTTGCTCTTCTTGTTGTTGCTGATGAAGTATGGCAGCCGCTTTTTGAGCCTGGGTATATAGAATATTAACGTAGGCATCTACTTCTTTTTTATAGCTACTATAAAATTGCGCATCTGCCAGTACTGTTAGACTTTCTCCGTCATGTAGCTTTTGCGCAATAGCTTTTATTCGTTCATCGATTTCTATTTTTTTCTTCTCCGCTGCAGCAGCTTCTTCAGCCCGTTGCTTTAGCTCAGCCTCTAAGTCTTGGTTTTTTTTAGCTTCTACTTGTAGCTCTGCTTGACGGAGTCTTTCAGCTCTTTCAGCTTCTTTTTTATTACACAGCTGTAACAGTTGGTTCAAGTCAACTTTATGAGAGCCTAGCTTAATCTCATCAGCAAAATTTACTTTAGAAGAGCCAATCTTTTTACCATTGATCATTACACCATTAGTAGAGTTTTGATCTTGGATTTCAAAAGTCGAATCTGGATATAAAATCAGAACAGCATGAGTTCTTGATACTGTTGGGTTGTTTATGGCTATATCGCTCTCATCTAAGCGACCTATAATATATTTTTTCATTTTCCGAATAAAACTTAGTCAATGGGTATTATTTGCCACAGAATTCTATAAGTCTCATAACGAGCAATATATGAGCTATTCAACAATTGTGAGTTTGTTATTATCTAGTATAACTTGTCTGTTGACTATTATAGTTTTAGATGGTGACTCATTTGCTGCTATGTATATTTCTCCTTTAAGGTTAATCACTCCGTTTTTAATATTCTGCAAAACAAAGCCTTGACTCATTTCTTCTCTTGAATAATCGACCATGACTAATGCCTTGCCTGTATTAATAAAGGCAACAAGAATTGAAGAACCATCCACTCCTTCTTGGGTAGAAGAAAAAGTCATAAGTGAACAATCAACTATACCATCTTGCAGGCCATCGCCATTTATGTCCCCTACAATTGCTTTGTACCTCTTTCCATTACCATGAACTCTTCTCAGTTGGTGAACTTGAAACCCACCAGAAATGGAAAATATCACATCCTCAAAAGCAGCTCCAACAACTGATTTAGTTACAACAAAGGGCTCTTCTACAGCAGTTACCTCCTCTGGTACGGCAGTAGTATCCACTTCGATAGCTGTTGTATCTTCAATTATGGTCTCTTCAACCAAGGTCTCATCACTTATTATAGTCTCTGAATCAGAATAAGGTGAGTTACCAGACATTGCAATAGATCCCCAAATAAAACCACCAATAACTACCACTAAAATTGCTATGATCCAGTATAAGGAATTACTTTTTTTCTTAGGCTCTCTACCGAATTTATTTAGATCCAGTCCCGCCTTCTGTTCTACTGCTTTGGTCGCGGCAGCGGGAGAGAAAAATTGAGTAGTTAGTGGCTTTTCGAGTATTTGTGTGGCCTGCGCTGCAGCAGCTACTTGCGTCTTCTGTTGGTCAGGCGTACTTACCACTGTCTTAGCCTCCACTCTAGGAGTTTCATTATAAACAGGCTTAAAAACTGGCTGCTCTACTTTGCTAGATGGAGTTTCTCTTTTGAGTGCCTGTAGAAAATCATTACAGCTTTGAAAACGATCTTCTCTTTTCTTGGCTGTAGCTTTGTCTACCACCTTCTGCAACCACTCGGGCACCTGCTCTAGGCGTGGCAGGGGTTCAGTCATGATCTTTAGCTGCATTTCAAAGCCTGAGTGGGTATCAGCATCATAGGGCGGACGACCTGAAAGGATCTGGTGCAGCGTCACGCCCAGCGCATAAATATCGCTGCGGTGATCGATGCTCTCGCCTGGCTTTAAGTTGATCTGCTCTGGGCTCATATACATCGGCGTGCCTAGCATCGTGCCTGTAGCTGTTGCCTTGGCTGCTCCTACTGGTGTTTCTAGCAGTTTAGCAATCCCAAAGTCCAATACTCTAACCTGTCCGTCTTGTGTTACCATCAGGTTGCCGGGCTTGATGTCGCGGTGCACTACTCCTTTCTGATGGGCGTAGCTGAAGGCGTCGAGCATCTGCGAAAAAAAGGCAATGGCTTTAGACGGGTCACGCAAGGCGTTGTGAGTATAAAGGTATTCGTCTAAGGGAAGCCCTTCCACATAATCCATGACAAAAGCCAGCACATCACCTTCTTCAAAAAAGTCTTTTACGCCTACAATGTGCGAGTGCTGAAACGAAGCCAGTACTTTAGCTTCTGTTAGAAAGCGGCTACGTACCTGCTCGTGACGGACATAGTGAGAGTTAAGCACTTTGATGGCTACCTTGTTGCCCAGCCGGGCGTGCTCGCCTAAGTACACGGTGGCCATGCCACCTTCACCAATAGTTCGAAGGATGTTATAATTGGGAATTAGTAAGTCTGTTGTCATAGAGGTTTACAATCAAAATCTATATCAAAATTTTTAAAATTAAAATAACACCACTTATCAATGGTCCGCCGAAAAAATGTAGCGCACCAAAAAGTTTAAGTGCCTCCCAATACTTATTTTCATCAGGTTCATTACTTACAAAAGGAATTGCCGAATAAGCAAGCGTGAATATTATACCCGTTAGGAATATAATTTCTGTACTATAGTAAACAGCTGGACTATCAAAAGGATATATATTTGATAAATAAACATTTAGGACATAATTTGGTAACCCTCCATAAAGATTATAGATTTCATTTAGGGATTCAGCTCTAAGATCTGCGACAAATTGTAATAAAAGCCATGCTACTCCAAATAAGGCAAGTACACCTAGTAATATCTTCTCTGACAGTGGACTTGATTCTTCCTCAATTTGCTGATCTGGCTTTGACTCAACAACTTTAGTTGCCTGTGCCGGAGGAATAAACTGCGTGGTCTGAGGCTTTTCAAGTATTTGCGTGACTTGTGGCGCAGCAGCAATCTGTGTCTTCTGCTGCCTTGGCGTACTTACCACAGTCTTGGCTTCTACTTTTGCTGCTTCGTTGTAGACAGTCTTGAACACTGGTTGCTCATCCTGCTTGGAGCCTGTTACATTAAAGTTGCCAGTTTCTATTTTGAGCGCCTGCAGAAACTCCGAGCAGTTCTGAAAGCGGTCTTCTCTTTTCTTAGCTGTGGCCTTGTCTACTACCTGCTGCAACCACTCGGGCACTTGTTCTAACCGAGGCAGGGGCTCAGTCATGATCTTCATCTGCATCTCAAAGCCTGAGTGGGTATCAGCATCATAGGGCGGACGACCTGAAAGGATCTGGTGCAACGTTACCCCTAGTGCGTAGATGTCGCTGCGGTGGTCGATGCTCTCTCCTGGTTTTAAATTGATCTGCTCCGGGCTCATGTACATGGGTGTGCCTAGCATGGTACCGGTAGCTGTGGCCTTGGCCGCGCCTACCGGTGTTTCCAAAAGTTTAGCAATCCCAAAGTCCAATACCCGCACTTGTCCGTCCTGTGTTACCATCAGGTTGCCGGGCTTGATGTCGCGGTGCACTATTCCATTTTGGTGCGCATAACTGAAGGCATCGAGTATCTGCGAAAAAAAGGCAATGGCTTTAGCTGGATCACGCAAGGCGTTGTGGGTGTAGAGGTACTCATCCAGCGGTAGTCCTTCTACATAATCCATCACAAAGGCCAGCACATCACCTTCTTCAAAAAAGTCTTTCACCCCTACAATGTGCGGATGCAGAAATGAAGCCAGCACTTTAGCTTCCGTCAGAAAGCGGCCACGCACCTGCTCGTGGCGGGCATAGTGAGAGTTAAGCACTTTGATGGCTACTTTGTTGCCTAGCCTGGCGTGCTCGCCCAGGTACACGGTTGCCATGCCCCCCTCACCTATCACGCGCAGAATATTATAGCTAGGAATCAGTAAGTCTGTTGTCATAGAGTTATTTATTACCGAAAAGATTCGGTATTATTTTAATTGATATTTTTTTTGAGACCTTTAATTTTAATTAGGCATAACCATTAACATATAATAAGTTATGTTTATCAAAAAAAATCAAAAGCTATCTATTTCTCCAATTACCTCTAATTTTTGTAGACCATTTTTGGCGGAATAATTTGTTATCGCGTAAAACAACTTCAAGCTTTGCAGTTCTTATATCACCTCTCATATTATCAACTTCAATTCCTTCTAAAAAAATTATTCCATTTTCAACTTTTGCTAACTTCTTTAAGAGAAACATGTATTTACCGTTTTCAAAAAGTTCAGATGAATTATCATATTCTACTAAATAACTTCCGTTATTAATCATAGCCAAGACACCAAATAACCGCGAAGGAATTGTGTCATTATATCCAGCATATTGTTTGTAGTTGTATGCTATTACTCCATCTTCTAAACTGTCTTTATTAATATCACCAATACCAATGTCATAACCTTTGGGCAGCAGTTCTTTAAAATGACTTGAGTACAAATTAGGATCTGGATGATATTGTACAAAAGAGTCATCGACAACTGTTTTTGATACGACAAAAGGTTCATCTTGAATAGTGAACTCCTCATCATTCATCATAACTCGCCACATTACAACGCAGATGACTGTTAACAACAAGGCAAGACCGATCCATAAAATTGCTTTACTTTTTTCTTCCGGCTCTTTACCTAACTTACTTATATCTAAACCCGCCTTCTGTTCTACTACTTTGGTCTCCGCAGCCGGAGAGATAAACTGCGTGGTCTGTGGCTTTTCAAGTATTTGTGTGGCTTGTGGGACTGAAGCAATCTGTGTTTTTTGCTGCTCTGGGGCAATTGCCACTGTCTTGGCTTCTACTCTTGAAGCTTTGTTGTAGACAGGCTTGAACACTGGCTGCTCTTCTTTGCTAGCACCTATTTCTCTTTTCAGTGCTTGCAGAAATTCAGAGCAGCTCTGGAAACGATCTTCTCTTTTCTTAGCTGTAGCTTTATCTACCACCTGCTGCAGCCAGTTTGGCACATGTTCTAATCGTGGCAGGGGTTCAGTCATAATCTTTAGCTGCATTTCAAAGCCCGAATGGGTATCAGCATCATAAGGCGGACGGCCGGAGAGAATCTGGTGCAGCGTTACGCCCAGCGCATAGATGTCACTACGGTGGTCGATGCTCTCGCCTGGCTTTAAATTGATCTGCTCCGGGCTCATGTACATGGGTGTACCTAGCATGGTACCGGTAGCTGTGGCCTTGGCCGCGCCTACCGGTGTCTCCAGCAGCTTGGCGATGCCAAAGTCTAACACGCGCACTTGTCCGTCCTGTGTTACCATCAGGTTGCCAGGCTTGATGTCGCGGTGCACTATTCCATTTTGGTGCGCATAACTGAAGGCATCGAGTATCTGCGAAAAAAAGGCAATGGCTTTAGCTGGATCACGCAAGGCGTTGTGGGTGTAGAGGTACTCATCCAGCGGTAGTCCTTCTACATAATCCATCACAAAGGCCAGCACATCACCTTCTTCAAAAAAGTCTTTTACCCCCACAATGTGCGGGTGTTGAAATGAAGCCAGCACTTTCGCTTCGGTCAAAAAGCGGCTGCGCACCTGCTCGTGGCGGGCGTAGTGGGAGTTGAGTACTTTAATAGCTACTTTGTTACCAAGCCTGGCATGTTCGCCCAGATACACGGTGGCCATGCCACCTTCGCCTATCACGCGAAGAAGGTTATAGTTAGGAATCAGTAAGTCTGTTGTCATGTAATTATTTTTCTTAAAATAATTTATAGAAAGGAGCTATATGTATTGATTAATCTAATGATGTTAACTTATCATTTCGAAGTACAAGCTTCTTAGTTACTTCAATTGAAGGACAGCACCTTGCGTCATCCTCTGCATATTCGAACCCTTCAAGAAAGATAACCCCATTATTAATTTTCGATATTTTATACATGTAATTAAATTCTTCTGAATGATCAGCAATAGTCAATTTATTACCAGTATTGATGAATGCTACTAGCCCCGGTAGTGCGCCAATTGCATTTCCTCCGCCAGTATCTTCAAATGTTGGTTCAAGAGAGTAATCAACTATACCATCCTGCAGGCCATCGCCATTTAAATCGCCAACTAAAATTTTGTATTTTTTCCCTTCGTAAGCTTCTAACTCCAAAAGGTTTCTTCCTCCAGAAATGTCAGGTAAGTACTGTAGGAAAGCTTTTTCAACTACTGATTTACCAACTACAAAAGGTTCAGCTTCAACAACTTTTACTTCATCCACTTCAATAGCTGTTGTATCTTCAATTATAGTCTCTTCAACCCAGGTCTCATCACTTATCACAGTCTCTGAACCAGAATAAGATGAACTACCAGACATTACACTAACTCCCCAAATGATACCACCAATGACTATAACTAAAACTGCTATGACCCAAGACAAAGTGTTACTCTTTTTATCAGGCTCTTTACCGAATTTATTTAGATCCAGTCCCGCCTTCTGCTCTACTGCTTTGGTTGGTTGGGCAGGGGCGATAAACTGCGTGGTCTGTGGCTTTTCAAGTATTTGTGTTACTTGAGGAACAGCAGTTAAATGTGTCTTCTGCTGCTCTGGCGTACTTACAACTGTCTTAGCCTCCACTCTAGGAGTTTCATTATAGACAGGCTTGAACACTGGCTGCTCTACTATGCTAGCGCCTGTTTCTCTTCTAAGCGCTTGCAGGAATTCAGAGCAGCTCTGGAAACGATCGTCTCTTATCTTAGCTGTGGCCTTGTCTACAACCTGCTGCAGCCACTCGGGCACTTGTTCCAGGCGAGACAGGGGCTCAGTCATGATTTTCATCTGCATCTCAAAGCCTGAATGGGTGTCAGCATCGTAGGGCGGACGACCTGAGAGAATCTGATGCAGCGTCACCCCTAACGCGTAGATGTCACTGCGGTGGTCAATGCTTTCGCCTGACTTTAAGTTGATCTGCTCCGGGCTCATGTACATCGGCGTGCCTAGCATCGTGCCGGTGGCAGTGGCCTTAGCCGCACCTACTTGCGTTTCCAATAATTTAGCAATCCCAAAGTCCAACACCCGCACTTGTCCGTCCTGTGTTACCATCAGATTGCCGGGCTTGATGTCACGGTGCACTACCCCCTTTTGGTGGGCATAGCTGAAGGCATCCAGCATCTGTGAAAAGAAAACAATGGCTTTAGCCGGATCACGCAGGGCATTGTGAGTGTAGAGGTACTCATCAAGGGGAAGTCCTTCAACATAATCCATGACAAAAGCCAGCGTATCGCCTTCTTCGTAGAAGTCTTTTACGCCTACAATGTGCGGGTGCTGAAAGGAGGCCAGCACTTTGGCCTCCGTCAAAAAGCGACTTCGCACCTGCTGGTGCCGAGCGTAGTGGGAGTTGAGCACCTTGATAGCCACCTTATTACCCAGATGAGCGTGTTCGCCAAGGTACACTGTGGCCATGCCCCCTTCGCCTATTACACGCAGAAGGTTATAATTAGGAATTAGTAAGTCTGTTGTCATTAGATTACTCTGCATTATTTACAGTTGGGTTTGATTCAACTGTCGTCTTTTGTGTTTCGTTTGAAGGTATAATGGCATGTTGAGAGGTATTTTTATCTACCGCTTTTCTATCCGTGGGCAGATCATTATCTTCCTTATCTTGTACAGGCGTAGTTAACTCACTTCGCTTCTCATCAGTCTGCTCATTATTATTCAGGCTGGCTTCAGGAGCTCCATTTTGGTACCCTAAGTAGAAGCTGATACAGCTTAACAGAACAGCTAAAAAAATGAGTGTTACAAGTAGCTTTTTGTTAATGCCAGCCTTTTCAGGTGAAGATCCACCATCCTGCTCTGGAATAATTCGTGTCTTAAGATTTGCTTGGTTTTTCTCTAATTTCTTAATCTTCAAGACACCAATAGTCATGTTGTCATGTCCACCGCCCTTAGATTGGCCTACATTATCTACAACAGAAATAATGTGGTCTAAGCAATCCTCTAAATGTTCTTTCGAATTGAGTACCTGAACTAGCGTAGCATCATCTAAAGCACCAGTTATTCCATCAGAGCATAGAAGAAACATATCTTCTTCCTGTAGGTCTGTTATTGTATGTGAGTCAACCTGTACAGTCGAGCTTATGCCTAAAGCTCTAGTTATAATATTTGACTTTTCATGATGTTGAGCTTCTTGTTCGCTGAGAAGCCCATTTTTCACCATCTCCCCTACCCAAGAATGGTCCTGAGTCTTAAACTGGATAGAATTACCTCTTATATGATATATCCTGCTATCTCCTACATGACAAAGAATAGCAGATTCGTCAGTTAGTAATAAAGCTACTATGGTTGTACCCATACCTTTTAAAGCTGGGTCCTCTTGAGCAGTATTATATATAGCTTCATTGGCCTTGCAAATACTGTTTACTAAACAATCTGATGCAGATAATGAGACTTCACAATTATTTACAGTATCTAAAACAACTTCAATAGCTTTTTTTGATGCTATACTCCCTCCATTATGCCCACCCATTCCATCGGCAATTAAAAGTAGCCGGCCAATTTTTGTTTGTACTCTCTCTGAATTGCTCGAGTCTTGCTGCTCAGATCGTCCACCAATGTGGCTTTTTATTAGTTGTATAGTTTTCATTTAAAAATTGGATTTGGATATACAAATAAGAGAGTAGTTGAGCAGAACCTATTATTACGGTAGGTGGGTTATCAAGAATTCCCCTTATTATATTTTCAAATATATATAAATATCAGAATATAATAATGAAAAAATCATGCACGTTTAGTAAGGAGTTCTTTTAATAAATAATGATCAGCTTTTATTAGAATTTAACTACTCCTAAAGCCTCTGATTCTTTTAGTTTATGCACATACTTCAAATCATATTTTTGGCGTGTCTCGCATCTTTAATGCACTTAAAACCTTTCCTTACTAAGGATCAGTTAACACAACTAAATTTGGAGTATGTAAAAATTATTAAAAATGAGCGGAGTAAACTAAAGGGAATACCTGTAGATGTTTATTATGATAGTAATTTATTATATGACACCTATTTATTTAACCATAGATTGTATAAAGAGCAAGATCTATATCACTACAATGGCACCATATGCGAAGAATGTGTTGTTTCGGCTGAGCTTTGTGGATATTCTACTCAGGATGAGTATAAGGATATTAAAGAATTAGCTAATGCTATTTATGATAACTTTAAAGATTCCCCTAGACACCATGCGATTCAAATGGATGAAGGCTACTCTTATATAAGTATTAGTTATATTTCGAATTACTATGTAGTAAGATTGGCCTCTTTCCCCCACAATGTTGTTGGGAGCCAAAACAAATCAAGGATAGAGTTTGAAAAGCTTGTGAGATAATGATAGTTGCGTATACTTTTAATTGAAGTACTGCTGAACATAGCAATAGAGTTATTGACAGTACACAAAGTATAATATTATCATTTTACAGATTTATATACCCATTCGCTTCTAACTACAAATTTTTTTGGTTTTAAAGAATGAATTAGACCATCTTGTAGCTTTAATTTGAAAACACCAAAGTTTAACTCAGTATAAACATGTTTGCTTTTGAGAAACTCTATTTCTTGCCAAAGTAATACTCTATCCTTCTCTTTCTTTAGTTTAAATGGGTTTAATGCATAAGAAAGTCTCCAATCCTCCCTCTGTGAAAACCTAACCACTTTGGTTTCACCAATCCGCATTTTTTGTAAATGTCTTACCACAACTGGAGAAGATTGTATATAGGTTGGATCAAGATTTAAATCTGAGCCATTTCCATTGATATAATGATTTAATATCTCTGCCCCTTCTGGATACAAGAACTTGCCAGCTACTATCATACCTTCATACAGCAACTTACACTCTATACTGTCAAAAGCAGTTATTTCGTTGCTAAGCATCCTGTTATGGATTGACATAAAATGAAGGTTTATGCCTTTCTCGATAATTCGTCCTAATGGAGAAACCATGATTATAACAAATACAATCATGGTGGCCCCACTATACAGGAAAAGTTGTTTTATTCTTTTTAAAGCCTTATCCATTAAGATACTTGTACTCTATTCAATGTTCTGAAGCTATGAGCGCTTAAAGACCCATATAATAGAAGTATTGTTACCTTACTAACATCTCAGTTAACATTAAATTCAAAGCCTGCTAGATCACACCAGTGTTTCCAAATGATAACCATGGCTAGCGTATCTAAATGGCAATAGTTAAGTAGAGACTTTTTTACAGCTTCTGATTTTGCAGTATCATTTTTATATTCACCATAGATCATCTCTTTATAAGCTTTGATAGCTCCCGTGCCATCACTTACATTTAATGCTTTATTACCAATGGTTATATCTGGCAACAAATTATAGGGATTGATAACCTGACCTATTTCATCAGTGCCATACAATTTTTGAGGACTTAACATGTTTTCAATCTTCTTTGTGTCCATGGCAGCAAGAACAGCAGGCAGAGTTACCTTGATAGAAGTTCTACCACCCATCAACGGATGATGATAGTTACTAGTAGCGAATTCGCGCATATCAAGTATTCTAGCTGATTCCTTTTTCAAGGTTTCTGCCCATTGGATCAAATCTTCGTGAGTAGTAGGGTCTAACTGTTGTACTAATTTATTTATAGTTTTCGACTCATGATTAGACCAGGTTAAAACTGTACCACTATTTCCGATACAGTTTTTCAATGACGTTAAAAATTCAAGATTTGGATTTGCAGCTTTTGTATTGATCCACTCGTCATGAATTATAGGTGCACCCTTTTCTTTAATGGTATGACAACTCCATTGGAAACCTACATCTTGGTAAGGTCTCATACCTGCATGTGGAGGTATTACCATATTTGTTGTTTCAAAGTCAACGAAGTAAAGTGGATACTTGAGAGTAGACGTTATTTTATTAAACGCGTCTGTTTCAAAAAACTCTTCCTTACGATAAGCCTGAAACCAAGGCCTACGAATCTTCATTTTTTGCAACTCAGCTTCTGGGATGTCAGTTTGCAAAACTTTACCTTCTTTAATGAGCCTGTCAATCAATTTCCCTTTCTTTTCAGTGTTTAAATTTCCTAAATATGACAGCTTTAAAATGTGCGGTTCTCTGTATGCTAAATTACCCCAACACTGTTCATAACCGCTTTTAGGAAAATTAGCGTTTGTAACTGTGTAATTACAATTGTTGCATTTCGCAGAAATCGGGACTTGAATTTTATTATTGGCAACAACTGCCTGCTCAAAATTATAAGCTTCTGCAGCCATGGCAGGTGTGATAAATTTATCTATTCTTACTGTACTTAACAGACTTTCCTTGCGAAGCTCCTCCTCATCACCAGTAAAATTAAAAATATAGTCTGTTTTACCTGTACCATTTATAGCTTCCTGAAGCTCAAACATAGATGCAAGCCCTTCCATCTTAGTAATTTTATCTGTATCTGGCAGCATCAGCCAAGTTTCAATAATTGACTCTGGATAAGCTGATGCAAGCACTAATTTTTGGAATGCTACATCATGTAATTCAGCAGACCACTTGCTTCCAAAGTAGGTATTCCCTTTTGCTTCTGCTATATTGAATTCACTAGAAGAAAATGACTTGGATTTAACTTCTATGATTTTTAACGCATTGCCCACTTTCTGTAGAATATCAATTCTAACAAGCATTGCACCATGTTTAACAGTTGCTTCAAACAAAGTAACATTTTCACTTTCTAACAGCGCTTTAGTTGCTTCAATGGCAGCTTCTGTATTAGTATCACTACCAGCTAAAATTCCTTCAGGGAAATATAATTGCGCCATTTTACCAACAGCATATCCACTTTCAGCTAACATATTCCTAAACTCGTTGCCCTCATCAGAAGTTGGCATTCCAAGCTTTTTATAATACAATTTAGTTGGGCATTCCTGAGCCACCAGGAAGTCGGATTTAGTTAGCAAGTTTTCCATTAATAAAAATTGTAAGAGTGAGAAGTTTATAAATTTTCTATAGCAACTATAGTATGAAAGTTTCGCTGTATAATATAGCGCTTTAAATATATTTTAAAAAAGATAAGGAAGTTTTAATCATATATGTCTGCAATATGAGTTTTAGAAAATACTTGAGGATCTACTAGAAAATAGTCATCCACTTTTTCCTTAACACAGGATGCCCAAGTACTCTCAATAAAGAAGTCATAACCATACAATTCCACAGAATTCCATGCATGCCTTCCTACGCCTGATCCATTGTAAGCCCTCCCAGTTATTCGAACAGCACTCAAACCAGCGTAGTAACACATCTCTTGAAACAAGTAACTAAACCCACTGCATACTCCTGAATTGTTCTTAAAGGTATCGCCTGCAAAGTAATATGAATAGGTGTAGTCGTAGGTAATGTTATATACAATCCAGCTATAGATTGCCCTCGCTTTCTCAAAATCATGAGTCAGGCCTTTTGTTAATTCCAGAGCCTGTTCTTTGATGGCAGACTGCTTATTAACTGCTAATGCCTTTTTATCAACTTCGCCAAAATCATACTTTATCAAAAACTCTTGCAAGGCACCTCTGTTAGCTTGTTCTAATGTCTCAAGCTTCGGGTAAACACTATGATAAAGGACTGTCGTATCTCCATGTCTAGCGAGTATGTTAACTATACTCCTTGTTAGCATTAGTTGATCCGTATGCAGGAACTTCTCAGCAACCTGATTAAAGTATATTAAAAGAGACTTGTATTGTGGCAGTGTGAGATATTGCTTTGTGCTATCCAGTGCTTGTAGCCTACTATAAAGACCGACCAATTCTCGAAGATTATTTTTTTCACCTCTTTTTAAAATTGCTGAAAGTTTGAAATGGTAGTAGACTATGTCATTTCGGAGAGAATACTTTAAGTTGCCTTCTTTATCAAATCTCTCCTGCTCTAGCTTTTTAATCTCCTTAAGAGCTTTATCATACTCGCCACTTAGATAAAGCTTTTCAATCTTTTTGTAAAACTTTGCTTTACTTAGTGCCTGCGCTTTGCATAGACTAGCGCATGAGAGAAGCAAAAAAAGTAAAGTAGCTTTTAACAAGAGACTGATTCCCATAAAGTCCATATTTACCTTTTCACTGTCACTTTATTTATTGTATTAAAACAGTATTACTTTCCGGCTGTGCAAAATGATATGGTCCTAGCACATAATCAATAACATCCTGCTCATAAGTGATCATTGAACGATCTAAGCTGATTTTTTTAGGCATAGATTTCTCGCCCTGGATGTAGTACACTTTTGAGCTCTCAAGGCCAATTTTGTCTATAAATAGCTTTTTAATTTTGGCAATGATAGGAGAAAGTATGGCATCATCCGTAACTAAAGAGTCAATAGTATTTTCAATACCAGCGTACCGATTCAATGAATCAGTATTATTGATTTTTATTCTGTTGGTAAGGTTTGCATATAGATAAAGTAGCTCTTCTCTATACTTTGTATGCAATAACTTACTTAGTACTACCCCTTCTGGATGATTTAAAAAGAAGAGATAAACAAGAGACTGTGTTGGGTTAAGTTCCACTAACTGTTTCGATTCCAATAACTCTACAACGATACCCTTTTTTCTGCCTTTGTTTCTTCTTATAGCAATGCTCTTGGGCACTAAGTTTAATTTGTAGCGCTGCCGAAATAACATCTCTTGGCGTATTACATCAAAGAGTGAAAGTGCCTGGGTAATGTATTCTGGCTTTAATCCTGCATGCACCATTTTCTCTAAGCAGGGAACACAAATATCAGCTGTACGCAACTTAAAGGTTATGTCCTTTTTATAGCTACAAAAGTCATTGATACATCCCTCTGGTTTATCGTGTGTATGCGCTAGCTTAACAGCAGTTGATTTGTACAATGCTTTCTGTAGAACCTGAGCCATTACAAGGTAAGCAACAGGATATACCGGGCTACAATGTAAGTACTTTTCCCACTCATCTGTTCGTATAAAGATGTTGTTCTCTTCATCGTCAAAAGCGGTAAACCAGTTTAAGAATAATGGTTCGGGTGTAAGTAGTACCACAACATCCTCTGGTGATAAACCATTTTCATTTCGGTATCTGGTACAGAAGTCGTTAAAGTTCTGCCAGCTGGTATCTGAGGTATAACCATCAAAGTCTTTTTCAACAACTACACTCAGTCTAAGACATCCACATATGGTTTTGCTGCCGATAAACGATATAAGTCCTGCTTTAGATTGAAGCACGTTCTGAATCATTTCAAAAGCTTCAGAACTAAAATCATGAGAACGAATTAAATGAACTTGCATCATATCACTACAGATGGAGACACTACTTGAAAAAAATAGAACACACTCGACTTATAAATGCGGAAAATAGACAGGCTTAACCTTTACTCTGTTAAACACTTAACATGTAGTTAATCTCGCTATGAGACTTAACCGACTCATGCCGCACATACAATACATTTGAGTCTTGAAAGGCATATGCCTTGATTACTCTTTTAACCTGTGTAATTCTGCCATTGGGCCAAGTATACGTTACATTTGGTCCCATAATCTCGACACCTCCATAAAAAACATGTTGAACTTGTTTCGTTACATGATCTGGAACCCCAAGCGCATTAATCATAGGTAAACTACTGCTGTACCCAATTGTTAGGCTAGTAACTAATCCACTAGCTATTTGCGGAGCAATTTTATCTGGCCATTTTTGCTTGCATTCATCTAATAGAGCCTGCTCTATAATTTCCTTATCAATTCCATAGCTAAAGGTGCCTGCACCTATAAAACGATTGGAAGAAACATATAACTTACCACCTTCTTCATGTGGAATAATAAAAGGATAAGAATATTTAATCATACAGGTTTATGTTAAATGTTCAAATATAAACCTGTATGAAGTGCTGCACTGATAGTTTGCAAGCTTGTAATAAACCAGGGGTAAAAGCTTAAGGAATAATTGTCTCAATGACCCCTTAAGCGTATAATTTATTTCTAACATTCAGAAACAACTAGTTTTGTATCAGAACAACAGTCAAAGGTTACTATAAACCATTATGCCTTAAGCACCTGCCGTGCTTTTTGTATTTAAATGGTATAGTACAAACTGAGGATAAAGTGGTTGAAATAAATCTACTAACGTACTATAGGAAGTACTGCTGTAAGTATGAGAGTATCCTTCAACGATGTGTGGGTATACTAAAGCCCAAGAAGAAGCAATCATACCTATTGTACTATCAAAAGCATCGCTAAATCTTAAAAATTCATCATTTGAGAATTCCCCTGCAGAGTTTCTCATATTCATATAATTAGCTCCTTCAGTGTCTATAGAAGATAGGTTTCTGTTCCGTATAAAATCTTGAAAATAGCTATAGAGATCATTAACTTCCTTAAGAGGAACGTAATCAAATTGCTTTGAGAACTTCTCTATGTTTTGGTCTTGTTTTAATTTCGTTATTACCTTCTTCCAGCTTGGTGTAGATGCATTGTAAGAATACCACTCAACAAATTCTTTACTCATTACTTGATTACCTTTTTCATTTTCAAGAACCTGAAAATATAAGGCAACTATCCCCATTTCTAATGCACTACTTAAGCAAGTAGCAGCCGTTTTATAAAAACCGCTTGCTAAATTCCATAAAGCAGCGTTTAATTCACGTGTAATAACTGGAACGGTCCAATTTAGAATCTCATCGTCTTGATCTAAACCCTCTTTTTCATAGTCATCATATAATCGTAGGAATAAATGTAATGACGTGGTTTTAGTAGCTAATTCATTCAGCCTATTCATTATATCTGGCTGATGTGCAAGTTTATTTATTGTACTTAAAGCGACCTCTAGTACATTAGGTTCTTCATTTGTTGTAATGTCCATCATAAGAATATAAAGCTTTGTCGTACTAATGATTTTAAATCACTAAAATAAATAACCTAAAGCAATTTAAAATCAGCCAACATTTGTTTGAGAGGAACTTTATGCCTAGCTTCTACCCATTGACTGTAAAGAATGTAATCATTATTCTTCAGAGGGTTTCTGTAATATCTTGCTCGCCCTTTTGAATCTTTTATCTGATTATTTATATCATCATTGGGATTAAGCTGCTTCAACAATTTAAGTTCTTTGCCAGTTGGAATTCTATCATTCTCTAAATAGTCAAGTACACGGTGGAATAGAGCCTGATCTTCATCTAATTTATTAAAAATTGTTTTCGCAAACTCTCCAATCTTTAAGTTACCTTCATCCAACATTTTAGTTAACTCTTTGTATGAAAGGGCATCTAGAGAAATCTCATCTGTTAAACTTCTCTGATCTGCCGAAACATCATCTTGATCTAATTCTTGAATTTCTATATTACCTAAATCTTCTACATTTAAATTCTCTCTTAAGCAACCGAATACATCAAGCAGTTTAGTAGCTCGTGAAAATAATTCTGATGTATCGGCTATATTCCTAGTATGATTTAGGACTGGTAATAATATCTGTTTTTCAAAATTATCATTGAAAATACACTTAAAGTCAAAAGATAAACTATCAAAACATCTTTCAACCTCTGATAATGTTACATCAAGCTTGTTTAATGTATCTTTATGTACCTTAGGGGAAGCAAAAACTATTTCCGCATTATCAGTTTTGAAATAAATTAAAGTGATTAATGCAGCTCTAGCAAGTTTCTTAGCAACCACTAAGTGTGGGTTCTTATAACCTAATCCTCCCTCATGGAATGCTATATCAACTGCTGAGATGGCATAAGATGGATTGTTTATACCTGTACTAGTATTGATAGATAATCCCAACACATCAATTTCAGCTTGCCTCAAAAATTGGTCAAGCTTTACAGATTCTCCAATTAAGTTTACCCCTCTTGTATCAGTTATCTTTTTTAATTTTTCAAAAATGTCTTCAGCAAGTTCAATATTTGATTTTTCCCAAGTCCCTGAAGTCTTCCAATTAAGCTGTACAAACTGACACTGCTTTTCATGTCTAAGCCAAGAATAAATTATCGATTCTCCAATGTCTACTTTCATAATTATAATTTTAAAGTGTAAAGAACTTATTTTAAACTTTCAGCCAACTGCTCCACTATCGCAATCCGCTTCATAAGTAGTGCCTCAATAATCGGAATATCCGCCGGGGCAAAATTATAGTCGCCAAACTCGTAGATACTGATCCACTTTAGCTGGTCATGGTCTTTAGAAGTAATGGTTTCCTGTTCCGATCTGGCAGCATAGGCAACTAATCGTATTTGCTTATTACCTTCGCCAGACACAGATTCGCCAATGTATTCCTCAACCGTTACATCAAGGTCCAACTCTTCCTTTAGTTCTCGGGCCAGGCATATTCGTGGGTTTCTCCGGCTTCTACTTTGCCACCCGGAAACTCCCAATACCCTTCCAGGCTTTTACCAGGCGCACGTCGGGCAATTAGAAAAAGGCCATTTCTCTGAATTACTCCAGCTGTTACTTCTATCATGTGTTGGCTATAGTTGGTTATAGGTTAAAACTTACAGGCTATGTTATGAAACTATAATCGGGCTATACTATAGAGGTATAGGCCGACCATATTTTACAGCTCTGCTCCTTCTTCTATTAGAAAAACTCTTACTTCAGGTGAGGTAATGATTGCGCCATACATGGAAGCACATGTAAAGTCATTCTTATCCATCTCGTCATCTTCATTAACGATCAGGTTAATGTCAGCATCAGACAAGTTTGCATCGTCCATAATGGCATGAGAGAAATCTGAGTAAGCCATCTTACAGCCGGACAGGTCAGCACCGGTTAAATCTGCATTAGTAAAGAAAGTAGAGAAGAGTTTAGTATAGCGCATCTCTGCTCCTTTAAGGTTAGCTTTAATAAGTTGGCTGCAGTCAAACTTTGCGTCCACTAAACAAGCCCCTTGTAAGTTAGCTCCATCCAATTCAACACCTTTAAACTCAACCTCTTTCAGAATTGCCCCTCTAAGATTAGCTCCTTTTAAGTTAACCTTTGTAAAAGTTGACCCGCTCATGTTAAGACCGGACAAGTCCAATCCGCTCAGGTCTACATCTTGCTCATTAAGGACGATTGGCTCATTGGACGAACGAACATCTTCTAACTGGCGGCAAATAAAGTCTCTTCTCATTTAACAGGGGTTTATAGGTTGAAATACAGACACACGGGAACACATCGCATCCTAATCAAGGACACGAACGAACACAAAGCGCCCTTTCGGCACTTTTACTTTCACTAACCAATAAATAAAGGGGAATTGTATTACAAAAGTATATAAAAATACTATATAATAAAAATTATATACTTAGAAAGTGTAGGAATTTTACAAAATTTCGTCAAGGTAGCCCATAATGGTTTCGCCGGCAGCAATGGCTACCCGGAAAGGTTCTTTACTGATATAAGGATTTACTTCTACCTGTGGCTCGTAAGCAATGGAGTGGCCTAAAAGCATATTGGCAGCCATTACCAGATCAGCTGTGTGTAGTGATAGTACTGAATCATAAGCATTGGTACGATAGCCCCCAAACAACGACATACTAACTGGTAAATGGTACCCCAACTCTTGCTCTACTTCCAGCACCCACTTATAAAACAACTCTGCCACCAACAACCAGTAATCTGTATTCACGCTTCCGCCCAAGTCATCATACACATGCGAGTCGGCCCCATGGCACCATACAATATAGTGTATCTCTCTGGCAAGTATTTTCTCTTTAAGTATAGCCAGGTTGCGGCACAGATCTGCCAGGTAACTTTCGTTGGTACCTTTCGGGTTTATGTTGGCATAGACAGGAATCGCCTTGTCCAGATCTGGTACGAAACTGCGGCTGTCTTCTATGGAGTTGCCGAAGTGATGGTCCAGGTCCAGGTAAGCCCCGGAAACACCCAGCTCTTGGTATAATTTAACCGAAGCAATCACCTGTCCACTAAAGGTACAGAACCCGGAGCCACGATCAGGTTTGGCGTGGTGAAAGCCGCTGGTCGGGCTAAAGGTGAGCACTTCAGGGTGCTGCATGGCGTATTTGATAGCATGGTATAGGCTGGCATTTGTATAGCACACAGAATTGACCAGGTTCTCGCTCCAGGTAAGGCCGTTGGTGGTAGCCAGTGGTTTGGTACCTTCAAAAAAGGCATCTACATATTCCTGTGTATGCGCCAGGTAAAATTCTTCCTTTTCAAAAGGAGCATATTCTTTTACATCAAAGTACGGCATCAGACCTTCCAGCTTTAATTTGTTTAACAGCAAAGCCGGCTTGTTCGGACTGCGGGTATACAGGTCTTCTCCGTTGAGGGCATCTACCTGCTGGGGCATGTAAAAAGTAGTGATCTGTTTCTTGCGCATAGCTATCGTTTATATGAGCTTTACTGAATAGGAAATTGGAGCTGATGATGTACCTTTCCGGGCAAAGCGGCTTCTTCGTGGCGCACATGCAGGATGCATGACTCCATTCCAACTGTATACCCATACAGTATTTTAGTAATGCGGGTGATCTTGCCGGAAGGCCATCCATAGGTAACGTCGAGACCAGTAATGGGAGTCTTGCCAGAATAAGCTAACTCCATAGCTGAGAACGTAAAGTCAGGCAGGATAATGGCACTAACAAAAAGGTCTCTGCTTACGAGATAGCCTTTAGACTCTTTAATTACCCTTCGGGCCATCTCGTCCGCCATTTCCTGCGACCACTCTTGTTTGAACTTATCAGACAATACTTTAGCTAACGGGTAGTGCTTGGTTTTAAACGTAACATCACCTGTGCAGATCAGGCGATCGGGCGCTACATACAGGATAGGTTCGTAGCTCAGATTTTCGTCCGGCAGCGTAACAAAAGGATAAGGAACAAACGGCAGGGGTTCAAGCATAGGCAGGAGTGGATAGTACGGCACAAATATACTGCGCCTACTCCCCTGCCCTTGCTACTTTGCAAGCTTGTAATTAGTTCTCAGAAAAGGTAGATGCGATGAATGTTACCCGCAGCTGATCTTCTAGGTCTTCATCAATCGCATGGCCAAAAATTATCTCCGCCTGTTCGCTGGTACTGTTTTGGATAAACTCAGTTATCTCTGTCAGCTCCTCCATTTCAAGCTCAGTTTCAGGTCCGGAAATAACAGAAAGCAGTACCCGGTTAGCACCTTGAATTTCGTTGCCAAGCAAAGCTGTAGCAATTGCTTCCTGGGCAGCTATCATAGCACGGCCTTCCCCGGCACCTGTACCGCTTCCAACAGTAGCTCTTCCAGCTCCTGCCATAACTATACGCACGTCTTCTACATCTACATTTACTTCAGCGGTTACTGTCACTATTTCAGTTATAGCCCGCACCGCTGTGGCAACATATTTATTTAGCTGATCAGAAACATCTATCCTTAGCGAAATCTCCTTCTGCTGGTTCAGCTTATCTATTGAAAGCACAATGGTAGTATCTGTATGTTTCTTCATAGCATTAATACCGGCTTCAGCTATAGTTGAGTCTTTAGGAGCCGTCACAACACCTATCGTCAGCAAACTTAGTTCTTTAGCCAAGCGGGCAATCTCCGGTGCAGCACCTGTTCCGGTTGCGCCACCCATCCCGGCAACTATAAACACAATCTCCGTATTGCCTTCTACCAGCATTTCCTTCACACGTTCTGCTTTAGTGAAGACCGTGTTCTGGATTATCTCAGCGTCAGCATTAGCAGGATTAGCTTCTTGTTCATTTGCTTTTAGGAATAGCGTGTCTGCTATTCCACTATCAGAAACTGGTCCTTGAAAATCACAGGCTACAAGTTGAACATGATTGAGTTTCTGCTCATGGATGTAGCTTATAGTATTGCAGCCGATACCGCCCACTCCTATCACCTTCACGGTGGTTCCGTTATATGTTTTCATACCTGAAATTCAAATTTTAAATATTAAGATGCACTAGTTCTAGCACTAGCTAAAGATTAACTATAGCTTACACCTTTACAATATATATAGATTTTATTATACTTGTGTAAGCTATCTTACCCTATCATGAAAATAAACTTACTTCTACTGTTTACCTTTCTGTTCCTGTCTTCCTGTACTTCAAGGGAGAAACTAGCATCTACACGCTTTGCCACCCCACATAGTGAAATTAACGCCACTCTCTATTCAGAGACCTTCTTTAATCCCGAAGGTATTGTTAAGAGGATCATACACCTGGAATTTGAAAACGGCAGGTCCAGCGAATGGGAAATCCACCAGGCTCATTACAGCGATGTAGTAAACCTGAAGGTACTACAGGAAGACAAACAAGCTTTCTTGATTGCTGAAGATAACACAGGATATGCTGTCTGGGATTTACAAATGAATAAAGTAATAGCAGAGCGTGGAATTGACGAAAGCGGAAACTTAGGTGAATCTGGCACAGCAAAAGATTACATGGTTCACAGAGCTTTAAGTAAAAAGCAATGGGTAAAAGTGTTGGACCTAAATACAGCAAAGCAACACATCCTGACAACTATAGACTGGCATTAAGCACACAAACAAAATGTATTTCCTGAAAAGCCTCTCCTTTTATCTTCTCCCGCTGGCGCTCGCTTTTGCGACTATGATCGTTATAAATGAATATACCAGAAGCACTATGCCTGAAAAGCAAAAGACCACTAGGCCGCTGTTGATGAATACCGCCGAAGCTTTGCCGGACGCCTGCAGTTGGAAGTGCTTTCATGATACAACTTACTGCAAGCAACATCATGTTAAGTTAGCTAAAAGCTATTTCGGAATAACAGATACGCTTTATTTTGGAATGATCTCAGGTTTAATGCTTTTCGGAAACTATGGCGCTGCCAATCTCATTTTCCTGGTTTTGCTGTGGCCTTTACTGATGTCGTACCTACTCGTTAAACTGTTTCTGATGCAAGTTCAAATAACAAAAATAAACAAGCGCCATGTATAACCTGATTTCACAGGCTGTGACGGCCGTTTTCAATTACTGCACCGATTTTGTTATTAACTTGGCTAACCTCACAGGTCTCTCTTACTATGAAATAAATACGCTGCTATTCGTAATTGTATGGCCGCTACTAACAGCAGGTTTAAGCTTGCTGTTTATAGTTCAGAAGATCCGCCTTATACAGGCCCAACGCAGAAGAGTAAAACAGGTACAATATTCAAAGGTCAAGGTATGAAAGTACTCAAACCCATCTTTATGTTTTTCCTGCTATTGCTAATCAGTTGCAGCAGCCCTGAGGGAGACGAAAGTCAGGCGATATGGGAAACTGCTAATCCTGGTCCTGATATGGCTAAACTGGAAGCAAAAGCTCACGAAGCAGAGGAGTATTGCCGCACCAGAAATCTGAATACCGATTTCTTTATCATCATTGACATGAGCATGCACTCCGGTTTAAAGCGATTCTTTATTTGGGACTTTAACCAAAGTAAAATAACTAATAGCTTTTTGGTAAGCCACGGCGCCTGCGACAACCCCTGGTCTAGTGACGTGTCCAAAGATCAGGTTAAATTCAGCAATATCGAGAACAGCCATTGTTCTTCAGTAGGTAAATACATTTTAGGGGAGCGTGGTCCGAGTCAGTGGGGTATAAGAATAAAATACCTGATGCATGGCCAGGAAGGGACTAACAACAATGCTACCCGCCGGGATATTGTTTTCCACTCGTGGGAGCAGGTAAGTGATGAAGAAGTTTACCCAGCCGGCACACCGGAAGGCTGGGGCTGCCCGGCTATTTCCAACAGCGCCATGCGTGCAGTAGATCAAAAATTGCAGCAGGCAGTGAAGCGTACGTTGATGTGGATTGTCCAGTAAAGAAACATCAATTCAGAATAAATTCTTGCGTTTCCCTATTAGAAGAAGGGCCGCCTTACTTAATGTAAAGCGGCTTTTTTGAGTTTGATAAATATCCCCTTTGGTTAAACTCATAAATCTTCAATTAAATATTATCTGCTCTAGTTTTTTTCTAGTACAGTAGGTCAGAAGTACCTCAGCTCCAGTTCAACTATATTAGAAGTATAAGTTTAATGGATTTAATTTAGTACATCTCTAATAATATAAATGTAATACAACAAATTCTACTGTGCTCAAAGTACTTAACTCCCTCCTCTCTCACTGCCAAGTAACATAGTTTCCCCGATAACTACTTTTAAATTAAACAGACCCGTTTTCTAAGAAAAAAATAATTCGGAAGCTATAAGGGGTTATATTCCCTGCCTAAGGTTTTAAATCTTAAAGTCATCCGTATTGAAACCGTCCGTACAGTCATAGCCGCTATACTGATCTTCTATAATTTTTAGCTCTCTTGTCGTATAGGAGTGAATGGAAGCGTAACCACCGTAACGGATCTCTTCAAAATCGATGTAAACCTCATCCCACTCCTGGCCAGTCCTTTTATTGAATTCCCGCTTCAGCATGGTGAGCTCCATCGGTTTGTTAGGTTGGTATCCATGCTCCTGTTCATAATAGGACATTTCCTCTTCCAGATCGTAAAGTACCCGGCATAGGGAATCATCTTCCAGGTGCTCCAGCTTCCATCTGAGAAATGGGTCGGTCTTGCCAACATACTTTTCGATGCAGCGGGTGTAAGCTCTGAAGTCATTGGTGTGGACAGCTCGTAGTTGTGTGATGGCTTCAAAAACAGGTTGCTTTTTCATGTGTCTTGTAAGTTAAACCAGCACTACCCTGTGCAGCCTGGTAACACTTATACTTTTGAGGGAATTCAGGATTACCTCAGCACCCGGCAACCTCATCCGCATCTTACTCCTCAACGATTAGCAACTTTATAGCAACCTCAGACCAACATCATTTAAACCTTCCGTAAACTACTACTCCGTACTATTCCGTAAACTCCTCAACTTATAGTTTCCGTAGTGTCCTCAACGCTGTTTCCTTAAAAAAACACTCCTCAAAGCTGTTTCCGTAATTATTTTACGGATTTTGCTTGTCCTCACAATCATTTCCGTAACTCCTCACCTCGTTTTGCTCCTCATACATTGTGCGGAAATCCGTCTTTTTACCAGGGTTAAATCCTTACATAATTCAGCTCCTCAAGCAAGGTAATTCTGATAACAGCCAGGGCAGCGTAACAAGTGAGGACCTACTTTGTATATTGGCTGTCTCCCGATTCCGTCGTCAGACAGCACAAATACACTTCTAACTTTTAAACTTTAAACACATGTTTTTCGAAGCCAACGCACACTTACATTCTATTAGTGAGCCTACCTACTGCAGCAAAATAATTGACCATCTACAAGAGGTGGTGGACATAAGCGCGCTTAGCGATTATAACCTGATCGAAGTGCTGGTGAACCTGGAAAAAGAAATAGAGAAGAACAAGGGAATAGCCGGTAAGAATTTGGATATTTATTGGACTCATCAAAGAGAACATGGCTTTTTCAGATGTTCCTCAGGCTTCTATTACTTAGGCGCTCCTCAGGAATATGCTCTCCTCAAAAAAGAGTATATGAAACGCACCGGGGAGAGCTGGGATAAGGGCGGTTACATTCAAGGCTACCTTACATTTGAGGAATGCCGGATGACCAACTATGTGGACAATTACGTCGGAGATGATCTGGGAATTGATGAGGATGATTATGAAGCGGGCGTTCCTTATCAGTATATGGTGAACTGGTAGAGATCACCTGAAATAGCAACAGCCTAAGGGTGCTGCCTAGTGTTTTAATTTGCTGAAAATTTACATTGGAAGCTGAAAATAGGCTGGTTCCTTCCCCTTGCGCTTTAGCTTCTTGAGAACTTATAAAACCTTAGTTGATAGCCATTCTTTTAAGTTAGGCTTATCCCAAATAGCTTACCATTGCAGCCAAATCACTGTGGAAATGGTTCGATAATTCCATCCTTTGGTCTACTAAAAGGGAACAGCCTCTCCATTTAATGGAGAGGCTGTTCCCTTTTGTAATCCCCCCTTTTGGTAGACTTTTTAAACTATTGTTCAACCTGTCAGTCGCCCTTTCCGAAACCTCTCTTATCTGTTTCGATACCAACTTACCAACTGAGTTGGCCTTTTTTACCTAAGTATAAATTACAAGTATCAATTAATGGTAGCTTGTAACGCAGCCGCAACTGTCTTAGCCATAGGCGTTGTTGGGCGCCCTATCAGTTTGGAAAGCTGACGACTTTCGTCGAACAAAGCACCTTTAGATGCAGCTACATCCCAACCTGCAATAGCACCTGCCAGTCCTTCAGGTAATCCAAATCCTGCTAATGCAGTAGCGTAATCGGCTTCAGGTAAATTTTTATAGGGGATGTCCTGGCCGTACTGGCGGGAGATTTCTGCAGCGAGATCGCTAAGGGTATACGCTTCGTCTCCGGCCAATTCGTAAACTTTACCTTTATGCTCCTCATCTGTCAGCACAGCGACGGCGGCGTCTGCATAATCTTCGCGGGAGGCGGATGAAATTCTACCATCACCGGCGCTGCCAATAAAAGCGCCACCGGTAAGAGCCCCTTGTATAGCGCCAGTATAATTTTCGGTGTACCAGCCGTTACGTAAAATGGTATGTGCTATCCCTGTTTCCTTCAGCATCCTTTCTGTAGCCAGGTGCTCATCGGCTAGGCTCAACGTAGATGTGTCGGCATGTAGCAGGCTTGTATAAACTATGTGTTTTACATTGGCTTGCTTTGCAGCTCCCAATACATTTTTATGCTGGGTGGCACGCTGCCCTACTTCACTTGACGAAATCAAAAGCAGTATGTCAATTCCCTGGAGAGCTTTATGCAGCGTCTCCGGTTTTGTATAATCGGCTTCGCGTACTTCAACCCCTAAACCTTCAGCTTTTTGCGGTGTACGTACAAGTGCAACAATTTTATCAGTCGCCACTTTATCTTTTAGTTTCGATACAACAAGTCTTCCTAACTGACCTGTGGCACCTGTAATTCCAATTTTCATAGATTTTTAATTTATAGTCAATGTGTTAATTTGTTCTTTTAATGAGTAGCTATACTTAGTTGCTGCAGCTGGCTATAGTTTATTATACCTTAGTCCTTATCAGCAGATTCCTTCAGCTACTCCCCAGTAGCTAGGCGCAGCAGGTAATCTAATGTCAGGCTATATTGTAGCGTGTTCTGTTTTATATTTTCTGTAATTGCCATAGCTTTTAGTTTAAATTGACTGATGCCCTACCCTATCTTCACAGAGGTCATGGTCAGCGAACCACCTACCACTTTATCGTTGAAGAAAGATACATCATCCTTGTTTCCTTGCAGCCCCAGCGTGTACATTAGCGGCCAGTAATGTTCCGGCGTCGGAATGGCCATCATCGCTTCCTTGCCCAGCTGCTCATACTTTATCAACTTATCATGATGCCCATTGCTGATCATTTCCTTAAAAGTGGAATTTATCTGTTTGGCCCAGTCATAGCCGTATTCATCGTCGTTCAGTCTGTCCCAGGCTACCATGCGCAGGTTGTGCACCATGTTGCCGCTGCCCATAATCAGTACGCCTTTTTTGCGCAAGCCGGCTAATTCTTTTGCCAGGTCGTAGTGGTACTGCGGGCCTTTGGTATAATCTATACTTAACTGCAGCACGGGTATATTGGCGTCGGGGTACATGTGCCGTACAATGGTCCAAGCGCCGTGGTCTAAGCCCCAGTCGTGGTCCAGTTCTACCTCTGCCGATTTAATGATAGAAGCCGTTTCTTTAGCCAGCGCCGGGTTGCCAGGTGCATTATACTGCACATCAAATAATTCCTGCGGAAAACCTCCGAAATCGTGGATGGTTTTCGGGAAATCCATGGCCGTAATGCGGGTGCCTTTGCTCAGCCAATGTGCCGACACCACCAGCACTGCTTTGGGTGTGGGCATTTCTTTGGCCAGCTTTTTCCAGTATTGGCTAAAGGCATTGTCTTCAATACCGTTCATCGGTGAGCCATGGCCCACAAATAAAACCGGCATGAGTTGCTCCTGCTTGCTCAGGTTATCTGTAAATCTATTAAATGCTGATAATGTGCTCATACCTACTACTCCTGTTATTAATGTTCTTATAAATTGGTCCCGACGCATGGTGTTGGTTTGATAGCTGTCATAGGCTGAAAATCCGGTGTCTTTTAAGTCAAATTCAAATAGCTTGCTGCACTACTCCATCGAAAGTCTTCTGACATAGGTTGGCAAAGCTGATTACGATCTTCTGGTTGGCTACTGCCTTCACTTTGCGCAGATCGTTGACACAAAGCAGCAGTATATAGTTACCCTTTGCCAGCCCCCTGAATATGGCAATTCCCATGTTTCCGGAAGCGCCTATGATGGCGATGGTTTGTATTGTCTTCATAGGCATGAGCTTCTTACAATACAAAGGTACAGCCAAACAAGGGCTCGGCGCATTGCGCCATGTCAAGAAAGAACCTTGACATTTATCAAGGGAGAAAAGGAAAATTACCTGCGCTCAGCCATTTTCTTGCGTATCCGGCTCAGGGTTTCAGGTGTCAGGCCTAAGTAGGAAGCAATCATGTGTTGCGGCACGCGCTGGGCAATAGCAGGGTAGGTATCTGTAAAGCGGGTGTAGCGTTCTTCTGCCGGCTGGCTGATGTTGGATGAGAGTCGCCGTTGCAAAGCAATGTAAGCACCTGTAATAAGCAGGCGGATGTAAGTCTCGTATTTTGGCTGGGTTCTTAGAAGTTCTTCGTGGGCAGAACGGGTGATCAGTACCAGTTCTGCATCTTCCAAGGAATCGATGTTATAAGTGGCAGGCTCAGCCGTCAGGTAACTGAACAGGTCCGAGATCGTCCAGCTTTCTATGGCAAACTGAATGATGTGCTCATTCATGTTCTCATCAACCGTGTAGGCGCGCAAAGCCCCCTTTTCTACAAAAGCAATGGATTTGCACACATCTCCTTCCTGCAACAGGTACTGTCTTTTGCGCAGTTTCTTCGGCGTTAAGTATACCTTTATTTGCTCCTGTTCTTGAGGTGAGAGTGCTACTTTTTCATTGAATTTCTGGAAGAACAGTTCGTACATATAAGGTTTGTTTAGGCAGAGCCATATAAATACCGGTAAAACAGATGCATGCAATTTAGCATATTCTATACTTTGGCTATTACCAAATTTGCACCATTACTTATAACAGATTTATCGAAACATCTTTACTGTTAAAAACAACTTTGTTCCGATTATGTAATTCCACCCGATCCGTTACTATTTCAGATTGTTCTCATAGAAATTCTACCCAAGCCCTAAGTATATAAGGATAATGCGTAAAAGCTTCTAAATGTTTCTCTGAAAGCGCTAACATCCTCGTGTATAATGCTCCGTAACTCAACCCTGAAGTTTACTTTTATTTAAAAGCCATTTCAAGTAAATAGAGCCTGATTTCACTTTGCCAGGATAATAAAGAGTATAAGCTAGTAGTAATATCTAACAGCAACATAAACATGTTAGCGGTGGAACTTCACAAAAATTGTTAGCTTTACTATATTAGTTGCTTAGCATATTTGCACCAAATCTAACTGGCATCACATGAATAAAGGCTTACTCCCTCTCATACTTCTGGTCTTCGTGTTAGTATTCCCATCCATGATGCTGGCACAAAAAAAGAATCCTCACTTTGAACCTGAAGAATTGGCAAACCCGCTGATGGGCACAGATTCTAAAGTAAGCCTATCTAATGGAAACACCTACCCTGCCGTGGCTGTACCTTGGGGCATGAACCTATGGACGGCGCAAACCGGCAAAATGGGAAATGGTTGGGCCTATACTTATGACGATGATAAGATCAGGGGGTTTAAGCAAACGCACCAGCCATCGCCATGGATGAATGATTATGGCCAGTTCGTGCTAATGCCGGTAACAGGCAAATTACGCTTTAACCAGGATGAAAGGGCTAGCTGGTTCTCCCACAAATCAGAAGTGGCAAAACCATACTACTACAGCGTATACCTTGCCGACCACGACGTTACCACCGAATTTACACCAACGGAGCGTGCTGCCCAGTTCCGCTTTACTTATCCAAAGTCTGATAGTTCATTTATAGTGATTGATGCGCTGGACAAAGGCTCATACGTAAAGGTTATACCCTCCGAAAACAAAATAATAGGGTACACCACCAAAAACGCACGCAGCAACCCAAAAAACTTTAAAAATTACTTTGTAATCTATACTGATAAACCCTTCACAGTAGCCTATACCTGGCATGACACAACGCTTGTTAAAGATAAGCTGGAGATGAACGCGCATCATGCCGGTGCAGTTGTTGGTTTTAAAACTGCCAAAGGTGAAAAAGTAAACCTGCGCGTTGCATCGTCTTTTATTAGCCTGGAGCAGGCCGAGCTGAACTTGAAGCGCGAATTGGCTTCTGATGGTTTTGAAGCTACTAAGCAGAAAGCAAAGTCGCTTTGGAACCAGGCCATGAGCCGGATTACCGTAGAAGGCGGCACCGACGAGCAAATGAGAACATTCTACAGCTGCCTGTACCGCACGCTGTTCTTTCCGCACAAAATGTATGAGTTAGATGCCGATGGCAACGCTGTACACTACAGCCCATATGATGGGAAAGTATACCCTGGCTACCGCTTTGCAGGCACGGGCTTTTGGGATACTTTCAGGGCACTTTACCCTTTCCTGAATCTGACTTACCCAAGTATAAACAAAGAAATGCAAGCGGGCTTGGTAAACGACTATAAAGAGGGCGGATGGCTGCCTGAGTGGTCCAGCCCCGGGTATGCCAATATTATGGTTGGCAACAACTCTGCCTCTGTAGTGGCCGATGCCCACATAAAAGGGCTGCGTGGATACGACATTAATACCCTTTATGAAGCCCTGTTGCATGGCGCGAACAATGAAGGCCCCATTACCGCCATTGGTCGTGCAGGTGTGGAATATTACAACAAACTGGGTTACGTGCCTTACGATGTAAAAATAAACGAGAATGCTGCCCGCACGCTGGAGTATGCTTATGATGATTTTGCCATTTACCAGCTTGCCAAAGCACTTAACAGACCACAATCAGAAATCGACCTTTACGCTAAACGCAGCCAGAACTACCGCAACCTTTTTGACCCTACGACCGGGCTAATGCGCGGTAAAAACCAGGATGGGTCTTTCCAGTCGCCGTTTAACCCGTTTAAGTGGGGCGATGCCTTTACCGAGGGCAACAGCTGGCACTACAGCTGGTCGGTGTTCCATGATGTGCAAGGGCTCATAGACCTGATGGGCGGCAAAAAGAATTTTGTTGCCAAGCTGGATTCTGTTTTTTCGCTTCCCCCGAAGTATGACGAAAGCTACTATGGCGGTGTGATCCATGAGATTCGTGAAATGCAGATTGCCAACATGGGCCAGTATGCGCATGGAAACCAGCCTATCCAGCACATGATCTACTTGTACAACTATGCCGGAGAACCCTGGAAAGCGCAATACTGGGCACGCGAAACCATGAACCGCATGTACCAGCCTACACCAGACGGCTACTGCGGCGACGAAGACAATGGCCAGACATCCGCCTGGTATGTTTTCTCAGCCATGGGCTTTTACCCGGTCACACCTGCCGTAAACCAATATGTAGTGGGGGCTCCTCTGTTTAAAAAGACAACTATAAAACTTGAAAACGGAAAAGAATTTGTTATTGAAGCACCAGCTAACAGCAAAGAAAACCTGTATATACAAAAAGCCACCTTAAACGGTAAAAAGTATGAAAAGAACTGGATCTCGCACGAAGACATACTGAAGGGCGGTAAGCTTAAATTTGATATGGGGGCAGAACCAAACCAGCATCGTGGCACAGAGCAAAGTGCCGTACCTTATTCTTTCTCCAACGACAAACAATAAGCCCTTATTTAAGACCTATAAAGCCCAAACCTGATGTCTTCCTTGAAACCAAGCTCAGCTGAAGAGGCAACTCCAAAGCACGTCGATCTTTCCCAGAACTACAAAAATTCTACAACCCCGCTTATTGTAGTAACAATGTTGTTTTTTATGTGGGGGTTCATCACCTGCATGAACGACATCCTGATTCCTAAACTGCAACAGGTGTTTACGCTACAGCTTTGGCAGGCCATGCTTATTCAGACAGCATTTTTCGGGGCATACTTTATAGTTTCGTTAGTATACTTTTTGCTTTCTGCCACCAAAGGAGATCCCATACTTAAGATTGGGTATAAAAACGGCATCATTATCGGTTTGCTAGTAGCAGCGGCAGGTTGTACGCTGTTTTACCCGGCGGCTGTTTTACATAACTATGGCTTTTTCCTGCTGGCGCTGTTTGTACTTGCATCAGGCATTACGGTTCTGCAGATAACCGCTAACCCTTACGTGGCAATACTTGGCCCTCCAGATACATCGTCCAGCCGCATGAACCTGTCGCAGGCTGTTAACTCGTTTGGCACCACCATAGCCCCGATTATAGGCGGTTACCTTATTTTTGACCAGGTGGCCTCCACTGAAATAGACAATGCAGACTCTGTGAAACTCCCGTACCTGGGTTTGGCTGCCTTGTTGCTTTTAATTGCCGTTCTCATTAAAGTAGCCCGCCTCCCCCGCCTGGAAGGTAGTGGCAAAATTGAAACTGGTGCAGGCGCCGTAAAGCACAGGCATTTGGTATTGGGCATCATCTGCATATTTATGTATGTGGGCGGCGAGGTAAGTATAGGTAGTGCAATCATCAATTTCATCAAACTACCGCAGATTACAGGTTTGTCAGAATCGGAGGCAAAGCATTACCTGGCCTTTTACTGGGGCGGTGCCATGGTCGGGCGTTTCTTTGGAGCCATTGCGTTAAGCACCATCAAGCTGTTTGGTAAGTTTGTGTTCATTCTATTTATTTCTCTGATCACTTTCCTGACTGTTTACCTGGTATATGATCTCGATCAGGCCTTAATCATACTTGGGTTGATTGCGCTGAACTTAGCTGTCTTGCTGATTGCCAGATTCATCCCGAACAGAACAGTTGCCTTTTTTGCCATAGCCGTTATTGGTTTATTACTGGTAGGAATATTAGCAAAAGGTTCGCTGGCTATGTGGGCTATCATTGCCATCGGACTATTCAATTCGGTAATGTTCCCGACTATTTTCGACTTAGCCATTAAAGGTCTTGGCAGAAACACCAGCCAGGGATCATCGCTTTTAGTTATGGCGATCGTTGGAGGAGCAATTATACCACCCTTACAAGGGTTGTTTGCTGACGTTTCTGGTAATCTGCAGCTCTCTTTTGTAGTACCCATGCTCTGCTATGCATTTATCGTATACTATGGCTTTGTTGGATATAAAATCAGGAAAACGTAGGTCATATAATGCCAGTTTGAGCGCAGCGGTAACTGGTGGTAAAGTATGGCGGCAATTTGCAACTGCCGGATTCCAGAACTATAGTTTCGCCAGTTACAAACTGGCACCATAGTTAGCCACAAGTTGCGCTATCGCTAAACTTGCGACATCTTTCAGACCTAAACAAGAAAGCCTTTCCAATCAGGAAAGGCTTTCTTGTTTACTCATAGCTATAGTTTCAATTATTAAGGTTCTACGGTCATCAGCTTTTTGTTAGGCTTGCTGTCCATGTAAAACGTGATTTTACCGCCGCTCACGATCTCATCGTGTGTTATATAAGTACGGTTTATAGCTCGGCCGTTTAACTCTAATTTCTGTATAAATACGTTATTGTTCTTTTGGTTTTTGGTTTCTATAGTAAAAGTCTTGCCGTTTTCCAGGTTTATACTTGCCGATTTAATCGCTGGGCTTGTAAGTGCATAATGGTCAGAGCCGGGAGCTACCGGGTAAAATCCAAGCGCGCTGAAAATATACCAGGCACTCATCTGGCCAAAGTCATCGTTTCCACCCAAGCCATCTACAGTAGGTTTATACATAGCCTTAAGTACCATGCGGGTGCGTTCCTGTGTTTTCCAGGGTTGGTCTGTCCAATTGTAAAGGTAGGCTACATGGTGGCTAGGCTCGTTGCCGTGCACATAATTACCGATTATACCGTCTCTCGAAATATCCTCTGTATTCTCGAAATACTTGTCTGGCAGGTCCATGGTAAAAAGTGAGTCCAGGTGCTGGGCAAAGCGCTTCTTCCCTCCCATCATCGCAATCATTTGGGCCGGTTCGTGTGGCACATACAAGCTGTAGTTCCAAGAGTTGCCCTCAATAAAGCCTTGTCCGTGTGTGTCAAGCGGGTCAAATTCTTTTTTCCAAGTGCCGTCGCTCAACTTAGGGCGCATATAACCGGATTTGGCATCGTACACATTTTTATAGTTCTGGGATCGCTTGCTGAACTCTTCGTAAATGTCTTGGCGGTTGAGCTTTTTCGCCATCTGCGCAATACACCAATCATCGTAGGCATATTCCAACGTTTTTGATACCGACGAGCCATTTTTGTCTTCAGGCACATACCCCATTTGCATATAATATTCCAGGCCATCGTAGTAGCGGGTGCGAGCAGTCTGTATACTGGCATCAAGGGCACGGTTTGCATCAAACTTGGCCTCACCTTTCATTACCATGTCGGCAATAACCGGCACAGCATGGTAGCCTATCATACACCAGTTCTCGTTGGCGTGGTGCGACCAGACAGGCAGCATTTTGTGGACGCTCTGGTCGTAGTGCGCCAACATCGACTTTACCATGTCGTTGTTGCGGGCAGGCTGCAAAATGCTGAACAGCGGGTGCAGCGCGCGGTATGTATCCCAAAGCGAGAAGCTGGTGAAGTTCGTAAAGCCATCTGCCTGGTGCACGTTCATGTCAAGGCCTCTATACTTGCCGTCTACATCCATGTAAGTGGTTGGCCCCAGGAACGAGTGATACATGGCTGTATAGAAATTCACCAGATCGTCTTTGCCAGCGTCAACCACCACTTTATTTAATTCTTTGTTCCAGGCGGCTTGTCCTTCACGCTTTACACGCTCAAAATCCCAGTGCGGTATCTCGGCTTGCATGTTAGCCAGGGCTCCCTCGGTGCTTACCGGCGATAGCGCAAATTTTATTTTTATCTTCTCTCCTTCCTCCGTTTTAAAATCAAAGTAAGCGCGCAGCTTTTTACCGGCAAACTCCGGGAAATTTTTGGTTTGGTCGAACTTACGCCAGAAGCCTTTGTACACCTGCGCCTCCGAATAATCTTTGTTGCCATACTGGTAAAAAGGCTTGCTAAAGGCCATAGCAAAATACATAGTGCGGGTGCGTGCCCATCCGTTTGTCTGGCGGTATCCGGTAATCAGGGTGTCGTTCTCCACCCGCACAAAGGTCCAGGTGGTTTTGTCGTCGTAGTTGTAGATGCCCGCCATCAGGTCAAGTATAATATGGGCCTCATCTGATTTCGGGAAAGTATACTGGTGCATGCCTACGCGGTTGCTTGCTGTTAGCTCCGCCAGAATGTTGTGGTCGTCGAGCTTCACTTTGTAGTATGCGGGCTCTGCCAGTTCATTTGCATGCGAAAAAGCGGAACGATAACCTGACTCAGGTTTGTCTTCAGTACCGGGGTTCAGCTGCAATTTACCGGTGGTGGGCGCTATCAGGAAATCCCCTAAATCGGAGTGGCCCGTGCCGCTGAAGTGTGTATGGCTGAATCCTACGATTGTTTTATCGTCGTGCTGATAGCCGGCGCAGTACTTGTAGACGTCTTTGTTATACTTGCCATTTACTTCATAAGGTATGGTATCGGTGTCTGGGCTGAGTTGCACCATGCCAAAAGGCACCGTTGCGCCCGGGTAAGTATGCCCCATTTTAGCGGTGCCAATCATAGGATTCACATATTTGGTCAGGTTTTGAATCGGCTTTGATTGTGCGAACGTGATTACAGGTGAAAGCAACAGTACCCCCAGGACAAGTTTTTTCATTTGGTTAGTTTTTTGGGCAAGTATAGAATTAAAGTATGTTTAAAGTTAAGGTTTATTTTAACAAAGTGTAAAGCTATCAGTTTGCCATATTCTGCCACAGACAAGCTGCACCCAGCAAGGCAGCTTCCTCTCCTAGCGCTGCTGTTTTTACCGGTACATTTATACTTTGCTCCAGTAGCTTTTGCTGCAAAGCATCTCCGAATAAATAAAAAGCCTTGGCAATACTGCCACCTAATACAATTACTTCGGGCTGCTCCTGCTGCACAAAATCCCTCAGGAAAGTTGCCAGGTTAGCTGCAAACTCAGAAAAGAGTTCGTGCACTTCTGGCTTCGCTGCACTCAACTCCACTATACTTTTCACATTGGCTGCATTTGTACCGGTCAGCTCATAAAAGCGCTTCACAAACCAGCGCGAGCTTAAATATGCCTCGGCTATACTTCCTTGAAAAGGAGTATCCCAGAGGTTGGCATCCCATGCCTTGCCATTCACGGTAACTGCTGACCCCAGGCCTGTGCCCAAGGTTAACCCAATTGCCCTGTTGTACCCCCTGGCTGCCCCCGCAAAAGCTTCGCCTTGTAAAAAGCAGGGAGCATCGTTCTGGAATTTTAAATACATCGGTTCTGTAAGTAAAGCCTCAGCCAAAAGCTCTTTTACATGAACCCCGTAAAGCGCATCATACTTGTCCTGGTGCTGCATCAAAGAAATGCCACGCTCGTAATCAAAAGGACCAGGCATGGCTATTCCGAAATGATTTACAATGCCTTCCTGCTTCTTTAAGGCGGCCAGCATGGTACTGCTCCAACCGGAAATAATGGATGCTACACTTCCACCAGAATCCACAGGCTGACGGCTTATACTCCCGGGTATAAGCGTTCGGGTACTTAAGTCTACAACGGCGGCGGTAATGTGCGTGCCGCCAATATCAACTCCAAGTATAAACTGATTCATATTAACTGGCTGATCTTAAAAGACAATAACTTATCACACTGTAAATTACTTAAGATTTTACATGTTGCAAATAATAGAGGCACTCAGATTTTAGGGGTGATACAATAGCAACCTGCCAGGTATAGTCACTAACAGGTTGAATAAAAGAATGCGGAGGGCGTATCGATGAACTACAATAGCAAACTAATTTTCAACTTGGCGGCCCTTCGCTCATACTTCCTTTGCAGCTTCTCTCTTTCCCTGTACTAGGTAAGATAATCAAATGCGCTACAGCAAGTATAGAATAAGCTCGCAAAACGGTTTAACCACAGAATTAGTGGAGCCGCATTATAGCAGATGCGAACCATAAGAGGTAATTTTGCTCCTGAACAGCTCTTGCATTAAACCGTAGATGCAATATACAGCAGCCTCACAACCCATCTGTTTTAGAAGGTGCGGCTGCTTGGAGTTGCCGATTAAACATAAGAAATATGATGCCCACGCAAAAACCAAAACGGTTATTTGACTGCCTTACCTATCAGTTAGAAAATTTCCCGTTGCCAGATATGCTTTGCTCTAAGGAGGATGGCGCCTGGAAAAAATACAGCACGCAGGAAGTTTACAAGATCGTGAACCAGATTAGCGCGGCTCTTCTCGCCGCAGGAATTTCGAAGGGTGACGGCACGATAGAAGGCAGAGACAAAATTGCGATCCTTAGCGCAAACTGCCCGGAATGGATGTTGGTGGACCTAGCAATACAGCAGATAGGCGCTGTATCTGTGCCTGTTTACCCAAACATAAACGAAAACGAGCTGAAATTTATACTTGAAGATGCGCATGTAAAAATGGCTTTCGTGGGTGATACGGCACTCTACCATAAACTTAGCGGCATCAGCGAGTCATTACCAAGTATAAAATCCATCTATACTTTTAAACCAGTAGCTGGCGCAAGCCATTGGTCCGAACTGCTAATACAGCTAACACCGGAAGCACAGCAGCAGGTAAACGAGCAGCGGGAATCAATACAGGAAACTGACTTGGCTACCATACTATATACTTCGGGAACAACTGGAACACCAAAAGGTGTCATGCTTTCTCACCGCAACATGCTCAGCAACGTTTTCGGAAGTGCAGAGATTATCGAGGAAATTGGGGTGCGGGGAAAACGAACCATAAGTTTTTTGCCGCTAAACCATGCCTTTGAGCGCATGGCAACTTATTGTTTCTTTTACTGCGGAGTTTCTATTTACTATGCCGAAAGTATGGAAACTATAGCTGCTAATCTGCAAGAGGTAAAACCAACCCTCTTTACAACAGTACCGCGCCTCCTGGAGAAAGTATACGAGGGTATTTTAGCTAAGGGAGCTACACTTACAGGTATAAAAAAACGCCTGTTTTACTGGGCACTTAAACTAGCTGAACAATACGAGATAAACCAGCCCCAAAGTGCCAGTTACAGAATGCAGCTGGCGTTGGCTAATAAACTTGTATTCAGTAAATGGCGCGATGCCCTGGGAGGTGAAGTCAAAGCAATTATAACGGGCGCAGCGGCGTGCCAGGTACGGCTACTAAAAGTATTTACAGCCGCACAGATTGTAATACAGGAAGGTTATGGGTTAACCGAGGCATCGCCTATCATCAGCGGTAACCGCTACAGCGAAAAAAACAGGATGTTTGGTACGGTTGGCCCTTTGCTTTCAGGTGTTGAAGTTAGAATTGCCCCTGACGGAGAAATACTTTGCAAGGGACCTAATGTGATGATGGGCTATTTTAAACGCCCTGATCTTACAAACGAAGTAATTAAAGAGGGATGGCTGCACACAGGGGATATCGGCACTATGATAAACGGCAAGTTCCTGAAAATTACAGACCGCAAAAAGGAGCTTTTTAAAACAAGCGGCGGCAAGTATGTCGCACCGCAGCCCATCGAAAACAAGATGGTGGAAAGCCCATGGATTGAGCAGATAATGGTTGTAGGAGAAACACAGAAATTTGTAGGCGCGCTTATCGTACCTGCATTTAATGCCCTGAAGGATTGGTATACACAGGAAGGATTAATGTATCCGGGCAACAGCGATGTTGTAAACGACAAACAAGCCCATGATTTGATAAAAGAATCGGTGCACCAGCACAACAAGCACTTTAACCAGGTAGAGCAGGTAAAGAAATTCGTACTCCTGCCAAACCATTGGACAATAGAAGGCGAAGAACTAACTCCAACACTTAAGCTTAAAAGAAAAGTAATTATCGAAAAATATAAACACCTGATCGGTTCAATGTACACAAAGTAACAGGTGTTATGCTTGCTACTGCCGCAAGCCTGGTTCAGCACATCATCCGAGCTAGGCTTGCGCTATTTTACTGCCTTCTTTGGTATTTGATCGCAAGGCCCTTCGTAGCGTACAAAAAAATTAATCCAGATAATACGGGACAATCTGAAAATAACCGGCAGCAGCCCAATAACAACTACTGCTACCACCCCTATCATCATCCCCATAGTTACCTCTTCCACAAACTGGGATAGTATAAAAAGGGAAACCAGAAAGGCCGCTACATTAAAGGCAAAACTCACGTACATGGCACCGTAGTAAAAGCCCGGCTCTGGCTCGTAGGCCTGCCCGCAACAGGGGCAACTGGAATGCATATCGGCAAACCGGGTAGTATACAACCCACCCGGAAACATTTCACCTTCTCGGCATCTTGGGCATTTAGCGGTGGCTATGCTGTATAAAAGTGAATTCTTGCTGCTCATACTATTGTATTATAGGCCTCTAATCACAAGCATTTCTAAGATATTACTACTTACGGAAGCCGTATTGATATGGATTATAAGGTAAATATACGCGGTAAATCTGTAGCGGTAAAATTGAAGGCTATAATAGTCTTAGCCATAGCTATGGCTATAATCAGCATCAACCTTCTAAAACTGCTTATCGCCGAGCTTTAGCTATAGCCTTATGTGAGAGCTTTTACCTGCAACTTAAACAGTTAGCTGCCGTTTTTTATGCAAGCACCCAAACTATAAAGCAAACTTATACCAAAAGAAACATGAAGGAGAACCAGGAAGATCAGAAAAAGAAGCAGAACCCGCAGGAGCAGTACCCAAAGCCACCCTATCCGGAGCAAGAGCAGGAAGTGCCCGGAACTGAAGAGGACTTAATGCCTCAGGCAGACCACGGTGAAAAAAGCTACCGCGGATCTGGTAAGCTAGAAGGTAAAAAAGCAGTTCTAACAGGAGGCGATTCCGGAATAGGCAGAGCCGTTGCCATCGCTTTTGCGCGTGAAGGGGCTGATGTACTTATCTCCTATTTAAGTGAGCACGAAGATGCCGAAGAAACAGCAAAGTATGTAGAAGAAGCCGGTAAAAAAGCGGTGTTGGTCGCTGGCGATATAAGTGAGGAGTCTCATTGCAAAAAGATAATAGACCAGGCAGTAAAAGAGTTTGGGCAGATTGATATCCTGGTAAATAATGCCGCTTACCAGATGGCCAGGGAAACACTTCAGGATGTATCAAGTGAAGAGTGGGATTACACGTTCCGTACAAACATCTATGCCATGTTCCATTTGTGTAAAGCAGCCGAGCCTCATATGAAGCCCGGAAGCACCATCGTAAACACCACCTCTGTAAACGCCTATAAACCCAAGCCTATACTGCTGGCTTACGCTGCTACGAAAGGGGCTATACAAAACTTTACCGCTGGGTTGGCACAGTTACTAGCCGACAAGGGAATACGTGTAAACTGCGTTGCCCCAGGCCCCATCTGGACCCCGCTTATACCATCTACCATGCCAACAGAAGAAGTGAAGACTTTTGGGAAGGACACACCGCTTAAGCGGGCCGGACAACCAGCCGAACTTGCTCCTATTTACGTACTGCTGGCCTCCCAGGACTCAAGCTACATGACTGGCTCTACTGTACAGGTTACTGGCGGCACTCCTACTATATAAAGGGTTTGCCCAAGCATGCCGTACCAGGCTGTTTTCATGGTACGGCATGCGCTAATTAAACTGCTGAGAGCTTAAAAGCATACATAGCTTACCTAAACTGTTTAACATATTTACCGCACTATACCCATGAAAACAAATCGCAACCAACCTGAAGCTTTTAACCGCCGGAAGTTTCTGAAAGGAGTTACTTTAACCTTGGGAACTACAATTTTAGGCCTGCCCCTGCTTTCGATGAGTCAGAAAAGTGCTGAGAGCAGCGTTGCAGCTGAAAATGAGTCGGAACAGACAGGAGCTCAAAAAAGGAAACTTGGCATCGCATTGGTGGGGCTCGGGCAGTATAGTGCAAACCAACTTGCGCCTGCCTTACAAGAAACCGAAAACTGCTACCTGGCAGGGATTGTAACGGGTACTCCTTCTAAAGCACAAGCCTGGAAAACAAAGTATAACATACCCGCTAAAAACATCTACAACTACGAAAACTTTGACGAAATAGCCCAAAACAAAGACATTGACATTGTATATGTAGTATTACCAAACGCCATGCACGCCGAATACACAATACGCGCAGCAAAGGCTAAAAAGCACGTTATTTGTGAAAAGCCCATGGCTACAACTGTAGCGGATGCCCAGCGAATGCTTGATGCTTGTAGGCAGAACAATGTGCAGTTAGCCATTGGCTACAGGCTGCACTTCGAGCCTTTCCATAGGCGTGTAATGGAGCTGGGGCAAAAGCAGGTATATGGCAAAGTGCAGCAAATAGAAGCCCGCAACAGCGGCGACCAAACCAACGGAAGCCTTGATATCTGGCGCCTTAACAAAAAGTTAGCTGGTGGGGGCCCTTTAATGGACCTTGGGATTTACTGTGTGCAGGGAGCAATTTATACAATGGGCACAACACCGGTTGCAGTTACAGCTAAGTTTGGAGAGGTTACTAAACCAAGTTACTTCTATGATGTAGAACAATCCATAAGCTGGCAAATGGAGTTTGAAAACGGTGTGGTGGCTACCTGCAACAGCAGTTATGCTGATGACGAAAATGTACTTTCGAGCAAGGCCGAAAAAGGCTGGTGGAAACTTAGCCCCTCCTATGCTTATGAAGGCAAAAAAGGAGAAACCAGCGAAGGCCCGATGAATTTGCCAAACATTTACGAGCAGGTAAAGCAAATGGATAGCCAGGCAGAGAGCTTCCGAAGGAACAAACCCTCTATTGTGCCCGGCGAAATGGGCTTGCGCGACATGAAAATACTAATGGCCATTTATGAGTCTGCCAAAGCAGGTGGAAAGCGCGTGCCGATAAACTAATGCTTATACTTGTATACAAGCCTGGCCAGTTTATTATTCGTGCATGTAAGCTTATACTTTTAAATTATAACTGCCCGGAAGAGCGCATTACATTGCTGATGCCGGTAACCACCATATCTACGCCAATTGCACCCAGAAAAAAACCGTTTATACGCAGCAGCAGCTCCATATTCTTATCAAAAGCCAACTGTACCTTTTTAGAGCGCATACCACGTCTAACCTGTTTTAAACCCATAATTATAAGGTAATTAATCAGCATAATTACGGCAAGAGACACCGTACCCTGCCATAGTTCCAGTTGCTCCGACATCAACACGGTCAGCGATATAGTGCCGGCTCCTACCATAAACGGCAAAGCAATCTCAGATGCTAAATCGTGTAGGTCTCCCTTTATCTGGATAAATGCTTTTTTACCCTGTACAATAAACATGTACGCAAACGAGAACAGCACAATGCCGCCAAATATCCTAAACGATTCAAAATTGATCCGGAAAACGCGCTGAAATACCAAGTCACCAAATAACAGGAACACCAGGTAAATTGAAAAAGAGATCAGGGAAGCTTTTACAAACACATTCCGGAAATCTGCATCTGAAAGATCCCCCATTACAGGTTTCAGGTATAGGAAAAGGGCGAAGGGATTAAGCATTACCAGGAAACTAACTATTGCTGCTATCATAGGTGCTCTTACAAGTATAATTTGCTTCCTGTTACGCAACAGTACGCACATTGATTTAAGTTAAGCGCACGTAATTGGTAGTCACTATTAATATCACTCTGGTTTGTAGCCTGTAAGTAGCTGTTATACATTATTATAGGCTTATTGCTGTTTCCTGCAAGTTAAGTTAATGAGCTTTTGGTTTCACAATCATTTCTTAAGAAAGTGTTCATGTTGCGCATGCATGAGCCTAAACTGAGGTTTATTTTCAAATCAATAAAACAGAAAGTTGCCTTATCAATCTACGCTCCTGCTGCTGAAACGTATCTGTTCTATTAAGGCTTTAAATTATACTTAAGCAAGCGGAGAGCACACTTAATGGCAGAAATAATAGTAGCATGGTTTACCTATATTCTGGTCCTGGTAACTTTGTTGCCCATCTGGAGGCACGAGGGCTGGTGGGTTCGCGGTTTAGATTTCCCGAGGTTCCAGTTCATGATCTTTGCCCTTATACTTTTTGTAGCAGCCGCTATGTTCCTGGACTTTTCAAGTTATAAGGCTGGGGTGTTGGCCATAACATCTTTTGGCTGCTTTTGCTTTCACTTTGGTTGGATTTTGCCCTATACTCAATTATTTCCTGTGGAGGTAAAACAGGCAAGACATAAAGATAAAGCTAATCTCATCAGTATACTTACAGCCAACGTTCTCACCACAAACCAAAACTACCAGGGCTTACTTGACATGATCGCAAAGTATAAACCTGACATAGTGGTAACGCTGGAAACAGACCTTTGGTGGGAGGAAAAATTGATGGTGATAGAAAAAGAGTATCCCTATACTTTAAAGTGCCCGCTCGACAACAAGTATGGCATGCATGTGTACTCTAGTTTGGTTTTGGAGGATACCGCAATTCAGTTTTTGGTTGAGCCTGATGTTCCGTCGATGCATGCGCTTGTTGTTATGAGGTCCGATATTAAGGTACGGGTACATTTCCTGCACCCCGCACCGCCAAGCCCCACCGAAAACTTGCGCTCATCAGAAAGAGATGCCGAACTGTTGGTGGTAGCTAAAAGCGTTTCAGATGAGTTTTCACCGATTATTGTAACCGGTGATTTGAATGATGTTGCCTGGTCTGCCACAACGAGGCTGTTCCGGAAAATCAGCAGGTTGCTGGACCCCAGAATTGGCCGTGGCATGTTTAATACTTTTCATGCTGATTTCTGGTTTGCCCGCTGGCCTTTGGATCATCTTTTCCATAGCGGCCACTTTACCTTATCCTACATTAAAAAGCTGCCATACTTTGGGTCTGACCACTTTCCGATGCTGGTTGAGCTGATGTATGATGTGCAGCACGGGTCGGACCAGGAAGGCCTTAAGGCACGAGAAGTTGATCATGCATGGGCAGAACGTAAAATGAAGGAGCACGATGTAGAAGAAGAGGATGTGCACGAACCGGGTAAATAAGTGTATTGCCTCTAAAGTTGCGACATAGTACAACATGAGCTCCCAGGTTTTTATACACCTGAATAGGCATTAAAGCCACCATCTACTAACACAGTTTCGCCATTCACAAATTTAGAAGCATCGCTTAGTAAGTATATTAAAGTGCCGGTTAACTCCTCGGGCACCCCAAAGCGCTGGAACGGCGTATTGTTTATAAATTTGCGTGCTCTGTCGGTCATGCTTCCATCTTCATTTAAAAGTAAGCTCCTGTTTTGTTCAGTCAGAAATACACCCGGAGCAATGGCGTTTATTCTTAGCTTTCCGTTGTAGCGCATGCCAAGTTCAACTGCCATCCATTGGGTAAAAGACTCAACCGATTTCTTGGCCATGGCATACCCCAAAACACGTGTAAGCGGCCTTTGCGCTGCAACCGAAGAGATATTGACAATAGTGCCCCTACCCTGCTCTGCCATTACTTTACCAAAAACTTTAGTCGGAATAACAGTTCCAAACAAATTCAGGTCTACGGCCCTACGCGTGTCTTCTATACTAAAGTCAAACACATCCTGATCAGGCGAAACAGTTGCGCCAGGCATGTTCCCTCCCGCCCCGTTTACAAGCCCATCCACAGTACCCCAGGCAGTTAAGATCTTATCTCTGGCTGCCTCCATTTGCCGCACATCCAACACGTCCGCCAATACTGCCATGGCCTCTCCCCCGGTTTCTATGATGGCTTCTACACGTTCAGCGGCCCTTTTCTCATTTCTTCCGAGGACTGCCACCTTCGCTCCGGCCTGAGCAACAGCTACTGACAGCGCAGCCCCCAAAACACCTGTTGCACCAGTAATTACGACTACTTTATCATTCAAAGAAAATTGTTCTATACCTGTCTTCATTTCAAATTTTTTAAATCCCATATACGACAAAGTGTTGGCAGCATTGATAAATGCTAAGTATAAATGAGAAACAAATAGTCTTACAGCACGCGCATTTAAGCCTATGGCTATACTATTTGAGCAGCATTACTTTAAAAACACCTACACTAAATTAAGCTCATAAAAAAATCTTACCCATCAGGAACTTTTTGATTAAGGCTCTGCTTAGGGGGTCAACACCGAACAATACCATAAAGTATAATGAGATAATTTTTATTAAATCTTTACATTATTTAATCGGATACTGAACAATAATAAACAGTATAGTGCAATTTCCTAATTTATATTTAACTCCAATAAGCAAATCTATCCCATTACACTATTTTGCTATTTTAAGTACTTATCAGCATTATTCGATATAATTATTATAATATAATACATGCCAGTAATTAATAACATAAGAGGAACATAACCCTTAAAAGGTTTAATACTATGACATATATCATCTTCATTCATAGCTAAATAGTATTACATTTGCCTAGATTACTTTTGCTTCAACTATATAGATATATTCCATTTTAACTACCTGTTGCTTTACCTCCTGCATTACCCTTATTAATTGAATATGAGAATACAATTACCCTTCAGAAACGCTTGCATTTCTGCATTTATATTTCCTTTACTACTCACATTATTATTTTCATTTTTCAATTTCCAGACAGCTGCACAAACCAAAACAGCTATCTGGACTGGAGAAGGTACACAAGTCTGGTTTTGGAAGTCGAATACTGATGATTGGAATAACCCGGACAACTGGAACCCCAGAGTAGTGCCGGATGCAGTAACGCAGGTTTTTATACGTAATGTAGCCAATGCACCAGTCATTGCTGAGAGTAATGCCATTACCATTCATTCACTTACAGTTGATGCAGGCGCAACACTTTATGTTAAGAATCAAAACTTAAAAGTTACCATTCTCAACAACCTGACCAATAATGGCGCCATTTATAATCAGGGTTCCGACATGGCAGTAAATGGTAATTGGGCAAACAATAGCAATTATATTGAAAGTCTGAATTACTCTTACTCCCCAACTATGGAGTTTGGTGGCAATGGTATGACTATTGGAGGTACATCAAGCTGCTCCTTTAATAACCTGGTCATTAAAGGAGATATCACCTTAAGCAAATCTATAGCAATCAAGCCTATAACATATGCTGTGTCTAAATTCGAGGTATTAGGCATATTTAACCCCGGGCTACACAAGGTAAACTTTGCAAGCATTCCAACTGAAGGGTTTAGATTGGGTGATGGTGCTACCCTGATGGTTATGGCACCTGCCTATGATGGTAACTATGGACATTTCCCATCGACTATGTTTGTTACCAGCACCATAGACTATGCTGCAAACGGAAATCAAACAGTACTGGCTTCAAACTATGGCAGGTTAAATATCAGCGGAGGTGGTGTTAAAACACTAGCAGGCAATACAACGGTATCCCCTATCTCTGGTCTAACGCAGCTGAATGTATTAGCAGGTACGTTAGACCTGGGGGCCTTTACGTTGAACAGAAGCAGAACAGGAGACCCAACTGTAACTGGTGGCACTCTAACTGTAGCCAATGGTGCTTTTCTGAAAATTGGAGGCACAGGCACTTTCCCTTCTGGCTATGCGACCAACAACCTCGGCAATACCAGTACAGTTGAGTATAGTGGATCAAACCAGGCAGTATCGCAGGAGGCTTACGGCAACCTTACATTAAGTGGCACAGGCACGAAAACAATGCCTGCTACAGCCATGGTTATATCCGGGAATTTTACAGGCACAGGTACTGCCTCTTTTACAGCCATGGCTACTTTAGATGTAAAAGGCGATTTGGCTCTGAATTCCTCGTCTATATTTAATGGTGGTAATTTTACCCATACAATTAATGGTAATTGGACCAATAACGCTACATTCTCGGGTGCAACAAGTACAATAGTAATGAACGGTGCCGGCAAGCAGATACGAAGAAATGTAACCGGAACTGCGACTTTCAATAACCTGACAATATCAGGCTCAGGTATAAGTATAACTGCTCCAACCTTAACAGTTACTGGTCACCTTAGTACAACTGGTTCAGGAACGCTAACACAGGTAAAGGATGGGCTTATTACTCTAACAGGTACAGATAAATATATACAGGGTAATGGCATTACATTCCAGAATCTAACCGTAAATGGCAGCATCAAAACCTCCTCGTCATTCGAAATTAAGGATAACCTTACTGTTAATACTGGAAAAACGCTTAACGCAAGTGCAGGAAGAATTCTTATGTCTGGTTCAGACAGGAAAATAACCAACGCGGGAGCTCTTTCTGTATTCGGCCTTCAATTAACTAGTAACATAAGTACAGAAAGCTCTTTTACCGTTAAGTCCGAGTTGATTGGGCATGGTAAGCTTACGGCAACAGCTGGTACTATCGAATTTTCAGGAACAACTACTTATGGCGGTATCCATCAACTAAACCATGTGAATGTGTCGGGGGTGCGCCTGCGTATGGTTGCTAATGCCAACCTTACAGTTGCAGGTAACTTTGTAGTGCAACCTGGTTCGGCATTTGATGCAGTAAGCAACAGGCCTAATACGGTAACATTTAACGGGACAGCAGTACAATCCGTGCCATCCTTAGCTTATCACCACGTGACTTTTAAGAACGCGGGTTCAAAGCAAGCCGCTGGATCGCTTTCTGTTAATGGCGATTTGCTTATCGACAGCAACTCTAATTTTGATGCTGGCTCTTTTAACCACACCATTATCGGAAACTGGGAGAATTACGGCAACTTTTTGGCCAGGGAAAGTACTATAACACTTAATGGTGCTGCTGATACATTTGTGACTGGCTCAACGGTTTTCAAAAATTTAACGATAAGTAAAAATACTGTTGGTGTTACAGTTACCCTGAACAACGATGTAACAACAGCTGTACTAAACATGAATAATGGTTTGCTGGTAACAAGAGCAAACAAGGTAACAGTAACCGAAAATCGTTTCGGGGACAGCTGGGTAGTAGGTACAATAAGAAGAAATCATACTTTCGCAGCTGGCATCCCATATGCGCTGAATGCCCCAAATGCGTATATAAAGTTTGCGACAGTTTCCGGTGTTACAGATATTTCGTCAACTGTTGTACATGGTAACATAGCTGATTTTCCTGCTAATGCGGCAGCTAATGGAAGGTATATAATAGCTGTAGCATCAGGAACGTACTCAAATGCTACCTTACAGTTACAATACTTGGAAGAAGAACTGAATGGTAACAGCGAAAACAACATGCAGTTGTTCAGACAATCGGGTAACGCCTGGGCTTCAGAAGGCTACACACAGAGAAGCATAGAGCAAAACTGGATAAACAAGTCTGATTTAAGCGACATCAATGGTGTCTGGACAGTTTCCTCAGCATCAAGTGTATACAGGTGGAAAGGCACTATCAGCTCAGCCTGGGAAAACCCGGGAAACTGGGATAGCTACATCAATGAGAAACTGAATCCTACGTCATACATACCGGGAGCAACTGATATCGTAGAACTAGGCGGCACTTCGCCAACTAACCAGCCACGTATAAACTCAAACGTAAACATAAAGTTGTTGCGCTTTGTAGGTAACGCTCCAATAGACCTTAGCCTACTTTCAGGCGGCTTAACCATCGAAGGTAACTTGTCTGCAAAAAGTGGCGGTTCCGAAGACGAATCATTTGCAGAATTCAACAGCTCTGCTGTAAACAATACTTTAAACATAGGGTCCCAGAGTCTGTCAATAGGTGGCAACATGGTACTTCACGATGGTACAGGTTTAAATAATGTAATACTGATCCTGGGCAACAGCACAGCAACTGTAAGAGGAGACATTGACTATGGCACCGGAATCATAAGCCTTGGGAGCAGCACCTTTAAGTTACTCGGAAATTTCCTGAATGCTAACCGTTATACATTTGACAAAGGTACTGGCACCTTCATATACGAAGGTCCCAACTCTCAGCTGATAGGAGAAGTTTACTACAACAATTTAACAATAGATAAAACCGCTGGTGTTGCGACCCTGAAAACTGAAACAGAAGGATGGGTTGCAGGAGACATTACAGTAAATAGCGGAACATTATCAATACCAGGAGGTAGCTATATACTTGAAAAAAATGTTATCCAGAACGGCGGCTTATTAACTGTTGGAAGTTCTAAGATCGTACTAGAAGGCAACTGGTCAAAAAACGGCGGCACTTTCGAAGCTGGAACAAGTACAGTAACTTTTACAGGAGATGCATTAGTTGCTACCTCACCACTAACCTTCAATATTTTTCAGGTGGCAAAAGACCCTGCTGATACTTTTACCATCACCGGTGATATTCTGATTAACAAAGAGGTTACTCTAAATAGCGGAATAGTAAACCTGGCTACAAGCACCCTTAACAGAAGCGCAGCAGGAGGGCATTTTAAAATGGGCAAAGATGCTACACTTCTGTTAAGCGGCTCTAACTTCCCTTCTAATTACGGTACCGTGACGTTAGATGCTGGCAGCACAGTAAAGTATGTTGGCATGGGTACACAGGAGATTGAGGCTGTAACTTACGGAAACCTTGAAATAGCTAATGGAGGCACCACAACCAAAAAGCTAAAAGCGACTACCCTGGTAGACGGAGACTTTATCATCAACAGCGGGGCAAGCTTAAACGCTGATAATGAAACCTTGATACTTAAAGGTAACCTGACCAATAATGGCGCTTTCATACCCGGCATACCTACCAAAGATGCAACGATTAAAAATGCATTGATACTAAGCCCATCCGATAAATCTGTAAAAACCATAGGCGGTACGTCAGAGCTGGAATTAAATAACTTCATTGTATTACCTGATGCAAAGTATAAACTTGAAAATAACCTGAAAGTAAATGGCAGTTTTAATGTGGCAGGAAAAGGAAACACAGCAGCTACGGATACCATAACTAACGCAGAGTTTGATGCTGGCGTAAACAATGTTTCCGTTTCAGGAGACCTGGTAAACCAAGGTGTCCTGAAAGGGAGCGGCAAGTATACGCTAACTGGAAACAGGTTACAGCACGCTCAGCTGTTCACTCCTATCCTACCATCCACCAGTATGCCGCCGACGATATCCTTCGAAGGCACTATTCCTCCTGTTTTTAACTCAACGGCGCAGCCTAATTTTGGTAATGTTATTATCAGTAACTCAGGTGGTATTTTAGCAAGTGCAGACTGGACTGTTTTAGGTAGTCTTGAAGTTAAACCTGGCGGTTTATTTGATGGCGGCCCTTACAGCCATACGATCATGGGCGGAATAGATAACCAGGGCACATTTAAAAGTAAAGGCATCATAAACTACATTCCTACAGACAATGGTATAAGCAAGGCACCACTACGCCTATACTTTGGAGCTGATGAAAGTGCTTTCCAAAGTACAGGCACACTCCGGATTAACGGCTCCGAGGCGGTAGTACTTGGTGGTACAATACCTGCTACGCTACACCACCTGGCGCTGGAGAATACGAATGCAGCAGGTATAAGCTTAGCAGAACTTGAGGGCACTAACATCAGGATTACCGGGGACATGAGCATTAGCCAGGGTACTACGTTTTATGGGGGCGACAAAAAACACACCATAGATGGTAACTTAACGATAAATGGCACTTTAGATGGCAGAGAAGCAGATTTTACGTTTACATCATCTAAAGATAACCCTGGAGAAGAAAGCGAAATTGCGGTAATAAGTGGTGTAGGAACTACTTCCGTTAAAAACCTTATCGTAGGAGATAAAGCACGTGTAAACATGACAAAAGAGATTATACATGTTTATGAGAACTTCGTGCACAATGGCCTGCTATTCGATGGAAAGAAAGCGGAACTTAAGTTTAAGGGTACTTTACCTTCTGTGTTAACGTCATCAAATAGTCAGGAAATACAGCTACAGCACCTGCATGTGGCAAAGGCTGCCGACGCTACTGTAACGCTACAGTCACCTTTAGCCGGAGTAACCAGCCTGATGGTAGAAAGCGGCACATTGGATGCAAAAGACATGGCAATCGCCACATCAATAGACCCTGAAGGTGAAAAACGTACAGATTACCTTGTCTTCTCTGTTAGTAATGGAGCGACTTACAGCTTGTCAGGAAACAACGCTTTACCATTCTTCAAAAACTATAAATTCGGAGAGGCAAGCACAATCAAATACTATGGTACTGATCAAAAGGTAAAAAGTGTACAGTATGGTAACCTGCAGTTACTTAACAGCGGTAGCAAGACATTTGAAGGTGACACAGCCCGCATTGCCGGCGCTTTAACTATTGCGAAGGATGTACAGGTGATCACGCCAACTATTGTAGAATACAACGGTCATGGTGCTCAAACGGTAGCTGCCTTGCAATATAACCAACTGGCGTTAAGAAATGCCGGTGAAAAAAAACTGGCAGCAGGTATAACCGGTGTGGCATCTGCCATATACGCAACAGGAAATGCAACTTTAAATGCAGCAGGAAACGGCGTAACCGTGGATTACAATGGCACTATGCCACAGGAGGTACTCCCAACAAATTATTACAACCTGAAGCTTAGCAATGGCAGTACAAAACGCTTCGCCAACACAACCGGCATCGCAGCAGACTTTACTATAGTGGAAGGAGCCACAGCAGATCTGACTAGTGCTAGCACAATTGACTTTAATGGTGCAAGAGACCAGTTGGTGCCCGCACTAAAGTATAACAACCTGCTTGTTTCAGCACCCGGTATAAAGACGCTGCAAGGTGACGCCACAGTAGAAAAACAATTAAAGCTTACCTCTGGGCAGTTAAGAACGTCTAACTACACCATCACGCTGGATGAGGTGGCATCCACTATCTCTGAAACCCAAAGCGCATTTGTGACAGGTACAGTACATACGCAGCGCCTGCTTGCAAGTGGTGCAGAAGACTTTGGAGGTATTGGCATCTCGGTTACTCCCTCCTCATCACCTGGTACCGTAAAAGTGACACGCGTAACTGGCCCTTCCTCAGCCCTAGGAAACGGCAATAACATACAGCGTTACTTCCAGTTGCAGCCGAGTACTGCCAGTAAAGATCTAAAAGCAGATATCACCATGAATTACCTTAATCATGAGATGGGAAGCAACACCACGGAAAACGATCTGATAGTTTACTGGTCTGATAGCGAGAAAGGTTGGTGGCGCACGATCACACCAAGTGCATCGCCAGCAAACAACCAGGTAACAGCCTCTGATGTAAGCCCTTTTGGCTACTTTACACTTGGCCGTGCCATATCACCTCTGCCTGTCGAGTTGCTATACTTTGAAGCCGCTAAAAGTGGCAAAGATGCGCTTTTGAGTTGGGCAACCGCAACAGAGCGCGATAACAACGGCTTTGCAATAGATGTGTCCACAGACGGTTATACTTACAGAGAGATTGGCTATCAAAAAAGTAAGGCAGAAAATGCTTCGGTATTGCAGAAGTATACTTTCAAGGATACAGAAAATGGCAAATCTGGTATACGCTATTACAGGTTAAGGCAGTTAGACAAGAACGGTAAAGAAACGCTCTTTAATACCAAAACCGTTGATTTTGGGTCAATAGCCAACACTACCATAGCGGCTTACCCTAACCCGTTTACGCACGATTTAAATTTATCTGTTAATGCCACGACAGCTGGTAAAGTTAGCATCAAAGTATACGATCTGGCTGGCAAAATGCTTTTCTTCACTTCTCAATCTGTAGCTGCGGGGGCAACACAGATACCGCTTCAGATGGATAAAATTAAGCAAACAGGCATGTATATGATAACCGTAGATTTTAATGCAACGACGTACCGCCTGAAGGTTATAAAGCAATAACTACGACTTAAAAATAAAAACGCCTGGCATTGATCTATGCCAGGCGTTTTTGCTTTTAGGGCTATTTTAACTAGCCAAGTTATATTTGTGCAGCCTGTAAGTAAATGTAGGCCTTAACCCCTGGTTACTTTGCCTTTCAAATCCCAATGGCTTTTCAGTATTTCATTGCTACCCGGCTTTCGAACAATCTTGCGCACGTAACGCTCCCCGACAATATCACCGTCTTCGCGACGTTTGCCAATAAAAAGGGTAATCGCCTCTCCAAATTCGTTTGTCATGTAGCTGATATCGTTGCCCATAAATTTAGAGTCGTACCGTTCGTTTGGAGCATAAACTTTATCAAGTAATTTTTCAAGTTTAGAACCTATAGCCATAAACTGGTCAGTTTAACGTTTGCAGTTTTACCATAGGGTACGAATCTCCCCCGCTGTCAGGTTAGAACAGCGCGTTATTATTCTGGCTGGCCTGCATTTTCTGCTTTGTTTATCTTTGCTTCAATGTCCCTCCAATCATAAAAATGGAATGTTCTCCCTTCGCTCATGGCTACAAACATCCCCTTCGGGAAATCAGCCCCTAAATTTATACTTGTCACATCAGACCCATCGCTTGCCAACGTAGACAGGGGTATTTCGGCCAGCAGTTTGTGCTGGTGCGGGTTGTCTTTTTCACCCTCACGCCTAAAAACAAGAAAGGTGTTTGCCTGCTGGTTCGATACTAAAATATAGCCCGTAGATTCGCCAGTAGTATAAATTGAAATTCCCTCCGCATCCTCCTTAAATTCATTTAAGCCAAAAATGGAGATTTCGCTATTAGTTTTCTTGTCCGGGTCGGCATGATATTTTCGTACGCCAACGCCTTCATCAGAATAATACACATAGCCCAACTGATTGTCTATAGCTATACTTTCAATCTCTTTATTACTACTGTAATTACCAAACTTGCGCACCAGTTCGGCTTTAACCTTACCGTTGCCATTATCAGATAGGCGGTACTGCCATAGGTACTCAGTTTCAGGGCCGGATTTGCGGCTAACAACAGCAAAAATCGCTTTGTCAGAAGGCCTCGTATAAAGCGAGATACCCATAGGCGAACGTTTGGCCTCACCCACAAATACTTCTATTCCACCATTATCCACAGGCTTCATGTCCGGAAGAGTGTAAATTCTGATTTTATTTGTTTCCCGCTCAGTAACAACCGCAATATCAGTAGCCTTATTATTTAAAATAAAGTTGTAGGCAACATCCACGTTGTTTGGCCTTTTTAAGCCGCTGATTGTCTTTTCGGCTATTATCTTTCCTTGCAGGTCGTATACATAAAGCGCTCCATCCGAATGCTTGTCTGTTCCAATAATCAGGCTTTTAGATACATCTTTGGAGTTAATCCAGATGGCAGGATCGTCGGTATCATGTTGTGTTTTTTCGGTAATGATCACCGGTTTTAAAACAACCTTATCAGAACTCCCTACAGTATCACGAAACGACTTGTCTTGTTCTTTTTGCTGTGCATCACAAGAAAAGCAAATAAAGCAAAGTGCCAGACAGATAAAGCTAGTATACTTCATGGAGTTATATTAGTGAAATGAACTGAATAAGCTGTAATATTCAAACATTATACTTTTAACAATAAATAATGTTATTTATTATATCTTTTATATAGTTTGACGCAGCCATTGTTGTTACGCATAATACACTTAAAGGCGCTTATACTTGCTTTTTCCAGACTTAAGTGCACCTACGAGTAAAATCAGAAGTATACATTACAGACTGATTTATACTTCCCCTTAAAGTTGCTGTCAAAGCTTCAGTACATACAGTAAAACTGCTTCTACCAGATTTAATTTCACTATTTTTGTGTGACAGGCCAGCTTTATGAGTGGCTTCAAAAACTAAATCACAGCACTCCAATATTTTGACAACGCAGCTTAAAAATCAAATCAAGGCCATTGCTATATACCAGCTAGCAGGCGGTATAATTGGCATTATACTTACTGTATGGGTTATGTTCGGCGGTAAGATGGTGGTAGACCAGCCAGCTTTGCGCATGGGTTTATTTGCAGGTGGTCTGTTCTTGTTTTCCATCCTCTGCGGCCGCATGCTGTTCCGGAATACAAAACGCGGACTTATACTTTCTTTAGTTAACCAGGTGCTGCAGGTAATATACTTTTCCTTTGGCGCTTACGGCTTCCAGTATGTGGCGGGCCTGCGGGTAGGCATCGGTGTAGACATGGTAGAAGGATGGATTTTTAAGTTCAGACTGGCTATTTCCTCGTTTCATTTCAGCTTTGGCTCCGACTTAGACCAAAGGTTTATCGGGGTTAATATTGTAGCTTTATTTCTGATATTCTGGATTGAGCGCCTGCTTGAAAAGCTGAAAACCAATAAAGCAGTTTAGTATACTTATAAGTATACTTTAGTGGTATGCTTGGATAACGGTTTACTGGTAGCAGCTAATCCAAACCGGAACATACTTAAAGCATATAATAAACGTATTGCTTGCCTCAGCTTCAAAAGTTGTACAGCAAGTATAAAAAGAGCCCCGACCATAACGGCCGGGGCTCTTTTTATACTTCTTGTCCTGTCCTGAAATAGGTTGACACCAACATCAACCTTATATGGAAAAACTGACAGCGAAAAAAGGCAAGCGTA
>NZ_CANLMZ010000012.1 GCF_947492645.1 uncultured Pontibacter sp. | reverse complement strand
CGGGGGCTCTGCTGCTTTAAGGGGGCGGTGAAAGGCCAAAGCCGTCCGCAGGCGCAGCTGGTCAATGAACCGTTAGGGAAGGCTGAGTTGGCTTCGGTAAGAGCGCACGGCCTCCTTCGCTTGGTTGGATACTGAATCAATTGAGCCGGCTCCATTGCATGGATCAGGTGTTAATAAACCTTGGGTGGATCAGGTTCTCAATAGAGAATATCTCCTCCCACTTGGCCTGCGTGATCAATTTGCGCTCCAAAACAGTAATGTCATGGATGGACTTGCCTGTGGCCAAGGCTTCCTTTGCTATGGAGGCGGAGGCTTCGTACCCAATGATAGGGTTGAGGGACGTTACAATGCCGATACTGTTCATCACCATATTCTTGCATATCTCTTCATTCGCAGTAATACCTTCGATACACTTTTCCTTAAGCGTATAGCATGCATTTTCAAGATATGTGAGAGAACTGAATAAGCTGAATGCTATAACTGGCTCCATTACATTTAACTGTAATTGACCAGCCTCTGCTGCCATAGTTATAGTTACATCTGAGCCAATTACATAATAGGCGGTTTGGTTTACAACTTCAGGAATAACCGGATTAACCTTGCCTGGCATAATAGATGAACCAGGTTGCATGCGTGGCAGGTTAATTTCATTTATACCTGCTCTTGGGCCAGATGATAATAATCTTAAGTCGTTACAGATCTTTGATACTTTGATAGCGCTGCGCTTTAGTACGCCAGATATCTGAACATAGGCACCGGTATCACAAGTGGCTTCTATCAGGTCTTCGGCTAAAACAACTGGTATACCCGTTATTTCTCTGATATGTTCAGTTACGATCTGTGGGTAACCTTCAGGGGCGTTGATTGATGTTCCGATAGCTGTTGCTCCCATGTTGATTTCACAGATAAGCATTTTAGCTTCGTTCAGACGCTGGATATCCTCTTTTATAGTAGTTGAAAAGCCATGAAATTCAGCGCCTAAAGTCATAGGTACAGCATCCTGTAACTGTGTTCGGCCCATTTTTAGCACTTCTTTAAACTCTTCTCCTTTATTAGCAAATGACTGCTGCAGGGCCTCCAGGCTAGAGATGAAATTGTTTATTTTGTTATAAAGCGCAAGCCTGAAAGCCGTAGGATAGGCATCATTAGTAGACTGTGAGAAGTTAACGTGATCATTTGGGCTGATGTATTTGTAATCGCCTTTAGGCCTTCCTACTATTTCCAAGGCAAGGTTAGCAATAACTTCGTTTACGTTCATGTTAACAGAGGTTCCTGCTCCGCCCTGGATCATATCCGTAACAAACTGATCAAGATACTCCCCCGCAATCAGTTTGTCACATGCCTTGCAGATAACTTCTGCTATTTCAGGTGAAATTACTCCGCAGTCACGATTAGCCATAGCAGCAGCTTTCTTGACATAACCAAATGCCTGTATAAATAAGGGTTCTTTGGATACGGGTATGCCAGTTATGTTGAAGTTATCAAGTGCCCTTGCTGTCTGTATTCCATAATAAACTTCACTCGGAATTTCTTTTTCTCCCAGAAAATCGTGTTCCGTTCTAAATGCGCTCATGTAATTTATAAATAATGCTAAAGTTGATTCTGTAATATATCTTTTACTTAGGTACTTCTTTATAAGAGGGTGCAGGCAACTCTACGCCAACTTCACCGGCTGTTCCAAGTACAATATCCGAAGCATATTTTTTAAGGCATATCAGTTTCCCGGATTGGCTATACTCGTTGATGACGCTTTGAGTAATAATCAGTTTGGATGCAAATTCACCATACTTAGCAATGATAGCCTTCTGTACTTTGGTAAGTTCATCTTTGCGCATCTCGGTTTCTGGAGTGCGAGATGGCCGTAACCAACGATTTTCAGGATAGTCGTGACTGATATTATTTGCCTTTGCCTCTTTTGTGGCATCTGCTAAGGCTTGCTTCAACTGCTCTTCGTTTTTAGACTTTTTTAGTCCTCCATGAATGCCTTTAGTATGATTAAGCCATTCGTGAATATCTGTTTTGCTGTTTTGGGCAAGATCTACTAGTGCCTCATTAGATATAATGTAAGAGGCAGGTTTATTGTAAGTCTTAGCCATAGCCTCCCTGAAAGCAAATAAGCCTTTGAGGATATATTGCTCAAAATAGTTTAAGCGAAATGCGTTACGTAGCTTCAGGTGAGGGCTTTCCGGTTCAGAATACGTCAACGTTTCTAAAAGTTGATTTTCTTCTTGCAACCAATGAATTCTCCCTTGCTGTTTTACCTCATTTAATAACTTGTCTTTAATGCGGTGCAGGTATATAACATCGATAGCGGCATATTTTAACTGAGCATCAGTAAGTGGCCTGAGATTCCAGTTGCTAGACTGTTGTGATTTGTCTATCTCTTTGTCAAACTCCTCTTTAAGTACTGTTGCCAGAGATGATCGCTCATAGTTAAGTATCTTAGCTGCCACGTCTGTATCTAGTACAGAGCGAATGTTACAGCCTAGTTTATTTAACAAGAGGATGTCGTTATTAGAATGGTGTATTATTTTTACAATCTGTTCATTCTCAATTAAACTGAAAACAGGCTTTAAGTCAGTAATAGGAAAAGGGTCTATAATATAGCAGATGCCATTACCACTTGTAAGCTGAATAAGGCATAGGTTAAAGCCGTAGGTATAACGGTGCTGATCAAATTCCAGGTCAAGCGCCAGTTCGGTGCTATTGCGCAAATCCGCAACAGCCTGTGCCAGCAGCTCATCTGAATCTACCAACTTGATAGTTACGCCATCGTGTGTTAGATGTGTATTTTGCATTCCTAAAGTTAAAAAGGTTTACACCATATCCATACCTTGTGGATCATTCTTTTGCGTAATAATATTGTAGTAAACCCATAAAAAAAGTCTCTGCTGTGTAGCAGAGACTTTTAACGCGTAATTTAAAAAAACTTACTGAACAGGAGGCTGCTCTTCCTGAATATCATCAGCAACACCATCGTTAACGGTAGTGTCCTGTAGCATAACAGTATCTTGTTCCATGTCTGTTTCCAGGTCAGTATTTAGCTCATCTGTTGTTTCTACGTTTTCTGACTCTGTTGTTGTATTGCTGTTACCATCACAAGCTGTAAATGCTACAAAAGCAAATGCTGCGAATGCTAATTTCCATATCTTTTTCATAATTCTAATCAATTTGATTTTGTACTTATTTATACGAAGTATGCAAAAAGGTAACCTTTATGAAGACTAATAATTGGTTATTTTAAAGTTAATGGCGCAAATAAGACAGTCAGACTACTAAAAAGTACTGCGACTGACATTGGCAAACAGGAAGTTGAAATTTAGGATTATTCTCAGAGTAATGATTTTTGTTAAAAAAGTAATAATACAAAGAATTATGCCTTAGTAGCAGGTGAATGATCTATATAAGCCAAGCCTTTATCAGGTGTTTTATACCAATGCCCAAACCGGCTGGTAATGATTTCTTGTTGCCAGCCGGTTTGGGTTTTCTGTAACTAAAGGGCTAGGGGTTTATTGATACTTTACTTTTATACTATCGGCTGGCCCAGATAGCATTGCATCGCGCTTTGATTTAAACTCCGTACCTTCCTTCCACTCAGGAAATTTTTCTGTATTGGCTACTGTATGGCCTACACGTAAAAACAGCTGCAGGTCTTCTACTGCCCCCTCCAGGTTCCAGTCGTCTTTTACCTCATCCGAAAGTTTATGGTAATCTTCCGTATTATAGTTGCTCTGCCACTTTTGCACATAGTCTGCAGGTTGGTTTCGTGCCTTTACCCCAGATTTGGCATATAATGCCGGTACGCCTTGTTTAGCAAACTCAAAATGATCTGATCGGTAAAAGAAGCCATTTTCAGGGGTGTCCTCGGGTACAATTCGGCGGTTTTGTGTGGCGGCTGCTTTTGCCAACACATCTTCTAAGGTAGAGTTGCCATATCCGATTACAGTTACATCCTCTGTTGGCCCATATGCATTTAGTACATCCATGTTAATGTTGGCTACCGTTTTCTCTAAAGGGTAAAGCGGGTTGCTTGCATAGTATTTAGACCCCAACAGCCCTTTTTCTTCTGCAGTTACAGCCAAGAAAAGTATAGAGCGCTTTGGTTTAGCCTCCATTTTAGTGAAAGCTTCGGCAATCTCTATAAGCCCTGCTGTACCGCTGGCGTTGTCTAAAGCGCCATTATATATTTGGTCGCCCTGCAATTTGGTGTCTTTGCCTAAATGGTCCCAATGCGCTGTGTATACCACGTACTCATTCTTAAGCTTTGGATCTGAACCTTCTAACTTGGCAATTACATTCTTTGATTTTACCTCACGCAGCTGATTCTTGATATTAAAGCTGACCTCCGCATTGAGCGGAACAGGTTTAAAATCCTTTTTAAGAGCAGCTTGCTTTAATTGATCGAAGTTTTTACCTGTTGCAGTAAATAGCTCTCTTGCTTTTGGTTCTGTAATCCAGGCTTCTACGGCTGTCAGGTCCATGTTCTTATTCGCTGCGCTAATATCGAAACCCTCGCGGCTCCTGCTCCCCGAAATCACTTCGTAAGGGTATCCGGCAGGCTTTGTCTCGTGAATGATGATGGCAGCAGCAGCGCCCTTCTCAGCGGCTATTTCATACTTATAAGTCCAGCGGCCATAGTATGTCATGGCTTTGCCGCCAAAAATTGTGCTGTCAAGCTTATTCGTGTCCGAGGGGTCAGGTATAGGAGGGTCGCTTACCAGCATCACAATGGTCTTACCCTTTACATCCACTCCTTTATAATCGTCCCAACCATACTCAGGAGCTACAATGCCATAACCCACAAAAACCATTTCAGAGTTATTCACATCCACAGTAGGTGTAAATCTTCTGGAAACAGCTACGTAGTCTGTCGGGAAGTTAAGCTTGATGTTTTTGCCACCGGCCTTTATAGATGCAGTAGGCTGAGGAGTAAACCCAAACATAGGTACATCCTGTACAAAGGTACCGTCTGGGTTCCCTGGCTGCAAGCCAAGTCTCTTAAACTCACGGGTAAGGTAATTAACAGTAGAGTCTTCGCCTGCTGTGCCGGGGCTTCTTCCCTCAAAAGCATCTGAAGCGAGCGCAGTAGTATGTTTTAGCACATCTGCTGCAGTTATACTTTGCAATGCCGGTTGCAGGTTAGCGCTGTCAGCGGCAAGCGCAGCGGTGTCATCATCTGATGCATCGGCAGTTTGGCGGGCGCTTTCGTTACAGCCCATTGCCAGTAGGCCAAGCAAGGCCACTACAGGAAGGTGTTTTATCATAGTATAGATTTTGTTTAGATGAAGATAAGCATTTTATAGGAAAGTACTTAGCTAATAGTTATACTTTAGCATGTGCTCAGGCGGCTATTTCCCAGCTGGCCGGCACACCGCGATGCAGTTCTTTTATTAATGTAAGGCAACCGGCCATACTTTGGCGCAACTGGCATTCCCAGATCACAATACGCTGCCAGCCTGCCTCGCGGTACAGTTGCTTATACTTTGCATCGCGTTTAATGTTATTCTCGAATTTAGCCTGCCAAAAGGTAACGTTTGATTTGGGAAGCATAGGCTTGCACGTGGGGCATTGATGCCAAAAACAGCCATGTATAAAAATAGCCAGTTTGCGGGACGGATAGCAGATATCGGGCTTGCCTGGTGCTTTAGGCCAATGTACACGGTAGCCTCGTAAGCCGTCGCTCCAAAGGGCTTTGCGTAATGCTAATTCAGGTTTTGTGTTCTTTGATTTGTTGCCGCGCATGTAGCGGCTGGTTTTCTCCTGTGCTGTTAAAGGAGCTGTTGCTGATTTATACTTCCTTATTTTGCTGGCCAAACTATACTTCCTCTTTCATGTAGCGAAAGTATAACATCGTACGGCCCGGGAAGGTGCCCCTGTAAAACCTAAATGCGGTAGTAAATGCGGCTCATGGAGCTTTCGTAAGGGTCGTAGCCAGGACGGTGTTTTGTAAACCGTTGCTCCATCGGTTTAACCATAGTTATTTCCGTGAGCATAAATGTATACCAGCTGCCCTTAAGTTTGTCTGCGGCGCCTTTTCCTGATACTACCCAGGCAAGCAAACAGTCTTGTTTCATGTGGTTGCGGCCAAGCAGGTGCGGCTCTACTACATACATGCTTCCCTGGTACTCAAATTCAATCAGCATTCTTGCACCTATAGTCTTCGATAATTCTTCCAGCAGATAGCTATACATAACTAATTATAGTTTTTAGTGCAACATAGTATCTGGCAACACCCTTTGCCTCACACTTTTACGGGACATAGAATTTAACCACACTTTACTTCTCTAAAGATAGCTTAGGTTATATGAATGTAATAGGAATGATTTCTTTAGAAGGTAACATGATATTTTTATCACTTGGCTGCTTTCAAAATGTAATAAGGAGGTGCTTAAAGGGTTTATAGGGTGTTCTTCGGAATGAAATATACCTGAAAAGTAACATGCTGTTTAGGCCTCTATACGTTTTATTAACAATTAAATAACATTCAGACGCACTCAATTGGACTGTCGGTGATAGAAGTAGAAATTAACCTGTGGCAAATATTAAAATATAGGCTCCTTTAAAGGGTCTTGCTCCTTTGTTATGATATAGTTATTAAAAGGGTAACTGTTTGTAACCGAACAAGTATGCATAGAGTATGGTTACATATGTTTGTGTTTGATAATGAGGTATATTTGCTAATGCGGATGCATGTAATTTGATTTTTAAATAATACTTCTAACTTTGCCTCTACACACAGCAGTATTTCCTATGGATAAATATACTTACATCGCTAATGCGCACGGCGATTACATCGATGAGCTGTACAAAGCTTATCAGCAGGACCCGGAGTCAGTTGACTTTGGATGGCGCAAATTCTTTGAAGGATTTGAGTTTTCTTCGGTATATGGTGAAAATGGCCATGATGCTGCTGAAAGCGCTGTAGCTGCTCCTGCCAAAGGTGCTTCTACTGCCGGCGAATCTGATAAAGAAGTAGCTGTTAGAAACTTAGTACACGCATACCGCACGCGCGGCCACCTGCGCTCTAACACCAACCCGGTACGTGCCCGCAAAGACCGCAAAGCAAGATTAGACCTGGCAGATTTCGGTTTAACCGATGCTGACTTGGATACTGTTTTCCAGGTAGGTGAGGTTATCGGTATCGGGCCCGCTACGCTGCGTGATATCGAAGCAGCACTACAAAAGATCTATACAGGCTCCATTGGCTTTGAGTACATGTACATCCGCGACCCGGAAGTACTGGAGTGGTTCAAGCAAAAGGTGGAGCGTGATTCGCTAAGCTTCAATCCAGGCATTGAGTATAAAAAGCGTATCCTTTCTAAACTGAACGAAGCGGTAGTATTTGAGAACTTTCTGCACACCAAGTTTTTAGGCCAAAAGCGCTTCTCTCTGGAAGGTGGCGAAACAACTATACCTGCCCTGGATGCAGCTATTGACAAAGCATCTGAGCTTGGCGTGGAAGAGGTAGTGATAGGCATGGCACACCGTGGCCGCCTGAACGTACTCGCCAACATCATGGGCAAAACCTATGAGCAGATCTTCTCTGAGTTTGAAGGTACAGCCGTTCCGGACCTGACCATGGGTGATGGCGATGTGAAATACCACATGGGTTACTCGGCTGAAGTAACTACACCATCCGGTAAAAAAGTTAATCTGAAACTGGCACCAAACCCATCGCACCTGGAGGCGGTTAACCCGGTAGTAGAAGGCTTTGTGCGAGCAAAAATAGACTGCATGTATGGTAAGGATATAGATAAGGTGCTACCTATACTTATACATGGCGATGCTGCTGTAGCAGGTCAGGGTATAGTATACGAAGTTACGCAGATGGCTAACCTGGAAGGTTATAACACAGGTGGTACCATCCACTTTGTGATAAACAACCAGGTAGGTTTTACTACTGATTTTGAAGATGCCCGTTCGTCTATTTACAGTACTGATGTTGCCAAGGTAATTGATGCGCCGGTATTGCACGTAAACGGTGATGATCCGGAAGCGGTAGTGTTTGCGATGCGTATGGCTATGGAGTACCGCCAGCGCTATAATAACGATATCTTTATTGACATGGTCTGCTATCGTCGTCATGGCCACAACGAGTCTGACGAGCCGAAGTTTACGCAGCCACAACTATACAACCTGATCTCGAAGCATGCCAACCCACGCGAAGTATACAACAAGCAGTTGATATCTCGTGGTGAGATTGATGCAGAGCTGGCGAAAAGTATGGACAAGGAATTCCGCAGCTTGTTACAGGACCGCCTGGACATGGTAAAGCAGAAGCCATTGCCTTACAACTACCAGCAGATGGAGAAGGAGTGGCAGTCGCTGCGCCGTTCTAAGCCAGAAGACTTCAATCAGTCTCCGGAAACAGGAGTATCTGCCGAAGCTGTAGAGGCAGTAGGTAAAGCCTTGACTACCTTGCCACAAGGCTTTAAGCCATTGAAGCAGATCGAGAAGCTGGTAAAAGAGCGTAAAGAAATGTTCTTTGAGACAAAGCAACTGAATTGGGCAGCTGGTGAGTTGCTTGCTTACGGTTCTGTATTGCTTGATGGCAAAGTAGTTCGTTTCTCTGGACAGGATGTGCAGCGTGGTACGTTCTCGCACCGCCATGCAGTATTACATGATGCCGTAACCAGCGCGCCTTACAACAACCTGAACCATATCACAGAGAACCAAGGCTCATTTGAGATCTACAACTCCCTGCTTTCTGAGTATGGCGTGTTAGGTTTTGAGTTTGGTTACGCGATGGCCAACCCGAATGCCCTTGTAATTTGGGAAGCTCAGTTCGGTGACTTTGCCAACGGTGCACAAGTAATGATCGACCAGTTTATCTCTGCTACGGAGTCTAAGTGGCAGCGCATGAACGGCCTCGTAATGCTGTTGCCGCACGGTTACGAGGGGCAGGGACCAGAGCACTCTAATGCTCGTCCTGAGCGCTTCCTGCAATTATCTGCTGAGAATAACATGTTCGTGACGTATATCACAACGCCAGCCAACCTATTCCACTTTATGCGTCGTCAGTTGGCATTGCCGTTCCGTAAGCCGGCTATCAATATGTCGCCTAAATCGTTGCTGCGCCATCCGGCTGTTGTTTCTCCAGTTGAGGACTTCACATCGGGTGGTTTCAGAGAGGTTATCGGCGATACGTATGCTTCGGCTAAGTCGGTGAAGAAGGTGTTGTTATGCTGGGGTAAAGTATACTTCGACCTGCTGGAAGAGCAGCAGAAAAACAACCGCAAGGATGTAGCCCTGATTCGTATGGAGCAGCTGGCGCCATTCCCGAAAGTGCAGTTGGAGGCGGAGCTTAGCAAGTATAAAAATGCGAAAGTATACTGGGTGCAGGAAGAGCCGGAGAACATGGGTGCCTGGATGTATATCCTGCGCATTATGCGTAACGGTATCGAAGATGTAGTGGCGCGTAAGGCAAGTGCATCGCCGGCAACCGGTTACCTTAAAATTCATGCTAAAGAGCAGCAGGAGCTAATCGATAGAGCATTCGCAATTTAATTGTATAATTGATGATGCGTAGTGATTAATTGAAGTATAATTAGTCACTACGCATTGTTAATTCGTAATTCAAAAATCGTAATTCATAATTCTAATAAAATATGAGCTTAGAAGTTAAAGTGCCTGCCGTAGGTGAGTCGATCACCGAGGTAACCATAGCCCAATGGCTTAAGAAAGACGGCGACCGTGTGGAAATGGATGAGGTGATTGCGGAGCTGGAATCTGACAAAGCCACATTCGAATTGCCAGCCGAAGCCGCAGGCATTTTACGCATTGTAGCGCAGGAAGGCGATACGATAGACGTAGGCGCTGTTATCTGCCGCATAGATCAGGATGGTGCTGCCCCGTCGGCCCCTGCTGCTGAGCAAGCTGCTGCCCCTGCACCAGTTGCACAGGAGTCTGCTCCGGCCGCTGCTGCTAGTGGCGCTGGCGAGGCTGTAGAGATGAAAGTGCCAACTGTAGGAGAGTCTATCACAGAAGTTACTATAGCCAGCTGGTTAAAAAACGACGGTGATCATGTAGAAATGGACGAAGTGATTGCAGAATTGGAGTCTGATAAAGCTACTTTTGAGTTGCCTGCTGAGGCTGCAGGTGCTTTGCAGATTATCGCGCAGCAAGGTGATACAGTAGAGATTGGTGGTCTGCTTTGTAAAATTGTACCGGGTGCTGGTGTTACACACGCTAATGCGCAAGCAAATGCCAAGCAGGAAGCAGCTAATCAAGCTGTTGCTTCACAACCAGCCGCCGCTGCTTCAGGTGCACAAACTTATGCATCAGGCACACCGTCTCCGGCTGCAGGTAAAATATTGGCAGAAAAAGGCATAAACGCTGCTGATGTGCAAGGTTCTGGTCGCGATGGCCGCATTACCAAAGAAGATGCGCAGAATGCACAGAAAGCCGCTGCGAAACCAGCTGCTGCTCCGGCTCCGGCTGCCCAGCAAGAAGCTGCTGCCCCTGCCACTACAGGCGACAGAAACCAACGCCGCGAGAAAATGAGCTCACTACGCAAGACTGTTGCTCGCCGCCTGGTGCAGGTGAAAAATGAAACGGCTATGCTTACTACTTTCAATGAGGTAGACATGAAGCCGATTATGGACATCCGCGCCAAGTATAAAGACAAGTTTAAAGAAGTACACGAAGTAGGCTTAGGCTTCATGTCGTTCTTCACGAAGGCTTGTACTGTAGCTTTACAGGAGTGGCCGGCAGTAAATGCGCAGATAGATGGAAACGACATGATCTTTAATGATTTCTGTGATATCTCTATCGCCGTTTCTTCTCCTAAAGGCCTTGTGGTGCCGGTTATTCGCAATGCAGAGCAACTGACATTAGACGGCATCGAGAAAGAAGTTATCCGTCTGGCTAAAAAAGCGCGTGACGGTAAATTGTCTATCGATGAAATGACCGGCGGTACTTTCACAATCACCAACGGTGGTGTGTTCGGTTCTATGATGTCTACTCCGATCATCAACGCACCGCAATCGGCTATACTTGGTATGCACAACATTGTGCAGCGCCCTGTTGCCGTAAACGGTCAAGTAGAGATTCGTCCGATGATGTACCTGGCCCTGTCTTACGACCATAGAATTATTGACGGCCGTGAGTCGGTTAGCTTCCTGGTACGCGTGAAAGAGCTGCTGGAAGATCCGATGAGATTGCTGTTAGGCGTATAATTTAAGATTATAGTGAAGGAGGAGAGGCTGCAGAGTTTGCTCCTCCTTTCCTTTTTAATAAATAAAGTAGCATAGAGGTCTTCTCTACCAATAAATAGAAAGAAATGAAATACGATGTTACAGTAATTGGTTCTGGCCCGGGTGGATACGTGGCGGCTATCCGTTGCGCACAATTAGGGTTGAAAACCGCGATTATAGAAAAGTATAATGTATTGGGTGGTACCTGCCTTAATGTAGGTTGTATCCCATCAAAAGCATTACTTGACTCATCAGAGCATTACCACAATGCTGCGCACAACTTCAAAACGCACGGCATCGAGCTTAACGACCTGCAGGTGAACATGGAGCAGATGATTAAGCGTAAGGGCGAAGTGGTGAAGTCGAACAACGACGGTATTGCTTTCCTGATGAAGAAGAACAAGATCGACACCTACTATGGCCTGGGCTCTTTCGTGAATAAGAACACGATCAAGATCACAGACGCAGAAGGTAAAGAGCAGCAGATCGAGACAGATAAAACTATCATCGCGACCGGTTCTAAGCCAACTGCTTTGCCTTTCCTGCCAATCGACAAGAAGCGCATTATCACATCTACTGAGGCGTTGACGCTTACTGATATTCCTAAGAACCTGATCGTGATCGGTGGCGGTGTTATTGGACTGGAGCTTGGTTCGGTGTATGCCCGTTTAGGTGCTAAAGTGCAGGTGATCGAGTACATGGATGCCATTATCCCGACTATGGACCGTGCGCTTGGAAAAGAACTGCAGCGCGTGCTGAAGAAAACACTTGGCTTTGAGTTCTTCTTTAACCACAAAGTAACCGGCGCTACCAACGAAGGCGAAGTAGTAAAAGTAACTGCCGAGAACCCGAAAGGCGAAGCGGTAACGTTTGAAGGTGACTACGTGCTGGTATCTGTTGGCCGCAAGCCATACACAGAAGGTTTAGGTTTAGAGAACGCTGGTGTGCAGATGGGCGAGCGCGGTATGATTGCCGTAAACGACCACCTGGAAACAAACGTGCCGGGTATCTACGCTATTGGTGACGTAGTACGTGGCGCGATGCTGGCACACAAAGCCGAAGAAGAAGGCGTGCTGGTAGCAGAGCAGATCGTAGGTCAAAAGCCGCACATCAACTATAACCTGATACCGGGTGTGGTGTATACCTGGCCGGAAGTAGCAGGTGTTGGCTTTACAGAAGAGCAGTTGAAGGAGCAGGGCCGTGCTTACAAGTCTGGTTCGTTCCCGTTCAAGGCGTCTGGTCGTGCGAAGGCATCTGGCGACACCGATGGTTTTGTGAAAGTACTGGCTGATAAGGAAACAGATGAGATATTGGGCGTTCACATGATCGGACCACGTATTGCTGACCTTATAGCTGAAGCTGTAACGGCTATGGAGTTCCGTGCATCTGCTGAAGATGTGGCCCGTATGAGCCATGCGCACCCAACCTATGCTGAAGCCATGAAGGAGGCGTGCTTAGCTGCAACAGAAAACCGTGCGCTGCATATTTAAGCAAGTATAAAGTATAGAAGCGTCACTCTGCAAAGGGTGGCGCTTTTTTGTTTTAGAAGATCTTGGAGTAGTTGCTTGTTACATCTAATACGCTATAATAGCATCTAGTATTTTACTGTAGCGCAAGGTTTTATAAGTATATTAAAATATTTTATCTGAATAATTTGCAAATCTGAAAGCCCTGTTTACCTTTGTAGTGTACTAGATAACTAATACACTACAAAGGTAAAACTATGATAAAACTACAGGACATTCATTTCAGGTATAAGAAGAACAAACCGCTGTTCGAGAACCTGAACCTGACCCTGCAGCCAGGTTTCATTTATGGCCTATTAGGTAAAAATGGAGCTGGTAAATCGTCGCTGCTAAAGTTAATTTCGGGTATGCTTTTCCCGAATAGCGGTGCAAGCAAGGTATTTGGTTCCGATGCTTCCGCACGTAAGCCAGCCATGTTGCAAGATATTTACCTGGTGCCGGAGGAGTTCAACCTACCGGCCATCAGTATGGCAACTTATGTAAAAACCACCGCGGTGTTTTACGATAAATTCAGCCACAACCAATTTAACGCCTACCTCGCTGAGTTTGAGTTAACTGACGACGCTAAACTTTCGACGCTGTCTTATGGGCAGAAGAAGAAATTCCTGATTGCTTTTGGTCTGGCTACAAACGCAAGGTTGCTTATACTTGATGAGCCTACAAACGGGCTGGACATTCCCAGCAAAAGCCAGTTCAGAAAAATTATGGCCTCTGCCCTGGACGAAGAGAAGATCATCATCATCTCAACGCACCAGGTGCGCGACCTTGAAAACCTGATCGATACGATTGTAGTGCTGGAAAATGGCAAGATCATCTTTAACCATAGCATTGCTGCCATTTCGGAGCGCTTAGCCTTTGAGTACGACCTGAATGGCTTGCCGGCTGATGAAATTGTTTACGCCGAAGAAATACATGGCAGAAAAGCCGGTATCGTGAAGAACATTGCTGGCATCGATAGCCGTGTGGATATGGAGTTGCTGTTTAATGGCATTGTAAAAGATGCTGGCAAAGTAAACGAGCAATTTGCTGCTTTTAAGTATGAACTATAACATGGCAATCAAAAAAGCAGCAGCCCCTGCAAAGCTTACGCTAAACCTCCACTCGTTGTGGGTAATGGTAGCCGCGCTAGGGTGTGCTTATATGGTAAAGGCAACAGATCTAGATTATACCTATCCTTTTCAATTGTTTTTAGAAGGCTTCGTGACAGAAGCAAGTATGGTAACTGACATTAGTACAAGATAAAACTTATGAACGCAGAATTTAACTTAACAAGACTTGGCTACTTTATCAGGCGGCAACTGTTCCTGAACATAAATGCCATGTGGATAGCCATAGCGGCAGTAGTAGGTGTGTTGCTGGTGATATCCGGTTTTACAGCCTATTTTAATCCTACCAAAATCTACAACCTGGTGCCACTATACCTGGTGGTGCTGTTTGTGGGCGGATATGTATTTACAAGCAAGATATTCAGCGAGCTGCACTCACCACAAAAGAGCTATGCATTTTTAACGCTGCCTGTATCAACCTCGGAAAAGTTGTTGGGTGCCTGGATAATTGCCGCGCCTTTATACTTGCTTACTGCTTTGCTGGGTGCAACTATACTGATGCTGGTTAGTGCCCTGGTAGCCGGTCAGTCAGCAGATCTGCCAAATGCTTTCAGCAGTATGCAATTTCTTAGAATGATAGGCAGCTTCCTGGTAACGCAAACCTTCTTCTTTTTAGGAGCTGTGGCCTTCAGAGGTAATAACTTTATGAAAACGCTTTTGGCCATGTTCATTATAGCAGTTGTGCTTGTGAGCTATACCGGATCGCTGGGTTATATGCTGTTTGGAGGCAGAACTGCATTTCAGGAGGGCGACGCAGTGGCTCTGAAAAATAACATGGAGTTTATTACAGAACGCCTGGTGCCATTCCTGTACTGGTATGTGCTGGGGCCATTCTTGTTAGTAGTATCATTTTTCAAATTAAAAGAAAGGCAGGTGTAGACATGGAATTTAAAGAGAACCAAGCAATATACTTACAGATAGCTAATCGCTTTTTCGAAAATATCCTCCGAAAGGATTGGGCTGCAGGCGATAAGATACCATCCATAAGAGACATGGCAGTAGAATTTGAAGTAAACCCAAACACCACAATGCGAACTTTTAATTACTTGCAGGATAAAGGCGTGATCTATAACAAGCGTGGCGTAGGCTACTTTCTAGCCGACGATGGATTTGAGAAAACCATTGTGCTAAAAAAGGAGCAGTTTCTGGAAGAGGAGCTGCCGGCTTTCCTGAAAACGATGAAGCTGCTGGGCTTGTCGCTGGAAGACTTAAAAAAGTATGAAGGCAAGTATAACGGCGCCAGTATAAATTAATCAGATTATCACTCAAAAAGACATTGACATGAAAACGAGTAATAAATTACTGCTGGGCTTGTTTGCTTTTATTCTGCTAAGTATAACTGCCCTACTTGTAACAGTTGATCAGTATGTGGTGGATAAGACGCGGATAGAGGCTCCGGCCCCACCAGCTGCACCAGAGCCGCCTCAGGTGCCAGGAAATTAACCTGATTTTAAAGTTTAGTTAGTTACAGAAGCGAGGGCCGCTCCAGCAGCTCTCGCTTTTATTTTTATAGTGTTTGCACGTAAAAGTATCTGCCGCGCTAAAAATATTCTGCAATCCGGTGCAACCTTCACAATAGGCAACACATCTTTAGTGCAGAATCTAAAACATCAAGTATAAACTTTAACAGGAACCATGATGAGAAATTTACAGATACTGTTGGTGCTGCTTTTACTGCCGGTGATTGCGCTGGCCCAAACGAAAGTAAACGCATCCGAAATCATAGCTAAAATAAATCGTGGCGAGGCTGTGTCTTATAAAAACGCAGAGATTGTTGGCGATCTGGACATGACCAGGTTGAAAAACATGAAGCTGAAAAACCAGAAAAGCGACAGCAAGTATAATTCGAAAGAGTACATAAGTACGGTTACTGCACCGCTTAACTTTGTAAACTGCACATTTAAGGGTAATGTTATGGCATATTTTAACCCCGATAATGGCGCTAATATGCTTAACTCGAGCAACGAAGTATACAACACCAACTTTACCAGAGAAGTAAACTTTGAAAACTGCATTTTTGAGCGCGAGAGTGCCTTTAAGTACTCAGAATTTGAAGGTGGCGCTTCGTTTGCAGGCAGCCGTTTCTCGGATGAGGCGCTGTTTAAGTATAGTAAGTTCAGAGGTGCGATAAACTTTAACAATGCCCGCTTCAGAGGCGACGCTAACTTTAAGTATGTTACGTTTCCGGTAAAGGTAAGCTTTGCTGGCGCGACTTTCGGAGGCGAGGCTAACTTTAAGTATGCCAAATTTGATGAGGGCGTAAACTTTCAGAAAGCAGTTTTTGATGGTACGGCAAATTTTAAATACGCTAAAATATCAGACAGCTTTAACATAAGAGGAGCCAATTTTAAAGGTGGCGATGATTTTAAGTACACGAAACTAAACAACAGGCAAGTATCCCTGACTACGTTGCTAGAGATGAGCCGCTAGTAACTGTAAAACATTCATAGCTCGAAAAGCGCTGTCCTGCAAAGGGTGGCGCTTTTTTTATACTTGCCCCTGCAGCAGTTTCAGAAACTTGCCTATGCCTTCGTGCTCATTTATCCACTTTACAGGGGATAATCCCAGCCACTCTACCCTTACCTTATTGATGGTGCTAAGGCCGGAGGCCGGTAAAGCAAGTTGCGCTGAGGCTATACTGGTGGCAATAGCTGTTTTTAAGGCGGCGGCTTTTACGCGAGTAGTATGGCTGGCATAACGTGCCGGGTGCAAGTGTACATGCCTGCCCGCTATAACTCCCCAGCGCAGCACCCAATCTGTGCCGTCAGATAAAGTGATGCAACGGTAATCTGTGCCGCCTTCAATTAAATATTGCCTGAACGCTTCAGGGCTTAGCAAATTATGCTGCTGTAAGTATGAAATAGTTTCTTCAGCGATTTGCTCCTGGCTTAGGTGCCCAAAGTATAAGTCTAGTTGCGAGCTGCCAAGTGTAAGCAGATCTTTACAGAGGTGTTCTGGTTTTGCGTGTTGGTTTGCCTGTATGTAAGCAAGTATGAACCCCATGTGGTGTTTAAGCGGGTGGAAAAGTATGGGCTCTGGTAACTCAGGCGAAAACATAATAAGCCATACGTAAAGCGCTTAAAAGTATAAAAAGAACAGGATGCAGAGTTGGCCTGATACAGCTGCCAAAATAATTTGGAGTGCAGGCAACCTTACCACTCTCCGGTGCATCTATTTAAGCAATATGAAGTTTGTTATTTGATTTAGTAGCAGGCGTTTAAGTATAACTGTTGTTATGCATCGTTCATAGATGCTGCCGTGCAGTTGGCAGAGATATTACCCGTGGAGGTATAAAATCTGTATAAAATATTGTGAGTAAAGTACCTTGTATAGCAAACTAGCGTAAATTATATTTACCATTATATTGCATTCCAGCCTATGATACAGTTAAGCGATATTCATAAATATTATGCAGTAGGGCAAAACAAGCTACACGTGCTTAAAGGTATTGACATGCATGTGCGTGAGGGTGAATTTGTGTCTATTATGGGCTCATCAGGCTCCGGTAAATCTACGTTGCTTAACATACTTGGCATCCTGGATGATTATGATAGCGGCGAGTATAAACTGGCCGGAACATCGATCAAAAACCTGTCTGCCACCAAGGCTGCTTATTACCGCAATAAGTTTCTGGGCTTCGTGTTTCAGTCATTTAACCTGCTGTCGTTTAAGAATGCAATGGAGAATGTAGCCCTGCCCCTATACTACCAAAAGGTGGGCCGCAAGCAACGAAATAAACTGGCGCTGGAGTACCTCGATAGAGTAGGCCTGAAAGATTGGGCTGAGCACTCGCCTAACGAAATGTCGGGGGGGCAGCGGCAGCGCGTAGCCATTGCCAGGGCGCTTATCTCGCAACCTAAACTTATACTTGCCGACGAACCCACCGGCGCTCTAGACACCCAAACCTCTAACGAAGTGATGGACATTTTTAAGGAGGTGAATAACCAAGGCATGACTGTAGTAATCGTAACGCACGAAAATGACATTGCCGCTCAAACGCACCGCATTATCAGGCTGAAAGATGGGCTGATTGTAAACGATGACCACGGTTTGCATGAGCCCGCCGAGGCTGTTGTGGCAGGAATCGAAGCGAGATAATCTACTTCCCAATTTTAAGATCACACGTTAACGAGCAGCAATAAACATGTTTGACTTAGACAAATGGCAGGAGATATTGGGTACCATGCAGAAGAACAAGCTGCGTACCTTCCTGACAGCCTTCGGGGTGTTCTGGGGTATCTTTATGCTGGTGTTGCTGCTGGGTGCAGGTAAAGGGCTGGAGAATGGCGTTATCAACCGCTTCGGCGATGGGGCTAAGAACAGTATTTATGTTTGGAGCGGTAAAACAGCGCTGGCGCATAAAGGCATGAGTCCGGGCCGCGAAATCAAACTTACCAACCAGGATTTACAAGCCATTGACCGGGAGGTGGCGAGTTTAAACATGATGGCTCCGCGTAACCGCGTGATGGGCGAATATACGATCAACTACAAAAAGCAGAACGGTTCGTTTCAGGTGTTTGGCGCAGAGCCTGATTTTCTGACGATGAACGGAGAAACTGCTGCCCGCGGGCGTGTACTGAACGCCTTTGACGAAAGCGAGAAACGCAAAGTGGTAGTAATCGGAGAACAGGCTGCAAAGGTGCTGTTTGGCGAGCAGAACCCAGTAGGAGAGTATGTAAACATCCGTGGAATTCATTTTAAAGTGGTAGGTACTTTTAAAGTAGGCGGCAACAACGGATCTCGTCGTGAAGAGCGTGCCTATATACCTTTCTCTACGCTGCAAAGCACTTTTAACCAGCCCAACCAGGTGCAGATGATGATCCTGACAGCACAGGATGGCGTACCGGCCAAGGAAATGGAAGACAGGTTGAAAGCTATACTTGCGCAGCGGCACAAGTTCTCTGAAAACGACGACATGGCGCTGGGGATAGAGAACACCGAAGCAGAATACCACAAAGTGCTGGGGCTTTTCAATGGCATCCGCGTGTTTGTCTGGATTGTAGGAATCGGTACGCTGATAGCAGGTATTGTGGGTGTAAGCAATATCATGCTGATCATCGTGAAAGAGCGCACCCGCGAGATTGGAGTAAGAAAAGCGCTAGGTGCAACGCCATTCTCCATCGTTAGCCTTATACTTCAGGAGTCGGTGGTAATTACAGCTTTCTCAGGTTATATGGGGCTGCTGGCAGGTACAGGTTTGTTGGCGCTGATAGAATATGCTATAGTATCGTCGGGAGCAGAAATGCCCTTTTTTGCAAGCCCGGAAGTAGATCCAAGTATGGCAGTTTCGGCAACGGTGGTGCTTGTGCTGAGTGGCGCCATTGCAGGCTTGATGCCGGCACTAAAAGCCGCACGCATCAAACCAATTGAGGCGCTAAGAGCAGATTAAAGTATGGCTTGTTAAGTAGATGCTTCTTTTATCTTTGGCCGCCTTTAAAAACTTTTGAGAACGCAGAAGGAGCAGTTTCTGCAAGTATAAATTCAACAAAAGAGCATCTGGCAAGCATTTGTTTAAAACTATAGGAAGGCATGATAGACATCGATAAATGGACCGAGATTTACAATACTGTAAAGAAGCACAAGCTTCGTACAGCGTTGACGGCCTTTGGCGTGTTCTGGGGCATTTTTATGCTGGTCGTGCTTTTAGGTGCCGGCAAAGGGCTGGAGAATGGCATTATGAGTGAGTTTAACATTGCCAAAAATGCCGTGTTTATCTGGACCCAGCGTACCAGCGTGCCTTATATGGGCTTAAAAGCAGGGCGTTTTATCCAGATGACAAATGATGATGTGGCAGCTATACGAGCCAACGTGCCCGAGGTGGCGGTAATAGCGCCGAGCAACCGGTTGCAAGGCGATTTTGCGGTTAACTATGGCGTAAAAAGCGCAGCCTTTACAGTAGATGGCGAAACGCCGGAACTGCTGCGGGTAAAACCAATAAAAGTACCGTCTGGGCGGTTTCTGAACAGTAAAGATATTAAAGAGCGGCGTAAAGTCGCCATTGTTGGCCCCAGAACATTGGAGCTGCTTTTTAAAGACGAAGACCCGATTGGCAAGTATATCAGCATCAAGGGGAGTTACTTTTTGGTAGTAGGCACCTTTGAGCCCGTCGGTAAAGGCGAGGATATTGTAGAGGACTCCAAAGTAATCTACATCCCGAACACAACTTTGCAACAAACTTTTAACCAGCCAAACCAGGTAGGTTTTATGGCACTTACGCCTAAGCCGGGGGTGCCGGCAGCTGTGATAGAAGATAAAGTAAAAACGCTGCTGATGAAGCGCCATAACGTAGCACCGGAGGACCTGAAAGCTTTTGGCTCTGCAAACGTGGAGAAGGAATACCAGGATGTGCAAGGCTTGTTTATGGGCATAGCAGGTTTTAGCTGGCTGGTAAGTATAGGCACCATCTTCGCGGGCATTATCGGTGTGGGTAACATTATGTTGATTGTAGTGAAGGAGCGCACCAAGGAGATCGGGGTACGGAAAGCGCTTGGGGCAACGCCGTGGTCTATCATCAGCCTTATCATTCAGGAGTCAATTGTGATAACCGGGCTGGCCGGCTACATCGGTTTGCTAGGCGGCACAGGCCTGATTGCCACCATCGAGTTCTTCATGAAAAAGTATGACGTGCAGGCAGGCTTCTTTGGGGCTCCTGAGGTGAACTTAGGCATTGCTTTAACGGCAACCATATTGTTAGTGCTTACTGGCGCATTGGCAGGGTTAATACCAGCTACCAAAGCAGCACGGGTAAACCCGGTGGTAGCCCTCCGGGATGAGTAGTAATTAAGAATCGTAACTATAAGCTTCTATGAAAAAGGTTTTTTTAGGTTTGTTTATCGTGGTGTTCCTGGGCCTGTCGGGGTGGTTGGGCTATTACTTCTACAAAAAGTCGAACACCGACCCTGTGGTTTATAAAACCGAGGCACCCTTCGAAACGGAGATCGTGAAAAAGACTGTTGCCACGGGCTCTATTGTTCCCCGCAAGGAGGTACAGGTAAAATCGGTGGTGTCGGGTGTTGTAGAGGAGCTGTATGTAGAGGCCGGCGAGGTGGTAAAGCAGGGGCAACTGCTTGCCAGGATCAAAATTGTGCCCAACATGGTAAGCGTTAACAACGCCGAAACCCAACTGCAAACCGCTAAGCTAAACTTTGATGAGGCCAAACGCGAACTGGCACGCTACGAGCAATTATATGAGCAAAAGGTAGTGCCGGAGCAGGAGTTCCGGAAGTATAAAGCAGACTACAACCTGAAAAAAGAAGCCATGCAGGCCGCAGAAAGTAACCTGCAACTGGTGCGCGAAGGCACATCGCGTAAGCGCAGCCAATCGTCTAACCTAGTTTATTCTACCATAGATGGCATGCTGCTGGATGTTCCGGTTAAAGTAGGCACTTCTATTATCGAGCGCAACAACTTTAACGAAGGTACCACTATTGCCACCGTAGCCGATATGCGCAGCCTTATTTTTGAAGGCAAGATAGATGAATCGGAGGTGGGCAAGCTAAAAGAGAACATGGACCTGCTGCTGACCATTGGCGCCATCGAAAACCGGGTGTTTAATGCCAAGCTGGAGTACATTGCCCCAAAAGGCATACTTGAGGAGGGCTCTATTAAGTTTCCGATACGGGCACAGGTGCTGCTGAATGAGAAAGATTTTATAAGAGCCGGCTACAGCGCCAACGCCGACATTGTGCTGGACAAGCGCGACAAGGTATTGGCTATAAAGGAAAGTATGCTGAAGTTCGAGAAAGACGAGCCTTATGTAGAAGTGGAAACAGCGCCACAGGTGTTTGAGAAACGAGTAATTAAAACCGGCCTATCGGATGGCATAAACATAGAGGTTGTTTCGGGGCTGAGCAAAAAGGAGAAGATAAAAGTAACGGATGCCAGTATTGCCACCATCTAGCATTGTGTAAGTATAAATTGTATAAGTATAAAGTATAAAAGCGGGTAAGAGCCCGCTTTTATACTTTATACTAGGTAAAGAGCCACACCAGTAGCAGGTGCGAAGGCAGGTAAATAGCAACCGGAAAAAACAGAAGCGCAAGTATAAAATATACTTTGGGTGGGATTTTTCTCTGGGGTTTATCCCCGAGGCCAAACACCCAGTTTATGTTTTCATGGGGTGGCGTTAAAAAGTAAGTTAGAGGCAGCACTACCCAGGCCAGCGCAGTTTGCCAGTAAATTGCCGTAACCTCATAGCCCCATTTTATCAAGAGCCAGATAACGATAGCAGGTAAAAAAACATGAAACAGCGACAGCCCACGCAGGAAAAGGCTTTTATCCCGGTGAAACATGTAATCACTCAACCCCAGTAATTGCTTGCCCGAGATCAGACGGCCAAAATAATCCACGCACCACACCAGCTCCAGACCCAGCACACCTACTGCCATCATACTTAATAGCAACCGGCTTTCTGTCCAGAGCACAATGCCCACCGAAAAAAGCGCCACATCAGAAAACCAGAGAAAATTAGCGGGACCGTAATGCTTCCAATATACAGGCACAAGTATCAGCAAAAACAAAGTATAGCTAATAGGTAACCAAAGTGGGATAGTAGTGCTCATACATGCCGGGTGTTTACTTTTTGGGATTTATACTTTAATCTTTGGTAAAAGGATAACAAGCCTGCAGTAACGCATAGCCGGACTATTGCGTTAGCCATAGCACCAACTTAAGCGCGCTTACAAGCACTTTTAAATAAACCTGACTATACTATATGGCAAAATTGGGCTATCATATTTCACACGAGCAGTTTGCACCCAGCGACTTACTGCGGTATGCAAAAAAGGCGGAAGAGGCCGGTTTTACGTTTTGCCTTTCTTCTGATCATTTTCACCCCTGGACCGAGGCGCAGGGAGAGTCTGGCTTTGCCTGGTCGTGGTTAGGAGCTGCCATGGCGCAAACATCTCTGAGCTATGGCATTGTGAACTGCCCCACCATGCGCTACCATCCAGCTATTATAGCACAAGCCGCCGCCACTTTAGACGAAATGTTTCCGGGTAGGTTTTGGGTGGCAGCAGGCAGCGGCCAAGCCTTAAACGAGTCTATCATGGGGGAGCATTGGCCCGATAAAACCATGCGGAACGCCAGGTTAAAAGAGGCTGTAAGTATAATGCGGGACCTCTGGAACGGAGAGACGGTAACGCGCCGCGATCTGATAAAAGTAGAAAACGCTAAATTGTATACACGCCCCAAAACAGGGATAGAGGTAGTGGGTGCCGCCATAACCCCCGAAACAGCAAGTTGGGCAGCAGGCTGGGCAGATGCCCTTATTACGGTTTCTAAGCCTATAGACAAATTGCGCGAAGTAGTTGATGCGTGGAAGCAAAACGGCGGCGAGAACAAGCCAATGCTCCTGAAAGTGCAGCTATCTTACGATACAACCGAAGAAGAAGCCCGAAGCGGTGCCCACGATCAATGGAAAAGCAACGTGTTTGGCAGCAGCCTGCTGTCAGAGCTTAAAACCCCCAACGAGTTTGAGCAGGCCGGCAAGTATGTAGAGCCAGGCAAACTGGATGAATCTGTAAACATCTCCAGCGACCCGCAAAAGCATATAGCCTGGATTGAGGAATATGCAAACCTTGGCTTTGAGAGAATAGTGCTGCACAATGTAAACCGGAAACAGGAGCAGTTTATAGAAGCGTTCGGCGAGAAGGTATTGCCAGCCTTTGCAGGCAGGTAAAGTATAAACTTTATACTTTAGCATGGGCCCCTATTGCTTAAAAGTAGTGAGGCCCCATGCTTTTATAGGGATATGCTTTGAGCAGAGACTCACGTAGCGTAATTTTGCAGCTTTCGTACTATACGCACCATGGCACAGCATTACAATACTCCGTCCGCTATACAAATAGTAGATTTTAACCTGTTTTACGCAAAGGCTTTCTACGACCTTAACCACGAGTGGATCTCTAAATACTTTGTAATGGAGGAGGCCGACAATCAATCGCTTTCAAACCCACAAGGGTATATCATCAATAAAGGAGGGTATATACTGATGGCGCTTTTTAACGGCGAGCCTGTTGGCACCTGTGCGTTGATTAACGATGGGGAGGGTGTGTTTGAGTTGGCTAAAATGGCTGTTGCCCCTAAAATGCAGGGCATGAAAATAGGCAAAATGCTTGGTGAGGCAGCCATAGACAGAGCCAAGCGTGTGGGCGCAAACAAAGTATACCTAGTATCTAACAGGCGCCTGGAAACGGCATTAAACCTGTACAAGCGCCTCGGTTTTATAGAGGTGCCTATGCCGCCCAGCATTTACGAGCGGGCAGATATCAAGATGGAGCTCTCTTTACAGGTATAGCCGCTGTTACGTTAAGCTGGTTTGCCTGGGTGGTTCCATACGTGCAATGCCCTCTGTCATCCAGCAGCCTTTGTAAGTACCCTTGCGTTGTTTGGCAAGTATAAAAAGGTACGCATCTTTTGTTCCATCTCTGCCGGTAATCACCACTAACTGGTACGCCTTGTCTTCTGTAATCACTAACTGCCCGGTTTTGTAACTTTTAAAGTTTAGCATAGTACGATAGGCAGGATCGCGCACAATTAATCTGAACTGGTTTAAGGGGCCGATATGCATTTTGTTTTTAGGCGACGAGAAGTTGAACACCGTAATAATGCCGCTGTCCTGGTGATCGTTTTCCTGGAGTGCGCGCATCTGTATGCGTACAACCTGGCGTGGCGTAAGTGTCTTATCTGGCTTTAAATAAGTCCATTTAGATGTAGAGGCAGTTACCTCGGCAGGAGAAGTGTGAAATGCGTAATGCTGTCTGTCGGGAGAGGGCATGGCCGGAAACTGCCACCAGAACAAGAGCAGTAAAGCTATTCCTGTTGCGAGCATTATCTTATCAAACACTTGATTCATCCCCTTCATACTAAATATGTACTTTATTTAGAAGGCTATAGTTGTCTTATAGCTGAATTTTAAGGGTGTACAGGTATTAAATTGCAGGCAACAGCACCATCCGGAAAACAAACCTTAAAGGGTGCGTATAGCTTAATCAAGTTAAACGGAACATGAAAAATCCCTTATCCCACAAAGTACGCAGAGCAAAGCGCTGGTTTTTAGAGCAGTCGCCTGTCAGGTCTTTTCAGCAGAAATTTCCGAGGGTGGCCGCTTTTATAGGTAACCGGTTTTACACAAAGAGCTTTGTTGGCTTGCCTTTAACCTTGCTGTTAGTGGTGGCTTATGTCAATGTAAGCCTGCTTTCAGAACTTACCGAGAGCGTAATGGATGCAGAGTGGATTGTGGTAACAGACCATACGTTTACTTCTCAATTGTACAGCGCAAGATCGCCTTGGCTTAGTGAGTTTTTCTTTATGCTAACCAAGCTTGGGGAGCGCAATGCGGTGTTTGTAGTGGGCGCAGTTGCTACTGGCATTTTCTTGTACCGCAGGCGCTATGCAGCTATAGTTGTTTTCTGGATAGTGATGGCCGGCCTGGGCTTGTCTGTAAGGTATGGCAAAACATTTATCAGCCGCGCCCGTCCTGCCGATGTAGCTTATTACGAGGTAGAGCATTACTCCTTCCCGAGCGGGCACGCTACCACGGCGCTGGCCTTGTATGGTTTGCTGGCCTACTTCCTGTACAGGCACTACAACAAAAGCCCTTACAGAAACCTTTACCTCTGGCTGGCTTTTATACTTACGTTACTGGTTGGGTTCAGCAGAATATACCTGGGGGTGCACTACCTGTCGGATGTGCTGGCCGGCTACTTATTGGGGCTGCTTTGGATGTTGGTGGGTATAAGCCTGGTAGAGGTAATGATGTACCGCAAAAATAAGGCGCCGCTTAACAACCGTTCGTAGCTCATACTTTCTGTACAAGATGTCGTGCTTGCTGTGTTGCAAAGCAAACATCTACCGCAGCTTTTATACGCTGTTGCTCTTGTAGCACTCCATCCCGAAATATTTTTATGATAGTTTTAACGTTACTGTAGATCATACTACCCTGCAGTAAATCAACTCAAGAAAAGCCTTTAGCACCCACAACTGAATATGGGAGAGCAGCAAGTATACATTAGCCTACGAAACACATACCCGGTTTCCCTAATCTTCAGATCACGATTTTAGACCTATAATACAAGCCCCAAGGAGTCAAGATGCTCAGGTTGTACATGGTTCTACAGCGCGTGCAAAACCTGGGCAAGAAGCAAAAGCATGGGAGAAGGCGGCAAAAACGATGTCAAATTTAAAGGCGACGCACCTGAAAGGCTTTGGTGGTTAAAATTGCACTAAAAATAAGGCCGGATTCAAAATAAGGCGCTTAAAGTATATTTTGGATATATATAAATATAAATGGATTTAGAAGGTTCTTTTATATAATTAAGCTTATAAACGCAACCCTTAGCCAATTTTAGCGATAGAATAAGTCTGGTGCTCTTCCAATTACTAGCTTACCGGGCTGGTGTGGAAGAGAAGAGTGCTGAAGAAAATAAACTTAATGTTGATAAACCATGGAAAACAATCAAAATAATTCGAACAATAGAAATTCACAGTCACAGTCTAGAAATAACCCATCTGCTCAGAACAGCGGTACACAAAGCTCTGCAAGTAACAGCAGTCAGCCGTCTGGCTCATCGCAGAACAGAAGCGGTAGCAGCACAACTGGTGCAAGTAGTACGTCGTCATCGGCTTCTAACTTAAGCGGCGCTTCTTCTCAGTCTGGTCAGTCAAACACAAGTGGAAGCAGCGCAAACTCAATGCAGGGCCGCAGCAGCCAGCAAGGCACATCAGGACAAGCAGGCATGAAAAACATGCAGGATAAACTGCAGCAGTTTGGCAGTACCGCCATGCAAAAAGTAAACAGCATGAGCACTACGCAAAAAGTAATTGGCGGCTCACTATTGGCATTAGGCGCGGGTTGGTTGGCAATGGGCTCAAAGAATAAATCAAACATCAAAAACAAAGTTAGCTCGATAGCTTCTAAGCAGTTAAAAACAAACAAAGGAGGCACTTCTGGCTCACCTAACATAGGCAGAAGATAAGTAAGGCTGATTTAAAACAAAGCAGAAGCGCCGGGCAATATTGTCCGGCGCTTTTTTGTGCTTAAGCATTTAAGTATAGCTTTATACATTGGAGGGCCTGTGGCTGCATCAGTTTTTAGAATAGCGTATAGTACATTAAACCAGATTATAGGATGGCAAACAAAGTTATACTTCAGTTTAAGCACGACTTAAGTATTGTAAACGGCAAGCATGTGCGCGACGGGCTGTCGGCAGCATTCCGTACCGAAAACGACCTGTGGCTTAGCTGCGACGAGAGAACCACCATAGAGCGGCTATCGGTGCAGCAGGATGGCTCTTTTGCGGATCATACTTCTTTTGAGCTTGCCGATTACCTGGACCTGCCTGCAGAAGATAAAAGCGAGATAGACATAGAAGGCATAGGTATGGCAAACAACTACCTGTGGCTCATTGGCTCTCATAGTTTAAAACGCCGGAAGCCCAAGCGGCACCAAAGTATAAAAAAGCAGATTAAGCGCCTGGCAGAAGTAACCAGCGACCCTAATCGCTATGTGCTGGCGCGCATCCCGATACTAAAAAACGAAGCCACAGGGCATTATGAGCTATATAAAGAAGTTGATAACCCTCAGAACCCAGGTCAGAAACTGAGGGCTGCCCAATTGCACGGCAACACAACCAGCAGCCTGCTTACGGAAGTGTTGCAGCAGGATGAGCACCTGGGGCCGTTTATGAACATACCCGGTAAAGACAACGGATTTGACATTGAGGGACTGGCTACGTGTGGCAAACGCATTTACCTTGGGTTGCGCGGCCCTGTGCTTAGAGGTTGGGCTGTTATACTGGAGGTGGAGGTAGAAGAAGATGAAAAAGGCAGGCTGCACCTGAAGAAACTAACAAGCGAACACCACTATAAAAAACATTTCCTTAACCTGCGCGGCAAGGGTATCCGGGAGTTGCGCGTTTTCGGGGAAGATATTTACCTGCTGGCAGGCCCAACTATGGACTTGGATGGTGTAATAGCTATTTACCGTTGGCCAGGCGCATTGGTTGGTAAAACAGAGCACATGGTGCACCACAACGAGCTGGAGCGCCTGCACGAGGTACCGCATGGCACAGGAGATAATACCGGCAAGGACAAAGCCGAAGGGCTCGCCGTGTTTGACGATAAGCATGTGCTCATTGTGTTTGATAGCCCCACCGATGAAAGAAAGATTGGGGAAGACAGCGTGGAAGCACTAGTGGTAAAAGTGATAGGCTAGCCTCTAAGTATAACCTTTGCTGTTGTCTTCAGTTAAAAGAATGATCAGAACAAGAAAACTAAAAAAGTAAACTATGAACAACGCACTAAAAGCTATGGCCAGCGGGTTGGCGGGTGCCGTAGTGCTAACTGTGGTACACGAAACATTGCGCAGGTTTGTGCCGGATGCTCCTCGTATGGATGTGCTCGGGATGCGCTCTATCGAAAAGCTAATGACCAAAGCTGACGAACAACCACCTCAGGATAAAGAAGAATTGCATACATGGGCTCTTGCTGGTGATGTTATTTCAAACTCGTTATACTATAGCCTGGCTGGTACAGGCAGTAGTGCATGGTGGCGCGGAGCTGCCTTAGGTGCTGCTGCAGGTGCAGGCGCTTTGCTGCTGCCAGGCCCGCTAGGCTTAGGCGAACAGCCAAGCAACAGAACAACTAAAACACAGGTAATGACGGTGAGCTATTATTTGCTGGGTGGTTTAGTAGCTGCAGCTTTGGGCTATGCCCTGGGCAACAACGACGACGACGAATAAGGCAGAAGTATAAAAAGGCAGGGGCAGGTACTTAGAAGTACCTGCCCCTGCCTTTTTATACGCTAGTAGTTTACATGGTTGGGGGTGTGTTGCTGCGCTGCACAGTAGAGGTGTCTGTTGGGCTGATGTTTTCTGTAGCCGTGTCTCCTTCCATACTATCCATGCCTTCCATGCCCTCGTTCTGCATGCCATTTACTTTGTTTTCTGTTGTGTCGGTTTCTACTCCGGTTGTATTATCGGAGCTGCAAGCGGTTATGGCTGTTGCGGTAAATAATGCCCCGGCCATTAAAAATGCATATCTTCTTCTCATAGTAATTCAGGTTTAAATGTTAGTTAGTTGCTTTTACGGAGTATAAGCTCTTTTTGATGAACTTGCTTATACTACTCGGGTAGGTTTGCACACTTGCACAGCACTTCTCTGGTGGGGGTTGCAACCTGGTAATCAGGCAAGGATGGCTCTTTCATGTACACAACTTCCAGCTGCGATATTTGTTGCTGCGGGTGAGCCTCATTCCATCGCCGCACTAAATAATTGCAGTAATACGGTCTGGCGTAGGTGTTATGAATGTAAAGGTAATTTTCAGAGTATTTGCGCCAGCGGTCGTTCTTGAACAGCGATACAACAGAGGCAGGTTTGGCATGATCAACTTCTTTGCCTTGCTGGTTGATGTCTATCCTTTTGCCGTCGGCTGTTTGCCCTTCCAACACATACCAGCCATCGTCTTTAAACACAACGGGTGCAAACATGCCCCAATGCTGGTCAAGGCGCAACAGGTAGCCAAACCAACGGCTACTATCCGGGATTTTAGGAATTGCCAGATGTGTGCCGCTTAAGTTCCACCAGATGCAGTAAAGCAGCGCAACCGATACAAACGTGTTCCGGAGTTGAGGCATGAGGTGCTTTGGTAGCTGGGGTGTGCGCAGTTGCACCTGCAGGCTTACCGGAGATGGCTGCCTGAGCTTTTCAAACAGCTTTTTAAATTGCCCGGTTCGGGGCCTGCGCAGCGAAGTAAGAAACCGTTTATCAACCCAATCCATAACCGGCCCAGGCACCAGCCCGGCAACAGAAGCAATGTTGATGAGGTAGAACAGGCCTACAAATAGCGTTAAGCTGATACTTATATGGAAGCCTACCAGCACCAGCACCACCACCATCCGGAAGAAATTATTGTATATCGGTATAAGCAGCAGGAAAGGTAACAGCAACTCGGTATAGTATGCAGTTAAAGTGAGTATGCGCAGCAGGTCAGGGTACTGGTATATCAGGCGCCCCACCGGCATCAGTATCTGGTCCAGGCTAAGGGCATAGTAAAGTGCTGTGCCTTCGGTAGTCCATTCGGGTGAGTTTTTGAGTAGTGCCGTGCTAAAGTATACCAGCCCAACCTGCACAATATAGGCAACGGTGGCCGGGCTTAAATAACTGTTGTCGGAGGGTGTGAGTTTTGGGTTTTGTGCAGCATCGTAAGAATAGTGGCGGCCCCACGGTAAAAACATGCCCCAGAATAAAAGCATCCGAAGCAGGTCATCTCCGCCCTGGCCTATAAGCAGGTTGCGGTTTTGCAGCGACATCAGCAGGAGCCAGCTTGCAATGGTTGCTATACGGGTTTTATAACCCACCAGCATCCAGCAGGCAAAAAAGGCTGCAAGTATAAACAGCACCACCTGGAACTGCCAAAGGCCGCTTAAAGTATGGAAAGAGAAAAAGTGGGGCAGCCATAAGTGCTTGTGCAACACATGCAGCGGCAGCACACCCATATTAGAGTAATGCGCTTCTAAATCTGTTGCCCTGATTGCTAAGTCTGTTAATACGATACCGGCAATCCATATCCGCATAACAGCCAGCGCGCGCAGGTCTACTGTAAAAACTTTGCGGAAGTAAAGTGCGAGGTATTTCATTTGGAGCTCCTGCTAAGAATGAGTAAAAGCAAAAAGGCAAATTCTCGTGGAGCTTGCCTTTTTGCTTTTATACTAATTATACTTTACCGGCTGCTAGTTTGTGGTAGTTCCGGTAGTTGTACCAGTTGTAGTTCCAGTTGTTGTGCCAGTCGTGGTTCCTGTTGTAGTACCAGTTGTTGTTCCGGTCGTCGTACCCGTTGTCATGCCAGTAGTAGTGCCTGTTGTACCTGTGGTAGTTCCAGTCGTCGTGCCGGTCGTGGTTCCCGTGGTTGTACCGGTAGTCGTACCAGTAGTAGTGCCCGTTGTTGTACCGGTAGTCATACCAGTTGTTGTGCCGGTGGTACCAGTCGTGGTTCCCGTGGTTGTGCCAGTTGTGGTTCCGGTCGTGGTGCCTGTAGTTGTACCAGTTGTGGTACCGTAATCATCAGTAGTATCTGTACCGTTGGTATCTGTAGTTGTATCGGTACTGGAGCAGCCAAATAAAAGAGCGGCCGCAACAAAAGACGATGCGCAGTAATTCAAAAAGTTGTGTTTCATAGCGTTTAAGTTCAAATTAAAATTGTATTAGTTTGTTTAGTCTAGAACTTTTACGAGCTATATTCAAAAACGGTGGGATTTTACGGCTAAATAGCGTTCGGATAAAGACTTGTTTTAAGTAAACAGGGTATAATCTGGTATTTATATACCAAATTACTATGTAAAATAGTGTGCAAAAATGTCTGGTTTGCGTAATGCGCACTCTAGTTTTTCTGCAAATACTCCTGCCTGGCTTGCTCCAGTTCAGCTATGATGGCTTTGCGTTGCTCCCGTAGGTCATTCACTATATCTTGCCTTTTAAAGAACAGGCGCAGCAGCAGCCAATGCTCTTGCGTTTGCAGCACACCGTTCCAGTAGGCAAGCGTAAAAAAGCCGCTTAGGGGTAAGCTTAGCAAGTATAAAAGCAGCCATGGTGCCCCAGGGGCCAAGAACTTTGCCACCAGCCACACCTCCAGGGCGTAAAACAGCGGAAACGTAAAAATACCTGTAGTAAGCATAATGGGGGCGTACCACTCCTCTTCTTTTGTAGCGGCCCGTGCCACCTTAGATGGTATAATGTAGGGCAGGTAATTGTGCAGTAAGCCAAACACATACACCGGAAAGCCAAGTACCAGGTACAACAAGTTGATAACGCTGTGGCGGATGATAGCATCATGGCCCTTGCCCAGTATGGCATCCTGCAGGCGGAGCCGCTTTAGCTGCAACATGTATACATTTATATTTTGTTTTAGTGCGGCTACACGTGCAGGGGCAGCCTGGCTAAAGTAATTTATACTTTTAACAATTGCCTTTGTAAGTATAAAGTCATGCTCGTGGGGAGGGGCGGTAGCCGGGGCCGTTGCTGCAATCTGCGCTTTATACAGCTCTTCCACTTGCTTTGCCAGTTCGTCCTCTTCGTCGGTTGGTGTATGGATGATAAGCTTTTCCATCTGCTCCTTCATCTCATTGGTTAAGGCAAGCACGGCATCCTGGGCATGTTCCTGAAAAAGGACGGCATAATCAGCCACATTTATAGGCTCGCCAATGTTTACAAACACATTGCTCCGGAAACGTGTAGGGGCAGCGTAATTTAATCCGACAGGCAAGATTTTAAGACCAAGTGTATGCATGTTTTCGGCTTCTACGCCCAGCGCAATTCGGGCCGTGCCAGTTTTTAGCTTGCGTAAGCGGCGTTGGTTAAAGCTGTTGCCCTCCGGAAAAATAAGTATGGTTTTCTTTTGCTTTAAGGCCTCAAAGCTTGCTGCAAAAGCTTCGTCGTTGCTAATGGCCTGGTCAGGATTGTCTTCGCGGCGGTTTATAGGTATCAGGTGCATTTTGCGCAGCATCCAATTCTGTACTTTGCCTCCAAACACGGTGCTCTTGGCAATAAAAAACACAGGCTGCTCCAGCAACGATGCCGTCACGATTGGGTCCATGAAAGTGTTGGGGTGGTTAGATACTACCAGCAAAGGACCTTGCTTGGGGATGAGGTGGCGGTTGCGTACCTCAAATTTCCTGAAGAACACCTGGAGGCCAATTTTGTAAATAAGCCTCAGTAAAGTATAAAGCATAAAGTTTTGATGATATCAGAAGCGTAATATAAGGAATGCCTTTTATTACTTGTAGCCCGGAAATCAAATTTAAAGTATAAACAGATCCGGGTAAAGCTGCCAAAGGAGGGGCTTGCGTATCTGTACAGCTAACTTACAAGTATGGGCAGCAACGCTTTGGGAAGTCGCAGCTATAGAAAGCTGGGTTTTAAAGTACGCTAATGCAATGGCACCTGTGCCTGCAGGAGGGAGAAGCCAAAACAAAGTGAAAAGACCTGATAACCGGAGCTAAGCTTCTACAGAAACCAACCAATCATAGGCCGAGGTAAGATCTTCGAACTCCTGTACCTCAAACGGAATGGGGTGATGTTTATCGTTTAGAAATCTTTTGAGATGACCGGCAGCAGCCTCGTCGAAGGAGTTTAGAACGGCGTACCGCTTTAAAGGCAGCTGCACGAACAGTTCCAGGAAATTATTCAGCGTCCAGTCTGTGTCCTCATCAGATAATTCAGAGATCAGGCGCCTGTCTGCTATGGCGTAAGGTACATTGTACAACCTGATGTAAGAGTTGAATTTTAATAGAGCCTCTCTGTATTGTTCGCTAGTGCATTTGTCATACCACTGTGATACCAAAATGTTAGGTCCTTCATAAAGCTCGACGCGCAAATATTTTGAATCAAAACATACCATTGGGCAGGGTTTAAGGGTGCAGTTACATATAGTAATGTTAACTATTATTCTCTAATAATCAAAGTTTTAAATGATAAAGTTCATATAAAATCGAGTTGTTCAGAAGCTTTTTTAAGTGGCTCTTGCTATGTTTCTTAATGCTTGTTTAAACAGCAAAGCCATCTGTGTAAAGATGGCTTTGTTAAAAGGGGAGATGAATTTATTTTGTTCTCATGTTGTTGGCGTTGCTGCCGTCCAGTTCGCGGGTATCTTTCTCTTCTTTGGCTGCTATGTTGCCTGCTTCTTCCTTGCCTTCATGCTCGTTATCTACAATGTTTACAGGCTTGGTTTCTACCTCGTCTTTCTTCACCCCCTCCAAAGGCTCTGGGTTCTCATCTGGTAAGCGTTTGCCTTCAGCAGCGTTTGTGATGATATCATCTTGTGGATTTTCCATTTTAGTAATTGCTTAAGTTATACTTAGTCTACTCTCAATGTTGCGGCATTGTTTGTACATGTAAGTTTAATTGCAAGCAATATTTTTATACTTGCAGCACTAAAATTTTTACTTTATGTAAATAATAACTTTCTTTGTGTATAATATATTTTACATTTGGTAACGTTAACTATACAAACCGAACATTTATGGAAGACCAGCTTTATCATGTAAGATTGCTGCCTTACAAATACAAGCAAACAGGCAAATGGGTGCTGATAGCAGGTTTGCCTGTAGTAGCAGGTATAGTTTATTTATTAAAAACTACAGGCTTGATCACAAATTCCATATCTTTTTTTGATAAATGGAATGATGCGATGGTGTATTACCCTATCATAATCGGGATGGCATTACTTGTTTTTTCGGAAGAGAAGCAGGAAGACGAAATGGTGCAGAACCTGCGCTACAAAGCTTTTGTAAGTGGTGTCTTTTTCCTGATCATGGCTATACTGTGGTTGCCAGTCTTTGGTAGTATAATGGCTTTAATAAGAGGAAAAAGTATAGGAATGCCCGATGCAGGCGGCATGCTCGGAGCGCTGTTTTTACTTTTGCTCTATACCTACCTATCTTTTAAATACAACCTATACCGAACCCGCAAGGCCCTGGAAGCAGATGAGGAATAATATTAAAGTAGAGCGGGCCAAAAAAGACATCACACAGGAGCAGCTTGCCGAGGTGCTGGGGGTTACGCGCCAAACCATCAACGCCATCGAGAAAAATAAATACCTGCCCTCCACGCTACTGTCGCTTAAAATGTCGGCATACTTTGGTATTACCGTAAACGAGCTTTTTATACTGGAGGAGGGCGATTAGCCGGGAGCATGATTTTAACGAAGGGGAAGGGAGATTGCCCGATTTGAAAAAAAATCATGTTTAGCGGCTTTCCTTTTGCGAGCCCCAACATTTTAGGCTAACTTTGGGCAATTTATACATACCATACCATGCCTAAAGACACCTCCATTAAATCTGTACTGATCATAGGCTCTGGGCCTATTGTAATTGGTCAGGCTTGCGAATTCGACTATTCAGGCTCTCAGGCTGCCCGCTCCTTAAGAGAAGAGGGCATCGAGGTTACCTTGATCAACTCCAACCCGGCCACTATCATGACGGACCCGGTAACAGCGGACAATGTATACCTGAAGCCTTTGGAGAAGAAGTACATTGTAGAGATCTTAGAAAAGCATAAGATTGATGCAGTACTACCAACAATGGGTGGGCAAACCGCTCTTAACCTGGCCATTGAGTGCGATAAAGCAGGTATTTGGCAGAAATACGGCGTACGCATTATAGGCGTTGACATCAAAGCCATTGAGACAACAGAAGACCGTGAGCAGTTCCGCCTGAAAATGCTGGAGCTGGACGTGAACGTTTGTAAAGGCGAGACAGCCACATCGTTTCTGCAGGGCAAGGAGATTGCTCAGGAAATCGGTTTCCCGCTGGTAATTCGCCCCTCGTTTACACTAGGCGGTACAGGTGGCGGTTTTGTAAATACGCCTGATGAGTTCGACGCTGCCCTTACACGTGGCCTGCACGCATCACCAACACACGAAGTGCTTATCGAGCAAAGTATACTTGGCTGGAAAGAGTATGAACTGGAGCTGCTTCGCGACAACCTGGGCAACGTGATCATCATCTGCTCTATCGAGAACTTTGATCCGATGGGCATCCATACCGGCGACTCTATTACCGTGGCTCCTGCCATGACGCTGCCAGACACCGTGTACCAGAAAATGCGCGACCTGGCCATCAAGATGATGAATGGCATCGGGCAGTTTGCAGGTGGCTGTAACGTGCAGTTCTCGGTTAGCCCTGAAGATGACACGATCATCGCCATCGAAATCAATCCGCGTGTTTCCCGCTCATCAGCCCTGGCCTCCAAGGCAACAGGTTACCCAATTGCAAAAATCGCTGCCAAACTGGCCATAGGTTATAACCTGGACGAGCTGAAAAACGCCATCACCAAAACTACATCGGCATACTTTGAGCCGGCTCTGGATTATGTGATCGTGAAGATCCCGCGCTGGAACTTCGATAAGTTCCCGGGTGTAGATCGCAGATTGGGTTTACAGATGAAGTCGGTGGGTGAGGTAATGGGCATTGGCCGTACCTTCCAGGAGGCGCTGCAGAAGGCTTGCCAGAGCTTAGAGATCAAGCGAAACGGTATTGGCGCTGACGGCAAAGAAAAAACAGATTACAATTACCTGATCGATAGCCTGAAGAACCCAAGCTGGAACCGCTTGTTCAGTATAAAAGATGCCATGCGCATTGGTATCCCAACCAATACCATCCAAAACCTGACCAAGATAGACCCTTGGTTCCTGGCGCAGATTGAGGAGCTGGACATGATGGAGAAGGAAATTGAAAAGTACAACCTGACTACCATACCAACTGAGCTGCTGCGCGAGGCAAAAGTGAAAGGCTACGCTGACCGCCAGATTGCACACCTGCTGCGCTGCAGAGAAAGCGAAGTGTTTAACCTGCGCAAAGAAAAAGGTATAAACCGCGTGTACAAGATGGTGGATACCTGCGCGGCAGAGTTCGAAGCCAGCACGCCATACTATTACAGCACCTACGAGGGCGAAAACGAGAGCATTGTTTCAGATAAGAAAAAAGTAGTTGTACTAGGTTCTGGTCCAAACAGGATCGGGCAGGGTATTGAGTTCGACTACAGCTGCGTACATGGTGTGTTGGCTGCAAAAGAGTGCGGCTACGAAACCATCATGATCAACTGCAACCCTGAAACTGTAAGTACAGACTTCGATATTTCGGATAAACTATACTTTGAGCCGGTATTCTGGGAGCACATCTACGAAATCATACTTCATGAGAAGCCGGAAGGTGTAATTGTGCAGCTGGGTGGCCAAACAGCCCTGAAGCTGGCCGAAAAACTAGACCGTTACGGCATAAAAGTGATGGGTACAAGCTACCAGGCACTTGATCTTGCCGAGGACCGCGGTTCGTTCTCATCGTTGCTGCGCGATTTGGGTATACCTTATCCACCGTTTGCCGTGATCGAGACAGCCGAGGAGGCGCTGGAGCTGAGCAAGGAATTGAAGTTCCCGCTGCTTGTGCGCCCGAGCTATGTACTTGGTGGGCAGAACATGAAGATCGTGATCAACAATAAGGAGCTGGAGGCCCACGTAATCGACCTGCTGAAAGACCATCCGGGTAATAAGGTGCTACTCGACCACTTCCTGGATAATGCCATAGAAGCTGAAGCAGACGCCATTTGCGACGGAGAGGATGTTTATATCTGCGGTATCATGGAGCACATTGAGCCGGCCGGTATCCACTCCGGAGATTCTTACGCCGTGTTGCCTCCATTCGACTTGAGCGAAAACGTAATGCGCCAGATCGAAGAGCACACTAAGAAAATAGCGGTTGCCCTGAACACAGTTGGTGTGATCAACATACAGTTCGCCATCAAAGATGAGATAGTATACATTATTGAGGCAAATCCTCGTGCATCGCGTACATTCCCGTTCATTGCCAAAGCGTACCGTGAGCCATACATCAACTACGCTACTAAAATCATGCTTGGGCATGCAAAAGTGAAAGACTTTAACTTTAGTCCTTACAAGAGTGGTTATGCGATTAAGGTGCCGGTATTCTCTTACAACAAGTTCCCGGAAGTAAACAAGGAGCTTGGCCCAGAGATGAAATCAACGGGTGAGGCTATATACTTTATTGATGACCTGCAGGATGATTACTTTACCAAAGTATACTCAGAGCGTAATCTATACTTAAGTAAATAGTATTACTAGCTATAAAGAAGAAGCCCTTTCCTGAACTCAGGAAAGGGCTTCTTCTTTATAGCCATGCGAGTAGCTTCGGTACATCCCCGGGAGATGTATTGTTGTTTGCAGCTTTAAGGGGATGCTATTCAGGAGATTTAAATAAAAAGTATGGGCGGGAGTGGCTTTAAAACCAAATATGGCCGGATAATTGACATGTTTTCGAAAGCCTGCGCAAAGCTTTTGCCGTAGAGCAATTTGTTACTTCCCGCTGATCTTAAAAACTTATAATATGAAGAAGAATATACTTGTAAAGAGTAAAAGTATTTGGGGCTTTTTGCTGCTGCTGGTACTTGCAGCCGGCTGTACAGCTCCACGCGCTGTCATAAACTCAGGTAAAGTAACGGCTCCCGGCCAGTTTAAAGCAGGTATAAATTTTGGCGGCAATGTTGCCACAGAGCCTATTGGCCAGTTAGATGATATTGCAAAGGCAACCGTGGACGCCATCTCTAAAAAAGACTCGGTTTATTACGACAACGAGATAGAGACAGCAACTAAAGCGTTACTGGCCTATGCCCTGGATCCGGTAGGCCCTACCTTTGATTTTTACCTGCGCTACGGCTTAGCGCCACGCGTGGATGTTGGGTATAAATTTGCCTCTGGGGTGCATGTGTTTGATACGCAATACCAGTTTATGGGCCCAACCGGCACACCAGAAAACCCGGGCGTTGGTGATTGGTACGGCAGCATAGGCCTGCAATACGCGGGGCAAAGCTCTGATTGGATAGACAACCTGTTCCTGGATAAGCTACAGCCGGTACTGCAGTTCACGGCCAAGCGTAAGGATATCACAGTTCCCATCATCTTCAGTAAATCGTTTGGGCCCGAGGAGGAGACAGGAAGTATAGCCTTTGGTGCTGTTTACAACCACACGTTTATAAAGTATGGCTTTGACCCCGGCGACCTGTTTAAGAAAGCCGGAGGCGAGGTAGACAAAGTAAACCCGCTGATGGAGAAGAACAGCTTTGGCTCGTACGGCTTTTTCGTAAATGCAAAGTTTGGTTTCAAGTACATCTACATTCTGCCTGCGCTTACAGTTTACTACCAGAATTACGGCGATTACAAGTTGTTAAATAACGCGACGCATAGTTTTTCCGGCATGACCTTTATTCCATCAATCGGCCTGCAGGCCAGCTTCGGTGGCGGGAGCAGGAGGTAAGGGATTTTTTGCCGGAGGGCTTCCCCTTAAGCTAGGAAGAAGTTTACTTATAGCGCGGTTATTTAGCCCATAGTAGAGGTGGTACAAGTTTCCATACTTAACTTTTTGCAATGCCGGGTCCAACCACCCCTGCCCACTTTGTGTAAGACGGTGAGTTTTTGGTTACTGCTTCTGCTGTCATTGTAATAGTAACGCTTTGTTCACTTTGTCATCCTGAAAGGATCTTGGTAGCAGGGAGGTCGGGCAGAAGCTACTATGAACCCACCCCACCCCAGCCCCCTCCGGGAAGGGGAACCTGTTCCCTGTCGCAACAGCCCCAGGCGAAGAAGTGTCAATCCCAGTCTTTGGGTTGAGCGCCTTCTATTGTTGCGGTGCCGCGTGAGCGGCAGCCGGAGCAGCGCGGAGGCAGCTTTCAATAGACAGCGCGATGCCCAAAGGCGAGGCCACGCGGCCTTGAGCGCACCAAAGCCAAAGGTTAAACGGTAGGCAAGTAAGGCTGGGGATTAATATCAGCTAGATAGAAAGGCAGAAAATTACAGCAACAACTAAAGTATAAATCAATACCACAAACAACCACGGAACTAAGCTAAACTCCCAAGCATTAACCAAGTATACTTCTTATCTTTGCAGCGCTACCGCCAAAACGTCAGAAACAAAAGTATTGGCAAGAGGTTTGTATAACAGAAAAGGTACTGTTTTTGCAGTATATCCGTTAAGCAAGAAAGCATTATCATGATCAAATTCATATTCGTTACCCTACTTATCATCTTCTTTATCCGGTTAGTGGCACCCTTCTTATTCAGGTTCCTGATCGGCCTATTCCTGAAAAAGAGCCTGCGCAACGGCACGTTCTTCTATAGCAACATGAAGCAACAGCAACAGGCTTACCAGGACTTCCATAGGAACAATGGGCAGAACAAAGAAAAAACCAAAGGCGGTGTAAAAATAGACTACATACCAGAGCAGAAAGACCGCAAGGATTTCGATGGCGGGCAGTATGTCGATTATGAAGAAGTAAAATAAAACTAGTATCTTTCAACTCCTATTTTCAGGTTTTTGAAAGATATGACAACTCCCTTCAACTTCAAGCGTGATGTGCTTCCGCATATTATTGCTGTAGCAGTTTTTTTACTTCTGACGGCGGTATACTTTGCGCCTGTTCTATTCGAAGACAAAGGCCTTTCACAGCACGACATCCTGCAGTTTAAAGGCGGCGCCAAAGAGATACAGGATTACCGTGAGGCAACCGGCGAAGAAGCCCTCTGGACAAATTCCATGTTCAGCGGTATGCCGTCTTACCTTATCAACACCCGCTACCCCGGCGATTGGTCAGGAGCGATTCACACCATACTTACCTTCGATATGCCTGCGCTGGCGGGTAATATCTTTATCACGCTGCTTTGTGGCTATATTTTGTTTGTAGCGATGGGCATGAGTTCCTGGCTTGCCATCATAGGCGCTATTGCATTGGCGTTTACCTCCTACAACATCATCATACTAGAGGCAGGGCATAATACCAAGTCGCTTACGATTGCTTATATCCCAATGGTTTTGGCTGGTTTAATTGTGACGCTGCGCCGCAACCTGTGGCTGGGTGCTGCCCTGTTTGCACTTGGCTTAACACTTAACCTGCATTTTAACCACCTGCAGATGACTTATTACATGCTGCTGCTGGTAGTTGTTTTTGGTATTGTTGAGGTATTTTATGCAATTAAACACGGTACCATCGCAGACTTGCTTAAAAGAGGTGCGGTATTGGCGATAGCTGCTATACTTGCTGTAGGCGTGAATTTTGGAAGGCTTTATACTACCGCAGAGTATAGCGCCCACAGCATACGCGGCAAGTCGGAGCTTACGCAACCAAACAGCGGCGAAAATATAGGCAGCGGCCTTGACCGCGAGTATGCCTTTAACTGGAGCTACGGCGTAGGCGAAACCATCACTTTATTGATTCCTGATTTTTACGGCGGTAGCAGCAGCTCTTCGCTAGATACCGACTCTGAAACCTATAATGCCCTGCTAAAGCTAGGTGCACCACCTGTGCAGGCCGAGCAAATTGTAAAGCAAGGATTGCCTATGTACTGGGGCCCTCAGCCCATGACGAGTGGGCCGGTTTATGTGGGAGCTGTTATCGTGTTCCTGTTTATACTGGGCCTCTTTATAGTAGATCGCCGCTGGACCAGTTGGCTGGTGGCCGGTACGGTGCTTTCTATTGTGTTGGCCTGGGGTAAGAATTTTGAAGCGTTTAACTACTTCATGTTCGATTACTTCCCGCTGTATAACAAGTTCAGGGCAGTATCGTCGGCGCTGGTAATTGCACAGGTTGCCATACCATTGCTGGCAATGTTGGCCTTGTGGAGGTTGTTTAAAGAGTATGCGCAGATTAAAGACCTCGATAAAAAACTGTTGATATCAGGTGGTATAACAGGAGGGCTTTGCTTATTGGTGTGGCTTTTTGCCGGCTCTGCCAGCTTTGTGTCTGGTGCCGATCAGCAGTTAATACAGGCGCAGTTTCCGATAGATGCCATTCGTGCCGACCGTGAAAGTATGATGCGCTCTGACGCGTTACGCTCACTAGTGTTTATACTTTTGGCAGGCGGTGTTTTATACTTCTATGTTAAAAATAAACTGTCTGCCACCGTCGCTATAGCCGGAGTAGGTATACTTATACTTGTTGATCTCTGGTCAGTAGACAAGCGCTACCTGAACAACGATGATTTTCAGCGCCAGGTGGTGGCCAACTACTTCCAGCCAACACAGGCCGACCAGCTCATACTTCAAGACAAGGACCTGAGCTACCGCGTGATCAATTTGCCTAATCCATTTAACGATGCCCGTACCTCGTATTTCCATAAATCTATTGGTGGATACCATGGGGCTAAACTGCGCCGCTACCAGGATGTGATAGATCGCCACATCTCTCAAAACAACATGGAGGTTTACCGCATGCTGAACACCCGCTATGCCATTACAGGCAACCCGCAGCAGCCGGTGCAGCGTGTGCCAGGTGCGCTTGGCAACGCCTGGTTCGTGGAGCAGGTAAAGCCGGTGCAGTCTCCGGACGAAGAACTGGAAGCCCTTACCATGTTTGATGCCGGTACCACAGCCGTAATAGACGTAAATAAGTTTCCGGTGCAAAAGCAGGAATTCTCTGCCGAAAACGCAAACATAGAACTGGTGGCTTACGATCCTAACAACCTGAAGTATGAATATCAGGCAGCTCAGGATGGTTTGGTCGTGTTCTCGGAAGTATACTATGCTGATGGCTGGCAGGCTTACTTAGATGGAAAACCAGTTGACCACTTCCGTGCCAATTATATTCTGCGTGCCATGCAGGTGCCAGCCGGCAAACATACCATTGAGTTTAAGTTTGCGCCAAAGGCATACTTCCTGGGCAATACCATCTCGCTTATTTCTTCTATTATTCTGATAGTGGTTATACTTGGCGCTATTGCTTACGGGGTTAAGAAAAAGCAGCGCGAGGAGATAGTTAAAAATTAAGTGTTTGAAGTATAAAGTATAATGGGAGCCTCAGTTAATGCTGGGGCTTCTTTTTGTAGTGTAAGAGCAGTAACTGTCGTTTCGGACGCTAGTGAGAAATCTGGAGCATTTCGTAGCCCCGCAATATTTCAGGTTTCCCGCGTAACTCGGAATGACATCTAAGCACTTGAAATTAGTATATACCCTTGCGTATGGAAGCACCGCTGCAAAAGCTGCAAGACCCGCTGTTGGAGGAACATGGCATTACGTTGTGGATAAAGCGCGAAGACCTGCTGCACCCGCACATTTCTGGCAATAAGTGGCGCAAGCTAAAGTATAACCTGCAGGCGGCCCAGGAGCAGCAAAAAAGCACATTACTTACATTTGGCGGTGCCTACTCCAACCACATAGCTGCTACGGCAGCAGCCGGTAAAGAGTATGGCTTTAAGACCATCGGTATCATCAGAGGAGAGGAGCACCTGCCCTTAAATCCAACTTTAAGCTTTGCCAGTTCCTGCGGCATGGCGCTGCACTACATCTCCCGCGAAAAGTATAAACTAAAGCACGACAGTAATTTTTTGCAGGAACTGGCAACGCAGTTCAACAATCCCTGCATCATCCCGGAAGGTGGCACAAACAACCTGGCTGTTAAAGGCTGTACCGAAATTATCGAGGACATCGCCATAGAGTATGATTACCTATGCTGTGCTTCAGGCACGGGTGGTACTATAGCAGGTATAATTGCAGGCCTGGCAGGAGAGAAAAAAGTACTGGGCTTCCCGGCTTTAAAAGGAGGCGAGTTTCTGCAGCAGGAGATTGAGGAACTGGTGCAGAACTACAGCGGGCATAAATATAGCAACTGGCAGTTAATTACAGATTACCACTTTGGTGGTTACGCCAAGGTAAAGCCCGAACTACTTAGCTTTATGAAGCAATTTCAGGAGCAGCACGCCATACCCTTAGAGCCAGTTTATACGGGCAAAATGATGTATGGCTTGTTCGATCTTATACAAAAAGGTTATTTTGAGAGAGGCACTACCATTGTAGCAGTACACACCGGAGGGCTGCAGGGTAACGCAGGCTTTAAAGAGCGGCTAGGCATAGAAGTATAAAATTGGCTTAGGAACAATTATTGCAACTATTGGTTTATGATTGCAGTTCTGTAGTCATCAAACAACATAAATTTTTAAGATTATCGCCGCACCCATGCCCTTACTCCGACTTGTAATTAAACTTATACCCTGGATTGTTGTTCTTGTGGCCGGCTTCATGTTCTGGCGTTTTGCAAAAGGCTTTTTTAGCGAGGATGCAGCGGATAAAGAACCTAAAGTTGTTGTAACCCATAACAGCGTGTTAACATCTGTGGAGGATTTGGGGAAGATGGAGCTGGTGCGCTACAATTTTAAGGATGTTGTGGAGTATGAGAAGAATGTGTCGCGGTGGGTGCCAAACTCTAAAGTAGTGTTGATAGTTTCTGGAGAGGCCGTTGGCTGCGTAGACTTTACAAAAATTACTGCTGCAGACATTGTGTTTGAAGGCGACTCTGTGGTGCAGGTGGGTTTACCTGAGCCTGAAATATGCTACTACAAAGTGGACCACAGCAAGTCTAAAGTGTTCAGCAAAGAGAATACATACTTTCAGGATGCCGCCCTGGTAGAAGAAAGCTATAAGTATGCCGAGCAAAACGTGAAAAAAGCAGCCCTGAACTCCGGTATACTCCGCCAGACGCAGCAAAACGCCGAAAAGATTCTAAAGCCAATGCTGGAGGAAATAACCGGCCGCCGTGTAGTGCTGGTGCAGCAGCGCAGAATCGAAAACCCGCAGCTGCCGCCGAAGCGTTGATTGATGATAAGATTTAACGTGCTCGTGCAGCCGAAGCCCGTTGCGTAGCAAGGGTTAAAGCTGCACTATGTTGTGAGGTGGGCTTTTTACTCAGCCGATAAATCTTTAGCCTTTACTATCACCACTTTTCCATTTCTTGAGAAGACAAGCTCTCCGTCTTCTTTTTGTTTTTTGCGGATAAGCTTCTCAACTGCAAGGTCTATACCTTTTAAAATCTTGTTCCGCAAATCAACTGTATCTATTTTATTCTTATTCATGGCTTAATGTTCTTAACTTATCCCAAATAGTTTGATTCTGTATTTTCAACTCTTGGTCTTCCTGGCCTTCTGCCACTATATTGTATGGTGTTTGTGAATTATCAATAACTATCCAATAATCACAAATAGGGATGAATAACTCAAAGAGGTTTTTAACTCCCTTTTTATATCTTCTACGGATTACATCTTCGGGGATATGGTGACCATCTTCCGCTACTCGGTTCTTTACACGTTGTTATGGCTAGCTCAGGAGATGCTAACCAGAAATAAACGAGGGTAACATTATACCCACTTTCCCTGGCTTTCTTGATTGTCTGCGCGTAGCTTCTTGTAGCGAGTGTTGTTTCAAGGGCAAACTCTTCCTTCTTTCTTAGTAGCTCGTCAATTCGTTGAAGCATTATTCTGCCTGCTTCTACGGCCACCTTTTCTGGTTGAAAAGGAGAGAGTCCGCGTGCAATCTCATCTGCATTAACAAATTCACGGCAGCCTAGCATTTCAGGAAGGACGGTGAAGGAAGCTGTTGTTTTTCCAGCACCGTTACAACCCGATATGATGTATAAATTTGGCATTAGTTTTTCCTTTACCAAATATACATTACTTTGTCATATTTGTTGGCAATTCATCTTGTGTCTTACCCACAACTACTGTATAAACGTCATCATGACGTTTATCTGCATTATATGTGAAAGTGTTTCTGCTATTTGGTAAAATAAGTTTTAGCTAATATACAGAAACGCTTTGATAACCGATATTCTTGCAAGCTTATGCTTCCAAGCTCTTGATCGCGTCCTGCACTAAGTCTCCTTCATAGCCTTTGCTCATAAGAAAATAGATCAGCTTTTGGCGGCGGGTAAAAGGGTTCTTTTCTTTCTCGGAGGCGTTTTTCTTCTCCAGCAGCTGCAGCAGGTTTTGCTCGTATACTTCGGGGTCTATCTCTTTCAGGCCCTGCTTTATGCAATAGTCCGAGATGCCTTTGCTCTTCAAGCCCTGCATAATTTTGCGCCGGCCCCACTTCTTCAGGCCATACTTTCCGCGCACATAGCTTTGGGCATAGCGTTCCTCGTCAATCAGTTTCTCCTGGCTCAGGCGTATAATCAGTTCCTCTACATCGTCAGGCTCAAGACCGTAAGTATACAGCTTTTCCCGTACTTCCTGTTGGGTACGGTCCTGGTAAGCACAATAGGCGGCGGCTTTTATCAGGGCCTCTTTGGGAGTATATGTTTTCTGTTTCTTCTGGCGATCCAAAATAGTGTGGTTGGTTACTCAAATATAAACAAGTTGACGTAAAGCAGAGTTCTGTATCTGCACTTTATACTTCTGCCCAAAAAGCTTCTTTCCGAAAGTATAAAAGCAGACATTTGTAGTGAAAACAATTTACAGGCAGCGAAGGGTAAAAGCACCCTGAAGTACAGCAAACAACTTTCTCGGGGTTATACTTTACCTCGGGATTTTTCGCCCCTCGTCTGATTTCTTTTGTAGTGGTACCTATGTTATCTAAAGGAGTACGGCACATGATGCTGTCTACGTTCTTCTTCGCTTTGATGAACGTTTGTGTGAAGGAAGTGTCGCATATACCGGCGGTGGAGGTTATACTTTTCCGCTCCGGCGTTTCGCTTGTTATGAGTTGGGCTATGCTGAAGCGGCAGAACGTAAGTGTGATCGGTACGCATCACGGTTTGCTGATAACGCGTGGCGTGGCCGGGGCAGCAGCGCTTATACTTTTCTTTACAACACTACAGCATATTCCTTTGGCTACAGCCGTAACCATACAATACCTGTCGCCTATTTTTACCACCATACTTGGCGTTTTCATTGTGAAGGAGAAAGTAAAGCCGTGGCAGTGGGTTTTCTTCCTGATCTCGTTTGTGGGTATTTTGGTAATTGAGGGGGTGGATGTACGCATATCACCGCTGTACCTGGGCTTGGGAGTGGCAAGTGCATTGTTTGCCGGCATCGCCTATAACATGATCCGGAAGCTTAACACCCGGGAGCATCCGCTGGTAATCGTTTTTTACTTTCCGTTGGTGGCGCTGCCTGTTACAGGTTTATACTCAGCTTTTAACTGGGTGCAACCAGAAGGTTGGGACTGGGGCATACTTATACTGGTTGGTGTGCTCACGCAGCTGGCGCAGTACTACATGACCATGGCCTACCAAACAGAAGAGCTCTCCAAAGTGGCCACCCTTAACTACATTGGCATTATCTACGCCCTGTTCTTTGGGTTTATATTTTTCGATGAAACATTCAGCGTGTGGTCGTATGCCGGTATGGCGCTGGTGCTTGTTGGGGTTGTGCTAAACGTGAGCTATAAAAACCGCCTTACCAAAAAAGAGGCCCTTGCAGCAGAAAGCAGGTGAGGCAGGTGGTTTCGTGATGGGCTTAAATTTGGATAAAATATAACGATGTGCTGCAACGTTAAGCAGTAGAAGTATAAATTGCACCATAAGTGCAGCCTTTTTATACGTTGCAGGCAACTGATTAACCGGTTTCTGCATCTACTTCGTAGTACTATCCAGGTTATACTAGCTAACGTACGGTATAGCTCCCCGGCTTTCTGAATCTTAAACACTTAATGCATGCGCCCTTTTTACCTGCTGTTTCTGTTATTAATACCAATAGTTAGCCAGGCTGGCACGTTGCGTGGCCGCATTACCGACGAAAACGGACAGCCGCTGCCATTCGCCAGTATCTACATAAACGAAACTGCCAGCGGCACCGCCTCTAACGACCAGGGGTTTTACCAGGTGCAGCTCGATGCCGGTACCTATACGTTAGAGTTTAAGTATGTTGGCTACCGCGCCCGCACCGAGAAGGTAACTATTGCCGATGGCACCCAGGAACTGAACGTGCAGTTACTGCCGGAGGTGCTAAACCTGAAAGAAGTGGTTGTGCGCGCCGCCGACGAAGACCCCGCCTATGCCATTATGCGCAATGCCATCAGGCTGCGCAAATACCACCAGAACGAAGTAAATGCCTGGAGCACACAAGTATACATGAAAGGCGTGGCCCGCATGGATAAAGTGCCGTCTAAAGTGTTGGGTATAAAAGTGGTGGATGTGGATACAGGCATCGTTTACTTGTCCGAGTCTGTTTCGGTTCTTAGCTTTAAAAAGCCCAATAAGATACACGAGCGGATGATCTCTAGTAAAGTAAGCGGTCAGAAGAAGGGCTTCAGCTTTAACCAGGCATCCGAAATGAACATCAGCTTTTACGATAACCTGCTAAAAGTGCAGGGGCTGAGCGAGCGTGGTTTTGTATCGCCACTGGCAAACAATGCCTTGTTCTTTTACCGCTACGAGTACCTGGGCACTTTTCAGGAGAATGGCCGCACCATCAACAAAATAAAAGTTATACCCAAGCGCAAAAACGACCCGGTGTTTTCGGGCTTCATGTACATCGTGGATGGCAGTTGGCGCATACACAGCACCGACCTGAAACTGACGAAGAACGCAGGAATTGAGTTTGTGGATTGGATACGGGTACGGCAGGTATACGCGCCTGTGGCCGAAGGGGTATGGCTGCCAGTATCGCAGAAGTATAACTTTGAGGCAGCCGGCTTCGGCTTTAAGGGTGGCGGCTATGTAACGGGTGTGTATTCTAAGTATAAAGTGCAGCCTGCTTACAGCAAGCCTCCGGTGCTGGAGGAGGTGGAGCCTGCATCCGAGAAAGAAGCCATCGCCCAGGCTAAATCTCCAAGAAAGGCAAAAGTAAGACTGGTAAAACCACAGGAGGCAACACCAGCAGAGCAAAGGCCTGCGGTAGACGAGAAACTGTTTACTAAAAAGGAAGTGCTGGCGATAGAGAAGGAAGCCAACACCCGCGACTCAGCCTACTGGGCATCGGTAAGGCCGGTGCCGCTAACGCAGGAGGAGGTAAAGGATTACACTAAAAAGGACAGCATGGAAGTGATCAAAAACTCCCAGGCTTACAAAGACTCTATCGACCACATCCGTAACAAACCCTCCATCGGAAACTTCTTGTTTGGAGGCTATACTTACAGCAACAGCTACAAGCGCACCCGCCTTAGCTTCGACCCGATTGTTGGCCTGACTGGCGGCGCAAGTATACTGCAGTACAATACCGTAGAGGGCGTGGCAGCCAATGTGCGCATGACCTATAACAGGAGCTTCGAAGACCGCCGCGCCTACGCCATTGAGCCAACCATCAGGTATGGCTTTGCCAACGATAAGCTGAACGCAAAACTGCGCCTTGGCTACAGCTACAACCCGTTTAAGAACAGCCATGTAGGTATTGAGGGCGGGCGCTACATTTACCAGATTAATAACCTGGAGCCTATATCTCCTTTTGTTAACACGCTTTATACGTTGGCGCTGGAGAAAAACTACATGAAGCTGTACCAGCGGGACTTTGGCCAGGTATCGTTCCGGACGGAGCTACTGAACGGGGTTAACCTGAACACGAACATTAATTACGCTCACCGCATGCCGCTGCAAAATACTACGGATTATACTTTCAGGAGCAGGAGCGGGGAGGAAGGCAGCAGGTTTACACCTAACACGCCTGTAAATGCAGAGTTAGGAGATACCGATTTTACAGCTCATGAAGCACTTACAATTACGGCCGCGCTTAGTTTTAAGCCGGGTATGAAGTACATTACCCGACCCGACGATAAGATTAACCTTGGCTCTAAATACCCACGGTTTACGCTGAGTTACCGCGGAAGTATAAAAGCACTGGGCAGCGATGTGCAGTACAATATGGCCAACCTGACTATAAATGATAATATTAGTCTGGGATTATTCGGTGCCAGCGAATATACCTTAACCACCGGCACGTTCTGGGGCAAAGAAGACATGCGCCTGATGGATTACAAGCACTTTAATGGCAACCGCACCTTATTTGCCGGCGTGTACAATGGTTTTCAGCTGCTGGACTATTACCGCTACAGCACCAACAACAGCTACCTGGAAGGGCATTTTGAACATCACTTCAATGGATTTTTGTTTAACAAAGTGCCGCTGTTCCGAAAGCTGAAATGGCAGGAAGTTATCAGTTTAAATTACCTGAACACCAGGGAGTCTAAAAACTACTTGGAGCTGGGCCTGGGCATTGAACACATCTTTAAAGTGATACGCGTAGATTTTGTCACCTCGTTCCAGGAAGGCAACAAAGCCAGAACGGGCATTATGATTGGCGTCGGGTTCTAAAACAGCAAATCTGGGAGCGCAGGTGTAAAGGCTTTGGATAACCAATTAGTGCTGTGTCCGTTAAAAAAGAGCAAATACGTAACTTAAAACGGACATGAAAAAGATCACAAATATATTTACAACAGGGGTAGCCGTAGCATTTGCAGCGGCCGTTGGTTTTGGCTGCGGCCAGCAAGACACTACCATTGATGAAAGTACCGGCACCGCCGAAGCAATCGTTGAAGGCGACTCATCGGCTGCAAACCTGAGCAACCCACGTCCTGCCCCCATCGGCGATACTTCGGAAACAGCTGAGCAGGCCAACCGCTTTGGAGAGATGAATCCGAATCAGGATACAGCCGCCAGAGCAATGCAGAAACTGGACGAAAAGAAACAGCAGCAAAAGCAGCAGAATCAATAAGCAAGTATAAAGCAAGAGCCCCGGTAGTATACAAACTGCCGGGGCTCTTGCTTTATACTTTTAAGTGAAACGCAGCAGCGCCTATACTTTGCATTATTTGCCGACAGCGGTAGTTCCTACAGGCGGAATAACTAAACCATCGCCTCTCTTTTTGCGGCCTTTCAGGTTCAGGTTGTAGATGATCACAGAGATAAAAATAATCAGGTAAGCCAGCACCTTAAGCGTTGTGGTTTCTTCGCCGAAGTATAAAAAGGCCATGATAAAGTTAAGGATCGGGTTAATGTACATCAGGATGCCAATAGTGCCGGAGGTTAGTTCTTTTAAGGCAAACAGGTTAAGGAAAAGCGGCAGCACCGTAAATGCAGCGCTTAACAAACCAATGTTCAGGTAAAAGTCCGGGCCAAGTGCTGTAGTGGCGCCTGCGCTAAAGTAAGAGTAAAACGGCCCTATAAAGGCAAAAGACAATAGCAACTGCAGCGTTAGCAGCACAATCTTGTCATAATCTTTAAGGATACGCTGCGTGATCAGGTAAAAAGCATAGCTCAGGGCAATCAGCAAACTAAACAAAAGGCTTGTTATCTCTCCCGACCCTATCAGCGCGCAGCTGATGGCACTTAGCGCAATAGCAATCCATTGGTTTAGGCGCAACTCCTCTTTCAGTAACAAGAAACCAAGTACGGCAGTTATAATGGGGCAAAGCAGGTACGAAAAAGAGCCTGTCTGTATGTTGATGTGGTTGATGACGTAGATAAACGACAGCCAGTTTACGGTGAGCAGCGCGCCACCCAGAAACGTATAAAGTATAAACTTGCGCCTGTCTTTTGGCTGGCTGCTTTTAACCGAAGCTAACGTAGATTTTACCTGCTTTTTCCGGAACACCAGGCAAATGAGCAACAGCAGCACCACCGACAGCGCCACCCTGAAGTATAAAATCTGACCGCTGGGGTATGCGGCGAGCGCCTTTAGCGGGAACGGTATAAAGCCCCAGATAATAAAAGCTGCTAGGCCAGCAGCGTAATAAGGTTTTTTGTCTATCGTATTCAAAGTATAGCTCATGTAAAAAAGTGCGCAAAGGTATAAAATCTGCAAGCTGTATGGCGGTGAGCATCAACATTTATTCGTAAATGATGTTCAAACACAAGTGTAGTGGCTCAGAACCTGAGTATCTGTTAACTTTAGTCATGGCGCATAGCTTTTAACTCTTAGCTCCTACAGCTATCTTTGGTGCAAGTATAAACCTCATCTAATGCTTAGTTTCGAACAGCTTGCTACAATAACAAATGGTACAGTTGTGCAGTTTGCGCAGCCCTTGCCTGTGGTGCACCTGCTCACCGATAGCCGAAAACTGTCGCAGCCGGCAGGTACGTTGTTTTTTGCCATAAAAGGCAAGTATAACGACGGGCACCAGTACCTGCAGCAGCTGTATGCGCAGGGGGTAAGGCAATTTGTAATAGAGCATGGCGAGGCAGGCGATGTTGAGCAACACTACCCAGAAGCAAATATTCTGCGGGTAGGTAATGGACTGGAGGCGCTGCAGCAGCTAGCTGCTTGGCATCGCAAACAATTTAAAGTGCCGGTAGTGGGTATTACTGGCAGCAACGGTAAAACCATTGTTAAAGAGTGGCTGGCGCAGCTGCTGAGCCCCGACGAGCTGGTGGTTAAAAGTCCACGAAGCTACAACTCGCAACTAGGTGTGCCGCTAAGTGTGTGGCAACTGGAGCCTAACCATACCCTTGCCATTTTTGAGGCAGGCATCTCACAAACCGGCGAAATGCAAAAGCTGCAACAGGTAATACAGCCTACCCTGGGCATCTTTACTAACATTGGCAGCGCGCACAACGAGGGGTTTAGCACGATAGAGCAGAAGGTAGAAGAAAAGCTTAAACTGTTCTCGGGTGTCGAGTTGCTCTTTTACTGTTCCGATCACAAGCAGATACACGAAGCCGCTCAGAGGCAAAGTATAAAATCATTTACCTGGAGCCAGCAGTATAAACAAGCCGACTTATACATAAATGCGGCAACGCCGGCCGGGCACAAAACCATTGTAGTTTATACTTACAAAGGCGAGAAACAACGGCTCTCCATCCCCTTCACCGACGATGCCTCTGTAGAAAACGCGCTGCATTGCCTGGCTTTTCTGCTTTACCGGAACGTGCCTCTGGCAAATATCCAGGACCGGTTGGATAAACTGCACGCAGTAGCCATGCGCCTCGAAATGAAAGAGGCCATTAACGGCTGCTACCTGATAGACGACACGTACAACAACGACCTGGCAGGCTTGGCAATAGCCCTGGACCTGCTGGCCAACCAGCCCCAACGAGGCAAGCATACCGTTATACTTTCCGACTTGTTGGAATCGGGTTTGGCAGAGGGTAAGCTTTACAGCAAAGTGGCAGAGCTGGTGCAGGCGCACGGGGTAGAGCGGCTTATTGCCATCGGCCCTATCATCAGCAAGTATAAAGATTTGTTTAACCTGCCTGCTGAGTTTTATACTTCCACTTCTGATTTTACGCAGCAGTTTACAGCAGACAGGTTCCGGAACGAAGTAATCCTGGTGAAGGGCGCGCGCGTGTTCGAGTTCGAGAAGATAGTGCATGCTTTTCAGCAGAAAGTACACGGCACGGTGCTGGAGGTAAACCTGGATGCGCTGGTGCATAACCTGAACTACTACCGCTCTAAACTGCAGCCGGGCACCAAACTGATGGTAATGGTAAAGGCCTTTGCCTACGGCAGCGGCAGCTTTGAGGTAGCTAGTTTGCTGCAGTTCCACAGAGTTGATTACCTGGCTGTTGCTTATGCTGATGAAGGCGTGATGCTGCGGGAGCACGGAATTACCTTACCCATTATGGTGATGAATCCTTCGCCGGGCAGCTTCGCCAAAATGAAACAGTATAACCTGGAGCCAGAAATATATTCCCTGGAGCTACTGCAAGCGTTTCTAGGTGAAGCAGATGCAGGAACCAAGTATAAAGTACACCTTAAGCTGGATACAGGCATGCACCGCCTTGGTTTTGTGGAAGAAGATTTTGATGCTCTTTTCAACTTACTGCAACAGCACCCGCAGGTGCAGGTGGTCAGCACTTTCAGCCACCTTGCCGGTGCCGACGAGGCGATGCACAATGATTTCTCGCAGCAGCAGATTACAACCTTTAGGAGTATGGCCGCAGCGGTAGAGGCATTTTTAGGTTATCCGGTGATAAAGCACATCCTAAACTCGGCAGGTATTGTGCGCTTTCCGGAGCACCAACTGGAGATGGCCAGGCTAGGTATAGGCTTGTATGGGGTTGAGGCCACAGGCTCGGAGCAAGATGCGCTGCGATCAGTAAGTACATTAAAGACTACCGTGTCGCAGGTTAAAAGTATAAAGCAAGGCGATACCGTTGGCTACAGCCGCAAAGGCATAGCTGCTACCGATAAGCAAACTGCCACTATAGCCATTGGGTATGCCGATGGCTATGACCGCCGATTTAGCAACGGGGCAGGCGTTGTGCTGGTAAACGGGAAGCGCTGTCCTATCATCGGCAATGTGTGCATGGATATGTGCATGGTAGATGTTACAGGGCAAAATGTAAAGGCCGGAGACGAAGTTATACTTTTTGGACCACAGGTAACGCTGGTAGAACTGGCGGAGCGTATCGGCACTATTCCGTACGAGTTGCTTACAAATGTAAGTACGCGGGTAAAGCGTGTGTTTTACTCAGAGTAAACTGTTATTTGTATCGTAGCTAGAGATGTACTGGGCTTATCGGCTAGTGCGGGTTCACCTATGCAGCAGCTTCTGTTAAGATAATTTACAGCATTAACACTATAAATGGTATGTTTGTGGGGTTAAAAATAGCCATCATACTATGATGTTGAGGTTTGCTAAAAAGCAGGTAATCAATTGTTTGTTGGTTTAAAAACTTCAATGGGCAACCAATAAGCTAAATCTTTTGGTTTAAAGTTGAACACCTTGTAACTTGCAGTTGTTTATAAACAGTCTAAATAAAGAGAGGTAAGAGGTGCAACATACAGCAGAAGAGCATAAGGGCCGCAGATCTGTGCGCGACATGAAAATCGGGGATAGTGGGGTGATTTGTTGCCTTCAGGACCCTGAAATGGGATTAAAGCTACTCGAAATGGGTTGCATACCCGGTACAGAAGTTAAAATGAACAGCCGCGCTCCACTAGGCGATCCGATTACAATAATTGTGAACGACTACACACTTTCCCTGCGATTAGACGAAGCCGAGACCATTTTGCTAAAGTAGTAATACCTGCATGCCTGTAATTACCCAACCTGAACTAAAAAAACCTGAACAAGCCCTCAAGCCTAAGGCTATGGCCAAGATTGCCCTGATTGGCAATCCTAACTCAGGTAAAACATCTTTATTTAACCAACTTACAGGTTTAAACCAAAAAGTAGGTAACTTTCCGGGGGTTACAGTTGATAAGAAAACAGGTCATAGCCAGCTTACACCCAGCCTACGTGCCGAAATAATAGATTTACCAGGCACTTATAGCCTGTACCCGAAGTCACTGGATGAGCGGGTGATTATCGACCTGCTCTACGATCCGGCTTCTAAACACTACCCAGACCTTATCGTTGTTACTGCCGACGCTTCTAACCTTAAGCGTAACCTGCTGCTGTTTACACAACTGGCAGACCTTAAGATACCGGCAGTACTTGCGCTTAACATGGTGGATGTGGCAGAGAAGGAAGGTGTTAAAATTGATATACCTGCCCTGCACCGTGAGTTAGGTGTGCCCATTATCCCGATGAATGCCCGCAAAGGCATAGGTGTAGCTGCACTTAAAATAGTAATGACGCAGCAACTGGAGCCAACCAAAGCCTCTTTCTTTGAGATTCCGGTGGAGTTGATTCCGCTGCTGCAAAGTATAAAAGAGCGCTTTTCGCTTACCAACGATTACCTGGCGCTGCACTACGCGCACCAGTACAAGAACCTGCGCTTTCTTTCTGAGGCCGATGTAGCCTGGTTAGATACTGCCCTGGAGGAAAACGGTTTTAAATCGAATGTACTACAGGCAAGCGAAACAATAGAACGCTACACACGCATAAACGAGCTTTTGCTTGATGTGGTGCGGATAGAGAAAGCTACAAAAGACGAGAAGTTTAGCAACAGAATAGACCAGGTGCTAACGCATAAGGTTTTTGGCTACCTGATATTCTTTGTCATTCTCTTCCTTATTTTTCAGGCCATCTTCGCTTGGGCAAGTTACCCCATGGACCTGATAGACGAAGGCATAGCCGGCTTAAATGAATTGATCCAAAGCAATTTTTCGGGCCCGCTGGTTAACCTGCTTACCGAAGGTGTGATTGCCGGCTTAGGTGGCGTGCTCATATTTGTGCCGCAGATTGCGATTCTCTTTGCTTTTATAGCCATACTTGAGGAAACAGGCTATATGGCCCGTGTTACCTTTATGATGGACAAGATCATGCGTAAGTTCGGGCTTAACGGCAAAAGCGTTGTGCCGCTCATATCAGGTGTAGCCTGTGCTGTGCCTGCTATCATGTCTGCCAGAACCATCGAAAACTGGAAAGATCGCATGATCACCATTTTCGTTACGCCGTTGATGAGCTGTTCGGCCAGAATACCGGTATATACTGTGCTTATTGCGCTGGTTGTTCCTGATAAATACTACCTTGGCTTCCTTAACCTGCAGGGGCTCGTATTAATGGGCTTGTACCTGATCGGCTTCCTGGCTGCAATTTTCTCGGCAATGCTGCTAAAGGTTATACTTAAAGCCCGCGAGCGCAGCTACTTTATAATGGAGTTTCCGGTGTATAAAATGCCGCGCTGGAAAAATGTAGGCCTCACAATAGTAGAGAAGTCTAAAACGTTTGTGCTGGAAGCCGGTAAAGTGATTGTAGCCATCTCTATTATACTTTGGGTGCTGGCCTCCTATGGTCCCGGAGATAATTTTGAGATTGCCGAGCAAAAAGCATTAACTGAGGCAAAGCAGGCAAACCTAAGCGAGATCCAAACAGAAAACCTGATAGCCTCTCATCAGTTGGAGTCTTCTTACGCTGGTATAGTCGGCCGTGCCATAGAGCCCGTTATCAGGCCGCTGGGCTACGACTGGAAAATTGGGATAGCTTTACTTACCTCTTTTGCCGCCCGCGAGGTGTTTGTGGGTACAATGTCTACGATTTACAGTATAGGCGAAGAAGAAAACGTGTCCACAATTAAAAATAAGTTAATGGCTGAAAAAGATGAAAACGGTGATCCTTTCTTTACGCCTGCCCGCTCTTTTTCCCTTATGATCTTCTATCTGTTTGCTATGCAGTGCGTAAGTACGCTAGCCATTGTTCGCCGGGAGACTAAAAGCTGGATGTGGCCTTTAGCCCAGTTAATCTACATGAGCGGCCTGGCCTATGTGATGGCATTTATTACATATCAGATTTTTAGCTAGCCTCAGTTTTATAGTAAGACGCTAGTTCCCCCATAAGCAAAGAAGCCCGACTTATCATCGGGCTTCTTTGCTTATGGGGGTGAATTATTTCTGTTGTAACAGATGACATAAGTTAGACATGTGCCTAAATATATTGAATTTGATTCAGAGGATCCCATTTAACTTCAGGAGCTAGCACCTTAAATTCATAATATTAGCTGCTATAAGATTATGATTCTCCCTTTCTAACATATTCATTCTAAAATATTATTTTAAGATGAATATGTTAGTCTAATCCAAAGGCCCGCTGAAACATGAGTAAATATTAATATACAACATGCTGTATATCAGATTTTTGAATTGCATAATAGTAAATATGTATATATTTACTTCAGATATATTAAATCTGTATAAAGGTTATATCAATAAATGTTTTGACAGCAAATTTGGTATATACTAACAAAATCCATACTTTAGTAAACAAATATATATGATAACTTTATAATATATTGTTATCTTCAAAGCTGTGTAATATGTTAAACCTTAAACCAATATATGGTATATATCTACTAACCTAACCTTTATAACTTATCCTTCTTGTCCTACAGGTTACCTCATCAACTTGCCGGATAAAGAAAACCGCCTTCAATTTTCTATAACTTCTCACCAAGCTTGGTTTTTCCATTGATCAACCAACTTTAAGCAGACTGTATTTTGTGCACTAGATTAATCGCTGGTGTAGTAGAAAACAGTTACTTCACGATAAGCAGTTCTTATGGTGCCTCATAGTTACTTCGTAACTAATTAAATTTACGTGTGCGTTGCGCGTGTAGGAATAGACAGGAATGACCCATAAGATACTAACTACTCCCATGCTTGTTATAGCCTGGACCAAAAGATTCTTTACAATCAATCAATTAACCTTAAAACCAAACAGAATAATGAAAAAAATAGTACTTCTATGTCTATTTCTGTTATCTGCTCTGTTGCCTGATGCAATGGCACAGAGTAGGACTATCACCGGTAAGGTGACAGACGCTTCTAATAATCAGCCTCTACCAGGCGTAACAGTAGTGGTAAAAGGAACCGGAGCTGGTACTGCAACATCAGCTGATGGTAATTATACACTCAATGTGCCTGAGGGTGGCAATACATTAGTATTCAGCTTTATAGGTTATCAAACAATTGAGCGCGCCATTGGTAACGCTGCTAATATCAATGTTAGCCTACCAATAGATTCAAAACAATTACAGGAAGTTGTTGTAACAGCCCTTGGTGTTGAAAGACAAAAAAAGGAAGTAGGCTACGCAACTACAACAGTAACTGATAAGGTAATCACTCGTGCTAACCCAGTTAACGTTGCAAATGGTTTGCAGGGTAAAGTATCAGGTTTGAACATTACTTCTGTTAACAACGGTGTATTCGAAAACGTAAGAATCAACCTTCGTGGTATCCGCTCTTTAACTGGTAATAACAACCCGCTATTACTGTTAGATGGTGTGCCAGCTGCACTTAGCTACCTATCTTCACTAAACCCTAATGACATTGAAAGCACTACTATATTAAAGGGTGCTTCTGCAGCGGCAATCTACGGACCTGATGCAAGAAACGGTGTGATTGTAGTTACAACTAAAAAAGGCTCTATTGATGACAAACCAGTAATTACTGTAAGTAATTCAACACAGCTATCTCAAATCTCATTCTTCCCTAAATTCCAGAAGCAATTTGGTAGCGGTGGCTACGGTGAATATACTCCTTATGAAAACTGGTCGTGGGGCCCGGCATTTGATGGCTCAACTGTAGAAATTGGACATGTACTTGAAGATGGTACTGTACAAACTGTACCTTATAGCCCAACTGATGAGAGAAAGAAATTCTTTAATACAGGTGTAACTACTCAAAACGACATCTCTCTTGCTGCCAAAGACTTTTATGTAAGTGTACAGGATGCACTTATAAAAGGTATTGTGCCTGATGATGAAAACCGTAGAACTGGTGTGAGATTGAACACTGGTAAAGAGTTTGGTAAATTCAGAGTTGGCTTCAACACAAACTACATTCAGCAGAACTACAATGTGTTCGATGATGTGGCTATGGAAGATTATCATACTGCGAATAACGTTGGTTTGAATGGTGGTCTATTAAACCTTATCTTCAACACGCCTGCTCATATTCCGCTTACTTCTTACAAAGATTTCAAGAATAACAAATTTGCGGAATACAACAACTACTTCAACGACTACGGCTTAAACCCATACTTTGCTCTTGATAACTGGCGCAAAGAAGGTAGAAGAGAAGACCTTTTAACAAACCTTGACTTTAGCTACAAAGCTACAAATTGGTTAAGCCTTACATATAGAGCTGCTTTAACATCGCAGTCTATAGCTGAAAGATTCTCATCTAAAGGTGAGGTTCCGACAGAATATGGTATTAATGAAAGAGGTTTTGCATTAATCCCTGGCGCTATCACAGAGAGAGCTTACAAGAGCACTCGTTTATCATCTGAGGCTTTCGCTAATGTAAACAAGGAGATTAACGAAAACTTTAAAATTACAGGTGTTGCCGGTACTTATGTTAGACAGACAGATGCTCGCGACACTAGGGTAGGTGCAGCAAACCTTGTTGTTCCAGAATTGTTTAACGTAGCTAACCGTACAGGTGAACTTGGTGGATCTTCTCCTTTCAGTAAGACTAGATTGTTCTCGCTTTACGCAAGTGCTGGTTTAAGCTACAGAGGTTGGGCTAACGTTGAGGTTACAGGCCGTAACGACTGGACTTCTGTTCTTGCTATTGGTAATAACTCATTCTTCTATCCTGGTGTAAGTGGTTCATTAGTTTTAACTGATGCCATCTCAGGTTTACAAAATAGCGATGTGCTTTCTTACTTAAAGCTAAGAGGCTCATGGAGTAAAACAGGTAACGCTGATATATCTGCGTACTCTTTAGCAGCTACTTTCTCTCAGGCAAGTGGTTTCCCTTACGGCTCACTTCCTGGTTATACTGCTAACAATGCTACTTATGATGCTGCTCTTGAACCAGAGTTTATCGAAAGTAAAGAATTTGGTTTTGAGTCTGGATTTATGGGTGGCCGCATCAACTTAGAAGGTACATACTATTACCAGAACAACGACAACCAAATTGTACCTATCAGGGTTTCTGACGCTACTGGTTATACTTCTGCTAACGTGAACGCTGCATCATTTGTGAACAAAGGTGTAGAATTAGACTTAAGATTAACTCCACTTGTTAACCTTGGTGATGTTAAAGTTGAGTTTAGAGCAAACGCTACATACAGCGATAGCGAAATCAAAAGCATCTACGGTGATTTAGATGAGCTTGCGATTGGTGGTTATGTTGCAGCTGCTAACTATGCAATTGTAGGTCAGCCAGCCTTCGTTATCAAGGCTACTGATTATTTAAGAGATGATCAGGGACGTGTTATTGTTGACGCTGAAACAGGTTATCCTTCTGCAGATCCTAATAATAAAGTATTCGGTCGTACATTGCCGAAGTGGATTGTTGGCTTGAACCCCTCTGCAAGCTGGAAAGGTCTTACTTTGTCAGCTTTAGCTGAATACAAAGGTGGTCACTATGCATACCATAGCATTGGTAGCGCGATGGCGTGGACAGGTGTATCTGCTGCTACAGCAAGAAACAACCGCGAGCGTTTCGTGTTCCCGAACTCATCTATTGCAGATCCAGAAAACCCAGGTCAGTACATCGAGAACACTAACGTAACTGTTAGCAATGTAAATGATTTCTACACAGGTGTATTCAGAAGCGTATCTTCTAACTTTATCACTAGTGCAGCTACTTGGAGACTACGTGAAGTATCTTTAGGATATGATCTGCCAGCAAGCATAGTATCTAGGCTTAAAGTTGTAAAAGGTGTTTCTGTAGCTCTTACAGGTCGTAACCTTGTGCTTTGGTTACCTGAGACAAACGAGTTCTCTGATCCAGACTTTAACAGCTTCAATGATACTAACACATCTGGTATTGCAAGCTCTCAGATTAATCCTCCAACTAGAACGTTTGGTGGTAACATTACTCTGAAATTCTAATTAATTTATTAGCATAAAAATCAAATAATATGAAAAGAATCATATATTCTGCTTTTACCCTGCTGATGCTTATTTCTGCAACAGGCTGTAAAGATGAATTCTTCGATATAAATAAAAACCCGAACGCCCCTACAGATGAGTCGATAACACCCGAGTTGATCTTGCCAAGAGCGTTGCACGCAACAGGTTCCCGTATGGCTACCTCTTATGACTTTGCTGCGCATTGGACAGGATATTGGGCGCGTTCAGGTACATATGGCCCAAGCAATCCTCAGGAGAACTATGAGATTACTACATCTTATCAATCAGATGAGTGGTCAGGCTGGTATGACATTCTTAATGATGTAAACCTGATGGAGAAAAAAGCTGAGGCGGCTGATCAGAAGTTTTACCAGGGCATCGCTAAAGTAATAAAGTCTATTGGCTTTATGTATTTAGTAGACCAGTACAACAACGTACCTTACTCTAATGCTTTTGATTTGACAAACAATATCTTACCAACTTATGATAAAGGCGAAGATATTTATGCAGATCTTTTAGTGCAACTAGATGAAGCAGATAAGTTATTTGCTGCTGCTGAAGCAAGCGCTAATCCAGGTATTGCACAAGCAGATATCATGTTCAATGGTAATGCTGGTATGTGGAGAAAGTTAGCAAACACACAACGTTTAAAACTGATTGTTCGTCAGTCTCAGGTTTCTGGCTTCAATGCTACAGCAGAGATTGCTAAAATTACAGCGAACGGAGCAGGTTTCCTGATGAGCGGTGAGACTGCAAGTGTACAGCCTGGCTATACAGTTGATAACGGTAAGCAAAATCCATTCTGGGATGCTTATAAAACCACTTATACTGGTGCAATTGTTGACAACTATAACAGAGCAAACAACTATGTGCTAGGCAAATTGAGAGGAAGCAATGATATACGTTACCAGTATTACTTCAGTAAAGCAATTACTCCGCTAAATGGTAACCTGTACTATGGCTACAACTTTGGCGAGGTAATACCAAACTCTGACCCAAAGGCTGCTAACTCATCAGACGTAGCTGGTCCTGGATTGGCAAAGACTCCTACGCAAGCACAATGGGTGTTTACTTCTGTAGAGAGCATGTTCTTACAGGCTGAGGCTATTCAAAGAGGATGGTTGCCTGGAGATGGTAAAGTTGCTGTTACCGAGGCTGTAAGAGAGTCGTTTCGTTGGTTAGGTGTAACAAATGCTGTTGCTACAGCTGATGCCTATTTAGCTCAGAGCGATGCTCTAACAAATTATGATGCCGCAGGTAATAAGGTTAATTTTATCGTGATGCAGAAATACCTTGCATTGGTTGGAATTAATAACTTCGAGGCTTGGATTGACTATAGAAGACTAGGAGTTCCAGCAGACCTTCCGCTATCTTTATCTCCAAGCAGAGGTTCAAACGTTATCCCTAAGCGTCTTTTATATCCACAGAACGAATACAGCTACAATGCTGCAAACGTAGCAGCTGAAGGGGCAATTGATGCTCAGTCAACTACGGTATTCTGGGATAAATAATCTGTTAACTTTATAATAATAATTATAAATGAAAGCTTTAAATAAAATATACGCTATTGCTCTACTTGCATTAGGCTTAACTTCTTGTCTTCAGGATAAGGAGATTGAGGATCAGAAGTATGGCATGATAGACTTAAATGCTAAAAGAATAATAGAGTTACCTGCAAACTCAAGCCATACATCCACTTTTGCCTTGGCTTACGAGGATAAAGAAACTGTATTAGATTTTGTTACAGTAAGACTTGCTGCAGAACAAGTTGCTGCAGAGGATATAACTGTAAAGCTAAGTTTAGCTAGTAGCCAGGCAATTATTGATGCCTATAACGAGGCTGAAGAAGCAGAACTAGTTGAATACCCTTCGTCTCTTTATGAACTACAAGGATCTGGCTTAAGTGTGACAATACCAAAAGGAAGCAGAACCGGTGTTCTTAAGTTGGCGATGAATCCAGTTGACCTAGATCCTTCAACAACGTATGCGCTTGGTTTCACGATTGAAAGCGTTGATAAATCTGGTTACACGATCAGCGGTAACTTTGATAACTTATTGGTTACAATAGGCGCAAAAAATGCATATGATGCTGTTTACAGAATTAACCCTGAGACTAGCTCAATAGTAGATGCAAACGGTTTGTATACTGATGATTATCCAAGAGACATTTCATTGTCTACCAGAACAGCTAACTCTGTAGTTTATTATGATGAGAGCTATGCTTATAACAACCTGATTGTAAACTCTATTGCGACAGGTGGTGCGGCAAACTCAGGTATCAGACCAATCTATACTTTTGATCCAGCTACAGGCAACTTGGTTTCTGTTACTGACTTCAATGACGGAACTAGAGTGTTTACTAATGTTGAAGGTAAATTCAATGAAGCAGATCGTTCGATCTACATTAAATGGACAGCTGGCAGATGGACTGTTACTGAGAACTATGTATTCTTGAGAGAGAGATAAGAAAATCAATGCTTCTATAAATACAGATGGCATTTAACTCTACAAGTTGCTTGCAACTTAAGTTTAAAGTAGATAGATAAGAAAACTAGGTAGTAGTCTTCTTCATTGGTAAAAACCACCGGCTTCCGGTGGTTTTTTCTTTTTATAGGCAAAGGAAAGTAAGACTTGAATTATTTTAGTGTTACTTTTTATATTTTTATAATTTATTATACGTATATAAGAAACGCAGCAAATTACTTAACTATATATAGTTGCTTTCACTTTAAGGTGCTGCTTGATTTCGGTATAGCTTTACTCTGGAAGTATGATGTTAATACCAATGTAAAGTATAATACAGAGGTGTAATGGTCAGCTTTTTACTTGCTAAGGGATCAGCAGAGATAAAATGGCTTTTTACTAATATGTGATTACTTTAATTTATACTTGTAAATATGTTATACATCTCAAGTTAGATGTATGACTAGAAGGTACACTAAAACAAGCTATACCTCCATTTATATTCTATAGTGGTTAAGTTGCCAGCCAGCTTATCTATTATAAGGGTTGCTCCAGTACGGTTGCACCCCCTATTTATTTCATGCCACTTTAGTAGATTATTTTAGTGGTTACCCTCCCCCTGTTATAAGCTACAGCTTTTTTTAGTTGTAGGAATAGTCCCCGCTTATTTCACCGAATCTCTTACGCACTTGCCCTTTGTGCAAAATCTAACAGGCTTTTGTGGCTCATATGTTTCGCCGTAAGATTCCGTTTGCTATGCTTTACTCTTAGGCGTGGCAAGTATACACCCCATCCTCCTTCATTTGATTAATGCTAAAACAGAATGTGTGGAGGTGCGGAAGCATGATTTATGAGATTACTAACTTAAACCATAAGCACAATGAAAAGAAACTTACTTTTGCTTTTGATCCTGACATTTACTCTGCTTCAGCAGGCGATGGCCCAGGTGAGGGAAGTTACCGGAAGAGTAACCGATGCCACAACAAATCAGCCGCTTCCTGGCGTTACGGTCTTGGTTAAAGGCACCACGGTAGGTACAGCCACATCGGGAGACGGTAGTTACACACTAAGTGTTCCTGAAACAGGTAGAACCTTACAGTTTAGCTTTATTGGCTACACCACAATAGAACGAGCCATTGGAAATGCTGCAACTATCAATGTGGCGCTACCTTTAAACACACAGCAGCTGGATGAAGTTGTGGTAACAGCACTTGGTATCGAAAGAAACAAGAATGAACTAGCTTATTCTGCTCAGTCAGTTAGCGGTGAACAAATTACCCGCACGAGAAGTACCGACTTTGTTAATACGCTTTCAGGTAAAGTAGCAGGCCTCGATATTCGTTCTAATAACACTATGGGTGGATCTACGAACGTAATCATCCGTGGCAACAAGTCTATTACGGGTAATAACCAGGCACTATTCGTAATAGACGGTGTGCCAGTAAGTAATGCTAACACCAATACTGCCGACCAACAGTCTGGCAGGGCGGGAGCTGACTTTGGTAATGCCGCCGCAGACTTGAACCCAGACAACATTGAGTCTGTGAACGTACTGAAGGGAGCCGCTGCTACTGCACTTTACGGCTCGCGTGCAGCCAATGGTGTTATCATGATCACCACTAAAAAAGGTGCTAAAAACAGCCTTAACATAACTGTTAATAGTGGCGTTACCTGGAGCACAATGGACAAGAGCACTTTTATTAAATACCAGAAGGAGTATGGTGCAGGCTATGCTCAGGTATTTCGTACGCCTGCTGATCTAGGTAGCGGAGTTGCTCCTGTAGTGCGATTCCAGGATGATGCTTCTTACGGTCCAAGATTTGACCCGAACTTGCAGGTTTACCAATGGGATGCTATTGACCCATTTCACCCGAACTTTGGCGAAACAAGACCATGGGTAGCTGCTGAGAACGATCCAAGCACTTTCTATGATACAGGTGTTAACTCTAACCAAAGTATAATGGTTAGTGGTGGGGGTGATAAAACAACCTTTAAAGTAGGTTATACCCGAAACGACATAAAGGGCAACTTGCCTAATGCTACGCTTGATAAAGACCAGTTTAACTTTACTGGCACTTACGAGGCAACTGAAAGGATATCAGTAAGTGCTTCTGCTAACTATGCACGCACAGTAGGTGTTGGCAGGTATGGCACGGGTTATCAAGGCCGCAACCCTAACCAGCAGTTCAGGCAGTGGTGGCAGACCAACGTAGATATCGAAGAGCAGAAAGATGCTTATTTCAGAAACCGCCAGAACATTACCTGGAACTGGAATGCTGCCAATACCGGGCCTATCTACTCTGATAACCCCTACTGGACAAGATACGAGAATTACTCAAACGACTCCAGAGACAACTTCTATGGCTATGCATCTGCTACTTATAAGTTTACAGACTGGTTAAACTTATTGGGTAGAGTCACATTTAACACAACCAGCGATATGCAGGAAGAACGTATTGCCATAGGAAGTGCAGATGTAAGTGAGTATGAGCGTTTTGACAGGGAGTTCAACGAAACCAACTATGACCTGTTCTTGAACTTTAACAGGGATATTACGGAGGATATTAGCCTGAATGGTTTGATTGGAGCCAACCTGCGCAGAAACCGCTTGAGCGATGTGAGAGCAAGTACGAACGGTGGACTTATAGTACCACGGCTATATGCGCTGTCAAACTCAGTTAACCCAATTACTGCTCCCATCGAAAACAATGAGCGTGAAGGAGTTGATGGCATTTTCGCTAATGCTAACATTGGGTTCAGAGAAACTTACTTCCTGGAGCTTTCTGCTCGCCGGGATAAATCCACAACACTGCCAGAAGGAGACAACGCATATTTCTATCCTTCTATAGCTGGTAACGTTGTTTTCTCTAACCTCATTAAAGTGCCATGGTTATCAGGAGGTAAGCTTAGAGTAAACTATGCCGAGGTAGGTAATAGCGCCCAGCCACTAAGTATATTTGATGTTTATACACAGCCAACTGGTTTAGATGGGGCACCAATCTTCTCGTTGCCGAACACTAAAAATAATGAGAGCCTGAAGCCGGAGAGAACCAAGAGCTTTGAAGCTGGTATAGAGGCAGACTTTTTAAACAGCCTGTTCGGTTTTGACTTTACCTATTACCGATCAAGCACAGTAGACCAAATCATTAACGTATCTACAACGGGTGCCACAGGCTATACTGCACAATGGGTAAATGCCGGTGAAGTGGAAAACAAAGGATTTGAAATTGCCGCTTTTGCTACTCCTATACAAACAGGGGATTTCACATGGAATATCAACATAAATTTTGCCCGTAACAGAAACGAGGTTGTAAGCCTATACCAAGATGTTCAGAACATTCCTCTGGCTTCTTTTCAGGGTGGTGTGTCGCTTAACGCTGCTGTTGGGCAACCTTTTGGCGTTATCAGAGGCACCAACTTTGTTTACACCAACGGAGAAAAAACCGTTAACTCTGAAGGCTATTACCTGAACTCTGGCAACGCAGCTGATATTATCGGCGACCCAAACCCGGATTGGACAGGTGGTGTGAACAATACCTTAACATTTAAAGGCGTTTCGTTAGGCTTCCTGGTTGATGTGCGCCATGGAGGCGATATATTTTCACTTGACCAATGGTATGGTGAGGCAACTGGTGTGTACGAGCACACAGCAGGCTTGAATGATAAAGGCAACCCTTCCCGCCTTCCTGTTGCAGAAGGCGGTGGCGTATTACTGCCAGGTGTTAAAGAAGATGGCTCTCCGAATGATATTTATGCCGAGAACACCGATGGCAACGGAGGAACTCCCTACGGATATGCTGCTGGCGGAATAGAAGCTCCAAGAGCCATGTATGTTTTTGATGGTAGCTTTGTTAAGCTAAGAGAGGTTGCTCTTTCTTATGCTTTACCACAGTCTTTAATCGGTAACATTGGCTTTATTAAAGGTGTTGATTTACAGCTTATTGGTCGTAACCTGTGGATCATCCATAAGAATATGGAGTACTCAGATCCGGAAGAAGGCCTGAGTTCAGGCAACGCATCAAGAGGTTATCAATCTGGTGCTTATCCTGCTTTCAGAACATATGGATTTAATGTTAGATTAAATTTCTAAATTATAAAGAGATGAAGAAAATTCTTATTTGCTTGTTCACGCTGGTGTTTGTGACATCGTGTGTAGACGATCTGGACGAATATAATATTGACACAAAGAGAGCATCTAACGCTCCACCCGCTACTTTGTTCACTAGTGCTTTATTGAACCTGACAGATGTGTTAACCACTCCGAACGTTAACACGAACAACATCAGATTATATGTGCAGCATTGGGCTACAACACAATATGTAGAGGAGCCTAGATACAACATGACGGGTCGCTTGATTCCTCAAAACTTCTGGAACGCTCTTTACCGTGACGTGCTGGCTGACTTAAATGAATCTAAAAGGTTATTACTGTCTGATGCGACTATTGACCCGACACTAAGGGACAACCAGTTAGCGCAGATTGAGATCATGGAAGTATATACTTGGTCTGTTCTGGTTACTACTTTTGGCGATGTTCCCTATACTGAGGCGCTTGATCCTGCTAATACACAGCCAGTATATGATGACGCTCAAACGATTTACAATGACATCTTGAATCGCCTTGACACGGCACTTGGCCTAATAAAGACTGAAGAAACAGGATTTGGAGCAGGAGACGTGCTTTATGGCGGGGATATGACTCAATGGATAAAGTTTGGTAACTCCTTGAAGCTGAGGTTAGCCATGGTAATAGCGGATGTTGATGAACCCAAAGCTAGAACACTTGTAGGAGAAGCTGCACCAAACGTATTCACAAGCAATGCGGATAATGCAGTCTTTCCATATGCTAGTGCAACGCCAAATAATAACCCCATATCAGATAACGTTAATCCTAGCCTCACAAGTAGAGAAGACTTTATTGCTGCTAGCACACTCGTTGATTTGATGAATGAGTTGAATGACCCACGGAGGCCACAGTACTTTACAGATGTTGATGGAGAGTTTATAGGTGGCAGAGTTGGCTTCTCCAACGATTATGCAGAGAACTCTACGGTAAGCGATAAAATAGCGGCAACTGATTTCCCTGGATTGTTGCTAGACTATGCTGAAGTTGAATTCCTGTTGGCAGAAGCCGCAGAAAGAGGCTTTATTGCCGATCCTGCCGAGGAGCATTACAACGCAGCTGTCACAGCTTCGATTTTATACTGGGGAGGAACAGACGCTGAAGCGAGAGATTACTTAGCACAACCTGAAGTAGCTTATGCAACAGCCTCTGGAGATTGGCGGCAAAAGATAGGCAGACAAGCCTGGATTGCTTTTTATAACCGTGGTTATGAAGCGTGGCTAACATGGAGAAGATTGGATGCACCAACACTTATACCTCCGGTAGATGGCTTGACTGTACCAACCAGATTAATTTATCCTGTTAACGAACAAACGCTGAATCCAAACAACCGGGCAGCTGCAGCTACAGCAATTGGCGGTGATGAAAGCTCTACAAAGCTATTCTGGGATGTGAGATAAACCCTAAAAGCTTAAAAAGGTATGATAGATAAGAAAACTAGGTAGTAGTCTTCTTCATTGTGCAAGAACCACCGGGCTCCGGTGGTTTTTCTTTTTGTATGCTATTACCTGTAGATCAAAAACACGGCTGGCTGTTTGTGTATGTCTGGCAGCTTGCCCTTCCATTGCTGTATGGTTTTAGTTTGGATGAACTCGTGCTCCGGGGAGGTGATGTTGGCCGCAATGCAAAGCTTGGTTTCCGGGTGCAATGTAGCAAGCAGGTCCTCCAGCAGTTTGTTGTTGCGGTAGGGCGTTTCCATGAAAATCTGTGTCTGGTTGCGCTGCTGCATTTCCTTCTCCAGCTGCCGCAACGCCTGAAGGCGTGGTCCTTTTTCGATGGGCAGGTACCCATGGAAGGCAAACTGCTGGCCATTAAAGCCGCTGGCCATCAGGCTTAAAAGTATAGCCGATGGGCCGGCGAAAGGCACCACTTTTATACTTTTCTGGTGCGCATACTTTACCACCTCGGCACCTGGGTCGGCAATGCCCGGGCAGCCAGCCTCTGAAATAATACCGGCATCTAAGCCTTTCTCCAGCAATGGCTTTAGCGAAGCTTGTACCTGTGCCGGTGTAGCGTCCTTATCAACCTGAATAAAATTTAGCTGTTCTATTACAAGCTCCGGGCATATACTTTTTACAAAACGGCGGGCCGTGCGCAGGTTTTCAACTATAAAATATGTCAGGTGCTGTACTGTTTCCTTTACCTGCGGCGATATTACCTGGTCCTGAGTCCCCTCTGCAAGTATGGTTGGTATTAAGTATAAAGTGCCGGTGTTTTTCATGGGGCAAAGGTAACTACATTGTTCAATTGTTGATTTACGCGTACCGTAAATTGAAACTGCCACAGCCTCAGTAGCGGTGGCAGTTTATACTTTAGTTTAGTGTTTTAAGGAGCCAGGAGTGTACTGGCAATTTTTGCTGATGCTTCAGAAGATCTTTGTGGCTCCCCAAAATCTGTTAAACCTGTTGTCAGTCGGTTTCCAGGAACCTTGTTACCAGGTCGTATACTTCGTCGGGGGCTTCGGCGTGTACCCAATGGCCGGCGTTTGGTATAGTTTCTACCTCCACCATGGTAAACAAATGCTCGATGCAGCTATAGATATCTTCCTGCTTAATGTAACGAGACCTGCCCCCTTTGATGAATAACGCATGCTTTTTAAAAGGCACTTCTGAAGTAACCGCAGCAGCTATGTGTTCATAATTTTTTTCGAGAGCATCCAGGTTCATCCGCCAGCCAAAAGTATTATCCTCTTTGCGGTACAGGTTCTTCATCAGGAACAGTCGAACATCTTCTTCTTTTATACTTTGAGCCAACTGCTGGTCTATCTCGCCACGGCTGGTTGCTTTGCTTAAGTCTACAGACTGCAGCGCATCAATTATTTCGTCGTGGTGCGGTGGGTACGCTTTTGGGGCAATATCCACTACAATCAGTTTGGTGAGGCGGGTCGGATACTTTAGTGCATACTTCATGGCCACTTTGCCACCCATCGAGTGCCCCATAATGGCAGGTGTGGCAATCTGTAGTTCATCCACCAGGCGCAGTACATCGTCGGCCATGGCATCATAGTTATGCTCTTCGGAGTGCGGCGAGCGGCCATGGTTGCGCAGATCTACCAGAAATACGTTGTAATGCTCTGCTAATCGCTTTGCCAGCGTTGCCCAGTTATCTAATGTGCCAAACAAGCCGTGCAAGATAAGCAGCGGCTGGCCGTGGCCCATTTCTTTATAGTGTAATTTCATTTTTATTCAGAAGATGATGAGTAATCTGTTATAGTACCTTTATTAGGTGTTCTGAGTTACCTCGCTCTTTCAATACGCCAAGTGGCTGAAGCTCCAGGTTATACTTCCGGAACAACTGCAGCACCTCTTCTCTGCCGGCAGGATCAACGGCAACCAATAAGCCGCCGCTTGTTTGCGGGTCGCAGAGCAGGTGTTTTTGGTCTGGAGTAAGCGCTGCAATTTTGTGGCCGTAGCTGTCGAAGTTGCGGTGTGTGCCGCCAGGTATGGCTTTCTGTGCCAGGTACTCCAGCGCCTCCGGCAGTACAGGCACTTTGTCTAAGTATACTTCTGCAGTTAAGTTGCTGCCTTCGCACATTTCAGAGAGGTGGCCTAGCAAACCGAAACCGGTTACGTCGGTCATGGCTTTTACCTGTGGCAGTTGGCCCAGCTCTGCTCCAATCTTATTCAGCTGCATCATCTGGCTAGGGGCAATATGCATGTGCTCTGGCTTAAGTATACTTTTCTTTTGCGCCGTAGTAAGTATGCCAACGCCAAGCGGTTTGGTTAAGTATAGCTCACAGCCGGCGGTGGCGGTATCGTTGCGTTTCAGGTTCGGGATATCAAGCATGCCGGTTACAGCCAGGCCAAAGATAGGCTCAGGGCTGTCGATGCTGTGGCCGCCTGCCAACGGAATGCCTGCTTCGTGGCAAATGCTGCGGCTACCTTCTATTACCAACTTGGCTACTTCTGGTGCCAGTTTATCGATTGGCCAACCCAACACAGCTATCGCCATCATAGGAGTGCCGCCCATGGCATACACATCCGAAATAGCATTAGCCGAGGCAATTCTGCCAAAGTCGTAGGCATCATCCACAATGGGCATAAAAAAGTCGGTGGTGCTGATAACGGCACGGTTATTCCCGATATCGTAAACAGCAGCATCGTCGCGGGAACTGTTGCCAACCAGAAGGCGCTTCTCCTCCGGATAAGTAACATCTGAGTGCAGGATAGCATCGAGCACTTTAGGCGATATTTTGCAGCCGCAGCCAGCACCGTGGCTGTATTGGGTAAGTTTTATACTTTGAGTTGATGTATCTTCCATGGCAGTTTATATCAGTTGATGTTGTTTAGCAAAGGCTAGCACTTTGGCAGCGTTTTCTTCCGGATCTATACTTTGTAACTCTAGTTGCAGCACGTGCTGTTTCTTGGCCAGTTCAAAAGTATAAGCTTTGTCGTAGTAAGCGAGGGCAATCTCCACCATCTTCTCCATGTTATCAGTTTCGATGGCTTCCAGCGCCTCTTTGGTTGCCAAACCGCCCAAACGCTTCTTTATTTTAAGTATGGCTGCTTCCAGCAACGTTTTATCGGTGCGGCAGTACTCATCGGCTAACTTTTGTACCCGTAGCTGTCGTGGTATTTGCAGTACGATGGTGGGCGCATGTTGCATCTGGTCGAAAAGTGACTTTGGCAATTGTGCTCTGCCAATGGTTATACTTTCGTCTTCCAGCCAAATAGGGGCATTGCTGTCATTAAGTTTCAGCAGTTCTGTGCCTAGCAGGTTCTCAAAATGCTCTGTGCTTGGTTGCGGGTCCATGCCTATACTTCCGAAGGCAGAGCCTTTGTGGTTGGCAAGCCCCTCCAGGTCTATAACCTGTTGCTGTTGTAAGTATGGCAGCAGGTCTGTTTTGCCGCTACCGGTAAAGCCGCTAAGTATAAGCAGCTTGCGTGGTTTCTCGAACTGCTGGTGAATGTGTTGCCTGTAAGCTTTGTAGCCGCCTTGCAGCAAGTATACTTTGAAGCCTGAGAAATCGAGAAGCCAGGCCATAGCGCCGCTGCGCATACCGCCACGCCAGCAATGCACGAGCACTTCTTTTTCAGGAGCAAGTTTAGTGGCTTGCTTCACAAACTTCGACATTTTTGGCCCGAACAAATCAAGGCCAATCAAAACGGCGGGGTCGTGGCCTTGCTGTTTGTAAGCCGTTCCTACTTTAGCACGCTCCTCATCCGAAAAGATAGGGAAACTCCGGGCTACGGGTATATGGCCAATCTCAAACTCTTTAGGAGCGCGTGCATCCAGCACAGGCAATTTTTCTGATAGCCTGATGAATTCCTCTATAGTTATACTTTGCACCACTACTTAAGCTGACGCAGGTAAAGTTGGATGGTGTTCTCCAGGCCAAAGTACAACGCATCACAGATTAAGGCGTGACCTATGCTTACCTCCAGCAAACCAGGCAAGGTGTTGTGCAGGTATTTCAGGTTGTCAAGGTCAAGGTCGTGGCCGGCATTTAAGCCAATACCATACTCTTGTGCTTTTCTAGCCGCTGCCAAGTATGGGGCTATTGCCTGCTCGCGGTTGGTATGGTAGTTTTTAGCGTAGTCCTCAGTATACAATTCTACTCTGTCGGTGCCAACCAGCGCAGCGCCTTCTATCATTTTCTCATCCGGATCAACAAAAATGGACGTGCGAATGCCCAACTCCTTCAACTCCAGAATCACGTCTGTTAAAAAGCTTTTATGCTTAATGGTATTCCAGCCGGCGTTGGAGGTGATGGCATCAGGGGCATCAGGTACCAGGGTGGCCTGTGCAGGTTTTGTCTCTTTTACCAGTTTCAGGAAATCAGGTGTGGGGTTGCCTTCGATGTTAAACTCTGTGGTTACTACTTCTTTTAGATCGTAAACGTCCTGGTAACGTATATGGCGCTCGTCGGGGCGCGGGTGTACGGTAATGCCTTGTGCACCGAAGCGCTCGCAATCTTTAGCAGCCTGCACTACATTGGGTCTGTCGCCGCCGCGTGCATTACGAAGCGTGGCTATTTTGTTTATATTTACACTTAGTTGTGTCATGGCAATAGTTTTGCAGCCTTCCGGGGCCATTTATCGTCTTAACAATATGGAATGACTAAATTAGTGGAAATTTGGCAAAGATGTTAGCCCATACCTTTGATAGGTTTGCCGTATAACCAACACACATCCATTTTTGCAGCAGTAACTCAGGAGTATATAAGTATAACACACATAAAGAACTATGTCACTAAAAGAACGCATCAACACCGATATTAAAGAGGCCATGTTGGCTAAAGATAAAGCGCGCCTGCAGGCACTAAGAAGTATAAAATCGCTGATTTTGCTCGCCGAAACAGAAAAGGGAGGAACAGAGGGCATCAGCCAGGATACCGAAATGAAACTGCTGACCAAAGCTGCAAAGCAACGCCGCGAATCTGCTGAGCTTTACGCCAAACAAGGCCGCACCGATCTGGAAGAAATTGAACTTACCGAGCTAAACGTAATTGAACAATACCTGCCAAAGCAGCTGGACGAAGGCGACCTGCGCGTACGCCTGGTAGAGATTATCCAACGGGTAGGTGCCACAGGGCCTTCTGACTTGGGTAAGGTTATGGGAGTGGCTTCTAAAGAACTGGCTGGCCAGGCTGATGGCCGTGCTATATCTACGGCTGTAGGTGAGTTGCTTAACAATACAGATTTTTAATAGCAGAAGTATAAATTGTTGATTTATAGCGTTTAGGTGTGTTAAAAGAGCGCAGTATTGCTTATATTTTGTAGCAAGACTTCTAACACACCTAAATGCTATGAAAAAGATATTACTGGCAGTAATGCCCCTGTTGCTAATGGTGCCAGCCTTAGCACAAACCCAATCCGATCAAGATAAGCAGCAATTACTGGAGGTGGTGGAGACCTTCCGCAAAAGCATTATCAACAAAGACAGCGTAAGCTTTAAACAGCTCTTTCTCTATGACTCCATTCCTTGGATTGGGATAACAGACGAGAAATCGATGGCTTTTGTACGGAAGCATTACCCGGATAAAAAGGCAATAGACCCATCTTCCTACAAAGAGTTCATAAAGTTTGTCGTTTCCAGCAAAAGTAAGGTAGAGGAGAAATTCTTTGACGTTAAAATAGAGCATGACCCGCTTATAGCCTCTGTAACTTTCGACTATAGTTTATGGGTGGATGAGAAGCCACAGAATTGGGGCAAAGAGTCGTGGGAGCTGCTGAAGGTGGACGGCAAGTGGAAAATAATTCTTGTGTCGTATTCAAGTTATTTGCCGCAGGTTACACCAGTACCGGCCAATTTAAAGTAAATTATTTTTACAGCTTTTGCCCGTAAATAACTAAATTAGATGCCGCAGTACTGTAGCTTTAAACTGTAGCGCTGCGGCATTTGTACTTTAAACTTTCACCCTTGAGCACGTTTGATTTTTTCCTGGCGCTGCCTATACTTTGGGGCGCATTCCAGGGTTTCCGGAAAGGATTGTTATTAGAGCTGGTGTCGTTGGTGGCGCTGGTACTGGCTATACTTGGCGGCCTGAAACTGCTGGATACCGCTTTACCTGTTATGGAGGGCTTTATCGGCGATGCCCATGGCCTGCTGCCTTACGTTACCTTTTTGGTGGTTTTCGTTGCTATTATCCTGCTCATCCATCTGGGCGGCATCCTTCTAAAAAAAGTAATCGATTTTACGCCCTTTGGCCTCTTTGATAATGTACTTGGGAGTATACTTGGTGCCCTTAAGTGGTGTGTAGCCTTAAGCCTGCTGCTTTACGTTTCTGATATGGCTGGCATAAGTGTTTCTAAAGATACGGCTGATGCCTCTATGGTATACCCGGTAGTGCTGAAAACAACACCATATGCCCTTGATGTACTTAGCTATGTGCTGCCATTTGTTAAGGCGCTGATCACATCATTAAAACAGCATTTTTAGGAGTTGGGGAGTTTGATAGTCATACTTTAAAAAGAGTATGAGTTATCACAAATTTATAGGTGCAATCAGGGCTTATATTTTTTATGTAACTAGCTTTAGTTTGTACAATCTTACACGCATTATTTAAAGGCGCTGCCTGCTAAACAACTATGCTTTTGCTGCTCGATAATTTTGACTCCTTCACTTACAACCTGGTGGATTATTTTGGCAGGGCAGGGGTAGAGGCAAAGGTGGTGCGCAATGATGTGCCCCTGGAGGAGCTAAAGCAGTTACCTGTAAAAGCAGTAGTGCTGTCGCCGGGACCAGGCACTCCTGCAAAAGCTGGTAACCTGATGGATGTGATCCATTATTACCACGAGAAGGTGCCGATGCTGGGAATATGCTTGGGGCACCAGGCGCTGGGCGAGTTTTTCGGGGCAACCCTGGAAAAGGGCATCAAGCCCATGCATGGTAAAGTATCAGAGATAATTTGCGAAACCGATCCAATTTTTAAAGGTATACCACCTAAAACCAATGTTGTGCGTTACCACTCGCTGGTGCTGCGCCAGACCCCGGAAAGTATAACTCCGCTGGCGCATACTACCGAAGGTGAGCTGATGGCGTTTAAGCATAAAACGCTGCCGCTTTACGCCTTGCAGTTTCACCCGGAGGCGGCTCTAACTACTTATGGTTTGCAAATGCTTCAAAATTGGGTTAGTATTAGTAATATTGCAGACTAATTAACCATAACAGCCTAGAAATACGTTTCTTTTACAAAGTATAAATTAAATGGAATTACAGATCAGAGAAGAGGCCGGATTTAAGTTTATAGATGAGGGTAGTGGTGAGGTAATGGTGTTATTGCACGGTTTGTTTGGTGCGCTAAGCAACTGGCACGGTGTAGTAGACCACTTCTCTAAAAACTACCGCGTTGTTATTCCGCTTATGCCTATCTACGAAATGTCGTTGCATAAGGCAGGTGTGCCGGGGCTGGTTTCTTTTGTGGAGGATTTCGTAAAGCTCATGAAGCTGAACGACATTACCTTGCTTGGCAACTCCTTGGGAGGGCATGTGGGCTTAGTTTATACTTTAAACAACGCAAGCAAAGTAAAGCGCCTGGTACTTACCGGCAGTTCTGGCCTGTTCGAGGATTCTATGGGTGGGTCTTTCCCGAAACGCGGTAATTACGAATACGTGAAGGAGCGTGTGGGTTACACTTTTTACAGCCCTGACACCGCTACCAAGGAACTGGTGGACGAAGTGTTTGATATAACCAACAGCAATGCCAAATGCCTTCGTATTATCGCTATAGCCAAATCAGCGCAGCGACATAATATGGCCAAGGACATCACAAATATTAAAGTGCCAACGTTACTTATCTGGGGCCTGAACGATACAATTACGCCGCCTATGGTAGCACACGAGTTTAACAGGCTTATTCCGAATTCTGATTTATACTTTATAGATAAGTGCGGACATGCCCCGATGATGGAACATCCAGAGAAGTTTAACAGTATCTTAGATAAATTTTTAGCTAAAACGCCCTTAACTACCATAGCCACATGATCGCAGAAGAACTCATCAATCAAATGATTCCGCCGCTGAAGCTGTACGACACCGTGGAGAAAGCTTTGCGTTGGATGGATGAGTTCCGCGTGAACGAGTTGCCAGTTGTAAGCAACCGAAAATACCGAGGTTTGGCAACAGAACTAACTCTGGTTGATTTGCCTAACCGAAGCTTGCAGTTAAAGGAGCTGGAGCTTGAGTACCAGGATGTGCATGTGCAGCAACATCAGCACTTTTACGATGTAATGGAGGCTGCCATCAAAAACAAGATACAAGTAGTGCCCGTGCTCGATGAAGACCAGGATTACATGGGCATCATCACGATAAACGATACGCTGGCAGCTTTCGGGCAGATGTCGGCGTTGCAGGGGCAGGGCAGTATACTGGTGCTGTCTATGCCTGAGCGCGATTACTCCTTAAGCCAGATCAGCCGTTTAATTGAGGAGGAAAACACCAAGATACTGAGTGCATATGTGTCTCCGGATGAGCTGGACCCCTACAAAATAAAGCTGACGCTGAAGCTGAACACAACCGACCTTTCGCGCATAATAGCCACCTTGGAGCGTTTCGAGTACCGCATTACGGCTCAGTTTAACGACACCTCTGACAATGACCTGGGCCGCGACCGCCTGGATATGCTTTTTAAATACCTGGATATTTAGGCAGCGCATAGATGATAGTGCGTGCGCTTGCTTTTATACTTTGCTTATGCCTTTCTGCTGCTGCACTAAAAGCTGCGCCTTGTGATGCACCCTTTGCCGTAATCGAAAGTATAACACTTACCGGGAACGAGGTAACTAAAGACCAGGTCATGCTCATTGAGCTGACTTTTTCGCCCGGCGACACTATTGCTACTGCCGACCTGGAACCTTTACTGGAAGAGAACCGAAGACGCCTTTTTAACCTGCGCTTGTTTCACTACGTGAACATGAGTTATACTTGTGCAGCTAATAGCGTGCAGGTAACATACCTGGTGCAGGAGCGCTTTTACCTTTATCCCATTCCCATACTTGATTTTGCGGATCGTAATTTTAATGCCTGGCTCGAAAAAAAAGATTGGAGCCGCATAGACTATGGCCTTAGCCTGGTGCGCCGCAACTTTAGGGGGCGTAACGAGGATGTGCGGCTGCGGGTGCAGCAGGGCTTCAATAAAAGGTTAGAGCTGTCGTACCGGGTGCCTTACATTATACGAAAGTACAACCTTGGCGCTGAGGTGGCTGTAGCAGATTACAGGAGCCGCACAACCAGCTACACTAACTTAAATAACAAACAGCGGTTTTTAGAGCAAAAGGAAGTGCTGCCGATTAAAAGAACCTCGGTGGCGGCAGGCATCATACACCGGCAAAGCGTGCAGCGGCAGCAGGGCGTAAGGCTGTCTTACCACCACGAGCAAATTTCAGACTCGGTATCGCAGCTAAACCCCGACTACTACCGTAATGCCCTGCAGGAGCGACAGTACATGCGGGCAGAGCTTTATAAAGTAATAAATAAGCGGAATAACTTTGTTTACCCAACAGCCGGTAGTTACTTTGAAACTGGCTTTGCACAGACTTTTTTCCTGAAGGATAGTGGTAGCCCATTTACTACTGCCCGCGCAAAGTATGTGCACTACGTTAAGCTCTCGGAGAAATTCACTTACATGGCCGGCGCAGAGGGGCAGCTGCGGTTGGCTGGCAAGCATGCCTTTGCCGATAACATCGCATTAGGTTACCGATCCTTTGTAAGAGGGTACGAACTATACGTTGTAGGGGGGCAGCATTACGGACTTTTTAAGCAGGGGCTAACACGGCAACTACTCGATATTAAAAGTATAAAGCTTAAATTTGTTGATAACCCAAAGTTTAACAATATACCTTTGGCAGTTTACTTAAATGCCTTTACCGATGCAGGTTACGTAGTGGATGATACTTTTGAAAAAGGTAACCCGCTTACAAACCACTTCATGGCTGGAGGCGGTCTGGGCCTGCACCTGGTTACATTTTATGACATAGTACTACGAATGGAGTACAGCCTGAACAGGGAAGGAGATAAAGGATTGTACTTTAGCGGACGCATACCATTTTAAAATATACTATATGAGAATAGCGATACTCGGAAAACCGTTCAGCGATAGCATTGCACCGTTCATTCAAATGTTGTTTGATGAATTGAGCAGGCGAAAGACCGAGCTTTTTCTGGTAGAGCATTTCCAGTTATACTTGCAGAACACATTAAATCTGCCAACCGGCATTCAGACCTTCAGGCGCGGCGATATACTGGAGGATGTGGATGTCGTGCTGAGCATAGGCGGTGATGGTACCCTGCTTGATGCTGTAACTTATGTGGGTGCGCAGGAGATTCCTATACTAGGAATCAATACTGGCCGTTTAGGGTTTTTGGCAACTATACCTTACGATAGTATAAACATTGCTTTAGATGCTTTATACAAAGGGCACTATACGCTAGACGATCGCGCCCTTATCCGTGTAGACTCTGATCAGGAGGTTTTTGACGGCATCAATTTTGGCCTGAATGAGTTTAGTGTATTAAAGCGCGATTCTTCGTCTATGATAGTGGTACATACGTATATAGATGGTGAATATCTGAATTCTTACTGGGCTGATGGACTCGTTGTTGCCACTCCGACAGGATCAACCGGTTACTCGTTAAGTTGTGGTGGGCCCTTAGTGCTTCCGCAAACCAACAATTTTGTTATTTCGCCCGTATGCCCCCATAATCTTAACGTACGCCCCATGATTGTTTCTGATCGGAGCGTAATTTCCTTTGAAGTAGAAGGCAGAAGCAGCAGCTACCTGGCCTCGCTTGACTCAAGGTCCACTCCAGTAGATATGGCGGTGCAGCTGGCAGTAAGAAGGGAGAACTTTGTTGCTCGTTTGGTTAAGTTAAACCATGTTAATTTTTTATCTACCCTTAGAAGTAAACTAAACTGGGGACTAGATAAACGTAATATACTCCTAAAGTAAATTATATTAAATATTTTAAATATCATTTCTTTAGTAAGGTTAATTCGTTATTTTTGTCTCTGCTATAATAAGTTGGGGTAATTGTTTAGTCCGAAGAATCTCCATCCGTAAGAAATACTTTTGTTATGAGAAAATTTTGTACCCTTGTACTGCTGCTTATCTTTATGGTAACTTTGGTGGCTACAGAGGCTGATGCACAGCGATTTACGCAGAGAAAGAAGTATGGGTCAGTTGGGTTTAGCGTTGGTGCTACAAATTACTTCGGCGATATTGTGCCTGAGCCGGATTTTACAAGCTTACGCTTTAAATCAACAAGACCAAGTGTTGGTATAAGCTATACCTATAGGTATTTTCCAAGAATATCGTTTAGAGGGGCTTTTAACTGGGGTCGCATCGTAGGCGATGATATGCTGAGTGCTTCACAAACAGAAGGTGAGAACAGCGGACGCTTTGGCCGTAACCTTTCGTTCAGAAACGATATTAAAGAACTTAGCGGCGTAGTTATAGTTGACCTTTTCGAAAACCGTCAGACTTACCGTCGTCGTCCGGACTTCGTGCCTTATGGTTTCGTAGGTCTAGCTGTATTCCATCATAATCCTAAGGCTTATTACGAAAGAGGTACATACTATGCTCCTGGACAAGGCACATTAAATCCGGCAGATGATATTCCGACAGGGTGGTATGAATTGCAGCCACTTGGAACAGCCGGCCAATATGCAAATGGAGATTATCCAGACCCATACAAGCGTGTTGGTATTGCCATACCTTTCGGTTTAGGTGTGCGTTACAAAGTAGACAGAAACTGGGACCTGAGCCTGGAAGTTGGCTGGAGAAAAACATTTACGGATTACCTGGATGACTCTAGTGGCGGCTACGCAAACAAAGCAGACATCTTAGCAGGTGGAGGCAGCAACCCTAAAGCAGCCGCATTACTTTCTGATAGAAGCGCAGCAAGCGGGTTTAAAGTTGTTCCGGATATTAGTGGCACTCCTTACGGAAGCGCTACCCTAAACTCAAACAGCACCAGACCTAGCTACGGTAACATAAGCAACAACAGGAGAGGTAACGATGCTGACGATGATTGGTACATTAACACAAACCTTACGCTTAACTATATACTTGCTCCTCGTATTAGAAGTCCGAAGTTTAGATAATAGATAGAACATATTATCGTTCTTCTCTAAACTCCGTAATAGATTTTCATGATATTAAAGATATTCAAACAAGCACTCCTTATTTGCGCCACGCTGCAAATAGGGAGTCTTTTTTTTAGTCAGTCAGCTTTTGGGCAAACGCCGGTTACAACCAGCGAAATAGGGTTTGGCATAGGAGGCGCAAACTACAAAGGAGAACTTTCCCCTAATTACCGCTTTCTTAATAATCAACCCGCCATCTCACTTTTCTACCGCAGGGATATTTCGAGTCCTATCACCGCGCGTGGCGGCCTGATGTTAAGCCATCGCATCATAGACGACAACACCTTTAGCGACGAAGCATACGATTTACCGCTCCACAACTGGCGCCAGGCAGAAGCACGGATAAGCTTTGCAGAGCTTTCTCTGATAGGGGAGTATAACTTTCTTGATTACTACGATTTGCGCCAAAAGCCTAGAGTATCGCCATACTTTTTTGCGGGAGTGGCTGGGCTTATCTATAACATTAAGGTAAGTACCGAAAACCCAGATCTGGAGGAGACTCTGAATAAGCCTTTTGAAACAAACGTTGCTGTTTCTATACCATTTGGTGTGGGAGTAAAGTATGCGCTAAGCAAGCATTGGAACCTTGGCCTTGAGTTTGGTGCACGTAAGCTAATTATGGACCGCCTTGATAACGTTATGGAGATTGACGGGAAACGTGTGGCCAACCCATACGACCACGACTGGTATTTTTATAACGGAATAAGCCTTTCTTATACCATTTATCGCGTTAATTGCCCTCCTCCGTATAAAAACAAGACAGGAATATTAGATTAGAAAGTTAATCTTTCACAAATTTGCCTTGCATTTTGTAACTTGCAAGGAAATTGTGCTTTAATGAATCTTAAAGAGAAAGTTGACTTGAACAATTTACCCAGGCACATTGCCGTTATAATGGACGGAAATGGACGCTGGGCAAAACAGAGGGGTGGGTTGCGCATATTCGGCCACCAGAGTGCTATAACGGCTGTGCGTGAAACTGTGGAAAGCGCAGCGGAACTGGGAGTTGAGTATTTAACGCTTTATGCTTTTTCTACAGAAAACTGGAAAAGGCCTGCCACCGAAGTAACTGCGCTGATGCAACTGCTGGTTTCTACTATCAGAAAGGAAACTGCTACACTTAACAAGAATAACATCCGCTTACAAACGATAGGCAATACTGCTAGCTTACCAGCTTCTTGTCAGAGAGAACTGATGGAGGCTATAGATTTAACGAAGCAAAACACCAGAATGACGTTGGTGCTGGCGTTAAGTTATAGTGGCCGCTGGGACATAACCCAGGCAATGCAACGCCTGTCAGTAAAAGTGGATCAGGGAAGTATAAAGCCTGGAGAAATTGATGAGTCTGCCGTTGCAGCACATTTATCTACTGCAGGTATGCCGGATCCGGAGCTACTTATCAGAACAAGTGGCGAACAGCGCATTAGTAACTTCCTGCTTTGGCAGATGGCTTACACCGAATTATATATTACAGAGCTGCTTTGGCCTGATTTCAGGAAAGAGCACTTATATGAAGCAATTATTTCTTACCAGCGCCGTGAGCGCAGGTTCGGAAAAACCAGTGAACAACTAACCAAGTGAGAATATTAATGGCAAGATGCATCTGGGCACTTGTGTTTCTGTTAATAACAGGCACAGCTTCGTCCCAAGTTCTAAACAACCCTTCGCAAACTAATCCTGTTGATTACACCCAACCTCGCCAATATATCATAGCTGATATTTCGGTAACTGGTGCTAACTTTCTGGTACCCTCTGCGCTGGTTTCGATTACAGGCCTTAAGGTAGGCGACGAAATTACTGTTCCCGGCGAGGACATAAGCCGTGCCATACAAAAACTATGGGACCAGGGTATACTTGGTGACGTAGAGGTTTTTATAACTAAAACAGAAGGCGACCGCATCTGGCTTAACTTTAGCCTTACAGAACGCCCTCGTTTAGCAGACTTTACTTTTATCGGTATAAATAAAACACAGGCTGATGCGCTAAAAGGCAAAGTAACCCTGCAAAAGGGTAAAATTGTGACAGACGCTGTACTTAACAGCACCCGTAATGCTATTCGCAAGTACTATAACGAGAAAAGCTACTTAAACGCGCAGGTTAACATTGTGCAACGTCCATCTACTACCCTTCCTAATAGCGTGGTTTTAGATATAACGGTAGATAAAGGCCAGAAAGTAAAGATCGGTGAAATAGACATTGTTGGAAACGAAGCATTTACTGACCGAAAGCTAAAGCGGCAGCTTAAAAAGACCAAAGAGAAGAAATTCTATAAAATATTTACCTCATCTAAGTATCAGAAGTCAGAATACGAAGCTGATAAAGAGCTTCTACTGGATTTTTACAGTACAGAGGGATACCGTGATGCTACCATTGTTTCTGATTCGGTTTACAGGATAAGCGACGACAGGCTAGGCATACGCATTACAGTAGACGAAGGCAACCGCTATTACTACCGTAATATTACCTGGAAGGGCAACTACCTTTACGATGATGCATACCTAACACGTGTGCTTGGCATCGAAAAAGGAGATGTATATAACCAGCAGGAACTGGAGAAGCGAATCAACTATAACCCAACTGGTGGTATAGATGTGTCAGGGCTTTACCAGAATGACGGTTACTTATTCTCTAGCATAGACCCGGTAGAGGTGGCTATTGTAGGTGACTCAATTGATTTGGAGATGCGCGTTTTTGAAGGACCGCAGGCTACTATAAACAAGGTTACAGTTACAGGTAACGATAAAACAAGTGACCATGTAATTCTGCGAGAGTTGCGCACTATACCGGGACAAAAGTATAGCCGCGACGATTTGATCAGATCGCGTAACGAATTAGCAGGACTTGGTTACTTTGACCCTGAGCAGATAGGCATGGTGCCTATTCCAAACCAGGCAGACGGTACCGTGGACATCAACTATAGTGTAGTGGAGAGGCCAAATGACCAGATCAGTTTATCTGGTGGATGGGGTGGCCCTATAGGTGCTGTTGGTACAGTAGGACTTACACTAAACAACTTCTCTACCCGAAAAATGTTTAACCTGTCGGAGTGGAGACCAATACCTAGCGGAGATGGCCAGCGCCTGTCTTTAAATGTGCAGGCAAACGGTAAATACTATCAGTCTTACGCGCTTTCATTCACAGAGCCATGGTTAGGTGGCCGTAAGCGTAATTCATTCTCAGTTAGCTTGTTTAAAACAGTAAGAAGAATACCAGGAGATGCAGACCAGCGCCTGAATGTAGATGGTGGTGCTATTAGCTTAGGCAGACGCCTGAACTGGCCTGATGACTACTTCTACATGAACCACTCACTATCTTATAACCGCTACAGCTTAAATAACTATGCGCTGTTCCAGGGTTTTGATAATGGTATCTCAAACAGTATCTCGTTTGTGAACACCATAGGGCGTAGTAGTGTAGATAACCCTACCTATCCGCGCCGTGGTTCTTCTATCTCTTTAAGTGTAAACTTAACACCGCCATACTCGCTGCTGTCAGACAGAAAAGACCAGTATGAGTTTATCGAGTTTAACAAATTCATGTTTGATGCCTCATACTTTATAAACTTGGCAGGGAATTTGGTATTAAACACAAGAGCTCACTTTGGCTTCCTGGGCACTTATAGCTCTAACGAAGAAATCGGGCCATTTGAGCGCTTTAAGCTTGGCGGTTCAGGTTTAGGTGGCGGTAATATCTTTGTGGGTACAGAATATATTGGCTTGCGTGGATATGATGATGAGCGTGTTGTAAACAATGATGACTTAACGTTGCGAAATGCAGGCGGTGTTGCTTTCGATAAATTTGTATTGGAGGCACGATACTTGATTTCTCCGAACCCGGCAGCAACAATCTACGGCTTAGCCTTCCTGGAAGCAGGTAATAACTTTGGCTCTTACGAAAGGTTCAGTCCGTTTAAGTTATACCGCTCTACTGGTGTTGGTGCCAGAATATTTATGGCCGCTTTTGGTATGCTGGGCTTTGACTATGGTTGGAGACTAGATACATTGCCAGGAGGAGAGAATGATAAACGTGGTATGTTCCACTTCATAATCGGTCAGCAGATACGCTAGACAAGGAATTAGTATGAAAAAGTTTTTGTTCATCTTTTTAACAGGCTTTTTGCTGGCACATGTTTCGCAAGCACAGAAGTTTGGCTATATTGACTCAAATTTTATTTTGAGTAAGATGCCTGCTTATAACAAAGTGCAGCAGGAGATGGACAAATATGCTGAGGCCTGGCAGAAAGAAATAGAAGTTTTACAACAGCAGGTTGATAAACTAAAACAAGATTACAAGGCCGAAGAAGTGCTTCTGACGGAAGAAATGAAGAAGAAGCGCCAGGCAGAGATTGCTAAAAAGGAAACAGAAGCACGGGAGTACCAGCGAAAAGTGTTTGGCTACGAAGGCATGATGTTTAAGCGCCGCCAGGAGTTAATGCGGCCTATACAGGATGAAGTATTTACAGCTGTAGAGAAAGTGTCAAAGGCTAGAGGGTTGCAGATCATGTTTGATAAATCTGGCGATCTGGTTATGATTTATACGAATCCGGTGCATGATTATACGGAGTATGTACTAGAGGAGCTAGGTTTGGCATCAGACAGACAAAACACGCCAGGTAGTCGCCCTGCCGCAAATACTGCTGATGACCCGGGAAATTTGCCGGAAACAGAAGAGCAGCAAAGTGAGCCGCAGAACAATAGCAATGCAAAACCAAAACCAACGAAGAAGTCTAAAAACTAAAACTGAATATTATTTTAATTAACCAACCAATGATGAACAAAATCAAAACCTTAGTAGTAGCGTTCTTACTGATCAGCTTTGCGTCTTTCGCACAAAGCAACGACCAGCCCCTTAAGATTGGTTATACAAACGTAGAATATATCCTGCTACAGTTGCCTGAAAGCAAGCAAATCGAATCTGATCTTAAGACGCACAGCACGCAGCTGGAAAACCAGTTAAAAGGCAAGTACGCAGAGTATGAAGGTAAACTTCAGGCTTATGAGAAAGGTGCTTCTACAATGGATAAGACAATCCGCGAAGACAAAGAGAAAGAGCTGATGAACCTGAACAACTCTATCCAGGAGTTTCAGCGTAATGCGCAGATGTCTTTACAGCAAAAAGAAAAGTCTTTAGTTGATCCAGTTATCGCTAAAATTGACAAAGCTATTAAAGATGTAGCGAAAGAGAATGGCTATACTTACGTTATCAGCAACCAGGCATTGCTTGCTGGCCCTGAAGATGGCGATATCTCTCCGCTTGTATTAAGAAAATTAGGTGTTGACCCAGCTAAGGCACAGCAAACGCCAGAGCCTGCTGCAGCTAAGCCAGCTACTACACCAGCAAAAACTCCTGCTAAATCTCCTGCAAAGAAGAAAAACTAATTAGCAGATACCTACTTCTATAGTTCAGGAAAGCCGTTGTTTATACTTCGGCTTTCTTTTTTGTTACAGCCCTAAGCAAATAGTATCCGTGGTTGATTATTTAGATCAGGAAGAAGCAGCAGAAGATTCCGATGAGCTTTACGAGCATCATCGGATAGTAGTAGACAAGAAGCAGAACCTGCTGCGTATTGATAAGTTTTTAATGGACCGCCTGCCCAACGTTACACGTAATAAATTGCAGGGAGCCATTAAATCGGAGGCCGTACAGGTTAACCAGAAACCTGTAAAAGTAAGTTATAAGGTAAAGCCAAGTGATGTAATTACCGTAACGCTGGCGGAGCCTCCTCGTGATACAGACATTTCCCCAGAGAACATCCCGCTGGATATACCATACGAAGACAGCGAATTGCTACTGGTAAACAAGCCGGCTGGCATGGTAGTGCACCCTGCATACAACAACTGGAACGGTACGTTGGTAAATGCCTTGGTTTACCACCTGCAAAACTTGCCTACAACGCAGAATGGGGAGGGGAGACCCGGTTTAGTGCACCGCATTGATAAGGATACTTCAGGGCTACTGGTAATTGCCAAAACAGATTATAGTATGGCCTACCTTGCCAAACAGTTTTATGACCACTCTATCGAAAGAACATACTATGCTTTAGTATGGGGATCTCCTAAAGAAGATAGTGGTACGATTACAGGGCACGTAGGCCGTAGCGCAAAAGACCGTAAAGTGATGACTGTGTATCCGGATGGCGAGTATGGGAAACATGCTGTAACGCATTATAAGGTGCTGCGCAGGTTTAAATATGTTACGCTAGTGCAATGCAATCTGGAAACCGGACGCACGCACCAGATACGTGCGCACATGAAGTATATTGGGCACCCGCTGTTTTCTGACGCAACATACGGAGGAGATAAGATTTTAGCTGGTGTGCCAAACGGTACATTCAAGGCTTTTGTGGAGAATGCTTTTAAATTGATGCCAAGGCAGGCACTACATGCCAAATCCTTAGGGTTTATACATCCTGTTACAAAAGAATTCATTCAATTTGATACTGAACTGCCTGCTGATTTTAAGCACGTGCTGGATAAGTGGGAGCTTTATGCCGAGTAGCCTTTACACTTCTTTTGTGTAGTGAAGTAAAAATAGGATAGCAACAAAAAAGCCCGCTCATTAGAGCGGGCTTTTTTGTTGCTATGTGTTCTGCTGCTTATTTTTTCTTAGCAGTTTTGTTGATCTCGTTCAGAGCAGTTTCAGCTTGTGTATTAGTTGGATCTAGCTGTTTCACTACAGAATAGTGTTTCACAGCATTGTCACGCTCGCCTTTCAGGTAATAGTAGTACCCAAGGTAAGTATTAGCCTCTATTAGCTCTTTTTTATACTTCTCAGTATCAGCGCCTGCTAGTTTGATGAACTCTTCATAAGCTGGCTTAGCTAAACCTTGCTCCGTTTCAGGATCCTGGTTGTATAAAGCACGGGCTTTCCAGATATAGGCATAAGCATACGTTGGGTTGCTCTCAATGATTTTTGAGTACGCTTCATCAGCTTTCTTATAGTCTTCAGCCATCATGTACGCATTACCGATATGGAAATAGTCGGTATTAGATACACCGTGTTTTTCCTGCTTTACTGCATACGTTTCGATAGCCTTGTTAAACTGCTTATCCTTACTGTATAAAGTAGCAAGCTCATAGTATAAATCAACTTTAGAAGGATCCATTTCGATTGCCTTGTTCAGGTTATCAATAGCTTCCTTATTTTGGTTGTTTTTGCTCAGAATCTTACCATAGTACTCATAGTCACTAGCAATTAGCTTAGACTTGTCTACCTTCTGCAGGTAGGTGTTCATGGCTTCTAATGCTTTCTCCGGTTGGCCTAGCTCTAAGTATGAGTAAGCTCTTAAGCGGTTCATTACAGTATTAGTAGGATCTTTCTGTAGTACCTGCTCTACTTCCTTAAGTGTTTGGTCGTAGTTTTTAGTCAGGAACAGGAAAGAAGCGTATTTAGCACGAGTTTCTGGCGTATTCTCTGCCATGTCTACGTACTTCTGGAACGTTGACAATGCTCTATCGTACTGTCCGGCAAAGTAGTATAACTCGCCTAAGTCACGATAAGCCGGTGCATAGTTAGGGTCGATCTCAATTGCTCTTTTGAAAGCTTCTTCTGCTTCGTTGTAGTTACGTGAGCTGGTGTAAAGCTGGCCTCTCTTTAAATAAGCCTTCGCATTACGGTCATCAAGTTGGATCGCTCTATCATAGTTAGTCATGGCCTCGCCACCGTTTTTAAGCGCCAGGTAAGCATCACCAAGTATAACGTTAGCTTCCGCGTTGTTTCTATCGCGCTCCAAAGCCTGCTTCAGGTACTCAACTCCTTTATTGATATCGGCCTCTGTAGCGTTAGGCGCTTTTACGTAGGCCTCACCAATCTCAGTTAGCACATAAGAATCTTTTTTGCCTCGCTTAAGGGCGTTTTTAAAGTGCTCCTCTGCGCCTGCCTTATTTCCTTGCTCTAAAGCAAGTTTACCTAAACCTACATGTGCTATAGATGATTTAGAGTTTTTGGCAAGAGCCTGATTAAAATAATAGGCTGCTGAGTCTGCTTTTTCAGTTTTAAGATAAATGTCTCCCATAGCAAAGTATGCTTTATCAGCATTTTTTGACCCTAGCTGAGACTTATAGAAAGCTTTAGCTTCTTCATAGCGCTCTAGGTCAACGGCTTTCTGTCCTGCATCTCCAGATTGTGCGAACGCTGCTGTTGCAGGAAAGGCTGCCGCCATCAAAGCGATATACTTCCAATTCTTAGTCATTGTAATTTAGGTTTAGTTGTTTCTGTAAATGTTTGTTTGTAGAGGTTGACAAGCGTTTAGTTCCTTAATCCAACAACACGTACCGGCATTGTAGCAGGCACAAGACCTGACTTAAGTATAATGCGCTGTCCTTTATCTCCTGCAACATATGATGCAAATCCTGTGCCAAGACCTGTACGTCCCTCAGTACTAATGATATACAGATAACGGCGTAGTGGGTATTCGGCCTGTGCAATGTATGCCTGATATGGTTGGAAATAACTGTCAGTAGTAAACGGAGCCGGATCACGGCTTATACCTACTACTTTTATCTGGTTCATAAAACCTACCACAGCAGAGTCATCGAAGTCGCTTATCCAGTTCACACCTATTACACCAATTGCGTTTTCATTCTGGTTCACATAATCTATAAGAGCTTTATGTGAGTTCGATGCAAACGTGTTTGGCGGCAAAGGATTGCCAGCTATCAGAGAATCTCTAACGTATCGTGCCGTGCTTGAGTTATTGTTATCGAATACGATGGTTATATCACCTAATTTCGATTCTTCATCCAGTTCTTTCCAGGTCTTTGTTTTGCCAGAAAAGATATTCCTCAACTCATTAACAGTTAATAGAGTGTCTTTATTGTTTCTGTTAACGATTAATGCTACAGCATCAATGGCTACTCTGGTATAGCGTGGTACTAATTTTCGCTTCTCAAATACAGCTTTCTCTTCTTCGGTTAATTCTCTGGATAGTACTGCTACCCTTGTGCTGTCATTTAGTAAATCTTGTACTACCTGCCCTTCAGATTTATACGATGCACTTATGCTCGCATACTTGTATATTCCCTCAAAGGTGCTGATCTGTGTTTCGATGATAGGCTGGAAAGACTCGTCAACGCTAATTTTTATGCTGCCGGTTGTCGGGGTGTCAAGTTCTTTTTTGGGGTCGTTACCGCCACAGGAAAAAAGAGTTGCCACTAAAGCTAATCCACTAAAAGCACTTATTATTCTACTCTTCATCCCTGTTATTTCTAGACTTCTTGCTTAATTGATAAACACGTATAAATCGAGCTGCACCATAAAGTATAAGTATACCACCCAATACTAATCTTACTTCGTCAGAGATATTCAGGTTTAACTGATCCTTATCAATAGCTATCAGAAATATACCTAAGCCAACATACAGTAATGTCATCAGCAGGCCAAATATGCGCACAAATTTCTGCGCCATATTATTAGATGGTCTTTTTGGTCGAGGTCTTAGCATTATTATTTGTAGCTAACGGATTGTTGTTTAACCCTTAAAAATAACAGTTGTGGATTTAAAATGAAAGCAGAAGTATACAATTCAGTATATATGCTCCTGCTTTCTGGTATAACTGAGTTTTATCTTATGCTAAATCTGATTGGCAACGTGTATCTTACTGCTACGGGCCTGCCATTTTGCTTTCCTGGTTTCCACTTAGGCATTCCTCTTACTACGCGTAGCGCTTCTTCGTCTGTGCCGTACCCTAACCCTTTTACAACTTCTGCATCACGAATTTCACCAGTTGGCGCAACAACAAAAGTAACGACAACAAGCCCCTGAATGTTTTCGCGTTGTGCCGCTCTTGGGTAATTTACCTTTTTACCTATATACTGTAACATGGCTTTTTCACCCCCATTGAATTCCGGCATTTCTTCAACATAAATAAATACACCATTATTTTCATCTGCTGTATTACCTGTATCCAAGCCTATAGGCGCTTCATCAATCAACTGCGCGTCTGGAGTTCGTAGAGGTTCTCCTTCCACCTTCTCTGTTCCAAAAGCTGCTCCTTGTAGGTCTTCTTGGTTAGCGATTGTTTTATCTTCTACTGCTGCGTTATCAGGTACTACTTTGGTTTCAGCGTATACTTCTGTTTTTACTTTTTCCTTAGGGGCTACTGCAACTTGCTCTTCCTGTTTAGGTTTTTCTTTTTCAGGTATAACTTCTATTACAGTAACAGTACCATGGTCTTTCACAAGGGGGGTATCTGGTTTGATGGCGGCAGGAAAAAACTTTGTACTGATAAGTGGTGCGAATAAGGCGGCGGTAAATAAAAGTGTGGCACATATTACCGCAAACTTAATGTTGTGATTATATACACGGCGCAATTGGTAAGCGCCGTATCCCTGGTTCCGGTTCTTGAAAACTACATTGTTAAATGTGTTGTTCAAATAATAGCTCTTTTCCATGATTAGCTGTTTAAAGTGTTTGTGAATTTTGGCCTTTGAAGCTGCCACTATACTGTTGTTGCTGCAGCTTACTTGTCACAATTTTACGCTCTCCAAACCTTCAAATCTGCTCAGATCATGATCTGAGGTTACTCATAACCGGATATGAGACTTATTATGTACTGTTTCTGATGATTCATTCTTATTTATGTTGCTTTAATAAGGCACACGCTACAATCCATACTTAATGACTTTGTGCTAATGTGCTTTATCTTAAGTAAAGACAAACAAAAAAAGCCAGCCGGGGTTACCGGCTGGCTTTGATATGAGCACTTGTCCTGTCCTGAAATAGGTTGACACCAACATCAACCTTATATGGAAAAACTGACAGCGAAAAAAGGCAAGCGTAC
>NZ_CANLMZ010000011.1 GCF_947492645.1 uncultured Pontibacter sp. | reverse complement strand
TTCGATTCCAGTTACCTTCCGGCAGCAGGCTTTTTAAATACGAATTGTATTCTAGTAGGTCTTTGTAAAGATATGAGGTTCGATAATTTCATCCTTTGGTCTACTGAAACCAAAAAGCCGCTTCATATCAATGGAGTGGCTTTCTTGTGTCTATAATCTCCCCCTCGGCCAGCCTTATCGAAATTTCTACGCATTCAGGAGTTGCAGTACAAATAATAAGACTAAAGTTGGTAAGATGGTCAGCCGGACGCAAAAGCCTACTGTGGTAGCCGGTGATTTTAACGATGTGGCGTGGTCTCACGCTTCTTGTTTATTCAACACAAAAAATCAGCCTTGTCATGTGCGCGTGGGCCGTTGGCTTTACATTTCCTTAGGCGCACAAAATATACTACTCCGCTGGGATCATGTGTATGTGCCCAAAGAGTTTCAGGTCATAGACATGGAGCGGCTACCTAAGTTCGGGTCCGATCACATTACGATTTTGTTGAAGCTTTATTTGCACGAAAGAGTAAGCTAAATCGACCAAAAATATTCCGATAATTTTCAATATAGAAATAAGAAAGACAGCTCGTAAAGGTCTAAGTTACAGAGCGTGCTCTTTAGCTTAGACCTTTATGATCATAAGCCACTACCTCCATCTACAATAAATATTTTAATGGTCTTGTTCTTTACTCTCAATATAGTCCAACTGACTGGGCGCGTAACTAGCTCCTCTGCATATAACAGTTTACTTTATCTATGCCCCTCTAAAAGAACTTTGAGAAAAAGCTTAAGGGTTAGATTTTGTTTCTGTTCCTAGATATTATCCTAAACAATTGTAACACGCAACTTTAAGTATTACATTTGTGTCATAACACTAAGCCCTCAACAGAAGGGGCAGCGACTGTTTTATATCGAGGGGCTTCTCCAAAGCTAGAGCCGCAACACATATGCAAAATCCAATATATCCTGGCTCCCCCGATTACCACTTTTAACCTTATTCTGGAATGACAGACGTTATCAAACGTAATAATGTTCGCGTAATCGGCGAAGGAGATCAAGCTATTATTTTTGCCCATGGATTTGGATGCAGCCAAAATGTATGGCGGCATTTGGTCTCCGCATATCAGAGCAAGTTCAAACTAATTCTTTTTGATTTTGTGGGGGCAGGGCAATCCGACTTAAATGCTTACGATCCTGTCAAATACAGCTCTCTGGATGGATACACAAAAGACGTTCTAGAGATATTAGAGACCTTAAACATTAAAAATGTGCTTTATATTGGGCATTCTGTAAGCAGCATGATAGGAGTGAAAGCAGCAATAGCACAACCTTCTTATTTCAGTAAATTGATTTTTGTATCTCCTTCCCCATGTTATATAAATGATGAGGAATACATCGGCGGTTTGGATAAAGAAGACCTGGCCAATCTGCTAGAGTTGATGGACAGTAATTACCTGGGATGGTCTAGCTTTTTAGCGCCGCAGGTGATGGGGAACCCGGACAGACCGGCTCTAGGAGAAGAACTAGTTGAAAACTTTTGTGCTACTGACCCGGATATCGCTAAGGAATTCGCCCGCGTAACCTTCCTTTCCGATTCTAGGGATGACTTGGAGAGACTCCTAACCGAGAGCCTTACTTTACAATGCTCTGAGGATATTCTAGCTCCTTTAGAAGTAGGTTATTACCTGGAAAAGAAAGCGAAAGGGAATACGTTGAAGCTTTTAAAAGCTACCGGCCATTGTCCTCATTTGAGTGCTCCGGAAGAAGTTATTGCAGCTATAAATGCCTATATCAATTTCGAAGCATAACAGCTATGGAAAAAGAAACAGAAGACAACCACATGGATTTTAAACGTTTGTATGATACTGCTCCCTGCGGCCTACTGATTTTTAGGATGAATGGCCCCATCATATATGTAAACCAGACTTTGTTGAAATGGCTTGGTGTCGGTGAGGAAGAAATAGTAGCTAAAAAGATGACGGACCTCTTAGATAAAGCCGGCGTAATGTATTATGAGCTTTTCGTGCAGCCTATCCTGAAGATGCACCGAGAAGCAAGGGAGATCAGCTTAAGCATTCAGACTTCAAAAGGAGCTTTTTCCTGCTTATTTAACGGAGTGGCGGTTGATGACATAGTGGGCGAAGGCCAGCTAATCAACGCAGTTATTTTCAAAGTAGATGATCGACAGAAGTATGAGAAGGAGCTTCTATCTAAAAGAAACAAGGCAGAAGAAGAAAGTAAAGTTAAGACCAAGGCTTTGCAGGAAGTGTCCTTCGATCAGTCCCACTTGGTTCGAGCCCCATTAGCCAACATTCTGGGCATCATTCCTATGTTAGAAAAAACGATTGATAAAAACCACAAAGCTCATGTGCTTATTTCTATGCTGCAACAGAGCGCCTTCAAGCTTGACAATCAAATTAGGGCCATTGTAAATAAAACAAACCTCAAGCCGTAGCAACTTTGCTGTTAAAAGCCTTACATCTGCTCATCCATTGATATTACCATTATAGCTTCTAAATAGCACTCTTTCCAGAAAGAGCTCTTGTTAAGCACAATATGATTAATGTCCCCAAGTGCATACAAATGAGCCACTCTCCCACTTGCAGATACGAAGCTGGATTCTCCGAGCCCCTATGAATGAGATTTGATAATTCCATCCTTTGGCCTACTACTACAAAAATGCTGATCCACTTAAAATGGAGTGTCGTTTTTGTTATTTAAACCTCCCCTACCGTTTTGTTACTTCACATCAACTACAGAATGGACCTTCATTGATTCTGCAAAAGGTTTGAAAGCAGATCATGCATTTGGAGAAGGATGACGAAGACAGACTATCGCTGCTGCTACAGCCTGCCACAGAGAAAGAAGTTATCATCTCAGTAGCAGTAAGGCCTCAGAATTTAAAGATTGGCTGGATATGGAGTAAATTATAACAAATCACATGTCGGTAATGAGCAGGTGCATCCTAAAGCAAGACACTCTCATAGCTTATTAAGCTCAGACCCGGCTGCTAATCGATCTCAGATGAAATGGGAATTCACAAAAGGAGTAAATAACCTTTAACTCAATTATTACCACGCACTTACAAACCGAAATTAATAATCATTAATAAGTTAACAATAAATTAATATTGGATTAAATGTAGTGTTTGGCATTTTCACCACATTTGCAAAATTTTTAAAGATCTAATTTAAACAGAATGCCTAAATCTAAGAAGTCCGGCAAACACCTGGCGCCTATTCAGCCTTATAAATTCAGGAAGCGCTACAGCCAGCTCGATCTGATCTTCCAGAAGGAGAAAAAGTTCCTATACTTCATCGCCTTCTCCCTCATCATGGCGGGTGTCGTGTACCCATACCCTAACATTGCCATGTGGGTGGGCTTCGCCTTTGCAGGATACTCTGCTATCGCTAACGACAGCATCCAGACTATCGGCACGTTCATCGTCTCCAACGAGGACAAAAAATGGTACTGGCAATGGCTTTTCATGGGCCTTATCTTTCTAGGCACCGTATCCTTCAGCTGGTTTGTCTTTGACGGAGATGTAACTTACCAACGCCTCGCCACACCAGGCCTGGAGAAAGCACCGGAAAGCTTTGTGTACCTGCAGTTGGCCTCTCCCATTGTGCTGCTGCTCCTTACCAGGTTTCGGGTGCCGGTTTCCACAACTTTTATGCTGTTAAGTGTTTTTACGGCCACAGGCGCTACCGTAGTTAGTATGGTCAACAAGAGCCTGGCAGGATATGGGCTAGCCTTTGTCTCAGCCCTGCTCATTTACCTGTTACTGTCTAAAGTGATCAAGCGCTTTATCAAAGGAGAAGCACACTTCCTGTGGACGGTGGCTCAGTGGCTGATAAGCGGCTTTCTGTGGTATATCTGGCTGGTGCAGGATTTGGCTAACATCGCTGTGTACCTGCCGCGTCAGCTCAACGGGATAGAATTCACGGCCTTCGCGGGCTTCATCTTTCTAGGCTTGGGAATGCTTTTTTATATGAAGGGCGACAAGATACAACACATCATTAACGAGAAGTCGGACGTGCGCGACGTGCGTAGCGCCACCATCATCGACCTGGTATATGCACTCATACTTTACTACTTTAAGGAAGTAAACAACCTGCCGATGAGCACTACCTGGGTATTCGTGGGCTTGCTGGCTGGCCGTGAGCTTGGCATGCGCATACGGGCACAGGATAGTGCAAAAGACTTCAGAAAAACATTCAAGCTAATTGGCAAAGATGTTCTTTCAGTTACCATTGGCCTGGTTATTTCTGTGATACTTGCGGTGGCCATTAACCCTGCCATGCAAGAGGAACTACTAAACTTCTTTTTTAGGTAGAAGTAAATAGACACAGCTCATACGTATAAATTTATACTTGGAAGCCTAAAACAAAAGCCCCTCGTAATTGAGGGGCTTTTGCTTTAGGGTATACTTAAAACGACTGCACTCTAACTTTATCCCTGCGTTATCAGCACGTACAAATATGCCATATAAATTAGAAACAGGATAATGCCTTCCCACCTTACCAACTGCCTTCCTTTGCCAGTAAAAATAAAGATGAAGAGCAGCAAGCTTGCAGCAATGTTCACCATGATATCTACCAACGAGGCCGCACTAACCTGAAGCGGGGTAACCAACGCTGAAACACCTAAAATCAGGAATATGTTGAAGATATTAGATCCCACCACGTTTCCGATGGCAATATCAACGTTTCTCTTTCTAACAGCAACAATAGAAGTTGCCAGCTCAGGTAAGGATGTTCCTATAGAAACAACTGTCAGGGCAATTACTCTTTCAGACAAGCCAAACATCTGTGCTATACTTACCGCACTTGTTACTATTAGCCTGCCCCCGATTATTAATCCTGCCAGACCCAAAACAATAAAAAGTATAGCCTTAAGGTAAGTATAATTTTTTGTTTCGGTTTCCTCTTCGCTTGCTCCGCCCTGTGCCACCTTCAGGTTGTACACCAGGAAAATAGTAAAGAATAAAAGCAACAGCAGTCCCTCAGCCCTTGATATAAAATCCAGTTCAGCACCATCCAGGTACACATCATTTGCAATGATAAGCACGGCAAAGGCTGCCAGCAGGCTGAGTGGTATCTCCAGCCAGGTGGTGTTTGTTTTAACCGTTAAAGGATAGAGCACAGAAGAAATACCCAGAATTGCCAGCACATTGAAGATATTACTGCCCAGCACGTTGCCCAGCACCATATCTGTGTTATTATTGATTGACGCAAAAAGGTTAACAACCAACTCAGGTGCCGAAGTACCAAAGGCCACAATGGTGAGTCCGATCACGATGTTAGGGATACCCAGGCGCGCCGCCAGGCTCGAAGAAGCATCTACCAGTTTATCAGCACCAAATATAAGTGCAGCAAAACCAGCCAAAAGAAACAAAAAGTCCACCATTAGATCAAAACAAGCTTAGAATTTAGAAATGAAAGTCCCGTAACAGTATACCTCATAAAGGTTATACTATATAAAGAAACCCAAATTTCGCAGATTACCTCTATACTTTATACTTCTGCTCTAAACTTATCCGAAAATAATTCTGCCAGCAAAACAGGCTATAAATTAGAATCGGAATATTGTTCGCTGCCATTATTACCTGTCAGGCGCTGGTGTGCGGCGATATCCTGCTGGTGGAGGAAAACAAAAAGCAGCGACTGTAACTCATAAAGGTTTCCGGGTGCCTTACATCAACGGCAAGTAGTAGCTGCCTTTTACTGCCAGGTATATCTAAGCTACTGCAGTATTATCGGTTGTGTGACAAACATCACTGAACCTGGTCTGCGTATACTTTAATTTTGTATCAGAAATTTAATTCAACCATAAAATATAAAGAGAACCTATGAAAATCAAGCAGTTTGAAGACAAGGGGTTAGCCCATTATGCCTATGCTGTCTTAAGCGAGAGCGCAAAAGAAGTAATACTGATAGATCCGGCTCGTGATCCGCAGCCATACTACGACTATGCTGAAGAGCACAACGCCAACATTGTAGGCGTAATAGAGACGCACCCGCACGCAGATTTTGTAAGCTCGCACCTGGAGATACACCAGAAAACCGGTGCCACCATTTACACGCACAGCCTGGTGGGGGCCGATTACCCGCACCAGGCGTTTGACGAAGGCGCAGAACTGCAATTGGGTGAAGTAAAACTCAAGTCGCTGCACACCCCGGGCCACTCCCCTGACTCGATCAGCATAGTGCTGGAGCATGAGGGAAAAGACAAGGCCGTGTTTACCGGCGATACCCTGTTTATCGGGGACGTCGGACGCCCTGACTTGCGGGAGAGCGCCGGCAACGTTACCGCCAAGCGCGAAGAACTGGCACGCCAGATGTACCACAGCACCCGCGAGAAACTGATGAAGCTGGCAGATGACGTGGTCGTGTACCCGGCACACGGCGCTGGCTCGCTGTGTGGCAAAGGCCTGAGCGATGCCAACAGCAGCACCATCGGCGACGAGAAAAAAGGCAACTACGCCCTGCAGCCAATGAGCGAAGACGAGTTTGTGAAAGTGCTGACAGAGGATCAGCCCTTTGTGCCGAAGTACTTTGGCTACGACGTGAGCCTGAACAAGCAGGGCGCGCCTGACTATAAACCAAGCGTGGAGGGCGCAGCAAAACTGGAGAAGAACTACAGCCCTGAAGAAGGTGCCATTATAGTGGATGCCCGCAGCGAAAGCACATTCAAGAAAGGACACTACAGAGGTGCCATTAACATCCAGAACGGTGGCAAGTTCGAGACCTGGCTGGGATCTATTGTAGGGCCTAACGAAAGCTTCTACCTGGCCGGCGAAAGCGACGAGCAACTAAATGAGCTGATCGCAAAGGCTGCAAAAATTGGCTATGAGCTGCTGATAAAAGGTGCTTTTATTTACGACAAGCAGGAAGGCGAAACAAGCGACAATTTTGACAGAGCTGCTTTTGAAGAAAACAAGGATAACTACACCATCGTGGACATCCGAAACACATCAGAAGTGAAGTCTGGTAAGTTTTTCGATAAGGCCATTACCATTCCCTTACCGGAGCTGCGCGAACGCGTGAAGGAGATCCCTACTGACAAACCGGTGGTGGTGCATTGCGCAGGTGGCTACCGCTCTGCCGCGGGCAGCAGCATTGTAGAAGCTGCCTTGCCAGAGGTAAAGGTGCTGGACATGAGCGAAGCCGTAACAGAGCTTAAAAATAGTTAAGTATATTTTTTTAAAGTATGGCCGGTCCATAAAATTATACTCCGGTCATACTTCGTGTTTCTTCTTATCACTTCATTCGTATAGATTAGAATTTAACCTAATAAGAAACAGACTATGCATACATACGAAGGACGGGTAAGAGAAAGCTCAAGTGAAAAAGTGAACCGGGAGATAGACCAGAAAACCTTTGAGAACATCGGCCGCTTCGGCTACAACAGCCCAGAAGAAATAGATCAAAGACTAACTGCATTATCCAGGGAGTGGGATGTTGAGCGGGTACTGGAAGTAAACGCATCTACGCTGGCTCTTAGCGGCGTGCTGTTGGGTACTTTGAAGGATAAACGTTGGTTTATACTTTCCGGTGTGGTAACTTCATTTTTGTTACAGCATGGTTTGCAGGGCTGGTGTCCAACGCTACCCATACTTCGCAAGTTAGGGCTAAGAACCAGAAAGGAGATTCATGAAGAACGCATCGCCTTAAAAGCTTTGCGAGGCGATTTCAACAAAGTATTAGCCATCACCACCCCCGAAGGGGTCATGAAAGTTGTCAGGGAGTAAGCCGCTCGGGATTTCTTTTCATACTTACTGCCATAACTTTTTAAACTTACCTGAACAAGATTTGGCTAATGCACATTTAATAACATAAATGGAAAGTATAGAAAAAGAAGAGTTACTGCAGAAATTCTCACAGTTAGAGCAGCCGCTACTAGAAGAGATACTGGCGCAAAGCACCTTTAAGCACCTGCAAGAAGGTGAAGAGGCCCTGCGCACCGGCCAGTACATCAAATCAACCGTGCTGCTTTCCAAGGGCCTGCTGAAAGTGTACCGCGAAGACGAGGAAGGCAATGAGTTTTTGATGTATTACCTGGAGCCGGGGAATGCCTGCGCGCTATCCATGATGTGCACCGCCCGTGACGAACAGAGCCAGATCATGGCCAAAGCAGTTGATGAGTCCGAGATCATCCTGATCCCGTCGCACCTGTCAGAGTTGTGGCTGGCCAAGTATAAAAGCTGGCACAACTTTGTGATCGCTTCGTACCGTCAACGCTTTGAAGAACTTTTGCAAACGCTGGACAGCGTAGCATTTAAAGCCCTGGACGAGCGGCTTCTTTTTTACCTGAAGCGCCATGTAAAAGTGAGCGGGAACGAAGTAAAACTGTCGCACCAGCAGATTGCAAACGAGCTCAGCAGCTCCCGCGAAGTAATCTCCAGGCTGCTGAAAAAACTAGAGCAAACCGGAGCGATCACGCTTCATCGCAACTATATAGAAGTGCACGACCTGGACATGGTTTAATCAAAAAAACTGCGGTACAAGGCGGCCTGAGAATTTCTCTGGCCGCCTTTTGCATTTAAATTTTTGAGCGGTTTTTCCTGTGTGACAACAGTCACTATACTCCCGTTAAAGCTACCTTACCTTTGTACCAGAAATCAAGATAAAACTTTTAAAAGAATGGAAATACTCGGATACATCGCCGCCTTACTCATTGGTTTATCACTAGGACTGATAGGCGGTGGCGGCTCTATACTTACGGTGCCTGTGCTTGTTTATTTACTTGGCCTGAGCCCGGTTATCTCAACTGCTTACTCTTTGTTTATAGTCGGGCTTACCAGTCTGGTGGGTTCTTACAAATTTTACCAGAAGGGGCTGGTGAGCATGAAGACGGCTGTGGTATTTGGCTTGCCTTCTATCGTGGCCGTGTACCTGACGCGTCGCTACCTGGTGCCCGCCATTCCTGAGAATCTCTTTACAGTCGGTGACCTGGCAGTAACGAAAGGCGTGCTTTTAATGCTCCTGTTTGCCGGGCTGATGGTCTTCGCTTCCATCTCTATGATCAGAAAGAAAAAAGACGCACCGGCAGAGCCAGCTGATGTAGTGGACGAGAATATTGATACGGAATTGGATGTAGAGCACACCGATCCTGCTGAAAAGCATCCGAAGCCGAAGTTCAACTATGGTGGCATCCTGGCTGAAGGATTAGTTGTTGGTACGCTTACCGGCCTGGTTGGTGCAGGCGGTGGCTTCCTGATCATCCCGGCGCTGGTGCTTTTCAGTAAGCTGGATATGAAAATGGCCGTTGGTACGTCCCTACTTATTATAGCCGTGAAATCGCTGTTCGGCTTTATTGGTGACGTGTTCAACTACGAGATTGACTGGATGTTCCTGGGTATTTTCTCAGCCATTTCCATCGCTGGTATCTTCATCGGCACCTACTTGTCTACCAAAATCCACGCTGATAAACTGAAGACTTCTTTCGGCTGGTTTGTGCTCGTGATGGGTATCTACATCATCATCAAAGAAATATTTTTCGCATAAGCCTGGCAGGGTGACCAAAGTCACAGACAAAGGCTGCTTTTATCCCGACCTTTGTAATGTGATTGAAACACAACAAGAATTTAAGAAGAAAAGCTATGTTTAACATATTCGGATTAAAACCAAAAAACTACGAGAACCTGGATGGCACCACGTTCAGAACCAGGTACCAGAATGCTGCCAAAGCGGAGCTGCTGGACGTGAGAACAGCCGGTGAGTTTGCTGGTGGTTCTATCAAAGGCGCTACGAACCTGGACGTGACCTCTTCGCAGTTTCAGCAGGCGCTTAAAACAATGGACAAGGACAAAGAGTATTTTGTGTTCTGCCGCTCTGGCAACCGCAGCGGTTCTGCCTGCGATATCATGAGCAAAGAAGGTTTCAAAGCCTATAACCTGGCCGGCGGTATCGGTGCCTGGCCAAAGTAAAAACGTGTAAAAATGAAAAGGTGCGGAGTTTGGAAACAGGCTCCTGCCCTATCTCCTAAACCTAAACTAAACGAATAAGAAATGTTAGAATTTTTGAGTCAGCCCTGGCCCTGGTATACATCAGGCATCGTCATTGCCTTGGTGATGCTGGTCCTGCTGTTCTTTGGCAAGTCATTCGGTTTCTCCTCCAACCTGCGCACCATTTGCTCTGCCTGTGGTGCCGGTAAAACTGTCAAGTTCTTTGATTTTGACTGGCGCTCCCAGACCTGGAACCTGCTGTTCCTGGTAGGTGCCATCATCGGCGGTTTCATCGCTTCAGAGTTCTTGTCAAATGGTGAGGCGGTACAGATCTCTCAGGCAACGATACAGGATTTAAGTGCGCTGGGCATTTCGGCGCCGGATGGCATGCAGCCGGAGGAGATCTTTAGCCTGGAGAGTGCCTTTTCACTTAAAGGCTTCCTGATACTGCTGCTGGGCGGGTTTGCCGTGGGTTTCGGAGCACGCTATGCAGGTGGCTGTACATCAGGCCACGCGATCAGCGGTATATCTAACCTGCAGTTGCCATCGCTCATCGCCGTTATCGGCTTCTTTATCGGTGGTTTGTTCACCACCTGGGTACTGATGCCCTTGATATTCTAAAGAAAGCCATCCGAAGCAAAATCATTAACTAAACAAAGAGATTTATACCGTGAGAGGATTAAAATTTATAATAGCCGGCATCTTGTTCGGCATCGTGATGAGCAAGTCGGAAGCCATTTCGTGGTTCCGTATCCAGGAGATGTTCCGCTTCCAGTCTTTTCATATGTATGGCATTATTGGAACGGCTGTAGTACTGGGTATTATCATCACCTACGTTATCAAAAAATACAAACTGCGTGATTTTCAGGGTAACCCGATCATCTTCACACCGAAGGAAATGTCCTTTCCGCGCTACCTGATCGGGGGCACCATCTTCGGACTGGGCTGGGCATTGACCGGGGCTTGCCCGGGACCGATGTTCGTCAACATCGGGTTCCAGTACTGGTCTATCCTGATAGCAGTAGTTGGTGCCATAGCCGGCACGTACCTGTATGGCGCTATAAAGGATAGATTACCGCATTAAGAAATTTGGCTAAAAGTGTTTTGTGTTGTGAAAGTCACCGGTGCTGTAACCGGTGGCTTTCTGAAATTATGAAAGCAGATACCCTAGTATAAGCGAGATCTTTTCTTCACCATATTCGTTTAAATCAGGTACTACAAAATATTAAGTAACAAACTACCTGCCTTTATTTGAGAGACTTACGCTGCTGCTCTTCACAATGTCGATGCGTATTAGTCTGCACAGCTCTGCCCAGCAGGCAGCGCTGAAAAAAGAATGTGCATATAGCAAGTATTCTGTAGAAAAGGCAATGTGCTAAAAAATGTCGCAAACAACAGTCGCAATCTAACCAGCAAAACAACGCAACAGGAATAGCTTCGGATTGTAGCCAACAGGCGTATGCTGTCGTTAATGAGTTGCACTCAGAGTCTGTCAACTCTTAAGATTAATCGCGAATTTATACTTCTACACATCCGCAAGCACCCTGCTCCCGTGTTAGCGTACGCCCCGCAGCCGCCCCAGCTTTATTAAATGCTTTAGTAATTTAAGAAAGCATCTTTACTGCCAGACAATTTTCACTCTCTACCAGGTGAGCTGTTTTAGTTGTACATACAACATGTTCTAAATGAATTGAAGCAGCTAGAGCTTTAGGTTAATAAGCCCAAATAGCATTACCTAAAGGCCTACACCTAAGCTGTAAGTTTAACTTACTGTGGAACATTAGTCACATACTATAAAAAAAGATTAAGCTAACTTAGCTTCAATTAAAAATCAACAACATGGATAAGAAGAAGTTTTCGATAAAGGACATACCGGGCTGGGCAGTTATGCTTGGCGTTTTTGGGATTTTATACTTAACCGGTCTTCATACGGAAGCCATCGGGCAGGTGCAACGCATCCTGCTGGCCACCGGCATTAAAAACGCTGATGTACCGGAAACCCTGCAGAACCCGGATGCCACAGCTGTAGTAGATGCCGCTGCGGTGGCTAATTCAGAGATGGCCGGAGCAGGATTTAAAATGGTAGACCTGCAAGGCAAGCAGGTAAGTTTTGAAAGTCTGAAAGGCAAAGTGATATTCCTTAACATCTGGGCTACCTGGTGCCCGCCCTGCATTGCTGAAATGCCAAATATCCAAAAACTATACGACAAGGTAGGCTCCGATAAAATTGCCTTTGTGATGCTATCAGTAGATGAAGGCGGTATGCAGAAGGTGAAGAAGTTTATCGACAAAAAGAAGTATACTTTCCCGGTATACATGCCGGCCAGCAGCATCCCGCAGGAGTTTTACTCCAACGCTATTCCTACCACTTTCATCATTTCGCCGGAAGGTAAGATCGTGGCCAAGCAGGAAGGCATGGCCGATTATAACACACCGGAAGTTGTGGAGTTTCTACAGGGTATGGTAAAGAAGTAATACCCATCCATAGGCAAGGTTTACGAATGGCGGACTTTGCTTTTAGAGAAACCGCTCCATATTAAATGGAGCGGTTTTTTATTTTAAAGCTCCTCCCCTTCAGATGTTTATACTTCAATTTTAGAGTGTTTCACAAGTATAAGATTCCTGAATATGCACCTTAAAGCCATATATACATTACAAGGTTTATTTTTCTCCGCACACCATCCATTATAATTGGCTGGCAAGTAACCTCACAACTTTCTAAAAGGAAAAAATATTGGCTTACTTTTTTGCGTCAGGCCTTTTATCTCGCTCATCGTTGTTTTTAGATGCCTCACGTTTAGCTTTCTTGGCTGCCAATCTAAGTGACTCCTGATGTTCTTTCCTTTCCTTGAATTCTTTTTGGCGCTGTTTCTTTTGCTGGTCGCTTGATCTGGTACTCATTGTTTAGCTTAGCTGTAATTAACTTTAAATTTTGTTAAGCACTCATGTGCATCGCAATCTTACTTATACGTTTAGTTTAAACAAAATAATTATTTCTGTAACCGAGCAGCTAAATGAACAGGATTGCCTGAATTCGGGTAATTTTAGATTGAGAAGAAAGAAGCTAAGGTAAACAAGTTATGGTGGGCTCCTGCGAAAGACGAAGAGTGCCAATTACATTATAGATAGATAATGAACCTCTATATATTTGTAGATTAATCACTTGGCTTATACTTCTGAAGTATTAGCAGACCTAATATATATACCTTTATAAATAAAAACCCCTTTATACATAGTTAGAAGCAATTTTGTAATTTATTTATTGTATATTGTAGAAAATAATGAACGCATATACCTTCAGATATGTAGTAGGTATATAATAACAAATACAATATGAATAACGGAACAGTAAAATTCTTCAATGACCTGAAAGGGTTCGGGTTTATTAAAGAAACAAATTCAGATCAGGAGTACTTTGTGCATGTATCTGGCTTAGTAGATGAGATCAGAGAAAACGACGAAGTAAGCTTTGACCTGCAAGAAGGACGTAAAGGACTAAATGCAGTAAATGTGAAACGCGCTTAGTTTTAAACTATAAAGTATGAAAAGCCTTACCTCCGGTAAGGCTTTTTTATTGCCTCAAAGTTACTCCCCCCTTTGTTGTCCTCCCCTTTTAATAATCATTAACCTCACTACTCTAAAGATGAACAGAAAATATATAGTCGACACGATTACCCGCGAATACCTGTGCATTGCGCTAAAGAAAGGACTTGACTGGGTACCTAATAACGAGAAAGTTCTGCCAGGCTTTATGAGTACACGTACCCCTGCAACAGAAACCGACTCGGTATTGCTTACAGGTGAGTTTAATGATAATGCATTTTTTGAAAAGTGGATCCGAAACGGCACAAATGTATTGTTCCAGTATTAGAAGTATAGCTCTATAACAACTGCTTTAAATTTATAACTAGTAAACCAAGCTCACTCTTTAGGTTTAAAGTTACTGCTGTATTGCAGAGGCATTACTTTACTCAACTTGATCGATTTTCATACCCTTGGCAGAAGTGCATGGTGCTTTTTTAAAGTATAAGCCATTCATACTTAAGTAGTTAAATTTATAGTATAATCATGTTAGTTAGCGTAATTATACATTTTACCCTTTCCTGCAACACCTGATTTGCAGATATTATTTTTTTGTGCAAATCACAGGACATCACCAACATTCTTTGCGCAAAACTCTTCTATAAAAGCGGGACCAAAACTGCCTTGATAGTTGCTGCAGAAACAGTAACTACTATTGAAATTAGCTTATTTAAAGCCAATCATCAAAGCTGGTAAAAGGCTAAGAGTGCAGCAAAGGTGATTAACACATTACATAATAATTAACGCTATTATAATGGAAAATAAATATCTAGAAGGATCTACAGTATATTCAAGTATAAATCCATCTCTTCAGCTGAAGGTAAGGCGCTACGCCAAGCGTATCTACTATTGTACTGATCCTGCTAATCCTCAGGAAAAAGACAAAGTATACTACGAGCGAGAACTAAAACAATACGAGGGTAATAGTTTAAAAAACTAACCACGTTGGTTACATTTAATTCGAAACTGAGGTTGTTACGTTTAGCAATTTACTTTACCAGGCTGCAATAATAAAAGGCCACTCCAGTATATGGAGCGGCCTTTTATTATTGCAGCCGATTACAAGTTTTATACTTTATCCAGCAGCACCCAAATTCAAATAATAGCTGTAAATTGGATTTATTTTTAGAGGGTGTACCTCTTTTTCTAAGTCCATTATCTCAGATAAGTGTGTCGCCGTTATTTCTTTTAAACATTACAAGTATAAAATGAGGCTGATCCGGTCCCGAGCTTTGAAGAGTGCGTTAACATCGGTATACTAATCCTCTACAGCTAATCTTCGGGAGATAATCTTCTAGAGAGCAGCTTTCATTCCAGCCTCAGCAACAGCATGGTCGTTCTCAACGGTACTGCCCGACACACCGATAGCACCAACGACATCTCCGTTACTGTTCTTGATTGGGATACCACCCGGAAATGTGATTAACCCGCCGTTAGAATGTTCTATGTTATACAATGAGCCGCCAGGTTGAGAGGCTTGCCCCAGGTCCCCGGTAGGCATATCAAAGAAGCGGGAAGTTCTGGCTTTGCGTATGGCAATGTCTATTGAGCCCAGCCAGGCTCCATCCATACGGGCAAAGGCTGTCAGGTTTGCGCCAGCGTCAACCACGGCAATGTTCATTTTAAGGTTTAACTCTTGTGCTTTTTCCTTAGCTGCTTGTACGGCCTTTTGCGCCTGTTCTAATGTTATTCCCATTTCCTTTGATACTAAAATGACACGATTTATACTTTCCTACCCATTGCATACTGCAGAAGGCCGGAAAAGTTGACTTAAACAAAGTTCATATTAAAATACGCACTTACAGCCGCGCTTTATTACCCGCCTGTTTGCATTATATTATCATCAAGTCTCAGGTCTATCATCAGGTGGTTTGGGTCTATCCCGCCACGATCGGGCTTTCGCGGTACTGTTACCTTGATGGTTTGCTCACCCGACTGGATGCGGTGCATCTGGAGATAAAGTGGTTCGTTTAACCCTTTACCGTCCTCATATATACCAACTTCCAGCCAGTCATTCATCGGCACGTCGTTTTCAGATCCCATACTATCTACTACCACCTTTTGCGCGTGTACCGTCAGCGTTACCTCCCAGTTACCGGCCTTCGTTTGCTTAACTCTCATTCCATTTGTTTTGAGTCGCCAATACGTATTCTCCTTAAACAGGTCATGTAACAGGTAATGCAGCGAATCCGGTGTAGCAGTTTGTATTTCCTGGTAAAGATCTAAGGTAGTCGGCATAGGTAGTTCTGCTGATGTGCGTTTATGGAGCAGCTGCCGAAGTGCACCATTAACCTTGTCTTTACCAATGTATTTGCTTAGAGCATGCATGGCGAGCCCACCCTTTCGGTAGTATAAAAAGTCTTCATTTGCTTGCAATAGAGAAGCTGTTGCAAGGGAGCGTGGCATTTCATAGGAAGAATGCAGATAGCTTACGTATTGTCGCAAATGAGCATCCCCATAGTTCTTCTCCAGCACCTGCATACCCGAATATACAGCGAGCCCCTCAATCAGCACTCCGGCCCCCTCCACGTTTGCAGGTGTTAACCGGGCCATTCCCCACCATTGGTGCCCTACTTCGTGCGCCAAAATATAAAAAGGCAGGTCAAAGCCATCCGGACTGTCATCGGGGTTCATCAGAGCATACTGCTCTCCATAGTATATTATACCTGCATCCGCAGTTGCACCACCACCAGGGCCAGCGCGTTCTACTACCGTGAAATGTGTATAGGGGTAAGGTCCAAATTGCTCTGTGAAATACGCCAGCGAAGCCTTTACGCTCCGGAGCATTCGGTCTATATTTTGTGCATGGTCCGGATAGTAGTAAATTCTGATCGCCACATCATTCCACTTGCTTTCATGCACCGCATATTTCCCTGATAAGATGGAATATTCGCCCCCAATAGCCGCATCAGTTTTGTAATGAAAGTACCGGCGGTCACCTTTTATCCATGTTCGGTGTAAAGCACCAGGCGCAACGGCTACTTCATCTTTTATAGTGCCTATAATGGCTTCGAAGGTAGCCTGATCTTTACTGAACGGCTTTTTACGCGCCTCTTCATCATTAAGAGAAGGTATGGCAGGTCGTGCAACAAGGTTATGCTTCTTTCTCAGAACCGCATCATCTATTTCCCTGTAATGTTGATAGCCAACAATAGGAAGCAGGTCAAAGTTCGTGAAGTAAGTGCCATTCTCCACTACCAGTACTTTCGTGCTATTATGCCCGAAATCCTGATGTTTGTATTTTACCTCGAAGTTCAACTTGAGCGAATCACCTGGCTGTAATGGTCTCTCTAGCTCGTAAAGGTACTGGCTTAATTCATTGTCCTGTAACACACCGGCAGCTGGCCTACTAAAACTTATTTCGGCGGGCGCTATACCCGCAACACTACCAAAAAGGAAAGAATCTATGGCTACTGCTTCCTTGTTTACCAATGTATAAGCTGCCCGTATCTCTACTTCTAGCTGTTCAGGGTAAATCTCGACGTGCAACTTAGTAGCCGTCAGTTGGGGTTGCGGTGTGTTTCTGTACTGGCTATAGCGTCGTTCGTATTCAGCTTTTCGCTCAAGTATGTCGGAGTTGGTCAGGTACTCGTTCCGCACATTCGTGTTATAGAAAATGAAGCTTCCTAAAGTAACTAAAAGTACTGCACCAAGTATGGCAACCCATGTTGTTGAAGGCGTAAAACGGCGCTGTACTAGCTTTAGGCGATATTTTATACTTTGTTCTCTTCCTCTTGCCCAAAGCAACCGCGCCCCTGCTGCCAATAGCAAAGCCCAGGCTACCCAGTATAGTTTAAACCAAAGCCACGGACCAAGGGTTGGTCCAAAGCCACGCATATCGGTGTACCACCAGCCCGGGTCAGTCCCAAAAATGAGCATAGTATGCTCCACCTGAAAAGTGGAAGGAAAAGCCATAAAGCTGAAAACCAATAGCACCACCAGGTAGCCAATATGTTTTTGATTCACTACGACGTGTACCACAAGAGCAAGCAGGGCAAAGAGCAGGTAGTCTATCAGCTGAAGTCCGAAAAGTGCCTGCACGTACAAGCCTAATTCTAATTTATCGTAGCCCAACATTAACTGCATCCCTATACCTCCGGCCATGACTAATGCCATCCATACCACGATGATGAAACTTAGCCCCAGAAATTTACCTGTGAAGAGGGCCCACTCCGGAACAGGTGCCGCATCCGCAATGTCGCTTATGCCTGCATTCCGTTCATGCCAGACGAGCATGCCAGTAAAGTACATAATGAGCAGCGGAATAACCACCCATGGCGTACTGATATTACTTACAGAAGCGGTTAGGTAGTCTACCACCTGCTGGGTAGTTGGGTGCAGCGGAATTCCAAACTTGTTAATTATTTTATCACTAAATATTACTGACAGGAAGGAAATTACACCAACTAGTAAAAGTCCTAGCGGGTGTGTGGCTATCTTCCCAAAAGATGCTCTCCCAATCCTGAGCGTCTGCTGGAAATAAGTGGCAAAACCGAAACTTCGCTGAACCTGCGGAACCTGAATGGCGGGGACTCTAATTATGGTAGTATCAGCAATCGTACTAGCCTCTACTTTTGAACGCCGCTTAAAGTATTTCCACCAGCTGCTTGTTTCAGGATGCATAAAACTGAAACGGAGGTAGGTTAGCGACATCACCCCTAAGGCTACGCTAATCCACAAGATCCGATTCAAAAGAAACATTCCTTGCAGCGTTACAAGTCGCGTATTTTTATCTGTTGGCGTCCATGTTTGCAGTTCGTTACCTACAATACCGGCTACTCCTACCGGGTCCAGTAATTTTACCAGGTCCCAGTTACCGAACAGCTTTGCCACCGCAATGGCTAAAATCTGAGCAACAAGTGCCAAGACCAAGCTGGCTAAATAACTCGTCATCACCTGGCGGCTAAGTGCTGCAAAAGTGAATTGTAGCGCTGTTGCTATAAAAACATTTGGTAAGGCAATCAGGAAGTATACATTCAGATAAACCGATGGCCTGAAAGGTAATAACCCTTCCTCTGCCAAACCTGGCAGGTAAAAGGAAAGCAGCGTACCTACAGGCAAAGAAAGTATAAGCAGCACGTTCACCAGAAAAGCTGCTAAAAATCTCCCACCCAGGTAATTAAGTTTTGTAACCGGTGTACTGTAGGTCAGGGGATGTATTCGCGTCTGCATGTCTCGCGCTGCTGCTTCGCCTGCTGTGGATGCGCCCATTACAAGCCAAAGAAAGCCACCCATAACAGTAATAGCCGTAATAAGGAAGGTATTGTTTGGGTATACGCCATCACCAGGTGATATGATCAGATTCATGATGATTGTGAATGCAAGCAGGACAGTTAAATAGAGCCAGGTAGAGGTGCGGCCTACAAGATAGGCGAACTCGAAGCGAAAAATTGTCCAGAACTTCATAGCTGCACCTCTCTTTCCTGTTGCATCACTTGCTTTTGGTGATGTCCTGCCATGGTGGCGAAGTAGACATCTTCCAGATCAGGAGCCACCAGTTCAAAGCTATTGCCAGGATTTTCATCGCTGTAGACATGGACTACTGTTCGTCCGCTTAACAGTTTGGTAGAGATAACCTTATACTCCCGTTCCAACTCCGGCAACATACTTTTCTCCACAATACGGCGCCAGATCAATCCCTGCAGCCCCTCTACTGCTTTTAAAGGCTCTGCTTCCTGCAAAATTTGCCCTTTGTTGATGATGGCCATGCGGGTGCAAAGCTCACTCACATCTTCCACAATATGCGTCGAAAGTATAACCACGCTGTTTTCTCCCAAATCGCTCAATAAGTTCAGGAAACGTACCCGTTCTGCTGGGTCCAAGCCGGCTGTAGGCTCATCTACGATCATCAGTTTAGGGTTACCCAACAGCGCGGCAGCCACACCAAAACGTTGCTTCATACCACCTGAGAAGGTGCCTAACTTCTGCTTCCGTTTTTCCCAAAGGTTTGTTTGCTTCAGTAATGCTTCTACCACTTCTCTTCTGGAAGCCCGGTTGGTAATGCCTTTGAGCACAGCAAAGTAATCGAGCATATCTTCCGCCCTTGCTTTAGGGTAAAGCCCAAATTCCTGCGGCAGGTACCCCAGCGTCTGGCGTACTTGGTCCTGCTGTTTCAGTACATTTATTTCCCCGAGCTTAATACTGCCGCTGTCTGGTTCCTGCAAAGTTGCCAGAATGCGCATCAGCGTAGATTTGCCAGCGCCATTTGGCCCTAGTAAGCCATACATGCCGTTTGGAATGTCCAGCGAAATATTGTTTAATGCCTGCACACCATTGTCGTAGGTTTTAGAGACATTGCGGATAGACAGGCTGATTGGATGATTTCCCATAGTTTGATTTGTTCTTGATCTTATAGCATAAAGGAGGCAGATTATCGTACAGGATAAGCCCACGCTTCATAGTATAAAGAAACCTCAACTGGAAAAGGAAGCAAAAAGCAATATGCTACTGCCGTGAATCAATCGACTAGTGCCAGCTTTGCTTCCGCCAAAGCACTTGCAGGCTTCGTTAGCTAATTCGTAGATTGTTATAAGGCACTCGCCGAGTAGGTAGTAAAGGAGTGGCAGGAAAAAATATCTTTGTATAATGGATAGAATAAAAAAGGTATTCACGCTGATCCATATCTGTCTCTGGATTTTGTTTAGTTTGTTGATAGCCTTGCAGCTAAGCCAGGATACCGCATATTGGTTTAAGTTAACCGCAGTAGTCCTGCTGACAAGCTTGTACGTTTTTTACAGCCATTTCTTTCTCCTGACACGCTACGCAGGTAAAAGAAAGAAAGGTGCTTATCTGCTAAGGCTGACAGGTATCCTATTGAGCGGTCCTTTCATATATTGGCTTCTGCACTACAAAAAGCTTGACACCCTTGACCTTTTTTCTGAATATTATTTCGTCTCCCTGTTTTCCATTGTACTACCATTTATCTTTCTAAGCTGGCTGGCCAGGGTTACGGAGAATCTGGTAATCAATACAATCAAAAAAGAACAACTGGAGAAACAGGCTATACAAGCGGAGCTATACTATCTAAAATCACAGATCAACCCGCACTTTCTGTTTAATACCCTTAATAATATCCATACCCTGGTATATAAACAGGCACCGGCAGCTCCGGAAGCCGTCATACGTTTAGCCTCTCTGATGCGCTACATGATCTATGAATCAAACGCTGCTACAGTACCTCTATCTAGAGAGATCAATTACCTGCAGGATTATATGAGCTTACAACAGCTCCGTTATAAAAAAAGCCCAGTTGCAGACCTTGTTGTAGAAGGCAGCATAGAGTCCAGCCACATTGCCCCATTACTTTTTATTCACCTACTGGAGAATGCCTACAAGCATAGCCCGGCCCGTTTAGAACCTGGTGCTATAAACGTACGCCTGATCGTAAAAGAAAACACCCTTACTTTAAGCGTTCAAAATCCGATAGGCAGTAATCAGGGGAATACGTTAGAAGAACCCGGTGGCATTGGCCTGCCTAATGTTCGTAAACGTTTGGCATTGCTATACCCGGATCAGCACAGCCTGGAAATCAGCAATACAGGCGGGCAATTTACTGTAACTTTAGCGATACATCATCTTCAGACACAAGTGCATGAAAGAGAAGCTCACCTGCTATATCATTGACGACGAGCACCTGGCTCAGGAAATATTGGAAGAGTATGTATCGAAAGTTCATTTCCTGGAGCTGAAAGGCATCTTTATGAGCCCTCTGGAAGCAGCTGCCCAAATAGATAGAGATAAACCCGACCTGCTTTTTCTGGACGTTAATATGCCTGATCTGGATGGTTTAAGCTTTATCCCAATGCTGAATCCGAAGCCGATGATCATCCTGACCACAGCTTACGACCAGTACGCTCTGAAAGCATTTGAGCTGGAAGTGAAAGATTATTTAGTTAAACCCTTCTCGTTTGAAAGATTCTACAAAGGTGTACTGCGCTTGTACCAGGAACAATGTGCCCGCCAACACCCAGAAAAAAAGGAAAGTATAGCTGAGCAAAAGCATGAGCAGGAATACATATTTTTAAAAGTGGGCCATCGTATCCAAAAGATTTCAACCAGGGAAATTCTTTTTGTGGAAGGCATGAAAGATTACCTGCGTATCCATACAACCAAAGATAAGATCATGACCCTGCTGAGTTTTGCTAAGCTGGAAGAACTGCTGCCCGCTCAGGATTTTGCCCGCGTACACAGGTCGTTTATGGTAGCTATTGATAAGATAGATCACATTGAAAAGAACAGGATCTGGATTGGTGAGCAGGTGATACCGATTAGTGATAGCTACAGCGAGAGTTTCTACAGAAAGCTCAGAGGCTTGATGTAAATACGGTTTAAAGATGCTGTATTAAAACCACTACATCCAGTTTCGAGGGCGCTGCCAATGCTAGTGTTTTACATTGCAGCAGATAGGTTTTCTCCGGCTCTGGATCATTTTAAGAGCAATCGGAAAAATAAAAATTTTAAAGATTGAAATCGTGCATCTGCAAACTTATACTTGGCTTCGAAGTAGATTTAATCCATACTTATTAGCCCGGTTCTCCAACTCCTCCCCATTAAGGCGAGTATACTTTATACCCTGTGTTGAGAGTAGCCTCTACCTTATCCCTCCCCTGTTTCGCTAGAGTAGCCTTTATCTTTTGACAGGAAAAGCATCTGCGTTGGTAAGGCAAGGCTTGTGCCGCTGGCATTAAGTATGGCCATCATCTCCAAAAACAATCCTTCTTTTATTTCCAGGAAGTCATTATAATCTGTTGCGTTCACATATGTATAAATCTCCAGGTTAAGCGAGTCGTGGCCAAACTCTGTGAAACGTACACGTACCTGCTTCGGGTTGATTTTCTCATGCGCCATAAGTGCCGATCTTATCTCTTTAAGCAGGTAACTGATCTGATCTGGCGTTGTATCGTACCGCAACCGAAGTATGGGATTAAGCAGGAACTGGTCGCGGGGCGCGAAGTTTTCGATCTGCTGCGAAGAAAACTCCCCATTTGGAATGGTGACTATGGTGCGCTCTGCCGTTCTGATGCGGGTGGAGCGCATTCCAATCTGCTCTACCGTACCGGTAATATTGCCCACTTTACAAAAATCACCCACCCTGATCGGTTGGTCTGCAATGAGCGTAACACTCCCTACAAAATTTTCAACTGTTTTTTGAGCGCCCAGGGCTAAAGCTATACCACCAATACCCAATGCTGCAAGGCCGGCTGTAACATCAAACCCAAATGTATCAAGGGCTAAAATTACACCTAGTACCAGTAAGGCCACTTTTATGCCCCGGCGCAGAAACAGCACAGCCGACAAACCAGCCTGGTTCCCACGTCTCGACAACCGTCTTTCAAAAAACCGGGACAGGAAATCCAAGAGCCGCCACACAAGCAGCAGCATAGCCACTAGGCCCACAATAACAGTTAATTCGCTTAGCCTGAGACGCACAATAATAGAGATGCCTGCATACCGGCTTGCAAACACAAACAGCCATACTGCCAGGTAAAGCTTAACCGGCAGCGCAAAAGCACGCAAAATACCTGCAGTTGTTTCCTGGCGTGCTTTATGCCAGATTAATGGAATCAAGAAAAGAATGAATGCTACAATACCTTTCGAAAGCAAATAAGCGATGACAGCCAACAGCACAATACTGAGCCAATGCCCAACAGGCACGCCTCCCCATTTGTGTTCTTCGAGTGCTTCCGGCGATACTTTATCTACTAAAGAGGCTGCTGTGTTTTCTTTTACCGGGAGTGGAATACGCTTTACCGTCTGAGACGAAAAAAGCCAAACAGGGCCTCCTGCTGCATCTTTGGTTTGCTCAACAATTAAATCTACTTCTTCTGTATTGATAATGATGGTTCCTACTCTGTCCAGGTTTGGGCCCAGGTTATCATCCGTAATCCCATCGTAGGTGTTGTTCATCCAGGAGAAGGGCATTAGTTTACCGCTGCGGTCCATTAGCTCCTGCAATGCCTGTGCCAGCACCGGTCCCTCCTGTTCAGCTACCAGCGTGGTGTCTATGTTGAGGTAAAGGGCCGCTTTGGTATAGTCCTGGTCAGCCACAGCCGAAATAAAGCCTTCTACTGTTCCGCGCGGTGTTCGCCTGCCCAATGAGTCAAGAGGCCATTCAGGGTTAGTTAGCGCTGTTGTATCTGCAGGACCTTCCTGGGCATATACCTGTGGCATGTCGCAACACAGGCAAAGTATGCACAGCAGCATGGCTCCTAATTTAAAAGTGTGTGTTTTTACAGATGAGAAAGACAGGTTCTTAGAAAACATAGCGTTAAATGCTGTTGATCCAGGCTTTACAAGTTTACGATAACTGCTTTACGCAAATTGCATGAGGTATGTGAACTTAACTCCTAAACACTCCCTTTTAAAACCTTCTATGGACGGGCCAATTTGAATGCAGCCACACAGCTAGCAACTTGTAAATCAGCAATTAAAAATAAAAAAACCCTTATACCTGCTCCGGTATAAGGGTTTAAAAATTTGCAAGTATAATCGCGCTGTTTCTTTTCCTAATTCCTGGTGCAGCTCTTTGCATAAGCTATACTTATAAACCTACAATACCAGTTTACTGAACTACCACCAGGCGCAGTTCCTACTTCACAGATGCGTTAAGTTGATCAACACGTATCCATTTCATACCGGCAGCTATAGCCGCTCGTACACCCGGCTCACCATCTTCAAACACCAGGCAATCTTCAGGCGCAACACCGAGTTTTTTGGCGGCCAAAAGAAGCGGATCTGGATGAGGTTTGCCTTGAGGGGTATCTTCAGCACAGACCAACACCTCACATAGGTTATCGATTTGAAGTACTTCTAACGTTTTCTGAATAGCTTTTCTGGCACCTCCCGAAACCACGCCAATCTTTACTTTGCCAACATGGTTTTTTAGATGAGCTACTACAAACCCAACAGGCTTTGTCTTACTTATAAATTCCTCAAAGAAAAGCGTCGATTTCATGGCAGCAAACTCTTTCGGGTCAAAATGGCAATTGTACCGTTTGTTGATTTCAACAACTACCTCCGGGATAGGAAGTCCAGCAAACTCATCTATAATGGCTGGATCGATTTTTACGCCTTTATTGGCCGCTACCTTAACATACGTATCTTTATGAGCCTGCATGTTGTCGGCTAGAGTGCCGTCGCAATCGTAGAGAAAAGCCTTGAAACTACCTGCCGAGAGCTTTGTCAGCTCTTGCAGCGCTTTTGCATCCGGTACAGGGTGAATAGGAATACTGCTCATACTTCTCTTTATAGATTAAACTTTAGGACTGGGGATCCAACTCGCCTCCTTGGAGCTTTAGCGGATGGCTGCAATAAACCGCTCTACCGCACGTGCCAGAACGCCGTTACCGGTTATCAGCTGGTTAAAGAGCAGGATGCCGCAACTGGCACAAACTATGCCGGCCAAAACATCCAGCACATAGTGGTGCGAAGTATAAACTGCAGCAAACCATATTCCGACTGTAATGATCCCGAAAAGCATTTTTGCCAGTAAGCCCAGGTTGTTTCTTAACGCATAGTATAATACGATGAGCGGGTAGGCTGAGTGCAGCGAAGGCATGGCGGCAAACACATTAGACCCCTTGGCATAGAGCGAATGAAAAACGGTAATCCCGAAAAACTCATCAAAACGAACTAAACCTGCCGTGTTGCCCGGTGTTTTAGAAATAAACTCAAAGCCGTGCAGCTGCACATACCATGGCGGAGCAGCCGGATAAAGGTAGTATACCACAAAGCCCAACAGGTTTACCAGCAAAAAAGTAAGCGAAAAATAAACGAACTGCTTCCGGTTCCAGAAAAACAGGAAACCGGCAAAGGCCAGCGGCACCGGAACCCAGGTCAGGTAAAAAATTCCACTTAATACATCCAGAAAAGTATTGCTGTGCTGCAGCCAAAATTCGTTGGGTGTAAGTATAGACTGGCCATTCTGTATGCCAAAAATTGCTCTTTCGGCATTGTACAGGTCTTGGATATGCACCGGGTTAAAAAGGTAATTCGGGAAAGCTTTCATGTAATCGTAAAGCACCCAAAACACGATAAAAATCGAAAAACCGGTGATGAATTTGCGGGTAACAGGTGTGGCAAAGTACAAACCGTTCGCCAGCACCAGCAGCACCAGTTGATCGGTTTTGAAACCTACCAGCCAGTAAGACAGCAGCAGATAGCCAACTGATAAAGCTGACAGCACTACTATTTGCTGCCGCGAAACGCCTTTCTTCTCCCCCGCTGCCGTAGTTGTTAAATGCATTTTATTTTTTGTCAAAATCAGAACCGAAAATCTTATCCCATAAGGCGGAGCTTACGCCATACCCTTTCGTGGAATCAGCATAATGATGCAACATATGGTGCTTCTTCAGCTTTTTCCAGAACTCGCCTTTAAAGTTGAAATGATGTAGCGCATAGTGAGAGATGTCGTAACATAGGTAGCCCAGCAGGAAAGCGGCAAAAAAAGCGTACAAAGCCCCACCACTTAGCACCAGCGAAAAAAGAAAGTATAACGCCGTAGCCATAGGTATACTTGCAGAGGGTGGCATTACCAGGCGTTTTGCGTCGTTCGGGTAGTCATGGTGCACCCCATGGAAGATGAAGTGCAGGTGCAAGGCCCACTTGGCTTTTGGTACGAAATGGAACACAAAACGGTGCAGCACATACTCCGTCAGCGTCCAGACCAGCAGTCCGAGTGCGGCATACCCTGTAAAATGAAGTATAAGCAACTGCGCAATATAAAGCGCCAGCCAACTCAGTAAAATGATAACGGGCACGTAAATATAAAGCGGTACTGTATAGTGTACTTTAGAGAGCGCCTCCATCCAATCGTACCGGAACATCCTGACAGAGTCCTGTGAATTAGATACAAAATTCTTGTTCATACGTGCATCAAGGTTTAAATCTTCCTGTTACAACTTTACCGGTTACGGCATCACGGCCAGTAAGCTCCACATACAAAACATTCGGTACCCAAAACGTACCGCCTTCTATCCGCACAAATACGCGGTCCAGAATTGCTTCTTTTTTGTTGATGGCAGTATACACATGATACTTGCCATCTGCAGCTTTTCGTAAGTATAAGGCCAGCTTGTTGTAACTAACGAACTTTAACTCGTAGTTATCCTTGCTCAGTTTTCGGGTGTTAAGGCCGTAGGCAAACTTGCGCTGGATGTAGTTCAACTCTTTTCGCTCCCCGGCATCGGCATACCTGATCCAGAACGGATGTATGGGATCTGCTTCGTTTAGAGCCCCCTGTGGCGTTTTATTCAGTTCATACACTACTGTATTCGAGTTAGGGTCGCGCTGTACATAAAACATCAAGTCTTTTATGCCTTTTGGCGTGGGCAGGGTGTCGGCCTTTGCTTCGGTTACACTTGCTTTGTTGCTGGCACTGGCACTACTCCAGCAAGTATAAAGCAGCAGGAGCACCAGGTAAACTATTCGTCTCACTTGATAATTTTTTATACTTAACGTGTCGCCATTTCTTTCTGCTCCATAGCTCTTTTAGAATCCATCAGCCTGTTTACTGCCGTTATATTCGTCATTACAGCCATTACTGTAATCGGTAGTGTAAATACAGACATTGTTTCGAAAATATGAAACGGAATGCCCGGCACGTATACTTTATAATCAGCCCCAATAAACGAGTAAGTGATGCCACAGGCAATAGCCGACACACCAATCAGCACAATGCGTTCCGGACGCTGCATCAGACCTCCTTTACATTCTACGCCCAGCCCTTCGGCGCGTGCGCGGGTATAGCTCACCATCATGGAGCCAATCAGCGCCACAAAGGCAAACAGCGAACTGAGCAGGTAATGGTGCGCGATCAAATAATAGCAAATGCCCATGAACATGATCATCTCGCTGTAGCGGTCTAGCACGGAATCATACATGGCCCCAAACGTGGACTTCATGTTTCCCAGCCTGGCCACCTGCCCGTCCAGCATATCGAACACACCGGCAAACAGCACCAATGCCCCAGCCCATCCTATATATTCCAGCTCGCCGCGATTGCTGGTTTCACCGCCCCAGATAAAAATGGCAGCAACCCCGATGTTCAGGATCAAGCCGGTGGTAGTTACGGCATTGGGTGTAAACCCCAGCTTGATCAAAAGCCGCACAAAGGGGTTGATCACCGTATAAATTCCCTGCTGCAGGGCATCGCGAACTGATTTCATGCTCATACTTTACAAGTGTTTACTGTGCTTAAAAATCAAACTTAAACCTGCCTCTTATACCTATATCCGATACGTATGGGTTGTCCAGATACGTCAGGCGCTTCACCACGTCTATCCTAAAGAAGTTAAAAATATTACCAATACCTATACTAGCCTCCATGTAAGGCTTATTCTCTAACGTATACGTGGCCGGCTGTCCATCTTCAAACGTAGAGAAGCGCAATAGTTCCGGGTTATGCTGCGGCATGTTCTCGTTACGTACTTTCCCGTACAGCGCCTTAAAAGTCACAAACTCGCGTAGCTTCGTCTGCTTGAGCAGGGGTATTTTGTTAAAGATAAAACCGTTGAACGTGTGGTCGATGTGCAGGCTGGCGTACTGGTCGCTCACAAACTCCAGGAAGTTCATGAGGTTGTACGATTGCAGCTGATACGAGTAGGTTTGGTTAGCACGGTGGATTGTCAGCAGCGGGTACGGCACCTGGCCAAAAGTATAGCCGCCTTCGGTTACCACATCCGAGTATCCCAGCTGCGACATATAAAAGCGCTTGTAGATGTTTAAGGCTACGTTCTGATACTCGTACTGGCTGTTTAGTAAACCTTTTATACCAGCCGTGGCACGCAGCGTGAACACAGGGTACTTATTGGCTACTGGCGTGCGGTACAGCTTGCCCTGGAAGAACTGCTCGTTCGGTGCCCAACGCAATTCAAGGGAAGCCTCGGAAGTTGTCAGGTCAGGCATGATCATCGGCTCGGTATCGTCAGTAGCTCCGGCTCTTTCATATTGCAGCGATCCGGCAGGTGCCTGTTTCCAGTTTCTAAACCCGATGCTGTATGAAAAGTGGTTTTCGAACTCGTGCAGGTAATCGATGTTGTACGTCTCGTTGTAAAGCCACTTATCGTTCTCGCCGCGCTTGAAGGAAAGCAAAAAGTTATCTTCCTGTACAAACTGCAGGTCCTGGCCCGGTATGTTGGTGTCTTTTTGGTAGCTGGCGCGTATTGCCCTTACCGGAAACTCAAAGATAGAACGGTCCGTAAGCGAGTAGCTGCCGCCTATATAGTGTTTCCATTGCTCATCCTTAAAACCATAGGCAGCATACGTTTCCAGCATGTACTTCTTGCTGAAGTTAGTGGTGGTGCGGCCACCAAAACGCAACCGGAAACCCTCTACCGGGTTAAAGCTATAAAAAGTGTTTAGCGGACCGATCTCGATGTTAGGCCCCATGCGCTTATAACCGGCAATCAAAGCTGTTGCCCAGTCCATGGTTCTTTTAAAAGATGCCATATTCTTAAGGCTGTCGATGCTGGTGTACGTTTTGGCCTCCACGGCTGATAGAGAATCATGGCGGCTGGCCTGCCAGAAGCTTTCATCCTGGGCCAGGATTGGTTCTGTTTTCACCACGGCTTCGCCTTCGTAAAGCGTTGATGGTTGTGCTATATTTACCTGAAAATCTTTGACAGATACCACCCGCTCGCCGTAAAAACCAGCATCGCTGTTCTGGGTTATTCCAAAGTCTGTTTTAAGCTGGCTCTTGCTCAGGTGGTAGCGGCCATCGCTGTTTCGCTTAAAATCGAGGTTAATCTGCAGGTCACGCACCCAGTTTATACTTACATTCTTGCTCACCCACATATCAGCGCGCTGCACGGCATAGGTGCCATCCAGCGTCACGAACAGTTTTCCGGTAAACATAAAAGCGGCCGGGTTGCGCGGCTCAAAATGTAGTTCCGCTAGTTGCTGGCCGGTGTCTGTTGTAACAGTATCTTTCAGGTAAAACTTATAAAATGTAGGCGCCATGTCCGCAATCGGGCTCAGGAACTGGTTAGTTACGATGGTAATGTTGTTATCGTAGATGTCGATGTCCTGGTACATGTGCTGCATGTAGGACATAAACCCTTTATTATCGATAAACTCTCCAAAGTCAACCTTCTTCTCTGCTTTTACAATTTTTTTGTTGCTGTTCGGATTTTTGCGGAAGTAGTGTTCCGTGATTTCCTCCTGCATAAAGAATGGAAGTATGGCCTTGCCCTCAATTACAGTAGTATCAATGTTATCGGTGATAAAATCATACTTGCGCAGGAAAATATTCTTCTTCAGCTTCTCGGGTTTATTCACCAGCGAAAGCTGCATTTTCTCATACTGCTCGTACTGCACGTAATCGTACTGCTCTGGCCGGTTCTTTTCCTTGTTTGCTACAATTTCGCGGATCAGGTCTACGGCTGGGTTATTTTTGTTGCTATACTTAACCTTACGCTTCTTGCCTACCACCACAACTTCGCTTAGCTGCTTGGCATCGGCTTGCAGCTTTACATCCAAGGTTTGCTCCTGCCCCGGGTTTACAGGCAAAATAGCTGGGCGGTAGCCCAGGTATGTGAATTGTATTTTGCTTACGATCTGGTTTGTCCGGATCTGGTAATTACCTTCATAATCGGTACTCGTGCCTGTAGTGGTTCCCGGTATAAAAACCGAAACACCGATCAGCGCCTCCTTTGTGTTCTCATCTCTTACAGTACCTTTAATTGTAGTGAGGCCTTGTGCCATCACGGTGCCTGCATTTATCCCGATAATCAAAATCAGCAGGAAGCAACGCAGCCAATGTATATATAGCCTGTACATATTCTTATTTGAATACATATCGTTTTTGAATAAAATAGTTATAGAAAATGCCGACAAGCAGCGAAGTGAGTATTTTAGAATAGACATAATTAACACCTCCGTAGTGTGTTATTACATAGACGCCTGATGCATTTAAAATCAGACTCCCGTTCCACACCAGAAAGTATTTCACCGCCTGTGCCGGTATTGTTTTATCAGATGCCTTAAAAACCCAGTTTCTGCCAAGCGAAAAGTGTGTGATACCACCTGAGACAGTACCTACAACGGTACCTGCCACATACCAGAGGCCAAGTAGTTCTACGGCCAGAATTGTCACCAGAAAATCGACAGCAGAAGCTACCAGTGAGGCAGTCTGCGCCTTTAGGAAGGTGAACATTTAGAAGATTCTAAAGTATAAAAGTAGTTGTAAAATGATGTTTGCGTAAACGCCCGCCACTACGTCGTCCAGCATTACGCCCCAGCCTCCCCTCACTTTTTCAAGCCTGCGGATGTACAGCGGCTTCACAATATCAAAAAACCGGAAAAGTAGCAACCCTATTACCAAAGTGCTAATTGAAAGTGGTATAAACAGCAGACTGATCATCATACCTGCTACTTCATCTATCACCACTTTTTTATCATCTTTTCCCCAGTATGGCTCCACTTCATTTGCAGACCACACACCAAGTATGGTCAGCAATAATGTAGCAGCAGGTAGCCAAAGCACAAGCTGGCTTCCACCGGCCAGGTGCATGGCATACAAGCAGAAGCAGACGGCCACAGCAGCAACCGTTCCCCCTCCCTTCCCGATATACCCGATGCCGAGGCTGGTAGAAACCAGTTTGTGTACTTTTATCATTCTAATCAGCTTATAGTGACTCTACCAGATCCTGGTAATAATCCAAGCCAAGGTGCGTGATCAGGTCTTCTCCCATGATGTGGCGCAGCGTGTTCTGCAGCTTGATCAATTGCTTGAAGATATCATGCTCCGGACGCAGTCCTTCAGCCGTTTGCGGAGACTTGTAGTAGAAGGATAACCACTCCTGAATTCCGCTCATGCCGGCGCGCTGCGCCAGGTCGGTAAATAAGGCAAGGTCCAACACAATTGGCGCAGCCAAAATAGAGTCGCGGCACAGGAAGTTGATCTTGATCTGCATTTTGTAACCCAGCCAGCCGAAGATGTCGATGTTGTCCCAGCTCTCTTTGTTATCACCGTGAGGAGGGTAATAGTTGATGCGTACTTTGTGGTACAGATCTCCGTACAGTTCCGGGTTGTCTTCCGGGTGCAGAATGTCTTCCAACACACCCAGCTTAGAAACCTCCTTGGTTTTAAAGTTATCCGGATCATCCAGAACAAGACCATCGCGGTTACCCAGGATGTTTGAAGAGAACCAGCCATTTATACCTAGCGCACGTGCCTGAAGACCAGGAGCTACGATGGTTTTCATTAACGTTTGGCCAGTTTTAAAGTCCTTACCGGAAACAGCCACGCCATTCTCTTTAGCAAGCTCCACGATAGCAGGAATGTCAACTGTAAGGTTTGGTGCGCCATTGGCGAAAGGAACGCCCATTTTAACGGCAGCATACGCATAGATCATACTTGGCGCAATGCGCGGGTCGTTGTTACGCAAGCCTTCTTCAAAAGCAGTGATCGTACTGTGCACATCGCTTACTTCGGTATATACTTCCGTAGATCCACACCATACAATCACCAGGCGATCGCAGCCGTTTTCTTCTTTAAAGTTGCGCATGTCTTCCATCAGCGCCTCAGCGAGTTCATACTTGGTGGCCGCCTCTTTTACGTTGGTGCCATCCAGGTTACGGGCATACGCTTTATCAAATACCGCCTTCATCGGCTTAATCGCTTCCAGCTCCGGCTTAATAGAATGCAGCAGCATTGGCTCCAATACTTTAGCATTCACAGCAGCTTCAAAAACGTTGTCTTCATACACATCCCATCCACCAAAAACGATGTCGTTCAGATTTGCCAGCGGCACAAAATCTTTAATCAACGGATTGCGGTTTTCTGTGCGCTTGCCCAAGCGGATGTTGCCCATCTGCGATAGTGAACCAACTGGTTGGGAGAATCCTTTGCGGATAGCCTCCACACCTGCAATAAACGTGGTAGCTACTGCCCCTAAACCTGGAAGCAGGATACCTAAGCGCCCTTCGGCTGGTTTTACTTGATATTCCATCTTTATTTACTTGTGTCTAAAACTGATTTATACTTTTACTCTTAAAGCCAATTATTTTCTTTGTACCATTTCAAGGTCAGCTCCAGGCCATGTTCCAGGTCATATTCCGGCACAAAGCCCAAATCTTTCCTGATCTTGGCAATGCTGCAGTTCCAGTTTTCCGCAGTCAGTTCGTTAAGCTTTTCCTTGTTCAGCGCCGGAGTTTTATCGCTTGCTGCATAAGCCGCCTCCAGCAGGCTGGCCATCACGTTCATCATGCCAACCGGAATATGAAACTTAACCGTTTTTTTCCCGAGTACACGCTTTGTTATACTTGCCAGGGCATAGCGATCATAGGTGTTGCCATCCGAAACATTGTAGCTGGCATGGTTTATACTTGCGCCTAATGCCAGCATTACAGCTTTTGCCAGGTCTTTTACATACACAAAACTTAGCCACTGGGGCTTTCGGCTGATGTATGGCTCTACTCCCAGGTTCAGGGTCTTCAGGATAATGAAAATATCTTTCTCCCGGGGACCGTACACCGCAGTTGGGCGAAGTATCGTTAAAGGCAGACTTTCGAACTCCGACAGGTGCTGTTCGGCCAGCAGTTTACTTTTGCCATACGCTGTTACCGGCTGTGCCTTGCTTTGCTCGTTAATGCCCATGGTATCGGTATAGCTAACAGGCCCCAAAGCTGCCAGGCTACTGATAAACACAAACTTTTTCAGCGGTATGCTTGCCTTTGTAGCCGCCGATGCCAGGTTCTGGGTAAAGGTGGCGTTTACTTTATTATACTCCTGCGCTGTTTTAGCCTTGGTTATGCCCGCGGCATGTATGATGTAATGGTACTGCTTGTCCTCCAGCTCCTTTACTAAAGCGCTGGTATCTTTAAAGTCGAGCGTGGTATACTTTATGTTGAAAGGTGCCAGGTGGCCCACCTCGCTAGAAGGACGAATAGCGGCATATACCTCCATCCCTGCCTGCGTGGCAGCCTCTACCAGATGATAGCCAACAAACCCGCTTGCCCCAGTTATCAGTACCCGTTCCCTCATAATGCCTTTTCGTAAATCCTGTACCTTTTATAAGCTTTGGCATCCATGTTCAGCAAACCCTGATTCATCATCACGTTATTTTCCAGTATCCAGGATGCTTCTGCCATTTGCATGTTTTTTTCACGGTACTTTTGCATAGCCGCACCGTAAAAAACGGCTTCAATACCCATTTTACGGTACCCCTCTACCACCCCCAAGGCAATTATCCGCACGGCATTTATCTTTTTGCGCAGCAACAGCAACTTAAAAATGCCCGTTGGCAGCAGCCGCCCTTTCCTTATCTTCTTAAGTACCTGGTTGATGTCCGGAATAGCCAGCGAAAAACCGATCATTTTACCCTTATGTTCGGCAATGAGGCAGAAATCAGGATCAACCACCAGCTTCAGGTCCTTGGCCATGTAATCAAATTCCTTAGGCGTCATGGGTACAAAACCGAGATTTTTATCCCAGGCAGAGTTGTAGATTTCCCGCAGATTCGCTGCTTCTTCTTTATAGTTCTTCAGGTTAATTGGCCTGATGATAATATCCTTTTGTTCGAGCCGTTTCCGGATAACTTCGGATAGGCGATATGGCTTGTCGTTATAGTTCTGAGCCAGGAACTGGTAAGCCAGCAGGTCTACTTTTTTCTGAAAACCAATCGACTCAAGCAGCTGGATATAATATTTATAGTTATAGGGCATCATCGCCATCGGCGAACTGTCAAAGCCATCTACCAACAAACCACAGGTTTCGTTTGTAGAAAAATTAACCGGCCCAATTACTGTCTTGGCCCCCTTTGCATTCAGCCACAGCTGCACTTCATTGAACAGCAAACCTGCCACCTCGCCGTCATCCACACAGTCAAAAAAGCCAAAAAAGCCATCTTGCGTGTTGTTAAAAGTATTGTGGTTATTGTTAAGTATAGCGGCAATCCGCCCTACTACTTTATTATCCTGATAAGCCAAGTATAACTGCAGCACAGAATGCTCGTGAAACGGGTGTTTGCCTGGCGTTAACAGATCTTTTTGCGCGATATAAAGTTCCGGCACGTAGTACGGGTCGTCTTTATAAAGGGCATGAGGAAAGTCAATGAAGGCTTTCAGCTGTTGTTTTGTCTCAACAGGCAGTACTCTCTTCATAAGATGCATTTCGGGAGTTAATGCCAAGGAGCTTAAATGCTTCCGCTATTTTAGTTACTGCTTCCTCAATCTGGCCAAAAGTATGCGTGGCCATCACAGAAAGACGCAACAAAGTTGATTCGGTAGGCACGGCAGGCGCGACTACCGGGTTCACGAAAATGCCGTTATCCTGCAGCACTTTTGTAACCTGGAACGTATGGTCGTTGTCGCGAACGTAGATCGGGATGATAGGCGTTTCCGTTGGCCCTAACTCCAATCCGGCTTCAGTGAGTAGTTTTATCGCATAGTTCGTGTTTGCCCAAAGTTGCTGCCGACGCTCGGGCTCAGACTGAATAACGTCTAATGCTGCGAGGGTACTGGCAACCGAAGCCGGCGACATACTAGCACTAAAGATCAGCGAACGCGCATGGTGCTTCAGGTACTGGATTGTATCAAAGTCGCTGGCAATAAAACCGCCCAGGGAAGCCAGGGATTTACTGAAAGTACCCATGATCAGATCAACCTGATCTGTTAAGCCAAAGTGAGAGGCGGTGCCTGCTCCATTTTCCCCGATCACACCTAAACCGTGTGCATCGTCTACCATAATGCTGCCACCATAGCGCTCAGCAAGTGCCACGAGTTCAGGCAGCTTCACAATGTCGCCTTCCATGCTGAACACCCCGTCCACTACAATCAGTTTGATAGCATCAGCCGGCAAGCGACTAAGCTTCTGCTCCAGATCCTGCATGTCGTTGTGCTTATACTTGAGTACCTTAGAGAAGGAAAGCCTGCTGCCATCGATAATGGAGGCATGATTATACTCATCAAGTATAATGTAGTCGTTGCGGCCTGTAAGGCTGGAAATAACCCCCAGGTTAACCTGAAAGCCCGTGCTAAAAACAAGCGCCGCATCTTTGCCCACGTAAGCAGCCAGCCTGTCTTCAAGCTCCATGTGGATGTCGAGGTTGCCGTTTAAAAAACGCGAACCGGCGCAACCTGTGCCATACACCTCAATGGCTTTTAAGGCGGCTTCTTTTACTTTGGGATGATTGGTAAGTCCCAGATAGGCATTTGACCCAAACATCAACACCTTCTTGCCGTTTATAATCACCTCCGTATCCTGCGCAGACGCTATGGATCTGAAATAAGGATAGGCTCCCTGCGCCATCGCCCTTTCCGCTGCAAGGTATGCAGCACTTTTTTCGCGGGCGAGGATTTTCTCACGAAGTATATTGCCCATCTGAATACTTTTTAAGTTATTGAATTTCAAATATTTTATTGAACGTTCCTAACAGACTTCCAGTTACTGTCTTTTGATTCTTACCTGTCGTGCAACAAAAGTTCTTAAACACCTTTATTGTTCACAACTAAAAGAACCAACCAAACTATTTGCCTGACTTACTGCATCTATTGGTACCGCTTAAAATGCGCGCAAAACTAATAGACTAATTTTACATTTTGGTCTAAAAAGGCGAAAATATTTTAAGCTTTCATTCCTTTCATCAGGATATCAATGATCAAATCCATCCGCCCGCCCAAGTCTGTGAATTTATTTTCTACCAGCAATCCTACTTCCAGGCCACGGAAGGCGCATACCATGGCAAAAGAAATGGCATCGATGTCTTCAGCGGTATACTGCGCAAATTCGCCTTTCTCCAGCCCAAACTTTAAAATGCTGCGCACCAAGCTGATCTCTCTTATTTCATACCTTCTGTTCAGGTCCATCAGGCGTGGTATACTGGCTTCTATTTCGCCTTTAACCACATTATACAAGTTAACTTTTTCCTGTAGGATATGGAACTTGGTAAGGCAGAGCGTTCTTAACTTATTTTCTGCAGTCTCCACTTTATCTACTGCTTCTTTTAAAATTCGGAAAACTTCTTCCATCTCCCGACTTACTACTGCATCAAAAATTTCGTCCTTGCTTTTGTAGTAATAATAAAGCGTGCTTTTCCCTTTCCCGGCAGCCTTCGCTATGTCTTCCATGGTAGTTTTAGACCAGCCATAATGCCTGAAAAGCTTCTGAGCCTCATTAAGAATCTCTGTTTTTATAAGTTCATCTTTACTCGTCATTATTCTAGACCAAATTCGTTTTCCGGTCCAAAGGTACTAAAAAAGTTATCTCAAATTATTTTTTTTTGCGTCAGCATACTTTTTTATTTCTATGTATGCACCATAACCTCTGCTAAGCTGGCGCGATAAATTTATACTTTGTTTTATCATACTATATCACAAAAAGGCATCTGAGAAACCTAAAAAGCAGTTTTAAACTTCTTTCAAGAATGAAATGTATCTTGCTTTGCGAATTTATTTCATCCAAACAGAGCAGCACCTTCACCCACTACAAAATTATTTCGCATTAAGCCCCACCTTTCAACTAATCACTTCCTCTCAGGCAACCTGGCAAGCTTATATAGCATCTACACTATACTAACAGGCAAACTTTGTTCTTTTCAGAACATGAGTAGCTACCATCTCACTTTATAAAATAAAACTATGGCTATCAGAAAAATTTTCCTCCTGCTGTTTCTTATCATGCATGTGGCACTTGCCAAAGCTCAACAAACAAAAATGATAAATGTTGGAGACCACTCCCTAGAAATGATACAGGCTGGAACAGGCGACTACACGATAATATTTGAATCAGGCTTTGGTTCCGATTATAAAGTATGGGGCAATGTGGCTTCAGAAGTGATGAATACAAATCAGGTTTTATTGTATTCGAGAGCCGGAACGGGCAAATCTGAATCTAACCCGAAGCCGCCAACCCTGGAGGCAGCAGTACAGGATTTAACATCCCTCCTTGAGGAGGCAAACCTTAAACCGCCTTTTATTTTTGTTGGCCACTCGTACGGTGCCTTTATTATACGTGCTTATGCGGCGCAACATCCGGATAAGGTAAAAGGATTGGTATTTGTAGATCCGGCACATGAAAAAATGATGCAGGAACTTAAAAAGGCAGACCATACTAAAGCGCTCAGAGACATCGAACTGCAAAACAGCTTTATGCCTGACAGGTATAAGCAGGAAAATGAACTCATCAACAAAATTTTTGAGAGAGCCGCCCTACCAGATTTCGGTAAACTGCCACAGGTGCCGGTTGTGGTACTTACATCGGTGCAGGAAAGAGAAAACCCGGAATTGTTTCTACACGAGCCAAAAGGCGTTGAAGTATGGCGTAACCTGCATTCTGAGTTTTTTAGCCAGTTTACCAGCGGCGCGCATATTATAACTGCTGCAAGCGGACACAACATACACCGCGAAGAGCCCGAACTTGTGATAAACGCCATTAACCAGGTGGTGCAAGCAGCTAATAAGGAGAAAATCCGGTTGGAACACAAAGCCAAATTAACTGCCTTAAATGCAGAATTCGTGCAGGCGGCTTCTTTCCTGAAACAGAAAAAAGAAGCTAAAGCAGAAGCAGCTGTATTCGACGGGTTGAAAGCCTCTGGCTTTGGTGAGCGTGCCATCAACACCATTGCTTATCAGCAGCTAAATAAACCAGCTAGTACAACTTTGGCAGTTTTGATCTTTAAATACAACACAGTCAGCTACCCTACTTCGGCTAATGCATTTGATAGTTACGGAGAAGCATTGCTGCAGCAAGGGAAGCTAAAGGAAGCTGAAAAACAGTTTATAAAAGCCATTGAACTGGCTATCTCCTCAAATGATGCCTCCACACTTAAAAACAGCAAGAATAACCTGGAGAAGATCAAACAGCTGGAAAAGACAAAATGATTACAGGTGCAGGAGCTATTGTGCACTCAATAGTATAGCCATCTTAAGTATAGTTTAAAACTGGTATTTTGCTGAGCATTCTCTTTTAAAACAGCAGTAGCCTGTAGTATAAAATTTGATTATTCTATACTACAGGCTATTAAAGCAAACTTCAAGAAATCTCATCTGCGCAAATAGGCTTTACTTTTCATAAAGTCAGATTGGCTTACTCAACTCCAGCATCAGGAAAGAAACGTAAGAAAGAAGTATGCTGAACTAGGTGTAGACAAATTCTCATATCATAGGAAGCCTTATTATTATGCTACAACTAAGTTAGCGCAACTGCACTATAACTGTGTTGCGTTAAAGGTATCACCCTGTGATAAATCCCCTGTCTCAAAGCCTTTTCTAAACCAGCGTACTCTTTGGGCAGAGGTGCCGTGTGTAAAGGAGTCAGGTACAACTCTTCCGGTGGATTGCTTCTGAAGGCGGTCATCGCCGATGGCACTCGCTGCATTCAGGGCTTCTTCCAGGTCACCGGGCTCCATAAACCCTGTGGCCCGTTGTGTATGATGCGCCCACACACCAGCGTAAAAATCAGCCTGTAACTCTACCCTAACCATAAGTTTATTAAATTCTACTTCGGATAACTGCCCTCGCATGGCATTTACTTTCTCCATAGTACCCGTGAGTTTTTGCACATGGTGTCCCACTTCATGGCCTACTACATAGGCCTGTGCAAAGTCTCCACTAGCACCAAGTTTGCGTTCCATATCACCAAAAAAGCTAAGATCGATGTACAGTTTTTCATCGCCTGGGCAGTAGAATGGCCCCGAGGCCGACGAGGCAAGCCCACAGGCTGAGTTTACCTGATCTGAGAACAGCACGAGTGTGGGTTCTCTGTAGCCTTGAAGCATTTTGTTCCAAACGTCTTCGGTATCTGCCAGCACAATGGCTGTCTGTTCGGCCAATTTCTGTTCTTCCGGGCTTGGTTGGTAATCAGTTGACTGTGCATACTGTGGCTCACCGCCCACAAACTGCTGCAGGAGCGCTATTGGGTTGGTTCCAGTCAAAAACATAACTACTGCCAGCACCGCCACAATAACCAGCCCCACTTTAGAGAAAAGGAGACGGAACAAAGGTATAAGTAACATAGGGCTGATGCCTCTGCCACCACCTGCTGATTGCCCTCTACGGTCTTCTATATTGCTGCTTTTTCTTCTGCCTTGCCATTTCATGATAATCCCATTTATTGAAGTAAATGATAGTTTATTTCTATGCTATAAGTATAACGGCGGTAAACTTTACTTGGATGCCCATACTTTATATAGAAGTCTTGCAGAAACCTGCCGTAAAGTGATTATCAGCACGCGCAATTATAGTATAAGCGCTACCGAAAATTGCTGCAGAAGGTGTAGAAAGTATGCTGCTAAGTATTAAAACCAAGTATGATGAATGGATGTGAAATGCTTACTGAAAATGACTTGCTAAACGGTTTGCGTTCTGTTTTTCTGTCGCAAAAATCTTAAGGACAACTATATAAAGCACAATGAGTGGTGAATAAAGAAAATCCCATTCCCAGCATTAAATACAGTATGGTTTCTCTGACTCCTGCGCATAGGCTATACTAAGTTTACTCCTACATGCTAGGATTTAATTTAAAATTGCAGAACGAAAACAGTTAAGTAAATTCATAGCCTGGCCTAATTCAGGAGCATAATCATCATAAACAACGAGCACAATAAGTATATGGTTTTAACCTGCTGTTGCAATTAAAAGTTGTAATAGCGACCTTTACAGTTCATACATTTATCTTGTTTTGCTGCCACCTAATACTTTACATTGTTCTTATCTGAAACCGACCACCGGTTTTGTAGCAGCATCACATCATGTTAGGCTATGCGATAAGCTAACAGGCTATTGCCTTAAATTTTTATCGGTGCCTAAAGACTTTAATAGTTAAGCCGGTATTACGGCCAACCTCTACACAATTTAAATCTCCGGCGCTTTTATCCCAAGTGCAATTCAGGTTGCTGCTTTAGGGCAGTAAGCCCAGTACCCTTAGCCAGAAGCATCTTGCAGATTTAATTTATACTCAGTACGTTTCTTTTTCATACTTCATAGTTTCACAGCTTTCTGCTTTTACTTACAGCATCTGATAATTTATACTTACGATTATGGGCTTCTTTAACTTACTACCAAAGGGCATAGCAATTGACATAGGAACGGCAAATTTCCTGGTACTGCAGGAAGGAAAAATAATTTTGGATGAGCCTTCTATTATTGCTTTTAACAGAATTACCGGCGAAGTGATAGCTGTTGGCAGCAAAGCAGAACAGATGGAGGGAAAAGAGCATGATAACATCAGTACTATCAGACCTCTGAAAAATGGTGTGATCGCCGATTTTCATGCAGCAGAACACATGATCAAAGGGATGCTTAAGTTAGCAAACCCCTCTAAGCGTGGCTTCTCCCCGTCTTACCGTATGGTAGTGTGCGTTCCGGCCGGAATAACAGAAGTAGAAAAGAGAGCAATAAGGGATTCTGCTGTTATAGCGGGCGCTAAAGAAGTATACCTGATTCACGAGCCTGTTGCTGCTGCCATCGGGATAGGTTTAGATGTACAGGAGCCTACTGGGCACATGATTATTGATATTGGTAGCGGTATAACAGAAATTGCAGTAATTGCCCTGAGTGGCATTGTGTGTGAGCAGTCTGTGCGGGTAGCAGGCGATACGTTTAATGAAGAGATTATCCAGTACATGCGCAAGGAACACAACATCCTTATTGGGCAGAGTACTGCAGAAAAAATAAAGACAGAAGTAGGCGCGGCCATGAGCGAACTACCAAATCCACCGGAAGCCTACAATGTGAAAGGACGCGATTTGATGACAGGACTACCAAAGCAGGTAATAGTTACTTACCCCGATATCGCCGCTTGTCTCGATAAATCCATCACCAAAATAGAAGAAGCTATACTTATCACGCTGGAACTAACCCCGCCAGAGTTGTCATCGGATATTCACCAATCAGGCATTTACCTAACTGGCGGCGGCGCACTTTTGAGAGGTCTTGATATGCGCTTAGCCCGAAAAACCAAACTGCCGGTACATGTAGTTGATAGCCCTTTGCTGGCCGTTATAAAAGGTACTGGCGTAGCACTTAGTAACATCAACAACTTTAAGTTTCTAATGCGCTAGCAACATCGCCGTCCAACTTCTCAAATCAAATCAAAAGCATCAGCCTGTAAAAAGCCTTTTCATATGGTATGAGATGGCATTTTACAGGCTGATGCTTGTTTAAGCACACCGGCACTAAGATTAAGTGAGAATATGCAACTTCTTAAACAAATGCTTGAAGCACCGCACAACTCCGACAGAATTTAGCTTGAGACTATTTGCCAGTATATAACAAGCTTAGATTAACATGAACTTCGTCGACAATTAAAGACTGGGTAGTGTAATGCGCGTAGCACCATCACCCTTCTAAAAAATCTCTAGCGTACAGCTGACGAATCTGCTAATTTTACTCCGATAATACTCTGATGAGCTCCCGCTTCACCTCTCGTTCCACGTTTAGAGTATCCGTGGCACGAATCCTGGAGCCTAGGGAATCAATTCCTGTATGAGATTTTAACTCCTTGTCCACAACCTGATTGAGCGAATCTAGCGCCATCTCAGCGGTGGTCTCCACTACATTGTAAAGGGCATCTTCTAAATTATTATCCGCTGAGCAGGATGCGGCAAAAAGAGCAAAGGCAACGAAAAGAAACTTCTTCATTTGGTGGTATAAGATCTGATAAACTCTAAGATACATCATCCGCATAACAAACTTGCCTAAACACTACAGTCAACGCATCTGCCAAGCCATACAGCAACTGCTGTAAGATTCACTTATTTAGTATGCACGAACAGGAAGCTTAATACTGCAGCTGCTGAAGTTAATTTACCACTAGTCTACTTTATGCAGCTAATCGTTCGAAAATGCCAACCACATGAGGCGAAGTTGATGATTCGTTCTTTTAATATACTTCCCGATAAGTCTGTCCTTCGGTGAGCGGGGCGTTGCCGGGCCGGGCCGGCACCATCCCTATCGCATCAGGTAGACCTCCGTCCTGCGGTGGGCCCTGCCTTTTTCTGCCCTCACCTCGCTCTCCAGCGT
>NZ_CANLMZ010000010.1 GCF_947492645.1 uncultured Pontibacter sp. | reverse complement strand
ACACAAACGTATTGGAGGTCTCAAATTAAAAAGTAATTTCGTCTCAAACCCGTCAACTTATATCAGGACGAGACATACTTTCAGCTTATACTTAAGCGATAGCTACACGCTTGAAGTCGTTAACTGTCATGCCTTTGCTAGTTTTGTCAAGCAGTTGCGCGATAGTTAAAGAAGAATCCTTTACGAACTCCTGGTTAAGCAATGTATTTTCTTTGTAGAACTTGTTCAGTTTACCTTGAGCAATTTTCTCTAACATTTGCTCTGGCTTACCTTCAGCACGTGCCTGCTCCTTACCAATCTCGATTTCACGCTCAACAGTAGCAGCATCAACGCCGTCTTTGTCTAAAGCAACCGGGTTCATGGCAGCAATTTGCATTGCTACGTCTTTACCAACCTCAGTTACATCAGTACCGTTAGTGTTTACAAGGCCTACTAATACACCTAATTTACCAGTTGAGTGCGTGTAACCAACAACCTGATCAGCGTTTACAGTCTCGTAAGAAACTACGTCAATTTTCTCACCGATTTTACCCATCAGGTCAGTAATGTGGTCCTGAAGTGAGCGGCCATCCTCCTGGTTTGCAGCAAGAAGATCTTCTTTAGTAGCAGCGTTAGTAGATACAGCAGTATCCATAACTCTTTGCGCTAGGCTTTTGAAGTCTGCAACTTTAGATACAGGCTCAGTTTCGCAAGCAAGTGCAACTACTTTACCGTTGTTGCCTTCTGCGTTTACCTGCGTAAGAACGATACCTTCAGAAGTCACGTTGTCTGCACGCTTGCTGGCAATTTTCTGGCCTGCCTTACGAAGAATATCTTTAGCAGCTTCGAAATCGCCGTTAGCTTCTGTAAGCGCTTTCTTGCAGTCCATCATACCTGCTCCTGTTTCCTGACGGAGTCTGTTAACGTCTTGTGCTGTAATAGCCATTTTTTTATAATTAAGAATTATGAATTATAAATTTTGAATTCTGTATTTGGAAGAAAATAGTAGGGTAGAACTCTTTGTCTTTTGTCAAAGCAGCTTTTGCCTGCTTCCTATTTCCCCTAAAACAAACTGAACATTGAAGCTGCAAAGCCCAATGTTCAGTTTGATGTTATTGCAATATGAACAATTGACTATTGCTCGTCTGCTTCTTGTTTAGCCTTGATGCCTTCTTCTTCAGAACGCTTACGCTCAGTTTCTTCTTTGTCAACCTTACGCTCAGACAGACCTTCTTCGATAGCCTTACCGATCAGAGAAACGATAAGAGATACAGACTTAGAAGCATCGTCGTTTGCAGGGATTGGGAAATCTACTGTCTCTGGGTTAGAGTTAGTATCGCAGATAGCGAAAACCGGCAAGTTAAGTTTGTGAGCCTCTTTAACAGCGATATGCTCACGCTTAACGTCAACGATGAAAAGTGCTGCAGGCAGTCTAGAAAGATCAGCGATACCACCAAGTACACGCTCCAGTTTCTCACGCTCACGAGAAAGCATTAATCTTTCACGCTTTGCGATAGCTGCATATGCAGTATTGTCTTTTACCATCTTATCGATAGTAGACATTTTCTTAAGAGACTTACGCACAGTAGCGAAGTTAGTAAGCATACCGCCTAACCAACGATCAGTAACGTAAGGCATTTTAAGACGTTTTGCTTCCTCGGCTACGATGTCTTGTGCCTGCTTCTTAGTAGCAACGAACAAGATCTTACGGCCAGACTTAGCGATGTTCTTGATAGCGGCAGAAGCCTCATCAAGCGCAACTAGCGTCTTATTTAAGTCAATGATATGGATACCGTTCTTCTCCATGAAGATATACGGTGCCATTTTTGGATCCCACTTGCGGGTAAGGTGGCCAAAGTGAACACCTGCCTCAAGTAATTCTTTATAATTAGTACTTGCCATGTTTTTGATACACCTAAAATATTAACGTTTACTGAACTGGAATGAACGACGTGCTTTACGCTTACCGAACTTCTTACGCTCCACCATACGTGGGTCACGAGTAACGAATCCTTCTTTACGAAGTGCTGATTTAGACTCGGCGTTCTCAACTACCAGTGCTTTAGATATAGCAAGTCTTAGTGCCTCAGCCTGGCCGCTTACACCACCACCTTTTAGATTAGCAGTAACATCGTACTTGCCAATTAGATCTAAGGTTTGAAACGGCTGATTTACTATAGTTTGCAATACTTCGTTAGGGAAGTATGCCTTGATATCTTTACCGTTAATAGTGATATTCCCTTGCCCGGCCGTCATGTAGATACGAGCCACCGAGGTTTTTCTTCTACCAGATGTATTGATAACTTCCATTAAAATTAGATGTTGAAGGTTAATTCTTTAGGCTGCTGAGCTGCAAATGGATGCTCGCTTCCTGCAAAAACATGAAGATTTCTGAATAGCTCGCGACCTAGTGGGCCTTTAGGCAACATGCCACGAACTGCGCGCTCTACGAGCAGCGTTGATGATTTAGCCTTTAGCTCACGTGGAGAAGTTTTTCTCTGACCGCCTGGGTAACCAGTATGTGTCAGGTAATACTTCTGATCCCACTTACGGCCTGTGAAACGCAGATTATCAGAGTTGATAATGATTACGTTGTCGCCGCAGTCAGCATTAGGAGTGTACGAAGGCTTATGCTTGCCTTTCAGGATCTTGGCAACTTCCGATGCCACGCGACCCAAGCTTCCTTGACCTGCATCAACAATCACCCAGCCTTTGTTGGCTGTCTTCTTGTTGACAGTAAGGGTCTTATAACTTAAATGATCCATTTTTAGTGGTTGTAAGCGATTTATTTATTTTAACTATTCTATTTTTCGGCTCTTGAAAAATGGTCACAAAGATAGAAATACTTTATTTGATATGCAATACATCCTCTAGAAATATACTGTGTAACAGGAAAATAGCTAACGCAAAGTATAAGTTACAGGTTAAAAGGAACAGCCCCTAAAGTATAGCTTATACCTTAGGGGCTGTGTCATAAGTTGTTCTATTAGTTCTTCTTGATCATTACCGGTGGCGGCGGTGGTAACAGGCCTGGCAGTTCTCCATACTTGCTTTTGGCGGCAGCCATACTTTTCTCATCGTTCAGCTCATAAGTTTCAGTTCCTCCTGCCTTCATAAAGAAAACTATTGCTTTTGGGCCAGTCTGTTCATTAATTCTCCAGCCAACCTTTTCTATGGATGAGTTCTTCTTCAGGAAGTTGGTATACGCTATCGGAAGGTTGTTTCTGTCCTGGTAGTAATCTATATCTTCTGGAATGAAGATTCTCTCGCCGTTGTCCTGCAGGCCTTTTTGAGAGCGGGCATCAAACTCTTCCTGTGTCACAACTTCTGCTGGCGGTGGAGTTGATGGGAGTTTTCCATACTTTTTCTCTGCGGCAGCACGGCTAGCTTTGTCTTCTAAGTCATACATTTCTTCTGTAGATTCCAGTCTAACTATTATCTGGTTTCGGGTAGTCCACTCAAGCTTTCTAACCTGCGGGTTACGAGCATAAAAATCTTTGTACTCATTTACTGCCTGCGGTCCTTTTTCTTTGGCGGCAGCTGGTATGCTGGCTAATACTTTTTCATACATTTCATTGTCCGGTAAGTATAAACCATACTTCGTATAGGCTCTTGCTATGTCTTGCTCGCTGTCTAGTTGGTAATTATCTGCCTCTCCTTCAATAGGGGTTATTGTTAGCGTATTAGGGGCATTCCAGCAGGCGGTAGTAAAAGTGGGCGCAGTTTTAATATAAATGTCAGGGCCTACTTTAGTGTAATCACTAATTTCGATGTCCTCTGCATCACCTGTTTGTGGCTGCGCTACACCGTTAAAGGCAACGAGCAGTACGGCTGCGAGAGGTATCACCGCCAGGAATTTAAGCAGATGTTTTCTGGTACTCGGCACTTTGTTCATCATGGCTATTCTTGTTTTAAGTGGTGAGAAATTGAATTGGTTAGCGATCTGGGGCTCCGAAATACCGGTAACTTTCAGGAGCAGGTACTGGTAGTCTTTGCGGTCTAGGCCGGCGGCAACCACGTTTTTATCAGCAATAAACTCCAGGTTCTCTTTAACAGCGCGCTTCATAAGCCAGCCACCGGGGTTAAACCAGTAGAAGACGGTGCTAAGCTCTGATAGCAGTACATCCAGGGTATGCCAGCCTTTTACATGCACCTGCTCGTGGTTAAGTATGGCATCGAGTTCGTGTTGCTTGTGCTGCTCAGGGTTCAGGTAAATAGATTGCCAAAAGGAGAAGGCATGATTTATACTTTTAACCTGCCTGTAGCCGATACCCTTATGTGTGGCAGGCACCGACGACGTATGAATCTTGTAAAGTGAGGTAAACTGAAACAGCAACCTGACCGCTACGGCTGCTGCACCCAGCCAGAAAAGGTACACAGGCAGTTGCCAGTAATCGAACTCTTGTGCCTCGGGTAGGGCAGGTGCTACTGTAAAGGCAGGTATAGCGGCTACGTAAGTGTTTACCACCGCCAGCTCCTGGTGTTTACTGAAAAGGCTTTGGAGGTCTATAAAAGGGTAGAGTACAGAAAACACAATACCAAACAGCAGGAATGCCCGGTTCAGGTGGTAAAAGGTTAGTCGTCGCAGCACAAAATGGTACGTCAGGTAAAACAGCACCAGGGCTGCGTTTGCTTTCAGGAGGTATAGGAGTAAGGCAGGCATGTTATTTCGATTTCTTGTTTTCGATCATGTCTATAATCTCTTTCAATTCTTCGGCGCTTATCTGCTTTTCTTTGGCAAAAAAGGCCACCAGGTCTTTGTATGAGTTCTTAAAATAATCTCCCACAAAGCCTTTCATAAACTTTTTCTTGTAGTCTTCCTCTTTTAGCAATGGCAGGTAGCGGTAAGAATTGCCTATCTTTTCACCCTGCACAAAACTCTTTTTCTCGAGGTTCTTTACCGTAGAGGCCAGCGTAGTATAAGGTGGTTTAGGTTCGGGTAGTTGCTCCAGGAAGTCCTTTATAAAGCCGCCGCCGGTTTCCCAGATCACCTGCATGGCTTCTTCTTCTTGTTGTGTTAGCTTTTCCATACTTCTACGATGTTTTCGTATAGTTACGAAATGTTCGTAATAATAGCTACGAAATCTTCGTAATTATTTTACTTATGTTGGAATTGAGTTCCAGAAAAGGTTTTTTAAGTATAGGTGGGTTTAAGTATAAATGTCCGTCTGCTAGGAATTCTTATTAATATTTCGGAATATAATTGTGCCTATACTTAACTACTATGCTAAAAAAACTACTTATCTCCTTTTCGCTGGCGCAGCAGAATATCCGCAGCAGGTTGTTTCATACCTTGCTTTCTATACTTGGTATTGTGATCGGGGTGGGAGCCCTGGTTACGGTGCTGTCCTTGATTGATGGCATGGAGAGGTTTGCGAAGGAGCAGATCACCAAAACAACAGATCTTAATTCCATACTGTTGCAAACCGATACCTACAAAAGAGAAAACAGGCTACAGGTAAAAAAAGAAAGCTACGACTACCTGACCTATGCACAATTACCGGAACTGGAGAAATCCCTGAGCCACCCGGTTAAAAGCTACTTGGAGGTGGTGCAGACCGGCGAAGTACAGTTGGCTGGTAGCGACAAAAGTTTGGTGGCAGAGTTGAATGGTATCAACGCGCATCATCCTAAAAAAACAGGTATAGCAACCGGTAAAATTTTTAGTGCAGCAGCTGTGGAGGCAGGAGTGCCTGTAGCTTTTGTGAATCATGCCTTTGCCAGGCACACCCTAGGCGCAGACTCTGGCGCTTTTTTATTGGGTAAAACAGTTACGTTTGGTGAAAAGGAAGTTAAGATTGAAGGAGTGTTGAAAGATGATGGCAACGAAGCACCTCTTGTGTATTACCCGCTAACCATACTTTCTGATGAAGAACTGAAGCAGAACCCGCCAAGAGTAATCATCGATGCCGAAAACGTGGAGCAGGTGCCGGTAATAAAATCAGAAATAGAAGCCTGGCTAAAGCAGAAGTATAAAAAAGATCCATCCGATTTCAGGGTGATCAGTAATGAGTCTCGGGTTGACCAGGCGGCAAAGGCATTTTTGCTTTTCAGAGTTGTGATGGGGCTGATCGTGGGAATTTCGGTAGTAGTGGGCGGTATCGGGGTAATGAACGTGCTGCTTATTTCTGTTACAGAGCGTACCGTAGAGATTGGTGTACGCAAAGCAATGGGAGCCAAAAAGCGCGACATACTGATGCAGTTCCTGGCGGAGTCGATTACTGTGTCGTTGTTCGGAAGTATACTTGGTCTGCTATTGGGCATCCTGGTAACGCTCGGTGTTGTGCCCATTATCAATGCGCTTGCCGATGTGGAGTTTGCCGCTGCTTATACACTTAATACGTTCCTGGTTATTGCCATCATAGCTGTTATTGTGGGAATTGTTTTCGGCACTTACCCGGCCACACGTGCGGCCAGACTAAATCCGGTGGAAGCAATCCGAAGAGAGTAGCAGACAAAGTATAAAATCTTTACAGGCTTATCTTGCGTCTATAAAAACAGCCATACTTTAAACTATGAAAGCCATACTTGTAAAACAACCCGGCGGCCCCGAGCAACTTACACTCGGCGAGTACGAGCAGCCATTACCGGGCCCCTACGACTTACTTGTAAAAGTACATGCCACCGCACTTAACCGTGCCGATACCCTGCAACGCCAAGGCAAATATCCTCCGCCTAAAGGTGCCAGCCCTATACTTGGTTTAGAGATAGCCGGAGAGGTAGTGGAGGCAGGCATTAACTGCACACGCTTTAAGAAAGGGGATAAGGTATTTGGCTTGCTGCCCGGAGGCGGTTACGCCGAGTATACCATTATTAACGAGCACATGGCCATGCCCGTGCCGGATAACTTGAGCATGGAAGAGGCCGCTGCGATACCAGAAGTTTTTATGACGGCTTACCAGGCGCTGTTCTGGCTAGGTAAGCTGCAACCCGGAGAGCGTGCCTTAATACATGCCGGAGCTAGTGGCGTAGGTACGGCAGCTATACAGCTGGCGCGCGTACACAAGGCCGAGGTACTAGTTACTGCCTCTGAAACAAAGCTGGATGCCTGTAAAGAACTTGGGGCGCATAAAACCATAAATTACAAAGACCCGGAAGCTACTTTTGATGCTCATGTGCTGGCTCATACAAATAGTGAGGGCGTAGATGTGATAGTAGATTTTATAGCGGGGCCATACTTTAACCAGAACATCGAGTGCCTTAGAACTGATGGCCGCCTGATCATACTTGCCAGTTTAGGTGGAGGTAAAGTAGAGAGCCTTGATTTGCGCAAAATACTGGTGAAGCGCCTGCAAGTAATGGGCTCCACGCTCCGCTCCAGAACAAAAGACTACCAGATAAAGCTGACGCAGGAGATGAGCAGCTACACAATGCCGCACTTTGAAAGCGGTGCTATCAAACCTGTAGTGGATTCTGTATACAACTGGCAGGATGTAGCCGAGGCGCATCGTTACATGGAGCAGAATAAGAACATCGGTAAGATTGTGTTGCGGGTGAGTTAAGCCTGGTTAAGGGATTTTGGACGAGGAACTGCAAGAAAAGAACTATTTGACAAAACACAGAACATGCCGCAAGTTTAGCGGAAGCGTAACTTGTGGCTATGCATGATGCCAGTTTGTAACTGGCTTTCTGCTCAAGCAGGAAAGTATACTTTAGGGAGTTTATACAGGCTTATACTTTATTGCTTGTTTCCAATGTATAAATCATAGCCTAAGTAAGCCACTACATTCCTGCTTCTCCGAAGCAAAGCAGTTACAAACTGCTGCCATACAGCCACAAGTGACGCTAAAGCTAAACTGGCGGCATGAAGTATAGCATAAAAGATAAAGGACAAAAGAAGTATAACCACCTCCTTTGTCCTTTGCCAGAAACCTTTGCCAGTAAAAATTAGTGCGTGCGCAGTTGCTTTACCAATACCGCAAAATCCTTCGGATAAGGAGCCTCAATTTTAACAGGCTCGTCGTTTAGCAGCGTAAAGCCAATATTGAACGAGTGTAAGGCAAAACGCTTGATCAGCGGCTGTTCCTCCGTTTCCTTTTTTAAGTTAAACTTTCGCTTAAGGCTGCTCAAGTATAAATTCTCTCCACCGTATAGTTCGTCTCCTACAATGGGAGCCCCTAACGATGCCAGGTGCACACGTATCTGGTGCAGGCGGCCCGTAACAGGCACGCATTCTATTAAACTGTGGCGGCCGTAATTCTCAACGGTTGTAAAGTATGTTTCTGCGGATTTTCCCTGAGGTGTAAGTTTTGCCACCCCTTTGGCACCAGCAAGTATAGATTTGTTTACCAGTTGATCCTCGAATTTATGCGCCCCCCACACTACTGCATGGTATACTTTGTACACCTGCCGGTGCTCAAACTGCATGGCCAGGTGGCGGTATGCCTCTGGGTTTTTAGCAAAAACAAGGCAACCCGATGTGTCTTTGTCCAGGCGGTGGCAAGCTTGTAAGTCGGGGTTATACTGTCTTGCAATTTTTAGCAAGTTAGTAGTGTTTGGTGTTCTGTCTTCAAGCGTAGCCAGAAAGGGTGGTTTATTTACCACCACGTAATCCTCATTCTCGAATATAATCAGGTCTTCAAAAACCGGGTATTTCATGTGTTGTTATACTTTGTAATCAGCACAGTTATACGTTACTCTGTGCAATGCTGCAAAGATACTAATAATAATTGCTGTTTTTTGATTGTTAGTGGCCGGTGTTGCTTGGGTATGTTACTGCGCAATTAGCCTGTGCTCTAAAGGGAGGTACCATGCTAACAAGGAACAGGCTTCGCTTGTAGCTGTACGGTATCATACTCAAAAACAGCTAGCGTTAAAGTATAGATATGTGCTGATAGTTTCCCCAAGGCTCTGAATAGCGGCTTTTAAGGTTCTTTAACTTGATAAGAAGTTTTATGAAGTACGGGTTAAACCAGTAGAGCCGCAGCAGTTAAGCAAGTTTAGCTTTCTGTAGCTTAAACCGTAGCGTAGTGCCTTTGCCTATTTCGCTTTTAACGGCTATAAAAGACCGATGCGCCTCTACTATATGTTTGCATATTGCTAAGCCTAGGCCTGTGCTGCTTGTATCGCGGGCACGGCTTTTATCGATGCGGTAAAAGCGCTCAAAAATTCTGTTTATATGTTCCTGGGCAATGCCCTTGCCGTCGTCTTTTACAGTAATGGTGTATTTTTTTCGGCCTTCGTCAAACATCACCCATATGTTACCGCCTTTGCGCCCATACTTTATGGCATTATCAACCAGATTTATAAATACCTGCCGCATGCGGTTAGGGTCGGCATAAAGCATTACTTGTTCGTTGGAGCTGGTCTCGAGGTGGAGTGTAACATCGTGCTGTGCCGCCTTTTGCTCCAGTTGCTCAAATACTTCCTGCATCAACTGCACCGCATCAAAGTTGCGCTTCGCCATTTTTACCACGCCTTTTTCAAACTGCGATATGCTAATCAGGTCCTGCACAAGTGCATCCAGGCCATCCAGGCTTTTAGCTGCTTTCTGCAGAAACCGCTCTCTCACATTAGGGTCGTCCATGGCGCCATCAAGGAGGGTGTGTATAAAGCCCTGCGCCGCAAAAATGGGCGTCTTTAGCTCGTGCGACACATCGGCTAAGAACTCGCGGCGCATTACCTGCAGGCTTCTCAATTCATCTATTTCCTGCTGCTTGCGCTCTGCAATAAGGTAAATCTCGTCTTTGATTTTTGTCAGCGGATCGGAGATGAAGATGGACCTACTTTCAATTTTCTTGAAGTCCTGACGCTTTACTTTATCCAGGCTGGTGTGAATGTTTTTGATCTCGCGCAGCACCAAAGCCTCGTACGAAAAGTAGACAAGTAAAAAGCAGCTGAAGAATACGATAAGCAATGCTACCTTGAACCCCTCTGAAGAAAAGTAGCTAGCTAAAGCAAGAAAGGCGGTAAGCACTAAAGCCACCGCCAATGAGATTAAGAGTGTAAGCGAACGGGAGTTTAAATTCATGTATTAATCGGTGTTGAACTTATAGCCCACGCCTTTTATAGTTTTAATGTTATCCTCCCCAATCTTCTCACGCACTTTCCGGATGTGTACATCAACAGTTCGGGCTATAACATATACATCGCTTCCCCAAACGTTGTTCAGCAGTTCTTCCCGCCCAAAAACCTTGTTTGGTGTGGTTGCTAAAAAGGCTAACAGCTCAAATTCTTTTTTAGGTAAGGTGATTTTTTCATCGCCTTTGTAAACAGCAAAGCTGTTGCGGTCTATACGCAGGCCCCCAATCTCAATAACTTGGTTTTGCTCCTCAAGCTGTGCATCGCGTCGGGTAAACGCTGCCAGGCGGCTTAGTAAGGCACGGGGTTTTATTGGCTTCGTTATAAAGTCGTCAGCTCCTGCCTCAAAGGCGGCTACTTCAGAAAACTCTTCGGCCCGGGCTGTCAGAAAGATAATGTGGGTGTTACGGAAATCACCGATTTCACGCAGTTGGCGGCAGGCTGCTATTCCATCCAGAACAGGCATCATCACGTCCATCAGGATAACATCTGGTTTGGTGTCTTGCGCTACCTCTACTGCCTTTTTGCCGTTTTCGGCTACAGATACATCATACCCTTCGCGGGCCAGGTTATATTGCAGTAGCTCTACGATGTCTGGATCGTCGTCTACTACTAAGACTTTATAGTTTGCTGCAGTTTGCACAAATCTCGGGATTAGCGTTACGAAAAAGTATGGCTGGTGCCCCTTTGGCACATAGCATGAAACTTATGATTGTACTTAGCCAGCGCATTCTATTTAGCTATTTGCTGGCTTACAATACAAATATACTATTCCTGTATCAATTTGATCTTTGATAATTAATTCTTAATACTTTCTTAACATTAGCTGGTGGTGCAGCATATGCAAGGCGTAAAAAAGGCCAGTATAAAACTGGCCTCTTCTGTTAATTCTGCGCTAGCAAAATCTTGTGTTTCAGGTTTTTGTATTCGTACAGGTTTACTTTAACAGAGCCCACAAACATTTCGGCCTGTATCAGTACGGGTATTTTATTATCGTCATCAGACAAGTATACCGCAATTGAGTTGCCGTCTTTAAACATTTTGTTCTTCGGCATTTTTGGCGTTAGCTTAATAGCCCTGATGTTTCCTGCTTTTGTATTCACCACCTCTTTGCCGCGGTAAGTTACTTCCATGTTAAAATTCTCTTCGTCAAAAAAGCCCTGGATGTTAAACTTATCGCCCACGCGCATCTTATCATAGTCAAAAGTGCGCATGTAGTAAAAGCCGCTCACAATATCCTGTACATTATCAGGTACTTTGTGTTTGCTGGATTCTTTGTCTCTGTTCTTTTTCTTTTTCTCAACAGAAGCGGTGTTGTTGTAATGGTTGAAATCAACAGTTTCGCGCTTACGGTAATTGCCTTCTTCTATATTTCTGAAAGAGCGCTGCGGTACAAGGGCTGCGGTATCAATATAAGATTGCCATGTATCGCGAATTTTAATAAAAAGATCGAAGGAGCCGTTTGTTTTACCCGTTACCGTAGCGCGGTAACACGGCCTGCCATTGATGGTATGCAATGTAGGGGCAACGTCTATAACTGCCTCTGCTGCTGTAATAGGGCCATAGTGTACTTTATACTTTAATACTTCTCCAGACGAAAAGCTTTCATTTGGGACGGTTCGCATCCTGTCTTTGGTTACAAAGCCAAATGCTGCAACAAGAATCAAAAGTATAGCCGGAAAAAATCTCTTCATAATCAAGGTTAGCTTAAACTCAGTTGTGTAATTAGCTTTAAACAAGTTTTATACCAACTACTGTTTATTCACTAAGTTAAACAGTTCTAAGCAGCAAATCAATTCATTATCAGGCAAAAAAAAGAGGAGCTACTTTATGTAGCTCCTCTTTTTACTTAAGGTTTGGGAAAAGTGTTCATTCAGCTGAAGCGGCTGCATCATCAAGGGCTGCTGCTACTTTCTCAGGCTCACCTTTTACAATGGCTCTGATCTTGCCTTCAATGTCTTCCTGTAATTCCGGGTTGTCTAACAGTATTTGCTTTACACCATCACGGCCCTGGCCTAATTTGTCTCCGTTGTAAGAGAACCAAGAACCGGATTTCTGCACGATACCAAGCTCAACGCCCAGGTCAAGAATCTCACCTACTTTAGAGATACCCTCACCATACATGATATCAAACTCAACTACTTTGAACGGAGGCGCTACTTTATTTTTAACAACCTTCACGCGTGTGCGGTTACCGGTAATGTTATCAGCAGACTCTTTTATCTGGCCAATACGACGGATATCCAGGCGCACAGAAGCGTAGAATTTAAGAGCGTTACCACCTGTAGTTGTCTCAGGGTTACCAAACATCACACCGATCTTCTCACGCAGCTGGTTAATAAAGATACACGTACAGCCGGTTTTATTGATCGTACCTGTCAGCTTACGAAGTGCCTGAGACATCAAACGTGCCTGCAAACCCATTTTGCTGTCACCCATGTCGCCTTCTAGTTCACCTTTCGGTACAAGAGCGGCAACAGAGTCAATTACGATAATATCTATAGCACCAGAACGAATCAGGTGATCCGCAATCTCTAGTGCTTGCTCGCCATTGTCTGGCTGAGAGATTAATAAATTTTCAGTATCAATGCCAAGCTTTTGGGCGTATACCTTGTCAAATGCGTGCTCTGCATCAATAAAAGCTGCCAAGCCACCTTTTTTCTGTGCCTCAGCGATGCAATGCATGGTAAGTGTGGTTTTACCTGATGATTCCGGACCGTAGATCTCTACGACACGGCCACGTGGTAAACCGCCAATACCCAAAGCAATATCAAGCCCCAGTGAGCCTGTAGAGATAGCCGGAATATCTTCTACTTTATTATCGCTCAACTTCATAACGGTTCCTTTACCGTATGTTTTGTCGAGCTTATCCATAGTCAGCTGTAGGGCTTTAAGTTTTTCGTTGCTTACGCTCATGTGTGTTTAATTAAATTGCTTTATATTGAAGGTGAAATTACTACTTTCGACAGCTACTTGCAAGAAAGCCAATAATTATTTTACTAATTTTTTTAGCTGTTTACCGCAGTCTGATTATAACAACAGCGGCTGCACTTTCGTCCCATTTTTGCAGACTTTTTATGTGCTTTTTTAAGCTTATTTTCGCTATTACGTGCTTGTTTAGTAGTGGTTTGTGTTATGGGCAACTTAACAACAGCGTACTAGCCCAAACAATACCTGTTAAACCTGAAAATGCTAATGAAATTAGATTTGGCTTGTATGCTTTAGGCTTTTCTAAGAACAACGAATACTTCAATAAAATTGCAGATGGCTATACTTTATTTGGGTATCACCTTAACCCCAAACTTATTTACCAGCCAGCGCCAACAGTACGCCTGGACGCGGGTATTTTTCTCTGGAAAGACTTTGGCAGCTCCGGCTACCAGGATATCTCTCCGACCTTCTCTGTTAAGTTTTTAAAAGAGAACTGGAGCTTTACCTTCGGTACTTTAGAGGGTAACCTGAGCCATGGTTACATAGAACCTCTCTACGATTTTGAGCGGCTTATGCTTAACCGGCTGGAGAATGGATTACAATACAAAATGAATACGCACCGTGTTAAAATAGATGCCTGGCTTAACTGGGCAAACATGCTTTACCGCGGCGAAGATAACCAGGAACAGGTTGATGGGGGCGCTGTAACAGCTTTCACACTACTGGAAAAAGAGGGAAGGGGCAACCTGGCAGATAGTGTAAAGCTAACATTGCCTATACAGTTTACTGCGCAGCACAAGGGCGGGCAGATTGATGCTTCTGATTTGCCCTTGCTTACAGTTGTAAACGTAGCCGTTGGCCTGGAGCTGGAGAAGAAGTATAGCAGCAGAGTGCTGCACCGCCTGTATACCAAGAACTACCTGCTTGGTTTTAAAGACTTTTCGAATACATATCGATTGCCCTACAAAGATGGGCACGGTATCTACCTGAACGTGGGTGCTGATACCAAATACCAGGACGTGATGCTGAGCTACTGGAGGGGCGATGGCTATATCACCGAGCTAGGAGGCCAATTGTACCAATCAGCGTCAACTACTTTCAAAAATCCGAACTACCTGGAAGAAGAGCGGGAGTTACTGATTGTACGCTTGATGAAGGACATCAAGATCGTAGACGATATGTACCTCACATTGCGCCTGGAGCCAGTCATTGATTTCAACGATCCAAAGCTGGAGTTCTCTAACTCACTTTACCTGTCTTTTGACACCGATTTTTTTGTAGCTAAACCCAAAAAGTAAGCTGCTTTTTAACATTAAGCTAAAGCCGCGGAGTTCGTGTGGGAAGCGTGACGTTGCCTTTGCTCATAATCCTGGCGCGTCATGCCATAGTAGCTTAGGTCTAACAATTCTTCAGAGTCTGCGCCTTTGTAGTCGCTTCTGATCAAACCTTCTTTTAGGAAACCGCTATCTTCGGCAAGCTCTCCAAAGTATAGATTTGAAGCCGTACAACGCAAGTATACTTTGTTTAGAGCCAATGTATCAAAGGCAAAGGTAAGGATAGCCTGAAGCGCCTCAAGTGCCAGTTCGCGGGTATCTGGCCAGCTGGTAAAGTATAAGCCTAATTCTGCTTTAGGCACGCGGTGGTCCAGGTTCTTCAAAGCTATGTCGCCGATGTACTCATGCTCTTCTTTTAACCATACCCCAAAATCAAATACTTTTCGGTTTTCCCACTCTGTGCGCAGCTGCTTTACCTGTATTCTGGCATCGTCTAGTGCGCGCACACGGGCCAAACGTCCTCCAAAAGCTGGGTTTAATATAGAGGAGTTCTCCTGCAGCAAGCGCATGAAATCGTTTTCGTCGCCTTCCTGGTATGGGCGCAGCAGCAGGTGCTTGGTCTCTAATTTATTCTCGAATGATTCTGGCAGGGTTTCATGTAGTATGCTCATGGTGGCAGTTCTTAACTTTTTAATGGTACGGGGTGCCTTGTTAAGTCATACGCTAACTATGAAAAAATGTATGGCTGCTGTAATATAAAGGTCATTTCTTAACTGCGTAAGTGCGGCTAACGTTAAGCATAGTGTATCTAAAAATAAATGAATACTATGACAGCAAACAGACTTAAAAACAAAGTTGCCATCGTGACAGGTGGCGGTACAGGCATTGGAGAAGCTATATGTAAAAAATTTGCAAGCGAGGGGGCAAGTGTGGTAGTGGCCGGTTTTCCTGAGGACCCTGTGGAGAAAGTGGCGGAAGAGATATCAAAGACAGGTGGTACTGCCATTGCCTTTGCAGGAGACATATCCGTTTTGGCAAATGCGCAGCGCTGTGTAGCGATGGCTGTTAAGGAGTTTGGTAAACTAGACATCTTAATAAACAATGCCGGCGTTTTTCCGGAGGTTAACATGCTGCAGGATTACTCTGAGGAGGCCTTTGACTATATGATTAAAAACAACCTGCGCTCGGCTTTTGCCATGAGTAAGGCCGCTTTGCCTGAGCTGCATAAAACAAAGGGTAACATTGTTTCGGCGGGCTCTGAGTCAGGTGTGTTAGGTATAGCACAGAACGCACCTTATGGCGGCACTAAAGGCTTTATGCATGCTTTTATGAAAGGGTTGGCTGTAGAGCAGGCTCAGTTTGGGGTACGATGTAATGTGGTTGGCCCCGGCCCCATTGATACCGCCTGGACCCACACCGGTACAGGGCCGATGGATAGCAAGATGGTAAAAACGATGAAAGAGGCTACGCCCATGGGGCGCCGTGGTACCCCTGAGGAGGTGGCTAATGTATACTTGTTCCTGGCATCAGATGAGGCAACTTACGTAACAGGTGCCCTGTACATGGTTGATGGCGGCATTACAGTAGCTAAAGGCGGCGTCGGCAGCCAGGCTGACTCTAGTATGAAAGATGAGCCGGAGGGAGAGCTTAAACTCAAGCACTCCAAAGAAGGCCATACTTCTATCCGCAGTAATTAATTAGTGTGCACAAGTATAAACTGTTGGTTTTAAAAGAGCATTAGCTTGGCAGACGGTTTATACCTTATAAACAGAAAAGCCTCTACTATAAAAATATAGCAGAGGCTTTTCTGTTTATGATCATACTTAGTTACCCAGAAACGGATAGCTGAAATGCTTCGGGCTATGCAATTGCTGCTGTGCCATCATCACTTCTAACGTATGTGCGGTCTCTTTAAAATATTCCAGGCGGCGGTAAAGCATTTCCTTTTGCAACACGGTGCCGGTGGCAGTTTTCATGTAAGCTCTTTTCTCTTCCAATACGCGGTGCATAATGTCGTGTACCTGTTCCTCGTGCTGTGCATACCATTGCTGAAAATCAAAAAGACGGGCAGCCCCCGGGGTAGATGATGTGAAATCCAGGCCGTGCAGGCGAAGAATATCTGCCAGTAAATCAATCTCTAATGGGATAGAGGTATTGTAAGGCATAGAGCGCACTTCCAGTTTACTGTTAAGCGCACCCGCTATCGTAGCCAGGTTATCCTTAAAGCGAAAGTATAAAGCAGCCGCTTCCATAAGTTTTCAGGGTAATGTGAATAAAATTGAACGGGAGCAAAATTACACCAATAAGCTTAGATTGCTAAATTGTTTGACGGTTAAATTGACAAATCGCCTCTTTGAGCCATCAGCAACAGGTAATTACAGTAAATCCTGTATAATGCGCTCTACGGTTACGCCCTCGGCTTCTGCCTTAAAGTTGCGCACAATGCGGTGGCGAAGTATAGGCAAGGCAACTGCCTGCACGTCTTCAATGTCGGGGCTATACTTTCCGTTGAGGATAGCGTTACATTTAGCGCCCACAATTAAATGCTGCGAAGCTCTTGGGCCAGCTCCCCATTCCAGGTACTGGTCTGCCTGCTGTGAAGCCATAGGTTGGCCAGGACGGGTTTTGTGTACCAGCTGCACCGCATATTCCACCACGTTATCAACTACAGGCACACGGCGTACCAGTTGCTGGAAAGCCAGTATCTCATCGGCATGCAATATTTTGTTCAGGTGTGTGATAACAGCTCCGGTAGTGTTTTTCACGATCTGTAGCTCCGACTCGTAGCTAGGATAGCCTAACGTAATGTTAAACATGAAGCGGTCTAGCTGGGCCTCAGGCAGGGGGTAGGTACCTTCTTGCTCAATCGGGTTCTGCGTTGCCAGCACAAAAAACGGTTTTGGTAATTCATACTTGCGGCCTGCAACAGTTACGGCATGCTCCTGCATGGCCTCCAGCAAGGCTGCCTGCGTTTTAGGCGGCGTACGGTTTATTTCGTCGGCAAGTACGATGTTGGCGAACACCGGGCCGGTAACAAACTTAAAGTTGCGGTCTTTGTCCAGGGTTTCAGCGCCTACAATGTCAGAGGGCATCAGGTCGGGCGTAAACTGCACCCTGCTGAAGGACATATCCAGGGAATCGGCAATGGTTTGGATCAGGAGCGTTTTGGCAAGCCCCGGAACTCCAACCAGGAGGCAGTGCCCCTGACAAAAAACAGCTGTTAGTACTAATTTAACTACTTCTTCCTGGCCTACAATTACTTTCGATATTTCGGAGGTCAGGGTGCGGTAAGCATCGTGTAGTGCGTCTGCTGCTGCTTTGTCAGAGGAGAACTGCGTCATAGTTTCTTATTGTGTTAACTGGAGCACCTTGCAATCCTGGTACTCCGGATCTATTTCGATGAAAACGGTATCAATGTTTTTGCGGAACCAATCTTCAACGGCTTTTCCCTTCTTCTGGTTTAACGCAGCAGTAGCTATTTTCTGGTAATCATCCTGAAGGTTAGCCATGTGAGGCTTAGATTTTGACTTCAGGTAAATAATGCGAACGGCTTCCTGGCCATCTTCCGTACGGAAAGCAATCGGTTTGGATATCTCCCCAATCTGCATGGTGTCAATCACAAAGAAGATAGACGGGTCTACCTGGTCCATCGGGATGTACATGCTACCTGTAGAGCGGTGTGTAATAGAGCCGCCATTGTCTTTCGTGGCTTTATCATCCGAGAAATCCTTAGCTGCCTTTGCAAAAGTGATGCTGTCAGCCTGAATCAAAGTACGTACACTATCTAACTCAGACGCTGCGGAAGCAACATCTACTGTTGCAGTTTCAGGCTTTATCAGGATGTGGCGTGAGTTAAATTCCTGGCCTTTACGCTCGATTAACTGTATTAAGTGAAATCCGAACTGCGACTCAATCACATTCGACATTTGACCTGGCTCTAAGCGCATTGCGGCAGCTTCGTACTCTGGCACCAGTTCTTTTCTCTTAAAAAAGCCAAGTTCACCACCTGCTGCTGCAGAACCCGGATCCTGAGAATATTGCTTTGCAAGTGTTGCAAAGTCCTCGCCTGCTGCTATGCGGGCACGTATTGCCTCCAGTTTCTTTCTTGCCTCCAGTTTCTGCTGCTTGCTTACCTGCGCATACTTCACAATTTGGGCAAGCTCTACCTCACTAGAGAAGTAGGGTAGGCTGTCGGTTGGGATGGCGTTAAAGTAACGTTTGATTTCTTTAGGAGTAACTTTGATTTTACCAGAGATTTCCTGCTGCATTTTCTCGGCTATCATCTGTTCCTTCACAGTAGAGCGAAGTTCGTCTTTAAGCTGCTTGATACTTTTGTTGTAGTATTGCTCCAGGCGCTCAACACCACCCACCTGAGCGGTAAGGTACTCTATACGGCGGTTAAGCTGGTCTGTAACCATACCTTCATCAACTACAACAGAGTCAATCTCGGCCCGGGCTAGCAAAAGTTTTTCCTGTACCATAGAGCGCAAAATGTCGCACTTAAGTTCTTCGTTAGGCTGCTGCTTAGACTGCGCCAGGTACTGCAGGTAACTGAACTCCAGGTCAGAGCGAAGTATAATGTGGTTATCTATTTTGGCAATAATGCCGTCTACTTTACGCTGCACGGGTGCCTGTGCCACAACGGAAAGTGAGGAAATGATAAAGCAAATTGCGACAAAGGCCAGTTTGCCAAAGTTGATTGTCTTTCTCAAGGTTATAATACTTATAATAATCACGCTGCTAAAACAACGTGCAAGATACTGCTTTATTCTGAGTTTCGGGATTTTGCTTTTCAGTCGCGAGAAATTATGCGTGGCGGCAACTTTATTTCCGAACAAGTTTCTCTACCTCAGTTTCGTTCACGTTTACCGGGTACTTCTGGCGCAACTGGCTAACCCATTGCTGCTCCAGGTGGTTCTGGTAATCTGAAATGACTAAGCCGCGTGTCTCGTTTAGCTGTTTGTAAGCCGGCTCCAGCACTTCGCTGATGATCACTAAATACTCACGCCCATTTTGCTGTAAAGTATGCGTGCCCTTCTCCCAGTTTACCGCGTCCACTACTTTGTTTTCGCCTTTCTGGAATTTCTTCTCCGTTATCTGCACATCAAGCGGGTTGTTTGCGTTCAGGTTATCGGCAAGTGCACTTACATCAGAAGAGTAAAGTATAAAAGATGCACGGCGGTTACGGCGGCGGCCTGTTTCGGTGTTATCAGGGCCGGCCTGCTTTGTTTTACCTAAGGCACTTGCTTTGATCTGATTTGCAGGCACACCCTCTTCAGTAAGGTATTTTACAATGCGCTGCGTTCTTAAGTCAGAGATGTTCTCTTTAGCTGTTGCCTCACGTGCATCAGCATGGCCGTTCACATCCAGCGATAATGCTGGGTTGTCCTTCAGCAGCTGAGCAAATTCATTTAATTTTAGGGTGGCATCTTTTGTTAAGTCTGCCTTGTTTTGCTCAAACAGCACATCTGGCAAGTTAGCCGATTTAACAGGATAACGACGCGTGGCCAGCTGCTGCTGTGCTTTGCTAAGAAGCTCTTTGTTTGCTGCGCTGATAACTGTAGCCTGTACACGCGGCCCCCATTTATACTTCTCTTTGTTCTGCTCGAAGTATGCTTTCAGGCCAACAGAGTCTTCCACTGCTTTAGACCATACTTTTTCATCCATCAACTGGAAAAGCAGGATACCATCGTGGTACTCTTTTACCAGCATTCTATAGTCCGTATACTTGTTTTCCAGGTTTGCTTTTTCGTACTCTACCAGGCTTTTGTCAACATAGGCATCGTACAGCGTGCTCATGGCGTAAGCTGGCGTGCCGGTTGCACGTGGGCGTTGCTGCTCCTTCACAAAAGTATAAAAGCTGTTTACCGTATAAGGTTTGCCCTGTATAGTGAACAGCGTTTGGTTCAGGCCCTTGTCGTTAGCATCAAAGCTCCATTTGCCTTGCAGCAGGTCAGCGTTGGCCTTGCTAAGCGCAGCTGTTTTGGCAGTAGCATCTTCAGTAAAGTTGTTTTCTGCTTTTATGCGCTTCAAAAATGCTGTCCTGTTTAGTTCTGAGCGGGAGTCCTTTGCTATTTTGTTGCGCAGGTTCTGCTCCATATCCTCGAAAGGTGGCAGGCCACGCTTATCAATAAGTTTAATTATGTGCCAGCCATAAGGTGTTGCAAGAGGCTTTGCTATTTCTCCCTCTTTTGTAAGAGCAAAGGCTGCATCCTCAAAGTTCGGAATCATTCGGCCTGTGCCAAACCAAGGCAGTTCACCACCGTTTTGCGCGGAGTTAGCATCCTCAGAAAATTCTGTGGCCAGCTTATCCCAGTTTTCGTTTCGCTGCAACCGCTTGTAAATAGCGTCTATCCTCTGTTTGGCTGCCAGTGAGTCTGCTTTAGGCATTCCCGGAGTAGAGCGTACCATAATATGGGCCACTTTAACCTCGCCGCGTGCCTGGCGCTTGCTGTGCACTTTTATTAAGTGGTAACCAAAGCGGGTACGCACAGGCATCGAGATCTGCCCTTCAGGTGTTTTATAGGCGGCATCCTCAAAAGGATACACCATTTGCATTGACGTGAAATAACCTAGGTTGCCTTTGTTTTCGGCAGCCGATGGGTCCTGAGAAAAAGATTGTGCCAGTTTGCCAAAGTCTTCGCCGTTAAGGGCGCGCTGTCGTAGTTCAATGGCCTTGTTATAGGCAGCTAGTGTGTCTTCTGGCGCAGCTTCCGGCTGCAGCGTCAGCAATATATGCGATGCGTTTATTTCCTGGCTCAAGCGGTCATACGCTTGCTTTACCAGTTGGTCGGTAACACTCTTTTCAGAGAGGTATGGCTGGGCCAGTTGTTCTTTGTAACCTTCCAGTTCACGCTTAAAGGCGGTAGTAGTATCCAAGCCTCGGCTCTCAGCTTCCTTTACCTTCAGCTTAAAATTTGTGTACAGGTTAAGGTAATCGGTAACACTCTCACGTGTATAAGCATCTTCGTTGCCAGCGTTGTTTTTCTCATAAACATACTGGAACTCTGAGGTAGAGATAGGCTCTGTGCCTAGTGTAGCGATTGAGGGTTCTTTAGAATCGTTCTTCTTGGTTGCAGTGCATCCGGCCATTAAAACGGCGGCTGCAACAAGTAGGTAGTTGCTGCGCATAAGTTGATTGAATACAAACTATTAGTATAGCTGATCTGACTCAGACCATGCAATTTTAATTAAATTTTCTGACAGATTTGGCAAAAAGTATAACTATAATCCAATTGCATGCGGTTTTGTTCCGGATAACGACTAATGCGCAGTAAAAGTGTGCCAGGGCGGCCTATTTAATTTTTTTGTAGAGCACGCAAACGTTCTGTGTGTCGTTTGTCTCAAACTCTACTTTATCCATGATGCGGTTGACAAGGGCGATGCCCACGCCTCCCTTTTTACCCATCCGGATGTTTTCTTCAATGTTAGGTTCCTTGTACTTAGACCGCTGAAAGGCTAAACCATTGTCCGATATTTCGAATACAAGCATCTCCTTTTGCTTTTTGATGGCAAGGTGAATGAACTTGTCTGGATTTTCGTGGTTGGCGTGGATGATGAGGTTAGCGCATATCTCATCCACGGCTAACACGATCTGATTTGTCATGATATCCGACAACGCATAGGTTTGCAGATACTCCACGACAAAGTCACGTATTAACTTCAGGTTCTTTTTAGTACAATTTACCCGAATCGAGTTATTCATTTGAAACAGTTCTTGCTTCTTCGTAATCAGACACGATGGTCATGAGCAGATCCAGACCGAGTATCTCAAATACGTTGCGCACTTTATCCTGCATGTTGTAAAAAATAAGCTTAATCTGTGCGTCTTCGAAGCGCTGCAGGTGAGAAATAAACACACCAAGGCCGGCAGAGGAGATGTAGTTCAGGTTCTCGCAATCCACCAGTATTTTCGTGTATTCCATGATTTTAGGATCCGACAACTCTTCGTCCAGTATAACTGAAGAGCTTGCATCCAGTTCACCATCCAGGGTCATAACGATGGTGTTGTCTTTGATTTCTTGTGTAATTTTCATCGGCTTATGTACGGCTGCGTTATTCGTTAGGTTGAGTCGGTTTAAATTTAATAACAAGCAATGTCTGGTCATCATAAAGATTGCCTGGGCCTGTAAAATCCTCCAGGTCGTTTATGATGGCGCATTTGATATCCTCGGCCTCCAGGTGGTAGGTTTGGGTAAGCATGTATTTCAGGCGGTCTTCGCCGTATTCGTCGTTGTCGGGGCTTCGTGCTTCCACAATGCCATCGGTATAAATCACCATCACATCGTTCGGGTTGTAATCGTAGTACATCTCGCGCACGTGGTTGTTGTAACTCTTGTCCCGGATAATGCCCAGGCCCAGGCCGTCTGTCTGGAAGTAGAATACGTCTTCCATCATCGAGTTATAGTATAGCGTATGGCAGTGGCCCGCACGGGCAAACATAAAGCCTTTCATTCTATAATCGATGATATATAATGCTGATGTGATGAACGAGGTTTTCTCAAGGCAGCGGCTCAGAGCGCTGTTGGCCTGTTTCATAAACTCGCTTGGCGGCATATCCTGCTGCATCAGCCCATGAAAAATGCCTTTCATCTGGGCCATATGGAACGCTGCCGAGATACCTTTGCCCGACACGTCGCCGATAATAATGGCAATACGAGACTCGCTTAGCTGCAGGAAATCGTAAAAGTCGCCTCCTACTTCTTTGGCCGCCACAGCATGCGTTGCTATTTCAAACCAGCTGTCGGTAGGAAATGTTTTTGGGATAAGGCTTTCCTGCACCTGGGTGGCAATTTTAAGCTCTTCCTTATAACGTTCGTTCTGCAGCGATTCGGTAACTAAACGTAAGTTCTCGATGGTAAGTATAGTCTGGCTTGTAAAAGTACGCAGCACATTCGTCGTCTCGCGGTCAAAGCCTTGCTCTATATCCTTCAGCAAGTATAAAACGCCTGATAAATGCTTTTTGGATTTTATCGGTAGTATGATCAGCGACTTCCAGGGCAGCGTAAGGTCGCGGAATCCGGGGTTGCGGTCCAGGTTGTTGTTGATGTAGTCGATGTTTTGGATATTGTAAGCCAGTAGTAGGTGCCGGATGCGGGTGATCTGCTCTGCGTTTATACTTAGCAGGTGTGTAACCTGCGGCTCGCTGTTGCGGATCAGTTCAAACCAGGCTGCGCTTGCATCTGATGCCTTGATAGTGCTTTCAAAAAGCATATCGTACACCTGCGCCTCGCTTTGCCCTTGCTGTATAGATTGGCTAAGGCGCTGAAAGTTTAGCAGGTCTTCGCTTTTTTGCTCGAATACGCTGGAGGTAGGCAAGCTGAACAGCGACACCAGGAAAGCAGCCAGCGTGTAAAGCCCAACAAATAGCATGGCCAGCAACAGGAAACCTACATCGGTGTAATCAATTACCAGATCCGGGCTATCGGCAAACTGCCTGAAGAAGTTGATGAAAATGTAGCAGCTTAGCAGTATAGCCCCCAGCAGCACCAGCGACCTGCTTTTGTTGTTAAACGTGAGGTAAGCTACCCATTTTAAGTTGGTGCACAGGAAAAGTATATAGAAACTCAGCAGCGCCAGCAGGGGTAAAAAGATATAGCTGGTGTAGTTAAAGTTTAACAGCGTGAGCAGCAATGTACCAAAAATCAGCAGCTCAAACCAGTCCCAGGCAATCTGCAGAAACTTGTTTTTATGGTAGAGCAGCAGCTGGCGCCATATGTAAAAACTCTTTGCCAGGAAAACCACGAGCAATCCGAAGTTAATCTGGTAAACAAAGTGCAGCAGCGACGGTGAGTCGATGTTGGTGTAGTTGATGGTAAGCCTATACCCCAGAAATAAAGCCAAACTTGCATAAGCAGCCACACCTGCTTTAGAGAACAAGGTCCAGAGGTAAGTGATAAAGTCAATGCCCTTCAGGTTCTCAGAGCTAATGCGCTGGTACAAGAAAACAGAGACTATAAAAATAACTATAAGAAAGTTATTGATATAGGGAATGGAAATTTTAACGGCACCGGGTTGATTTATGGCCTCCGCCGAAATGAGAATGTTAAGCAACAGCAGCGCCCAGCTAACAATAGCTGTGGTTAGTAATAAAGATTTTGCGTTTGTCTTGTATAACATAAAACGGAAAACCGAGCCCGATTTTTAAGGCGTTGCTAATTAGCTGTTTTGATTAGAATAATAGTGAAAGGTAATAAAATTTTCTGCTAATGCGCCGTGGCCTGTATGCAAAAACATATAGCATAACGTAAATATAATGGATTTGGTTAAATATATGTATTTGTCCGTCAGGCTCCGTTTGTGGCAGTACCAGTTCTCAATAAATGCTAAGTAATTGTCAGGAAGGCAGTACTCTGCCTATATGCCGTATAATTGCGGCAAACGGAGTTGACGCTATGGCATTACACCTTCTGATTATGAAATTGCCTTAAGCGCGTTTAGTGAGAGGTAAGCTCATACTTGAAAAGAACTGCAGCAGCCAATGTAAAGTGTGTAGGTGAGTTAAATGCAAAAGCACCGCTGCATCATACTTCTGGTGCAGCGGTGCTTTTATACTTAATGCTATGTAACTATCTGCTGTAGTTAGGGGCTTCGCGCATAATCTGCACATCGTGCGGATGGCTTTCGCGAAGGCCGGCACCGGTAATTTTAACCATTTTGGCACCCTGCAGGTGCTGTATACTTGGTGTGCCGCAGTAGCCCATGCCCGCTCTTATGCCACCAACCAACTGGTAAATCACCTCGTTTACAAAACCTTTATAAGCTACCCGGCCAACAATGCCTTCCGGTACGAGTTTCTTGGAGTCTTTCTCGTTACCCTGGAAGTAGCGGTCTTTCGAGCCTTCTTCCATGGCCTCAACAGAACCCATGCCTCGGTACGTTTTATACTTACGGCCTTCATAAATCAGCATTTCGCCTGGGGCCTCTTCGGTACCGGCAAGCAACGATCCTATCATTACGGTGCTAGCACCACCAGCAAGGGCCTTTACGATATCTCCAGAAAACTTAATGCCACCATCTGCCACAATTGGTACGCCAGTTCCTTTTAAGCCTCTTGCTGCCTCCATTACAGCAGATAGCTGCGGAACGCCTATACCGGCAATTACACGGGTAGTGCATATACTTCCTGGGCCTACACCTACTTTTACGGCATCTGCACCTGCATCAGCCAAGGCTTTTGCTCCTTCGGCAGTAGCAATGTTACCGGCAATAAGATCAACATCCGGGAAAAGGTCTTTTATTCTGCGTACTGCCTCCAGCACCCCTTTCGAGTGGCCGTGGGCAGTATCAACGCTGATCACATCTACACCGGCATCCACTAACGCTTTAACACGGTCCAGAACATCAGGCGTTACACCTACGGCTGCACCTACTCTCAGGCGGCCAAACTCGTCTTTGCAAGCGTATGGGCGGTCTTTCTTTTTTAGAATGTCTTTGTAAGTGATAAGTCCGGCAAGTTTTCCTTCATCATCTACTACTGGCAGTTTTTCGATCTTAAACTCCTGCAAAATGTCTTCTGCTTTAGATAAGTCGGTTCCTTTCTTAGCCGTTATCAGGTTATCGCTGGTCATAACAAGCGATACTTTTAAGGTAAGGTCTTTTTGGAAGCGAAGGTCGCGGTTGGTTATAATGCCGGTAAGCAGGCCATTATCGTTTATGATGGGAATACCACCAATCTTGTTTTCCGTCATAATCTGCACCGCATCGCCTAATGTAGCATTCTCATTCAGGGTGATCGGGTCCAGGATCATGCCGCTTTCCGAACGTTTTACTTTTCGAACCTGCGCCGCCTGCTTCTTGATCGACATGTTTTTATGTATGATGCCAATACCACCTTCCTGTGCCATAGCAATAGCCAAATCAGCTTCGGTTACGGTGTCCATGGCAGCCGATAAAAGCGGAATGTTTATGCGTATGTTGCGCGTAAGCTGGGTAGAAGTGTCGGTTTGGTGTGGGAGTACCTCGGAGTAAGCCGGGAGTAGAAGCACGTCATCGTACGTGAGCGCCTCAAATAAAATGCTTGACTGTTCAGAGAGCATGGCAAATAAATTAGGGGTCCTTATTTGCCGCGTAAAACTACGAAAATTAGTTGGCAATATAACGCAAATGTGCCGGAAAACTTTTCTTAATCAGAGTTTAAACCTGATGTATGCGTTAGTAAACTGCCATACTTGGGTCTACTTGTGTGGCCCAGGCATGTATGCCTCCCTTCAGGTTAAGCAGGTTTTCGTAGCCCAGGCGCTGCGTTAGGTAATTAATGGCCTGGGCGCTTCTAAAGCCGTGGTGGCAGATAACCACCACCGGAATATCGCGCCGGATGCGGCTGGCTTGCTTTGTTAACTCTCCCAAGGGGATAAGCTCACCGCCCAGGTTGCATATCTCAAACTCAGACGGCTCGCGCACATCTACCAATTGTATTTTATTATTGCGGGCAAGCCGTTCTTTAAGTTCTGTTGCTGTAATTTCTTCCATACTTGTAAGTTGCCAGCAGTTAAGCTGTTTTGGCAGAGTTAAATTGATTTACAAACTTAGCACCGAATTCTATTTATCTTTATAAAGCAGCACCTGGTTTTACGCAATGGAGACAACAACTATCACCCAAACCATACTAGAGGCCATCCAGGCTATGAGTCTTATAGAGCTTGCCGGTGCCATAACGGGTGTGGCCGGCGTATGGCTTGCGGCCCGCCAAAGCGTTTTAACCTGGCCGGTAAGCCTTGTAAGCGTGGCCATGTACGTTATTGTATTTTACGATGCAAGGTTATATGCCGATATGGGGCTGAATGCCTTTTATGTGGTTACCAGCTTATATGGGTGGTATATCTGGTTGTATGGCGGTAAAGGACACACCGAACGCAAGGTAGGCCATGTCGGGAAAGTAGAGATGATGGTACTGCTTTTGCTTGGTGCTGCATTTACGCTAGGGCTTGGCTACTTCCTGGAGAATTACACAGATGCAGACTTGTCTTACACCGACTCGGCTACAACAGCGGTAAGTTTAATTGGCTATTGGATGATGGCTAAAAAGCAGATAGAAAACTGGATTGTTTGGTTAGTGGTAGATGTGGTGTATATAGGCGTTTATACTTATAAGGAGTTGTATATTACCAGCGTGCTATACTTTATCTTCTTGATTCTTTGTGTAATTGGCTGGATAGACTGGAAAAAATCTTTAGTAGAAGCCAAAAGAGAAGAGTTGGCCGCTAATTAAATGTTTTTGTACTATTTATACTGCTCATAAGTATAATCTACCGGTAGGTGCACTACGTACATATAAGTGATTTTAATGAACACCCTACGTTCGAGGGATGTATGTGTAACGATTAAATGTGAAAGGACATGAAGCAAAAGAAGTTACTATTACCCGAAGAATTAAAGTACGTTAATCGTCTGAAGTGGGGCTATGAGTCGCCTGACGAAAGTCCGAAAAAGATGCTGTTTAAGCAGCACGGCGATACTGTAGAAACAGAGCTGGAAGTATATAATTTTTACGACTACAGCTTTTCAGAAAATTAGAACTTTGGAGTTTAATCCCCTTGCTTATTTAACCTGATAATTAAGGGCCTTGCCATCTGATTTTACCTCTTTACTTTAATTTGATAGTTGCATTATCCTGATTCTAGTCGCTTTCGTTATTAATAACAGGCAACTATTGTCAGGATATTTGTTTGTAGGCAACCGATTAACATTGGTTTATGATGTAATAGTGCTCTGGGCGGCAAATGCCATTATTGCCACTGCAAAAAAGAAATAAGCAGTAAGGAGGCTGTTTAAAAGGTGGGTTACTCAAGTTTTGGGTAACCCACTATTTTTATGTGGTAAAAGCTATTGCTATAAATTAAGTAGGTGCACGTTTTATCGACTTATAGCTTAATTGTGGCTTAATTTTTCAGACCTTTGCCTTATGCTTAAAGTTTCTATCACAGGACCTGAGTCTACGGGCAAGTCTACGTTGTCGGAGCAGTTGGCGCGGCATTACGATACAGTCTGGGTGCCCGAGTATGCGCGCAGCTATGTGGGCAACCTGAGCAGGGCATATACTTTGCAGGACATCGAGAAAATAGCGCATGGGCAATGGGAGCTAGAGCAGGAGGCCATGAGGCAAGCAAAAACCATACTTTTTGCTGATACCGACATGCTGGTGCTCAAGATCTGGAGCGAACATGCTTTTGGCCAATGCCCCGATTGGATAACGCAAAAACTAAAGCAGCAAGACTACAACCTTTGCCTGCTGATGGGCGTTGATTTGCCGTGGGAGCCAGATCCGCAGCGTGAGCATCCGCACATGCGCCAGTTCTTTTACGACTGGTACAAGCGTGAGCTGGAAACGTTGCAGGTGCCTTTTATTCAAGTTAAAGGGCAGCAGCAGGAGCGTTTCGAAATGGCACGCCAGCACGTAGATAATCTGCTCCAGAAACATCAATACAGAAACTAACCATGTTATACTTCCTAGAGAACGATCACTTTAAAGTTGGCATCGAAAGCCTGGGTGCCGAACTGCAGCACTTCATAAAAAAAGACGAAAACCTGGAGTTTATCTGGACGGCAGATCCCGCGATTTGGGCCAGCCATGCGCCTAACCTTTTCCCGATTGTGGGGGAGTTACCAAACCAGCAGTATACTTACGAAGGCGAAACATACAACATGGCAAGGCACGGTTTTGCCCGCAAAAAAGAGTTTAAGCTGGTAGAGGAGCACCACAGCAAACTGGTATTTGAGCTGGAGTATGATGAGGAGACGCTGGCGCAGTACCCTTTCGAGTTCAGGTTGCTGATAGCGTACAAACTTGAAGAAAACAAGCTGGAAGTAACCTACCAAATATTGAACGAAGATATAAAAGCAATGTGGTTTTCGGTGGGCGGCCACCCCGGATTTAACGTGCCCCTGTACCCTGACGAAAAGTACACAGATTACTACCTGGAGTTTGAGGAGGAGGAAAGCCTGCGGCGCTACCTGATAGACGAAAACGGACTACAGACCGGCGATACAGAATTAATGTTAGAAAACAGCCGCATACTACCACTTACCCACGATTATTTTGAGAAAGATGCCATTGTTTTAAAAGACCTGAACTCTGAAAAGCTGGTATTGGCCAGCAAAAACGGGGCCCGTAAAATTGAGTTTAGCTTCGAAGGATTTCCATACTTAGGCCTTTGGGCAAAGCCGGGGCCATCGCCTTATCTGTGCATTGAGCCTTGGTGTGGCATCGCCAGCAGCAACCACGACAGCGGCGAACTGCAAGACAAGGAAGGTATAAACGAGTTGCGCCCCAAGCATGTATTCGAACGAACGTATAGTATAACAATCTGGTAAAACAAAGTATAAAAAAGAAGCCCTGGTTATTTAGTTAACTAGGGCTTTTAATTTTTCAGTCAATGCAAAGACGGTTCCGGGAACTTCGGTACTTTGATGTTCCTGAAATCATACCTTGGTTCAAAATCATTTATCGGCAACGAAATGCCGGGTGGGAGGTCCAAGTCTGGTAAATCGTCTCCTAGCGGCTCACCTCCATCATCATCACTATCAGTTGATGGCGGGTGATTAAATTTTTTGCGTGGAGCAAAAGCATAATATGCCAGTATGGTAAGGAGCGCCATTGTATACAAAATGCTGATCATCATCACAGTTCTACTTAATTATTAAAATTTCAGCTGGCTTCTACTACACTATACGATTATAAAGGGCATGTAGAGGAATGTGTGCCATGTATAGATTTCAACGTACTTTCTGCTTCTGTGGTTTTTTCATTTAATGAAAAATAACACGCTACTAACCAGCTTGTAGTACACGTTTGCCCATATGCGAAAAGTTATTTTTTGAATAAACCGGAAAGCCTTATACCTTTGCCTCTGTTAGGGGTGCCTTAAAATAACGGGCTGAGATCATACCCATTGAACCTGATGCGGGTAATGCCGTCGAAGGGAATACAAAACGGTAACAATTGAATAGTATAGCTGCTATTCCCCCCTGGCATAAATTTTTATGTCAAACTTTTTATCAAACCATTTTAATGAAAAAGCTATTATTTGCGATGGCGGCAATCGTATTGCCATTGCAGTTGCTTGCACAGTTTAACCTGAGCGGGCACGTAACCGATGCTGCCTCCGGAGGCGCATTGGCAGGAGCAAACATTATTATTGAAGGCGCTGGCACAGGCGCAGCAACAGACCAGCAAGGCGCATTTTCGTTTACCAATTTACCAGCCGGAAACTATACGTTAAGTATAAGCTACCTTGGTTACGAAGCTAAAAAGCTGGCCCTAAACCTGCAGCAAGACCAGGTAGTGCAGGTTCGTCTTCGGCAACAGGCGTTGAAAACAGATGAAGTAATGGTGCATGCCACCCGCGCCGACCAAACCACCGGCACCACCTTTACCAACGTTACGCAACAAGAGCTGGCAGAGCGCAATTTCGGTCAGGACTTGCCATACTTGCTCGAGCAGGTGCCATCGGTAGTGGTAAACTCCGACGCCGGCGCAGGTGTAGGGTATACAGGCATTCGCATCCGAGGGTCTGATATTACGCGCATCAACGTAACGGTAAACGGCATTCCGGTAAACGATGCTGAGAGCCACGGTGCGTTTTTCGTGAATATGCCTGACTTTGCCTCGTCGGTGCAGGATATACAGGTGCAGCGCGGCGTGGGTACCTCTACAAACGGGGCAGGGGCCTTTGGTGCAAGTATAAACATCCAAACGCAGCAGGTGCGCCGCCAGGCTTATGCTGAAACCGATAACAGCTACGGCTCCTTTAATACCTGGAAGAACAATGTGCGCTTTGGTACCGGGCTGATCAACGGGAAATTTGCTTTTGACGGACGATTGTCGCGTATTAAATCCGATGGCTACATAGACCGCGCTTCTTCCGATTTGAAGTCTTTATACTTCTCGGGCGGCTACTACGGCGATAAGACATCGGTTAAGTTTGTCACCTTCTCGGGTCAGGAAAAAACGTACCAAGCCTGGTATGGTACACCAGAGGCGCTTGTCTACGGCAACGCCCAGGACCTGCAGGACTACATAGACCGTAACTGGATAGAAGGGGAGGATAAAGAAAACCTGCTAAACGCCGGCCGCAAGTATAATTATTATACTTACGACAACGAAACCGATAACTACCAGCAAGACCATTACCAACTACACCTGTCGCATGATTTTATGCCGGGTTTAACTCTGTCTGGAGCGCTGCACTATACTTTGGGGCAGGGTTATTACGAGCAGTATAAAGCAGATGATGACTTTGCGGATTATGGTTTGCCTAACGTTGAGATTGGCGGTGAAACTATTGAAAGCTCTGATATTATCCGCCGCCGCTGGCTCGACAATGATTTTTTCGGGGTTACTTATGCGCTGCAGTATAACCCGAACGCACGCCTGAATGCTACGCTGGGCGGCGCCTGGAACAAGTATGACGGCGACCATTTCGGGGAAGTAATCTGGGCGCGTTATGCCTCCACATCAAATCTCGGCGACAGATACTACGACAATAACGCTAAGAAGCGCGATTTCAACATTTTTGCGAAAGCATCTTATGGCCTTACAGATAAGCTGAACTTGTTTGGTGATCTGCAAGTGCGTACCATTAACTACGCATTTATGGGCTTTGATAACGACCTGGAAAGTATAGAACAGGACGTGGATTATACTTTTGTGAACCCAAAGGCAGGCATTACTTACAACCTGCAACCTACACACCAACTATATGCCTCTTATGCGGTAGGTAACCGGGAGCCAGTCCGCGACGATTTTACCGAATCTACACCTAATAGTCGCCCCAAACATGAAACGCTTTATAATGTAGAGGCTGGCTACCGAGGGCAAATCAGTTTAACTGAACTAGCAGGTAAAACGCTGTCTGCCGACGTAGAAGCCAACTATTTTTACATGGACTACAAAAACCAATTAGTGGTAACGGGGCAGATAAACGATGTAGGAGCCTACACCCGCACAAATATCGACAACAGCTACCGACAGGGTATAGAGTTGGCCGGAGCTTTGCGATTAGGTTCTACAGCCAAACTAAGCTCGAACTTAGCGTACAGTCAAAATAAAATAAAAGGCTTTAACGAGTTTATTGATGATTACGATAACGGCGACCAGGCTGTAAATAAGTACAACGAGAGTACTATTGCTTTCTCACCTGCTTTTGTATCTGCAAGTCAGCTGGAGGTGGAGGTGCTAAAAGGCCTGCGCGCAGCTTTTATCTACAAAACAGTTAGCAAGCAGTACCTGGATAACACCGAGAACGAAAGCCGTATTATCCGTCCTTACCAGGTGGGTGACCTGCGCTTACGCTACAACCTGGGCTTTAAAAATGTTTTGAAAGAGCTTGAGCTCGGACTACTGGTAAACAATGTGTTTGGTGAGAAGTATGCCGCAAATGGCTATACTTTTAGCTACATTTCAGGTGGCTCTCAGGTAACCGAGAATTTTTACTACCCGCAGGCTACCCGCAACTTCCTGCTGTCTGTTGGCCTTAAGTTTTAAAGTATAAATTATACTTTGTGTAAGGGAGCCCTGCCAGCTGGTAGGGCTTCTTTGTTTACTTCAGATTCTTCAGGAATCCTGCTAACAGAATGATCCCTTTGATCAACGGGCAATAATCTTGCTCTCAAAACATGGTGGTTATACTTAAAATTTTAACTTTGCGTATTACCCTTCTCATTAACCCTTAAAACAAAACTATGGCTTACGAACCATCAGGTGCGCCTGATTACTTCAATATCGACGACCTGCTAACAGAAGAGCATAAACTTATACGGCAGACAATGCGCGACTTTGTAAAGCGCGAAATTTCCCCGAATATCGAGAAATGGGCTCAGGATGCACATTTTCCATCCGAAATTGTGAAGAAGTTTGGGGATGTAGGTGCCTTCGGACCAACTATACCTACCGAGTACGGCGGTGGCGGCCTGGATTACATCAGCTACGGCATTATTATGCAGGAGATAGAGCGAGGAGATTCTGGCATGCGTTCCACAGCTTCGGTGCAGGGCTCGTTGGTAATGTACCCTATTTACAAGTATGGCTCGGAGGAGCAACGCAATAAGTACCTGCCAAAATTAGGTAGCGGCGAGTGGCTGGGTTGTTTCGGCCTGACTGAGCCAGACCATGGTTCTAACCCGGGTGGTATGATGACCAACATAAAAGACATGGGCGACCATTACCTGCTCAACGGTTCTAAAATGTGGATATCGAACTCTCCGGAGTGCCAGGTAGCTGTAGTATGGGCCAAGAATGAAGAAGGCCGCATAAAAGGCTTGATCGTGGAGCGTGGCATGGAAGGTTTCTCTACACCAGAGATCCACAACAAATGGAGCTTACGCGCTAGCTGCACCGGCGAGTTAGTGTTTGATAACGTGAAAGTGCCAAAAGAGAACCTGCTGCCAAACGTTGATGGCTTGCGCGGTCCGCTGGGCTGCCTTGATTCTGCGCGTTACGGTATTTCGTGGGGGGCCATTGGTGCTGCCATCGATTGCTACGAGTCGGCCTTGAAGTATAGCAAAGAGCGTATACAGTTCGATAAACCAATCGGCGCTTTCCAGCTAACACAGAAAAAGCTGGCAGAAATGCTGACCGAAATAACCAAAGCACAGTTGATGGTATGGCGTTTAGGTACGCTGATGAATGAAGGCAAAGCCACTACCCAGCAAATTTCGATGGCCAAGCGCAACAGCGTGGATATGGCGCTACACATTGCCCGCGAAGCACGCCAGATACACGGCGGTATGGGCATTACAGGCGAGTACCCGATCATGCGCCACATGATGAACCTGGAATCAGTAATAACTTACGAAGGAACCCACGATATTCACCTGTTGATTACAGGCGCGGATATTACAGGCATTCAGGCTTTTAAATAAAGTATAATAAAGTATAAAGTATAAAAGGCAGCTGCGAAAGTGGCTGCCTTTTTTGTGTGACTCTTTTTTTGATTAAAATTTTTAGCTTATCCTGTAATAAAAGTGGGTGCTTTTACTCTAAGTATAAACTGGATCCGGAACCAGCTTTAATTGTTCACGCCACAGATTTTTATTTTATGCCAGTAAACTACAAAGCTGAGCCTCAGGCAGAGCATAATAATATGTACACCTTCTCTCATCAAGCATTAAAGTATAAAACCAATGTCTGATAAGGAGAAACTGTTTGAGCAAATCGTGCAGGATAACCAGGACCGGCTGTACCGTATCTGCCGCGCCTGTGTACCCTCTCATGATGACGCTAACGACCTTTACCAGGAGGTGTTGGTAAAAGTATGGTTGAACCTGCATACTTTCCGGGGCGATGCCAAGCTTAGCACCTGGCTTTACCGCATCACCCTGAATACGGCTATACTTCACCAGAAGCATCAGGGTAAACACACAGAGCTGCTGCCTCAGCACATTTCGGCACTCGCCGATACAGCTACCGAAACCGCCCATAAACAGCAGCAGGAAGTTTTGCTGCAGAAACTACACTACTGCATCAGCTGCCTCGAGAAACAGGAACGGCTTATCATTTCGTTGGTGCTGGAAGAGGTGTCTTATAAGGAAATTGCAGAGGTGCTTGGGCTCACAACAAACCATGTAGGCGTAAAGATAAACCGCATTAAACAGAAGCTGGCCCTGCTAATGGAGAAGCCCATCGGTGCTGAACTAGAACTTAACAAAACTGATTTAAGATGAACTTAGAAGATTTTCAAAAAAGCTGGCAAACCCAGCAGGCTCCTGAGCAGCCCAATAAGCCAACTGCTCTGGAAACTATCGCAAAAGTTAAGGCACTACAGCAGAAAGTAGTTCACACCAATGCCATCATGACCGTTGTACTTTGCGCTACTGTAGCTGCTTTTGTTTTTATACTTCGCCCTTTCCTCAATCCTAATACCATTTGGTATGATGTCGGAGTTGGTATTGTTTTCGTGACTGTGCTTTTGGTGACCATTATGCAATGGTTTAAAACCGCATCCTGGAAAAACCGTCAGCTAGACTTAAGCAGTAGAGAGTATGTTACTAGGGCGATAAACAAGTATACCTTTTTAAACACCACTAACCTGAAAACTACCCCTGTGTTGATGGCTTTTATACTGATAGGCATCAACTTAATTTATGTAGATATTTTTTGGAACGGGAGCTTTAAACTGCGGTTGGTAATGCATATTTTACTTAATGCTGTTATGATAACCATAGGAGTAGTATCCTTTTATTACAGTAAACGGCATAATGAAAATACATATAAACCTGTTATAAGAGAGTTGGAAGAACTGCAGCAAGAGTTGGAAGAGGTTTAAAAATTATTTCGAATTACTCCTCTTCCCTAAACTCCTCCCTGCTTTTGCCGCCGGAGTTATACTTCATCATGCCTTTCCAGAGCCTGTCAAACTCGTGGCTGTAATCCTGCACAATACTAAGGTTATCGGTTACTAATACGTTTTCGTGATTGTGCATGGCGGCGCTGCGGGTCCAGTTGTAGCTGCCGGTAAGCACGCGCGTTTCATCGAAAACGGCAAACTTGTGGTGCATGTGGCTGCGTGTTTTATCTATGCGCACTTCAAGGCCCTTTGCCGCCAGTTCTCTTATATCAGAGCCCGCATCGTGCAGTTTTTTGTTATCCGTGATGATTTTGATGTGCAACCCCCGCCTGTGCGCCCTAACAATAGCATCAGAAATACGGTCATCGCTTATCGTGAACACGCATATCTTTATTGTTTGTTCAGCATCATCAATAGCTGTGATGATGGCTTCGAGGCAATCGTCGCCGGGACTAAAGAAGGCGTGGCTGGTTATTTTTTGCTGCATGCGCTATAAATTAGGCTGCTGAAAGGTACGTTTACAACTTTAGTTTTGGTAAGAATCTGTAAAAATGCTAATGGTATTAGAATTATGCGCGAATACTATAAAATAATTAGCAAAATTACGTAAATTCGTAGCAATAAATGGAGCGAAAGCAAGACCCGAACTGTTACCTTTAGGTAGAGCAAAAGCTGATTTAAAAGTAGAGAATAGAAGAATGAGAGAAGATTATCTCACCGGCGACAAAGAACACATGACGCCGACCGAACGTGATGTAGATAAGGCCCTCCGTCCGCTTAGTTTTGCTGATTTTACCGGGCAGGCAAAGGTGGTGGAGAACCTGAAAATATTTGTACAGGCGGCACGCAGACGTGGCGAAGCCCTGGACCACGTGCTGTTGCATGGGCCTCCGGGCTTGGGTAAAACAACACTTTCCCACATTATCGCCTCAGAATTAGATTCTGGTATAAAAATGACATCGGGGCCGGTATTGGATAAGCCAAGCGATTTAGCTGGTCTGCTTACGAACCTCGATCCGAACGATGTACTCTTTATTGACGAGATACACCGCCTGAACCCGATCGTGGAAGAGTATTTATACTCTGCGATGGAAGATTACAAGATCGATATCATGCTCGATTCAGGGCCGAATGCACGCTCTGTGCAAATCAGTCTGAACCCGTTTACGCTGATCGGTGCTACTACCCGTTCCGGATTGCTTACGGCACCGTTACGTGCCCGTTTCAGTATAAACAGCCGCCTAGAATATTACGATGCTGAGTTGCTCACCTCTATTGTGAAGCGTTCATCGGCATTGCTTGGCGCACCTATACACGAAGATGCCGCCTATGAGATTGCCCGCCGCAGCCGTGGCACACCGCGTATTGCCAACAACCTGCTGCGCCGTACCCGCGATTTTGCACAGGTAAAAAGCAATGGTACCATTGATGTGGAGATAGCCAGGTTTGCCCTGGGTGCACTTGATGTGGACCATAACGGTTTGGACGACATGGATAAACGCATTCTTTCGTGCATCATCGATAAGTATAAAGGCGGCCCGGTAGGTATCTCTACCATAGCAACTGCCTGTGGCGAAGAAGCCGAGACTATTGAGGAAGTTTACGAGCCGTTCCTGATACAGGAAGGTTATATAAAGCGTACCGCACGTGGCCGTGAGGCAACAGAGGCTGCTTACAAGCATTTAGGTAAGGTGCCACCGCAACAGGTGGTAAACACAGGCTTATTTAATCAACCTGAATAAAAATAAACTGTTTGTGATATAATAAAAAAGCAGGCCCCAGGCCTGCTTTTTTATTTGCGCAGAACTTTACGCCAAAGTATAACCTACTCTGTTTTCTTTATCTCAGCAATCAACTCAACCTCAAGTACCGACTGTTCTTCGAATAACCTTGAAATTTGAAGCCAGGTGGCAGCAGGGGAGTGGGTGCCATAGTACTTTTTGCGGATAGCCATACTTTTCTTGCTGGCTTCCATATCCAGGGTGTATAAATTCTCCTTTATAACGTGCGTAAAATCGAGGTTATACTTCTTCAGCGTCAGCTCCAACGTTTTATACACACGCTCCATGGCTTCATCCATAGTGCCACCTCCTACAGTACCTGAAATAAACAGCAAGTTGCCGCTGCGGTAGGCTTGTGCGTAGTTGTAGTCTTTTTCGCTGGGGTGCAGGTGGAAAACTTTGCCATTATTTTCCATCACGCCTTGTGCCTTAGACTGTTGAGCGAATCCAGTATACAAAACAAGCAGGATCAGAAATACATTTTTCATAGTTTTTGCAGATTAAAATTTATCTGAGAAAGATAGCGAATATGGTTATACTAAGTATAAGTTTTGACATATTTTAATCGCTTAGCTAACCTGTAACTATACTTCTAAACGGATTTATTTTGACGTACTTTTGTTAGGCAAAGTATAGCCGCCAAAGTATAAGAAAGGGCACATCATAAATTTTGAGCAGAGAGAAATATACATATCAGGTAAAGCAGAAGGCACAGGAACTGGGGTTTATGTACTGTGGCATTTCCAAAGCTGATTTTCTGGAAGAGGAGGCGCCACGCCTGGAGCGTTGGCTTAACCAAAACATGCACGGGCAAATGCATTACATGGAAAACCACTTTGATAAGCGCCTGGACCCGCGCCTGCTCGTTGATGGTGCTAAGACTGTAGTGTCGCTGCTGCTAAACTATTACCCCCAAAAAGAGGAGCAGCAACAAAGCGATGATACCTACAAAATATCGAAGTATGCTTACGGCACCGACTATCACTTTGTAATAAAAGACAAGCTAAAAGAACTGCTGAATTTTATAAACGAAGAGATAGGAGAGGTTGGTGGCCGCTGTTTTGTAGACTCAGCGCCTGTGCTGGATAAAGCCTGGGCAAAGAAAAGCGGCCTGGGCTGGGTTGGCAAAAACTCAAACCTGATCACGCCGCAGGTTGGTAGCTTCTATTTTATCGCTGAGCTGATCATAGACCTGGAACTGGAGCCCGACGGGCCAATTAAAGATTACTGCGGTTCTTGCACCCGCTGCCTCGATGCCTGCCCCACAAATGCCATTGTAGCGCCTTATGTGGTAGATGGCAGTAAGTGCATATCCTACTTTACGATAGAGCTAAAAGACCAACTGCCACAGGAAATGCAGGGCAAGTTTGGCAATTGGGTGTTTGGCTGCGACATTTGCCAGGATGTTTGCCCCTGGAACCGTTTCAGTAAACCGCATAGCGAACCTGCCTTTCACCCGCACCCTTCTTTAAAGGACTTGAACAAAAGTGACTGGGAAGACCTCTCACAGGAAGTCTTCTCGCAGTTATTTAAGAAATCAGCGGTTAAACGAACAGGCTACAAGGGGCTGCTGCGCAACATTCAGTTTGTGCAGGATAACGCCCCTGAAGAAAACTAATTGGCCTATACCTGTGCTTTGGCAAATACCCGGTTTAATATAAATAAGTATTTGCTTGAGAATTGGTCGTAGCACCAATTTTTTAGTTGTTGTAGCTCTTCTCTGAGTAAAACTTTAAAAGCTTTTCTAAGCTCTTTTTCAAACAGCATTTTGTCGAAGCTGACCTTCAGCAAAATGGTTTTAATGTATTCTAACATTTCGGTAGGCGAATGATTTTTATTCTGCTTCTAATTACGTCGCAGGCTAAAAAGGTTGCTTTTTACGTACTAATTTTAGTGTAAATGTATCATAAATTATCAACATAATATAATACAGCAATGATATTAAAGTACTTACAGCTTAGCCCGCTGCTTTGCTTCTGCTCAAATTGCTGTACAGGTGCTCCACAAATACAACCTGCAGCCGTTAGCCACGTGTATTAATTAAACGAAAAAACTTCCGAATCTATATAAGCATAGTTTAATATTCGTGCCTTTTTTAGAATAGAGGTTGTAAACTTTACTGCTGGAGTAAGTGCCGGATTTTAACTAAATTTGCTATTGTACATTCTTAATTTACCTCGATTCGGCTGTTAATATGCGCCTCCTCATACTTACTTTATTCTGGGTTTTAGCGCTAACAGCGTCTGGTATGGCGCAGCAGGTAAGTATCGAGCTGGGTAAAAGTCCTGTGCCTATCAACCAGTATTACACCGTTTCTGTTAAACTGCAGGGCGATCAGCTAAAAGAATACACACCTTTCCCGGAGATAGAAGGGTTTAAGAAAAGTACCCGGTATTCCTCAGAAAAAACGGTGACAGTAGGGGGCGTTACCAACATCATCCGGACATATACCCAGAATTACGCTCCTCTGGAAGAAGGTGATTTTGTGCTGAAGCCTTTTACCATGAAAGTGAATGGCGTAACGGTGCAGTCGCAGGGTATGGCCATTAAGGTAGTGCCTATGCAAGCCAATACACAGCAAGGCCCTAACCTTCCTGATCTGATTACTAAGCAGGACGAGCAGGTGCCTGCAAGCGAGGAGATAGAGTTTGTGGATAAAGATGACAACGCCTTTCTGACGTTGTACACCACCAAAGATAAAGTATATGTAGGAGAAGGCGTAGGAGTAACTTTATACTTTTACCTGGCCGAAGAAGACCAACGCCTGTTAGATTTTCATGACTTTGCAAACCAGATAACAGGAATCATACGCCAGATAAAGCAGCCTAACGTGTGGGAGGAGATGTTTGAGTTTTCCGAGATCACCCCCGAAAATGTAACTGTGAAAGGCGAACCATACTTACGGTTCAGGTTATATGAGGCGGTGCTTTACCCCATTAACCTGCAAGCGCTAACGTTTCCGCAACTGCAGCTTAAAATGATAAAGTACAAGGTGGCTAAAACCCCCAACCTGCTTACCGAGGACCGGCAGGAAGGCTTCAAGATATTTTACAGCCGTGAGCGCCGGGTGGAGGTAATAGAACTGCCCCCGCACCCTTTGCGCAATGTGGTGTCTGTGGGTAATTATACTTTGCAGGAAAGCATTTCAAGAAAGCAGGTGGCGGTAAATAAAAGCTTTACGTACGTTTTCGAGGTGGCTGGCGAGGGCAATTTAGATGCTGTAATGCCGCCTGCCCCGATTGTTCCGGCAGGGTTGGAGTATTATCCGCCGGATGTACGGCAGGATGTGGTGCGGCGTAGTGGCAGAATATCTGGCTCCAAAAGTTTTTCCTACGCGATTTTGCCGCGCGAGCCCGGCACTTATAATCTCAACAACACACTAGAGTGGATTTATTTTAACCCAACCACGGCAGCTTACGACACCTTGCGCCCAACGCTGCAGGTGCGGGTTACCGGTGCCCGCGACAGCGACGCCCTGGTGCTGTCGCGAGATTTGGGCTCTTTCTACAACATCATTGACAACGAAGACAACACTTTAAGGAGTCTGCACTTCTTTGATGAGATAAAGCGTAATACAAACCTTATACTTGTCGTGCTGTTACTGGTATCGGCATTTGTGTTTCTAAAAAACAAAGCATGAGCAATTCATACGGTAAGCTTTTCAGGATAACTACTTTTGGCGAGTCACATGGCCCTGCTGTTGGCGTAATTGTAGATGGCTGCCCAGCCGGGTTAGACATAAGCCATGAAGAGATCCAACATGCGCTTGACCGCCGCCGCCCCGGCCAGTCCGACATCACCACACCACGAAATGAAGATGACAAGGTAACGATACTTTCCGGCGTTTTTGAGGGGAAAACAACAGGCACGCCTATTGCCTTAGCTGTAAACAACAGAGATCAGCACAGCCACGATTACAGCCACATTCAGCATGCTTTCAGGCCGTCTCACGCGGATTATACTTATACGGCAAAGTATGGCACCCGCGATTACCGTGGCGGCGGCCGTAGCTCTGCCCGCGAAACTGTAGCACGCGTGGCAGCCGGTGCGTTAGCCATCAAACTGCTGCAAAAGTATGGCATCAGCGTAAATGCCTACGTATCGCAGGTGGGTAAGGTAAAGCTGCGCAAGCACTACACTAAACTGGACCTAAGTAAGATAGATGCAAATAAAGTGCGTTGCCCTGATGGAAAAACAGCTGCCCGTATGATTGGGGTAGTAGAGGAAGCCCGCGATAACCTGGATACGATTGGAGGGGTGGTAAGCTGCGTTATACAAGGTGTGCCAGCCGGACTAGGCGAGCCGGTATTTGATAAGCTGCACGCAGAGTTAGGTAAAGCCATGCTAAGTATAAATGCTGTGAAAGGCTTTGAGTATGGCAGCGGTTTTGAAGGCGTAAGTATGCGCGGCTCTGAGCACAATGACCAGTTCTATACCGATGAAGCAGGTAATGTTCGCACACGCACCAACAACTCCGGCGGCATACAAGGTGGCATCAGCAACGGGCAGGACATTTACTTTAATGTAGCCTTTAAACCGGTAGCCACTATACTGCAGCCGCAGCAAACTATAAACGATGCCGGCGAAGATATCACCCTAAAAGGCAAAGGCCGCCATGACCCTTGTGTGTTGCCGCGCGCCGTACCAATTGTAGATGCTATGGCTGCCCTGGTTATTGCTGATTTTATAATGCGGCAACAGGCAAACAAAGTATAATTTTAGTTAGCTAAACGTTCCTGCTGGTATATATCCCCATTCCAGCAGCTCTTCTTCATGGTTTATAGGGCGGCAGTAGCCATCTGTCAGTAGTATAATTCTGTTGCTCACCCGCAATACAGAGCGGTAGTCATGGTCGGTTATGATGATGCCTGTACGGTGTTTGTGCGCAAGTAGCAATTCTTCAATGTACTCGGCATACAAGGGCGCCACGCCAGAGAAGGGCTCATCGAGTAGCAGAAACCTGGCATCCAGCTGCAGTAGTAGCAGTAACTCAAAATACCTTGCCTCGCCCTTCGATAGTGCATCAGCACGCTTATGCAGGTGCGCTTGTATACGCTCGTCCTGGTTTATACTTTCCTGTTTGGCTGCGTTTGCAACGTATAAATTGATGATCTTTTGAAGTGAGATGTTCTTTGGCAGGAAATTGTGCTGTGGCAAGTATGCCATCAGGTGTTTGTGCTTGTATGGCGCTGGGTATACTTTGTCGTTAATCCGGATGTGCTTGTTATCAGTATGTCTTGTACCGAAGAGTATTTGTAGCAAAGTCGTTTTTCCGCAGCCGTTCCGGCCAAGTAAGCCAATTATCTCGCCTGTTTCGCATTTAAGGAAAATATCCGTCAGCAATTGCCTTTCGCCTATGCGGTACTGTATACTATCTGCCTGAAGTACATGCTTATGCATACAGGTACAGTTTAAGAAACCACAACAGGATAACTACAGCCAGGTTAAACAGAAAAGCGCTTGCAATAATACTGGTCTTGCTGATGCCCATGTTGTGGTAAAAGTAGTACTGGTTGTTGTACAGCTGCCCGAACATGTACACAGAAATTATAAAGCCTCCGGTCAGAAGACTCAGACTAAAAGCATTGATCATTCTGGGCAAAACGTGCTGGCTGAACATTAACCCGAACAGGCTAACAAACAACGAAAAAGGCAGATTAAAGCTTTGCAGTACCTTGTAGTAGTGCAGGCGCAGTTGCAGTTGGTGCATAAGGCAAGGGTTGTATTACGGAAGATAAGTAAATTTCTGAACTACCGGATAGGTATGCCAAACAGTTTAACATCAGAGGGCACCATGTAGCGGCCTTGCATCTGGCGGTTTTGCTGCTGTAGCCCATGCTTTTGATTGGCTGCGGCATCCATGGGGTAGTGTGTTCGCTGTATTTTTTTGTGCACAACCTCCATGTCTACTTCCGGGGTTGCTTGTTTAGGCAGTTTTACTTTAGCAACAGCCATTCTTAAATCGCGCTCAGTTGCCCAGGGCATTACATCCACAGTAGGTAGTGCAACAGAGCTGGGTTTAAGTTTTATAGTTGTGGCATAACTATAGCTTTTAAAACCATCCGGGATACGGATGTACTGCTTTTCGTAGCCAAGTGCAGCTATAACCACACTATCGCCGGGTAAAACAGGAAGCGAGAAAAAGCCGCTTTGGGTAGTATGCGTGCCCCTGGATGTATGCGGTACAAATACTGCAATACCGGCCGCCGCTTCAGCGAGGCTGTCTTCGTAAGTTATCAACCCCGACAACTGCACCACATGTTGTGCCTGTGCCTGCTGCTGTGCCCCTAAAACAAGTATAAAAGCTATACTGGTAAGTATGATAAGCTGCAGGTTATACCTCTTCATCTGGCTATACTTGTTTTCAGGCTTTATAGATGAGTTTCAATCAGACGCGGGTTGTACTTAAAGTATAATATTAACATATCTATATACTACAACGGTATTACTGCCTGCTTATTTTGCTTAGTTTATACTTGCTGTGATGTATGGCAGAAATGCCGCCAAAGAAAAAGCGCCACCCCGATAACAGGGGTGGCGCTTTTTTATAGTTATACTGTATACTTAGAACAACCTTAGGTGCACTACAAGGTACCAAACCAGGATTAGAGCAGGTAGTAAGAAAGGTATAGAGTAACGTACGATGTACGCAAAGAACGAAGGCATTTTAATGCCGGCGCTTTCAGCAATGGCCTTCACCATGAAGTTAGGCCCGTTGCCAATGTAGGTAAAGGCACCAAACAATACGGCAGCAAGCGAGATGGCCTCTAGCAGAATCAACGTTTCTGGGTTTGCACCAGTACCGTTGGCGAATGCGCTTACTTCTGCAGGCATATTCTGGGCCATATCATACTTGGCCATAGCCAGCGATAAGAAGTTTGCATAAGTAGGTGCATTATCCAGGAAGCCCGAAAGTGAACCAGTTGCCCAGTACAGGAAGTTTGGCGTGATGTACTGAGAGAACTCCGGTGACGATGCAATAGCTGCCGAAAGTTGCAAGGCAGGCATCATGGTAAAGAAGATACCGAAGAACAAGAACACAACCTCCAGGATAGGGTGGAAACTGAATTGATTACCTGCCAGAGCAGTTTTACTTGAGTACTTGAAACACGCAAAAGCAGCTGAAAGCTGGATGATCTCACGGAGGTAAGAGAATTTATTGCCATCATAGTAGATGTGTGGCAAACCTTCAACTACGTTAGGATCCAAGAAAATAGCACCTATTATAATGGCAAGCCAGAAGATGTTACGTTTTCCGCTTACATGAAATTCAATTTTCTCATTGTTTTTAGCTACTACTTCAGGGCGAGGCGTATGTGCTGTTTCTTTGTTTCTTCTATCAATAAAGAAGAAGATAAGGCACAGTAGGGCAATAGTTAACACCCAAGGAGTAAACAAGTGCTCAAGTGTCCAGAAAAATGGCACACCTTTCAGGAATCCTATAAACAACGGAGGATCTCCTAGTGGTGTAAGCAAACCACCCGCATTACTTACTATAAAAATGAAGAATACAATCTGGTAAGGCTTAATGCGGTGTATGTTTAGCCGGATAAAAGGGCGAATAAGCAGCAAGGAGGCACCCGTTGTACCCACAAAATTTGCTAATACAGCACCTATGGCTACTAAGGCCACGTTCATGGCAGGTGTCGCATTTGCATTTATGTTTATGTAGATACCGCCTGCAGCAATGTACAGGGAGCTAAGCAAGATAGCAAAAGCTGCATACTCAAAGAAAGTATGGATCGGCATGTGGTAATCGCCGAGGGCAAAGAGGTAATAGGCCAGTACAGTTAAGCCAAGGGTAACGGCGATAGTTTTATAGTTGTGCTCCCAGAAGTGGCCAAAGAATATCGGACCGGCAGCAATCATTCCGATCAGAAGCAGGAAAGGAATAATAAGAAAGCCAGGGGCAGCATGTTGTGACTGCACCAGTAGTATAAAATTGTTTAGCATGTCTAGATTAGTGCGGTAAAAAGATTAGGTAGTTTAATTGGTTGTTGCACAAAGATACATTTTCTGAGGAAAATTGCCAGTTTAAAAGCATAGAAGGCTAGGGGCGGTCCGGAATTTGTGTAGATACATGCAAGGCGGTTTACTTCATCGGAAATAATAGCTAATTTTGGAAACTTAATGAGGTACTCGCTAGTTTTATTTCTAAACAAGGATTTACATGTCAGAAAATAAAGAAAAAATGGTTTCGGTTTACGCAGAGGCTAACCCGAACCCAGAGTCGATGAAATTTGTAATGAACCAGCAGCTGTTGCCTGATGGGCAGAGCGTAGATTACCCGAACCTGGAAAGTGCCATGGAGTCGCCGTTGGCGCAGGAGCTTTTCAACTTCGATTACGTTTCGCGTGTGTTCATTGCCAGCAACTTTGTAACAGTTACCAAAAGTGCAGACCTGGAGTGGGTTAAGCTTATTCCTGAGTTGCGCACTTTTCTGAAGTCTTATGTTGAGGCTGGTGGCCCTATCTTTAACGAAGGGTTTTCTGCCAAGAAAGCTGCTGCCACCGATGCTAACAGCGAAGCATCTGCAGAAGATACTGAGATTTCTAAAAAAATCATTGATTTGCTTGATAATTACGTGCGTCCGGCTGTGGAGCAGGATGGTGGTAACATCACTTTTAAATCTTATAACGAGGGTGTGGTTACGGTGCACCTGCAGGGCTCATGCAGCGGTTGCCCATCTGCAACTGTAACGCTTAAAGCCGGTATCGAAAACCTGCTGAAGCGTATGGTGCCGGAAGTGAAAGAAGTAGTAGCTGACGGTGTGACTGTGTAAGGTTAACCGAAGCTAAAGTATAAATTAGCGGCCAGCTCTGAATAAGGGCTGGCCGCTTGATTTTTATGGTATCTGGTTCAACCACCTCTTGCTCCTCTTTGTCTAAGGCGGGAAATTTATACTTGCTTCTTCAACTACCATCTCAATAGGTAAAGCTAATTTCTCTTTATGATCCCATAAGTGGCTCATCTTATACTTGTTTTAGGGTATTCTGGAGGAAAGAAGGCTAAGCAGAAACTACAGAGTTCATACATTTTCTTGAGTAATTTCAGAGTTGCCTGCCTTTGACAAGGAGAGGCCAAAGGTGGTTGCTAAGAAGTCTGCTAAATCAATCTATTACCCATCAATCTACAGTCGGGTAATGCTTAATCATCGGTATAAAAAAAGCCCAGAGCGTTTGCCCCGGGCTTTCCTGTATAATTTGAGTTTATACTTAAACTCTGGTAGCTTGTTGTGTTGCAACCGGGGTTTGCTTCTCATCCTTTATAGTATCCACTACAATTGGCGTAGCGATGAACAGGGAAGAATAAGTACCGAACAACACACCGATGATCATAGCCAATGAGAAGCCACGAAGAACTTCGCCACCGAAGATGAACAGGATCACAACCACCATGAACAATGTCAGGGAAGTGATGATGGTACGGCTGAATGTGCTGATAAGTGCAGGGTTAACAATGTCTCTGATAGCTGCACGTGGATTATCGTTCATGTACTCACGAACACGGTCAAAGATTACCACGGTATCGTTGATAGAGAAACCGATAATCGTTAATACCGCTGCGATAAACACCTGGTCCATTTCATAAGAGATACCGAACAGGTCAAGTATAGAGAACACGGCAATGATCATCAGGGCATCGTGTAGCAAGGCCACAACACCACCCAAACTGAACTGCCACTTTCTGAAACGAATCATCACATAAAGGAAGATGCCTACCAGCGCCAGAAGTACAGCGATAAGGGCCGTGTTCTGAATATCGTCGGCCATAGTGGCACCAACTTTAGATGTGCTTAGTACTTCCGGAGTCAGGTTGCTGTATGCTGCAAGTCCTTCTTCCAGCGCAGTTCTTACTTTTGTATCTGCCTCAATGCTTTCATCGTCGGCTAACCAGCTGGTAATTACCTTCACACGGTTAGATGCGCCGAAGGTCTTCACCTCGGTACCGGCACCCTGGAAGTTTCCAACCAACGACTCACGAATTTCAGATGCAGGAACAGCCTGGTCGAACTCTACTACATAAGAACGGCCACCTTTGAAGTCTACACCCAGGTTAGGGCCACCGTTGATGTACATGGCAATAAAACCGAATGCAATCACAGCAAGAGAGAATGCGTAAGCACCTTTTCTGAACTTCATTACATCAAACTTCACGTTGCGGAACATTTTGTCTGCCAGCGAAGAAGAGAACGATAGCTTACCGGCTTTCTTGAAAGTACGCTCAACAAGCAATCTTGAGATAAATACTGACGTGAAGAAAGACGTTACGATACCGATCATCAGGGTGATGGCGAAGCCTTTTACCGGACCAGAACCGAAGAAGTAAAGTATAAAACCTACCAGGAAGGTAGTAACGTTCGCATCCAAGATCGTGCTGAACGCCTTGTCGTAGCCTTTGTTGATGATCTCACGCATGCTAAGCCCCTTCAGAGACTCTTCGCGCATACGCTCAAATATCAGTACGTTCGCATCCACGGCCATACCTAATGTAAGTACGATACCGGCGATACCAGGCAGGGTAAGTGCAGCATTAAACTGGGCAAGTATGCCAAGTATAAAGAACACGTTAAACACAAGGGCAAGGTCAGCGATGAAACCACCGCGTGCATAGTAGGCAATCATGAAGATAATCACAACTACCAAACCAGCCAATGTAGAAATCAGACCTTGGTTGATGGCTTCTTTACCAAGCGACGGACCAACAACTGCCTCTTCTACGATACGTGTCGGAGCCGGCATTTTACCTGCTTTCAGGATGTTGGCTAAGTCTTGCGCCTCCTCAATGGTGAAGTTACCTGAGATAGAAGAGTTACCGCCTGTGATTTCGCCCTGTACTACAGGAGCAGAGTATACATAGTTGTCAAGTACAATGGCTACCTGGCGGCCAACGTTCTCACCTGTAAGGCGAGCCCACTTCTTAGAGCCGGTTGCGTTCATTGTCATGGTAATCTCAGGACGACCCTGCTGGTCAAAATCCTGACGGGCATCGTTGATAGCATCGCCACCCATAGGAGCCTTGCCATCACGGCCTTTTTTAATTGCATAGAACTCCACAAACTCCTGACGGTTGTCGCCTGTGATCGGCTTAACAGACCATAAGAACTTCATGTTTGGAGGGAACATAGCACGTACTTCCGGGCGGCTGAAGATTTCGTTGATTCGGGCAGTATCGCGTACATTAGCACCTAGGCCACCAGGCATTTGCGTAAATAAAGTAGCCAAAACGCTACCTTGCTGTGCAGTCGTATCAAGTGCGGTTGCGTTGGTGTCTGGGGTAGTAGCAGTTGCTAAAGCAGCTGAATCGCCGGCAGCAGCCTGTGCTAATACATCTTGTGTCGTGTCGCCGGCAGTTGCTGCAGCAGAAAGCGCATCTTTTTGAGTAGTAGCGGCAGTACCAGTATTTAGTTTGCCTGTTTGCTGCTGCTTATCTAGGTACGTGCCAAGCTGCACAAAGTATGGGCCAAATTCCTGCGGAGTCCATACTTCCCAGAACTCAAGGTTAGCCATACCTGACAATAGCTTACGCACACGGTCAGGGTTGTCTACACCCGGTAATTCAATCTGGATACGGCCAGTTCCCTTCAAGCGCTGGATGTTTGGCTGGTTAACGCCAAATTTATCGATACGAGTACGCAGGATATTAAAAGAGCGGTCAATCGCATCTTCAACTTCAGTCTCGATCACCTCGATCACCTCATCGTTAGAAGATTCGTAGCTGATTTTGCCACGGTTGGCGGTGTTAGAGAAAATACGGCTAAGGCGTCCGTCTGGCTCTACTTCGCGGTAAGCCTGCCCAAAAAGGGTCGTAAAGCTTTCCTGGCTGTTGCGCTGTAGCTGCTGTGCACGCTCAAGGGCCTTCAGGAAGTTAGGGTCTTTGCTGTTGCCAGACATAGACTTGATGATCTCGATTGGAGATACCTCAAGTACCACGTGCATACCGCCTCTAAGGTCAAGGCCAAGACCAAGTTCGTTTTCTTTAACTTCCTGGTAGGTCATGCCCAAGAATACTTCTTCTTTCCAGATAGAGTCTAAGTATGTTTGCTGCTTAGCCATATCTACATTGCCTTGAGCATCTGTGGCATAAGCCTCGGCTTTGCTCTGGATGCGGTTGGCAACAAACGAAAACGATAAGAAGTAAAGGCAGACAGCCGATACAATTACCGTTAATACGATGATGAACGATTTGTTACGCATTGTTTAATTAGTGAAAGTATAAGTGAATTATAAATACAATATCAACTTCCGGAGAAAGCCACTTTAAATCAACCGTCAAAAAAGCTTAGTTGTTCCGGAGGGGCTTGATTATCTGGTTTTTAACCAAACAAAAAGCCGCTGAAAAATAGAAGGATAGGAGTATAAGCCTCGCTCAGGGAGCGTTGGGCTGAATGGTAATCGGGAATATTTGTGCCAATAAACCAACGCTGGGAGGGATGGTAGTATAAGCGGGTAAAAGAAGATCGGTTGGGTTTGCAAAAGCTGGTTGCTGTAATGGCTTTACGGCCTGCTGCAGGTCAAGGGCAACAAAAGAGGTGGTGGCCTCTAAAGATACTTTCTGCTTAACAACTGTTTTGTGTTCCTTTTTCTGCGCGTCAGTAAGCCTGGAGTCGGCTTGCTGTGGCATGCCATCTGCCGCAAAAGTGTAAGCCACCACTTCCTGCCCATTGAGCATAAGTGCCCATAACAGGGTAAGCGTCATCAGGAGATGCTTAAAATGACTTGGTATGTTCTTGGCTTTTGGCATGTATAACCACAAATGTAAAATCTTTTCTGTAAAAAACAGAAATACTTAGCGGTTAATGTCAATAAATCGTTTTACATCGTTCTTTTTTCCTATAAGGATCAGGATATCAGAAGGATAAATAATGGTATCAGCTTTTGGTACACCAATAATGTGCTCTACTTGCGTTGGTTTGCCATCCTGTATCTCCTCAAAAAAGCGCTTTATGGTGATCAGGTTAAGGTTATACTTCTCGCGGAGCGATATTTTGGCAAGGCTGCGGTTAGCAATGTTGCGTGGGGCGTTTATCTCTACGATCTCGTAGTTATCGGGCAACGGCAGGAACGTGCGGATGTTTGGCTGCAGCAAGCGTTCTGCTACTGTTTTACCAACCTCACCCTCTGGTGAAAGTATTTCCTGCACACCCATTTTCTCGAGAATGCGGCGCTGCTGCTTGTTAGAGGCACGGGTAATAACACGCTTAATGTTGAGCTCCTGCAAATTGGCGGTTGTGATCAGCAAGGCCTCAAAGTCCTCGCCGATGGCAACTACTACGGCGTCCATGTCCTGTATATTCTGGGCTTCGAGGGCACGAATATCAGTTGCATCCAGAGCTACGGCGTAGGCAACCTCGTCTTTAATTGCTTCAACGTGGTCTTCGTTGTAGTCGATGGCGATTACCTCAGCTCCCCGTTCTGCCAGCGTACGGGCAATCGAGTTACCGAAAATACCCAGGCCTATTACCGCAAATTTGCTTCTCATGCTTTCGTTTTAGCGTTTAAGAAGGTGGTCAGCACATCAAGTCCGCGCTCAAAGTTGGCGTTGTTCGGGATGATGATGTCTGCATCGTTCTTATATGGTTTGATGTACTTCTCGTATGTGGGGGCTACGTGGTGTGTGTAGCGGTAAAGTACGTCGTCCAGGTCGTAACCGCGCTCCACTTTATCACGAACAATGCGCCGTTGCAATTTAATGTACTCTTTTGCATCGATGTATACTTTCAGGTCCAGCAGCTTGGCCACCTCCTCAAAGTAAAACACGAAGATGCCCTCCACCACCACAATCGGAGCAGGCCTGAACTCGAGTTGCCTGGCTACAACATTTGGGTTGTTAAAGGTATATTCTTTGCGGTAAACAGTCTCGCCCTGGCTTACTTTTAAGATGTCTGCAGCGTAGGCTTCGTCATCGATACAGGACGGGAGGTCGAAGTTAACGACTCCGTTTGGATCTTTGGTTTGATGTTCCCTGTCTTTGTAATAGTTGTCCTGCGAGATCAGGCAAACATCTTCCGGTGAGAACGAAGTGAGTAGCTTGTTCAAAAAAGTTGTTTTTCCTGAAGCACTACCTCCCGTAATCCCGACAATAAATGGCTTTTGCATTGGAAGCTTTAGTTTCAGGATACAAAATTAAGACATTAGCAGAACAAGACCACATACCTGGGCATTAATTTACAATTATCCCTGAGTTTTCAGGAAATCGACCAATTTTCTGACTGCCCGGCCACGGTGGCTGATGGCGTTTTTCGCCTCAGGCGACATTTCTGCAAATGTCTGGGTATATCCTTCTGGCACAAAAACGGGGTCATAACCAAAGCCTTTGTCGCCTTTCCATGCTTTTGTTATACTTCCGTCTACGGTTCCCTCAAACTGGTGTTCCTGGCCATCAAGTATAAGGGTAATGCTGGTCCTGAAATTAGCTTTTCTGTTGGCATTGCCCTCCAGGTTTTGTAGCAGCAGGTTTATGTTGTCGCTGTCTGAGCGTTGCGGACCTGCGTAGCGTGCAGAGTATACTCCGGGTGCACCTTGCAGGGCATCCACTTCCAGGCCGCTATCATCTGCAAAACAGCTGATGTTATACTTTTGCCATACGTGCTGCGCCTTTTGCCTCGAGTTTGCCTCCATGGTGTCGTGGTCTTCGGGCAGTTCTTCGCTGCAGCCAATCTCCTCCAGGCTTACCAGTTTATACTTGCCTGCCAGCATCTGGCTTACTTCCGCTATCTTGTGTTTGTTGTTGGTGGCGAAGCAGATCTTTTTCATGGGTAGGGCGTTTTAATGGCTTAAAGTTTACAGGCAGCAGCTTAGCGGCGTTGCCCGGAGTTATTCTTAATTTCGTTGTACCTGTTTTCGTTGGTTTTCCACTTAAAGTGGGCGAAGATCAAACCTATCAGCATAAACAAAACAAGCCTTGTCAGGAATTCCTTCGTAAGCAGCAGGTCCTGAATGGGAGCGTCGCCCCACCTGAACAGCAAAGTGATGATGGCTGTGATTGCAGCATAAACCAAAGCATACCCAGCTAAGTATACTGCCTTGCCCTTTTCATGGTATTTCTGCCATGCACTTATAAATGCCTGTTCCTTGTCGTTCATCAATTCTTACTTAGTTGTTTAATTTATAGTAAATAGGCTGCTACCTCATTTTCTTCCAACACCACTTCCACGCGCTCGCGCAGGGTTGTGGCCAGCGAGTAGCCGGTATAGGTAGCTGCCATCGGGTAAAGCGGGTGGTGCCTGTCTACAAGGGTGGCAATTTCTATCTTTTTTGGATTTTTCGGTAAAAAAGAGTTCAACGTATAAGCCAGCGTTTTGCCTGTGTTCAGCACATCATCTACCAGCACCACCACTTTTTCGCTTAAGTTAATAGCAGCAGGAGTAAGTATAACCGGGGCTTCCAGAGGAGCTGTTTTGTTTAAATTAACCTGCAGCAGCTGTACTTTAATGGGCGAGATGGCCTCTAATTGCAGCGCCAGTTTTTCGGCCAATGTATAACCGTTTTGGTAAATGCCTGCCAGCACGAGTTCCTGCTCCTCAAAGTTCTGCTCATAAATCTCGTAAGCCATGCGTATAATCTTCTGCTCTATCTGGCCTTTGTCAAGAATCATATTTTGGTGGTGCGTTTGCGGTGTCATGGGGTGTAGCTGTATAGGTTTATGTTCGGTATACAAAGCCGGTTAAGGCAAATGTAACAAGATAATCGCTTCAGTAGCAGCATTTAGGCAACTTGTAAAATATTTTGGTGAATAGCATCTTACTTTACAAAAATCTTATTAAATTTGCAGTCCGATTCAGAAATTAAGGTTAATTAACGTTTATAAATAATGAAAAAAGGCATTCACCCAGAGTACAGACAGGTGGTTTTTCAGGATATGACAAGTGATTTCAAATTTATCACTCGTTCCACTATGACTTCTGACGAAACTATTACGATGGAAGACGGTAAAGAGTATCCAGTAATCAAAGTGGAAGTATCTTCTGCTTCTCACCCTTTCTATACTGGTAAAAATATCTTCGTTGATACTGCTGGCCGTGTTGAGAAATTCAACACCCGTTACAAGAAAAAATAAGCGGTTTTAACCGGTTAAAACGTTTCAGAAAAGGCCTTCCCGTACAATACGGGAAGGCCTTTTTGCTTTAAGCTCATCGGGTTTTGGCTTGGTTTATGTATAGCAAAAAGCTATATTAAGATATTCCTTAAAATCTATACTATGAAAGTAGCCATTACTAACTTTTTTGCTGTATTAGCGCTGTTACTGTTTTGCGCCGCCTGTGACACAACTGAAGAAGTATTGCCCGAAGCAGTACCTGTTGATAAATCTGTAGTTTTTGAAATTTTTGGAAACCAGGACTTTTCGTACAGCAGGTACGGCGATGAGCAGGTGCTGGTCGAACTGTTAATCAGGCGGGTAAATAAACTGACAAAGGAAGAAACGGTAGTATTTGATACATCATTTACCAGCGCGCTAAAAGACATACCGGTACGGGGAAAAAAACTGCAGCTAACAAAAACAGTACCTGCCGTTCAGGATAAGAAAGAAAATATATTTATCGGCAGCGGGTATACGGTAATGCAATCTTCGTTCGGGAAAAGCGAAACGCTGCCTTCTGACTTGCAGGAGAAGAAAGTGCAGTTAATAATTTACTAGAGAAAAAGATTAGCAGTAATAAACTTAGTCTTCTCGTAAAATCCGGGAAGACTTTTTTTTATTTTTGTCCTTATGAATATAATTCTCTTTTGTGACCCTGTAATCAGGCAGAACCTTTTGCCATTGACTTTTACCAGGCCTGTTTCTGAAATCAGGGTAGGGATACTTACCATCAGCGAAAAATGGGAGCAGTATGCAGGTGCAACCGTTTCTTTTATGACGGAGCCATACCTGCAGGAGAAGTATACTTTGCGGCAAACTCACGAAAACATTTATGTAAATGGGGCGCTGCTTCCAAGCACGCCAATGCTGGAGGAGATTAAAAAGCTAAAGCTTGGCGAAGCCCTGTACTTTGGCGATACGCTGCTTGCTTTTAACGGCGACAACCTGCAGGTGCATAGCATTGCTGATATTATAGAGACATCCTCTTCATCAAGGCAGGACTGCGCTGTAGAGTGCCACATGATCCGGGATTTGTGGGATATTTTTCTGCAGAACGGGCAGCAGATACGCAACGACTATAAAGTGATTACAGCTGAACGTACAAGCCAGCCAATTAATGATAAATACACGATGGTGTATGGCGAGGAAAATATCTTTATTGAAGAAGGTGTCTCTATAAAAGCAGCAATCCTGAACGCCGAGAACGGGCCGATCTATATCGGTAAAAATGCGCAAGTGCACGAGGGGGCCATCATTAAAGGGCCATTTGCCTTAGGTGAGGGCAGCAACGTGAATGTGGGCGGTAAAATGCGCGGCGATGTGAGTATTGGCCCATTCTGTAAAGTAGGCGGCGAGGTGGCTGCATCTGTTATCTTTGGTTATACAAACAAAGGGCATGAAGGATATTTAGGTAATTCTGTGCTGGGTGAGTGGTGCAATATTGGCGCTGATACCAACACATCTAACCTTAAGAATAATTATGCTGAGGTAAAGATATGGAACTACGCTAAAGGCGGTTTTAAAAATACCGGGCAGCAGTTCTGTGGCCTCATCATGGGCGACCACAGCAAGTGCGGCATTAACACGATGTTTAATACAGGCACCGTTGTAGGCGTAAGTGCGAACATTTTCGGGCCAGGGTTTCCGCGTAATTTCATACCTTCGTTTAGCTGGGGCGGATCGGCTGGGTTCGAGACTTTTTCCATTCGCAAAGCCTACGAGGTAGCCGAGAAAGTAATGGAGCGCCGAAGTATAAAGTTTACTGACGAAGATAAAGCCATACTGCAGCAGGTGTTCGATGAGACACAACAGTACAGGGTTTGGGACAGGAAAGTATAAATGAGTAAATTGTCCATCCAGTACAGCATTTAACCATCCAATAATCAAAATAATATAAATAAGTGCAGTTTTCAGAAATAATAGGGCATCAGGAGGCGAAGGCAATGTTGCTGAAATCTGTGCAGCAAAACCATGTGGCGCATGCGCAGCTGTTTCTGGGGCAGGAGGGAAGCGCCAACCTTGCCTTGGCGCTGGCTTATGCAACTTACGTTAACTGCGAAGCTAAACAGGCCAATGATTCATGTGGAACATGTGGCAGCTGCGCGAAAATGAACAAGCTGGTACACCCGGACTTTAACTTCGTGATGCCGGTTACTACAACCAAATCGGTTAGTAAAGATGCCCTGAGCAGCCGGTTTATGAACGAGTGGCGCGAGTTTGTTTTGGCAAACCCCTACCAGGGCCTTAACGACTGGATGCAGCACATTGGCGCAGAAAACAAACAGGGTAACATCTCAAAAGAAGAAAGCCGCCAACTGGTGAAGCTGGTGTCGCTGAAGGCGTTTGAAGGTGACTACAAAATTGTTGTGGTGTGGCTGCCGGAGTTAATGCACCCTACTGCGGCCAATGCACTACTAAAGCTGCTGGAGGAGCCCCCTGCCAAAACGCTGTTCTTGCTAGTGGCCCAGGCAGCGGAAAAACTTTTGGCAACTATAACCTCGCGTACGCAAATTATGCAGGTACGCCAGTTTACTGAGCAGGAGGTGGTGCAATACCTGCAGGAACAATACAATACAAACCCGGATGTGGCGCACCAGGTAGCACAACTTGCCGAAGGCAATCTGAATGTAGCAGGCAAACTTACCTCCGAGATCAGCAGCGATTATTTTAGCTTCTTTACCGATTGGATGCGTAACTGCTATAGTTATAAGTTTGGCGAGATGGTGGACATGAGTGATAAGTTTCAGACGCTGGGCCGCGAAAACCAGAAGAACTTTTTGCTTTATGCGCTTAACTTGTTCCGGAAAGTAATGTTGTATGGCATTGATGCGGGCTTAGTAACCTACCTGCCACCAGCAGAGCTGGATTTTGTGCAGAAATTCTCGAAACTGATTACTGGTGACAATGCCGGACAACTGGCCGAAGAGCTAAACCAGGCGCATTACCATATTGAGCGTAACGCAAACCCAAAAATGGTTTTTGTAGATAGCTCTATACAAATAGCCGGTTATTTAAGAGGAAATTAAATTTTTGCAGCGCTATACTTTTGGCAGTTGGCCAGGCCATGGCTAAACCCTGTTTTGGCTAAAACAAAGTATTGCAGCTCATCAAACACAAGCATACTTGAGAGAAGGAAATGATGCAAAACGATAGTAAAGATAAAGTAATACGCATAGGTACGCGCGGCAGCAAGCTGGCTTTGTGGCAGGCAGAACACGCCGCGGAAAAACTGCAGGCAGCTGGTTTGCAAACAGAGCTTGTTATCATCAGCACCAAAGGCGACCAGGTGTTGGATCGCTCTCTTGACAAAATTGGCTCTAAAGGCGTTTTTACGGAGGAGCTGGAAGTTAGCCTGCGTGAAGGAAATATAGACATAGCCGTGCATAGTGCTAAAGATGTGCAGTCTAGTATACCTGACGATTTGGAACTGGTGGCCTTTATGGAGCGCGAAAAAGTGAATGATGTTATACTTAGCTTCGACCCAAATTTTAAGCTGGAGCGCGATAGTAACGTCGTGATTGGAACATCATCCACAAGACGCAAGGCGCTTCTGAAAAAGCACTACCCCAATGTAACTACCGCAGAATCGAGAGGGAACCTGCAAACGCGTTTGCGCAAGCTGGAAGAAAAACAGTTTGATGCACTCATGCTGGCTTATGCCGGTGTGTACCGTATGGGTTATGATAACCTGATAGTGCATACTTTCCCGGAAGATGAGTTTGTGCCGGCAGCTGGCCAGGGAAGTGTGGCCATTGAATGTGCTAAAGATTTAGAGCCCGGCTTAAAGGCAGCGATAAAAAGTGCTTTAGATCACGCTGAAACCCATGTTTGCCTGTTGGCTGAGCGCGCTTTCCTGAGAACAATGGAGGGCGGTTGCAGCATTCCGTCTTTTGCGCTGGCTACTTTAACTGCTACAGGGGTAAGTATAAATGGCGGTATTGTAAGCCTGGATGGCAAAACGCTGCTGCAGCAAACCATGACAGACACACAAGAGGCAGCAGAGAGGCTGGGAGAGAAGCTTGCCAACAGCACGCTAACTAACGGTGGCGAAGAAATACTAACAAGTATAAAACGCGAACGCAGCGAGATTTAGAAGTATACTTTTAAAGTATAAACTGACAAGGCCCGCTCATACTAAGTATGAGCGGGCCTTGTCAGTTTATCAGAGCTTTCTGTAAGAACAACCTTGCCGTACAGGTTAAACCTGTGCTGCTTCTACAGCCTCTTCTGTAAGCGGTTGCCTTTTGCTTGAGCGGGCATAGACCAAGAACGCCTGCATCTCCTGTTTTACCACAGGGGCCAGCAAGTATAAACCAACCATATTCGGTATACTCATGGCAAACAGCATGGCATCAGAGAAAGCAACAACGCTGTTTAACTGTATGGGTGCACCTAGAATAACAAAAGCACAAAAAAGCACTTTAAAAGAGATATCAGAGATTCTGGTGTTACCGAAAAGGTAAGTCCAGGATTTTAAGCCATAGTATGACCAGGTGATCATGGTAGAGAAAGCAAACAAGATAACTGCTGCTGCCAAAACCATCGGAAACCAACTGATAACAGTTGAAAAGGCAGTAGAGGTAAGGGCAATGCCATCGCCTGTATCCAGGTTGTAAGCGCCGGTTACTACAATTACCAGGGCCGTCATGGTGCACACAATCACGGTGTCTATAAAGGGCTCCAGGGAAGCAACAAAGCCTTCGGTTACAGGCACACTTGTTTTAACGGCAGAGTGCGCAATAGAGGCTGATCCAATACCGGCTTCGTTAGAGAACACGCCACGGCGCAAACCTTGTATCATTACGCCTACAATGCCGCCCGTGATAGCAGTACCAGAAAAAGCACCCTCGAAAATAGCCACAAAAGCAGTTGGTATTTGCGAGTAGTTAACCGCCAGAACGATTAAGGCTGCCACTATGTAAATGCCACACATAATTGGTACCACCTTCTCGGTAACCTTGGCAATGCTTTTCATGCCGCCAATTATAACCAGGCCCACCAGCACAGCCATTATCAGCCCAAAGATCCAGGCATTGCCGCCCCCGAAGAAAGAGCCCTCTTGGCCACCGGTAACTGCTATAAACTGCTGGGTTGCCTGGTTTATCTGGAACATGTTGCCAGCACCTATGGCGCCACCAATGCACATTACAGCAAAAAAAGCAGCCAGAAACTTGCCTAAGCCGCCCATACCGCGTTCGTTCAGGCCTTTGTTCAGGTAGTGCATTGGCCCACCCGATACAGTACCGTCAGCGTGCACATCTCTGTACTTAACACCAAGCGTACACGATACAAATTTAGAAGACATACCAAGCAGGCCCGCTATGATCATCCAGAAAGTGGCTCCGGGGCCGCCAAGAGAGATAGCAATGGCAACACCTGCAATGTTACCCAAACCAACAGTACCAGATACGGCTGCAGTTAGTGCCTGAAAATGGGACACTTCGCCGGGGGCGTCTTTCTGGTTATACTTGCCGCGCACAATATCAAGGGCATATTTAAAGCCGCGCACATTTACAAAACCCAGGTATACAGTAAAAAAAGCAGCCCCAGCCAATAGCCAGATAAGTATAAGCGGAATGCCTATGGTATCGTTAAGGGGAAGTTCATAAAAGATAATATCGGAGATAAATTGCGCTGCAGGACCAACAGCGGCATCTATTTGGTCATCTACAGAAGCCTTAGGCGCTTGTGCCAAAAGACTGCTAACCGATGCCGAACAGAGCCCTGCTGTGAGGAGTGTTCTTTTCATTTATAAGTTTTATGTTGATTAGTCAGTTTGTGAATATAACATTTTTGTAGGGGAATATGAAATTTACACTTCAATAGCATCTGAGGGTGCAGAAACTAGTTCTAATAATGCAATACAAAGTATAGGGCATTTGGTAAAGGATATGGCGGGCAGGCAAGGCTACGCTGCCATAAATAGCTGTGAAAGTATAAATAAGACCTAAAAAGGTTTAAATTTGAGAGCCTGCAAAGTATAGGCAATTCCAAAATCAAAGTATAAACCGATAATTGACAAGTATGAAACTGCTGAAAGACCTGGTGTTGGTAACTGGCTTTGCACTATTGCCAATGGCAGTAATGGGCCAGAAGGTAAAGGGTAAAGACCAATTGGTGACCATAGAGACACCGCAGGGAGAGATAAAGCTGGTATTGTTTGAGGATACCCCTAGGCACCGCGAGAACTTCCTGAAACTGGCCAAAGAAGGCTATTACGATGGCACTACCTTTCATAGAGTAATAGACGGGTTTATGATACAGGGCGGCGACCCGAACACAAAAGACGATAACCCGAACAACGATGGGTCTGGTAACCCCGGCTATACAATTCCTGCTGAGATAAACCCGAAGCACAAGCATGTAAGAGGTGCCGTGGCTGCTGCCCGAATGGGTGATAACGTAAACCCGGAGCGTGCCTCCAGCGGCTCGCAGTTTTACATTGTGGAGAACCACGACGGTACCCCGATGCTCGACGAGGTGTATACTGTTTACGGGCAGGTAGTAGATGGGCTGGATGTAATTGATAAAATTGCCGAAGTGCCCAAAGGTGGCCGCGACAGACCGTTGTCAGACATCAAAATGAAGGTAAAAGTAGAAGAGGTAAAAAAGAAAAAAATAGCCAAAAAGTATAACTACGATTATAACACGCAGTCGCTGAAGAAATAACGCACAATGAAAAGAATACTTATTACAGGAGCAAACGGCCTGCTAGGGCAGAAACTGGCCGAGCTACTCTTGCCAACAACAAATGTGACGTTACTGGCTACAAGCCGCGGAGAAAACAAGCTGGCAGAGGTGCTGCCAACGCTGCCGTTCAGAAGTATGGATGTAACCAACCCGGAGCAGGTGGAGCAGGTGGTTGGTGAGTTTAAGCCAACGCACATCATCCATACTGCCGCCATGACAAACGTGGACCAGTGCGAAGATGACCATGAGGGCGCTTTAGAGCAAAACCGTAATGCGGTGCAGTACCTGGTAAATGCCTGCGAGAAGTATAACGTGCATCTTGTGCATCTGTCTACTGACTTTATTTTTGATGGCGAAAATGGCCCTTACGACGAGGAAGCAGAAGCAAAGCCGGTAAATTTTTACGGCGAAACAAAGTTGATGGCAGAAGAGCTTGTTAAAAAAGCGAACTGCAAATGGGCCATACTGCGCACGGTACTCGTTTTTGGCGTTGCTCATAATTACGGGCGCACTAACATTGTGCTGTGGGTACGCGATAGTTTGCAGGCCGGTAAGGTAATAAAGGTGGTTGATGACCAGTTCAGGACGCCAACCTTAGCCGAAGACCTTGCCATGGGATGCTGGTTGGCTGTTGAGCACGACGCAGAAGGCATTTACAACATCTCTGGCAACGAAATGCTTACACCCTATGCTATGGCCATGCAAGTAGCAGAATACTTTACGCTGGATAAGTCTCTGATAGACAAAGCAGATGCTTCTACATTCTCTCAGCCGGCCAAGCGCCCGGCACGCACAGGCTTCGACATCAGCAAAGCACAAAAAGACCTTGGATACCAGCCTCGCAGTTTCATGGAGGGCATACGTATGGTAGCCGAACAGGCAGAGCGCATACTTTAAAACAGGCCAAAGCTACCAGCGCATTTGTCAATATTAAAAATATCTGATTTTTAATGCGTATCTGTTAGGCAATGTTAAAATTGTTTCTTTAAATTTCAGTTTAAAACAAACTAAGCTATAACGCAATTAACCCAAACTAAACTAATCTAAACACTTCTACCTTAATTTATGAGTGCTAACAAAGAATCGTGGGGCTCACGTGTGGGTCTCATTCTGGCTATGGCCGGTAATGCTGTTGGTCTCGGCAACTTTCTTAGGTTTCCGGTGCAGGCAGTGCAGAACGGTGGTGGCGCCTTCATTATCCCTTACTTGGTCTGCTTCCTGGTAATGGGTATTCCGCTTCTATGGATCGAGTGGTCTATGGGCCGCTTCGGTGGTAAATTCGGGCACCACTCTACTCCGTTTATCGTGGATACCATGGGTAAAAACCGCCTCTGGAAATATATCGGGGTTTTTGGTATCTGGACGAACATTGCCGTTGCCGCCTACTATTGCTACCTCGAGTCCTGGACGCTTTCTTACGTGTTCCACTCGCTGGGTGGTACATTTAGTGGCATGGACCAGGATGGCGTGGCAGCATTCTTTGTAGAGTATGTTAGCCTCGGCGAATCTACATTTGGCATTCCTTTCGAGCCAGTTGTATTCTTCCTGATCTGCTTGTTGCTTAACACCTGGATTCTTTCTCAGGGCCTTGCAAAAGGGGTGGAGCGTGTTGCGAAGATCGGTATGCCATTGCTGATTTTATTTGGTATCTTCTTGGCTTATAAAGGCTTTACAATTACAGCCGGCGAAAACGGTGCGATCAACGACAGTACCGTAGGCTTAAACTTCCTCTGGACGCCGCAGTATGATAAGCTGTGGTCGCCATCGGTTTGGTTGGCTGCCGCCGGACAGATCTTCTTTACCTTATCAGTAGGTATGGGTACTGTGCATTGCTATGCATCCTATGTGCGCTCAAAAGACGATATCGCCCTTAACGCTATGTCTGCTGGTTGGATGAACGAGTTTGTGGAAGTTGTGCTGGGTGGTGCTATACTTATTCCTATCTCTATTGGCTACTTAGGTATTGACAGAGTAACAGAGCTGGTGCAAAGCGGTGGCCTTGGCCTTGGTTTCCGAACGTTGCCATACTTGTTCTACCAGTGGGGCGACTTCCTGGGTGCACTTGCCGGATTTATGTGGTTTGGCTTACTATTCTTTGCAGGTATAACTTCGTCGCTGGCTATGGGTACCCCTTGGATTGGCTTCCTGCAGGACGAGTTTAACTGGAAACGCAAATCTGCTGCCTGGTCTTTTGGTTTGATCGTTCTGATTTTGGGTATGCCAACCGTGTTGTTCTTTAACTACGGTGTGTTTGATGAGTACGACTATTGGGCTGGTACAGTATCGCTGGTAGTGTTTGCCTTGCTCGAGTCTATACTTTTTGCCTGGGTGTTTGGCATCAACAAAGGCTGGAGAGAGATTATCTCTGGTTCTGATATCAAAGTACCGGGTATCTACAAATTCATCATCAAGTTTGTCACCCCTGCGCTATTGCTATGGGTATTCCTGGGCTCGTTGTTTACACCAAAAGGTGGCGATTGGGCTGCAGCTTTCAGCGGCAACTGGGAACTTGATAACAGCTCCATCATCAAGAAAATTGCCAACAGCGACCTTAAGGCAAAACTAGCTGCTGCCACAGATCCAGCCGTAATAGAGCAACTACAGGATACCCTGTTCTTTGTGAATGCTTCGCGTATACTGTTAGTAGCTGTGTGGCTAAGCTTGGCGTTGCTGGTGTATATCGCCTATAAAAAAAGAGTTAGAGAAGGTAGAATTTAAGAAACTATGAATACATCTGCAATTGTTGTCATGCTGCTGACTTTGGGCACAGTAACCGGTTTGATGTTATACTTCTTCTGGAGAGTAATAAAAACACCGCCAAAACCTGAGCCAGATTCGTACCTGGATAATGATGACGAGCCAGGCCGTCAGGAAACTTTACGATAAAGAATGAATAAACTCAGACACTTAATCCGGCGATACTTTGGCTTTTCGCAGCGCGAGGTAAACGGGTTTCTGTGGCTGATAACCTTAATGGTGCTGCTTACGGCAGCACCATTTCTTTTTAGTAAGTTGTATACTCCGGAGCAAAGTATAAACTCCGCATCTGACAGGCAACTGCTCGACAGCCTGGTGGCGCAGCTGGAGGCAAAACAGCCGGAGAGGCCGCAACGCAAGCAGCAGTATAATGTGCCGGATCAGTTACAGCCGTTCAACCCAAACCAGCTAACCGCAGAGGGCTGGCAGCAGCTGGGCATGCCCACCTACATGGCGCAGCGCATCCTTAATTACCGCAAAAAGGTTGGCGACTTTACCTATAAAGCAGAACTTGGTAAAATATACGGCTTCCCGGATTCTGTTTTTCAGCAGCTGTACCCATACATTCAATTGCCTGTAGACAGGCCAAGCAAGTATGGAAACAATCAAAAATATGCTGGTAACTCCCGTCCAACACCTTACCCTGATTGGAGCAACAACCGCCCTCCGCGCGAACGGTTTATACTTGCACCCTTCAACATCAACACCGCTGATACTACGCAGCTAAAGCAGATCAGAGGTATTGGCAGCAAGCTATCTGCCCGTATTTTAAAGTATAGGAACAGCCTCGGCGGTTTTCATAGTATGGCACAGGTACGGGAGGTGTTTGGTTTACCACCTAATGTCGTGGATAGCCTGGAGAAGTATACTTTTGTTCCTAAGGCCAACACGCCGCAAAAGCTGAATATCAATAAAGCTTCGGCTGATGAACTGCGCGCGCACCCTTATGTTACCTCAAACATGGCCCGCCTGATTGTGGCTTACCGGGAGCAGCACGGGGCTTACCAGCAGCTAGAGGAAATCAGGAACATCAAGATTATTACCCAAGAGCAGTTTGAGAAGTTGAGGCCGTACCTGGAGGTGTAGTGGTTTTAGATCATGACATAGGCGAGAATGTTCACAGCTTGGTAGGATGAATGAACAGCTAAGAAATACCGCCAGTTTGAGCGCAGCGGTAACTGGTGGTTATGCATGATAGCCAGTTTGTAACTGGCGAAATTATAGATATGAAAATTACGCCAGTTACAAACTGGCTTAAAGCTAAGCCACAGGTTGCGCTGACGCAAACCTGCGGCATTTACGCCATTAAATTTACCTTCACGAAGTATAAGCCTTCGCCTGCATAAATGTATAGAAGAATACTGCATTAGGGCTTTTTGCTACGATGCGCATTTCCTCCCGCACCTTATCGGCAAGATCTTCGTCTACATAGCCAGCTTCCAGTAGTTGTGGCAATCCGCTCAAGAGCAGTTCTGTCCAGAAGCCGATCATTTCAGCACGTTTGGCTGGATTGCGGTTGTCGAGGTGGTAGGTTTTTGGTTCTGTGGTAATGCGTTTGTATCCCACCGACTGCAGCAGGTTGCCGAGCTTAGCGCCTACGAATGGGTCGCCGCTCATATCATACTGCAAATCATTAAAGCGCATCCAGTACTGCAGTACGCTGGGCGAGTAAGGCTCTACAAAAAAGCTGGAGTTTAGTACTTCAGTTATCACAACTGGGCTGCCCGGCTTTAACACACGCCGCACCTCCGACAGCACACGCGCCGGCTCCGGGATATGCTCCAGCACCCAGCACAGAAAAGCTCCGTCAAACTGCGTCTGCGAGTCAAAGTTCATGTCCATGGCGTTGCCCTGCAGCAAAGTATAACGGTTCGTGGCGTAGGGGATAGTGGAGAGGTAACTTTCCGCCTGCTTTATCTGCTTTTCGGAGTAGTCGAGGCCGGTGAGGTGTATGTGCGGGAAACGGCGCAGCAGAACCTCGCTTTGTGCACCCACACCACAGCCTACTTCGAGCAGGTTCGTAACCGTAGAAAAATCAATATCAGAGTAAATCTTATTTTCCATAAAGCGGGCCTGCTTGTACAAGCGCTGCTGCTCTTCTTTGGAATATCCGTGCAGGTATTTTTCTTCAGATGATTCTGTTTCTGTCATAATATTGTAAGCGTAATCCGATAATTAAAGTATACGTTTTGTTAGGCCCTAGCAGCAATGTTTGTTTAAGCTTTAAAAAGGAGAGCTAAGCTTTATTTAGGGCTGCAATTATTGCCGAGGCTTTTGCCACCATTTGCTTTTCGCTTTTGAAGGCTAGCAGCTGCTCTGCCTCTTTCATCTCAACCCATCGTGCCTCATTTACTTCCCAATCGTGCCTGCCAATATCGCCGGAAATATAAGCCAGTAAAAAGAAATGCACGAACTTATGAAAGCGTACCCGCTGCTGCCCTTTATTACCCACGTACCAGTATTCAATAGTATCCAGCTTCTGCAGTAGTTCTGTTTTGATACCAGCCTCTTCCTCAACTTCACGGAGGGCCGTTATTTCAGGTGTCTCGCCGGGGTCTACGATGCCTTTGGGTAGTTGCCACCTTGCCGGTTTGCCAACAGAAATGAGTGCCACCTCTACTCCAGCATCTCTCTTGCGTAATGTCACGCCACCCGAAGAAACCTGATCTACTACAGGCAATTTAGGTTTTGGTGCATCTGGCTCCATCTGCTTTAGTTTTTTGCGGTGCCAGTTGCCGGAGCTGTACTTTTCTTTCGTTGCTCGTTCAGCCACAGCAGGCCGGGGTTATAGGCCATATCGTGCACACCTTTAAACAACACCAGCCGCACGTCTCCGGACTGCCGTGCAAACACAACTTCAGGGTCGGAGCCGCCAAAATATTTAAACTCTGCTGATGTACTGGCTAACTCTTCTGGCAGTTGCTGCTCCTGGTCAAGGTAATCCATATGCTCTTTTGAGATAGTATCTGCCGGGGCGGCTAGTACATTAAATGCCCGGATGGTGTGGCTTACCGGAACCAGCACATCTTCGGTGCCGCCTGCCAGGAACACAGGTACTCCCTTGGCATTAGGCAGGTACATGCTGGGGCTTCGGCGCTTACATTCTTCGGCAGCCGGTGTTCCGGGCAAAGGTTCGCCGCCACAGGCTGCTACTACATGGCGGTTGTAATCGCGGTGCGGGTAATTCTGGCTAAAGGCATACCAATCTACCAGATCGTAAACCGGAACCCAAGCCACTACGCCTGCCCATATTTCAGGGTGCTTTCCTGCGGCTACCAGGGCTGTCATAGCGCCACCGGAAGAGCCCATGATGTAAATGCGCGATTCATCTATTTCAGCATTTTGCTTAGCGTAGTTTACAGCATCTACAATATCCTGTATAGCCAGGTCAGAGGCCATTGCCTCCGGGTTATCAAATTTACCCCGGTAATTTGGGTGTATAAATGCCCAGTCATACTTAATAGCCCACTTCGCGAACGGAACACTTACCAACTGCAGGTACTCGCTGCTCCAGCTGTGCAGCATAACAAGCAGCGGCCTTTTGCCTATCGTGTTTGATGTGTAAAACAAAGCAGGCTGCATAGTGCCATCGGCAGTAGATTTTATTTTTACATCCTGTATGTCTGGTACCTGCTGCTTCCACCTGTCCAAGCTTTCATCGGCAAATTTAGAAGGGTATTTTTTAGAGGTGGAGTACTCGTTCATGCGCTTTACATCCTTCTCCTGTCTTTCTTTGCGGCAAGAGGAGAAGAGGGTGAGCAGCACCAGCAGAGCCGGTAGCAGGTAGGTGTAGCGCTTCAGGAGTGATCGGATCATCGGTTTATGTATGACTAAAGAGGAGGAGGCTCTGCTTTGGTAGTTTACTAATGAACTTGCAAAGGACGAAAAAGTTGCAATCGAATACGTATAATCTTCAGCTGTTAAGTTATAGCAGCCGCAAAATTAATTTGCTTCAGAGTCCTGGTATTTTACCTCCTTACCAGATTGTATACTTAAATGCTCTACCATAGCTGTATAGGTTTCGTAGCTGCCGCCAATCATGTTCTTGTCAGTATTCCACTCTCTGCCATCCGAGAAAACAACTTTATAGTGCGGCCGGTCTTCCAGCTCACCTTCTTTATTGCTGATCTGACTGAAGTGGTTTATAGTTACCACATCTCCTGCCTTATAAGTATTTGGCTGAAGCTGGAAAAAATCGTTAAAAGTGATCGTGTCGTTTTTGAGCTGTACATACCAATTCAGCCCAAGACATGAAAGTATAAATCCGGTTAGTACCAGCATCCTGCAAGCAGGGCGCAGCAGTTTAAGGCCGTCGTAGCCGTGCTTGCGGTTGGTGTACTCCAGGTAAGCGGAGTATTCTTCTCTCAGGATCAAGGTATAAATTGCCTCCATGGGAGTAATAACCAAGCCAAAGCCAAAAAACAGCCCGATCATCAGCCAGAAATTCTCAGAGGGGAAAATGCTGAAGTCTGAGCTGTTACCTTTCGTTACCAGCTGCTGAACATCGTTGCCAAGCAGGTAAACGATGTAATTGATACTGCCAATAAAAAAGAAAAGCGGAATCAAAGAGAAGATCTCAAGCGATTTATACTTCCACTCGTTAACCGCTAGTAAGGTATCATAATTTGCAACTGGCTTTTGCTTGTGCCGCAGGAAAACCTGTATCAGCAGGAAAATGATAGAAGTAGCTATGGCAGCGATCATGAAAGACGGAATGTATCTGCTGCAAATGTAACCAGCGATGTTTATACTTCCACTTCCAACTCAGTCCTTTTACTTGTAACTTGCTAATGCGCTAAGACTACCGCAGGCGATTCTTCGTTTACGGGAAAGGCAATATGAAAAACATCCTCAAAAACTACCGACGCAGACTACTGAACCTGGGCACCGGAAACCGTGCGCTGTTGCTGTTGCGCCTGTACCAGGAGCTGCACGTAGATGTGGAGGCGCTTGATTTTTTAAACAGCGAGCCGGCCTTTGAGGTACTGAATAAACTGCTTTCCGGTAAAAAGAAAATAACACTAAGCCCGTACGCCGACAGCCGTTACGCCCCGGTTACACATGCCAGCCGAAAGTTGCGTTACATCAAGCGCAAAGCCGATATGATTTTTGAAGAGCGCGGCAGCCGGGAGTTATACCTGGGCTGGCCCTTTGTGCACGGTAAATTCTCGGATGGTACGCCGGTTCGTTGCCCTTTGCTGTTCTTCCCGGTGGCATTACAGGTTAATGCGGCGCAGGAGTGGGAATTGGTGCCGGATACATCGCAGCAGCCGCAGTTTAACCAAAGCTTTTTGCTGGCTTACGCGCACTACATGGGCACACCGCTTGCCGAAGATCTTACCGAACTGGACCTGAGCACGCTGCCGCAGCATCCGCTGGAGTTTAAAACCAAAGTATACGAACTGCTGAAAGAGAGCCAGCTAAGTATAAATGCAGGTCGTGAGTTGTTTGGTGATAAGCTTAAAGCGTTCCGCGACTATAAAAAAGCAGACTACGAAACGCACCTGAAAGACGGGCAACTACACCTGGAGCCGGAGGCCGTGATCGGTATTTTTCCGCAGACGGGTTCCTATCTACTTAATGATTACGACGTACTGCTGGAGCGCGAGGACCTGCAGCAGATGGAAGACCTGTTTGCCACACCTTTCGAAAGTATAAACACACAAGCGCCTGCACAGCAAACCTTTACAGCCTTTGCCATAGATGCCTCGCAGGAGGCCGCGCTGCAGGCGGTAAAGCAAGGCAAATCTTTGGTGGTGCAGGGGCCGCCGGGCACAGGCAAGTCTCAACTTATCTGTAACCTAGTGTCGGATTTTACAGCGCGGGGCAAAAAGGTGCTGGTCGTGAGCCAGAAAAGAGCCGCTCTGGATGTGGTGCATCAGCGTTTGTCGCAGCAGGGTTTAAGCATTTTTGCCGGCCTGGTGCACGATATCAACACCGATCGCAAAGCCATTTTTAGCCAGTTGCTGCACCAGGTAGACCAACTCGACGAGTATAAAAAACAGAACCTGGCACTCAACAGCATCTACACCGACAGGGCCTTTCTGGAAGTTAGCCGCGGCATCAACAAAAGCACAGAGCAGCTCGAGAGTTTTAAAAAAGCCCTGTTTGATACCAGCGTATGCGGCTGGTCGGCTAAAGAATTATACTTGCTCAGCAGCCTGCAGCAACCACACATAAATCTAGATAACTTCTACAAGAATTTTTCGGCTGATACAGTAGTCGCTTTTTTACCAAGGCTAAGGCAATACCTAGAGCAGGCTGTCAGGTTTGAGGCACCCGGTTTTGTGTGGCGCGACCGGCGAAGTATGAAAGGCTACAGCTGGCCGCAGCGGCAGCAACTCGAGCAAAGTATAAAAGCGGTGCAGGAAGAGTACGATGCGCTACAGCAAAGTATAAACGAGCAAAGTGGATTTGATCTGGAGCTGAACGCGCTGCCACCAAACATCCTCGAAAGTATAAACCATGTACACCAATGGTTATTGCAAAATGGGGTGCACGAGGTGGTGGAGGTGCTGCTGCAAAAGCCTGTAAGTATAAAAGAACTAACAAAGCAGGTGCAGGAACTGAAAAAATTATATTCCGTTGGCCCTGCTCCGGATGCTGCCATTCCTGCGGCTGATGTTGAGAAAGTAAAAGCTGCTATTGCAAAGTATGAGGAGCAGCAGGGCAACCTGTTTAAAAGTATAAGCTGGCAATTCTCTAAAGATAAGAACACGCTGAAACAGGCGCTGGCAAAGTATAAACTAGAGCTGGATGCAGCCGGTGTAAGCGAACTGCAGCGCAGGCTGGCGCTAAGGCAGCAGGCCGAAACGCTGATGCAGGCCATTAACCAAAGTATAAAGTATAACTTAACCGTTGAGGATAACGCAACACCTGTGCTGCAACAGTTGGCGGTAGTAGAGCAGGCCCTGGAGGCACATCAGCAACTAAATAAACTGCACCATAATAAAGTGCTGCACGAAAAACTGCTGAAAACGGTAAACTTACCCGAGCACCTGCAGGAGCTGAAACAAACTATACTGCAGCTGGACGAGGCGCAGAAAAACTGGCTGCAATGGCTGACGGAGCACCAGGTAGAAAGGCTTTTGCGGGAGAAGGATTTTGCTGATGAATTGCTACAGGCGTTGCCTTTATACTTTGAGGAACTGGTGGCTTTTGATGCGTTAAAAGAAGACCTGACGCAGGCAGAGCGTGAAGTGGCTAAACTGCTCTTAAGCGAAAGTATAAAATCCGGAGAGGAAGGGGAGAAGCTGTTCCTGAACAGTTTGTACCTTGCCTGGCTGCACCACCTCGAAAGCCAGCACCCGGAGCTGCGCCTGCCCAGCAACGGAGGCCTCACCAAACTGGAGGAAGACCTGCAGCGGCTATTGCAGGAAAAGCAGCAGCTGAGCCAGGAAATTGTGCTGTCGCGCTTGCGGGAACAAACCTACAAGAACATCGAGCTTAACCGCCTCGGCAACCCTGTTACCTACCGCAGACTGCATGCGCAGGTAAGCAAAAAGCGCAGCCTGTACCCGCTGCGCAAGCTGTTCTCTATGTTCGCTGCAGAGATATTAGATCTGATGCCCTGCTGGCTGGCTTCGCAGGAAACGGTGTCGGCGGTGTTTCCGCTGGAGGCTTGTTTTGACCTGGTTATTTTTGATGAAGCCTCGCAATGTTATGCCGAAACAGGTATACCGGCCATGCTGCGTGGCAAACAAGTAGTAGTGGCTGGCGATCAGCAGCAGCTAAAACCGTCCGACTTATACCGTGCCCGCTGGAGCACCTCTGAGGAGGAGGAAGTTGAAGAGTTGTTTGCAGAATCCTTGTTGCAGCTTTGCGGTTTATACTTGCCTCAGACGATGCTTACGCAGCATTACCGCAGCCGTTATCCGGAGCTGATTGAGTTCTCGAACCGCTACTTTTACCGCCACAAACTGGAACTGATACCGGAACTGCACGACCTGAACGACAGGCAACCAGCCATACAGTTTGTAAAAGTACACGGGCTGTGGCAGGACAACCAGAACCTACCCGAAGCAGAGAAAGTGGTAGAACTGGTGCTGGAGCAGCTAAAGGCAGGTCAGGAGGAAATCGGGGTGATTACCTTTAACTATAACCAACAAATGCTGGTGCAGGACCTGCTGGAGGAGAAAGCCGCGCAGCAAAGTATAGCTATACCGGCCTCTGTTTTAGTAAAAAACATTGAGAACATACAAGGCGACGAGAAGGAGGTAATTATACTTTCGGTGGGTTACGCGCCCGATGCAAAAGGCAAACTGAACATGCAGTTTGGCAGCCTGAACCAGGCAGGCGGCGAAAACCGCCTTAACGTAGCCATTACCCGTGCACGGCAGCAGGTGCTGGTGGTGAGCAGCATCCGGGCAGAGCAGTTGCTAGTAGAGAACACGCTGCACCCGGGGCCAAAGCTACTGAAAGATTACCTGCACTATGCACAGCAGGTTAGCAGGCGGTATTTCCGGTATCAGCCTAAAAAAGAGCATATACCAACGCACGTGCCTTTGCTTAAAGAGAGGTTGGCTGCACAACTGCCATACTTACAACCCGAAGTGCCTTTTGCCGATTTAACAATGGTAGAAAACAATACCTACAAAGCTGTAGTGTTCACCGACGATGACTTATTTTACAGCCAACATGCGGTGCGCCACCTGCACGCTGATGTGCCGCAACTTCTAAAGCAGCGCCATTGGCCCTACGTTAAAGTATACAGCAGGCAGTATTGGGAGAATCCGGAGGCGACGTTAGATGGTTTGGGAGTTAAGTTGTTACAATGTTGATGATCACCGCTGTAGCAGCAATGGCAGCACCGGAGGCTTTACCTATTCTGAATGGCGATAGAATTTATAATTTCTGTAACTTTAAACAACTTTTTAACTTCTAAGCTCTCTAATATTTAAGACTTTGCTCCTCAAACTTTTTACCCTCTACATCTACTTGCAAACCAGCTTCTGTGGCTGTGGCCCTGACAGGCGCAATAATGGTTTTGAGAAACCTGACTTCAAGTATAAACTGGAGCGGGTAAGTAAGATGGACAAGCAAGTACAGGAAAGCTCCGGCCTGGCCCATGGCCCAGACAGCACCCTCTGGACCCATCCTGATAGCGGCAATCCTGCCATACTTTACAACATCAGCAAAAAGGGAGAGTTGTTGAATGCTGTACCGCTGCCACAACTACAGAACAGAGACTGGGAAGATCTGGCAGAGGATGAAGATCATCTTTACATCGGGGACTTTGGCAACAACGCGAACCAACGCAAAGACCTGCGCATCTACAAAATCAACAAGGAGAATTATACGTTAGCAGGCACTATAAACTTTGCGTTTGAAGACCAGAATGCTTTTCCGCCAGCCGAAGATAACCTGCATTTTGACCTGGAGGCTTTCTTTTACCACCAGGACTCGCTGTACCTTTTTACCAAGAGCCGTGGCAGGCATAAAAAGCTGAAGCTTTATACTTTGCCAGCCACACCGGGCAATTATACGGCCCAGCTACAGGAGCAACTGCCGGTAAAAGCCATGACTACAGCCGCAGCCCTCTCGCCGGCAGGAGATCAGTTTGCCATACTTGGCTATGGTAAGTTATACTTGTTTGAGGTGCAGAACGGAAGTATAAACCTTGGCGGCAGGCACTTTTGTATACCGCTTGCCAGAACCGGCCAGGCAGAGGCCATACTTTATACTTCGCAACACGAGTTGCTGCTCACAAATGAGGGTGGCAAGCTATTTAAACTGACGTTAGGCCAGTAGCTGTTTCATCTTTTTTAAGGCTTGTAGCTGTCAATTTATCATCAAGAATAGCTAAAAAGCCGTACTAAAGGTATACATCCTAAACCAGAATAAAACTATGCATTTAACAATATTAGTAACGGGTGCTACCGGTACCGTTGGGCGAGAAGTGGTGAAGCAGCTTTCAATGTATAATGGCGACATAAGAGTACGAGCCGGAGTACACTCTGTCATCAAAGGCGAAAACCTGACACGCCTACCCGGGGTCGAGATAGTGGAAATGGACTTTGAAGACAAAGATTCTTTGCAGGCCGCTTTTACGCATGTAGACAAGCTTTTTTTAATCACTCCTTTTGCAAAAGGGCAGGTGCACATGGCTAAAACGCTGGTAGACGAGGCCAAAGAAAACGGAGTAAAGCATATTGTAAAGCTATCGGCTATGGGGGCAGACGCTGAGCCTCCTATAATGCTGGGCAGCTGGCACCGCGAAATAGAAAAATACATCGAAGACAGCGGCATTGCTTATACTTTTCTAAGACCTGCCTCTTTTATGCAAAACTTTGTGAATTACAGCGCCAGCACCATCAAGAGCGAAGGCAAAGTGTATTTACCTACCGGCGACGGCAAAATAGGATACATAGATGTGCGTGATATTGCAGCAGTAGGCGTAGAGGTATTGACAGGCGAAGGCCACGAAGGTAAAATTTATGAGCTAACTGGCCCAGAGGCTATATCTAACGGGGAGGCGGCACAAGTGCTAAGCGAAGTTACAGGCAAGCAAGTTGAGTTTGTAGATGTGCCCAGCGATGCTGCCAGACAGGCTATGATAGCGCAGGGCGCGCCAGATTGGATGGCTGACGCTATGATAGAACTGTACGATGTGTATAAAGCCGGAAACTCAAACCAGGTTTTTGATTCTGTGCAGGCAGTTATTGACCGTAAGCCTCATACTTTTAAGCAGTTTGCACAAGATTACAAAGAATGCTTTGAGTAGAGAAATCTATACATTAATGATGTTGGTTGATAAACAAAGAGGCCACTCCAGATTCTGGAGTGGCCTCTTTTATAAGTATTATAGTATATTATTCGTCTCTGTCTAAGTTACGATAGCGATCGCTTCTGCGGCTGCTTCTGTTCTGGTCCGAATCTGATCCAGAATTATAGTCGCCGCTGCCATAGCCTCTGTAGTTTTCACGAGAGCTTGAACCACGGTTATCGCTGTAGTAGGATGTGCTGCTATCCATAGAGCCATAACGGCTTTGGTCGCCGCCACGGCCACCCTGGTTGTAGCCACCTGAGCTATAGCCGCTCTGCCCGTAGTTGCCCTGGCCTGAACTGCCAGAGCCTGATCCGTAACCATAGCCACCGCTCATACCGCTACTGTAGTTGCTATCGCCGTAGCCGCCTCTGTCGCGGTCGCCGTAGCTTGATCTGCTGCTGCCTCCATAGTTGTTGGAGCTAGAACTGCCAGAACCTGAGCCGTAGCCGCCTTGTCCATAGTCGCTGCCCTGAGAACCTGATCTTCCTGAACGATACTCATCGTTATAAGAACCACCTCTTGAGCCATAACCGCCCTGGCTGCCGTAGCCACCTTGCATCGAGCTTTGAGAATCCCAGCCACGCTGTGAGCCTTGGTTGTCACGGTCGTACTCGCTCATGCCTCTCGATGAGCCATAACCCATAGAACCGTAACGGTCTCTGTCGCCGTAGCCACCTTGCATACCAGATCTGGATGATCCGGAACCTGTCATACTTGAGCCATAGCCTTGCTGGCCGCTGCCTGAAGATGAACCATAGTTACCGCCCATAGAGCCGCTGCCGCCATAGCTGGAAGAGCCGTATCCGCCAGACATGCCTTGGTTAGAGCTGCCTCGCTGGCCATAGTCGCCCTGGCCGTAGTTTTGCTGGTATCCACCCTGAGAAGAGCCTCCTCTGGATGAGCCGCCGTAGCCGCTGCCCATGCCACCTGATGATGAACCGTAGCTTTGCGAAGCAGAACCATAGTTGGAGTTGCCAGAACCGCCGCTTTCGCCGTATCGGCCCATGCCTCCCTGGTCGTTCATCATGCCGTAGTTGCCTTGGTTTGACGAACCATAATTACCGCTGCCACCGTAGCCGCCCTGGCCTGATCCAAAGCGATGCGAGCCTTGGTTCTGGCTGGTGTAGCCACCGCCGTGGTTGCCGTAATTGCCACTTAAGCCACTTTCGTAGCTGCCATAGCTACCCTGCGACGAGTTACCTTGTGTTCCGAACGCACCTGAAGTGCCACCCGAGATTATGCCTCCTTGTCTGTCGCCTTCTCTGTCCTGGTAACCTCCTTGCATGCCACCGCGGCTAGCGCCGAAATCCTGATCCTGGTTTCTTACACGGTTGCCCTCTATGCCGCCCTGGTTGCCATAGTTGTAGCCTCCTGACGAGCCATAAGAGCCACCCTGGCCATACGTGTTACCTGACATTCCTTGTGATGAAGAGCCATAGTTGCTTCCTTGAGAAGATCCGCCGTAACCACTACCCATGTCTTGGCTGCCGCTACCATAGCCACTTTGCATGCCTGAGCCTTGGCTCATGCCGCCTCCCTGAGAAGAAGAGCCATAATCGCCTTGGTAACCATAGCCGCTTTGGCCTCCGTAGTTGCCGTGCTGCGATCCATAGCCGTAACCGCCCTGGCTGCCATAGCCACCTTGGTCGCCGGAGTTCTGGTTGCCGTAGCCACCCTGGTTAGAGCCTTGATAATCTTGCTGCGAGCCGCTGCTCATGGAGCCATAACTGCCTGAGTCGGAGCCTTGGTTCATGTTGCTGCCCTGTTGAGAAGAAGAGGAAGAGCCTGACGAAGATTTGCCAGAGCTGGACCCTGATGACTTGCCTGACGTAGAGCCAGACGATTTGCCTGAAGTAGTGCTTGAAGATTTGCCGCTGGCAGACTTAGAAGAACTGGCCTTTGTAGTGGAAGATTTAGAGCCTGAGCCAGACGATTTACCGCTTTTTGAGGATGAAGAGCCGCTGTCAGATCCTGAAGATGAAGTTAGGCCGCTGCTGGAGCTTCCCATTGATGTATTAGATGATGACGAGGGGTTACTGGACGACCCGCTCGACATATTAGATGATTCATTCGAGCTTTGGTTTTTCTCAGTGTCTTTCATAGTTCTGATCTCCTTGTTTATTGTTAAAATTAAGTTTGTTGCGTGCCCCGCACATTTGAGCCACAGGGGCGGCAGATGTGGATTCTGTTACCCACAGAACCGGCACAAAATACTGGTGACGGTGCCGCTTTTTTAATGTAACAGAACGTTTTAGCTATACGAACCCCACGTTAGTTGGTTATTTCGATATTGGAGTATAAGGGTAGAGGAGTAATGCAATATTAAAGGCCACGGAAGCATGAAAACGGAGGCAGCAGATAACCTTAAAAGTAGTAGTACAAAGGAGTTGCTTTACAGAGGTATACTTCTGTAAGTGTCTGATGATGTTCCGGTTGATATTTTTTTGCAGTTAGTAGTAATTTTGAAAGGAATATGTACCTTTGCCTCATTAATTAATTATTATTGTAATGATGACAGGTAAAGTAAAATTCTTTAACGTATCAAAAGGTTTCGGTTTCATAGTAGCCGACGACACTAACCAGGAAATTTTCGTGCATCAGACTGGTCTGATCCATGAGATCCGCGAAAACGACCACGTGTCTTACGAAGTTAAAGATGGCAAAAAAGGATTGAATGCAATCAACGTAGAGAAAATCTAGGTTGTAACCATATAGTGCCGCAAGGCATCATTCATCTATTTTAACCCGCTCAGTTGCTGAGCGGGTTTTTTTATGTCCGCTGCTTCTGCTCTTCGCTTTTCTCCTGGCTACGTTCTTCGCCTTTTTCCAATCCTTCCTCAATCAACTCCTTTGCTTCTACTTTGTCTTCGGTGTCTGCTTTTGGTGGCTCCTGCTTTTCCTGGGTGATAGGCTCATAATTAAGCGTAATAGCAATAGGAAAGTGGTCCGACCCAAACTTGCTTAGCCGTCTTAGGTCTACCAGCCTGAAATCCGGTTCATAAAACACATGGTCTAAGGGGTAGCGGAAGAAAGGGATTAAAGCGTTATAGGTATTGTAAAATCCGCGGCCAACACGTGGGTCCAGCATACAACTTATCTTTTTGAATAGCTTGGTGGTACTAGACCAGGCCACATCGTTCAGGTCGCCGGCAACTATACTTGGGTACTTGCTTTCTTTAGCTTGTTTGGCAACAATAAGCAACTCGGCTTCGCGGGTTTCTGTATTGCGCATCAGGCGGGGGGGCTGTGGGTGTACTGTGAAAAGGTCAAATTTTTTGCCGCTGGGAAGCTCAACTATAGTATAAAAAGAAGGTATGTCTTCCTCTACCAAAAATCTGATCTCGCTGTCGTGCAGCTTAAACTTGCTCCAGAGCAACATGCCATAGGTATTGCTAATAGGCTTTTTAATGGAAAACGGGAAAAGCTTATCAAACTCCATGCGTACGCTTTCGTGCCATGCCTCGTCGGGTTCGTTCATTACCAGCATGTCTGGGTTCTCCTTCAACACAAGTTCTTTAAACTTCTGGTACTTCTTATTCACCATCCGCACATTGGCGATCATTAGGGTAAAGGCATTGGCTGGCTGCTTTTGCTCGCTTCGTAGTGCCTCTACCTTTGCAACAGGTGTAAACCAGAATATATATCTAACCTGGTTTAGGATGGCAGCTAACCATAATGCAAGCATTAGTTTATCCGATGTGTCGCCGAGGCCATACATGCTGATATATACTACAAGTATGATTGTCAGAAATATGGCGATGTGTAAACGCGGAAAGTCTAAAACCCTGATCCACCAGAGCGGTGATTTGATAAATGGAAGAAATGAAAAGAGGGTGAAGACGAAGCCTAGTATGATAAGAGTGGATTTCATTTTGACAGTATGTGCTTATAATTATGCGAGCTAATCAATACTTACGGAACAAGTGTTTTGTTGCTACATAACTATACGTTAAATAATGAAAGGTATAGGTATTACCGCTGTACGTAAAAGCAACAAAAAGCAAAAGCCCTGCACAGCAAATCTGTGCAGGGCTTTTATGCATCGTTAGTTTGATTTTTATTCTGCTGCGTTTTCGGCAACTCTTACACCAACGGCCACAATATGTGGCAACGGATCGCGGCGCATATACTGTGTTAGCTTTAAGCTATACTTGCCTACTTTGGCAAACCTAACATTATCCAGCGCCAGGGTTTGCAGATCAAACGTATCGCTGGAGCCATCACCTAAAGGCTTGCCGGTTTTAGCATCCATTAGCAGCACCTCATGCAACTTAGCTGATACCTGTACACTATCCGGCCCTACCAGTTGGTGACGCAGGTACAGGTTATAATAATCGTACTCTATGTTGTAGCGTACATTAAAGTATACATCATATACCTTCGTTGTGTCTGTTATCTCAAACTCAAAAACAGGTGCATTATCAATTTGCCAGTTACTTTCCGGCAACTCCACGTTCTGCTCATAAATGCGGGCAGGGTCGCAGCTGCTTAGTAGCAGCAGTAAGGCGGCAACCCACCATACCAGGTTTTTATGCATCGGTTCGCGGTGGTTTAGATTCTTGATCTGGTTTTTTACCCTTAAAAGGCTTTCTGTTGCGCTTTTTCGGTTTCTGCTCAGGGTTTCTCTCCTGGTTGGCAGCAGGTGTGGCAGCCCCTTGGCCTTCAGGCTTAGGAGGGCGCGGAGGCCTGTTCTCACGACGCTCTCTTGGCTCTCTGCCTTCTCGCTGCTCGCCTCTCGGTTCACGTTGTTCGCGAGGCTCACGGGCTTCTCTTGGTTCGCGTTGTTCTCTGCCCTCTCTTGGCTCTCTGCCTTCACGAGGGCCACGGTTTTCCCTGTCTTCGCGGTTTTTGTTTTTGAAAGGCTTTTGCCTGCGAGGCCTCTGGTCCAGCTCAGTTTTTTCGCCTTGTGGCTCAGGTGTTCTCTCAGGACGCTCTTTCTGTGGCTTAGGAGCATCAGCTACAACTTGCTCTGCTTGCGTGCCGGCACCTGGCTTTTTCTTTTTCTTCTTTTTCTTTTTCTTGTTTTTATACTTGTCGTCGAGGCGCTCCAGGCTACCTTCTACTTGCGCTACAAACTCATTTTGTTTCGGCTCTTCTTCTTGCACCAGCACCAGGGTGTCTACAGCAACACCTTTCGCGTTTTGCTCCAGTATTTCCTGCACACGCTCTACCGGCACAGCATACCAATTATTGTCGCCTTTGTAGCCAAACCACATCATGCGCTTAAAAATATCCGTCTTCTGCAGTACCGCATCACCCTGCTTTGTTTGCAGCGGGCGGTTTACTGTCGGGATATCCTTTAGGGCATCCATGTATGTTTCGAGCTCATAGTTAAGGCAGCATTTAAGGCGCCCGCACTGGCCTGATAGCTTACTAGGGTTCAGCGATAGGTTTTGATAACGCGCTGCCGTGGTAGACACGCTTTTAAAATCAGTTAGCCAGGTAGAGCAGCAAAGCTCACGGCCGCACGAGCCTATACCTCCTAATCGGCCGGCTTCGTGGCGAAGGCTTATCTGGCGCATCTCTATACGCACTTTAAATTCTTCGGCAAGCTTGCGTATCAAATCACGGAAATCTACACGGTCGTCGGCAGAGTAATAGAACGTAGCCTTACTTCTGTCGGCCTGATACTCTACATCAGAGAGCTTCATTTTAAGGCCCAACTGCTGAATGATCTCGCGACTGCGGTACATGGTGGTTCCCTCAAGGTCTCTTACCTCGTTAAACTTCTCCATGTCCTTTTCGTTGGCAATGCGGTAGATGCTGCGAATCTCTTCGTTGTTATCCACCTTTTTCTTCATCATCTGCAGGCGCACTAACTCGCCTTTAAGCGATACAAAGCCAATGTGGTGCCCATTTGGAACATCTACAACCACGGCATCGCCCGTTGTCAGCTCTATTCTGTTATCGTTACGGTAGAAGTCCTTGCGGCCTCCTTTAAATCTTATTTCTACTATGTCAAACTCCTCAAACGAAACGGGTAATTCCATATCGCTGAGCCAGTCGAACACGTTTAAACGGTTGCAGCCTCCCGTGCTGCACCCGCCGTTGCTTTTGCAGCCACCTGGTTTGGTGCCGCATCCGCCACTAGAACATGAACTACATCCCACTTTTATATCTCCTTATATAGCTAGGCTATTCTTGTTTTCAATTATCGTTAATTAACAAATATACTAAAATTTTAGGCTTTTGCTTTTCCCACTACCTAAAGTACAACATATGCCAACATGAGTCATGCTAATTTAATTCATGAAGCAGTACCAGCAGCAGATGTTGAGAGGTAAATTACGAAAAATGATGCGTAGTGGAGAAAGGCTTGAAATTTAAGTATAATTTTAGGCAATGCTTCGGAAGTTACTATCACATGCGGCAATATATGGGTTGGCGGCACACGTGCCCCGCCTGGCCGGCGTACTTTCGTTGCCCGTTATCACACCATACCTTACTACCTTAGATTATGGTGTAGGCGGTATTGTAACGGCCTATGTGGTTGCACTTAACACACTCTTTTCGCTGGGGCTGTCTGTGGTAATGGTAAATGCTTATGCCAAGCACCCAATGCGTTACAAGTGGGTTTGGCGGCAACTGCACGGGTTTCTTTCGGAGTGGGCGGTGCTGTATGGCCTTATACTTGGTGCGTTACTGTGGTGGGGAATGCCCGATGAGGCGCGGGAAAACCATTGGGAACTATTAGCGCTTAATGTGCTGCCGGTGGTGCTGTTCGGCGTAACAGAGTTTCAGGCAATGTTCCTGTTCCAGATTTCGCAGCGGCCGGTGCCGGTAGCTATTCGTTCGTTTATAGTAGGAGTGATCACAGTTGGGCTAAATATTTACACGATAGCCTATTTGCAGATGGGCTATATGGGTTGGTTTTATGCAAACGCTGCCGGTGCGCTTGTCGGGTTTATACTATATGGCTATCCTTTATACTTTAAAGAGAAGATGTGGCCGGTTTTTAACTACAGGTGGCATCGCATCAAAAAATCGCTGAAGGTGTCTTTGCCTGTAATTCCGCACCACTTCTCTTTCTTTTTGCTCGATACTTCTGATAAACTGGTGCTTGACTTCCTGAAGGTGCCGCTGCCGCGCATTGGTTTGTATAATATTGCCTCGAGCTTTGGCCTTTACTTTATGGCAGCCTCTACCTCAATAGTGCAGGCAGCCTCTCCGTTCTACATGCAGTATTACTCTAAGCCCAAAGGAGACACAGAAGCTGCAAAGCAAGCCCGCAGCATGACTTTTTCGCTGCAAGCCCTTTTTCTGGGGTTAACATTTATACTTTGCCTGTGGCTAAAAGAGCTGTTTATACTTCTGATCAAAAACCAAGAATTGCAGAAGGCTTACCCATTAGCCATTATCATCATGATGGGATACAATTACCGCCCCATGTACCTTGGCGCAGTAAATTTGCTGGTGTACCGAGAGCACACCAAAGTACTCTGGAAAATATCTACGGTGGCTGGTATGGGCAACGTGCTGCTAAACCTTATGCTTGTACCTTATTTTGGAATAGAGGCTGCAGCCATCACCACATTTGCAGCACTAATGTACATGGGCTATTCGGGTTATGCTTTAAAAGAGTATAAACAAGTAGCTGACATTAACTATTATCCATGGCTATGGTTGTCGCTAACCGTACTGGCGCTGGTGGTGGTGTATACTTTGGCTGATGCGGAGGTAATTTATAAGATAGTTGTAACTGTGTTGCTAGGATTGCTTGGTCTAACCTTAGGCTATAAGTATAAATATTATTTTGCTCAATATTTTATCAGGTGAAACACCTTTTCTACATACATAGTACAGTAACATACTTTGTTGCTTTGGAAGTAATAAAGTATAAAAAACTGGATAAGCATGCCTGTTGCCTTTTATTGGGAAGAGGTTTTAAGCAACTTTATAAGTTTTCTGAGATAAAACAAAGTATAGTTCCTTTTAGCCATCATCTCTTTGATTCATTTGCTGTTGAAAAACAACTCTGGAATGGCTGGAGAAAACTGAGGGCGTTTGACGATTATGTTGCTCAGATCACAAATAGTGATTCGTTCCACTTGTATACCAATCAGTCTGGTACGAGCTTTATTCAGTTATTTATATCGCATAGGAAGTGTAGCGGGTTCAGTTTCCTAGAGGAAGGAATGGCATCGTTTTATCCTATCTCCAAAATCAATAATGAGATATGCCCTGCGGGTTACGCGACTTCTTTTTACAAATTACTGAAACATCTTAATTATTTTGGAAGACTATCACAGAACCCATACTTCTATGATGAAGGTTATGACAAAGTTTACGGAATAAGCGAAGCAGCTTTTCCAGAATTCAGGAACAAAATTATACTTGATAATCCCTTTTACAACTCAGAAGCCAGTAACTGCATAAATGGCCATCTTATTGCCTTGGATGCACTTTATGAGTACGGAATCGTAGAGAAGGCTGTTTATGTGCAGGCTATTGAGAAGATGTTCTTATACTTTCAGAAAAGAAAAGTTGATCAGATCTATATAAAATATCATCCAGAACAGTACAATAATGCCACTCATCTGCAAGAGATTAGGAACGTTGTAACAAGGTATAAGCGTGGTATCAAAGTAATAGAACTTTCTTCAACTTGCTCCCTAGAGTTGATTGCAGGAAATAACCTCGCAGATATTAACTTTTATGTTTTTCTTAGCTCCGTTGGATTATATGCAGGCATGTGTGGCAAAAAGGCTAACTCTTTTGCAACTTACATTGGTGAAAAAGATATACAGTTTAAAGAGAAAATCGAATCTTTGCCGAGCGTATTTAGTAAATATGTTAAATTTCTGTGATCAGCACATAGCTTATACATGCTGATCACAGAAATTTCAGCCAAACTAGGGTTTCAGAACTACCTTCACGCAATTGTCCTGTTTCTTTTTAAAGATCTCATAACCATACGCTGCTTGCTCTAGCGGCAAAGTATGGGTGATGATATCATCAAGCTTCACTTTGCCATCCTGCACTAGCTGCATCAGGTGGTCAATGTAAATTTGCACGGGTGCTTGGGTGCCCATTAGTGTTATACCTTTATCAAACCAACGGTAAATCGGGAAGTTATCGAACGGCGAACCATAAACGCCTACGACACTTACAACGCCAGCTCTTCTGACAGCTCTAAGGCAGGTTTCGAGTACTTTTGCCGTACCTTTTTCTGCGTTAAACACAGCCTTTGCTTTATCTAAGAAACTGCGGTTTGCTTCCATGCCTACAGCGTCGATGCAAACATCAGCGCCGCGGCCTTCGGTCATGCTGCGGATAAGCTCTACCACCTGGTCCTGGTCTTGCCAAAGTATAGTTTCTGAGTTAGCCGACTTTTTAGCCATATCCAAGCGGTACTGCTGCACATCTACGTTTATTACGCGGCCAGCACCCATCAGCCATGCTGATTTTGCAGCCATGATGCCCACAGGGCCTGCACCAAAAATAGCTACCGTTTCGCCACCCTTAATTTTTGCCCAGTCGGCTGCGGCCCAGCCTGTCGGGAAAATATCTGTCAGGAAAAGCACTTGCTCATCAGTAAGGCCATCAGGCACTTTACGCGGTCCAAAATCAGCAAACGGTACCCGTACATACTCGGCCTGGCCGCCATTATACCCTCCGTACAAATCTGTATACCCAAAAAGTGCAGCAGCTTTCTCTGTCATAAAGCCTCCGTCGGGGCCGTAGTTAGAGTTTGAGTTCTCGCATTGGGTAGGCCATTGGTGGTTGCAAAAATAGCAGGTACCGCAGGCTATCGGGAAAGGCACAACCACGCGGTCTCCAATTTTCAGGTTTGTTACGCCAGGTCCTATTTCTTCTACAACACCCATAAACTCGTGGCCTAGTACCATGTTGCGCATTTGTGGCACAAAGCCATCTAGTATGTGCAGGTCTGAACCGCAGATGGCCGTAGAAGTTACACGTATTACAGCGTCGCGGCTTTCCTCAATGCGCGGGTCGTCCACGGTTTCCACGCGAACGTCGTTGATTTTGTGAAAAACAAGTGCTTTCATAGCTTATTATTTTGGTTTGGTTGCATGGCCAGCAGGCTGGCCGATCAAATAAAAATACTAACGGTTTAGTGCATAAGTAGTTGTCGGATAAATGGTGAGGCATTTGCAAGCACAGAAGATTTCCGCTGATAACCGTAAAAAGAATCAGTAACCGAATTTGTTGCCATGCCTGACTTTACATTCTGTTTTCTGCAACCACACGATATGCCTTTGCTGCACCAAACCTTCCTTAAAGCTTTTGCGGATTACCTTGTACCGATACAGTTAAGCGAACACCAGTTTAAGGCGAAGTTGCAGCGTGAAGGAATAGAACCGACCTATTGTGTGGCAGCTTATGCAGGCAGCGAGATGGTGGGGTTTATACTTACCGGCTTAGGAGAGTGGGCGGGCACACCGGCTGCCTATAATGCCGGAACCGGTGTGATACCTGCTTTTAGAGGACAAAAGCTGACGCAGCAACTTTATGCATTTCTGCTACCTAAACTACGTGAAAGCGGCATAACGCTTTGCCAATTGGAGGTAATACAGGAAAATGAGCCTGCACTCAAAAGCTACAGAAGTATAGGCTTTAAGATAACCCGGACATTAGACTGCTTCCGGGCAAAGAAGGAAGAGTTGCTTTTAGGGGTAGAAGCACCCGAAAACATAAGTATAAAAATAACCTCTAAGCCAAATTGGGATGTTTATCAAACTTTCTGGGACATTGCTCCATCCTGGCAGAATACTATTGCCGCTATCAAAAGGAGCTCCTATGAAAACATTATACTAGAGGCCTTGGACAAAGAGCAGCGCCATTGTGGGTTTCTCATACTTTATCCTGGCAATGGTGCAGTAGCACAGTTGGCAGTAGCCAGGAGCATGCGTTGTAGTGGCATTGGTACAGCATTGCTGCGGCAGGCAGCACAACTAACAAAGGCTCCTGCGCTTATGCTTATCAATGTGGATAGGGCAAGGGCAGGTTTTATTTCATACTTGGAACAGCGCAACTTTAAGCGTGTTCTGGTGCAGTACGAAATGCAAATGCCCGTTTAATTGTGCTTTATAATTTATAAGCTAAGCCTGGTGTGCTTGCGGTTTTTCGAGTTTTAGATTTCTGCAGCACTCCGGCAGTTAGTAGCATCACTACAAGAAGAAGCAAGTATGCAGCAGCTAACACCCATGTGCTCTCGCGGCCGTCTACCACAGCCTCTACAGCAAAAATATCCACCGAAACGTAATACAAAATATTTGCACCCCAATGTATGCCAAGTGTAAGCCACATCGATTTTGTAAGAACCATGGCTGTTGCTAGAACTAAACCAAGTATAAAAAGGTAAGTAAGTACGGCAGGATGATCAGTTAAGCGCCAAATGTGGTTCAGAACGTAAACAACTGCAGAAAACGCCACCCAAGTATAGGGCGGCATCCGATGCCCAAAGTGCTTGTATAGGTAACCTCGGGTAAGAATATCCTCAGCTAATGATGGCCAAAAGGTCATGAACATAATCCACCAGATCTGCTTAAAGAAAACAGTTGCTCCAGGCGATGCTGTTGCTCTTTCGTAGCCAAGGTAAACAGATGCAGCTGTTGATAAGCTTACAAACAACATACCTGCTGCCAAACCTAATGCTAACTTTACCCACCAATGCTGCTGCATCCCCAAGCCCCAACTTTGCAGGCCCCGCAATTGCTGCGCACGCGCCACCACATAGCTTACCACCATAAACGTGAGCAGGGTAATAGCTGAAATAGTTAATGACTGGAAGAACTCGTGGAAGTGGTAAACTGCAAAAAGTACAGCAAAACCTGCGGCAACATGCGTATTGTTAACGCGGGCAGGAGCTAAGGAAGCATTCATAGTTTTGGATTTGAGGCATTTAGGAGGCTAATTTATTTCTTTAGTGGGATTAAGCCAAAATGTTAATGAATTCTTTTAAGTAGTAAGTAGCAGGCAATAAGTATCTTTACTTTTTAAATTTATAGGGCATATATGAACACAGCTTGGATATACCTGATATTGGCAGGTATTTGCGAAATAGGATGGGCTTTTGGGCTAAAGTACAGCGAAGGTTTCACTAAACTTGGGGTTAGTGTAGTAACGGTGCTGGTTATGATTTTGAGCTTTGTATTGCTGGCCCAGGCAATGAAGCACCTACCCTTAGGTACTGCCTATGCCATTTGGACGGGAATTGGGGCAGCGGGTACTGCTATACTTGGCATTGTTTTCCTGAACGAGCCACGTGATGCGATACGTATTTTTTGTATACTGATGATTGTTGCCGGGGTAATTGGCTTAAAGGTTTTCTCCGGGGCAAAATAAGTTAATGCAAGGTGTAGATGTCCAGCTGCTTTACAGCGAACAAGTATAAACGGGCATCGCTTGCTAAGGCTGTCACATAGTTTGATGGTAGCTGTAAGGTGCGCGTTTCTGAAGTGTAAAGGTTTACAAAGTGCAAGGTGCCGTTCTGCACAAAGTATAATTCATTGTTCAGGAAGTCGATAAAGTTAACACCTGCAAAAGGCAGTTTCTTTTTGTAATTGCCCAGGTTGTCAAAAACGAAAATCCCGTTGGCATCGAGTAAGTATACCATATTCTGGTACTCCCGCAGTTGCCTCACATTAAACCGCTCTTTATCCAGTATCAGATTTAAGGGTGTGTCAATTGTTATTTTGCGCAGCTGCAGGTCCAGCTTGCTTAAGGTAAGATTTGTCTCGTCAAAAAGCCAAAAGTTATCGTCGGCGGCAAGTGCTGCGGCTTTAGCGGTGCCAGTATAGTTTTGGTCTTGTAGGGTGGTGTTAGCTACTGGGCGCAGAAATCTATCGAGCAAAAGCAGTTCCTGCCTGTCTTCGTAAAACAAAAGGATCTTCATGGGGTTCCAGGCATCTATGCTGGCTATACGGCCGCGGGTGGGTGGCGAAAAATTGCCCAGCGGTTTCCCTAAAGAATCGATTCGTAGAAGACTGCGGTTGGCAGCAAGAAAGTATAAATTGCCGTTTCGGTCTTTAGAGATTGCTGTGGGAGAACTGATGGCTATACTTGGGCCAACCTTTACAACAGCAGCAGTCTGCACCAAATCCTGGGCAAAGGCAGGTATAGCACCCATTAGCAGCGCCAGCAGAAGCAGCAGTATGCAATAGCTAGCCTTCAAAAGTCTTAAGCTCAAAGTTATTTCCATCGTACACACCGTATGTGCAAAAATTGACCCATTCTCCTAAATTAAGATAGCGGCTTTGCGTTCCGATAGGAATATCAAGAGGTAAATGCCGGTGGCCAAAAACATAATAATCGTGATGCTGCTTTTCCTGTACTTCTTTACTGTACTGAACAAGCCACTCATCATCTCCTAAGTATGCCTCATCCTTTTTTATGTTGCTGATGCGGCTCCTGCGCGACCACATGTTAGCCACGCCTATGCCCAGGTTTGGATGGATGCGTGCAAAAAGCCATTGGCAGGCCTTGTTGTTAAAGACGCGCTTCAGTACTTTATACGTATGGTCACCAGGGCCTAGGCCGTCTCCGTGGCCAATGTAAAAGGTCTTATCACCTATGGTAGTAGATATTGGTTCGCGAAGTATGGGTATATTCAGTTCCGTTGGGAAGTAATCGAACATCCACATGTCGTGGTTCCCCGTGAAAAAGTATACAGGTATACCTGCGTCTGTTATCTCGGCAAGCTTGCCCTGCAACCTGATATAACCTTTGGGTATGGCATGTTTATACTCAAACCAGAAATCAAAGATATCACCGAGTAAAAGTATGGCCGCAGCATCTTGTTTTGCATGGTTAAGCCACTTTACAATTTTTTTTTCCCTGGCAAGGCTGGTGGCGGCATCAGGTACGCCTAAATGAAAGTCTGAGGCAAAGTATACTTTTTTGCCTACTTCCAGACTGTTAATGCGGAAGGTCATCTATCAAGAAAAGTACGAGCTGCTTAGGGCCATGTGCGCCCATTACCAATGTTTTTTCGATATCGGCTGTGCGGCTTGGGCCACTAACCATCGATACCATCGAAGGAAAATTCTCTTTATACTTATCGCGCACGCGTTGTAGAGCATCTTTGATATCAGGCACTAACTGGCTTGCTTTGGCCACAACCATGTGGGTTGGTGGGTAAATGCTTAAGCGGCGACCTCCTGCATTGGCAGAGCTTACCAGTACGCTTCCGGTGCGGGTAATCAGCGCTTCACAAGTGGTAAGGCTGGAGTCAGCGTCACGCACAAAGTTATCCTGGTCTGCCGAGAACTCGATGCCAGCATGGTGCAATGCATTTTGCAGGTTAGATTCCCACACATACATGTGCTGCAGGTTCTGCTCTTTTTTGTAGATGTAAAGTTGGTCGAAGAATGTTTCCTCGTTGTCGCAGTAGATAAACACGCCTGCGTTTTTGATAAAGTTCTCCGCAAACACCACCGACAAATCATCTAAGGGTATAGGTGTGTGCAGCGGTGATGTAAAGTCTGGAGTAGGAGGCAGAAAAGGCGCCGACTTAGTCAGCGCCTCTCTTACTCTTCTTAAAACTATTTCTTTTGATTTTGCTTCGTACATGCTTGTTACTAAGCTGTTCTGGAGTTGATATTATCTCTTTCAGCAGGTGAGTTATTGTTTGCCAGCGGAGTGCCCGGTACAGATCCTTCTTCTTGTTCAGGATGTTCTGTGTTGCCAAGCTCAACTGGGTGTGTTTGCTCTACCTCGCTTTTTGTCTGGCTACGGTCTGTGCCAGCTGTATGCGCCTGATATGTTGTAAGGGCATCAAACGGACGAGGACCAACCAATCGCTCTAGATCGCTCTGGAAAAGGATTTCTTTATCCAGTAATTCCTTGGCGATAATTTCCAGTTCTGCACGCTTATCCATCAGCAAAGCTTTTGTTCTCTCGTAAGCCGCGTTGATGATGTTGCGTACTTCCTCGTCTATAGTCTCAGCTGTAGCTTCAGAGTATGGCTTATTAAAGGCCATATCTGTCTGCTTAGAGTCGTAGAACGATACATTGCCGATCTTCGTGTTCATACCATACATGGTTACAATGCTGTAGGCCATTTTGGTAATGCGCTCCAGGTCACTTAAAGCACCCGTAGATATTTTGCCGAATACAATATCTTCAGCGGCACGGCCACCAAGAGCCATGCACATTTCGTCTATCAGCTGCTCGGTAGTGTACAGGAACTGCTCTTTTGGCAAGTACTGCGCATAACCCAATGCGGCAACACCACGAGGTACTATACTTACTTTTACCAACGGATCAGTATGTTCCAGGAACCAGCCTGCAATAGCATGACCAGCTTCGTGGTATGCTACAATTTTCTTTTCCTGTGGAGAGATGATCTTGTTTTTCTTCTCCAAACCACCAATCACACGGTCAACGGCGTCGTTAAAGTCCTGCATTTCTACAGCCTTTTTGTTTCGACGGGCAGCAATCAGGGCAGCTTCGTTACACACGTTGGCTATCTCGGCACCGGCAAAACCAGGTGTTTGAGCAGCAAGCTTTCTGGCATCCACATCAGATGCAAGTGTAAGCGGTTTTAAGTGTACATCAAATATCTCGGTACGTCCGTTAATATCCGGCTTATCTATACTTACCTGGCGGTCAAAACGGCCAGGGCGCAATAAAGCTGAGTCCAGGGTATCTGGGCGGTTGGTAGCAGCAAGTATAATAACACCTGAGTCGGTTGCGAAACCGTCCATCTCCACAAGTAGAGAGTTTAATGTGTTCTCGCGCTCATCGTTACCACCCGGAGTAGCACCACGGCTACGGTGGCGGCCAATAGCATCAATCTCATCAATAAAGATAATACAAGGAGCTTTGGCTTTTGCCTGCTTAAACAAGTCGCGCACACGTGCTGCACCCACACCCACAAACATCTCCACGAAGTCGGAACCTGAAAGTGAGAAGAAAGGTACATCAGCTTCGCCGGCAACAGCTTTAGCAAGCAACGTTTTACCGGTACCCGGAGGGCCTACCAGCAACGCACCTTTCGGTATTTTACCACCAAGTATGGTAAACTTGCTAGGGTTCTTAAGAAACTCCACAATCTCCTGTACTTCTTCTTTTGCTTCTTCAAGGCCAGCCACATCTTTAAATGTGATCTTCACTTTGTTTTCAGCATCGAAAAGTGCAGCCTTTGATTTGCCGATGTTAAATATCTGGCCACCAGCGCCACCGGAAGTTACCCGGCGCATCAGGAACCAGAATCCAAATACAAGCAGTATCAGGAAGCCCCATTGCAGGAAGAAATCGCCAAAGCCGGTACGGTCTACAAGGCTGTAGCCTACATGTTGCTCTTTCGGGATGTTAGCCTGAAGTTTATCTAAGTCTTCTTTAAATGACTCAGCAGAGATTACCTGGAAGTGATAGTGCGGGCCCTGGTCCATGGTCAGCATGCCACGGTCAGTCAGTTCCTGCTTATACTTCTCGTTTTCTACGGCTTCATCCTTAAGTATAACTTCTACAGTTTTGCCATTAACGATGTTTAGTTTCTTCACATCGCCGCTTAACAGCATTTCTTCAAACTCCTGCTGGGTAGTTTCGATAGAGGAGTTGCTTTTGTTCAGGTATGTAAGTCCAAATATCAGTAGTATCAACACAGCCAGCATCCAGAGTTGCATAGTCGGGCGCGGCGGGGTATTAGGGATAATCGGCTTTTTCTTTTTATTAGTGCCTTTTTTGTTATTTTCTGCCATTGATGTTTAGTTTCAGTTGTATGTAAACATTGGCCATATCCAAATGTTTAGGCCAAATGCATTAGACAGATTCTACGTGCTTTATGCTGGCATCACCCCAAAGCTCTTCCAATGCATAAAACTCGCGCTTGTCCTTTAAAAAGACGTGTGCTACCACATCTACATAATCCAGCAGCACCCACTCTTTGTTGATGCGGCCTTCACTTTGCCACGGATTCTGCTTTATCGCTTTAAAAACTTCCTCTTCAATAGAGGTAGCAATGGCATCAAGTTGTGTATCGGAACTGGCTGATGCTATTACGAAGTAATCTGATACGGCGTTTTTAAGTGATTTAAGGTTAATTATGACAATATCGGATGCTTTTCTTTCTTGCATTCCCTTCACGACTAGTTCTGCCAATATGTCTGAATTAGCCTCAACCTTGGTTTCTTTCATTTGCTATACTTAAATTTGATGTACAAAAGTATTAAATTCTGGGTTAAAGTATGTTGCCTAATACGCTGTTTATAGGCCAGCAGCTAAATTTTCTGCCGGCTTGCGATTCTACAAATTCTGAGGCCCAGCAGCTTCTCCTCAAAAATGAGGCCACAGAAGGCTGTACGGTAATAACAACCAACCAAACGGCCGGCCGCGGACAACGTGGCAATGCCTGGGAGGCTGAACCTGGTAAAAATATCACGCTCTCGGTTGTGTTGATGCCAAAATTTCTGGCTGTTAAGCACCAGTTTTACCTTAACATGGCTGTATCGCTGGGCGTACTGGACCTGCTACACGAGTTAGGCCTTAAAAACGCACAGGTTAAGTGGCCAAACGATTTATACTTTGAAGATAAAAAACTTGGCGGGATTTTAATAGAGAACGCAATAAATAGCCTGACTTTACAACATAGTATTATCGGGATTGGTTTAAATGTGAACCAGCTAGAGTTTGGTTATACAACGGCCACTTCGCTTGCAAAAGTATTAGGCCACGCGTTAAACCTTGGCCAAGTTACGAACAGATTGTTGGAACTGTTGGAAAAAAGATACCTGGAGTTGCGTAACGGCAAAACAGCCAAGCTGAAGTATGAGTACCTGCAGGGGCTTTACCGCTACCAGGAACAACATGTGTTTGAGGTGCAAAACCAACGGGTAAGGGGGCAGATTCAGGGTGTAGATGAAGAAGGGCGCCTTGCCGTTGAAATAGACGGTGAGCTGCGATACTTCTCTTTTAAAGAAATAGCTTTTGTTATTTAATGCCCCGTTTCTGATTTAGTACAACTACCTGGGCTGGCTTCTGGTCTGGTGTTAGCTGCAAACGCAGGTTCACGTTAATATTCTCTGCCATAAAGCCGCTGGTAAGTTTCGGTGAGTCTATGTGGTGCTCTTTTGTGCTAACCACAAACAACGACTCAAGTATAAGCTGGCTTCCTTTTCTTGTTATTTTGCCTTTTATGCTTCTGCGCTTTGATACCCCATGGATGGTTAAAGTGCCACTAGCAGTCACTTCTTTGCTGCTCTCGCTGAAATTGGCTACCTGCCCTGTAAAAATTGCTTTAGGGTGCCTGTCGGTTTGCATGTATTTGTCGTTAAATCGCTCTTGCATTAGTGAGTTGGCAAACTGAAACGACTTAACAGGAATTTCAAAATATACTTTGCCTGTAACCGGATCGATACTTCCGGTTACTTCCGTTGATGTGCCCTTGATCAGATCAAGCGGTGCGCCAGCCGAAAAGGTGACGTGGCCAATGCCGGTATAAGTAGGTTGCTGCCCCATACTTACCTGCCAGCAAAGCAGAAAGGTTAGCAACAACATGAAATACGGTTTCATAAAAGTAAAGAAAGTATAGTATTATGAACTTGTTAAACCTGAGATAGTTGCCGTTTTATAAGTAATTTAGTCTACGCTGCCAAAGTAAAGGCATGCTCATTCTTTAAGTGGCATTTGGGGCAGGGTATAACCAAGCGGACAGGGCTACAGCCAACGTGCCTGTGTAGAGGGTAATAATTTATGCTACTTCAAAATTTATAGAAGCTATTCTTAAATTTTATAAAATCAGCTAATCCTGGTTTAATATTATATTTTTTGTAACGGAGGGCTGCCGGGCTGGTTGTGCAGTTCTGCTATGTTTTGTTTAGAGTCCAATCATCTTCTTCTTAAAGTGTAATTTCTGCTGCTACTAGTGTGGGTTTGTGCAATTTTGTGTGGTAGAGGAAATGCTGAGAATTATACTTTAGTTATTGGCGTTTATGCTGGTAAATTTATATATATGGCATTTGTGATGCTCCTATAACGTTCGTATTCTGATAAAGCGCATGCAACCATTTTGATTAATAAGGCATCATTTTTGACAAAGCCTAAAAGTATGTAAGTAGAAGTATAGAAATCAGGTTTTTGCCAATTTTATTCTTTACCAAATATTTCAAAAATAATATTTAAAGTTTTGGCATTTTAAACTATCTTTGATCTTAATGTCAGAATAGATCATAAAATCTAAATCGAGACGTAGCCCTTATGAAGAACTTTACTAAACTATTTTTTATAGCCACCCTTGTAAGCACACACCTGTTGGGTTTTGCAGCAAATGCAAATAACAGCATGTCTGTGGTTGAAGGGGAGTCACCAACCTACAAAGGCGGCACCACTACCTGGAAACTTATCCAGGAAAAAGGATCGCAGTTGAGCGTATCCGCTCAGAATGCCCGTCCGGCTTTTGTGCGCAACGAGGATGAGCATACCTGTTCTAAACTGTATGCTTCCGCTGTTAGCCAGGAATTTCATGTTGTGGAGAGCCGCGGTACAAAGAGTATGTTTGCTACAGTAAGCTTAGCTTCTATAGCGCCTGCACGTACTATAAAGCAACTTCCTTCGATCAATGCTTACCCAAATCCATCAAAAGGCATAACAAGGCTTTCGCTTAATTTGCCAGGTGCCCAGGAGAACTATAAGATCAGGATTTCTAATACAATTGGTAAGGTACTGAGTGTACATGAATTAGTGCCGGCCGAAAAGCTGGAGGTTGAACTGAACATGACAAGCCTTCCATCAGGAATATACTTTTACAGTCTTCTTGTAAACGATAAAACTGTTGAAACTAAGCGCCTTGTGCTTCAGCGATAACAGTAAAAGGCTTTCCTAAAAGTATCAAGCCGGCCAACAGGCCGGCTTTTTTTGTTACTAACCCTTAAAATTGCTTAGCCACGTTAGTTTAAATTTACTATTTTCGGGGCTGAATAAACTAATGCTATGACGGATTATCGTAAGATAAATAACCTCGTGGGCTGGGTCGTGTTCCTTATCGCGACTGCAGTATATGTACTAACGCTGGAGCCAACTGCCAGCTTCTGGGATGCAGGCGAATTTATTGCCTGCTCGTACAAACTTTTAGTGCCACACCCTCCGGGGGCGCCATTTTACCTGCTGCTTGGGCGAATGTTCTCCATGTTTGCCAGCGATGTAACACAAGTGGCATGGTGGGTAAACCTGCTTTCGGCGCTGTGTAGCTCCTTTACGGTGCTGTTCCTGTTCTGGACGATAACTATACTTGCCCGTAAGCTGATGGTGAAAGAGGGGGCTGAGCCAACGCAAGGCAATATTTTGCTGATAATGGGTAGTGGCGCAGTAGGTGCCCTGGCTTATACTTTCTCAGATTCAGCGTGGTTCTCAGCTGTAGAGGCCGAGGTATATGCCATGTCGTCGTTCTTTACCGCAATTGTTTTCTGGGCTATTCTGCGCTGGGAGGCAAAAGTAGGAGAGGCTCACTCTGATAAGTGGCTGGTTCTCATCGCTTACCTGGTTGGCTTGTCGATAGGAGCTCACTTACTAAACCTAGTAACAATTCCTGCCCTGGCGTTTATTTACTACTTCAGGTTGTATAAACCATCATTGGTGGGCGGCATTATTGCCTTTGCTATAAGTGCAGTTATTGTGGTGGCCATACTTTGGGGTGTAATACCAGGTCTGCCATCGGTAGCGGGTGCTTTCGAGGTTACTTTCGTAAATACATTCGGCATGCCGTTTAGCTCAGGCCTGATTGTGTTCCTGGTATTGTTGATCGCTGCCATTGTTTTTGGTCTTCGCTACTCCATCAAGCATAACAACCGTATCCTTAATACAGCGGTGCTCTGCTTTATTTTTGTCCTGATCGGGTATTCTTCTTACATGATTATCCCGATACGATCTTCTTACGACCCTACAATTGATGAGAATGATCCGGACGATATTATGACGTTCGTTTCTTACCTGAAGCGTGAGCAGTATGGCGATCGTCCGTTGCTTTACGGGCCGCAATACAATGCGCAGCCAGTTGATCAGCAGGAAAAAGCACCACGCTACATTAAAGGCAAAGACAAGTACATCGAAGTTAAAGGAGGCGTAGAGCCTATTTACGACAGCAAAGACAAAACTTTACTGCCGCGTATTTACAGCGATAACCCGCAGCACTTAGCCGAATACAAGAAATGGGTTGACCTGCGTGAAGGGCAAAGTCCGACATTTGGGCAAAACCTCAGTTTCCTGGTTAACTACCAGCTCGGGCACATGTACTGGCGCTACTTCCTCTGGAACTTTGTGGGCCGCGAGAGCGATGTGCAGCATGCCGGAGTACTCTGGTTTGGCAAATCTGACCCGAATGCACCGGATCGCGTGCTGGAAAGCGAAGCCAGAAACTGTTTTTACCTGCTGCCTTTGCTGATTGGTATACTAGGCCTGATCTACCAGGTTCGGAAAGATGAGCGGAATGCCTTTGTAGTAGGTTTGCTGTTCTTTTTTACCGGTATCGCCATCGCCTTATACTTAAACCAGCCACCAGTAGAGCCACGCGAGCGAGATTATACGTTTGCCGGTTCGTTTTATGCCTTTAGTATCTGGATCGGATTGGGTGTGATGGGCTTGGCAGACCTGCTGAACAAAGGAATAAAAAATAACAAGGTTACGGCTTCCGTAGCTACGTTATTGGGCTTGTTAGTGCCTGGTGTTATGGCTGCAGAAGGCTGGGATGACCATGATCGCTCAGACCGCTACCACTCCGTAGACTCCGCCAAAAACCTGCTGGACTCTTGTGCACCAAATGCCATCCTTTTCACGAACGGCGATAACGATACATTCCCGTTATGGTATGCGCAGGAAGTAGAAGGATACCGAACCGACGTTCGTGTAGCCGTGCTTAGCTATCTTAACACAGACTGGTACATCGACCAGATGCAACGCCAGGCCTATAAATCTGAGCCGTGGCCACTAACGCTTGAAAACCAGAATTACCGCCAGGGTATAAATGATTACCTGCCTTATGTAGAGCGTTCTCAGGTGGCTGCCGGTATAGACCTTAAACAGTATGTAGACCTGGTGAAGCAAAACCATCCGGCCTTGCAGGTGCAGTATGGTGCGGGTACTACCCTGCTTACATTCCCTACTAAAAACTTCTCGCTTGCAGTTGATAAGGCAAAGGTTGATGCCATGAACATCGTGCCTGAAGAGAAAGAAGGAGAGATCGTTGACCGCATGCAGTGGACGATCAACAAATCTATACTTGAGAAAAAGCACCTGATCATACTCGACCTTTTAGCCACTAATAATTGGGAACGCCCAATCTATTTCTCAACTACGGTAAACAGCGCCGATTTTATAGGCTTATCGGAGTACTTCCAGCTGGAGGGACTTGCTTACAGAGTTGTGCCTGTGAGAACCACAGAAGAAGGCAGCCAAGGCTTTGTAAACAAAGAGGTGATGTATGAGAACATGATGAAAGAATTCAAGTTCCGTAACTTCGACAGAGAAGACATCTTCTATGACGAGAATTATTACCGCTTCTCTGCCAACGCCCGTGATAAGTTTGCCAAGCTGGCAACAGCGTATCTGGAAGATGGAAATACTGCCCGTGCCAAAGAAATTCTGGACTATTGCTTTAAGGTGATGCCAGAAGCAGCGGTGCCTTATGATTATTACACTCCACAGTTTATACCATTGTTCAAAGCCGTTGGAGATGATCAAAAGGCAAAAGAGATAATGGACTCTATGGTGCAGAAGTCTACAAAATCCCTGGATTACTACTTTGCAAAGGGAGCCTTGTTTGATATGGAGATCCAGACAAACATGATCATTATGCAGCAGTTAGTAGGCATTGCAGAAGAAATGGGCATGAACGACCGAGCACAGCAGTTGCAGCAACAGTTTATGCAATACCTGCAGCGCATGCGACGTTAAACAAAAAGTAGTATTACACAGTAAAGAAAGCCGGGCCACAGTACTACTGCGGACCGGCTTTCCAGTTCTGGGCTTTAAAGAAAATTTGCTGTAGATGACACGCATACCTTTACCATTTGCCTCACTGCTTATACTAATAGGCATGTTTGCCTGTGGCACACCACAAGCTACGCGCTTACAGCCAGTTGTTGCGCGGCCTGTTGCCCCGGAGATTTCCATGAAGTATAACTTTTATGAAGCGAACGACAGCCTGCATTTTTATATGAGGTTTGAAGACGAGCAGGAGGTACTGGATGTGCTGCAATCTACCACGTCAGTAGAGTATTTTGTAAAAACAGGCCTGTCGGATCGAGATAAAGTACTGGCCGCAGACTCATTAGTGAAGCCAGCCAGAAAGATAACCGATATAGAGGGGCAGTTGCACATGTCGTTTACGATACCGGCAAGTATAATTGCTGAGCCTAATATTTTACATATAAGGATATGGCAGGCTTTGGTAGGGCAGGAGCGGATGGCCATACGGTATAGAATTCCGCTTAAAGCGCAAATGCTCGAAAAGAGTTACCTGCTTGTAAAGGTTAAAGACGAGAAACCCATCTTCGGAGACTATCTTAACACCTCGGATAAGATTTTTATACGCCAATATGATAGCCAGACACAACCACTAACAGTCCATTACTTTGAAGGCGATTTAGCACCTGCCTTGCCACCTATGTCTGCACAGCAGCGGGCAACCGCACCAGCCATGCCTGTGGCAGATACGCTTGCCTTTAGTGCCGGCGATACTGTTGGATTTGAGAGGGACGGCTTCTACCTTTTCGAGCCATCTTCTACCTTTGCCAAAGGAATATTGGTGCAGAAATGGGCATATCCGCAACTATCCATGGCGCAGGAATTATTGCAGCCCCTCATCTATATAACTACCTCAGCAGAGCGTGAGTCGTTGATGAATGCAACTGACGCAAAAGAAGCCATTGATAATTTCTGGCTTAAAGTAGCCGGCGACAAGGCAACTGCACGAGAGCTGATCAGGTCGTATTATGGGCGGGTAGAGAAGGCGAATACGCTTTTTACATGCCATAAACCCGGCTGGGCAACAGACAGAGGCATGATTTACATTATCTACGGCAAGCCCAATACCATTAGCCGCACAGGCAACACCGAAACCTGGATTTACCGCGAGTCGGAGGTAAGCCCTTATGTTAAGTTCGTTTTTAACAAAAAAGAGAATAACTTTACCAAAAATTATTATGAGCTGATACGGCACCGCGAGTACGAGGAAAGCTGGTACAGCACAGTAGCAAAATGGAGAGCAGGAATAACAGACAACATGTAGGCAACCGTTATAACGGCCCTAGAATACCCAAAGAAGAAAAGTTAGAAATGATTTTCGGTTCGCGGCCTATATTAGAGGCAATGCTTGCCGGAAAAACATTAGAGAAGATTTTCCTGCTGCGCGGTACGAAAAACCCGACTACTGACGAGATTATGGCAGAGGCCAAAAAGTATGATGTACCGGTTGCATCTGTGCCTTTGGAAAAGCTGAACAAGCTAACGCGCAAAAACCATCAGGGAGCCGTAGCCTTAATATCTCCTATTACATACTTGCCGCTATCAGAAATTGTAACCTCTCTTTTTGAGCAAGGCAAAACACCGCTGCTGCTTATACTTGACAGGGTAACTGATGTGAGAAACTTTGGTTCTATTGCCCGAAATGCAGAATGTATGGGAGTAGATGCCATTGTGATACCAAGCCGGGGAGGTGCACAGGTAAATGCGGATGCCATGAAAACCTCTGCTGGCGCACTTAACCTGGTACCTGTATGCCGCGAGCCAAACCTAAAGGATACTATTGATTACCTGAAAGACTACGGTGTTCAGATTGTAGCCTGTACCGAAAAAACGGAGCACATGATCACAGACTTTGCTGTTGATTTTTCAGGGCCAACTGCCATTATCATGGGTAGCGAGGAAGATGGTATTTCGCCGGAATATCTAAAGCGTGCCGATGTGCGTGTGCGTATCCCTTTAATGGGCCAGATTGGATCCTTAAACGTGTCTGTAGCGACAGGCATCATACTTTACGAAGCCATGAGCCAGCGCCTCCGCGAGAGTGGTTACTCAAGCTTGGGTAGCCTGGAGCCAAGATAAAGTTTATACTTTTAAATAAATTAGAAAAGGCAGCAGCTATACTTTAGCTGCTGCCTTTTCTAATTTACACGGCAATATAAGAGCAACCCAGTTTTTAGCTTTTCTATAAAGTATAAGTATAAAAAAACAGCCATTAACTAATGTGCTTTTACTGTGAGGGGTATAAAGCAAAAGGTCCTGAAGATTACTTGCTTCAGGACCTTTTGCTTTATTTACTTATACTTAGATATAATCTACGCCTTTTTTAGACTTGGCATCAGCCATAAACTCCTTTACTTTCTGCTCTTCAGATTTCTTGCAGATCATCAACACATTGTCATATTCTGCAACTATATAATCTTCTAAGCCTTGTAGCACAACCAGGCGCTCTTTAGGCGTTTTAATGATACAGTCCTTTGTGTCGTAAAGCAGCACCTCGCCATCTATCACGTTGCCGTTATCATCTTTGTCGTTTATCGTGTACAGCGAGTTCCAGGTGCCTAAATCAGACCAACCAATATCAGCAAGCAGCACAAATACATTATCTACTTTCTCCATAATGCCATAGTCAATAGACACGTTGCGGCATTGCGAATAAGCTTTAGTGATAAAATTCTGTTCCTGAGGCGAATTTAATGTGGTTACACCTTCCTCAAAAATCTCTGTGATCTCTGGCAGCTGTTGCCTGAAAGCGTTAAGTATACTTTTTACGTTCCAGATAAAAATACCAGAGTTCCAAACAAAGTCACCGCTGTTAATAAACATCTCGGCAAGCTCCAGGTTTGGCTTCTCGGTAAATGTCTTAACCTTTTTTATACTTTGGGACTCATCACCGATAAACTGGATGTAGCCGTAGCCGGTGTCTGGCCTGCTTGGCGTAATGCCTAGGGTTATCAGCACATCATCTTTGTCGGCAGCCGTTACAGCCTCTTTGATTACACTAGTGAACACATCCTGCTTTAGCACTACGTGGTCAGATGGCGTAACTACCAAGTTGGCGTTCGGGTTTAGCTGCGCTATTTTGTAAGACGCATAAGCAATGCAGGGAGCGGTGTTGCGGCCAATCGGCTCCAATAAGATCTGGTTATCCGTTAAAGACGGCAATTGCTGTTTTACAAGTGCCTCGTAATCTTTGTTTGTAACCACGTACACATTCTCAGGCGGGCAAATATCCTGAAAACGCTTTGCTGTCATTTGCAGCATGCTTTCGCCTATACCCAGCACATCATGAAACTGCTTTGGGTAGTTGGTACGGCTGAATGGCCAGAAACGGCTTCCGATGCCGCCGGCCATTATCACCACGTAAGTGTTCTTATCCATTTGTTTTATACAAGTCCTTCCTTCAGGAGATCGTGCAGGTGCACAAACCCCTCAAAGTTACCGGATTTAGTTACGATTAACTGTGTTATACTTTTATCCTGCATCATGGCAAGCGCTTCTGCGGCATACTGGTCCGGCTCTATTGTGAGAGGAGACGGTGTCATGATGTCGCTGGCTTTGATGCCCTCTGTTTTATCATACTTGTTAAGCATGCGGCGCAGGTCACCGTCAGTAATAATACCAACCAACTCTTTGCTTCCTTCTTTAACGACAGCGGTTGCCCCCAGCCTTTTAGATGAGATTTCAATAATAATCTCCTTTAACGAAGCGTTTTCATTAACGTTGGGTGCCTGGTTGTGACCATAAATATCGCCTACCATCAGGTAGAGGCGTTTGCCTAGCGAGCCACCTGGGTGCAGGTGCGCAAAATCGGCGCTGCTAAAACCACGGGCCTCCAGCAGGCTTACCGCAAGGGCGTCGCCCAAGGCAAGGGCAGCAGTAGTGCTGGTGGTAGGGGCCAGGTTATGTGGGCATGCCTCGCGCTCTACGTTAGCGTTAAGCACAAAATCTGCGCTCTGGGCCAGGTAGGAGTCTATACTTGAGACGATTGCAGCCAATTTAGAACCTTTGCGTTTAAGAAGGGGAACCAGAACTTTTATCTCTGGGGTGTTGCCACTTTTAGAAATGCAGATCACAAAATCATCGGGCTGTATCATGCCTAAATCACCGTGAATAGCATCAGCAGCGTGCATAAATATGGCCGGTGTTCCTGTAGAGTTTAGCGTGGCAACAATCTTGGTGGCGATGTTGGCACTTTTGCCAATACCGGTTACCACCACGCGGCCCTTAGAGTGTAAAATGGCTTCGACGCAACTTTCGAAACTTTCGTCGATAAAATCTGCTAGTCTGGCGATTGCTTCCGCTTCGGCTATTAAGACTTTTTTTGCTGTTAGGGCTATATTATTAACAAGATTCAAAGTAAATTTGTATTAAGGTACCCCAAAAGGTACATGCAATTGATTAATTTTCTGCAAGATTACATGTCAGTACAACAAGAGGTCAATCTCAAGAACAAATTAAAGGAAGTTTTTGGGTATAATCAATTTAGAGGAAATCAAGAGTTGATAATTAACAACATTATCAATGGCAAGAACACCTTTGTGATTATGCCTACAGGCGCCGGCAAGTCGTTGTGTTACCAACTACCTGCACTCTCCTTACCAGGCACAGCTATCGTTATATCGCCGCTGATTGCCCTTATGAAAAACCAGGTAGACCAGCTTAACGCCTTCGGGGTTAACGCACATTTTCTTAACTCTACCTTGTCTAAGGCAGAAATTAATAAAGTAAAGAAAGAGACGCTGGCTGGTGAGGTAAAGCTGCTGTATGTAGCCCCGGAATCGCTTACCAAAGAGGAAACCGTTGAGTTTCTGCGCAGCTCCAACATTTCGTTTGTGGCCATAGACGAGGCGCATTGCATCTCGGAGTGGGGGCATGACTTCCGGCCGGAATACCGCCGTATACGTGGCATTATAGACCAGATCGGTAACCTGCCAATTATTGCGCTTACAGCCACAGCCACCCCTAAAGTGCAGCTGGATATACAGCGCAACTTGCAAATGGACGAGGCTTCTGTGTTTAAATCGTCTTTTAACCGTACCAACTTATACTACGAGGTTAGGCCAAAGCACAATACTAAAAAGCAGCTTATCCAATATGTAAAAAGAAATAAAGGCAAAAGCGGAATTGTATACTGCCTAAGCCGCAAAAAAGTAGAGGAAATAGCGGAGTTGCTTCGTGTAAACGATGTAAGGGCATTGCCTTACCATGCAGGCCTGGATTCCAGCATAAGAATGGCCAACCAAGATGCTTTCCTGAATGAAGATGCTGATGTGATTGTGGCGACCATTGCATTCGGTATGGGCATTGATAAGCCGGATGTTCGCTTTGTGATCCACTACGACACCCCAAAATCTATAGAAGGATATTACCAGGAAACTGGCCGTGCCGGGCGCGATGGCATGGAGGGAAACTGTATCATGTATTACAGCTATGACGACATCGTAAAGCTGGAGAAATTCAATAAAGATAAACCGGTAACAGAGCGCGATAACTCAAAGCTGTTGCTGCAGGAAATGGCCTCATATGCCGACTCTGCAGTATGCCGCCGTAAGCAACTGTTGCACTACTTTGGCGAGGCTTACGAAAAAGATTGTGGTTTTTGCGATAACTGCCTGCACCCTAAAGAGCGTTTTGAGGCGAAGGAAGAGGCACAGCTGGCATTAATGGCAGTACAGCAAACAGGAGAGCGTTTTAGCATAGAGCACATTACAGCCGTGCTTACAGGTTTGCGTAACCAGTATGTAACCAGCTACGACCACGATAAACTCGATGTTTTTGCTAAAGGCAAAGACCACGATGTGCAGTTCTGGAGCTCTGTTATCCGCCAAGTCCTTCTATCTGAATATCTTGAAAAAGACATAGAAAACTTTGGGGTGGTAAAGCTGACGCAGAAAGGATTAGACTTTATAGCCAAACCGCAAAGTATACAGCTTACAAAAGACCATAATTACGAGCAGGAGGTAAAAGAAGACGAGGAGAAGGAAGAGACGCAGGCATCTGCCGGACACGATGAAGTGTTGTTTGACCTGCTGAAGACGTTGCGCAAGAAAATGGCGAAGGAGAAAAACCTGCCGCCGTACGTCTTGTTCCAGGATCCATCTTTAAAGGAGATGGCAACTGTTTACCCGACTACCAAAGAAGACCTGGCGCACGTAGGTGGTGTGGGTATGGGCAAGGTGCAGAAGTTCGGTAAGCCGTTCCTGGACCTGATCACGAAGTATGTAGAGGAAAACGACATTGTAACAGCTGCCGACGTGGTAGTTAAAACAACAGTTAACAAGTCGAAGATCAAGATCTACATTATTCAGCAGATTGACAAGAAGGTAGACCTGGAAGAGATTGCAGCTTCTAAGGACCTGACAATGCAGGAGCTGATAGAGGAAATCGAGCACATCTGCTACTCCGGTACAAAACTTAACCTGAACTACTATATCAATAATATACTTGATCAGGAACGCCAGGACGATATTTATGACTACTTTATGAATGCCAGTACTGATAATATCAGCGAGGCAGTAAAAGAGCTTGGCACCGACGATTTCTCAGAAGAGGATCTTCGCCTGATGCGCATCAAGTTCCTGTCTGAGTACGCGAACTAATCGGTTTGTGATGAAAGTATGACGAAGAACAAAAAGACCGTTGTGATTAAGCAGCGGTCTTTTTGTTTTAAAGAAGATGTAGATCAACAAAGTATAAAACTGCGGAATGTGCTGCGCCGGCAAGTATAAATTTATAACTTCGCAGCGGTACTTTTAGCAACGCTGAGTACAGGTATCAACAATCAGCAATTAGCAACCAAACTATGAATGTACTAATTATCGGATCCGGGGCCAGAGAACACGCCATTGCCTGGAAACTAAGCCAAAGCGAGTATTGCGACCAGATTTTTGTGGCACCCGGCAATGCCGGAACTTCTGAGTTTCATACAAACGCTGACATCAACATACATGACTTTGAAGAAGTAGCCAAGTTTGCCACAGACTTTAACATCATGATGGTGGTGATAGGCCCGGAGAACTCCCTGGTGGAGGGGATGCACGATTATTTCCAGGAAAAAGAATACCTGAAGCACATCCTGGTTGTAGGGCCGAAAAAAGCAGGAGCTATGCTTGAAGGGAGCAAAGATTTTTGCAAGGCTTTTTTCCAGAGGTACAATATCCCTACAGCGCGCTATCAAACCTTCACAGAGGAGACTTTTACCAAAGCCTGCGAGTACCTGAAAAACCACAGTTATCCTGCTGTACTTAAGGCAGATGGCTTGGCGGCTGGTAAAGGCGTAATTATTGCCCAGGATTACGACGAAGCTTATGATGCTTTAGATGCCATGCTACGCAACAAGCGTTTTGGTAATGCCAGCAGCAAAGTTGTAATCGAAGAGTATTTGCAAGGTATAGAGGTATCAGTTTTCATACTTACTGATGGTAAAGAGTATGTGCTGCTGCCGGAGGCAAAAGATTACAAGCGGATAGGCGAAGGCGACACAGGCCTGAATACAGGCGGTATGGGCGCCATTTCGCCGGTGCCATTTGTTGATGATGCCTTTATGGCAAAAGTGAAGGAGCGTGTAATTGAGCCAACGCTTAAAGGCATGCAGCAGGATAATATGGACTATTCCGGATTCCTGTTTATCGGGTTGATGAATGTAAATGGAGACCCTTATGTAATTGAGTACAATGTGCGCCTTGGAGACCCGGAGACAGAAGCTATACTTCCGCGCATAAAATCTGACTTGTTCGAAATGTTTAAGGCGCTCCACGATCATACCTTGGGAGCGTATAAATTAGAGATTGACCCAAGAGTGGCTACAACAGTATTCTTAGTGTCGGGAGGTTACCCTGAAGGCTTTGAGAAAGGAAAAGAGATTTCAGGCATAGAGAATGTGCCGCAGGATGTACTTGTTTTTCATGCAGGCACTAAAATGGTGGGCGATAAAATGGTAAGCAACGGTGGCCGCGTAATAGCTGTTACTGCCCTTGGCGATACCATGGAAGAAGCACTTGCAAAGGCTAACGCCGCCGCAGAGGCCATTACCTGGCAAGACCGTAACTACCGCCGCGATATCGGCCTAGATTTAAAGGGCATGCATGTATAGGTAAAAGTATAAAACGTTTAAAAGGGCAGCGGCCGGTACATTACATACCGGCCGCTGCCCTTTTACTTTAGATCTACTTTTGGTTAGCAGTAAGCTTCAAAAGCGCCTTTAAGATTATCTACAATGCGGTGCAGTTCATTGCCCTCAATGTGGTAACGCTCTATCATGTGCACCAGCTCGCCATCTTTAAATAATGCGATTGACGGTGATGATGGAGGGTAAGGCAGCATGTGCTCACGTGCTTTAGCTACTGCGTCCTGCTCCATGCCAGCAAATACAGTTACAAGTTTTGTTGGTGTTTTATCGCCGGCAGCTACAGCCATTTTAAGGGCAGGGCGTGCTTTAGAGGCTGCGCAACCGCAAACAGAGTTAACAGCTAACAATACAGTACCTTCAGTTTTCAGCGCTTGCTCTACTTCTTCAGGTGTCATCAATTGCTCAAAGCCAGATGAAGTTAAATCTTCACGAATTGGAGCAACCATATATTCAGGATACATTCCCATACTATTCAATATTTTAAGTAACTAACAATATGCTGCAAAATTAACAAATAATAACTAATTATAGTTGTTAGTGAGGGTACAAGCCAGGTAAATTTAGTTAGGAGCAGCTTAAAACAAAAGGATATGAATATTAATTTGTAATGTATTGTGAATCTATACTTTAGCCACAACTTCAGATAACCTGTTAAGTATAGCGAATTACAGAAAACCCTTAACAGAATACTTAAGTTAATTCTAATGTCTCACCCACAGAACATCAAGGCCTTTGTAAGGTACTATTACCTGGCCGCACGCGAAGGAAGAAGTGCAGAGATAATTGAGGTGCTAAACAGTAAAAGCCATACTGTTAAGGTGCCCATGTGGGAAGAGGACATACTTCTTGAACCTTTTCATACGCGTGCTTTAACAAGAAAAGAGGGTGCAGCATACAACAAGGCAGAAGTATGGAAGGTGTTTGAGGATTGGGAGGAGCTTTATGGCGACCATGAAAAGTACAGCGTTAGACAAAATGAGATGCTTGCGCTTGAGAATTTCAGAAACCAACTATACACATCTCAAAATAAAGTAGCCTGACCTCAGGAAGGTTACAAAGTTTAAAGCCAGGCATCAACCTATTACTAGTAGGGTAGTGCCTGGCTTTTTACTTTGTATATAGCATTAAGCTAGTACTTTGTAAAGTATGGCTCCAAAAATAATTTAGGGCTACAAGGCTATTTTGCATTGTTATACATGTAGCTTTGCATTGTGAGTAACTTAATCAAATACCTATTCCTGCTCTTCTCGCTTGTGTTTGCCTGCGCTGGCACAAGTGAGGGTAGTGATGCAAAAGTATTTGCTGCTGTTAAGGAGGTAAAGGCTAAGCATTCACCGGAAAGCTTGTCAGGAGATAAGTTTCACACCCCCCCGGGGCTTCAGCGCGCAGAAGAGAATCTAATTGTACAGAATAATTCCCCGGCCCCACCCTCCAAAAGCCAATCAAACAGTTTATTTGCATATCTTCATGCTCATGAGCTAAAGTTGCAATCCATTGCGACGCTTTACATTTTATTCTCAAAAGATATTCATCGCAGCTTGACAAGCGGCGACCTTATCTTCCCGTTTCACTATTTCTGGTAATCCATTTAATGTATTTGTTTCAGGCTAGGATTTGCTTAGCCAAATAAGGTTGTGCCGTTCAGCAACGTGTAGCGTGTGTTGGGTAGCGCAGTATGTTTTGCATTTACTTTAAAATATATAAAATGGATTTCGTAACAATAATTATCGGCTTAATTTCCCTGGCATTATTTATAGTGCCTATCATGTATATCTCCAGAAAGCAAAAGCAAGTAGCAGGCAAGGCAATGCAAGAGTTTCTTGCTTTAGCCGGGCAGCAAGAGTTAAGCCTCACAAAGTATGATTTCTGGAACCAGCGCTTTGCCCTTGGGCTTGATGAAAAGCAGCATAAACTCTTTTACTTTTGCAAGCAAGCAGATAAGGAGCAGGTCTTGCTGCTTGACTTAGCCGATGTAAAAAGCTGCGAACTAGTGAAAGATAGCAGAGAGGTTAACGACAATAAAATTATTGACCTGATTGCTCTACGGTTGTCATTTCGTGCTGCAAAGCCGCAGTTGCTGGTGTTTTATCAGAAAGAAGATAACATGCTTTTAGGTGGTGAACTGCAGCTGGCAACCAAATGGAGTGCTATTATAAGCGAAGCGCTAAAGAATAATGCTAATAAACAGGTGGCTTAGCTAAGTTCTAAACCGTTGTAGAGGTCTAAGTAGCTTTACACAACTAAACTAAAAAGGGTCGGGGGCTTGTGCTCCGGCCCTTTTTAGTTTAGCATAAAGCCTAAAAAAGCCTCTCAGATTTCTCTAAGAGGCTTTTCGTGGTCGCGAAGGGAGTCGAACCCCTAACCTTCTGATTCGTAGTCAGATGCTCTATCCAGTTGAGCTACGTGACCTTTTACCGTGATTGTGAGTGCAAAGTAAAGGCATTTTTTCTTACAGCGCAAGTCCTGATTGCACATTTTTTTAATTTTTAGCGCTAGCGTTCTTCAATGCTTTCTTCAGGGCGCGGTCAAAAACGAAGTATAAGCCGCCTATCGAAATGACTATCAGCGAGATTAAGAGTATATGCCCACCGGTGCCGCTGTCAGGGTCTTGCAATAATTTTATGATATCGTTTGCCTGCGTGCCTATCCAAAAAAAGAAAAGGGTGCGTGGCAGCATGCCAACTATACTTGCCAGGAAGAATTTTTTCTTGTTTACCTGCAGCAGCGAGAGCACAAAGTTCATCAAAGCAAAGGGAAGCACCGGCGAAATACGCGTTAAAAAGATCAGGCTCCAGCTTTGGTTGCGCAGTTCCTGCATCAGATTGCGGGCTTTTTCAAAGCGGTTCAGGAAACTCATCATTTTGCCATGATCTATTAACTGGGCAAGGCCGTAGCCAACCAGCGCTGCAATGCCATACGATACCACAATACCTGCAAAGCCGTTCCAACCCAGGTAAAAGCCGCTGACCAAGGCCACAAAGGTAGTTGGAGTTAAGGCAAGTGCCATTGTTACCGATATTACAGCAAAGTACAGCAGCATCTGCAGCCAGCTAAGCTCACGCAAAAAGTCCTGGTACTGGTAAAGTATAAACGCCAGCGTAGAGCTTACTACCACAGGCACCACCACCAAAAGCAACATCGATACAAACGTTGAGGCATTTTCACGTACAAGATTGCGCAGCAGGGGGAGTAACTTCATGCAGTAATTTTTAGTTTATACTTAGCAATAGACGAAATACAAAGGACAAAAGATTTTTGCGGCTTTAAAAGTGCTTTCTGTCGGGGCGGGGGCTAAGTATAAATGCCTGTGCTTTCTTCTTCCTTAATTTTTATAACTTGCAGCATACCGATCATTCTATAAAACATACTTTGAATATGAAATTCGGAACAAAAGCGATACACGCTGGCGTAGAGCCAGACCCAACAACAGGCGCCATCATGACGCCAATTTACCAGACATCAACTTACGTGCAGCGATCGCCAGGCGACCATAAAGGCTACGAATACTCGCGTACGCATAACCCAACCCGCACGCAGTTACAAAATGCGCTGGCTGCCCTGGAAAACGGCAAGCATGGCCTTTGCTTTGCTTCTGGTATGGCAGCCATTGATGCCATCATCAAACTGCTAAGCCCAGGCGATGAGGTTATTTCTACAAACGACTTGTATGGCGGCAGCTACCGTATTTTTACCAAGATTTTCCAGAACTACGGCATCAAGTTCCACTTTACCAACATGCAGGACCTGAGCAAGGTGGAGGCGCTGGTAAACGAGAACACCAAAATGATTTGGGTAGAAACGCCAACTAACCCGCTGCTGAACATCATTGATATCAAAGGCTGCGCAGCTATCACTAAAAAGCACAACCTGCTGCTGGTAGCCGACAATACCTTTGCAACACCATACCTGCAAACTCCTATTGACCTGGGTGCTGATATTGTGATGCACTCGCTTACAAAGTATATGGGAGGCCACTCTGACGTGGTTATGGGTGCCGTTATTGTGAAGGATGATGAACTGCATGATCGCCTTGCCTTTATACAGAATGCCTGCGGTGGCACCCCTGGCCCCCAGGACTGCTTTTTGGTGTTGCGGGGCATAAAAACGCTGCACCTGCGCATGGAACGCCATAGCCAGAACGGACGAAAAGTTGCAGAATTCCTGAAAAACCATCCGAAAGTAGAGAAAGTATACTGGCCAGGTTTTGAAGACCACCCGAACCACAGCGTTGCCAAAGAGCAGATGCGCGATTTTGGAGGCATGCTGTCGTTTGTGCTGAAAGGTGATAAGGTAGAGGATGCAACAAAGGTATTAGAAAACCTGAAGCTTTTTGCGTTAGCAGAATCTTTGGGAGGTGTTGAGTCGCTGTGCGGCCATCCAGCTAGTATGACGCATGCCAGCATTCCACGTGAAGAGCGTATGAAAGGCGGCTTAAGCGATTCGCTTATCAGGTTGAGTGTTGGCGTAGAAGACGCAGATGACCTTATTGCTGACCTGGAGTCTGCGATAGGATAGTCTTTCTTTGACAAAGGACTATTTGACAAAAGATTGCACTAATAGAGGCCGCCTGCAAAACTAATCTGCAGGCGGCTTTCTTTATTTAAGATGTTGATTTTTCCTTAACTTATAAGTCCTTTGTCTTTTGTCCAATAAATCCTTTGTCAAGAAAATGGCAGGCCAATTTATACTTTACAGAGAGCAACAGCGGTTTAAGCAATTCTGGCTTTGGGTAGTTATACTTGGCACAACGGCAATTTTTTGGGCGGGCTTTATTTACCAGGTGTTGTTAGGCGGAGCGTTTGGCAACAGGCCTGTAGCTGATGTGCAGCTGGCTATACTTTTCGCGTTGATAGGTGTGGGGATGCCTTGGTTTTTCTACAAAATGAAGCTGACTACAGAAGTAAGGCAGGGAGAGCTGCAAGTACGTTTTTGGCCTTTTCATGCGCGCCCTGTTACTATACCTCTGCACCTGGTGCGCGACTATGAGAAGATAACTTACAACGCCATTCGTGACTACGGAGGCTGGGGCATTCGGTGGGGCACTAAAGGGAAAGCCTATAATGTGTCCGGAGGAGAGGGGGTGCAGCTGCACTTTTATGACCGCGATCCCTTGCTGATCGGCTCTCAGAACGCAATTGCCTTATACAATGCCATTAAGCTGGCTAAAGAGCGCAAATGATTTATAGCTGCAAGCTTAACCTGTTCTCTCATCTACAGATGGCTACCTCTAAAAGCAAAAGCCGATGCCCTTTTCAGAGCATCGGCTTTTATACTTGTATTTAGTAAGAACTACGCCTGGATGCCCAGGATTTTGTAGATCTCAGTAAAGTCTGGAGTCAAGATGATCTCAGTACGACGGTTCTTCGCTTTTGCGTCAGCAGAACGGCCTGTATCAACTGGCATGTAGAAAGAACGGCCAGCTGGCGTAATTCTGTCAGGAGAAAGACCTTTCTCAGTCATCATACGTGTGATTTCAGTAGCGCGAAGTACGCTCAGGTCCCAGTTGTCAGTAAGGTATTTCATGCCGTTAGCAACAGATACGTCATCTGTGTGGCCTTCTACCATTACACCTACCTGCTGATTTTTCTTCAATACGTCTACCAGTTGGTTGATAGCCTTCTGGCCACCTGTGTTCACTTTAGTGCTACCAGTAGCAAAAAGAAGCTTATCAGACATAGAAACGTATACTTTTCCGTCTTTAACGCTTACGCTAAGGTCGCCTTGGTTAAAGCCTTGCAGAGCAGCGTTAACTTCGTTTTTAAGGTTATCCAATACTTTTTGCTGCTCGTTCATAGCACGCTCCATTTCAGCAAGCTTCTGCTCACGTTCTTTTAAAGATGCAGCTAACTGATCAGCTTTTGCTTTAGAGTCAGCAAGCTCGCGCTCCTGAGCCTCTTTGCTAGCTTTCAAGTCTTCGTATTTCTTAGAAGAAACACAAGATACCATTAGTGAAGAGCACAGCAACATGGTGAATGCTGCTTTGAAGAAGTTGAATTTCATGTGCGTTTGTGAATTTGTTGGTTAAGGTTTATTTACTTTGTTATAAAACTTGATTGCAAATATGGTAAAAGATTGTTCTTAAAACTATATAATTGCTCAAAATTACTCTCTTAACTATAAAACTTTTGCTGCTAAACGCTTATTTTCCTGATATATTGTAGTATGCCTATATAAATTCTTAAATAGTTTTAATAATTGCACTTAAGCTAACTTTGGAGAACTGCGTTGTTTGGTTAAGGATTTATACTTCAGGTGTTTTTGAGGCAAGGCGGTTGATGCGGGGTTGTATAAACCAAATTCCGATGGGCAGAAACATGATTTGAAAAAGCACGGCTATATACTCGTTAGATGCCACTATGCGCTGCTTTTCTGCGCTTGCAATGCACCTGGCCGAAAAGTAAACCACATACAGATAACAAAAGGTGGCAAACAGGTGCATGGGCAGCAGCAAACCCAGCATGCCCAAAGGTATTGTTCCTTCGGCCATACTTTCGCGCACCAGGCCTAAGGTATAAATCAGGAGAGGAATGTAAGCTGCAAAGTATAAAACACCTAGATGAAAGTATAAAGCGCTGATTTTAATGCTGGCAGGCAGCCGCCGGTAAAAGTGCAGACCTATCAGCCAGAGCCAGGCCGTAGGAATTATTGTCGGTATAGAATCAATTAAAGTATAAAGCAGCGAATCTGAGGAGAGGCCTGCAACAGACAGCAACCGAGTAAACACATACTGAAGTATAAACGGAAGTATAAAAAGGAGCAGAAATGCCTGCCAATGCTTTAGCCGTAGTAGAAACATAGCACGTTAGATAAGGTATGTGAAGCGCTTTGGCTGCAATTTTATAAAATTGTACGCAATACACTAAAATCACCTATATTTAAGAGAGATTACCTGTCATTATACCTACAAAAAAGGCCATGAGAAAGAATGTATACTTGCTGCTTGCCTGCTTCCTGTTAAGCGCCGTAAGTTTTGCACAAACAAAACCCGATTACAGTAAAGTAACTTTGGTTATACATGGAGGTGCCGGTACAATCACCCGCCAGAACATGACACCAGAGAAAGAGAAAGCCTATCGCGAAAAATTAAACGAAGCGTTGCAGGTAGGGTATGCAGTTCTGAAAAAGGGCGGCACAAGCTTAGATGCTGTTGAGGCCACCGTAAAAGTAATGGAAGACTCGCCGCTATTTAATGCTGGAAAAGGAGCTGTATTTACCAGCGAGGGCAAAAATGAAATGGACGCTGCCATCATGGACGGCAAAACGCTAAAGGCCGGTTCTATTGCCAGCGTAACCACCATCAAAAACCCGATCACGGCTGCACGCGCCGTTATGGAAAAATCAGAGCACGTGATGATGATTGGAGCCGGAGCCGAAAAATTTGCCCAAATGCAGCAGATCGAAATCGTAGACCCATCTTACTTCTACACCGAAACACGCTACCAGCAGCTGCAGAAAATAAAGGACAAAGAAAAAACACAGCTTGACCATGACGGCGGCACAGGCAGCAACGAAAACATATTTACAGAAGGAAACAAATTCGGTACAGTTGGTGCCGTTGCCCTGGATGCTTACGGCAACCTAGCTGCCGCTACAACAACCGGTGGCATGACAAACAAACGCTACGGCCGCGTAGGCGATGCTCCTATTATTGGGGCAGGTACATACGCCGATAATGCTAGTTGCGCGGTATCTGCAACAGGCCACGGCGAGTATTTTATACGTGCAGTAGTAGCCCACGACATTGCCGCTTTGATGAAGTATAAAAACTACTCTGTAAAGAAAGCAGCCGAAGAAGTGGTAATGAAAAAACTGGTGGAGTTTGGCGGCGAAGGCGGTGTGATTGCTTTAGATAGAAACGGCAATTTTTCTATGCCTTTCAACTCTGCGGGTATGTACCGTGGCGCTATTAAAAACGGGAAAGCCGAGGTATACATTTACAAAGACTAAGAAAACAGGGACTGCATTATCAGCCACACAAGCGAAGAGGGCCGGTAAAGTATACTTTACCGGCCCTCTTCGCTTGTGCTTTCCTTTTTATTCATTTATCCATTGCCAGGCCTGTTCGCGCTGTGTAAAATCAAAATATTTAATTTCGGCGGTGGTAAAAGGCTTTGCCAGAACTGTCAGCCAGTCAATCCAGGCTTTGTCGCCGATAATGGCTGCGCGGCTAAAGTCCGAGGCGTGTTTAAAGTCAAATTTAACATCTTCCCAAAGAGCTTCTATCGAGTAATCCGCTACTTCCTGTACCTCCGCAAACACTCTTATTTTGCCATGCTGCTTTATCTTTTCCTCCAGCACGGGCAGCATCACTTCATAATCGTTTTTATCAATATGCCCTGAAATTCTGAATGCTACTAAATCATCTCTTGATTCTTCCAACAGCTGTATCATAGACATTTCTTTTATCGTGCGATTCATACTTTTATACTTGGCTTTGACTGGTAAAACGCCAGCCTCCGGCAAAAAGTATGATTACATGGCTTCTAATCTTTCAAGTTCCTGGTTTAGTACAGCGTTAGTGGTTAGTTCTGTGCCATCTTTAAACCTGATCAGGTACGGCTGGCCTGACAACCCGGATTTAGAAGCCAGATCTTCTATAAAAGCCCTCGCCGACTGTATTTTATTTCTGTGTTTCTCCCATTTAGACTGTAAGTGCTCTGCTGCCTGCTCACACGTATGCTCGCTGCCATTCCTGACAAACGTAGCGTCTTTCAGGCTTTTTATAAACAGTATCAGCCTCTCTACTTTTTGGCTTTCTGTAAGCTCTGCCGCTGCCCTATAGTTAATATCACCTGCATTACCCATAGGGGCCTTGGCCATAAGGGTGCTGGTACTAAAGATAAGCGCTAGCCCTAACATCACATGTCTCAACATACCTTAATCTGTTTTAAATAATTATTTTATGATTCTACCGTTATTATTAGCAATTTTATTGCACTAATGATCAACCAAAAACGTTGCCCTTTCTCAGTATTTTTTACCTGTACTGCTACAAGATTTTTAACGTAGTTTATGAAGAAAATAGTTCTCGCTTTTTTTCTGCTGTTGCTTTGCCAGCAGGCTTTTGCCCAACGCACTATCGAAACTCGCCTTGGCTACAGCTATAACGATGATTTTGCATTTACGGATGAGTGGCAGTACCTCTCCACAGACATTTATTTGTTTAACGGCAACAAGTTTACCCGGGTGCTAAACGAGTTGGAGAGAGGGGTAAAGAAACCGAAGAAAAAATACGGCAACGAATTAGAGTACCTGTTTATAACGGCGCAGCTAAAAAACATGAAGCTTTTCGGCAACGATGCCATTGTATACCCGCTCTACAATTTTTATGTAAACCAGGATAAGAAAGAGTATAAAACACAGGTAAGCGACCACCTGGAGGTAGTGCGTATCATCGATAAAATGCCTTTAACCTCTACGCAAAGCAGCATTGATGCCGTTATAAATGCAAAGGCAGTTACAAACAATGATGGCGATCAGGTGTTTAGCCTTGTTGCCAACCAACTGGTAAATCTGTCAAAGCTTACAAATCCGTCGGGAGCCATACTATCGCTGGTTGGTGAGTTTGGCAACTTGCTAAATGCCCGCTCAGGTAAAAAAGAGTATAAGTTTAGCTCTACCATCCGCCTGTACGAGGGCCAGGAGTTTGACACACGCCTGCACTCGGTGCGCATTTATGTATTTGTGCCAAACGATGTGAAAGGAGTAAGTATAAAATCCGTTAAGCTAGCAGATTACCTGTCTAAAAGCACCAGCAGGTTAGACCGCAAAAGCCTGGAGGAGTTTGCTGCCTACAAAGACTATCCGTTTATGGTGGTGGCCAATTACAAATCGCTATACAAAATGGATGTGCTGACTGGTGATGAAGTAACGCTGGATTTAATTGAGAAGCGCAAGCAAAAAATACTGAGCGCCTATGAGCAAAAGCTGGTAAACGATGAAACGTTCCGGCAGGAGAAGCTCTATGTGGAGTTTTTGCGTGTATTTGCTGAAATGAAGCAGAACCTGAACACATACCGCCTCAACTACCGCAACAACAGCCCGGAGGTAAATGCTAAAAACCTGTTTGGCATTGTGCAGGAGTATAAGCGCCTGAAAAGCACTTTTGATGCCCGCGAAAAGGAGTTTAAGAAAAACAGCGCGTACATAAATATCTTTAAGTCAGAGTACGAAGCCATACTTGGCAACGCTGATTTATACTTAGAGGCCGACCATAACCTGAAAAACGGTAAAATACTGGTTAATACCCTGCGTGATCTTGAAAATGATCCTAAAAGCTGGAACACACCTGATAAGCGGGAGCTAGCTTTAGCGAAGCTTTATGCCGTGGAATTGCCTAAAGCGGAGTACTTGTCTGCGTCTGTAGAAGGCGAAGCCATAATAAGATTGATAAAGAAGCTGGAAGACCTGCAGTACACCGAAGTATATGCACAGGAATTGCAGAAGCTAGACGCAGCTGAGGCTACCGACGAAACAGTACCACAGCGAAATGCTTTACTAGACAAAGCTGCGGCAAGCAAATGCCACAGCTGCCGCGAAAAAGTACGCGATGCTGTAACAGAGTATAACAAACGCTACGACGGCTATAAGTTAAAGCAAGCGCTAAAAAAGAAAGACGAACTAAACCAGACTGCCGAGCAGACAGTTTTTAAATACCTTAAAAGACAGTTGTGCATCGAGAGCAACCTGCAAACCGCAACAGCCACTCCCAACACAGCCCTGGAGCAGTATATTAGCCGCATGGTTGAGAAAAATATTGAGTTCGGGAAAAGTATACAGTTGCTGGACCAGGTGAATAAGGTAGAACTGGAGGTGGTAAGGCTAACGCGGGTGCAGGAGTATAACAATAGGCTGCGAGAGCTTATAAAAGAAGTGGAGCAGAACTTCGAGGTGCTGTACAGCCTTGATAAAAGCCTCTGCAACTGCAACGACGCCGGCTAAGGCAGGTATAACCCTTCGGTTTCCTGTGCGTTTTCTGAAGTATGCAGGAAGCCATTGATACTTTTAATTTATTGTTTGGCATCGGGGAAGGAACGCTTAACTGGTGGCAGATGTCATTGAGAGCCGTGGGAGTATTCTTCGCGGCTCTTGCTATTATGCGCATTGGCAGCCATAGAATATTTGGTAAAAATACAGCATTCGATATTGTACTGGGTATCATTTACGGCTCCATCTTAAGCCGTGCTATTACGGGCAATGCGCCATTCTGGCCAACACTAGCTGCTGCCTTAACTTTGGTATTGCTCCATAAACTGTTGGCAACGGTGGCATTTAATACTGAAAACGGATTCGGAAACATTATCAAGGGCAAACCACAGGAGCTTGTGAAAGATGGAGAGGTGCGGTGGGAGGTAATGCGCAGCAACAGCGTTACCGAGAACGACCTTCTGGAGGCTATGCGCAACTCCGGGCACAGGCCAGAGATAAGTGCCATCCACAAAGCTTACTTAGAGCGCAACGGCGATATCAGTATTATCTGCAAGGAAGAGGATTAAAATGAAACGGCCTCTCTAGCTGTAGTAGCGGGAGAGGCCGTTTTTATACTTTTATTTTGTTACTTATGCCATTTGAGCATCCAGCTTCTGCGATAGCACGTTTTTAGGCACAGCACCTACTTGCTTATCTACTACTTCGCCGTTCTTGAAAACCAGCAGCGTAGGAATGCTGCGGATGCCAAATTTAGCAGATGTCTGAGGGTTAGCGTCCACGTCAACTTTACCGATAACAGCTTTGCCTTCGTACTCGCCAGCCAATTCTTCTACAATCGGGCCTACCATGCGGCACGGTCCGCACCACTCTGCCCAAAAGTCTACCAATACTGGTTTATCTGAATTGATGATCTCATCAAAATTCGAGTCTGTGATCTCTATTGCTTTGTTAGCCATAACTTTAATGGTTTGTTGTGTTAATTTCTAAGTTTAAATATAGTAACAATTACAGGTTTGGCAAATTTCCGCCCAAACTACCTAAACCTGACAAGCTGTCCTGTTGCTCTTGTTACTGGTTCTATCTACACCTGTTTACTTACGATAAAGTATGCGTATAGGTGCAAGTTATTTGTACAAACAAATGTTTTGAATAAAAGTTTTAGAAGCAAGTTCAGGGGCAGAAAATAATTCGGAAGCGGAGTATAAGTAGATAAATTGGCATCTGGAGGAGCAGTTAAAAAGATAAGTGAACGCAGGAGATCTAAACAGAAGCATACATCAAGCTATCAGGCAACGGTTAGTCTCTTTAAAGCATCTATACTAGTATAATAGTTTGTACGTAAGTGCATTACCTAACGCTTAATAACAATCCTCCGGAACAGAAAAATGAAATCATTTAAAATCTGCCTCTTCTTTATACTTGCGCTGGCAGTACACCGCCAGGCTTTTGCCCAGGATAAAAGAACCGTTGACCGTATTGCCACTCTGACCAAAGTATGGGGCCTGATGAAGTACTATCACCCTGAGGTTGCCTCCGGCACAATAAACTGGGATTCGGTATATATAAGCTATGTTCCTAAAGTAACGGTAAGTAAAAGCCAGGGGGAGTTTAACAAATTACTGGACGGTTTATACAACCTGGTTCCTGCCCCGGAGCTTGCCGCTGCTTACAACCTACCCAAGGCGGATTCTATTGAAGCCATATTCTCTGCAAAAGAAATTGAGGCCTACAACATTAGTGGTACCTTAAAGCAGCAACTAAAAAAGATGTATGAACACCATAAGCCGGTTGATAGCAAATACATCACTAACAAGTATAAAGAGTACACGTTGGATTATGTGCTTTTTACGGAGGAGCCAATGGCAACCCCTGCTTACCCTGGTAAGGAGACAAGGCTACTGGCGCTGGCAAGGTACTGGAACACCATCAACTTTTTTTACCCGCACAAGCAGACTATTGGGAAAAGTTGGATCTCTGTGCTGGACGCCTACATTCCTGTGTTCTCTGAGGCCGCAAATGAAGTTGCTTATCACCTGGCTATCCAGAAGCTGAACAAAGAGTTGGTTGACAGCCATGCTTTTTTGAATAGCCCGGTGCTTAACAATATGTGGGGGCCTAAGGCTCCGTTTTACCTGAGTTATGTAGAAAATAGATTCGTGGTATCCAAAGTTGTTTCGGACTCAGTAGCCAAAGCGCTGGATGTAAAAGCGGGAGACATCATTACAAGTATAAATGGAAAACCGGTAAAAGAGCGGGTAAAATTCCTGCAACCCTTACTGATAAGCTCAAACGAAGCTGCTACCAACCGCGATATCGCCGATTACCTGCTGCATGTAGATACTACTGATAATGTGACAGTAGAATTTAAACGAGGGAACCAACGACTAACCAAAACCATAAAGCGTTACCCGTATCAGCAGTTTGCAAAAATGCATGATAAGCCAAAGCAGCCGCTGTGGAGCAAAGTGGGGGATGGTATAGTATGGGTAGATTTTGGGGCAATAAAAGGTACAGCTTTATTAAAAGAGCTGTTCCTGGATTTGCAGCATGCTAAAACCGTTATCATGGACCTGCGCAAGTACCCCAATTATAATGTATACCTCCAGGCAATACCTGCTTTTTTCCAGCAAAAGATGCCTGTTTCTATGTCTGCAAACGCCTTGGTAACCTACCCGGGGTTCTTTGCAACATTTGCTTATGATTTTGAACGACCTGCCAAATCTGAACTGGTGCCATTCAACGGTAATATGATTGTGCTGGTAAATGAACACACGCAAAGTATGGGAGAGAGTTGTGCTTTTAACCTGGCCCAGCGGCCTAATACCATCGTGATGGGATCGCAAACGGCCGGAACAACAGGCAATGTTACCTGGCTACCATTGCCAGGCGGTGCCAGAGTTGCGTTTACAGGTGTAGGAGAGCGTGGCGCAAATGGCACTTTCGAGCAACGTAAGGGTGTGAAGATTGACAAGGAGGTAAAGCCTACTATAGCAAGTATAGCGGCAGGTAAGGATGCACTTTTAGATGCAGCTATCGCCGAGGCCAAGAAACCGTGGAGCCACAGCGCTGAGGTAGCAAAATGATAGCGCTATTATAATAGAAAAGAGGCTATTGTTTGTAGCAACAGCCTCTTTTCTTATACTTGAGCAGGTTCTATTCGAAATTGATGCTACAGCAACTTACACTCACCTAAGCCCAATTCCTTGATGGAGCTTAAGAATAACTTCGGATCGATTCTATACTTTCTGGAGTAGGTTGGCAAGGCAAGCTTTTCCTCGGGTACATGCAGCATAATTTCCAGGCGTTTCTGTCCAGGGCTTGAAACAATGGCGTTTTCTAAAGCTTCGGCCAGGTTTGGCGTGAAAAGCTGCAGGTTAACATTAACTTGAACACCTTGTGCCATTTTGTCCAGCACATCACCCAAAAGCTGGATATTTTGTGGCTTTAACTCCCATTGGTCTTCGGTTTTGTAACGCAGCTGCACCTTGCCCCTGATGAACAAGTATAAACCCATCTTCAGGTATGGCGAGAACTTCACGTAGTCTTCGCCAAAAAGCGCCATCTGCATCGACGTGTCGTAATCCTCGATGGTAAATAGCGCAAACGGGTTACCATTTTTAGCCGTGCGGATCACCACATCGGTTACCATGCCGGCCACGTTCACATCGCGGTTTTTATACTCTTCAATCTTATCCAGCGGACAGGTGCAGTAAGAATCTATCTCCAGCTTAAACTGATCGAGTGGGTGGCCGGACATGTAGAAGCCTACTACCTCTTTTTCGCGGCGAAGCATTTCTGCCTGTGTCCAGACAGGTACTTCCGGTATTTTTGGAAGCGGCGCAGCTACAGCGGCTCCACCACCAAACAGCGACTGTTGTGCTGCCTGCTGCTCTGCCTGGTAACTGTTGCCGTAACGCACAGCTTTCTCCAGTAAAGGCATACTTTCGCCTTCCGGTATCTCAATCAGCTGGGCACGGTGGTATAGCTCCCATGAGTCGAAGCAGCCGGCCAGGGCCATACTTTCAAAGGTCTTTTTATTTACCGCACGCAGGTTAATGCGCTTGGCAAAGTCGAAGATATCCTGGTACAGGCCTTTCTCACGTTCGGAGATGATGGCTTCTACAGCAGCTTCACCGGTACCTTTTATCGCACCCAAACCGAAACGGATCTGCCCCTGCTCGTTTACGTTGAACTTGAGTAACGACTCGTTCACGTCCGGACCAAGTACGGCAACGCCTTGCTTGCGGGCTTCCTCAATAAAAAACGTCACTTTTTTGATGTCGTTCATGTTGTTGGTAAGCACGGCAGCCATGTATTCAGCAGGGTAGTGAGCCTTCAGATAACCCGTCTGGTAAGCAACAACTGAGTAAGCGGCAGAGTGGGAGCGGTTAAAGCCGTACTGGGCAAACTTCTCCATCACGTCGAATACCTCCGAGGCCTTCTTGGCAGGGATCTTATGAATTTCGGCGGCTCCGGCAATGAATTTCTCACGCTCCTCGGCCATCTTTTTCATGTCCTTTTTACCCATGGCGCGGCGCAGCAAGTCGGCACCACCCAGCGAGTAACCAGCCAAAATCTGGGCCGTCTGCATAATCTGCTCCTGGTACACCATGATCCCGTAAGAGTAATTCAGGATCGGCTCCAGCAGTTCGTGCGGGTACTCCACTTCCTCCCTGCCATGCTTACGGTTAATGAAGTTCGGGATGAACTGCATCGGGCCCGGGCGGTAAAGGGCGTTCATGGCAATCAAATCTTCAATGTTGGTAGGCTGCAGATCTTTGAGGTACATGCGCATACCCTCCGACTCGAACTGGAACGTGCCTATCGTATCACCACGCTGGTAAAGCTGGTAGGTTTTTTCGTCGTCTATCGGAATTTCATCTATATCGATCTCAACACCGTGGTTCTTCTTGATCAGCTCCAGCGCATCTTTGATAATGGTCAGGGTTTTCAGGCCCAGAAAGTCCATCTTTAGCATGCCGGCACTCTCAATTACCTTTCCATCAAACTGTGTTACCAGCAGGTCAGAGTCTTTGGAAGTGGAAACCGGGATGTAATTGGTAATATCATCCGGAGCAATGATTACACCTGCCGCATGGATACCTGTGTTACGAACAGAGCCTTCCAGCTTTTCAGCAAGTTTAAGCACAGCAGCGCGGTGGTCGTTTCCTTCGCGGATGGCAGCCAGGTCCAGGTTTTCCATAAAAGCCTTCGCCAAGGTAGTGCCTGGGGTGTCCGGTACCATTTTGGCCAGTTCATTTGCTTCTGCAAGCGGCAGCGAGGTAGAGCGCGCCACGTCTTTGATAGATGACTTGGCAGCCATGGTGCCAAATGTGATGATCTGGGCTACTTGTGTTTTGCCATACTTGTCCACCACATAATCGATCACGCGCTGGCGGTTAACGTCGTCAAAGTCAATATCAATATCGGGCATTGACACACGCTCCGGGTTCAGGAAACGTTCGAACAGCAGGTTATACTTTATCGGGTCGATGTTGGTGATACCTATGCAATAAGCCACCGCAGAACCAGCAGCCGAACCACGACCAGGACCCACAAACACACCCATGTCGCGGCCACGGTTAATGAAATCCTGCACAATAAGGAAGTAACCGGCAAATCCCATCGTCTCCACAATGCGGAGCTCATAGTCCAGGCGTTCTTCAATTTCAGGCGTGATATCCGTATAGCGCTTTTTGGCACCCTCGTACGTAAGGTGGCGCAGGAATGCATCCGGGCCGGCATGTTCCGGCGGAATCGGGAAATTGGGCAGCAGAATATCGCGCTTCAGTTTAGGAGGCGTGATCTTGTCTACAATATCGTTTGTATTATCTACAGCCTCAGGCACATCTTTGAACAACTCGTTCATCTCGGCCTGCGTCTTAAAGTAGAATTGGTCGTTAGGGAAGCCAAAGCGTGTTTTCGGACCAGCCTCATCAATACGGTTCAGCATCTGGCGCACGCTGGATTGATGGCCATACGTGCTGCGCACATTCTCCACCGTATCATAGATCACCTTCTGGTCATCACTCAGAAAGCGGTAATATTTTGTGGTAAAGTCACCAACCGGGGTGCTCTGGTCCTCGCCGGTATTCACGCAAAGCAGAATGTCGTGTGCGTTCCAGTCTTCCTGGTCCACATAGTGCGAGTCGTTGGTGCAGATAACTTTTACGTTATACTTTTTGGCCCACTTCAGCAGCACCTGGTTGATGTCTTCCTGGCTTTTGCCGGTCCCGTCAATGTTCATCAGGCCGTGGCGCTGAATCTCGATGTAATAATCCTCACCAAACACATCGAGCCACCACTTAAATATCTCTTCGGCTTCCTCTTCGGTTTTCCAAAGTATAGCTTGCGGCACTTCGGCACCAATACAGCAACTGGTGGCAATTAAGCCTTTGCTATACTTCAGCAGGAGTTCTTTATCAATGCGCGGCCACTTGCTGTAGATACCCTCAATGTAAGACATAGAGCAAAGCTTGGCCAAATTTTGGTAGCCTTCCTGATCTTTGGCAAGCAGCAGCTGGTGATGGCGTACATCCTTTACTTCCTTGCTGAACGTTTTCTGGTGGCGGTCTTTTACAAGATAAAACTCGCAGCCTACAATTGGTTTCACGTTATACTTGTTCGCCTCGTTCACGAAGTTGAAGGCGGCAAACATGTTTCCGTGGTCGGTCATGGCAACGGCGGGCATGCCATCGGCCTGCGCTTTTTTCATAAGCGCGCTGATGCTAGCCTGACCGTCGAGCAGCGAGTACTGCGTATGCGTATGTAAATGCGAAAAAACTGGCATTCAGGAGGAATTATGTAATACGAAAGAAGAATTAACAATGACCTTAAAGTAAAGTAAAAGCTGTACTTGAAGCCATTTTCGGGATGTTAAAATTACGGAAAATAGACCGGCCGCCCAAACCTAAAGCAGCCCATTTACTAACACACTTACTAACAAAAAAGCAGCAGGAATAATCCCGCTGCCTCTAAGTTTATACTTAGCTAAAGTTGTAGCTTATACTTCCTGGTTACGCACTTCCTCCTGCTGTTGGTTTACCACAAAAAGTGTGCGTGTAGGATAAGCCATTTCAACACCCATGCGTTCAAATTCTTTAAATATGGCCAGGTTGATAGCTTGTTGCGTGTCCATGTAAAAGTTGTAGTCTGGGCGCAGCACGTTGTATACTATTTCGAAATCGAGGCTGGAGTCGCCGTATGATTTAAAATGGGCGCGGTCAAACTCAACATCGTCCTGGCGCTGCACAATGGATTGCAGCAGAGCCGGTAGCCTTTCCAGTTGCTCATAGCCAGTTTGGTACGTTACACCAATCGAGAAAACAATGCGGCGGCGCTGCATGCGCTTGTAGTTGTGGATGCGGGAGCTTGTAAGGTCGCTGTTTGCGAAAACCAGTTGCTCCCCCGACAGGGTTTTAATGCGGGTTGTTTTAACACCGATATGCTCTACGGTTCCGCTTTTATCATCCACGGCCAGGAAATCCCCTACCTCAAAAGGCTTATCCAGGAAAATTACGAAGTAGTTAAAAAGGTCGCCAAGTATATTTTGCGCAGCTAGTGCCACAGCTATACCACCGATACCCAAACCAGCAATGATCGCGGTTAGGTCGTAACCCATGTTGTCCAGTAAAAAGCCTATGGCTATAAACCAGATAAGTGCGTTTACGATTAGCTTTAGAGCGCCTAACTCGTTTACTGTGTCTTTTTCAGGGTGTCGCCGGTGCAGGTACGACCTGATAATCAAGAGGATGGTTGATATCACAAAACGCACCACCATCACAGTAATGGCTACTGTGACAGCTATGGTTAACACCCGCTGCGCCCTTTCTGAAAGCGTGAGGTAACTTATACTGATATAGATAGCGCTAAAGTAAAGTATAGGAATACCGAACTTATTTATTCCCTCAACAATGTAATTGTCAAATCGCGTGTCAGTAGCTTCAGCCCATCTTATGATCCTGAACAGGATCGTGCGCTTGAAAAACTTGATCAAAAGCATTGCAATTGCAATGGCACTTAAAACGATAATGTAATCCTGTACTGTGTTTTGAAAGTATACTCTCTCTAACAGTTGCTCCATGCTTAAATAATTATAGGGTCTAATGTGTGGTCTGTTTGCTAAGTTACCATTTATCTCCCTTAATCAGAAAATGTACCCTGTGTTCCGGGCTTAGCGTTTGCCGGGAAAACGATATAACTGTTAAACTTGCCTTATACGTAAGTATAGGCCTACGCCGGAGTAACGGATGAACAGAAGTATGGAAGAAACAACAGAAAGCAAACTTGGTGGCATGTTCAGAGCCTTGCGTTACCGTAACTACAGGCTCTTTTTTGTGGGGCAGGGTATTTCGCTAATCGGTACCTGGATGCAGCAAATAGCACTTAGCTGGCTTGTATACCGCCTCACCGATTCTGTGTTCCTTCTTGGGGCAGTCACATTTTCAAGCCAGATTCCGTCTTTTATACTTGGCCCTTTTGCCGGTGTGCTAGCCGATAAGTTTAACCGCCACAAGGTACTGCTCGTTACCCAAACCCTATCCATGGTGCAGGCATCTACGCTAGCGGTGCTGGTGCTCACCGATGCGATTCAGATATGGCAGGTGCTGGCTTTAAGCGCTTTTCTGGGCATTGTGAATGGGTTCGATATTTCTACCAGGCAAACTTTTGTGGTGGAGATGGTGGATAAAAGAGAAGACCTGAGCAACGCCATAGCCCTTAATTCATCGTTATTTAACATGGCGCGACTGGTGGGGCCAACTATTGCGGGGTTGCTGATAGCGGCTGTGGGAGAGGGCATGTGCATTTTAATTAATGCTGTTAGTTATATAGCTGTACTTGGTTCGTTGCTGCTGATGCGCCTGAAGCCATTTGAGCGTGTGGCACAGCAGCATAAAGTATGGCAATCGCTTAAGTATGGCTTTCAGTATGCTTTCGGTTTTCCGCCTATCCGCTCACTTATTATTATTGTGGCCCTGCTAAGCTTGTTCGGAATGCCCTTTACGGTACTGCTGCCTGTTTTTGCCCGCGATATCTTACACGGTGGTGCCAATACGCTGGGCTATTTAATGGGAGCTTCCGGATTTGGCGCACTTACCGGAGCACTATTTTTGGCGCAGCGCAAATCGGTGGTAGGGTTGGGCAAGGTATTACTGGCCACCATGCTTATTTTTGGGCTGGCCCTTATTGCGTTTTCGTTCTCTAAAGTGCTGCTGCTGTCGTTGGTGCTTATGCTGTTTTCAGGTTTCGGGATGATCGTAACGATGGCCTCCTGTAATACGCTGCTGCAAACCCTGGTCGACGATGACAAGCGGGGCCGTGTAATGAGCCTCTATTCTACAGCTTTTATGGGAATGGCACCTATTGGCAGCATGCTGGCTGGCTCTGTTGCAGAGCAGATAGGGGTAGGGTATACATTAGCTGGCTGCGGATTGCTTTGTGCTTTAAGTATAATTCCGTTTGCAGTTTACCGGCCTAAGCTGCGGCGCATGGTGCAACCTATTTACGAGCGCCTCGGCATAGTGCCTGAAATTGCAAGAGGTTTACATACTGCATCTAACTTAACTGCACCGCCAGAAGAGCGATAGGTTGCCTTTAGCTTTTGTTTCTGATAAGGAAAACATGTCAAAAAAAGAGCCTGCTTTTGCGGCAGGCTCTTTATCTTATTAGGCGTCAAACGTTAATCTTTCTTTTTGATCAGGAGCTTATCGCCTGGCTTTACATTAAAGTCGGATTTGTTGTTCCACTCCATCACATCTTTTATGGTAACGCCATACTTGCGCGATATCTGGTACATGCTTTCGCCGGTTACCACGGTATGGTACGTGCTTCCAGTTGTAGTCGGGACAGCTGTCGCCTTTTCAGTTGTTGTTGTGGCAGCTGGTTCTGCTTCAACTTCTTCTGTGGCATCTTCTGGTGCAGTCAAACGCAGTTCTTGCCCAAGCTTCAGGTTGTTGTCAAGTAGGTTGTTCCAGGCACGCAGGTTATCTACAGACACATTGTAACGCTTAGACAACTGGTAAAGGGTTTCACCGGCTACTACCGTATGGTAATCTGCAGCGGGTTTTTCCGTTTCCTGAACTTCTGTTGCATTCCCGGCAACATCGCTTACTTCTGCGGCAGCCAATGGTTCTGCGATAATAAGCTCCTGGCCAGGCTGTAGCGCGGTGCTGCTTAGCTTGTTCCAGCTTGTAAGTTCTGCCACAGTTGTGTTATACTGCTTTGATATACTATAAAGCGATTCTCCTTTTGCTACCACATGCTTTGCTGATTTTGCAACCGGAGCTTCTGTGGAGGTGTAGGTAGCCTCCTCTTCAACTGCTGCTGGGGTAGCTGTTACCGTTTTAGCTGGTGCCGCCACAACCTCTTTAACAGTCTCGGCTGGCTTAGCCGGAGTTGCTTCTTTGGCAGGAACTGTTGCCGGTTCCTGTTGCGCAACGGCTTCAGTTTTTGCTTCCGGTGCGGCTGCAACAGGGGCCTCTTTTTGAGGTGCAGCTGGTGTTGGTTTTGCTTCAGGCTTAACTTCCTGCTTCGGCTGCTCTGCTTTTGCTTCTTTCTTTGGTTCGGCTTTAGCTGCTGCCGGGTTCTCTGGTTTAGGCTTTATCACCAGCCTATCCTTGCTGGAAGGGTATAAAACAGCAGCAGGCTTTGGAGCGGCTTCTTCTGTTACAGGAGTTTCAACTGCTGCTGTTCTCTCTGCTACAGGAGTTGCTTCAGGTGCTGTTTCTGTTGCTACTGGCTCTGCTTGCTTGGCAGGTGCGGCAACTGGTGCAGCTTGTGCAACCGGTGATTTTTCCGCTGCAGGGGCAGTTTCTTTTTTATCCTTCTTAAAGCTGTTGATGAAGCGCCTGAAAATGTTCTCTTTTGGTGCTTCGTTTTTAGCTGCTGCAGTAGTTTCTTTTACCGCTGTGTTTTCCTGGCGGCTGTTGCCTTTTGTGGCTGAAGCTATACTTTGCTTAGCATTGGCATCTTTTACCTCTACAGGCGTAGCAGCCGGACGGCGCTTCTGTAACCAAAGTACACGGCCTGGTACAGCTACCTCGTTGCGGGCCATGCGGTTTTTATAGCGCAGGTAGTTTAACCTGATGCCGTAATGCTGCGATATCAGCTGCATTGTTTCGCCGGGTTGTACTACGTGGTACTCAGCATCTGCATTTACTTTTTTCTGCTCAGTATAGTATGCCGCACCAGCTACAATTTCATCAAATGCATGCAGGTCGTTATACTTTAAAAACTTGCGGGTTGATAGGCCGGCTTGTAAAGCCAATTTGTCTTTTGTGTCGTCAGGGCGGGCAATTATTGCATTTAACCCGTTGCGTTTTACTATTGCCGCAGCGGCTGTTTGCTGCGCTGTACTGGGAGTCGGTTTAGCTGCTGGCGCAGGGGCCTCTTCTTTAGTCGATGCCACTAATCCTTTGTCATCCCCACGTACTGGTATCATTACGTAGTAATCTTTGTCTGATGGGATAGAGTTGCCCAACAACCACTTGTTATATTTCTCCAACTCAGCAAAATCTGTCTTAGTGGCAAGGGCGATATCTGTCAGGCTTTGGCCCGGGGTAGCACGCAGCTCGCGCAGCGATACAGCCGGCTTGTCTCTGCCTACAAAGTTGTCGTAGGCTATCTTGTGTGCCAGGAAAGTAATTACGTATGGGTGAGACTTCTCTGTGATATCCATTTTTCGGGCACCTTTGTCTGATGCTTTCGAATAGGTTTTTACGCCTGTATAACCCAGGTAATAAGACAGCAGCGAGGTAAACCAGTTGTCGTAGTTTTTGTTGCTGCGCTTAAAATACTGCGCTGCACCACGGCTGGCCTCGATGATATGGCGGCGCTCATCCACCACGTTATCCATGCGCAGGTTAAAATCCGAAGCGGCCTCTTTCTTAAATTGCCAGTAACCAACAGCATTCGAAGTAGAAACGGCATCGCCGATAAGGCCACTTTCCTGCAGGGCAAGGTATTTAAAGTCGTCCGGAACGCCTTCTTCTTTAAATACGCGCTCAATAACCGGGAAGTAAGCGTTTGCCAGGTCAACTTTGATTTTAAAGTAAGTCTGGTTTCGGTGCAGGGCGTCTACTTTCTTCTGAATCTCCTGCTGTGCGCCGTCTGATATTCTCAGGTGCACATCAGCGAAGTACACATTTTTGGGTACAGTTACGTTTTGCGCCCATGCCAGCAAAGGCAAAAGCAGCAAAACGAGAAGGGGTAGCTGTTTTCTCATAAAAAGGAAAATGGTAATTATACTTTGGCTAAAAAATCTGTGTTTAGGCTCTACTGCCGGTTGAATAACAGCGAGCTAATTATCTATGCATTAATATATTCAGAAAACAATATAGTTAATGCAAAATTAAAGGATTTTACCGCTCTTTATACTTACTAACGAAGTATTTTTAGTTAAATTTTTTACCCATCGCAGGGTTTGCTGTTTTAGGTAGTGCCTTGCAAATATTTTGATGGAGATAGGTATTACACAAAAAAGGGAAACGAGCAATAAGCTTGTTCCCCTTTTTTTCAGCGTTGTGCTGCTTATATTTTCCGGGCTACCATCAACCCATCGCGAATGGGCAGCAGGATATTCTCTACCCGCGGGTCGTCGTGCACTTTTTTATTGAAGGCAAGTAAGGCAGCTGTGTCTTCGTCTAACTTCTTTCTATACTTCTCGAGCACTTTGCCGCTCCAGAGTACATTGTCTGCAATAATATAACCGCCGGTTGTTACGCGGTCAATCACCATGTCGTAGTAGGCGGCGTTGTTTATTTTATCGGCATCTATAAACACGAGATCAAACGCTGCGTCTATTGTGGGTATAATATCCAGGGCGTTGCCGATATAGTATTTTATACTTTGGGAGAGTCCTGCATCTTCAAAATAGCCGCGCACACGGTCCTCCAGCTCTTCGTTGATATCAATGGTGTGCAGGGTGCCGCCCTGCTGTAGTCCTTCGGCGAGGCAAAGGGCAGAGTAACCTGTGTAAGTGCCTACCTCTAATATCTGCTTTGGCTTTAGCATCTGCGAAAACATCGACAACAACCTGCCTTGCATATGCCCCGAGAGCATGCGTGGCTTCATGGCGCTCAGGTGCGTCTGTCGGTTTACTTTGCGAAGTATCTCGTTTTCAGGAGAAGTATGCTCTTCTGCGTAGCGTTGCAGGTCCTCATCAATGAATTCCATTTGGGCTATATTGTTTTTTAAGTTTATGAACGTTAGTGGTTTACTGAAAGTATATACTTGCCAGTCAGTTCAGCCATCTAATCATTAACAGGCACATAGTTCAGGAAGCTTAGCTGGTCTTCGCGCAGTACTTCGTTGGCAATCTCTACCAGGTCGTTGGCCTGTATGCTTTTGATCTTGTCGAAAATCTCGTTTAGGGATTCTACCCGGTCCAAGTCAAGTATACTTTTGCCGATCATCATCATCAGGCCCATGTTACTCTCCTCGGCCATAGCCAACTGCCCCATTAATTGCTCTTTGGCGGTGTGCAGTTGCAGCGATCCTAGTGGCTTTTCGCGTAGCTTCTTCAGTTCTTTTAGTACAAGTGAGGTGGTGCGCTTTAGTTGCTTTTTCTCTGTGCCGAAGTAAATCGTAAGCAAGCCTGTATCTATGTACGTAGCGTAATTGGCATCAATAGTATAAACCAAGCCGTGCTTTTCGCGGACTGCCAGGTTTAAGCGGGAGTTCATGCCGGGGCCGCCTAAAAGGTTCGAGAGCATGAAGAACGGAATTCTGCGATCGTCGGACAGGGCATAGGCAGGGCAACCCATAACACAATGTGCCTGCGAAATCGGTTTCTCGATTGTTACAGTTTTAGGCGTGTAGGTTGTAAACGGTATGCGCTCCCGTTGCTTCTGTACATTGGGGATATCGCTTAAATAACGTTCGGCCAGCTTTACCACTTTTTCAAAGGGCAGGTTGCTTACCGAGCAGAACAGCAGCGAGTTGTTGCTAAGGTTGCGGTTAATGAAGTCGAGGAAATCCTGTTTGGTTACGCTAGAAACACTCTCCTTTGTGCCTAGTATGTTGTTGCCCAGCGGGTGGCCTTCAAAAATAACGGCATCAAACTCATCTACAATGGCTTCTTCGGGTGTGTCTAAATACATCGCCATCTCCTCAAGTATAACCCCGCGCTCTTTTTCTATTTCCTTTTCCGGAAAAACAGAGTGAAAGGTAATGTCCGTGAGCAGCTCAAAAGACTTATCAAAGTGTTTATCAAGTACAGAGCTGTAAAAGCAGATTTTTTCTTTTGTGGTATAGGCGTTCAATTCGCCGCCAACAGACTCTAAGCGGTTAAGTATATGGAATGATTTACGCTTTTGCGTGCCTTTAAATGCCATGTGCTCCCAGAAGTGGGCCAGGCCCAATTGGTTTGGGCATTCGTCGCGGCTGCCTATATCCATAATAAACCCGCTATGGGCAATTTTGGTATGCAGCACTTGCTTGTGCACTATGCGTATTCCGTTGGGTAATGTATGGGTTTGATAATCAAGCATTCAATTTGAAATTAGCCTGCAAAGGTACGGAAAAAGAAGTAGAATCTTGAGGAGACAGCGAAGGTTCTTTGTAAGTAAATAGCTTAACAGGAATTACATCTCCCTGCTAAGCATTTATACTTTACAGCATCCTGGTTTAGTGCTGCCACATGCCTTTTCTCCTTATTTTAGGCTAACGGGTGCTTTAGATTGGGTTGGCAAATTTCAGGTTATAGCTGCCGCAGTAAAATCAAAGTATAAATTCGGCTTTGTGGTGGGCGTGGCCAGGCCATTGCCTGCATGGGCACATACTTTAAACCAGGCAATACACCTGACTTCAAGTTAACCCGCATAAGCAGCTAAATTGCCTGTTGTTACGCTATTAAGTTTAATTTCCCTTGGCTTTGCCCCCTACGTTAATCACAAACCCAAGCGAGAAAACAGAATAGGCGGCTGTTAATGCATCGCGGTTTTTCAGCCCGAAGGTGGTGCCAGAAGTATACTGCAGCTGCACCGATGGGTTAAGCGTGAGGCGGGTGTAAAAAATGGGCTCCAGGAAAATATTGTCTTCTTCTTTAGCGGGCTCGCTGTTTACCAGGTAGTCGTGCATGTTTACGTAGCTTGCACGCAGGGTGGTGCCATAGTTTAACGGGTACTCTCTGCTGAACAGCTTCAGCGATTTCTTCTTTTTTGAAGTAAAGTTTGCCTGCACAAAATACTTGCTGAAGTTGGCCTCCATGCGTTTATAGTGCATGGTGCCGTCTTCATACTTGTCTTTCTCGGTGCGGTCGCTGCTGCCCCCGCCATAGCCAGCATAAATTTCCAGTATCCTGTTCTGGTCCGGGCCAAACGTAGTAAAGTAACCACCGCCAGCCTCCAGCAGGTTGTGCCTGAAATCCCTTTTCTTTCGTTCGCTGTTCAGCATAGAGCCGTTTAAAATAACTGCAAAATTATCTGTAACCGCATACGCTGTATTAAAGGTGATATTGCCTTTGGGAGTAATATGGCCACCAGCACTTAGCTCTCCTTTTTGCGTGAACATGGGCACATTGGGCACATTGGGCATATAGGTAGACACACAACCGGGCATAAACAAAAGTATAAATGCCAAAGCGCTGTAAAATGCAAAGGGGGAACGGCTTTGTTTAAGATATAGGAGTGTACTGGTTTTTTTCATACTTTAATTAAGTGCTATACTTTGCTAAGTTACGTTTCAGGGGCCCGGCCTTTTAAGCAGCTGGCGCAAGCGCGAAGCTTAAAACAAGCTAGAAAACGAAATAAAACCTAAATTATTCATAATAACTTAGGGAAAATATTTGTCAGGCAAAGTATAGATTTAATACTATATTATACCTGCACTCTGTTTAAGATTTGAGAAGGCCGTAATTTTTAACTCAGGCAAGTTTAAAGTAGCTTTGCCCCATACTTCGGGTGCTTATCATGAAAAAGATACTGATCATACAAACCGCCTTTTTAGGAGATGTGGTGCTGGCAACGGCATTGATCGAGAAACTGCATGCATTTTATCCGGAGGCGCAGCTTGATTTCCTGTTGCGCAAAGGCAACGAAGGTTTGATAAAGGAGCACCCGCTGCTGCGGCAGGTTCTTATCTGGAACAAGAAAGAAGGCAAGTATAAAAGCCTGATGCAGCTGCTGTCGCAGATACGTGCCGAGAAGTATGACTTAGTAATAAACGTGCAGCGTTTTGGCGCAACAGGTATACTTACCGCCTTGTCTGGTGCAAAGGAGACTGTAGGGTTTGACAAGAACCCGTTTTCGAGGTTTTTTACGCACAAGCACCGGCACGATGTAACTACCGGCACACACGAGGTAGAGCGCAACCACCTGCTGATTAAAAGTATAACCGATGCCACGCCCGCCAAGCCGAAGCTATACCCAAGCCAGGTTGATTTTGCCAAGGTAGAAGCCCTGAAGCAGGAAAAGTTTATCTGCATGGCCCCAACCTCGGTTTGGTTTACTAAGCAGTACCCGAAGGAGCAATGGGTAACACTTCTTAATAGTATAGATCCAAAGTATAAAGTATACTTGTTGGGCTCTCCGGCAGATAAGGCCCATTGCGACGAGATTATTGGGCATAGCACAAACGAGCGTGTACAGAACCTGTGCGGCCAGCTAAGCCTGTTGCAGTCTGCGGCACTTATGCGCGATGCCGTACTTAATTATGTGAATGATTCGGGACCAATGCATCTTGCCTCTGCGCTGAATGCTCCTACCTGTGCCATATACTGCTCTACTGTTCCTAAATTTGGGTTTGGGCCGCTGGCCGATTTTGCTAACATAGTAGAACGCGAAGAACCCTTGTATTGCCGCCCATGTGGCCTGCATGGTTACAAAGCCTGCCCTGAAGGACACTTTAAATGCGCCAGGGAAATACGCAACGAGCAACTGCTGGAGGTGCTGCAACTGGCTGAGATAGTATAAAACAACACGTATAAAGTATAGCCTTTCCAACTGCCCTCTGAAATAATAATTTTACTAACTTAGGCTGATAATCATCCAGACCCTAAGAGTAAACTATGAGATACGCCCCCATTGCACAAGAGCTGTTTGTGCAAAACCGCCGCAATTTAATTAAGCACCTCAAGCCCCGTTCTGTCGCCATCTTCAACTCCAACGATGTAATGCCGACCAATGCGGATGGCACGATGCCCTTCCGGCAAAACAACGACCTCTTTTACCTGTCAGGCATAGACCAGGAAGAAAGCATCCTGCTCCTGTTTCCTGACTCCAGGGACCCACGCCTGAAAGAAGTGCTTTTTGTGCGCGAAACCAATGACCACATCCTCACATGGGAAGGCTACAAACTTACCAAGCAGCAGGCACAGGATGTATCGGGCATAAAAACCGTGCTCTGGACGCACGAGTTCAATTCCTTTCTGCATGCGTTGCTGCCAGAGGCAGAGTACATTTACCTGAACTCGAACGAGCACCCAAGGGCCGTAGTAGAGGTAGAGACCCGCGATGCCCGGTTTATGAAATGGATGATGGTAAACTACCCGGTGCATAAGTATGAGCGCGTGGCACTCATTATGCATTTGCTGCGTGCTGTAAAGTCTGAGGCAGAGGTGGCGCTGATAAAGCAGGCATGCCACATCACCGAAAAAGCCTTCAGGAGAGTGCTTGGGTTTATGAGGCCAGGTGTAATGGAGTACGACGTAGAGGCAGAAATTTACCATGAGTTTATCCGTAACCGGTCTAAAGGGCCAGCTTACCAACCTATTATAGCATCTGGGGCAAATGCCTGCATTTTACATTATGTAGATAACGAACGCGAATGCAAGGCCGGTGATTTGGTGCTGATGGATTTTGGGGCAGAGTATGCCAACTATGCATCGGACTTAACGCGCACCATACCTGTAAATGGTAAATTCACCAAAAGGCAGCGCGAAGTATACAATGCGGTGCTACGTGTAATGAAGGCCGCAACGCAAATGCTGGTGCCTGGTAACACTTTAGGCCAATACCATAAGTTTGTAGGTACAGTTATGGAAAACGAACTTATACAACTGGGCTTGCTAAACGAAAACGATGTGCGCCACCAAGACCCGCAAAACCCTCTTTACAAAAAATATTTTATGCACGGCACCTCGCACCACCTGGGCCTGGATGTGCATGATGTAGGAGATAAGCACCGTACTTTTGAAGAGGGCATGGTATTTACCTGCGAGCCGGGCATCTATATAAGAGAAGAAGGTATAGGCGTCAGGTTAGAGAATGATATACTTGTAACTATTAATGGGCCGGTGGATTTGATGGCAAACATACCCCTGGAGGCAGATGAGATAGAGCAAATTATGCAAAAGGTTTAAATAAAGGGGTTAACATAGCGTATCGGTAGGGTTGCTGGCAATTTGCTGGCAACCTTTTTTATTGTTCTTACTCTAAAATAAGGGCCTTTGCTCTAATTTTTTTATGTAGCTACAACCTTGTAACCCTTTATCAGTTTAAAATATTGGGTAATTACTTCTAGCCAGAGGTTGGTGCGGCTTTAAAAAGCTGTACAATTTTGAATTAGGAAAGAGTTAGATGTCAGATCTTTTCGTTCCATGATTTTTAAAAGCGTTGCTTATGAATAGAATGTTTACACCACCACTAGCCCTGCCTTATCAAACGCTTCCCAGACTCTACGTTCAGTTATTTTTTTAATATCTTAAAACTTGAATGAAAACATGCGCGTATTATCATATCAAAATATACAATATAGAATCATGCAAACAAGAATTACAAAACTGAGTACAATTGCTTTCGTGCTTACATTAATGCTGACAGCAAGTTCAGCGTTATTTGCACAAAGCGGTGACCAGAGGACAAATCTCCAGATATACGGAAGTGCCCTGCAATACAAAGGTGATTTAGATGGTGACGATAAATTCGGTGACCTGGAATGGGGCGGCGGTTTATCGCTTAACCGTTACATAAGCCGTTCCTTTGATGGAGGTTTGCACCTGACCTACGGAAGTACTGAGGCGAATGAAGCACTCGGTAGATTTGATGCCCAGATGGGTACAGCTATGCTTGGCTTAAGGCTGAAAATGTATGGTACCATTCTTAAAGAAGATGCTTTTATCGGGCCATACCTGCAGATTGCCGGTGGTGGTGCATGGGTTAAAACGGATGCAGTAAGAGCCGATGGCAGCCCTCAGGTTGACGACAAGTTTATAACGGCTGCTGCAAGAGGTGGTGCCGGTATTCGCTTCCGTTTTTCTGATGCTGTTTCCGCATTTGTAGAAACCAACTACATGATCATGGGCCAGGATAAGATTGATGGCTATGATGTAAGTGACAACGACCGCTTCCTGATGCACAACGTTGGTCTGGGCTTTAACTTAGGTAAAGCAACAGATACAGACATGGACGGTGTGCCTGACAGAAGAGACAAATGCCCAGACACTCCGACTGGTGTGCAAGTTGACAAAGACGGTTGCCCGATTGATACAGACGGCGACGGTGTAGCTGACTACCAGGATGAGTGCCCTACAGAGGCTGGCGTAGCTAACCTGAACGGTTGCCCTGACAGAGATGGTGACGGCGTAGCAGACAGAAATGACGAGTGCCCAGATGAGGCCGGTACAGCTGCCACTAACGGTTGCCCTGACTCTGACGGTGACGGCGTAGCTGACAAAGACGACAAGTGCCCTGATACTCCGGCTGGCGTACAGACAGGCCCAGACGGTTGCCCAACAGACTCTGACGGTGACGGTGTAGCTGATAACGAAGATGCTTGCCCTAACACTCCAGGTCCAGGTACCGCCAACGGTTGCCCTGAACTAGATGCAGCTACGAAGAAAATACTGGAAGAGAAAGTACGCTTCGAGTTTGACAGAGCCAGAGTACAGGAAGGCTACAAGCAACTGCTTGACAGCATCGTAACTGTGCTAGGTAAATACCCAGACCACGTACTGTTGATCAAAGGTCACGCTGACCACGTTGGTTCTGAAGAGTACAACCAGGCTCTTTCTGAGCGCAGAGCACAAGCCGTTAAGGATTACTTAATTGAGCGTGGTGTTCAGAACCCAGACAGATTAGTAACAAGAGGTTACGGTGAAAGCCAGCCACTTGTGAAAGTAAACGAAAGGTTGTCTAAGCGCAGAACAGAAAGCGCAAGAGCCAGAAACAGAAGGGTAGGATTTGAAATGAATACCCCGGACATGCAACTGAATTTAGATTAAGTATCTAAGTATAAACAGAAAAGGGCCGCAGATTTATCTGCGGCCCTTTTCTGTTTATACTTATTATTAAGCCTTTAGCCTCTCAAAAAGCTTTTGCCCCTGTTCCCAGGCACCTATATTCGAGTAAGCGTTGATGTGGCCTAATGCACCAACATTCACAAACTCGCTACCCCATAGGTTTGCCAGGTATTCTGCTCGTTCAATTGTTAAGTACTCGTCGTCGGTGCTTGCCACCAGCATAGACCGGAAAGGGAGTTTATACTTCGGGAACGGAGCGAAATCAAGCACCTCCTTTAGCGTAACATTTATTTCAACTTCAGGGGGCGCAACCAAAAATGCCGCTTTTACGGGTGCTTTATACTTTTTGGCCCAATGCGCTACCGTAAGGCAACCCAGGCTGTGTGCCACCAACAGAATATCTTTATCTTTTACAGCAGAGATGACACGCTGCAATTCCTCTACCCAGTCTTCACAAACAGGATTATCCCAGTCTGCTTGCTGCACACGTAGGCTGGCAGGTTCGTTTTGTTGCCAGATGCTTTGCCAATGCTCAGGACCAGAGTTTCCTAAACCCGGCACATGTATCACCTGCGTATCCTTCATAAGTTGTTGCTGATGCCAGTAAATAACGTATTTATGTGGGTGTTATACTTATTGCTTAGAAGCGAGCAAGTATAAAATGGCCATGCGTATGGCAACGCCGTTCTCTACTTGGTTCAGTATAATAGAGTGGTGTGAGTCGGCGGCATCGGAGCTAAGTTCTACGCCACGGTTTATCGGGCCCGGGTGCATCAGCACAATCTCTTTGTCCAGGCTATCCAGCATTTTTTTGTTGATGCCATAGTATAACGTGTACTCTCGCAGCGACGGGAAGTATTTCATTTGCTGGCGTTCCAGCTGTATGCGCAGCACGTTGGCTACATCGCACCAGGCAAGGGCCCTGCGGATGTCAAGCTCTACTTTAACGCCAAGTTCCTTGATATACTTTGGCAACAAGGTAATAGGCCCGCAAACCATCACCTCAGCGCCCAGCTTCTGTAAAGCAAAGATGTTCGAAAGCGCCACCCTGGAGTGCAGAATGTCACCAATGATCACTACTTTTTTCCCAGCCACATCTCCGAACTTTTCTCGGATGGAGAAACTATCCAGTAGTGCCTGCGTTGGGTGCTCGTGTGTACCGTCGCCGGCGTTTACGATGTTGGCTTGTATATGGCGGCTCAGGAAGTGCGGTGCCCCGGGGCTGGAGTGGCGCATCACGATCATGTCCACTTTCATGGCCAGGATATTGTTTACCGTATCCAGCAAGGTTTCGCCTTTTTTAACGGAACTGCCGCTGCTGCTGAAGTTGATCACATCGGCAGAAAGTCGCTTTTCGGCAAGCTCGAAGGAGAGGCGTGTGCGGGTAGAGTTCTCAAAGAAAACGTTGGCAATGGTAATATCGCGCAGCGAGGGCACTTTTTTAATAGGCCTGTTAAGCACGTCTTTAAAATTGTCGGCAGTCTCGAAGATGAGTTGAATATCCTGAGAAGTGATGTCTTTGATGCCTAAAAGGTGCCTAACGCTAAGCTCTTGCATGGGAGGAATCTATTCGTCGGTTTTAGTAATCAGCCAGATATTGTCTTCCGGTGTATCCTGCCCCTGCCATGCTACCAGTACCCGCTGGCTTTGCAAGGAGTTTACATGGCGGCCCACATACGTTGGTTGTATGGGCAGGTGGCGCGTGTATAGCCTGTCTATCAGCACGAGCAGCTCCACGTTGGCAGGGCGGCCATAAGCAATCATGGCATCCATGGCAGCCCTTACAGAGCGGCCCGTATACAGCACATCATCCACTAATATCACTTTCTTACCCTCAATCAGAAAATCTATTTTAGTTGCGTTTGCTGTAAGTGGGGTGTCGCGGCGGCGGAAATCGTCGCGGTGAAACGTGGTGTCGAGGTAGCCGGTTGGTACCTGCTTGCCAAGTATGGATGCTAAAGTTTTCTGGATGCGCTGGGCTACGTGAATGCCGCGGGGTTGCAGGCCAAGTATAACAGAATCAGAAAAGTCGCCGTGGTTTTCGATAAGCTGGTGGCAAAGGCGCATCACCATGATCTCGAGCAATTGGTGGTTTACGATGAGTCTTTTCTGCATAGCCGGTTGTCTTGCTTACAAATATAGAGAGTTTAAGTTGATTGTTGAATGGTTAGATGGGTTAATTGTTTCATTGCGGAAAAAGTCGCGTCTATACTCTACTTCCCTGCAGCAAACAATTAGTTGCCAATAATCAAAAGCTGATCTTGTTCAGGTAAAACACATTGCGAGCCTCGCCACGGGATGGCTTGATGCGCTGGAACCCAAAAGCGACGAAATTATTGTCAAACCACTTAATGATGCCGGGATACTCTGTGAGCTGCGCCTTTTCGCTTTCGTTGTAAGTCATTATCTGTAGCCTGTGCGCTTTGTCGTCATACTTGTCTTCGTGCATGATATGGTAGATAACTTCGTCTTTCTCGGGATAGGCCATTATCACGCGGCCATCTCTGGCACGGGCAACTTCTACGGTATGCACCAGTTCCATGCTTGATACATCTTTCAGCGGAAAAGCATTATCCCACAACAAATTTCCCTGCTTATCAAAACCCATCGCAATGGCATGCGTGCGCTTATATCCATCCGATTGTTGCATAAAGGCCTGCCGCTGGCCTAGCCTGTCAATGTTATATTGGTTTGAGTTGCTGCGGTATTGAGGGTAGTATGCCTCGCCAGCCAATACATAGCCCGTAGGGGTGGTAATTAGGTCGTGCAGCAGTATACGGAAACGGTACTGTGGCTCTTTGCCCAGGCGCAGGCGTTCGGCCTCACGCTTACGCGTGCGTTCCTCGCGGCGGGGCTTCATGTACTTCAGGAAGTTTTTAAACTGCAGCACACTATAAAAGTCTCCGCTGGAATAAACCGATGTTACTGGCGTGGAAAAGAAACCGCTGGTAAACCGAAGATCCCGGGTGCCATATGTGCCTAACAGCATTTTCTGGGCGCTGTCGCCGGGCGTAATTTCGGCATTAAGCAGGCTCATGTTGTTCTGCTGCAGTATAAAATGGTTGCTTATTAATTCTCCTTCTGCTGTAAAGCTCTTTACCTGTAGCCTCGATACACGGCCATTGGACTCGGTAAGTACCACATCCAGCCGCTCATTCTCCAGGTCGGCCAGCATGTCCGAAAACGTGGACTCATCGCCGTAAACGGAGGGTAGTTGCTTTGGCTTGTCGTCGGAGGGCTTCAGGTGCAGCAGCAGCGGCTTTTGGCTAAAGCGGTCGCGGCCTATCAGAAAATAATTGCCCTGCAGTACATTAAACTCATGTATGGTTTCAATGTCTTTTAACTCATACTTTTTAACTTCTGTGATGCCGTTGCTTATGTTTGTCCTGGTAATAATGTACTGCTCGGGTATCTCGCCGCTAAAGATGAGGTAAGTATAAGGAGCTTCGTTGTAGTGCCGGATATAGTCGTAGCGAGGCGGGAGTTCTGCGGTTGTGCTCCATACTTCTTCCAGCTTATGGTTATACTTTGTAAAGTAAAAGGTGGCTTTGGTGTTCCAGGCGTTGCTGGTTTTGTGGTAAAGCAGGAGGGCGCTATCCGGTAAGGCGAGTACCTCTGCCACAGTTGCGGTTTTATCGAAAGGCAGCTCCAGGCGCACAGGCTGTGCAGGCTGCTGTGCAAGAGTAACAGCAGCAAACAGCAACAGGTACAAGTATAATACGATGCGTACTTTAGCCATAGTAGGGTTTTTATGCTATGTAGTACCAGGAAAGTATAAATGGCGCCTGTCCCTATGTACTTGTTTCAGGCGCCATTCGTTGTTATATCGGTTATATTTTATCAGCCCCTACAGCTGCAGGGCCCTAATTGCCTAAAGCCAGCAGCACATCAAACTCTTCTGCTTTAAGCGGCATTACCGAGAGGCGCGACTGGCGCAAAAGAGCAATGTTTTGCAAGCGTTCGTCTTTTTTTATTTGCTCCAACGTTACAGGCTCCTTAAAATCACGGAAAGGCACGAGGTCTACCACCACCCAGTTTCCTTCTTTAGCAGTTGGGTCGGGGTAAGCGGCTTTGTCTACTTTAGCAATGCCTACAATGGCCTTTTCGGATACGCTGTGATAAAACAAAACCATATCGCCGGGTTGCATCTGCTGCATATTATTACGTGCCTGGTAGTTGCGCACGCCATCCCACATTGTTTTTCCGTCTTTTACCAGGTTCGCCCAGGAGTAAGTTTCTGGTTCTGATTTTACAAGCCAGTAATGCATTCGTTTAATTAGGGTAAGTAAAGGTTAAAAGTATACTTGTGATGTTACGTTAGTGGGTGTTAAAATTTTCGGCGTTTTTTGGCGTAGAGAAACATGCGGGCCTCCAGGAAAAACTGGAACAGCAGCACCCCCACCACCATGCCTCCGAAAAAGCTGATGAAAATATCGGCCACCACCAAAGCCATAAATACAAACAGCATTAGTATGGCAATTATAGTACGGTTTGATTTTGATATTTTCTCGTAGACCAGCATAGGCAGTTCAGGTTGATAGCCTGTTTTTAAAGTATAAAACTAGTTGCACCATTACGCCAGCAATGCCGCAGGCAAGCCAGGTATAAATTGCACCGGCCCAAAAAGGTGTAAACGAGGTGCCGGATAGTATAAGGCCCGTGGTAACGGCTATTATCAGCAAGAAGAAAGCTGCTTTAGTATGAGTTGTTAACCTCACAAGTCCAAGTTTGATTAAGAGATGGACTTCAGGCCTTTTTTTGTTCTTTTATATACACTAGCAAGGCGAACAGCAGCATGCCAAATAACACTCCGGAGAATAACCAGCTTACCGGGCCTGGCACAAGTTTGAAAGCCGTAAGCACAGAATTTAAGAACAACAGCGGCATGAAAATAAGCCAGCGGGTGTTGCGCGTTAATTTGCTGTAAAAGGATAGCATGAGTCTGGTATTTAAGGTTTTAGAGCCGTTAAATGGATTAATGCGTGCTTCTGTTATAGTAAATAACAAGTTCTGCAACAAGGGCACTCAGAAGCAACCCACCTGCCAGGCCAGTAAAAAAGCCAGAGCCAATGTTAAAGCTTATCATAAGCACCAGCAGTAACAGCAGGGCAAGGATAATGCGTATGCGTGTGCGGTTATTCAGGTTCTGGTATTTCATAAGGCGTAACGTATGAATGTATAACATGACCGAATTTATACTTGCCAGCAAGCTTACTCTTCCTTATCTGCGGCAGTCTTCTTTATCTTAAGCACATCATTTTTTAGCGATACCACCTCTATAAGGTAGCCTTGTTCCTGCTGCTCGTTGCCCTCAAACTGTACGCGTATTTTATCTTTGTCTTCCCTTGTCCATTTGCCCAGGTGCTCTTCCAGTCCATCGGTAGGGGCAATGTCATATTGCTTTAGTACGCCTTCTTTTTCCAGGGCAAAACCTGTTCTGCCGCGCGACGGCGGAAAATCAAAAGTGTTGGGGCGGTAAACGGTTATGTCGCCTTCATCTTCTTCGTAAGAGTGCAACCATGTTTTGCCTATCAGCTCAGATTCCAGTTTATTTCTTTTACAGGTATTTGCCATAAACAGCAGGCAAAGCAGGCATAGCAACGAAGCGTATTTCATATAGTATATATGTTTACTTTGCTAAGATAGTTAATTCTGTCTTTATATAGAAGTAAACGAATATAAAAGCACAGGCAAAGGGTTCGGGTGCTTTTTCTATCTTTGTAACTATACGCAACAGAGCCTTGGAAAATAAGAAGATAATCAGATTATTTAAGCTTGCAGCCGAGCTGATGGAGCTGCACGACGAGAATCCATTCAAAATACGTTCCTACACCAATGCAGTAGGCACCCTGGAGCTCGTAGAAGATCCGCTAGCCGGCATGAGCCAAACCCAGCTGGAAAGTATACAGGGCGTAGGCAAGGGCATTGCGGCTAAAATAGTAGAGATAAACACCACCGGCTCGTTTGAAGAGTTGGACCAGATGCTGGCAGCCACGCCTCCGGGAGTGGTGGAGATGCTGCGCATTAAAGGCATCGGCCCCAAAAAAGTACGCAACCTCTGGAGGGAGCTCGGTACCGAAACCGTGGAAGAACTGCTGGAGGCCTGCGAACAGGATAAGGTAAGCAAGCTGAAAGGCTTTGGCGCAAAAACACAAGAAAACATAAAACAGGCGCTGCTCTTTACCCAGCAAAACCGTGGCAAACTGCTTTATGCCGAGGCCGAGGCAGGAGCAGAGGCCTTACTGCAAAGTATAAAAGCAGCCTTGCCAGGTGCACAGGTGGCGTTGGCAGGAGAGGTGCGCCGCCGCATGGAGATCATCACCAACCTGCAGTTTATACTTGGTACTAGCACTCCTGCTACTGCACATGGTGCCTTGAATACAATTGCAGAACTGGAGGAAGATGAAAGAGCATCAGGCCCATTTGCCTGGCGCGGGGCATATACTTTAAACGGCCTCTCGGTGGAGGTTAAGCTGGTGCCGGAAGAGCGTTTTGCAAACGAGCTTTTTCTTTGTTCTTCAAGCCTGGAGCACCTGTCGCAGCCATTTACAAGCAGCACGAACTTATTAACGGTGGTACGTGAACAGGGCTATACTTCTGAGGCAGACATTTACAAATCGGCAGGCATGGCTTATGTAGCGCCGGAACTGCGCGAAGGCACCAACGAGATACAACTGGCGCTGGAAAACAAACTGCCGGAACTGCTGGAGCTCACCGACCTGAAAGGAATACTGCACAACCACAGCACCTACTCTGATGGCGCGCATACGCTGGAGCAAATGGCTGTTTACTGCCGCGACATGGGCTACCAGTACCTGGGCATTTCCGACCACAGCAAAACAGCCTCTTATGCCGGCGGCTTGCGCGAAGGCGATGTGCTGCGCCAGCAAAAAGAGATTGACGAACTGAACAAGAAACTGGCTCCGTTTAAGATATTTAAAGGCATTGAGTCTGATATTCTGGGAGATGGTTCGCTGGACTACGACAAGGATATCCTCAAAACTTTTGACTTTATAGTTGCCAGCATCCACAGCACTTTAAACATGGACGAGAAAAAGGCTACAGCACGTCTGATAGCAGCCATCGAAAATCCATACACAACCATGCTGGGCCACCCAACCGGCCGTTTATTGTTGCGCCGCGAAGGCTATCCCATCAACCATAAAGAGGTAATAGACGCTTGTGCTGCCAACAACGTGATCATCGAGATAAACTCAAACCCGTGGCGCCTGGACCTGGATTGGCGTTGGGTACAGTATGCGCTTGATAAAGGCGTAATGCTAAGTATAAACCCCGATGCCCACCACACCAGCGGCTACGACGACATGAAGTATGGCGTACTGGTTGGCCGCAAAGGAGGCTTAACCAAAGAAATGACTTTTAACTCAAAATCTGTGGAGGAAGCAGAGCAGTATTTCAGAGAGCGGAAGGAGAAGATAAAGTAGTAAAGTATAAACTATTGCCTTGCAACTAGAATTCCCCTCCTCGGAGGGGAATAGCATATTTAGTCCAGAGGCCCCTGCTATAGCAAAACAAGCGCGCGAATGCTCCAAAAATACTTGGAACTGCGGCTCACGCCATTATTGAAAGTATAAAATGCCAAAAATCCTCATACTACGTTTTTCCTCTATCGGGGATATTGTGCTTACCACACCCGTAATCCGCTGCATAAAAGAGCAGGTGCCCGGCGCGGAGGTGCACTATTGCACTAAAAAAGCTTTCCAGAGTATACTTGCCAATAACCCGTATGTAGACAAGGTGCATGTGCTGGGCGATAAGTTAGGCGACCTGGTGCAGGAGCTAAAGGCAGAAAACTTTGATTATGTAGTAGACCTGCACAACAACCTGCGCACTCGTGTGATTAAAGCTAAATTGGGCAAGCCAAGCCGCAGCTTTAATAAGCTTAACTACGAAAAATGGCTGATGGTGAACTTTAAAATCAACCGTTTGCCGGATGTGCACATTGTACAACGTTACCTGGATGCCGCCGCTGCCCTTGGCGTGAAAGATGACGGCAAAGGCTTAGATTATTTTATACCTGCCAAGGATGAGGTGGATATCCATACTTTGCCAGCTGGTTTTCAGAACGGCTATGTAGCCTTTGCCATTGGCGCACAGCATTATACTAAGCGTTTGCCCGTTGACAGAATAATAGAACTGTGCGAGCAACTGCAGCAGCCTATTATACTTTTAGGGGGCAAAGAAGATTTTGATACTGGAGATACCGTAGCCGAGTTTTTGCGGGCAACTAACTTTAATGAGGCTTTGAAGGTGTACAACGCCTGCGGCAAGTATAACCTGAACGGCTCAGCCTCGCTGGTGCGGCAGGCAACGCAGGTGGTAAGCCACGATACCGGCCTCATGCACATTGCAGCCGCTTTTCAGAAAGATATTATCAGCGTGTGGGGCAACACCATTCCGGAGTTTGGCATGTACCCCTTCCGGACAAAGTATAAGGTGCTGGAAGTGCAAGGCCTCAGCTGTCGCCCCTGCTCTAAAATTGGATACAAAAAATGCCCAAAAGGGCATTTTAAGTGCATGCGCGATATACCGTTCGACGGTTTATCACTTAACGCGTAGTACTAGCTTTTTAAAGCCTTAATGTTGTTTCTGAGTTGTTTCAGGTAACTTCCGTAGGCGTAATTATTCATTTTTCGGGCAGCGAAATGTGCTAAGGGCCCTAAAACAGCAACTAAAAAGATCATATAAAGTAGTCGCTTGGTCGTGAACACAACCTCTGCCGCAGGATCTGTAAATACCTGGCCCAGAATTAAACTTGCCGGAATGATAATAGGGAAAACTACGATGCCGTACCACTCCTCATACTTTAGAATTTTCCGGACATGGTAGTAGTATTTTTGTAAGGTTTGCAGCAAGCTGGCATCTGGCGCTCCTGCGTTGTCAAGCTGTTTCAGCTCTGCCAGAAAAGCAACTATAAAGGCTGCATGTACGGCTACAACCATACTAAAAAGGATTTTAACAAATACCTGATCCACGTAAAGAATAATACCTGCATACAAGGCTGTAAAGAAAATCAGGTAACCAAGTTTGGCTATCAGCCGCTTGCGCAGCCCCGGCAAGGGCATTTGGGAGTCTTTGTAAAGGGCTTCTGTCATTTCTTTTTTTGTTAACTTATTTTCTGATTTTTCTGGCTGGTTTAAATCTTGCCACGCTTTATGTAAGTCCATTATGTCGTTGATTAAGTTTTATGCCTTAGTTGATGCTTTTACTGATTCATTTGCGTTGGCGTGCGGTTTCAGCATCTTTATGAGCTGCTGCTTTATGCGGTGCAGCTTTACGGCTACATGTGGTTTATCTAAACCCACCACATCGGCAACTTCTTCGTTGCTGTAGCCATCCAGGTGCAGCGATACCAGCAGCCTGTCTGTTTCGGGCAAACGCTTTATGGCTGCCAAAAGCAACTCCGCCTGAGCGTTTTCCACCTCATCAGAGGCTGCGATATGATCGTGCAACTTATTGTCCAGCGGGTGAGGCACAGGTTGTTGTTTGCGCTTGTATGTAAGCACCGTGTTTGCGCTAATCCGGTAAAGCCACGTAGAAAACTTAGCTTCGCCTCTAAAACTTGAAAATGATTTCCAGGCTTGGCCAATAATCTCCTGCAGCAGATCTTTGCGGTCTTCCGGGTCGTCTATATAAAGCCGCACCACTTTATGTATGATGCTGGCATTTGTCTGAATCATGTCTAAGAATTCATCTTCTGGAGATTTGGTAATCATACTTGCATTTACCTTTTTGGCGAAAACCTGCGTTAAGAATGTCTTTCTGTTTTGCTTTTGTATGTTGTTAGTATCAAAATAAATCAGAAAATTACATGAGATTAAAATAATTAAACAAGATGCCTGACTATAACCTAACCTGGCAACCAACTGACGCACAATTTCTGGAAGCCATACTTTTAGCAACAGGCGGAGAGGGAGGTGCCCCTTTGCAGGAAATTTTACTAATGGCCGATGCTGCAGGTGGTACCGTTTATACTTTAAAGGAGGTGGAAGAGGCGCTGGAGAAACTGATAGCTGTTAAACTTGTGCAAGTACAGAAAAACAAACTGGCTCTTGCTGTTGCCTTTGTGCAAGCCTACGAAAGTATGGAACCTGCCGAGGAGGAAGCCATACTTGAGCTGCTGCGCACACATACTTTAACAGCACAAAGTATAGATGAAGCCAGGGAGGAACTTAAGAAGTATAAACTGAAGAACCACTACCAACAGTACCTGGAGCAGTACGGCTAAGGCTGTTACGGCAGCACCCGGCAGGGCGCTGCTGATAACTTGAAGTATAAAACAGAACAGCCGCTGAAGTATAAAGTCAGCGGCTGTTCTGTTTTAAAGTAAAGCAGGAATTCTAAGAGATCTTCTCAAATCCTAAGTATGGGTGCAGCACCTTCGGCATGTTAATGCCATCTGGTGTCTGGTTATTCTCCAGTATAGCGGCTACAATACGCGGCAGGGCAAGCGCACTGCCATTTAAGGTGTGCAGCAGCTGTGTTTTACCTGATTCTGTTTTGTAACGCAGCTTCAGGCGGTTGGCCTGGTACGTTTCAAAGTTAGAGGCAGAGCTTACTTCCAGCCAACGGCTTTGGGCAGTAGAGTATACTTCCATGTCGTAGGTTAGGGCAGAGGTAAAGCCCATATCGCCACCGCAAAGGCGCAGCACGCGGTAAGGCAACTCCAGTTTCTGTAACAAGCCCTGTATGTAGCTGCTCATCTCCTCCAGCGCCTCGTAAGACTTTTCTGGTGTCGTTATCTGTACAATTTCTACTTTATCAAACTGGTGCAAACGGTTTAGGCCGCGCACATCGGCCCCCCAAGAGCCAGCCTCACGACGGAAGCATGGTGTATGGCCGGTGTTTTTAATTGGCAGCTGCTCTGTAGGCACAATCACATCGCGGTAAATGTTCGTGATCGGTACTTCTGCCGTCGGGATCAGATAATAATTATCCTCTGTAGCATGGTACATCTGGCCTTCTTTGTCCGGTAACTGGCCTGTGCCATAACCTGATGCCTCATTTATCAAGATCGGAGGCTGCACTTCCATGTATCCGGCTTTTATGGCCTCATCTAAAAAGAAGTTGATTAAGGCACGCTGTAAACGGGCTCCCTGCTTCTTGTAAACCGGAAAGCCAGCACCCGTAATTTTGTTGCCCAATTCGAAATCGATGATATCATACTTCTGTATAAGCTCCCAGTGCGGTTGTGCGCCCTCATGCAATGTAGGAATTTCTCCGTGCTGTAGAACTACTTCGTTGTCTTCTGCTGTTCTACCAGCAGGAACGCTATCATGCGGCAGGTTTGGCAGCTTGTAAAGTGCCTGCTGAATCTCCTCCTCAAGGGCGGATTGCTGCTCAGCCAGCGCTTTCGTTTTTATCTTTAATTCGGAGGTTTCTGATTTGTAAGCTTCTGCTTTTTCACGGTCCCCGTTCTTCATCAGCATGCCAATCTCCTTCGAAAGTGAATTTGCTTTGCTCTGAAGTTCATCGTGCTCGTTCTGCACCTGTCGCCGGCGCTGGTCGAGCTCCAGTAAAGCGGTAACCTCTTCGGCCGCGTTTTTGTAGTTTTTCTTGTTCAAGCCGGCAATTACCTGCTCGGTTTGCTCTCTTAAAACTGATAGCTGTAGCATAGTTGGTGTTATGTATACCTACAAAAATATACTTTTTTGGGTAGTTTGAGGCATTTACGAAATCTTTTACACAAATAGTGAAACTTTTTTCATAAAATGACCGGTAATATTTGTTAATTAGTCTGCATTGCAATAACATTGCACTGCAATTTTAATGTAGGCCCTTTCCTGTGCCTCAAAAAACTCTTTCGCAACCTATTCTATTTCCTAGTTTAAAAATAAAATCTCTCGCTGCGTTCGCCCATGCAAACCTAGCAAAGTTAATTTAACTACCATACCACTATTTATGTACAATATTGAAGAATTGAAAGATAGACTTCTTTCAGAACTCAAGGAAATTGCTGAAGATCTGGGCGTTAAAAATTTCAAGAAGCTTAGTAAACAAGATCTTATTTACAAAATCCTTGATCAGCAAGCCATTACCCCTCCCGAAAAAGTAGCCAAAAAGTACAAATCTCCTGCCCGTACACCTGAAATTGCAGCCAATGAGGCTGAAGATAATACAACTGTTGCTGTAGAAGAACCAGTTGAGGCAGCAGCGCCTGCGCCAGCGGAAAGAAGAGCCCCGCGCGAACAGCAGGCAAACCGCAGAGACGCAGCAGCAGTTGCAGCACCGGCACCATTAAAAGACCATGGCCCGCAAACTGTTGCACCTGAACAGCCGCGTGAGCGCTTAAACCGCCGCGACAACCGCAACGAAGGCCGTGAGCAGCGTAACGATAACCGCACCGAGCAGCGCGATAACCGCGGAGAACAGCCACCACGCGATAACCGTAACGAGCAGCGCGACAACCGCAACGATAACAGAGAAAATCGTTTTGAGCGCAACGACAATCGTAACGAGGGACGTGAGCAGCAGCGTAACGACAACAGAAACGAGCAACCGCGTGATAACCGTGGAGAGCAGCGTAACGATAACCGCAACGAAAGAAGCGACAACAACCCTCGCCGTGCAAACCAGCAGCAGGTAAGCAATAGCAACTTTAAAGAGTTTGACGGAATAATCCTAAATGAAGGTGTTTTAGAGTTGATGCAGGATGGGTATGGTTTCCTTCGCTCTACGCACTACAATTATTTAGCATCTCCGGATGATATCTATGTATCGCCATCGCAGATAAAGCTATTCGGTTTAAAAACCGGTGATACTGTAAAAGGCCAGATACGTCCACCAAAAGAAGGCGAAAAGTATTTTGCCTTGCTTAAAGTAGAGACTGTAAACGGACGTACTACCGAAGAAATCCGTGACCGTATACCGTTCCAGCACCTTACACCGCTGTTCCCGGAAGAGCGTTTAAAACTGACAACACGCCCAAGCATGATGTCTACGCGTATACTGGACCTTTTTGCCCCAATAGGTAAAGGCCAGCGTGGTATGATTGTGGCGCAGCCAAAAACAGGTAAAACTGTGTTACTGAAGGAAATTGCCAACGCTATTTCAGAAAACCACCCGGAAGTATACCTGATGATCCTGTTGATCGACGAACGCCCGGAAGAGGTTACTGACATGGCCCGCAGCGTAAACGCAGAGGTAATTGCCTCTACTTTTGACGAGACTGCAGAGCGCCACGTAAAAGTATCGAGCATTGTGCTTGATAAAGCGAAGCGTATGGTGGAGTGTGGCCATGATGTGGTTATACTTCTAGATTCAATCACCCGTCTGGCTCGTGCCTATAACACCGTAGTTCCGTCGTCTGGTAAGATCTTATCGGGTGGTGTGGATGCCAACGCGCTGCATAAGCCAAAGCGTTTCTTCGGTGCTGCCCGTAACGTAGAAAACGGTGGCTCGCTTACCATCATTGCTACTGCGCTTATCGATACCGGTTCTAAAATGGATGAAGTTATCTTCGAAGAATTTAAAGGTACAGGTAACATGGAGCTTCAGCTGGATCGTAAGCTGGCCAACAAGCGTATCTACCCGGCTATCGATGTTCCTGCATCTGGTACACGCCGCGAAGACCTACTGATGGACAAAGACGAACTGAACCGTGTCTGGATCCTGCGCAAATTTATGTCGGATATGAATTCTGTAGAGGCTATGGAGTTCCTGAAAGACAGAATGAAAGGCACGAAGAGCAACGAAGAGTTCCTGATTTCGATGAACGGCTAAGTATAAACATTAGCTTAAAGTATAAAAGCCGCCTGCTGGGTATTACACCTGGCAGGCGGCTTTGTTTTGTAGCTGCCTCCTTTGCTGTTTATAAATTTACCACCAGAAAGAATAATCAGGTTGCAACAGCCGGTGAAAAGTATAAGTAACAACAAACCCAAACACAACATGTGCTGCGATTAATGTGAGCAGATAGGACCTTAAAGGAATGATAGGAGGGTTGGGGTGCATCATGAAAAAAAAGTACCAGATCAGCATGGCCATAATACCGTGCGCCAAGCCAAAAAGCAGACCCCACGAGGCTGTAATCAAGCCAACCTCAGAATCCCATAGTGCCAGGTAAATTAAGGCGAAAAAGATGCCTGCTGCATAGTGTGCTATGGTTCCAATTACTTTTGTGCTGGCGGCATCAGAGAGGCTTCCGTCGGGTTGGGTGCGCCTTGTAAGCATGGTGCCAAGTATCTTTATCACCTTCATGACACGGTGCGTCAGGTATGAGAGCAAGTATAAAAAGGCCGTCATGGCGGCGGTCGCGGCCAGGCCAGCAAGTATAGCGTATAGTAGCTTCATAGGCCAGCAGTTTTTTTCTGTATACGGTGCTTTACACTTTAGTTATACTTTCGGGGTAGCATTAAAAAAGGTCATCAGTATAAAAGCAAGACTAATGCACACAGAAGATATCTTGTTCATTTGCATGGTGTTGCTATAGTTTGCAGCGCTGTTGTCTTTGAAGGCGCGAATAGCCCAGCCCGAGAAAAAGTATAAAATGGGCATGGTGCATACCAGGAAGATAAAGATGTTGTGAAACTGGGTGCTGCTAAAGTATAACCACAGCAATATGGCCGTACCGGAAAGCAAACTGGCAGCAGCAAAAATATACGTGCCCCGGATGCCTAAAAGTAAACTAAGTGTTTTATCGCCTCGCGCTGCATCTTCCTGGTGTTGGTAAATTTGCGTGAGGGGGTAGGAGCCGCAGAGAAACAAGGTGCTAACCAGAGCATACCATGTATTTGGCTGCTGCAGCACTTGCGATATTGCTAAACCCAGGCCCACCTGTACCATGCCATACGTAAAAGCTCCCTGGAAAAAAGTGACAACAAAGGTACTGAGAACAGGATACTTTTTAAGCCGGATGCCCTCGTAGCTGTATGCTTTTGAGATGAGCAGGTATAAAGCAAGTAAGGCTCCAAACAACGGAGAAAGTATACTTGCAAAGGCAATAGCCAGTATATCGAATAATAACACCAGGTGCATTAACTCCCTTGTTACCTGTGGCGGCCGCTCCAGGCCGCCAATACTGCCTTCGTCGCGGTCGTAATAGGAATTGTAGCCGTTACTGGCCGGGTAAGCGAGCAGGTGCAGTATTAAAAAAACAGCTGCTGCTCGCCATAGATCAAAACTGTGAAGCGTGCTTAGTGCAAACCAAAACACAGGCATCAGGTACACCGAGAAAGGTATCCGCATAAGTATGAGCGCGCTTCGGTAATTTGCCATGGTGTAATCTTCAGTTGCTTAAGCTTTAATTCCTATGATCAGGTAACGCAATATATGGTTGCTACTGCTGTAACAAGTATGGTTTAAGCAGCATAACTTAGTCGCTAGTCTCCGGATACCCAATCAGGTAGATAACGTGCTTACCAGGGCCTTTTCCCGCCCGGCCTGCTTTCCAGGTATAAGAGGTGCCACTAACTTTATTTGCCATTTTTTGCAGTTTGCCTGGTGGGTATATACGGAGCAGCGAAACCGTCCCGTCCCAAAGTATACCCAAGGGTATCAAGGGTATGACATACGTAAAAAAGAGTCTGCTAAATTTAAACGGCCTGATAAAGGGAGTGACAAAGATGATGGCAAAAGGAAACGTAAGCCAAAGCAACAGCATTTCGGTCCAGCTCTTTTTAGCTCCTTCAAATATGCCAATGGCAGCACGTTTGTTTACAGCATCTTGTAATATACTTTGCGCTATCTGCGGCGGGAAATGGTGAAACGATGAGAAAATGCTGCGCACTCCATGCAGGTTTTCGGGTACATTCAGGGCATTAACCGGTTCAGGAATAAAATCTATAGCCCCTTTGGATTCGTTTTGCAAGTACTCGTAAGCATCGAGGTTAGGGTAGAGGTCGGTGAGGGTGACGGTAATGGTTGCAGCCATGCGTTTGCTAAGCCCTTCTCTAATGCCGGCTATACCTCCTCCGGCGCCTGCGCACAGATCAATAATATGGTGCTGCTTTGTTTTAACTAAAAGCTCTTCCAGTAAAGGTAGTGCAGCTTCGTACGTTTCAAGTTTGGTTATCATGAAACGCAGGTAGTCCAGCATACCCTGGCGCACCACATGCGGAAACCATCTTTGGTCTTCCAGTTCAAAAAGTTGAAGGCGGATGTTCAATACCTGTTTTTATTTAGGTTACTGAGCAGCCGCCCTAAAAGTTGCCGGGCAATTGCTTGCCCTCTGTTTACTGGTTAAAAAATTATACCGTTAGCGCCGGCACCAACAGACAGGCCGTCGCCGGTGTTGCTGAATAATTGCCAGTACTCATCTGCAGGCGTTTCAGGGTCTGAAAGGATGCTAAGCAAAGTGCCGTCGCTAAAGTATAGCATCAAAGTGAAATCCTGCTGCTGCTCCACGCGCTCTACCACTAGGTTTGGATTATCGTTGGTAAGCTGCATCAAACGCTGATCGCTTAGACTGGAGCCAGGCTTTTTCCAGTCCCATACAGGTGTGGGTAAGCCGGCTTCGCGTTTACGAATGTATACTTCGCTGTGCTTTATAGTTTGTCCGTCAGGCAACTGTACTTGCCAAGGGCAGTTCACGGCTATTGTTAGCTCTCCAATGTCGAGCACAAGGCCCTGCGGCGTAGTGTAATGCGTGTTGCCAAAATGGAAGTATTGCACAGTTGCGTTACGTGTGGTTTTAGTTAGCGGTAAGCCAATTATTCTATCAAAAGCCTGTTCTGGGGTCTGCTGCATGCCTGTTTTTAATTTGTACTTGCTAAGGCAAAGATAATCAGCTACCTTAAAAGTAGCGTGCATTTACAGATTATTGGCTAAGTTTTGTCAAGTTATATCCAAACATGTGAAGTACAAAAGGTATATTTGCACTCGTTTTTCATCTGATTAAAACGATTTATAATAGATCTGATTCTGTTTGAATACAATGCTGAAAGAGCAAAAAGAAATAGAAAAACCAAAGAGGTCGGTTTACAGGGGGATAATCAGGTTTATCTGGAGAGGCTTTTTCCTTGGGTTTGCCTTTGTGCTGCTGTACCTGATAAGCGTGGAATACAATGTGCTGTTCCTTTTTGGCACTTCGCCTAGCCTGGATAAACTGGAGAACCCACGCTCTGACCAGGCTTCAGAGCTTTATACTTCTGATGGGCAACTGATCGGGAAGTACTTCCGTGAAAACCGCAGTCCTGTATCTTATACCGATATGTCGCCGATGCTGATAAAGGCGCTGGTGGCTACGGAAGACGTGCGTTACTACGAGCACGCCGGTATAGACCCTGCCGCTATTGCCTCGGCAGTTTACGGCAGTTTTAAAGGCGAGGCCCGTGGCGCAAGTACCATTACGCAGCAGCTGGCTAAAAACCTGTACAAAACCAGAACCGATGACTCTAAGGGCGTGTTGGGCCATATTCCTGGTCTCAGCATTGTTATTTCTAAAACAAAAGAATGGCTTACGGCCATTAAGCTGGAGCAGCGCTATACCAAGGATGAGATCCTGGCCATGTACCTGAATACTGTGGATTTTGGCTCAAACTCGTTCGGTATCAAGGTAGCCTCAAAAACATTCTTCAACACATCTCCTGATAGCTTAAAACTAGAGCAGGCGGCGGTGCTGGTTGGTTTGCTCAAAGCCCCGACTTACTACAGCCCAAGGTTTAACCCTGAAAATGCCACCCGACGCCGCAACACGGTTTTAGGGCAGATGGCGAAGTATAATTACCTGCCCAAAGCAAAGGCCGACTCGCTTAGCCAGCTGCCTCTGGTGCTGGATTATAAAGTAGAAAACCATTACGACGGCCCTGCCACGTACTTTAGAGGTGCAGTTGCAGACTACCTGCAGGAGTGGTGCAAGCAGAATGGCTATGACTTGTACCGCGATGGCCTTAAAGTTTATACTACAATTGACTCCAGAATGCAGCAGCATGCCGAAGAGGCCATGAACGAGCACATGCGTAAGTTGCAGCGCCGCTTCGATAACCACTGGAAAGGCCGTAACCCATGGGTAGATGAAAAGGACCGTGAGATACCGGGCTTTATAGAGGAAACAATAAAGCGAACAGCATATTACCAGCGCCTGAAAAAGAAGTATGGCAATGATACAGAAGCCATAAACCGCGAGCTGAACACGCCTCGCGAAATGATGGTGTTTACCTGGGATAATCCGGCACTAGAGAAGAAAGTAACAATGTCGCCGCTTGACTCGCTGGCTTATTACAAGCACTTCCTGCACAGCGGTATGATGACCATGGACCCTTTCACCGGGCACATCAAAGCGTGGGTAGGAGGCATCAATTTTAAGTATTTTAAGTATGACCACGTAAAGCAGGCACGTCGCCAGCCTGGTTCTACCTTTAAGCCATTTGTTTATGTGGCTGCCATCGATAACGGATATTCTCCCTGCGATAAAATAGTGGATAAGCGCATCACTATTAACTACGTAGAGAACGGGGAGAAAAAATCGTGGTCGCCAACAAACGCCGACTGGCAGTACACCGGTGCACCCATGACATTACGCCGCGCCATGGGTAAGTCTGTAAACTCTGTAACAGCACAACTCACCGAAATTATCGGCTGGGAAACTGTAGTAAAGTATGCCAAGCGGTTGGGTATTAATAGCCCTTTGCAATCGGTGCCTTCAATAGGCTTGGGCCCAAGCGATGTATCTGTTTTTGATATGGTGGGTGCTTATAGTACGTTCCCGAACCAGGGCTTCCATACTAAGCCAATGTTCATTACCCGTATCGAAGACCGCAACGGCAACCTGATTCACCAGTTTATGCCAAGGCAGAAGAAGGTACTAAGCGAAGAAACGGCTTTCCTGATGATGCACATGCTCAAAGGCGGTATAGAAGAGCCAGGTGGCACATCGCAGGCCTTGTGGGAATATGACCTCTGGAAAGGAAACGAGATTGGCGGTAAAACTGGTACAACGTCCAACCACTCTGACGGCTGGTTTATGGGCGTTACAAAAGACCTTGTTACAGGTGTTTGGGTTGGTGGCGAAGACAGAAGTATACATTTTAGAACATCACAACTAGGAGAGGGCTCTAAAACGGCTTTGCCAGTATTTGGGCTTTATATGGAGAAGATTTACAAAGACCAATCGCTAGGGTATACTATGGGGCGCTTCCCAGGGCCTACCGTTAAAATAAGCAAGAAGTATAACTGTACCACGGTACTGCCAAGGGCCGTAGAGATAGATTCTACTGAAGTGGATTCTGTACTGGAAATATTAAACCTGGGAGGGAACCTGCTTTAACACACTCATATTCCTAAAACAGTAGAGGCCGCTATCGTATATAGCGGCCTCTACTGTTTTTATACTTTTATATTTTCTAAGAAGGATCGTAAAAAGACTCAAGCGCCTCTTCAAGGTAATTGTACTCAAAGGTAAAGCCAGTTTGCAGCACTTTGTTTGCGCTAACCCGTTGGCTGGCCAGTATCACATCACTCATCTCGCCCATTACCAAGTTTAAGGCAAAAGCAGGTACTTTGGGTAATACCAAAGGTTTGTGCATTGCCTCTGCCAGTTCTTTTGTAAACTTTTCGTTTGTAACAGGGTGTGGCGCAACAGCATTGTACACGCCTTCAAACTGCGTGTCTTCTATAGCCCGAATAAATAAGCGGCAGGCATCGTCTATATGCACCCAAGACATGTATTGCTTGCCGCTGCCCAGGGCTGCGCCTGCCATTAGTTTGATAGGTTTTGCTATTTGGGGCAGGGCGCCGCCTTTGTTGCTCAGCACAATTCCTAACCTTAAGATAACGGTGCGTAAGTTAAGGTCGCGCATCTGCCAGGCGGTTGCTTCCCAGGCTTTGCATACTTCGGCTAGAAAATCATCGGCGTAAGTGCTCTCCTCAGACATAAGCCTTTCGCCGGAGTTGCCGTAAATGCCAATAGCAGATGAGGAGATAAAACCCTTAACGTGGTGCTGAGATCTGCTTAGGCACTTGTGCAGTAGGTTTATACTTTCTACGCGGCTTTTCAGGATTTCCTTCTTTCGCTCCTCCGTCCACTTTCCATCAGATACCCTAGCACCTGCCAGGTTGATGATGTAATCGGCATAAGAAACAGCGTTATCATCAATATACCCGCTCTCTATATCCCATTTAAAGGTCTTGTAGGTTGATACTTTGCTGGGATTACGGCTCAGGTGCGCAACTTCATAACCAAGGTCAATCAGCATTTCGGACAGGCGCATGCCTACCAACCCTGAACCACCTGTAATAAGTATTTTACCTGGCATAATTCTAATTTAGAAAAATGAATATAGAAATGTAACTATACGTAAATAAGCTGGTAATAAGTTTTGATTACCAGTTTATACTTGGCTTTTAAGTGCAGGCTGGTATTGTATACGGCTATAAATTCGTTTATTTCTTGCTTATATGTGCCAGAAACTCATTTCGGAAGTGGTCTTCTTGAAAGAGCCCGGAGTACTCTGCTGTTATAGTGCTGCTGGTAACATCATTTACACCACGGCTCATCACGCAAAGGTGATCCGCCTCTATCATTACCGCTACGTTTTCAGTTTTAAGCGCCTGCTTCAGTTCATTGGCAATTTGCATAGTAAGGCGCTCCTGCACCTGAGGGCGACGGGCATAATACTGCACAATGCGGTTTAGCTTGGATAAGCCAATTACATGCTCGTTTGGTACATAGGCTACGTGTGCTTTGCCAATGATAGGGACAAAGTGGTGCTCGCAAGATGAGTAAAGCGTAATATCACGCTCTACAAGCATGTGGTTATACTTGTACTTGTTCTCGAAACGGCGCACAGCTGGTTTATTATCCGGGTGCAGACCGCTGAATATCTCCTTCACATACATTTTTGCCACACGGTGTGGCGTGCCTTTCAAGCTGTCATCTGTCAGGTCAAGGCCAAGTGCGGTCATGATATGTGCGAAGTGTTCCTCGATAACCGCTATTTTCTCACTATCAGAAAGCGCAAATGCATCAGGTCGCATCGGTGTTTCTAATGAACCCAGGATGTGATCATCCATTTCATCATCCCAATCCTGGTTATCCATTGTATTCAACAAAGTTTCGTTCTGTTTCATAAAGTACTACGGCCAGATCAAATCCGGCATCAATTTTTTGGCGCAGCTTCTCCCATATAACAACAGCTATATTCTCGGCTGTGGGGTTTAGTTGCGCAAATTCAGGTGTATCCAGGTTCAGGTTTTTATGATCAAATTTTGCAATGATTTCCTCTTGCACAATTGTGCTCAGTTTCTTCATGTCGAACACATATCCTGTTTCCGGATCTACAGGCCCTGTAAGCTTAACGATAAGCTCATAGTTGTGGCCATGGTAGTTCGGGTTGTTGCACTTCCCGAAAAAAGCGTCGTTTTGCTCATTGGTCCAGGCCGGGTTATACAGCCTGTGCGCAGCATTAAAGTGTTCTTTTCGGCAAACGGTTACTCTCATAATGTTTCCAACAACCCTGCATGGCTAATGTTTTGCCTTGCTTAAGGCTTTCGATTTTTACGTAAGCTATAAGTTTACAAAGTTAACGCTGCTAATTCTAATCCCAAATCAAATTTTCGCTAAATTATTCTCTTGGTACATCCTGTTTATCAGTACGATTACTTATTTTCGTACTTCATTTCAAGGTACACATCATCAAATCACTAAAGTCAGGCATGAGAATGAGAACAGTTTTACTTGTAATGCTATTAATGGTAGCAGGTATCTGCCAAGCGCAGCAAGTTAAGGTAGAGGAGAGTGAGCAAACAGTTAATGGTGTCATGCGCCGGGGGCAGCAGCTTACAGTACAGCTGGATCCTAAGTTTGTAGAAAAATACTGGAAAGACCACCTGTCTAGCAAAGCCGGGAAAGTGAAATATACTAAAGGAGTGTATACTATTGAAAGTGCTGTTATAGACACTATCAGTAATAAGCCTATGCGTGTTTTATCTACTGTAGGCAGCGGTACAAATGGCAGTTATGTATGGTGGAGCCTTGATATGGGTGTAGCTTATGTAGATAAGAATGCTACGCCGCAGGAGTACACCGCTGCGGAGAACTTTATGAAAGGTTTTGCCAGAAAAGTGTACCGCGAAGATGTGCTGCGCCAAATAAACGAAGCCGAGGATGTACTGCGCGCAACGAAGCAGGAGCAGGACCGTGTTGTGAAGCAGGCAAACGATATACAGCTAAACATTGACAAGAACAAGAAGCGCAAGCAGGAGCTTGAGGCGGAGCTGGTACGCAATGCCGGAGAACTTAAGCAACTGGAACAGGAAGTGGTAAATAACCAGACACAGCAGGAGGTTAGCCGCCAGCGTGTGCAAGAAATGGAAAAATCAGTTGAGGCTGTGAGAGCAAAGCTGCAACAAATAAAGTAAGCTACAGCGTCAAGCAAATTTATTTAACGCTGACTGGTGGATGTGTCCGTATCTGCCGGTCAGCGCTTTTTTATGACTACCGGGAAGAACTGTTATTAAATGCTAGAAATTGCTTTATCTACTTAAGAATACTTTACTTATGTCACTTTTTCCGAAACCAGGCATGCTACTAGCTTTTAAGTGAACGTACTTAAAGCATCATCCAACGCTGTATTTCCTTATCCGCAAATCGTTCATCGCGCCAGGCGACAAATTTAGTGTTAGCTGTTTTATTACGGTTTACAAACCACTCTTTAAGTATAAACTGTGCTGCTGGGTAGCTTTGTGAGAAAGCTGCTAGCGTAGTAGCGTCAATTGTGCGTTCGCTAGGGCGTGCGGGTACTGCAACTACGATGGGTTGTATTTCGCCTTCTGTTTCCAGTTGTAATATCCCTAATGGCACAACTTCCATTACTGTTCCTGTTTCAACTCTTTCGGCTAGTACAAGTATAGGTAGGCCACTCCCATTCTTACCAACCTCTGTGGAAGGTATAAACCCATAGTTTCCCGGGAACGGAAGAAACTCTATTATTCGGTCTTTCCCTGCATTTTTATCGCTTACAAACTCCTGTGTTTGTTTGTTGTACTTTAGCTGCAGGTTATTGCCTGCCGGTACTTCTATAACTGCCTGTAATTGCCTGGTGCCTGTGTAAGTTGGCAGGGTAGCATAATCTGTTTTACAACTCGTGATGAAAAGAATGCTAATGAGCAATAGTGCGTGAAAACAATATCTCATGGAATACGGGTTTATACTTCTAAGTTAACTGGGACGGTAACTAAAGCAATTTAAGGATACAGCACAAAAAAAGAGGAGCTGTTTGCACAACTCCTCTTCACTAAAACTACGGAAAATTTATGAAAACAGGTATTCTTATCTTCTTTCTTTGATACGAGCTGCTTTTCCAGAAAGACCTCTTAAATAGTAAAGTCTTGCTCTTCTTACTTTACCTCTTCTCACAAGTTCGATTTTCTCGATAGATGGAGAAAGAAGTGGGAAAATACGCTCAAGGCCGATCTGATTAGATACTTTTCTAACAGTAAATGTTTCGCCGTTAGTGTTTACGTTCTTACGCTGGATTACAACGCCCTGGAACTGCTGGATACGCTCTTTGTTACCTTCACGGATTTTAACGTGGATATTGATTGTATCACCTGCGTTGAAAGCAGGGAAAGAGGCGCGTTTGTCAGTATATTCCTGCTCAATAAATTTAATTAACTCGCTCATGATGGCTATTTTCTTAAAGTATCTTCTTCAAAATTCGGACTGCAAAGATATGTAAATATTTATTACATAGGAACATTTGCAGAAAAAAAATATAGTTTTTTGCTGCCATCGCTCAAAAATATGTGCCATAGCAGTAATAAAGTTTACAAAAACTGTTTGCCAAAATCTAAATCAATCTTCCAGTAAATCTGGCCGGCGCTGTTTGGTGCGGTTTACAGCCTGCTCAAAGCGCCATTGCTCAATCTTGGGTGCATCTCCAGACATCAGTATATCAGGCACTTTCATGCCTTTGTATTCTGCAGGGCGTGTATAAACCGGCGGTGCCAGCAACCCATCCTGGAAAGAGTCCGTCAATGCCGAGGACTCATCGTTTAGCACGCCAGGAATGATACGGATAATGGCGTCTGCTAAAACCGCTGCGCCCAGCTCCCCACCTGAAAGTACGTAGTCTCCGATACTGATTTCGTGAGTTACAAAATGCTGCCTTACGCGTTCATCCACGCCTTTGTAGTGGCCGCAAAGTATAATCACATTCTGTAACAGCGAAAACTTGTTTACTACTTGCTGGTTAAGCGTCTGGCCATCCGGTGTCATGTAAATAATGGCATCGTAGGTGCGCTCGGCCTGCAACTCAGTAATCATTTTATCAATCGGCTCGATCATCATTACCATGCCTGCTCCACCGCCAAAAGCGTAGTCATCTATCTGGCCGTGCTTGTTAATGGCATACTTGCGTAAATCATGCACATGCACTTCTGCCAAGCCTTTTTGTTGGGCTCGTTTAAGTATAGAGTGGCTAAAGGGGCTTTCCAGCAGGTCAGGCTGGCAGCTGATAATATCGAAACGCATTACTTTGCCTCCTCCGTGTCGTCGTCCTGATCGTCGGCGTCTTCGGGGTTGGATGGTTCGGTGTATACTTCCAAAAGGCCTTCCGGGAGCATGATGTACAGTTCTTTGGCTTTATGGTCAGCACGTAGCAGGATTTCATCCATCACCGGGATCAGCATTTCCTGGCCCAGGTAATCCATAGCCATTAACTGCTGCTGAGGCAAATCATAAAATTCTTTTACTGTGCCAAGCTTGCCGTGGTTCTGGTCCACTACCTGATATCCGATCACTTCGTGAAAGTAAAATTGATCTTCTTCCAGCTCTGGCAGTTCGTTCAGCGGCAAGTATAAAGATGTGCCGCGAAGCGCCTCTGCCTGTTCCATCGTGTTTATATCTTCAAACTTGATGATGAAACGGCTGTTTTTTATTGGCTCTACAGCGTCAATAAAAAAAGGAATCAGTCTTCCTTTTTGTTCAAGGAAAACTGATTCCTGATCTTCATAATCTTCAGGAAAGTCAACGTCGAAAAACGCTACTACCTGGCCCTTTGTGCCATGGGTCTTGACGATGTATCCAAGAAGGAAGCAGGCATCAATATTCATGGCAAAAGAAATTATGCTTGTTCTTCAGTAGACTCGCCACCTTCAGCTGATGCTTCAGGTGCTTCCTCTGCAGCTTCTTCAGCTGGAGCGTTAGCAGCAGCTTTATCAGCCTCACGCTGACGAATAGACTCTGCACGAGCTTCTTTAACTTTAGTTTCAGCGTCGAAAGCAGCTTTTTTCTTAGCTTCTTTGTCAGTCATCAGACCTTGACGCTTGCTCTCAATCTTAGATTCTTTCTCTTTCTTCCACTCTTCGAAACGAGAGTTAGCAGTTTCCTGAGAAATAGCACCTTTAATAACACCTATTTGCAGGTGTCTTCTGTAAAGGATACCTGTGTAAGAAAGCATAGCCTTAACTGTGTCAGTTGGCTGAGCACCGTTCATCATCCAGTTAAACGCCTTCTCCTGATCGAAATCGATAAAAGCAGGGTTTGAGTTAGGGTTGTAAGTACCCAGTTTCTCGATGAACTTACCATCACGTGGTGATCTTGCATCGGCTACTACGATATCGTAGATAGCGGCTTTCTTGCGGCCTCTGCGGGCCAGTCTGATTTTTACTGCCATTTTTTATAGAATAATTAAGTCGGCGAATCCCGTCCGCCAGTTTTTAGAACCGCAAAGGTAAGAATATTATTTGGTTAAGTGCAACGTTTTGCAAACGAAAAGTAGGTGATACTGTGGCTTTAAGTAGGCCTGTGCTTAAGTGGCAACTATACTATCCCCGTATTTATACTATAAAAGAAACAAGTACTTAGAGCAGAGAGTGTCATTTTTTCAAAAAAGAAAAGCCCTCCGTTGCGGGAGGGCTTTTTATACTAAGCATTTGCTCTGGCTCTTACTGTTTTAGCTTTCGGCTCTTTCAGCTTAATAATGCCAACTTTATTAAGTGTCCAGATAACTGGCCATGTTGGGTCTACTTCCCACCACTTTACACCAAAATTAACACGGTTCGGCAATTTGTGGTGGTTGTTCTGAAACAGTTCGCCTCCAGTTAAGAAGTCAAAGAAAAGCGAGTTTCTTGATTTGTCGTTATTATCGAAGTTCTGATAGCCATACTTGTGGCCGCTCCAGTTTACAATAGCGCCGTGTACCGGGCCCATCAGGAAGTGTACAGGCAACAGCAGGTACATCCACCACTGTGTGGCAAAGGCGATATAGAATAACACATAACCTACGCCCCACCCAATTCTGGAGTAGTATGAGTCGCCTATTTTTTCAATAGCGTTCCAGACAGGGTAGTTGCCCTCGAAACGAAGTTCAGGCTCTACACGGCGGTTAAGTACATTGTTGTAAATTTCTTTTGTCTTCCACATCATGGTAAAGGCATTGTTAGAAAAATGCGGTGAATGTGGGTCGCGCTCTGTGTCTGAAAAAGCATGGTGCATGCGGTGAAGCACAGCATAAGCACGTGGCGATAGGAATGAAGAGCCTTGGGCAATATAAGTTAACAGGTAAAATGCCTTTTCCCAGAAAGGGTTCATCGTGAACATTTTATGGGCAGCATAGCGGTGCAGGTAAAATGTCTGAACGAAAAGAGACAGGTACCAATGCACTACAAAGAAAATGAGTATTGCCATTTAACTAATATGAAGGTGTTTATAATGTGTTAAGCTGTGCAGCACAAGCAAATTGCCAGGCTATTTCGCAAATCTACAACATGAATTTAATGTAAAATAGAGTGGAGCATATAAAAGTTCATAAAAATGATTTAAATCACTTTTGCGAATTCCTGCTTTAGTACTAAAGTAAGTTGCTGAACGGTTGCCACACAGGTGTAGCGGGTAGCGGTGCACTAACTGTTACAGGTGTTTTTAAGGTTGGGTGCTCAAACTGCAACTGCCGGGCGTGCAGGGCTATACTTTTGTCTGGCAATGGCTGGGCGGCGCCATACTTTAAATCGCCAAGTATAGGGCACTTCATAGATGCCAGCTGTACGCGTATCTGGTGTGGCCGCCCTGTAATAGGGTTTACTTCTAGCAGATACCTGTCTTTACTTGCAACTAATAGTTTGTAATGCAGTTCCGATCTTAAACCGTTGTTGTTTTCCTTGCTATATGCCTTAGTAACGTTTCTGGCGCTGTCTTTTATGAGCCAGTGCACAAGGGTGCCTTGTTCTTGCTGCGGTTTGTTTTCTACAGCGGCCCAGTATGTTTTCTGCGTTTTTTTACTCCGGAAGAGTTCGTTAAGCCTGCTGAGAGCCTTAGATGTTTTTGCCAGCAACACAACTCCACTAACTGGCCTGTCTAGCCTGTGAACAACGCCTATAAATACATTGCCCGGTTTGTTATACTTATCTTTGACGTACTTTTTAGCCAGGTCAGCCAGCGTTACATCGCCGGTTTCGTCGCCGTGCACAAGTAAGCCGGCTGGTTTGTTTACCACCAGCACATGGTTATCCTCAAAAAGAACGTCTAACGCCATACGTATAATCTAAAGCAGGTATATGACTAAAAACAGCTTTACCTTTTATCCTGCTTTGTTGGGGTGTGATCAGAAGTATAAAGTATGAAGAAGGTCAGTAAGCTATACTTTAAAGTATGGCTTACTGACCTTCTATCGCATAAAGCTTAATATGCCTCCTTCTCGTTCGGGAAGTCGTGGTTTTTAACATCCTTCACGTAGTTCTGTACAGCATCTGTCATGATGGTGTGCAGGTCGGCGTAGCGGCGCAGGAAACGAGGTTTAAACTCTTTGTTTATTCCCAGCATATCATGAACTACGAGTACCTGGCCATCTACATGCGGACCAGCGCCAATGCCTATAATCGGGATCTGGAGCTTTTCGGCCACGCGCTTAGCGAGCTCGGATGGTATTTTCTCTAATACAATGGAAAAGCAGCCTAGCTCTTGCAGCAGCAAGGCATCGTCTATCAGTTTCTGAGCTTCCTCTTCCTCCTTGGCACGCACAGAGTAAGTGCCAAATTTATAGATAGATTGCGGCGTAAGGCCTAAGTGGCCCATTACCGGTACGCCTGCGCTAAGTATGCGTGTAATCGATTCTTTTATCTCTGCTCCGCCTTCCAGTTTTATGCCATGTGCGCCAGATTCTTTCATGATGCGGATTGTAGATCGCAAAGCTTCTGAGGAATTACCCTGGTAAGAACCGAATGGTAAGTCTACTACTACAAAAGCTCTGTTCACCCCTCGAATTACTGAAGAGGCATGGTAGATCATCTGGTCCAGGGTGATAGGTAGTGTTGTTTCGTGGCCAGCCATTACGTTGGATGCTGAGTCGCCTACCAGTAATACGTCAACTCCGGCTGCATCCAGGATAGTAGCCATGGAGTAGTCGTATGCTGTGAGCATGGAGATCTTCTCACCTCGCTCCTTCATGTTCTGAAGCTGGTGTGTCGTGATTTTTTTTAAGTCACTTTTATGAACAGACATAGCAATTGCAATAGTTAAGGTGTAAAGCTATAAAATCTAAAACAAAAACAGCCACATTTTGGTGTGGCTGTTTTTGTTAAAATCTATTACGGGCAGTTCTGTTTCGGGTAAGTCTCAGATCTTGCAGCAACGCAGATTTGGCGTTGATAGTGATGTTGTAGCCTTGTGCAAATCCGTAAGGTATCCAACCGATACTCATTTCCCAACAATGCAAGTCGCGGTATATCTGCAGGTTGGCGTTGGCAATGTTGTTATTTGTAAAATCGTAGCCTGCAAAGTATGTTATTTTCCATTTATCTGTCAGGTTTACCGAGCCGTTTACTCCCAGCGTCTGCGTTATGCTTGTGTTCTCTGATCTGCCAAAGGTTCTAAAATAACCGATTGTATAGTCGAAGCTAAGTGTCCACGGAATTTTAAAATCCACATAGTCTGGCAGCAGGGGATCTCTGTTAGGGTTAAGTATAGGCAAATTGCTGGCTCCAGAAGACCTTGACTGCCTTGCCTCCGGGTTTAGGCTGGCACTAATAGAAAAGTTAGCGTTTGTTAGTGTGGCCAGTTTTAACTTTGAGAGGTCAAAAACATACTCGTCAATCCGGGCACCTAGTGAGTCGCGTTTGTATGGCTCAAAAGTAGAGTTAAAAGTAACGTTAAATACTCTAAATAACCTGGTGTTAGCCGTTAATGAAATAGGGTTAAGTTTAAGAGAGTCTGCTGCAAAGTTGTAAGAACTGTTAATAGCCAGGTTGTCCAGTATGCTTACTTTCTCAAATTGGTTTGCTGTAGAGTCGTTCTGCGACTTTACTTTCATCTCAATATTATTGGAAACCCCAAAGGTTAAGTTACTCTGTAAGCCTGCCGCAGGAGCATTATTCACACGGGCAAGGCGGGTAAAGACATCTCTGCCAGGCGCAGGGAAGGTGCTGGTCTGTACTGTCTGGTAAAAGCCGTAGTTGTCTCTGCCAAAGTCTGGGCGGAAACTGTAACCTATAGTCGGGCGAACCAGGTGGCGAATAGCTTCTACGCGTTTGCCGCCAACATACACCGTTCCGTATATAGTAGTGCTAAGCGAGGCGCTGGCATTGTAATCATACACCCGGCCAAAGTTAGTTGTGTCTACGTCTACCTTCTGAGAGTCCGGATCCCAACGGAAGCTATACTTCTGGTCGGTCCAGCTTTCGCGGTAACTTACCGAAGGCGAGAAGTTGAAATAGCGCGCTATTTTATAGCTGCCCAGGTTTAGCTGAAGGTTATGGTCAGCAGAGCGGCGTCCGTTTTTCCAGAGCTGGTTAAAATTACTCAGGCTAATAGTATCCTGCGTTGTGTTTCCCTCAGTTATAGGAATACCCTGGAAAGAATCAGTAGTTGCTGATCTAATGTTTGTTAGTCTGTTTTGGGCTGTAACGTTGTAGCCGATCGTGAACTGCTCGTACCATTTGCCTGTAGGCTGGTCGTTGGTAAAAGCCTCAAAAAAGCTGATCGGCGTCATGGAGAAGTTCAGGTCTGGCAATACAAAGTTGTACACGCCACCACTTGTCTGGCCTTGCGAAAGCTTGGCGGTATAGCTAAACGGTGTATTCTCTATTGTTTTCTGGTAGGTGATGTTAGAGTTAAACGTTGGCGACAAGTACTGCGATGTATTGCTGTAGTTCAGGCGCTGATGGCTTGTGCTACCTGCGTTTACACTCGCTGAAAAGCGGCCGCGCCCCGGTTTTTGTACTGGAGAGTGCGACCAGTTGATCCAAATGGTGCGTTGTGTGGGTGGCAGGGCATTTAGCAAGTCGTTTGTAGAGCGGGAGCGTTCAATGTCAGCTTCGTCGTTTTTAAAGTAACGGTACGAAAAGCCAAGGCTGCCGCTGTAAGAATACCTGTTGCGGTAGGTATTGTCTACACTAACATTATAACCGCCCAGGGAGTATATATCGCCGGTTACCCGCGTGCCTATATAGTCGTTCCATGAAAAATAATAGCCGCCGTTGCTCAGGTAAAAGCCCTGCGCCCTTGATTCCCCGAAGCTGGGTACAATCACACCAGAAGAACGGGTGTTCTTTGGCATCGGGAAAAGGCCGAACAAGAATCCGAGGGGCGTTGGAATATCAGCTACTACTAGGTTAAAAGGCCCGGTCATTACTTTCTCATTCGGAATGCCTTTCATTTTGCCTGTTCCGATAAAGAAGTGCGGGTGTTCTAGGTTACAAGTTGTATATTGAGCATGGTAACCGAAAAACTCGTCATTCTCGTTCTTTTTTACGACTTCGGCATGTATATACCCTTCGCCCTGCTGCGTTACTACTTCAGATATTCGTCCTTTTCTGGTTTTGTAATTGTAGGCAATGCGCTTGGCAGCATACGATCCGCCAGAGTCTTTGAAAAGAGGCACGCCTGTTTCTTTGCCGGTAGAGTCTGGCAGGGGAGTGGCAAGCAACGTATTTGATTCGTAATCGATCTGGATATAGGCGGCGTCGAGGGAGAGGTCTCCGTAATTAATTTTGGCATCGCCGTAGAGGTTGACTACTTTGCGGTCTACCTCAAACATGATGGAGTCTCTGGCAGAATATTTGATAGTCGTCTCGATGTCTCCTTTGGGTGCGGAAAGGCGAAGAGAGTCTTGCCCAGCGGGAATAGTGTCTTGTATTTGAGTAGCAGCTGGTTTAGGAGTGCGCGGAGTAGGTGCACCCTGGCCTGATACAAACGAAGGAGTAAGTATGGCAAACTGCAGCAGCAGTAAAAAAATCAAAATGTGTCGCAACTTCTTCAGACTTCCCTAAAGTTTTATTTATTTTGTACAAAGTTATTGTTTTAGCTTTTAACTAACGAGCATTGTGAGAAATATTGTTACTGTTTCATTTCTGGCCATTGTTTTCTTGCTTTTCTCTTCCAACACATTAGAGTTCAAGAAGGCTTATAAAGTACGCACAGTAGTTATCGATGCTGGCCACGGCGGCAAAGATGTAGGCTGTAACGGCAAATTTTCACAAGAGGCAGATGTTGCCCTTAAACTTGCTTTGCAGGTAGGCGCTTTGATAGAGAAGAACTTACCTGATGTGAAAGTAGTCTATACACGTAAATCAGATCACTTTGTTGAGTTGATCGATCGTGCAGGGATAGCGAATAAAAACAATGCTGATCTTTTTATCTCCATACACCTTAACGCTGGCCCTGCTGCTGCTTACGGTACAGAAACCTACACAATGGGGCTGCATACATCAAACGGTAACCTTGAAGTGGCAAAGCGTGAGAATGCCGTAATTTTACAGGAAGATAACTACAAAGAGAACTACGGCGGCTTTGATCCGAAGTCTCCGCAGAGCCATATACTCTTTGCCTTGCACCAGAGCGCGCACATGGATAACAGTATACGCTTTGCCGATAAAGTAGAAAAAGAATTCAAGCACAGGGTGGGCCGCCATAGCCGTGGCGTGAAGCAGGCAGGTTTTCTGGTGCTCTGGAAATCATACATGCCAAGCGTTCTGATCGAGTGCGGTTTCCTTACTAATCCTACCGAAGAAAAATTCCTTAACGATAAAAGCGGCCAATCGTATATGGCATCAGGAATATATCGTGCCTTCAAAGATTATAAACAAGAATTGGAGGCAATGAACTAACGCTTTTAGCAACACACCCTACGTGAAAATATCCAAAGAAATAAAAGTGGCGCTACTAGGTATAGTAGCATTGGTTATACTGTATTTTGGTTTCATGTTTCTGAAAGGCTCAGACCTTTTCTCAGATACACGTTCCTACTTTGTTGTGTATGACAACGTGGACGGGCTTACCGTTTCTAACCCGGTTATACTTAACGGGGTGCAGGTAGGCTCGGTGCAGAACATGACTCTGATGACGGAGCAGAATAACAACATACTTGTTAAAATAGAGGTACTTAAAAACTTGCAAGTGGGCGACTCCACGATTGCGGCGCTTGGTAACTCCGACCTGCTGGGCAGCAAAGCCATTACCTTGTACCTGGGCAACAGCCAGAAAATATACCAGGGAGATGAGAAGCTTATACCTTACAAAGAAAGCTCTATAACCGATATTATCTCTTCTAAAACTGTACCTATCATTGATAGAGTAGATACCACACTAGCCCGTGTAAACAAGTTGCTTGATAGCGAGGCCAAGGGAAACATACAGGGCATACTTGCCAATACAAACAAAACAACAGAGGCACTCAACGAAATGCTGCGGGCAAATCAGCAGAACATCAATGCCATTATGGCAAATGTAAACGCTCTAACCTTGTCGCTGCGGCAGACTGAGCGGCAGATAAATTTACTTGCCCGTAACATGACTGAGATTACAGACACACTTAAAAGAGCTGAATTCAACAAGCTGGTGTCGAATGCGAATGGCGCTGTTTCGGAGTTGCAGACAGCTGTAGCAAGGCTTAACTCAGACGAAGGCTCCATCGGCAAGCTGATGAACGACGAGCAACTGTATGAAAATATGAACCGCTCTACAGAGGCACTTAACCTGCTGCTGCGCGATATACAGGCATATCCGAAGCGCTATGTGAACTTCTCAGTATTCGGCCGAAAAGATAAGTATAAGGTGGATGCCACAGGCCGTGTAATAGGCCTGGATGAGGTAAAAGACTTGCAAGATCAGAACCCGCAGGAGTTCCGTACAGTACCTGATACTGTTTATGTTCCTGTGCCTGATACAAGCAAAACAGGTAAAGGTGCTGCCGGCCTAAAATCTAATTAAGCCTTATATGTAAAATTGTATATTTGTGAAATCCGCTTTTTCAGGGCGGATTTTTCTTTGATAGTCTATCACCCAAACTACAAACTAACCCTACATGGATATCGAATACAACAAGAACGAAGACGCACTTAAACAGCTAATTTTTCAGTTAAAAAGTAAATTACAGAAGGTACACCTGGGTGGTGGTGAAAAGCGCATCCAGAAAGAGCACGATAAAGGTAAAATGACAGCCCGTGAGCGTGTAGCGTACCTGCTGGACGAAGGTTCTGAGTTTCTGGAGATCGGAGCTTTTGCCGGTGATGGTATGTACCAGGAGGTTGGCGGTTGCCCGAGTGGCGGCGTGGTAACAGGTATAGGCTACATTAAGGGCCGCCAATGTGTGGTAGTTGCAAACGATGCTACCGTAAAAGCCGGTGCCTGGTTTCCGATCACAGCCAAGAAAAACCTGCGTGCTCAGGAGGTATCCATCGAAAATAAGTTACCCATAGTATACCTTGTAGATAGTGCAGGTGTGTTTTTGCCGATGCAGGACGAGATCTTTCCGGATAAAGAGCACTTTGGGCGTATGTTCCGCAACAACGCCGTGATGAGCTCGATGGGCATTGTGCAGATTGCAGCCATTATGGGCAGTTGTGTAGCCGGCGGTGCTTACTTGCCTATCATGAGCGACGAAGCTTTGATCGTGGAAGGCACAGGCTCCATTTTCTTAGCTGGCTCATACTTGGTAAAAGCGGCTATCGGCGAAACCATAGACAATGAAACGCTTGGCGGGGCCACCACACACAGCGAAATATCTGGCGTAACCGATTACAAGTGCAAAGACGACAAAGAGGCGCTGGACCACATCCGCAACATCTTTGATAAGATGGGAGATAACCCTAAAGCCGGTTTTAGCCGCGTTGAGCCTGCCGCCCCGAAACTAAACGAGAAGGAAATCTACGGTTTAATGCCAGCCGACAGAGTAAAGCCTTACGATATGATGGATATTATACTACGTATGGTTGATAACTCTGAATTTGAGGCTTACAAAGACCATTACGGCCAAACCCTTATCTGCGGCCTTGCCCGCATTGATGGCTGGGCTGTGGGCATTGTAGCAAACCAGCGAAAAATAGTAAAGAGCAAAAAAGGCGAAATGCAGATGGGTGGCGTTATTTACTCCGACTCTGCTGACAAGGCCGCGCGCTTTATCATGAACTGCAACCAGAAAAAGATACCATTGGTGTTTTTGCAGGATGTATCGGGCTTTATGGTGGGCAGCAAAGCAGAACACGGCGGTATTATTAAAGACGGTGCCAAAATGGTGAATGCCATGGCTAACTCTGTAGTGCCTAAGTTTACCATACTTATCGGTAACAGCTACGGAGCCGGTAACTACGCCATGTGCGGCAAAGCATATGACCCTCGCTTGATTTATTCCTGGCCAACAGCACAGCTTGCCGTAATGAGCGGTGCCTCAGCTGCAAAAACGTTACTTCAGATACAGGTATCTTCACTAAAAGCAAAAGGAGAGGTAATTACACCAGAGGCAGAACAGGAACTGCTGGAACGCATCACCGCCAAGTATAACGAAGAGCTATCGCCATACTATGCGGCCGCGCGCTTGTGGGTTGATGGCATCATCGACCCGCTGGAAACCCGCAAAGTGATATCGATGGGTATAGAAGCTGCCAACCATGCACCCCTCGAAAAACCGTACAATGTTGGCGTTATCCAAACATGATTTTAACTGATGATGCAATAAGGCATGTGCCTAGTTTGCAGCAAATAAGCATTTTATAAGGATTATTAAGTGAATGAAGAATCCATTTAGTGTTTATTGCTGTAAATTATTAGATGTTGGAAATGAGTTAAGTCATTTATAATTACCGATTACCTTGACGAAGAACGAAATAAAGGCGCTTATCTCGCTGTTAGATGATAGAGACCATGAGGTGGCGTCGCATGTGGAGAAGCAAATTGTAGCTTTGGGCGTGGGCGTTATACCTTACCTGGAGGAGGAGTGGGAGGAAACGTTAGATACAGAACTTCAGAAAAAGATTGAAGACCTGATACACAACCTGCAGTTCGACGGGCTGATGGTACGCCTGAAGGAGTGGAAAGAGAACGGCGCCAAGGATTTGTTGGAAGGCATGTATCTGGTTAACTCATACTTATACCCTGATGTAGAGTATGCTAACATAACCAGAACCATAGACCAGTTATACTTTGATGCCTGGACGCATATGAAGGAGGAAATGCACCCTTATGACCAGGTAAAGGCGCTGAACAATGTGTTGTTTAAAGAGAAGCGTTTCACGGCGAACACCAAAAACTTCCACTCGCCGGCAAACTCTATGCTGCACCTGGTGCTGGAGACAAAGCGTGGCAACCCTCTAACACTATGCGTACTTTACATGACGCTGGCCCAGCGCCTCGATATGCCGGTATACGGAGTAAACTTACCTAACCTGTTTATACTTACCTATAAGCTGGATGGGGTGCAGTTTTACATCAACGTATACAACAAAGGGCTTATACTTTCAAAATCGGACATCGATAATTACATACTGCAGCTCAACCTGAACCCAATTGATATATTTTATGAGCCATGCAGTAACCTAGACATTATTAAGCGTGCCCTTCGTAACCTTGCCTTCTCTTTTGAGAAGATGAACGACCCCGAAAAAGCCACAGAAGTTACAAAGTTGCTGACTTCTATCACGGATGAGGAGCCACCTGTTTAGGGAAAGGCGCAAGTATAAAAAGAGAGGGGCCAGCTTTTAAAGCTGGCCCCTCTCTTTTTATACTTGTATAAGCTTAATATTTTTTAATTAAACAACCCGTAGCCCTTTTATCGCCGGCTGCAACAGCCTTATTTGCCAGCACATCATCAAGTACACCGCGCAGGTAATTGTTTTTTACCCCGGATTCTACTTGCGGGTTATCGTCTATGGCTCCTTTATACTTTAACACAAAACTGTCGCCGGTGTTGTGCAGTACAAAAACCTCGGGTGTTTTGGTGGCGCCAAACTGTCCGCTTATCTTTTGTCCGGCATCAGCCAGGTATGGGAAGCTGTAGTTCTTAGCACTCATTTCTTCCAGGGTTTCGCTGCCCTCGCCTGCACCAGGGTTAATAAAGATAAACTGCACACCTCTGCTGGCGTAAGTGCTGGCAAGCGTAACCAGGCGGTTCTCGTACAGTTTGGCATACGGGCATTGGTTATTCGTGAACACCAGCACTACCGTTTTAGCGCTGGTAAAGTCGCTGAGCGATACGCTTTGGTTGTTTGCGCCTTGCAAGGAGAAATTCGCCACTTTATCTCCTAGCTGGTAACCGCCGCCCTGTGCAAAAGCAAAGGTAGTTAGCAAAAATGCGGCAGCAAATGTGGCAAAGTGTTTCATGATTTTTTGTTTTAGTTCTGTTTAAGCTTGTAGGTCGTCGAGGCAGTAGGTTAGTACGTGGTTTTGCAGGTATTCAAAGTTAACCCGATACAATTTACTTAAATTGGCGGTAAATACCTGTCCATCCAGCACATTTTGATCTTCGCAGGGCTTTAAAATAAGGTTGTCCTTAAAAATCAATTGTTTACGGCTATACAACTTATACAAAGTTTCCTTAGCGCTCCAGTACAGGCAAGTTTGTGCTTCGTTCTGTGCAGTAAATATTTTCTCTGCCTCACTTAAAAACTTGTCGGCCACACGCAGCGCCTTTTGCGAAAGGAGTTCAATATCTATGCCAACTTCAAATTTATCAGAAATGATAGCAGCAGCCAGGTAAGGAGAGTGTGATATGGAAACATGGAAAGGCTCATTCTCAAAGTATGGCTTCCCATTTTCATTTTTCCGAAGAACGGCAGGAGAGGTGGTGAACTGCTCTAACATTCTATAAACCAGTACTCTGCTTGCCAGCCATTCCCGTTTACGCCTCTGGTGCACCCGCTCTACCTGCGTGCAATCTACAAAGGTTGGTAATAGCCTAAGCAGCTCTTCTACAGGCTCATCAGTTTGCCAGATACCGAGTGCTGTATGTGGGTTTAGCTGTTTAATTTGGAGAAGCGGCATAGGCAATAAACTGGTAGGCGGCGGGTTTTATAAGTATAGGCAAGCTTTGTTAGGCTAGATTGTTGTAAATTTAGCTAAAATTTAAGACACAGAAGCATAGTGGCATTATGGCCAGCAAGATACAAGTACAAAAAGTAGCTACCCTTACCGGGCATCGCGATTGCATTTATACTTTAGAAAGGTCGGGTAGCGATAACATAATCTATTCAGGAGCAGGCGATGGCATGGTAGTAGCCTGGGACCTGACACAACCTGAGAATGGAGAATTGATTGCAAAGGTGACCAGTTCGGTTTACGCGCTGCGCTATGTGCCGGAGCGCAACCTGCTGCTGATAGGGCAGAACCAGGAGGGAGTGCAGGTGATAGACCTCGAGAACAAGCAAATACTTAAGTCCGTGCCGCTGCCTAAAGTGGCCATTTTTGACATAGCGTTTACTGCTGATAATGTATACGTGGCCTTAGGTAACGGAGCCGTGTGTGTGCTTGATAGCCATACTTTTGAGTTGGAGACCATTATCCGGAAGTCTGACCAGAGTGCCCGCTGCCTGGCTTACAATAAGTATAGCAATGAGCTGGCAGTAGGCTATAGTGATAATGTAGTGCGTATTTTTGATGCCGCCACCAGGGAAGTAAAGTATGAATTGGCAGCGCATGCAAACTCTGTGTTTACTTTGGCCTATACTCCTGATGGCAAGCTGTTGCTAACCGGAAGCCGTGATGCGCACTTGCGGGTGTGGGAGGTAGAGCAGCAGTACAAGGAGCGAGGTTACCTGATCGCGCACATGTATACCATCAACCATATTACCTTTAGCCCAGATGGCCGTTATTTTGCCACCTGCAGCATGGATAAGTCTATAAAAGTATGGGATGCCGATACTTTTAAGTTGTTGAAAGTGATAGACAAAGTACGTAATGCAAGCCACGGCACATCAGTAAATAAATTATTTTGGTCGGCTCACCAGAATCAGTTAGTTTCGTGTAGCGATGACCGCACCATTTCGGTTTGGGATATTAATTTAGGTTAAAGTTATGAAGATTACACCATTAGAGATCAGGCAAAAAACGTTTGAGAAGGCATTTAGAGGATTAGATAAGGATGAAGTAAACGCGTTTTTGCTAACCCTTTCGCAGCAATGGGAAAAGTTGCTGGATGAGAACAAGGATCTGCGCATGAAACTGGATGCTTCGCACCGCGAAACCCAAAAACTGCGTGAGGTGGAGTCGTCGCTATATAAAACCTTGAAAACTGCCGAGGATACAGGCAATAGCATACTGGAGCAAGCCACAAAATCAGCGCAGCTGCAGGCACGCGAGGCCGAGCTGAAAGCCAACGAAATGATGAGCCAGGCCCGCAACCAGGCACGCCAGATGCTGGAAGAGGCTAAAAAAGAAGCTGAAAAGATTGTTTTGGAAATGCAGCAGGAGGTAAAAGCCCTGGAGCAGGATTACCAGCGCATGGAAGGCCACCTGGATACCATGGTGCGCGATTTAAAGAATCTTGCTAACGAGGCGCTGGAAAGAGCAGAGCGTACAAAATCTAAACCTAAGAGCGATACAAACAGTATTCTTTCAAGAGCGGCCGGTGTAAGAGTTGAAAACGCCGAGCTGTTAAAAAACCTGAAAGAAATGAATACTGCAAACGAAACATATGTTCTGCCTGAATCTACGGCTGCCAATGCACCTGTAGCTATCAGAAACGGTAATGGTTACGATCCGTTTGGCGATCCGGCACCGGATGTTACGCAACCAAACGAAGTGCCTACGCCAACAACGCCGGTACCTAATATTCCATCGCCAGAAGTAGAGCCAGTAGAGCCGGATTATCCTGGTCGTGTACCTGCACCGGATATTGAGCAACCGATACCGGAAATTAAACCAGTAACCCCGGATAAGCCAGAAATTCAGCCTCCGTTAACAGAGCCATCGCGCAATGCTTATGCCACTAACGGTGCAACTGTTAAGCAAGGCGGCGGTTCTTTCTTTGATGAGTTAAGCTAAGGATGGGGCAGATTGCGCTGGAGGGCATGGAGTTTTTTGCCTTCCATGGGTTTTACGACGAGGAGCAGAAGATCGGTAACAAGTATGGCATCGACCTGCTTATTAACACAGACCTGCGCCGCGCCGCCGAAACCGATAACCTGGACGAAACGGTAAACTACGAAGTGCTGTACCAACTGGTGCTGGAGGAAATGAAAATACCTGCACGCCTGCTAGAGCATCTCGGTCACCGCATCATTGACAAAGTTTACGAGCGGTTTCCGTTTGTGCAGTCTGTTAAGGTGAACGTTTATAAGTTTAACCCGCCTCTTGGAGGTATCTGCAAATGGGCTAAAGTTAGCTTAGAAGAAGCAAGGTAGTTTATACTCAAAGAAATACTCAGAAGCAGCTGGTTCAGGAGATGAGCCAGCTGCTTTTGGTTTATAGCTTAGGAAAGGCAGAGATAGTTAAACCTAGCAAATATTTGAATTACACCAGCCTTAGCAACTCCGCAGCAGCGGCAAAAGCAGACTTCTGCCCGTTTTTAACCTGCTCGGCTATACTTTGCAGTTGCTGCTTTACCTGCTGGTGGCTGTAAAAATTATCCTCCAAGCCTTGGCGTATCGCCTCATACATCCATTGCAGGTTCTGGTCGCGGCGCTTCTTCTCAAAAAAACCATTATTGTGCGTAAGCTCCAGGTAGTCAGCTGTAGTTTGCCAAATAGCGTCGAGGCCGGTGTTTTGGAGGGCAGAACAGGTGCTTACTTTAGGCACCCAGCCTGAGGGGCCTATAGGATACAGGTGCAGCGCATTCTGGTATTCAGCCTTAGCGGCACGTGCTTTCTGCACATTCTGCTCATCGGCTTTGGTAATGGCAATGGCATCGGCCATTTCCATAATGCCGCGCTTTATGCCCTGTAGTTCATCGCCTGCGCCGGCGAGCATCAGCAGCAAAAAGAAATCGACCATGGCATGCACCGCTGTCTCAGACTGGCCTACACCAACAGTTTCTACAATAATAGTGTCAAAGCCGGCAGCCTCGCAAAGTATAATTGTTTCGCGCGTGCTCCTGGTTACGCCTCCAAGCGACTTACCGGCCGGCGAAGGGCGTATGTAGGCTTGAGGATTCATGGAGAGTGCCTCCATACGCGTTTTATCTCCAAGTATACTTCCGCCGGAGCGCTGGCTGGTGGGGTCTATAGCTAGTACGGCAAGCTTTTTACCTTGCTCTTTTATCAGATAAGTGCCAAAAGCCTCAATAAAAGTACTTTTACCTACACCTGGCACCCCTGTAATTCCAATGCGAACCGATTTTCCGGCATGCGGTAAAACCTCGTTGATTACCTGTTGGGCAAGTTCCTGATCTGAGAAAAGCTTGCTTTCCACCAGCGTTATAGCACGGCTTAGCATAACACGGTCTCCCGCTAAAATGCCTTTTACATAGGTTTCGGTGCTAAATCGTTTGGCCAAACTGCTTACTTTAGTTGATGCTGCGACTACTGCAAATTTAAAACTTATACGCGTATTAGCTCCAGTTAAGCCTTAATATATGCTTCTCTATATATAAAATATTAAATAATTATGTGGATATATATGGAAATGAAAGCTAAAAGCCAGAAATTGCATTCGATTTGGCAGCCGTTTAAAGCGTTGAAGTATAAATAGTTTTCCTTTGACTTCTTGTTATACCTGTCCTTTAATTTTAGATCAAACAAAGTATAAAATATACACCACCTTTATGAAAAAGATGTTGATGCTGGCTGCTGCGTTTTTAGGGTTGCAGGCAAGCGTACTGGCGCAAACAGAACTTAGCAGCTTCTCGGCAACTGGCCGTGGGGGCGTAATGAACACTTTTGTTAACGACTACCAAGCCATAGGCGTTAACCCTGCCAACCTGGGCCGTGGTACTTCTATTGTAACATTTTCTATTGCCGAGGGTGGCCTGGCTGTAAGTTCTCAAGCCTTTAACAAAAGTACACTTAAGCAATTTATTGATGCAGCAGATGGAAGCGAGATTACGTTGGAAGACTGTCGTGATTTAGCCAAAGCCTTTACAAGCGACAATGTGCTTAACGCAGGTGTAGACTTTAACACCTTTGCTATTTCCATCAACCTGCCAAAGTTCGGTTCATTGGCGTTCAGCAACCGCCAGCGCGCACTTGGGCATGCGGCGTTCAATAAAAACTTTTCTGAGCTGCTTTTTCTGGGGCAGGATGCACAACTTTATAATGATGTGGCGCCAGGGCAAACCGTATATGCTTCTAAGTTATTTGATGGCACCGAGATAAAGGCATCGTGGGTAAATGAGTGGAATGTGGCATACGGCCGCAAAATCATAGACCTGCCAATGTTTAATATCTACGGCGGTGCCGGCTACCGTTACATACAAGGCATGGCGCTTTACGAGTTCAGCTCTAAGGGTGGTGATGTTAAAGCATATAGTGCTGCGTCTCCTGTGCTGGATATCAACTATGATGACTACCTGAACGACCCGAAGTTTACATACAATGATGCGGATGGATTACTGAGCCCGGTTGGGCGTGGCCATGGATTTGATTTGGGTTTATCTGCTGAGATCGCCAAAATTGTAAAAGTGGGGGTATCGGTAACAGACATTGGTAAAATTACATGGACTGAAAACCTGCTGCAGGCGCAAGACAGAGGTTTTAAGTTGCCTGAAATAGAGGGAACAGACGAGTACAGCTTTGAAGATGCCGGCGATATTGCTAAAACCATTATTGATAGTGCGCTGGTGTTTAGCCCGGTAAATGAGCTTAAAACCGACCTGCCAACGCGCTTTAGAGCGGGTGTTGGCGTAAAGCTTGGAAGTAAAGTAGAAGTGGGTTTAGACTATGTTCATGCCTTAAACACCGCACCAGGCAACATCACCCAGGATTTTTTTGGTTTAGGGATTGATGTAATGCCGCTTTCTTTTTTACGATTCAGTACGGGAGTATCTACAGGTGCAGGCGATAAGCTTAACCTGCCACTAGGTTTGGCTATAGTAACACCGGTTTACGAATTCGGAGTTAGTACCCGTGATATTACAGCCCCTTTCACAGAGAATAACCCTGGAGGGTCTTTCGCCATGGGCTTCCTGAAATTTAAAATTGGCAAACCAAAGTTGCTGTAATGGCATTGGTAACAGAAGTATAAACCAGAAGCGCCGGCCCTTGTAAGGCCGGCGCTTCTGGTTTATACTATAAAATATTTTATCTGGATAGACCTTGAGGGAAATTAGGCAAACCAAGATCACTTTTTTGCTTGCCCAGGTGAAAGCCGTTATCTACATACCCACTTGCTGTACCCTTTGCATTTGGGTTTTCTATAACTCCGAGGTAATAGTTGTCTTTTCGGGCTACATACATTTTGCCATCAGGGCCTAGCTGCAAGGCTCCTAGACTTGGGCTGCCAGAAGTGGCCACCACTACCGCTGATTTTGAAATGGCATCCTGGCTGCCAGCGCGCAAATCAAACTGCACAATCTGTCCCTTGTTCATCTGGCCGTTATTCGTGGTGCCGTATACTTTGCTGCCATCCGGCGAAAAAGCTACACCATATGCCTGTGAGAACCCTTTTAAGTGTATCGGGTCGGATACTTTACCTGTGCTGCGGTCAAACTTAAGTATCTCAAAGCTGCTATCATCGTTCCAAAGTGCCGCTGCCAAACGTGTACCATCCGGGGAGGGCACTAAATAGCCTATGGCTTTTCGGTTTGGCCCGCCGTGCACCATGCCTACCATACTCATGACAGGTTGCGTTGCCACACCTTCCGCATCTACCAGGTAAGCCATGTAGCCGTTACTGTTCCATCGGTGCGCCAGCACCCACCAATCGCGGCCGTTGCTGTGGCGCACGGCTGTAAGCTTTTCGGTGGCAGGTGCCACCATAAAGTTGTTTCGGGTTACAATATCGCCGGTGCCATTGTCTTTGCTCATATCCACAACACTATAGCGCAGGCCATTGCTTTGGGCCTGTATATCCGTTGTAAAAATATAGAAGATAGTTTCGCTGCCTGGTTTGGGAAGTATAAGCGCTGATTGTGTAGAGGATTTTCCGCCCATTAAGCTATTGCCGTTAGGCATTACTTTATGGTTGCGGTTCCAGACGGTAATGCCATTGGTGTAAAGCAGCAGGTTGCCGTCTTTATCTGATAACGAGGCGCTGCCTTCTTCGGTAAACAAGCGGCTAGCGTTAGCTGTGGGTGTACCTTCAGCAAACACGATTCCGGCTCCCTTTCCAAAGTACCAGTTGTTTTTTTCGCCTTGGGCAAATACATTAAGGCTGCTAAAAGTAAGTATGGCTGCAGCTGCGAGGTGTCTAAATCTTATCATAGCAATTGTTAAACGTTCTGTTGCTTACGCAAAGTACAAATGCAATGCCAAGCCTGCCGCTAATGTTTAAAAAGAGCGAGGGGAGGTGCTTAAAAGAGAAGAAGCAGGCTATTAACCCGCTTCTTCTCTTTGTGATCTATACTTCAAAAAAGTTATTGCTGCTGTAAAGTTGTGTCTCCTGATAACTTATCGTTTATGTGCGATGAGTCTGCACCAGTTCCCGGTAAGTCTCCGGAACCGTCAACGCCCGTTTCGTTTGTTTCTCCGGTTGTAGACTCAGGTGGCATTTCTGCATTTTCGCCGTACTCACCGCCTCCGCATGAAGCCAGCGCCATAGTAGCAGAGATAAGAATAGTTGCTAAAATATTTATTTTCTTTTTCATAGCTGTCAAATTTATTTACCTCTCTGTTGTACGAGCCAAAAAGAAATTAATTTGCAAAAAGAGCTAAACATCTGCTTTAGTTCTGCTGTCGCACCCCCTGTTTTTCTGTTAACTTGTAGAGCGCCGGGTTTTCTGAAAGCAACCTAAGCAATACGCCATTGGTCCATCCAAAGCCGTCTTGGTTGGGATATTCTCCGCCACCGGCCTCTAATGTAAGGTTCTCAACGTTATACTTCTCCATCAGCTTGCCGGTAGCCTGGTATACTTCGTTGTTAAGTATAACCCAATTGTTGGCGATGGTATTTGCCTGCTCGTTAAAGCCATAGTTTTGGAGCGCCTTTATCGTCATCCATTGCAAGGGAGCCCAACCATTAGGAGCGTCCCATTGCTGGCCACTTGGGTTAAGTGTAGTAACTGCTCCGCCCGGACGTATAAACTCAGCCTCTATTTTTTGTGCAACAGCGGCGGCAGGCCTATGCTTTACCATGTTGAAGTATAGCGGGTAAACGGATGCTAAGGTAGGTATTTGGGTAGTAGCGCCTTTTACAAAATTGTAGTCGTAAAAGAAGCTGTCTTTACTGCTCCAGTTATACTTTAATACAGCATCGCGGCGTGCCCTGGCCAATTTCTCATACTTTCGTGCCTCGTCGTGGTTGCCTGCCAGTACAGCCATTTCCTGTAGTGTAAGTTCCACGTGGTAAAGCAGCGCATTAAGATCAACAGGTATGATGCTGGTAGTTTGAATGGTACTGATATTCTTGCCATCAGCAAACCAGCGCGTACTGAAGTCCCAGCCAGACTCTGCGGCGGCTCTAATATTACGGTAAATTTCTTCAGGGTTTCTGCCAGATGTTTTAGCCAGTTCTACATCTTCTAAGTATGATTCCGGTCGTGGGGCAGGGGAGTCGTCCCAGTAGCGGTTAAGTATACTGCCATCGGGCATACGCACCACTCTCCGGTGTGTTGGGTTGGCAGCAGATAGAGTTGCTGCACCATCCATCCAGAAACTATATTCTTTTTGCAAGGCAGGCGCATACTTTAGCAGTACTTCACGGCCTTTTTGCTGTGCCAGCACACGCAGCATAAGCGCATAAAACGGTGGTTGCGACCGGCTGAGGTAATACGTGCGGTTGCCGTTCGGTATGTGGCCTACGGTATGGATAAGGTGCGTGAAATTATCCACCATACTTTGAATCAGCGCTGTCTTGTCGCTAGCTTGTAGCCCTAGCATAGTAAAGAAGCTGTCCCAGTAATAGATTTCCCTGAAGCGCCCACCAGGTACAATATAAGCGTGTGGCAAAGGTATAAGAGAGCCAACACCGGCACCAGGTTGGCGCGTAAGCACAGGCCAAAGCCGTTCTATGTGCTCTGTTACAGAGTTGCTGGAGTCGGTGGTGAAAGCTGTTGTTGGTTGTGCCGGCAGCTCAAAATGCTCTTGTACAAATGCTTTCAGGTTAAAACCTGGTAGGTGCCGTTGCCTGTAAAATGCCTGTATAATGTGCTCAGGATCAGCAAGAGGCACGCAATCCGGAAATGTTTTAGAATCAGGGAAGACCCGCTGCAGTTGCACGTGCTCAAACAGCTCTCCCATGTCCTTTTCCGGGCGGTATAGCTGCTGTGCTTGAGCAGGCAGCAGCATAAGGGTAAAAGGTAAAGCCAGCAGAAAGTATAGTCTAAAGATGCTATAAAAATAGGTCATACTTGCCTTGGTTTGTTACGAGAGAAAACATCAGCTTTTTCTTACGCAAACCAACTGCAAAGCGACAAGTATACTAACGGAAAGGGTATTGCACAAACGAAACCTGGCCCATGGCGTCCTTTTCATACTTGGCTACAGCAAATTCCCGGAATCGTGCTTCAAAATTGCTGTCTCCCGGTGTTACCTCGTTAGGTGCGGGGCTGTTTTTTAAGAAGAAGTATACTTTGGTGTTGCCATACTTGGTATGCGGCATAAATTCGCCGTAAGCCTGCATCTCTTCCCATCGTGTATCATCAACGGTTACAGCGTAAATTCTTATAATCGGGCCGGTATTGTTTTCGTTTCGGTACATGGCTACTTCTTTAAAGTCGCCTTTTAAGTCATCAACGCCAGGTATAGACAAGGTGTCGTAAATAAACCAGCCGATTAAGATGACGGAAACAAGTATAAGAATGGGTTTTAGTTTCATGGTAAAGGTATCGTTAATGGTAAACTAGGCTCGGGCAGTTTTGTTTCTGGCTTTTGCAGATTTGATAACACCCGCAATGACCAGGTAAATAGCAGCAGGCAAGCCCACCCACAGCACTTCGCTTTTGATTACGCGCCAGCCCCATTCACTAAAGAAGTTACTTACTCCTATGGGGGAAACCTGTATTGGCCGCCAAGGCAAGAAATAACGCGTATTATCTAAAGGAGCAAACACCGCTACACCTAAACCACCATTGGTTAATGCATCAAGCAGGATGTGCGAAGCGGTGCAAAACGAGAAGAAAAGTATAAAACCCAATCCTTGTTTACTTGTTAATTTTATACTTCTGTAGAAAATAGCAGTAAGCGCTACTCCGAGCAGCAAGGCAAATACCAGCGAGTGAGAAAAGCCTCTGTGGCCCAGTAAATGCTCGTACGACACCCCAAACTTAAACATCACCACGTCCGCATCTGGTAAAATGGTACATAGTACTCCTAGTATCCAGAATTTAGGAGAAGTATACGTTTTAGGGTAGGTTTTGCCTACTGCAACTGCCGCCAGCGCATGCGCAAATGCTGATGCCATAGTATAGGTTTGCTTTACGTGAAGGTAAGGAGAATTTGTAGAACTGATACTGCTGTTTCTCGTCTAAAGCAGGAGGAGCACAACGTATAAAAGTAAGTCTGGAGACTAATATACACTATACTTCACCGGATAGATTCCGGCACCAGTCTCTGAAATACAAAGGCGCAGCTGAAACTAAGCAGCTGCGCCTTTATGATAGCTTATTTAAACCTAAGCTTCTACCCGTTTTATCAGCTTTTCCAGGATATTCTGAGCTGCAACCGAGATGATTGTGCCAGGACCAAACACGCCCTCTGCACCGGCTTTAAATAAGAAATCGTAATCCTGGGCAGGAATAACGCCACCTACAATTACCATGATGTCGTCACGGTCCAGTTTGCGGAGCTCTTCAATGAGTTGCGGAACCAGCGTTTTGTGGCCGGCTGCCAGGCTGCTTACACCTACCACATGCACATCGTTTTCGGCGGCTTGCATGGCCACTTCGGCTGGCGTCTGGAACAATGGTCCTATGTCCACGTCAAAGCCGAGGTCAGCGAAGGAGGTGGCAATTACTTTAGAGCCACGGTCGTGGCCGTCCTGACCCATTTTAGCGACCATGATGCGTGGTCTGCGGCCTTCCAGCGTTTCAAACTGATCAGCCATGGCTTTGGCTCGCTCAAAGTTCTCATCATCTGACAGCTCCGCGGAATAGATACCTGATATAGATCTGATCACAGCTTTATGTCTTCCGTAAACTTTTTCTAATGCATCCGAAATCTCACCTAAAGTGGCGCGATGGCGTGCCGCCTCTACTGCTAAATCAAGTAAATTACCTTCCCCTGTCTCGGCAGCGTCTGTTAAAGCCTGCAGCGCATTGGCTACGGCGTCCTCGTTGCGTGTCTCTTTTATACTTGCCAGGCGGCGCAGCTGCGATTCGCGCACAGCGGTGTTATCAATATCCAAGATCTCGATTTCCTGAATCTGATTTGGTTTATACTTGTTTACGCCTACAATTACGTCTTTGCCTGAATCTATGCGGGCTTGTTTGCGGGCAGCAGCCTCTTCGATGCGCATTTTAGGTAAACCGGTTTCGATGGCCTTAGCCATACCTCCAAGTTCTTCCACTTCCTCAATCAGCGTCCAGGCTTTGTGCGCCAGTTCGTGCGTAAGTGCCTCTACGTAGTAAGAACCACCCCATGGGTCAACTACATTGGTAATATTAGTTTCCTGTTGCAGGTAGATCTGCGTGTTACGGGCAATACGAGCCGAGAAATCAGTTGGCAAGGCAATCGCCTCATCCAAGGCATTAGTATGCAAGCTTTGCGTACCGCCAAGTGCAGCTGCTAAAGCCTCCACACACGTTCTGGTTACGTTATTGAACGGGTCTTGCTCTGTTAAGCTCCATCCCGAAGTCTGGCAATGCGTTCTAAGTGCCAGCGATTTCGGGTTCTTGGGGTTAAACTGCTTTATCAGCTTCGCCCACAGCATACGGGCTGCACGCATCTTGGCAATCTCCATAAAGTGGTTCATACCGATGGCCCAGAAGAACGAAAGGCGCGGAGCAAATTCATCAATATCCATACCTGCCTGTAAACCTGTACGCACATACTCCAGGCCATCTGCCAACGTATAAGCCAGTTCTATGTCTGCTGTGGCACCGGCTTCCTGCATGTGGTAACCCGAAATGGAAATGGAGTTGAAGCGCGGCATCTTTTGGGAAGTATAAGCAAAGATGTCGGCGATGATCTTCATGCTTGGCTCCGGCGGGTAGATGTAGGTGTTGCGCACCATAAACTCCTTCAGGATATCGTTCTGTATCGTTCCGCTTAACTGCTCTGGCTTCACGCCCTGTTCCTCGGCGGCTACAATATAAAACGCCATAATTGGCAATACAGCGCCGTTCATGGTCATGGACACTGACATTTCGTTCAAGGGAATCTTGTCGAAGAGGATTTTCATGTCCTCTACCGAGTCGATGGCTACACCGGCTTTACCAACATCGCCAACCACGCGCGGGTGATCGGAGTCGTAGCCGCGGTGCGTTGCCAGGTCGAAAGCAACAGAAAGGCCCTTTTGCCCACCAGCCAGGTTGCGGCGGTAAAAAGCGTTACTTTCTTCGGCAGTAGAAAAACCGGCATACTGCCGGATTGTCCAGGGCTTTTGCACATACATGGTGCTGTAAGGGCCACGCAAGTATGGCGGTAAGCCAGCGGCAAAGTCCATGTGTTCAAAGCCTTTTACATCTTCCGAAGTATAAAAGCTTTTTAATGGCATCTGCTCCGCTGTTTTCCATACGTTGGCCTCTGCGGGGGCATCAGCACTTTTGCCAGCTGCAGCTACTTTGTTTAAATCTATTTTAGAAAAGTCAGGCTTCATATTTTAATTTTGAATGAGTGGTTGAGTGAATGTGTGAATAGGTTTACTATCAATTCATTCGCTCATCAAAATTCAATCACATTTTTAATAGATAAGAACAAGTATTTAAGTGCTTTATAATCATTCACTCAACCACTCATTCACAATTCAGTCATTTTTCTAACTTGCGTGTTCGGATGTTACTACCCAGCGGCCGTTAACTTTCTTCCATACCTGCGACGACACACCACCCATCAGGCGCTTGCCATCTAACTCAATCTTCCACCGGAAAACAAAGTATACTGCCTCTTTGGATACCTGTTCGATGTGCAGCGGCTCATAGGTGTAAACGCCCATTTTGCTGCGGTCGGTAAAATCCTGCAGAAACATATCATATACTTCCTGATAGCCTTTTTCGGTGCCGCTTTTGCTTATCCATAGCATTTCCGGCGAGTTCCAGTAAAAGGTCATAGCCTTTTCCAGATCGCCTTTGTTCCAGGCTTCTATCTGGCCTTCCAGCGCTTGTTTTACTTCCTGCACGGCATCGCCCTTAGGCATAGTAAAAGAGGTTAGGGTGCTTGTAGTGGCCATTATTAGTATACTTATAAGTAAGGCTTTCATGCTTAGTTTTTGTCTTCTCCTTCGCTCAGCCTTCTCTGGATAATGTCCAGTAGCACAGTCATGTCGCAGTCTTCGAAAATAAATTCCTGGTAACCGTTCGCCACCATTTCGTCTTTCATGTGCTGCGGATCGTCGGCAAGTATGATGGTTGGCTTAGCGTGGTGGTTTCGGATTCTTGGGCCAAACTCCCGCACATAAGCAGCCTCCGAAGATGACACAACCACCACCTCTGCCGTCGTATTTTCGAGTTTATCAGAGGCCTCTTCTACAGAAGCAAACTGCTGCACATCTGTTTCGAAGCCAGCGCAAGAGAAAAACTCCTGGGCAAACGTTGCATTGATGTGCCGTTGAACAGTCTCTCCGATTACGGCAACTACGGCCCTTGGGCGACGCTGCAATTTGCGCAGGTGCAATTCGGTAGCCATGCGCATCACCTCAGAAGGATAGGCAGCGCGCGTTGTATCGAAAGCCTCGCTTTGGATAAGCGCCTCCGGATCGTAATCGATGACTTCTTTTGGGTTCGGATACTTGTTTGTACCTACCAGCACCTCGCGGCCTGTGGCTATGTTTCGGAACTTCTTGCGGCTTATTTCGGTGATGCTGCCAAGTATAAAACCATCTGCATAAGCTGCCTCAAAGCCACCACGGGTCTCCACATCTTTAAACAATTTCCAGGCTTTAGTGGCGAGGGCATTTGTCAATGAGTCAAGGTAATACGAGCCGGCAGCAGGGTCTATAGCTTTATCAAGATAAGATTCTTCTTTAAGTATAATGGATACGTTGCGGGCTATGCGCTCCGAAAACTCATCAGGGGCCTTAAAGGTGCTATCGAATGGCGCTACAGTTAAGGAGTCGCAGCCGGAGATACCAGCCGCCATGGCTTCGGTTGTGGCGCGTAGCATGTTCACGTACGGGTCCAGGGTGGTTTGGTACCAACTGGAGGTAACGCTGTGTATGCGCAACAACGCAGCCAGTTCTGGCTTTGCCTGGTAAGCTTCTACCACAGCAGCCCAGAGCAGGCGCAGGGCACGCACTTTGGCAATCTCGAAAAAGTAATTAGTGCCCGCCGCCATCTGGAACTGCATATTCGAAAGCACATCGTCCAGCGCTGCACCAGCTTCTGTCAGCTTATCGGTATAAGCCACAGCAGCATTTAAAGTATAAGCCAGCTCTTGTGTAAAAGATGCACCAATACCGCTAAAGCTTGTTCCGTTAACGGTTATGCCGTAAAAATCAGGACTGTCTTTTGTAAGGTTCAGCACTTCTATAATGGCGCTGCTTTCCTCGTCTGTGATAGTGCTTTTTACCGTAACCGGATCAAAGTTAAGGAAGCCGTGCAGGTTGTGCGGCGATACTTGGCGGCTTTCCAGTTCAGCGAACAGGTTCTTCAGGAAGAGTTGTGGCTGCTCCTGTAAAGTATAACTGATGCTATACTTTGTCAGGTCAATCACATCAGCCAAATAGGCAATATCAAACTCCTTGTGTTTTGGGATAAAGAAATGTATACCGTCCGCACCACGGGTAAGGGCGTCAGCTGCTTTATCAACGGCTGCTCTTCCTACTCCGGATACTGTAATTTGCTGTATGTTTTTCCAGCTGTTATCGGCTGTTTTGTGCCCACGCAGGTATGGGAATTGCCCCGGTAAATGCGTTGCAAAAGGCAGGTTCGCTATATCTTCCTTTGCATAGTATGGCTTTACGTCGATGTTTTCGTAGGTGTGCCAGGTAAGGCTGTCCAGGGAGGTGTCGCGCAGGTCTTTTTGTGCTTTGTGTTCCCATTCAGCCGCTGTGGCTGGGTTGAATTCTGAAAATAGCTTCTGCTCTTCCGTCATCGTGCTGTTGTTGTATTTTGTTGTAAAGATAATCTTTTCTACGAAAGGTTGTAGGCCAGTAGCCGTTTATAGCATTGTTGAACATAACGTAGGGCAGGTATACTTTGCATAAGCCTTTTATATCCTCTGAAAGGAATTTGTATAAAGCTCTTGCTGCAAGGCATTCTTTGCATTAGCCTTACGGTTGCCTGTACTTTTGCCACGAAATTTACCTGTTGCCCTTTAACAGCGAGCCCATCTAAAAGTTGATACAGCCAGTTCTGGCAAAACAAGCATAGGCAAGGTGGTGCAAAATATAGTTCACCATACTTCCATCATTTGCTTTAACTTACTATATTCATACTCCACCTCAAAGCAACTAACCCAATGAACACAAAACGGACCTTACTTACTGCCTTTGGGCTAAGCTTACTGGCTGCACCTGCCATGGCACAAGATGCAAAGCTGCAGGCCAGGGTAAACACGCTAGCCGATAAAATAGAGCCGCAGGTAGTTGAGTGGCGCCGGGATTATCACGCGCATCCAGAGCTGGGCAACAGCGAGTTTAAAACAGCTGAAAAAATTGCGACCCATCTTAAAAAATTGGGTATGGAAGTAGAAACCGGTGTTGCAAAAACAGGGGTAGTCGGTGTTCTGAAAGGAGGCAAGCCTGGTCCTGTGGTAGCCTTGAGAGCAGATATCGACGGACTGCCTGTGACGGAGAGAGCCGATATCCCTTTTGCCTCCAAGGCAAAAGGCACCTATAATGGACAGGAAGTTGGAGTGATGCACGCCTGTGGCCACGATACGCACATTGCCATGCTTTTAGGGGCTGCCGAAGTGCTTACCAGTATGAAAGACGGACTAAAGGGCACAGTAAAATTTGTGTTTCAACCAGCAGAAGAAGGACCGCCTGCCGGAGAGGAGGGAGGCGCTGCTCTGATGGTAAAAGAAGGCGTTCTGGAGAAGGGGCCGAAGCCGGAAGTGATTTTTGGCCTCCACATTAACTCGCAGACGGAGGTGGGCACGCTAAAGTATAGACCAGGTGGTATAATGGCAGCTGCAGATGTATTCTCGATAAAAGTTAAAGGCAAGCAAGTGCATGGTGCCAGCCCCTGGGGTGGTGTTGATCCTATCGTTGTATCGGCACAGATCATCAACGGATTGCAGACAATTATCAGCCGCCAGACAGAATTAACCGAAGACGCCGCAGTGATTACAGTAGGGCAGATACATGGTGGGGTACGCAATAACATCATTCCTGAAGAGGTGATGATGGAAGGTACCATTCGCACCCTTGATAAGGAAATGCAGAAAAAGATCCATGACAAGATTAGGTTAACGGCTACCAAAATTGCAGAGAGTGCCGGGGCAACTGCTGAAGTGGAGATTAGGGAAGCAGCAGCTTTAACTTATAACGATCCAGCCTTAACAGAAAAAATGCTGCCTACATTACAGGCAACCGCAGGCAAAGACAAGGTAGTGCTGATGAATGCCATGACCGGAGCAGAAGACTTCTCATACTTCCAGCAGAAGATTCCGGGGCTATACTTGTTTGTAGGCGGCATGAAAAAAGGACAGGACCCTGCAACTGCACCTGCACACCACACGCCGGAGTTTTACATTGATGAAAGCGGCATGAAGCTAGGTGTTAAGACCCTGACCAACCTGGCGCTGAATTACATGAACAGTAAAAAGTAGCAAAAAAGCGGAACTGATGAGGTTCCGCTTTTTTGCTTATCCTGCTGCAGTCCGGTCATTCCAGCACCAGTCTGCCCGATTTTATAGTTTTGCCTCCCTTTACAATATGAAACACATACACACCAGCTGATATATGCGCAGGGCGTTTTAATAGATTTCTGCCAGCTATTAAGTTAGATGTAAACACATGCTTCCCGTTGCTGTTGAACACCTTTAACTGTGCGTTGTGTAAGTTATCGCCTTCCACAAAAAACTTACTTGCAACTGGGTTTGGATATAGCTGCACCCTTGCATTATCGGCTAGATCTCCTGACGAAGTTGGCTGCTGCGCTCCGATGTATACATTCACAAAGTCCCAGCCATAGGCAAATTGATTTCGTGCGGTAGGGTTCATGTCAATCCTGGAAGCTCCTCTTAAACCAATTATGTAAGGCTGGTTGCGTGCTATACTTGTAGCAGGTGTTAACCTTAAAGTTACAGCCAGGCCATTGGCAGAGTCGCGGGCCGCAAAATCAGGAGTTGCAAGATCAAGCGTGTCCAAATCGCTGAATTGTTTTGCATAGATTGGATGGGTGCTATTGGGGGCTTTCTCCACAAAGAACTCGAGCTTTAACGTTTGTTCTGGCTTTGCATACACAGAGCCGTCGTAGTTTATTGTGAGTCTGTCTTTATTCAAAAGTTTTACAACAGGCTGATGATCCCTGTCTTTTACCAGCAGGTTTATGTCAACTACGATATAGCCTACAGGTTGCTGTTCTCTATACTCTGTTATTTTAACTGAGATGGCATATTCTCCTTTAACAACTGGGTTTTGCCAATGCAGTTCACCAAATTTATTAATGTGCAGGCCAACCGGAAACTGGTATCCTGGCAGGTTCTGGGGTATGCTATTCTGATTCAGGTGCTGTGGTGGTACCAGTTCATAGGTAAGCCTGTCTCCGTCGGCGTCGTAAGCGATCATATTCGTTTTAAACGGCTCGCCTACAAATGCCTCATGTGGGGCAGGTACAATAATATCTGCACTATTATTGTTAACGGTCGTAAATCCAGCTTTTACCTGTGTTCTTATAAACTGGGTCAGCTGATCAGATGGATGTGGAACATTGATAATATTGGGATTTCTATAAATACCAACCCAGTACACCATATAGTTACCGGGTGCAGCATAAGTGTATTCCCATTCATAAACCTCGATGCTATTATAATTTTGATAAGAGATATTTTTGGTTTTAGGTACTGTAACCTGATTTAGGTCGCCCATACCTATGTGTACAACAGGATCATCTGCAATAGAGCGATCATCTGAAAATATAGTGAGCTTAAATTTATACTTCAGCGGATTCTGCGAATCAACCTTATAACTAAAATAAGCCCCATTTATATGTGTGGAATTACTGGTAAATGGAACAAGCAGGATAACAGCGAGGATTAGGACTAAAAGCTTCGTTTTCATGATGCTGATGTGGTTGTCAATTCATACACAATATATTATATTAACTAAAGCTAAGTCCTTTATATTGTTGAAATATTGCAAAAAACGTTGCAAAGTTTACCGTGTATTTTGTGTGTAAGAACTTAGTCTGTTTGCTTGCTGTTGAAGAGGCTGGTAACTTTGCGCCATATTTTACACATAAACATGAAACAAAACGCCTCAAAGTACATAGGGGGCCTGCTACTCCTGCTGAGTTTAGGAGCTTGCCAGCGCACTTTTGTAGCTTCGCCTAGCCTAACCACTACCGATGTACCTGTTGATACCGCCATTATGGCCGACCCGCAGATGGAGGCTAAAATTGCGCCTTACCGGCAGGAAGTATCTGTGAAAATGTCGGAGGTAGTAGGTATAGCACCGAATGCTCTGCAAAAAGGAGATTACGAGTCGCCGCTGGCTAATTTCGTAACCGACCTGCAGATTATCCAAAGCAAGCCGCTTTACAGCAAACCCATAGATTTATCGCTTACTACTAATGGAGGTTTACGCGTGCCGCTGCCAGAGGGCAACATTACCACAGGCCATGTGTTCGAGCTGATGCCTTTCGAGAATGAGCTGGTAGTGCTAACCCTGAGTGGCGAAAGCGTAAAGCAGCTTTTTGACTATGCCGCTGAGAAAAAGTTTGTAGCCATCAACAACTCCACTTATACTGTGGCGGGTGGTAAGGCAACAAACATTAAAATAAACGGGAAGCCGCTGGATGTAACCCAAAGCTATACTTTAGTTACGTCTGATTACCTGGCTGGCAGCGGCGACGGGTTGGCGATGCTGAAAGACCCGGTAAAGTATGAAAAAGTTGGCTTTTTGTTGCGGGATGCTATTCTGCAGCATATCAGGCAACTAACTGCCGCTGGCAAGCCCGTAACAGCAGAAGTACAGAATAGAGTAACCATCCTCCCTTAAGTATAAAACCAGATGAAAAGAAGAGACTTTCTTAGAACAACAGCAGTAGGGGCGGCTGGTATAAGCTTGCTCGGCGTGCCTTTTTCGGCTGCTGCTGCACAAAGTATAACCCTTACCATACTACATACTAATGACCAGCATTCTCGCATCGATCCAATTCCGGATGATGGGCGCAAGTATGGCGGTATGGGCGGCATGGCTAAACGTAAAACGCTGATTGAGCAGATAAGGCAGCAGGAACAAAACGTGCTGCTACTCGATTGCGGCGACATTTGGCAGGGCACGCCATACTTTAACTTTTTTGGAGGTGAGCTGGAGTATAAACTCATGAGCGAAATGAAGTATGATGCCGCCACTTTTGGTAACCATGACTTCGACAACGGTTTGGAAGGTTTAAATAAAATGCTGCCGCACGCATCGTTCCCGTTCCTGTCTGCCAATTACGATTTCTCTAAAACCATCCTTAAAAACCGCTTCGAGCCTTACAAAGTTTTTGAAAAGCAAGGGGTGCGCGTTGGCGTTTTTGGCTTAGGCATTGAGCTGCAGGGCCTGGTAGGCGACAACAACATTGGGGGCACGGTATACAACGATCCGGTGGCGGTGGCCCGGGAAATGGTGCAGGAGCTGCGCGATAAACAAAAGTGTAACCTTGTTGTTTGCCTTTCACATTTAGGTTACAAATACGATAACGAAAAAATAGACGATTTAAAGCTTGCCACACAGGTAGAAGGGATAGATTTAATTTTAGGCGGCCACACCCATACTTTCCTGGATGAGCCAACCCTGGTAAAACACGATAGCGGTCACGAAACCCTTGTGAATCAGGTAGGTTGGTCTGGTATTTACCTTGGCCGCATCGACTTCTCCTTCAACAAAACAACTAAGAAAAGAACAGATATGAGAACTGCGCTTTTGCCGGTAAACATACCTGTAACAACTTCGTGAAAAAATAATTTTTTGTTTACATATATTTAAGCAAATTTGTAACCCCCTGCTGATAAAAGGAGAGGTATTTTCACCAGACGAATCTTAGTGAGTTTTGGAAAATTGGATGATCAAAGATTGTACAACTGTATGGAGTAACTGCCTGCAGGTGATAAAGGAAAACATTGGCGAACAGAGCTTTAAGACTTGGTTCGAGCCAATTAAGCCTATATCCTTGCGCGATAGCGTACTTACTATACAAGTGCCAAGCCAGTTCTTTTATGAGTGGCTGGAGGAGCACTATGTGCAACTTCTAAAGAAAGTCATTTACCAGGAGCTAGGCAACGAAGGCCGGTTGGAGTATTCTATCATTGTGGACCGCGGCAACGAGGTAAACAAACCACAAACGGTAAATATTCCTACAAAAAAAATACCGCAGGCTGTCGTTAATTCGTACCGCCCCGAGCAAAACTTCATCAAGAGCCCGTTCGAGTCGAAGACGATTGACCGTAACTTCCTGAACTCGCAGCTGAACCCGACCTATACTTTCGAGAACTATATTGAAGGTGACTGTAACCGCCTGGCCCGTTCTGCGGGGTATGCCGTAGCCAACAAGCCGGGTACAACCTCTTTTAACCCATTGATGGTGTACGGTGGAGTAGGTTTAGGTAAAACGCACCTGGTGCAAGCCATCGGTAACCAGATCAAAAACAGCAACCCTGAGAAGTTTGTACTTTACGTCTCGTCAGAGAAGTTCGTGAACCAGTTCATCGAGTCCCTGAAAACGAACAACGTACAGGATTTCGCCAACTTCTATCTTCTGGTTGATATCCTGATCATCGACGACGTGCAGTTTTTGAGCGGTAAAGAGAAGACGCAGGAAATGTTCTTCCACATCTTTAACCACCTGCACCAGTCTGGCAAGCAGATCGTAATGACCTCAGATTGCCCGCCGCGCGACCTGAAAGGCCTGGAAGAGCGTTTATTATCCCGCTTTAAGTGGGGCTTAACGGCCGACCTGCAAAGCCCGGATTTTGAAACACGTATGGCCATCATCCAGAAAAAGATGCAAGGCGACGGTATTGATATTCCGGATAATGTGGTGGAGTACCTGGCGTACAGCGTAGATACCAACGTGCGTGAACTCGAAGGTGTGCTGATCTCTCTGATCGCGCAGTCGTCGCTTAACCGCAAAGAAATTGACTTGGAGCTTGCCAAGCAGGCCTTGAAGCATATTATTGAGGATGTTGAGACAGAGGTAAACCTTGACTTCATCCAGAAAACCGTGGCCGAGTACTTCCAGGTAAGCCTGGACTCGCTGAAAGCCAAAACGCGTAAGAAAGAGATTGTAACGGCACGCCAGGTGGCCATGTACTTTGCCAAAGAGTTTACCAGCCACTCGCTTAAGTCTATCGGTTACCATTTCGGCGGCCGCGACCACAGTACGGTAATACACTCGGTGCAAACAGTTTCTGACTTGATTGATACAGATAAGAAGTTTAAAGCCAGTATCCAGGAGCTTCAGAAGAAGTTTAAATCCAAAGCTGGTTAATAAGTATACATGTAAAACGAAGCGGGCCATACTTGTGCAAAGTATGGCCCGCTTCGTTTTATAAAGGACTTAAGAGATGTTAATTTGCCAGGTGTTTTCGTAGCAAGCGAAATTTACGTCACCCCGCCGCTGCTGGTGTTTTCACCAACAGCAACTTTAGTCCTACAAACATCAACTGTTTATACTTCTTCTGCTGCAAGTGTCAGGTTGTTGAGGGTGCGGTTGTTTGCTGCTTCATCGCTACCGTTACGCTGTTAATGAAAACACCAACCAGAACATAATACTTCATCGCCTGCCCTTGCTGCGCGTTTTCACCAGCAAGAAGAATAGCCGTTATCCTGTAGTGCAAGTTGTTATTGAAAACACCAACAGCGTCAGGAAAACCAATTAGCGTTCGGCATAAGTATAAGGTAGCATTGGTCTTCAATTTGCAACTATAAAACAAGTAGTATGGGTATTTGGCTAGCTTTGAGACGGCAACTGATCATTTTCCTGACATACTTCCTGCTATGTTCTTTATTCCTGTTAAACCATTCAGGTGGAGCCAACATCCTCTTTGTTTTCTTACTTTTTATAGCAGCTGCCACGCATGGCCTTGTTGGGTTGGTAAAAGTGATAAAAGGTAAAACCTGGACGGTGGATGATCTGCTTATAATGCTGGTCCTCTTTATTTTAGTTATTTTCCTGGTAGGGTATTACCTTGAATTTATGTGGTGGTTTACTTCCATCTTAAAAGGGAAGCGGTAAAACCAGGCAAAAAAGAGAGCGGCCATACTTTGCACAAGTATGGCCGCTCTCTTTTTTGTGTAAACCAGTTGTTTTTATGGCCGGTTGGTAACAGACTCAGAAAGTGCGAAACCGTTGGTTGCGGCAATATCCTTTACTCTGTTCTTGATCTTCTCCAGGTCTCGCTTTTTACGCACCTGCTTTAAATCCATGTATACCTTGCTTTCATCTTTAAGCGAGATTCTAAGGGCATACGGCGATACATGCATGGCCTCTATGTCAGGTATCGAAACGATGTGCTTTGTTCTGAATACACCATACTTTTGCACAATGTATTGGGGCGTGACTTCTATGTAAGATTGTACTCCGAAAATAGAAGTATTTTGCAGCACCACATACATGAAAAAAATAAGCGCAAGCCCAAAAAAAACATAGTATAAGTAGCCTTGTCCGTTTTCACCTTCTCCGGTTACGAGCAGCATTGCAGCCCAGGCCAGCCAAAAAAGTGTAAGTATAATTTGTACTGTAAAAGAGAGTTTTGCACTTTTTGTTGGGCTTAGCTGCACAATCAGCGACGATCGTGCGTTACTACTACCGGGTACTGCCATGTTAAGGTGATTTGGTGAAACTTCAGGTTTATCTCATATCTTAGTGCAATATAATAATTTATTCAATTAAAGTTGCCTTCAAACCAATCTCCGGTACAGCAGAAAGGGCTTTCGATATAGGACATTTCTCTTTTGCCTCCTGTGCAAGTTTCTGAAGGTCCTCGTTAGATAGTTTCGGTACTTTGGCCTCAACAGTTAAATCTATCCGCTCTACCAAAGGTGCGCCGTCCTTCTCGCCAAGTATAACTTTCGCTTTTGTGTGTATATAATCCGGTGTGTAACTCTCTTTGCCCAGCAAGGCGCTCAAAAACATAGAGTAGCAACCTGCGTGTGCGGCGCCTATAAGTTCTTCGGGGGTGGTGCCATTGGTTTCGTGGCCAAAGCGTGTGCCGTAGCTGTATGCCGACTCGATAGTGCCGTTTCCGGTTTTAATGTTTCCTTCTCCGTCTTTCAGGCCTTTTTTCCAGGTAGCCTCTGCATTATGTTCTCTCATAGCTTTTTATTTAGTTAAGGTTTAACACATTAATAGTGCAAATAGCCTTTGTATGTTACAGTAGATGTATAAAATTAAAGAGCTAAGCCGCTGAAATTAGCTGACGATATGGCAATACTGGTTAATCTGGCTATATTTACCATCACACAAAAACAGAATGTATGGGTGTAAAAGCATTGTTGAGCAAACCGCTTGCTGCCTATGTGCATAAAAAGAACCTGCGTTGGATGGAGAATCCGGTGGAAGCACAGCAGGCAGTTTTTCAGAAGATAATAAGCAAAGCTCAAAACACCTTGTTTGGTCGCGACCATAAATTCAGCAACATAAAATCGCATGCAGATTTTGTGAAAGCTGTGCCCGTTCGCGATTATGAGGGCCTGAGCCAGTATTTCATAAAAGTAAAAGAAGGCGAGAAAGATGTGCTCTGGCCTGGCAAGCCGCTTTACCTGGCAAAAACATCGGGCACTACTTCGGGCACAAAGTATATCCCTATCTCCAGAGATTCTATTTCGAACCACATAAACGGTGCCCGCAATGCTTTATTGGCTTATGTGCACGATACCGGTAAGTCTGATTTTCTGGATGGGAAGATGATATTCTTATCCGGGAGCCCGGAGCTGGAAGAGGTTGGCGGAATAAATACAGGGCGTTTGTCTGGCATAGCTAACCACCATGTGCCCGGTTACCTGCGCACAAACCAGTTACCAAGCTACAGAACCAACTGCATTGAAGATTGGGAAAACAAGCTGGACCAGATAATCGAAGAAACCATCGACCAGGACATGACCCTGATTTCAGGGATACCGCCTTGGGTGCAGATGTACTTTGATAAACTTATGCGGCAGACGGGGAAGTCGATAAAAGACATTTTCCCGAGCTTTAATTTGTTTGTTTACGGAGGCGTTAATTTTGAGCCTTATCGCAAAAAACTGTTCGAGTCTATTGGCAAGCAGGTAGATTCTATTGAGCTGTTTCCGGCATCAGAGGGCTTTTTTGCGTACCAGGACAAGCAAAACGATTCGGGGCTGCTGCTGCTGCTTGATACAGGCATCTTTTACGAATTTATACCTGTTTCAGAGTATTTCAACGAGAACCCTACCCGCTTAACCATTGGCGAAGTAGAAGTTGGCGTGAATTATGCTTTAGTAGTGAGCAGCAACGCCGGGCTTTGGGCTTATTCTATTGGCGACACCGTGAAGTTCACATCTGTAAAGCCCTATAAAATAGTGGTAAGCGGCCGCATTAAGCACTTTATATCAGCCTTTGGCGAGCATGTTATCGGCGAGGAAGTAGAAAAGGCAATGAAGGCAACGATGGCTAAGTTTACAGAGGTAGAGTTAACAGAGTTTACAGTAGCACCCTACGTTAGTCAGAGCCAGGGGGCATCGTATCATGAGTGGCTGGTTGAGTTTGCCAAACCACCGCATAATGCAACAGCCTTTGCCGATGAACTGGACGAGCAGCTCCAAAGGCTCAACTCGTATTACTACGACCTGATTGTGGGTAACATATTGCATAAACTAAAGCTTACGGAGCTGCCAAAAGGCTCTTTCCGGAACTATATGAAGTCTCAGGGTAAACTGGGTGGCCAAAATAAGGTGCCACGTTTAAGTAATGATAGAAACCTGGCTGATGGATTGTTATCAATAGGAAACGAGGAGCAAACAAAGTTTAACAGTTAACACTTTTTCAAGACACGTGAAGTATAGATTGGGCGCTTTTCCAACTTATACTTTATACTTCAAATTAAATGAAAAGAATTGCCATACTTGGCTCTACCGGTTCTATCGGTACGCAAGCCTTAGAGGTTATAAAGGCAAACCCCGATAGTTTTGAACTGGAGGTGCTTACTGCCCACAGCAACGCCGACCTGCTGGTACAGCAAGCGCTGGAATTTAACCCCAATACCGTTGTAATTGCAAACGAAGCCCTTTACGATAAAGTACAGGGTGCTTTGCAACACACCGACATCAAGGTATACGCCGGAGCAAATGCCCTTAATGCTGTAGTAGAGATGGGTACTGTAGACATGGTGCTTACCGCTATGGTAGGCTATGCCGGTTTGCAGCCAACTATCCGGGCCATCAAGGCGGGCAAGCACATTGCGCTAGCCAACAAAGAAACGTTGGTAGTGGCCGGCCAACTGATCACAGATCTAGCGAAGGAGTATGGTGTTAATATTTACCCCGTTGATTCGGAGCACAGCGCTATTTTTCAATGCCTGGCAGGAGAGTTTCATAACCCGATCGAGAAAATTATACTTACAGCCTCTGGTGGGCCGTTTAGAGGGCGTACCGCAGCAGAACTGGCTACTGTAACAAAAGCACAGGCCTTAAAACACCCCAACTGGGACATGGGTGCTAAAATTACAATCGACTCGGCATCATTAATGAACAAGGGCCTGGAGGTGATCGAGGCCAAATGGCTCTTCGCCCTTAAAAACGAGCAGATAGAAGTAGTGGTGCATCCGCAGTCAATTATCCACTCGCTGGTGCAGTTTGAGGATGGCTCTATGAAGGCGCAAATGGGCCTGCCCGACATGAAGTTGCCGATACAGTATGCACTGGCTTACCCTAACAGGCTAAAGTCCGATTTCCCGCGCTTTAACTTTATGGATTACCCGCAGCTTACCTTCGAACAGCCCGACCTGGAAACGTTCCGAAACCTGCAGTTGGCTTTTACAGCAATGGAACAGGCCGGAAACATGCCGTGCATCCTGAACGCTGCCAACGAGGTGGCCGTAGCCGCTTTCCTTCGCGATGAAGTAGGTTTCCTGCAGATGTCGGATATCATCGAAAGCTGTATGGCAAAAGTTGCGTATATTGCGAATCCTTCCTTCGAAGACTATGTTGATACAGACAGAGAGGCTAGGGAAAAAGCTATTGAACTCATAAATAACTAAGAACTGTAGCCTTTGCGGGCCATAGCAAAACAAGAATAAGATTTTATTGATGGATATTTTAGTAATGGTTGGTCAGCTCATCCTGGGCCTGACGATACTGGTAGGATTACACGAGCTTGGCCACATGCTGGCAGCAAAGTGGTTTGGAATGCGCGTAGAGAAGTATGCCATCGGCTTTCCTCCAAAGATTTTCAGCAAAAAATTCGGTGAGACAGAATACATGCTGGGGCTTATCCCGTTAGGCGGTTTTGTTAAGATTTCCGGTATGGTGGATGAGTCCATGGATACAGAAGCCCTGAAAGAAGAGCCGAAGCCGTGGGAGTTTCGCGCAAAACCAGCCTGGCAGCGCCTGATTGTAATGATGGGCGGCATTATTGTGAACGTGATTACTGGTATTGTAATTTACATCGCCCTTACTTACAATTATGGCGAGCAGTACATACCTGCAAAAGAAGTAAAGTATGGCGTAGTACCTAACGAGATCGGGAAAGACATTGGCTTTCAGACCGGTGATAGGGTAGTAGCTGTAAATGGCAAAGAACTGGAGCGCTTTGAGGATGTGTACTCTATGGATGCCATACTTGGACGCAATGCCTACTACACAGTAGAGCGCAACGGGCAGCAGGTTAAAATTGAGGTGCCAGCCAACCTGATGGACCGCGTAGCCGACGACAAGGACCGTATGTTCTTTGTGCAGCCAAGGCAGCCGTTTAAAGTAGGACAGGTAATGGCCGGAAGCGCAGCAGCCAAAGCTGGCCTGCAGGAGGGCGATTTTATTACCAGAATTAACAACGAGAGCATTAAGTTTTTCCATGAGCTACAGCAGGCGCTGCATGCCAATGCAGGCAAAGCAGTAACCATGATGGTAGAGCGTGACGGTAAACCTATAAAACTTAAGGCCGAAGTGAGCGAAGAAGGCACGCTTGGCTTTATGCAGGTGCCTTTGCTGCAGTTCGCTACAAAGAACTATAGTTTAGGCGAGTCTATCCCGATGGGTACGAACCAGGCATTTGGCGTAATCACAGCAAATTTAAAAGGCTTTGGCAAAATATTCAGAGGTGAGGTTTCTGCTTCTAAATCGTTGAGCGGCCCAATTGGCATTGCCCAGATTTTTGGAGATACATTTAGCTGGTACAAATTCTGGAACATCACGGCCATGCTGTCTATGGTGCTGGCGTTCATGAACTTCCTGCCTATTCCGGCGCTTGACGGTGGTCACGTTGTTTTCCTTACTTACGAGATCATCAGCGGCCGCAAGCCATCTGATAATTTTTTAGAGAATGCCCAAAAAGTGGGTATGGTTTTATTGTTAGGCTTAATGGCATTTGCTATATTTAATGATGTGTTCAAGATAATCTTCTAACCAAGATCCTCTCATGAAAGCCATCGTGAAGTACGCCCTGACAAACTTAATTTTTGTATTTGCCTTTATCACCGCCGAAGCTGCTCCCGCAGCCTGGCCTACAACTATAAACCAGCACGCTATTGCCGCACAAGGCGATAGCGTGTACCTGGTACAGCAAGGCGACACCTATTACAGCCTTTCCCGCCGCTTTAATATTCCCTTGGATTCGCTTCAGAAATGGAACGAGTATAAACTGCAGATAGGCCAGACGCTTTACCTGAACCGTAAGGCCATGGCAAGTGTGCAGGTTGCCAAACCAAAACCACAGCCAACAGCAGCTAAAGCCGCACCAGCTCCTACAGTACCTGTGGCAAGTAACTCTGCCTCCAGAGCCGCCGCACCGCGCACCGCCGAGCATAAAACCAAAAGTCGCGTCATGGTTATCCCCTTCGATCCATACTTATACTTTTCGGATGCGGATGATGAGATAGCCAAAAAATCAAAGATACCGCGCCAAAACGTGCGCCACGTTTTCCGGAACAGGTTGAATGCTTTGTTAGCTCCGGAAGGTTACGAAACCATACATTTGCTGGGAGGCGTTTACCGCGACAGCGTAAGCGAACTTAGCCGCCTGTATAAATCGCTTAGCTATAACTACCAGGACAACAAGCAATCTAAGTATAACAACCAGCCAGTAGTAAAAGAGGAAAAAGGCGGAGCCTTGGATTGGGTGCAACGGCAGAAAGAGAAGCTGGGTGGTGAGAAAGAAACTCAGCCGGTTTCCGTTGCCAAGGACCCGACAAAGCATTTTGGCGTAAAAGTGAAAGACCCGAATTTCTTCAGCTACTTCAACAACCAGTATGGCATTGATTATTATGTTTTCATTAACCAGTTTGAGGTAAAAACAAACTATGAGAACTGCCTGGACCGTGCTGCCCTGAACTATGAGCGCAATTTCCTGGTTCATTACTCTATCTACAATAACAAAGGAGAGTTGGTGTCTGGCAATAAGATAAGTGTAGATTACGAGTCTAACATGAACGATGTGCAGCGTATTGTAAGCGACAATATGCCTGCCATGGCAAAACGTGTACTTTCAGACCTGCCTTCCTCTGGAAAATAAGTATGAAGTATAAAACTCTGTTTTTGGTGCTGGCCCTGCTGGTATCGTTTTTTTTTCCTGCGCTGGCGCACGATTTCCATACAAGCATTACCGATATAAAGTATAACCCCCGCACCCAAACCCTGGAGGTGGCGCTCAAGGTTTTTACTGACGACCTGGAAGAGGCGGTTTCTAAGTTTACCAAAACAAAAATAACCTACAACAGCAACTCTGCGGAGCAGCAGCAGCAACTCTATGCCTATCTGCAAACCAAACTAAGTTTTGAACTGGCAAAAGGTAAGGCGTTAAAGTATAAGCTACTTGGCTCAGAAGCCGAAACTGATGCGGTGTGGATGTACGTGGAAGTGCCTGTTAAAAGTGCCTCGCTGGCGCAACTATATGTGAAAAATGCAGTCCTTACTGAGGTTTTTGGCGACCAGATGAACATCGTAAACCTGAACTACAAAGGCAAAACTGAAAGCGTATTACTGCAGCGTGGCGAAGAACAGAAGAAGTTCACGCTATAGCACCAGGTTTTTTCTTTCCGCAAGCTTAGCCACAGCTTATACCCAGTGGCGTAAGCACACAAATAGTACCCTGCAAACCCCTATAATCTTACTTTAAAACCAATTGGCGCACCTTTAAAAGTGCCGTCAGCATAATTAACGCAGATAAGGCTCCGCTCAAAAACCGCACTACCCATCGTTCTACCTGGTTTATGCTAGCTATATTGGGGCTGGTATAGAGCAACAGCAGCAGCCCAGATCCCATCACGAAAGCCCAGAAAAATAACCATTTATACTTTCGCTGTTGCTGTAAAGTATAAACTGGCAACTTGCTTATGTATAAAGAAATTGCTGCCAGGCCAGCAACTGTACTGATATGCTGTATCCAGCGGCAAAGGGGCAAAGCATAACCCAAAAAATCAACAGGCTTTCGGAGAATGGCGAAGTGGCGCACAAAAAAGCCTGAGTAGTGTGTAAAGCTATCCCAGAACAAGTGCGATAAAATACCTATAAAGGCTGAAATAAAGAAGATATGCCAGTTTTGGCGCATATACCTGAACCAATTAGCATGTGCAGCCACAGCAGCCCTGCGTGCCAGAAACGGAGGCAGAAACCGAATAAGCTGCTCTCTTACAACTGCATGAAAAAGCAAAGCAAGTATAAGGGTGACGGGTAAATTGAAGACAAGTATACCTTTTAACGTATGGCTGACTTTAGTTGTGATAAGGGGGCTGATAAAGTATGCAAAATCAGGAGCTATGCTGCCAATTACCAATCCTGTAGTAGAAAAGAGGCGGCGAAATTTATACTTCAACGGAAGTACAATGGCAGGATGCGCGGCTGTAAAAGGCATTATACTTATTTTAAACCGCGCTCAGGTTTCTCCGGCTTTATCAACCGGAACTCTACACGGCGGTTGATTTTCCTGTCTTCGGCCGTTTTTTCGTCTCTTAGCGGTTTAGAGCTGCCAAAGCCAACGGCATCAATGCGGCCTTCTATCATGTTTACCCGCTGTTCAATGTATTTCCTGATGGCATCGGCACGATCCTGGGAAAGCACCAGGTTAAATTCTTTGTCGCCGGCACCGTCGGTGTGGCCGGCAATCTCAAGCCTGAATGTAGGATGGTCAATTAGGAAAAGCGCGACTTCATCCAGTATAGGCTTCATATTCTCTTTTATTTCAGACTGATTCTGGTCGAATTCAATGTTCTCGAACACCATCGGTATGCTGTAGTCGATAAGTGTTGTCATCAGCTTAAATGATGTATCCTGCTGCAGGGAGATTTCGCGTTCGAGAGTAAAAAAATCAGGCCCTTGTATCATCAGCATATACCGGGAGTTATCAATAAGGTCGAACTCAAAAGAACCGTCCGGGCGCAAGTATTTGGAGGAAACCTCAATACCGTTATCCAGATCTATAATAGAAACGATGCCAGATAGTGGTTTATTTGTAAGCGAATCGGTTAAGATACCCTGCACTTTGGTTACGGCCAGCGGGTGTGCCTCCATTGGCAACGGAAAAGAGTACAGGTCCAGGTTTTGAATATCGTCGGCTTCGGAGCGGGCATAGTATAAATTTCGGGAATCGGCATCAATGGTAAAGTAGTACTCGCTGCCCCGCCCGTTTACCAAAGGGCCTATGTTGCGTGGCTCCTGCCAATGCCCCTGCACATTGTATGTTTTGTAGATGTCGAAGTCGCCGAAGTTGTAGAGTTGGCCACGTGAGCTAAAGTATAAAACCTGGTACTTGGGGTGGTAGAAGGGGCTTACTTCGCTCTCGCGGGTGTTCACGGTAGGGCCCATGTTCTGTGCCGGAGCCCAGTCTCCATTTTTGTTTTTGTAGGTAAAGTATAAATCCGATAGTCCAAAACCATCCAGGCGGTCAGAGGCAAAGTATAAGGTGTCTTCGTTAAGCGATAGGGTAGGCTGAGAGTCCCAGGCATTGGTATTTACATTGGGCCCCAGGTTTGTAATCTCACCCCATTTGCCGTCGGCTTGCATTTTAGCCATGTACAGGTCGCAGTTTCCGTAGCCATCCGGCGATTCGCAACGGGCAAAGTATAGCGTTTTGCCGTCGCGGCTAAGGCAGGCAGAGCCCTCGTTGTATATGCTGTTAATGGGCTTGCCAAAGGATTGTGCCTCTTCCCAGAAGCCATTATTTTGCTTCGAGAAGTATAAATCTTCGTTGGCGCGGCCATTTAAGCCTTGCAAGTTGCGTTTAGAAGTATAAATAAACACCTCATTCTCCTCGTTCAGGGTAGGGCCGTAATCTTCGTAAGGCGAGTTGATGGCATTGCCCATGTTCAGGTAAACGCCTTTGGGAGGTTTAAAAGTGGCGATGGATTTACGATACTCTACCAGCTCATAATAATAATCCAGGGGCACGTAATAGTCTTTTGTGTTTTGCTCCAGCGAGTCGTAATAGGAGTACACACCGCGAGCATCGGTGCGGTGGTGCTTCAGTACCAGCCGGTAAAGCTCCTTTGCCTCCTCTTTTCTGCCGGTGCGCTCAAAAAGCTGCCCAAGCCGCCATAGCAGGTAAGTGTCTTTGTAGAAGTTCTGTATCCCAAAATTTGTTACATAACGCTCTAGCAGCGGCAGCACCTGGTCGTATTGCTTCCTTTTTTCCAGCCGTTGTATCGCAGAAAGCTTCTTCTGGTCGCGATAGTAAGGTATTTTATTTATATTAGGGAAATTGAGGTGAATCTCGGGGTTTGGTGCCTGCTTGTTTAGCTTAAGCCCCTGTGCGCTATCCAACGGGATATGTTGTAACTGCCCCATGCAAAGCAGGGGGAAAAACAACAGTATTGTAAAAATGGCTATGAGCAGGGATTTTTGCTGCATTACACTAGATTTATCCTCATGCCAAAGATATTATTTTTGAACTATATTTTGTGCTAATTTTAGATGCTAATGTCTTTTTAGCTTTAATATTGCATATAAAACATTTCGGCACAGGACAAATAAGCAGACTATAACAGTATGGCACAAGTCTTGACAACTATACAAAAACCTCAGAACATAGCTCCAACTGCTTTGTTTCTGTCATTATGGCATTGATCTTTATATGAACTATACTTTAAAGAACTTTTTACAAAACCTTTTGCTAAGCAATTTATCTGACGACGAAGAGGTAGAGCTGATCCCGATTATTACTGCGGAGGCAGAAGACGATCTACCTGTTGAAGCTTTACCTGATGAACTCCCGATACTGGCAGTACGCAACACAGTACTGTTTCCGGGGGTGGTATTGCCAATTACGGTAAGCCGCAAAAAATCTGTGAAACTAGTGCGGAGAGCACATAAAGGAGATAAAATAGTAGGCGTAGTTGCCCAGAAAAACTCTAACAGCGACGACCCTACTGCAGAAGACCTTTTCGAGGTTGGCACGGTGGCTAAGATACTGAAAATGCTGGTATTGCCTGATGGCAATACCACGATCATTATTCAAGGGCACAGTCGTTTTAAGATAGAAGAAGTAACGTCTGAAGACCCATACTTAACGGCGCGCGTTACAGCTTGTACCGAAACTCCGCTGGATAAAAAGAATAAGAAGGTAAAGGCGCTGGTGCAATCGCTGAAAGATGCGGCCGGTAAAATGCTGAAACTGAACCCTGAGATACCGCAGGAGGCACAGGTAGCGCTCGATAATATTGACAATCCGGGCTTTTTAACGCACTTCCTGTCGAGTAACCTGAACGTAGATGTAGCCCAGAAGCAGGCCTTGCTGGAGGTAAACGACGGCGTAGAACGCGGCACGCAGCTGCTGGAGCTGATGCTACGCGAAATACAGCTGCTTGAATTAAAGCAGGAAATCCATACCAAAGTACATACCGACCTGGACCAGCAGCAGCGCGACTACTTTTTGCGCCAGCAGATAAAGGTATTGCAGGATGAGCTAGGACAGGAGGGACCAGACCAGGAGATTGAGCGGTTCAGAGAACGTGCCGCCAAGAAGAAATGGCCTGAGCCTGTTGCGCAGCACTTTAAAAAAGAAATAGATAAACTGGCACGCTTAAACTCTCAGGCTGCCGAATACCCGGTGGCGGTAAACTACCTCGAGTTTCTGCTGGACCTGCCATGGAACGAGTACACCAAGGATAACTTTAATTTAAAGCGCACCAAAAAAATACTTGATGCAGACCATTACGGCCTAGAGAAAGTGAAGGAGCGTATCCTGGAGTATTTGGCCGTGCTGAAGCTGAAGAACGACATGAAGGCGCCTATACTTTGCCTGTACGGACCTCCGGGTGTTGGTAAAACATCGTTGGGCAAGTCTATTGCAGAGTCGTTGGGCCGAAAGTATGTCAGAATGTCGTTGGGTGGCGTGCGCGACGAGGCCGAGATTCGCGGTCATCGCCGTACCTATGTAGGTGCCATGCCCGGCAAGATCATCAACCAGATTAAAAAAGTAGGCTCTTCGAACCCGGTAATTATACTCGACGAGATAGATAAGATTGCTTCTGATTTCCGTGGCGATCCGTCTTCTGCTTTGCTGGAGGTACTGGACCCGGAGCAGAACAGCACGTTTATGGATAATTACCTGGATGTGGAATATGACCTGTCCAAAGTATTGTTCATCGCTACGGCCAACTCTTTGGATACCATTCAGCCGGCCCTGCGCGACCGTATGGAGATCATCGAGCTGACGGGTTATACTTTAGAGGAGAAAACGGAGATAGCGAAGCGGCACCTGTTACCAAAGCAGATAGCTGAGCACGGCCTTACAGAGGATGATGCTAAAGTATCCAAAGCTACGATTCAGAAAATAATAGAGGATTATACCCGCGAGTCTGGAGTGCGTAGCCTGGAGCGAAAAATTGGCCAACTGGTGCGCCACACAGCCAAACTAAAGGCAATGGAAGAGGAATATCCGGTTAACATTAAGCCGGAAGATGTGGTTAAACGCCTGGGTTCTGAGATATTCGACAAAGAAATTTACCAGGACATCGACACAGCTGGCGTAGTTACAGGCTTAGCCTGGACATCAGTAGGTGGCGATATCCTTTTCATCGAATCCATACTTAGCAAGGGCAAAGGCAAACTTACGCTTTCAGGCCAGCTAGGAGATGTGATGAAAGAATCGGCTATGACGGCCATCTCATACTTAAAAGCACACGCTGATTTACTGGACATAGATTACCGCCTGTTCGACCAGTACGACTTGCACATCCACTTCCCGGAAGGGGCTGTGCCAAAGGACGGCCCATCGGCTGGTATTGCCATATTCACGTCCATTGCCTCTGTGTTTACCCAGCGCAAAGTAAAAGGGCGTTTGGCTATGACAGGCGAGATCACGCTTCGGGGCAAGGTATTGCCTGTAGGCGGTATAAAAGAGAAGATTCTGGCTGCCAAGCGTGCCGGTATCACCGATATCATACTTAGCCAGAAAAACAGGAAAGACATCAACGAGATCCCGGAGCAGTACATTAAAGGCCTTACCATACATTATGTAGATCGTGTGGACGAGGTTGTTAAAATTGCGCTGCTGAAGGAGAAGGTAAAGAACCCGCTGAAACTGGTAGTGACGGAAGAGAAAGCCGCAGCTGATAAAGAGTAATTGGTATCTGTTATTTCGAACGCTAGTGAGAAATCTGGAGCTTTTCATAGTCATGCAATAGATCAGATTTCTCACTAGCGTTAGAAATGACAATAACACTCATACTTGGTAACGTGAAAAAATCGTCTGCTCTTATACTTTGCATTTTGCTGGGCTTTGCGCTTACGGCGCAGGCGCAGGTAGGAGGGCAGCGTGGTTTTACGTTTCTGGAGTTACCTAACAATGCTAAACAGGCTGCTTTAGGTGGCGTAAACGTTACCGCAGGAGGCCATGATGTGAACATGGTGTCGGCTAACCCCGGCTTGCTGAACCCCGAAATGGATAACCAGCTAAGTTTGAGTTATGTGGGCTACCTGGCCGATATCAAGCAAAGCAACCTTGCCTATGCTTTTAACACCACAAAGTATGGCCGCTGGGCTGTAAACCTGAATTACCTAAACTACGGGGATTTTGTGCAGCGCGACGCTACCGGCTTAGAAGAAGGTAGCTTTAATGTGAATGACTATACTTTGGGTATCACGCATGCCCGACAGGCCGATGCTTTTACCATAGGTGCTACGGCAAAAGTAGCGGTATCGAGTATGGCTGGGAACAAAGCGGTAGGTATACTTGCCGATGCCGGTGTTGCCTTTAAGCATCCTGAAAAAGACTTTACTGTCGGCCTTGCGTTTAAAAATGTGGGCTACCAGGTGAAGCCATTTGATGACGGGGAACGCCAGCCGATGCCCTGGGATGCCCAACTGGGAGTAAGCTACAAACCAGAACACATGCCCATCAGGCTTTCGCTTACCGCACATAAACTTTATCAGTTCGATGTTGTTTACTTAGACCCCAATGCTCCCGGCCAACTGGATGAAAACGGCAACGAGGTAAAAGAAGAAAAGCAGCTGGGCGATAAAATTGCACGACACTTTGTGGCAGGCGCTGAATTTGTGTTCAGTAAAAATTTTAACCTGAGAGCAGGTTACAACCACCTGCGCCGCAAAGAGCTTCGGCTGGATAATGGCGGTGGCGGAGCAGGCTTCTCGCTTGGCGGAATGTTACGCGTGCGAGCCTTCGAACTTAACTACAGCAGCGCCTTCTTTCATCCGTCCGGTGCCACCCATTATGTTACCGTTAGCACCAATACCAGCACAATTCTTAAAAAGAAAAGCAGTTAATAACGTATACGCTATGGCACCTATAAAGTACCGTAGCGTACCTTAACTTAAAGACTACTATGCTAGATTCAATAGAACACTTAACACCGGCTCAGATTGTAGCAGAGCTGGATAAATATATTATTGGGCAGAATGATGCCAAACGTAACGTGGCCATTGCGCTACGCAACCGCTGGCGCCGCATGAACGCCGACAAAAGTATACAGGGTGATATTGTGCCCAACAACATCCTGATGATTGGGGCAACCGGTGTAGGTAAAACAGAAATTGCCCGCCGCCTTGCAAAAATTGCCGATGCACCATTTACTAAAGTAGAGGCTTCTAAATTTACGGAGGTAGGCTATGTAGGCCGCGACGTAGAAAGTATGGTGCGCGACCTCGTGGAGCAGTCTGTTAACCTTGTAAAGCAAAAGAAAAAGGAAGAAGTAAAGCAGAAGGCTGCAGAAATGGTAGAGGATATCATTCTTGATGCACTTATTCCACCCATCCAGGGACGCAACAATTCTCCCGTTAGCCTGAGCGCCGACCCAAATGCGATGCCTGAAACAGACTACGAACTGAACGAGCGTACCCGTGAGAAATTCAGGGAGAAGATCAGGAACGGAGAACTGGAAGACCGTAAAATTGAAATACGGGTGCAGCAAAATGCCATGCCGGGCATGGGTGTTATGGGGCCCGGAATGGACGAGGCTTCTATGATGAACATCCAGGAGATGATCAGCGGTATGATGCCAAAGAAGACCAAGAAGCGTAAAGTAACTATCGCCGAGGCACGTAAAATTTTGCTCGAGGAAGAAGCTTCCAAACTGATCGATATGGATGAGGTAAAGGAAGAGGCCATCTTCAAAGCAGAAAACTCCGGCATTATCTTTATCGATGAGATTGATAAAGTTGCCAGCTCAAGCAAAAAAGGCGGTGGCGGACCAGATGTAAGCCGTGAAGGTGTGCAGCGCGACCTGTTACCGATAGTGGAAGGCTCTACGGTGAACACCAAGTATGGCATCATCAACACCGATCATATTCTGTTTATCGCAGCCGGCGCGTTCCACGTAGCCAAACCATCCGACCTTATTCCAGAATTGCAGGGCCGTTTCCCGATTCGTGTAGAGTTGGATAGCCTGACGAAAGATGATTTCTACCAGATCCTGAAGTTCCCGAAAAATGCCCTTACAAAACAGTATGAGGCACTCTTGGGAGCAGAAGATGTAGAGCTTACCTTTAACGACGAGGCCCTGGACGAAATAGCATCTATTGCCTACGAGGTAAACACCGAAGTAGAAAATATTGGTGCACGCCGCCTGCAAACGGTAATGAGCCGCCTGCTAAACGATATACTTTTTGATGTGCCGGATAAGATCGGAGCCAATGCCCGTATTTTAGTTGACCGCGCCATGGTGCAGGAACGCCTGTCTGATATGGTGAAAAACCGTGACCTGAGCCAGTATATACTTTAAAACCGAAGCGTGAACATTTAAGCTAGCTCCAGTCGCGCTTGTAGCGGTGTAAAGTGAATGGCGTAAAGGGCAAAAGCTTATTTATACTTCTGACCATACTTTAAAGCTGGTGTTTCTGCAAAGGCAGAGGCACCAGCTTTTTGTTTTAGAGGATACTTTTATACTTTATACTTCAGAAAGAAGGAATAACCTTTCCTGTTGCATTTCCCGTAACTCATAACTCCCAAACTCTCTAAAGATTTAACCGTGAACTACTACATCATTACCGGAGCCAGCAAAGGCATAGGCAAAGCGATAGCCGAAGAACTACTGAAAGACGAGAACAATCATGTAGTGGGCGTATCGCGCACCAATAGTATAAAGCACCCTAATTACCGTTACCAACCCCTCGACTTTTCAGATATCCCTGCCGTAGAGCATAACCTGCAAAAGGTTTTTCTGCCCTGCAAAGATGCAGAACGCTTAGTGCTGATAAACAATGCCGGTGTGCTGGGCGATATCGGTTATGTGGGAGAAGGAATGGCCAACGAGCGTTTCGAGTTTGTGTTTGATGTGAACGTGATTGTGCCAGCCATGCTGATGAACACTTTCCTGGAAGCATACCAAAACGTGCCGTGCGAGAAGGTGATTGTAAACGTTAGCTCCGGCGCCGGCAAGTACCCGATTGATGGCTGGGCTAGTTACTGCGCCTCAAAGGCAGCCTTGGATATGATGTCTCAGGCAATACAGCAGGAACAGAATGTCCGTGGAAGTGGCGTTAAAATATATGCGCTGTCGCCGGGTGTGGTAGATACAAGTATGCAGGAGCACATCCGCGAAAGTGATGCAGAAAGCTTTAGTAATATTCAGCGCTTCCGGGAGTATAAAGCTAACGGTGAGCTTGCGTCGCCTGAAGAAGTAGGTAGAAAGGTAGTGCAGTTTCTGCATAGCACCCATAAGTATAATGAAGTGCTGGTTTCTGTGCGGGATATGTAGCAAGATAAAGAAGTCAGCAGCTAAGAAGCTAGCTGGAGGTTGTATTATGGCCATACCAACACAAAAAGCCCGGCTGTGCTTGCCGGGCTTTTTTATGCTACCTGCAGATAAGAGTGATTAAGTACTTACTTAGTCGTTGATTTTGTTGCTAAATAGGTATAGTTATGCTAACTTACTATAGCTATTTAGTTAATAGTTTAAAATCTAGCTGTTTATGAAGAATCCGATCTGCCCAAAGTGCGATGCGCTACACGTAGTAAAGAGTGGCATAGTGGGTGACAGGCAACGTTATCGCTGCAAAAAATGCGGATACTACTTTACAGTAAACAAGATCGGCAAAAGTATAGACAGCTATTATGTTACCAAAGCGCTACAGCTTTACATAGAAGGCATCAGCTACCGTGAGATAGAGCGGATTTTGGGCGTAAGTCATGTATCCGTGATGAACTGGGTGCGCAAGTATAAAATAAAGGCCCCTGAGCAGACAGAGTACCATCCTACCTACAAAATAATGAACCAGGCCGAGCTGGTAGAATTTTTCAAGAACGGTGGGAACCTGAAAGGTGCTGGTATGATGATCACAGAACTTGGCGACAAGTATATGATGATTAAGTGGAAGCGGTTTAAGGAGTAACTTACCAGCTATTTGCTTTACTTCTTCTGCAGTACCGGATTCGACCACTCCTTACCCCTCCTTGCCTAATACAGAGATTCGTCTGCACGGGGCTTTTATCCCCTGCCCTGACTGAGGGCACCAATGCCAGAAATAAAAGTACAAGTAATTAAAACTGAGAAAGAACGGCAGATACCGCAAAGCGTTTGGCTCGGAAGCTATCAAGGTTATACTTAGAACAATAACCTGAACCTTATCTGAAAGGCTGAAAAACTTAATGCGAATAGACCAACTGCAGCAACATAGTATAGCTGATTTCCTATTCAAACGATATCAAGAACAGCTATAACTAAGCTTAGAAGGCTTTAGCTATACTAAATTAGCAGAAATCAACAGCAACTCATCTTTTTCCCTTAATTCTGAATAATATAGTTTGAACAAAACGGGGAAGCAGCTGACCTCTCTTTAACCTTTAAAAAGTAACCAAATGAAAAAACTGTTACTTCATGTGGTAGTAGGGCTGGTGCTCTGCTGCGCTGGGAGAGATGTAGCTGCTCAAGGCTCTACAGAGTATAGCTCAGGTATAAAAATTCCTGTCAGCCCAGATGGTGCAAAGTATATCCGTTTTATAACCTGGCACCAGGTATGGATCAGGTACAACGAGAACAATAGTGGCTCTATCCGAAACAACGAGTTCCAGGATAATACCTTTGATGTTGGCCTTCGCCGCTCCCGCTTTCTTACCTATTCTCAGATTTCTCCACGTTTCCTGATACTGCTGCACTTTGGTATAAATAACCAGAATGCCGTTAGCGGAGGCGTAAGCGCCGCCGACGGTAAAAAGCCGCAACTCTTTATCCACGATGCCTGGACAGAGTATAAAGTGTTTGATCAGTACTTGTCGTTAGGGGCTGGCCTGCATTACTGGAACGGCGTATCGCGCATGACAAATGCAAGTACGCTTAATTTTATGGCCATCGATGCACCGATTTTTAACTGGGCTACCATCGATGCTGCCGACCAGTTTGCGCGCATGTTGGGTGTTTATGCCAAAGGTAAAATCGGTAAGTTAGACTACCGCATGGCAGTAAACGATCCTTTTGTTACCAATACAGCACAGGCCATAGGGTCGGCAGCCAACTATAATCCGCGCAACAACAAGAAGGTATTTCAAGGGTACTACAATTACCAGTTTTTAGAGCAGGAATCAAACCTGTTGCCTTTTATGGTGGGTACTTACCTGGGCACTAAAAGAGTGTTTAACATCGGTGCCGGCTTTATGCACAACGAAGATGGCATGTGGCGTACCGAGCAGCGTGGGCTGGTGCAGGATACAGTAGCATCCGACATCAGTCTTTTTGGCGTTGATGCTTTTCTGGACCTGCCACTTAACCAGGAGGCAGGTACGGCGATTACGGCATATGCTGTATACCACAACTACGACTTCGGCAGAAACAACGTGCGCAGCATCGGTATCATGAACCCTGCCACAGGCGGTGGCGCTCTGCGTGGCAATGCCTTCCCGACCATTGGCACAGGCGATATACTGTATGGGCAGTTGGGATATCTGCTTCCTAAAAACCTGATTAGCGAAAAAGCCAGGCTGCAGCCCTACACCGCGTTTAGCTACGGCAACCTGGATGGCGTGCGCGACAGCAGCGGCGATAAGGTGTCGGTAAAAGTGCTGGATGTTGGCGCAAATCTGCTGCTGGAGGGCCACCACTCCAAACTAACGCTTAACTGGCGCAACCGGCCTGACTTCATTAATCCAAGCAATGTCAAGTATAGGCCCGAAATCACGTTGCAGGCTATGATTTACTTATAAGAACCTTAAAACCTGATCATACTTTAACTAAAACATCATGGAAAATAATAAAAATAGAATGCAGGAATACTGGCAGCGCAACGTCCGGATTCTACTCACGTTGTTGGGCCTTTGGTTTGCTGTGTCTTATGTGTTCGGAATACTGCTGGTAGATGAGCTGAACAGTATCAGGTTGGGCGGCTTTAAGCTCGGTTTCTGGTTTGCGCAACAGGGCTCTATTTATGTGTTCGTGCTGATCATCTTCCTTTATGTATGGCTGATGAACAAACTAGACCGCGAATTTGACGTGCACGAAGATTAATCTCCCACTATAAAAAGCTAAAACAATGGATATCTTAACCTGGACATACATTATAGTGGGCCTTTCGTTTGCCCTCTACATTGGCATCGCCATTTGGTCGCGTGCCGGCTCTACCAAAGAGTTTTACGTGGCTGGCGGTGGCGTAAGTCCGCTGGCCAACGGTATGGCAACCGCCGCCGACTGGATGTCTGCCGCCTCCTTTATTTCGATGGCTGGCCTTATCTCTTTTATGGGCTATGATGGCTCGGTGTACCTCATGGGCTGGACCGGAGGGTATGTGCTGCTGGCATTGTTGCTTGCGCCCTACCTGCGCAAGTTCGGTAAGTTTACCGTGCCTGATTTTGTGGGCGACCGCTACTACTCCAAAACAGCGCGCCTGGTAGCTGTGGTTTGTGCCATCTTTGTTTCCTTTACGTATGTGGCCGGGCAAATGCGTGGTGTTGGCATCGTGTTCTCCCGTTTCCTGGAAGTACAGATCGAGACAGGCGTAATCATTGGTATGATCATCGTGCTTTTTTATGCGGTGCTGGGCGGCATGAAAGGCATTACCTATACGCAGGTGGCGCAGTATTGCGTGCTGATCTTTGCCTACATGGTGCCTGCCATTTTTATCTCGATGATGCTTACGGGCAACCCAATCCCTCAGTTGGGCCTGGGTGGTACGCTGCAGGACGGGACTTACCTGTTAGATAAACTTGATGGCATGCTCACCGAGCTGGGCTTCACGGCTTACACCGACGGCAGCAAAGCAACCATCGATGTGTTCTTTATCACGGCTGCGCTGATGGTTGGTACAGCCGGTTTGCCACACGTAATTGTGCGTTTCTTTACTGTGCCTAAAGTAAAAGATGCCCGTAAGTCTGCGGGGTATGCGCTGGTGTTTATTGCCATACTTTATACGGCAGCTCCTGCTGTTGGCGCTTTTGGTATGTACAACATGCTGCAAACCACCAGTAACCAACCCATTGCATCTATGCCGCAATGGGTAAACAACTGGCAAAAAACAGGTCTGATTGGCGTAGACGATAAAAATGGCGATGGCCGCATACAGTACGTCAAAAATCCGGATGTAAATGAGCTGAAAATAGACAAGGACATCATGGTGCTGGCTAACCCCGAAATTGCGCAACTCCCAAACTGGGTAATCGCTCTGGTGGCGGCTGGCGGCCTGGCTGCGGCGCTTTCCACAGCTGCAGGCCTCTTGCTGGTTATCTCCACATCCATTGCCCACGACCTGCTTAAAAAATCCGTTATGACCGGCATATCCGAGAAACAGGAGCTTGTTGCAGCGCGTGTGGCAGCTACCTTTGCCGTTGTGATTGCAGGTTACTTCGGCATTAACCCTCCTGGCTTTGTGGCCGAGGTGGTGGCCTTTGCTTTTGGCCTGGCAGCCGCATCGTTCTTCCCTGTTATCATCATGGGTATTTTCTCTAAAACCATGAACAAACAAGGGGCTATCTGGGGAATGGTTACAGGCCTGGTGTTCACACTTGCCTATATTTCATACTTTAAGTTTATAAACCCTGCCGCCAACGTGCCTGAAAACTGGTTTTTACAGATATCGCCGGAAGGTATAGGTACAGTTGGCATGGTGCTTAATTTTATCGTATCTTTTGTCGTGTCCCGATTCACACCGGCCCCGCCAGCCCACATCCAGGAGCTGATCGAGGACATCCGCATACCAAGAGGTGCGGGTGAGGCTGCGGTGCATCATTAACCAGTAGTTGCTTTGTAGTTGTAAAAATTGCTGAATGGTTGCTTCTGTAGACAGTATGGAAGTAGCCATTCAGCAATTTTAACCTTATCAATTTAACCCTCCACCATGCGCGACAAAGTAAAAGGAAGGCGGTTGTTTTTTATCAGCGTACTGTTTATCGTGTTGCTCAACTTCCCCCTGATCTCCATTTTCAACGCTGCCGGAACGGTTGGTGGCTTTCCTGTGCTGTACCTATACCTTTCAGGGGTATGGCTGGCGTGTATTGCGGCTATAGGCTTTTTTATAAACAGGCAAGACCCCCGAAAAAGAAGAGATAAAGTATGAATTACTGGGTTGTTATCGGCATATCGTTTTGCTACCTGGCGCTGCTTTTCGGCTTGGCCTCGTGGGCAGAAAGGCGTTCCCTTGCTGGGCGCAGCCTGGTTAGCAACCCCTATATTTATGCTTTATCGATGGCTGTATACTGCACCGCTTGGACGTATTACGGTAGCGTGGGCAGGGCTGCATCAGGAGGATTGGAGTACTTGGCTATTTACATCGGGCCAACTTTAATGGCGCCGCTTTGGTGGGTAGTGCTGCGCAAAATCATCCGCATATGCAAAGTGCAGCGCATTACCACTCTGGCCGATTTCATCTCTTCGCGGTACGGTAAAAATATTACCCTCGGGAGCATCGTTACGGTCATTTTTGTGATGGGCATTATTCCATACATCTCTATCCAGCTTAAAGCTATTACCAGCAGCCTGAGCATGCTTACCGGGCGGGTAGGAGAGGCAGAGGCTTTCCCGGATACCTCGTTCTTTATAGCAATTGGCCTGGCGCTTTTTACCATTGTGTATGGCACACGCCACGTAGAGGCAACCGAGCGCCACGAGGGTATGGTTACGGCCATCGCCTTTGAGTCGGTGCTGAAGCTGGTGGTATTTATAGCTGCGGGCCTGTTTGTGACTTTTGGCGTTTTTAATGGCTTTGGCGATATTATGCAGCAGGCAGCGCAATTGCCTGACTTTGAGCGGCTGGTGACTTTTAATGAGGATGGAGGCTTTGCGGAGTGGTTCTGGATGGTGCTGCTCTCGATGCTGGCCATACTGCTATTGCCGCGCCAGTTCCAGGTTGCTGTAGTAGAAAACGTAAACGAGCAGCACCTGAACAAGGCCATGTGGCTGTTCCCGTTATACTTGTTTGCGATAAACATTTTTGTGCTGCCTATTGCCTTTGCCGGCGATCTGCTTTTTGCCAATGGCACCGTAGATGCTGACATGTTTGTACTGGCCATACCTTTAAGCGAAGGGCAAAGTATACTTTCGGTTTTAGTGTACCTGGGCGGTTTTTCGGCTGCTACAAGTATGGTTATTGTGTCGGTGATAGCGCTTAGCGTGATGATGAGCAACAACCTGTTTATGCCTGTGCTGGTAAGTGTGCCTGCCATCAAAAAACGTTACCAAAACAAGCTGACGGGCATCCTTATAAATAGCCGCCGTTTCTGCATTTTAGTAGTGCTTCTGCTTGCGTATATGTACTATAAAGGTGTGGCAGAGTATTACTCGCTGGTAGAGGTGGGGCTGGTGTCGTTTGCGGCGGCGGCACAGTTTGCACCAGCTGTGATAGGCGGCATTTTCTGGAAAGAGGGCACTAAAAACGGTGCGCTGACAGGTATAATCGTAGGCTCTATACTTTGGTTTTATACCTTAGTGGTGCCATCTATGGTGGGCGTAAGCATGCTGCCGACTACCATACTTACACATGGCCCTTTTGGGGTGGAGTGGCTAAAGCCTTTTGCCCTGTTTGGCCTGCAAGACATGGACTACATCTCGCATGCCATGTTCTGGACCATGTTCCTGAATACGGGGCTATACATTGGCGTATCGCTGCTTAGCCGGCAAACCTCGCAGGAGCGTAACCAGGCAGAGGTTTTTGTAGATATCTTTAAGTATTCTACTGTGTTTGAGTCATCTATAGTATGGAAAGGAACAGCTTATATACCAGATATAAAATCGCTGTTGGTAAGCTTTCTGGGCCGCAAGCGCACCGAAACCGCCATGAAAGCTTATCAGCGCAAATACCCCGCCCCAACAGACGAAACCGGTAAAGCAGATCCCAAATTAGTAACGTATGCCGAAAAGCTTTTATCTGGTGTGATCGGTTCCTCGTCCGCCAGGATCATGGTTTCATCAGTAGTAACAGAGGAGAAGATAAGCATCGAAGAGGTGCTCAACATCCTTAAAGAGTCGCAGCAACTGATATCTATTAACAACGAGCTTCGCCGGAAATCGATGGAGTTGCGCCGGGCTACCGAGCAGTTGCGTGGCGCTAACGAACGGCTAAAACAACTAGACGAGCTAAAAGATGAGTTTCTATCTACCGTTACCCACGAGCTCCGCACGCCACTTACATCAATCCGCGCCCTGTCAGAGATTTTATACGATAACCCGGATATGGAGCGCGAAGACCAGGAGCATTTCCTGCACACCATCGTAAAGGAGTCTGAGCGGCTTACCAGGCTGATTACGCAGGTGCTGGACCTGGAGCGTTTCGAGTCGGGTAAGCAACAGCTTAACCTGGTGCCGCTGCAGATGAAAGAAATAATAGACGAATCAGTAGAGGCGTTAATACAGTTAGTGCAGGAAAAGAACATCGCCTTGGTGGTAGATGTGCAGCATAACCTGCCAGCGTTTAAGGGAGATAAAGACCGCCTGATGCAGGTGTTGGTTAACCTTATCTCGAACGCCATTAAGTTTTGCAACCCAAACCAGGGGCGTGTTATCGTATCAAGCTATTACATAGACGGCGACATAAAAGTGAATGTGGCAGATAATGGAAAAGGGATAGAGCCCGAAGCCCAGAAACAAATTTTCGATAAATTTTACCAGGCAAGAAATCAGAACCTGAGAAAGCCGGAAGGCAGCGGCCTTGGCCTTGCCATCAGCAAGCAAATAATAGAATCGCACCAAGGTAGGTTGTGGGTAGAGAGTGAGCCTGGCAGCGGCGCCAGATTTTCTTTTGTGCTGCCTGTAAAAGTAACTGCCCCGGTTGCAAAAGCATAAAGCAATGAAAAAGGATACAGAAAAATTGAAGGTGTTGGTAGTGGATGATGCCCCTAGTATACTGCTGCCCCTGGAGTTCCTGATGCGCAAAAACGGGTTTAAGGTTTTTGTGGCACGTAACGGTACCGAGGCTATCGACAGCGTAAATAAAGAATTGCCAAAAGTTGTGGTGCTCGATATAATGATGCCAGACGTGGATGGCTACGAAGTATGCCGTTATATCCGCAAAAAGGAAGAAATGAAAGACTCTAAAGTTATTTTCCTGAGTGCTAAAACAAAGGAGGCCGACATAAAAAAAGGCTACGAAGTAGGGGCGGACCTTTACATTCCAAAGCCCTTCTCGCCTCGCTTCCTGATGGAGAAGATAAAAGAACTGTCAGCCAGCTGACGTATATCTTATAAAATGCCTGAGACTATGGAGACCAAGACCAAGAAACCAAGCGCTTATGTAGAGGCCTATGGCAAAAGTATAGCCGACCCGGAAGGCTTCTGGGGCGAGCAAGCCGGGCAGATTGCCTGGTACAAGCAGCCAGAGCAGATACTTACCACCGACGAAAACGGTTTTTACCGCTGGTTTAAAGGCGGGAAACTGAACACCGCCTACCTTGCCCTGGACTATCATGTAGAAAATGGACGCGCCGACCAAACAGCCCTGATCTATGACTCGCCGGTTACAAATACGATTCGCAAGTATAGTTACCGGGAGCTACGCGACATGGTGGCACGCTTTGCCGGTGCCATGAGCGGGCTAGGGGTAAGCAAAGGCGATACAGTAGTGATTTACATGCCTGTGATACCGGAGGCTGTGGTGGCCATGCTTGCCTGCGCGCGGTTGGGTGCCATACACTCGGTTGTTTTTGGTGGCTTTGCTCCCCATGAGCTGTGCGTGCGCATTGATGACGCGAAACCTAAAATCGTTATCTCCGCCTCTTGCGGCATCGAGTTCGAAAAGCACATACCCTACAAACCGCTGCTGGATAAAGCCCTGGAAGTTAGTAAGCATCAGCCTGATCATACAATTATTTTTCAGCGCCCTTACGTGGAGGCTGCCATGCAACCTGGCCGCGACCTTGATTACATGGAGCTGCTGCAAAATACCGGGCCCGCGGATTGTGTTCCTGTAGATGCGCACGACCCGCTGTACATACTATACACATCGGGTACTACAGGCAAACCCAAAGGCATTGTGCGCGACAACGGGGGGCATGCGGTGGCACTAAAGTATAGCATGCAGGCGGTGTACGGTGTAGACCCCGGGGATGTGTTCTGGGCTGCTTCGGATGTGGGCTGGGCAGTAGGGCATTCATACTTAGTATACGCACCACTTATTCATGGCTGCACCACCGTGCTGTTCGAGGGTAAGCCTGTGCGTACTCCAGATGCCGGCACGTTTTGGCGCATTATCAAGCAGCACGATGTAAAAGTACTTTTTACGGCACCAACTGCCATACGCGCCATCAAAAAAGAAGACCCGGAGGGGCATCATAAAAGACGTTTCGACTTGCCTTCGCTAAAGTACCTGTTCCTGGCCGGGGAACGCTGCGATGTGGCTACTTACTATTGGGTAAAAGACCTGCTCAGAGTGCCGGTGATTGACCATTGGTGGCAAACTGAATCAGGGTGGCCAATGGTGGCAAATATGGTAGGCTACGGGTTGGTACCTCCTGAGCCGGGCTCTGCCGGCTTGCCTGTGTGCGGGTATAAAGTTGAGATACTGGGAGAAGATGGCAAAGAGCTTATTCCGGCGCAGGAAGGGTATGTAGCTGTTAAACTGCCGCTGCCTCCGGGCTGCCTGCCAACGCTGTGGGAAGACGATGAACGTTTCCGGAAATCATACTTAGACCGCTTTCCCGGGTACTACATGACCGGCGATGGCGGCTACATGGATGAAGACGGTTATATATACATTATGGGCCGCATTGATGATGTGATCAACGTATCGGGGCACCGCCTCTCTACCGGCGAAATGGAAGAAATGGTAGCCGCCCACCATGCTGTTGCCGAATGTGCTGTAGTGGGCATTGCAGACGAGTTGCGCGGACAGCGGCCAATAGGTTTGGTAGTACTCAAGGATGGGCAACTGATCAAAGAAGAGCAACTGGAACAGGAACTAGTGGCGCTGATACGTGAGAAAATTGGTGCGGTGGCATACTTTAGGAATGTGCTCGTAGTGCCGCGACTGCCCAAAACACGCTCAGGCAAAATACTGCGTAAAATTATGCGTAACATTGCCGACGGCGACCACTATGCCATCCCGTCTACCATAGACGATCCGGCCATACTAACCGAGATTCACGACAAGCTGAAATCAAGGTCTATTGGCAAAGCATTTATACTTTAGATGATTTGCACATGGTACGCCATACAAGCATTACTTCTACCCCTCACCGGGAAGAGGTATTATATGCAAAAGTAAAATTCTCCTCTCCAGGGGGCGGGGTAGCGTAAAACACTCCGAAGTAAAAATAAAACTGTAGAACTAAACTGATACCTAATAACAACTAAACCTATCTAAGCGATGACAAATTTTCAAGTCAAAACATACGACGAGTACCAGCAGGCTTACAAGCGTAGTATAGAAGACCCTGAAGGATTTTGGAGCGAAATTGCAAGCACCTTTACCTGGCGAAAAAAATGGAACACTACCCTGGAGTGGAACTTTGAGGAGCCCAATGTAAAGTGGTTTAAAGGTGGTAAATTGAACATCACCGAAAACTGCCTGGACCGCCACCTGAAAACGCGTGGCAACAAACTGGCCCTGATCTGGGAGCCCAACGACCCGAAGGAAAGGTTTGTGCGCTATACTTACCGCGAGCTGCACGAGAAAGTATGCCAGTTTGCGAACGTGCTGAAGAAGAACGGCGCCAAAAAAGGAGACCGCATCTGCATTTACATGCCCATGATTCCGGAGCTTGCTTTTGCTGTACTGGCCTGTGCCAGGATAGGTGCCATTCACTCGGTAGTGTTTGCAGGCTTCTCGGCTGTAAGTATGGCCGATAGAATTAACGATGCCCAATGCAGCATGGTGCTTACTTCGGATGGCCTTAACCGGGGCACAAAGCAAATTCCGGTAAAGCGCGTGGTAGACGAAGCACTTGAAAGTTGCTCATCAGTAGAGAAGGTAATTGTGGTGGAGCGCCTGGGCTGGGCTGTAAACATGGAAGAAGGCCGCGATGTGTGGTACCACGACGAGGTGAAGGATGTTAGCAAAGACTGCCCCGCCGAGGAGATGGATGCTGAAGACATGCTGTTTATACTTTATACTTCGGGCTCTACGGGCAAACCAAAAGGAGTGGTGCACACCTGCGGCGGCTACATGGTGTATGCCCAGTACAGTTTCTCAAATGTGTTCCAGTACGAAGAAAGCGATATTTACTGGTGTACTGCTGATATAGGCTGGATTACAGGCCATACCTACCTGCTTTACGGGCCTTTACTGTCGGGGGCTACCACGTTGCTTTTTGAGGGCGTGCCTACTTACCCGGACATGGGCCGTTTCTGGCAAGTATGCGATAAGTTTGGCGTAACCATTTTCTATACTGCACCAACAGCCATCCGTTCGCTAATGGGCGGCGACATAGACGATGTGCTCTCCTACAGCCTGGACTCGCTTAAAGTGTTGGGCTCTGTTGGGGAACCTATAAACGAGGAAGCCTGGCATTGGTACCACACCCACGTAGGCAAAGAGCGTTGCCCGGTTGTGGATACCTGGTGGCAAACCGAAACAGGCGGCATCATGATTTCGTCGCTGGCAAACGTAACGCCTATAAAACCAGCGCATGCAGCCTTCCCGCTACCTGGCATCCAGCCAATACTGGTAGATAGCGAAGGCAAAGAAATAACCGATAATGAGGTAGAAGGTTACTTGTGCATGAAGTTTCCGTGGCCAGGCATGATACGCACCACCTACGGCGACCATGAGCGCTGCCGCCTGAGCTACTTCTCTACTTACAAAGGTTTATACTTTACCGGCGATGGCGCCAAGCGCGATCAAAACGGCCTGTACCGCATTATCGGCCGCGTAGATGATGTGATCAACGTATCCGGGCACCGCTTTGGTACTGCCGAGATCGAAGAAGCCATCAACCACAATGTGCATGTAATCGAATCTGCTGTAGTTGGCTACCCGCACGATGTAAAAGGGCAAGGCATTTACGCTTTCGTGATCTGCAAAGACAGACCGGAAAACGACGAGTGGCTGCGTGCCGAGATCATCGAAACTGTAGTGGAAAAAATAGGGAAGATCGCCAAACCGGATAAGATACAGATCGTGAGTGGCCTGCCAAAAACGCGTTCAGGCAAGATCATGCGCCGCATCCTGCGCAAAGTAGCCGAAGGCGACGTGTCCAACCTCGGCGATACATCTACTTTACTCGATCCTGCTGTGGTAGACGAGATTGTAGAAGGATCGTTGAGCAAAGCAAAAGTTTAATTAAGGATAGTTTAATTTAATGCCAAAAGTCCTGCCGCACCAGTAGCAGGACTTTTGTTTTGCCTCTCCCTGACCTCTGATTGTTTCCGGTACTGCATCTCCCTCACCTGTTATTAGAGGAGGGCCAGGGTAAGGTATTGCAAAGCCACAGCCAAACCTGTAACTTAACAAGTATAAACCACCGCTATGAAACCCTCCAACGCCATACAAGAACGGGTACTTGAGTTCCTGGTAAAATATCCGCCGTTTAACCTGGTAAAGCCGGAAAAACTACAGCAACTGGCAGCGCAGGTGCGGGTTTTGTACCTAGAGCTGGAACAAGTGCTTTTCTCGCAAGGCGATGCGGCGCATTTATACTTTTATATTGTGCGGCAAGGATCGGTGAGGCTGGAACAGCAAGATACAGGCGGCAACAAAAGGCTGGTGGATGTATGCGATGAAGGCGACGTGTTTGGAGTGCGTGCCCTGATTGCGAAAAAAGACTATTCCTCTACAGCCACCGCTGCCGAAGAATCGCTGGTGTATGGTGTATCGATAAAGCTTTTTGAGCCTGTGCTTCACGAAAGCCCCGAGGTGGCTTTATACTTTGCAGCCGGCTTTGCGGCAGGGGCATCGGTGCAGCATGGCCGAATGCAGGAAACAAACCAGGCCCGGCGCGGCCTGAAAAGCCAATTGGGATTGCCGCTGCCCCTGCACCTGGAAGATGTGCTGGCCGTAGATACTTCTCAGGGGCTTATAAGTTGCTCGCCTGAAACCTCGCTGCGCCTGGCTGCCCAGATCATGAGCGACAAAGACTCCAGTTTTATGATGGTGGTGGATGATGCGCAAAAGCCCTTGGGTATACTTACCGACACCGATATGCGTAAGCGGGTAGTGGCAGGGCATGTAAGTATAGATGATCCGGTAACGGCTATCATGTCGTCGCCGGTGGTAAGTATACAGCCAAACCCGCACATGGCCGAAGCGTTGATTGCCATGATGCGGCATAAGATAAAGCACCTCTGCATTACCGCCGACGGAAGTATAAACACAGCCGTACAAGGCGTTGTAACGGAGCACGACCTGTTGCTGGCGCAGGGCAATAACCCGGCGGTGCTGGTGCAGGAAATCCGGCAAACCAGAAGTATAGATAACTTGCCCGCATTGCGAAACCGTGCCGAAGAGCTGCTGCAAAAATACCTGGAGCAGGAGGTAAGTATAGCCTTTGTCGCCAATATCATCACCGAGATAAACGATGCACTTATAGTGCGGGCCTTACAACATGCCGAAACTATACTTGGCGAGCCGCCTTTGCAGTATTGCTGGCTAAGCATTGGCAGCGAAGGGCGCGAAGAGCAACTGTTGCGCACCGACCAGGACAATGCGCTGGTGTTTGAAGACCTGCATGCCGCCGGCGAAAAAGAAGCACAAGTATACTTCCTGAAGCTGGCAGGTATCGTGAATGACACGCTGGAGAAAAGCGGATTTGAGAGGTGCCCGGCCAACATGATGGGTAGCAACCCGAAGTGGTGCCAGCCGCTGCACGCCTGGAAACAGCATTTCTATACCTGGATACACGAGCCCACCGAAGAGGCGCTGCTCCATACTTCTATCTTCTTCGATTACCGCCCCGTGTACGGCGATTTTAAACTGGCTACGCAGCTAACCGATTACATTTACGAGCACATACAACAGGAACGGATTTTCCTGCCATACCTGGCCAAGCATGCGCTGCAAACACCGCCGCCGCTTAGCTTTTTCCGCAATTTTGTAGTAGAACGCGGCGGCGAGCACAAAGACCAGTTCGACATAAAACTACGCGCCATGACGCCCCTGGTAGATGCTGCCCGCGTACTGACGCTGGACAACCGCGTGGCCGGAATGAACAATACTTTTAAGCGCTTTGAGAAGCTTGCGGAGCTGGAACCCCATAACGCCGACCTGTACCGCGAGGCCGCCATGGCCTACGAAATTATGATGCGTTACCGCGCCCTGAACGGACTGCGCAACCGCAACTCGGGCCGCTACCTGAACCCGCAGGAACTGAACAAACTGGAACGACAAACGCTGCGCAACACCTTTAAGCCCATCAGCGATGTGCAGGAGCTGCTGCAGGTGCGCTTTCAACTTAGCTATTTAGGCTGATGGCGAACTGGCTACACAAACTTTTTACCCGTCCGCCGCAGGCCGCTCCTCACGACCCGGAGTTCTGGAAAATCTACATCCAAAGTATAAACAGCCAGCCTGCTGCGGCTACTCCACTACAGGATGCCGTATTTGTTGTGTTTGATACCGAAACCACCGGCCTGGATACTAAAACAGATAAGGTGCTAAGTATAGGGGCCGTAAAAGTGCAGGGGCAGCAGGTGCTGGTGCAGGATAGTCTGGAGTGCCTGGTGCACCAGGAAGTGGAGTTGGGCAACAAGAGCCCTGAGGTGCATGGCATACTTCCCTCGCAGGTGCAGGAGCAGGGACTAACCGAGCAGGAGGCGCTGCAGGCTTTTTTATACTTTGCTGGCAACGCCATACTGGTAGGCCACCACGTAAAGTTCGATACCGACATGCTGAACGGCATGCTCCGGCGCAGCGGCATACAGGGCAAACTGCTGAACCGAAGTATAGATACCGCCCAATTGGCCCAGCGCCTTGAGCGTTTCCGCCACAGCCCCGACAGCTTCAACCGCTCCGATTACAGCCTCGACGCCCTCAGCCAAAAGTATAACCTGCCCACCGAAGCCCGCCACACCGCCCCCGGCGACGCTTTTACCACCGCCATACTTTTGCTAAAGCTGCTGGCGCTGGCTAAAAAACGGGGGATAAAGACGGTGGGGGAGTTGGTGAGGTAAGAATATTTGCCTACACGATTACGGTTATCTGTAGATTTCGACAAAAAAGCGTATGTTTATTACGTTTATACAGTAGTTAGCGGTCAGCGCAGAATACTATTTAGAGGCTAAACAAACTGAAAGAGAATAATATTGGAATGAAGAAGTTGTTAATTCTTTTTATTGTATTCGGTTTTTCAATATGTAGACTGTATTCTCAAGACAAAACAGTTAAAGGAAGGGTGATTGATAATAATTTCGAGACTTTGCCATACGTGTCAATTATAATAAATGACACAGTTGAAGTCGGCAGAACAGATTTAAATGGTTTTTTCCAAATCGAGATTCCTGTTTCCGTGAAAAGACTAATGTTTGGTACTGTTGGAATAGATTGGGCATCTATAGAGCTTGAAGATAAGTGTGATGAAGTAGAGGTTGTATTGATGTTAAGCGGTACACATGATTTTATAACTATCAAGAAGGTAGATAGAATCCGAATGAAAAGATTTAAGAAGCTACCACAATTACATAAGGAAGCATTTGAGAAAGGTATATTTAAAACAGATAAGGCCTGTTATACACGAGAGTTTATACCTGATTATAAGAAAAAATTAAAGTAAAAAAACTCCGAACCGCTAACAAGGTGCATAATTTAGGTCTCGGCTACGCCTTACCCACATTATAGCACGAGCACGTTACCTGTCAATTCAATTATGAATTTTGAGAACATTTAAATTAGTTAATTCAGCAGTACTGTTCTTTGAGATATTCCTTTGTATTGCAGGATTCTTTGGACTGCATGTTACATTTGGCCACGGGCTTGGAGATTTATTCTACTTTGCCATACTTTACCTTTTAACAATCATTCACTTAGTCTGGACATTTAGAATCAGGAAAGCTAGTAAAGAAAGTTTTATACTACCAATAATAGTATTTTCGATTGTTGCACTTCTCTTTAGTTTAAAGGCAACTGTTTGGCGTGGACCAGAATACTCTTGGAAAAACAGGAAGTTGTTTTACGACTACAATCAGAATGAAACCGACGTAGTAGTTATTGAATAAAGGAAGAAAATCATCAGGTAACCACACCTATAGTGCATTAAAATGCACCATAGCTTAATCCGTTGGGCTAAATTAGAAAGTATAGAATGAGAACAATTTTAGCTATGTGTCTTGTGGTGTTGCTGTCTGCTTGCTCTCTCGGAAGAGAAGAAGAGTCAGAAGTGTCATTGCCGCAAGTCGGGACCTTGGCTGCTACTGACTCATTACTAATGGAAATTACGTTTAGGGGTGCAAGCCCTGTAGCTTCAAAGCTATTCTACAGCCTCAAAAAGAACGGTGAGGGCAAGACTGACCTTTACCGCTATACGCACCGTCTTAAAGACAACAAACTGCTTGTAATGAAAAAGGAAGTACCCACTACCTCTACCTTGCTACAAGTGGTAAAAAACGAGACAGAGCTTTTAAAGAAAGCAGAAACAATAGACGGTTATCAAGTGCATTGGCTGGACGGTGACTACTGGTCTATAGCTATTCATGATAGCAAGGGAATGAGAACTTACAGCTATCCTGAATTATACCAACAGCCAGACAACCCAGAAACTAAGCTGGTAAAAGACTTAATAAACCAGTTTGACAGGGAGTATGAAGTTAAGAAAGGGCGCTGGGACATGAAACTAAAACAAGGAAAGTACACCAACCATGGCGGTGAGGTTATGGAAATAAAATAACTCAGCCCAACCAAGTATAGCAGTACTGCTTCGGCTACGCATTGCAATCTGCTATACCAGCACGTTGGCGGTCAAGCAGACAATAAAAAAGCAGATAGAAAATAATGATAAATCAAGAAATTGCTCGAATACAAATCAGGTCAAATACTAAAGTCCTTCTTACAGGTATTGTAACTGTTTTTGTTCTCTCCTTACTTGTTTGGGAGCATTTTCAGGGTGGGGTCGCCAGTCATCATATTCTACAACAACAAGACCTGCCTGCAATCTCCAACTGGTGGAACGGATTAATGCTTCCTACTCTTACATGGTTTCTTATAGGTAGGACGGAAAAGAGAATTGGTAAACAACTTCCACAGGGACAGCAAACAAATCATCTACAAAGACAGGCTATAAGACTTTTTATAACAGGTTTGGGCTTAGGGGTTTTAATAGCAGCTTCATTCACGAATGGGTACAGCCTCTTTTTAGATAATGTACCTTACATCATATTAGTGCTCAGCTTAATTATTCCCATATACTATGCTGAGTTCATCTTAGGCTTCATTCTTAGCATGACCTTTACCTTTGGGGCAATATTGCCAACCATTTTCATACTTATACTGGCAGCTATTGGAATTCTTACCTATAAATTTATCAGACCGGTGATTATAAAGCTGACAATGAAATTGAAAAGTAGTTTGAATAAAAGCCCGAACCGATAACAAGGTGTATGGAAAATAGCGGGTGCAGTAGTAAATCAAAAGTCTTTGCTTCTATTCCGCTACTGCCCATACACTAACACCGTCACTAATAATTAAAACAACATTTTAAAATAGCTATGAGACTTAAGGCTTTATTATCCGCTTGGTTTCTGTTTTTAATTATTACTATAAGCTATGCTCAAACGAGCGTAAATCAGAAAGCAGTAAAGATGTATCGTGACGGAGTAGGTAAGCTTTATACAGTAGCCCAAAAAGATAGTATAAGAGACCTTGGGTATCCTATTTCCACTTCTGGTAATGGAACCACTATAGGAGATACTACTTTTATTGATTTTAAAATTATGCCCCAGAAGAGTGATTTTGTCTTAAAATACGAAAACAAAGAGTTACCATCATTTTCACTAAAGACGCTGGATGGCAAAATAATCGATTTAAATTCTTTGAAAGGCAAAGTGGTTATGGTTAACTTTTGGTCAACCACGTGTAACCCCTGCATTTTTGAAATGCCAGAATTAAACAAGCTAAAAGAAATGTATAAGGACGTAGTTTTCTTAGCCCCTGCACCTGAAAACCCAACAAAAATTAAGAAGCTCTTAACTAAGCACCCTTTTGAGTTTCTTATTTTACCAAATGCACAAGAATTATTTGACAAATGGGGAATAGAAAGCTACCCAATAAATTTCTTTGTTGATAAGGAAGGAATAATTCGGGTAGTAAAAGAAGGTACACCAATATTAAATGAAAGAGACGAAAAAGGACAAGTACAGATTGCTTTGATTCAATCTTACGCACCTATCTTAGATTATCTTACTAAACAAGAATAAACAATTGGTAAAAAGGTGTAAATGCCATCCTTCAGCCGACGCTTACACTAACACCATTATAATATAACAAACCCAAACCATGCCAAGAAAAGCATTTACCGCAGAAGGGGCAGTAGCCGTAGGCCCATATTCACATGCCGTGGAGGCTGGAGACCTTGTTTTCCTCTCAGGGCAAACACCGATTGATGCAGAAACAGGAAAACTAGTAGAAGGCGATATTGCAGCACAAACGGAACAATGTTTTAAAAATCTATTTACTGTGCTGGCTGCAGCTGGCTTAACTCCTGATGATGTAGTAAAGGTAAATGTATTTTTAACAGATATGGCCAATTTTGCAGCCATGAACGCCGTGTACGAAAGACAGTTTGCAGCGCCTTACCCTGCCCGCACCACCATAGGTGTAGCCTCCCTGCCGCTGGGCGCGCAAGTAGAACTGGAGATGATTGCCAGGAGAGGCTGATTTTATACTTTTGACAGAGGATTTAAGCGCCAATAAAGTGAACCCACACGTAACAGCCTACATCGAGAATGCCGGAGCACAGCAAGAGATGATGCAGGCAATCCGCCAGTTGATACATGAAAGCGTGCCCAACGCGACAGAAGAGTTTAAGTGGAGCAGGCCTGTATTCCGATCCGATAAAGATTTCGCCTACCTCAAAACTGCCAAGGGATATGTGTCGTTGGGCTTTTTTAACTTCCAGAAGCTGAACGATACACAAAACCTGCTGCAAGGCACCGGCAAAGATATGCGGCACATCAAAATCAAAAGTATAGCTGATATCAACAGCCAGTTGCTTCAGGAGTGGTTTAAGGCTGCTTCGGTTTAAACTGAGCAATATTACCTTCAAAACCTCTTACCTTTGCAGCAGCAACATTACAAGCTATGATCGACGAGACACACAACCCCTGGACTACCCTGTCCAGCCGGGATATTTACCAGAACCCCTGGATTAAAGTGCGCGAAGACCAGGTGCTGAACCCAAAAGGCGGCAAAGGCATCTATGGTGTGGTAAGTATGAAAAACAAAGCCATCGGTATTATTCCGATAGACGACGAAGGTTATACTTACCTGATCGGCCAATACCGCTACCCGCTAAACGAGTACAGTTGGGAAATACCAATGGGTGGTGGCTTGGTAGAGAACGACATCCTGGAATCGGCGAAGCGTGAGCTGCAGGAAGAAACTGGCTTTACTGCTGCCAAGTGGACGAATATCTGCCGCCTGCATACTTCCAATTCCGTAACCGACGAAGAAGGCTTTGTTTTCCTGGCACAGGAGCTTACCCCCGGCGAAACCGCTTTTGAAGAAACCGAAGAGCTGCACATTAGAAAAGTACATTTCAGAGAAGCCGTGCGCATGGCCATGAACAACGAGATAACCGACGCCATCAGCGTAGCCGGTATACTTAAGGCGCATATCATGTTGCAGCAGGAAGGGCAGAAGTAGGCTTGTAAATCTAACCCACTCCTACCCCCTCTGAGGAGGGAAATTTCTGCGGGTGCTATTCTTGATCTATAGTTTCATTGTTAACTGTATTAAGCGGACAGGTCGCGATCTATCCCTACGGGAATATATTGTAGGGAAAGGTTGAAGCTAATCTGTCTAAACTATAGGAGATGGTAGCAATGAGAAATGTATCAGTCTTTGAGTGGGGGTAGGGGCCCTCGATAAAGAGCGCCTTTGATTTGTTGCGGTGCTGCAGGCAACCCGAGGTACGAGGTTAGCTTCAAATCAGCTGCGCGATGCCCAAAGATGGGGCCTCCCGGCCCAGGACGGCACCAAAATCAACTATAGAACGATAAGCAAGTTATACTTCGAGCACACGTAACTATAAAATTATAGACTGGTTCCAAAAGTAAGCAAAGCCAGCTAAAGGCATAAGTAAAATCAACAGATATAACTTAAAGCTATACCACCCAACAGTACAAAACGTTATTGAATTATTCTGTAGATGCGATGGTTTTGTAGAAGTTGAACAATGCGGGAATATTCTTACATTTGAGTGCATGAAAGCTATTAAATACCTCTCCCAAAGGCTATACACTACCTGGTGCTGCACCTGGTTTATAGTGCCGTTTGTGGTTTCTTACCCGGTGCAGGCGTTGCTTATCCGGAAGGAGAAGTGGTATAAGCACGTGCATGGCATCAACAGAGCCTGGTCTACCATATTTTTGAGGATGTTTATGGCCCCGCTGATAGTAGAGTGGCGCATGAAATTCGACCCGAAGCAGCAGTATATCTTTACCCCAAACCACAGCTCTTACCTCGACATCCCGATGATGCTGCATTCCATACCGGGATTTCTTAACTTTGTGGGCAAAAGCTCGCTGGCTAAGGTGCCGCTGTGGGGGAAAGTATACAACAAGCTGTACATTTCCGTAGACCGTAGAAGCGCAGTAAGTAGCGCCAAAAGCTATATCAAATCGGTGAGGTCGCTGGAGCAGGGGCGCAATCTGGTTATTTTTCCGGAGGGCACCATACCGCCCACAGCCGGAGAGCAGTTGCTGCCTTTTAAAGACGGGCCGTTTAAGCTGGCCATCGAAAAGCAGTTGCCGGTAGTGCCGGTAACCATGCCATATAACCAACACTTCCTGCCCGACCTGGACGGGAAACTGAAAGTAAGATGGCATCCGCTTAAGGTAATATACCACGAGCCGATAGATACCAAAGGAATGACACAAGCAGACCTGCCACTTTTAAAGGAGCGGGTTTTTAACATAATCCAAACAGAAGTAACAAAACATACTAAGACACATGTCAACGGATATTCAGACTATCAGAAAATTAGCGCACTTAGCAAGGCTGGAGTTTAACGAGGAAAAAGAGCAGGAAGTGCTGCAGGACCTGAACAAGATCCTGAACTGGGTAGACAAGCTGCGTGAGCTGGACACAGAGAATGTGGAGCCACTTACCCACATGTCTGAAGAAGTAAACGTGCTGCGCGAAGATGTGGCGCAAAATACCGTATCGCATGAGCAGGCATTGCTGAATGCCCCTAAAAAAGACTCCGATTATTTCAGGGTACCAAAAGTGCTGGAGTAATCTGCTGACTTACATATGAGCAAAATCAAATTCTGGAAAGGCTGGGATACTGACACCAAGTATCCCTATCTTTTTTTATTGCTGCTTGCCACGTTAGCTCTGGCTATAGGTGTGTTTTACTACTTCACCGGAGAGGGCTATGTTTACGGCTGGGATAAAATTTCAGACCTGCAGGTAGTGCCGGTTCCGGTGCACGAGGTGTCGCGCCTGCTGGAGGAGTTTACCTTACCGGCGGATGGGTATTTGATTTTTGAACAGTACGACGTAACCCTGCCAACTGTAAACACCACGGCGGCCACGTTTTTTCTGGGTTTCATCGCACTTGGCATAGCCTTTTATGCCGCTGCCATCAGCACCATGAAGCGGATCCCATACTTTGTAGGGATGCTGCTGCTGATGCTGTTTTTGGCTAGTTTTTATTTTGATGAGCTGAGTATTTTTGGATCTGGTACAGGCCAGACAGCGCTGCTGGTAAGTATAATTACCCTGGCCTTAGGAAGTTATGCTTTCCAGGCATTCCTGCCAACTACCAGGTTTTCGCTGCGCCTGCTGGCCATGCTGGGCATTGTGGGCATACTTGGGGTGTTCTTTTACAGCGAAGCCGAATTTTCAGCCGAGCTGGTAACCCTGCACTTGGTAAACTACAGCAGCATCGGCACGCTTATCATTACCCTGCTGTTTATGCTGTGGGTATCTTACGAAAACGTAAATGTCCTGCTCTGGATAAACACACAGGCTAAAACACCTGAGCGCCGCTTTAGTATGTGGCAGTTTATACTTGTAGCTGTTTTATACTTGCTTAACCTGTTGCTGCTGTACCTGCGCCACATCGGTTACCTGCACGCCGACCTGCTGTACATTAATGCGTATGTTATCCTTTTGCTGTCGGCTGTGGCAGGCTTTTGGGGCATGCGCCAGCGCGAAGCTTACTACAAAAAACTCTTCTTGTTCAGGCCAACAGGTGCTGTACTGTACCTTGTTTTTGCCACCATTGCCTTTGCAAGTATAGGCTATGCCTTTGCAACTGCCAACGATACTTACATTGCGCTTTTCCGTGATCTGGTGGTATACACGCACCTGGCATTCGGCTTTATGTTTTTTATCTACATCATGGTAAACTTTGGCAGGCTGATAGAGCAGCGGTTGCCGGTTTACAAGGTGGTGTATGAGCCTAAAAACCTGTCGATGTTCTCGTTTTTCATCATGGGGCTTATACTTTTTGCCATACTTATTGTGCGCACGCAATACCGCTCCTACATGTATGCGCAGGCCGGTTACTACAGCTACCTCGGCGATTTATACACCGCATCCGGCAATGATATACTGGCAGAGCGCTTTTATGAAGAGAGTGATGTGTTTGACGTAAACAACGTAAAAGCCAATTATAGCCTTTCGGGTTTATACCGTAAAACAAACCAGCGCAACAACGAGATTCTCCGCCTGAAAGATGCAATATCCAAGCGCCCTAACCCGAAGCTTTACATCAGGCTGGCGAACCTGTACGATGCGAAACGCTATTTCTTTGAGAAGCTGTACGTGTTGCAGGAGGGGGTGAGGGAGTTTCCTGAAAGTGCAGAAATTTACAATAACCTGGCGCTGATGTATGCACAGACCAATGTGCAGGATAGCACCGCCTACTACTTTGACCTGGCCCAGAAGTATACTTCTGATAAAGATTTTATTTACAGCAACAGGCTGGCCTATTATACAAGGCAAGCCATGCTTGAGCCTGCGCAGGAGCTGCTCGATGCATCTATAAAAGGGAAGTATAAAACGCTGCGCAGCAATACCGCTTTGCTAAGGCAGTTGCTTGGCATGGAACCACGAGATAAGGAAGTCTTTATGCCTGATTCGTTGGATGCTGTAGAGGACCTTACCTTGTTCTATAACCAAACCATAAGCAGGCTAAGCGCAGGCGATACCGCCCGTGTTGCACCGATAGACCGCTATTTGGCATCGCCTGGCAACCAGATTTTTTTCGAGGACCTGTTATACTTGAAAGGCCTTATACACCACTACAATGGCCGGCCAAGAGAAGGCAGGCGACTGCTGGAGAACCTGGCCTTGCAGGCAGAAGCAAAGAGTGGTTACTATAACTACGCCCTTGGCCATTGGATGCTGGAAGAGAAGAACTACAGAGCAGCTGCCTCATACTTCAAGAAAGCAAAAGACAATGGCTACCAAAACGCATTTCTGGCACACGGTTATGCGCTGGCGCTGGCCAACGAGCCTGAACAAGCCATTGGGGTGCTGCAGGAAGTAGCTTACACCGAAAACGAAGCAGCTATTGCCGTGGCACAAGACCTGATGGCTGTGCTGCAGCAAAATACCCAAACAATTGTGGCAGAGGCCCCTGACAAAGATAAAGTGCAGTACCTGTTGTCGTTTTTGCCGCGCCTGACTATGCAAGAGGTAAACGCTTTGGTAAGCTCAGTACAGGATAAGGAGCTTAGCCGTAGTGCCATGGTGGCGCGTGTAAATTACCTGATGGGTAAGAAAAGATGGAAAGAGGCGTATGATGCCATACAAGAGGCTTCGACGAAGCTGCTGCCAGAGGGGCAGTTGCGATCTGCTTTAAACCTGCAACAGCTGCGCTTGTGGCTAAATACCGGCAAGTATGATCTGTTGCTTTCCAGGATGGAGCAGCTGCACCTGACCGACCGCGACAAGCGGCAGTATTTATACTTTAAAGCAAGAGTAGCCGACGCCAGAGGCCGAAACGAAGAAGCTGCCTCCAGGTATGACCAGGCTCTGAAAATGCTTTTATATGATGAGGAAGTGGTGTTAGCTGCAGCTGATTTTTTTCAAAGGAACGAGCCAAAAACGGAAAAAGCTTACAACATACTTTTAAGCGGAATTACTTATAACCCATTTGCGCCGGAGCTGCACAAGGCTTATGCCCTCGAAAGTATAGAATTAGGCCTTTACAACTATGCAGATGAGGCTAAAGAGACTTTGCAAAGCTTGCTTCCTGCCTCTGAATATACTACATTTATAGAGAAATTAGACAAAAAGCGGCAGGAGGCTGAATCGAAAGCCGATAGCTGGCAACTATAAAATAAGCTGTATGAGCGTTATCATCGAAACTCACGACATATCCAAAGTCTACCGAATGGGAGCCGAAACCATTCATGCCCTTAGTTCTGTGTCCATCAAAATTAACAAAGGCGAGTATGTAGCTTTTATGGGGCCTTCTGGTTCCGGTAAGTCTACGCTGATGAACATTATAGGCTGCCTTGATACCCCTACCGGCGGGCAGTATATACTGAATGGGCAGGATGTGAGTAACATGAGCGATAACGAACTGGCCGAAGTACGCAACAAGGAGATAGGCTTCGTGTTTCAGACCTTTAACCTGTTGCCGCGCCAAAGCTCTCTTGAAAACGTTGCCTTGCCATTGATTTATGCCGGTTACAGCAAAAGCCAGCGCGAAGAAAAAGCGCAGCAGGCCCTGGAAAGTGTAGGCCTGGGCAACCGCGGCAAGCACAAGCCAAACGAATTATCAGGTGGCCAGCGGCAGCGAGTGGCTATTGCCCGTGCCCTTATAAACGACCCAAGTATCATACTTGCCGACGAACCGACGGGTAACCTTGATACCAAAACATCTTACGAGATCATGGAGCTTTTTGAGAACCTTCACTCCAAAGGCAACACCATCATCATGGTAACACACGAAGAAGACATTGCCCGTTACGCACACCGCATTGTGCGCCTGCGCGATGGCCTTGTAGAGTCTGATATCATGAATGATGATGTGATAACCGCCTCCAGATTTCAGACAGAGCACTCAAACTAAATGAAAATTTATACTAAAACAGGCGACAAGGGGACAACAGCACTCATTGGCGGTACCCGTGTGTCTAAGGCTGACCTGCGCATAGATGCGTATGGTACCGTGGATGAGCTAAACTCATACATTGGCTTAGTGCGGGACCAGGAGGTAAACAACAGCCGCCTCGATGTGTTAAAAGAAATACAGGACAGGCTGTTTACCATTGGAGCATTGCTGGCAACTGATCCCGGAAAATCAAAGATGAAAACGCCGGACCTGCACGAAGAAGATATTACGTTACTGGAGCAGGAGATTGATGCGTATACAGCTGAAGTGCCTCCGTTGCGTGCGTTTATACTACCAGGCGGGCATCAGTCTGTTTCGTTTTGCCATGTAGCCCGTTGTGTTTGCCGCCGTGCAGAACGACTGGCCATTAGCCTGCAGCAAGTTTCAGAAGTAGATGATCTTGTTATAAAATATTTAAACAGATTGTCTGACTATCTGTTTGCTCTTTGCCGTAAAATGACGCAGGAACTCGGTGCCGAAGAAGTAACCTGGAAACCGCGCGTCTGATACCCAATTAAAGGAACCAAACAAATCTAATATGTCTTTAGATATGCTAACGATACCTGCCGAATGCGTTGCACAATCCCGCATTTCGGAACTGGACTATAATAATATTGAGTTCGGTAAGATCTTTTCAGACCACATGCTGGTGGCAGATTACAAAGATGGCGCCTGGCAAACTCCTCAGATCATGCCATATGGCAATATGTCTTTAAGTCCGGCAACGTCGGCGCTGCATTACGGGCAATCTATTTTTGAAGGCATGAAAGCATACAAGTCTACGGATGGCGCTATTTTGCTTTACCGCCCGCTGGATAATTTAAAGCGCCTGAACATTTCCGCAGAGCGTATGTGCATGCCTGCGTTACCGGAAGATATCTTTATGCAGGGCCTGGAGCAGTTGCTTAAACTTGATGCTGCCTGGGTTCCTCCAACCGCAGGTTGCGCGCTATACATCCGTCCGTTTATGTTCGCTACCGATGATTTTATCGGAGTGCGCCCATCTTCTACATACCGTTTTATTATCTTTTCTTGCCCGGTAGGCGCTTATTACGGGCAACCGCTTAAAGTAGCCATAGAGCCACATTATATGCGCTCAGCTGAGGGAGGAGCCGGTTTTGCCAAGGCTGCAGGTAATTACGGTGCGGCGCTTCTGCCTGCCCGCAAAATGCAGGAAAAAGGATACCATCAGCTTATCTGGACAGATGCCCGCGATCATAAGTATATCGAGGAGTCTGGCACCATGAACCTGATGTTTGTAATTGACGGCAAACTAATCACACCGCCTGTCAGCACTACCATTCTGAAAGGTATAACAAGAGACAGCGTGCTGCAGCTTGCCCGCGACCTTGGGTATACTGTAGAAGAGCGCAAAGTAGCTGTAGATGAAATTGTGGAGGCTCATAAGGCTGGAAAGCTGCAGGAGGCATTTGGTACAGGTACAGCCGCTACCATAGCTCAGATTGCTGTTATCCACCACAATGGTGCAGATATGGAGCTGCCTGCAATAGAAGGGCGTGAAATATCTAACAAGGTTGCCACAGAACTGGATAAGATCAAGACAGGCGAGGCTCCGGACACTCATAACTGGGTATACCGCATCAACCTGTAAGTATAACGCCAGAATTAAGCATGCTGAAGTATAAGCAATGGTTTATACTTCAGCATTTTGTATTTAAAATAAAGTATAACCGCATAGCTAATGACAACCGAGCAATTAAAAGAGTTGAAGGCCAGAGTAGAGGCCTTGAGGAGGTACCTTTGACTACGATACCAAAAAGCAGGAAATAGCCCAAACCGAGGAACGCACCACCGCCTCAAATTTCTGGGATGACCCCAAAGAGGCAGAGAAAGTACTGAAAGAGGTAAAATCCATAAAAGTATGGACGGACCACTACGAAGAAGTTGAAAAAGCCGTGTCTGACTTTGAGGTGCTGTTCGACTTCTATAAAGAAGGTGATGTATCAGAAGAGGATATACAGGGAGAGTATAAAAAAGCTTTAGAGGCCGTTGAAGGACTTGAATTTAAGCGGATGCTCAGCGGCGAAGAAGATCAGCTTAGCGCCATACTGGAAATTAACCCGGGAGCAGGCGGTACTGAAAGCCAGGACTGGGCGGAGATGCTGATGCGCATGTACATCATGTGGGCTGAATCGCATAAATTCGGTGTGAAGCAAATAAACTACAATGCTGGCGAAGGCGCAGGTATAAAGTCGGCCACATTGGAGATTACCGGTGATTTTGCCTACGGCTATTTAAAGTCTGAAATTGGAGTACATCGCCTGGTGCGCATCTCGCCATTCGATTCAGGGGGCCGTCGTCATACTTCATTTGCTTCGGTATTTGCCTATCCGGTTGTGGATGATACGATCAACATCGAAATAAACCCAAGCGATATTGACTGGGACACGTATCGTGCGGGTGGTGCAGGTGGCCAGAACGTGAACAAAGTAGAAACAGCTGTTCGCCTGAAGCACAAGCCGACTGGCATCGTGATCGAATGTCAGATTGAGCGCTCGCAGCTCATGAACAAAGAACATGCCTTGCGCATGTTAAAGTCGCGCCTTTACCAGATAGAAATGGAGAAGCGCAACGAAGAGCGTGACCGTATCGAAAGCACCAAAAAGCGTATCGATTTTGGCTCGCAGATACGAAATTACGTGTTGCACCCTTACAAACTCGTAAAAGACATACGCACCGGTGTAGAGCGTTCTGATGTGCAGAATGTGCTGGATGGAGACCTGGATGAGTACATAAAGGCATTCCTGATGCAGGCATAATAGCATCCTTATACATAACACCAAAAGCAAAGAGGGGCACCCACTGAAGGGTGCCCCTCTTTGCTTTTGGTGCAGCTCAAAACATGATCATACTTACCTATCTATATTCTCAAATAGCGCTCTATTTAAGTCGCCTTTTATTAGAATATTTAAATTTTACATATTTGCATACTGCGGTTGTTTTTTTATAATATTTGCTTCTTTAGCTGTACTTAAATAATCATCAACCGTATATTATTTAATAAAATAAACAAAATTTATACTTTTAAGAAGCTGTATATTTTATTATTTAAATTTATTCAATATTGGTAAAATGCAAATTATTTAAGCTGGATGTTGATCAGGAGTAGAGCAAGGTCCGGGTAAAGAAATTGGCACAGAAGACTGCCATGTTCTGATCTATCAATAAACAAAACTACCACACCATGAAAAAACTACTACTAGTAAGTTTTGCCTTGCTATTTGTCTGCATGCAGCAGGCTTGGGCACAGGGCAGAACTATAACAGGTACTGTAACAGACCAAGCTACGGGAGATGGATTACCGGGCGTTGCAGTAATTGTTAGGGGTACCACTACTGGTACTACCACAGGGGCGACAGGAGAATATTCTATAACCGTTCCGGAAACCGCCAATACTTTAGAATTCCGTTTTATTGGATATGCTACTGTAACACGAGAAATAGGCAATGCAACTACCATAAACGTGGCGCTGGGCGTGGATGCCAAGCAACTGCAAGAGGTTGTGGTAACAGCCCTTGGCCGTGAGCAAGAAGAAAGAACACTAGGCTACGCGACGCAGCAGGTAGGTTCAGAAACGCTAACGCAGGGCCGTGAGCGAAGTGTGGCCAATGCGCTGCAGGGCAAAGTTGCCGGCGTTAACATACAAAGCCAGGGCGGTGGTCCGGGTTCTTCTACTCGTGTGGTTATTAGGGGCTCTAAATCTATCATAGGCTCTAACCAGGCACTCTTTGTAATTGATGGGGTTCCGGTAGATAATAGCAGCTCCGGCACAAGCGATAACCTTAACAATGGTGTAGACGTGGGTAACCGCGCCAACGACATTAACCCCGACGACATTGAGTCGGTGAACATACTTAAGGGGCCTGCCGCAGCTGCACTTTATGGCTCCCGGGCAGCTAACGGGGTAATCATGATTACAACTAAATCAGGCAGAGGGGCAACCAAGAAAGCCGAAATCACCTTACTTTCTTCTTATGTAGTCGAAGACATACTTCGATATCCGGAGCTGCAAAACCGTTATGGGCAGGGTTTCTTCGGTGCGCCAGACTTACTGGAAAATACCAGTTGGGGGCCTGTGTTTACAGGTGAGCTGCTGCCTTGGGGACAAATAATTGACGGCCAGCAGCGCGTAAAGCCTTATGTGGCCCTGGAGGATAACATCGAAGAATTTTTCGATTATGGCTCTAACTGGACAAATACTGCATCCCTGTCCGGAGCCGGTGAAAATGTAACATACTATACTTCGTACTCCAACACCCAGCAGGAAGGGGTGGTGCCAGGCACAGAGTATGAGCGAAATTCGTTAGCGTTTAAAGGCACAGCCAAGCTGGCAAACAAGTTTAATTCAAATGTATCCATCACCTATACCAAATCCGGAGGCGATTTTGCCATTACCGGACAAGGTAATTCTGTGTTCAACCAACTTATTCAAACCCCTCGCGATATTCCGGTGCGGGAATTGGAAGACCTGAATAACCCCTTTAATGATGAGGCAGGTTTTTATTCCCCTTATACCATTAATCCTTATTGGGCCATCCGAAACCAAACATTTACAAATGATGTGGACAGGCTGTTTGGTAACGTGCAGTTAGGGTATGAGCTAAATGAGAACCTGAATTTTGTATACCGCATTGGTACAGATTTTTACATTGATCGCCGCAAGCAATTTCAGGCCATCAGAGATGTAGAGGGGCAAAATGTTTCAAACAACGACAACGGTTCTTACTCGGAGCAGCAGATATATTACCGTGAAATAAATTCAGACTTCATGGTTAACTATAACCGTGATATAAACGAGGACATTTCGCTGGAAGTGCTTTTGGGCCAGGCAATAACAGCCCAGGTAACTGAGAACCTGTTTGCTCAGGCCGACGCCCTGGCAAATAACCAGGTTAGGTCGCTCAGCAATATTGTGGGTACACCTTTGGCAAGCAGCTTTAGAGAGCCAAGAAGGCTGATCGGAGTGTACGGATCTGCCAAGGTGGGCTTCAGAGATTTTATATGGTTAGAAGTTACAGGCCGTAACGACTGGGCTTCTACGTTACCAGTAGGTGACTGGAGCTTCTTTTATCCTTCGGTAAACCTTGCTTTTGATGCTGCAGAGGCTTTTGGGTTAAGCGAATCGACACCATTCAACTTTGCCAAATTGCGCATCAATTATGCCGATGTTGGCAACGGCGCTCCTCCATTTTTTACACAGCGTGTGTTTGTGTCGGGTAATATCAGCGATGGCTTTGCCGGTACAGACCTGAATTTCCCTTTTGCAGGAATCCCTGGGTTTGAAGTAAGCAACGTAATTCCTAATAACGAGCTGCAACCAGAAAATACAGGCTCCTGGGAAGTTGGTGCAGATATCAGGCTGTTTAATGATCGGGTAAGGCTGGATGCAGCTTACTTTGACTCCAAATCTGTTGACCAGATACTATCGGTGCCTATCTCTTATGCCTCAGGCTTTGGTAATGCTAACCTGAATGCAGCAACTGTTCGCAATAAAGGCCTTGAGTTGCTGGTTGGCGGTATTCCATTCGAAACGAATGATTTTTCATGGGATGTGAGCGTCAATTTTACAAAAATTGAGAACACCGTAGAAGAGGTAGCGGTAGGAACAGAAATATCTTTAGGAGGCTTGGCCTCTGCTACCTTAGTTGTTTCAGAAGGAAGGCCCTATGGTACATTCCTAGCAGAGGATTACCTGCGCGATCCGCAAGGCCGCATCGTTGTAAACCCTGCAACAGGTAGGCCAAGGTCATCAACTGAGCAAACCTACCAGGGCAGTATACAGCCGGACTGGACGGGAGGATTGGTGAATACATTCAAGTATAAAGGGGCGCGCTTATCCATTGTGTTTGATACAAGACAGGGCGGTAAAATGTACTCCAGGACCAGGGCAACACAACGGTTTGCAGGTACAGCCCCAGAAACAATCTACAACGACCGCCAACCTTTCATCATTCCTAATTCTGTGGTAGAAGTTGGTACTACCGGAGAGTATGCCGAAAACACAACACCACTAACGAACAGTAACCTTTACGATTACTGGGGCAACTTGCCGGAAGGCACAAACATCATTGATGCCTCTTTTACAAAGCTAAGAGAGGTTAGCCTGTCTTACAGACTGCCAGCATCAATAACTGAAAAAACTTTCCTTGGCAATATCGAGGTTGGTGTTTCTGGCAGAAACCTGATTCTCTGGACGCCTGATGAGAATACATACATCGACCCTGAGATGAACAGCTTTGGTAATGGAAACCTGCAAGGCTACGACTTCACCAGTACGCCTAGTACACGCTCATGGGGTGCTAACATCAGAGTTACTTTTTAAGACACCTGAACAGAGAAATCATGAAAAAGATATATAAATATGTGTTTGCGACAGTTTTAGCTTCATTTATGAGTTTAACTGCCTGCGAAAACTTCTTGGATGTAAACACGGATCCGAATAACCCGGCTGTATCTACACCAGAACTTACCTTGCCGGTAGGGCAAGGTGAGCTGGCTTACGTGCTAGGTAACCAATTCCAGTTTTTAGGTAACTTCTTTGCGCAGCACTGGACACAAGCCGGTGCCGCTAACCAGTATTGTGTGCTGGAGCTTTACGAAATCCAATCCTCCAGTTACGATGCACGTGTATGGGGCGAGCTGTATGCCGGAGCCTTGAACGATTTCAGGTTCGTGGCCGATGAGGCAACCTTAAACGAGCAGTCAAATTATGCTGCCATCGGTGAGATTATGCAGGTTTATACGATACAGGTAATTACGGATGCCTGGGGAGATGTTCCAGCTTCTGCATCACTACAAGGACTTGAAAACCTTAACCCAGAATACCAGCCCCAGGAAGAAATCTACAACGACCTGATCTCGAGGTTGGATGCAGCCATCGCTTTAATAGACCCCAATGCCGACTCACCGGCGCGCGATGATCTTGTATTTAATGGTGACATGAACCTATGGACAAAATTTGCCAACACACTTAAGCTGAAAATATTTCTCCGACAGGCTTATGTAAGGCCTGATGTTGCGCAGTCCGGAATACAGGCCATGTATAGCGCAGGGGCACAGTTCTTGGATATTGGCGAAACTGCAGACGTGGAATTTGCTGACCAGACTCAAAATAGGAATCCGTTTTACCAGACACAGGTGGTATTTAGAGGAGGAGTGGATGTGGTGGCCAGTAACACAGTTCTCAATTATCTGCAGGATACCAATGATCCGCGAATAGATGAGTTTTTTGCCCCGGTAGAAAGTGGTGCCGGTGCCGGAAACTTTGTTGGCGTGGACCAGGGGGTAGAATGCACCCCTGAAAGAACAGGTAACCAGGCCAACACGGTATCTAAGCCCGGCCCGGCAGTAGCGAGCCCAACAACCGCAATACCACTAATTACCGCAGCCGAAAGCTACTTTTTGCAGGCGGAGGCAGTAGCCAGAGGCTGGACAAACGGTGCAGGCACCGCAAGTGAACTGTATGCACAGGGTATAAGAGCCTCGTTTGATTACGTTGGCGAAGATGCAGCAAGCGTGACAGCATTTCTGCAGCGGCCTGGTGTAGTCTACCCTACCGGAGCGGCAGTAGAGGAGCAGGTCGAGCAGATAATTACTCAGAAATGGGTTTCGTTTAGCGGAGTTCAAGGTTTCGAAGCCTGGACGGAGTACAGGAGAACGGGGTATCCTAGCTTTATTGAGCCCTCTGCGGCTTCTACGCTGGGCGCGGGCATCATACCAAAGCGTTTAGTTTATCCGAATACCGAGGCTACCCGAAATACAAGCTACCCAGGTCTTGTGGAAACTACTGTGCCAGTTTGGTGGGATGTAAAAGACTAGTGTAGAAATTTAGATTTAGAAAAGATGAAAAATAGAAATAAGTTTTTATCCGTAGCCTTTGCGTTCATAGTTGTTTTCCTGAGTGGCTGCGAGAAAGATGATGAAACGGCAAAAGTATCTTTTGTAACAACATACCCTATCGTTAATATCAACGGGGAGCAATGGAATGTGCTTATGGTTGGGGAAGCCTTTACAGACCCTGGTGCGGAAGCTTTGGAAGGAGAAACGCCTATCGAGGTAACTACAACAGGTGCTGTGGATGTGAATACACCGGGGGTGTATGTGCTAACATATACTGCTTTTAACCAGGAAGGCTTTTCCGCCTCTGCCACAAGGTATGTTGGCGTTATCACTCCTGAAGCCGCCGCCATTGACTTGAGCGGGCAGTATAAGCGCAATGCTGGCGCAGAGGGAGTATCCACAGTAACCCTTATAGAGCCGGGTTTATATCAAACAGATAACATTGGAGGTGTTGCTGCACCTGGGCCTGCAACCACTGTCAGGTTCTTTCATTATGATGTTGGCCAGTTGGGAGTGCCGCCGCAGGATGTACAGGGAAGCTTGTTTTCTGCTGTTGATGGAACTGTAATACCTGGGGTAAGCTATAGTTGGGCGGTAATAAACCCGGGCTACGGAGATGTACTCCGAACATTTGTTAAACTATAAACCTGAACTGCTATGAAACTTAAATATACTTTACTGCTTCTTTTGTTCTTGTCGTTAGGGTGTTTTACAGCCTGCGATGACGATGATGACGATGACATAGAATTTACGGCAGCCTATCCTATTGCCGGCGATTGGACGGTAACCTACAGTATAGAAACGGCTCCCGGCCAGTTTGAGCCATTACTGGATCACGCGGAACTCCTGATATACAATACAGCAGCCAACGTGCCTTCTGAAGTATGGGTGGATGACCATGGCAGTTTCTGGGATTTTAAAGCGAAAACCCCGACAAACATAAGCGACCTAAGCTTTGGAGGAGAGAATCTGCAAAATACTACACGTGCCTCGCAGGTTACGATAACCGATGGGCGGGTATTTCTTAACGGGGCGCAGGTGAACGGCATCCAGAGAGACAGCATCTACTTTAGAGTATCCTTCGACGATGATGAAGATGCCGAAGGTAACCCAAGCCCTTTCGGCACAATTTACCACGTGTACGGGCACCGAAGCACAGGATTCGAATAATTGAAAGTTGAAAGCAGCTAAAAGGCAGACTCAAAACGGGTCTGTCTTTTAGCTGCTTTCAACTTTACACGCATACTTAAACTCTCTGTAGGTTTTAACGCTATGAAGCTGCTACTGCTCCGCCTCCTCATACTTTGTATGGTGTTCCATGGGGTGCTGCATCAGTATACGAAAGCAGCACAAATCGCTCAGCCTAACCAAAAAAGTACCGTAAGCGGTACTGTGCGCGATGCCCAGACAGGAGAGGCCATCGCAGGCGCAGCCGTAGTTGCTGAAAAAGGCAACGCAGGAACCACGACAGATGAAAAGGGGTATTTTAGATTGGCTGTGCAAGCAGGAGAGAACACCCTTACCGTTTCATACTTGGGCTACGAAAAAATAAGCCTCCGCTTTAACGGCAGCAAGAACACAACGCTAAACGTGCAACTGGTGCGATCTTCGGTGCAGCTATCCGAAGTGGGAGTGGTGGCGCAGAGGCCAGCACATGATAACATTAACAGCGTTCAAAGCGGCATCACCAACCTTAGTATAGTTACAGTTAAATCTGTGCCTGCCTTTTTGGGAGAGGTAGACGTTGTGAAAAGTATAAAGTTGCTGCCCGGCGTAAGTTCGGTGGGAGAGGCGGCTACAGGCTTTAATGTGCGTGGCGGAAGTATAGATCAAAACCTGGTGCTACTGGATGGTGCGCCTCTTTTTAATAGTGCTCACCTCTTCGGCTTTTTTTCAGTTTTTAATCCTGATGCGGTAGCGGATGTTACGCTATACCGGGGCGGGGTGCCGGCACAATATGGCGGGCGCATTTCGTCGGTGTTGGATGTAAGGCAGCGGGAGGGAAGCTTAGAGGGTTTTGCCTTAAATGGAGGGGTTGGGATTATCTCTGCAAGGCTGGCTGTGGAGGGGCCGATAATTACAGGTAAAACATCTTTTCTGATAGCTGGCCGCAGTTCATACTCCGATTGGCTTTTGCGCAAAATGCCTGACGCAACTATCCGCAACAGCAGCGCCTCTTTCTATGACGTGTCGGCAAAAATAAGCCATAGCTTTCATCAGCGCAGCAAGCTTTCGCTATCGGGTTACCGCAGCTCCGACGCATTTGGCTTCTCCGGCGACACCCTCTACAACTGGTCTACTAACGCTGGCACCGCAAAGTATACCCATCGCTTTAGCCCAGGCTTCTCTATGGATATTACCGGTGTGTATACTGCTTATACTTTTAAAGTGAATGCTGAGGAACGGGTTAACGCTTCGGAGTACAGCAACGGGATAGAGCTTAAAAGTATAAAAGCGGATTTTATGCTGGTGGCGGGCAAGCATACGGCAAACTTTGGTGCGTCAGCCATGGATTATACTTTCCGGCAGGGCAGCCTTAAACCCACCGCCCCCGAATCGCAGGTGTTGCCTTTGCAATTGCAGCAGGAACACGCCCTGGAGAGCGCCCTGTACCTGAATGATGAGGTAAAAGTGTCGCCCAAATTATCGCTGATGTATGGCTTGCGTTACTCTTTTTATGCTAATTACGGAGCGGGACAAGTATACCAGTATCAGCCGGGAGTGCCTAAGCAGGAGCGTACCATTACCGATACGCTACATTTTAAGAGCGGCGAGATCATCGAAACGTACCACGGGGCCGAGCCAAGGGTAGCCGTTAATTATACTTTAAACGAGCGAAGCGCCATCAAACTAGGGTATAACCGCCACAGGCAATACATTCACCTCATCTCCAATACCACCACCATTTCACCCACCGATATCTGGAAGAGCAGCAACACGTATGTGAGGCCTCAGGTAGGGGATCAGCTTAGCCTGGGGTATTTCCGAAACTTCAGGCAGAATGTGATAGAGGCCTCTGTAGAGGGTTATTTTAAACAGATTAAAAATATGCCGGATTATAAGAATGGAGCTAATTTATACTTGAACAAGACCCTGGAAGCAGACCTGTTGGCAGGCGCAGGCAGAGCGTATGGGGTGGAGGCAAGTATAAATAAGGTTAGCGGCAAACTTACCGGTTGGCTAAACTATACTTATGCCCGCTCCGAGATCTCCATTAAAGGCGCTACTGCAGCAGAGACCATCAATAACGGAAATTACTACCCGACCAGCTACGACAAACCGCATACCCTGAACCTGGTAGGCAGCTATGAAGCAGGCAAACGGTGGGTGCTGGCAGGTAATTTTACTTACAGCACAGGCCGCCCTGTCACGGCGCCGCTCTCGCATTATGTTATTGGCGATTTTGTGGTTCCCCATTTCGGAGATCGTAACCAACAGCGTATTCCCGATTATCATCGCCTGGACTTGTCGGTGTCGCTGTTGCCGCAAAAGGCGAAAAGCAAGCGTTGGCAAGGAACCTGGAACCTCTCGCTTTACAATGTGTACGGGCGCAAAAATCCTTACGCTGTGTTTTTCAGGCAAATTCAGGGATCACCCCCAAGAGCTTACCAGCTGGCGGTAGTAGGGGTGCCGCTGCCATCTGTTTCCTACGACTTTAAATTCAGGTAAGGCCTTATGAGAAAAGCTATTATCTTAAGTATAGTGCTTTTGTTTACCAACAGCTGCATCGACCCGCTTGATCTGGAGATAGAGAACCAGGCAGAGCAGTTGGTAGTGGACGGCATGATCACTAATGAGCCAGGGCCCTACACCGTGCGCCTAAGCAGAAGCAAGCCCTACAACACCTACACTGACAGCTGGAACGCAGTAGAAGCGCGGGCTACAGTTGTAATAGTTGATGACCGGGGAAACCAGGAAACGCTTACAGAAACAGAGCCGGGAGTATACCAGACAAGCCAGGCAGGTATACAAGGCGAAGTAGGCCATACGTATACTTTAAGCATCCGCACAAGAAATGGGCAGGAGTATACTTCAGCCCCGGAAACGCTGCAGCCTGTGCCCCCGATGGATAGTTTATACTTTGAAGTGCGGGCGCAGCAGATCCTGAATGAGGTTGAGGTAGAAGAGACGATGTATGTTGTGGATGTGCTGGTGGATGTGCCGGACCCTTTACAGGAGAGGAACTATTACAAATGGCAGTGGCAAGGCACCTTTCAGGTAAACACCCAACCCTGGAATTACGCTGAAAAAGTGAGAGGGGTGTGGGTGCCAATGCCCAAAGATTGCTGCGAAGTATGCTGGGTTACCAGTCCTGGCAACCGTGTAAACGTGCAGAACGACCGACTGATTAACGGCAGAATACTTAGCAGGCATGTGGTTACGAGCATCCCCGTGACAGAGCAGGCCTTTGGTACTAAATACCACCTGGAGGTAAAGCAAATGTCCGTTTCAGAGGCTGCCTACGACTACTGGCGGCTACTCAAAGCACAGATTGAGATCGGAGAGAGTATACAGGATCCGCCGCCGGCCACTATAATCGGCAACATTACCAGCACAAACGATCCGGATGTAAAAGCGCTCGGCTTCTTTGGTGCAGCGGCGGTAACAAGCAAAGTGGTCGTTATCGGGCGCGAAGACCTGGGGGTGCGGGTTGGGGAGTATGTTTTTCCGGATGATTGCCGTGTGATAAGCAGAAGCACGACAGAGCGCCCTGCTTTTTGGTGAAAAGTATAAAACCATCACGGGGCACCACTAATTAAGCCCTGCGATGGTTTTATACTTCAGGCTTAGAGTGGTCAGCCTGTAACTACAACGCGCACTTCCATGGCACGCTGTACTGTGCCATCCGCTAGCGTTACCCTAAAAAACATGCGGATCACATCGTTTACCTGCAGCGGGCCTAAGGCTTCGTCTGTAATAGCTGCCGGTAAGTCGCCAGCCGGAATGGTAAATGTAACTGTCCTGCCTGGCCCTATGGGCTGGTTTACAGCAATATTAGGAGCCGTATTTCTGTTGATAACCGCATTAGGGGCACGTGCATTTAAACCAGCCTGCGTTGTGGTGGTAGGCAAGGTCGGGCTTATGTTAGGAGAGGTCGCCGCACCGTTTCTAAAGCGTTGGGCAGCCACAGATACCGCTGTTATTTCTTTACCCTCAGGCACCTGCACATCTACCGAGATGGCCCCTGTAGAGATAGCGTTCTGGAAGATAATGAAAGCCCCCTCGTCTAATTGAGCAAAACCATTGGCGCCAACAGACTGGGGAAACGTAACCGCCGCCTCGGGCACGGGGTCTACATTCAATAGTCCGTCAAATTCGTCGTCTTCGCAGCTTGATGCGGCAAAAGCCACAAACAGGATTGCGGCACACTTACTAAGTATATTGTTGATTTTCATGGTCGTTTTCTTTAAGGTTTATACTATTCTGGCATCCACCAAACGGGTACAAGCAAACCCGAAGGATAATCCTGAAGAGGCACATTTGCAGCATTAGACTGTATTTCTGACTGTGCATAAGGCCACCTTACCGGAATACGGGTTACGCCTGCCTGCGCGTTCTGGGCTATTTGCAGGTTGGGGAAGCCAGTACGTCGAAAATCATTGTAAGCTTCGTAAGCATTGCCAACACTTGATGCCCATTTATCACGGATAAGTATATTTAACTTTGCTTGCTGCGAAGATGCCGCATTGAACGCTGCTACCCGCCTGTCGATGTAAGCTGTTGCGTTGGTGGCAAAGTTTGCCGGTAAACTAGCCCCGCTAACAAATGAGGTGATATCGCTAAACTGCGCCTCAAGTGCCTGCCTGAAGTATGTTTCTGCGTCACCGGTTGTGCCAAGCGTTAAGGCAGCCTCTGCCAGCCAGAAGTTAACCATGGAAGTTGTGATCAACCGTATGGGAGCACCTCCGCCATTTGATATAGTGCCATCAGCGTTTTGGTTGCCATTTCCGACTACATACACACCCCAGCGAGACCTGTTGGGACTTGTAAAGTTTGTGGCAGTATGCACACCATTATCATAGGTTACAAAGTTACCACCTGTAGTAGTAAAAAATACAGGAAGCCGGGGGTCATTCAGCACACTAAGCGAATCGTAGAAACGCTGGCTCAGAATCATGTCATTAGCCCTGGTTAAGTGATTGTATTGATAAATAGGGTTAAATGATCCCGGAGAGCTAAAAAAGTTAATGTTAAAGTTCTGGCCGTTAGCGCTAATCAGGTTATTGTCAGATATTAGCTGGTTTATCCCTTCTGCGGAGGCAGGGTTTTTTAGGCGGCTCTGCAAGTATAGCTTCAGCTTGATGGAATTAGCGGCTCTTCTCCAGTTGTCGAGGTTGCCCTGGTAAATCTGATCACCTTGCGAGGCTGCAATCACAGTTGTGTTATCAAGGTCTGCAAGGCCTTCATCCAATAGCGTGATTAATCTTGTGTATATTTCCTCTTGTGAGTCATAGGCAGGTTTGTCAAACTCATCAAAGTTTAAACCCTGGCTAAACGGCACATCGCCCCAGATATCAGTCGTTAACGCCCATACGTACACTTGCAGTATCTGTGCCATGCCGGCATGGTGAAAGTTGCCTTCCTCACGGCCTTGCACTTTTATCTGCTGCAAGTCATCTAGCAAAGTAGCGTATAGCGCGTTCCATTCGTTGTTGAAATCACCTGGCGAAACGTTGTACCTGTCGTATGGGTCGGTTTGCGTACCTGTACCTGCCATTTGCTGCATCCACAGCGAACTGACTATTTGTGCAGTATTGCCAACCAGGAATCCTGTTCCTATTTCAGCGCCAGGCAAGAGGCTCTGTACAGCTGCTGTTGGCAGGTTGTTGGGGCTCTCATTTACATCAAGGTAGTCATCGCAGGCGCTGATGACAAAAAACGAAAGCGTAAGTATGGCTGTTTTTATAAAATTTAGCTTTTTCATGATTCGTAGTCGTAATGGTTAGAAGGTGAATCGCAGGTTCACGCCATAATTTCTCACGGCAGGAGGAGAGTTAAACTCGAAACCACGTGTATTACCTCCCAGCTGGTTCGACTCAGGGTCGGCGTGTGGCAGGTTTGGCGCATGGAAAAAGAGGTTACGGCCAGTCAGCGAAATAGAAGCAGCCCCGAAAGGCGTTCTTTCAAGTATAGATGCCGGTAAGGCATAAGCTAATGTTACCTCTCGTAACCGGAACACAGATGCGTCAAACACAGCAAACTCGTTAGCGTTGTTCAAAGCTGTCCAGTATTCCTGTGCTGATATCTGTATATTGTTCGGCACATCACTCGCAGTACCATCCGCATTGGCAAGCACTCCCTGGAACATGTAAGGCCGCTCACGTTCTGTCTGTTCTTCCAGTACTCCCCTTAAGCGCGAAATTTGTGTTTGCCTGGAATAAAAGTCGCCTCCGTGCACATACTGCAGCAGCACATCCAGAGAAAATCCTTTAAAGCTAAAGGTGTTGGAAAGGCTGCCCCACCAATCAGCGTTAGGGTTGGCGATTATCTGTGGGTTTTGGTCCACAACCGGTACGCCGGTATTGGGGTTGATAATAAACTGGCCCTGGTCGTTTCTTCTGAATGCGGACGATTGGATAATGCCGAATGGCTGGCCCGGAATCAGAAGCGGACTTAACCCAGTAAATGCTCCACCACCCGCGCCTGTTAGCAACGTGAATTCATCGAGGCCGGGAGCCAGCGACTTAACTTCTGAGTTTATATCTGTAAAGTTAGCGTTGATATCCCATCGGAAGCCATCCGTGATGTTAACCGGCGTTACTGTGGCCGATATTTCCCAACCTTTGTTATCAATGCGGCCAGCGTTTTGAGTAAATGTTGTAAAGCCAGTTGAGCCAGGTACAGCCACGTTAAAAATCTGGTCGGTAGTTTTGTTGAAGAAGTAGTTTACATCCAGCGAAGCAAGGCCATCGAGTAAAGTGAATTCTGCACCTGCCTCGTATGAGGTTGTAAATTCAGGACTAAGCAATTCGTTTCCTCTTCTGTTTCCCCTTGTTAAGGCTGCCACCGTGCCATTGAACGGGAAAGAAACGCCAGCCACGTTGTTGCCAAAACCCTGGTTTACAAAAACTGTGTTTGTCAGGTAGATGCCGGCATCATTACCAACTCTTGCATAGCTGGCTCTTAACTTACCGTAGCTAAGTATGTTGTTTGCTATACCTAAGGCATCTGTAAATACAAACCCTAAGCTAACCGCAGGATAGAAATAACTGTTACGGTCAAGGGAAAGGGTAGATGACCAGTCGTTACGTGCCTGGAACTCTGCGAAAAGCCAGTTCTTGTACGACAAACCCAATTGGCCATACACGCCTATCAGTCTACGTTGGGTTTCGGTGTTTAAAGTAAAGATATTAGTGTTGGTGTGGTTTATCAGGTTGTAGAATTCTGGCGTGATCAGGTCTTCTGCTCTTATATTTCGGTTGTCGGTATTAATTGTGTTAATCTGGTTGCCGAGCATAAAGCGGAGCCCTATATCTTCTGTTATGTCCTTTTGGTACACACCAAAAATATCCTGGTTAAACTGGCTGTAGAAAATATCGTCGTAAATCTGGGAGCCGCGCCTGTTTGTGGCAGTATTACCGTTGGAGTTGATAGACCCGAATGCCACCGCTTCACGTCGTTTATCTGAGTATTGATCAAGGCCGATGCGGTATGTTAAAGTCACATCCTCGAAAAAGCCAGGGGTCCAGTTTAAAGTGGCGCTTGTAATAGTTCTGTTTACTTCGCTTTCGTAAAAGTTCTCGTTTACGCTCCAAAGGGGGTTATCCCGGTTGAGTGCACTAAATAGTGTTGGGGCCTGCACACCTGGGGCCAATTTGTATGGTATTCTTTCTATGTCTAAGCTTCTGGGAATAAACGGCAAGGTAAACCATGGGCTTGAACCAGAGTTACCCTGCAGCGAGCCTCCCTGATCTGTGTTGGTGTAGATAATGGATGCATCAAGTGAAAGCCCATAAGAAAGCTCTGCAGTACCTGCAGCACGAAGTGAAATACGGTCTAGTTCGCTATTAGGAATTATCCCTTTTTGATTTGTGCTGTTTGCGCTAAAAATATAACGTGTTTTTTCTCCGGCTCCAGAAAGCTGAATACCGTTGTCAAGAATCCTTCCGCGATCAAAAAAATCTTTAACGTTATCGGGGTAGGCTCTGTACTCCAATTCGGCTAGGGGGTTGCCAACAGCATTGGGTACCGTTGTTATACCTGGTGTGCCAAAGCGCGGCCCCCAACTATCTGTTACATTTGGGCTGTACCTGAAATTGCTGCCGGCACCATAGTCATTCTGGTATTCTGGCAGGCCGTATACTTCCTGCATGTTGTAAGACGAAGTAACAGTTACCTCAAAGCCCTTGTTTGCATCGCCAGCCCTGCCTCGTTTGGTTGTGATAAGTATAGCGCCGTTTGCAGCTCTTGAGCCATAAAGTGCAGCAGCAGCAGGCCCTTTCAAAACAGTCATCGACTCAATATCATTTGGGTTGATGTCAAGGCCTCGGTTAGAATAAGCGGCACCACCCACCGTAGGGGCCGAAGTATAGTTGGTAGAGTTGTCAATGGGAATGCCATCCACTACAAAAAGCGGTTGGTTATTGCCTGTAGCAGATGAAATGCCCCTGATAAACACCTGCGTGCCTGCACCGGGCAAGCCGCTGGAAGAGATGATTTCGACACCTGCCACCTTTCCCTGCAAAGCGTTAACTACGTTCGGTTCCGATTTTTGGGAAATTTGCTCTCCGCCAACATCCTGAACAGCATAAGATATTTCTCTTTTCTGACGTTCAATACCAACCGCTGTTACGACTACTTCTTCCAGCTGTTTGGCATCCACACGCATTACCACATCAATGGTGGCGCTGTTGCCGATGCTGCGTTCTATAGTGGTATACCCAATAAAGCGGTATACCAGGGTATTGCCATCTGCCGGCACGTTGATGGAGTACTCTCCGTTAGCACCTGTTGTTGTGCCAACCGTTGTTCCTTTTACCAGCACCGCTACACCCGGTAGCCCCTGCGCTGTTTCCTGATCAGTAACTCTGCCTGTTACTGTTCGGCTTTGTGCCATTGCCTGCTGCAGCAAAGCAAATACAAGCACAAAACTCAATAGTAGTAGTGTTTTCATTTGTTAGTTGGGTTTAAGTAAATTAATAAGCATGGTAATCAAGCGTTATGGATACAGGTTATCCCGGAGGGGTGGCAGGATAACACCGCATATTATGCGGTATACTGGCAAAGGCTCTGCCTGCGTAAGGTGTAGGAGTAGTGGCTAATAGTAATATATATTCGTTATATATTACAATGTAGTGTCATTTTATACGTGCATTTTTAATTGCTGTTAGCTATTAGAAGACAATAATCTATGCTATACTTGCAGTTATTATAATTATTCTAATAATATAGTTTTGTGAATTATTACTGAAACTCAAGCCTCTTTTAAAACAGCCGAGGCTAGATGTTATCTGTAAAACGCGATTTTAATCTACTTTAAATGGTGTAACATTGATTTTGTAGAGAAAAATTGCTCGTTAGTCGAAAAAAATATTTAAACAAAGTTTGCAAATTACCTGAATCCTATATATCATTGGATGAAGATTTGGAGATCTATCGCCTGAAGAACTTTTCGTGTAATTGAATTTTAAGGCTCCAACAACAGCTTGTTTTTTTTCCTGAAGTCCTGTCTGTTGTATAGCAGGATGTATACATACTCTTACTAAAACTTATTTAAATCAAAAAAACGGCATGCTTTAACAGCAGCCTGTGCTTTTGTATATCTACATTTTTTGTGCCTCTGGTAAGGCACCAGGAATGTTATTGCCACTAAATAAGCTTTTACTAACCTTTTACCTATTATTCACCTTAATTCAAACACTTAAATGAGAAAACTATTACTCATGAGTTTTGCTTTGGTGCTCACGCTGCTGAACCAGGCAGTTGCTCAAAGCAAAACCGTGTCTGGTACTGTAACGGACCAGACCAACTCGCAAGGATTGCCAGGGGTAGCTGTCGTTGTTAAAGGTACTTCTGTGGGTACAACTACATCTGCAGACGGTACCTATACTATTAACCTACCGGCAGGCGGCAATACACTTGTGTTCCGTTATATTGGATACCTGCCAGTAGAAAGAGCGGTGGGTAACTCTGCTACAATAAACGTTGCAATGGCCCTGGATAATAAGCAATTGCAAGAAGTTGTTGTAACTGGCTATGCTACGCAAAGCAGAGAAGAATTTACTGGTGCAGCGGCTTCTGTAACTGGCGAGGCTATCAAGGACCGTCCGGTACAAAGCTTTGTGCAGGCACTAACAGGTCAGGCTTCTGGTGTGAACATTGTACAGCCAAATGGTGTACTTAACAACCCTCCAGTTATCCGTATCCGTGGTATAAACTCTATCTCGCTTAGCTCATTCCCTCTTATCGTAGTAGACGGTATTCCAATCGCCACAGGTGATGCGTCAGCAAACTCAGCTGCGAACAACCCGCTTGGTGACATCAATCCATCTGATATCGAGTCTATTGATATTTTAAAGGATGCGGCCTCAACTTCTATTTATGGATCAAGAGCCGCGGCTGGTGTATTGATCATCACAACAAAGAAAGGTAAGCAAGGTAAAGCGAAAGTATCTTACGATGGATGGGTTGGTACTGGTGTAGCAGCGCGTTTACCAGAAATGCTTAATGCAGAGCAGTATATAAACTACAAAAATAAAGCTATAAGTAATGCTCTTTCTGTTAACCCGGCACTAGTTCCTACGGCGCAGCGTGATGCAAACGGAGTTAGCTTTTTTGCTGGTGATGGTAATGTAGATACTAATTGGTATGACGAGATTTATCGTCGTTCTATTTCTCAAAATCACGCGCTGTCAGTTTCTGGTGGCAATGAGAACACGTCATATTACTTCTCAGTAGGTGTAACTGATCAGGATGGTTTTATCAAAACAAACTCGTTCAATCGTAAAAACACCAGGCTGAACATAAACCACAAAGTAACAGACTGGTTTAATTTCAGAGGTAATGTAACGTATTCAAACTCAATGAACGAGGCGCCACAGACAGGCTCTCTTCCAGGTGCGTCTTTCGCGTCTTCTGGTCTGGCTCGTCTTGCACTTGTGTTGCCTCCAAACATTGCACCAAGAAACCCTGACGGTAGCTACAACATTACTGGTTCAAACACAATTGGACAGGGAAATAACCTTGCTGCAATTACGTATCAGAACCCGCTTCCAATTATGGATCTGAATACAAACACCTCTGAAAACAGCAGGTTGATCTCTAACATTGGTGCTGACTTTACAATTCTGAAGGGTTTAACTGCTAGAACTACTTACTCTTATGACAGAGGTAACACAGAGAACATCCAGTTCTGGAGCCCTGTTCATGGTGACGGCTTTAGCTGGGGCGGTTACGCTTATAACAATACTGCCAGAAGAGAAAACTGGAACTGGGTTAACACATTACAGTATCAGACAACATTAGCAGATAAGCACAACATTAGCATACTGGCTGGTACTGATGTTCAGAAAATTACTGTAACAAACTGGGGTGCTGTGCGTCAGGCGCTTACTGACGTAGGATTTGATGTGTTCCAGGCGGGTTATACTACTAACGTTGCAGGCGGTAACGGAATTAGCTTAAGAGCATACGAGTCATACCTGTCAAGCATTAGCTATAACTACGGCGGCAAGTACTTCCTGAGCGCTAACTACAGAAGAGACGGTAACTCTGCATTAGCTCCTGAGCAGCGTTGGGGTGACTTTGGCGGCGCTTCAGTAGGTTGGGCCCTTTCTGAAGAAGATTTCTTTAAGAACAGCTCTCTTGCTAACACTGTATCAAACCTTCGATTTAAAGGTAGCTGGGGCCGTGTAGGTAACGGAAACTTACCAAGCGACTTCGGTTCATATTCTCTGTTCGGAACAGGTTTATATGGAGAGATCTCAACACTTGTATATTCACAGGCTGGTAACAAATTCCTTTCTTGGGAAACAAGTGATCAGACAAACGTAGGTGTTGACTTAGGCTTGCTGAACAACAGAGTTACTTTAGAAGTTAATTATTACCACAACGACGTAAGCGACCTTATTTTGGAAGCGCCACAGGCACCTTCTAAAGGTATACCTGGCAACAGTATCCTGCAGAACGTTGGCTCTATGTACAACAAAGGCTTTGAATTCTCTCTTGGTGCAACACCAATCGATAAAGGCAAATTTACCTGGAGAACAAACCTTAACCTGACACTTAATAAGAACGAAGTTACAGCACTTGCCGGCGGCAACGCTCCAATCCCTGGTGTAACTCAGCTTGAAACAGCTAACTTAACAAGGGTAGGTAATTCAGTTGGTAGCCTTTGGGTTGTAAAAACAAATGGTGTCAATCCGCAGAATGGCAGAAGAATCTTCATAAACAAAAATGGTGAAGAAGTTCAGTACCTGCACGGTGGTGGCGCTAACGCCTGGACGTACCTTGATGGCAGAACTGCTTCTGCAGTTTCCGGTGCTGACGCCTCAGCTATGTACAACACTTTACCAACCTGGTATGGTGGCTTTACAAACAATATCACTTACGGCAACTTTGACCTGAGCCTATTGTTTACTTACTCTGGCGGCAACTACATCTACAATGGTACACAAGCAGGCCTGAGAGATCAGCGTTTCTGGAACAACCATACTGATGTATTAGGTCACTGGCAAAATGAAGGAGACAGAACTGATATCCCACGTCCTATCTTTGGTGATAACGTGTCAAACGGTTCAGCTTTTGCAATCGACACAAACGTTGAGAAAGGCGACTTCCTGCGTCTTCAGAATACAGTACTGGGTTACAGATTGCCAGCGCAGTTATTTGGCAAAACTGGCATCTCATCTCTTAGAGTGTACGGCCAGGTTGACAATGCATTCCTTGTTACAAAGTATAGCGGCGTTGACCCTGAGATCTCTACAAACGGTAATTCTAACCTGGCTCCAGGTGTAGAGCGAAATACTGTGCCTCAAGGAAGAATGTTTACACTGGGTGTTAACTTAGGCTTTTAATCTTTAATCTTCTTACCAATGAATATTCTTAATAATAAAACGAATAGAAAATACTTGCTGAGGTTAGCCTTATTGAGTATTCCTTTAGCTCCGATGGTAACGTCTTGTGCAGATGATTTCTTGGAAGCAACGCCACGTACTTCAGTTTCAGTTGAGAGTGCTTTTGATACGCCGGAGCGTGTTGAGGCGCAGGCTAACGGACTTTATGCAACCATCAAGTCAGGTGCTTTTCTTGGAGGGCGATACCAGGTATACAACGATATACGTGCTGAAGAATTCATCAACCGTAACAACAACGGTGTAACAGGAGCCTGGGCTTATGCGCACACAATCGGCGGCGACGACACATACCTGGGAAACTTCTGGATTACTGGATACCTTGCCATTAACAGATCAAACCTGTTTTTAGAGGGATTAGATGCTAACGCTTCAAAAATCAACCCTGCTAAACTACAGCAGTATAAAGGCGAAGCAAAGTTTGTAAGAGCCCTTACCTATTTTTCTTTGGTTCAGATCTATGCTAAACCTTATGTACTAGATAACGGTGCCTCTCCGGGCTTGCCGCTACGTCTGCAAGGTGAAACAGGTCCTGAAAATAATGGATTGGCAAGAAGTACTGTGGCTCAAATTTATGCTCAGATTTTAAAAGACCTGAACGAAGCTGAAGCAGAACTGCCAGACAACTATAGTTCAGCTAACCTTAACACAACACGTGCGCATAAGAATACTGCTATTGCACTTAAAACACGTGTTTACTTAGCTATGGGTAACTATGGAAAGGTGATTGAAGAAGGTAACAAGATAGTTTCTGCAGCGGCGCCTTTCACTTCGCCTAACCGTGTAGTGCATGCATTACAGCCAAGTATCAAAACTGTATTCACAAACTACACTACTACGGAGTCGATTTTCTCTGCGCCGATGACTACGAATAGTGCACCTGGCACGCAAAACCAGCTGGGCTATTATTACAACGGTACACCAAATGGTAACAGAGAGTACTATCTGAATGTGAATCCGACAGGTATTACTGGTATCTACACCAATCCACAGTTCAGAGATACTGATGTTCGTAAAACAGATCTGACTGCAACTATTTCAGGACAGCGGTATGTAACCAAATTTAGCGGTTTGTCTCCGTTTATTGACTGGGTGCCGATTATCAGATACTCTGAGGTATTGTTAAACCTGGCTGAAGCAGAAGCTGAAGTAGGTAGCGAGACACGTGCCATCGCACTTCTGGAGGCTGTGCATAAACGCTCTGACGCTACTTGGTCTTATACAGGCACAAGCAAACCAGATTTGATAAACTCGATCTTAACAGAAAGAAGAATTGAATTGCTGTCAGAAGGTTTTAGAACGAATGATATCATGAGAAGGGGCCAATCTATCCCATCTATCGGAGCTGGTGCACAAATACCTGCAAACGATAGCAGATACATATTCCCTATCCCAACAACTGAGTATCAGACTAACCCTCTGTTATAATACAAGAACTTTTTCTACATACATGTTTAAAACCCCGTTAGTCGCTTGACTGGCGGGGTTTTCTTTTTTTACTTGCGCCTATACGTTATACTTATGCTTTTACCAAACTACAGCGGCTATACCTTAGAGGCAGGCATTGATGAGGCTGGGCGTGGTTGCCTGGCAGGGCCGGTAGTGGCAGCTGCCGTTATACTTCCCACAGATTACAGCCATCCACTTTTAAACGACTCTAAACAACTAAGCAAAAAACAGCGGGAGCAGTTGCGTGAGGTTATACTTCGGGATGCTGTAGCATGGGCAATAGGCGAGGCCAGCCCGGTAGAAATTGATCGCATCAATATCTTAAATGCCACTTACCTGGCTATGCACCGGGCCATAGCCGGTTTAAATTTACAACCAGAGTACTTATTGATTGACGGAAACAGGTTTAAGACTGAATTGGCTATACCTTACGCCTGCATTGTAAAAGGAGATGGCAAATACTTGTCTATAGCGGCGGCATCGGTACTGGCCAAAACGCATAGAGATGACTACATGTGCAGCCTGGCGGGAGACTGCGAAAAGTATGGCTGGGGCCAAAATGCAGGCTACCCTACAAAGAGACACCGGGAAGCTATCGCCACACATGGAACAAGCCCGCACCACAGGCTCTCCTTTGCATTACTTCCAAAACAGGTTTAAATAGACAAGAATTTTATACTTGCTACTGCCGGTTACTTAAGTTTTATCAGGTCCAGGAAAAGGCTGAAACTATCAAGTGACGAGTGGCTGTTTTCGAAGCTATCAAATGTAAGGGGCTTCACAATATACCCGGACACGTTCAGGCGCTGGGCGGCCATTCTATCTGTTTCCTCGTTGGATGTTGTCATGATAAATACCGGGATGTGGTTGAATTCCGGCTCGCGTCTAAGTTCCGTCAGAAATTCGAGGCCATTCATCTTGGGCATGTTTATATCCAGCAAAATAACACTTGGAGCCGGGGATATTTTAGTAGTGCCCTCACCGCGTAGCATATTAAGAGCCTCACGGCCGTTGCGCGCTACATGGATAGGGTGATTCAGGCTGATCTTTTTTAACTCGCGCTCTACATTCATAATATCCAGGTAGTCATCTTCAACTAACAGGATATTTACTTCTTTGTCACTCATTTATATTTGTACTTCAGGTGCGTTAAAAACAAAATTACTAAAATTATATTTCTCAAGCATTATTTTTTGGCCACGTAAATGTAAACGTAGAGCCATGGCCAGGCTTAGAGTCTAGCCAGATGGTGCATCCCTGCCATTCAACGATCTTCTTAACGATGGCAAGGCCCACGCCAGTACTTTCAACGGCATCCCGTTCCTGTAACGTCTGGAAAATAACGAAAATCCTTTCGTGGTAATCCGGGTCTATACCAGGGCCATCGTCGGAAACGGAGAACACGTGATGTGTATCCGTTTCGTGGTGGCGGACATCTATTATGCCATTTTCCCTGTTGTGGTATTTAATGGCGTTGCCTATCAGGTTACTAAAAACCTGGTGCAGCTGTATACGAATGGTGCGAAGTACCGGCAGGTCTTCTTGAACATTAATTACAAAATTCCTTGGAGGTGCCAGCATATCAACTACCTCCACCAGCAATTCATTTACATCCACCGATTCTTCCACCTGCTCGGTGCGGCCAATGCGGGTAAGGGCAAGTATACCGTTAATCAGGTTCTCCATGCGGTGCACGCGTACGCGCATCATCATAAGATACTCCTGCACATTTGCCGGCAATTGGGTGCCCATGTCTTCCTCTACCCACCTGGAGGCTACCTCAATGCCACGCAACGGTGCCTTTAAGTCATGAGACACCACGTAGGCAAATTGGTCAAGCTCCTTATTCTTGCGGTCTAGTTCAGAAAATGACTCATCAATGGTGGCAGACATAAGGTTAAGCGAATGCGAAAGCTGGCTTAGTTCGTCCCGGGAGGTATCCACAATCTTGGTCTTATAATCGCCTTTAGAAATCTGCTCGGCTAAATTAACCATTTGCATAATTCGCTCCGAGATAATGCGGATAATGTAGTAGGCCCAGCCCAAAGCAAGTATAACAGAGAGTATGGTAAGTATAGTTGATACATGGCGGGTGGTGTCTATACTTTGGCTCAAACGTTTGGCTCGCTCCTCCCGCACCTTGTATTCGTAAGCGTTAAACTCTTTAAACGAGGTACGAATAGAGTCGGTCAGGGCCTTTTCACCTAGCACTAGGCTGTCAATTTTCAAGCTGAAATCTATGTTAGACCCAGCGGTATCGGCACGTACCATGGCTATCAACGGCTCGGCGTAGTTTGTCTGAAAGTCTTTTTGGAGAACAATGATCCGGTTGATCTTTTCGGTTTGCTCCGGAGAGTCTGCTGTGAATCGCTTTGTCTCTTCAAACAAGTTACTTAGTTGCTCTTCAGCTACATAGTATGGCCGCAGGAAAGTTTCGTTTCCGTTTAGCAGGTAACCGCGCAAACCTGTTTCCATGTCAATGATGTTTCGCTGCAGGGCTGCGGAGTTTCGCACCACAATCTGCGAACGCGTAACCCATTGCGAGTTTTTGATCACATCCTCCGAAAGCTGAAAATTTACAATGGCAACCGCCGTAAATAGCACCGAGATCAGAACGAACCCGACAAAAAGTTTTACAGATAATTTCATGGATTTTGCACACCTAAGCTGGCTGATATTGGCCGCCAAAATTTTAGAATAGCGACTAAAGGGCTCCGTTCCGGCTTTTACGCAACTAGTAAAGCAGAAGCAAAAGCTGGGAAACTGTTAACAATATAAGCGTTAAAACTTAAACAGGAGGTATGCTTGGGGTGATAAACTCAGGTAGTTGGTTAGATAACATGGTTCCTTTGGCTAATTATACCGTAGCAAATACGCACGAAGGCACTAAGAGGTTTATTCCTTTTTTGCACTCTTTTTGTAGATTACAAATGATTTTGGGCCAAGCAGGAGTATAGGTTGCATACTTATAATTTACAGCATGCAGCTGCCAATTAATTTCGGATGCGGTTTAAATTTGATTAATTTTGATGCTTTATAAATCAGAACAGCCAAAACAATATGGAACTGAAAAAAATTGCTTTAAACGATGTGCACGAGGCCCTTGGTGCTAAAATGGTGCCTTTTGCAGGTTATAATATGCCGGTTCGTTATTCCTCTGACCTTGATGAGCATAACACCGTACGCAACGCAGTAGGTATTTTTGATGTGTCGCATATGGGCGAGTTTATGCTGCGCGGCCCAAAAGCCCTGGATCTGATTCAGCGCATTACCACTAACGATGCCTCAAAGCTGGCCGATGGTAAGGTGCAGTACTCTTGTTTCCCTAACGGGCAAGGCGGCATTGTAGACGACCTGCTGGTGTACCGCTTAAGCGAAGAAGAGTATATGCTGGTTGTAAATGCCTCTAACATTGATAAAGACTGGGCATGGGTAAGTAAGTATAACACGGAAGGCGCAGAGCTGGAAAACATCTCTGACGAGATGTCTTTGTTTGCTGTGCAAGGCCCGAAAGCTGTTGCCGCATTGCAGCCGCTTACTCAAATAGACCTGGCCAACATGGTATACTATACTTTCGATAAAGGCGAGTTTGCCGGTGTGCAGGATGTGATCGTGTCGGCTACGGGTTATACCGGTTCAGGTGGATTCGAGATTTACGTTAAAAACGAAGACGCCAGAAAAGTATTTGATGCTATCATGGAGGCAGGTAAAGAGCAAGGTATCAAGCCGATCGGTTTAGGCGCCCGCGATACGCTGCGCCTGGAGATGGGCTTCTGCTTGTATGGCAACGATATCAACGACACTACGTCTCCACTTGAGGCAGGCTTGGGCTGGATCACGAAGTTTGATAAAGACTTTATAAACGCTGCTAACCTTAAAGCTCAAAAAGAAGCCGGTGTACAGCGCAAACTGGTTGGTTTCGAGATGCTGGAGAAAGCCATTCCGAGAGCGCACTACGAGATTGTAAACGCTGAAGGAGAGCAGATCGGTGAAGTAACTTCTGGTACCATGTCGCCGAGTATGGGCAAAGGTATTGGCCTTGGTTATGTAACCACCGAGTTTAGCAAGCCCGGCACAGAGGTTTTTGTACGTGTGCGTAACAAAGACATGAAAGCACAGGTGGTTAAACTGCCAATCCTGAAGAAGTAAATTTGTGACTATTAGACAAAGGACACATTGACAAAAGACCTTGGTCTATGCGCCTATGTTTTTTGTCTTTGAGTCCTTTGTTGTATAGTCTAACTATCTAAAATATATGCCAAGTATAGATGTGTGCTTTAGCCCGGAGCTGTTGCACCTGTATGATTTGAAGGGTAAGGCTGTGGTGGCTGTGGATATTCTGCGGGCTACCTCTACTATGGTAACAGCCTTTGCGAATGGTGCTGCCGATATTATACCGGTGATGAACCTGGAAGACTGCCAGGCTTTTGCTGCGAAGGGTTGCCTTATAGCCGCAGAGCGCGATGGTGTAAAAGCAGAGGGATTCGACTTGGGAAACTCTCCGTTTGCCTACATGAATGGCAACGTGCAGGGAAGAACCATTGCCATTACCACCACCAACGGAACACGCGCCATCCATTTGTCCCGGGAGGCAGATGAGATAATTATCGGCTCATTTTTGAACTTACAGGCTGTGGCTGATCACCTGCAGGAGCTGGGGCTGGATGTGCTTGTAGTTTGCGCTGGCTGGAAAGGGAAGTTTAACCTGGAGGACACGCTGTACGCGGGTGCATTGGTAGAGCGCCTGAAAGCTGCCTTTGCTTTTGAAAACGACGCCACCCTTGCCTCGTTATACCTGTACCAAACCGCCAAAAGCGATTTGCTCTCCTTTCTGCGCCAGTCTTCGCATGTGCGCCGCTTAGAGCACCTCGAAATACATAAAGACATTGAGTTCTGCCTGCAGCACGATAAATTTAGTGTATTACCTGTTTGGCAGCAGGGTAGGCTGGTTGATATTGGGGTAAAGGAGCTTAAGAATTAAATAATTTATAGCCTGATAAAAAGGGGAAAGTATAAGCCCTACTTATACTTCCCCCTTTTTATTTTATACTATCTATGCCGCTAAACCTGCAGTATAAGCTTATACTTGGATACCTTATTTTAGCTTCTCGTTCTCCTTGTGGCGCTGGCTGTCGCGCTGAGTTTTTTTCTCAAGGTTCTTCTGTAGCGCCTCTGTCAGGTTAATGCCGGTTTGGTTAGCCAGGCAGATAAGCACGAACAGCACATCGGCCAATTCATCAGAAAGCTGCTTGCCTTCGTCGCTTTTCTTGAACGACTGCTCACCATACTGCCTGGAAATAATGCGGGCCACTTCGCCAACCTCTTCGGTAAGTATGGCCATGTTGGTGAGCTCGTTAAAATAACGCACTCCATTCTCCTTTATCCAGTTGTCTACTATGGCCTGTGCCTCTGCTATGGTCATGTTAAAAAATGTCTTTGTTTTTGGTGTCCATGATAATGGTAACGGGGCCATCGTTTAGCAGCGATACCTTCATATCAGCGCCAAACTCTCCCGTCTGCACCGGTTTGCCTATTACCCCTTCAAGTATACTTACAAAGCGCTCATATAAAGGTATGGCGATGGCGGGTGGGGCGGCATTGATATAAGACGGACGGTTTCCTTTTTTTGTATTGGCATACAAGGTAAACTGGCTGATAACTAATATGTCGCCCTTTACATCCTGCACGCTCAGGTTCATCTTATCATCTTCGTCACTAAATATCCGGAGTTGGGCTATTTTAGTGGCAAGCCATTTCAGGTCTTCTTCGGTATCGTCGGGGCAAATGCCAACTAAAAGAAGTAAGCCTTGTTCGATCTGGCCTTTTATCTTTTGCTCTATTGTTACGGATGCCTGCGTTACCCGCTGTATCACTACACGCATACTTATACTACACTTGGTTTGCGGGTAAAGATAAGAATAGATTGCTGTATGGCTACATTGCCTGAACGATGATTTATGGTAAAAGCATTTAGCTCTGCGCTGGTTCTTTTTCTGATATTACCGGCAAGTGAGGGCGGCAGCACAAGAGATACGCAATTACAAATTAATCTACGTAGCCTTCGTAAAGAATGCGATTAACTTTTCCGTTTTTAAGATAGAAGTGTAGTGTGGTAGGAGCGCCTTCGTGGCTGGAAGCAACTACCTCAGCAGAACTTTGGGTAACTCTTATATCCTTGCCAAATGCTTTAAGCCTGCTCATCAGCTCGGCCTGCGACATGCCAACGCGCATATTATTGCGGAGCGTAATGTCGCTGTTTCGTATGTCCGCTACTTGCAGCAGCAGGTCGCCGGTTTGGCTTGGGGCATAAAACTCAAGCATGGAGGTACCGAAGCGAATCGTAAACACCGTATCAGTCACGCTGGACCGGTGGCGGTTTTCGATAGGGTCGGCATCTATTGTAAAATCAGAATTAATACGGTCGTAGTAGGAGCTAAGAAAATTGCCTTTGCTGCGGTTGGCCACAAATGGGTTGCCTAGCAAGCTTGTAGTTGCCGGAATGGCGTTTCTCCTGGTAGAGGTGGTATCGGCTGCAAGGGATTTCTCATGTTCACGCGGCATTTGCTTCTGCTCTTCCTTGGCGGGGTCTGAGGTGCAGGCCGAAGCAATCGTGTTCACCATAAACAACAAGATCATCAGCCGTACAGTTAAACTGTACTTCCAGCGACAGCTGTTGTAGAATAGGTAGGGCATGGTAAACGTAAGTAGGCGTTAGGAACTATACCATACATACGAGTGCTGCCTGCTTAAAAGTTTTGACTAAAAGTGATTTAGCCAGTAGTATCTGCGCCTGTAAAAGTATAATTTTGCGGCAAAGATTGCATAAATATGGATACACAGCAAATAGCGCTCATAACTTATTTTAATACAGGTAATTTTAGCGGAATCTCAGACGAGGAAAACGACGCATTGTTTGATTATTTAACGCAAAAAGGCCTTGCTGTGTCGTATCAGATCTGGGACGACCCCCAAGTGGACTGGAGCAAATTTGATTTGATCATACTTAAATCGCCGTGGGATTACTTTGATAAGATTGACGCTTTTTATACCTGGCTGGCAAAGCTGGAGCAATTAAATTGCCGCGTGCTTAACCCGGTTGCTACTGTTCGCTGGAATGCCGACAAACGCTACCTGAAAGATGTGCAGGACAAAGGCATGAAAATAGTGCCGACTATCTGGCTGGAGAAAGGCAGCAAGTTTACGCCGGCAGAAGCGTTTACTGCCTTAGGCGCTGAAAAGATAATTGTAAAGCCAAGCGTGAGCGGCGGCGCCAAAAACACATTTGCTCTTAACCCAACCGATGCCGAGGCTAAAACCCAAAGTATAAATGAACTACTGCAGGAAGAAGCTTTCCTGGTGCAGCCCTTTGTGGAGGAGATCAAGACAAAAGGCGAATGGTCGTTTCTTTTCTTTAACGGAGCGTACAGCCACACGGTGCTCAAAACAGTTAAACCCGGCGATTTCAGGGTACAGCATTTCTTTGGGGGCACTATTCATACACCAGAGCCACCTGCCGCCCTGCTCGAAACGGCCCACAATATAGTAGACGGCTTTGCACAAGGCTGCCTGTATGCCCGTGTTGATGGCGTGGAGATAAACGGGGAACTTTACCTGATGGAGCTGGAACTGATAGAACCATTCTTATTTATGGCTACCAGCGAGGGCGCCTTTGAGCGTTACTACCAGGCTGTAATGGAGCACCTGCAGGAGATGGCTTAAAGGTTTTAAGCTGCATCTTCGGGTGAATGGAATATCAGCAATGGCACCTCCGACTCAAGTATAAGTTTTTGGGCCAGGCTGGGGTTTAAGATGTTGCCAAAGCTACTGCGTTTGTGCGTGGTAAGGGCAAGCAGGTTTATGCGCTGCTCCTGCACGAAATCCTGCAAGGCTTTAGTCACATTATCTCCCTCTAATAAAGTATACTTTATACTTGTGCCTGGGCTGTTTTGCGCAAACGTTCTTTTTAAGGTATCCAGTTGCTTTTTGTCCTGCTCTGCATTGCGGCTTTTAGAAATGTGCACACATTGCAGCAATGGATTAAAAGGCTGTAGTAGCTGCTGCAGCTGTAGTATAGCTTTACTGTCGGTTGTATCGAAGTTGGAGGCGTAGGCTACCGTTACGGGACGGTTGCCTTGGTAGGTACTGGGTACAGTAAGCACCGGCACATTAAGGTCTTGTACTACTTTGGTGGTTACGGTGCCAAAAAAAGACCTGGAGATGTTGGATTCTCCTTTAGTACCCATAATAACAAGGTCTGGCTTAAACCGCTGTACTTCCTCCACAATCACGTCTTCAGGCAGGCCATGTATAAAGGCACGCTCCAGGCGGGTGTGCTCGTTGCGTGTTGTAGCCTCTGCGCGCAGTTGCTGGTACAGGTCCTCCAGTTGCTCTTCAGCTTCCGTTACATTTCGGTATATAACACGTTCTGTTACTTCTTCCGAGTCCGTCATGTCCATGGGCGTGTCGGTGTCTGCATCGGCCAGGTAATCCTGGTAGCAATGCAGCAGCAACAGCTGGGCCTGTGGGGCGGCAGTAGCCAGGGTAAGTGCATAGCGGCTTGCTTTCTCGGAGTCCTCAGTAAAATCAACAGGTATAAGAATCTTGAACATCAGGCATTGGTGTGGGTTTGGCTATTTATACGTGTGGCTGTTTCAGGGTTGTACTGTGCAGGGGCAAAGTATGGAAATGAAGTGCACGTAACGAGCATTAGCATGCATGCTGCTGTCAGTTTTCAAAAAAAAGGCTAAGTTTGTAATCCCTAATTGCTACACATGCCTAAACGCATCGTATTCTACTTCATTGGGTTTGTTGTGCTGGCATCGCTGGCCTACTATGGATTTAACCGCTGGAAGGACTCCCGGGAGAAGGTAGACCTGTGGGCGATGGTGCCGGAAAGCGCTGCTTTTGTAGTAGAAACAAACAACCACAGCTCCCTGATGGCGCATCTGCAGGAAACAAAGCTTCTGGAAAGCTTTGCCACGCTTTCTGCTTACCAGGAGTTTGAGGAGAACATGGCCTACCTGGATAGTGTGTCGCCGGGTAACCAGCGGCGCGAGCGTTTCTTTGATAAGAAAAGTATACTTACCTCAATCCATGTGGTTGGTAAAACCAATGTGGAGTTTGTGTATTATGTACCGGTTACCTCGGTGGGCGAGCACCGCTTTTTGCGTACCATTACCGAGAACATCAGCAAAAGCGATATATTTGAGCAGGAGAGCAGGCAATACCAGGGCGTATTGCTAACCGATGTTACAAATAACCGCCTAGGCACCAGCTTTACATATTTTACTTACCACAACAACATTATACTTAGCCCGTCGCCGGTGCTGGTTGAGGAAATTGTGCGCCGCATAAACAAAGGTAAACCAACCTCGGTGGCAGCTAACTTTAAAAACACGAACTACCTCGATCAGCCTGAAGTATACGCCAATGTCTTCATCAATTACAAAAACCTGCCCAATATATTGGGTTTGTTTCTGCAACCGGACCTGATGCCACAGGTGCGTTACCTCTCCAGCCTGAACCACTCTGCCATGCTGGAACTTAAACTGGAGAAGGATAAAATTTTTCTGAATGGTTTTTCAGAGCCAGAAAACGCAAATAACTCATTCCACAGCAACATTAGCCCGGTTAAGCCGCAGCCGCTGGGTATAAAAAACTACCTGCCCAACCGTACTGCCATCCTTATGCACTTTGGCCTGGAAGAGGTGGCAAAGCTTAAAAGGCAGTCTGCACAAAAAGAAGCTGTCGGTTCTGCTTACGGTGCCACGTTGGATAGCCTGTCGAGGGCATTCAGCAAAGAGGTGGCGTTGGCCTATATGGAGTCTAGCTCGATGAGTGCCAGGCCCGAAAAAATAGCTTTTGCCCATGTAGGAGATACCATACTTGCTGGCAGGCTACTTAAAAAACTAAACCAGCAGGTGCTTGCCTCGCGCAATAAAAAAACTTACACCGAAAAGTATGGCAGCTTCACGATAAATATGATAGAGGTGCCGGAACTGCCTGAAAAGCTTTTCGGGAGCCTGTTTTCGGGGTTTGAGCAAAGCTATGTGGCAGAGGTAGATGGTTACCTGATTTTTTCGGATGAGATTGCCGCACTCCGCGACCTGATGGATGATATTTCTGCGGAGAACGTGTGGGGGAAATCTGTGGCACAGAAAGCCTTTTTAGAGGAAACGCTGCAGGAAGGTAACTTTAGCCTGTACTTAAACACGGTAAATGCCTGGTATGTACTTAGCCGCTACATGACAGATAACAGCCGCGAGGACCTGCTGCAGAACGCCACATTGATTAAACGCTTTAACCAGGTAAGCTTCCAGTTCTCCAACGTAGGAAAGCAGTACTATACCAGCTTTATTTTCCGGAAGCAGGACCGCGGTGCCAGTACCGGCGAAGACACCTTTACAACAGAGTTAACCATTCCTTTCAGCTCGCGCATTACCTCTGTGCCGTTTGCCATACAAAACGCCGTAGACCGTAGCCGTGAAGTAGTAGTGCAAGACTCTGCCCATACGCTTATAAATATAGCGGCCACCGGCAAACAGGGGTGGGTAGATACCGTGGGTACTGCCATCAAAGGAAGTATAAAACAGGTAGAGCTGGGCCCTGAAAATAAACTACGTTACCTGTTTGCAACCGACACTCGCATCCACGCCATCAACAACCAGGGGCAAAACCTGGACAATTTTCCTTTTAACATCGGGGACTCGCTCAACATACAGCACCTTGCCGTTTTTGATTACGAAAAGGATCAGAACTACCGCCTTTTAGTTGATGATTACCTTGGAAACCTGTACATGTACGACATCCGGGGCAATGCCGTGGAAGGCTGGCAGCCGCGCCGCATGGATTACAAGCTGGCCGTAGAGCCACAGCACCTGCGCGTAGGTGGACGCGATGTAATTCTGGTGCTTCTGGAGAACGGCTACGTGTACGCCCTCAATACCCGAGGCGAAGCTTATCCGGGTTTCCCGATGAACCTGAAATCACCGCTTACCTCAGGGGCAATGGTAAAGGCCGGAGCCGACCTGCGCAAAACAGAGGTTACGGTTGTTACAAAGTATGGCAGCGTCATGACCATCAACCTACAGGGCAAACTGCTGAAACGTGAACAGCTTATACGGCCAAGCAAGAGTGCCTTTTTTGAGCTGGTGCCAGAAGAAAATAACGGCAAATCGTTTGTTATTGTGCGGCAGGAGCAAGGCAAAATAGCTGTTTTTGACCAGGACCTGAGCCTGCAGTTCGAGAAACGCTACGTTACCTCGGCACCTAAAATTGTGCAGTACTTTAACTTTGGCGGCGACAACAAAGTATATGCCATCACCGAAACCGGACCTCAGAAAACCTACCTATATACCAGCAAGGGTAAGCTTATAGGCAACAGCACCCTCGAAAACAGCAGGCCCGTCATCATCTACCATAACGAGGCATCTAATGACTATACTTTGTACAAAGTGTTCAGAAGAGAGCTGCAGAAGATTCGCTTTAGGTTGGTGAATTAGTAACCTACTTATACTTTAAAGTATAAAAATACTCGTTAGGCTTAAAGTGCAGCAAAGCGTACTTTTGATTGATAACTAAGTACCAGTAAAGAGAAATATCTTCTTAATCTGAATTTAGGGAAATAGTATGGCAGAATTCTGGGAGTCAAGCTTTAGAGATAAAAAAACCATGTGGGGATTTGAACCTGCAGGTTCCGCAATAGCTACCTTAAACCTCTTTCGGGAAAAAAAGCTTAACAAAATTCTTATACCTGGGTTTGGTTACGGCAGAAATGCAAAAATCTTTACCGATGCTGGGTTCAAGGTAACTGGGATAGAGATTTCAGAAACGGCCATCGACTTAGCCCATAAGCACTATGGAAGCGATGTGCAAGTGTATCATGGTGCTGTTAGTGCTATGCCATTTGACCAGGAAGTATACGATGGCATTTTTTGCTACGCCTTAATCCATCTGTTAGATAAAAATGAGCGGGTTAAGCTGGTTAAAGATTGCTATAGTCAACTGAAATTGAATGGGTACATGGTTTTTGTGGCGATCTCTAAAAATGATGCTAGGTATGGCGTTGGAGAAGAATTAAGCAAAAACAGATTTAGAACAAAGCACGGCGTTCAACTCTTCTTCTATGACGCAGATGCTGTAGAAGAAGAGTTTGGCAAGTATGGATTGGTTGAATCAAAAGAAGTAGATGAACCTACCAGGAATAATGGAAACAGCTCCACGCAAAAATTCTGGCTAATAACCTGCAGAAAACAAGAACAGTAAAGACACCAGAAACCAGCAATTACTTAACGGTAGCCCCGGCCTCTACCATTAACGCCAGCTTGTCGCTTCAAAACCCTTTAAGCCCCACTAAACATACTTGTTTTAAAAACTCCTGAACCAGCCTTTCCGGTAAAAGAAGTATAACTGCAAAAGTATAAGCGTAGCCATCAGCGCGAGCAAGATAGGGTACGAGTATGGCTCATATAGTTCAGGCATACTATACCGGAAAACCCTACCCGTTTCCGGATTTTCGCGGGAGAAGTTCATGCCGTAGAGGCCTACAATAAAACTAAGCGGGATAAAAATACTGGAGATAATAGTCAGCACTTTCATGATCTCGTTCATACGGTTGCTAACCGTAGACATATAAAGCTCCACTAAACTCGACGACATTTCCCGGTGGTTCTCAATCAGGTCTATCAGTTGTACAGCGTGGTCGTAGGCATCTCTGAAGTATACTTTAAGACTATCCGGTATAGTGGTGTCATCCATGCGCAGCAACTCGTTCATCAGGTCGCGTTCGGGCCAGGCTATGCGGCGGAGCTTTACCAGTTCACTTTTAAGGTCAAGTATCTCCGATAGATTTGATTTAGACGGCTGGCGAAGCACTTTCTGCTCCAGGTCTTCTATGTATTGGCCAATCTCGGCCATTACCGGAAAATAATAATCAAGCACTACATCAAGTATAGCATAGGCCATGTACATGGTGGGGCGCGTACGAATTATGCCTTTGCCCACCCTGATGCGTTCACGCAGCGAGTCCAGGCAGTCGCCGTAATCGCTTTGCAGGGTTAGCACATAGTTGGTGCCAGTAAAAATAGATAGCTGCACATCGTCCAGAGATCGAAACTCCGGCGACCAGCGCAGCATGCGTGTAATAATGAACAAACGGTTATCGTCAAACTCCTCTACCTTGGGGCGCTGATAATCATTGATAACGTCCTCCATCTGAAGTGGGTGCAGGCCAAAATCTGAGATAAGCTGCTCCAGCATCGCCTGGTCGCCGTAGCCCCTGATATCGATCCAATGCCGCGCCTCGGGGTGAGCTTTTACATGCTGCATCAGTTCATGGTAGCTTTGCAGCTCGGTTTCCTCGAAGTATGTGTCGCTAAATGACATCAGGAAAAAGCGCGGCTTGTAGGCTTCTGTGGATACCACCACGGTACCTGGTTTTACACCTGCTTTGCGTCCCAGTATTTTTTCCTGTCTGCGTTTAAGTTTGCGTTTGGCCATGCAGCAAGATAATAAGTTATCGCGGGAATGGTAAATTTATACTTTGGGTAGAATGCCAAAGCAAAGAGAATGGCAGATTAAGCTGTTATACTACAGGCAGTTCAGCAGATGCACCCCATTCGCTCCAGGAGCCATCGTAAACAGCGATATTTGAAAGGCCAGCTAAGATAGCCCCGAGAGCTGTTATACAAGCCGTTACCCCAGAGCCGCAGCTGAAGATGAGTTTTCTGTTTCCGGACAAATAGCGTTTAAAGATTTCCTCCAGTTCAGGTTGTGTGCGCATCAAGCCCCTTTCTATGAGGGTATTAAAGGGAATGTTTACAGCCTTGGGCATGTGGCCTAAGCGCAAGCCCTGTCTTGGCTCAGGGGCTTGTCCGTAAAACCTGACTGCGGGCCGGGCATCAATTACGCTGCAATTGCTGTTTGTTAAAGCTACTGCCACCTCTGCCCTGGAGCTAACCAGCGCGGGATTATACTTTGCTTCAAAATCTCCTTTAGCCACTTCTTTCTGTGTAGCAGGCTCAGCGGCAAAACCAGCCGCCAGCCATTGTGGTAGGCCACCATTAAGTACGTGTACTTGCTCGTGCCCCATTGCCTTAAACATCCACCAGGCTCTTGGGCTAGCGTAAATGCCCCGGTTGTCATAAACCACTATTAAGCTGTTTCTATAGATGCCCAGGTTCCGAGCCTCGCGGGTAAAGTCTTCGGGGCTGGGCAGCATGTGCGGCAGGTGGCTTTGCTTATGGCTAAACACATGTTCTATATCAAAGAAGCGTGCACTGGGAATCTGCACAGGCTGCTGCACAAAAGTTGCGGTATTATTTTGAGGTTGCTTCAGGCTGGCATCCAGTACCACAACTTGGGGGTGGTGCAGGTTTTGGCTTAGCCATTCTACAGAAACTAATGGAGACGAAGGCATTTGAAGCTGTGCCATATTTAAGTTTATACTTAATTACTCAAGTACCTTTACTACAACACCTTCTGCATCCTCAAGCTTGGCTGTTACCTCCTCCTGCAGCTGCTTTCTTACCTCAATAGTTAGTTTACAGTCCAGTTCAAACTGCTGGTCGCGCACAGGCAGGTCGTAGTCTTTTATCAGGCTCATTACGTCGTTCATCTGGGGGTAGCCGTAGTGGGCCTGCAGCAAAACAGTTTCGTGTTTCTCTATGATAGTCGCCACAGCCAGGGCATCGGCGGTGGCTGTTTTATAGGCAGTTATCAGGCCGCTCACGCCCAGCTTGGTGCCGCCAAAATAGCGCACCACTATCACCAACACATTGCTCAGGTCGGCAGAGCGTATCTGGCCAAGTATGGGGTCGCCGGCAGAGTGGTTCGGTTCGCCGTCGTCGTTGGCGCGGTAGCGGCTTTTATCGGCTCCTAAGGTATAGGCATAGCAATGGTGGCGGGCATCGTAGTACTTCTTCTTCACTTCCGCCAGAATGTCCTTCACCTCATCTTCGGTATAAACAGGATAAGCAAGGGCTATAAATTTGCTGCCTTTCTCTTTGTAAAGCCCTTCGGAGGGTGCCTCTATGGTTTTGTAGGTGTCTTGCATAAGCTAAGGTAAGTTAGCTAAAATTTCCTGATACGAGATAAGCACAATAGCTATAACAGCCACAACAATACCGACCAGATTAAGCCTGTTAAGCTTTTCGTTAAAGAAAACAACCGCCCCGATGGCGCCTGCAAGTATAATCCCGATGTTGTTGATCGGGTAAAGAAAAGCACCGTCGTTGCCAAAGGCCGTAAGCGCTTTTATCAGGAAATAAATAGAAAAATAGTTTGGGATGCCCAGCAAAACACCAGCAGCTATACTTCTGAAATTTAGGCGCACTTTACGGCGTAGCAGCAAGTATAGCAGTACCAAAATGCCAACAACTGCCGAGGTAGCAAACGTAAGCATGGTAAACTGGCTTGCCTGGTGCGGTTGCAGGTAGTGCTGGTTGGTGTAGTTGATGAGCGAATCGGCAATGCCGCTACTGATGAAGATGATAAAAGGCAGCAGCGCCGTGGCAGGAGAGGCTTTTACTGTACCGTTGTGGCGCGGCCTGATAGAGGAGAGCACAATAGCCACTATGGCAGCCACCATACCCGTATAGTTGAGGATGTTGTAAGCTTTGAGGTTTGTGTTCAGGACAAGTAAACTAAACAGCACAGGAATTACCAGCGAAATTTTAGCTGCTATGGAGGTTGCCGTTACACCTACTTTTTGCGTGCTGAGTGCGATGAGGTAAAACGTAAGTATAAAAATAGTGCCCAGCACTATGGCAGCGTAAGCCCAGGTGTGCCCGAAAATGCCTGGCTGCAGCACATCAGTACCTCCCGGAAACATTAGCCCCACCAAAATACAGGTAGTATAGTTTACCACAATCGCCTGAAACGTGTGCACGTTATAACGCTGAAAGAGCTTAAAAATAAAGATCAGCGTAGCGCTAACGATGATGCTAAGTATAAGGTAAAGCATAAAATAGAGAAGACAGGTAATGCCGTTGCCTCACAAATTTACTTTAACTGCAGGCATGCGCAATAGCAAAGGGGCCGCAGTAGCTATATTACCCTAAAAATGTTTTAATTTGTACCTGTACTAACCATTCTGTATTTGTCAGCCATACCATATACGTTACAGTTTACCGAAATCGGGAGCGATGCCAGCGGTTACATTGCCACCACGCAATTTGCCCAGCATATACCCTTTGGTATAAAGCGTGTTTTCTGGACCTACGGCACACCTCAAACGGTGCAGCGAGGGCAGCACGCAAACAAGGCAACAGAGGAAGTATTAGTAGCGCTTACCGGAAGTATAACCGTAGTAGCCGATACCGGCCGCAGCACCGAAACCTTTGTACTGAATAATCCCACACAAGGCTTATACATACCCGCCATGTGCTGGACAACGCTGCACTTTTCGGAAGGTGCCATCGGCCTTTGCCTGGCATCAACGGATTACGACGACGCGGATTATATCCGGGAGTACGACTTATTTAAACGGCTGGCTACGCATCTTGCGCTGTAGCTTATTTTATACTTGCTCTTATGCCAATCAACGCCATACCATACTTCGTGTTCAGGGATTTTCCGGAAGGTATAAACCGGGAAGTAGAGCAGGCTTTGATGCAGGCAGCTACAGGCAACAGCTTTATACTAGGGGAAGAGGTAGAGGCCTTTGAGCAGGAGTTTGCAGCGGCTGTGGGTGCCGGTACCGGTGCAGCCATAGGCGTAGGCAATGGCTTTGATGCGCTGGTAGTTGCCTTAAAAGCAGCAGGAGTAAGTCCCGGAGATGAGGTGATTGTGCCAGCCAACACTTTTATTGCTACCGTTAATGCAGTAGTGCATGTAGGGGCAACCCCTGTATTGGTAGAGCCGGATATACATACGTATAATATAACAGCAGAAACCGCAGCGGAGGCCATTACCAAGCATACCAAAGCGATTATACCGGTGCACTTGTATGGGCAAGCGTGCCAAATGGAGGAACTTATGCAGCTTGCGGCAGCTCATGAGCTAATTGTGATAGAGGACTTTGCCCAGGCGCAAGGTGCCACTTTTGCCGGCAAACCTGTTGGTAGCTTTGGGCATATAAATGCAACCAGCTTTTACCCTACCAAAAACCTCGGAGCCTTAGGCGACGGAGGGGCCGTGGTAACGAGTGATGCCGAACTTACAGCTTTTGCACGCATGTACCGCAACTATGGGCAGGAGCAGAAGTACCATAACAAAATAGTAGGTATAAACTCCAGGCTGGATACCTTACAGGCTGCTGTGCTGCGGGTAAAACTGCAGTACCTGGATGCACTTAATGCAGCGCGGCAGCGCCTGGCACAAGTATACTTGCAGGAGCTCCAAAGTACAGGCGACCTGATACTTCCGTACACAGCCCCAAAGTGCACGCATGTGTACCACATCTTCAACATCCGTACAAAGTATAGAGATGCATTGCAAAGCTACCTAAAAGAGCAAGGTATAAGCACAGCCATTCATTACCCGGTGCCGGTGCATTTGCAGCAGGCCTATGCTTTTTTGGGATTTAATGCAGGGGCTTTCCCGGTAGCTGAGGAGTTGGCCAACACCAGTTTAAGTTTGCCGCTGTTTCCGGGTATGACGGACCTGGAACAGGCGCGGGTGGTGCAGGCGGTAAAGGAGTTTTATCAGAGTAAAAACCAACAATGGTAGTATAAATGGCAGAGCCCGTAAGGGGTGCAGGTGCGTAAAACGGCTGATCCTGTAACGCTTTTATCTCACATTCTTCCATCCACAGAATACATCTGCCACATAAAAATCTTATTTTGCGGTAGCTTTGGCCAATTAAATGCTGCAACTGTTAAAATCATCCTTCTGGTCTTTTCTGTCGGTTCTGGTTCGTGCAGTATCCAGCGTGGCTATTAATAAGCTTTTTGCCATGTACTATGGTCCTAATGGCATCACGCTTTACGCGCACTTCCAAAACCTGCTTTCCATTGTAACCACCGTGCCTGATGGCGGCACTAACATTGGGCTGATCAGGTTTCTGGCAAATGGCCGTTCTGTTTCGCGTAACTACAGGCGCTACTTTTGGGCAGGGGCCATACTGAACGTGCTTTGTGCTGCAGCGGCGCTAAGTATAATCTTTAGCTTTTCGGGGTACTACCTGGATGCTTTTATAAATGGCCTTGGCGTAAGCGAAGTATGGCTATGGGCTTTGATGTTTGGGGCCGGAAGTATACTGGTAATGTTTAACCTGATGCTGCTGGCAGTTGTGCTGGCAAGGCGAGAGTTAAAATGGCATGTGCTAAGTATAGCCTATATGACCTTTGGGGCTGTAGCTGTTATATACTATACACAAGGCAAAATGCCCCTGAACAAGGTGTTGCTGTTAGTGCTTGGTGTGCAGGCATCGGCTTTCTTTGTAACGCTGCTTGTGCTGTACTTTAAACACCTGCTGCCGCCGCTAAAAAGAATAAGTATCCCCAAAAGCATTTACAAAGACCTCTGGAAGTATATTCTGATGGCCCTGAGCGCGGTGGTTTGCCTGAAGCTTACAGACTTTTTTATCCGGGATTATGTGATAGCACGCTTTGACTTGTACCAGACGGGGCTTTGGCAGGCAGTAGTAAAAGTATCCGAAAACTACAGCACCGTTTATACTGCCTTAATAGGCATGGTGGTGTACCCGCGCATGGCCGCCATGGTTAACGAGGAAGACGCGCTGCGGAGATTTGTGCGAAACACCTTTTACCTGGTGCTGCCAGGGTTAATTTTAGCGCTGCTGCTTGTGTACCTGTTGCGCGATTGGGTGCTGCTGCTGCTTTTTAACAAGGATTTTGTAGAGGCCGAGTACCTTTTCGATTACCAGTTGCTGGGCGATTTCTTCAGGATGTGGAGCATCGTACTTACAAACCTGATTGTGGTGCGGGCAAACGTAAAGCTATACATTGGCTGGCAACTGGCATCGGCTTTGCTGTACATTACATTGGTAAGCGTACTGATAGAGCCATTCGGTTTAGAAGGCATAACCTTAGCACATGCTTTGCGCTATGCTGCCACGCTGGCCTTTGCTATGTTGTATTACCATAAATACATCCGCCCATGATGCAGCCGCGCGTAACCATTATCTGTTTATGCTACAACCACGAGTGTTTCCTGGCGGAGGCCCTCGATTCTGTGCTGGCGCAAACGTATCCTAATCTGGAAGTAATTATTGTAGATGATAGCAGCACCGATGGTAGCGTGGCCATCATACAAGCATACTTGGCAAAGCATCCACAGATCACCTTTATCAGTACGGGGCAAAATGTTGGCAACTGCTCTGCCTTTAATATGGGCTGGCAAGCAAGCACCGGCGACTTTATTATTGACTTCGCAACAGATGATGTACTGCTGCCGGAGCGGGTGGCACAGCAGGTAGAGGCCTTCCAGAAACTGGACAAAAGTTACGGGGTGGTATACTCTGATGCTGCTTATATCACAGATGCCTCTGAATACCTGTACTTGCACAGCCAAAAGTATAAAGCTGCCCCTGACGGTGATGTATTTGCTGAAGTGCTCAGGCGTTATTTTATCTGTCCGCCAACAGTAATGGTACGGCGCGCGGTGCTCGAAAAACTTGGCGGATATGATGCCACGCTGGCTTATGAAGACTTTGATTTTTGGGTGAGATCAGCCAGGGAGTTTAAGTATTATTACCTGGATAAAGTAACTACAAAACGACGCGTGCACGATGCATCGCTTTCGGGGAAGTTGTACAAATCGGGAGATAAGATGCTGGCTTCTACGGTGGTAGTTTGCAGAAAGGCCGCCGCGTTGGTACAAACACAAGCCGAGCAACAAGCACTTGTGCAGCGGCTAAAGTATGAGGCAAGGCACGCCTACCTGACAGCGAATTTCCGGGAAGCTACTGCGTTGCTGCACCTGCTGGAAACCACAGTTGCACTACCGGTAACTTACCGTGTGATAGCGTACTTAAGTAAACAAAAAATTAACTTGGGTTTCCTGCGGGTTATGTATCATATAGTAAAAGGTAAATAATTTATTGCACTAATTTTCTGAAACTTACGTTATAAAGTAGGCCAACAGGCATCACTTAGCCGCAGTTCTTCGTAGATAGTAGTTAAGTTAGTCTCCAAGTAGGGTTTCTGCTTTTGTTAGCAGCATTTTATTAACAGGCAGGAGTGCTATATTGGCATTTATAAGTATATTTGGCCTTTCAACAAACAAAACAAAATGATTACAGCAGTTTCAGCTTCCCGCTCAGAAGTCATCAAGTGGATGGAAGATTTCGTGAATGAGAAAATGTCCGAATTCTTAAAATCAGTAGAAGATAGTTGGCAACCAGCAGATCTTTTGCCGGATGCAACGCTTGATACGTTCTTCAGCGAGATAAAGGAATTGCGCGAGCGTGCCCGCGACCTGAGCTACGACCTGTTAGCTGTACTTGTTGGCGACACGATCACAGAAGAGGCCCTGCCTACTTACGAAAGCTGGCTGATGACCATTGATGGTTTGCCACAAGATCCTAAAGGACCATGGATGCGCTGGAACCGTGCCTGGACTGCTGAAGAAAACCGCCACGGCGATGCGCTTAACCGTTACCTTTATTTGAGCGGCCGCATCAACATGCGCGAAATGGAAGCCTCAACGCAATACTTAATTGCTGATGGCTTTGACCTGATGACAGACAATGATCCTTACCGTTCTTTTGTTTATACTTCGTTCCAGGAAACCGCCACCAATATTTCGCACCGTAGGGTAGCCCAGATTGCCAAGAAGCAGGGCGATAACATGCTTGCAAAACTTTGTGGCCACGTTGCCGCCGACGAAGCAAGACATGCTAAAGCGTACAAGTCGTTTGTTGGTAAAATATTTGAAGCCGACCCGAACGAGATGATGCTGGCTTTTGAGGACATGATGCGTAAGAAAATCGTAATGCCTGCCCATTACATGCGTGAGTTAGGAGTTGACCTGGGCAAAACCTTTGGTCACTTTACAGATGCCGCGCAGCGTATCGGCGTTTATACTTCTGCTGATTACACAGATATTCTGGAGGGCTTGATTGCCGAGTGGAAAGTGGAGACGCTATCAGGCCTTAACGAAGCCGGTGAGCGTGCCCGCGATTACGTAGTGGCATTGCCTAACCGTTTGAAGCGCGTAGCGGAACGTATGCGAGTGCCTCAGTTAGAGTACAAATTCCGTTGGATTGACTAAGCAGTAGCTTTTAAAATAAAGGAAAGGGTTAGCCAAAAGCTAACCCTTTTTCGTTTCTATACTTTCGGGTTTAAGGTTTGCAGTAACATAACACAGCTAAACCTTGTTATACCATTAAACTACTTAACACTATGGCCTTAGGATACCGATTTACAGACTATATACCTCCGCAGGACGATAAGCCAGGCTTTGAATCGCTGTTGAAGATTTTCCTGCAGCTGGTAACAATAAGCGCCGGCGATGTAGGAGAGGCGCTAAACTGGCTGAGCTCCCTGGACAAGCAATACAACCTGACCGGCGATGATTACGGTATTGGCGATTTTATAGAAGACCTTAAAAAGAAAGGTTACCTGGATGAGAAACCGCAGGAGAAAGGCGCATTCCAGCTTACCGCCAAAAGCGAGCAAAGTATACGCAAAAGTGCTTTAGAAGAAATTTTTGGCAAACTGAAGAAAGGCGGCAAAGGCAGCCATGCCACACCGCATACCGGCATCGGCGACGAGGCCAGCACCGACCGCCGCGAATACCGTTTTGGTGATGCGCTGGAGCAGATCTCCATGACAGACTCAATCCGTAATGCCCAGATAAACCACGGCATCGGCGATTTGCGGCTCACAGAGCAGGACCTGGAAGTAACCGAGACGGAACATAAAACACAAGCCTCCACGGTACTGATGATTGACATATCGCACTCCATGATTTTGTACGGAGAAGATCGTATAACTCCGGCCAAGAAAGTAGCGATGGCCCTGGCAGAACTTATCAAGCAAAAATATCCCAAAGACACCCTGGATATACTTGTGTTCGGTAACGATGCCTGGCAAATTGAGGTAAAAGACCTGCCATACTTAGAGGTTGGCCCCTACCATACAAATACTGTTGCCGGCCTAGAGTTGGCTATGGATATACTTCGCAAACGCAAAACACCCAACAAGCAGATTTTTATGATTACCGATGGCAAGCCCACCTGCTTAAAAGAAGGCCTGCATTACTACAAGAACAGCTTTGGGCTAGATAGAAAGGTGGTAAACAAAACGCTGAACCTGGCAGCGCAATGCCGCCGCCTTAAAATCCCTATAACTACTTTTATGATTGCTACAGACCCATACTTGCAGCAGTTTGTTGATGAGTTTACGAAGGTGAATAACGGCCAGGCGTACTACAGCAGCTTAAAGGGCTTGGGGCACCTGGTGTTTAAGGATTATAAACAAAACCGCCGCAAATCGTTTTAAGAAGGATGTCTGGCGTTGTCAGAAAGGCTTTGCTTATTTGATAAACAGCAGTTTATGCTTTATGCGTCTTGGCTTTTGCTGTTAGGTTTAAACCTACCCGCTATAAAATAAAGGAGGAGAGAAGCAGCAAAGGTTAGCTGAGATGCGCTGGAGCTAATTATGTGCATTATCCTTAAAACTGCTCCACCGACAACGATAAGTGTTGCAAGGCACAGTAACAAAGTATAAATAGATGGCTTTTTCATAAACTAAAGATATAGTTTTAATATGAAGCTAACAATAGTATTTAGTCAAACTTTAATCAGTCATTCAACTATCAACCATAGATGAACTATAAAGACATACCAGCCGAAAACTTACTGAAGATAAAAACACTTGGCCAACTGAAGGCCGCTGGTTACGAACCACAGAGTGTAAAGCAGGAGCTAAGGCAAAACCTGATAAAAAAGTTACAGCAAAAGGAGGAGATTTTTCCGGGTATATGGGGTTATGAGGAAACCGTAATCCCGGATATGCAGCGCGCCATACTATCGATGCATCACATTAACTTGCTGGGCTTAAGAGGGCAGGCCAAAACAAGAATTGCCCGCCAGATGATAGACCTCCTGGACGAGTACATACCTGTTGTGCAGGGCTCAGAACTGAACGACGACCCGCTGCAGCCGCTCTCACGCTATGCCAAAGACCAGGTGCACGAACATGGCGATGACACTCCTATTAGTTGGCTGCATCGCTCTGACCGCTATACCGAAAAGCTGGCCACACCCGATGTATCGGTAGCCGACCTGATAGGCGACGCAGACCCGATAAAAGCGGCCACCATGAAGCTGCCATACTCTGATGAGCGCGTGATACACTTTGGTCTGATACCGCGCTCGCACCGTTGCATATTTGTAATAAACGAATTGCCTGACTTACAGGCGCGCATACAGGTGGCGCTGTTTAATATTTTGCAGGAAGGCGATATACAAATACGCGGTTTTAAAGTGAGGCTGCCATTGGATATCCAGTTTGTGTTTACCGCCAACCCGGAGGACTATACAAACCGTGGATCTATTGTAACGCCGCTGAAAGACCGTATTGATTCGCAGATCATCACGCACTACCCGAAAGACATCGAGACAGGAAAGAAAATTACAAGCCAGGAAGCAAGGGTGAAGGCCGGACAAGGCGAACTGGTGCAAACAAACGATATTATAGGCGACCTGATAGAGCAGGTGGCATTTGAGGCCCGTGAGAGTGAGTATGTGGATGCGAAAAGTGGTGTATCAGCGCGCTTAACCATATCGGCTTACGAAAACCTGCTAAGCGCTGCCGAGCGCCGTGCCTTGCTTAACGGCGAAACCAAAACCTACATCCGTGTTTCTGACTTCCTGAACACCATCCCGTCGGTTACAGGTAAAGTAGAGTTGGTGTACGAAGGCGAACAGGAAGGAGCAGGCCATGTGGCGCAGGTGCTGATGGGAAAAGCCATCCGTACGCAATTTCTAAAATACTTCCCTGACCCGGACAAAGCCAAAAAAGCAAAAACAGGCAACACCTACAAAACCATAACAGACTGGTTTGGCGACGGCAACACCATTGATATATTAAATGATGCCGCTGCTGCTGATTACAAGAAAACCTTAAACAAGGTGCCGGGATTGCAGGACCTTGTAGAGAAGCACCAGCCAAAAGCAAAAGGTGATGAAAAGCTGTTTCTGATGGAGTTTGCCCTGCACGGCCTTGCAGAACACAGCCAGCTAAGTAAAAACCGCCTCACTACCGGTCTGCAGTTTAAGGATCTGCTTAGTGGTATGTTTAGTATGCCAAGCTTTGGCGACGAAGATGAGGATGACTTTTAAGGTATAAAAGCCACAAGTATAAAACGGCAAAGGCGCAGATTCTGCGCCTTTGCCGTTTTATACTTGTGGCTTTCAGTTTAAGCTTAGTGATAAACCTGTGATGTACTCAGATCTCCGAGCTGCTCCAGGTTTCTCCCGAAGGTTAATAAGACTAAGGTGCCAATCTTTTAGCTTAAGTTAACGGCATCGGGGCTAGTGAAGTCTAAAGTATAAATGTGCATGCTATTCTTCAACCAGCAATGTAGAAACTATACTTTCCCACTCCGCCTCAAGCGATGTGGCGGGTCTTTTTTTGCCTGCTTTGCTGTACCAGTAATCTGCGTTCCAGGTGTCGCCTTCCTGGCGGTGCAGGTAAGCGTGGATCCAGGCAGCGGTTTTATCCGGAAGGTCCTGTACAAGTATGTGTGCCTGCTCCCAATTTCCTTTTGCTTCGTGCCAGAGCGCTTGTAAGTATACCGTTGCACCTGAAGGTGGTGTGGCAGCAGCCAGGCTTTGCTTAAAGATGTGCAGGCTCATGGGTGTATACTGGCTTACGTGCGCGTTTCTCCATGGGCAATATGCTGTAATAGATAAAGCGGTTAGCCGGTACCGGTACATTATACTTTTCGGCCAGCTTCACGACGGTGCCATTCTGATACTCAATCTCAGAGGGTTTGCCTTCCCAGACATCCCTGGTAAGCGATGCCGTGGACTCGGGTGGGAGAGACTTGAAAGTTGCAATGGCTTTGGCCACAAAGTCTGGCTCTATGGTAATGCCAATGCGCTGCGACAACGTGTAAACCTCAGTTAAAACATCCTCCAGCAACTGCTTTGTTTGTGGCAGTTCCAGCACCTGCCTGTAGTTTGAGCGCGTTACCGCTAACAGCCCACTTACGCAAATGCTGATGAACTTCTTCCAAAGCTCAGCCTGTATATCATCGGCTAATTTAGTTTGGATGCCTGCCTGCTCAAATGTTGCCTGCAACTGCTTTGCACGGTCAGATTGCGTGTTGTCTAACTCCCCGAATATGATGGTAGGCTCCACTCCGAAATGATTGATAACCCCCGGTGCATCTATTTTGCTGATGATGCGGCACAACCCTCCAAGTATATTTTTTTCTGGTAAATGCGCTGCCAGTTCTTCTGTGGCCAAAACGCCGTTCTGCATCGGAAGTATAAGTGTGTCCGGGGATACGATGGCGGCCAGCTCTGCAGCAGTCTCTTTTACCTGCCAGGCCTTTACGCATACCATCATTAAATCTGTGGGGCCGATGGCTTTTATACTATCGGTGGCTGTTACTTTATCAAGCTTAAAATCGCCTTTTATACTTTTTACGCTAAGGCCATTTGTTTGCATGGCTTGCAGGTGCCTGCCTCTTGCCAGAAACGTAACCTCATGGCCCGCCTTTGCCAGTTTTGCTCCAAAAAATCCGCCTACGCCACCAGTACCAATAATCGCAATTTTCATGTGCTATACTTTATGATTAACGTTAAAGTATGTTTAAATAAAAAAACAGGAAGCTACATGCTTCCTGTTTATACGTTTTACAAGCTTTTCTTCTGTGCAACCTTCTCCGCCAGCTTTAGCGCCTCGTAGGCATTCACCAGGCCACCAGAAGCCGACAGGTCAGCGAATTTTGCTGTCTTTTTACCTTTGGGGTCTTCGGTAGGGTAGTATACTTTAAGCTTTGGGTACTTAACAGAAGACTGTAGCAGCACCTCTTTTAATTCTGCGGCAGTAAGCTCTGGGTAGTATGACCATACCAAGGCAGCCACACCTGATACGACAGGACTGGCGAAGCTGGTGCCGTCCATTATGTCATACTTATTGTCTGGGGCTAGCAATACCAGGTCTACACCGGGTGCGAAAATATCCACGTTTTTTTTACCGTAGTTAGAAAACTCGCCTACAAATGTCTTATCCAGGTTTTTGGAGGTAGCGCCTACTTCAAGCCAGGTGCTGGCGCGGGTGCCATCCAGGTGCTGCTTTGTCGGGAAGTTGTTCTCCGTATCTATGTCTTTGCTGTCGTTGCCGGCAGCGTGCACCAGCAGCACGTTATTAGACTCGGCATACTTTACGGCTTCGTCTACAAACTGCTTTTGTGGAGAGAAATCCTTGCCAAAGCTCATATTGATAATATTGGCTCCGTTGTCTACTGCGTAGCGTATGGCCAGCGCAATGTCTTTGTCGTACTCATCGCCGCTAGGCACAGCACGCAGCACCATAATCTCTACGTTTTCGGCAATGCCATCTATGCCCACGCCGTTTCCTCTTATGCCCGCAATTATACCTGACACAGGCGTGCCGTGGTCGGCTCTTGGGCCAATTACATCGTTGTTGCCATACTTGTTATCGGTAATGTCTTCGGGGTTATCTTGTACCACAGCTGCCCTTGGGTCGAAATTCAGGTTAAGGTGGTAGTTTACAAACTTATCAATGTGCGCTTGGTAGCCCCTAAACGACTCTGGCGTGAAACCCTGGTTATACTTTAGCACCAGCCAGTTCCGGGCGCGGGCAAGGTCCTGGTCTTTTGTCTGGATGGCCTTTAGCTCCTGTACCGTATAAGTGTCTTTGCCGAGATGTTTTCCGATGATGGCTTCGCAATGGGCCAGCACTTCTGCAAAAGCGTCGAGGTTCTCTTTTACCTTCAAGCGGTCGTCCAGCTCCTTCTCGTAGTTTTGGCGGGTAGTCAGGTAAGTATTATACGCTTGCTGCTCTGCTTCAGATAGGCCTTGTACCGACGTTACATTTTCATACTTTGGGGCAAGCTTGCGCAGCAGGCGCACGTATTCGTAAGTTTCAAACTCTATGTTCTCGCCAGCGGCATTTCCCAAAAAGCCCCAGCCATGCACATCGTCCACATAGCCGTTATTGTCATCGTCTATGCCATTTCCCGGAATCTCGTTCTTATTTACCCATATCCTGCTTTTTAGCTCTTCGTGATTTATATCGGTGCCGCTGTCTATTACAGCTACCACTACTTTTTTCTTTGGCTTTTTAGAGACCAGTAATTCGTTATAGGCGCGGTTTACGCTTACACCTGGCACCTTGTCTTGCCTGGCATCCAGGTTATACCAGTTATGGTAAGCTTTATCTAACTCCGATACCGACGTTACGCCGCCGTCCTGGGCAAAGGCCAACGAGCCGCTAAGTAAGAAAAAGGCAGCAGTTGCCTTTAGGTTGCGAAGGAGGTTTGCTCTCATGTTATAGTTGGTAATGTTCTTTTGTTGTTTGGGAATGGTTCTAACAAAAACCGGGCAGATTTTCTTGTGGTTGATGCCGCTTGTCAGAAAACAATCTATACGATTGCTGCAGCTTTTGTGCTTTGCCAGAAGGCCTTTATTTTTATGGTGTTGTGAGGCCGGAGATAAAATGCAGTCTCCATCAAATCTGGTTGAGTGTGCACTACCGTTGGATGTAGCAGGAAGTTTAACTAGCAACTAAACGAAAACATACGCTTATCTGCCCTATGTGTGGAGTCGTGAGGTTGAAACAAATACTGTTAAGACCTAAGATAGTAAATCGCATTTTAAATTTTACACTTTAAGTTTGTTATAAGAAGCGAAGGAAACGGTTTAAGCCAAAAAAGAACAGCCCTAAGAAAACATATTTCTTAGGGCTGTTCTAAATTTCAGTTAGCGCTATACCGTCTCTTCAACAGGGGGGTGCAACTGGCCTTCGGTTCTGGCTACTACCATTGCTACTGTTGCATCGCCGGTTACGTTTACTACGGTGCGGCACATATCCAGAATACGGTCAGGGGCAAGTATAAGCGCAATGCCCTCTACAGGTATACCTGCTTGTTGCAGCACAATTACCAGCATGATAGTGCCTGCGCCTGGTACGGCTGCAGCGCCAATAGAGGCTAATGTTGCCGTAAGTACAATGCCAAGCTGAGTCATCAGGTCCAGGTCCATGCCATACGCCTGGGCAATAAATACAGCCGCTACAGCCTGGTAAAGGCTAGTGCCGTCCATGTTGATGGTGGCACCTAATGGCAGCACAAAGCTCGATATTTCTTTGTTTATGCCCAGGTTCTGCTCGCAACGCTCCATGGTTACAGGCAAAGTTGCCGCGCTTGATGAAGTGGAGAAAGCCAGCATCTGCGCCGGAAAAATTCCTTTAAAAAAGTCTTTATACTTTGTTTTACCTATTGTAGTCACCAATACCGGGTATACTACCGCAATCATCAAAGCAAGGCCTATAACAACTACAATACAGTAATAGCCAAGCACCATCAGCAGTTCTACGGCGGCACCGGGATCATCGCCGGCAAACTCTACCACCAGCCCAGCCAGCAGCGCGAACACGCCATAGGGGGCAAACTTCATAATGATGTCTACTATCTTAAGTATAACCATATTCACACCCTCAAAAAAATCGTTTACCGGGGCGGCCTTATTGGGTGGTATCATAATGAGGGCAATACCGAAGAGTAGCGCAAAAAAGATAACCTGCAGCATACTGCCATTGTCCGTCAGCGAACTGAAGATGTTGTCAGGCACAATATCAATAAGCGGTTGCAGCGGCGCTTGCTGCTCCACGGCAGCTGCATCAGTTGATTTTTGGGTTGTAGTGGAGGCGAATTGCTCTTTAAACTCCTCGCGCTTTTCCGGTGAAAAGGCTTTGCCTGGCTCAAAAATATTAACCAGCAGCAGGCCCATGGTTACTGCCAGAACTGTGGTGCCTAAATAAATGCCTATGGTTTTGGAGCCGATGCGCGACAGCTTGCTTATATCGCTAAGGCTGGAAACACCTGTTATAAGCGATACCAGCACCAGCGGCACGGCAATAAGCTTAAGCAGGTTTATAAAGATCGTTCCAAACGGTTTTAGCCAATCCAGGGTGAAGCTGACAAGGCCGGTAGAGCTGGCAAAAATACCCCACAACACGCCAAGCGTCATGCCGATGAGGATCTGCCAATGTAATGCAAGTTTTTTCATGTTACCAGAATGGGGCCACACCAAGGGCGGATACCCGGTTAAAGTAAAGTATAATAGTAGTTATACACAGCCTGGTGTTGCTCTAAGCAAGTATGGGCGAAGTAAAAATGCCCTTTTTAATACAGGACAGGCTTAAGGTAAAGCTAAGCATAATTACTCAGTAAGAGAATTTAATGTTTAAAACATACCTTTATAACTTGTAAAAATACAGGAAGCAGGGCAGGTAAAGAAACAAAAAAGCCGCTACGGGAGCGGCTTTTTTGTTGGTGTGAACAGGTAACCTGTTTAGCTTATTCTTCTGTTACAACGATTTTTTCGATCTTGTCATTGGCTTTGATCTGGTCGATTACCTCGTCGCCTTCTACCACCTTGCCAAAACAAGTATGGTTACGGTCTAAGTGCGCGGTGTTTTTGCGGCTGTGGCAGATAAAGAACTGCGACCCGCCGGTGTTACGGCCAGCATGCGCCATCGAAAGCACGCCACGGTCGTGGTATTGGTTTTCGCCTGTTAGTTCGCAGTCGATTTTGTAGCCTGGGCCACCTGTGCCTGGCACGCCTTTAGCACCCTCACGAGAGTTAGGGCAACCGCCCTGTATCACAAAATCAGGAATAACACGGTGGAAAGTAAGCCCGTCGTAAAAGCCTTTTTTAGCCAGATCTATAAAATTTTGTACTGTTTTGGGAGCATCTTTTTCGTAGAACTCAACTTTCATGACACCCTTGCCAGTATGGATTTCTGCAGTTTTCATGGTTTATCTTTTTTCGGTAAAACAATGTAGATAACAAAAGTACGGATTTTATAGTTTAAGAAGACAAACTAGTGCCTTTATAAGGTGGCTAATGCGTGACAACAGTAATAAAACTACAGCTATGAAAAAAGGAAGCTTATATCTAATTGCCTGTGCGCTAATGTGCAGTACCATGCTGGCTGGGTGTGGCGGTGCCGACGACAGCAGAAACGAAAACCCGATGCAGGAAGAGCGAAGCAGGCCAAACCTTGGCTCAGAAACTGAAGCAAGGGGAACGAACCAAAACACAGACGGACACCAGTCCGGAGAAGGAGACTCTAAGGGCGGAAGAGAGGTTGACGCTTCCGGAACAATCTCAGAAATAGGTGGCAGAGAAATGTCCCCGTCTCAGAATATAGTTGAGAACATCAACTCTGTACCCGACATCACGACGTTTGCATCTGCCATGCGTAAAGCTGAGTTAGTTAAAACCCTAAACGGCACAGGTCCCTATACGGTGCTGGCGCCAAACAACGGGTCTTTTGAAGCTTTGCCAGATGGCCGGTTAAGCGACCTAATGAAAAACGAGAACAAGCAGCAACTGGTGGAACTGCTGAACAACCATGTGATAGCCGGAAAGCTTTCAGCGGAAAGCCTGCAGGACGGAGCCATCTTAAAAACGATAGGAGGGCAGCAGCTAAGGGTAAGCAAACGCGGTGCAGACACCATGATAAATGGCGCCAAAATAGAGACGGCCGACAATATGAGTTCTAACGGTGTTGTGCATGTGATAAACAAAGTGATGGTGCCAGAGGCAAAATAACTTATTAGGTAACCACATTAAAGCAGCAGGGGCAGGTAAAAATTACCTGCCCCTGCTGCTTTATTTTAAAACGGGTTGGTGGCCCATACAGTTAATTCTGGTATAAAACCTCGGTCATCCATTTGCAGCGCACTTTTTATTGCCCAGGCTATCTCCTCGCTACGCAGCTTGTTTGGCTGGTCGTCACGCTCTTCGCGGTTGGTGTTGCCAAAGGCCGTAGTAACCTCACTTGGGTTTATCAGCATAACTCGCACGTTATGCTTGCGTAGCTCTTTCTGCCAGCTTTGGGTCATACTTTTGAGGGCCGCCTTAGACGATGCGTACACCGAACCACCTTCGTAGCCATTACTGCCAGCTGTAGAGCCAATGTTGATGATGTTACCGTAGTTCTGTTTCTTGAATACCTTGGCTGCCTGTGCCGCCATCATAGCTGCTCCAAATACATTTACGCGGTATATCTTTTCAAAGTCCTCAACGGTTAGTTCTTCAAGAGGCTTAGACATGCCAATGCCAGCATTGTTGATCAATGCGTCCAGCCGGCCAAACTCATTCATAAACGTGTGGATAGTACGGCGGACATCTTCCGGGTTAGCCACATCTGCTGTAATAGGCATTGCTCCGATATCACGTGCCGTTTTCAAGGTTCTTTTTTCGTCGCGACCAGTAATGGCTACATTGGCACCCTTTTCTATCAATAGTTTTGCGGTAGCGTGTCCAATTCCTAAAGTACCGCCGGTTATCAGAATGTTTGCGTTGTTAAGTTTCATTGCAGGAGATTAAGTTTGAATGTTTAGTTGTAACTAACGGAGCAGGAGGGGAATTGTTGATCAGGTGGTGGCTGGATTCGATAAAACAAAAAAAGGTGGTAAGCTATTACAGCATACCACCTCCCTAAAACTTGTGTTCCTGCCTTATTTGCGGTTATCCTGCCCGTGCATCATACTTAGGTAACTTTCATAGCGCGTAAGCGAAATGTCGTTTTGGCGTACGGCTTCTATCACAGCGCATCCGGGCTCGTTAAAGTGTGTGCAGTTGTTAAAGCGGCATTGGTTCAGACGCTCACGCATCTCCGGGAAGTAATGCCCTAGTTCTGCCGCGGGTATATCCACAATGCCGAGTTCTTTTATACCTGGCGTGTCAATGATAAAGGTGTCTTTATTTACTTCAAACATTTCGGCGAATGTGGTCGTGTGCACGCCTTTGTCTGAAAAATCAGAAATTTCAGATGTCTTCAGTTCCAGATCAGGTACCAGCAAGTTGATGAGCGTTGATTTTCCTACGCCGGAATGCCCGGAAAGTAATGTGGTTTTGCCTTGGAGCAATTCCTCAATTTCATCTAATCCTTCTCTGGTTTTTGCAGATACAGCCATACTTTTATATCCTATCTGCTCATACATATGGCTTATCTGGCGCTGGTAATCCCGCATCTCATCGTCATACATGTCGGTTTTATTATACACGATAACAGTAGGAATGCTGTAAGCCTCGGCAGTAACCAAAAACCGATCTATAAAGCCAAACGAAGTGCGTGGCGATACCAGCGTTACTATAAGCAGGGCCTGGTCGAGGTTGGCGGCTATAATATGAGAGTAAGCCGATTTATGTGTGCTCTGACGGATGATGTAGTTGTCTCGGTTCGCTATTTTATGGATTACTGCTGTGTCTTCTCCGGTCGTTTCTACATCAAACTCCACATTATCGCCTACGGCAAGCGGGTTACTCACTTTCATGCCTTTCAGCTTAAACTTACCGCGCAGGCGGGCACGGTGTAATTGTCCTTCTTCGTCGCGCAGCAGGTACCACGACCCCGTTGATTTTACTACAACTCCTTTCATGAATTCTTTTTAAGCAAAGCACTAATGTCGGCCATGATTTTAGCGGTGGCGCCGGCTTGCTCTTGTACGTATGTTTTTTCTTTGCTGGTTATACTTTGCCGCATTCCGGGTGTTGTGTGCACCTCCTCAAATTTTTTTAACAGTTCCTGGCTATCGTTTACCGGAAAGGCGCAGCCTATGGCTACTAAGTCTTTAGCTTCCTGAAACTTGTTGTACTTAGGCCCGAAGAACAACGGCAAACCGAACACAGCGGCCTCCAGGGTATTGTGCAGCCCTTTTCCAAAAGCGCCGCCAATATAGGCGTATGTGCCGTAGCTGTACAGCGACGACAGCATGCCGATGTTATCAATTACCAGCACGTTATACTTTGCTGCGTCTGTTTCGCTGGTTTTAGAAAACCGAACAGCACCTATGCCGAGCGTTTGCATTACTTGGTTTATACTTGGTTCGTTTACTTCATGGGGCGCTATGATGAATTTTATACTTGGGCTATACTTCTGAATAAGCGGTAATAGCACTTCAATGTCAGCGGGCCAGCTGCTGCCTATCATAAACACCTCTCTGCCGGCAGCAAAAGCTTCAACTAAAGATATGGTTTTTATACTTGCCGCTGTCTGTAAAACTCTGTCAAAGCGGGTGTCGCCGGCTATACTTGCCTGGGTTATGCTTATACTTTGCAGCAGCTTCAGCGAGGTGTTGTTCTGGGTGTAAATATGCGTGAAGCGGCGCAGCATGCTGCGGTTAAACTCGCCGTAGGGCTTAAAGAAAACCTGCTCTTGCCGGAAAATAGCGGAGACCGAAAGTATAGGTATGTTGCGCTGCTGCAGCTGCTGTAGGTAATAATGCCAGAATTCATACTTTACAAACACCGCCAGCTCTGGCTTTGTAATGTCCAGAAACCGTGTGGCGTTAGCGGCGCTATCCAGGGGCAGGTAAAAAATATAGTCAGCGCCTGTGTAGTTTCTACGAATTTCGTAGCCCGAAGGGGAGAAGAAGGTAAGCAGGATTTTATACTTTGGGTATGCTTCCCGAAATGCCTCCATCAGCGGCCGCCCCTGCTCAAACTCACCCAACGAGGCACAATGAAACCACACTACCGGCGCCTGGTTGCCTTCAAAAGCCTTCTCCAGCTTCTCGAACTGCCCCACGCGGCCCTGTTGCATTAGCCTGACCTTTTCGCTGAAAGGTGAAGCCAGCGCAATAGCAGCCTGGTAAGCTTTAAGTCCGATGTCGTAGAGTAACTTCAAAATTTATACTTTGTTGTAATTCAAAGCCTCGCAGCTCTTGAGTATCTGCCTGCAAATATAGTGTATTGTAGAGGGATAGTTGGTAGGAGAGGTGCAGTTTGTGCGTAAGACTTCAGGAAGAGGAATTCCTGTAACTTCAGGTGCCTGAACTTTATGCGCAAGCTAACAGTAACAAAACAGACTTTAGTAAAAGCGCATAGTTGCCACCGGATAAATTTATTCTGAAGCGTTTTCGCCATTTTTATTATGTTTGAAGCTGTGCATACCTGTTGAGAACGGAGCAACTCTGGATTTCAGGTATTAACTCTTGTAACAGCGGCGGCTTAAAAAATGCTTTGTGTTTTGATTAAACTGCTGTAGATAAACGATTTACTAAAATGAGCGTTACCATAAGGCCAATACAGGAAACAGACAACCAGGCGCTGGCAACACTAATACGGCGGGTTTTCAGGGAGTTTAAAATTGACAGGCCAGGCACCGTTTACACCGATCCTACAACAGATAATTTGTTCGGCCTTTTCCGGCAGCCGGGCAGCGTTTACTTTGTTGCCGAAGAAAGCGGAGAAATAGTAGGTGGCTGTGGCATATACCCCACCGATGGTTTGCCTGCAGGATGTGCTGAACTGGTTAAATTTTACTTATCTGCCAATGCCCGCGGCAAAGGAATCGGGAACAGACTGATGCAGCAAAGTATAACACAAGCCCGGAAGTTAGGTTACAGCCAGCTATACTTAGAGTCGTTTCCTGAGTTGGCAAAGGCCGTAGGAATGTATGAAAAAGCAGGTTTTAAGCCTTTGCCGCATGCGCTTGGCAACTCAGGCCATTTTGCCTGTAATATCTGGATGCTGAAAGAATTATGAACACACAACAAGCCTATAATAACTGGGCCAATCAATACGACACCAACAAAAACCGCACACGCGATTTAGAAGCTGTGGCCCTGCGCGCCACGCTGGCAAGTATACCTTTTAAGGCTTGCCTGGAGGTTGGCTGTGGTACAGGCAAAAATACAGAGTGGTTGGTACGGAAAGCCATGCACGTTACTGCCGTAGACTTCTCGGAGGAGATGCTGCAGCGGGCAAGAAAAAAGGTCAGCTCAAATAAGGCGGAGTTTCTGCAGGCCGATATTACCCAGGAATGGAGTTTTGCAACACAGCCCTACGACCTTGTAAGTTTTAGCCTGGTGCTGGAGCACATTGCAAACCTGGATCATATTTTTAAGCAAACAGCTGCGGTGCTACACCAAGGCGGGTATGTATACATTGGTGAGTTGCATCCTTTTAAACAGTATACCGGTACCAAAGCCAGGTTTGAAACTGAGCAGGGGAGGCAGGAAGTGGAGTGCTATACGCATCACCTTTCGGAGTTTACGCAAACAGCAAAGCAGCACGGCCTTAAGCTTCTGGATATAAATGAATATTTCGACGATAACGAGAACACAGGAGTACCGCGCATCCTTACTATACTTTTGCAGAAAGCTTAAAATGGCTGCTTTTATACTTTTTAGGATACTTTTACTTACATGAAGATACTTTTAGCAGTTGGGGCAGGCAGCTTTATTGGTGGTGTACTGCGTTATACTTTAGCACAGTTTATACAAACTCGCTCTGCCATCGCTTTTCCTTTTGGCACGCTTGGCGTTAATTTAATAGGCTGCTTTTTAATGGGAGTGATATTTGCCTTGCTAGCCAAAGGAGATTTAGCCGCTACATGGCGGCCTTTCCTGGCAACTGGCATATTGGGTGGCTTTACTACTTTCTCTGCTTTTTCAGTAGAGTCGGTTTCTCTGCTGCAGTCGGAGCAGTATGGGCATTCTGTAATTTATATTGCTGCAAGTGTGTTGCTGGGGCTATTGGCTACTTTTGCCGGTATCTGGCTGGTTAAATTGGTTTAAGTATAAAAAGTATGCTACAACAAAAAGCCCCGACATACGCCGGGGCTTTTTTAATATTTTAAAACTGTTAAAGCTTAGTGCTTCGCAAGGTAGTTAGATACACCTTCTTTTGTTGCTTGCATTGCTTCTTTGCCTTCAGACCAGTTTGCCGGGCAAACTTCGCCTTTCTCTTCGAAATACTGAAGAGCGTCTACCATACGGATTGCCTCGTCGATTGAACGGCCAAGTGGAAGGTCGTTAACAACCTGGTGGCGAACAACGCCTTCTTTGTCGATTAGGAACAGACCACGGTAAGCAACAGGCTCACCTACGAAAGTTACTTCGCCTTCTTCGTTGTAGTCGTAATGACCAGCTAATACGTCGTAGTTCTGAGCGATTGTTTTAGACGCATCAGCTACAAGTGGGTAGTTAACACCCTCGATGCCACCCTGCTCACGCGGAGTGTTCAACCACGCAAAGTGAGAGAAGTGCGTGTCAGTAGAGCAACCTACTACGGCTACACCCTTGCGCTCAAACTCTTCCATTCTGTCCTGGAAAGCGATGATTTCAGTTGGGCACACGAAAGTGAAGTCCATTGGGTAGAAATAGAAAAGTACGTGCTTTTTGCCGATGTACTGCTCTAATGAGAAGTTCTCAACAAACTCGCCGTTTTCTACTGCTGTTGCTTTAAAAGAAGGTGCTTTTTTACCAACTAATACTGCCATGTTATTCTATTGTTTTAGTTTAAAAAATCTATTTAGATACTCGTTTTATACTTATTTGCTTATCGGGCTCCACTTTGTTTCCTGTTAGCTGCACCGAGAAGCCCTTTATCTCGAAGTTCTCCAGTTTGCGTTTGCTGAAAAACTCCGTCAGTAGCTGCTCCAGTTCTGCATCCTCAAAATCAACGATCTCTTTGGTTTTGCTGCAGAAAATGTGGTTATGTGCATGCATATTGGCATCGTAGCGCTTGCCGCCTTCCTCAGAAAGAGCTCTCCGTATAAGGCCTGTCTCTACAAAAGTATCCAGCGTTTTATAAACCGTACCCAACGATATACTTGGGTTAGCCGGCTTCAGGCGCTGGTATATATCTTCTGCGGTAGGGTGGTGCCCATGCAGTTCCATCACCGATTCGAACACAACAATGCGCTGCTGTGTAACCTTAAGGTCACAAGCTAACAAGCGCTGTCGCAATTCGTCTCGTGTCATGTTTTGCTGCATACCAGTTAAGAATGTTTCTTACTTAAGAAAAGTTCCTGCAAAGGTAAGGAGGATAGTTAAAAGTTAAAAGTGAAGTGTTAAAAGTTATTAGCATATGAGGGAACTTTGGGGGTGGAGGAGAATGAGTGTTCACAAAGTGCTCCTTACGCAAGTTTAGCGGAGCGTAACTTGTGGCTTCGTATGGCAGCTGTTTTCAACTGCTTTGCTTCGGAAAAGCAAGGAAGGGCTTCAACAGTATTTTATACTTTGGCGATAAGGTTTACTCTGATAAAGTATAACTTTCTGCTCTTGCAGAAAGCCAGTTGCAAACTGGCATCATGTACAGCCACAAGTTACGCTCCGCTAAACTTGCGGCAGCTAAAAGTAGAGACGCAACATATTGCGTCTCTACTTCTCTAACTTACAACCTCAGACTATCGGCCCTTAAATTCTGGTTTGCGCTTCTCTACAAAAGCGTTCATGCCTTCAGTCTGATCTTCAGAGGCAAAGCAGAGGTAGAAGTTCTTTCGCTCAAAGTATAATCCTTCGTCCAGGTTGGTTTCAAAAGAACGGTTAACAGCTTCTTTTGCCAGCTTAGCCGCCACCGGCGACATCTGCGCTACGTCTGCAGCTAGCTTAAAGGCTTCCTCTAAGTATAGCTCCACCGGCACCACACGGTTTATCAGGCCATGCTTCTCGGCCTCGTCAGCAGTCATAAATTTGCCCGTTAAAACCATCTCCATGGCTTTGGCCTTGCCTATGGCCTTGGTTAATCGTTGGGTGCCTCCGGCGCCAGGCATTACACCGATCTTTATTTCCGGCTGGCCAAACATGGCTGTTTCAGAAGCAACAATCATGTCGCAGGTCATGGCCAGTTCGCAGCCACCGCCCAGCGCAAACCCTGAAACAGCAGCGATAATGGGCTTTTTGGTTTTACGGATTTGATCCCAGGTAGAGAATTGATCAATATTTAACATATCGATGGCCGTTTTTCCAGCCATTTGCTTTATATCGGCACCAGCGGCAAACGCTCTGGCATTGCCAGTTATGATGATAGCACGTATCTCCTCGTTCTCATCAAGCTCTTTCAGGGCATCGCGCAGTTCGCCCATAAGTTGCAGGTTTAGTGCATTAAGCTCTTTTGGCCTGTTTAATTGGATAAGCGCTATGTGTGGCTGCGCCTGAGGTGTTACAAGTATGAATTCCATGGGTTTTATTTTGCGATCAGCGTTTTTTGATTGAAAGCCTTAAGTTACGGGTTTTAGCAAGCATAAAAAAAGCCCTGCTAAAGGGCTTGTCAAGTAAAAGGGTATGTTATGCGTTTATTGGTTTTTTACCAGCTTGTAGTATACATCCTGCTCTGGCAGGGGTTCCTCATCAGCAGCAGGTTTCTCGTAATTAAGTACGGTTTTGGCGTTAGCTTGCATACCAGTTTTATTCGGGCGCAAATAAACTCCTGTTAAAAGTAAAGAGAACAGAATAACAAGCTTAATTATAAAAGTGGGGGTGATCTTTTCGGCCATTTGCGTTCAAAAGTTATACGAGCTATTTCACAGGCGTATCTATACGCAAAGTAAATACAAAGTTTTCTAAATATAAATATTTTTAAAGTGGATATTAGAAAATTTAAAATATTGAAAGAAAAGTAAAGTTTTTGTTCAATTGAATATTTCTACTTGCAAACTACCTGAAAGGTAGTTCTGGTGCGTTGTTCTAGTAATATTTCTTTACCAGTAGTAATTTTATTTATACTTATAATATCATAATTTTTTACAGTATACAAGTATAGGCTTGTGTTATAATGTATGATAAACTGGTCATGAAGCGTTTGCATCAGGCGGTGCAAGCGCTCCTGGTGGTAATCGGTGCAAATAGAGAAAGAGATAGCTGAATTCTGCATCATGTTTATTTTAAGCCTCAGCTCCGACAGCGCATTAAAAATAGTGCCTAGGTTTTTCTCAGAAATAAAGGTAAAATCCTTTACGCTGAAAGAAATAAGGCATTGGTTCTCTTTGATGATATAAGCCGGTGCGATCACTTCGAAGCGGCAATCACAGATCTTTGTTCCTTCGGCAGCCGGGTTTACAAAGGACTTAACGTACAGCGGAATAAGCTTGTTGGCTAGCGGCTTAATGGTTTTAGGGTGAATGACAGATGCACCATAGTAAGCCATTTCTACTGTTTCCTGGTAAGAAATCTCAGGGTAACGAACGGTATCCTCAAAATGCTTAGGGTCTGCATTTAATAAACCATCTACATCTTTCCAGATATACATGGCGCTTGCATCAAGGCAGTAGGCAAATATGGCTGCACTAAAGTCTGAGCCCTCGCGGCCCAGGGTTGTAGTATGGCCATTGTTAGTGCCACCCAAGAAGCCCTGCGTTACCACCAGCTGGGTGTTTAATAGAGCAGGCAAGTCGCGCTTTATAGTACGTTCTGTCCAGGCCCAATCCACTTTTCCTTCGCGCCAGGTATTGTCTGTTTGTATGTACTTGCGGCTGTCGATCCAGGAGTTTGCAAGCCCTTGGCTTTTTAAGAAATGATGAAGAATGGTAGACGAAAATAATTCTCCGAAACTTACGATCTGATCATAAGTTTTATCGTATGTAGCCCCTGTAGGTAAATGCTGTAAGACTTGGTGTAGCTGCGCAAAGAGATGTTCCAGTTGCTCGTGCACCAGGCTTGCCTTATCCGGAAACAACTCGTTGCTTACTTGCAGGTGATAGCTTAAACAATGCTGGTATTCCGCTTCATAACGCTGCTCATTAAAAGCCATGTTCAATATTTGCTCCAGGGCATTGGTTGTTTTGCCCATTGCTGATACAACTATTAACAGCTGTTTGTCGCCGCCATGGGTTTTTATAATGTGTGCTATGTTACGAAATGCCTCGGCGCTTTTTACAGACGCCCCACCAAACTTGTATACTTTCATCCTGACTAGGTACGTTTGCCGTAAAATTATGTATACTTCCTAATATTAACTAAAATTGATACTTTTGTACTAGGTTAAATCTTTACTTTATGAATGACAGACTGGCTTTACCTGTTGGCACCACCCTGGACAGGTTTATAATGAGAAAACAAGAGGACTTCCCATATGCCACAGGGGAATTGTCTCAGCTGCTGCGTGACATTGCGCTGGCAGCTAAAATAGTAAACAGAGAGATAAACCGTGCAGGCCTGCTTGATGTAACTGGCGCCTATGGCAGCCAGAATGTGCAGGGCGAGGAGCAACAGAAGCTGGATGTGATTGCCAACATTCGCTTTATCAGGGCCTTGCGCAATGGTGGCGAAGTTTGCGCTATCATTTCTGAAGAGGAAGAAGATATAATCCAGACAGGCAATACCAAAGGCAAATACATTGTCGCCATGGACCCGCTTGACGGTTCATCCAATATTGATGTAAACGTTTCCATCGGTACTATTTTCTCAGTATACAGAAGGTCATCTGAAACCGGCTGTGACGGAACACTAGAAGACTGCCTGCAGAACGGTACCCGACAGATAGCGGCAGGTTACATTATCTATGGCTCATCTACAATGCTTGTATACACTACAGGGCATGGCGTGAATGGCTTTACTTATGAGCCGTCGTTAGGCGAGTTCTTCCTGTCTCACCCAAACATTGTAACGCCGCGCACAGGCAACGTGTACTCCTGCAACGAAGGGGCCTTAAACAGCTTCCCGGAAGGAATCAAGAATTACGTTAGCTATTGCAAAGAGCAAGGGTATTCGGCTCGCTACATTGGATCGCTGGTAGCAGATTTTCACCGTAACCTGTTAAAGGGCGGCATCTATATTTACCCATCAACGGCAAAATCTCCGAACGGTAAATTGCGCCTGATGTATGAGTGCAACTCTCTTGCATTTATAGTAGAGCAGGCAGGAGGCAAAGCCACAACCGGAACACAACGCATCATGGAAATCGAGCCTACTGATTTGCATCAGCGTTGCCCGCTGGTGATTGGCTCTACTGAAATGGTGGAGAAAGTAGAAGAACTAGTAAAGGCTGATGCATTGGTTAGCTAAAGGCAGAAGTATACCATAGAAAAGGGGCAGCAGGTTAGACAAACTTTCTGCCCCTTTTTGTTTGTCTTATACGCTCGCTTTAAAGCTGGCTGATGGTAGTGTATACTAAAGCATTGCTGCTGCCTTACCTGCTGCTATACTTTTGCCTTAACTCTGCTTTTTGCAGTTCGCGCTTTAAGATAAGGCGTGCAATGCGTTCAGAAATCAATTCAGAATCATCTGCAACCATTGCTTCTTTCACGGCTTTTTCATCCACATCAATTCTGTAAAGTATTTGCAGCAGCTTAGGTAAATCGGATGTTAAAAGCTGCAATACCACCCGCGACAGTTTAAAGTGCAGGGCTTCGAGGTTAGAGGCAGGCAGGTTATCTACCTCAAAAAGTGTTTGTAACCGGGAGGTGGTGCTCGAAATGATGGTAGCTGGATAATGCATACTATAAAGTATAAATAAATTATACGATACAAAACAGAACGCCCTCCGTTACGGGAGGGCGTTCGCTGTAAAAGCAGAATAGACTATTCTTTTTCTGCTTTAGGTTTTTTAGGCTTAGCCTCTGCTGTTTTTTCTTTCTTCTCAGCGGGTGCTTTTTTTGCTTTAGGCGCTTTTGCTTCTGCAGGCGCTGCTTCTTTCGCAGCAGCAGCAGCAGCAGCTGTTTCTGCTTTACCAAAACCTACTTGCTTGTTTAAGATAGTGTACCAGGTTGCCAGCTTTTTCATGTCAGAGGTGTATACTTTCTCCGCATCGTAGTTCGGTAGCACATCGCTCATAAACTGCTGGTACTCTTCGTTGCTTGGCTTTTCGCCAAGTGGCAATGTATCGCCGTACTTCTCATGGATGCGCTCAAATACTTCTGCCAATGGCACAGTACCTTCCTCGTCGGTAGTGTAAATAGAGATTTCATCCAGGATAGACATGCGGTGGCGTGCCTGCGCAACCATTGTTTTAGGAGAATCCTCCAGGCTTTGCACAATTACACCGGTACGCGTTGGCTTTACAATCTGGTAAAGCCCGCTTTGGCCAGAGATGGCCGCAACTTGTCTTAAATCTATAGGCATAGTAAAGTATAAACTTTTGGTTTTATAGCTTGAACATAATTGGAATGCTGGCATTTACCGCAAAACCGGGAGCGTTGAACTTAAGCAGTCTGGCTACACGAAGCGCTTCTTCTCCTGTGCCTGCACCTGCATTGCGCAGCACTTTAAACCCAGACAATGATCCATCTTCGTTTAAAGTAAAACTGATAATGCAATCGCCCTGCACACGATTACGCTTTGCCAGGGGCGGGTAATTAAGCTCTTTGTAAATGGCTTTATACATTGCCTCTACTCCGCCTTCGTAGTATTCTGCCACCGGAGGTGTTTTCTCCGGAGTCCATACTTTCTTCTCTTCAGTTTTGGTTTCTGCTTTAGCCTCAGTTGTCTGTGCCGAAACGGTTACCGTTGCGAAAGCAAACAAAATAAATAAAAAAGTTAATTTGGTTTTCATATAGGTAAAAAATAATAAGATTCTACTTCAGGAGTGGCTTTGCTGCGCACCTGTTATACCGCCACCTTATACTTAATGCGAAAGGTTTTGTTTTTGCTGGTCCTGCACCTGCACGTTTACCTCTTCAATATACTGCAGTATTTCGTCTTTACCAATACGCTTTTCGGCAGAGGTTGTAAACATTAGCGGAAGCTCTTCCCAGGTTTCGCCCATCTTACTTTTAAAAGCCGATACGTTGGCCTCTGTTTTTAGCGCCGACTGCTTGTCAAGTTTTGTGAACACGATAACAAATGGCACGCCCATATTGCCCAGGTGGTTTATAAACTCAAGGTCTTGCTTTAGTGGCTCGTGCCTCGAGTCGATCAAAACAAAAACGCAGGTAAGGTTTTCGCGTTTCTGAAGGTAATAATTGATCATGCGGCGCCACTTCTCCCGCGACTCTTTACTGACTTTAGCGTAGCCATACCCAGGTAAATCTACCAGGTACCAGCTATTATTAATTATAAAATGGTTGATAAGCTGTGTTTTTCCCGGCGAAGACGACGTTTTAGCCAATCCCTTCTGGCCGGTAAGCATGTTTATCAAAGAGGACTTCCCTACATTTGAACGCCCGATAAATGCATATTCCGGCTTGTCTGGCGTCGGGCATAGCTCTACCTGGGTGTTACTCATCAAAAACTTTGCTTCCTTTATATCCATGCGCTAGTTATGTTCACTTATCCTTAGCCAATAATTAAGTTATATATAAGGGTAAAGCTGTAATTTTGTTAAATTAAACGCTCCAAGGTTTTAAAGCCTTGTCTGCACCTCAAAGTTAAGCTTATTTTTCCAAACATGAAGTTCTCTAACCCGAACGTGCCCCCAGGATTCAGTAAAACGACTAAACAGCTGAAACATTTTAACATACGCAGCAGGGGAAAAGCTATACTTAAGATGTTGGGTGTATTCCTGATTTTGGTTGTATGCGGTGGTGCTGCGCCAGGAGGAGGAGAAAAAAGCTATATCCGGAAAGCCGATACAGCCTTTGACCTGGAAAACTATACTTTGGCTTTAGAGCTTTACCGCAAAGCCCTGGAGGTGAACCCTAAAAACCTGAAAGCGAATTATAAAACAGGCTATTGCTACCTGGAGCTACACGAGCCTAAAAAAGCCAAAGTATACTTTAAAATCGCTTTTGACATCGCACCCACTTTTTCGGACTATTTGATTTTGCTTTACCTGGCAGAGGCGCACCACCAGGATTACGAGTTTGAGAAAGCCAAGCAATATTACCAGCAGGAAATGGCCCGCACCCCACGCTCCGACAAGCCTTACATCCAACTCTTGCAAAAACGAATCGATGAGTGTGCAGCAGGAGTGATCCTGTTAAACAAGCCATCTGTAGCCGAGGTTATTAACCTGGGCAATAGTATAAACACCGTTTTTTCGGATCATATCCCGGTGTTTATGCCCGGCGATAGCACTATGCTGTTTACAACACGTTACAGGCACGCTGATAAGCACGGGCTGCTAACCGACGAGGAAAAGCTAATGTATGCTACCAGGCATGATGGCGGCTGGGAGGCAACTACCCCGGAATTCGGTAACTACAAAAATAAATTGGAGCACGGTCTGGTAAATATCAGTCCATCGGGGCGCAGGCTTTATACTTTCCATAGCACCAAGGGGCTGCACGTTTCAGATTTTGATAACGGTAATTGGGCCGATCCAAAGCCGCTGGGTTTTCCTTTTGATGAGGGGCAGCTGAATGTTTCGATCTTTATAACACCAGATAATAAATACGCTTTTTTCTCGAGCAACAGGCCGGGTGGCATGGGCGGACTAGACCTTTATGTGGCTGCCAGGGAAGAAGACGGTGCGTGGGGGCCTGCCCTTAACCTGGGGCCCAACATCAATACAGCCTTCGACGATGATGCCCCCTTTGTTGACCCTGTAACGAACACCCTATACTTTAGCTCGCTTGGGCACAATACCATGGGCGGGTTTGATATCTTTAGCAGCAAACTCGAGAATGGCTCCTGGAGCGCTGCGCATAACCTGGGGTATCCTATAAACTCTACGCACGATGATCTGTATTTTGTGCTGAACCGGAAGCGCACAGATGCTTTCTTCTCTTCTAACAGGGCCGGTGGCTTTGGTGGAAAGGATATTTACCAGGTAATTTTCCCATCTAATTAATGCACTACTTGCCTTGGGTGCTTCCCTTGTTTCTGAATCATAGTTTTTATCCGCAGCAAACCTTGGCGTATAACTGCCTTACCTGAAGGGTAGGTGGTGTTTTGAGCAAAGTATAAATTTTGAAGAACGTGAAGCAGCTGATGATTATTTAAATATATAGATTTTAATTATTTTACCTGCTATGAACAAAGTACGGTAAAACGATCAACTATATTATATATTTTATATATTTGCATTCTTGACAATTTATTATTGATAACGTTATAATGTAAGGCGCGTTAATCTTTGATTTATACTTGCGGAAAGCCTTACATCTACAAGTTTAAATTAAAGGAGCACCGTACATATACTAATTTTAATATTGCTCGTATAGATGCATGTGTATTTATATATATAGAGCAACTGATAAGTTAGTAGCTACCTAATTATACTGAGAACACAAGCTTAAAAAATAAAATATAACAAACAATTTCTTTATGAACCATCTAGCCAAATCGTTATCTCGGTTATCGTTGCTGCTAGTTTTTATGTTCTTGTTCGTTGCCTCGGTAGCGGCGCAGAGCACCGGAAAGCAGCTACGCACCGCGAACAAGTTTTTTAACAAAGAAAACTATAGGGAGGCTATCCCTTTTTACGAGCAAGTACTGGCAAAAAATCCTGATAACGCGAAAGCTTTGTACCGTGCAGGTATCAGCTACATGACTTTCGATAAAGAAAAGTCAGCGGATTACCTGTACCGTGCACAAAAACTAAAGCCAAAAGTTGATCGCGATCTTGAGTACTGGTTAGGTCGTACAGACCATATCAACTACCGTTTCGACAGCGCTGTGGAGCACTACCAGGCGTATCAGAAAACAATCAAAAAAAGAAACTATGAGCGTCGCGAGGAAGTAGCACAGTTAATTAACTACTCCCGCAATGCCAAGAAAGAGGTAGCTAACCCGAAGGATGTTTTCGTGAAGAACCTGGGCGGCACTATCAATACTGCTTACTCTGAGCACAGCCCTGTTATCTCTTCAGACTTCAACTACCTGCTTTTCACATCAAGAGGCGAGAAGGCAACTGGTGGCAAGGCTGCCCGTGACGGCGAGTTTTTCGAAGATATTTTTGAGACAAGAAGAATAAGTGACGATGAGTGGGAGCCAACGCAGGTTGTTCCGGGTGCTTTAAATGGCCCTGGCCACGATGCATCTATCCAGCTTTTTGATAACGACTCTAAAATGTTGCTTTACTCATCCATCAACAATGGCGATATTCTGGTTTCAGAGCGTCAGCCTGATGGTGCATGGGGTGCTCCAAAAAGCATTGGCGACAGAATAAATACCCGTGGCTTCGAATCTGATGCGTTTATCACAGCAGACGGCAACTCTTTATACTTCTCAACGAGCAACTACTCAGAGAACGGCGACCTGGACATTTATGTATCGCAGCGCGACAAGAAAGGCAACTGGGGAACACCACGTAACTTAGGCAAAACAATCAACACACCGTTTGATGATGACAGCCCTTACCTGGCAAGCGACGGAACATTGTTCTTTGCTTCAAGAGGCCACAACTCAATGGGTGGATACGATATTTTCTCAGCCAAGTACGACTCGGTTGCCAGACGTTGGGCCCGCCCTGTAAACTTAGGTGCACCTATTAACACACCTGACGACGACACATATTACCGCCTGGCACCAGACGGAAGCTATGCTTACTTGTCTTCTTACCGCATTGGTGGCTACGGCGAAAAAGACATTTACACGATTAATTACCTACGCAACGCTGAAGTAAAAGGCCAGGTGTTCTCGCAACTTGACAGCACGTTGATCTCAGGTATAGAGCTTGTATTTAACTCAACGCAGGCTGATAAGCGACCAATCTCTTACCGCGATGTTACAAAGCCTGATTCTGCTACTTATGCAGTTCAGGTGTTATCAGGCCGTATGTACCAGGTGCAGGTTTCTAAGGATGGCAAAGTGATCACCACAGAAGAGGTGGAGGTGCCAGTATCACTTAACGATACCACCAGCATCACGCAAAACTTTTATATCGCTTTTGTAGATACAACTGCCAGACCAGCCGGAACAGGCAAGATTGCTATGCAGAACATCTACTACGATACTGACAGATATGATCTTCGCCCTGAGTCTATCAAAGAACTGGACAACATTGTGCGTATCATGAAGCAGAACCCGGGCATGAACGTTAGCATCGAAGGCCATACAGACTCTCGTGCCAGCGAGTCTTACAACATGACGCTTGGTGAGAACCGTGCAAGTGCCGCTTACGATTACCTGGTGAAGCAAGGCATTTCTCCTAAGCGCCTGGTAACAGTTAGCTACGGCGAGCGCAGACCAGCGGTAAGCAACGATTCTCCGGAAAACATGCAGCTGAACAGAAGAACAATGTTCAGAGTGATTCCGCGCGAAGGCGACAACACGCAGCAGAACCAGCAGATCAACAGACAGATGAACTAAAATTAAGTAAAGCGTCTTAAAAAAACGTACTTTATACTATACCCTAAACAGGCCAGACATTATGTTTGGCCTGTTTTTTTATATTTCGGAACATAAACTGCGGATTATAGTTTTAGGAACAGTATTTTTGCCTTATTACAAATTACAATTAACCCATGGCGGTAGTACCCTACAAAGACCAGAACGAAAACAAAAAATCGCAGGTAGCCACGATGTTCAACAACATTGCCGGCAAGTATGATTTCCTGAACCATTTTTTGAGCGCTGGCATCGATATTATCTGGAGAAAGAAAGCTGTTAGCCTGCTTGCTCCTGAAAAACCAAAGCTGGTATTGGACATTGCCACCGGCACCGCCGACTTTGCCATAGAAACGCTGCGCCTGAACCCGGATAAAATAGTGGGGGTGGACATCTCTGAGGGCATGTTAGCCGTAGGACGTGAGAAGCTGGTAAAAAAAGGACTTACAAATAAAATAGAGCTAAAGTACGGCGACTCTGAAAACCTGCCATTTGAGGATAATACCTTTGATGCTATAACGGTGGCCTTTGGCGTGCGCAATTTCGAGAACCTGAAGAAGGGCTTATCGGAAATGAACCGCGTTCTGAAGCCAGGTGGCACGGCTGTGGTGCTGGAGTTTTCGAAGCCGCGCAGCTTCCCGATGAAACAACTTTATCAATTTTATTTTAAGAATATACTACCGGTGGTAGGCAAAATCGTTTCAAAGGATAATGCTGCATACACGTACCTGCCAGAGTCGGTACAGGCGTTTCCTGACGGTAAAGACTTTATCAGCATTTTTGAAGAGGTTGGATTTAAAAACACCAAATGGCATTCACTCACATTCGGAATCAGTTCGATTTACACAGGCAAAAAATAGTTTTCTTAGGCTTTGTGCTGGCCATGCTTTTTGGCACCCAGGCGGCGCAGGCTCAGAAAAAGATAAAGCAACAAAATAAAGCCGGCTACGATGATAAGATCGTGCACTATGGCTTTTACCTGGCTGTACCGCTCACTAAGTATAACATACAGCACTCTCAGGATTACGCAGACCAACTGGCAAACGACCCGGGTGGTGCAGGAAGTATGGCCATCAATGCAAAAGTATCGCCGGGCTTTTATACTGGCCTTGTACTTGATGTACGCCTGGCAGAGTATCTAAGCGCCCGCTTTGTACCGGGCGTTGGCTTTTATGGCCGCTCTATTGAGTATGCCAACGCCCCCCAGGAAACCGGCGAGCGCGGCGATGTTGTTAAAACCATTAGCTCTACCATGGTAGAGTTGCCCCTGCTGCTAAAGTATAAAGCTAAGCGCCGCGGCAACTTCAGGATGTACCTGGTTGGTGGCATTAAGCCTGGCCTGGACCTGGGCAGCACCCGAAGCGGCGATGACGTTGAAAACGAACTGCTGGTTGATAACTTTGACCTGGCGCTGGAGTATGGCTTTGGGGTAGACATCTTTTACCCATACTTTAAGTTTGCTCCGGAAATACGTTTCTCGCATGGCTTGATAAACCAGCATGTGGCCAACCCAAGCCTGTATAACACCAGCATCCAGAAGATGACAAATCACAATGTATCATTAATACTTTTCTTTGAGTAAAAAATGAACAAAACAGCCCTTGTTACCGGCGCAACCTCAGGTATTGGACGTGCCACGGCCATTGAGCTTGCCAAAAAAGGATACCAGATACTTGCAACAGGACGCCGTGAAGAGCGCTTGCAGGAGCTAAAAGACGTGATAACCGAAGTGCCGGTTTATACATTGGCCTTTGATGTGCGTGATAAGGCAGCGATAGAACAAGCCATTGATTCGTTGCCGGAAGCATGGAGGCAAATTGAGGTGCTGGTTAACAATGCAGGTAACGCACACGGCCTTTCGCCTATACAAACCGGCGATGTAGAGGACTGGGACGCGATGCTGGACATTAACGTGAAAGGCCTGCTTTATGTAACACGCGCTGTGCTGCCCCTGATGCTGAAGCACAAAAAAGGCCACATTATAAACATTGGCTCTATAGCCGGCAAAGAAGTATACGCGAATGGTAACGTGTACTGTGCCTCTAAATTTGCGGTAGATGCGCTTTCCAAAGCCATGCGCCTGGACCTGGTGCAGGATGGCATAAAAGTATCAGAAGTTAACCCAGGACTGGTAGAGACAGAGTTCTCAGAAGTTCGTTTTAAAGGCGACAAAGACAGAGCAGCAACGGTTTACCAAGGGTACCAGGCTTTACAGGCACAGGACATAGCCGAATTGATCAGTTTTATAGTTACGCGCCCATCGCATGTAAACTTAGCTGAAGTGCTTATACTTCCATCTGCCCAGGCATCGGCAACTACGGTGGTAAAAAGCTAAGCACAGTATAATTAAAAAGCATGGCCCCTTGGTTTTCTTAACCGAGGGGCCATGCTTTTTAGGGGTACTTTTAACAGTATTTATGTGCGTGGCGCTACTTCGTTTTATCCAGGCTTTCCATCATCTGGAGCAAGTGTAACAGTTGTTTATACTTTTCGATCTGCTGCTTTAAGTTAGCTGTGTTCAGCGTCAGCGAGAAAGTCATAAGTATAAATAAGGCTGCCTGTTGCCATTCAAAAAAGAAGTTGAACTCTCCGATTTGGGCAATGCATATTAGTATAAATAAGACGGTCATGGCAATGGTGATGGGCCGCATGACCTTATACCTTGTTAGTGCCGATTTCAGCTTCGCCTGATACGTTTCTTTTGTATCAGCTAATGATGCTTTGTAGTCTGAGGTTATTTCTTTCGAAATGATTTCCTCTATCCTCTCAAGTATATTCTGGCGAAGTGTGATAAGGTTTCCTGAAGCGTTTGTTTCCATATGGCGTTTACTTGTTCGTGTTACTTATAGGGCACAGGTTATGTTTTATACTTGCTGCTACACTAAATTAATATTTTTCTCGAAAAGTATGCGCGCTATGCCCCAGGTATTCTTTGTTAAGGTGCCTGTAAAGTATAAAGGTAAAAGTGTGGCCCTGCACCAGGCACAGCAGCGGAGTAGCTTAAACTCAAAATATAAACAAGGCCACATCAGAAGCCTTCACGATCAAATGCGTGAATACGCACGTCATTTTTGCGTTTGTCTTTTGTAGTTGGTCCTGCTTCAAGTTCTGTGCCCCGTGCGGTGTCGTACACCCAGGTTTTTTTGCCCCCTCTTTTTACTTCTGATTTATCTTCGATTTCGTCTTCGCCACGGCCTCCTACAATCTTTATTTTTATACCTCGGTTTACTTTGCCATTTATCTTAAACTTGTCATCCTCAGCAAGCCCGTGTAATGTAATTAGCTCTGTTTCTGATCTTATGAACGTGCGGCGATAGACTACTTTGTCATCGGATTTTCGTTTTACAATCACTTCGGTTTTTTCGTCATTCAGGCGGTTTACTTCAAACCTGTCCTCTAAATCGGTACCTACAACCAATACTTCTTTTGCTAAGATTTCATAAAACTTGTCGGCAGCCTCATGCAGTTTATCACGGCGGTTAATTAGCTTGCGCTTTGTTGTTTCACCCTCCAGCTTATAAACAGATGCTGGGTAATTTTGTACTCCTTTAGCAATCACATCGTCGGTTATGGCTTGCTGCAGCACCTTGGCCAGCGAGTCAAACTGTGTACGGGTAACCTGTGATAAAGCTCTTTGATCTATAAATTCAGAATTGATCATGAGGGCCTTCACATCGTTAAACTCATCATCGAAAGACTCGAATTTGCGGATGGCCCAGTTCCTGCTGAAAATCCAGGGAATGATGCCATCCTGAAACCTATAAAATACATTGTCACGATCCTTGGGGATAGGCCGGTACAGGTTTTCGCCGTTTGGCTCATACTTTGCCCATTCCCATTGGCCCTCGTGCCGGTCCCAATCGTTTACGAGCAGGTCGAAAAGGCGTGCTTTGGCAAAAGCCAACTGGTCTATAAAATGATCATCATCCTCGTAGCGCTTGTTTAGTACTTTGCCAGAGCCCACAATATCGATGGCATTGCCAAGAGCCGGTGTGATCGTGCGCTCATCGTTGAATTTTTCCTCCAGCGCGAATACTTTATCGCTGAACCTGTCCTTGTGCTCACCAAAGGAGCTGTCGTTTGGGCGGACATATACAAGCTCGGGGCTGGAGTGCGGTATTCCGGCAGCTTCGGCCAAAGGGGGCAGCACCTGTGCTCCATAAGGGTTTATGGCCGATGTTTGATCTCTGAGGATGTTAAGTACAAACGTTTTGCGCCATACTTTAGGTAATACTTCTGCAGGGTCTTTGTCTAAAGATCTCAGGGCATAGGTAAAGCCATTCTTATCTGCAAGCGTAAGGCTGGTTGTCTGAAAGCCACCACCCAACTTCTCTATCTTGAGCCCGCCTTTGGCAGTTGCCATATCAAATACTGGTATCGTTACCGGTGCGGCCCAAAGTGGTCTGTAGTGTGTTCCCCAAAACAAACGGTGTACAAAGCCTCGCTTGTAATGTTTGCCAGCCTGAACAGTTACTGAGTCAACAGGAGAAAGATTACTCTCTAACTGCTGCCGTGTTTCTCTGTTTACAAGGGGCGTTTTCGCGTAAAAGTTTTTCCGTATGCAACCGGTAAATAGGAGGGTGGCCAATAAAAACAAGAAGTGCCCAAGGCGAATATTCATATAGTTAGATTGTTGCTTTTGATCAACCTTCTTAAACGTAAACGAACTATAATGTTTTCATGTGAACAGCAGCAGGAAATAAGGTAAGGGTAATTTTAGGTTGGCGAGTGGCTATCTGGTTTTTTGCAGGGCTTTAGTTAGTAGTAATGAAATGTTTGTACATCTGGTTGCTAAAACCTCGTACTTTGCACGCCAATAAAAAAACAAGCTTTAAAACGTCATTTTCTTTACCTCTATTTATACTTGCCCTTACAATTACTAAACCAGTTTCGGATTAATTTTTATAGGGACTAGTGGGTGCGAAGGGAGAGGGATTTTAATGTTGGTTAAAGGCTTAACCAAAGTGAGGGAGTACTTCAATTGCTTTATTTTTCGACTTTGCCGGAGCTTACTAAAGTATGGTTTTCCTGTTTGGAGTCCGGAAGAGGAACTAAAGCGACAAATTCGAGGGGTTGGTAGAAAATCAGCTAATGCTTGTTAAGCTCCTAGTATATATTTTGTAAGATAATTGTACCTTGTTGTGCGATAAATAACACATTTTAAAATACTGGAATGCGGCCTGCCCTTGACTTATTTCTACTACTATTAATCTTTTTTTCTGCTACAAAACTCCAGGCGCAAACCGCTGCTGCAGCCAGCGCTTCTCCAGAAAATGCTGAGCAAGTTGCCATTGCCACTTACCGGCAGGCAATGGGGGAAGAGGCACATCTGTTTAGTGGGAGCGAGTTTATTAGCTATCCTGTTTCTGTGGGTGAGCATCAGTTCTTTTTAAATAAGCTATTAGAAGCAAGCCTGGTGTATGACGGACTGACGTATGAGCGCGTTCCAATATTTTACGATATTGTAAATGACGATGTAATTGTAGGCCGCCATGATGAATTTAGCCCCACAATCTACATTAAAGTCCACAAGAACAAAATAACACAGTTTAAGCTTGACGGGCATACTTTTATCCATATCCAGGATAACAGCACATTGGCACCCGGATTTTACGAACAGCTTTACAGCGGCAACCTTCAGGTGCTGGCCAAACGAAAAAAAGTATATAAAAAAGAAGTGGTTACGGTTACGTTCCCCGCTGATAACTACTACTATCTGCTTAAAGCCGGGACTTACTTTCCTGTAAAAAGCAAAGGCTCTGTACTTAAGGTGCTCAAAGAGCACAAAAAAGAGCTGTCGCAGTACCTAAAAGCTAACAATATTATCTTTTCCCAAAACCGCGAATTTGCCATCGCTAAGCTGGCTGAGCAGTACGATTTACTAACGCAGGCCAAATGATCAATCTTTACCGCGCTTTTCTGTTGTTTGCAGCATCCTTCTTTATTGTCTTCCACAGCGCATACGGCCAAAGTGCCAAACCTCAGTTAGTAACCGGAGAGTTTACAGGGATATCGTTTAAAGATTTTGTAGAGCAGGTCGAGAAACAAACCAGCCACAGGTTCTTTTTTGATACTGCCACCCTCGATAGTGTAACGGTAACTCTTAAAGCAGACCGGCAGGAACTGGCCACGGTGTTAAACAACGTGTTCCAGAACACAGCCTACAAGTTTGCCATTGATCCAGATGGCCGCGTGTTCGTGATCAAAGCGGGAGAGTTATTCAGCTCGCTGCCTGAGGGCTTCTTCTCTAAAGAGCAAATACAGCATGCAGCCGTTGTGCCTGACTACATAACAGATCGTGGCAAACAAAGCAGGCCAACAGCTAATAGTGAAAACAAACTGTATGAGATTGGTATCAGATCAGCGGCCTCTGCAGTAGGTAGTGCTACGCTGGCGGGCACCATATTGGATGCCAAGACAGGGGAGCCTGTAATTGGTGCAGTTGTACTGATAGAGGAGCCCTTAACAGCAGTATCTACCAATCATTTTGGTTTCTACTCCCTTACTCTGCCCAAAGGCAAGCACCTGCTTAAAGTGAAGAGTGTGGGCATGAAAGAGCTGCGAAGACAAATAGCTCTTAACGCTGACGGAAAGCTGAACATGGAGATGCAGGAAGACGTGCTGCCCCTTAAAGAAGTGCTGGTAGAGGCCGAGAAACTGAAAAATGTGTCGGGTCTGATGATGGGTGTGGATAAGCTGGACATTAAAACAGTAAAGCAAGTACCCACCGCCTTTGGGGAGGCTGACATCTTGAAAGTGGTGCTGACGTTGCCAGGTGTGAAATCGGTAGGGGAGAGTTCCACAGGCCTTAACGTAAGAGGCGGTGCAACGGACCAGAACCTGATTTTGTTCAACGATGCCACCATTTACAATCCTTCGCACTTGTTCGGGTTCTTCTCCGCTTTTAACCCGGATGCGGTAAAAAGCGTGGAGCTTTACAAGAACAGCGTGCCGGCCAAGTATGGTGGGCGCTTATCTTCCGTACTCGAAATTGCAGGCCGGGAAGGCAATAAAAAGGAGTTTACAGGCTCTGGAGGCATCGGCCTTATCTCTGGCAGGCTTACACTAGAGGGGCCAATCGTAAAAGACAAAACATCTTTCCTGATAGGTGGCCGCACCACCTATTCTGACTGGCTGCTGAAAGCCTTGCCGAGCAAAAGTATGCAGAACAGCACAGCAGCTTTTTATGACTTAAACACAACCATCAGCCACGAGCTCAACGACAAGAACAACCTGGTGCTGTCGGGCTACTTCAGTAAAGATAAATTTAAGCTGGGCAGCGATACCCTGTATAACTACAGCAACCAGAGCATGACGCTGCGCTGGAACCATGTTTTTACGAACAACCTGTATAGCGTTGTAACCGGAGGGTTCAGCGGTTATAATTACAGCATTAACAGCGATAAAAATCCGGTAAATGCTTTTGAGCTCGGTTATGACCTATCGCAGGCTAACCTTAAAATAGACCTGAGCTATTACCCTAACGCTAAGCATGTAATTGATTTCGGAGCCAGTAGTATACTTTATAATACAAAGCCCGGCAGCTTTACCCCGCGCGGCAGCGAATCGTTGGTGAAAGCTGACATACTGGAGCAGGAGAGGGCTGTGGAGAGTGCGCTTTACATCAGCGACCAGTATGAAATTAACGAGCGCCTATCTGTTTCGGTTGGTTTGCGCTATTCTGTGTTTAATGCATTGGGGGCCAAAAGTGTTTTCACCTATGCCCCGGGAGAGACAAAAACTGAAAATAGTATTGTTGATACAGTTGCTTACGGTTCCGGAGATATGATCAAGACGTATCATGGACCTGAGTACAGGTTGTCGCTCAGGTATAATTTAACCAGTGATATGTCTGTGAAGCTGAGCTACAACAGGATGAGGCAATATGTGCACACGCTCACAAACACAGCTATGGTATCTCCTACTGATATCTGGAAGCTTAGCGATAAGCACATCAGGCCGCAGGTAGGAGACCAGTATGCTATTGGAATCTTTAGGAACTTTAGATCAAACACCATAGAAGCTTCTGTTGAGACCTACTATAAAAGTATGAGAGACTTTCTGGATTACAGGAGCGGAGCACAGCTTATACTTAACCATCATATCGAAACAGATGTGCTAAACTCGATGGGTAAAGCTTATGGGGTAGAGGCCATGCTAAAGAAAAACACAGGCAAACTAAACGGTTGGGTAAGTTATACTTATTCGCGCTCGCTGGTAAAGTCTGACGGTGATGATTTTTCTGAAGTTATCAATAATGGCAAGTATTACCCAAGCAATTTTGATAAACCACACGACCTCACGTTTGTTGGCAACTACCGCTTTAGCCGTAGATTCAGTACCTCCATCAACCTGACTTACAGCACCGGGAGGCCTATAACGGTACCGCTTGCCACCTATGATTTAGGAGGCGTTAAGCGGGTGTATTATTCAGATCGTAACCAGTTCAGGATTCCGGACTATTACCGCGTTGATGTTGCTTTGAACATTGAGGGGAACCACAAGGTGCAGAAGTTGGCGCACAGTTCCTGGACAGTGTCAGTCTATAACCTGACAGGCCGCAAAAACCCATACTCTGTATACTTCATCTCAGAGGACAGCAAAATAAAAGGGTACAAAATGTCTATTTTCGGACAGCCTGTTCCTACAGTTACATATAATTTCAAGTTTTAGTATGCAGATGAAAACAAGTATCTGGTTAGCCATACTTAGCTTCGCGGCTTTATTTACACTTACCCAATGCGTAGAGCCATTTGAGTTGCCAGCCTCTGCCATAGATGCAAACATTCTGGTGGTAGAGGGCTCTTTAAACATCGAAAAAGGTACAGGTAAGGTAGTACTGTCTCGCTCACAAAAGCTAGAGGATCAGGGCGAGCCTATAAGAGAAACACGTGCAAAGGTTACTATAGAGACGGATGCGAATGAATCCTTCAGTATGTATGATGTTGGCGGAGGAGCGTATCGCGTCACAGGTATGTCGTTTAGCTACGGCAAGCAATACCGGCTTCGGGTAAAAACGGCAAACGGCGAAGAATATGTATCTGAATTTGTTTCGACTCAGAAAACACCTGAGATAGACGACATAACCTGGCGTGCAGAGCAGAATGGTATACAAATTAGTGTTAGCTCCCACGACCCGGCAAACAACACCCTATATTACCGCTGGGAGTTTGAAGAAACTTACGAATATACCTCCTACTACAACTCGCTTTGGGCTTACAAGGGCGGAGAAGTTATACCTAGGTCACAGGAAGAGCAATTTTACAAGTGCTGGCGCACAGATCCGTCAACGTCCATACTTGTTGGCAGTACTGCTCACTTAGTGCAAGATGTGGTGCGCGATTATCCACTTGTGTTCCGTGAGGGCGTTTCTGAGAAGCTAGCCACAAAGTATAGCATTTTGGTGCGTCAGTATGGCATCAGTAAAGCAGAGTATGAGTATTGGCAAATGCTTAAGAAAAATACTGAAAGTGTAGGTTCCATTTTTGATGCGCAACCTTCACAGGTACGTGGCAACATCAAGAATGTAAAACAACCTGATAATCCTGTGTTAGGCTACTTTAGCATCCAGTCCATGACTGAGAAAAGAATGTTTATAAGTGGCCCGGAAATGAGAAAGCTCGGTTTCTCCTACCATGATATACCTGTATGCAGCTTAGATACCACTTCTCTCAGAGATTTGCCCCAATGGCTGGCCATAGATAAACTTATAGTAGAGGAGTTATTGCCTCCAAACGCAGGATATGTTGTGGCAAACAGAGCATGCGCCGACTGTCGTGTTAAAGGGGGCAGCACGATTAAACCCGAGTACTGGAAATAATAAGCAGCAAGATGAAAATGAATACGATACTTAAAGGCCTTGCTTTAGGGTTTTCCCTTTTTGCTTATAGCGCAGCTCACGCACAAACAGGAGATGAAAGTTATTTGGCTAAAAGTCTAAATAGCTACAACAAGCGTACCATGCAGGAAAAGATCTTCCTGCACAGCGACAGGGAAAGTTACCTGGCTGGGGAATCAATGTGGTTTAAAGTATACAACGTAGAGGGCAACAGCCACCAGTCAGCCAAGCTCAGCAAAATAGCTTATGTAGAGGTCCTGGACCAGGAGCAGAACCCTGTTATGCAGGCCAAAGTAGCTTTGACAGACGGCTCCGGGAATGGCTCATTTTTGCTGCCAGCAACCCTAAACTCGGGTAACTACCTGGTGCGAGCCTATACTAACTGGATGAAAAACTTTAGCGCCGATTTATACTTTGAGAAACCCATTACTATTGTAAATACCTTTAAACAGCTTGGCCTGCAACAGGAGGCAGCCTCTGCTGCGTTTGATGTTAATTTTTTTCCGGAGGGAGGGCACTTGGTAAATGGGGTGCAAAGTGTGGTGGCATTTAAGACCACGGATGCAACAGGCAAAAGTATACCCTTTGATGGGCTACTGTTAAACCAGGCAAACGATACCTTAACCAAATTTAGTACCCACCAATTTGGCATTGGAAGGTTTACGTTTACTCCGGAAGCGGGGCAAAAATACAGAACAGTTCTTAGAGGACCTGAGGGGCAAATCATTACCAGAGAACTGCCACATGCACAGGACAGAGGTTTTGTATTGAACCTTTCAAACGTTGATACAGATCTTCTGAAAATCTCGGTCCGCACAAATCCGCTTGCTTTAGCGCCAGGTGCTTACACAGTATACCTACTTGCGCATACACGCAAAGAGGCTGCCCTTGCCTATGCCGCTCATCCGAACGAGGCAGGTGAAATTATTTTTACGATACCAAAAGATAAGCTTGGCGAGGGGATCACATATTTTACTGTTTTTAATGCAAACAAGCAGCCGGTTTGTGAACGCCTGTACTTTAAAAAGCCGCAGCAACTCTTGCAGCTTAGCGCTCAAACTGATCAGAAAAAGTACAGTACCAGATCTGAAGTTAATCTAGATATCAAAACTACGCTTATGGGTGCAGCCAGGCCAGCTAACCTGTCGGTGGCAGTATATAGAATGGATTCGCTGCAAAGATGGCAACAGCAAAGTATGGCAAGTTATCTTTGGCTCTCGTCTGAGTTGAAAGGAGCCATTGAGCAACCTGAATACTACTTAACCCAAACGGGAACAGCAGCAGAGTTAGCTCAGGATAATTTAATGCTTACCCACGGTTGGAGCAAGTTTAACTGGAAAGAGGTGCTGCACGACACAACAGCCACACCATATACTCACGCAACTGAGTACGGAGGGCACCTGGTGCGAGCCAGAGTTTTTAATGCTAAAACAAAGAAGCCTGCAGCCGGCGTACAGGCTTACCTTGCCAGTCCATCTCGGGATGTAAAATTATCTACTGCAGTAAGCGATAGTGCTGGCAATCTTTTGTTTGACATGATGCGTCTGTACGGTTCTCGGACCCTTGTGCTACAGGCAAACACAACTAATGACAGCTCTTATACTTTTGAAATAGAAAGTCCTTTTTTCGCGCTTAAGTCAAGTTATAAGTTGCCCCGGTTCCAGCTTTCAGAGAGCCACGAGCCAACATTGCTTGCGAGCAGCATACACATGCAGGTACAAAACTATCATACAGCTGGTGTAGCTTATAAATATACTTTGCCAGCCTACGACAGCACCGCTTTTTATGGCACGCCAGATAAAAGCTACTTTTTAGATACTTACACCCGCTTTCCGGTGATGGAGGAGGTAATGCGTGAATACGTACAGCCGGTTTTTGTAAGAAGGCGCCAGGGCAAATTTCATTTCTTTGTCGTAAATCAACCTGTTAAAGCACTCTTTGATCAGGAGCCGATGATCCTGCTAGATGGTGTTCCTGTGTTCGAGACTGACAAAATTATGGCTTTTGACCCCAGAAAGGTGCAGCGATTGGATGTGGTTTCCAGAAAGTACTTCCACGGTAGTGCTACTTTTAATGGTGTGGTAAGCTACGTAACCTATGCTGGTGATTTGGCTGGTTATGAGGTAGACCCTAAGGCTTTGCTGCAGGAGTATGAAGGCATGCAGCTAGCGCGCGAATTCTATAGCCCACAATATACTACCTCAGAGCAGCGCAGCAGCAGAATACCGGATCTTAGAAATCTGTTATACTGGAACCCTGATGCAACCACTTCGGGACAGTCTAACCTGAATTTTTTTACATCTGACCAAACAGGTACTTACCAAGTTGTTGTGCATGGCCTAAGCAAAGAGGGTAATGCCGGTACGGGTACTTATACTTTCAAGGTAGAGTAAATACGGTTTATAAGCAGGTCCGATTACTGACACTAATCGGACCTGCTTATAAACTCTCTTTCTTTGCCAACTCAACTGCTCGTTCCAGCACAACGTCTCTGCCGCTTTTGATATCCTCTGCAGTTTCCAGAACTTCTACATCAGGCACTATACCTATGCGTTGTGTTTGCCCGCCATCAGGATAGTAGATGCCGAGGCCTGAAATCATGGTTGTTATACCGCCTGGTAAAACGATTCTTGTTACGTCGCCATCGGCTCCTGCTGTTTGGGAACCTACTACTGTAGCACCAGGTACTGCCCGTAGTGCCATTGCGGAAAACTCACCAATGCTGAAAGTATATGGCCCTACAAGTATGTATACTTTGCCTTTAAAAGGAGCAGGGTTAGATTCCGGACCGGTTAATGACTCAGCGTACGGGCTTTTAAGCCACATATAAGAACCAGGTAGCTTAACATTACTGTGAGCGAAGCTAGTAAACGGAGTTCGTTTCGGTAATAAGTGGGCAGTGTGCCAGCGAAAAGTATGATCTGGTGTTGCTCGTAAATCATAGATGATAGCAGTATAATCTGCCATCGCCGCATATATACTGTCCGCCTGCTCCTGGCTGGTTACTTTGAGATTGTAGATGTAACCAATTCCTTTGCTTACTTCTTTGGCTGCTGGTCTATCGAGGAATTTTTGCGCTAGGCTCATCATGCCATATGCCTGCTTGTACCGCTTTATCTTCTTAGTTATGCTTTGGTAGTCTCTTGTAAAGATGATCTCCATTTCGTCGGTGTGGCCACGAAGCAGGTGCATGGGCAGAATGTTGTAGTTCCTGCCGGTTGGGTTTGAGTAGGAAAAATACTGCTCCCGTTCCTTAATTAATTCCTTAACTTCGCGTCCATCTACATGCGTAATCACGTCGCCCGGGAGTATATCATGTACCCGCATCACAGAATCCTGCACCCCATCTACAACCAGTTTATCATCTAGTATGGCATATCCAAAAGGAGCTTTGTACTCTCCAAGGTAAGCCTCAAACACAGGCGATGTAAAGTAGCCATGCGTATCGTTTATTTCTGCTACAAGTCTGGCTGCTGTTAAAGCATATTGCGCTGCATTAGGGGCAGCCAAAAACTGAGGTATGTATTCTTCCAGTACCTGATTCCAGTCTTTATCGGTAATATACTTGTAGGGAAAAAAATAATGAATGGTGTTCCAGTACCTGAATAATGCCAGAAGCCTGTATTCTGCAGCGGGGTACTGCATGTTTTTATAAGGCTTTTCGTTTGTGAAAACAGGCCCTGTGCCGCCACTTCGTACATAATATGTTGAGGTGGTATCATGCCGGTAAGCAATTACATCGTGTAACTGCTGCCTTGTTCTTTTATCGAACAGTTTGTTATTGTGTGTCCAGTTAACATCATAGTTCTTCATAAATAGCTGTGATGTGTCAGGAGTTAGTACTGCCTTTGCTGCTTTTGGCCCTGCAGTAGTGATGAGGGTCCGCACCGCCTTGTTTAACTCTTTACTTGTATTTGCCCTCCTAAACGCAGCAACATGTGCCACCAATACACTATCCCAATTTATGGAGCCCTTAGCTATGTTTGGATTGTGATACTTAAGCAAGCCCCAGGTTTTGGCAAGTGTTGCAAGACGTTGTATTTCTGTAGAATGCTTCTGGGCCATGACATGCAGCGGGAAGAGCATAATAAGGAGGCACAGTATGTAGAGTTTGTTTTTCATAGGCGAACTGGTTAATGGTTCCTTTACTCTAATATAGTAAAAACTACATTTAATAATCAAAGGGGGATAAAACAAAAAGCCCCAACCAGATTTACCGGTTGGGGCTTCATTAAATTTATAATAGCTTATACTTAAGCTACTTCTTCTTTATTACGCATGCGGTTACGCTCGTTCTCGTCTAAGTAGATCTTGCGCATACGGATGCTCTTCGGAGTTACTTCCAGCAATTCATCTTTTTGGATGTATTCCATAGCTTCTTCCAGAGAGAACTTCTTGGCAGGAGCGATCTTCACGTTGTTATCAGAACCGGAAGCACGCATGTTTGTCAGCTTCTTGCCTTTCTGGATGTTCACCGTGATATCGTTCTGGCGGCTGTGCTCACCAATTACCTGGCCCATGTATACATCTACACCCGGATCAACGAAGAATACACCTCTGTCCTGAAGTTTATCGATAGAGTAAGCCGTTCCCGGACCCTGCTCCATAGAGATGATAGAACCGTTGATACGACCTGGGATATGACCTTTATGCGGCTCATACGCCATGAAACGGTGGTTCATGATAGCCTCACCAGCCGTAGCGGTAAGTACGTTATTACGAAGACCGATCAGGCCACGTGCAGGAATGTTGAACTCCAGGTGCTGCAGGTCTCCCTTAGGCTCCATGATAGTAAGTTCACCTTTACGCTGCGTTACCAGTTCAATTACCTTACCGGCAGTTTCTTCAGGCACGTCAACAACCATGTGTTCGATAGGCTCGCAACGAACACCATCAATTTCTTTATAAATTACCTGTGGCTGACCTACCTGTAACTCATACCCCTCACGGCGCATTGTTTCGATAAGTACTGACAAGTGAAGGATACCGCGACCAAATACTAAGAAAGTATCTTCACGGTCTGTTTCCTGAACACGTAGCGCAAGGTTTTTCTCAGTTTCTTTAAACAAGCGGTCACGAAGGTGACGTGATGTTACGAACTTACCCTCTTTACCGAAGAAAGGAGAGTTGTTGATCGTGAACAACATGTTCATCGTTGGCTCATCTATAGAGATACGTGCCAATGGCTCAGGATTTTCAGCATCAGCAATAGTATCACCAATGTCGAAACCTTCGATACCCGTTACAGCGCAGATTTCACCGGCTGACACTTCCGGAACACTCTTACGACCAAGACCTTCAAAAATTTGAAGCTCAGCAATTTTGCCTTTCTTGATAGAGCCATCGGCTTTGCAAAGCGCAATTGGCATACCTTCTTTAAGTGTACCACGGTGCACACGACCGATAGCGATACGACCTACGAAAGATGAATAGTCCAAAGATGTGATTTGCATCTGTGGAGAACCTTCTCGGTAAGGAGCAGCAGGAATCACATCAATGATAGCATCTAACAAAGGTGTGATGTTATCTGTAGGTTTTGTCCAGTCGGTGCTCATCCAACCTTGCTTAGAAGAACCATAAAGCGTAGTAAAATCAAGCTGATCTTCTGTCGCTTCAAGGTTAAACATCAGGTCGAATACTTGTTCGTGTACCTCGTCAGGACGGCAGTTTTCTTTGTCTACTTTGTTTACTACCACAATTGGCTTAAGGCCAAGCTGGATAGCTTTACTTAGTACGAAACGCGTCTGTGGCATGGCGCCTTCAAAAGCATCCACTAATAGTAACACACCATCAGCCATCTTTAGTACACGCTCAACCTCACCACCGAAGTCGGCGTGACCAGGAGTGTCTATGATGTTGATTTTAACGTCTTTGTAGCGAACCGACACGTTCTTAGAAACGATCGTGATACCACGCTCGCGCTCCAGGTCATTGTTGTCCAATATAAGGTCGTCAAACTGCTGGTGCTCTGCGAATAGCTTAGAAGCATGGATGATCTTGTCCACGAGCGTTGTCTTGCCGTGGTCTACGTGTGCGATGATCGCAATATTTCGAATATTTTGCATTGAATAGGTTTTTCGAGCCGCAAAAGTACTGAAAAGGGTTTAGATTTTCACTAGTTCGCTCGAAATAAACAGGTTATGTTACTATTAAATTTATTAAAATGCCATTTTTTGGCAGGTTAAATGGCAAACACAAATAGCTTATACTTTGTTTCCTAAGTAGTTATAATTTTAATATTAGCCACTACCTGGCCTTAATTACACCCGTAAGTACAAGTATGAAAGCATTTTATTTTATTTTGATTGCCGCTATGTTAAGCTTTATGGCCTGCACACAGCAAGAAAAAACTACTGATACAGACTATACTACTGCTAATGCCGGCGATGCACCTTTACCAGATTATGTGCAGCAGGTACTTAATAGCGAAACCTTAAGTGATACTGTAATAAAAACAGAGGCGCAATGGCGAAAGGAGCTTTCCCCGGAACAGTATTATGTGCTGCGGCAGGAGGGCACCGAACAACCATTCAATAACAAGTATAACGGCAATAAAGAGCGTGGAATCTACTATTGCGCTGCCTGCCATAACCCGATGTTCAGTTCTGATACTAAGTTTGAGTCTGGTACTGGCTGGCCCAGTTTTTACGCACCTGTTGATAAAAAACGTGTGAAAGAGGTACAAGACAGAAGTATGGGAGAAGTACGAACAGAGGTAGAATGCGCGCGGTGCGGTTCGCATATCGGGCATGTTTTCCCTGATGGGCCTGAGCCAACAGGATTGCGTTACTGCCTTAACTCTGCCGCACTTGCCTTCGAGAAAAAATAAGGCTTTACGCTACATAGCAGCTGGTACAACCAGCATAAAGCAGAGGGGTAGGCAAGAATCTACTGCCGCAATTAACAATTAATATAAGCCTACCGTACTATTTCTAACTAAACATTAATGAAAAGTATAGAAAGATGGTAGAACTACACTCAGAAGCTGATAATATAGAAAATACTGCCCAATGCATTATGGATGCCTTTAAAACAATGAACATACAGGAAGGCGAAACGCTGGTGTACCAGGAACTTTACCCATACTTGCAGGAGCGTTATCCACATTATAAAGATGTGCAGAAGGAGGCAGAACAGCATTTAACCAAAGCAGGCTTTGTAAACCCTGCACCGGAAGGATTGATGCTAACACAAGTTGGTTCTGCAAACCTTTACGGCAACAGTTAAACTCGTTAGCTTGATACTAGGCGTAACAGAGGCGACAAGTATACTTTTATACTTGTCGCCTCTGCGTTTATAGGGCATAAAGTTTGAGCCTGGGCTCTAATATTTTATTTATGTACTGCTATACTACGTATATGCTTATAAGCCAAGGCTTAAACGAATAGCGCTTTGAAAAATGAGAAAGAATGTAGTCTATATAATCGGGAGTGCGATTTTAGGTGTAGCAGGATGTACCTCGCTTTCGGAGGGACAGCAGAACTTGCCTGAAGGGGCGATAACACAACAGAGAGTGCGCTACAACGGAGACGCAAGTATGGATATACGTGAACGAATGAATGAGCAGTCCAGCGAAATAAACCGGAAGCGGAACATCGAAGAGTTTGACCGTAACGGGCCTGCTACCACACCTCCGGCTTTACGCCCGCAGCAATTACCCATATCACCCGTAGACTCTACCCGACACAATATTTATTGGCCCATCAGGCCGGTAATAAGACCAATACAGGTAAACCGTGACGAGTAAAAAACGCCCCAGTTTATACATTAAAACTGGGGCGTTTCCTGGTGGTAGCTTTATTCCTTCTTTTTTCTCTCTTGCACTTCTTCCACAGCTTCATCTCCTACATGCAGCTCATCGGGCTCCAGGTCCACGTATATTTCATTTTCTTTGGGGGTGTTGATTGATTCACGATCAGCTTCTTTGGGCGCAGGCTTTTGAGCTATCTTTTTTTTCTTCTCGCTTTCGCCAAGTGTGTCTCCATCGTGTTTTGTCGTCCGGAAGTTATCTTTATTTTTCATCTCAAAGTATAGGATAGGTGATGCTCTCTCTTACGGAAAAACCTAGCGTAGGTCAGAGCAGGCACTTCGAAATTACCAATTAGCTGTTAGGCGCGGTGCAATCGCGCTGTATTTGTATATTTGTATCTTTAAGACGAAACATGACCACTACACCAAAACGCTATACTGTCACGGCTGCTTTGCCCTACGCCAACGGACCGGTTCACATCGGGCACTTGGCTGGAGTATACTTGCCAGCTGATATTTATGTGCGCTACCTGCGCCTGCAGGGCCGCGATGTGAAGTTTATCTGCGGATCTGATGAGCACGGTGTGCCCATTACTATTCGTGCCAAAAAAGAAGGCATTACGCCACAGCAGGCCGTTGATAAGTATCATGAGCTGATCAAGCAGTCGTTTGAGGATTTTAGGGTGTCGTTTGATGTGTATGACCGTACTTCTTCGCAAATACACCACGAAACAGCCTCTGACTTTTTTAAGAAACTGCACGCCGACGGCAAATTTATAGAGCAAACCACGCAGCAGTACTACGACGAGACGGCACAGCAGTTCCTGGCTGACCGTTACATAGTAGGAACGTGCCCTAAGTGCGGCAACGAGAATGCCTACGGCGACCAATGCGAAAGCTGTGGCACCTCCCTTAATGCCACCGACCTGATCAACCCGAAAAGCACACTAAGCGGTGCGGTGCCTGTAATGCGCGAAACAAAGCATTGGTACCTGCCGCTTAACGAGTATGAGCCCTGGTTGCGCGAGTGGATCGTGGAAGGCCACAAAGGCGATTGGAAGCCAAATGTGTACGGCCAATGCAAGTCCTGGATAGACCAAGGGTTGCAGCCGCGTGCCGTAACCCGCGACCTTGATTGGGGTGTGCCGGTGCCGGTAGAGGGTGCAGAAGGAAAAGTGCTGTATGTGTGGTTTGATGCGCCAATTGGTTACATCTCCGCTACAAAAGCCTTAACGGATGATTGGGAGAAATATTGGAAAGACGAAGAAACCAAGCTGGTTCACTTTATCGGTAAGGATAACATCGTGTTCCATTGCATCATCTTCCCGAGCATGCTAAAAGCGCATGGCGATTACATACTACCTGACAACGTACCTGCCAACGAATTCCTGAACCTGGAGGGCGACAAGATTTCTACCTCACGTAACTGGGCAGTATGGTTGCACGAGTTCCTGCAGGACTTCCCAGGCAAAGGCGATGTGCTGCGTTATACTTTGTGTGCCAACGCTCCTGAGACCAAAGACAACGACTTTACCTGGAAAGATTACCAGGCGCGCAACAACAACGAGTTGCTGGCCATACTTGGCAACTTTATTAACCGTGCGGTGGTGCTAACCCAAAAGTATTACGAAGGTGCTGTACCTGCCCGCGGCGAACTTACAGACTATGACAAGGAGGTGCTGGGTGTGTTGGAAGGCATGCCGATGGTAATTGCTACTTACATTGAGCGTTATAAATTCAGGGATGCACTTGGTGAATTAATGAACCTGGCACGCCTTGGCAACAAGTACCTGGCAGATACAGAGCCCTGGAAGCTGATCAAGACGGACGAAGAGCGTGTAAAAACAATCATGAACATTGCGCTTCAAATTTCTGGCAGCCTGGCCATACTTATGGAGCCGTTCCTGCCAACATCTGCCGACAAGCTGCGCAGTATGCTAAGTATGAACCCTGCTATGTGGACGGATGCTGGCTCTGCTGAGCTGTTGCCGGCCGGCCATGTGATTGGCAAACCTGAACTGCTGTTCGAGCGAGTGGAGGACGCGGCCGTAGAGGCCCAGGTACAAAAGCTATTGGATACCAAAAAAGCAAACGAAATGGCAAACGCGGTGGCAGAACCAGCTAAAGAAAATATCTCTTTCGAGGATTTCTCTAAAATGGATATCCGTATAGGCACCATTATGGAGGCCGAGAAAGTAGCTAAAACCAAAAAGCTCCTTAAACTTAAAATAGATACGGGCATTGATCAGCGTACGGTGGTAAGCGGTATTGCTGAGTTTTTTAATCCAGAAGAAATAATTGGCCAGCAGGTAAGTATACTTGTAAACCTGGCCCCGCGCGACATTAAGGGCATTACCAGCCAGGGCATGATTTTAATGGCTGAGAACGCCGATGGCTCTTTAGCTTTTGTGCAGCCCGGCAAGCAAATTACAAATGGCGGTACTGTATCGTAAGGTTTAAAGTATAAAGCTTACTAAAACGAGAAGCCCCTTCTGACTTTGTGTTCAGAAGGGGCTTCTCGTTTAAATATAGATGAAAACCATTTCTTAGTGACTATAAGTAAAGTATAAGAGGTATAGCGCTGACATACTGGAGCTAATGGTTGGTAACACGCTGCTAAATGGTATTGAGTTAAGGGGTAAACTTTATACTACAGAGTCAGTAATATAATTCATGCAATCGATTCAAGATAGAGTAGAACAGGCGCGGCTAAAGGCATTGTACAGCTTTCAGATTATCGATACGGAGGCGGAGAGGGACTTTGATGACATAACGGAGCTAGCTTCTGTAATTTGTGACACCCCGATTTCCCTGATCACACTTCTTACGCACAACCGCCAATGGTTTAAGTCGAGGAAAGGGATTGATGTGACAGAGACGCCACGTTCTATTTCTTTCTGCCACCATGCCATAAAGCAGGAAAATGTATACGAAGTTACCGATGCGCATCAAGATGAGATATTCCGTGAAAACCCGCTTGTTACCGGCGACCCAAATATCAGGTTTTATGCAGGAGCCCCTTTGATAACCGAAAGCGGGCATCGGCTTGGTACTTTATGTGTGATAGACACCGTAGCTAAAAAGCTGACAGATGCGCAGAAGAAAGCTTTAAAAACGCTGTCGAAGCAGGTGATGGTGCAGTTTGAACTGCGGCAGAAACAAAAGCAGCTCGAAAAGGAAAAAAAATTCTTGGAGGAGGCAAACGAAAAGCTCGACAGGTTTACGCATATGGTGTCGCATGACCTGAAAGAGCCGGTTCATAATATTAGTGCTATTGTAGAGTGGGTAGAGGAAGATCTGACAGCTGGAAATTTCGGGCTTATTTCGGAACATGCAGCCTTATTAAAAGAAAGAGCTGAAGCTATGGATGCCTTGATATCAGGTTTGCTGGAGTATGCAGGGATGCAAATCCAAAACCTGAACAAGGAGGAAGTAGCAGTCGGAGAACTTCTGCAAAGTATAAAATCAGGCTTGCGGGGCGCTGCCGGGTTTGAAATAACAATTAGCCCGGATATGCCTGTAATTAAAACTGAGAAGGTGTTGCTTAACCAGGTGTTTTCCAACTTGCTTTCCAATGCCATCAAATACCATCAAACGGGGCAGGGTAAAATAGATGTTAGCGCTTCTGTTACTTCCAAAGGCAGTTATCTTTTCTGTGTAAAAGACGATGGGCCGGGTATACCGGCAGATTGCCAGCAGAAAATTTTCGGGTTGTTTGAGCGCCTTGCCCGAGACTCTAAAAAAGAAGGTTCTGGCATCGGGCTGGCTACTGTCAGGAAAATTGTGGAAGAAAGGGGCGGTAAAATCTGGGTAGAGTCTGAACTCGGTAAAGGGGCTGCATTCTACTTTACGTGGCCGGTTTAAGCCAGCAAGTATGATTAGTATGATGGTGCAGCAGTTGCCTTCTTAATAGTACTAACTGCTTGCTACCGGTTCGCCTACTGCCACCGGCTTAAAAGCGATGGGTTCTATCCTTTTAACCACAAAGTATAAACCTATACTTACAACTATCGCGAAAACGCCCAACACCCACCAAAGTGTATCAAAACTATACTTAGAGGCTATTGTAGTGCCCATATAAGGCGCAACTACATGTGCAGCTGCGTACGATATTGTATAAAGCCCCATGTAGGAGCCACGGTTACTGTCGTTAGAGCGCTCTACAGTTATAGTAGCCATAAAAGGCATCACCAGTATCTCGGAGAAGCTTAATAAGGCCATGGCAATGTAAAGATACGCCACATGATGCCCAGCATTTAACACTATAAACGATAGGCCCATCACTAACACACCTGCTGGTATCAGCCAGGATTTCCTGATGTTGTTTCCGATCAGGTATACTAGTATCATCTCGAACAAGAAAACGATAAAGCCATTTAAGGCCAGCAAAGTGCCAATGCGCTCTTCTGGCAAAATATATACCTGGCGGTAGTATAAAGGCAACGTGGATAGAAGCTGGAAAAAGATGATCGCGAAGCCACAGTTGAGAAGTATAAACAAGATATAAATGCCATCTTTATAAGGCGAACGCAGTTTTTCCTGAGTGGGTGCAGTAGCAGCATTTCGCTTTTGCGGTTTATGCCCTTGCCTGTTCCTGAAGTACACATAAAAGAACAGGCCGGCCATAATGCAGGTAATACCATCGGCAATAAATAACCATTTGTACGAAACTGCAGCAAGTAAGCCTCCCAAAGCCGGACCAACAGAAAAGCCCAGGTTTAGCGCCATGCGGTTTAATGAGAAAGCCCGCGTCACGTTTTCGGGTTTGGCATAAAAGGCAACCGAGGAAGAGTTTGCAGGGCGGAGCATATCGTTTATCAGGCTAAGTATAAAAACAGCCGCTGCCATGTATTTAAACTGCTCCAGGTACAAAAACATGAAGTATAAACTGCCGCCAACCGTCAGGCTAAAAAACTGCACCTTAAAATGACCGATCTTATCAGTAAGCCAACCGCCTATAAAAGATCCGCAAACCGAGCCAAGCCCGTAAATGCTTAATATGATGCCGGCTTCTTTTAAAGTATAATCAAGGGATTCTGTAAGGTAAACTCCCAGGAAAGGGATCACCATGGCGCCGCTTCTGTTTATGAACATAATCAGCGAAAGCATCCAGGCTGGTTTGGATAGCCCGCCGAAAGCATTGCGGTAGAGCAGCAGTATTTTTTTCATAGTTGTAACGTATAGATAATCAGGAAGCAAGTAGGCAAATGTATACTTTCGTACTTGTATTTTAAAAAGTAAAGGCGCAATAATTTGCGCCTTTTTATACTTTATTTTGCAGCTAACCAGGTGCTACTGCTGCAGTTATGCCTTTACTTTGTATTGTACTGGTTCATGGTGCGCTCTAAGCCAATTGTGCCAAAAGCAAGTACCGATTCAGCGGCTTTTTCTACTAATGCCTGTAGGTCTATCTGCTCATCCTCGCTAAACTTGCTTAACACATAATCCACTTGCTTGCCTTTATGGAACGTATCGCCAACACCGAAGCGAAGCCGCGGGTAGTTATTGTGCCCCAATGTTTGCTCGATGTGCTTTAAGCCATTGTGGCCGCCAGCGCTACCTTTGGTGCGGATGCGAATTTTACCAAAAGGTATGGCAATGTCGTCGGTAATTACCATCATCTGTTCCACGGGTAACTTAAGTGAGGTTAACCAATGCCCAACAGCTTTACCGCTTAGGTTCATGTACGTGGTAGGTTTAACCAGTACAAACGTGCGCCCTTTTGTTTTTATCTCGGTTACAAAGGAGTGGCGACCTGTGTCAAATTGTGCATCGTGCTTCTTGGCCAGGTAATCCAACACCATAAAGCCAATGTTGTGTCGGGTTTCGGCATATTCGGGGCCAATGTTGCCAAGGCCCACAATCAGGTATTTCATACTTGTATCTTCGTCTGGGGTGGCAGGGGAGAGGCCCAACCAGGTTTTTATCACGTTAATTGTTGAATTGCTCAATTGTTAAAGTTTTGGTTTGTAAGGCAAGGCAGTAAAATAATACGGAATTTAGCTATTTAACAATTAAACAGTTCAACTTCAAAGCAGAAACAAAAAATCCTGCCCCGCTTGTAAGCAGGACAGGATTTGATTTGAAAAGCTGTGAAGCTTATTTCTTGCCACGAGCTTCTTCCATCTGTGCACTCTTAAGGGCACGAGGAATAGTAACTGTTGCTACTGGTGCAAGTGGGTTGCTAAGGATCTCGAAGTCGCCTGCTTTGATCTTACCAACTTTGATTGATTTACCAAGCTCAAGTTCAGAGATATCAACCTCGATGTAATCCGGAAGGTTAGCTGGAAGAGCCTTAACTTTAAGCTTACGCAGTTTAGTTACAAGCTTACCACCTAGCATTACACCTGGAGAGTTTCCAATCATCTTAACCGGGATATCGATTTTAACTGGCTTCTCATCATTCAACTCAAGGAAGTCAACGTGCAGCAGCATCTCGTTTACAGGGTGGAACTGTACATCCTGCATGATAGCTCTGTAATGCGTGCCTTCAATGTTTAAGTCTACTTCGTATACTTCCGGAGAATAAACTAAGTCTCTGAACAGGATAGCTGGTGCATAGAAGTGAACTTGCTCAGCACCGCCATAAAGTACACCTGGTACATAAGACTCATTACGCAATTCTTTAGTTTGCGCTTTGCCGAGATTTGCTCTTTTAAACCCTATAATCTCTAAAGTTTTCATAAAAATGAATTTGTTAAAAAATGTTTATTGCTACAAAAGTATAGCCTAAGTTAAATTGTTGCTTGTTTGATAGTCTGACTGCTGGTGCGGTTGTGTAAAACAACCATGTGGCAATTAAACCATTTAACCTTGCAACCTTAAATAAATAATGAGCTTATAGACTCGTGCGTTACCACGTTGTTTATCGCTCTGGCAAACAGGTCCGAGAAAGAGAGCACTTTTATTTTAGAGCACTCCTGCTTCAGCGGAATGGTATCCGATACAACAAGCTCCTCTAAAACCGACTCCTCGATGCGCTCATAAGCTGGCCCCGATAATACAGGGTGTGTAGCAATGGCGCGAACCGATTTCGCTCCTTTTTCTTTCAATAAGGCCGCTGCCTTTGTGATGGTACCTGCTGTATCCACCATGTCGTCCACCAACACCACATCCATTCCTTCAACATCACCGATCACCTGCATTGAGGCAATCTCATTAGCGCGTTTGCGGTGTTTGTCGCAAACAACCATTTCAGAACCAAAGTTCTTTGCAAAGGCTCTTGTTCTTACCACACCTCCAACGTCAGGCGATGCGAAGATCAAGTCAGAACCCAGGTTCAGGCTGCGCAGGTAGGGCACAAAGATGGCCGAGCCATCCAGATGATCTACCGGAATATCAAAGAAGCCTTGTATCTGGCCGGCATGCAAATCGCAAGTCATCAGGCGGTCTGCGCCTACAGATTGTATTGCGTTTGCCAACACTTTAGAGCCTATCGATACACGCGGCTTGTCTTTTCTGTCCTGGCGGGCATAGCCATAGTATGGCATTACCACAATTACTTTATGAGCCGATGCACGTTTAGCCGCGTCTACAAGCAGCATTAGTTCCATCAGGTTATCGGCTGGCGGAAAAGTAGACTGTACTATGAAAACCTCTGCGCCGCGAACTGACTCATTAAAGTGCACTCCGATCTCACCATCGCTAAAACGCGAAATACTTAAGTCGCCAAGGGTAGTGCCGTAAGCGGCGGCAATTTTCTCGGCTAAGTATCTGGATGCGGAACCAGAGAATATTTTTACTTGTGGCATAATGGTGCTAAAAGCTAAAGTGTGAGGGTTTAGGTTTAGTTTATTATGCCCGCAAAGCTACCAAAAATCCTGATAACAGGCACTAGATATTTCTGATATTTAAATACTTACACCTGCTGTATAAGCAAAAAAGAACAACCCGCACGTGGCAGATTGTTCTTTTAAGTTGTCCGACCAGGGCTCGAACCTGGACTCTTCTGAACCAAAATCAGACGTGTTGCCGGTTACACCATCGGACAAGTTACCTACTAGATTTCAGGGTGGAAGCCCCTTCGTCGTTCAGTGATGCAAAGATAGAGAGACGATTTTAAACTGCAAACAATTGCTGAAAATATTTTGAAAAAAATTAGTCTAAAATCTGCTCTAGCGCTGTATCGTAGTGCTTTTTCGCTACCGAAATACCACCAAAAAGGGCACCGTCTATATGGCAGTCGTGGCCTGTTACTTTACCTAATTGGGTGAATTTCATATTGTTATTTTGCAGATGTTTCTCAAAATCGGCTTGTTTAGATGAGGCAACCGATACTACAACACGGCTCTGACTCTCCCCAAATAAATAAGCGTCTTTTCTGAAATTTTTATCTGTAGTAATATCAAAGCCCAGTTCTTTTGGCATGGCCGACTCTAGTAAGGCAATGTATAAACCACCGTCAGCTACGTCGTGAGCAGAGTTAATCAGCTTCTGTTCTATTACCTCTTTAACCGTTTTCTGCAGCGCCAGCTCCTCGTCCAGGTTAAAGTATGGGGCAGGGGATAGCTTCACTTTATGGTACGAGTACAGGTACTCAGAAGAGGCTATGTCGTTCTGCGCCTCACCGATCATGTAAATCAGGTCGCCTGCGTTCTGGAAGGCAAGCGTCATTTTGTTATCCTTGTTCTCAAGTATACCCAGCATGCCAATTGTTGGAGTAGGGAACACAGGACCTTCATCTGACGATTGGTTATAAAAACTAACGTTACCACCCGTTACCGGAGTGCCAAGTGCAGTACAGGCCTTGCTCATACCTTTTATAGCGCCAACAAAATGCCAGTACACTTCCGGTACATAAGGGTTGCCAAAGTTAAGGCAGTTTGTTATTGCCACTGGCTCTGCCCCGGAGCACACAATATTACGTGCAGCCTCGGCTACGGCAATGGCAGTTCCTTCTTCAGGGTCGGCATAAACGTAGCGGCTGTTGCAGTCTACGGTCACAGCAATTGACTTGTCAGTACCTTTTACTTTAACCAGCGCAGCGTCAGCAGGGGCGTTGGTTGTCATGGTAGAGGTGCCGATCATAGAGTCGTACTGGCGATAGACCCAGCGTTTAGAAGCGATGTTCGGGTGCGTTGTCAGAAATTCAGCTACTGCCTGTAAATCTTCCGGCTCCTGCACCTGCTCTATGTTAAACTGCTTTGCTTCCTGGAAGTATGCCGGCTCTTTGTACTCTCTGTGGTAAACCGGTGCGCCACCGCCTAGTACAAGATCGTTGGCAGGTACTTCAGCAGCCAGTTCACCGTTCATATAATAGCGCAACTGCCCGCCTTCGGTTACCACACCAATCTGCTCGCAGTATAAATCCCATTTGTCGCAGATGTCTTTAATTGTCTGCTCAAAACCTTTCTTCATTACAATCAGCATGCGCTCCTGGCTTTCCGAAAGCAGAATCTCGAAAGGCACCATGTTAGCCTGGCGGGTAGGTACTTTGTCCAACCAGATATCCATACCGTGTTCGCCTTTGGCACTCATTTCGGAAGTAGAGCAGGTAATGCCGGCAGCACCCATATCCTGCATGCCAATTACGTGGCCAGACTGGATGATCTCTAGTGTTGCCTCCAATAAAAGCTTTTCCTGGAAGGGGTCCCCCACCTGAACAGAAGGAAGGTCTTTGGCTGAATCTTCTGTGATATCCTTGGATGCAAAAGCTGCTCCGTGGATACCATCTTTGCCTGTGGCCGAGCCAACTATAAATACAGGGTTGCCTACGCCATAAGAGGTAGCAGAGGCAGTTTCGCCAACTTTTACAATACCCGCCGAAAAGGCGTTTACAAGTGGGTTGATGTTGTAGCACTCGTCAAAGAAAAGTTCGCCACCTACAGTTGGCACACCAAAGGCGTTGCCGTAATGGCTGATGCCTTTTACGACACCACGCAGCAGGCCCTTTGTTTTTTCGGAGTGCGGGTTGCCGAAACGCAGCGAGTTAAGCTGTGCTATAGGGCGGGCACCCATCGTGAAGATATCTCTGTTAATGCCACCCACACCTGTTGCTGCGCCCTGGTAAGGCTCAATGGCAGATGGATGGTTGTGTGATTCGATCTTGAAGCTACAGGCATAGCCGTCGCCGATATCTACAAGGCCTGCGTTCTCTTCGCCGGCTTTAGCCAGCATGCGAGGCGAGTCTTTTGGCAGGGTCTTAAGCCAAACAATGGAGTTTTTGTAAGAGCAGTGCTCAGACCACATCACAGAGAAGATGCTGAGCTCTGTAAAATTAGGAGTGCGCCCTAAAATCTGTTTAATCTTTTCAAATTCCTCTTCCAGAAGGCCAAGCTTCTGAGCTGTTTCTACTGTTGTCAGTTGTTGTTCCACGTTTTGTCTGGCTTAGGTAAACGGATTAGCAAAAGTAGGAACTTATACTTTAAGAGTACAGCAGAACTTAGCCTTTTTAAAAAGCGATGTTTACCGGCCCTGTAACACCATGTATATACAATGAAAAATATTTGCTTTTTCTTATCGTGTAGCGTCACTCTAGGCAGAATTGTGCGTACTGTAATTTCTACACCTTATTTATGCTTATGCCAACCTCAACAATTAATTCTGATATTATTACGACCACCTGTGGCCAACAATTAGATTTAAGTACCACAGAACTAGTGATTGAGCGCTCCAACAGCCTTTTTAGCTACAATATCCACAAGCTAAAATCTGGCGAATACGTTATCTGCGAAAAGTTTTACGCCAACCCTTTTAACAACCGTTACATCCTGCTGAACGACGAGCAGATTGAACTCCTGAAGAACCTGTAGCATTGCCTTTGCGGCAGGTTGATTCTTTATCTTTTTGTGCCTCTGTTGCAGTAGTTGTATCACTAAACTGCCTGCTGCCTCGCTTTTTTCTTTTAAATGAGGTTACAGCAGTACATCCTGCCGTCACCATACATGAATACTGTTGCAAAACGAAAATCGCACCTATCTGCAGCAGCAAGTATACTTAGTAAAAGGAGTGCAAACCCGTTAAGTATGGCAGCCTAAAGGCGAGGGGCAGCGCGTATTAATTTTGGCTATGGTTGATGGTATAGCTGTGCAGCAGTTGCAGGCCCCGCCGTTAACCAGGAGTTGCAGGTCTTAACCAAATAACATCGCATATAGTTGAGTTAAAAGTGTTACCTTGCTTTTTCAGAGAGCGAAGGTTAAAAAAACATGTTGTGTTGTGAACGGTAGCGTAAAATGGTAAGATTGTTTTTGATGTGAAGGGGCTAGGGTGCCGGATGCTATACTTTAACTGAGGTTAACTGTAGCCCAGTCTAAAAACCGCTCTTTTTACTCCCTTATGCGTTACGCTGCTGCTTTTACCAATAATACTTTATGCTTTAAAATATAAGGTTGTAAAACTTTTTAAAACCCTGCATGGATTTAACAGATTTATACATTAGTTTTGCACCCTGAAATAACTCCGTTACAATAGTTAATCAATATAAATAAGTCAGATGGCGAATATTGGCAGAATTACCCAGGTTATCGGTCCGGTTGTGGACGTTAGCTTTGCGGGTGAAAACTCTAAGCTACCAAATATCTTGGATGCCCTTCAAGTGACGAAAGACAATGGCCAGGTAGTAGTACTGGAGTGTCAGCAGCACCTTGGCGAGGACCGTGTACGTACCATTGCGATGGACTCTACAGAAGGTCTTACTCGTGGCGCTGAAGTAGTTGACTTGGAAGGTCCGATCAAAATGCCAACAGGCGAAGGCATCAAAGGTCGCCTTTTCAATGTAATCGGCGAAGCCATTGACGGTATTCCTCAGCCTGTAAGCACGGGTGGTTTGCCAATCCACAGACCTGCTCCGCGTTTCGAAGATCTTGCTACTTCTTCTGAAGTATTGTTCACAGGTATCAAAGTAATCGACCTTATCGAGCCTTATGCAAAAGGTGGTAAAATCGGTCTTTTCGGTGGTGCCGGTGTAGGTAAAACTGTATTGATCCAGGAACTGATCAACAACATCGCGAAAGCGCACGGTGGTCTTTCTGTATTCGCCGGTGTAGGTGAGCGTACCCGTGAGGGTAACGACCTTCTTCGTGAGATGATCGAGGCTGGTATCGTACGCTACGGTGCTGAGTTCCTTGAGTCTCTTGAGCATGGCGGATGGGACCTTTCTAAAGTGGATCAGGAAGAACTGAAGGAGTCTAAGGCTACCTTCGTGTTCGGTCAGATGAACGAGCCTCCTGGGGCGCGTGCACGTGTTGCTCTTTCTGGACTTACAATGGCGGAGTACTACCGCGATGGCGAGCCTGGTTCAAGCGATGCTGGTCGTGACATCCTTTTCTTCGTGGATAACATTTTCCGTTTCACGCAGGCAGGTTCTGAGGTATCGGCCCTTCTTGGTCGTATGCCATCTGCGGTAGGTTACCAGCCAACGCTGGCAACTGAAATGGGTGCCATGCAGGAGCGTATTACGTCTACTAAGCGTGGTTCAATTACTTCGGTACAGGCTGTTTACGTACCTGCCGACGACTTAACTGACCCTGCTCCAGCGACAACGTTCGCCCACTTGGATGCAACTACAGTACTTTCCCGTAAAATCTCTGAGCTTGGTATCTACCCTGCGGTAGACCCTCTAGATTCTACATCACGTATCCTTACGCCAGATGTGGTTGGTGCTGAGCACTACAACACAGCGCAGCGCGTAAAAGAAATTTTGCAGCGTTACAAAGAACTTCAGGATATTATCGCCATCCTTGGTATGGACGAGTTATCTGACGAAGATAAAATGGTAGTACACAGAGCGCGCCGTGTGCAGCGTTTCCTGTCTCAGCCATTCCACGTAGCAGAGCAGTTTACAGGCCTTAAAGGTGTTCTTGTTGATATCAAAGACACTATCAAAGGCTTTAACGAGATCATGGACGGTAAGTATGACCACCTGCCAGAAGCAGCCTTCAACCTTGTAGGTACAATCGAAGACGCTGTTGCGAAGGGTGAGAAAATGCTTGCTGAAGCAAAATAGATTTAAATTAGTTTAGAGTTAAGAGTTTAGAGTTAAGAGTGGGTAACACCAAACTTTGACTTTAAACTTTTAACTTTTAACTCTTAACTAAAAAAAATGTATTTAGAAATAATCACACCTGATAAAAAGGTTTTTGCCGGTGAGGTAACATCAGCCCAGTTTCCGGGAGCCAATGGTTCTTTTGAGGTTCTGGACTCTCACGCTCCACTCATCAGCACCTTGGAACAAGGCAGGATACGTGTCACTACCAACAAAAGCCAGGAATTTTTTACCGTTGACGGTGGTGTGGTAGAAGTGCTAAACAACAAGATTATTGTACTTGCTGAGTCTGTGACTGAGTAGGAAAAGCATAAAAGAACAAAAAAGCCCCCCCTGTTTGTAAAAGCAGGAGGGGCTTTTGTTTTTATAAAGTATACTTTAGTTGCTGTACAATAGTAACTTTTCCTTGCTGCCCGGTAAGATAATTGTTTTTACAAAGCTGAGGCCTAGCTTCTCCAACAGTTTGATAGATCTGAGGTTGGTAGGTAAAGTGATGGGGGCTATCTTGTGTAGCGCCAGCTGGTTTTGTGCATAATCCAAAGTAGCACTCGCTATTTCGTAGGCGTAGCCATTCCTGTAGTAACCAGGCAAAAAAGCAAATCCAATGTCTGGGTTCTCTAAGCTATCTCTCTTGATAATTCCGCACATTCCAATTGCTTCGCCGTCTTCTCTTCTTTCCACCAGAGAAAGACCAAAACCGTTTTGCCTGTAGCTTTCTAAAGGACCATTCTCTAAATATGCAGTTGCCTGCTCCGCTGTCTTAATATTTTTATCTCCGATAAACTGTAGCCAGCCAGGGCTGTTGACAAGTTCAATGATAAAGTTGGTGTCACTGAGTGTGAACTCTCGCAGTCTTAGCCGTGCTGTTTCGAGGATGTGGGGCATGATTGGGGAAGTTGGATAGTTTAGCGGATTAGTGCAGCCGAAGCCCGAAGCGAAGCAAGGGTTACGGCTGCACCGGGTTACGGGGTAGTAATTATTCTTTTATAACTCAATAGAGATTTTCACTTTTCCACCCAAGCCTTTCTCTACAATATCAAATAAGGTTTTGAGAGTAAGGTTACTTCCGTCGTTTTCAACTCTGGATATGTAAGTTCTTTTCTTATCGATGATATCCCCTAACTCCTGCTGGGTCAGGTGTCGAGCTTCACGGGCCTTTTTCAATTCAAGTCCGATTTTAAATGACTCGAACTCCCTGTCAAGGTTGTCACGCCTCTCTGTGCCCTTCACTCCATACACTCTGTTCTTGATATCTGCCCAAGAACTAACTTCTCTATCTTTATCATTTCCCTTCATAATATTCAGCCATTAATTGTAGTGCCTTATCAATCTCTTTTTTTGGTGTTTTTTGCGTCTTCTTCTGAAAGCCATTTAGCAAGATGACCAGCTTGCCTTCGTCGAAAAAACAGAACACGCGCCAAATATTGGAAGCAAGTTGAACACGTGCTTCATATAGCCCGTCTGTGCCAGTCAGGTGCTTCAGGTAATTTTGAGGCACCCGCTCAAGTGTTTCTATCGCTTCCAAAATCTTGAATATCTTGTCCTGCACCTTAACGGGCTGCTCCTTCAAGAAATCTTCAAAGTAGTTTTTATAAGCAATGATTTCTCTGATTTTCTCCATCTGCTGTATATTCAACAGTAAATGTAACTTAAAAGTTACTATTAATTACAAAAAAAATACTTCCCTTCTATGATTTCTTATTTCCCGTAACGGTTTGTATGAACAACGAGCAAGGCCGTCGGTCGATGCTTGATGTTTATACAGTGTTACTTGCTGTTATTTTTCTCTTTTAGCTCCAGTTTGGAGTCAAGCAAGCCTTGAAAGAAATCTTTGAAGTTCAATTTTCTATCAGAGATTTGATATTCCTCGTGGTCGAAGAAGTATACTTTGTCTTCGTCGGTCTCCATGTTGAGACAATAATAATCCCCGCTACTGCCAGCAAATGGGAGAAATCTTTCTTCCAGTAGTTCATCTGGAATGTAGTCTTTTAGCTCTTTTCTTAAACTCGTGATTCCATAAATGTCTGTGTACATTATATGAAATCTTATTGGGGAATATTGTTCTAGAAATTCTCTGTAGGGCTGAGGAATCCTGATTTGGAATTCTTTTTCTAAGTCGGTTAGTTCTGAAGCGTTAAAAGTCGAAAGTTGTAGTGATGGCGTGCTGTTAGGAAACTGCTTTATAAACTCCGCGCTTTCTTCTCTCAAGATACCGACCAACTTGTCGATTACGTCTGCTGTTTCTTTATTCATTTTTATATTTAATAGCAAGTAACTACTGTGTAAACGTCATCGTGACGTTTATCTGCATTATATGCGGAGCAGCTTTAGTGAGAAGTAAAGTATAAAGCTGCTCCCCCCCCTACAATATAGTAATTTTCACTAAAGCAGTTGCAGAACAACTCCTAGCCTGGCCTATAGTACCTTTAATTCAACATCGCCACCCACAGGGTAGCCCACACATGTAAGTATAAGGCCCTTCTCCAGATCCCGCTCTGTCAGCACTTCGTTATACGACATCCATACTTTACCCTTTAAAATTTTTGCGAGGCAGCTGCCGCACTTGCCGGTTTCGCAGCTGTACGGAAGTATAGCACCTGCTTTTCGGGCACTTTGCAGAATGGTGTTCGGATATTCGCTCTCAATATTATACTTTTCTCCCTTAAAGTGAAGTATAACTGTATGCGCTTCAGTATCTGGAGGCTGCACTTTAGGCGGAACCTTCACGATGTTAAAAATCTCTTTACGGATATTATTTGCCGGCACACCCGCCTGGCGAAGGGCATAAGAGGTAAGGCGCATGTAATTTTCAGGGCCACAAAGGTAAAACAACTGCTGCTGAGGAGGAGATATCGATAAATTGTGCAGAAACGTTTTGAGCAGATCTTTGTGCAGGCGTGCCCGGTTCAGGTCAGGGGAGTTGCTGAAAAGGAACTCGATGTGCAGTTTGCCCGGGTGAGCCTCTGCCAACTCCTGCAAAGGCTTTAAAAACATGGCGCGTGCCGGAGAGTTGTTACTATAAAGCAGCACAAGCGACAGTTCAGGGTAAGTATAAAGCGCCTCTTTCAGCAAAGAATAGATGGGGGTAATACCGCTACCGGCTGCCAGCAAAAATATCTGTTTATACGCGCTGATATTATCTGGCAAGGTAAAGAGTCCTGCTGCCCCTGTAGTTAAAACTTGATCTCCGACTTTGGCCTGATCTACCAGTTGGCGCGAGTAAAAGCCATTTTCTATTCTTTTAACCCCAATAGAAAGCGGTTCTTTTAGTGCAGGAGCAGAGGTGATAGAGTAGGACCTCCTAATTTCGCCCTGCGGGTGCTGGTGCACAAGTGTGAGGTACTGGCCAGCCTTGTAAGGGAGATTATTTGCCGTAGCGCCGTCAAAAGTGAAAACCTTTACACCGTCTACTTCCTCTTTTATGCCGGTAATGGTTAATGTATGGTATTGGGGTGTTGATTGTTCCAAGTGCTGCAATTTATGTTTTTACAATGTGTACGGGTAACGCGGCCGAGTTGCTTCATGAAAGTATGGAGTTAGAGGCGTGATAAAATACATGAGAGCTATACCCTATTCCTAAATCCTGTTTATCTTTAGGCTGATTAAGATAAAAAATATGCCTAACATCCACCCGAAAACTACGCCTATTTACCAAACCTCGGTTTTTACTTTTGACGATCTGAGTGCGTTGGAATTATACTTTGAGCAACCGGGTCAGAACTACATGTATACCCGCTACGGGAATCCAAATACCGATGAACTGGCGCAGGAGGTAAACAAGCTAGAGGGTGGAATAGGAGGAGTAGTAACTTCATCTGGCATGTCGGCGATACTGGCGGCGGTACTGGCAGTCTGTAAAGCCGGAGACCACGTGCTGTGCGCCGAAGAAATTTACGGGGGCTCTGCAGCGCTATTAAGCCAGGAGCTAACACGGATAGGAATAGAGGTGACCTATGTGCCCTCTGAGGATATGTATACTTTAAAAAAGTATACAAAGGCCAATACACGCCTGATGCTGGCCGAGACGATGAGTAACCCTTTGCTGCAGGTATTAGACATTGCCAAACTGGCCCAGGAAACAAAGAAGCTAAGTATAAAGTTGGTGATAGATAATACTTTTGCTACGCCTGTACTTACTAAACCCCTGGCACTAGGAGCAGATATGGTGATGCATAGCGTTACTAAATACCTTTCGGGGCACAGCGATGTAACGGCTGGTGTGGTCGTTTGCCAGCAGGAGGAGGACCTGCAGCGTGTGCAGACTGTGATGAAAATCTATGGTTTAAACCTTAGCCCTTTTGAAGGTTGGCTAGCAGCTCGCGGCCTGAAAACGCTGCGCCTACGCATGAAACAGCATTGCAGCAATGCCTTGGCTATAGCGCAGTTTCTACAGCAGCATCCCAAAGTAGAGCAGGTATGGTATCCTGGTCTTGAGGCGCACCCGCAGCACGCGCTGGCAAAGCAGCAGGGCCAGGACATGTTTGGCGGCATGCTCAGCTTCAGAATTAAAGACGAAAAAGAGGCTGTAAACCGCTTTATGCAAGGCCTTACAAGTATACCATTTGCGCCTTCATTGGCTGGAGTCAGTACGTCAATTTCTTACCCAATGGGTACTTCACATCGTTCGTTAAGCACTCAGCAGCAGCAAAAGTTAGGTATTACTACTGGTGTAATTCGTTTATCTGTGGGAATAGAGGAGCCGGAGGAGTTGATTGCCGAACTGGAGCAAGCGTTAGAGCAGGTGTAGTTTTATACTTTTCAGCTACCGTAGTAGGGCGGGGAATTTTTAACTACTTCTTCAGCTGTCTTCATAACAGCAGTTGCTCTTCCTCTTGTCTTAATAATTCAATTCTGAGTGTTGCAAGTGAAGAAACAGAATCTACATAGTTTATAGTTTTGCAAGAGTAACAGTAGAGTTCCCCGCCTTAGACAAGGAGGGGCAGTAGACCCGGTTAATGAAGTTTCTACACTACCTCCAGCAGTTTCTTCATGGTCTTCACCACTTTTTCCAGTTCTTCTTCCTGTAAGCTGCTGCTGCTTGGCAGGCAGAGGCCACGGTTATAGAGCTTTTCACTAAGGCCATCACCAAAGTATAAACTATCGGCAAAAAGCGGTTGTAAATGCAATGGCTTACAGAGCAGCCGAGATTCAATATTCTCTTCTTCCAGGGCTTTTCTGATGCTTTCCGGTTGCTGGCCTTCTGGTAAGAGTACGGTTGTTAGCCAGCGGTTCGAAAAGCTTGTTTTAGGTTCCTGCAAAAATGCCAGCCCCTCTATACTTTCTAATTGGCTGCGGTAGAGGTTAAACACCTCCCGGCGCTGTTTTACACGCAGCTCCAGCACCTCCAGTTGTCCCCGGCCTATACCAGCGCTGATATTGCTCAAACGATAATTATAGCCCAATTCAGCGTGATCATCGTTTGGCGCTGCATCGTTTGCATGATTTGCCAGAAATAGCGCCTTATCTGCCAATTCTTGTTCTGCTGTAATGATAGCGCCTCCGGCAGAGGTAGTAATAATTTTATCATCGCTGAAAGAGAAAACGCCAATCTGTCCAAATGTACCTACCTGGTGGCCGCTATAACGCGAGCCAAGTGCTTCTGCAGCATCTTCTACTACAGGTATGCCATACTCATCGGCAACAGCCATCAGCTCTTTTAACTTTGCCGGCATGCCGTAGAGGTGCACCACAAGTATAGCCTTTGGTTTTTTGCCTTTATTGGTGCGTTCCTCTATAGCATCGCGAAGGGTATCGGGGCACATGTTCCAGGTTTCGGCTTCGCTATCAATAAAAACGGGCTTAGCCCCTAAGTATAAAATTGGATTGGCAGAGGCTGCAAACGTGAAGGTAGAGCAAAGCACTTCGTCTCCGGGGCCAACGCCGAGCAGGCGCAAGGCCATGTGTATTGCTGCTGTGCCGGAGTTAAGCGCTACAGCATACCGGGCGTTTGTGTGCTGGCAAATATCATGTTCGAAGCCGACAAGGTTAGGGCCGGCAGTTGTTACCCAGTTGTCTTCTATTGCTTTCTGCACATAATTTTTCTCGTGCCCGCCCATGTGCGGAACAGAAAGGAAAATTCGCCCTGGCCTGTACATCATGTCTTTACTTTTTTGGAGGGTGATTTAATGGATAACTGCGCTACACTTAAGTTTATACTTGAACGACAATTTTAGCTATAACTGTATATATATTTTGCTCTATACGTATGCTAGATCAATATAGTGAAAAGACTTTCATCTGAAAGGCTACTTACGTACTAAACGAGAATATGCTGCAGCGGTGCGCGGGTTTGCGGGCATTTTTATAGATTGCAGCTTAAAAAATTTCCACAAACAAGATGCTGGATTTTCCGAATGCCAAGATTAACCTTGGTTTATACATTACCTCCAAAAGGCCTGACGGATTTCATGACCTACAGTCTTGCTTTTACCCCGTAAAATGGTGCGATGCGCTAGAGATTTTGCCGGCCGCGGAAGAGCGCTTCGACATGACAGGCCTGCCCGTGCCCGGAGACCCCAGTACAAACCTGTGCCTGAAAGCATATAAGCTCTTGCAGCGCGATTTTAATTTACCGCCGGTACATATGCACCTGCACAAGGTTATACCAATGGGAGCTGGTTTGGGAGGAGGCTCTGCAGATGCTGCCTTCACTCTTACAATACTTAACAGGTTATTTAATTTAAGCCTGCCAGGTGAGGCATTGGAAAACTATGCCCGGCAATTGGGCAGCGACTGCGCCTTCTTTATTCAGAACAAGCCTGTTATTGCCACCGAAAAAGGCGACGTGTTCGCGCCAACTGACCTGGACTTAAGCGGTTATACTTGTGTGGTGGTGTACCCGGGCATACATATTACTACAGCAGAGGCATACGGGAGTATTAAACCGGCTGAACCCGCTTATACCATGGAACAGCTCCTGAAGCAGGATGTGAGTGCGTGGAAAGATGTACTGAAAAACGACTTTGAAGAAGCGCTTTTCCCGAAGTATCCGGAGTTGCCAAAGATAAAAGAAAAGTTGTATGCTGCAGGAGCAGTATACGCTTCTATGACAGGTTCAGGCTCTGCTGTTTACGGTTTGTTTAAGGAAGGGCCAGAAGAGTTAATCTTCCCCGATCACTACATGCTCTGGAAAGGTTTGCTTTAGTTTTTTGCGGCGCTTGTCATAAGCATCCAGGATAGGATAGATAAATACGCTTAACAGGATAATGGCAGCACCGAGGTAAAAGCCAGACGACATTTGCTCATCATCTTTAAAGATCAGCAACGCAAGTATAATTCCATAGATCGGCTCCAGGTTTACGGTCAGGTTCATGGTATAAGCTGAAATGCGTTGCATTATCCTGACAGAGGCTGTATAGGCATAAACGGTGCAAGCCAGGGCAAGTACCAGCAGGTATACCCAGTCCATGCTGTTCATGGTAAAGTTTAGCGCCCCGCCTTCCGCAAAATAGGTAGTATAAATCGGGAAGAACAATACTGTGCCCAGGCAAGCGCCTGCCATCTCGTAAGCTGTAATAGTAGTAGAAGGTATGCGCTTTACAAGTTTGGCATTGATAATGGTAAAGATAGAACCCATCAGCGCAGATGCGATAGCCATACTTATGCCCAATATGCTGTTGAACTCAGTCTCGTTCTTAAAAATAATGTAGAGCCCGAATATGACCAGCAGGGCCAGTAGGATTTCGTGAGGCTTTATCCTGGTTTTACTGAAAAGAGGGTCTAGCAAGGCGGTCCAGAGGCTGCAGGTGGCAATACCAACTAGCGTAATAGATACAGAAGAAACGCGTGCCGCCGCAAAAAACAGGATCCAGTGGGCTGCTATGATAAAGCCTACTCCTAAGAGCTTTACTGCCTGCACCCGGCCCATCCAAAAAGGCGTGCCGCGCTTGTAAATGATTGCCCCGATAGCCAGCGCTGTAATGGAGGTGCGCAAGGCTACCAACTCTACAGCAGGTATCGTTATAAGCTTACCAAGTATAGCCGTAAACCCCCATAGGAAAACGATGAAGTGAAGCTCCAGAAAATCTTTAAAGCGAGGCATCTTAGCGCGGAACGTAACGGTACAACAGTAAACCAATACCCGTGAAAACTATCGTGGGTATCCAGGCGGCAATGGCAGGATCAATATCTCCAACCTGTGCCAGACTGCGGCTAGTGATAACGAAGATGATAAATATGAACGCAAAGAAGAAACCGAGCGCAATCTGGAAGCCGACGCCGCCACGAGCCTTACGTGCACTCACAATAACCCCGATCACGGTAAGTATGATGATGGCAAAAGGATAACTGAAGCGCTCATACTTTTCGATCAGGTATGTTTCCAGGTCATCTGCGCCCCGCGATTTTTTCTCGTCGATGTAGCGGTTTAGCTCCGTTAAAGTCATGGTCTGCTCCAGTTTATAGGTGCTTTCGAAGTCTTTTGGTGTAAGGGCCAACGCTGTATCAAGTACACCGCCTTTCAGCAGCGTCTCCTTTTCGCCGTCAAAAGTGCGCAGGGTATAGCTGTCCAGGTGCCATTTCTGTTTTTCTTCGTCCCAACGCACGTTGCTGGAAGTTAACTTGCTTTTAAGCTTGGTGTTATCAATGGTCTCGAGGGCAAAGTTGTAGCCAATGTTGGCTGTGTTGTTATAGCTTTCCATGTACACATAGGTTTCAGGGCCTATTTTAACGTGTATGTTGCGCGAGTCGTAGGTAAAGGTGCTTTTGGTGTACTTTATCTGGAAAGCCACACTCTCTTTGTTTGCATTGGGTATAACCCAGCCAATGAGCACAAAAATAACAATGGCAATAAGCGATGAGCCGATCAGGTAAGGCACCAGTAATCTTCTGAAGCTTACGCCGCTGCTAAGTATAGCTATTATTTCGGTATGCGAAGCCAGCTGTGCCGTAACAAAAACAGTAGCAATAAATACTGTAATCGGGCTTAGCATATTGGCATAGTACGGAATCAGGTTCAGGTAATAATCGAAAAGGATCTCGCCAATGGCCACATTATGCTTGATAAAGTCATCGTTCTTCTCTGTGAAGTCAATCACCAGAATCACCGATACCAGTATCAGCACCACAAACACGAAAGTGGTCAGGAACTTCTTTAGTATGTACTTATCGAGTAGCTTCAATGCTTCGCTTTAGTTTAGTGTTAAAAGTTATGGGTTAAGAGTTTGTGTGTAATGATAGTCAGAAGCAGGTACTATGAAATCCTGCTTTTAACTTTATACGCTTAACTTTTAACTGGCTGGTTAGAGCCTTGTCATCAGTTTCTTTACCATTACATCTTTCCAATCGCGGAAAGTGCCGTCTATAATGCGTTGGCGCGCCTGCTTTACCAGCCACAGATAGAACGTAAGGTTATGCACGCTGGCAATTTGCCCGGCCAGGTACTCCCCGCTATGTATCAGGTGGCGCAGGTAAGCTTTGCTGTAAAATGTGCTTACATAGCCTCCCAGCTCTGCATCAATAGGGCTGTAGTCATCAGCCCACTTTTTATTACGGATATTAATAACACCCTGCGTAGTGAAAAGCATTCCATTACGGGCATTGCGGGTTGGGAGCACACAGTCAAACATATCCACGCCTAAGGCAATGTTCTCCAGTATGTTGGCTGGCGTGCCTACCCCCATTAAGTAGCGTGGCTTATCTTCCGGAAGTATATCGCAAACCAGTTCGGTCATCTCATACATCATCTCGGCTGGCTCGCCTACTGATAAGCCACCAATGGCATTACCTTCGCGTCCGAAACTGGCAATTGTCTCGGCAGACTGTATGCGCAGGTCTTTGTAAGTGCTGCCCTGCACAATCGGGAAAAGCGTTTGGCTGTAGCCATACTTTGGCTCGGTGCTGTCAAACCTGTCTACGCAGCGCTGCAGCCAGCGGTGTGTGCGCTCCATAGAGTACTTAGCGTACGTATGGTCGCAAGGGTAGGGGGTGCACTCGTCGAAAGCCATAATGATGTCTGCACCAATCGTGCGTTGTGTGTCCATCACATTCTCCGGAGTAAAGTTAAGCGTAGAGCCGTCTATGTGCGACTTGAACTTAACGCCCTCTTCTTTTATTTTGCGTGTGCCTGCCAGCGAGAAAACCTGGTAGCCGCCGCTGTCTGTAAGTATGGGCCTGTCCCAGCCGTTAAATTTATGCAAACCGCCTGCCTGCTCCAACACATCAAGGCCGGGGCGCAGGTATAAGTGGTAGGTGTTGCCAAGTATGATTTCGGCTTTAATATCGTCTTTCAGCTCACGCTGGTGCACCGCCTTAACGGTGCCGGCCGTGCCAACGGGCATAAAAATTGGCGTTTCGATGGCACCGTGTTCGGTTTGTACTACACCGGCACGCGCTTTAGACTGAGGATCTTTGGCTACTAATGAAAATTGCATACGTTAAGTTTTCAGCCCTGCCTTTGCAAGAACAGCGCCAGCTGCGGTGGCTGCTAAACAGCTAATGCACAGCGTTTATTTATAATTCTAAAAGAACCGGCAAAGATACAAAGTGTAGCGCCACAAACCATACAATTTTTTTAATGCGGCTATACTTCGGAAATGGGTATTTAATGGCTATTTTTGAGGAGGGAATAGTTAAATTGTTTGATAGCGAGTAGTCGATTTTGTTTTTGCCGGTAGATCAGCAGAAACATGCGGCATGTAAACAGTACAACCATTTAACAGGCCAACCATTTAACAAATTACCGTATTGATTACAAGTATACTGCTGGTGCTGCTCGGACTTTGTGTGCTGGTGCAGCTTTATTTTGCGTTTTTTTATTTTCTGCCCCTCACCAAGTACACAGATCCGCAGTCTGAGGTAAGGCGGCCCGTGTCGGTTATTGTGGCGGCCCACAACGAACAGGACAACCTGTACGAGTTGCTACCCATGCTGCTGGACCAGGAGTACCCGCAATTTGAGATAATAGTGGTAAACGATCGCTCAGACGACGACACAGAATTTTACCTGTTTGAGCTGGAAAAGCAATTTCCGCACTTTAAGGTAGTAACGGTAAAAAAGACGCCGGATTACCTTAACCCCAAAAAATATGCGGTAGCCCTGGGCATCAGAGCAGCTAAGTATGAGCACATGCTTTTTATCGATGCCGATTGCCGGCCATGCAGCCTTAACTGGATCGAGAAGATGCAGAGCGGTTACGAATCGGGGGCAGAAGTTGTACTTGGTTACTCTCCATATGCACAATTAAAAGGTTTTTTAAATAGCTTGATCCGATATGAAACCTTGCTTACCGGAATTCAGTATCTGTCTCATGCAAACCTAGGGAAACCTTATATGGGTGTGGGTAGAAACTTATCCTATACCAAATCATGTTTCTTTAAGAACAAAGGGTTTGCATCTCACATCAAAACAATGGGCGGCGACGATGACCTTTTTGTTCGTGATGCCGCCAACAATAGTAAAGTTAGCATTGTTATCAACAAGGAGGCGCAAACAGTAAGCATTCCTAAAAAGACGTTTTGGGAATGGGTTGTGCAAAAACGTAGGCATATGTCCGTTGGGGGGCGTTATAAAGCGGCAGACAGAAGAAGGATAGGAGCTTTTGTAGTATCAAATGTATTTTTCTATTTCCTTTTAATTATTCTTCTTGTTTTAAATAGCCATTTAGCTATATTGGGTGCGCTTGTTGGCGTACGCTATCTGTCGGTTTTTCCGGTATATGTGCTGGCCGCACGCAGACTCGACGAAACGGTATCCCTGCCATTATTGCCTGTGCTGGATGTAGTGTATTTCTTTACCTATGTCTTCCTTGGGATATCTGTATTAATGTATAAACGACTCAGATGGAAGTAAACAAACAATTCTCTGCAAAAGCAAAGCACGACTTTAAGCTTATTCAGGCAGCGGTGGAAGATAACGATGAAAAAGCGTACGCCGAACTGATGAGCATCTATAAAAAGCCCGTTTACCACGTGGTGCTTAAGATGGTGCGCAACGCTGACGACGCAGAGGACTTAACGATAGAGGCTTTTGCCAAGGCATTCAGAAACCTGCATAAGTTTAACCCGGAGTACGCCTTCAGTACCTGGCTTTTCCGCATCGCCACAAACAACTGTATCGACTTTATCCGCAAGAACAGGATCAAAACGATGTCAATCGACTCGGCCATTAAAATTGACAACGGCGACGAGATAACGATTGACTTTAAAGATAAGAACCTGAACCCGCAGGAAGAGGCAATCAAGAACCAGAAGATCGAGATTATGCAGTATGTGGTGGCTAAGCTGCCAGAAAAGTACCAGCGCCTTGTTACGCTGCGTTACTTTAACGAGCTTAGCTACGAAGAGATTGCCACGGAACTTAACGCCCCGCTAGGCACCGTAAAAGCCCAGCTGCACCGTGCCCGCGAATTACTCTATGACATGGTAAAGAACAAAAAGCACCTCATCTAAACAGCATTAAATTAAGGTTAAAATTTGATTACGTTAGAAACCCCTGTTGCCCGTAAGCAGCAGGGGTTTTATACTTTTAGTGCGGATGCCATACTTATTTTATACTTTTGCAGACGGATATTTTATACTTGCGATGAGATTCTTTTCGAAGGAGAGGTGGCTGGAACGGATAGGGGAGTTATACTTGCAGCTGCGGCTACGCACCCCTGAGAAAATTGAGCGCGAGCTAAGTATAAAGTATGAAGGCCAGTACCGCAATGCCGGGCTTGTGCTGCTGTTTGATGTGTTTATGGCCTTAGCCGTAGTTGCTGCCGTGGTGGTGCTTGCCGCTATTTTATACTTGTTTGCTGCTTAGCGTTCACAATTTCTAATTCATACTAAAAAAATATGCCTCATTCTACTGCCATCCGCACGCTTTTGTCTGGTTACTTTCCGGCGCTTACCGAAGACCAACTGCAAAAGTATGAGCACATGGGGGAGCTGTACCAGGAGTGGAACCAGAAGATAAACGTGATCTCGCGGAAGGACATGGACCAGTTGGGCGTGCACCATATTCTGCACTCGCTGGGCATTGCTAAGGTAGTTCAGTTTCCGGAGCACACTTCGGTGATGGATGTGGGCACAGGCGGCGGGTTACCAGGCTTGCCGCTGGCAGTTATGTTCCCGGAGGTAAAATTCCATTTGGTAGATTCTATCGGTAAAAAAATACATGTGGTGCAGGAGATTGCCCGCGAATTGCATTTGCAAAACGTTACAGCCAGCCATACCCGCGCAGAGCAGGTGCGCGACAAGTATGATTTTGTTGTGAGCCGTGCCGTAACGCGTTTAGCCAACTTCTGGCCCTGGATTATGAGCAGCTTTAAGAAAACCGGGTTGCCAACCGAGGGCTTGTACTACCTGAAAGGCGGTGAGCTGGAGGAAGAAATCGCGGAGTCAGGCCTGATCACGAATGTACATCACCTATCGGAATATTTTACGGAGGAGTTTTTTGAGACGAAGAAGGTGGTGTATGTGCCGCTAACAAGGCGCTAATATTGTAAAACGCCTGCCAGAGCTATAAAATACGAGCGCGTGATAAACTTCGAAGACATACATTACCTGCAATTTGGGAATGTGCGCCAGCAGGCGGCATACAAGGTGTTGGTAAAGTATAAAGTAATGGAGAGGCTTGTCGCCTTTGATCCGCTATTGGCAGGTACTATACCCATTGGTATCGATACACCACAAAGCGATCTGGATATTATTTGCTGCTGGAAGAACAAAGCTAACTTCTATGATCAGCTCCTGCATCAATTTTCTGGTTATGGTCACTTTAGTATCAAAGAGACTAACATTGATAACTGCGAAAGTATAATTGCATGCTTTAGACTGGATGACTTTGATGTGGAGGTGTTCGGGCAGCATATACCTTCGCGTGAGCAGAAAGCTTACCGCCACATGCTGGTTGAGTATAAGCTACTGCTAAAGTATGGCGAACCTTTCCGGCAGCAGGTTTTGCAGTTAAAGCAACAAGGCGCTAAAACCGAACCTGCGTTTGCTCAGTTACTGAACTTGCCCGGCAACCCTTACGAGGCACTTCTGCAACCGCATACAAGTTAGCAGGTGCAGTTGTTGTACTATGCCTGCTCCTCAAGTATAAATTTAACTGCCCTCGCCTCAGAGTAATAAGCATCTTTCCTGAAATCTTCGGTAAAGCCAACGTGGCCGCCCTCGTTTGGCATTTCGAGGTAAAAGTATGGGTTTTGCTCAGCTTCAAGTATAGGGTAGCAAGGCGGCCCCAGGAAAGGGTCGTTTTTAGCATTTACCAATAGCGTAGGCACCTTTATGTTTGTAATAAATTGCTTGGAGCTAACACGCGCATAGTAATCGTCAGCATCTTTAAAGCCATGTAGCGGTGCTGTATAGCGGTTGTCAAACTCCGGAAAAGACCAAAGTATACTATAATCTGTCAGGTCAACCTCGTTGGGGTACATTTGCCTTTTCTGCTCCAGTTTGGCGCCTAAAGTTTTCAAGAACCGCTGCGTGTATATTCTGGAGATTTGCTGGGCCGATGATTTCAAGTCTACTGGCGTAGAAAACACAGCAGATCTTTTTACCTCTGAGGGCAGTCTTTCCGGTGCTTCGCCAAGATACTTTAAAGTGATGTTGCCGCCAGCACTAAAGCCTACCAGGAAAATGTTGTCGTAACTGCCGGTATCTAAAGCATGATGTACTACAAACTCCAGGTCATCGGAGGCGCCCAGGTGGTAGGAGCGTAGCAGTTTATTAGGCTCTCCGCTGCAGCTGCGGTAGTTCCAGGCCAACGCATCCACGCCACGCTTGTTAAATGCCTTTACCATGCCCTGTATGTACGGTCTGCCGGTGTCTCCCTCCAGCCCATGCGAAAGTATGACTAACTCATTCGATCCAACCCTGGACCAGTCAATGTCAATAAAATCGTCGTCGGGGGTAAGTACGCGTTCGCGTTCGTATAAAACGCCGTCTACATGCCTGAACAAACTTGGGATAATCGTTTGCAGGTGACCGTTAAAGAGGTAAAAGGGTGATTTATGCTTTGATGCAACAATAGGCATGGCTACTAATTTATACAGCTACTGTTATACTTATAAGTACGATTATGGCGCAAAAATAAGCTATTCTTAGCTGCGTATATATCAATATTCTGTTTTCTTCGTATTTAGGGCTTATAACCAATCAATACAACTATGAAATTTGCATCAAAGTTTAAAACAATAGGATTTGCGTTAACCATCGGTATGTTCACATTCGCCTGCTCGCAGGAAACCCAGAATGAAACCAACGCAGAAGTAAATGAGGCCCAAGCCGACATGAATGATGCCAACGCTGAGATGAACCGGGAATATGATGAGTTTAATACATGGGTGACCACAAACTCAGAGCGTGCCGAAACGGTAACAGCCGACGAGTACCGTGAAATGCGTTCAGAGTATAACCGCCGCTCTGCAGAACTAGAGGCAGAAAGCAGCACCTGGGATGATGAAACCCGCAGAGAATGGGAAGAGACTAAAGCAGACTGGAACGACTTTGAGAATAAGGTGCAGTCGCGTTTAGGCAAAATTGATGATGTAGATGTAGACGTTGACGTAGACAGAAATTAACGCTACATATTGTATAAGTTAATAAAAAAGCCACCAGGTATAAAACTGGCGGCTTTTTTTGTTTTATTGTCCTGTCCTGAAATAGGTTGACACCAACATCAACCTTATATGGAAAAACTGACAGCGAAAAAAGGCAAGCGT
>NZ_CANLMZ010000009.1 GCF_947492645.1 uncultured Pontibacter sp. | reverse complement strand
AACACAAACGTATTGGAGGTCTCAAATTAAAAAGTAATTTCGTCTCAAACCCGTCAACTTATATCAGGACGAGACATCTTAAATAATAATATACTATTGGTTTACATAAGCAGGATCTCCGCCTTCATCCTCATCAGGTTGGCCATTGCCTTGCGCACGAAGCGCAGCCAATCCTTTTTTACCATAAGCTAGCCTGGTAATTACTACGTAAAGCACCGGCACCACAAATATGGCAAGGAAGGTAGCAGCCAACATACCACCAATTACCGTCCATCCGATAGTTTGGCGAGACACAGCACCTGCACCAGATGAAATGGCCAGCGGCACCACACCAAGTATGAAAGCAAGTGAGGTCATGATGATTGGGCGTAGACGTAGCTTTACAGCTTCTATCGTTGCTTCTATCAGCTCCATTCCACGGTCTACCCTTTCTTTGGCAAACTCCACAATCAGAATGGCGTTTTTAGCAGCCAAACCAATCAGCGTAATCATACCCACCTGTGCATACACGTTATTATCTAACTTAGGAAGGAAGGTAAGTGCCAGGATAGCACCGAACATACCCAATGGTATGGTAAACAAAATAGAGAACGGCACAGACCAGCTTTCATATAAGGCAGCCAGCAACAACAGTACAAGTATAATAGAGAGGGAGAAAATATAAATGGTACTGCTTCCGGCGGCACGTTCCTCACGGCTTAGGCCAGTAAACTCATACCCATAACCTGCCGGCAACACCTGCGCTGCAACTTCTTCAAGCGCATCCAACGCCTGTCCACTACTGTAACCTGGTGCTGCACTACCGTTTATATCAACTGATCGGAACAGGTTAAAGTGCGAGATAACAGGCGCATTCTCTACAACCTCTGTGGTAACCAAAGCACTTAATGGTACCGATTCACCTTGCCTGCTCATTACATAAAACTGCTTCAGGCTCTCAATATCCATTCTATAGGAAGTATCAGCCTGCGCCACCACCCTGAAATTACGGCCGTAGCGTGTGAAGTCGTTTACGTAGCGGCTACCCATATACGTAGACATAGTAGCATAGACATCTGCAATGTTTACACCGAGTCTTTTAGCTTTCTCACGGTCTACCTCTACGTGGTAGCCAGGGGTTTTGGCAGTAAAGAAACTATAAGCCATGGCAATTTCAGGGCGTTGGTTGGCTGCCCCTAGGAACTGCCCCATAACCTGCTCCAACGCCTTCACATCGCCGGCGGTGCGCTGCTGCAGCACAAAGCTAAAGCCACCTGAAGAGCCAAGACCCGGAATAGCGGGCGGCGCCACAAGTATAACGTTTGCCTCTTTTATACCAGCAATCTTCTGCTGTACCTCAGCCATTACTCCATTCAGATGAGAAGCCTCGTCTTGCCTTTGATCCCAAGGCTCCAGCTGCACGAAGAACGTACCACTATTCGACTTAAAAGAGAAGTTTATGGCATTCAGACCAGCAATGGAAGTATAGTTACGAATGGCTTTAACGGAGCCCAGTTGTTCACCTATCTGGCTAAGTATGGCAGATGTTCTGCTCATAGAAGCTCCTTCAGGCAACTCAACAGACACAAACATACGGCCTTCGTCTTCAGTTGGTATAAAGCCAGTTGGTTTTGCAACAAACAAGCCGGCTGTGCCTGCATACACACAAACCAGAAGTATAAGCACCAGCGGCGTTGCTTTTATACTTTTGCGAACACCCACAGAGTAAGATTCTGTGGTGCGGGCAAACCAGTTGTTAAAGTTGTAGAAGAACTTATTTATACCTCTCGAATCCTTACGCACATTCATCGGCTTTAGCATAATAGAGCAAAGCGCTGGTGTAAGCGTAAGGGCCACGAAAGCTGAGATCAATACTGAAATTGCGATAGTGATGGCAAACTGCTGATACAAACCACCCACAATACCCGGTATGAAACCAACAGGTATAAACACCGCCGCAAGTATAAGGGCAATCGCGATTACCGGAGCTGTAATGTCCTTCATGGCTTTACGCGTAGCCGCTTTTGCCGAAAGGCCTTCATGGTCTATGTAGTGCTGCACCGCCTCTACCACCACAATGGCATCATCCACCACAATACCGATTGACAATACAAAACCGAAAAGTGTTAACGTGTTGATGGTAAAACCAAGCGGGATAAAGAAGATAAAGGTACCGATAATAGATACTGGAATTGCCAGGATGGGCACCAGCGTGGCGCGCCAGCTTTGCAGAAACAGGAATACTACGATAATTACAAGTATAAGCGCCTCTACCAGCGTCATTACCACTTCGTTGATGGATACCTGCACGACCGATACCGTTTCAAAAGAAACAACATAGTCAACATCGGCAGGGAAAGAGGCTTTCAGTTCGTCCAAAGCAGCATAAATACCTTCAGCAGTTTCCAGGGCGTTACTGCCTGGCGCCTGGTAAAGCAGCATCATCGTGGCTGGGTTGCCGTTTATTTTTGATTCACGTCCGTAATCGAAGCGGCCAAACTCAATGCGGGCAACATCACGCAGGTACACAATAGAGCCATCAGCCGGGTTAGTGCGCACAATAATGTTACCGAACTCCTCCTGCGTCTGCAGGCGGCCTGTTACAGTTATCGGGTACTGGAATGCCTGCGTATTATACTGTGGCGAACCACCTACTGTACCAGCTGCAACCTGCAGGTTTTGTTCCTGGATGGCAGCAGTAATTTCGCTGGCGCCAATGCCGTACTGTGCCAGCTTGTCTGGCTGCAGCCAGAGGCGCATACTAAAATCCTGACCAATGGAAGTAATATCACCCACACCACTCACACGCATCAACGCGTCTTTTATATAGATGTTGGTATAGTTATCCAGGTACTGGATGTCATGGGTTTTGTTCGGCGAGTAAATACCGATAACCATCATGATACTCGGGTTACGCTTGCGTACTGTTACGCCCAAACGTCTAACTTCTTCCGGTAGTGTTGGTTGGGCTATACTTGCGCGGTTTTGCACGTCCAGCGTTGCAATGTCTATGTCGGTACCAATCTCGAAAGTAACCGACATGTTCATCTGGCCTGTACCGGTGCTGGTAGAGGTAATGTAAGCCATACCAGGCGTACCGTTAATCTGCGTTTCAACGGGTGTGGCTACTGCCTGCTCAACTGTAAGTGCATCTGACCCCGTGTAGTTAGCCGACACCGAAACTGATGGCGGCGAAATATCCGGGTATTGCGTTACAGGCAGGTTCATCATAGACAGTAAACCAACCAAAACGATCACAATCGAGATCACAATGGAGGTTACCGGCCGTTTTATAAAAACATCTGAAATCATATTCTCTTATAAATTTCTGCTGAGGGTTATTCTGAAATGCTTACTTACCTTGTGCCTGAGGCTGGGCTCCCTGTGGTGCTCCTACCTGCACTTTAGCACCTTGGCGCAAACGCTGTATGCCTTCCACTACAATCTCCTGACCTGCTTTTAAGCCCTCGCGTACCACCACATTGCCACTTACGCGCGTACCTAACTGCACATTTTGCTGTACCACCGAGTCGGCCTGCACCACATACACAAAGTACTCACCCAGCTGCTCTGTTACTGCTTTGTAAGGAATAACTACCTGCTCTCCTATATCCTGGTTTAGCACAGCCAGGTTAACGGTCATACCGGCAATCAAAGTACCATCCGGGTTCGGGAACGCTACTCTTACAGTTGTAGTACCAGACTGGCGGCCAATGGCTCTGTCAATAACAAGGAGTTTACCCAGGTGTTTGTATACCTCCCCGTTATTCAGGGTTATCGTGAAAAGCGAATCAGGTTGTTTACCCTGCTGAAACTTACTAAAGCGTGCTATCTCCTGCTCGTTAATTGAGAAATCAACAGCAATAGGGTCTGTGGATGAGATTGTATTTAACAACGGCTGGCCAGGGGATACCTGTGCTCCTACCCTTACCTGCGAGATACCGATGGTGCCGCTGAACGGTGCGTTGATAACAGCATAACCAACATCCGTAGAAGCGCTTTGCACCTGCGCCTGCGCCGATGCCACCTGTGCCTTGGCAGTCTGTACTTCTGTGCGGGCATAATCTACCTGCTGTTTCGCAATCGCGTCGCGCTCTGCAAGTCTTTCATAACGCTCCAGGTCCTTCTCTACCCTGGCAAGGTTAGCTTTTGCGCTTAGCAGGTTTGCCTGCGCCTGCTGCAGCCCAGCCTGGTATTTGCTTTGGTCTATCTGGTAAAGGCGCTGGCCTTTGGTAACCCGCTGCCCATCCTGCACAAATATATTGGTAATATAACCGGATACCTGTGGGCGCAACTCAACTTCCTGAAGCGGTACAACAGTTGCTGGGTACGTGTCTGTGCCTGTAACATTTTCTGCGGAAACTTTAAAGGTATTTACTTGAACGGCCATTGCCGCAGGGTTCATCTGCTGCTGTCCGGCATCATCGCCACCGCAAGACATAAGTATAGTAGGGCTTATAATGGCTGCCAAAAGCCAGGCGTACTTATTTTTCATTATCTTATTTCTCTGATTTTATCTGTTTATGTCTATGTTACCTAAAGCTCTCTGGTAGTCTAATTTACTTGCCAGCAGGTTGTAAAGGGCATTGTAGTAATTTAATTGCGTCGTGCGAAGCTCAGTCTCGGCAACGATCAGATCTACATAGGCTTTCACTCCCTCGTCGTACTGCAGTTTTATTATATCATACACCTCTTCGGCCATCACTAAATTATTCTGCAGGGTGCGCCATTCAGTATAATCGCTTTTGTAATTGGCAAGCGCTGTCTGGAACTCTGTGTTGATGGCTCTGCGTGTGTTGTCGATCTCCACATCCAGGCGCTCTTCCTGCAGTTGCGCTATTTTAACATTCTGGTATCTTCTTGTGCCCTGAAAAATTGGAACAGCTACCTGAAGGCCAACAGCAGATGTTGGATAAGATTTGTTGTAAAGGTCTGAGAACTCGTTGTTGAAGTATAGCAGGTTGTAATTACCGAAAGCTGACAATGTTGGCAGGAAGCTCCATTTGTTGTAAGCGGTGTTTAAGAGCAGGAGCTCGCGTTGTGTCTCTAGTTGCCTCAGTTCCACCCTGTTCTCAAACGCAATGGCCTGTGTCGTATCAATCAGTACCGCCTCCTCCATCAGGTTATACTGGTGGGTAAGTTTAAGATCCTGCTCTACCGGGTATCCCATCAATTGCTTCAGATAAGCCAGTCGCGCCTTGATGCCCTCTTCAGCGCGTTTTCTGTCGCTGCGGATGTTGGCTAAGGTAATCGCTGCCCTCTGATAGTCTGTCTTATCTACAAGGCCTACTTCGTACCTGCTTCTGGCATCGTTATACTGTTTTTCCTGGCGTATTAGGTTCAGGTCCAGGATGCGTAATTGCTCCTGTGTCAGGAGTACATCGTAAAATGCCTTACTAACCTCTACAACTGTGTTTATGCGCGTGTCTGTTATCTGTTGGTCCAGTTGCTGCCTTGTAAACCGGGCAGCTTTGGAAGCCAGCAGCAAATCACTACTGAATATAGTCTGGGTGGCTTCTAACGCTATGTTGGAAGTATACTTTTGCCCCAGCGTAACGATTTGATCTCCAAAAGGCTGCTGCTGTAATTTTAAGTTGTGCGTGCCGCCGTAGCGCGCAGATATCTGGGGAAACCAACCTGAAAGGTTTGCTTTGATCTCGCGTTCGCCAATGGCTTCATCTAGCAACGCTTGTTCTACCGCTGCCCGGTTCTCGAGGGCAAAATTAACGCATTGGTCCAGCGTTAAGCTATCTGCGGGTACAGCTGCATTGCTTTGGGCAAACACTACCGCCGGAAACAGCAGGCACCCTGTCAGCAGTAATTTAAATTCTGTTACTAATTTCATGTATACTAATACTATACTGTAGGTTGTTGATGGATAATTAACGTTTGCAAGCACTATCTGATAGTCCTTTTGCAGCTATTGTTTTTATACTTTTTTTCATAGTGTATCATTTCAGACTTAGTTGTTTAACCATCGTTTTAGATACAGTAAGCTTGGTTTTTATATAAGGGTAAAGTTTAAGATGTTTAAGTTATGTTGGGTGCCTTCATCCCATCCCACAAAATTTGCGGAATCTGCTCTATTTCTGCCTCTTCAAATGCCAGCCTTCCCGATGCCACGATCTTAGCTGTTGACACAATGTTGCTGTGCGCCAGTATGCCAAGTATTTTAGGGCTTACCTGCTTTAAGTGCCCTTCTGCTATACCTCGTTCAAAAAAACTGAAGAGCAACTGGTGAAACGTATCATGCTCTAACGAAGGCCTGCCTGCATTAAAAGGTGAATTCACGAACTGCTCAAAAAACTTGAGTACATTAGGATTGGTATGATAAAACCCATAAAGCCCGAACCACAGGTTGAAGAAACATTCCCGGAAAGGAATTGTTTGGCAATTCTCTCTTTCAACTACACTAATGACCTGTTTCTGCACATAACAGAACAGCTCGCAGATCAACTTATCTTTGCTTTCGAAGTAGTGATAAATAGTACCCGCCGCCACGCCGGCATGTTTGGCAACCATACTCATAGGGGTGCCATGAAAACCATTTTCCCGCACCAATTCGAGTGTACTTTCAAAAATAGCTTTCTTCTTTTCTGCAATCGGCTCCATGTACTCCTGCTTTTAATTGAACGTTCATTCGGGTGGCAAAGGTAAGAAGCCAAACTTTAAATAGAAATCTAAATTCCGTATTTACTTATTTATCCAGGCTGAACAGGATCAAAAAAATAGTATAAAACCGGTTTAATACTATTAAACGTAAATATAGAAATAGTGTATTTATACCTAAAACCCTTACAGCTATGGCACTTGCACAAGAACTTCGCAGTAACCGGCGTGTTAACAGCGCAAACAACCCGGTCTGGATGGATGGCTTAAGAATTATTCTTGGTTTGTTTCTTTTCCTGAAAGGCATTCTGTTTCTGGAGCATACTACTGATGTGTTCTACATCTTTAGCGCTAGCCAGGATTTTCTATCCGCAGGCAAAGCCCATTTACTTACAAGTATGGTGCACATTGTTGGCGGCTTGATGATTGCGTTTGGGTTATTAACCAGGCTGGCGCTACTGTGCCAGTTCCCTATCCTTATTGGAGCGCTATTGATTGTAAACCCACAGCGTGGCCTGAGTGTAAGCAACCCGGAACTTATACTTTCGATTTTAATTACTGGCCTTTTGCTATTCTTTATGATTGTTGGGCCTGGTCGCTATTCAGTAGACAACAAAATTCTCAGACAGCGTAAGCCTGAGTTAAAGTCACCTGCTGAAGCCTGATTGAAGTATAGAAGCCTTACTTAAAAGGTATAGTTGCAACTATCTGCAGCTGCTATACCTTTTTTTGCCCTCTCCAGAACCTGTTGGCTAAGGATATACTTATGTGGTACCTTTAGTTAAGTTCTGCTGTTTCCTGGGACAGTTTAAATCATAGATTACAGAGCTGCTGCAAAATAAAACCGCAATATTTTTAGTGTTTCTATTTATACTTCGCTCACCCTGCAGTAAGTTGAAATTTGCATGAAAGAAAGCAACAATAAAAAGGCATGGTCTGTCAGGCGGAATATACACAATTTCAAGCCGCCTGACCGTGGAGTCAACTATGTTAAAGATAAAATCTCATTTATACTTTCCGGCTTCCGCACTTATGCCGAAATCTAATGCTTCTGGCAATATCCGCAATGGAGCCATAGGATACTTCGGCGCATCTGCCGTACCGGTAATTGAAAAAGTAGTGGAATAATTGCCGAATGAAAACCTAAACGTTGAAGTACTTACATGTATACAAGCAGGCTGTTCTGATGTGGGCAGCCTGCTTGTATACTTTTAAGCCAAATATCAACTCCCTGTCCAGATTGTCAGTTTCTAAAGTATGCCTTCAGCTGTACCGGCATGGCCACGTAAAAAAGCAACCCCTCATACTTCTCCTGGTCTCATTGCCTTTGTTATTTTGATTAGTTTTGAAATATCAACGTATCAAACGGAAAGTTAAAATTATCAAACCAACTAAAGAGAAATGGAGTCTTTCTTCCAGCTGAAGCAAAACAATACGAACATAAAAACCGAGGTTATTGCTGGCGTATCGTCTTTTCTGGCTACAGCTTACATCATCGTTGTAAACCCCACCATACTTAGCCAGGCAGGCATGCCTTTTTCTGGAGTTCTAACGGCTACGGTGCTGGTATCTTTCTTCAGTAGTTTGATGATGGGCCTCTATGCCCGTAACCCGATTTTGCTGGCACCTGGCATGGGCCTTAATGCATTTTTCACGTTCTCGGCAGTAATCGGCCTTGGCATTAGCTGGCAAGTAGCATTAGGGGCCGTATTCTGGTCTGGCATTGTATTCCTGGTGCTTTCGGTTTTTAATATACGTACGCTCATTGTAAAAGCTATCCCACGACCTTTGCGTTTCGCGATAGCCGCCGGAATCGGACTTTTTATTACACTTGTTGGCTTTGCAAATGCTGGCTTTATCGTTTCAGACCCGGCTACTGTTATCGGCAAAAGTCCGCTGAACCCGGCTTTGCTTACGTTTCTGGCTGGCTTGTTTTTAACGGCTATACTTTTGGTAAAGAATGTGCACGGTGGCATCTTGCTCGGCATACTTTTCACGACGCTGGCAGCTTACCCGCTGGGCCGTTGGTGGGCCGTGGATGCAGCTCCGCTTATAAGCTGGCAGGGCATTTTTGCAGCCCCCGATTTTAGCCTTTTACTGCAGCTGGATTTAGTTAACTCCTTACAATGGTCCATAGTACCTGTTATCTTCGCCTTTGTTTTTACGGATATGTTCGACAGCCTCTCCACGTTTATAGGTTTGGCAGAGGCAGCCAACCTTACCGACGAGCACGGCGAACCCCGCAACGTAAAGCAATCCTTAACCACAGATGCCGTAGCCACCACATTGGCAGGTCTTGTAGGCTCCAGTCCCGGCACCGCTTATGTAGAGTCGGCGGTTGGCATTGAAGCGGGTGGGCGCACGGGACTAACGGCCGTAGTGGGTGGTTTACTTTTTCTGCCCTTCCTGTTTATGGCCCCACTCCTATCCATGATACCTGCCATTGCCACAGCTCCGGCATTAGTGTTAGTGGGTGCTTTTATGATAAGGCCTGTTGTAAACATTAACTGGAACCAGCTGGATGAGGCTATACCAGCCTTTCTGGCTATGGTGCTTATTCCTTTCACCTATTCCATTACCCAAGGTATAATTTGGGGCTTTTTAAGCTGGACCATCTTAAAGCTTATAACAGGTAAGCACAGAGAGGTCAGCCCAATGTTGTGGATCATCAATGCATTTGCCATACTTTCGCTGGCCATGTAAAGGGCTCTATTCTAAACATAACGCCATATTATACTTTATACTTACTGCCGCAGCTTCGTTATCGAGCAGCAAACAAAACCAGTAGAATTCCGAAGGAGTATACAGCAGATTATCGTAATCATATTTAAAGTATAAATTTGATAATTTAACCCTTTGGCCATGAACACAAGTAGCTTTATCTTAATTAAAACTGTAGCGGTTATCTGCTGCCTATACTTTATGGGTGCTAGTATGAAAACTTTTAAGGTTAAACCTTTAGCAACTGATACCATGCAAGCTGATGCACAGGAAAAAATGTTGGAGGGCGCATGGCAGTTAAGCAGCAAAGCAACACCGGGTGTTACCACCGTTAAGCTAGTGCAGGATGGCTACTTTGCAGTTGCCATATATAACCAGGATTCAAAGAAATTTATCGGCACTTACGGCGGCACCTATACTGCCAGCAACGGCAAACTAACCCATACCTACGAATTCAGCACGCTGGATGCTGCGAAGGTAGGCACCACAGCAACCGGAACGTATAAACTGCAGAACGGGAACTGGCAGATAAACGGCCTGGGCCTTAACCAGAAGGAAAGCGAAAACTGGAAGAAAATTGATGAGCAAAGCAGCACCTCACCATTGGCGGGTACCTGGCGTATAACAGGCCGTGAGCGTGACGGGCAGATGAGTACCATGCAGCCCGGCCCACGCAAAACCCTCAAAATATTGTCGGGTACTCGTTTTCAATGGATTGCTTTTAACACAGAAACGAAGGAATTTTCAGGAACCGGCGGGGGCACTTACACAGCCAATGACGGGAAGTATACCGAACATATCGAGTTTTTCTCCCGCGACTCCAGCCGTGTAGGCATGCAGCTTTCGTTTAACTACGAAGTAAAAGACGGCAAGTGGCTACACAGCGGGCAGAGCAGCACCGGAAATAAGATAAACGAAGTATGGGAACGCATCGCTGTAAAAAGATAAAGCCCAGCTAGCTTCACTTACTCAGCTTTCTTTTTGATGGCGCCGTAAAGCACAGGGCTAAAATAACGGAGGTTCTCAAGCACGCAGGCCATACTATAAAACTTTTCCGGATCTACTTCTGCGTTCTCGGCCATAGCTTCCAGAATGGTATCTAGTGCCTCCGTATACTTCTCTCTAAATTGTTCTGCTGTCATTTTTTAACTATTTGCCGCTTGTGTACCCCGGCTTTAAATGGTTGTTTGCTGTTGGCAAACTGCACCGGTTTTGCAGCGCCTCACAAAATAACAGAAACAAACGCAAAAAGATTTAGGCGTAACGCATTTTATAGGTTGTAAACGGCAGCGTGCCTTATCTGCTTAGCGCTTTTCCCTAAAATTCAACATAAGTCAGGTCGTAAGCGTATTTAATTCACAGTTAAATTACACCTGCGCTACGGGCAGGCATCAGGCACAAAAAACAATAAAAGAGATATGGCAGAGATAAACATTGAACGCAAAAAGAAATCGGTATGGCCGTGGTTGCTCTTGATCCTCCTGGTAGCCTTACTTATCTGGGCAATCTACGAACTGACAAACGATAACGACACCGTAAATACAGGAAATGTGTCTGTTGCCGGAATGATAATCACGAGTGAGGACCTGCAGCAACTGCCCTACCCTGTTATTGTATAAAAGCCTCTAAAAGATAAAACTATGAGTAATGAAGAACTAAGAAATGAAAGGCTGACGCCCCTAAGCTCTTTAAAAGACTATAAAGTAGCAAAAGGCAACCCGGATGTGCTCGGATGGAGAGTTGTGGGTGCCAATGGAGATAGCCTGGGTGTTGTAAAAGACCTGATTGTAGATATGCAAGCCATGAAAGCACGGTACATTTCCGTAGTGGCAGACCGTAAATTCTTTGGTACTGATAACGACCAGTACATGCTGGTGCCAATCGGGGCTGCGGCCATCGATAAAAGCGGCAAAAAAGTGTTTTTGTCCTCTATTGATTCCAGGTCGATAGGCAGGTACCCGGTTTACCAGGGTGGGCCCATTCCCCCGGACTATGAATACGCCGTAAGGGATACGTTTCAGCAGTCGCAGCGCGATATAATTCCGGACACTACAAAGGATTATAGTGCTGAGTTTGCCGAAGCGGTAGACAGAGACAATACTACACAAACAAACATCAACGACGATTTTTACAACAACGATACTTTTAACGAAGACAGGTTTTATACGTCAGACCAGGAGGTGTACACGGAAAGAACCTATCCTACAAAAGTTTACGACAGCACCGAGTCAACTGATGACCTTTACCGCGAAGACAGAACACCTACAAATGTGGAGGACTCCATCGCCACAATTGAACGGCTGGAAAACCTGCGCGAGCGAGGCTCTATCACCGATGAAGAGTTTATCTTATTAAAAAAGAGGGCATTAAACCTTTAATTTGAAGTATAAATAGCAAAAGCAAGTATGTGCGAATGTACCAGTACTGCCTTTGCAAGTATAAGTATAGCCTTCTGCAGACCATCTAATAAAGTATACTTCACCTATAATTCGCACAGGTCTTATTTATACTTTAAACCAGCGCCGGGTTGGCTCTAAAACTTTATGGCAATCAAGGCAGTACTATTATTCTCAAGGTGTTAAGGGAGCCTGTGCACCTGTAAAACATGCTGATACTGTCAAGTTTGAAAATAAAACCATGAGAAAAAACTATTCGCGTATACTGGCTGCCATTATACTTGCTGCTACCAGTACTGCCTGCAACACACAAACTACTTCCCAAACCGGAAGCACAACAGAAGAAGTCTCGCAACCGGAACAGCCCGCTACTCAAAATAACTGCACCCCTCTCGAGACACGGCAGGCAAACGTACCGGAGCAAGAACCTGCTTTCGAAGGCCAGACCCGCGCCTGTGGCATAAAATCAGACGTAGATTTTGAGGTGACTGTCATAACAAAAGGGCTGGAAAAACCATGGGCAGTAGAGCCACTTCCTAACGGAGATCTACTTGTTACAGAAAAGCCCGGACGCATGCGCATCGTTACCGCCTCCGGAGAAACAGGCGCGCCGTTAACAGGTGTGCCTAAAGTAGATGCACGTGGCCAGGGCGGCTTGCTTGATGTAGCCCTCAGCCCTGACTTTGCCACAGACCGTACTATATACTGGAGTTTTTCTGAACCACGTGCCAATGGCAATGCCACTAGTGTTGCAAAAGGAGTTTTATCCGAAGACCGCAAAAGCCTAAGCCAGGTAAAGGTTATTTTTCAGGCATTGCCTGCATTTGATGGCACCATGCATTATGGCTCCAGGCTTGCCTTTGCCCCAGACGGAACGCTGTTCGTAACATTGGGAGAACGCTCTAACATTAAAATAAGGCCACAAGCCCAGCACATGGATAGCCACATGGGGAAAGTGTTGCGCATTACAACAGAAGGTAAACCAGCGCAGGATAATCCTTTTGTAAACCAACAGGGAGCATTACCAGAGATCTGGTCGGTTGGCCACCGTAATGTACAGGCGGCTGCCGTTGATGCAGAGGGGCGCTTATGGATTGTAGATATGGGACCACAGGGAGGTGACGAGCTTAACCTTGTAGAAAAAGGCAAGAACTATGGTTGGCCGCTTGTTACCTATGGTGAAGAATACTCCGGTGAGCCTATTCCGAATGCGGTTACAAAAAAAGAGGGGTATGAGCAGCCTGTATACTACTGGGATCCGGTGATTGCTCCGTCTGGTGCGCAGTTTTATACTGGTGATGCTTTTCCGGAATGGCGTGGCAATTTATTCGTAGGAGCGCTTAAAGAACAGCGCCTGGTACGGTTGCAGCTAGAGAATGGCCGCGTAACCGGAGAAGAACACCTGCTTACAGACCGCGGCCAGCGCATACGCGATGTGCGCCAGGGGCCGGATGGAGCTCTCTATATTGTGACAGACCAAACAAACGGAGAGTTGTGGAAGCTAGCTCCACGCAGGTAAGTATGGCCTGGGCTGCTAATCAGGAAACTTTACGTTAAAGCATAAAAATAGCCCCTACTACATATAGGGGCTATTTTTATGTCATCAAACTTCGTGATACTTACCTGCTACCTACTGATTTGCTGGCTGCTTCGGCAACAAGCTTCAGGTCTATGGTAAAGGTATCGTATATAATTTTGTCTGCAGCAGTCCCTACCAAACCCGAACGGTACTTTATATCATACTTAGTCCGGTCTACTTCAATAACGGCAGTCGCTTCAGCTGTTTTAGCTGCAATTTTAACAGTAGCCGGAAAGGTAATCGGGTTTGTAATGCCCTTAATTGTCAGATCACCTGTAATAGTATAATTGGCCTCTCCAGCCTTTGCTTTCGAGATGGGTGTTGCTTTAGTTATCTTAAACGTAGATGTCTCAAACTTCTCAGTCGAGAAAAAATCATCAGACTTCAGGTGGTCTGTCAGGCGCTTGTTTGATTCCGGCCTCGTGATGTCCTCTACCACTATACTTGCCATATTGATAGCAAAGCTGCCCCCTGTAAGCTTGTTGCCATTTACCTGCAAAGCACCATCTGCCAACTTTATACTTCCATAGTGTTCTCCGCCAACTTTTTTAGCGTTCCACTTCATGGTGCTGCGTTCTGTGTTTACAGGGAGGGTTGTTGCAGCAGCCGCCACAACAGTTTTAGCGCTCATCGGGCCGTTTCCTGCGGCTACAGGCAATGCGTTTAAAATCGTGGCAAGGGCAAGCCCTCCAACAAGTGCGAGTTGCTTTTTCATAGAATTTTAGTTTTTGATTTTAAGGTTGATGTATAGCGGTACTAATGTAGTGATTTTGTGATAATTGCAAATAGCTTTAACTATATATTTATGTCAGGGTATCGTTTGATAGTATAAATTAGAGAGTTCCTATATGTGCTCGGTAATTCTGTGTAATTTGCAGCACAAATACGCCCGTTACACAAATTATCACCCTTTACAGTCTGGATGGCACTTGCTCCCTTAATTCGTTATATTTTAGATATTAAAGCCAAAGCTATACTTGTTGCCTTTATACTTTGCTTCCAGTTGATTAATGCCTTTGCCCAGGTGCAACCAAACCGTGAGTTCAGGGGAGTATGGGTGGCTACTGTAAGTAATCTGGACTGGCCCCAGCAAGGAGCCACGGCGGAGAGCCAAAAGACTGCTTTGCGAGCGCTATTCGATAAAATAAAAGATGCGAATCTGAATGTGGTCTTCTTCCAGGTCAGGACGGAAAGCGACGCATTTTACAAATCAGGCAAAGAACCCTGGTCCAGGTTCCTGACAGGCAAACAAGGCGTTGACCCCGGCTACGACCCGTTGGCCTTTGCGGTTGAAGAGGCACATAAAAGAGGGCTGGAACTGCACGCCTGGCTTAACCCATACAGGGTTCACACCTCTACCTCCTCCTCCATTGTATATGCCAGCAACCATGTTTCTAAAACCAAACCCGAGTGGCTACTTAGTTTTGAAACGGGCAAAAAAATACTTAACCCAGGTATACCGGCAGTAAGAGAGCATATCGCAACAGTAGTGCAAGAAATTGCAGCCAATTATGCAGTTGACGGCATACACTTCGACGATTACTTTTACCCATACCCTGAAGGCACCTTTACTGGTGTTACCACCGAAGACGCTCAAACATTTGCACAGCATGGGGCCGGGTTTTCAGATGTAAAAGACTGGCGCCGGAATAACATTAACGAAACCATCAGGCTGGTACATGAAACGCTGAAAACCACAAGGCCAACAGCTCGGTTCGGTGTAAGTCCATTTGGTATCTGGAAAAACGGAACTCCTACAGGAATCAGCGGAATGGATGCCTATAACTCCATTTATGCAGACCCCGTAACATGGCTGCAAAACAAATGGGTTGACTACCTTACACCCCAACTTTACTGGCCTATTGGGGGCGCCCAGGATTACCGCAAACTTTTAGAGTGGTGGTCTGATAAAGCAGTAGTGGCTTCGCGCCATTTGTATGTGGGCCATGCCCTGTATAAAACCAACTATACTGAGCAGGAAATACCGGATCAAATTGAGATCACGCGCTTAAACCGAAAACACAATGCCCTTGGGGATGTGCTGTACAGGGCCACTAACCTGACAGCTAACACAAATAATATTTATACGCTGCTGAAGAGCAGCACCTATAAATACCCGGCTGCGCCTCCGGCGATGCCCTGGCAAAATGCTGCGCCACCTGCTGCCCCTACCGAGTTAAGCATTGCAGTAAACGAAGCCACCGGTGCCTATGAAGTAAACTGGAAAAGAAACCCAACGAATACAGATTCCTTTAAGCGGTATATGCTTTATGCAACAGCTACAGCTCCTGCCAGTATAACCGATATTCCAGCAGGAGCAGTACGTGCTTTACGAGCAAGTGAATCTTTTACTATAGCAGCAGCAGATTTTCCGCAGCAGCCAACCTATTGGGTAGTTACTGAACTTGGCCCGGCTAATACCGAAAGCAACTTAAGCAATGTAGTAATTACCGGTAACCTGACAGCTTTACAGGAACCTGCTAAAGAGAGCATCCTCAAAGTATATCCTAACCCTGCAGCGCAGGTATTATATGTTGATATCGAACTATCGAAAAAATCGTTGGTGCGTGTCGAGTTAGTATCATTGGATGGGCGTAAAAGGTCGCGTGTGCTGCATGAAAAGTACGAAGCAGGCATGCACACCCTGACTATCAACAGGGAAAAAAATACCGCTGGTGTTTATGCGCTTATTGTCACAGTAGACAGGCAACGGGTTGTTAAGCGGGTCATCTTCAAGTAAGCTTTATACTTTAGTATCCTCTAAAATTTTATACTTGATAACCATACTTGTAAGTATAGCAGGACAAAGTATGATTATCAAGTATATATTAACCAAGGCAAAAATCATTTAGCCACCTGTACGGTTTAACTCCTCCAGGCTGTTATTCCGACGCTTCTCTTCAATTTTAGCTCCTTTGCTAAAGTTATAGCGAAGCGTCAAGCCGATACTTCGATTGCGTAAATACTGATCGAATTCGTTTATGTTCTCACCGATGTCCGTTTTAAACTTTAACCTATAGCTTTTAAAGAGGTCATTCACGGCAAGGCTAACATCCAGCTTATCATTTAATATACTTCTCTTTAGGCCAAGGTGCACCCACCACATTGGTGCAATCTGGTATAAACCGCCAACAGATGGCCCCCGGTAGGTTGCGTTTACTTCCATTTTAAGCTTGAGTGGGAGCAGTATGTTGTGGCTCGACTGCAGCATGTAAAACAACTGATCGTTTACCAATTGCTCTGCATTTACGGCAGTCTCAAACGCATTGTAGGCAAGCGTGAGGGTATTATTGGTGTCCCAGTTCTTCATCAGTTTAACTGGCGCTATGGCTGTCAAACTCAAGCTCTGGGAGTTATCTACATTGGCCGTGGTATAGATAGTTGTAGCGGACTCTACATCCAGGATCGGGTATTCTGAAATCACATCTTTTGTAAGGTTGTAGCTAAGCATCAGAGAGTAATCCTGCTTGTAGGCTTGCGTGATACTAAAAGCATGGGTGTACTGCGGCCGAAGAAACGGATTACCCTGCACGTAAGTATAGGGATCACGGTAAGAGATAAATGGATTTAAGTTACCATAGTTAGGCCTGTACAAACGGCGGCTATAACTGTAGCGCAGCTGGTAATCCTCGTTTACCTTTTGCTGTAAAAACACACTCGGAAAAAAATCAAGATACTCCCTGTTGGTTACCTGCCCTGTTGTTAAAGACTCGCCACGCGATGTGGTGCACTCCGCCCTCATCCCAGCCTGTGCAGAAAAACGATCATTTAATTTGCCACTCCAGTTTACGTAAGCGGCATAGATATTTTCTTCGTACTGGAAGTGATTTGATCTGCTAAGATCCAAAACCAATCCTTCGCTGTTGTTAAAGTAGAACCTGGAATCGTTATCAGAAACTACTCTACTAACTTTAGCACCTGTTTCTAATTTGTGGCCGTTGCTTAAGGCTCTGGTATAGTCTGCTTTGGCAGCGTATATATCATAACCATTTGGCGTATCGGTAAATAAAAAGTCTTGTCGTACTGGCTTGTCCGTTGCCAGACTATCGTAAAAGTTAAAGAAGTCTGAGTCGCCGCGGTTCGTTATCCGAACATAGTCCAAATCTGCTGATAAGGTGGAGCCTGAAGTATCCAGCTTCGCCATATAATGCAGGTTGGTGGTCAGGTTGCTGAAACGGTTACGCGTGTAATTATTCGCATCTATGTATAGCTCCGGCTGGTTGGCTGCACTCCCCATATAGGTATCTGTCAGAAAGTCCGCCTCCAGGTAGTTGGTAACATAATAGGCCATAAAGCCAACAGAATGGTTTTGGTTTATGCTGTAATCTGTACCCACACGAACAGAAGGCGGTCCCTCTACCTGGTAGTTTCCAGTTGCCACCTGGTCGAAGTAAGTTGTTTGCTCCGGGGCATAAAATACACGCGTAAACGTTGCCTCTCTCCCTCCTACACGGCGTGCTGCATCCAGGTTAAGAAATGAATTCCACTTACCACTTTTATAGTTTATGTTTCCTCCGGCAGTATACCCAAAGTCCTTCCAGTTATAGGTAAGTCCTGAATAAATGCTGCCATTTATACCTTGCTGCTCATTCTTCTTCAGGTTGATGTTTAAAATACCTGAAGCACCCTCGGCGTCATATCTCGCTGATGGGTTGGTGATAATCTCAATGTTCTTTATGTTTTCTGCCGACATACCTTCCAGCATAGTCCGCAGGTCGCGGCCGGACAGATACGTTAATTTACCGTCGAGCATAATGGTTACCCCAGCCCTGCCGTTTAATTGTATATTGCCTTCCTGATCAACGAAAACACCTGGCGACTTGGCAAGAACATCAAACGCCGTACTACCGGCAGCCATTGCTGTACCAGCCACGCTCACAACCATCTTATCTGCTTCCAGGGTAATAGTAGGACGTAGTGCCTGCACATTTACCTCCTGCAATTGCCTGGCAACAGGGCTTATTTTAACAGCTCCAAGTATAACTTCTGGCTTAGCTGCCGTAATGGAAATGCCCTCAATAACTTTGGTTTTGTAGCCAATAAAGCTGATAGCCAGCTTATACGTTCCTGTACCTACCTCCGATAAAGTAAAGCTGCCTTTCGTATCTGTTAAGGTGCTGGTTGTAGCCTGCGTAGACCCTTGCTGCAACAGGGCAACCGTAGCAAATTCGAGAGGCTTGCCTGTAAGTGAGTCTGATAACATCCCTGAGATTTTACCTGTGCTCAAAGTAGCAGCCTGAGCTGGCGACTGTGCATTTACTTGCGCCCTTCCTGAGCAAATAATGGTGAGGAATAGGCATAGCTGTCCCATTAAAAAGAGTACACTTTTTTTCATAGTATAGGTTATTTAGTTGTCGTAGATTAAGGTTAGAACCAAAAGTATAGTAATGACAAAACACCACTAGTACAGTTGCATCTGCTGTTAAATATTTTTGGTTAAAACCTTGATTTTGTTGGAGCAGCAAGGCTATAGCGTATTTTTCAAAAGCCTCCTAAACTAATTCGGTCACCTGTTTCCTCTCTTGTACTTAAATTGCCAGAGAAGTTCAGGCCCGGGTACTCTGTGTTACACCTATAAAGTATAAAGCTATACTGTATATGCATTAAGGGCGATTGGAGGTTTACTCTTTCAATGACTTTATCGCTATCCCGTGGATCTTAAGTGCAATGTATTTATCAATGCTTGTGAAACTATATCTTTTCTGCTTGGCCTGCTTGATGAATTCTTCATTCACGCCATGAATCCTGGCTTCCATCACCTTCTTCATACTAAGGTCTTTGTAACGCATAGCATGTACCTCCTTTACATATTCCTCGCTAACACCGTGAATCTTAGCCTCCAGTACTTCCTGCATGGTAGGCTTCCTGTTGCTATACTTCTGATAAAGTCTACATAACTTAGGTAAACCTTCTCCGAGTTGCAATGAAAATTCTGTATGTATGAAAGACAGGAAACAAGACTTTAAACTCAGGACTAGTATTTATTCTAGCCCTGAGTTTACCATTAAAGACCTGATCTAAATCAATTGAAACTAACTAGTTATAATAAGCGGCTTTTACCACTACTCGAACCTCAAATTAAGTATAGGGTTAACTCTTGCTGCCTTCAAAGCCTGGTAGCTGATCGTGAGAAAGGCGATAATTGCAGCTATCAGGCCGGCTACCAGGAACACCCAAATAGGAATCTCAATGCGATAGGCAAAATCTTGCAGCCATAGGCGCATGGCGTACCAGGCAAGCGGAAAGGCTACAATGGCTGCCACTACAACCAACTTCAGAAACTCCTTCGAAAGTAAGGCTACAATAGTAGCATTGTCAGCACCCATTACTTTGCGAATTCCTATTTCTTTTTTTCTGCGTTCTGCCGCGTATGCAGCCAAGCCAAACAATCCCAGGCAAGCCACAAAAATGGCGATACCGGTAAAAATCAAAAGCAGGGTTTTAAGTTTATCTTCTGCCTTATACATCTTCTCAAAGTTATCATCCATAAAAATGTATTCCAGCGGGTAATCGGGTACGAACTTATTCCATACTTCTTCCACTCCTTTTATAGATCCAGCCAGGTTACCAACGTCCATTTTCACGGCAACTTTCCAGTAGGCACCCGGGAAAATCTGAAGCACTGTTGGCTCCATTTTATCGTAAAGGCTTTTGAAATGGAAGTCTTTCACTACGCCAATAATCTTACCTTCTTTAGTAGAGTCAGGGTTGATGTTATTCCATACTTTCCATAGCAAGGGCTGCCCTAAAGCGTTTTCAGGCGTACCGTAGCCTAGCTCCCTAACGGCAGTTTCGTTTATCATAAAGCCATGGTCAGCATCGGTAGGGTACTGCCTGGAGAAGGGCCGCCCTGCCACTACCTGCACGTTTAGTGTATTGATATAATCATGATCCACCATTAACTGGGTTACCGAATGGCTTACTGTTTTCCCATCTTTCGGTACAATAATACCGTCTCCGGCAGTTGCGTCACCCGGGAAGCCATACCCTATCGACACGTTTTTAACTCCTGGTGTCTTTAAAACTTCGCTTTTAAAAGCCTCATAATTCTCGTACAGGTTATCTCCCCTCATCTGGAAAAACATGATCTGTTCTTTATCAAAACCCAGGTCTTTGTTGTGCAGGTAGGATACTTGTTTATAAACAACAAATGCGCAGATAATCAAGAACACAGACAAAGAAAACTGCACCACAATCAAACCATGGCGCAGCCATTGTATTCTGCCAATGCGGCTTTCGCTAACAACGGCACCTTTAAGCACCCGCACCGGGTTAAACCCTGAGAGCACCAGCGCAGGATAAAAGCCTGCCAACACACCAACAACTAACGTTAAGGCAAGCAGCACCAGCAGTAGTTCAGGTTGTGCAAACACATTAAACGTCATTTGCTTGTCTGTAAAGGCATTAAGCAATGGCAAAAGCAAAGAGGTAAGTGCTGCAGAGAAAATAACGCTGATCAGCGTAAGCAGAATTGTTTCGGCTAAGAACTGGAAAACCAACTGCCCTCGGTGGGCTCCTATTGCTTTACGCACCCCCACTTCCCGGGCTCGCTGCATCGACTTGGCAGTAGCCAGGTTAACGAAGTTAAAGCAAGCAATCAGCAGTATAAACACAGCTATCACACTAATGGCATTTACATAGGTAATGTTGCCCTTGTAAATCTGGTCGTGTTTAAAGCCGGCAGAGTATAAGTAAATTTTATTTAGTGGCTGAAAAACAGGTGTGTATTCATAGGCTTTATTTGTTTCAGCGTCTACCTGTTTCTGTATTACTTTAAGCAACTTGGACTGGGCTGATAGTGCATCAGCTCCTTTTTGCAGTTTAACATACGTATAAAACTGCTGCCAGCCCCAGCTTTTCATTCTTTCTGGCGGCAGCTCTGCAGCTGCCATCGGAAGTATAAAGTTTACAGGTAAGTGAAATTTATTTTCGCTACTGAAAACACCTTTTACCAGGAACACCTGCTTATTTACAGCTACCTCTTTTCCTACCGGGTCTGTATTACCAAACACCTTTTCCGCAAACTTGTCTGATATGACAATAGATGATGGGTCTGCCAGCGCTTTTTCCGGAGAGCCATATACAAATGGCAGCTGAAACACTTCAAAAAAAGTAGGATCTGTAAAGAAACGCCCTTTCTCGTACATGCGCTTCCCTCCTGCCTCTATCAGGTTATTTGCATCAAACTGAAGCATCAGAATACGTGCAACAGTCTCTACCTCTGGTATACCTTGCTCCAGGGTGGTGCCAAACATAGGAGGTGTAACTGCTAAAACCTCAGCGGACTCAGTAGCCGACATGTCGTTATAAATACGGTAGACCTGCTCTCCCTCTGGCAAGAACTTGTCGTACTGCAGTTCATCGTACACAAACAACCCGATAAGCATACAGGCGGTAAGGCCCAGCGCCAAACCAGAGATATTTATGAAAGTAAACCCCTTATGCATAAAGAGATTCCGGTAGGCAGTAGTGAAGTAGTTTCTGAACATAGTTTTAAGGGGCTACAGGTCTAAGTTTTGATTTCATTTCCTCATAAAAACGGTATCAGAACATATGCCACAAGTATAAAAACCTGTAAAACAATCATTTAACGCACAAGCAATTAATTGAGCATGTGCAGAATCGCGCATAAGGTGTGCGATTTTGCACACCCTTCATTATAATAAATCCCTAAAATAGTTGTGTTACAGCGTATTGCAAGTATGGCATAATTATAGTTTATTTAGCTACTATACATACCGCCCTATGCAATTAAAGAAAGCATCCATACTTATCATAGACGATGACACAGACGTGTTGACTGCAGTACGCCTGTTAGTGAGGCCGTATGTAAAGGAAATCGTAGCTGAGAAAAACCCGGAGCAAATTCCGTCTCTGCTAAAAAATAACAGCTTTGATGCCGTTCTGCTGGACATGAACTTTAAAAGCGCCTTGAACACCGGCAACGAAGGCTTGTATTGGCTAAAGAAGATAAAAGAGCTAAAGCCCGAAACTGCCGTAATTATGATCACCGCTTACGCCGATATAGACCTGGCTATCCGCTCGCTGAAAGAAGGAGCATATGATTTTGTGGTAAAGCCCTGGCATAACGACAAGCTACTGAGCGCACTCACAAACGCTATCAGTCAGAAGGAAAGCAGCGTGAAAGGCACTACCAGCGCAAAGGCAGCAGTAAAAGGAAATGGCACCGAGCTGCTTGGAGAATCTGAGGCGATGCAGGACATCTTTCTGAAGATTAAAAGAATAGCCCCTACTGATGCAAACATACTTATACTTGGTGAAAACGGCACCGGCAAAGAACTCATAGCAAAAGCCATACATGAGCAGTCGTTGCGTGCAAACAAGCCTTTCATCAAAGTAGATGTCGGCGCGCTGACAGAGTCGCTTTTTGAAAGCGAGTTGTTCGGGCATAAAAAAGGAGCCTTTACCGATGCCCGCGAAGACCGGGCAGGCAGGTTTGAGGCAGCACATGGCGGCACCATTTTCCTGGATGAAATTGGTAATATATCGCTGCACCAGCAATCTAAATTACTGAGTGTGTTGCAGAACAGGCAGGTACTACGCCTGGGCTCTAACGAACCCATAGACATAGATGTGCGCCTGCTTTGTGCTACCAATGTACCGCTGGCAGAACTGGCAAATGAGGCCCATTTTAGAAAGGACTTGATTTATCGCATCAATACAGTAGAAATAATGGTGCCACCACTCCGCAAACGTGCAAACGATGTGTTGCTGTTGGCGAAGCACTTTATGGGCGTGTATGCAGCAAAGTATATGAAATCTGTTCCGGAGCTTTCGCAACAGGCAATGCAAAAGCTTAAAGCTTACCACTACCCAGGCAATGTGCGCGAACTGCAATATGCCATAGAGCGCGCTATCATTATGGCAGATGGCTATGTTCTGGAGCCACAGGACATACTTTTCTCCCCCATAGAGTCTGCCCCGGCTAACGAAGCCATACTACAGGAATCGAACCTGGAAGAACTGGAGAAAGCTACCATACACCGGGTTATGGAAAAGCACGGCGGCAACATGACAAAAGCAGCTAAAGAACTCGGTATTACCCGTACTGCGTTGTACCGTAGATTGGGCAAGTATGAAATATAAGTCTTTCGAAGCAAAGCTAATTTTTAGGGTAGTCCTGCTCCTAGTCACGCTCAGTTTGCCTGCCCTCGTTATACTTAAACGTTTGCCAGAGTTGCTGGTGTTTCTGCTACCGGTAATTATATTCCAGGTAGTAGAGCTTATTAAGTTTTTAAGGCAGGTACAAGCTGAATTTAACCAGTTTGTAGAGTCGGTGCATTACCGTGATTTTTCGAGGTTTTTTAATGAGAAGCATGCACCCATCCAGTTGGAGATGCTGCGGAAAGGATTTAATGAGATCAACTCAACTTTAAAGGCAATCAGCACCGAAAAAGAGAGCCAGTTCCAGAACCTGCAGAAAGTAATGGAGTTGGTAAATACCGGTATTATTTCTTACAAGATGGATACCGGGGAGATGGTTCTGATGAATGAGCCCTTGAAAAAACTACTGCACCTACCTTTTATGCAGTCCATTCATTACCTGGCTAAGCGCGACCCCACTTTGTACGAAGACGTGGTGCATTTACAAACAGGGCGCAGTAAGATAGCCACCGCCAATACGGCTCACTTCGAGAAAAATTCCTTTAAAGTGCTCTTAGCTGCTACTGCCTTTCAGCATGAAGGAGAAAAGTATAAATTGGTAGCCTTCCAGAATGTGAATGAGGCCCTGGATGAAACAGAAGCACAGGCGTGGCAAAAGCTACTTAACGTGATGACCCACGAGATTATGAATTCCGTGGCACCCATCTCGTCGCTTGCGCAAACGCTGAAGGCACGACTACAGGAAATAGAAAGCAGAAACCCCACACCAGAAGATGTAGAAGACATGCAAGTTGGCATAGAAACAATAAAACGCCGCAGCGAAGGTTTACTGCGTTTTTCGGAAACATACCGCAACCTGAGTAAGATAAACCAGCTCAGGCTCGAGACGGTGTCAGTACAGGAGCTTTTAGCAAATCTGCAGCAGCTGATGCAACCCACCCTGGCTCAGAAAAACATCCGTTTGGTTATACTTGTAAAAGACCCTGCCTTAAAAGTACAGGCCGATACTAATTTGCTGGACCAGGTCCTGATCAACTTACTCGTTAATGCCATGGAGGCAGTTAAAGATAATCCCGAACCTGAAATCATACTTGCCGCTTACCAGGATTCGGAACAGAGAACAGTCATAAAAATAACCGATAACGGCATTGGTATGTCCAAGGAGGTGCAGGAAAAAGTATTTATTCCTTTCTTCAGTACAAAGAAGCAGGGAAGCGGCATAGGCCTTAGCCTATGCAAGCAAATTGTGCTGCTGCACAAGGCCACCATACAACTACAATCCGCAGAGGGCGAAGGCACCGCCTTTACACTAAGATTTAACAAAGCCTGACCCAACAATTAGGTTTTATATTGGCGCCTCAGAAAATAAAAACCAGTTTAATGACTTTAATACAAGAATTGTAAACTTTTTATTGTATCTTGTAAAAAATAATGAACAAATACACCCCTACAAATGTAGTAAGTGTATAATAAACAACATCATATGAATAACGGAACAGTAAAATTCTTCAATGACCTGAAAGGGTTCGGGTTCATCAAAGAAGAAAATTCAAATCAGGAGTACTTTGTGCACGTTTCTGGTTTAGTTAATGAAATCAGAGAAAACGACAAAGTTACTTTTGACCTACAAGAAGGTAAAAGAGGACTAAATGCAGTAAATGTTAAGCTTGCTTAGTCTGGCGATATAACTCATTTGAAAAAGCCTTACGTTCTGTAAGGCTTTTTTATTTGTCTTATCAAGCCCCGGATGCGCCTCTAACAATCTGATCCGCTATCATAGAGCAATTTTAAAAAAAACCTGAGATGAACAGAAAATATTTAGTTGACACAACAACCCGTGAATACCTGTGCGTTGCATTGCAAAAAGGACAGGAATGGGAGCCAAATAACCAGGACTCTCTATCAAGTTTCATGGACTCCAGATCCAACAAAGATAACCCTGACTTCGAACTGGTGTCGGGTGAATACAATGACAATTCCTTCTTCGAGAAGTGGATACGTAACGGCACTAACTTCCTATTTCGCTATTAAGCGGTGTTTTCCGTATAGTATATAGTGCCAAATAATTAATAACTTAAAGCAAACCATGGGTAGATCGCAAGAAACGTTTAGTAAAAAAGAAAAAGAGAAGAAAAGACTTAAAAAGAGACAGGATAAAGAGGCCAAAAAGGAAGACCGCAAGGCTAACTCAAACAAAGGCCAGGGCTTAGATGATATGCTTGCCTATGTTGATGATAACGGCAACATCACCTCTACTCCTCCAGATCCTACAAAGAAGAAGAAAGAAATTAAGCAGGAGGATATCCAGATTGGCGTGTCCAAGCAAGAGGAGCCTGATCCGGCTGATCTGATCAGAAAAGGAACAGTAACTTTCTTTAACACATCAAAAGGCTATGGCTTTATCAGGGACCATGATACACAGGAAAGCATTTTTGTGCACCAGAACGGTTTAACATGCCCGATAAAAGAAAACGACAAAGTTACATTTGAAGTAGAGAAAGGCCAGAAAGGCTTGAATGCTGTTAATGTAAAAGCCGCTTAATACTACCTGGCATAATTGTTAACCCGGCTTTTCCCGCCTTCGGTAACAATTATACTTATCCTATTCGCTTATACTAACATACACAAAGGTACTTACTTCTCAGTAAGTGCCTTTCCTGTTTTATAGATGTGCCATTAAGTGTATTGATGCAATCAGTTGGGGGGAGGGTAGCAAGCGCAAATGCGTCAGGTGTGTTCTCAGAATGCTTAAAAAAAGAAAAGGGCTCCCGTAAAGGAGCCCTTTCTATATTATTGAAATGAATTATCTAGTAAAACTTTTCAACTTTTTAGCCACCCTTTTTTACGGGGTAATTCACACCAAGGTTACAGAATGTATAAAAAAAGATGCAATTTTTTTTCTGACCCTCTAATTTTAAGTCTCTATAGGGCATAACCGTAGCTAATCATATCCCTGTTAAGGTTACTATACTTTAAAATAACGGGTTTCAATAGCTAACAGCTCCTTCTATAGCTATTTAAGGCAAAGGTAGAAATTCATGAGCTTTTCCGCTATTGGTTAGCAACAAGTCTACTATAAAGTCGATAGGTAGCAATTTAAGGTCAGGCTATAACTGACAGACGTCTTACTCTGGCTCTTTCAACTCTATACTGCCCAATCTTCGTACAATAACTCCCGACACAACCGACAGCTATGGCGAAGAAAAAGAATAAAACAGCATCTAAGAAACTGACTGCAAAAGACCTGATGAATATTGGCTTTCCTTCTGGTAAACCATTGAGCACAGCACTAAATATCGTTCATACTTATTTTACCGAGTTAGGCAAGAACCACCAGATAGAGCTGGTCCAGGATGTACTGACGGCTCCGGAACAATATAAAATGCATGTAACACTTGGCCCGCTGGCACAAGCCATACTTGCGCACAAAGAAATTGCCCCCATAAACCTTATATCAGAAAACATACCCTATAAAATTTACGGAGCCGAGGGAATTGAAGAAGGAGCATTAAAACAAATGGAAATAGCCATGCGCTTGCCAGTTACCGTGGCTGGAGCCTTAATGCCTGATGCACACCAGGGCTATGGACTTCCGATTGGCGGGGTGCTTGCGGTTGAGAACGCCGTGATTCCTTATGGTGTGGGCGTGGATATTGGTTGCCGCATGAGCATGAGTATTTATAACATACACCCGGGTTACATAGACAAAAAACGGGACGAGCTGAAAAAGATTCTCCTTGATAACACACGTTTTGGCTTTACCTCATTTAAAAGGCCAATGGAGCATGAGATCATGGAGCGTCCGGAATTCCAGGAGATACCGATCATACATGAATTAAAGGACAGAGCTTATAGCCAATTAGGCACATCAGGGGGCGGCAACCACTTTGTAGAGTTTGGCATAGTGGAAATACAGGATGAGCAGAATGAATTTAACCTGCCACTTGGCTCTTATTTGTCGGTACTCTCCCACTCCGGCTCACGTGGGCTGGGTGCCAATATTGCTGGCTACTATACCAAGGTAGCCATGGATAGCTGTAAATTGCCGCAGGAGGCTAAACACCTCGCCTGGTTAGACCTGGACTCAGAAGCAGGTCAGGAATACTGGCTGGCCATGAACCTGGCCGGCGATTATGCCTCTGCCTGTCACCACCAGATACATGCCCGTATGGCTACTGCCTTGGGAGAAACTCCCCTGGCCACAATCGAAAACCACCACAACTTTGCCTGGAAAGAAAAGAATGCCAAAGGCAATGAATATATCGTGCACCGTAAAGGAGCTACACCAGCCGGTAAGGGAGTGCTTGGCATCATTCCGGGCTCTATGGCTACACCGGGCTTTATAGTGCGTGGCAAAGGCGAGGCTGCCTCCATTAACTCGGCTTCGCATGGTGCCGGACGTGTTATGTCCCGAACGCAGGCAAAGAAGACACTAACCAAACCGGAGGTGCATAAATTTATTCAAAAGGCAGGCATAGAGGTAATAGGTTCGGATCTGGACGAAGCGCCAATGGTATACAAAGACATACACCAGGTGATGGCAGCCCAGCAAGGCCTGGTAGAGGTTGTTGGCACTTTTCACCCGAGAATAGTGCGCATGAACGGCGATGAAAAGTATATGGAAGTAGATTGAAGTATAACACACGTGGATGGCTGCCACCTAAGCCATGCCTTTGAAACTACTTATGGCTGTAAATTGAGCTGTAAAAAAGTGCATCAGGAGGGTATAAAAACAATAAGGGATCCCGCCAAGGATCCCTTATTTTATATTGAAAGGTTAATTAGGTAAAATTAAACTTTTCAACTTTTTAGCCACCCTTTTTTACGGGGATAAGTATGGCAAGGTTACAAAGTGGTAAAAATTAATGCAATTTTTTTTCTGGCATTCGCGCTTTCATCGCATATTAGGCTCTAAAAGGGGTTTTTAGCCCTAAAAGAATTTAAATTATATTTATAAACGAGTGCAAATTAAAAATCCTACCCTTCAGCCCCTGCACCACTTCCCTCCTTTACTTAAAGCGTTACTAAACTACACTTCTTGCAATTAGTGCAAAAAGAGAATTGGAGCAATGCGCTGCTTAGTAACATGGAGATCAGCTTAAGCCATACTTTACTGGATGCATGCGGTTGATGACTCGCCATAGCACGAAGTATGATTCAGGTTTTGATCAGGAAACTCCCTTTTAATAAGGCGGCTTGGCAGCAGCAAATGACCGGAACTTGTTTTAAAACCATGAGAATATGAAATATTTCCCTTATTTTGAAGGACACAAACCTTACCTAAACTAAAACAAAGCAACCAGAGGCCCTGCTACCCTCTTTCTACCTTATGGAAAAACTCATTAGTACGATTAACGACATTGTCTGGAGCGAAGCGCTCATTTTTCTTTGCCTGGGAGCAGGCGTATATTTTTCTATTGTTACCAAATTCCTGCAGGTTCGCTACCTCCGCGAAATGGTACGCCTGCTTTTCAAAGGCGAATCATCAAACAAAGGCGTTAGTTCGTTTCAGGCTTTCTCGATAGCAATTGCCGGCCGCGTGGGCACTGGTAACATTGCCGGTGTGGCAACAGCCATAGCCATGGGCGGACCAGGTGCTGTTTTCTGGATGTGGATGATCGCTTTTCTGGGTAGTGCCTCCGCTTTTATCGAAGCCACGTTAGGCCAGATATACAAGCAGGTAGAACATGGCGAATACAGAGGCGGCCCAGCCTATTACATCGAAAAAGGACTTGGCGTGAAGTGGTATGCCGTAGTTTTTGCGGTGGCTACTATTATAAGCATGGCACTATTCCTGCCCGGCGTTCAGAGCAATAGCATTGCCACCGGCATGAACACAGCCTTTACCATACCTACTGCAGTAACCGGCGCAGGCATATGTGTATTTTTGGCGCTTATTATTTTTGGCGGTGTAAAGCGTATCGGTAAGGTAGCCCAATATGTGGTTCCGTTTATGGCCGGCGCATACATCCTCATGACCATCGTTATTATTGCGATGAATATAACAGAAGTACCCGCTGTGCTCAGCCTGATCGTACGTTCTGCGTTTGACCTGGAGCCTGCTTTTGCCGGTGTATTCGGTATGGCTATTTCGTGGGGCGTGAAGCGCGGTATTTACTCAAACGAAGCCGGACAAGGCACAGCACCACATGCCGCCGCCGCCGCCGAGGTAAGCCACCCAGCCAAGCAAGGCTTGGTGCAAGCGTTTTCGGTTTACGTGGATACGCTGTTTGTTTGTACAGCAACAGCTTTCATGATCTTGTTTACGGGGCAGTATAACGTGGTAAACCCTGAAGGTGGTTTTATAGTGGAGAACCTGCCTAACGTAGCCTTCGGGCCAGAATATACGCAGCAGGCAATTAATACCTATTTCCCTTCCATGGGTAGCGGCTTTGTGGCTATTGCCCTGCTGTTCTTTGCGTTTACAACCATTATGGCCTATTACTACATCGCCGAAACTAACCTGAGCTACCTGGATAAAAAAGGAAACAAGTGGTTGCTATGGACTTTGCGCACGCTGCTCCTGGTAGCAACTTTCTATGGTTCAATAAAAACGGCAGAGTCAGCGTGGATGCTGGGTGATATCGGGGTTGGTATTATGGCCTGGTTAAACGTGGTTGCCATTATCTTACTCCGAAAACCGGCACTTCGCGCCTTAAAGGATTACAGCGAGCAACGCAAAGCAGGTAAAGACCCCGTATTTAATGCCAAAAAGTTAGGAATCAAAAATGCGGAAGAATGGCAGAAGGAGGGGCAGCCCGAAAAAGAGTTATTGACGGTATAAACTATAACGGCATGCAATTATTTGGTAAAGCAGGTTCAGCAGAACCTGCTTTACTTTTTTTAGCAACCGGGCACATGCATGCGCCAGACTTATACTTATACTGTTAAAACACTATTCGTGCCGCCGTACTCATTCGGGTTTTCGCTGTCGGCATCCGGGTCGTTTCGCCATTCGGTACCATTTACGAGATATTTAAATTCATGTATACTGTTCTTGGGCAGCGTCTGAACACATTCAAAAATGCCATTCTTTTTCCTGCTCATGGCAAGTGGTTTATCCCAATCGTTGTTCAGGCCTAAAATTTCAACTCTATCCGCATCTTCTATACTTACTGCAAACTTTACCTTGCATTGGTCTTTTGTTTTCAAGTATGTTTTCTGAATCATTTTCTTTCGGGTTATTGCATTAAGGTTTACTTCAATTTAACTTACTGATGTTGCCAGCGGTATAGTACAGGTGTAACCAAACTGCAGTACTCCTGCCGTGGTAAAAAATTGCTGGCAGTTACCTTTACTCTAACAAGCGCTTTTTTGTTAATGTCTTATGCAGTAAAGCTTTAAAAAGAAAACGCTAACGTACACAAGCAAGTCTGCAGGCAAGGGCTACAGTATAAGTTGTCCTTAGCTTCGCCTAATTATACGCAGGCTAAACTTCTGCTGCTTTACGCCAACTTATCCTAGCAAATCACCCACCTGAAGTATAAGCTTTGAGAGGGACCAAACTAGGTTTAAAGTATACCCGATTTAGAGGGAACAGGTGGCTAAATGTAACTTTATCAATCTCTTACCTCGTAAACAAAGTATATTTTATGCTCTCATCCCAACTGATATTGAGGGCATAATGATTTTTAATTTAAATACTTTAGATAATGAAAAAGTTAATTTTAGCAGGAGCCGTAGTATTTGCATCATTTGGTTTTTACGCCTGTGGGGGTAACGAAGGTACCACTCAAGGAGAAATGGACGGTACTGTAATTGATTCGGATACGACTGTATCTGAGTTAGAAGTAGAGCAAACTGTCCGTGATGTGGATACAACCGTTACAACAGAAACTGAAACAATAGACCCAAATCAGAACCAGCAATAAACTGTAGTTCTCCTGAATAAGAAATAAAAGTTGATCACATAAGGTGGAGGAAAGGCTGAAAGGTCTTTCCTCCATTTTTTAAAGCTTAGAATACTTCACAAACTACAGCTCTCCTGCTATCAGTTCGTTTAAGAATTTAAGCAACGGATTTTGTTTTTTGACAAGTGCCTCCTTTTTTACTCCTGCTCCAGTTCTTCAACTGCTTTTCGCGGGCAATCGCATCATCCGGGGTAGTATGTCGCTCGTAATAGATTAGGGTTTAACAGTTATACCTTCCAGCAAAAGTTTTACTATCTCCGGAGTTTTGATAATGTTCATCCAAACGCCGAGGCAGCTCATTAGTGACTCCTATATAAAAGGTAGAGCGGGTAGTGTTGGAAGTAATATAAACGAAGTATTTGCTGTTGAACATAGCTGTAGGTCGAGCTTGGTGAACTATACAAATATTACAGTAGTTCCTTTTGCATAACATGAGTAACTACAAATCAACCATTCTATAAATTGATGTCATCCCGAGCGCAGCCGAGGGATCTTATGTGTCTTCAAAACAAAGCTATACTACATTACCTCATTATTCCTGGTAAAGAAAATCGACAATGTAACACTCAATTATACTGCTGTATAAGATCCCTCGGCTGCGCTCGGGATATCAAAAAAGGTCTGACACTCTAATATTTTCTAAACTATCTAACTAACTCCCCTCTCCCACTTCACATCCGGAAACACCACTTCCAGTTGCCGCTTGATCACTCTATAATTGCCTTTCCAGAAAGTAGCCAGGTCAGATACGGTGGTGATCGGCTTCAGGTCCGGCGTAAGCAGATGCAGCTCTACTGTCATCTCACCCTCATCTACGGTAGGGCTTTGCTCCCACGCCAGTATATCCTGCAGGCGTATCTCCAGCTTAGGCTGCGTGCCGTCCGGTTTATACGCCAGTTCTATACTTGATCCATCCGGCAATATTATACTTGGTGGTGCCAGTACATCCAATCTTGCCAGTTTAGTCTCTTCTACAAACTTCTGAAGTATAGGCAACAGCTCCAGTTCCATCAGTTCATCCGGGTGCTCGATGTCAAACAAGTATGATTTGAGCCAGTCCCAGTTGGTCATCAGCAACGTAGCTGTGCTTACATCTGGCCATCCTTCTGCCGGACGCCATTTGCGCAGACTCAGCACGCGGTTTTGCCATTGCGTTACTTCCTCGTTAAAGTCCAGCAGGTGCTCGCCTTCCAGCTTAATAGCCTCCGATATGGCCGGTACGCGGTGCTTCTCATCAGGTGGCGGCAGCGGCTTGCTTTGCAAAACGATGCTACCAATGCGTGTATCCATAGAAGCGGTGAGTTCGCCGTCGTTTACGTCCCAATGGTATACTTCCTGCTGCTTTACGAGTGGTGCTAAATCTCTTGGGTTGAGTGGTGAGGCCAGGAAAATACGGCCCGGGTTATCTTCATTGCCAGCGTGCAGGTGCGCAATGGCCAGCCAGGGTTCGTGCGCCAGGTCGTCGCGGTGGCCGGCAGACGCATACTTGCCGTTTGCCAGCTGGAACTGCGCGTTGTTTCCCGGCCGGGCGTAGGCGATGCGCTCGGGATAGCAATGCGTGAGCAGCACTCCGGTTTCATATTCATCAAAGGTGCCGTTATCAGGCTCAATCGTAAACAGCTGACGGTACGAACGGGCAATCTTTTCGATCTTGCCGAAACGCTTGCCCTGCCCCTGCTCTTTTCTATACCTTCTAAGGGCTTCAATTCTTAAATTAATATCGATGCCGGCGTTGCGGTCCAGCGGGTCGCGCTCTTCCAGGATGGCGGCAATATCGCTTGCCAATGCCACCTGGTCGGTTTCTTCGGCTTTAAGCAGCATGTGCGCGATGCGTGGGTGGCAGGGCAGCGTGTGCATGCGCTTGCCATGCTCGGTTATGCGGCCGTTCTCCAGCGCCTGCAACTGGTGCAGCATTTCGGTGGCCGATTGCAGGGCAGCGCGCGGTGGCGGGTTCAGCCAGGTAAGGCCACGGATATCGGTGATGCCCCATTGCGCCATGTCGAGCACCAAGTTGGCCAAGTCGGCTTCCATGATCTCGGGGGTGCGGTGCGGGGCCATACGCTCCTGCGTAGTTTTACTCCACATGCGGTAAGCCGTACCTGGGCCCAAACGACCGGCGCGACCGGCACGCTGGTCGGCGGCGTCTTTGGAGATGCGCACCGTTTCGAGGCGCGACAAACCGGACTTCGGATCGAAGCGGGAGGTTTTGCCGAAGCCCGTATCCACTACCACCGAAATGCCTTCTATGGTTAAGCTGGTCTCGGCTATACTTGTGGCTAGTACCACTTTGCGTTTGCCTTCGCGGTTGGGCATAATGGCGGCGTATTGCTTATTAAAAGGCAGCATCCCGAACAGCGGGTGTATCTTAAAATCGCGAAGCTGCCTGCGTAGTAACTCTTCTACTTTCCGGATGTCGTTTTCGCCGGGCAGGAACACGAGGATATCGCCTTCCTGCTCCTTTGCTGCCTGCTGAACCACTTTGGCTGTCATTTCGGGCAGCATGCGGTCGTCGGCGTCGCCGGTGTAAAAGGTTTCGATGGGGTATTGCCGCCCCATACTTTGCGCCACCGGGGCCTTGAGCAGACTCGTGAGCTGGGGCATATCCAGGGTGGCCGACATCACCATAATGCGCAGGTCCGGGCGAAGCGTGTGCTGCGCTTCCCGGCTCAGGGCCATGGCTACATCGGCATGGATGCTGCGCTCATGAAACTCATCGAAGATCACGATGCCCACACCCGTAAGCGAGCGGTCGCTGTGGATCATGCGGGTAAGGATGCCTTCGGTTACGACCTCGATGCGGGTTTGCTCGGAGATGCGCGTCTCGAAACGGATGCGGTAACCGACGGTCTGGCCTACCTCCTCGCCCAGCAGCTGTGCCAGGCGCTCAGCAATGGTTTTGGCCGCCAGTCGCCGGGGCTCCAGCATCACGATCTTCTGATCTTTCAGCCAGGGCTCGTCGAGTATAGCCAACGGCAGCAAGGTGCTTTTACCGGCTCCGGGAGGTGCATTTACGATCAGCGTATTCTGCGCCGCCAGGTGCTCCCTAACAGCAGGTATAATTTCCCGAACGGGTAGGTCTATGGTAAATGGATTGAAGGGCAAAGCTTGATTTGATACGTTCAGCTAAAGATGTTACCTGAAATTATTTATTTTATATTAACTAATAATAGCAGGTATAACATTATTAGATTCATTATATATTCTAATCCTTGAATCAGAAGTTATTAAAGGACAATTATGTACCATAGCTGTTGCTAAAATGATTTTATCATGATTGTCAAAATTGAATTGGATATTATCAATTATAATAAATTTCTCTAGAACTTCTTTATCAATTTCTAAAATTGCTATATTATCCTTTCCCCTAATTAACTCATAAATCTCAAGTCTAATTTCTGCAGCCAGCTCTGCATCTTTAAACCATTTATGAAATATTTCCACAAAAACTATGCTCGGAATAATCAAATTAAACTTAGAATGATTGATAGCTTTATCAATAATATCTAAGCCTGATTTTGAAATTGTCTTAGGAACATTGAATATGTGTGAGAAATACGAAATAAGGGAATTTGTATCAAGGACAATTTTATTTTTCATAGTAAAAACAAACAGCTTGAAGTAAATCTTCTTCTAAGCTTGAATTCGCATTACGTGGATGTTTTGTCATTAGTAAATGAATAAAGTCCGAATCAAATTCTTGTCTAGAGAAATACATTTCATCACTTAAACCATAAACGAAATCAATAATATCAGCACAAGCATATGATTTCTTCAAGTATGTTTCTAAAATTTTAGAAAAGAAGTAATTAAATCCAACAATCTCCACATCCCAATAGTTACAAGTACTATTGATAACTTCTTCTAAAAGTTCGTGATCCACAGGATAATTTTTGTTGAATAATCTATTTTCTATCAGTTGCTTAAACTCATCCTTTCTAAGAAAATAATATTTCATAATTGACTATTCTTGCTGCGCTTTATCCCAAAGATTAGTTGTCTCTTCGTCTTTTATATTTTGTATTAATGATGAATCAGCACTTGTAACCACTTCATTTATTTCATTTACAAATAATTCATCTATAACATCTCTATCCACTTCACTAGCTTTATCTAATAAATGGCTAGCTCTTCTAAGTATCCCAGCTGCATTCAACTCGGCTAATTCTGCGATTCTTAAAATAGCTTCTTTTGTAAAAGGCGTATAATCTTCTGAATTAGTTTCCGTTAATCTATATTCTGATAAATACTTTTGTACTAGTAACAATGCATCCTTGCCTTCTAATTTGTTAAAATAAATAACATGGTTTGCGTTATTATTAATAGTAGAGATGGGACTTCTCTGTTCCATCCCAGTATCACTCCAAGCTTTTTCTAATAGTCGTTGGACGCCAGCGTGTAATACAAGAATTAGATTATAAAATCCAACCTTAGCATTAGTAGAAATACCATCAAAAAAATTTGATCTAAGTTCTAAGGCAAATTCCCTTTTTTGCCTATCACTTTGAAAGTCTGGAATTCTTTCAAAATCATCAATAATCACATAGGCGCCATTAAAGCCACATCCTATAAAAAAGTTTACTAAATGTGTAAAAATGAACTCTAGTCTTTCTCTTCCAACTTTGAGGCTTTTATAATAGTCTTTAAAGTTTTGTTGAGTGATTATAAAATTTGCATTATAATTATTCAAATCTTTATAAAGGGGAAATTCTCTAGGTATAGAAACTAGAGCATCTCCTTTAAGTATCTTATTAGTTACTTTATTAATTTCAATAGAATTATTATTGTACCATTCTGCATCATTTAACAATTTAACCACTATTGCTTCATCTTCTATTTCTTCAAATATTTGCTCTTTGTCAGGATACAATTCGAGTATAGCTTGGAGCCTTAAGGTAGCTAAACAGTAGTTTATTATGTTAGAATTAAGCACAGACTCAAAGAATAAGTCCAGCACACTATAGAATGTGCGTGTTCTACCACTAGGCTCAGGGCTTATATAAATTCCAAAACACTTGTTTACATCATTAGATAAATCAAGGCTATATTCTTTATTTATCTTCTTAAGTAAATTAAGGCAAAATGAAGATTTGCCATTTCCTCTTCCTATATAAGATGTATCTAGTATGTAGCCTATTCTCTGATGATTTGGATCTGATTGGGGAACATTTAAAAAGTATTTCTTTACTTTCTCAAATTCTTCGTCTCTTATTCTGCTTTCAAAAATTTCCCCATTATATCTACTGTCAGTATTTTCTTTATTTACAGATGGGTTGGTAGGAAATGGATTTTCTTTAAGATTGTATTTTTCATACCGACTTAATGTCTGTAAAACTGGTGATTTAGGCTTTTTTAGTAAGTTCTTCATAATTTATCTACTGAAATCAATAGCAATAATATTTTTATATTTACCATTCACAAGTACAGGTTCTCGTTTTAGATACATTGCATTTGTCTCATAAGGTAAACGGTCTGCTTCCAGAGCTATCTGAACCCGTGTGCTTCCTTTTAAGCTCATCAAATATGCTTTCTCAAGGAAGTCATTAAATATATAACTAGCAATTCTCATACGATAACATACTTTCTCTCTAATATCAGGCAAGCTTACAAAATGGCTTCTTTGTATTGTTTTTATATCATAATATGCTTCGCTGAGCAATTTAACAAACTGGTCCTGATTCTCTTCTTTATTCCAATTTGGTTTATGAATGTACAATTTTTCGTCATTAGGATAATCAAATGCACATACGAAGTCATTACTTCTTATTTTATTAATAATTATTGATGTTGGATATACAATCCTACCACTTACACCAGGAAAAAAGTCTGAAGTATGTATGATGCCTATTTGTTTTGCTCTTTCAACCCAAATATTGAATGTATCAAAAGAGTATTCATACTTGTATATTTGTTTAAGAAAATAATTAAGCCAGTAGTTTCTAATTTTTGTTATTGTTTCATTAAACTTATTGTGTTCAAATTTATCATTCTTATCTAGTCCAATTAATGACAAGTTTGTCAATTCTGAAATAAGTTTTTCCTCTGCTTCACGTAAGCTTTTTCTTTTACTTAAATATTTAACTATATCATCTTGAAGTCTTATAGTTAACGATTTTATGTAATCTAAAATATGGCTATTCGTAGTCATTTTAGGTTTCTCAAAGCCTAACTTTAATGGCGAATAGACTGGAAAAATCATTAAACCATTTTTATTCTTATTCTCTTTATAGCAAAGGCTAACTAATTCATAAAAAGCATATGTATGCGACTCCATTAACTTCAGTAGATAGTTATAAAAGTGAAGGTTTGACTTCACGAATTCACCTAAAGCATATCTACCTTTTTCAGAAATGGTATAGTGACTTTTAGTTTCTCTTATTAGATCATAATTTATTGCTTCTATCAGAACTTGATCAAAAGTATAATGATACCTATTCAATTGCTGGGGTGAAAAACTAATACTTTCATCGAGAGTGAGTTTCTTATATTTTGATTCTCCAAGCTGAAATTTATCCTTTAAAACCCTAAACTCTTCAAATGCTTGAGTCTTACTACTATACTTATCGAAACTCTTGAGAACAATATAAAAATATTCTAAAAGGTAAAACTTCTTAGCTAAACCTGGTTGAGATTTAAACAGCCTAAGCTTATTATCCATTACATTTTATAAATACAGTAATTATTTTTCTTCAATTATACACAAATATATAATTATGAATATTAAAATTTTAAAGTATTAAATTTCAGCACCCGCTTGCGCGAGCTTGTAGCTGATGTTTTCAGAGTATCAGTATTAGCAACAAGAACACACTAGAAGACGATGAATGAATACTATAAAGTATTAAAAGCGGGGCTACAAGTTTATGCACTAGCCCCGCTTTTATAGTATGTTTTCTGCAGCTTACAGCCCTTAGGCCTCCTGTTTCTGAGCAGCCAATAGTTGATCGAGATTTTCCATGGCCGCAGTCAGGCCTTCTTTAAAGCCCATCTGGATGGTGGTTTCGAGTTGTGACAGGTCATCGAATGTGATCAGGTTCTCTACTAAGGTAACCTCCTCTTTGGGTGTAAAGCTTACCTCCCAATCTGATTGCGGCATTTGTGTGTTTACCACGCCTTCGGCATTTGCAAAACCATCCATTGCGGTAAAGCGCCTTTTAGGGTCAATGGTCTTGTAATTCGCCAATGCCCAATGCTCTTCGCCTTCGGGGCCAACCATGGCATAGTGCCAGTAGCCACCTTCCCTGAAGTCCATCGTTTTGGTGCGGGCTTTCCAGGGTTTAGGCGCCCACCATTGGTCCAGGATCTCGCTTTTTGTGTAAGCATCCCACACAAGCGGGAGCTCTGCTGCAAACTCTCTTTTAACGGTGATCGTGTTGTTTTCTTTGTTCACAGAGAACTCGAATGCAAGGTCGTGTTTCATGGCTTATTTTGTTTTATGTTAGAAAATATCGTGTCGAGTTGGTTGAAGCGGTCTTCCCAGATTCTCCGGAACTGTTCCAGCCAGTTGTCTATTTCTTTCATTTTAGTAACTTCCAGCTGGTAGTAAATTTCGCGCCCCTGTTGTTCCTGTTTTACAAGCTGGCATTCCACAAGTATCTGTAAGTGCTTTGAAACAGCCTGCCTGCTGGTGTCAAAATGTTCGGCTATAGCATTCGGCGTCATAGCCTGCAAGGCAATTAAACCAATAATGGCCCTTCGGGTAGGGTCTGCTATCGCCTGGAAAACGTCTCTTCTCATCGCTGGATTAAAATATGCAACCGTTTGTTTGCTAATATACGTGCAATTATTCGGTTGCATTATTTATTTTTGATTTATTTACATGGTAACATACTGTATATGGGGTTGTTATACCTTAAAACCTTTGATGTTTGTTTGATTTGAATGTACCCTTCCGTTGGCAGCATCTTACAGGGCCTGCGCTATTCTACGCGCTGTATCTTCAGTATAAGTTGCGCTGTAAGTGTAAGCCTTCCCGCTGCCCCAGGGTTGTCAATTTAAACGAGCACTATCTGTAACGTTTACAGTCGAGGCTTTACAAGTATAGAGGTATGCATTAAAAGCCAGCCTTAGCGGTAGCCGCATGTATACGTATCCGGGAGGTCTCGCTCTAAATATCCTTGTTTGTCTGAACAAAAGTACCCCAGGAATGCCACAACCTGGGCTATCGTAAAAGAGTAAACGGTAGATAAACTTTTATTACCCTGGCCCCACAGCATACCCCGGAAGAGATCAACTCTTATTTTATTGAGCAAATAAAAGATTATGCCATATTCGCGATGGATACAACAGGTATTATTACCACCTGGAATATGGGCGTACAAAACCTGAAGGGGTATGAAGCAGACGAGTTTATTGGCGAATATTATGGCATGCTGTTTCCGGAGGAGTACCAGAAAGCGGGGCTACCGGAACAAGAGCTCAAGTTGGCTTTGAAAGATGGCGTATATGAGGCAAAAAACTGGCGCAGGCGTAAAGACGGCTCCTTGTTCTGGGCTTCAGTAAAGCTTACGACTATATATGCCGATGGGAAACACATTGGCTATACAAAGATAACCGGCGAACTGAACAGAAAAAGTTGCAGGACCAGCTGGCCGAACGGCAGCAAAGCGCCCTCGAAAATAAAAACACCGAACTGAAGCGCATCAACCTCGACCTCGACAACTTTATTTACACAGCCTCGCATGATCTCCGGTCCCCGATCACGAACATTGAGGGTTTAATGGTGTTTCTGAAGGATGAGCTTACTGCGGCGGATGCGCTGAATGAAGATACAGAAGAACTGCTGAAACGGGTAGTAGATTCCGTAGACCGCTTTAAACGCACCATCGCCGACCTGACTGAGATCAGCAGAATGCAGAAAGGGTTTACCGAAAGCGCCGCAGACGATATCATCAACATACAGGACGTATACGATGATATTGTAGCCGACCTGGCCATACCGGCGGGCCTTAAAACCTGTTCGATACATACCAACCTGGAGGTGCACCAGCTTAAGTTTTCCCGCAAAAATTTCCGGAGCATCCTGTTTAACATGATCAGTAACGCTGTTAAGTTTCAGCACCCGGACCGGGGATGCATGATCACGCTATCCACCCGACTGGAAGAACCTTATGTTGTACTAAGTATAAAAGACAATGGCATGGGCGTAAATGAGAGCCAGCAGGAGCAGCTGTTTACCATGTTTAAAAGGTTTCATGACCATGTGGAGGGCACAGGTGTCGGGCTATACATGGTAAAGCGCATCCTGGAGAACGCAGGCGGCAAAATTGAGGTTACAAGCACCGAAGGAAAAGGTTCTGAGTTTAAATTATACTTTAAGTCTGCTATGTGAGTTATCCATTTAGCAAAAAAGCACTCCTGTTCTATTTACCACGCTTTACGGCTAACAAGCAGCTTATACATGACAGAAACTGAACCCGCCAAATATCGCCAGGTAAACACTATCCTGGTGGTTGATGATGATGAAAACTGGTGCTTTATCTCTAAAAGGCTACTGCGCCAGGCAAACGCTTGTGATAAGATCATAACGGCCCAGAACGGTTTAGTTGCCTTATCAGCGTTGAAGGACCTGGCTGCACAAGGCGGTAAAATGCCAGCTATTATTCTGCTCGATATTAAAATGCCCGTACTGGATGGTTTCGGATTTCTGAAGGCCCTGGAAAGCGAAACCCACCTGGACCTAAGCGAAACAAAAGTTTATATCTGCAGCAGTTCCTTGCACCCCAGAGACAAACAGACAGCGGAGGACTTTGCAGTTGCCGGCTTCATCACCAAACCTTTAACAAAAGAAATGTTAACGGATATCCTGCGATAAACCCTCTGCCCTTAGCAGCTTTTAGAAAGTATGGAGCAGCCTCCGCAGCACCACTACCTGGCCCAGGTGGTAAGCATTGTGTTCGGCTACCAGGGTAGCTTCGCGCAACAGCGTTTGCCCGCTGCCATGCGCAAACGGTTTTAAAAGATCGTTCTTGGGGTCCTGTACCAGTTGTATCATTTCTTCCAGGTCGGTGGCCAGGGCGTCGATGGTGCGGTGCAAATGGGCTTCGTTTTCGGGAGCAGTTTCCTGGGGCCAGTAGTCGTCGGGCCAGTTAGGTTCCTGGTAATTGGGGTTACAGCAAAAGTCCAGTATGTCGTGTTGGGCAAAGCGCAGGTGCCCGAGTAATTGCCAGATCGTATAAGGGAGCCCTTTCACTTTTTTACCGGCATCTTCTACAGAGATTCCCTCCAGCAACTCTGCCCGCGTCCGGAAAGCCTGGCCACCCCGGAGCAGCGTTACTACTTGCTCCCGCAGTTGTTTTTCCTGTTCCATTGCTTGTGTTTTATACTTCTATCCTACTCAAACCAGGTGGTAAAAGTTAAGCCCCATTGGCAGCTGCAAGGCCAAAGTATGGCTCCGGTAAAGTATAAAGTCATGCCTGTGCTGCGCCCTTATTCCTTAACAAAAGCCTGTTCCGCTTATATGCGGGCCTGGTAAGTATACAACTGGTAGTACCGTCCTTTCTTTTCCAGGAGCTCTTCGTGTTTTCCCTGCTCGGCAATGTGGCCCTGCTCTATTACCAGAATCTGGTCGGCCTGACGTATCGTGCTCAGGCGGTGTGCGATCACGAAGGTAGTGCGGCCCTGCATCAGGGTTTTAAGGCTGGCTTGGATTAAACTTTCGCTTTCGGTGTCGAGGTTCGAGGTGGCTTCGTCAAGTATAAGGATGCGCGGGTCGGCAAGTATGGCCCGCGCAATGGCGATGCGCTGCCGCTGCCCTCCTGATAATTTTACGCCCCGCTCCCCGATCAAGGTATCCAGCCCGTCCGGAAAGCGGTCGGTAAACTCCTGCACGTGCGCTGCCTGCACGGCCTGCATCAGCTGCGCCTCCGTTGCGTGCGGCCTCGGAAAAAGAATGTTGTTCCGGATACTGCCTTCAAACAAAAAATCATCCTGCAACACAACACCCAACTGGCTTCTGTAGCTTTGCAAACTGATGGTCTGCAGGTCGTGGCCATCTACTGTGATCAGGCCGCTGTCGGGGTTTAGGAAAGATGCAGCAAGACCCGCTATTGTTGTTTTACCGGAACCGGATGTACCTACCAGGGCGGTAACAGAACCGGCAGGCGCTGTAAAACTGATCTCCTTCACTACGTCCTTCCCGCTTTCGTAGGCAAAAGCTACTTTATCAAAAACAATGGCCCCATGCAAGGGATTCAGCTGTAAGGTGCGGCTTCCGTACTCGTCTTCGAGGGGCGTGTTCAGGATTTCCTGCGTGCGGTCCAGGCCTGCGAAGGCCTCGGTAAACTGGCTCCCGATATTGCTCATCTGCAGGATAGGCGCAATCATGAAACCCAGGTATAACGTAAAGGCCAGGAAATCGCCAAAGGTCAGCTCATCGTTCATAATCAGGTAACCCCCTATCCCCATAATGCCGGCCGAGGCAAACCCCAAGAGCAAGGTAGCCGCGCTGGTTACCATACTTGTTGTTACCAGGCTCTGCTTCACATTCAGGAAAAGCCGGTTTACGCCGGCCTCAAACGTTTTTATCTCCTGCTCTTCGGCGTTAAAACCTTTTATCACGCGTACGCCTCCCAGGGTTTCAGTCAGCCTGCCAGTTACTTCGGCATTAATCACCCCGCGCTCCCTGAAAATGGGCCTGATCTTACCAAAAGCCTTTGTCGAGATGATCCCGAAAATTGCCACCGGTATAAGCACAAAACCCGTCATTAAAGGGCTGATGTAAATAAGCAGCACCAGGCAGATAAGCGACGTAAGTACCCCGCCGATCATCTGTGCAAAGCCAGTTCCTACCAGGTTCCGCACGCCTTCTACATCCGTCATGATGCGCGACACCAACTCACCGGTTTTGGTGTTATCGAAGAAGCGGATAGGCAACTGCATGATGTGCCTTTGTACTTTGGCCCGCAGCTGCGAAATCAGGTGCTGTGCCTCCACGCTGAGTATCTGGGTAAGGGCAAACGATGTAATGGACTGGATGATGATGGCCACCAGCACCGCCCCGATAAGCCACTTCAGCATGGTGCTGTCGCCGTTCGGTATCACATCGTCTATCAGAAACTTACTTGCACCCGGCAATACAAGCCCGGCCAGCCTGCTGATGATGATGAGCACCAGCCCTATGCCAAGGTATTTCTTGCGCGGCCAGATAATAGTCTTGAAGACCTGGGCTATAGTTACGTTTTTAAGTTTCTTAGATTTTTGCATCGTATTTATTTGAAACCTCGCTTTATAAAGTAGCCTGGTTTGCCATGCGAGAAGTATGGTCAGTTTTTGTTAAAGTGCAAGTTAGCGCTTTTCAGGCTTAGTTGTAGGGAATGCCGGTTTTTCGGGTGATAGCGCCTCAACTGTAAGCATACTTTATTCCACCGGATGCTGGGCGCTGGTTCACAGATTTATTACTATCCACGATGAGCGTACTCGCTGCACAGTAAGCAGGTTTATAGTTCCCCGGTTAGTTTTCAGCGAACATGAAGGGTGCAGCTTACAGGCTGAAGAGTAACAAATAAATCCTGCACCTGTTTGCCTCCGTTACAAACAAAAAAGTATACACGTTAAGTATGAAACCAACTTACATCAGAAAACTTACGGCAGCATTGTGTTTGGCGGCAGGCCTGTGGTTGAGCGGCTGCCAGGCCAGTACTACACCAGCTGCCTCCTCCGATACCGTTACAAGCGCTTACAGAAGTATGGCTCCCGAACGGGTGGATATACGGGGCAGCATCATACAAAGCAGGTATGACCAGGGGCAGGTAATGCTGGAGGTGGAGGGCTTTTCTACAACACCGGATTCCCGCTATACCAGGGCGTATGTGCTGGTGCTGCCCACTACCCAAATGCTCGACAGCAAAGGCCAACATATCAGCCTGAGCGAATTACGCCAAGGGCAGAACGTAGCTATTTTGTTGCGCGGCGGTGGCCGTGGAAACGCTGTGGGATTGGGTGTGGCACGCAAGCTATGGCTGGAAGAGCCTTTTTAAGGTGTCACCAGTTAGGGAATTTGCACAAGTATGAAGATGTCATACGAAGTAGTCACGCCACGTTATAAGCGTGCAGTTAAGGTTCAGACTCGCGCAGAAAGGCAAGTATTTCCTGGTTTACTTTGTCGGGTTGCTCGTGGTGCAGCCAATGGCTTGCCTCGTCCAGAAAAATAAGTTTGCCCTGCGGGCACAGGCTTATACTTGGTTCAGCCATTTCAGCACCCAGCGCTGTATCTTTCATGCCCCAGAGCATAAGGGTAGGCAGGTTGATTTTACGCCTCAGGTTGAGATGCGTGTGCTTAAAAGCCCTGTACCAGTTAATCATGCTGGTTATAGCTCCCGGCTGCTTCCAGGCTTCTTTGTAGGTAGCAAGCTCTTCTTCAGAAAAAGCGTTTGCGTTTGCGGTGCCCGTCATACTTTTTTCGAGCATCGTGTAGTTTAGCACCTTCGCCGCTTGCTCAGGTAATACGGGCACTTGAAAAAAGGCGGTATACCAGCTTCGGAGCATTTGCCGTGGGTTGTTCCGGAGGTGCTGCAGCATAACGATAGGGTGCGGCATGTTCAGGATTATGAGTTTATGCAGCAGGTCCGGGAAATGCATTGCCACAGACCAGGCTACCACGCCACCCCAATCGTGCCCCACCAGCACTACTTTTTCTTTACCTAAAGCTGCTATTAGACCAACAATATCTTCGGTAAGTTTTTCCAGGGTATACTCCTCCACCGCCTGCGGCTTGCTGCTAAGGTTGTAGCCCCGCTGGTCTGGTGCAACTGCCATGTAACCCTGCGCAGCAAAAAAGTCCAGCTGCTTTTGCCAGCCAAACCAAAACTCCGGAAAGCCATGCAGAAACAATACAAGCTCTCCCTCCGCCTCACCTGCCATTGCTACATGCAGGGTTACCTCGCGCAAGTCAAAGTATGTAAATGTTCGCTTCACCATCGAGTGCCGTTTACGTTACAAGCATCATTTCAAAGATTCCCGATGGATAGCACGGGTAGTTCAGGGGCTTATACTTTCTTTAAAGTTTTCAGGTAAGGCTTGTGCCGGTTTATACTTGAGGCTGGCACGTAGAAGTAGCCATGAAACAGAAACAGCCGCTGCTCAAAGGCAACGGTTGTTTCTGTTTTGTTTAGCTTACGTTAAAAGCCACCTAATTCTGTGGTGCCTCTATCAGAGTTGTGTGAGGTATCTCCTCTGCCGCTGCTGCTTCTGCCGCCGTAAGTACCACCCCCCATAGCACCCGAGCCACCGTAGTTTCCCGATGAACTGCCATAGGTGCTGTTGCCGAACGAGCCGCCGCGATGATCGCTTTCGTAGCCGGTGCCGCCGCCGTAGTTTGTGCCGCCATAGGTACTGCCCATTCCGGTTCCGTAGTTATCTGCAAAATTGCGTGTGCCATAGTTCGGAATGCCACGGTCAGAGTGTGTCGAGGATTCGCCCATGCCGCCACCAAATCGGGAGCTTCTGAAACCATCCCTGTTGCCTGCGTAATAAGCCTGATCACCTTCTGAGCTGCCTCTGTTTTGGCTACTGCCTAAGGTGTTATAGCGGTCTGAGGTGCCATCAAAACTCGAAATGCCATACCCCCGACGAATGTTGCCGCGCATATCCTGGCCGCTGTCCCTGTCGCGGTTGCCCATGCCCTGGTAGCTCCTGTAGTCGTCCTGGTAGTTGCTGTACCGGTTGCGCTCCTGACTAAAATCATCAGAATAGTTTCGGTTGCGGTCCCGGTCGTTTTGCTGGTAATCTGGTTGGCTGCTGCGGTAACTGCCACGGCCCTGCCTGCTGTACCGTTCGTAGGCATCTCCCATATCGCCTTCGTGGTAAGAGCGGGGTATATTACCGCTGCGGCCGTAATCTGTATAGCCTCTTTCACGCTGGAAATCGCGCTCAAACTTATCTGTTAAATTGCGTGCCCCATGATAATGTTCATCGTTTCTGTAGCCTTCGTAGCTGCCGTAATCGTTTCGATCATAGCGATCGTTGTCTCGTCTGTCCATAGCTTTTGGTTTAGGTTATCTATAAATTAACTTTCTTTATAAACGATGCACGGGCAGTACGGTTATCAATTTTAGAACCTCCCCGATTGCGCTAAGCCATACTTTATACACCAGCCTATACTTTGCTTTCAGCTTGTTTACATGCTGGTTTGGCTTTAATGTAACGCCTATTATGGTTCAATAATTAAAAGCCAAGTATAAATTTTGGCTTTTCAAACCATCATTCAAACTACAGCGCCTAAGCAAGTATAATCTGAGAATCTGTGCAGGAAAAAACTATAAAGGCAGGTGCGGCAGGTTTCGTAAAAGTAGTGGTTACCGGTAGAACTTATACTTCAGTATCTTTAACACGGGAAGCCAGGATTTTAAAAAGTATGTATAGCAAGGCGAAAATGGCCATCAGGATAAGCGTCCAGAATTTCTTTCGGTTCATCTCCTTCCAGTAATCTCGGTCTGATGCGGTGTCTTGTAGCCGTTGCCGGATTACTGTGTTTGCCATGCGCTCAATGTCCAGTTCCCGGTGCAGGGAATCCAGCTCAAGGGTGTCCTGCAGGTAAACGGTTTTGGTTACAATTGTTGGCGGGCAGTTCAGGCAATAGGCTATTCTCTGCTCCTGCGCTTTGCTTGCTGGCATAGCCCCCTCCTGAGTTGCAATCAGCCTGTTTGGCTTTAGTGACGATAGGTTGTAAATAGCAGGCGCATACAGCCTGGGCGGGAAGTGTTTGGCAGCGTAGGTTTCTCCGTATTCCTCCGTGTAGGCTTCGTTTTTATCTACATAAGCGGCCAGTTCTTCGGGGTTTTTATCAAAGTATTTTTCGGCCTGGCGTTGCGTGGCGCAAGAGCATAGTAGCAGCAATACTAGTAACCTTCGTTTCATTTGGGCTTTTATGCTTGTCAGTTTTGGTCGGCTGTTTACGGCTTGCTCTTTAGCTCCTCCTGCTCCCTGTGTACGTACGCAAAAGTATAAACAAGGAGTTGATTTTTGCCCCGGGTTTCCTTAAAATACCACCTATCAACCCGCTCAGTTTAGCGCTTTTATCCGGTTCCCACACCTGCTTTATACTATCATTACCACCATAGTTACAGCTTGTAACTATCGCCCAAACCAAAGGTTGGCTGCTAAGGCGATTTATACTTACCGAAGCAAGCGGGTATACGCTGTTTATACTTTTGCAACTGTAAGGAACGGCTACAAAATAAAACGATGCAGAAATCTATCTCTTTGCTGATAACCTCAGGAAGCCCTGCCAGGTATAAGCCGAAACAGACTGTGTGGTTTTTGCCTGTCTTTTTTTATATTTAGGTACAATTAAATCTCATACCCTCACCTGAAACGATAAAACCATGAAATCATTTCGTTCCGTTATGCGCTTATCTCCAGCAACTGCAGACACTACTGGAAACCATACGCCAACCCTGTCAGAATACTTTGATTACTCCGGCAAAGAAGTTGAACTAAGCGGAGGAGCCCGCATGATTGACATAGCTACTCCGAGCGGAGATTTTAAAGTATGGACAAAGCGCGTAGGCAATAACCCAAGTATAAAATTGCTTTTGCTACATGGCGGACCAGGCGGCACCCACGAAGCCTTTGAGTGTTTCGACAGTTACCTTCCGAAAGAAGGCATTGAATACTATTACTACGATCAGCTTGGTTCTCATCGCAGCGACCAGCCAGAAGATACGAGTCTGTGGGAAATTCCGAGGTTTGTTGAAGAGGTGGAGCAGGTGCGGCAGGCATTAGGCCTAGACAAGAGCAACTTCTACCTGCTGGGCCACTCCTGGGGAGGCATACTGGCAATGGAATACGCGCTAAAATACCAGCAAAACCTTAAAGGCCTGATCATATCGAATATGATGGCGAGTGTGCCGGAATATAACAAGTATGCCGACGAAGTGCTTGGCCCCAAAATGGACCCGGAGGTATTAGCGGAGTTAAAGCAGCTGGAAGAGGCCAATGATTTTACAAACCCGAGGTACATGGAACTGCTGCTGCCCAATTTTTACACAAAGCACGCTTTACGGATGCCTGTTGCGCAATGGCCAGACCCCGTGAACAGGATGTTTAACCACATGAACCAAACCGTATACATGCAGATGCAGGGGCCAAGCGAATTCGGCATCAGGGGCAACGCTTCGCTCAAAAACTGGGACCGTTCCAAAGACCTGCCAAGTATAAAAGTGCCTACGCTTACTATCGGCGGCCAACACGACACCATGGACCCAGCCCATATGAAGTGGATGGCCAGCCAGTTTCCGGATGGACGCTACCTGCATTGCCCCGATGGCAGCCACATGGCCATGTACGACGATAATAAAACATATTTTGAAGGTCTGATCCGGTTTATGAAAGAAGTAGCCGGATAACTTACGGATAATCACGGATTTAAAGTATACTTCAAAAATTAAATCTAACTCTTTGCACAGGTTTAAGTAATTATGCTGTGGGTCTCAAAAGAGTACCCTGCAAGTATAATTTTACCTAGCCGCACCAAGTATAGAGATATTTGGTGCCTGGCCCTGTACAACATAATTATGGCCAAAACTGCTGAAAACACTTCTCCGCAACCCATGACTGGTTTTGTAACTGTGCGCGGTGCACGGGAGCATAACCTCAAAAACATTGATCTGGCTATACCGCGCGATGCACTTGTGGTGTTCACGGGTGTATCGGGTTCCGGCAAATCGTCGCTTGCTTTTGGCACCCTTTACGCCGAAGCTCAGCGTCGCTACCTCGAGTCGGTGTCGCCTTATGCCCGGCGCTTGTTTCACCAGATGGCCGTGCCCGAGGTTGATGCCATCGAAGGCCTGCCACCCGCTGTGGCGCTGCAGCAGCAACGCGGTACGCCAACCACACGCTCGTCTGTTGGCAGCGTGACCACATTATCTAACCTGGTGCGCATGCTATACTCCCGTGCCGGCGATTATCCTCCAAACCAGCCCATCATTTATGCCGAAGCGTTTTCTCCGAACACCGCCGAAGGGGCCTGCCCTACCTGCCACGGCTTAGGGCGGGTATATGATGTAACTGAACAGTCGATGGTGCCCGACGACTCCTTAACCATACGCGAACGCGCCATTGCCGCCTGGCCAACAGCCTGGGGCGGGCAAAACCAACGCGATATACTTGTAACACTTGGCTATAACGTTGATATTCCCTGGCGTGACTTACCTCAAAAAGACAGGGACTGGATTTTATTTACGGAGGAGCAGCCTGTAGTGCCTGTGTACCCGGGCTATACCCCGGAACAAACGCAACGCGCCCTGAAAAGGAAAGAAGAACCAAACTACATGGGTACCTTCACCAGCGCCCGGCGGCACGTCTTTCATACTTTTGCCAATACCAACAGCCCGCTCATGAAAAAACGGGTAATGCAGTATATGCTAAGTACCGACTGCCCCAACTGCCATGGTAAGCGCCTCCGCCCTGAGTCCTTGGCTGTTACCTTTGCCGGATACGATATCACAGAACTCTCCCGCCTGCCTCTGAAACGCGTAGCAACCATACTTAAACCTTTTGCAGAAGGCACAGCTACCGGGCACGAGCATCAAGAGGCGGCGCATCCTGAACAAACCATAGTGGCACAACGCATTGCCGAAGATCTGGTGGCGCGCATACAGGTACTCCTAAATTTAGGGCTTGGATACTTATCCCTGGAGCGAAGCACGCCTACCCTGTCGCCGGGTGAGTTGCAAAGGCTGCGACTTGCCACACAGCTATACTCCCATTTGTTTGGAGTAGTGTATGTGCTTGATGAACCGTCTGCAGGACTTCACCCTTCCGATACCCTGGCCTTGCTAACAGCCCTTGAGGGGCTAAAAAAAGCAGGTAACTCCCTGTTTGTAGTGGAGCATAACCTGGACGTGATCAGGCATGCCGACTGGCTGGTTGATGTAGGCCCTGAGGCTGGCGAGAAAGGCGGCAGCATTCTTTTCAGCGGCCCACCGGAAGGCCTGCGGCAGGTAAGCGAATCACGGACCGCAACATACCTCTTTAACAGCAACCCATTACCTGCCCGCACCCCACGCACGCCTGTCAACTGGCTACACTTAACCGGCATCACCCGAAATAACCTGCACAACCTGGATGTATCGTTTCCGTTGGGTGTTTTTACAACAGTAACCGGCGTTTCGGGTTCTGGAAAGTCCAGTTTGGTTAGCCAGGTGCTGGTAGAACTTGTGGCCGACTACCTGGGCCATGCTATGCCTGCTGAGGATGAGGAAAGCGAGGAACTTGAAAAGGCTGCCCCTCTGCAGACAGGTGGCCAGATAACAGCAGGTATAGAAAGTATAAAAAGGCTTGTTCGGGTAGACCAGAAGCCCATTGGCCGAACGCCACGCTCTAACATGGCTACGTATACCGGCCTCTTTGACCATGTACGCAAGCTTTTTGCTGCTACCCCTATGGCACGTGCCCGCAAGTATGACGCCGGGCGCTTTTCGTTTAATATGGCTAAAGGCCGATGCGAAAACTGCCAGGGCGAAGGTTTTGTGATGGTGGAGTTGCTGTTTTTACCAAGCGTATATGCTCCCTGCCCTGTGTGCCATGGCGCACGTTACAATGCCAGCACCCTGGAAGTAACCTATCGCGACAAAAACATTGCAGATGTATTGGCCATGACTGTTGATGCTGCCTGGGACTTCTTTACTGAAGAACCGCAGGTGCAGCGCGCGCTCACCGTTCTACGGGAAGTGGGGCTTGGCTATTTAAGGCTGGGGCAACCAGCAACAGAGCTATCAGGTGGTGAGGCACAACGCATCAAACTGGCTACTGAACTGCAAAAGGCGCAGCGGGGCAATACCCTGTACATACTCGATGAGCCTACCACAGGCCTGCACCCTGCCGACGTTGAAAAACTGATGGTTCAGCTGGATAATTTGGTAGAGGCAGGTAATACGGTAATTGTTGTAGAACATACGATGCGGGTTGTGGCTGGTAGCGATTGGGTAATCGATATCGGACCGGGCGCCGGAGAAGAAGGCGGTACCGTTGTAGCGGCTGGCACTCCTCCAGAAGTGGCAAACTGCAGCGATAGTAAAACTGCGCCCTTTCTAAAACAGGCGCTAATGCAAAACTAAACGTTTATACTTACCCTAACCTGCTGCACAGCGCTAAACTGATCAGTAGAAAGTAGTATCTTGTGCATCATTTTCAGGTTAAAAAAATAACAAGGCATTGCGATACTTTTTCCATATCGGGTACAACGGGGCAAACTACAGAGGCTGGCAGCGCCACCCGTATGGGGTAAATGTACAGCAAACAATAGAGGATTGCCTGCAGCGGGTTTTAAAGGAACGGGTATCGATTGTGGGGTGTGGCAGAACGGATGCGGAGGTGCATGCAAGTCAGTTCTTTTTTCACCTGGATGTTGCGCAGCCCTGGGATTTTGACCTGCTTTTCAGGCTAAACAAAGTACTGCCACCCGATATTGCAGTTTACGATATACTGCCCATGCAAGGGCTGCCACACGCCAGGTTTGATGCAGTAAAGCGAAGCTACGACTACTTTATTCATACCTACAAAGATCCGTTTCTGAGCACAGGCAGTTCCCTTTATCTGTTACAGCATTTAAATTTTGACCAACTTAAAGCCGCTACTACCCTGCTCCCACAGTACAACGATTATAAGTCCTTCTGCATCACGCCCGCTGAACATGACAGCACCATTTGCTACGTGACAGAGGCCAGGTGGCTGGCTGATACAAACGGCGACAGACTTCGATTTCAAATCTCTGCCAACCGCTACCTGAGCAGGATGATTCGGATTATAGTAGGAAAGCTGCTGCAAGTAGGAACCGGCGCCCTTAGCCTGGATGAATTTGAAAGCTACCTGGCCACGGAGAACAAACCCAAAGCGCTCAGCCCGGCTTACCCGCAGGGGCTCTACCTTTCCAAGGTAACGTACCCTTACCTCGACCTGGCTCCTCGCAGTTCTTTTCTAAGTAGGTTTCCAATCGAGGGGGCAGCAACATGGCAGCCAGTTTAAACTTGTAAACGCAAAAAGCTTATCGCTGCCGCGCGGTACCTGCAGGCACCAGCCGTACAGCTAACCGCAGAGACAAATTAAATTTATACTTATACCTATGAACCGATTTCTCTCAAAGTCAAGCTCAATGGAGCTGATTCGTGCTGTACAGGCATTGCCCATACAAACAGTATATGACCAGGAGAAACACCGGTTGGCGCTATTAGATGCAGCCGGGAATGAGCAAGTTTTCTTCCGTTTACCCTTAACGCTCTCCTACTCAGCAGAAGGCCAGTTGCAGGACGATGCTGTGGTAAATTACGTGATTCTGCTGATACAATCCGGCAACTGTGCTTTGGGGTATTTCGAGGATGGCGTGAACCTGGATCATAAGGTATTCCGGTCGTACATGGTGCGAAAAAAGCAGGGCAAAAGCCAGATAAAGTACCTCAAGACGAAAGGAAAATCCAGGGCTGGCTCCAGGGTGCGGCTCGGAGAAACAGTTGAGTTCTTTGAAAACATCAATGAGCGGCTGCAATCATACTTTGAGGAACACGAGGTGCACCGCATCGCCATCAGCTGCTCCAAAACCCTTATTCCCTACCTATACAGTTCTAAAGTTGCTACTCCCTTTGCTAAAAGCGACCCGCGCCTCTACAAAATCCCCAAGCATATTCATACACCCATTTATGAAGTGATGCTGGACGCAAATAAGTTTCTGCAACGCGGCGAACTGATTTACGATGAAGCACAGCAGCAATTTGTAAGTGAACTCCTCAATGATGATACCGAATATATAGCACCGGAGGAGGAAGAAGATGATTTCTGGGACTAGCTATTATCCTATCCCTGTCTGCTGCTATACTTTCCGTTTCAGCTGATTCCATCGCTCAGGATAAACTGCCTTGCCTCGGTCTTTTAGGTTTTCCAAATCTATAAAATGGTTGTTTGTCTCCGCCATAAATGCACTTGCGTACGTAAGTATGGCAAACGTATCAGCAATTGCAATGGATAACCAAAAAGACAACCACCTGGCGCTGTTTGAACAGATATGCAACATAAATGCGCTTAACCCGGAAGCTATAAAAGAAGAGGCACAGCAGCGTTTCCCGGATAAGTTCGAAAATGGCCTAGACGTTGAGCGGCTCATCTGGACTGCTTTTGACCACCGTGCAAAAACCCTGATGGATGGCATAGGCAATGCCACGCCTGCGGATGCCGGGAAAGCAGCTTATACCATTGATGCAGATCCGGCAGCTCCAGCTTTTATGGTAAACGAGCGCAACATCCTCAGCCAGTACAACCCTGAAACTGCCCGTAACATAATTGATGCGCTAGGCCAGGTACAAATGCCTGTCACGGGGTAAGGCAACACGCTCAAAGCTATCTTTCAGTATAACTTCGCATAGCCTGCTCGCATCGCAAGTGTACCCCCAAATTTAAAGCTCATCCTAGCTAAGAGGCATATTTTATGTGCTCGCAGAGAGATTTTATGCGCATCTTTGCGCTTATTTTTAAAATCAATGCAATTACTAAATCAGCAGCGCCTTTCGCTCAGCATATTCTTTTTCTTATCCGGCTTTAATTTTTCCAGCTGGGCATCCCGCATTCCAACAATTAAAACAGCCCTGGATTTAAACGAGGCCGAACTGGGAACCATCCTGCTTACTATGCCGGTGAGCTCGTTAATTGGATTGCCATTATCTGGTTGGCTGGTGGCGAAACTTGAGACCCGCGTGCCTTTAACCGTTGCGTTTCTGATGAACTCCATCTGCTTATCGTTTATCGGTTTAGCTAACTCTACCCTAACACTTATCATGTCGCTGTTCCTGTTTTCGTTAAGCATGCGCATTTTTAACATCGCTGTAAATACGCAAGCCATTACCCTGCAAAAGCAGTACATCCGTAAAATTAATGGCTCTTTTCACGGGCTCTGGAGCACCGGCGGTATTGTGGGCGTAGGTGTTACAACCCTGCTTATAAAATTAGATGTTGGCATTGTGGCGCATCTGCTGTCGGTGTCGGCGGTTACGGTGCTGGTGGCTTTCATATTTTACCGTTACCTGCTACGCAACGACAAATCCACTACAGGTAATAAACTGGCGCTTGGTAAGCCAGACCCTTACATTTTATACCTGGGTTTACTTGTGTTCTTTGCAGCGGTTTGCGAAGGTGGCATGTTCGACTGGAGTGGCATCTACTTTCAGCAGGTTATAAAAGAAGAAGTGTTTACTGCTGGCTACCTGGTGTTTATGTTTTTTATGGCGCTTTCCAGGTTTGTGTCGGATAGGGTTATTGAGAAGCTGGGCTTGCCTAAAACTTACCTACTAAGTGCATTACTTATTTTCTTCGGGATAATGCTGGCTATACTTTTCCCTAGCTACTGGCCTGCCATGGTTGGCTTTGCATTGGTTGGATTTGGCACCGCCGCTGTTATCCCCATGACTTATACTTTGGCAGGCGCATCCACTAAATATTCACCAGGGCTTGCCATCTCACTCATTGCCACTTTTGGTATAGTGGGTATGCTTATTGCCCCCCCCATGATCGGTTACCTGGCACATGCCTTTAACCTTAAAATATCGTTTGTCGCCTTTGCTCTGGCTGGCATTATGCTGATACCCATATCAAGGGGATTCTTCAGGTTGGAGCGTACAGGCGAATAAATTATAAAGCCTTAAGGCCCGCTTTTTGCTCTTAATGCAGGAAGCGGGCCTTAAGGCTTTATAGTTTATACTTCGCTTCAACAGAAAATCCAGTAAACTCCTGCACCACCACGGTATACTTATCGCGCAGGCCCGGTAAACAAAACTCCTTTTGCAATAAAAGTGGCAATAAGACTGAGTTCGGGTTTATACTTATCATTTTCTCCGCAGGCAGTACGCATACCCAGCGATAGTAGTAGGTAGTATAACTACTTCATGTAAACGATTAACTTCACGATGATACTCCAATGCATCACCTATGTAGCTTATGCTTTTGCTCGGAAAAGAATGCCTTGCCTGTTATACTTGTAAACTAATCCTGTATACACAAAAAATGCACAGCAAAAGGCATAACATACCCTCTGCTGCGCATTTCCTACTATTACTTACTAGCGCAACACCATACTCTGTTGCTGCTAAAGCTTAGTCTCTGTCTCTGCGGGCCAGCATTACAATGGCGGCCGTGATGCCAGCCACTATTGCCACCCGTGCAAGTAACCCGGTTTTGTTGTGCTGCAAGTCTGCCTTATACCCTTTTTCGCCTAAAATATTAGGGAACTTACCCTGCACAAAGTCCTCAATTATACCTTCTACCACGTTTACGCGGTCTGCAAGTATCAAAGGGAGCCAATGCCCGTAATCGTTCTCGCTTTTCTTAAAGGCCAAGCGACGGATCATACCGCTAAGGCCGCTTGGTGGCACCGATGTACCGAACACGGCTGTAACGTTTGGGCGCTCTATGGAGTGCAGCACTTCAATGTTAATCGGTTGCTGCGTAGGCCTCTCCCAGGTATAGCCTTTGTGTTCTTCGTTGGTGCGTTTTTTCATGGGGTAGGTAGGATCATTTTTCGGATCTGCGTCTATGCCCCACCCTTTTATATGCGTGGGGTCTGTACCCCGGTTATTTTCAAATGGTCTGTTATCTTCCATGGTGTTGTAATTTTAAAGTTTGGCTGATGGTGGAATAAGAACCGGTTTGATGCAGTTATCTAGTTTCGTTGCAAAAAGACGATAGCCTTCGGCAACTTCTTCTAGTGGCAGGCGGTGCGTGATAAGCGCTTTCGGATCGAGCACTCCGTCCTGCACGTGCTTGATCAGTCTAGGAAGCAAGCGCTTAACAGAAGCCTGATTTGCCCGAATGGTGATGCCCTTGTTTACCACGTTGCCAATTGGCACGAGGTTGTCTGTAGGCCCGTAAACACCTACAATAGAAACAATACCACCTTTCTTTACGCAGTTGATAGCCCAATGCAACGCTGTGGCAGAGCCAGCCTGCAGCAGCATTTTTCTGCCGGTTATGGTCTGCATGGCATTACCGGCTGCCTCAGCTCCTACAGCGTCTATACACACATCAACACCCAACGAGTCGGTTGTCTTTTTGGCAAATACTGCCGGGTCGCCTATTTCGTTGAAGTTATATGCTTCGCATTGCGCGTAATTCCTGGCAAACTCCAGTCGGTACTCTACATGGTCGATAATGATCACGCGGCCTGCACCAAAAAGCCAGGCGCAGCGCGCAGCCATAATACCAACCGGGCCAGCACCAAACACCATAACGGTGTCACCTTTCTGTATACCACCCATTTCGGCGGCCTGGTAGCCTGTTGGCACCACATCTGTGAGCATCACGGCATCATCCAGGTCCATGCCCTCAGGTATGACGGTAGGCCCTACGTTAGCGTAAGGAACACGCACATACTCTGCCTGCCCACCATTATAGCCCCCTGCAGTATGCGAGTACCCGAAGATACCACCTACCGCAGTAGCCTGAGAGTTTGCCTCGTGGCAGTTACCGTACAGTTCTTGGCGGCAAAAAGCACATTTACCGCAAGCTATATTAAATGGCACCAGCACATTGTCGCCTACTTTTAGTTTCGTAACCTCAGCACCTATTTCTACTACTTCTCCTGTAAATTCATGCCCGAAGGTCATCCCTACCCGCGTGTCCGGAACGTTGCCATTATACAAGTGCAGGTCTGAACCGCAGATGCAGGAACGAGTTACGCGTACGATTGCATCTTCTGGATGCAAAATCTCGGGCATGGGTTTGTGATCGATGCGGACCCGCTTTGGCCCGCGATAGTTCATTGCCAACATAAGTTTGTTATCAAGTTATTGTAAGACATAACATCTAAATCTGTGAGAGCTTCTACTGAACTTTAAATACTGTTAAGGTTTGGTAAATTCACTCATGATTTACTTCTAAACAGATACTGAACTGCACATTCAAAGTTTCATAAATCATTACTATTCAGAATACTTATATATTCATATTAAACTATTCTAAAGCACTTATACTAGTTGTTTAAACTGCAGTTAAAGCAATCCTGGTAGTTAATACTTTAGGCAGCAAGAGCCGCCGCAAACGGCGGTGCAGCGGTTTAATGGCGCTTTGTTACAGAACTTATAAACCTGTATCGGTTGAACCCGAGCATCCATTTTCTCTTTTATGCTTCTGAAAGCTGCACTTATCAAAAAGAACTGTTATTTTAGTTACGAAGCGTTACTAACGTATACTTTAGCAATAACTTAACCTAAGAGAAACAGCTGATGCAGCACAAGTTTATGCACTTCAGAAACAGCCTTGGCCGCAGGTACTGTACCCTGAGGCACCGCAGGATGTATAATTTGATTGGAGTTAGCTGGAAAGGAACAGCGCCTGAGGAAAGTATAAAAGATGTAAAAGCAAGCATATTGCAGATGGTAAAGCACCATAACTGCAACGCTATTTTAAACGATGTCCAGGATTTTTACAGCGCACCAACAGAGATATTAGCCGAACTAACCAAAATAGAATGGGATGAAGAAGCATACAATGCAGGGGTGCAGTATCTAGCCCATGTGCTTAAACCGGACTCGGACAGCCCTCTTGCCGAAGATGTAACGGTAAAAGGGCTTGAGATAAAGTTTTTTACTACAAAACTGGACGCCCTGGATTGGTTAAAAAGTAAACTGAAAGTTAACTAACCTGATCGAATGGTGAGGCGAATACCGTATTTTCTGGTGCCGCTGCCTAAAACTGCTGCATTTTTAAAAACCTGCCGCTGCATCGTCCCCCCTGGGGTCGGCTCCGCCTTCAAGTTTGCCATCTGGTAAAACCAAAATTCCGGCTGCCCTGCCTATCCCGCCGGTTTTAGGCACCAGCTTATGACCTTTAAGCCATAGCCTCAAGCCTGTAACTCCACCTACTGCACCCCACTCTGTTAGTACCCAATCTGGTTTCCATTGGTGGTGAAAGCGCCCTGCATTTATGGCTCCTTGCATGCTGTGGCCATGCGCTGTTACATTAAGTATGATCTGGTAAACCGTAGTGATAATGGTAGAGCCTCCCATACTACCGACTACCATGTATAGTTCTCCCTCTTTTTCAAGAATGGTGGGGGTCATGGAGCTTAGCATGCGCTTGCCGGGTGCAATGGCATTGGCTTCTCCGCCCACTAAGCCGTAGGTGTTCGGATAACCAGGCTTTATACTGAAGTCATTCATCTCGTTATTCAGCAGAAAACCAGCGCCTGCCACAAACACCTTAGCGCCAAAGCTGCTGTTAAGCGTGGTGGTAACAGAAACAGCATTGCCTTGTGGGTCTACAATCGAATAGTGCGTTGTGTTGGGGCTTTCTGCCGGTGCAGGAATACCTGCAGAAACAGCATCGCTGTCTGTAGCTTCACTCTCCGAAAAATCCTTCATCCGGCTTTTTATATAAGCCGAGTCGAGCAGCGCCTGCAGCGGTACCTTGTAATAAGCCGGGTCGCCGAGGTGCTTTGCCCTGTCCGCATAAACCCGCCTCTCTGCCTCAATCATAAAATGCGCTGCTTGTAAAGAATTCCATCCCCAGATTTTCAGAGGGTAATCTTCAGCTAAAGTAAGCAGCTGCACCAGGGCTACACCTCCGCTGGAGGGCGGCGGCATGGTTATCACTTTATAGTCACGGAGGGTGGCAGTAAGTGGTGCCCGCCACACAGACTGGTATGCTTTCAGATCTTCATAACTGATGATTCCGCCACCGCGCTTCATTTCGGCCACAAGCATGTCGGCGGTGGTACCTTCGTAAAAGCCGGCCCTTCCCTTATCCCGTATTCTGGTAAGGGTTTGTGCCAGGTGTTTCAGGTACAGCGTATCGCCTTCGTGCCATTTATCTCGAAGTATAAAAGTTGGTTTAACGGGATTATACTTGATAAAATCTTTCCGTTGCTGGTTAAGCTTTTTGGCTTCTTTTTGAGTTAGCGCAAAACCATTTGCGGCCAGTTCTATTGCCGGCTGCACCAGCTCTTGCCAGGGCAAACTGCCATACTTCGCGTGTGCCTGTACCATGCCATCAACTGTGCCGGGCACACCAGCCGCCAGGTGCCCTTTAAAACTGAGGTTTTCCAGCACTTTGCCATTTTTATCCAGGTACATGTCGCGGTGCGCTGCGGCAGGTGCCCTTTCGCGGTAATCAAGGGCATCTATACTTCCGTCCTGTTGCCGCAACACCAGAAAACCTCCCCCTCCAATGTTTCCGGCATCGGGGTACACTACTGCCAAAGCAAACTGCACGGCAACAGCCGCATCCATGGCATTACCTCCGCGCCTGAGAATTTCTGCGCCTACTTCAGAGGCAAGCGGATGCGCCGTTACCACCATCGCCTTTTCTGTAACAAGCCCTCTATCGGTCAGGCTTCTGCTGTTACAGCCTACAACACTCAGGAAAAGAAAAAGGAAAGCAATTTTTTTAAGCATTAGCGGATAAAGCGGTTGAATTGTAGTCTTTACCCTTTAAACCAAAAGCAGGTTTACCTCAGGCAGAATTTTGTGCAAATACCCGCACGGCAAAACGGTTTATGGTCTTTGTCGTTTTTAGAATAGCATCAGCAACACACATGTATGGTATTTAAACAACCGCCGCAAATATATAACGCCCAAGGGCAGGTACGCACCGTAGGGTTTGAACTGGAGTATGCCAATCTTGGTATTGAGGAATCGGTACGGCTAGTGCAGCAGCTTTATGGCGGCAAGGTGGAGAAAGAGAACAGGTTTAAGCAAAAAATAACTGGTACTGCTTTAGGTGACTTTACAGTTGAGTTTGACCTGACGCTGCTAACGGAGAAGCGTTACAAGAAACCATTGGATACCTTAACCATACACCTGGAGGATTACAAGATAGGCGAAAGCTCTTTAGAGGAAGAAGTAGAAACGGCACTTGAAAACCTGATCGGGAAAGTTTTTCCGTACGAGATTGCCTGCCCTCCCGTACCTTGCACGCAGCTTAACGAGCTCGAAAAGCTAAGAGAAGCCTTATACCTGAACCATGCCGAAGGCACAGAGGAGTTTCTGACAAATGCATTTGGAACGCACATTAACGTAGAGGCACCCAGCACCGACACCGAAACGCTGCTGGCATACCTGCGTGCTTTCCTGCTGCTTTACCCCTGGCTGTTGCAGGTGGGCAACACCGATTTTGCCCGCAAGGTAAGCCCCTTTATAAACCCTTACCCGGATGCCTACACCGCCCTCGTTCTAAACCCATCCTATCAGCCTGCTTTACCAGACTTTATACTTGATTACCATACGTTTAACCCAGACCGGAACAGACCATTGGACATGTATCCCCTTTTTGCGGCACTACATGCAGCGCAACTGGAGCAGTTTAAAGGCTTGGGAAAAGTTAAGGCGCGTACCACCTTTCATTACAGGCTGCCTAACAGCTCTATAGCACAACCAACCTGGACGCTGGCACAGGAATGGAACAACTGGGTGGCAGTAGAAGAGCTTGCAGCAGACCGCACTAATATGAAGCAGTTGAGCCTGGAATACCTCTCTTTAAAAGAGAAAACGATTATTGGCTTTGATGCTAAATGGAGAAAACAAATAGCGCAATGGGTAACCTGAGACGTAAATTTAAGATAAACCGAAACAGGCCTACTATTGGCATTACCGGACCAGATAAAGGTGGCGAGGCAGCATGGCTTTTTACCGCCCTTGGTGTTTGGCTTGCCGGCGGAAAACCGGTGCATGTTACACCTGCCAGGCCCAGAACTGCAGATGGGTTGCAGGCTCTAATAATTGGTGGCGGAGCAGACGTAGACCCCAGCACTTACGAGCAGGAACACGTGCTGAACGACTACCTGCAACAAACGATAAACCAGCCAAATAAAAACCTCTTTAAGCGCGTGGGCAGGTTTCTGCGGTGGTTATACTTTCCGGGTTTGTTTTTTGTGCGCAAGCTACTAAGCCGCAAGCTTACTTTTAACCTGGATAAAGCCCGCGACCACCTGGAGTTGCAGCTGCTAGACCAGGCCGTAAAAAAAGACTTACCCGTAATGGGAATTTGCCGTGGCGCACAACTGATGAATGTTTACTTCCGGGGCACACTTTACAAAAGCATTCATACTTTTTACACAGAAGCCCCTAACCCTGCCAGCATTTTTCCGGTGAAGGAAGTAAGCATTACTGCTGGAAGTAAACTGGCAACCATACTTAAAACACAAACTTTACAGGTAAATGCGCTGCATAACCAGGCCGTAAAACTTCCGGGCCATCACATACAGATAGCGGCCACAGAACCTAACGGTGTCGTGCAAGCCATAGAGCACAAATTACTTGACTACATGATAGGTGTGCAATGGCACCCGGAATACCTGCCTCAGAAAAAAGAACATCGCCGTTTGTTTAAAGAGTTGGTGCGGCAGGCAAAAGAAGTTAAACAACAGATAGAAGAGCAGGACATGCAAGAGGCACTTACCTCAGAAGCAGAAGCGCTACAGGAACTCCAAAACCAGGTAAAGTAAATTGTGCATTAGTTAGTAACTTGTTTTACCAATCTGTTCCGGTCAGCAACATATTAGACTTATCCTTAACCCCAATTTTGCAATGTGATCAGGACCTTACTTTTTGCAGCAAGTATACTTTTAAGTTTATACTTTATACTTATGGCCATGGCATTTTATCAGCAAGAGAAACTTATCTTTTTCCCGGAGAACCTGCCTGCCAACCACGTTTTTAATTTTGAGCAGGAGTTTGAAGAGCATTTTATACCCGCCAGCGATGGCGTTACTTTGCATGGCATGCTTTTTAAAAGCCCAACATCATCCAAAGGGCTATTCTTTTATTTACATGGCAATGCAGGTTCTGTAGATTCGTGGGGATGGGCTACCAAAACGTACACAGACCTGGGCTACGACATTTTTATACTTGACTACCGTGGCTACGGAAAAAGTGAGGGCTCCGTTACCAGCGAAAAGCAATTTTACGAAGATGCACAGGAAGTTTACAATTACGTTAAAAACCACTACAGCGAAAGCAAAATTATAATTGCAGGCTACTCGATAGGAACAGGTGCCGCTGCCATGCTGGCATCAGCCAATAACCCGCAATTGCTTCTGCTTCAAGCGCCGTACTATAGCCTCAGCGATCTGATGAAAAGCCTTTATCCGTTTGTGCCCTCTTTTCTGCTAAAGTATAAGTTTACTACTTACCAGTACATTGAGAGAACCCGCGCGCCTATTGTTATTTTCCATGGCGATAAGGACGAAATCATTTATCCTGGATCAACTGAGAAACTAAAGCGACACTTAAAACCAACCGACCAGGTTTTTATACTTAAAGGCCTGGGCCATAACGGCATGAACGAAAGCCCGGAGTACAAGAGAAAACTAGCAGCGGTATTGCAAGTTGAAGCATAAGATTCAGGTTTAGCGCATGCCACCAAAGCAGCTTTATACTTGCCTCTTTTTAGAAAGTAAACCTGTTTTGCCTCACCTACAGCTTATGTGTTCGCGTCCATACTTCTTGCCATTTTACATAGAATTATCCGTATCTGTCACTTCGTATTAGGCACTATCTTTTAAAAACCACGCTACAGCACGCGCTGCTATGGGCTCCGGAACTGTATGGCCACCAGCAAATTCCATAAAGGTAATATCCAGGCCCTCCTTTCTAAGTTCCGGTGCAATACGCCGGCTACAGGGGGCAATAGGCAGCACAGGGTCAGCAACGCCATGCGATATAAAAATTGCTGGCTTGCCTTTGCGGACCAGGCTGTAGGCAAAGCCCGGCGAGAAAGCGATGATGTGTGTAAAAATCTTACCGTTCGCTAAACCTAAACTAAGCGCATAAGAAGCTCCATCAGAAAATCCACCAATGGCCACATGTTGCGGGTTGATGGCAAATTTCTCGAAAGCGCATGCAAGTGCAAGGTCAATTTTTGTCACATCAGGCCCAAAAGCTTTATTTACGATAATGTCCCAGGTAGTGGCACTTGCTGCAGGGGCTATAAGCAGTATATTGGCGCTATCGGCGTAAGGCTGCAACAACGATAAACCTTGCTGTGCAGCGGCACCTGCACCATGCAGCAAAACCGCTAAAGCAACCGGCTGGCTTTCATCATAACTTGCAGGCACATACAATAATCCATGTTTTTCGCCTGCCAGGGTTAATGGCTGCATGCCTCGCTGCACCTCACCGGCAGGCTTAAAAGTAGCTGCGCCAGCCGTAAGCAGCCCTGACGCATGCTTCGCTTTGAGTGATGTCATTACACGCTCCTGTTAAAGTATAAAAGCTACATGCTTATACGACGACCTGCCAATTTATACTTATTGCTAAAGGCTGTGTTTCTGCAAATTACAGTAGATCGCTTACCGATTAAAGCCCTCAACAGATTACCTAAGGTTAACCCTATACTTGTATTCGCTCGTACAAACTAAAACCTCTGACTAACCAAGAGGTGGAAACCTATTATCTAACATTTAACGGAAACAAACGATGAGTACTAACAATAGAAATATTCAGAACCAGGGAGATTTTGAGCAGGATAAGAATGTAAGCGGACGTCCGCAAGGTACAAACACAGGCCCTGTAGCCGGTGGTGCCGACAATACGCGCGGCGAAAACAAACCAAGCAGAGAAGGATCGAGTGGTGGTGCAAAAAAAGGAAAAGACACCCCGAACAACGACAGCCCGCAAGGCTCTAATGCCAACTTAACAACAACCAGCCGCGGCGCCGACAGCACCGATAAGGAGTTTCGCAATAACCAGCCTAATGCCAGCACACTAAAGGGGCATAAAAGCAATGTAAACTTAGGAAACGAGAAGGAGTAGTTTTAGAGTAAATTCAAAATCCTTACACTTAAAGCCACAGCTATAGTTATTAAATACGATGGCTAAGCTTCCTTTTATTAACAGATTTTAAGGAAGCCCTTCGAGGCGAAATCGTAACAATAGTATATCAATGTATTAGAGGCCCGGCACAACCGGGCCTTTTTATGCTAAAAACTCAAGGTAAAGTATAGAACCCTGCAGCTGCCCAACTGTGTTTTGAGATTAAAATTAGTATATGATGCGCTGGATAGACGTAATTACCTATGCAAAGTATAGCAACCCGGAGCCTCCGCGCAGCGTGGATAAAAAAGAAGAAGAATGGCAGCTGTTGCTAACGCCGGCGCAATACCTGGTAACACGACTCAAAGCCACTGAACCGCCCTATCGCAACGCCTACTGCCGATTTTACGGGCCGGGCACCTATACATGCGTATGCTGCGGCAGTATCCTTTTTAATGCCACAGCAAAGTATCATGCTATATCGGGCTGGCCAAGCTTTATGCAACCTGCACATAAAAATGCGCTGAAATATCTCTTCGACGATAGCCATAACATGAACCGCGTTGAAGTGCGCTGCAACGTTTGTGATAGCCACCTAGGGCATGTATTCAACGACGGGCCAGCTCCTTTTGGCTTACGTTACTGTATTAACTCTGTAAGTATGGATTTATCTAAACCAGATGAAGTATAAGTTTCCGGAAAATATCCAGATAGAGAAAAGAAGCGACATGTGCTGGAAACAGTTACAAAAAAAACAGCAGCCTACGTTTACGTAAGCTGCTGTGTAGTTACTCTCTTAAAAAATCAAAATTTTACCAATCGTTTTGGTGGTTAAAACGGTTACGGTCGTTGTAGCTTCTGTCACTATCATCCCTGTAGCCACGGTTCTCGTTACGGTAGTCTTGATTTCGGTGAGTGCTACGCTCGCGGTCTACATCGCGGTTGTTATAGCCTGTTGCACCATAACCTGTATTCCTGAAGCTGTCGTAGCCACGGTCATATCCTGTGTTTTCACGGCCAGCATAACCCGACTCGTAGTCGTTTCTGCTGTAATTCCTGCTATCACGGTTACCGGTGTTTCTGTCGTTGTTAGTATAGCCGCCATCACGGGTATGACCAAATTCGTTGCCGTAGTTGCGGTTCATAAAACTATCATAGTCGCCGTATCCGTCATATTGCCTGCTTTGGCTACGGTTTGTGTTGTACTGCGTCATACCTGGCCCGCGGTTGCCCGACAGGCCGTAATAAGAGTGGCCATAAGCTGTACCACCACCTTCGTTGCTGCCGCCTTCCCCGTAGCGTGTGCCCTGGCTCATATCACCATAGGCTCTGGATGCATTCGTTGCTCTGCCCCCTAAACGGTATTGCTGTCCGTGGTCTCGTCTTTGGTTTTGCTGCCCAAAATCACCATACCTACTATCCGGGTTGTAGCGCGAAAGGCTGTTCTTATTTCCAGTTTGTGCATTTCCGTGTTCATCAAAGTCAGCATAATGGTTTTTACGCTGCCTGTTGTTATCATCGTTTCTGTTCATAGCTTTCCATGTTAAATTAGAATTCATACTCTATAAACGAATCAAAGGCTGCCTTGTTAGGATTTCGCCAGATTTGATAACTAACCAGGCAAAGCAAGCGCTTACTGAAATAGCTTGTGCTTCACCAACTGTACTGCTGTGCCACAACCATACTTTTACTGCGCAACCTATTGGCTTTTATCCACGGATATGCGTTTATACTTGTAAACATGCATTGAGCACATAAATAATTATGGATCAAGAAAAAGAAAACGGTGAGGCAGGTGCAAGCACTTTTGTGGAGCGCCTCGCACAAAAATTCGGAGCAGCAGCTAAGGCAAGCCACATTTACGGCGAGCCTGTAGAGCGCGATGGAATAACAGTTATACCTGTGGCGAAAGCTGTATACGGATTTGGCGGCGGTGCAGGAAAAAAGACAGAGGAAGAAGGCGCTGGCGGCGGCGGAGGCATGGTGTTAACGCCTGTTGGCTACATCGAAATACAGCAGGGTAATTCAAAATTCCGAAGCATCCGCGACCCCCAAACGATAGTTAAAATTGTAGCTATCGGCAGCTTGTTCACTTACCTGGCCGCTAAAAGTATAACCAGCATTTTTAAGCGCTCATGAGCCTGAGCTTGCAAAACCAAACACAAAACTTAACAACAGTTAGTGAGTGTTATGCTTCTGGCCAACATCAGTTATACCTTTTAACATTACCTGTATGCCGCAACCTTATACCGTACCTCCGCAAACAAAAATCGGGCATGTGCACCTTAAAGTCGCTGACCTGGACCGGGCCATGAAATTTTACTGCGACCTGCTGGGCTTCGAACTGACAACCATGTATGGGAATGATGCCGCATTTATTTCTGCCGGGGGCTACCACCACCACATAGGTTTAAACACCTGGTACAGCAAAGGCGGTGCTCCTGCACCTGCCCGCAGCACCGGCTTGTTTCACACGGCCATTCTCTACCCTACCCGCAAAGACCTGGCAGCTATACTTAAGCGTTTAATAGAGGCTGGTTATCCTTTATCCGGGGCATCAGACCATGGCGTATCAGAAGCGTTGTACCTGTCAGACCCGGACCAAAATGGGGTAGAACTTTACTGGGACAGGCCAAAAGAGCAATGGCCGGCAAACGAAGATGGTTCGCTGCATATGTACACCCGCCCCTTGGATTTACAGAACCTGCTCTCAGAACTAGACGAAAATACGGATAAATAGCCTGAAGACATTGTTGACCTGAATTTTGCTAAAGGCCGTTTATTTGTAAGCGATGATGGAGGAGAAAGTTACTTTTCGCATTGTTTTTCTGTTCACCGGATTAACAGCCTCAATCACGCCATCTTTTCGCAGTTGTTCAAAAGCTTCCAGGTAGTTTCCGCGGATGTAGTTTGTGCCGATGTTATGGTGCCTGTAAATGCTGTCGAGTGGCAGGTTTGTATAGTACTGCGCTTTGTCGGAGAGTTCGGTGGTAAGGTTTTTTACGGAGTATCTGTACTGCTCCTGAAAAAGCGATAATTGGTGCTTTATATTGGCTCCGAACAAAGGCACCCCGTCTTCCTGGAAATCGCTGTACATAAGCATCAGCTCCTTCATCTTCATATAAGCCGTGTCTGTTTTGGACACAAAAAAGAGGTAGTGGCTGGTCTGATTTTTCTTGGGCAGGCTTATTTTAAACCGGAACGTCTTGTAGTCTTTTTCCTTAAAAATCTCCTCGAAGCTATCCACCATAAAATCTTCCCGTTGGCCGGCATCCTGGTAACGCTCGCAAAAGTCTTTTATCCTGGTTATGCGCTCTGCCCCGAAAATATCTGTCAACAGGTCGTTATCGCTTGCATTAAGTATGGCTGGGCGCATCTTGGCAGGGCTAAAGATCATTAATACATCCAGGCCCCACCGCTTTACAGACTGCAGCAGCATTTGCTGGGAAAATGCGTAGCCAAACGGGTCGGTATACATAAGAGCGGGCGTATCGGTGCCCAATAATTTAGCGAGCAGGCTGAAATTAACTTCCTCATTAAGTATAACCGGTTTGTAAATCAGGTTCTCGTAGTATGGCAGGCCTTCCAGGTTTTGCTTCAGTTTTTGCGTTACAGTTGGCTTCTCGTCTGTAAAAAAAGTGCGAACAATTTTATTCAGGTTAAACTTGTCTGTAGCCCCGAAAATGCTGTTCAGCACTTTAACCGGTGAAGCCGGTTTCCCTTCTTCATACTTGCCATCGCCGGCATACAAGTCTACAAAAGCCAGCGAGTGGTTTGCCTTATAACGCTGGCCCTGAAGTATAGCCGTACACCAAACCCTGAAATAATCGTTTAATAGCTGCGATTTAATTTCGGCTGTGTCGCGTTGGATGGTAAAGAAATCGTTTGTTTCGGCAGTAGACATGCTTTTGTTATGAATGCTTTTAATAAGAGGCGTCTGTTATTGTAGTATAACAAAGTTAAGCCTGAATTTTAAAGTATGGCCAAGGGTAAATAAGACACTTGCAGGTGCCCTGCAGAAATACAATTTACCCCCGCATCACTTACTTGTTTACCTGCTCCTACAGCTTATGCAACTGGAAATAACCCAAATGTATTTCGTCTGTTACCTCACTACTGGCAGGTGTAAGCTGTAGGCTATACGTTGGTTTCACAGTATCAGGAAGCATGTCTTTTACCAGTTGCAGGTCGTCTATGTCAACGCCATACTTATCATCGATGTGGGAAGCTGCCCCTTTAAAACCGGTATGCTTATAGAAAGCCGATTTCCTGGCCTCTGCCGATGCTTTGGCCATATCGGGTGCTATAACCAGCATCTTATAATGAAACTCGTCGAACTCACCTTCTTTGTAGCCGCCCAGGTTCAGGAAAAACAGTTTATTAGGTGTTGCCTCAGCTCCTGCGGCAGGTTTTGGCACAACCGTAACATCGTAGCCGTTAACATGCGTTACTTCGCGCCAGGCATCTACATGCAGGTTGTTTTTGGCTTCGGGCCAGAACGCCTTTATACCCGGCACAAGGTCTTTTATGGTTTCTCCTATCCCGAAGAAAATATCGTGTTGCTCTGTGTTGCGACCAGGAGGCCGACCGCCCAGCATCAGCATAAAAAGTTTAGGATGTTGCATGGTGTAAAAATAAACATAAAAGGGTCCCGATGCCATTTATACTTTAAACTTATGTGCTGCCAGTACTTAAATGGCAGGTTGCAGCAAGATAAATATTACCTTTGCAGCACTCGTAAACAACCGATACGCACGTATACCCTACTATATGAAGTTAAAAGGCAATATCAGCGATGTAAAGCAGAAGCGTGACAGCAAAAACGCAGGTATAGAAGTACAGATAAACAAGATTGAGTACATCACCCATAAAAAAGACGGGAAGTATTACCAGCCATTTGATTATGAAGTGGAACTGGAAACACCGCTGGTGATTACCGGGGATTGCCTGGCCCAGACAAGCAACAGCCAACCCAAAGACGGTGAGTATGAATTTGATGTATATGATATAGTGGACGGAGCATACGTGCACAACCCAAACAAACAGTTATCGCTTACTGTTGCCTATGACTATGATGCTGACCTGAACATACTTACTTCTGTTTATTATACTGTTACGATATCGAACGAGGAGTTTAAGGAGCTGAAAAGGCAAGGCCATAAGTCGCGGGTAAGCAAAAAAGGAAAAGCCCGAAGATAGAACACAAAAAAGCCCTGCCGTTAGGAAAACCTGTGGCAGGGCTTTTTCTCTTGCTTCTCGTACAAACTCGGGATAAAATCCGAAAGTTTCTACAAACTTTAATCAGGTTTAAGGCCTGTCTGTGCGATAACAAAATATGTATTACTTATACTTTTATACGTAATACATTTATTTGTGTTAGGCATTTTGCGTAAGATTTGAACCATCTCCCTGTCTGCCTAAGTAAATGCCGTAAATTACCAAACCTATACCTGCGGCCAGCAGCACATACTGTTTCTGCTTGTTAGACAGGCCGTTGTAAAAGTCCAGTCCGTTTGTAGCCGGGTCTTTGATAATATCCGCTAATTGCGAGGGGTTCTTTACCAGGTTTTCCAATGAATTTGCTGTGTCACTCATGTTTATTTTGTTTTGATTAGCGTTTGCATGTATAAGAACAAGTACGGCTATACAAAGGCATAGGATATAAAAAAGCTCTTAAAAGTATAAAAGCAGCCCATCACTTCGCTTAAGATGCAAAAACTTCGTCGGGGTTCCGGAACGCTTTAAACTCCAGCGGGTTGTTGCTAAAGTCAAGTACAAACATGGTGCGCTGCTCTCCTACCTGCCCTTCGTAGCGTGTATGCGCCTTTACCACAAACTTCACATCATGCTGTGTCAGCCTCTCCTGCAAGCTGTCGAACTGCTCGTAAGTAAGGATACAGCCAAAGTGCGGAACCGGTACACTAACCCCATCCACTTTGCCGCAATAATCCAGCTCAGGTATATTATCGCTAACGTGCCCGGACAACTGGTTCCCGAAGAAATCAAAGTCAATCCAATGTTCTGTGCTTCTGCCTTCCTGGCACCCTAAAATATCGACGTAAAATTTACGTGTAGAGGCAATGTCCTTTACTTTAAAAGCATAATGAAATGCATTCATAATTAGTATCCTTTGGTTAGTGAAACAAGGTTAAGTAGTGGCTTCTGCTGTTTCAGCCTGTCGTAGTTGGCAAGTATCTGCCTTACAGCCGAGGCAGGGTTTGTGATGCTGGCAATGTGCGGTGTTATGCTTATTTTAGGATGTGCCCAGAAGGGGTGTTCTTCCGGTAGCGGCTCCGTTCGGAATACGTCCAGGCTTGCTCCTGCTATATGCTCTGAATCGATCATCTCCAGCAGATCGGCATCTACCAGGTGCTCGCCGCGGGCTACATTTATCACGTAAGCACCTTTTGGTAATTTGCTTAAGGTGGTCTTGTTAAGAATGTTTGCTGTTTCTTTTGTTAATGGCAGCAGACAGATTAAGATATTACTGGTAGCTAAAAAATCAGCTAACCCAGCATCTCCGGCAAAAACAGGTATGCTCTCAATATTTTTTGTTGATTTTGCCCAACCCTGTACGTTAAAACCCAACGCTTTTAGCTGCCTGCCTGTCTCTGTACCCAGCACACCCACTCCCATAACTCCAACCTTTACATCTTTGGGGCGCTGGTATGTCTTTGGCTCCCAACGTTGCGTAGCCTCTGCTACTTTGTAAGAAAACAGCCCGCGCACATGGCTTAAAACTAAGGTTGTGGTAAAGGTTGCCATGTCGTTGGTCAGGTCTTCATCAACTACCCTTGTCAATTGCACACCGGCAGGCAGCTCCGGATCTCGTAAAATATGGTCTACGCCCGCACCCGTTGAGGCAATGCACCTCAGATTAGGAAACTGTTTAAAAGCACCTAACGGATGATTCCAGGATATGGCAAACTCTATTTCTTCTGGTGGGCCATCATAAGGGTAAACGTGTACTTTAAGGTCTGGGCGGCTTTCTTTCAGGGCATCTAACCAAAAGTTTAACCACCTGCTATTGTTAACAATAAGTATAGACATAAATTTTTATCAGTTGTAATGCACCCATAAGTATACTTTAACCTGCAGGCTGTTATTTAGCTTGAGATACTCCGCTTAAAATTAACTAATCTTGTACAATTATTGTTAGGTATGATACCGATAGTACCATAATAAGCGGCCCGGCAGGGTCAATTTTGAAATCTAAACCAGCTACGTATGGAGAGCCTTCTCTCAAAAAAATATAAGAAAGAATTTGTAACTGCCTTTGACGGCGACGAAAGCGGTAACCTGGAACCACGCCAAACACCGAATGTACTTTACAGCAAAGCCATCCCCACACCGGTACCCAAGCCTGCTTTACTCGCATGGTCTGATGGGCTTGCGCAAAAACTTGGAATACAAAAACCCGGCAGCCAACAGGAAATAGATGTACTAGGCGGAAACCGCGTTACCGAAACCATGTATCCTTACGCTGCCTGCTATGCCGGGCATCAGTTTGGAAACTGGGCAGGGCAATTAGGCGATGGCAGGGCGATAACTCTCGGCGAATGGGAAACAGCACCTGGCCAGAGTTGGGAATTGCAGTTGAAAGGCGCAGGCCCCACCCCGTATTCCCGGCGTGCCGACGGTAGAGCTGTTTTGCGTTCTTCGGTGCGGGAATACCTGATGAGCGAAGCGATGCATTACCTGGGTGTGCCAACTACGCGCGCACTAAGTTTAGTAAGTACCGGCGAGCCCATCTTACGCGACATGTTTTACAACGGCAACGCAGCTTACGAGCCCGGTGCTATTGTAATGCGTGTAGCACCCAGCTTTTTGCGTTTTGGCAATTTCGAAATATTGGGTGCCCGCAAAGAAACAGACAACCTGCAAAATCTCGTTAACTGGACAATAGCGCGTTATTACCCACACCACCAGGGAGAGGACAAAGTGCTTCAATGGTTTACAGAAGTTGTAGAACGCACCGCTAAACTAATGGTGGATTGGATGCGCGTGGGCTTTGTGCACGGTGTGATGAATACCGACAACATGTCTATACTTGGGCTGACGATTGACTATGGCCCCTACTCGTTTGTAGATGACTACGACCCGAACTTTACGCCAAACACGACTGATTTGCCAGGCCGCCGCTATGCATTTGGCAAGCAACCATCTATTGGCTACTGGAACCTGGGCTGCCTAGCCGGTGCACTTGCGCCTCTTTTCCCGGATACAAAGCCTTTGGTAGCTGCCCTCGAAACTTACAGGGAAGTATACTGGGCAAATTATTATGCCATGATGGGTAAAAAGCTTGGCCTCGACCAGGTTTCTGAGGATGACATAAAACTGATAAAGGAGTTAGAGCAAATGCTAACTGCACTTAAGCCCGACATGACTATTTTCTTTCAGTTGCTAATTGATTTGCCACTTGACCTGGCAGACGCCGACGCAGCTGAAGTATACTTTAAAAAAGGCCTGTATGACGACTTAAGCGGTGCAGAAAAAGAAGCGCTTTATACATTTCTGAAGAAGTACAGCACGCGCCTACTGGCAAACAGCTGCACCCGCGAGGCATCGCAGGAGCTGATGCGCCGCACCAATCCGCGCTTTATACTTCGGAACTACCTGCTGCACCAGGCCATCGAAGAAATGGAGCAAGGCAAAAGCGACCTGTTCGATAAACTACAGCAAGCCCTGAAAGAGCCATACTCATCTAAGTATGACGAGTTCTTCGAGACAAGGCCTGAGTGGGCCAGCCAAAAAGCAGGATGTTCTATGTTGTCTTGCAGTTCATAAAACCTGCTCCGTTTATACTTTACCAACCAAGAGGAAAGCTGTCGTTGCTTTCCTCTTGGCATTTATGGCCATTGCCGAAAAGTATAAATGCCGGCAGCCTGCCCCCTTTTTGGCTTTTTCCGTATGCTAGGTAGCGCTGGTAGCATCCCTACCTGCTGATGATTTGTTTAACGATACTATGGCTCAAGCTACAGAAGATATAAAAGTTATTGTTTTCGATCTGAACGGAACGTTCTATAACAAGAGCTCTAAGGATGAGTTCTTTAAGTTCGTTATCAGCAAGAAACCGAAGCAGGCCCGCTATTATGTGCAGATGGTGTACTATAAACTACTGCACAAGCTTAACCAGATCAGGCAGACAGAGTTTAAAGAAAACTTCTTCAACTATCTTGATAACATCCCGCCCAAGCAGGTAGAAGCCTATGCCGATGAGTTCTGGGAAAGGGAGTACCCTTCACAGTTTAACGAGGAACTGCTAAACCACTTCGAAACAATGCGTGCAAAAGGAGTAGAACTATTTTGCGCAACCGGAGGGCTGGAGCTTTACGTCAAACCTCTTTTTAAGCACTTTAAAGTAGATGGTTTTGCCGGAACAAGAGTAACCTATGAGGATAACACTTACAAAGTAATTGGCAAAGCCTGCAAAGATGAAGAAAAACTCTGCCGCCTAGCCGAGCACTACAAAAACAAAGCTTATACAATTGTAGAGGCCTACTCCGATAGCAAAGAAAATATACTGGATGAGGCAAAAGAGGCTTACCTGGTACAGGACGGTGATTTAGAACCTTATAAAAAGCACAAAAAGTAGAACCAGGCAGCTAACCGGCCTCAGGTTTAAACAACACATTCTAACATGGATATCATACCAAACTTATACATGGGTACCTCTGGCTGGAGTTACCGCTGGCAGGAAGTTTTGTACCCACCCGAAATAAAATCAGCAGAGCGGCTAACGTATTATGCCACACAATTTAACGCAACAGAAATAAACAGCAGTTTTTACCATTTTACGATGGCTAAAACAATAGAGAAATGGCTGGCTACCACCCCGCCCTATTTTAAGTTTGCGCCAAAGCTAAAACATGAAATCACGCACAAGCGCAAATTCCTGGAGGCGGAAGAGCCGCTGCAAAAATTCATGTCGCGGTACCTGGCCATGGCCGACCGCCTGGGACCGGTGCTGGTACAAATTGCCGGCAGTTTCCGCTACGACAGGCTGGTTGCTGAAGACTTTTACAGAACGCTCAGGAACCTTTACCCTCACACAGACTTTGCCTTGGAGGCCCGTCATGTGTCCTGGTTTACGGCAGAGGCTCTGGACCTGATGCGGGATTACAATATTACGGCGGTGATGGCAAGCGCGGGCAAACGTTTCCCGGGCACAGAAGTGAGCACAACAGGCACTATTTACCTGCGCCTGCATGGCGACGAGAAAATGTATACTTCCTCGTATTCTGATGAAAAACTGGAGCGTTACGCTTTTATGGTAAAAGATTGGCTGGAAGACGGAAAACAGGTCTGGATCTTTTTTAACAACACAGTTCTTGGGAACGCTGTTACTGATTCGCAGCGGCTTAAACGCATGCTAACAGACCTGTAAGGTTCGTAAATAACGTTCGGCCTAGGTTGAAACTACGCTTCATTAGTTCGCTTATTTAGCCGGGGGTGCCGGCGAGATCATGATGTGCGCCCCATGGGTTCCCGGATACATGATCCAGGGCATGGCGGGCGCTTCTGGCTTAAGCGGCAAACCAGTACTTTCTGAGGTAGCATAGGGTATATAAACCACGTAGCGTAAATAGCCGTCTTTTACATCGCCGGTACGGCTGTTGTAGTTTTCATCTGGGGCAGTAAAAACGAATAGCGATGTTGGTTGCGCCGGCATTTTCAGTTTGCCGCTTTTAACTTCCTGCTCCCGCATATCAAAAATCTCCTTTGTAGCCTTACCTGCTTTTTTTAACTCACGCCCACGGGCCATAAAAGGGTCCAGGTCGCGGTGGTAGCATGAGGCTGAGAAGCCTTTCTGATTCGGATCATCTGCCAGGCACACCATCTCGTTAGTACCTTTTCGCAACTGCACCAGTTCCCCTTTCTGATTGTAGCCATACACCGCTGCACCAGCACGCTTTTCGGCTGGCGCTGCCAAAACCGCAGCTTTTATCTGTGCTTCCGCAGCCGGAGGGTTGGTTTGCGCCTGCGCGCATAAAGAAGCAGTAAAGGCAATCATACCCAGAAGTATATTTTTATTAGTCATGTGCAGGGGGTTAACGTGTAAACTGTTCTCTTATACGCTTAAGTATAATTTAGGTAAAAGATGCTACAAAACAGTACAGAGAACCCACTCCCCTGCTGTGTTTCATTTTATACTTTAAGGCTGCGTCTTTTAAGGCATGTGCGCGTCATCACCCTGAAATAAGTTTATCAACCCTTAAAGTATAAAACATGGACCCAATGTACATTTACGCCAGACCAGACCAGGCAAAGGAGGAACAGGAAGCATTTAAAGCCCCAAAAACGCAGCATTGCACCACTCCACCGCCAAGCGCCAGCCCCCGAAATGTGGCCTCTATAGCGAATAAGAAAATTAGCAGCCTACTAAAACTGGCCTGTGAACTTACCTCCTCTAAAGCCTAAAAACGTAAGTTACGAAGCCAAAGAAACTGGTTATAGGTAGTGAGAACGAATTTACTTACCGAACAAGAAGGTTATTTTATTAAGCATTAAAATTTCCGGATTACAAACGATTACCAGATAACATTTACTTAACAGATCTATATTTTTACTAATTTTTTCTTATTATTATACATTAATATACAGCTTTAAACTTACTATTTTCTAAAACTGCTGTACATGTTACTATAGCCGCTTCTATTTGAGCTTTTATCATGATGATCACCATACACCCGATGCACCCAAAGCATGCTGCTTCAGTATTACGCATTTACGAGCAAGGCCTCTCTACCCGACAGGCAACATTTAACACAATTGTTCCGAGTTGGGACGAATGGGACGCAGCACACCTGCAACACAGCCGGTTAGTAGCCTTGGAAGGTGACACCGTAGCAGGTTGGGTGGCTTTATCTCCTGTTTCGGTAAGGCTCTGCTACAAGGGCGTGGCCGAACTTAGCATTTATATCTTGGGCAGTTACCGCGGAAAGGGTGTCGGAAACTTATTGATGCAGGCCCTTATTAACGAAAGCGAGCAAAACGGCATCTGGACATTAAACTCCTCTACTTTTCCGGAAAATGTGGCAAGTATAAAACTCCAGGAAAAGTATGGCTTCAGGGTAATTGGTTACCGCGAAAAAGTAGCGGAGCACTATGGTGTGTGGCGCGATACAGTTTTACTTGAAAGGCGAAGCAAACGGGTAGGCACTCACGCATCAACCTCAGCCTATACACTAACCGAGCAAGTATGAACACAGACATACTCGAACTGGAACCCAGGGTGCTTTGGCACTATTTCTCTCAACTTAATGCCACACCGCGTGGCACAGGCAAAGAGGAAAAGGCAATGCAGTTTATACTTGAAGTGGCAGCAAGTAAAGGCCTACAGCCTTACACCGACCCCGCTGGCAATGTGCTGATACGGAAACCAGCCACGCCAGGCATGGAGAAACGGGCCGTGCTTGCGCTGCAGGCCCATGTAGACATGGTACATCAGAAAACACCTGCATCAGATTTTGACTTTGACACCCAGGGCATCCAGATGTACCAAGACGGCGATTGGGTAAAAGCAAAAGAAACAACTTTAGGGGCCGACAACGGTATTGGCGTGGCAGCTATACTTGCCCTACTTACTGCTGATGCTATCACCCACCCACCCCTGGAGGCACTCTTTACAGTTCGCGAAGAAAAAGGTATGGTAGGTGCAATAGGACTGCCCGAAAACCTGCTGAAGGCATCTGCTATGCTTAACCTGGATTCGGAAGAAATTGATACGATAACCATTGGGTGCGCTGGGCGTGTAGCCATCGTAACGCGGGGCAGTTATGGCCAGGTAAGTGTCCCAGCTAATACGCAGGCCTATTGTTTTAAAGTTTACGGCTTAACTGGCGGCCATTCCGGTTTAGAGATACACCATGGCCGGGCCAATGCCATTAAGCTGATGTGCAAGTTGCTAACTTCTGTTGCAGCACATGCTGATTTTTACGTGGCTAGCATGAAAGGTGGCGATGCGCACAACTCCATTCCGCGTGAGGCGGAAGCTATGTTGGTTATTCAAGAGAAGGATAAAGACAAGTTTCTGAAACTGGTCAAAATGCAGTCGGGTAACCTGTACCGCCTATTCAGCAAAACAGATCCTAATTTAAAAATAGACTGCAGCTCCTGTGCCCCTCCCGAGTTTGTAATGTCCGATGAAAGCAGGCAGACACTTAACCACCTGATTAACTGGTGTCCCGACGGAATATACACGATGAGCAGCGACATGTCGGAGCATGTACAAACGTCGAACACGCTCTCCATCTTTGAGCTGCAGAACGGCAAATACGAAATCCAATGCCTCACCAGGAGTTCTGTCGATACCGAAAAAGACCAACTGGCACAATCTATAAGCGGCGCTTTTACGGCAGCTGGCGCAAATGTATCGTTAGATGGAGCTTACTCCGGATGGTCGCCAAAACCAGATGCGGCTATAGTACGGCATGTAGCGTCAATCTACAAGAAGCTCTTTCACCGGGAACCCAAAATAACGGCTATACATGCGGGGCTGGAGTGCGGCATTATCTGCTCCAAATACCCCGCGATGGATATTGCCTCGATTGGTCCTACTATTTTAGGGGCACATACTCCGGATGAACGTGTACAGATAAGCTCTGTTAAAGATTTCTGGAAGCTATTACTTGAAATACTGGCTACCATGCCTGAAATAAAAAACTTGCGAAAAAGCTGATTCTAACCAACACTTGAGAAGAGTGACGCCAAATCGTGTGAAATAATCTTAACACGCCATGTAAATCAGCAGAAAAAACCTGCTAACCTTACTTTAAAAAAATAGCCGCTCTGGTATATCCCAAAGCGGCTTAATATGTATCTACTTACTTTTAAGAGGGTTTTATACCCATCTTTTACGCTCACTAAAGTGGTTACACCCAAACTGGGCTCCTGTAATCATTTCAAACTTTTTAGGTTTAATGTCATTGGTTGCCTCGTGCACCAACGGCAGTACGTAAGCAGGCTCCAGGGCATGCTGCCCGGTTAACTCGTCGCATACGCCAAAATTCGGGCTAGGTACCTGTACTTTATTTTGATCTTGCTCCCAATGGGTGCAATGATTGCATGTCGCTTCCATAGGTTATGTTGTTTAGTTACACATACTAAATTATACTTGCCTGTGCGCTGCCGAGGTTGCAAATAGCCCGCTAATTAGCCCAATTTAGAATTATACTAAACTGTAATGTAGCACTTTTCAGGAACCATCAGGAAAACGCCGAAAATATATAGTTAAGTATATACAAGATATTTACGTGTATATGCGTTAAATCAAACAGCAAGTATAAATTATATTTTTTCTAGGCTAGAACAAAGTATACTTAATTTGTTAGTATAAATACATGTTGAAGTATAACTTTGCAAGCTAATTACAAATAACAATGGTATCAAACGCTAGTATACACCTTAATTTGCAGGTGATCTACCTTTGTGAATACATGCAGGTAGAATTGGATGAGACTACGCGTTTCATTTACATAACGTGGCTTAAACATACGAGCAGCGAAAAATTCAGGGAGATGTACCAGGTTATCGCTGAGATAACAATTGAACATAAAGCTGAATATTGCCTGAGCGATGCGCGTGCTATTCATTATATTGAGTTTGCTGATCAGAACTGGATCATTCAGCACATGGCGCCTTTGCTCAATACAACATCTGTAAAGCAGTTTGCCCGGCTTACGAACAAAGAAAGCCTTACCCTGATGGACGCAGCCCGTGTTTTTACAGCTTTAGAAAATTTACCGCATGTGCAAAGCCGTACACAGTTTAATGTATTTACTTCCAAAGCAGATGCCTATACATGGCTCTTTCCGGAAATAGCCTGACTCGCAGTTCATGATTGCCTGGATGTAACACGTCAGCTTCCAGTTTCTTTGCCTTTAAGTTTATAATGAGCTCCTGATTTTAGCTGCTATAAAGGCTTAGCGGTGCAGTAGGTAGATTTTGCGTATTATTTATACCTTTACACCTGACACTAATCAAACAAAAACATGTACACAGGTTTACAGCATTTACACTCTTATCTAGCCTATTTGGTGCTACTGGGGCTGCTTGTAAGTATAATAATGGCGCTGGCAGGCTGGTTTGGCAACAAACCATTCACAGACAAAGACAGAAAAGCTGGTCTTTTTGGCCTCATCCCTACTCACCTGCAATGGGTGGTTGGCTTGATTCTATACTTTGTATCTCCGCTGGGATTAGAAAACTTCTCCGGCGCTGGCATGAAAGACTCAGTTTCGAGGCTATACTTTCTGGAGCACCCGCTGATGATGATCATCGCTGTTGTACTGATCACTATTGGTTACGCTAAGGTAAAACGACAGGTACAGAGCGGTAACGGCTTTAAAACTATTGCCATTTTATACGGTATTGCGCTTATACTTATTTTAGCACGTATTCCCTGGATTTCATGGCCAGGTAACTAAGCTGGTTACGTTTTAAAATAAAAAAGGGGAAAGCAATTAAGTTTGTTTTCCCCTTTTTTATAGCTCATTTTTGCAAGCGCTGCAGATACTGCACAAAGGGCCGCTCCAGCCTCTTAGCCTGCGCCTGCATACCGCTGTCCTGTGCCGCTATAATCAGCTCCTGGAGTTGCAACAGGTTAAGCTGCACTTTACGCTCAAATAAACTTCCCTTCGTGAGGTAGTAATCTAGTTCCTGCTGCGTATTTTGCGCGATGTGGTGCACCAGCTGCTCTGCCTTTTTTTCCTCTCCGATGGCAACTAAGAGGGGTACAAACTTAGGCGTATGAAAATCGCTGGGAACAGTATCTAGCGGCATTTTTTCAAAGCAGAAATCAATTACTTCCAACGCTTTTTCATTTTCTCCGGCATCTACGTAGGCCTTGGCCAGCAGGGCAAATTTCTCGCGGGCCGATGCAGCAAAATTAAGGTAATTCTGGTCCAGGTAAACACTTGGGCTATCAAGGTTGCGGTAACTGAATTTATTTACCAGGTTATCATACAGCACCTCTTTGTTTACATAGCCTTGCTCCTGTTCACTTTCTGTTTTAACGGGCACTATCCTGTAGGCAAAGCCTTCCAGGCGGCTATACTTGTGCAGGCCCACATAATCAGATACCGGTATGTTGCCGGAGAAATAAATTGGCCTGTCCCAGTTTTGCGTGCTAAGCAGATCCAGCACCACCAGGTGGCGTTTTTCAAGGTATGGCACCTCGGCTTTTAAATGTAGCCTGTCGGTAACATCATGCATTCTATCCTGGCTGACTACGCCATGCGCTTGCACCTGTTGCTTAGCTATGGGCATATAAAAGTTTTTTGTAGGGAAAGTGAGCAAGGTGGTGCCTGTTCCGTATTGCGCCTGCAGGGCCGGGTGGTTTTGCTTTACCAGTTGCATAAACTGCTTCAGGTCAATGCCGGTGGCTACCTGCGGGCGCTCCAGGTAAGGCAGGTAATCGTTGGTGCCCTGGCGGTAGTTCTCCGTTTCCAGCGATAGCGGCCACGGTGCTGCTTTATAGGCCGGGCGTTTCATTTGCTCAATGTACCAGTCAGTATTCAGAAAAGTCATTACTGCCACGCGTACATCGGTACGGTACCCCTCCACTTCCTGCGCATACCACAGCGGGTAGGTGTCGTTATCGGCATGGGTAAAAAGTATGGCATTGGGTGCGCAGGAGTCAAGCAGGTTTTTGGCTAAGTCCAGGGAGAAGTAGCGGTCAGAGCGGTCGTGGTCGTTCCAGCCCTGTAAAGCCATAATACCCGGCACAGCAAGGCAAAGTATACTTGCAGAAGCTGCGGCGGCATAGTTATACTTTAGCACCCGTTGCATTGCCGCTGCCAGCGCCATCACTCCCAGCCCTATCCAGATGCTGAATGCGTAAAAAGAAGCCGCAAAAGTATAATCCCGCTCGCGAGGCTCTACGGGCGGCTGGTTCAGGTAAAGTGCAATGGCCATACCCGTAAAAAAGAACAGCAGCCCCACTATAAAAGCATCCTGGCGGCATCTTCTGGCATGGTATAACATCCCCAGCACACCAATTAAAAGCGGCAGCAGGTAAAAACAGTTGCGGGCTTTGTTTTGCAGCAGCGTTTGCGGCAGGTTACTGTTCCCGTTCCCGAACCAAAGCACCCCGGCATGCTGCACATCGCTCTCACGGCCCACAAAATTCCAGAGGAAGTAACGCCAGTACATGTGGCCGAGCTGGTACCGCAACAAGAAAGAAATGTTTTGCCCGAAAGTCGGTGTTTGCCCCTGCCGCAGGTCTACCCACTTACTGTATTCCCGCACATCCTCTGGCTTATCGCTGTAAATGCGTGGCAGCAAGGTTTTGTCTTTGCTATCGAACACAGGCTCGATGCGGGGCGATTTCTCATACTTGTTTTTGCCCTTGGTGTAGCGCGGCGCCCCCTCCTGCTGGCCTACAGGCTGCGAATTGTACTGTGTCCCGTACAGCAAAGGCCTGTCGCTGTACTGCTCACGCTTCAGGTACGATACAAAGCTCATCACATCTTCGGGGTTATTTATGTCTATGGTGGGGTTGTAGGCCGAGCGTATCGGTATCATCAAATAAGACCCGTAGCCAATAAGCACAAACACAAAGCAAAGTATAACTGTATTGAGAACCCTGAGTTGGCGCTTGATGGAATAGATAAGACCGTAAAGTATAGCTGACGCCATAAGAATAACAAAGCAGATAATGCCCGATCCGAAAGGCAAACCAAGACTGTTTACAAAAAACACCTCTACAGTTCCGGCCAAAGTAGGCAGCCCCGGAATAACGCCCCAAAGTATAAACACAAGTATAGATGCGCTGATGCTGAAGGTGATAATACTGCCCTTAAAAGTATAGCGATGATACCTGAAGTAAAAGATAAAAGCCAGCGCAGGTATAGCCACCAAATTAAGCAAGTGCACACCAATGGATAATCCCACCAGGTACGAGATGAGTATAAGCCACTTATCGGCGTAGGCTGTGCCTGCCTTCGCCTCCCAGCGCAGCATAGCCCAAAAAACGATCGCCGTAAAAAACGATGACATAGCATAAACTTCCGCCTCTGCTGCCGAAAACCAGGCGGTATCGGTAAAAGTATAAGCCAAAGCACCTACAACGCCGCAACCCATCACCAGCAGTACAGCGGCATCAGCCGGCGTTTCGTTTCTAATAATCAGTTTTCGGGCGAGTATGGTAATGGTCCAGAAAAGAAAAAGCGAAGTAAAGGCGCCGCATAAACCCGACATAAAGTTTATCCACCAGGCCACCTGCGAGGCATCACCGGCTAGTAAAGAGAACATTCGCCCGAGCATCAGGAACAACGGTGCGCCCGGTGCATGCGGTACCATCAGTTTATAAGAGCAGGCAACATATTCTGCGCAGTCCCAGAAACTGGCTGTTGGCTCTAAGGTTAAAGTATAAACGGTAAGGGCAATGCCAAATACTCCCCAGCCGGTTATGTTGTTTATTAGCTTGTAGGTGCGCATAGGTTATACTGGTTTAGTTTGATTTAGAGAGCCTGCCGTAGTGGTAAAGTATGATTCTAATTGCTGTTGCTCTGATTAGGATAAGTATTGCCTGCGTGGTAGTTTAAGCCTTAGACACAAGCTTCACGAGAAGTCTGAAAAAGTACAGGACTCCAGAATTCTCGCGAAGCATGAACTGGCAAGGCCACTTCTTTTCTTAGCTACAAGTTCAATCTGTTATCTCCATCTCGAACACGATGTAATGCTTAACCCCATACTTTTGGCCCCACTCGCTTGGCGGCACACTATCTTTGGTAAGGGCGCAGTACTGGTATAAATCCGGGTTCTGGGGGTCAACGTAAGGCAGCGAGTACACCAACAGCGGGAAAGCAGTATAGAGTGGCACCTGCACCGGTTTGTCCAATGATCCGGTTGCATCGCGCAGGCTGTACAGGTCCGTATTTTTGGATTTATACTTTGGGTTAAGCCCCACCCGATCAAACTGAAACATGAAGTGTGTCTGCTTCTTTTTAGGCTGACGTGCCAACACGTTAAACGTGAAGGAGGCGCTGTCTTTATCAAACATGAATGCGGCAGGATAACCCGTCTGCGTAAAAAAGTCGCGGGTGGCGATAAGCTTGCCGTTGCGGTACTCTTTGGATATCAGCTTAAAATGTTTGCCCCTTAAGCTGGTATCGGAAAAGGCAACGTTAAAATACTCGATGTTCTGCAGCCTTAGCACGTCCCGCAGTTCGCCGGAGTTCATATCCCAGGATACGGTAATGGTGGTGCTGTCTGAAGTATGGGCTTTACTTTGGAAACTGAGCAGCAGGCACATTATCGCAAGGCCATACTTTATACTTGCTGTTGCTCTTTGGCAGATGCCGGAGGTTACTGATTGGTTCATAGAAGCTTTTTTTGGTTTAGACAAAGGAAGCTTACTAATTCCTGATTTAATGTTAAGGCGTGTTAAGGAGTGTTAAATAGTGTTAACGGCTGCACAAATACGTACACGAATCGTTATATTTGGTACTATGAAGCAAAGAATAAAGCTGATTCTGGTTTTAATGTCGGTCTGCACGCTGTGCCTGCTGTCGTTTCAGTTTTACTGGAGCTACCAGGGCTATTTAAGTGCCTCTAAAACATTTAAAGCCGATATAAACCAGGCCCTGCAAGCTGCCGTGGACAGGGACATGGAGTTGCGCCAGGATTACATCGCCGACAAGTATAAAGCATGGCTAGCAGACACGAACCTCGTTAACATTGACTGCCATGTTGATACAGTTTCCGGCACCACCGTGTTTACCGTAACCGATAAAAAGGAATCCGATAACGAAGAGGCCACTTTCACAATTGGTTTCCAGGAGTACAGGCCTGAGACAGGAAAAATGACTGCCAAGGTAAAGCAGTACTTCATCAACCGCTTTGTAAACACCCATGTGCGGGAAAACCTGCAGGAGAAAGTCGCTATTTATTATACCAGGCAACTAGGCGACCTGCTGGAGGAAGCCTATAAGCAAATGCAACTGGATAAAGCCCGACTGCAGCAGTTTTACAAAGAAGAACTGCTTGCAAGAGATATAAAAACAAGCCACCGTTTATACTTTGCAGATGAAGCGCTTGCCGAAACCGAAGTTTACCCCTACGCCACCCGGACTTTCGAGTTTGGTTTCAGAAGACCATTCTATGAAGTAACAGCCTACTTCCCGGACCCAAACAAAACCCTGATGCTGCGCATGAAGTGGGTGCTGTTAAGTTCGTTGGTGCTGGCTGCAGTCACTATCTGCTGCTTTGCTTATACCGTGCTCACGATCCTGCGCCAGAAAAAACTGGCAGAGCTTAAAAATGATTTTGTGAACAACATGACGCACGAGCTGCGCACACCAGTTGCCACCATCAGCATCGCCGCAGAAGCCATGCAGGACTTTAACCTGAGCAAAAACTCATCAGCAGAATATCTCTCTATAATCCGGCAGCAGTCTGGCCGGCTTTCGCACCTGATAGATGGTATCCTGAAAAACCTGGCCTTTGAGCAGAACCAGCTGGAACTGTTGCCACGGCCGGTAAGTGTGCAGCAGCTGGTGCAGCAGGCTATCCTACAGCACCGCCCCCAACTGGATATTGCCGGCGCAAGTATAAATTTCGATCAACCAGCGCAAGTCATACTTGTAAATGCAGATGAACTGCACCTGCTCAATGTGCTGTCTAACCTAATCGAGAATGCCCTGAAGTATAGCCGCGGTACGTTGCGCTTGCACATTAGCTGCCACGCAGAAAACGGTAAAGCCATACTTTCCATAACAGACAACGGTATCGGAATTCCGACTGCAATGCAGCAAAAGGTGTTTGATAAGTTTTTCAGGGTACCGTCTGGCAACGTGCACAACACCAAAGGCTACGGCCTGGGCTTAAGTTACGCTAAAACAATAATAGAACGCCACAGCGGCAGCATCAGCCTGCAAAGCAAAGAAAACCAGGGCACCACTTTTACCATAGCCTTACCACTTTATACTTATGAAACAGCCGAGCGTACTCCTGCTTGAAGACGAGCCGCAGCTGGCTAAAATTGTAACCGAAAGTTTACAGAAACGTGATTTTACGGTGACACACGCGCCCAATGGCCTTCAGGGCCTTGACGCTGTACACGCCGCCGCTTTCGACGTTTGCGTGGTAGATGTCATGCTGCCGCTGATGGATGGCTTTACTTTTGTGCAGGAGCTCCGCAAAACCGATAAAACCACGCCTGTGCTTTTCCTGACAGCAAAGTCCATGACAGAAGATGTGGTGCGGGGGTTTGAGCTGGGCGGAAACGATTACCTTAAAAAGCCTTTTAGCCTCGAAGAGTTAGTGATGCGCCTTAAGGAGCTGCTGCGCAGAAATGCCTCCGCAGAAAAAACTCCTGAAAGTATAGCTATTGGCCATTACACGTTTGCACCCCAAAAGCAGGAGCTGTGGCTGAAACAGGAATTGGTTTGTAAGCTATCGCACCGCGAAAATGAACTGCTAAAGCTGCTCATGCAACACAGGAACCAGGTACTTGACAGGAAAGCCAGCCTCCTGAAAATCTGGGGAGACGATAATTTTTTTAATGGTCGCTCCATGGATGTGTTTATCTCCAGGCTGCGCAAGCACCTCAAACAGGATCCGGCAGTAGAAATTTTAAATATCCGGGGTGTAGGCTATAAGCTGATTGTCTAAGTATAAATCCCCCTACACATATTAGGCTGCACTTGCTCCTTTTGCAGATACTCCCACAGTTATGTTAGCATATTTCACTTTATCAGCAACTTATACTTTTTGCTGCAAACCTATTACCTGGTAAGAGCCACCTGCCACTCCACTTGCACCGCAATCTTTGGCAATTGCCTTATAATGTCAGACCTTTGCTACCCCAGCGTACCTTGTATGCAGGCATAGTTCCGTTGGCATAAATCAGTTACAAAACAGCCCTAATCAATGCACAGGCATTTTATACTTCATAAACCGTATGGCTACATCAGCCAGTTTGTTACCAACCATAAAAAGAAAAAGCTGCTCGGCGATTTATACGATTTCCCGGAGGGAACAATGGCTATCGGCCGCTTAGACGAGGATAGCGAAGGCCTTTTGCTGCTTACAACCGATGGAAAAATGAGCGAGCAGGTGCGCAGCAAAGATGTGGAGAAGGAATATTACGCGCAGGTGGACGGCCTTGTAACGGAAGAAGCCATTGCCCTGCTACAAGCCGGTGTCGAAATCGGGACTGGGGAAGCCATGTACAAAACCTTGCCTTGCAAAGCCCGCCAGCTGAACCCTACCCCCGACTTTCCGGCTCGGAGCCGCAAAATACGCGACGACAGGCATGGCCCTACCAGCTGGGTTTCTATTACTGTATCGGAGGGTAAGTTCAGGCAGGTTAGAAAAATGACTGCGGCCGTGGGCTTCCCTACCCTGCGCCTGATAAGGGTACGGGTGGGCGAAATGCTTTTAGGTGATCTTGCTAACGGCGGCGTACAGGAGGTGGAGGACTTTATACTTTACCCCACCGAAACACGATAAACTAAGCACTTTACACAACCTGAGATGAATTTCTTGCCTTTAGTGCACTAAACCAACGTTTAAACATTTTTATTTGAGGGATTCGTAACATAACCTCAGGTTGGTTGTTGAGTATAGAAATTGATATACTGCCTTGCAGGGTGTCAGCAAAAAAGAACAAGTAAACATATGAGCAACACATCTCCCAATAAGAAGTTGTCAGAAACTAAAATGTCGGTTCTGGATCTTGTACCCATTCTTTCGGGTAAAACCATTGCCGACTCGTTTAAAAGCAGCCTGAACCTGGCGCAGCACGTAGAGCGCTTAGGTTATAACCGCTACTGGCTGGCCGAACACCACAACATGCAGGGCATTGCCAGCTCGGCAACATCTGTGCTGATAGGCTATATTGCAGGCGGAACGTCAAAAATAAGAGTTGGCTCGGGTGGCATTATGTTACCCAACCATGCGCCGCTGGTGGTGGCAGAGCAGTTTGGCACCCTCGAAACTTTGTACCCAGGTAGAATAGACCTTGGCTTAGGCCGCGCCCCTGGCACAGACCAACTGACGGCAAGGGCATTAAGAAGAGACTTGATGGAATCGGTGGAAGATTTTCCGCAGCACGTGCAGGACCTTAGAACTTATCTGGGGCCGGTGCAGCCAAATGCCCGCGTGCGCGCTGTGCCCGGCGAGGGAACCAATGTACCTATCTGGCTTTTAGGCTCCAGCACCTTTGGGGCACAACTGGCCGGACTGATGGGTTTACCTTATGCCTTTGCCAGCCACTTTGCCCCTGCCGCGCTGCATGCAGCCCTTAAAGTATACCGCGACAGTTTTACTCCGTCTGATGTGTTGCAGGAGCCGTACGCCATGGCTTGTATTAACGTAGTGGCCGCAGATACTGACGCCGAAGCCAACCGCCTGGTAACTACTTTGTACCAGGCTTTCCTGAATGTGATAAATGGCACAGCCAGCCCGCAACAACCGCCCGTGGATAGTATGGAAGGCATTTGGAGTGCTACAGAACAATATGCTGTGCAGCAAATGCTGCGTTATACTTTTGTAGGCAGCCCTAAAACGGTGCAGGAAGAGATGCAGGCTTTTGTTGATGAAACACAGGTAGATGAGATTATGGTGGCAGCCCATATCTACGACCACAAAGCAAGGCTCAGGTCTTACGAGATCATCTCGGAACTTGGCAAGAAGGTTTAAATTACTTTTATGCAGCGGGCTAAGTATAAATAACCATGCTTTGCCCGCTGCATAGTTAATGCTTAGAGTTGATGCGGCACAGCCTGTACATGCAAACCCAGTAAGTTCTTACTCCGCTTTGATTGAATTTCGCTTCACGTATTTTTTAATGCAATGCACCGATCCGGAAAATTCAGCGAAAGGATGAAAGTCAGTGAGTAAAACAACTTTAAAACCCAGCTTCTCCCAGATAGCTTTGTTTTCCTCGTCAGTTCGCTTTAATTGCTCCCAGTTACCATGCCCATAGGTAGGGAGCCACACCGTTTTATCAGTTGGTGATGTAATCTCGACCAGTACATTGTTGTAGCTGGCATAGTACCATTTCCGCAGTTTGCTTTCCAGGTCATCGACGTATACCAATGGCAAAGGGTTCCGGATAACCTCAAAGCCTAGCCTACTTAGCGTAGCAGCTATATCATCAAAGGCCATTGGGTTTAACCTGGTTATGAAATCGTGATCAAGTATGGATGCAGCCTGCTGCGGGTCGCCTACCAGCACCTGGTATTTACCGGCTTCGTTGCGGCCGGCCAGCGTTATGAACATGTCTATATGGAAAACAGGCTGCACCGTGCCTTCAGTATTGTGGTGATAATACTCCTCCTCCCACTTCTCACCGTTCATTTCAAATTCTACCCTCTTTTCGGAAGGTATCTGCACCGTGCTCCCAATTAAAAACAGCTTTCTCTCATGGTCCAGGTATTTTTTAAACCGCTCGCACACCAGCCGGTTCAGGCGATCGTACTGCTCCGGGTTTAAAGAGCTTTGCATGTCCAGAAAGGTATTTACGCCGTAATCGGCCCCTACAAAAAAGAAATTATCACCTACCAGAATGTTACCCCCTTCGAAGTATATAGGTACCTTTACCCGTGGCCAGTTAAAGAAACTGCTGCTGTAGTGGCTCGCGTTTTCGTCGCCGGTTCTTCTGTTGGAGTGAGGCTGTACCATGAACAGGGTATCATCTGCTTTATCCAGCACCAGCTCAAAATCATCTTCCGCCCAAACAGTCATTTTACACGAGTCGGGCAGCGCATAAAGCTTTACCCGTGGCATTAACTCCTGGCTTTGCAACCACTCCTCCATCGGGGCATAAACTGATTCGTGTGTAAGTATGTGCAGGTGCGTATGCGGCGGCAGCTTCTGTATAAGGTCCTGGTAAATGTTCCAGAGCGGGTTGTTCGGCCCACTTAAAGCATAAGCCGGTATGTTAAGGTGCAGGCCCTCTAAAGCGCCATCGGCACTAGAGACAAGCGTAGGTTGCATGGGCAAACGTTGGTACTCCTGCAGCAAGCTAATGGCAACCGACCTGCGGCGCATGCCTTTCTCGCTTATCTCCTGCCGCTCTTCATTTTCCAGTTCTTTTAGTAAAGGGTAATGCCTTACTTTTAGTTGTGTTTCAGTTTGCTGCATTACGTTTATACTTTGTGTTGATTATACTTTCGTTACCAGCCAGTAGCCCTCTAACACTTGGCCGGTATGGTAATCATAGCACATGCAATGGTGGGGCCGATTCCTGGGGTTAGATATGCAGCTGGTCGTAGTAAGGCAGCGTATAGGTTTCCCCATCGCTAAGTAAATGCACAATCAAGCCCCTGGCAGAAAAAGGCTCCCCGGCAGACACCCTATAAATATTTGTATCTTTTAAGTGCATACCGTCTATAATGGTTACTAAGCCACTCCCCACAACTTTTACATCTTTACCTTCCGTAATGTAGGCGGCGGTGTCTTCCTCGATGCCCATACCCAGGCAACCCGGGTTTGTAACAATGCATTGGGCCATTCTTACCAGGCGGCCACGCTGTATAAAATGGGTATCGATGGCAACATTTTTAACGAACTCAAGCCCGGTGGTAATCCGTACATCGCCTTTTATAAACCCACCCTGCGACATTACTTCATAAATCATGGGTGTGGAGAGTGCCGTTGCGCCTGCGCTGGTTCCTGCAATCAGTATTTCATCGTGGGTATAACGCTCCTTCATGAGTTGCAACAGTTGGGTGCCCCCAAGTATGGAAGTAAGCCGTAACTGGTCACCGCCTGAGAAATAAATTCCGCTGGCCTTTTCGATTACCTTCAGGTATTCCTCCTTTTGGGCATCGTCCCTGTTACGGATATCGAGTACTTCTACTTTGTTTAAGCCCAATTTGCTGAATACCTTAACATACTCTTTTGCCATCTCTTCTGGCACGGTAGAGGCTGTAGGAATAAAAGCAATCAACGGGTTATCCCCTTTCAGATGTTCTATAAAAAACTTCAGTATCTGCTCACTCTCAAAAGCATTGTTGTGTTCCTGGTCCTCATTCTGCGGATCCTCGTTTTTACTTTCTTTACCGCCGATAGCCAATAGCCGCCCCTTGGGTACAGGCGGCTGGCGCTGCAACTTTTGTATGCCAGTAACTTTTCGCTTTGCCATAGTTTCACATTTTTAGTTTAAGCATCAAGGCTTTTTATAACTTACTACTCTGGTTACTAAGGTGTCTGCCATAGCGGGGTTTTCCCTGAAATTAACCCATACTTCCCGCGTGGATTCCTGTGGTGAAAAAGGCAGTTGCAATTCGGCCTTTTCGATCACATCGCCTTCTTTCTCTAAAACTATTTCTACTAGTATTTCTTCTGCGGTTGTTCCTCCTTTGTTATATATCGTAACAAGGTGCCGGAAAGGCGCATGCTCCGATGGGTCAGCAACGGTTTGTACCAAAAGGTCAGGAGAAGATGGTTTATCAGTATATACCTGGTGCACCAGGTACCCCAATAGTGTTAGCACCATAATAAGGCTGATTGCGAATATAGTCCACTCCAGCCAGTTTTTGATGTCTTTTGATCCGTTAGGCTCCTTCTTATTTTCTTGATCCATACAAGTCCTACATTATTATTTAATAAGCAGGCGACCTGCCGAAGCGCCTAATGATGTTATAACACCTAAAACAACAGACTGCGCCACACATGTCCATAAACTTTCCCCGTCGAAGCGCCCGAAAAACCAAAGCATAAAGGCACTAGCGGCTAATGCAATCAAGTAGCTCAGGCATGTGTCAAATGTTATATTAAAGGCAAGGGAGTTAGCTTCACCTCGAATAGTACCTCTAAAGTCGCTAAAGTAGACTACTATCATGCACAGCAACACCGAAACCAGCGCTAAAAAAAGAATATGTGCCGGCGTCGCTTCCACAGCTATCAGCAGTACTTCTTCGGTAGGCGCTACGTTACCCCCAACTATAATGGCACCGCATAGGGCAAGCACTACCATAGCGGATTTTGTGTCGCGGGCCACCTCTTCCTCCTCTTCCTGTTCATCGTTGCGGGTACCTAGTTGCGCCGTACCTACCGATACGCCTATAGATACCGCCATTGCCTCTATAATAACTTTGCCCATCACCTCATCAAGCCCCATACCGTTAAAGTGAATCCTGTTAAGTATGAGCAACATCGCAAACGAGAGCAGAAGGCCTAAACCTAATTCTTCAAAAGAATCAACTACAACACTACGCCATGTAACCCCAGGGTGCATGCCTGCATAGCGGTTATAGCCAAGTAGCAGCAGAAAAGTTACCAGCATTAATATTAACAAATCTGATGGCTTAGCTATAAAACCAGCCCACCAGACTTCCATAGTATAAAGCATCGGGAAGCTAAACAGAAGCCCTCCTGCTATACCTCTGGCATACTCCTTTAACGACTGCGTAACAGGCCTACTGTTTGCTTTATTAACCATTAGTATTTATGGGAGCGAGTAATCATTTTCACCCCACATACGTCAGTAGGCATATATTATGTTATTAAACTATTGTTGATTTACCAACAGGCAGAGCTGATTTTGTAGCTATCACACTAATTTATAACACCTTAGCTATTAAAAGAGGCTTTCAGCAGGCTAGGCTAATAATCCAATCTGCTTACTTTAGTTTAACAGCAATTGTATTGTGGTACCTCTGGTAAGGCTGCCCATAATTGCGGTGTATAAATTCATCATAAGTCATTTCGCTGATATCCTTTTCATGAACCGAAGCAGTAGGTTGCACACTAGAGCCCTGCTGCTGAAAAGTAAGCCCCCCTGTTTTTTTTAGAAGCTCAGAATTGCTCCTTTCCACATGCATGGTTTGCCTTTGCTTGTACCTGGTTTTAATAACCAGCGCTTTCTCCAATCGTGCAGGTGTGATTTCGTGCAATTCCGGAAAACTACTTTCCTTTTTGAAAACCATTTTGAAGTATATGTTAAAGCTGTTGCGTATTCATGATTTACGGTAAAGCAAGCTTGAAAAAGCAGCACCCGCATTGCAAACACTAGTAAAGTTTGCTCATGCCCCCTTATACGCTCATTCCCAAAAACAATAACAAAACAGTACAATAATTTAACCTCTATACCTATAAATACCAACTTTAAACAAAACCACCGTTTTTATACTTACTTCTTACCTTAATACAATACTATGCTATATGCGTTTGATTTTAAAAGTACCTGATTTTTTACTCCATTTATCGTGTAATGGCTAATAACCGATTGTTGCTTCTAATTCAAAAGGTATATATCTTAAAAAATACTGTTTAACAATTGAATTTAATTCACTTGTAATGAGTTTGTTAAGCATCGGACAAAAAATATTATCTACAGAGGCGTTTAGCATGGTTCATTTATCAAAAACCTTAGAAAGATTTGAGAAATTGGTATCGGAGGGCAAAATAGATTCTTTTGTTATTTATATAGAGCCTACTGGTTTTAAGCTGGAAGCAGAAGGCGAGCTGGCACCCCAAAAGTGCGAAATATCAGAAAGGAATATGAATACGATCCGGACTTTCTTTGGGGGAGTTAACCGAATTCAGTACTCAACATTTGATTACGCCAACTTACTGTGCACGCTTCGCGCTTAAGCTTTACGCAACCTGCTAGCTTAAGCGTAACCTCAACCTGATGCTACGCATACCTATTCCAATGTTCGCTGCCTCTCAAAAACTGTAGATTGCTTTACCCCTACTGGTGATAATATTACCCGCAAACACATAAAAAAAACAGCCCGCATGGGGCTGTTACAATCCTTTTGATGTCATAAGAGACGTAGCGAACCTTATGCTATTAATTTATTCTGAAAAGCATACTTTATCAGCTTGGCTGTATTTTTGGATTTAGTCTTTTCGAGGATGTTCTGCCGGTGCGTCTCTATTGTTCGCTTGCTGGTAAAAAGCTTATCGGCAATTTCAGCATTGGTATAGCCTTCTGCAATTAATGCTAACACCTCCATCTCCCGTTTAGATAGTATATTGGATTCATTCCCGTGCGTTTCGCCCTCCTGCAACGGATTTATAACCCTGTCAAGCAGTTGCATAGCTGCATCAGAGCTTATATAAGGCGTGCCGTTATAAACAAGTTTGATAGCCATAAAGAGTTCTTCTTTACCGGAGCTTTTTAAAATGTAACCAAGTGCTCCGCTTTCCAGCATTCTGTGTATACATGTTTCATCGTTTAGCACAGATAAGGCAACTACTTTTGTGTCAGGGTATTGCTCATGTATAGCGCGGGTTGCTTCGTACCCATCCATGACAGGCATGTTAACATCCATCAGCACAACGTCAGCAGGAGTGGTTGCCAGTAGATCCAGCGCTTCTGCGCCATTAGACGCGTCTCCGACAATTTCAATCTCCTCATTATTTGCCAATAAAGAGCATATGCCTTCACGAATGATCTTATGGTCGTCTGTAATTATTATTCTTATTTTATCTGATTGCTTCATAGTCACGTAAAATGTCTGCTGCAATGGTAATGCATACAATAATATACGTAGTAACTAAGTAATTATACATACCCTACAACAAAAACAAATCAATTTACATCGTTTCTTAGTTATATAGCTATAAACAAGGGCCAACAGCTATTTAAATAAGTATTTATACTTCCTATTTAAGTAAAAAAGCATATTTGGTCTTTGCTCCACAGCTAGCGGACTGCTCTATCATGCGGGTTAACTCTCTTGCTTTAGCTCCTCTATAAATGCCTGCATGTGCTCATAATGCGAGCCTTTCCAGTAAACTTTGTGGCACACGGTGCATTGGTAAAACTCCTGAAAGTAAAGCTGTGTTTTTGTTGGGAGTTCATCCAGAACCTGCTCTTTTGGTATTGGTCTAACTGCACCGTTACAGCGCAGGCATAGCTTAAAAGGACTAATCTCTTGATGTAAATTAAACCTGCGGATAACTTCTTTTGCTTGTTCTGTTTTGTGCTGCGACCTTAGCCAGTACCCATGCACGATTACTTTCTGCTTAAGCAAAACGATATCGCGGGTAAGCACAATGCGTTGCTCCTGCTGCGCAATATGGGCTATTTCTTTGTCACTATAGTTTGTATCATATAAAGTATCAAAACCTAACATGCGCAGCGTACTGGCTAAGGTGCCCAAGTGCACATCCAGCACAAACCTGTAAGGCCGTGAGGGCATGGCAGCTAAGGTATAACCCTCAGGCAAATCAAGTTCAGGCCCTGCTGGAAAAACATGAACATGGCCGTTGGGTTGTAAGGGATGAGAAAAAAAGACGGGCACCTTATTATGAAGGATGGCAGCCACCTCAGGGTGCGGAACACCGATTGCCTCAATGGCGTCTTTTACAGCTGGAGAACCATCAAAAGTGTAAGCCACATGTTTGCCACGTTTAGATGGTTTCAAAAAATCGTTTAATACCCCATGAAAAGTAAACGTGGCAGTACGCATTTAATAAGCTTGTAAGGTTACTTATACTTAAAACGCTTAACATACTTGCCAGGGTTATGCGGCTGTGGTTTGCAGCACGAGCACACGCATTAATTTATTTGCCCTATACTCCTAAATCCACAAAAACTTACTGTAGTATTGCGGCCTTACTCAGCTATTTTATAAAATGGAACAATGGTTAAGCTACGCGATACTGGCGATGCTGACAGGCGGCGTAGCAATGGTTTTTGCCAAGATGGGCATGGGCTCCACAAACGAACATGTGGCACTTGTTATCCGGACTTCGGTTTTACTTGCCATGGTGGTTGGCAACGCCTGGTATGCCGGAGCTTTAAAGGGGCTCACGGCCATCAACAATAAAACGCTACTATGGCTGGTGCTGGCGGGTTTGTGCACAGCTGTGTACTGGATTTTATACTTTAAGGCGCTAAAAACTGCAAACGTATCGGTAGTTGCTACCATCGATAGGGCAGGAATTATTGTAACGGTGCTGCTCTCCTACTTTATACTTAAAGAACCCCTTACGCCGCGCCTGCTCCTGGGCATGGGCACCATATTAGCCGGTACCCTTATACTTGTCTGGAAGTAAGCTAGTTGTCCATGGCCTATTTGATGCCACATACAATATGTAGTTAAAATTCTGGAGTTCGTATAATTTTTTTCCTTGAGTTAAAAATATATCATTTCTTTACCATAGTTATTTAATTGCCACCACTTTACACATAAAACTATGATGAAGAATAAAGACTTGATACTGGTCTTGCTCCGGCTTTTTTTGGGGTATATCTTTTTCTCTGCAGGCGTTTGTAAGCTAGCAGAAGGCGGTTTCGGACAGTTAATAGGGCCACCCTGGCTGGAAGAGGCGCTGGAGAAGCATAGCCTTGGCCTGTTTGCCCAGGTTGTAGCTATAAGCCAGGTAACATGCGGGGCGCTGTTATTATCCCAAAGGTTTAGCTTACTTGGCACCATCATGCTAGTGCCAATGAATGTAGCTATACTTGCTGTAACCGTATCCATGAACTGGGCCGGTACTCCCTATATAAATGCATTCTTCCTGGCCCTTAACCTGCTAATGCTGCTACTCGAAAGACAAAAGTTCAGTTTCCTGTTTCAGCCTAATGCCACACATCGTATAAAACCAAACTTTACAGATAAAATCGGCCAGCATAAACTAAGTTGGCTTGGTCTTTTATTTTGCCTGCTGATAATGTTTGCAGCCAGGTATAATCTGGCTTTAACAAATAGTTTTGCTGTTGTCATCTTTGCAAGTTTTGCATTTACGATACTTAGCGTAAAGGGACTGCACCACCTGGATAAGTTTATACTTGGATTACCCTTCGTTGCTATGCTAATTGTTACTTTCGGTAATCTTAGTACCCTGGCTGTACCGCTGCATGTAACTGTACTGGCACTAGAAGCTATACTTCTTATCCTGCGCATCTACCTTAGCACAAAGGAGGCATCTGCAACTAAAACCCTGGTGCCCGATAGCGCAGAAGCCTGATGATGTACTAAGCAATTTATCTTTGCCAACGCCTTACAACAGGTACACAACCAAGTATAAAATATAACACAAATTCAAGCATCTAAAATACGGATGCCCTGAAGTATAACATCCTAATCTACCCTTAAACCATGAAGAAAACTCTTACTTATTTTATGGCGGCGAGTATCTGGGCTTGCACACCGGCACCTCAGGAGCAAACCATAACAAGTGTGCCAATGGATGAACTGGCAGAACGCTATGTAAAAACGGTGCTGCAACTTGGCCAGTACGACAGCGACATTGTAGATGCCTACTACGGGCCTGAAAGCTGGAAACCAACAACAGCTCCGTCGGATACATTGCCTGCCAACAGCCTGCTAAAGGAGTTACAAACGATTACCCAGGAATTAGCAAAGCAAGATACAGCTGGGCTAAGCCAGCTGGAGAAAAGAAGAGTGTTGATGCTGCAGAAACAGGTTTTAGCTACTAAAACCAAACTACAGATGATGCAGGGCGAAAAATATTCTTTTGATGAAGAAGCAAATCTTTTGTATGATGCTCAACCTCCGCAGCAGCCTCTATCCTATTACGATGGCTTGCTGCAGCAGATAGACAGCGAGCTACCGGGCAAGGGCAATGTAGCAGAGCGCTGGAACACGTACCGGAAGCAGTTTGAGATTCCGAAGCAAAAGCTGGACACCGTTTTTCAGGCGGCTATAACCGAAGCTCGAAAGCGAACATTAGCGCACTATAAACTACCCGCAAACGAAAACTTTACTGTTGAATATGTTACTGATAAGCCTTGGTCAGGGTATAACTACTTTAAAGGCAATGGCTATAGCTTAATACAAATAAATACAGACTTTCCGATAAATATAGAGAGAGCCATAGACCTTGCCTGCCACGAAGGCTATCCGGGACACCATGTATTCAACGTTTTGCTTGAACAGGAACTGGTAAATGAGCGCGGCTGGAAAGAGTTTTCTGTATACCCGCTGTTTAGCCCACAATCGCTTATAGCGGAGGGTAGCGCTAACTATGGCATACAAGTAGCTTTTCCGGCACAGGAACGCCTGCAGTTCGAAAAAGAGGTCTTGTTTCCTTTAGCTGGGCTTAATCCTAAAGAAGCCGATCGCTATTATGCGCTACTAGAGAAGATTGGCAAACTTAACTTTGCTGGCAATGAAGCTGCGCGCTTATACCTGGATGGAAAGATTACCCGGGACCAGGCTGCAGATATGCTGGTAAAGTATAACTTTTACGAAAAAGACAAGGCATTACAGCGCACCCGCTTCATGGACCGTTACAGAAGCTACGTTATCAATTACAACCTGGGGCAGGAACTTGTAAGGCAACACATAGAGCGAAACGGGGGTACTTCCGGCAACCCGGAAAAACGCTGGGAACTGTTCCGTGAGTTGCTTTCTAACCCAAATACTGCTTCTATGTTATAGCTGGGCCTATAAATATAGCAACCTGTATATACTGCATTGCTACAGTATCAGGTGCAGCGGGGCTCATTTTTATAGATTGTTTAAGGTTAAAAGGCATTTGTGTAACTGCAATGCAATTACACATAAAATCATCAAAAATGCGTATTGCAGTTAATATCTAATATTTCTAATTTTATACCATTATTATGAAATAATATAACTATATTTAACAAATAAAGCACGCTCGATCATTTAACCTAATTCACCCTTATCATGAAAAAGAAGTTTTTTGAAATGATCTGCCCTGATTTCAGGTCGCATATGTTGTTGGAAATGCTCGTAAAGATGGTTAGCCGTAACAAAGAGTAACAAGGAGGCAGATAGCGTTACCACAAATGTAAATTTTGTGTAGTTATACTGGGCTCCCATTATTTGGCGAGCCACGGAAGCTTATCTGCTATAAATTATTATCAGCCGCTTTTATGGCTTTTATAAGTTCATCAGGATTTGAATTTGGCAACAGGAAAGTCAGCGCCTCAGGTAAAGTGGCGAAATACTGAAGATCTTGTAGCAAGCCGTGTATCCGGTAAATCTTAGTGCGCATTGTGTCGGCTGCTATTTCTAGCATTGCATCATTGTTGTGCACCATTGCCACCTTGCCCAGTGCTGTGTCGTTAACCAATGCCCCAAGCTGTTCTATTGCCCATTTCTGGTCTTGCATTGTAAACAGGCTTTGCGTGGCATCAATCAGCCAATTCTCCACCCCGTGCTCCTTTATCAAACTATGCGTGAACAGCATGCCTTGCTTGAAGGCTTCATGTCCGGGAGGCCTACTAAACTTACTGAAAATCAGCTTTTCTGATGTGAGCAACTTAACCTCTAAATAATTTTCTAAAGTGGACATACATTATAATTCAAGAGCTTATTGTATAAGGGCAGCAGCAAATTTTATATATAAGCCTCATCTGCTGTAACTGTATTTTTACTAGTAACTGTCCGGTTTAGAACAGTTCTTAATTAAATTGTTCGTTTTCAGACAGTTTTAAAATTACGCAACAAATATAATCACCTAATTATCAAACAATTAAATATTGGCATTTAACTTGTAAAGCTTTTTATATCACATTAAATCTTTTTTGTATGCTAACTAAAACTATGAAATCGTCTTTTGCTGCTGCGGTTATGCTCCTGTTACTGGTCGCGACTATGATGGCTGCCAAAACCGTTACCAATTGCGAAACAAGCACACGGGCTAAGGCTACTACTCCGGTTTGGCCCACTAATGCTACTGCCCAGGCGCTTTCTGTCAGCTAGCGTTTCCGCAATTTAATATACTCAGTTTTATGTACTGTTACCTCAGTCATAAAATTTTACAACTCAGCATAAAAAATTATTACCTGCCAAACCTACCTAAAACTATGAAAAGGAAGCCCCTGCACAACAGGGGCTTTTAGGTTCACATCTACTTTGCACAAAATCTTAAGTATAAAAGCTCTTTAAATTTTTGACCCGACAGGGCACGGCTAACGTATAGACATATCTGTAATAAGGGTGTCTCGAAAATTATTTTAGCCTTTTATTTGCCTCTAAAGTAAATAAAATAAAAAAAAGAGCCACTTTGTAAAATATTATGAACAAATTTACCTCAATAAACGTCTTCAAGACAATAACATCAAATTATTATGAACAACGGAACAGTAAAATTCTTCAACACAGAAAAAGGCTTTGGCTTCATTAAGGATGACAATACAAACCAGGAGTACTTCGTACACGTGTCTGGCTTAGTAGATGAAGTTAGAGAAAACGACAGAGTAACTTACGAACTGCAGGAAGGTAGAAAAGGCCTTAACGCTGTTAATGTTAAGCGTGCCTAACTAAAGTCACCTTATAGAAGAAAAGCCTTACGGTAAACGTAAGGCTTTTTTGTTTTTATACATTTAATATACCCGGGTTTAACGCGCAGCCAGGGCAATGGTTAGTTAATACTCGCTCCTTCTTTTAGCTTGCTCTTCCAGGGCTTTTAATTCGTGTTCGGCAGCTTTTAACCTGTTCTTCGCAGCTTTTTCGCGCTGCTTGGCTTCCTCAGCTAACCGCTCCGCCTCTCTTACCTCCTGCTTTAACAGCGATACTTGTTGCTCTTGAGCAGAAACTGCAGGATCGTTGGAGTAACTGCCCCCGCCAAATACAGAGCAACTCATCGTAACGGACACCATAGCGAGTAGTAAGGCGAATGTAAAAGCTTTAAATGTATAGTTTTTCATAGTGTGGTTTCTAATGTTCAACATGTTTAAGCTTACGGGTGCTTGTTGTATCTTGTTTATAGCAGCATCAACTGTTGCACCGAAACCCTGCTTTTGCAAACGTAGCCTAACGGCTTTATACTTGGTAGCCGCGCATAAATCAAGTATGTGTATGCTTACATTAATCAGAAGATAAAAGCCAGTCCAGGGCATCGTTTTTGTACACAAAGTCTTTGCTTATGCAAGGCAGCGGTACTTTAGAGGCAGTTTCGTAAATCGACTCAATGGCTATCTGCTGAAATATATCCTGCGCTAATAAATTGGCAACGCGCCTGAGCTTACTATGCTGCAGCACTTCAGCTGAGTTTTTTGCAATCCAAACCTGGTCCTCGAAGGTTGGCGAACACATGTTCCTGTAGTCAGCAAGTATAAGTTCTACATCATGTTCAAGTATAAAATTGCAGGCATATGTTATGGCCTCACGCAGTTTCAAGCTTGGTATTACCCCTTTCCATTCGTTCCAGATGAGCTTCTCATCCGGTGAGTGCTGTATCCTTACATATTCTTTTTCCCAAACCGTAATTAACTCAAGCGTTTTCATGCACTTTTCTACCAGCTATAATTTCAGTTCCGTAACATTGTAATTGTACGCTAAATAAAAGTATATGTCTGAATATCTAATACTTACGACAACATTATAAACTTACATTGGTATAATTTTAAAATACAAGCGCATAAAAAAAGCAACTCAGGTAGAGTTGCTTTTTTTATGCGCTTGTATCAGTCGGGAGTTGGTAAGCCCTTGTTGCCTTTTGGCACCTTTATAACCTAATAACTAGCCAATCACCTGTTTTACAGCTCAACAAAGTCGGCGCTTTTAGGTATCTGGTTAAAATGCTCGGCTAAGTCTTCGGGCAAAGCAGCCAGCTTTCTTTTAAACGTATCTATCCAGGCGCCTTCAACATTAATTACAGCAGCTTTTACGCCATCTGCTTTAAATATTTCGTGCCTGATGCCCCACCGCGACCCATCTTTTTTACTTTTAGTCAGCGCTGTGGTTACAGTAAGGTTTTCGTTTATACCCACCTCGCGCAGGTATGTGGTTTCCTCTCTGAAAAGGATGGGACCGATGTGCAGTTTCTGAAATATCTTCAAATCAAGGCCCAATTCATCTAGTGCTTCTATACGCGCTTGTGCGGCAAAATCGGCGTAGGCAGAGTGGCGCATGTGCATGTTTGCATCCAGATGCGACCACATTACCTTGCCTTTGTAAGTATGGCTCATGTGTAGGTATTTAATTTACAGGCTGCAAATTTAGTCCATAAACCCCTAGATACCTAAGAGAAATCAAAATGTTGATCTCATAGCAATCAAGGTGGTCTGCCTAAGCAAGATGGAATTCCTTACAGCACTACATCATTTTTACCTACCTCAAGCTGAATCTATCCTGGGTCTGAAACGAAGCAACTTAAAATTAAATGCCTTCTCTTACCTGCTGTCACTCAACAGGCTCATGGATTTTACCAGGTTGATGAATTCAACTCTGTATCCTTCTTCATCTTTGCCGCGAGCACCCTGCGCCAATTCAAGCACCATCTGATAAGATGCGCTGCCTTTAAACTTAGAATCGCGGAGCAGCATGCCACAGGCAGCCACAGCAGCCGAGAACCTGAAATTATCTGAGGTTTTACCGGCAGCCACAGCTTTATCGGTTACAGTTGTGGTGATCAATTTACTTTCTGCACCATCCGGGTTTTTGTAGCGCAGTTTTAGGGTAAGTATTTCGTTTGTGGCTTTGGCCTTTGGGTCCAGCTCGTTTTTTTGGTACTTAAGCGGGTCAACATCGCCAGCTCTGGTTGATGCCCTAGAGCCCACAGGCACTATTTCGTAAAGTGCAGTAACTGTGTGCCCTGCTCCCATGTCGCCGGCATCTTTTTTATCATCGTTAAACTCTTCATCTGCAAGGGCGCGGTTTTCATACCCGATCAAACGGTAAGATTTTACTTTGGCAGGATTAAACTCCAGTTGCAGCTTTACGTCTTTGGCAATGGTGAAAAGGGTACCGCCAAACTCATTTACAAATATCTTCTTAGCCTCCAAGATATTGTCTACATATGCATAGTTTCCGTTGCCTTTGTTAGCCAGCTGTTCCATGCGAGAATCCTTCAGGTTACCGCTGCCAAAGCCAAGAACAGTTAAGTAAACCCCTGACTCACGCTTCTCCTCAATCAAGCGCTGCAGTTCGCTGTCGCTGCTCACGCCCACATTAAAATCGCCGTCAGAGGCAAGTATAACACGGTTATTACCGCCCTTCACAAAGCTATCCTGCGCCACTTTGTAGGCAAGGTTAATGCCTGCACCACCTGCCGTTGAGCCTCCAGCCTCCAGGTTTTCGATTGCAGCCATAATCTTTGGCTTGTCATTACCCGAAGTTGAGGGAAGTACAAGGCCTGCAGCACCGGCATAAACCACTATGGAAACTCTATCCTGCGGGCGCAACTGGTCTACCAAAAGCTTAAAACCAGACTTTACAAGTGGCAGCTTATCAGGAGACATCATCGATCCCGACACATCGATCAGGAACACCAGGTTTGAGGCAGACAGGTTTTCGGTGGAAATATTTTTGCCTTGCAGGCCAATGTGAAGCAATTGGTTTTCTTTGTTCCAGGGGCACTCCGATAGCTCTGTGGTTACTGCAAAAGGGGCGTCTGCTGTTGGCTGCGGATAATCATAGCTAAAGTAGTTGATCATCTCCTCAATGCGCACAGCATCTACTGGTGGTTTCTGCCCCTGCGACAGGAAGCGGCGTACATTGCTGTAGGAGGCATTATCCACGTCAATTGAAAAGGTTGAAAGTGGCGTCCTTTTCGTGTCGAGGAAAGTGCTTTCTTTGATGTAGTTGTAGTTCTCGGTATTATGCTGTGGCATATTTGCACCATTAACAATATAGGATTGGCTGGACCTGCCGCGTATAGTTACACCAGCAACTTTTCCTGCCAACCCCCTGATGCCATAGCCCGTAACCACAACCTCCTGCAATTGAGCCTGATCTACCTGCAACGCCACATGCAGCACCGAGTCTTGCCCTACCTTGATTTCTTTTGCCTGGTACCCGATGTAGCGGAACACCAGCACTTTATCAGAAGCAGCGAGCATGATGCTATACTTACCGTTCTGATCTGTGGCTGTTCCATTGTTAGATCCTTTTTTAACAACAGCTACTCCCGGCAGGGGCTGTCCGCTTGCTGCGTCTGTTACCAACCCGGAGATAAGTCTTTTTCTTTCCTGCGCCTGCAATGTGCAGGTTATCAGCAAAAAGGTGAGGAGAATGCAGATGTGCTTTTTCATGGCTTTTATGTTTTGGTTTCTTACTGGATGCAGTCTTCACGCGCATTCCATAAAACATTCTGAAAAATTTTCCCTTTCTTTAAGTGGAGGTTTATACTTTAATGCATGATCAATGCTTACTTTAAACACGACGAAACTGTAGGTCAGGCACTTAAAACGCCAACTGCATTTAAAGCTCACAGTTACCAAATACTTACCTGATAAGCATACTTTGTAATTAAAAACTGCTGCTTAGCATACTTTAGGAAAGTTATTTGTAAAAGCCAGGCTGCTGCCAGAAGTATGAATTACCGTTTAAAGGTATGACCCTTAGAAGATCGTGGACGAGGAAACGCTGCCAGAACTTGTAATCCAGCTATAAAAACAGATGCTGCCATTTTTTCTTAAACTGTTTACCAACGGCAAGGCGCCTCCCGGCGACGAGGAGTTGCTGCGCCTGTACCGGCAGACAGGTGAGCTGGAGCATTTGGGAGAGCTGTTTCAGCGCCACACGGAAATGGTATACCTGGTGTGCCTGAAGTACCTGAAGCATGAGGAAGAAAGCAAAGACGCCACCATGCAGTTGTTTGAGCACATAGCAGAGGCGCTGCTAAAACACGAAGTAAGCAACTTTAAAAGCTGGCTGCACAGCACCACACGCAACTTGTGCCTGATGCAGCTACGAAGCAACAAGAAAACGCAACGTATACGCTTAACAGATTCTCCACCCCTGTTTATGGAAAACGCACCGCCCATGCATCTAACAGACGCAGAACAGGTAGAAAAAACGGAACAGGTTTTGCGACAAGCCTTGCAGGAGCTGCCACCGGAACAGCGCCAATGCATCGAGTTGTTTTACCTGCAGCATAAGAGTTACAAAGAAATTAGTGCCTTAACGGGCTGTGATCTAAACAAGGTGAAAAGCTACATCCAGAACGGAAAGCGAAACTTAAAACAATACATGGAAAAAAACCATGCACCAGGATAACCGACATATACTTTGGGAACCGGGAGACCATCCTGCTGTGGAGCTGCTTCGTCAGTACCACGAGGATATCCTCCCTCCTGCACTCCAACACCAATTGGAGCGCCACCTCCTGGGTTGCGACCTGTGCTCGGATGTGCTGGAGGGCATGGCGTTAACAAATGCTGCTGAAACAGAAGCTGCCGTTAAAAGTATAAACCACCAGATTACTGCCAGGGCCAGGCAAAAAAACAAAGAGCCGCTGCCGGTATACTTTACCAGTTGGCGTGTAGCCGCCGCCATTATATTGGCTCTATGCTCCACAATACTTGTGTTCTATTACAATTACAATAAGGTCAAGCAAGATCAAACCATTGCCGTTGCAGCTGCTGAAAAAGCTGTACGGGAGGCCTTAAAACCAGCAGAGGAAGCCGTAACTATTGTACCTGAAAGTATAGCCGATGTAACTCCCGATACGGCAAGCACGGCTGCAATTGCTGCTGTTAAGCCTGCTCCGCCCAAGCCAACGCAAAGATTAACCGTACCGCAACAAGTGCCAGATGAGCTTATACTACAAGATCAGGTGCAGGAGCCGGAATCAGGAAAGGTTATAGCAGAAACATTGCCGTTAGCCGATGCTCCCGCTGTTGCCAAGGCTACTGAGAGTATGGCACCTGCCCAAGCCCTAAGCTACCAAAGCAGGTCTGCACTCGTACCCGAAAACACCTCCGTTGAAAAAGCCTTGACAGGAAAAGCTGCAGGTGTTACCATCAGAGGCAGGAGCAGTATTGGAATGAAGCAGGTGCAGGGGCAGGTTCTTTCGGAGGATGGGCAGCCTTTGCCGGGGGTGGCAGTTACTATAAAAGGCACAAGTAACGGGGTGGCTACTGATGCAAACGGAAACTTTACGATCATTACGCCAAATGATAACGCGACTTTAGCTTTCAGTTATATAGGCTATGAGCGGGTAGAGAAAGGTGTAGATGCCAGTACTCAAAACCTGACGGTAAACCTGCACCCCGACACCAGGTCGCTGAGCGAAGTGGTGGTAACCGGTTACGGGTCTGTAAAACCGCAGCCTCCGGTGATAAAGGACGCTAAACCAGTTGCAGGTGCGCGAGCCTACAGAAAATACCTGGAAGAAAACATTCGTTATACTTCTGCCTCTGAAAAGGGGCGCGTGGTAGTTCGGGCAACAGTATCGCCAGAGGGCAAACTTGAAAACCCGCAGGTAGTTAAAAGCCTGTGCCCAAGCTGCGACGCTGAAGCTGTTCGGCTAGTGAAAGAAGGCCCGCTTTGGCAGCCAGCTACCAGCAATGGGACAAACATAGTGCAAAACGTAAAAATTACCGTGCGCTTTAAACCTCAAAACAAAAACTAAAATGATATCCGATTTACAATTGCAATGGGAAAAACTTTGCGCAGAGTATACTACTGATACCGCGCTGGTAGCGCAACTTTGGAACGAACTCGCCCAGGCGCATACTTCCGAAACCAGGCATTACCATACACTTGACCACCTGGCCTATATGCTGGAATTGGCAGACAAGTACCGACAGCCGGATATTTCGTATGAGGCCCTGCAATTTGCCATTTATTACCACGATATCATCTACAACCCCACTACCCCTGACAATGAAGAGAAAAGTGCTGCATTAGCCGAAATTCGACTTAAAGCACTTGGTTTGCCTGAGCAGGAAATCGCTTTCGTAAAGGAATTAATTCTGGCTACCAAAACCCACCACTCTGGATCCGACGACGCTACCACCAACTTTATGCTTGACCTAGATTTGGCCATACTTGGTGCAGGCTGGCAGAAGTATAATGTATACCGGCAGGCAGTCCGTAAGGAGTACAGCATGTATTCGGATGCTGATTTCCAGTCCGGACGAAGTAATATGCTGGTACAATTCATCTCACAGCCAAACATCTTTAAAACACCTTTCTTCCAGGAGAGGCTGGAGCTGCAGGCAAGAGAAAACCTGCGCATGGAGCTTGATATGCTAGGGTATAGCGCTACTGTTTAATCGAACAACACCCGGTTATCATCTCCTGAAAGTGATTATCTGACACAGTTTTAGAGATGGGCAGGAAGTATACTTTGCTGAGCGCAGTCAGTTCCGGATAATGAGCCTACTTAAAATCACTCTAGCACATGCCAGCATACAGGCATCAACTAATCAACCCTAAGTTGGTTCTGTTTTAGCTTAAAATTGCTTAGCTTGAAAAGTTGTACCACCATACTTCGTACCTAGCCCTATGAACTATAAACAGCTGCTCCCGATACAGTTTTTACCTTTAGGCGACAAAGCGGTGGTGCTTCAGTTTGAGGAAGAAGTGTCTGAAACTACACATGCCAAAATTCAGGCTGTAGTGCAGTATCTGGACAAGCACCCTTCCCCTGGTATTGTAGCGTATGTGCCCGCTTATAATACCCTAACCGTTTACTATGAACCCTGGTTGCTCAGTAACAAAGGCAAAGTTGATCCTTATGATGAAACAGTCGCTTTACTGCAAAAGGCACTAAAAAAGGCTAAAGAGTATAAAGGAGGTAGCAGCCGCTTAGTGGAAATTCCGGTTTGCTACGGGGGCACGTTTGGGCCAGATTTAGAAGAGGTGGCGTTGCATAATAAGTTAACTCCGGACAAAGTAATTGCGCTACACAGCCAAAAGATTTACCTGGTACACATTATGGGTTTTGCACCGGGCTTTCCCTACCTTGGTGGTTTAGACATCCGCCTTGCTACCCCACGCAAAGCAGAGCCAAGAGCCCTTATTCCGAAAGGTTCTGTGGGTATAGCAGGAAAGCAAACGGGCATCTACCCTATCGAAACGCCGGGAGGCTGGCAGTTGATTGGCCGCACGCCGCTGGTACTATTTGACCCGGAACGGGAGCAGGCAAGTATGCTAAAAGCTGGCGATAAAGTAAAGTTCAACGCCATCACAGAAGCAGAGTTTAAAACCCTGGCAGCGCAGCATGAGCATTAAGGTTATCAAACCGGGTATGCTGACCACAGTACAGGACCTTGGTAGGCACGGGCATCAGCAGGAAGGCGTAATTGTGGGCGGTGCCATGGATACACTGGCCCTGCGCATCGCCAACCTCCTGGTAGGAAACCCCGAGAACATGGCCTCTCTCGAAATTACCCTGCAAGGCCCGACTTTATACTTTGAGCAGGACCAGCTGGTAGCTTTAACAGGCGCAAACATAGCTGCAAGTATAAATAATCAGTCTGTACGCATGTGGCGTCCCTTGCTGGTAAGAGCAGGAAGTACCCTTGTTATGAGAAATGTTAAAGAAGGATGCCGTGCATACTTGGCAGTCTCGGGAGGCATTGCTGTACCTGCTGTGCTTGGCAGTACTTCCACTTATTTGCGGGCAGGTTTTGGTGGCTTTAAAGGCCGGGCAGTAGAAGCGGAAGATGTACTTCCCGTTTCTAATGCAAGTATAAAGGGGGCAAAACTGGCAGATTACCTGGCTGCTGCAGCTATTGGTGCCTGGTTTTCGCAACCTAACTGGACCTTAGAGCCGCAATCGTACATGGTATACGAAGAGAGTCCCCTTATCAGGGCCATGCCAGGGCCGGAGCATGGGCTGTTCAGCGAGAGCAGCCGGGAGATTTTCTGGCAAAGCAATTACCAGGTTACATCACAGTCTGACAGGATGGGCTACCGTTTGGCTGGGCAGGTGCTGCAGCTAGAAACTCCAAAAGAATTATTGTCAAGCGCAGTTACGTTCGGAACGGTGCAGGTGCCGCCGCAGGGCTTGCCCATCATCCTGATGGCAGACTGCCAGACAACCGGTGGCTACCCCCGTATTGCGCAGGTTATTGCCGCCGATTTGCCAAAGCTGGCGCAGGTGCAGCCGGGTAAAAGCATCCGGTTTAAAGAAGTAAGTTTGCCAGAGGCGCATGCGCTGTACTTAAAGCAGGAAGCAGACCTAGAGCAACTAAAAAGTGCCATCAGCCTAAAACTAAACACCCCATGAAAACACAACCTGAAGTACAACTAACTGTAGACCTTAACTGCGACATGGGCGAAAGTTTTGGAGCTTTTACGATCGGCAACGACGAAGCTATACTTCCTTATGTAACATCGGCCAACATTGCCTGCGGCTACCACGCCGGCGACCCTTTGGTGATGCGCCGCACCGTGCAACTGGCTTTAAAACACCAGGTAGCCATTGGTGCCCACCCCGGCTTACCCGACCTGGTTGGGTTTGGCCGAAGGGAAATGGCTGTCAGCCCTGCCGAGGTATACGCCATGACCGCCTACCAGATTGGCGCTATGCAGGCAATGGCAAAAGCAGAAGGCGCAAAACTGCATCATGTAAAACCTCACGGCGCGTTATACAACATGGCAGCTGTTAATCCTGCCTTAGCTCAGGCCATTGCAGAGGCAATGTATAAAATTTGCCCGGAAGCCATACTTTACGGTTTGGCCGGAAGTGCCTTGATCAAATCGGGAAATGAAATCGGACTTGTAACAGCCAGCGAGGTTTTTGCTGACCGGACCTACCAGCAGGATGGCACCTTAACTCCGCGCAACCACGCAGATGCGCTGATATCCCAATCTGAAAAGGCGGTACAGCAGGTGCTGCGGATGATAAAACACGGAAAAGTAATTTCGCAGCAAGGCACAGAAGTGAGCATACAAGCCGAAACAATTTGCATACATGGCGATGGGCCGCATGCCCTTGACTTTGCCCGCTACATAAACAAGGCTTTAACAAGAGAAGGAATACAGCTAAAGGCTAAATAAGTATGGGCAAAAGTAACAACTGGGGAGTATTGTTGGGTGCCGCTTTTTTAATGGCTACCTCCGCTGTTGGTCCCGGCTTTCTGACGCAAACTACGGTTTTTACACAGGCGCTTGGTGCCAGCTTCGGCTTCGTTATACTTACCTCCATTATCCTGGACATAGGCGCGCAGCTAAATGTATGGCGGGTAATAGCGGTTTCAGAAAAGCGTGCCCAGGATATTGCCAACATGGTACTTCCGGGGTTAGGCGTTTTTATTGCGCTGCTGATTGTACTGGGCGGCTTTGCTTTTAACATTGGAAACATCGGGGGCGCTGGTCTGGGCTTTAATGTGCTTTTCGGTTTAAGCGCAGAGGCCGGTGCTGTAGTGGCGGCCGCTATCGCCATCGGAATTTTCCTGGTACGCGAAGCCAAAAAGGTGATGGATCGCTTTGCGCAAATAATGGGCCTGCTCCTGATCCTGCTGATGGTGTATGTTGCCTTTACCTCTGCTCCTCCTCTGGCCGAGGCAGCCGTTAAAACCATACTTCCTGATAAAGTTGATTTTACAGCTATCATTACCTTAGTTGGTGGTACTGTAGGTGGTTACATAACTTTTGCCGGGGGCCACCGCCTTCTTGATGCCGGCATAAAAGGAAAAGCCGCGCTGCCGCAGGTAAACCGAAGTGCCGTGTCGGGCATTACCATTGCTTCTGTTATCCGGGTGTTTCTGTTTCTGGCTGCGTTGGGGGTGGTAAGCAAAGGCCTGCTATTAGACGAGAGCAATCCGCCTGCTTCTGTCTTTCAGTTGGCAGCCGGCAACATCGGCTATAAAATTTTCGGTGTCGTGATGCTTTCTGCGGCCATAACTTCAGTTATCGGCTCTGCTTATACTTCAGTATCGTTTGTAAAGTCCTTCAGCCCGGTTTTAGAGAAGTATGAGAACTGGCTTATTATCGGGTTTATACTTATCTCAACTGTTGTATTCGTTACCATTGGCAAGCCGGTGCATTTGCTTATACTTGCCGGGGCACTAAACGGACTTATACTTCCTGTAACGCTTGGCACCATACTTTGGGCGGCACACAAGCAGAAAGTAGTCGGCGATTACAAGCACCCCCTTATACTTACAATTTTCGGGGCGCTGGTTGTGGTGGTAATGGCCTGGATGGGAGGTTATACTTTAGCACAGCAAATGCCGGCACTTTTTGAGTAGAAACCCTTTATCACTATTCCCTCAGATCATCAAAGCTATACTTCGCGCCGCTCCAGAAGTCGTCCAGGGCAATGATGCGGGGCTTGAAAAAAGAGATCAGCGCCGGCCAGTCATCTTTATTGAATACGCTTACGTCAGGCAGGTCTTTATAAATTCGGCTCACGGTTCTGCCCTCGCTGTTGGTAGTGAGAGGCGCCCACACCCACTCCTCCCCCAAATATTCGTGCAGCAGGTTTTTTAGCTCCGTAAACTGCTCAAAAAACAACTCTTGTATAGCTATGTCAGGGTGTGTTATTTCTATACCAATAAAAGCGGATTTCTTTTCGGCCTGCATCCGGAAATACACATGCTTTAGCCCGGTTTTGTAGTTAGACCAATTTATTCTTTCGCCGTCTGAGGAAAGGTGCGGCGCAATATACTGCCCGAAAGCTGTCCAGAATGCTTGTCTTAGTTGTGATGCCTGCTCGCGTGAATACATGCCTCTAATTTTCTTACCTGTACTTTAATAATGGCTTCTGCCAATCTCTAAGAAAGTATATTTAAATAAAGCGGCCAGTTGCTACTGGTTCTGCACCTGGTCAATAGTTTTGCGCTTGTTGTCTTTCACCTCTTTAAAGTAGCTGGGCGTTAAGCCGGTCACTTTTTTGAACTGGTTTGATAAATGGGCTACGCTACTGTAACCTAACTGGTAGGCAATTTCTTTTAAGCTAAGCTCATTGTAGACTAACAGTTCTTTTACACGCTCTACGCGCTGCAGTATCAGGTACTTTTCTATGGTGATGCCTTCGTGGGCTGAGAACAGCGAGCTTATGTAGCTATACTCCAGGTGCAGCTTCTCTGACAGGTAATCCGATGTGTTGATATGCAGATCAGCCTCTCCTTGCCGGTGTACCAGTTCTATAATGGCCACTTTAACCTGCTCTATCAGCTGGGTTTTGCGGTCATCTAAAAGCTCAAAACCATTTGCGATTAGGGTCTCTCTTATTTTATCAAGATCAAAAGCATTGTCAGCTTTGCTTATTTCGGCTTCACCAAGCGATACCTGCACCACCTGGTAGCCCAACGCCGCTAGTTCTTCGGCCACAACTCTGTTGCAGCGGTCGCAAACCATGTTTTTGATGTACAGTTTTAACGTTCCCATGAATTATAATTTGCTACAAAGGTAAAAATCTGGAATTTTGAATTCATACTTATCCTCTAAATTTGGTAAAGATGAAACAGCTGCATATTTTAGAGTATCTTACAAACCAGTATAAACACCTTGCAAGGTGCTGCTTAGTCCATAATTTAAAATCGCACTAAATTGTTCAGGACATCAGCTACGCCTAATTTCACAGAGAAACTTATACTTTAATTACGCCGAAACTAACCATAACAGACTTTTTTAATTAATATTAGCAAAATTACCGCAGTAACATGAGTCTGTTGAATTTAGATTTCTTCAAGCATTTGCTTCTTAATAGTACCGATTTGCTGTCGGTAATAGATGAGACGGGCATGTATAAGTATGTAGGAGACTCTGTTGAAGCAGCTCTTGGGTTTAAAGCGGCCGAAATGGTTGGGCAAAGTGCCCTTGAATACATACACCCCGAAGACCTGCCAGCTATTGTAGAGATACTCTCCAATGCAGGAGTTGCTGACAAAGTGATTACCCCACCTTACAGGTTTAAGTCGAAAAATGATGGTTGGCGCTGGTTAGAAACGACTGTGAGTAACCAATTGCATAACGAGGCTATTCGCGGGCTTATCACCAACTCCCGGGATATCACAGAAACGCTTATTGAAAGATCGGAAAAGGATCTGCATGAGGCATACTATCAATCACTATTTAAAGAACACCCGGACGCTGTTTTCTCACTAAACTTACAAGGATACTTTAAGTCAGTTAACAAGCAATTTTATCGTATTCTGCGCCTGAAAGACATCATACAGCCAGATGTACACTTTGCCGATATCACCTATCCCCCTGATGTTAAAAAAGTAAAGGGTATTTTCCAGAGAACCAGCGCTGGAGAGCCAAACATGTTTGAGATGCGCGTAGTGGATGCCCTGGACGAAGTTAAAGTGGTGCATGTAACATTGCTGCCTGTGTACCTGAGCGGAGCGGTAATAGGAGTACAAGGCATCGCAAAAGATATCACGGAAGCAATACAGGCACAGAGGCTAATGCAGGAGCACTCCGAACAACTCCGTAAGATACTCGAAAGCGTAACCGAGCCTTTTTTTGCCCTGGATGCTACCTGGCGCTATACTTTCACAAACCAGGCGCATTGCGATGTTATCCAAAAATCTCGGGATGAGCTTCTAGGCAATAGTATCTTCGAAATTTTTCCGTGGATGCTAAAATCAGACTTTTACCTGAAGTGCCGGGAAGTTGCGCAGACAGGCAAACCTGTATACCTTGAGGAGACTTATCCCGATAACAACAACATCACCCTGAGTTACAGCATTTTCCCTTTCGAAGGTGGAATAGCCATTAACTATATAGATACAACTGCCCAGAACGTACTAAAGCGCGAAATGGAAAAACTGTCTTTGGTGGCAAGTAAAACCATAAATGGCGTAGTGATAATGAACAAGAACGGTACGATTGAGTGGGTGAACGATGGTTTTACGCGCCTCTCAGGGTATAGCAAGCATGAGGTGGTTGGTTTAGTACCCAGTATGCTTTTGCAGGGCCATGAAACCGATAAGGAAACCGAACAGTTTATTCGCCAGAAATACAAAGAACAAACATACTTTACAACGGAAGTACTTAATTACCGCAAAACTGGCGAGGCCTATTGGGCAAAGATCGATGTTACTCCCATCAAGGATGCCGAGGGTAACCTGCTTAATTACGTAGCCATACAAACCGATATCACCGAAAAGAAGAAAGCGGAAGCCGAGCTCATTAAATTAGCCGACGACCTGCACAAGCAGAACCTCAACCTGCAGCAGTTCACTTACATTGTGTCGCATAACTTAAGGGCACCGGTAGCCAATGCCCTGGGCCTGTCGAGGCTGGTGCGTAAAGTAAGTCCTGATTCTCCTCAGTTTGAAACCATACTCGAAAAATTGCAGACATCTATAACACAGTTAGATGGAGTTATAACTGATATCGGCACCATACTTTCAGTCCGCGACGCAGACAGAACGCTACCTCGCGAAAATGTAAACCTGCTACAGATAACAAGTGAGGTACTCTCTACTTTTCAGGACGAATTTGTGCTAATGAATGCTGTAGTGGATGTGCATATAGATAGTAACTTTACTATAATATCAAATAAAGCTTATTTATACAGCATACTTCATAACCTGGTATCAAATGCCGTAAAGTATAGTTCGCCGGAACGGAACCTGACCTTGAAGATGGAAGTAAGCAAAGATGACCGTGGGTATGTGTACACCGTAAGCGACAATGGTTTAGGAATGGATATGCAACTGGTAGATAATCAGCTTTTCAAGCTTTACAAGCGCTTTCACCCTAACACACATGGCAAAGGTATTGGCTTATTTTTAGTAAAAACGCAGGTAGAAACAATAGGCGGCAAAATTGAGGTTAAAAGTGCTCCTGGCATGGGTACTGCATTTAAAATTTTTCTTGGAGCAAAAAATGTATAATAAAGTATTTATCATCGACGACGACGAAATCAGCATTTTCTTAGCAGAGAATATGCTGGAGGTGATAGAATTTGCCCGGGAATTTAAAGGCTTTCTGTACGCCAATGAGGCGCTTGCAGAATTAATAGCGTTGTTTAAGCGCGGCGACTACCAGCACCTGCCCGACATCATGTTCCTGGACCTGAACATGCCTCACATGAGCGGATGGGAATTTTTGGATGCTCTAATGCCTTACGAGCAGATACTTAGCAGCAGGTGCCAGATCTATATCCTAACATCATCCATAGATGCAGAAGAAATAGAAAAGGCCAAAAAGTATAAAATTGTGAGCAGCTTTCTGCAAAAGCCCCTGGAAGACAGCGCTATCGCTGAAATCAGCAGAAAAGCGTAATTTTTTATTACCTGCTGCTGCATACCCCGCTACCTTTAGCACCATGTGTTTTAGAGTTAACGGGGAGACTTGTAACCTGTGCAACTGCCGCTATAACACAGCCTAAGAAACATATACTTTATAGTACCGTTTTAGAAAGTGAATATAGCTTTTCCAAGAATTTAAACTTCACGGATCAGCAACATGAAACCAAAACGCACTACTATGAAAAAGTATATATCGGCCTGTTTACTGGCAGGCTTTATGACCGTATGGAGTTCCTGTTCTACCAACCCGGTAACAGGCAAAAAAGACGTTATCCTGATGTCTGAAGGCCAGGAACTGGCCATGGGAAAAGAAGCTGACCCACAAATTGTCGCCCAATTTGGCATGTACGACAACCCTGCTCTGCAAAAATTCATAGATCAAAAAGGGCAGCAGATGGCGGCTATCTCTCACCGCAGCAATATCAAGTATAACTTCAAGATACTCGACTCTCCAGTACTCAATGCCTTTGCTGTTCCTGGTGGCTATGTATACTTTACGCGTGGTATTATGGCCCATTTTAACAACGAAGCCCAGTTTGCTGGTGTACTTGGCCACGAAATTGGACATATAGCCGCGCGCCACTCTGCCCAGCAACAAAGCAAATCCATACTTGCCCAGGTAGGTCTCATTGCCGGCATGATCATTTCGCCGGAACTTGCACAGTTCGGAGATGCCGCATCGCAGGGCCTGGGACTGCTGTTCTTAAAATTCGGGCGCGATGATGAACGGGAGTCGGACAGGCTAGGAGTAGAATACTCGACTAAAATTGGCTATGATGCCGCAGAAATGGCTGACTTCTTTTTAACGCTGCAACGCAAGCAGGAAGAAAGCGGCGCAGCCATACCTGAGTTTCTGTCTACGCACCCGGACCCGGGCAACCGCTATACTACTGTGCAGCAGCTCGCCTCTGACTGGAAGCAGAAAGTTGGCTTGCAAAACCCGGAAGTAAACCGCAACAATTACCTTAAAATGATAGATGGCATAATTTATGGCGAAGACCCTAAGCAAGGCTTTGTAGAGGGAGGCGTTTTTTACCATCCTGAGCTAAAGTTTCAGTTTCCGGTGCCGTCTAACTGGGGTTATCAGAACACCCCGCAAATGTTCCAGATGGCACCAAAGGACGGATCAGCCATCATGAATCTGACCTTGGCGGCCGGAAATTCTTTACAGGAAGCAGCCCAGCAACTTATGCAGAACTACCAGCTAACACCTGTACAATCTGGTAATGTAACAGTAAACGGCTTGCCCGCCATGGCTGTTATTGCCGATCAGAAGCAAGAGCAAGGCACTATCCGCACGCTCACTTACCTGATCCAGTACGGGGGCAATATTTATAGTATAATGGGAATATCCTCAGAGCAAAACTTTAATACCTACGCGCAACTGTTCAGCAATACCATGGAAGGCTTCAGGCAACTGACAGATGCCTCTAAGCTGAATAAACAACCAGAACGTGTGCGCATCAAAACAGTAAAACAAACCGGCACCTTGGCACAGGCATTACAGACTTATACCAAAGAAAGTAAAAGGCTTGAAGAGTTTGCTGTACTGAACGGCATGAAATTGCAGGACCGCGTAGAGCAAGGCATGTTAATCAAAGTTGTAGAATAAAACGAGCTAAATAAAAGGGGAAACGTTAGGTGCGTTTCCCCTTTTATTTGCCTGTAATGCCCGGTATTCATGTAAATACCATGGGCGGTATCAGTTGGATGTTAATATATGGCCAACCTTTACTCAAGGGTTTATACTTTTAAAATTACACCCCGATGTCTTCGTTCCACAGCGCGGGTTTCTCTTGTATAAATTGCTGCATCAGCTTATAGCACTCCTCACTATCTGCTACTGAAACAGCTACTCCCCTTTCGCGCAATAGTGCTTCCTCACCCATAAACGTCTTGTTTTCACCGATAACTACTTTAGGTATACCGTAAAGCAGAATGGTACCAGAGCACATTGGGCAGGGCGAAAGCGTAGTATAAAGTTCACATTCCCTGTAAACAGCGGCAGGCTGACGACCTGCGTTTTCCAGCGCATCCATCTCACCGTGCAACACCACACTCCCCTGCTGCACCCGCTTGTTGTGTCCGCGGCCAATTATTTTGCCCTTATGTACCAGCACAGATCCTATGGGTACTCCACCTTCTTCGTAGCCTTTGCGGGCTTCATCCAGCGCGGCTTGTAAAAATTCGTTCATGTTTATGAGTGTAAGTTTAAATGTAGGAGTATAGCGACGTTATACTTAGCAAAGCCCTGCTGCGTTACACTACTTATACTTGGGCCTGCTGCTAACCAACGATCTACTTTTTATCAACAGTATAATTACAAGTACAGCAAAAGCAATTTTAGGCAAATGCAGGTACATGATGCTTTCAATTGTATTCGGGTAACGCGAATGTATGGATGTAACAGGCACTAAAAGACTTTGGCCACTATCCGATAAAATGTACTTATCTACAAAGGCCCAACCAAAATGCAAACCAACCGGCAAAGCCAAAGAGTGGGTTTTAGAGAAGGCATACGCAAACATAAGTCCCCAGATGCCTGTAGTTAGCAACACCCACACCATCAAAAAAGGATTCCCAAAAACGCCCAGTATAAACCAATGGTACATGCCAAAAGCCGCTGCGCTTATAAAGTTTGCGCTGCGCTCTCCTAATAACCCTATTCCCTGGTACAGTAAATATCCCCTGAAAAGCAACTCTTGTAAAAGCACCAGGCTAAGCGCTGCGTATACGTTTAACACCAAAGTATACGGACTTATATTTGCACGCAAAACCCACGTAAAATTTGCCGCAACCGCATACGTATAATGTACAAGCACGGCAAGCGTGACCGTAGCTAAAAAACCCACCATAAATTGCAGTAACCTGTATATCGATAAGTTTAAGCCCAGGGCATTCTGTAAAGACTTGTGCTCCAGGCGAAGCAAAAACCAGCTTATTGCAAGTATAACAAGGTTGCCGACAATGTCCATGGCATTACAAAGTATGTTGATCTGGAATTTGGCAAACAAAAAAGCCTAAACTAGAAATTCATATTGCAGGAGGGTGCGGTATGTCGTAACGCAACACATCCCGGTAATCTCGTTCTTTCTTAAGCATAGCTTTTTCTGATGACTGTCGCAGCAGCTTCCCATTTCCTGATTCTAAGTTAATGGGGTTTACCGGAAAAGTTTGCAGAAAGTCATGCCTGATTAATTTATCCCGTGAGCGCATGGTAACCTGCAGGTACATGTCTGATACGGCAGCTACTTTATACTTGGCCGAGAGCACAACAATTGTTTTGAGGATCTGAAGAAAAAGCTTCTGGTAATCCATTTAGTTTGCTCCCAAAGGTAACGTAAAAATAAAATACCCATGAAGTAGTCGCAAAGCTTATTACTTCCCTGATAAAATATGGTTCTGTAAAGTATAGTCTTTTTGCTATTTTATTTCATTGCGAATAATCCATTAAAATAAATTTTATATTTTAAAGCTGTTTAGCCTGTATAACCGCTTAAAAAGGCAAAACCTGATGGCATATCTGAAAGGGTAACGTTAGGTATACTTACTTTTTAGCAGCAGTACCTGCTTAAAAATTCTCTACATAAAAGCTATAGTTAACCTGAACACAAGCATATAATTGATAAAGCTGAGACTTATACTAGTATTGCTACTGCTTGTGCAGGCAGGCTTTGCACAAACGGCAAAAACTGATGTTTACTACTTGCTTAAACCAGACAGGGTATTTGATGGGGAGCAAATGCGCGAAGGGTGGCAGGTGCTGGTACAAAATGATAAAATAGAGGCAGTAGGCAAATTAAATCATGTTCCAGCCACAGCTAAAATTATAGACCTTAAGGGCAAAACGCTGCTTCCGGGGTTAATTGAGGGACACAGCCACCTGTTTCTGCACCCTTACAACGAAACCTCCTGGAACGACCAGGTATTGATGGAATCAAGGGCAGAGCGTGCCGTGCGTGCAGCAAACCATGCAAAGGCTACTTTGCTGGCCGGCTTTACTACTGTAAGAGATCTGGGTACTGAAGGTGCAGGCTATGACGATGTGGGCCTAAAGCAGGCGATTGAAAAAGGAGTGATACCCGGCCCCCGAATGTTGATTGCCACCGAGGCAATTGTTGCCAGCGGAAGCTACGGCCCCAAAGAACTGAATTATGAGATCGAAACACCCATTGGTGCGGCTGTGGCCGATGGTATGGATGGGCTAACCCGGGAGGTGAGAAAGCAGATAGGCAAAGGTGCCGACTTGATAAAAGTATACGCTGACTACCGTTGGGGCCTGAACAGCTCGGCACAACCTACTTTTACCCTGGAGGAGTTGAAGAAGATTGTAGAAGTAGCCAACAGCAGCGGCCGCCCGGTAGTTGCCCATGCCGCTACTCCGGAAGGCATGCGCAGGGCCATACTTGCCGGCGTAGCCACAATAGAGCACGGCGACAATGCTACGCCCGAAATTTACCGCCTCATGAAAAAGCACAACGTAGCCCTCTGCCCCACGCTGGCTGCCGGCGATGCCATAACCCAATACCGCGGCTGGAAAAAAGGCATTGATCCCGAGCCGGAGCGCATACAGCTAAAACGCAAAAATTTTGCAGCGGCCCTGGATGCCGGTGTTAAGATTATCATGGGTGGCGATGTAGGCGTATTTACCCACGGCGATAATGCCCGCGAGATAGAGCTAATGGTTGATTACGGCATGAAACCACTAGACGTGCTGCGTGCTGCAACAGCAGTAAACGCCGAAGTATTTGGCATAGCCACTACCGCAGGAAGTATAAAACCAGGCCTGCTAGCCGACCTGATTGCTGTAGATGGTAAACCCCTGGCCGATATCAGACAAATACGTAACGTCGCGTTTGTGATGAAAGGCGGGAAAGTGTACAAAGAGTAAGGCAAGCTTTAATCTGTTGTTTTCATGTTACTTTCGCCTCTTTGGTAAAACCTTGTGGTAGGGTAAGCATACTGTATGTCTGTTGTTCTGGCAAACGCTTTCAGTACATCCTCCCATATATCGTTTTCACTTTTCCTGCGGCGCATTAAACTGCACATGTAGCGCATTGTAAGTTTAATGCCGTTCTCAACTACCTTCATGTAGATTTGGGGGCTAAAATCTTCGTAAAAGATAAGGTGCTGCTGCGACTGCTGCTTTACCTGCCTTTGCGCGGTTTCGCTTAGCTTCTCTGCATGCCGCTCAACAATTTCCTGAAGTATGGCTTTTGCCCTGCTCCAATTGCTTTCAAAAGTTATGTGCACAGACACTTCATTCCATATAAAAGGAAAGCCATAGTTATAGTTAACCTGTGGTTCTGTAAATACTTTCAGATTTGGAACATGCACCACCCGCCCGGAGGCCTGGTCAGCATCTACCCAACCATTTATTTCATTTAAGCTAAACTGGAAAAGGCGGATATCGATTACATCGCCGGTGTAACTTCCGATCTGTAACCTGTCTCCTACTCTAAAGGGCCTCTTGCCAATTATAAAAAGCCAGCCAGCAGCGTTAAGCAAGGGCTCGCGAAGAGCCAGCACCAGGCCAGCAGAAAAAAGACCCAGAAAAGTAGCAACCGAGCGTATGCCGCCAAACCAGATGTTAAGGAGAAGCACCAGCCCTATAAGTGTTAAGAAATAGTTGGTAAATTTTCTCCATTTGTATTGCTTGCGCAGATCAAGTTCTCGCTTAAAAACGAGCCGCAGGATCACTTTACTTAGCAGCCACAGGCCGAGCAGTACCAGGAAAGTCTCCAGTATATCAATAACAAACTCTGATCTAAGACCTGTAACACCTGACAGCCATTGGGAAAATTGTCTCATTAAGGTATTAAATTACATCTAGGCTTACGCATATAGGTTTATAAGGATATTCTGATGATACTTATACTTAAACGGCTGTCACTCATCCGCTGCACGTTCCAGCGCTGGCAGCATCAACTAAAGCGGGAAAATATGGTATGATTTAAATGGATAGTTGTTCTAATCAAATAATTAATAAAAGGATATTTTCATTATTTTTTTGTCCTTTTATTAAACAATTCGTATAAGCATTATACTATCTAATTATATTACCTATTAACTTACAGGAGGTTAGCATGGGAACAGTCAGAAGTATCTTACAGGCTAAAGGAAACAAAGTTTTCGCTGTTCATCCCAACGACACCGTTTTTAGTGCGCTTGAAGAGATGGTGGAAAAAAATGTGGGCGCTTTGCTTGTACTAAACGAGCAAGATCATTTCGCAGGCATTTTTACAGAACGCGATTACGCCCGAAAAGTGATCTTAAAAGGCAAAGCCTCCAAAGAAACCCGGATAAAAGAAGTAATGACAGAGCATCCGGTTTCTGTAACACCCGACACCACCCTTGAGCAATGCATGAGCCTGATGACAACCAAATACATCCGGCACCTACCTGTTTTTGAAGCTAATAACCTTGTTGGCCTGATCTCTATCGGCGACATCGTAAAGTATATAATCGACGAGCAAAAATTCATTATCGAGAACCTCGAGCATTACATTTCCGGCACCTGAGAGCCAGTAGGGTTAGGGGTACGGAAGTGATTTACCAAACAGGTTGTTTCACTTAATGGCCGCTGTAAAGCGGAGTGGCTGTGTATGCTTCAGAAGAAAATAATGTGCTTTTATGGCCGTTGCTAGTCTATGGTGCTATTGTACTTAGTCTGATTGCGCTCATCATGGCCCTATCATACGTGCTAGGCCAGCGACACAACGAACGTGCCACCGGCCAGCCTTACGAAGGCGGTATACTTAGCGCCGGCTCTGCCCGCCTCCGCTTCTCCTCCCAGTTTTATCTTGTTGCCATGCTCTTCGTCATCTTCGACGTGGAAACGGTATTTATACTTGCCTGGGCCATCGCCTTCCGCGACCTAGGCTGGTATGGCTACATTGGAGTGCTTGTATTTATCGTGCTGCTGGTGGTGGTGCTGGTCTACGAGTGGAGAAACGGTGCCCTGGACTTTGGCCCAGACGGTAAAAAGATACTGAAAGCTTATAAACGGATGCTGAACAAGCCGGCCTCGTGATAAAAGGTCGTATCTCGTAAAACGTATCAAGTATCACGACTCTGGATGTAATCATGACAAAAGATCAAAAGTACAGCTGAATTACGAACGACGAATAACCAATATAAAGCCTATGAAATGGTGGCTAAGTAAACCCGACGCTCCGGCAAACACCGTGAAAGGTACCGGCTCTTATGAAGAGGCGGTGCAGCAAAGTATTATGCTTACTACGGTGCAGGACCTGGTAGCATGGGGGCGCAAAAATTCCATGTGGCCTTTCCACTTTGGTCTATCCTGCTGTTTCGTGGAGATGGCAACCAGTATGACGCCAAAGTATGATGTGGCCCGCTTTGGAGCTGAGGTAATTCGTGGTACTCCGCGGGAGGCAGATGTGATGATCATTGCCGGAACTGTTTTTATCAAAATGGCACCTATCATCAAACGCCTCCACGAGCAAATGATGGAACCAAAGTGGGTGATATCGATGGGCTCGTGCGCTAACAGCGGCGGCATGTACGACATTTACAGCGTGGTGCAAGGCGTAGATAAATTTCTGCCAGTAGATGTATATGTGCCCGGTTGCCCTCCACGACCCGATGCATTTATGGAAGGCCTGATGCTGTTGGCTGAAAGTGTAGGCAAAGAACGTCGCCCACTCAGCTGGACTATAGGTGAGCAAGGTATTATCAAACCTGAGAAAATAGAGGTAAACGAACGCAAAAGGGAACGATGGAACACCATGACCGAATTCCGCTCGCCGGATGAAGTATAGGTGCAGTATGTAGCGTACTGCCTGCAGCGAGAATGAGAATTTTAAATTACTAAGTAAAATTGAAAGCCAAAAAATATTGACTATGCCGAAATATGTTATAGAGCGTGAAATTCCGGGAGCAGGAAACTTAACCGCAGAAGAATTAAAAGCCATTTCGCAGACTTCCTGCGGAGTACTCAGCAACATGGGTCCTCAAATACAATGGGTACACAGTTATGTAACTGGTGATAAAATCTATTGTGTGTACAATGCTCCCAACGAAGAGGTGGTACGTGAACATGCAAAGCAAGGCGGCTTTCCAGCAAACGCTGTAAGTGAAGTCAAGGCCATCATCGATCCTGTTACAGCTGAATAGTTAATTAAATAGAAGCTTATTTATAAACAGATAAAAATTAAAATCACGCGCATGTTTCACAAAATCCTGATTAGTGTGCCGTGCTATGTGATTTGAAAATAGAGTAGCAATGAGTTAAAGGTAGTACAGGCATTCATTTTTCATTCCTCCTTATGGAAAATAACAGCAGCATTTTGGTTGAACTGCACACGCGGTTCGGCGAGGACACTTTTGCGCAACAAAGCACCCGGGATGAGATGCTCACCCTCTGGATGCCCTGCGATAAGCTGACGGAGGTACTTCAGTTCCTGAAAACCGGGGTAAAGCAGCCTTACAAAATGCTCTTCGACCTGACTGCTATTGACGAACGGACACACCAGAAAAGAAACGGCAGCCCCGCCTCTACCTTTACACTTGTTTACCACCTCTTCTCCTTCGACAGAAATCACTTTATAAGACTGAAAGTTGGCCTTACCGAAGAGTTTCCGAAAGCGCCAAGTATAGCCAGCCTATGGGCCAACGCCAATTGGTACGAGCGTGAGATCTATGATATGTTCGGTATCAAGTTCGATGGACACCCGCACCTGTCGCGCATCCTGATGCCCCGCACCTGGGTAGGCCATCCACTTAGAAAAGAACATCCGGCTCGCGCCACCGAAATGGGACCATTCCAGCTTTACGATGAGAAAGTAGACCTAGAGCAGGCTGCCTTGCAGTTTAAGCCCGAAGAATGGGGCCTGCAGCGAGAAAGCGAAGACAGCGACTTTATGTTCCTGAACATTGGACCGCAGCACCCTGGCACACACGGTGTACTCCGCATCATACTCCAGCTGGACGGTGAAGATATTGTAGATGCCATACCCGATATAGGCTTTCACCACCGTGGTGCCGAGAAAATGGGCGAACGGCAGACTTGGCATACTTACATCCCTTACACAGACAGAGTAGATTACCTGGGTGGCGTAATGAACAACCTGGCCTACCTGCTGGCAGTCGAGAAACTTGCTGGTATCGAGGTGCCGGAGCGGGTAAAGGTGATCCGGGTGATGCTCTGTGAGCTCTTCCGAATCGCCAGTCACCTGGTTTGGTACGGCACCTTTGCGCAGGATCTGGGCCAGCTCTCGCCGGTGTTTTATATGTTCTCTGATCGCGAAAAGATCTTCAACATTATTGAGGCAGTCTGCGGTGGCCGCATGCACCCGAACTGGTTCCGTATTGGCGGTGTGGCACAGGATTTACCCAAAGGCTGGGAAAAGCTGGTGCAGGATTTTATAGACTACTTCCCGAAACGGCTACGCGAGTACGACAGCATGGTCATGAAGAACAGCCTGTTTAAAGCACGAACCGTGGGCATCGGAATTTTTACCCTGGATGAAGCCATCGAATGGGGCGTAACCGGTCCGGGCTTACGAGCCTGCGGCATGGATTGGGATTTCCGGAAGAAACGGCCTTACTCCGGCTACGAAATGTTCGATTTTGACATACCGGTAGCCGCTAACGGCGATTGCTACGACCGTGCTATCGTGCGTGTAGAGGAAATGCGCCAGAGCCTGCGCATCATCGAGCAATGCCTCAAGAATATGCCGGAGGGACCTTACAAAGCAGATCACCCGCTTACCACCCCGCCCGTTAAGAAGAACACCATGCATGATATCGAGACCCTGATCACACACTTTTTAGGAGTGACCTGGGGCCCTGTGATACCAGCCGGTGAGGCGATGAGTTGCATTGAAGCTACCAAGGGAGCAAACGGCTACTACTTGACCAGCGACGGCAGCACCTCCCCTTACCGGGTGCGCATCCGCACTCCCTCGTTCCCGCACATGCAAATGCTGCCATACATCAGCAAAGGCTATACTGTAGCAGACATGCTGTCTATACTTGGCGCCATGGATTATGTGCTGGCAGATATTGACAGATGACCAATGAGTGCTTGAGTGATTTTTGAATAAGTAAATAAACGGTATATGGTGGCGCATGTATTTAAGTACGTCGCCACCTGTACCACCAAAATATAAAGCTAGCTACTACCCACCTCACCCTTCTGCTCTTTCGGATTTGCAATCCGAAAGTATAGTAACTGTGGATTTATAAACCGCAAAAGCAGCCGTTACAGAGCAGCAGCTAATTCATAATTCAGCATTTATAATTCATAATTCTCCCGATATGGTAACACTAACGCCAGAGGAAATTGAAGAAATACAGCACGAGATCTCGCTGGTGCCTATAAAGAAGGCTGCCTGCATCGAGGCGCTGAAGGTAGTGCAGCAGCATCGAGGCTGGGTATCCGACGAAAGTATGAAAGCGGTGGCAGACCTTATGGACATGTCGCCAGCAGAGCTGGATAGCGTGGCTACTTTCTACAACCTCATCTTTAGGCAACCGGTGGGCCGGCACGTGATCCTGGTGTGCGACAGCATCAGTTGCTGGGTGATGGGCTACGAAAACCTGCGGCAGTACCTGAGTGATAAGCTGGGCATACAGTATGGGCAAACCACTACAGATGGCCGCTTTACCATGCTGCCCAACGTGTGCCTCGGCTGCTGCGACCACGCCCCTGCCCTGATGATAGACAACGACCTGTACCAGGACCTGCAGCCCGAGCAACTGGACGAGATACTTAACAAATACGCCTAACATATGGCTACCATGGAAACACCCCTAACCCAACATATTGTAGCAGGCAGGCAGCCCCTCAGCTTAAAAGAGTATGAGCGTGTGGGCGGCTATGAGTCGGTGCGTAAGGTACTGAAGCAAATGACACCGGCCGAGGTAACGGATCTGGTAAAAGCCTCCAACCTGAAAGGGCGCGGTGGTGCCGGTTTTGGTACGGGCATGAAGTGGAGCTTTGTACCGATGGATGTGCCGGGCCCGAAATACCTCGTAGCCAACGCTGACGAAATGGAACCAGGCACCTTTAAGGACCGCCTGCTGCTGGAGGGCAATCCGCATCAATTAATAGAAGGAATGATTGTGGCGGCGTTTGCCATTCAAGCCAACATTTCCTACGTGTTCCTGCGCTGGGCCTACAAACTGGCAGCCAGCGAAATACGCAAAGCCATAGCAGAAGCGTACGAAGCAGGCTACTTAGGCGAAAACATACTTGGCAGCGGCTATACGCTAGACATGCACCTGCACACCGGGGTGGGGCGCTACATGTGCGGCGAAGAAACGGCCTTGCTAAATGCCCTCGAAGGTAAACGAGCAAACCCAAGAGCCAAGCCGCCTTTTCCGCAGGTGAGTGGTTTGTATGGTCGGCCAACTATTGTAAACAACGTAGAAACCCTCTGCTGCCTGCCCCACATTGTAAATAAAGGTGCCGAATGGTTTAAAAGTCTAAGCCAGAGCGAAGATGCAGGCACCAAGATCTACGGCATCAGCGGCAAAGTAAAACGGCCGGGCGTGTGGGAACTTCCCATGGGGGTAACCGTGCGGGAGCTCCTGGAAGAGTATGCCGGCGGCATGAAGGACGGCCTTAAGTTCAGGGGATTGCTACCCGGCGGCGCATCAACAGACTTCCTGGTAGAAGAGCACCTGGATGTGAAAATGGACTATGCCTCTGTGGCCAAAGTAGGCAGCCGCATGGGTACTGGCACTATGATCATCCTGGATGATAAAACCTGCCCTGTTGGCTTTGTGCTGAACCTGCAACACTTCTTTGCGCAGGAGTCGTGCGGCTTCTGTACACCCTGTCGCGAGGGTTTGCCTTGGGTAGAGAAAATATTAAGAGCCATGGAGCGTGGCAAGGGCCAGCCGGAACACATGAAAATCCTGGAGTTTCATACCCAATACCTGGGCCCTGGCAATACCTTTTGTGCTCTGGCTCCCGGCGCGATGGAGCCCCTGCAAAGCGCCCTTAAATACTTCAGAGCTGATTTTGAACGGCATATCACAGAAAAAAGATGTCCATGGAAGCAGTAGCACCTAATGTAACGATCTATATAGACGACAAACCTTTTCAAGTAAAGACTGGCAAGAATCTACTGGAGGCCTGCCTGGGCCTGGGCGAAGACCTGCCATACTTTTGCTGGCACCCTGCTATGGGTTCTGTAGGCGCATGTCGCCAATGTGCTGTAAAGGTATTTAAGGACGAGAATGATACCGTTGGCAGACTGATGATGTCGTGCATGGAGCCGGTGCGGGAAGGCATGCGTATCTCCATCCAGAATATACAAGCGAAAGAATTCCGGAACCATATCATCGGCTGGCTCATGACCAACCACCCCCACGATTGCGCTGTGTGCGACGAAGGAGGAGCCTGCCACCTGCAGGATATGACTGTGATGACAGGTCACGCTTATCGCAAGTATACGTTTGAAAAACGCACTTACCGCAACCAATACCTGGGCCCCTTCCTGAACCATGAGATGAACCGCTGCATCCAATGCTACCGCTGCGTGCGCTACTATAAAGACTATGCCGGCGGAAAAGACCTGGATGTATTTGCGGCACACAACCATTTATACTTTGGTCGCCACGAAGATGGGGTACTGGAGAGTGAATTCAGCGGTAACCTGGCAGAAGTATGCCCTACCGGTGTTTTCACAGATAAAACCCTTAAACAGCACTATACCCGCAAATGGGATCTTACCTCTGCTCCTTCTATCTGCCAGCATTGCAGCCTGGGTTGTAACACGAGTGCCGGCGAACGGTACGGCACCTTGCGCAGCATCACCACCCGTTATAACGGAGAAGTGAATGGCTACTTCCTTTGCGACCGCGGCCGCTTTGGCTATGAGTTTGTGAACAGCGCCAGCCGTATCCGTAAACCTTTAGTGAGAAGCCAACTACCTGAAGCCACCTCCCAACATGTAGCTCTGGAGGAAGCCGCAAAGATGATTCGCAGCGGTAAGGTGATCGGAATTGGTTCTCCACGCGCTTCCTTAGAATCCAACTTTGCTTTAAAAACTTTAGTAGGCGAAGAGCATTTCTATCAGGGATTTTCGGAGCCGGAGCACGACCTTGTGGAGTTTAACCTGGAGGTACTGCAAACTACCGATGCCCACATACTTTCTTTGAGAGAAGTAGAGCATTGCGATGCCGTATTTATACTTGGCGAAGACCTGACCAACACCGCACCTATGCTGGACCTGGCTGTAAGGCAGTCGGTAAGGCAGCAGCCGATAATGGAAGAAGTGCCTAAAGCAGGTTTCCCGATATGGCAGGATGCAGCGGTGCGGGAGCTGGTGCAGGACCGGAAAGGTCCACTATTCATAGCCTCTTTCCAACCTACGAAACTGGATGAGATTGCCACCGAAACCTTCAATTCCACTCCTGCTGAAATTGCCCGGCTAGGCTTTATAGTAGCCAGCATTATTGCCGGGGAGGAGATAAGCGTGCACGATGTAACAGAGCAAACAGTAAGAATGGCTAACCAGATTGCCAATGCTCTGCTTCAAGCACAAAAACCGGCAGTTATTTCCGGCACCCATGGCGGCCGTGAAAGCATCATAAAAGCTGCTGCTAACATTGCCAATGTACTGAAGGCAAAAGGTAAAGATGCAGGCATCATGCTCACAGCACCAGAATGTAACAGCCTGGGGCTAGATATGCTGGGCGGCCACAGACTGGAATCTGCCTTCGATGCTATTGATAACGGTTATACTGACACGGTGATTATACTTGAAAATGACCTCTACCGCAGGGCAAGTACTGCACAGGTAAACCGATTCTTCGACAAGTGTAAAAACGTAATCGTACTCGATTCCCTGCATAACAAAACCACAGAGCGGGCAGACATACTTTTCGCAGCTGGCTCTTTTGCAGAATCTGATGGTACGCTGGTAAACAACGAAGGCCGCGCACAGCGCTTTTACCAAGTATACCCTACCACCGAAGACATACAGGAAAGCTGGCGCTGGTTGATGCAACTCGGCGACCAGGTGCATCACCAGCACATGCGTGGCTGGGAAACCTTCGATGACCTGTTGCCGGCCATGGTCGTAGCACACCCTAACCTACGTGGTGTAGAGGGCATTACACCCCCTGCTGAGTTCAGGATAGCCGGGCAGAAAATACCAAGAGCTTCACATCGGATTAGCGGGCGCACCGCCACCAATGCTGTAACCAATGTAAGCGAGCCCAAGCCAGCCGAAGATCCTGACTCTCCGCTGAGCTTTACCATGGAGGGCTACAAAGGTCAGCCACCTTCATCCATCATTCCGTTCTTCTGGTCTCCGGGGTGGAACTCCATACAATCTACAAACAAGTACCAGTTGGAGATCGGCGGGCCGTTAAAAGGTGGCGACCCTGGAACAAGATTGATCAAGCCTCAGCTGCAAAGCAGGAGCACATACTTCCAAGAAGCACCGCAGCACTTCCTGCCGCTGGACGGGCACCTGTTCATGGTGCCGCTTTACCATACCTTCGGCTCAGAGGAACTAAGTATTCACACCAAAGGCATTATGGAACGTGCACCGGAGCCATATGTGCTGCTAAACAGCCACGATGCGCAGGAAATGAAACTGGCAGAGGGTGAAACGCTAACATTTAAGATTGAAGAGCAGGTGTACCAGCTGCCTGTAAAAACCAGCTCATTTGTAGCTCAGGGAGCAGCAGGATTACCGATTGGCTTGCCTGGCTTACCTTTTTCGGCCTTGCCGGCCTGGGGCATATTAAATAGGGAAATATCATGGAAGAAGCAACCTCAACCTATCTCCTGATTATCGGCGGAGTGCTCTTCGCGCTACTGAACGTGGCGGCTGGGCTCATCTGGATAGAGCGGCGTATGCTGGCGCTTTGGCAGGATCGCTATGGCCCTAACAGAGCTGGCCCGTTTGGTTTATTCATTGTACTCGCAGACTCATTAAAGCTATTTTTTAAGCAAGACTGGGTTCCACCATTTGCCGATAAGCCTGTGTTTGTGGTAGCTCCCGCTATTGTCATGGCCTCTGTGCTGCTGGCATTTGCGGTGATACCCTTTGCACCGGGCATTGTGGTGGCAGATTTGAATATTGGCTTGTTGTTTTTTCTGGCTGCTTCTTCGATGGGTGCTTATAGTATCATACTAGGTGGCTGGGCTTCGAATAACAAGTATAGTTTGTTGGGTGCCATGCGTGGCGCCGCGCAGATGATCTCATACGAAGTGTTCATGGGGTTGTCGCTGATGGGTGTGGTGCTGATGGCCGGTTCGTTTAATCTGAGTGAGATTGTAGAGGCGCAGCGGGGCATGTGGTTCTTTATTCCACAGCTTCTGGGTTTCATCATCTTTTTTATAGCCGGAATAGCCGAAACGCACCGCCTGCCCTTCGACATACCAGAGGCAGAAAGTGAGCTGATCGCTGGCTTCCACTCCGAATATTCGGGCATGAAGTTCGGCATCTTCTTTATCGGTGAGTACCTGGGCATCACGCTAATCTCCTGCATGGTGGTAACGCTATACTTTGGCGGCTGGCTCGGCCCCGATTTTCTGCCACCCATTGTGTGGTTTATACTTAAGGTATTCGCATTCATTTGCCTGTTTATACTTCTCCGCGCCTCTCTTCCACGCCCCCGCTACGACCAGTTAATGGAGTACGGCTGGAAAATACTGCTGCCCCTCACGCTCTTGAATCTGCTGGTGACGGGTGGTGTGTTGTTGTGGCTGGGAGAGTAAAGGAGTTTGTAAATTAGAGAGTTTAGGAGTTAGAGAGTATGTGAATGAGCAAACAGTATAAGGTTGTCATTTCGAGCAAAGCGAGAAATCTGAATTATTTCGGGGTTATGAAAGGCTCCAGATTTCTCATTGCATTCGAAATGACAAAAAGAGCAACAGCCCTGCCTCCTTGGAGAAGTTAGGGGGAGGTTTACACCTTCGTAGGGACAGGTCGCGACCTGTCCGCGCGACGACTAAGGCTATGAAACCTATACTTTGGCTAAAGTAATAGCATAGAGTGTCCCCTTGAGGGGACAATTTGAAATAGTATTTTAAAGAAAGGAGCAGGAATATGTTTAGTTTACTGCGTACCATGTGGCTCACGTTTTTGCATGCTTTCCACAAGCGTGATACCATCGAATATCCCGAAAAGAAAAACTACCTGCCACCCCGCTGGCGAGGCCGCATTGTACTTACCCGCGACCCCGATGGTGGTGAACGCTGCGTGGCCTGCAACCTGTGCGCTGCTGCCTGCCCCGTGGATTGCATAGCCCTGCAAGCCACAGAAGATCCGACAGGACGGCGCTACCCGGAGTTTTTCCAGATAAACTTTTCACGCTGCATTTTCTGCGGTTTCTGCGAAGAGGCCTGCCCTACGTATGCCATTCAGCTTATACCAGACTTTGAAATGGGAGAATATAACCGCCAGAACCTGGTGTACGAGAAGCCAGACCTGCTCATAAACGGCGAAGGCAAGTACCACGGCTACAACTACTACAAAGTAGCCGGCATGGCCATCGGCGGAAAAGACAAAGGCGAGGCCGAAAACGAAGCACCACCAGTAGATATCAAAAGCTTATTACCCTAACACGCCATGGAACTGACATTCTATATCGCGGCCGCTGTTGCCATACTAGCCACCATCATGGTCATCACCAGGTACAATATGATTCACGCGCTGCTCTACCTCGTGGTTTCCTTTCTGGCAATCTCGGTGGTGTTCTTCACGCTGGGCGCTCCCTTTATGGCTGCCCTCGAGATCATCATCTACGCCGGAGCCATTGTGGTGCTCATCATCTTTGTGATCATGATGCTCAACCTGAATGCTGACTCTGTAAAGACAGAGGAAGAGTGGCTGAAACCCCGTATCTGGGTAGGCCCGGCCATACTTTCGCTGGTGCTGCTGGCCGAGCTGATCTACATCTTTACCGCTTCTGATATGCCTGCCTCTACCGTAGCTGCTGTCGATGCCCGGGAAGTAGGTATTGCGCTGTATGGTCCTTACATGCTGGGCGTACAGCTGTGCGGCATGTTGCTGATGGCCGGTATCGTAGGGGCATATCATTTGGGTCGTCAGAAGAAAAAAGTTATTCACCGCTTTTTGGAGAAGGAGGCCGCACAATGAACGGAGTAACCCTGGAAGCCGGACTGCTGTTGGCAGCTATACTTTTTATACTTGGGCTGATAAGTGTGCTCATCCGGCGCAACATCATCTTTATGCTCATCTCAGTAGAAATCATGCTAAATGCAGCCGGACTTGCCTTTATCGTGGCAGGTATGCATTGGGCGCAGCCAGACGGGCAGGTCATGTTCATTTTCATATTGACGATGGCCGCTGCAGAGGTGTCTGTGGGCCTGGCACTTATACTTCAGTTGTATCACCAGTTAAAAACCTTGGACAGCGATGCCGCAAGCAGAATGAAAGGATAACGCTATGGAAAACCTGATCTGGCTCATTCCCGCCCTGCCCCTTTTGGGTGCAACCTTGCTTATACTTTTCGGCCTGAGGTTGCCACGTGTACTTGTGCCTGTAATAGGAGCAGGTAGTGTAGGCATCTCTGCAGTACTCACCATACTTCTGGGCATTCAGTTTTTGAGTGATGGCGCTGCCATGTATGAGCAGCAGGTATGGCAATGGTTTAGTGTGGCGGGGCTAAGTCCAGGCATTTCCTTCCATGTAGATGCGCTTACCTTAGTGTTCATTTTCGTCATCACATTTGTCGGATTTTTAATTCATTTATACTCCGCTGAGTTCATGGCCGAGGATGCTGATTACTCCCGCTTCTTCGCCAGCATGAACCTGTTTGTATGCGCCATGCTGGTGCTGGTTATGGCCGATAACCTGGTGCTTTTATACTTAGGCTGGGAAGGTGTCGGCTTGTGCAGCTTTCTACTGATCGGGTTCTGGTACCGGGAGCTTGCCAACGGGTATGCTGCCCGAAAAGCCTTTATCATTACACGTGTAGGTGATACTGCCATGGCCTTTGCCCTGTTTTTATTGTTCCAGCACTTTGGCACGTTAAACATCCAGGAGATACTGACGCAGGCACCACAAACCTGGTCGGTTGGTTCACAAACGGCGGTTTTGGTGGCGCTGTTGCTGGTAGGCGGCGCGGTGGGTAAATCGGCACAGCTACCGCTGCAAACCTGGTTGCCCGATGCCATGGCTGGTCCCTCTCCTGTTAGTGCACTTATACATGCAGCCACTATGGTAACGGCAGGTGTATACTTAATATCCAGAATGTATGTACTGTTCGAACTGGCTCCTACAGCGCAAATGGTAGTCGCGTTTATAGGTGCGGCCACCTTGCTCATTGCCGGCTTCACCGCACTCACCCAAAATGACCTGAAACGGGTACTCGCCTACTCTACCATCAGCCAGATCGGGTATATGTTCCTTGCATTGGGTGTGGGTGCCTGGTCAGCGGCTGTGTTCCATTTTATGATTCACGCCTTCTTTAAAGCGCTGCTGTTCCTTGGAGCAGGAGCTGTCATCATGGCTTTACACCACGAGCACGACATGTTTAAAATGGGTGGCTTGCGGCACAAAATGCCAGTCGTGTTCTGGACCTTCCTGATCGGCTCTGCCTCGCTGGCAGCAGTACCGTTAATTAGTGCAGGCTTTTACAGCAAAGATCAGATCCTGTGGCTCGGGCTGGCCGGTGAACGGGGTAGTGTTATACTTTATATTGCTGCCTTACTGGGTGCATTTGTTACCTCCATTTATACTTTCCGGATGGTGTTTATCACCTTCTTCGGCGAAGAAAAAACGCACATCAGCCACATGCCCGGTTTCTGGATGAAAATGCCCCTGGTGGTGCTGGCTATTCTTTCGGTGATTGGTGGCTTTATAGAACTGCCGCACAACTTTGCCCACTTCACGTTATTTACCAATTACCTGGAGCCGGTTCTGCCTGTTATTGTGATCGATGAGGGATTATCAACTATCGAGTGGATTTTCCAGATCGTAGCAGCGGTAGTGGCGCTGGCAGGTATTTACATTGCTTACCTTTTCTACCTTAAAAAGCCGGAACTGGTGCAGAACGTGGAGAACTCCCGGTTTGCCATGGCCATGCACCGCTTCTGGTACTCAGGCTGGGGCTTTGATGCGCTGTATGATGCGGTTTTTGTACAACCATACGTGTACCTGTCCAAACTAAACCGCAACGACGCGATCGATTTGATCTACACCGGCTTTGCCAACCTTACCCAATGGCTTAACAGCCTGTTTGCCCGCACCCAGACCGGCATGCTGCGCACCTACATGTTGGGTGTGCTGGTGGGTGCCCTGCTCATTGTAACTATAAGTCTGCTGCTATGATACTTCTCTGGATGATCGTGATACTGATGGCAGGTGGTATACTTGCCTGGCTTTCCGGAAGGGTAAACGACCTGCTGCCCCGCTGGATTTCGCTGCTGGCCATACTTGCCAACCTGGCCATTGCCGCCTGGTTATGGTTATCAGAGCCGGCCACAGCAGCTACGAAACAAGGAGCCTGGCTGGTTCAGCTGAACATGGAGTGGGTGCCGCAATGGGGTATTGGTTTTGATCTGGCGCTGGACGGACTGAGCCTGCTCATGCTGCTGCTCACATTTTTGCTCGGTGCCCTGGCTGTGCTGGTGTCCTGGAACGAGATCTACACTAAAGTTGGCTTTTTTCATTTTAACCTGCTGTGGGTGCTGGCTGGTATCACCGGCGTGTTCCTGACTATGGACTTGTTCCTTTTTTACTTTTTCTGGGAGGTGATGCTCATTCCGATGTACTTCCTCATTGGCATATGGGGCCACGAGAACAGGATCTACGCAGCTTTTAAGTTCTTTATCTTTACCCAGGCCAGCGGACTGCTCATGCTGCTCTCCATCCTGAGTTTATACTTTATACATGCCAACAATACAGGGATCTATACTTTCAACTACTTTGAGTTACTAGGCACCAGCTTCTCCCCTGCTGTGGGTATGTGGCTGATGTTCGGGTTCCTGGCGGCCTTCCTGGTAAAGCTGCCGGTGGTGCCCTTTCACTCCTGGTTGCCCGATGCGCACTCGCAGGCTCCTACGGCTGGTAGCGTTATACTTGCCGGATTGCTTTTAAAAACCGGAGCCTATGGCTTGCTGCGTTTTGTGCTGCCACTCTTCCCCGATGCAGCACAGGAGTTTGCGCCCTGGGCCATGCTGCTGGGCGTGATTGGCATACTTTACGGTGCCCTCCTCGCCTACTCTCAAACCGATCTCAAACGACTGGTGGCCTATACTTCGGTCAGCCACATGGGCTTTGTGATACTTGGGGTTTTTGCCTTTAACGAACTGGCACTTCAGGGGGTGGTCATGCAGATGATCACGCATGGGTTAAGTACCGGCGCACTCTTTATACTTGCCGGCTTTTTATATGACCGCATCCATACCCGCAACATCGAGAAAATGGGTGGCTTCTGGGCTACGGCTCCTAAAATGGGTGTGATCGCTTTAATATTTGTGATGGCTTCGCTGGGGTTACCTGGACTGGGTAATTTTATAGCAGAATTTCTTACCCTGATCGGCAGCTGGCAGGCGCATAACTGGCTGACGGTTTTTGCCACCATTGGTATTGTACTGGCCACGGCTTACTCGCTTCGCATACTTAAAAAAGTATACTACGGCCACAACATCACCGACCACATCATCCACGACCTTACTGGCCGCGAAATGCTGATCATGGTGCCGATGGTGGTGGCGCTGCTGTGGCTGGGCCTCTACCCGCAACCTGTTGTAGATACAGCCAAACCATCCATTGACGAGCAACTGCAGGCATACACCAATGTGCCCGAAGACAGAACTATTTCAATGGAACAGCCTCAAAGTATAAATCAACCTACAGACTCTCTTTCTCAACTTAAAACCAAAGGAGGTGCTTATGGTCTTAAATGATTTTCTACACCTGATGCCGCTGCTGATACTCGTGATGGCATCGCTGATCATTATGCTGGTGATTGCGGTAAAGCGTTACCACAAGATCATTTACATCATTACACTTTTATCGCTTGCAGCGGCTTTTGCCTCTCTGTTTGAGATCGGGTACATTGAGCCTTATGCCATTGCACCGCTCTTTATAGTAGATGGCTTTGGCTTGTTCTACATTGGGCTTATACTGCTGTCTTCGCTGGTGGTGGCCATGCTGTCGTATGCATACTTTGAGCAGCGCGAAGAACGGAAAGAGGAGTATTACATCCTGCACATCCTGGCTACCCTGGGTGCTTGTGTGATGGTAATAAGTACACATTTTGCCTCTTTGTTTCTGGGGCTGGAGGTACTGAGCGTTTCCCTGTATGGTTTAGTGGCTTACCTCCGCACCCGCGAACGCTCCGACGAGGCCGGCATTAAATACCTTATACTTGCCGCTATGTCCTCTGCTTTTTTGCTGTTCGGAATGGCCCTGGTATACGCCATGACAGGGGCCATGAACTTTGCGCAGATTGGGGTTGCTTTATCCGCCTTCCAGGAAACGTCGCTTATACTTATGATCGGATTTGGCATGATGATCATAGGCATCGGCTTTAAGCTGGGTGTGGTGCCCTTCCATATGTGGACGCCGGATGTATATGAAGGTGCCCCTGCCCCGGTTACGGCCTTTATCGCCACCGTGTCCAAAGGTGGTATGGTGGCTTTGATGACTCGATTCTTCATGGAGACAGATGGCTTTAGCTACCCTACGCTGGTGCTCATTTTCACCATCATCGCCATCGCCTCGATGCTGGCCGGTAATATTCTGGCTCTGATGCAGAACAATGTGAAGCGTATACTTGCTTATTCTTCGATAGCGCATCTGGGTTATATACTGGTAGCTTTTCTGGCTGGTAATACAATGGGTGTAGAAGCGGTAACCTTTTACCTGGTGGCATACTTTATTACTACTCTCGGTGCCTTTGGCGTGGTCACGTTGCTTTCCGATGAAGAGCGGGATGCGGAGCAGCTGGAGGACTATCGTGGTCTGCTCTGGCGGCGCCCCTGGACAGCAGCTATTTTTACCGCCATGCTGCTCTCGCTGGCAGGTATACCTTTAACAGCTGGTTTCGTGGGCAAGTTTTTTGTACTGGCAGCTGGTGTACGTACCGAATTGTGGCTGCTGGTGGTCATGCTGGCGCTTAACAGCGTGATCGGTTTATACTATTACATCAAGATCATAGCTGTCATGTTCTACCAGACCAACGTGGTGCGGGAACGGCAGGCGCTGCATCCTTCTGCCTATCTGGTAAGCGGTATAACTATAGCTTTACTGGCTATACTGCTGGTGTATGTGGGTGTATATCCTACCGGCATGATGCAGGTGATTGAGAACCTGACGCTTTCTATCAATGCGCCTGCACTATAAAAGCATGAAATTACATTTTACTTTACTTAACCTGCTGATACATCTAACAGGGGTTAATGTATGATCACGTAGTATTTTAGTGTGGCCTTCTCTAAGTACAACCGAAGTCGTATACTTAATTATATATAAACATTTAATTCTGCAAGGTAGCACCATAGCCCTCCGCACCTATTTTCATACTTGATCGCCCTCTCAACATTACATATTACATGATGGTGTTATCCTGATAACCTGAAAGGAAGGAAAATACCATGATTGAAGAAAGTACAGTTCAGGAACTGAAAGCCGGTTTACTTGGCCAGCTTATCCAACCAAACGACATGGGCTACGACGAGGCCCGCAAAGTATACAACGGCATGATTGATAAGCACCCTCGCCTGATAGCACGGTGTGAGGATGTAGCCGATGTGGTTTTTGCCGTTAACTACGCTCGGGAAAATGATATGCTGATAGCTATCAGGGGTGGTGGCCACAATGGTGCCGGGTTGGGCATGTGCGACGACGGGTTGGTAATTGACCTTACACGAATGGACAGCGTACGCGTAGACCCCGATAAAAGAACGGCCCGCGTTGAAGGTGGCTGTACCTGGCGCAAAGTAGACCATGCCACGCATGCATTTGGACTGGCTGTACCAAGCGGCATTATATCCTCAACCGGTGTGGGTGGCTTAACATTGGGTGGCGGCATCGGTCACCTGAGCCGAAAGTATGGCTTAACCATTGACAATTTGTTAGAGGCTGAGATGGTGCTGGCTGATGGTAGTTTTGTGCGGGTAAACGAGCAGGAGCATTCAGACTTGTTCTGGGCAATTCGTGGTGGCGGCGGAAACTTTGGCGTGGTAACCTCATTCCTGTTTATGCTTCACCCTGTTTCGATTGACTATGCCGGACCTATGATGTGGAAAATGGACCAGGTTAAGCAGATCATGCAATGGTACCGGGAGTTTATCGTGAAAGCCCCACGAGAGCTGAACGGTTTCTTTGCTTTTGTACAGATACCACCCGTAGAGCCATTCCCAGCTGCACATCATAACAAAATAACAGGCGGCGTAGTATGGTGCCACGCAGGAGATCACGAGCAGGCAGAAGAAATGTTTAATAGCATTAGAAGCCAGTTACCACCACCAGCTGTCGATTTGGTGGGGCCTATACCTCATCCTGCGCTGCAAAGTATGTTCGACCCGCTTTATCCGGCTGGCCAGCAATGGTACTGGAAAGCAGACTTTGTAAAAGAGCTCAGCGACGAAGCTATTGACCTGCACATTACGCATGTCAAAAGTTTACCAAGTATGAACTCCACCATGCACCTGTACCCTATAAACGGAGCCGTGCATGATGTTGCCGAAGATGCCACCGCCTGGAGTTACCGCGATGCCAACTGGGCAGAAGTTATTGTTGGGGTGGATGCTGACCCGGCAAATCGTCAGAAAATTACCGACTGGACCCACGAATATTACGATGCCCTGCACCCCTATTGCTCTGAAGGGGCCTATATAAACTTTATGATGGAAGAAGGCGATGAACGTATTCGTGCCACCTACCGGGATAATTACGATAAGCTTACGCAAATTAAAAGGAAGTATGACCCAGACAACCTGTTTAGGGTTAATCAGAATATAAAGCCTGCTAAGGCCTGACTCGGATGGAAAAGCAGTTAAAACCGTATCTGGCAATTCACCCTGGTCGGGTACGGGCTTTTAGCCGGAGCATATATGGTTAGGCGAAACAGCTGTGGCTATATACTGAATTGCAGTTAGCGTTAAAAATATGGAAGTATAAAATACTCTGTTTCCGAGCGGCATTTTCGTAAATTTGTAGAGCTAACAGATTTATACTTCCCTTGTTCCAGCCCATCCGTAAGATCATCCACGTTGATATGGACGCATTTTTTGCGTCGGTGGAGCAGCGCGATAACCCCGAGCTGCGCGGAAAGCCTGTGGCCGTGGGTGGCTCCAGGGCAAGAGGCGTGGTGGCAGCTGCCAGTTACGAAGCCCGAAAGTATGGCGTGCATTCTGCATTGGCTTCTAAAATTGCAGCCCAGCGTTGTCCGCACCTCATTTTCGTAAAAGCCAGGTTCGATGTATACAGCTCAGTTTCAAGGCAAATCCGCGAAATCTTTCATCAGTATACAGACCTGGTAGAGCCGCTTTCGCTGGACGAAGCCTACCTGGACGTAACAGAAAACAAGATTGGTATGCCATCCGCTACCATCATAGCACAGGAAATCCGGAAAAAGATATTTGAAGAAACAGGGCTTACGGCATCGGCTGGTGTATCCTATAACAAGTTTCTGGCAAAAATTGCTTCTGATATGAACAAGCCCAACGGCTTCACGCTCATCACTCCTGATAAGGCAGAAGAGTTAGTAGCCGGATTGGTGATAGAAAAGTTTCATGGCATAGGCAAGGTAACGGCAGCCAAAATGCAAAGTATGGGTATACTTACCGGTGCCGATTTACGTGAGCGTAGTGAAGAGGAACTGGTGCGTAACTTCGGAAAAGTGGGCCGCTACTACTACCGTATCGCTCGTGCCCAGGATGACCGCGATGTACAACCGCACCGTGTCCGGAAATCCATTGGCTCGGAACGCACGTTTGACGTGGACCTGATAGAGGAGCACGACATGCTGTTGCAGATAGACAAGCTTTGCCAGGAAGTAGCACAGGACATGGAACGGTTAAAAGCTACCGCCAAAACGGTTACACTTAAAATCAAGTATTTCGACTTTACCCAAAATACCCGGAGCAAAACTTTCCTGAGCGAATTTAACAGCGCCGATGCTATTTATACAATTGCCCGTGATTTGCTGCGAACGCCCCAGTTGCCACAGTACCCTGTTAGATTACTAGGAGTATCCGTTAGCAGCCTGCTTTACCAGCACGACCGGCTGCAGGAAGGCTATCAATTAACTTTGGAGCTCTGATCAGGAATTAAAAGATTTTAAAGAGGACCCCTCATAGCCCAGGATAGACAGGATGACCTTCAGGGGTGTAGAAGATAAGGATGGTTTGAGAGATTTATCTAGCACCTAGTCCAACCACCCCTGGCCCCTCCTTGTCTAAGGCGGGGAATTTATACTTACTTCATTTATTGTCAGCATGCCAGTAACATCTTTCTCATTCTTGTTTACATGCTCCTTCTTTGTCATCCTGAAAGGAACTTGGTTGATGGGAGGTTGAGCGAAACTACAGAGCTTACACTTAGGTCAAAGTATCGTTAGAACTCCCTGCCTTGGATAAGGAGGGGCCAGGGCTTGTTGGACCCGGTACTTCATAGGAAGCTTGTCCAGTTTCTAATCCTGCAAATCCTGATTGCATATTAAACCATCTTCCCCATTCACAGTCTTAACAAAAGCCGCAGCAGAAACAGATGTTGCGGTTTTATTACCTATATTACTACTTAACTAAAACTAACTAATCCCAATCATTAACTAATCACCCTGTAATGAGTAAAAATTTACGCTTTGCTCCTGTTGTGGCTTTAATGTTGGCAGGTGCCGTTGTTGCACCGTCGTCGGCGTTTGCCCAGAAGAACAAAAAGAAGAAAAAGGCGAAGCAGGAAACAACTGCCGCCGCTGCACCTGCACAAAAGAAAGACGATGGCAAGCCTAAGCCTTACAGCGAGGTAGTTACCGCTAAAGCTGTTACCGATGATGGCCTTTTTAAAGTGCACAAGATCGACGACAAGTACCTGTACGAAATTCCGGATACCCTGCTGAACCGCGACATGCTGATGGTGAGCCGCATTGCCAAAACAGCCAGTAACATTGGCTACGGCGGTGAGGAACTGAACACACAGGTTTTGCGCTGGGAGCGTAAGGGCAACAATATACTGCTGCGCGTTATCTCTTATGAAAACGTGGCTGCCGATACGCTGGAAATATACAACTCGGTGCAAAACTCAAACCTGGCTCCGGTTATACATGCGTTTGATATTAAAGCGTTTGGTACTGGAACACAGGTAGTGGATGTAACAGACTTTTTCTCGAAAGATGTGACCGCTCTTGGCCTGGACAAGAGAAGACGCGAGCAGTATAAAGTGCGTAAACTCGATGACAAGCGTTCGTTCATAGAAAGTGTAAAAAGCTTTCCGATAAACGTGGAGGCACGCTCTCTCATGACCTATGAGGCAACAGACGCCCCTGCTAACTCCAGTACAGGTACCATTACCCTGGAGCTGAACCACTCGATGCTGTTGCTGCCTAAGACACCAATGGCTGCCCGCGCGTTCGATCAGCGTGTTGGCTTCTTTACAATCAATCAAACAGATTTTGGCACGGACGAACAACGTGCTGCCAAGCGCCGTTACATTGTGCGCTGGAGACTGGAGCCAAAAGATGAAGCCGCATATGCCCGTGGCGAACTGGTGGAGCCTAAAAAGCAGATCGTATACTACATAGACCCGGCTACGCCTATGAAATGGCGCCCATACTTAAAGCAGGGCGTTGAGGACTGGAACAAGGCTTTTGAGGCCGCCGGTTTTAAAAATGCAATCGTAGCCAAAGATCCCCCTTCTTTTGAAGAAGATCCTGAATTTAGCACCGAAGACGCGCGTTATTCTGTTATCCGCTACTTCTCTTCTGAAACACAGAATGCTTACGGCCCTAACGTACACGACCCTCGCTCTGGAGAGATCCTGGAGAGCCATATTGGCTGGTACCATAACGTGATGAACCTGCTTCGTAACTGGTACTTTATCCAAACAGCTGCTATTAACCCAGATGCACGCGGTGTAAAATTCAAGGATGAGGTAATGGGCGAACTGATACGTTTTGTGTCGGCTCACGAAGTTGGCCACACGTTGGGCTTGCCGCACAATATGGGCTCTAGTGCTGCCTATCCGGTAGAGAAGCTGCGTGATGCAAAGTTCACAAAAGAAATGGGTACGGCCCCCTCTATCATGGATTATGCCCGCTTTAACTACGTGGCGCAGCCAGAAGACAATGGGGTGGCTTTAATGCCAGGTATCGGTATTTACGACAAGTATAGCGTAAAGTGGGGTTATACTTACTTCCCGGAAACTAAAGGTCGCGATAATGTAACTAAACTTAGCAACTGGATCCGTCAGCACGAAAACGACCCAATGTACCGCTTTGGCCGCCAGCAGGGCAACCCGGTAGATCCATCTTCTCAAACAGAGGATTTAGGAGACGATGCGATGCTGGCAAGCGATTATGGCATTAAAAACCTGAAGCGCGTGATGCCGAACCTGATCGAGTGGACGAAAGAGGAAAATAAAAACTACAACGATCTGCAGGAAATGTACGGCCAGGTGCTTGGTCAGTGGAACCGCTACATGGGCCATGTTACAGCCAATATTGGTGGCGTGTACGAAAACTACAAAACCTACGACCAGAAAGGCGATGTATACTCGTTTGTACCAAAGGATAAGCAGAAACGTGCGCTTAAATTCCTGAACGAGCAAAGTTTCTCTACCCCTACCTGGATGCTGGACGAAAAAATTCTGCGCAAAATAGAGGCTGCAGGAGCTGTAGAGCGTATCCGAACTGCCCAAACCAACGTCCTGAACAATGTGTTGGATGCCGGACGTATGGCCCGGTTAATAGAAGCACAGGCAACATTGGGCAACAATACCTATACTTTAACAGAGATGATGTCTGACCTGCGGGGCGGGATCTGGTCTGAGCTAAGCGCAGGCAAGTCTATCGATACCTACCGTAGAAACCTGCAGCGAGGCTACCTGGAGCGAATGGCTTACCTCATGAAAGACCAGGAGCAGTCTTCCGCAGCTGGCCGTGGTGCCCGAGGAGGAACGGCAGTAGATATTTCGCAGTCTGATATTCGCCCGGTAGTGCGCGGCGAGCTGCTTACGCTGCAGAGCCAAATCAAAGCCAGTATTCCCAGAGCAAAAGATACCATGACAAAGTATCACTTACAAGATGCGCTGGTACGCATTGATACCATCCTGAACCCAAAGAGCTAAGTTTATACTTGCTGATTTGAAATTTAAACCGCCTCAGCCTTTTGGTTGGGGCGGTTTAAATTTATACTACTTCTTGTTTGAAATTTGATTTCCTGCCACTTGCTTTCATCCAGCGTTAACGGTTCGGCAGTATAGCAAACGGTTATTCATTATTACTTCACCTCCCGCAGCAGGTCTAAAGTATAAAATCAAAGGGCAGCCAGATTTGCCTTTCTTTAAAAAAGTTAAAACAACCGTTAAAACATCAATTACCTTTAAATTGGCTTGAATTTTAAGAAAGATATCTTAAGGCCCTGCTACAGTTTTACCCTTTTATCGGGATTTTAAAATAATTAGAGTACCTTTGTAGCCCATATAGTTTAACCTAACTTATGGCTACCAAATATATTTTCGTTACCGGTGGTGTAACGTCCTCCTTAGGAAAAGGTATCATTTCCGCATCTCTTGCTAAGTTGCTGCAGGCAAGAGGCTTCTCTGTAACCATCCAAAAATTCGACCCCTACATCAACATCGATCCAGGCACATTGAACCCGTACGAACACGGCGAATGCTTTGTGACTGAGGATGGTGCTGAAACCGACCTGGATCTGGGGCATTACGAGAGATTTTTAAATACTCCTACCTCTCAGGCAAACAACGTTACTACTGGCCGCATTTACTACAATGTGATCATGCAGGAGCGTGAAGGTGCTTACCTGGGTAAAACAGTACAAGTTATACCACACATCACAGATGAAATCAAGCGGCGCATGCTGTTGCTGGGCGAGTCTGGTGAGTTTGATATTGTGATAACCGAAATTGGCGGTTGCGTTGGCGACATTGAGTCGCTGCCTTTTATCGAGGCAGTTCGCCAGTTGCGCTGGGAACTTGGGGTGAACGAGACTTGCGTTATTCACTTAACGCTGGTGCCTTACCTTAAAGCTGCCGGTGAGCTTAAAACCAAGCCAACCCAACATTCTGTACGTGATCTTTCTGAAGCTGGCGTGCAGCCGGATATCCTGGTTTGTCGCTCAGAGCACCATATTCCTGCTGATCTGCGCAAGAAAATCGCGCTGTTCTGTAACGTGAAGCAGAACTCTGTAATCGAGTCTATCGATGCGGAGACAATCTACGATGTGCCTTTACTGATGCGCAAAGAGAAGCTGGACGAGCGTGTGATCAGCAAACTGAAGCTACCGCACAGAGCCGAGCCTAACCTGGATAGCTGGAAAGAATTTTTGGGCAAACTGAAAAACCCGCTTTCTGAGGTTAATATTGCGCTGGTAGGTAAGTATGTGGAATTGCCGGATGCCTATAAATCAATAGTGGAATCGTTTGTACACGCTGGTTCTGCCAACGAGTGCAAGGTTAATATTAAGTGGTTCCAGTCAGAGAATATAAGCGATGAGAACGTAGCTGGCCTGCTTCAGAATATGGACGGCGTGCTCGTAGCCCCTGGTTTTGGTGAGCGCGGCTTTAAAGGAAAACTGGAAGCGATACGCTTTGCAAGGGAAAATAACATACCATTTATGGGTATTTGCCTGGGCATGCAATGCGCAGCCGTGGAGTTTGCCCGCAATGTGCTTGGTTTAGAGGGTGCTGCATCCACAGAGATGGATCCTGAAACACCGCATCCGATCATCGATATGATGGAGGATCAAAAACAAATCAAGCAAATGGGTGGAACTATGCGATTAGGTGCCTATACTTGTGAACTAAAAAAGGGCTCTAAGGCTTATTCTATTTACGGGAAGCCTAGAATTACAGAGCGCCACAGACACCGTTACGAGTTCAACAACAAGTACTTAGCAGCTTTTGAGGAGGCAGGTATGTTGGCTACAGGTGTAAACCCTGACACAGGCCTGGTGGAAATTATTGAATTGCAGAACCACCCGTGGTTTGTGGCTGCACAGTACCACCCGGAATTAAAGAGTACAGTACTAAACCCACACCCGCTTTTTGTTAAATTTGTGAAAGCGGCGAACAATTACGCAAAAACTAAATAAGCACAATACACTACAACACAATTTAGAATCACAGTAAATGGATAGAAATCAAGCGATTGGCTTTGGATTGATTGCCGTGCTGCTTCTGGCTTACTCCTTCTTTTTTTCGACCCCGGAGAAACCAGCGCTACAGGCAACCCAGGATAAAGCCAAGGTAGAGCAAGTGCAAAGTATGGCAGTTGCTGAAGACGACTCATTGGCTCAGGCCCGCAGAGCAACAGCTCTGGGTGCTTTTGGCGCTGCCGCAACCGGTGAGGCAAGCACAGTAACCCTGGAAAACCAGAACATGGTGGTTACCTTCACAACAAAAGGTGGCCAGGTTGAAGAAGTACTTTTAAAGAATTACAAAACCCACGACGGCCAGCCTTTATACTTATTTGATAAGGAAAGCAGCGAAACCGATGTAACGTTTACGACCAAGGACAACAGAATCGTAAAGCTGTCTGATTTATACTTCTCTCCTTCTGAGGTTAGCGATGTAACTATCGGCGAAGTTGCTGGCAAAAGAATAGCCTTTAGGGCAAATATCGGCAATGGCCAATACATTGAGCAGGTATACACGCTGCACCAGGAAAGCTTTACCTTGGGTTATGAACTTGATTTTAAAGGCTTAGAAAGCGAGTTGGCCGGTAACGCGGTTACGCTTACCTGGAACGACAGGCTAAAGCAATTGGAGCGTGACCTGACGCAAAACCGTGCCAAATCCACGATTAATTTTGCAACTGTAGAAGACGGCTACGATTACCTGTCAATCTCAGAAGAAAAAGAAACGCTTGCCCTGGATGAGCCACTAAAGTGGGTAGCAAACAAGCAGAACTTCTTTACTGCCGGTATTATCGCCAACAACCAGTTTGCCGGAGCTAAACTTACTTCTTCTGTCGATCCTGCTGATACAACTGTTGTAAAAGCGCTATCATCGGAAATACTGATTCCAACAAAAGATGTGGTGTCTGGTGCTGCTGACTTTACGTACTACTTCGGCCCGAATGATTACAAGATACTGAAGCACATTGGCGATGATTTTGATAAGAACCTGGACCTGGGCTGGGGTATTTTCTCTTATGTGAACAAATGGATCATCATTCCTGCGTTCGACTTCTTGGAGAACTACATCGGCAACTACGGTATCATCATCATCCTGCTGGTGCTTTACATCAAAACCATCTTGTTGCCGCTTACCTACAAGTCGTATACTTCGATGGCTAAGATGAAGGTGCTAAAGCCTGAGATTGATGCTATAAAGGAGCGCAACGATGGCGACATGCAGAAAACGCAGATGGACACCATGAAGCTGTACCAGGAAATGGGCGTTAACCCGCTTAGCGGCTGTATCCCGATGTTGCTGCAGATCCCGATCCTGTTTGCGATGTTCAACTTCTTCCCGAACTCAATTGAGCTGCGCCAGGAAGCTTTCTTATGGGCTACTGACCTTTCTACGTATGATGTGTTTGCTAAACTGCCATTCACAATTCCATTTTATGGTAACCACGTAAGTATGTTTACGTTGCTGATGACGGCTTCTACCATACTTTATACGTGGTCAAACAACCAGATCAACTCGCAGATGCAGGGGCCGATGAAGTTCTACAGTTATTTAATGCCTGTTATCTTCATGTTCGTGCTTAACTCCTTCCCTGCCGGCTTGTCGTTCTACTACTTTGTTTCAAATATGGTAACATTCGGTCAGCAAGCCATCATCCGTAAGTTTGTGGATGAAGACAAGGTTAGAGCTAAGCTGGAGGCCAACAAAGACAAGATCAAAGACAAGAAAAAGTCTGGTGGCCCATCGTTTACAGAGCGTATGCAGGAAGCCATGCGCCAGGCCGCTGATAAAGAGCAGCAGAAACGTGGCAACAAGGCAAAGAAATAAGCCTGAAAATATGTCGATAAAAAGCCTTTCTGTAACTGGAAAGGCTTTTTTTATGGCTATACTTGCTGCTAAGCCGTATGAGGAAGTATAAATAACCACCTATGAAACCGTACCAGACACCGCACATACTGCTGGGGCTAGCGTTAGCCCTCAGCGGCTGCCAGCAGGATGCAGAAAAAGAAACGACAGGCAGCCTTGCCGAAACTCACCCTAAACTGGAGCAGCAACTAGCACGTGACTCCGTGTCAGAGCCTGTAACAGATGGCCGCAACCCCGATTTGTACCAGCGGTACCGCATAACGATGGAGGAATACGAGAACAGCGGCAACTATGAAGTTGGCAACATGTACCGGGGCCTTTTATCACCTTTGGATGAAAACAGCCACAGCGAAGCAAAAACAAATAAAAGCGCTATAAACGAAGGGCTTAAGCAAGGAGTAAATTTTGCAGGAAAGTATACGGTAGTAACAGTTGGCTGCGGCACCGATTGCCAGATGCATTATGTTGTAGACCGCGAAAACGGTAAAGTACTGGATAAGCTGCAGGGCAGCAAAGGCGCAACCTATACCCCCACCAGCCGCTTGTTTATACTTAACCCACCTGATTCTACTATCAACTACAACAATTGCAGCAATTGCACTCCGGAGGCTTATATATTTGAAGAGGGTAAATTTAAAAAGGCAGCCCAAAGATAAAATACAGCATGTATGCAAGTGCAGCTATTTAACATAACAAAACAACCCATTACCCTACTATCACTCCTGATGGTTTGCTTGTTTACAAACAGTTGTATGAACAAAGTTGCTTGCCAAATAGATAAAAGCATAACGCCCGTGCCGCTGCTGCTGTACCAGAAAACTCCTTGTTATGGTTCCTGCCCTGCTTATGAAGCTACTGTAATGCAGAATGGCAGCATTACGTTTATAGGCTGGGAAAATGTACCCATCGTTAACACAGTACAGCTTTGCCTGCCGAAACCTGACCTTGACAAGCTGAAGGAGGAATTAGCTCAATTGGACTACCCTTCTCTCAAGAGCAGCTACCTTACCGAGTGGACGGACAGACCCACTACCTATATTACCTTCTACCAAAACGGCAAAGAAACAAAGCGCATTAAACATCAGGATGGAGGTCCTGATAATCTGGCTGCATTTCTTGAATCCATACATCTTAAGGTAATGCGGCTGGTAAACCAACATGTACAAAAATCAGGAAATTAGTCTGCTATTTGGCTTATCATGTTTTTTTATACGGTGCGGATATTAGGCTTAAAAATATCCTACTACAGCTGCTTTCTCAGATTATTTGATATTTTGTTCCCTTTTATAAACCTTAAGTTCACTAACGCTTCCCCCCTAATTACCAAATAAACCCTCCAAATATTGTACTTAAACAACAAAACATATTGCATGCTTTATTAACAATCACACCTACTCAGCGTAAAAGAAAGAGAACAATAAATAAACCTATCCTAAAAAAGGTATATTTATATATCATAAATCTCATTTCTAATGAATAGTAATAAAAATAAAGTACAATCTTCAGAGTTTGACGAAAAGCTAAAGGAGAGTATAAACAGCCAATCCAAAATTGAACACTCTCCTGCACAGAAGGATGAAGTAATTCCTATTATAAAAGAGGAAGTGCGGGTGGATGTACAATCCGTAGAGAAAAGCCGTGTGAAAATATCCAAAGAGGTACATGAAGATGATTTAACCATTGATGTTCCCACAGTACATGATGAAGTGGACGTGCAGCGTGTGCCTAAAAACATCTCTATAGATGCATTGCCCAAAGTACGCCATGAAGGGGATACCATGATCATACCTGTTGTAAAAGAGGAAGTGGTCGTGCAAAAGCAGCTTATACTTGTAGAAGAGATCAGGGTAACAAAAAAACGAGTGGAGGAACACCATCCGCAACACATAAAGCTCCGAAAAGAGGAAGTGAAAGTAGACAGGATAAATAAGGACTTTAATAATCAACCGATGGCTTGATGTACAAGCCGTGTATTAATTTGTAACTAAAAGACAGAAGACTATGAGACAGACAGTAATTGGAATTTTTGATTATGGTGTAGACGCGCAAATGGCCGCGCAGGAACTTGAAAAAAACGGAATTCCAAGTAGCAGTATTGATATAGCTGTAAGAGGTGCCAGAGATAAAACAGGTGCACCAAATCAAAATAAACCGAATCCGACTCATCCTGGTGCCAGCGCGTCAACTAACACAGCGGGCGGTAACATAAACAGTCAAAAAGATAACGACTTTTTCAACTCGCTGTTCGATAACCGCGACGAGTCAAGCAAATATTACGAAGCAGCAAGACAAGGCTCTATTGTAACAGTACACACGAACTCAAGTGACCAGGCTAAAAAAGCAGCTGAACTATTGGATAAATGTGGTGCCGTGGATGTGGACGAACGAACCGCACAGAATAGAGGCATGGCAGGCTCTAGTAAAGGAAACTGGACAGGGGCCGGCTCTAAATCATCGATTCCGATTGTTGAGGAAAAGATGCAGGTAGGCAAAAGAGAGGTAGAAACAGGCGGTGTGCGCATGAGAAGCCGCATAATAGAACGCCCGGTAGAAGAAAAACTGCGCCTGCGCGAAGAGCATGTAAACGTGGAGAGAAGACCTGTTAACAGACCTGCCAGTGAACGGGATTTTGCCAGCTTTAAAGAAGGGGAGACAACTATTTCTGAAAGAGCGGAGGTGCCTATTGTAAATAAAGAAGCCCGCGTTGTGGAAGAAGTCAGGTTAAACAAAAACGTTGAACAGCACGATGAGACAGTTCGTGGCACAGAGCGTAAAACAGATGTTGAGATTGACAGAATGAATCCTAAAAACGAAGGAAAAGATCTGAACAGAAGAGACCAGGGCAACGACCCGAACAGAAAATTATAGAAATAAAATAAGCCAATTTAAAGGGGGAGCAGCTAGTTAAAGGCTGCTCCCCCTTTTTCGCGTTTATGCCAGCAGCAACTGAAAAGAAGCCTTTCGGACGAAGGGGTTTGTTAATGATTGGTTTATTTTGAGGGTGCTTTAATTTGAAATAACTAATTTTAGCTACACAACAAATTTGCATTATGAAGTATACTTACTCCCTCTGCTTGCTGCTAGGTTTTGTGCTGTTCTCCTTTACTGCAAAAGCCCAGCTAGCCGCTCACCTCATACCAAAGCCTCAACAGGTAACGGCACTACAACAAAAGCCTGTATCGCTAACAGCTAAAAGCACTATTCACTACGAGCCGGCTTTTGCCAGCCAGGCAACTTACTTACAAGAGCTGTTAAAAGCACAGACAGGCCTTACGCTTACTTTAGCGCCATTGTCTGCGGGCAAAGCTGTAAACGGTGGCATCGTGCTGCGTAAAGATGCTAAAACCGCCACCCGTAAGGAAATGTACGTGCTGGAGTCCGGAAACAACACCGTTATACTTAAAGCTCAGGATGTAAACGGAGTAGTATATGGTATACAGACATTGCTGCAACTGCTGCCTCTGCAAAAGGTTACTCAGGTACAGGTAGAGCCGGTTAAAATTGTTGATTACCCCCAGTTTGCGTACAGGGGAATGCACCTTGATGTCGTGCGCCATACTTTTCCGCTGGAGTTCATCAAGAAGTACATTGATTACCTGGCCTTCCACAAGTTTAACAATTTCCATTGGCACCTGACCGATGATCAGGGATGGCGCATTGAAATCAAAAGCTATCCGAAACTAAACACTATTGGCTCCTACCGCGACTCTACGCTTATCGGGCACTTTTTTGATAAGCCTGTGCGCTACAACCCCAAGCGCTACGGCGGTTACTTTACCCAGGAAGAAGTGAAGGAAGTTATAAAGTATGCGCAAGTGCGCGGCATTAACATTATCCCTGAAATTGACATACCAGGCCACAGCCGCGCAACAATTGCCGCCTACCCTGCCTTTAGCACCCACCCCGACACTACCTGGAATGTAGCTTATACCTGGGGTATGTACAACCGCCAGAACAATGTGCTGGCCCCACGCCCTGAAACATTCAAATTCCTGAAAACAGTTTTCGAGGAAGTAGCCGACCTTTTCCCATCACCATACATACACATCGGCGGCGACGAAACGAGCAAAATGTGGTGGAAAGCAAGCCCGCAGGCACAGGAGTTCATCAAAAAGCATAACCTAAAAGACGAAAAAGGACTGCAGACATATTTTGTAGAGCAGGTGGCAGGCTACCTGGCCAAAAAGAACAAAAAGATCATAGGCTGGCACGAGATTATGGAAGGTGAACTGGATACGACAACCATTGTGATGAATTGGGCCAACGACAAAAAAGGCATCGAAGCTGCCATGCGCAAACACCCTGTAATCATGACGCCAAGCCACCCGCTATACTTTAACCAGTACCAGTCTAAAACCAAAGCTGACAGTCTGCAGATACCTGGTTATAGCCCTTTAGATGCCGTTTACAATTACAAGCCGATACCTGATGCGTTAGTGGGCAAACCTGAGGAAAAGTATATCATGGGGGCCCAGGGCAACGTCTGGACGGAGTACATACCGACAGTCAAACAGGTAGAATATATGATCTTCCCGCGGATGACGGCCCTGAGTGAGGCATTGTGGTCTAATCCTAAGCATAAAAATTTCGAGGATTTTAAGAGAAGACTTGAGAAAACAGCAGTACCAAGGTATAAAAGCTGGAATACGAATTATTTTAAAGATTACGCTAACTGGACACTCCAGAACAAATAGCAAGTATAAAATACAAAAGCGAGCGGCCGGAAGTATAAACTCCCGGCCGCTCGCTTTTAACCCCTCGCCTGGTGTGAACCAAGGATTACAATTTCTGTACCCGTTCCAGGTTCAGCGTGTTCATGGGGTTTGCTTTAAGGCCTTTTATGTTGTTTTGGGTAAGCCTGATCACTTCATCATAGAACAGCACAATCACCGGGCTCTCCTCCACTACTATCCTATCCATCTGCTGGTAAAGCGACCAGCGCCTCTGTATATCCCGCTCCAGTTTTGCCTGCTCATACAATCTGTCAAACTCAGCGTTTTTGAAGTGCGTTTTGTTTGGACCTGCCGGTGAGAAGTTTTTGCTGTAGAACAACGACAGGTAATTTTCAGCATCCGGATAATCGCCCAACCACGACTTCATGAAGAACGGCGCGCGGCCATTGTCAACTGTTTCCTGGTGTGCCGGGGCCTGGTTGATATCGATCTGTACTTTGGCTCCTACCTCTGCCCATTTCTTTTGCATGTACTCTGCCAGCTCTTTGTGCTCTGCCACCGTGCTCAGGCGCATCTGCAAAGGGTTCTTGCTACTGAAACCAGCGGCCTGCAGTAATTCCCTTGCCTTCTGAGAATCGTAGCTATAGCCGGGCACTTGCTGCTCACTAAAAGACGGCAAAGATGTTGGCACCATACCTGAGTGACCTGGAACACCAATGTTATTACGAAAATATGCGATCATTTCCTTCTTGTTTATAGCGTAATTCAGCGCCTGGCGCACACGCTTGTCTTTCAAAGCAGGATTCTGCTCCTTCAGGTTAGTGGGGTCTAGTTGAAAACCGATGTACTCTGTATTTAAGTATGGTACTTTTTGAACCGTAAACGCTTCTTTAAAATCATCCTGTATGGTACCGTCGTTGTTCAGGATAAGGTCGCGGGAGCCTTCTTTAATCCCTGAAAGGAAATCCAGTTTGCCCTGCATAAAGGTTAAGAACTCAGACTTTTTATCGGTGATAAAAGAAACCTGCACCGCATCTAAGTATGGCAGTTGCTTGCCCTGTTCGTCCCTTTTCCAGTAGTTTGGATTTCTGTGCATCACGATGGCGTTGCCTTCGTCCCAAAGCTTAAACTGGAATGGCCCTGTACCTACAGGGTTTGCCCGAAAGTCTTTGCCATACTTTGCCACGGCCTCCTGCGGCACCACAAACGCATAGGGCATTGTTAATATCTCCAGAAAGGCAATAAAGGGTTCGTTTAAGTATACTTTAAAAGTAGAGTCGTTCACGGCCAGGAAAGCTGTGTCCGAAATAGCGCCAGAGGCATCTGTTAAAACCTTATCATTAAACACCCAGGCGCCGGTACTCGCCGTGGCAGGATCCACGATGCGCTTAAAGCTATACTCAAAATCTTTAGCCTTTACTTTACGTCCCTTGCCGCCTTTAAATACTTCGCTGTCATGGAAGTACACATCATCTCTTAAATAAAAGGTATAACTTCTGCCATCTTCCGACACCTCCCAGCTTTTAGCAATAGCGGGCCCGGTCTTAAGCTCCTGGTCAAGCTCCACCAGCCCATTATACAGCTGCGTAGAGGCCCATATGTTAGCCTGGTTACGGGCAAAAGCAGGGTCAAGGGAGCTAAGGGCCTCCGGCTGGTTATACCTGAAAACCTTCTTTCCTGATGCACTTTTATCGGCCTCGGAGCAGGATAAAAATGTTAGTAAAAACGTGGATAAAAAAAGGGTGAGAGTTCTGAAATGCATCAATCTTTGTGGCTAAAAAAATGTATCTTTGTGCAAGTTTAAGGTATATTGCGTTAATAGTTCAGCACTAAATTAATCAGATTATGAAAATAACGTACTACGGACAATCTTGCTTCTTATTCGAAATCGGAGAAAACCGCGTTTTATTTGACCCGTTCATCTCCCCTAACGAGCTGGCCTCAAGTATAAACGTAGACGATATAAAGGCTGACTACATCCTGCTATCGCATGGCCACCAGGACCACGTGCACGATGCAGAACAAATTGCTAAGAACAATAACAGTACCATAGTAGCCAACTTCGAGATTGTTACCTGGTATGGCAACAAAGGTATTGAGAAGCTGCACCCGATGAATACTGGTGGTAAAGTAACACTACCATTCGGAACAGTTAAAATGGTGAATGCCATACACTCCAGCTCATTGCCAGACGGATCTTACGGCGGAAGCGCAGCGGGTTTTGTGGTAGAAACGGAAGACAAGACGTTCTATTTTGCCGGCGATACTGCCTTAACTTACGACATGAAGCTTATACCAGAGCAGTTTGACGTTGACTTCGCAGTACTGCCCATCGGCGATAACTTTACAATGGACATACATGATGCTATGCTTGCCGCTGATTTTGTGCAGGTGGATAAGGTGATAGGCATGCATTATGATACCTTCCCTTACATACAGATTGACCATGAGGAGGTGCAGGAGGTAGCTAAAATGGCTGACAAAGAACTTATTTTGATGGAAATAGGTCAAACGATTAACCTATAATTTTAGAATGGGAAAAATAATTGCAGTTGCAAACCAGAAAGGTGGCGTGGGTAAAACTACTACGGCTATAAACCTTGCCGCCAGTTTAGCAGCTTTAGAATATAAAACGCTTTTAGTTGACGCAGACCCGCAGGCAAACGCCACATCGGGCCTAGGTTTTGACCCTGCCACCATTACTACCAGCATTTACGAGTGCATGGTAGAGGACGTAAAGGTAGAGGATATCATACTGCAGTCGCCGAACATCGAGTTTCTGGACCTGATTCCGTCACACATTGACTTAGTTGGTGCCGAAGTGGAGATGATTGATCTTCCGAACCGCGAAGAGAAAATGCGCGAAGTGCTTAAGCCTCTAAAGGAAAAGTATGATTACATCATTATCGACTGCTCTCCTTCGCTGGGTTTAATCACGGTAAATTCGCTTACAGCCGCGGACTCTGTAGTGATTCCGGTGCAATGCGAGTATTTTGCACTAGAGGGTTTAGGTAAGCTCCTGAACACTATCAAGATCATACAGTCGCGCCTGAACACAGAGCTGGCCATTGAAGGTATACTTTTAACGATGTATGACGTGCGCCTGCGCCTGAGCAACCAGGTGGTAGAAGAGGTGAAAACGCACTTCCAGCAGATGGTTTTTGATACGATCATTCCTAGAAACGTGAAGTTGAGCGAGTCGCCAAGCTTTGGTATACCTGCCCTTTTGCACGATGCAGAAAGCAAAGGAGCATTAAGTTACCTGAACCTGGCGCGTGAGATTGCAGAGAAGAACAGCGTCGTGCTGGCGAAATAACACATTACGATTACATGTCCGACAACAAGAATTCAGCAGCAAAACGCAAAGGCGGCCTCGGCAGAGGTCTGGGCTCTCTCCTGGAGGGCAACAAGTATACTGGAAAAACCGAGTCATCATCCACCGCTAACGAAGTTAATACTATCGCAGATATAGCCATTAGCCAGATACAGACCAACCCCTACCAGCCCCGCACGCACTTTGACCAGGCGGCGTTGGAAGAATTGGCAGAATCTATCAAGATACAGGGCATCATTCAGCCCATTACCGTTCGCCAGCTGGACCAGAACACCTACCAGCTTATTTCTGGTGAGCGCCGTTACCAGGCTTCTAAAATAGCAGGCCTTGAGGTAATACCTGCCTACATCCGTAAAGCCGACGACCAGCAGATGCTGGAAATGGCCTTGATCGAGAACATCCAGCGTGAAAACCTGAATGCCATCGAGATTGCCCTCTCCTACCAGCGCCTTTTAACAGAGTGCAGCTTAAAGCAGGAAGAGTTGGGAGATCGTGTAGGTAAAAAACGTACTACCGTTACAAACTACCTGCGCCTGCTTAAACTTCCGCCCGATATTCAGATTGCGCTGCGTGATAACCTGATCAGTATGGGCCATGCACGTGCGCTCATCAACATTGATACTATTGAGCAGCAGCTGGACGTTTTCAAGGAGGTTGTAGCGAAAGAACTATCGGTACGAAAGGTTGAAGAGCTGGTACGTAACTTACAGAATGCCAATAAAAAACCAGACCCGCAGCAGCAGCTACAGTTTAATAAGTATGAAAGCGAACTGAAAACTGTGGAGTCTAAACTAACGTCGCAGTTCGGCACTAAAATTCAGGTTAAGGCAAACAACGAAGGAAAAGGCGAAATCAAAATTCCTTTTGTATCAGTTGATGAATTGAACCGTATTTTAGAGATACTAAACTACTAAGGTTAATGAAGCTAAGATTTGGAGCTGCAGCATTCCTGTTAAGTATACTTTTATACTTCTCACCTGCTAAGGGAGTGGGCCAGGTCGTAACTGCGGGACAGGATTCGGTGCCTGTAGCTGTGGCTGTTCCGGATACAGCGCAGAAACGCTTTTTCCTGAGCACCTGGGACAAGCCTGCCAAAGCAGCTTTATACTCAGCGATCATACCCGGTGCCGGCCAAGTTTACAACAAAGCTTACTGGAAAGTACCCATTATCTACGCCACAGGAGCAGTATTAGGCTACTTCCTGATTGACAACAACAACAAGTACCAGGATTTCAGGGAAGCGTTGAATTTACGTAACCGCGATTCTAGTGATGTATATGTAAACGACCGTATCTATGGCGTTTACAACTTAAATAATAATGGTGTGCTTACGCAGCGTGGTACAGAAAACCTGCGCTACAGCCGCGACTTCTACCGCCGTAACCGCGACCTTACCATACTGCTTTCTGTGCTGGCCTATGGCTTAAACATAGCAGAGGCTTACGTACACGCACACCTTAAAGACTTTGACGTTAGTGATGACCTTTCACTACGCGTTCAGCCGGATATATTGCCTGTTAAAGGTTACCAAAACAACATGGTGCCCGGGCTAACGCTGGTTTTATACACAAATAAAAAATGAAGATACTACTGATTGGCTATGGCAAGATGGGTAAAACCATTGAGCAGATGGCTGAGGCGAAAGGCCACACGATTGTTGGCAAAATAGACCATACTAACGCTGAAGAACTACAGCATTATACTTCAGCCAACACCGACGTAGCCATAGAATTCACACATCCTGAGGCAGCTTTTGGAAATATATCTTACTGCTTTACAAATGGCATTCCGGTTGTTTCGGGTTCTACGGGTTGGTTGGATAAGTTTGACGAGGCAAAACAGCTTTGCGAGCAAAACAAAGGCACTTTCTTTTATGCCTCAAACTATAGTGTGGGCGTAAACCTGTTCTTCCACTTTAACGAGTATATTGCCAGCAAAATGCAGGAGTACAAAGCGTACGAAGTGGCCATAAAAGAAATACACCACCTGCAGAAAGTAGACAAGCCTAGCGGTACCGGTATTACGGCAGCAGAAGGCATTTTGGCCAGCTATAAGAATTTAACAGGCTGGGTTGCTGATAATCCGGAAGAAAAAACTAAATTAAACATTGCTTCGGAGCGTGAGCCTGATGTTGTAGGTACACACATAGTTACCTATAGCTCAGAAGTAGACCAGATAGAGCTCGGACATATTGCCCACAGCCGTGCTGGTTTTGCCGAAGGCGCTGTAATGGCTTCTGAGTGGCTGGTAGGCCGCCAGGGCGTTTACGGCATGAAAGACATGCTGAACCTGTAACCATCATACTAACTGATGAACGTAAAATTCTGGGAGAAAAAACCTGTAACAAAGGAGCCTAAAAAGAAAAAAAGCTTTGCCCGCGAATGGGGTGATGCCATCCTTTTTGCCGTTATCGCTGCCAGCTTGATTCGCTGGGCAACCTTTGAGGCCTATACCATCCCTACCCCATCCATGGAGAAATCATTGCTTGTCGGTGATTTCCTGTTTGTAAGCAAGTTGCACTACGGCCCGCGCACACCAATTACCCCGCTGCAGGTACCACTTACGCACCAAACCATTTGGGGTACAAACATTCCATCTTACTCCGATGCTATCCAGTTAAAGTCTTACCGCTTACCAGGTTTCTCTGAAGTACAGCGTGGCGATGTAGTGGTTTTTAATTACCCACCGGAAGAAGAGCACCCTGCCGACCTGCGTACCAATTACATCAAGCGCTGCATAGGTATAGCCGGCGATACAATATCTATTCGTGATATGCAGGTGTACATTGATGGCAAAGCCATGGATAACCCGGAGCAAATGCAGCATAAATACTTTCTTTCCACGGATAACATCCTGAACGAGAAGTTTTTCCTAGACCGTGATATTACAGATGTTACGCGCTGGCAAGGCGGTTATATTATCGATACCTCCGAGGAGAAAGCAAAAGAACTATCCGGGCTTGGCTTTGTAAAAGAAACGATGCTGCTGAAGGACATACCGGGCAAAGGCGACCCGGAAGTATTCCCGCATGTGCCTAGCAAGTATGACTGGAATAAAGACAATTTTGGCCCGTTATACATACCTGAAGAAGGAGCCACAGTTGCCATAAACGAAAATACGCTTCCGCTTTACGAGCGCGTTATCTTAAAGTATGAGCACAACGACAATGCAGAGGTACGCGAAGGCAAGCTGTACATTGATGGCAAAGAAGTAACCTCGTATACTTTTAAGCAGGATTATTACTTTATGATGGGCGATAACAGACACAACTCTCTTGATTCACGTTACTGGGGCTTTGTACCAGCCGATCATATTGTTGGTAAAGCTGTGATGATCTGGATGTCTACAGACCCGAATGGTAGCTTCCTGAACAGAATTCGCTGGAGCCGCATCTTCGATATCATCGACTAAGATTATACTTCTAAACTTTAAAAGCCAGGCCTTGCAGCCTGGCTTTTTGTTTTATCTTAGAGCCTCCCCTATACTTTAGTCAAAATAAATTTGATAGCTTTAGGGTATACTTATTTTGTTTTTTGCTGGCACCTGCGCGTTAAAATCATGAAAAAGAACCTCCGGGCTCTATTCGGTAATTTCCATACCTATACTTCTATAGGCATGCTGCTTCGGCTTACACAGCAAAACATACTTTTGCCTTTTTACCACAGCATATCCGACCATCACTTAGCGCATATTAGTAACCTTTACCAGATGCGCAGTAGCAGCCTTTTTATAAAAGACCTTGAGTTTTACCTTCAACATTATAAGCCAATATCACTACATGAACTAAACCAGCTTGTTGCAAGCGGTGAGAAACCGGCAAAACCTGTATTCCATGTAACGTTTGATGATGGTTTAAGAGAGCTTTATACTGTAGTGGCCCCTATCCTGGAGCAGAAAGGCATACCGGCTACCATCTTTATCAATACCGGTTTCATCGATAACACGCAATTATTCTATCGTTATAAAGTAAGCTTGCTGGTGGAGGCACTTCAAAGTATAAAAAGTACCCAGGCACAAAAGCAATTAGCGGATACATTAGGCATAAAGCCAGCAGGTAAAGAAGCTATAAAACTGCAACTGCTGCAGCTTGGCTATAACGACCAGGCAACTATACATATGGTTGCCAACTTACTGGAGGTTGATTTTGATGCGTATTTAAAAGAAAAGCAGCCCTACCTGACTTCCCCTGAAATTAAAAGGCTAATGGCAAAAGGCTTTACTTTTGGTTCGCATAGTATAGACCACCCCCACTTTAACAGCATTAGCTTTGATGAGCAAAAAAGGCAGGTAAACCAAAGCTTTGAGACCATGAAAACTTTACTTGGTATTAGAGATAAATACTTTTCTTTTCCTTTTGGCGACGACGGTGTTAGTTTAGAATTTATGCGCTGGCTTCAGGAGGAGGCAAATTGCAGCCTTACTTTTGGAATATCTGGGTTTAAAAGCGATTTTAGCCCTACCCATTTGCACCGGATACCCATGGAAGGCACGTTGAAAGAGGCTGATAACCTGGTAAAATCGGAATACCTGTATTACATGGCCAAAGCAGCAGTCAAAAAAAACACCATCCAGCGGAAATGATCAAGTCTATCTACAAAAGTATAGTACCTGAGGGGCTAAGAGTAAGCTTACGCCAGGACCTGCAAAAGCTTATTGCTCCCTTCTACTTTGGCAATCGGTTTTACTGCAACTGCTGCGACAAAAGCTTTAGGGCATTTTTACCGAAAGGCAACATTAAACGCGAGCACGCGGCTTGCCCTTATTGCGGCTCCCTGGAAAGAACCCGCTTGCTGTACTTTTATCTACAAAACGAAGTGCAGGCATTCAGCAGGCCTTTAAAGGTACTCCACTTTGCCCCAGAAGCATGCTTGTATGCCATGTTCAAAAAACTGAACATCGAATATGTAGATGCTGATATCAACCCTGCCCTGGCCCATCATGTTATCGATATTACCTCAATTCCTTACAAAGACCACTACTTCGATCTGATTATCTGCTCTCATGTGCTCGGCCATGTACCCGACGAAGAAAAGGCTATACAGGAACTTAAAAGAGTTTTAAAACCAAATGGTGTTGCGCTTATAGTAACGCTTATAAACCCTGAGCTGCGCGTTACCTTAGAAGATGCCACGGTTATAATTCCTGCTGAAAGGCTGCAGCGATATGGTGAGTCAGATTTATGCAGGCTGCATGGTTCAGACTTCGGGGAAAGGCTCGAAAAGCAGGGGTTTTCCGTAGAGAAAATAGATTACCGGCAAGCACTACCTGACACCCTGGTCCAAAGATGCAGGTTGGGCAACGGACAAAGAGAGCTGATATTTAAATGCACCCATTAGCCTCCACCGCAGCTAAGTATAACTACACCAAAGCAAACACATAGCTAGTGCAACCCGGTTGTGCCCAGGCAACCCCTTTTAAGAAGTGCCGTTCAAACAGGTTAAACAATTTAACTGCACAGATAGGCGAAACCGGCTAGTGGAATATATCAGATATTACATCGAAATCATCGCCCAGGCAATAGAGGCAATTGGTGTTGGCATTATAGCCTTCGGAGCCGTTATTGCGCTGATAAGGTTTTTCTTCCCGGTATGGAATTCCAAGATCAAATCATATAAACAACTACGCCAGGATTTGGGTAAAGCGATACTTCTTGGCCTGGAAATATTAGTTGCTGCCGATATCATTGCTACTGTTGTTACAGAACCAACCATGGATCGTGTACAAACGCTGGGGCTTATAGTACTTATCAGGACATTCCTGAGCCTTTCGCTGCAGGTAGAACTTGAAGGCAAGTTTCCATGGCAATCCTATAAAGCTCCTGACACCTCTGATCATCTGGAACCCGGACCTTAGGCACTTCCCTGCTGTGTGGCACTACAATCCATTAATGGCTTCCTTGCCTTTCTATCCACTTTTATTCAATCTACAAAATGCCTGGAACAGGCATACACAAGTATAATTTTTAGATCATTATACTTGTGCTTCCCTTGTTCCGACTTCATGAGGCCAAGGATTTATATTGATTCAAAATGTGCTATATTTGGTATAGGCAATCCTAAACAATGGTACTCCACACATAGTGTAACTAAACGTATGTTTTCGTTTAGCTGGTAGTTACGTTAAGCTTTCTAACCAAGTATAGAATGGGCGTAATCAGACTTATATTGTCTTTGCTGATTCTAACTCAGACAACAGCTTACTCTCAGATTAACTATGATAAGATCAAGCAAAAAAGGTTAGAACCAATCTCTAGATTGTTTGTAGTGATGCGTATATGGAGGTGCGGGTACAAATCTTACCTACAAGCCTGGTTATACTTATAGAATGCTTAGCACATTCTCCGGAGGGCGGCCAAGAACTGCTTTATTATCTTTTACTACAATCGGGCGCTCAATTAATACAGGGTTTTCAGTCATTACTGTAATCCACTCCTCGTTGGTAAGCTGCTGGCCTTTATACTTGTCTTTGTAAAGCTGTTCGCCTTTCCGAAGCAGTTGTTCTGGTTGCAGGTTAAGCATTTGCAGCAAGTCTCTTAAATCAGATGCAGTTGGCGGTGTTTTGAGATATTCAACAACTTCGGGCTGGTGCCCTGCATTTTGCAACAGTTCTAACGTTTGGCGGCTTTTGCTGCACCGTGGGTTATGGTAAATTTTCATGGTTGCTGTGCTATGATGTCAAGTCTAAATTACAAAAATACCTTTAGGCTGGGAAATAAAGTATAGCCTGTCACATTGTTTTTTTAGTACCTTTCGCATCTAAAATAACACTACACTATGAAAAAGAACCTTTTAAGTTGGGCAAGTATGCTTTGCATCTGCCTAGCCAGCCTGGGCATTTGGGGCTTTGCCTCGCCTGCCAAACCAGAAGCCATTACAAACGGCAGCAACCTCGTTAAAGCCATGCACAGCCGCTGGCATAAAAAGTGGTATCCCAATTTTGCTTTCGAGCAGCGCGCCATTTACTACGACGGCGAAACCATCTCCAAAGAAGAAGTATGGCAGGAAGTATACAGCCAGCCTGGCAACCTGGGCATCCGGTTTAACGGTTTCGAGAGCGGCAACGGTGTCATCTTCCGGCAAGACTCCGTTTATACTTTCCAGGATAATAAATTACAGGGTAAAACGTACCAGATACACCCACTCCTGTTGCTTTGCTTTGATGTATACTTTCTGCAGCCTGAGGTTTCGGTAAACAAACTGCAGAAAATAGGATTTGACCTGTCTAAAATAACGGAAGCCAAATGGCAGGGACGCGATGCCTATGTTATCGGAACTGCTGATGCCAAAGACAATACGACTCCCCAGTTTTGGGTAGATAAAGAGAGGCTTTACATAGTGCGTGTGCTAACTAACCCAAAAGGCACGCCACGCGAGGTAGAGATAAACAATTATAAGAAACTAGAGGGCAAGTGGGTAGCAACTGAGGTTATCTTTAAAACTGACGGAAAAACTACGCTGCGCGAAGAATATTTCAATATGCGTTTCCCGAAGGCAACTGATACAGCTTGGTTTGACCCGGCACAGTTTGCCTCCGTGCGTTGGTAACCTGAAGTTATACTTTTGCAGGCACCCCTGCCCCCTTAGCTAAGCAAGCATCAGGGGTGCCTGCAAAATATTACCAATTAATAGGCTCCTGGCCATGCTCAACTAAATAATTGTTGGCTTTGCTAAAGTGCCTGTTCCCGAAAAATCCTCTGTCGGCTGCAAAAGGTGACGGGTGTGCCGATTTAAGCACAAGGTGTTTACGCTCATCTATAAAAGCGCCTTTTTTCTGGGCATAGGCTCCCCAAAGCATAAACACGACATGCTCCTTTTTATCATTTACCTGTTGCACCACGGCATCGGTAAATGCCTCCCACCCCTTTTTCTGGTGCGATCCTGCATTGCCTGCTCTTACAGTAAGGGTTGCATTTAATAGCAAAACACCTTGCTGGGCCCACCTTTCCAGGTTCCCTGTTGCCGGAATCTCTTTACCCAGGTCAGTTTTAATCTCTTTAAAAATATTAAGAAGCGAGGGAGGCGTGCGCACCTGGTCGCTTACTGAAAAAGCAAGCCCGTTTGCCTGGTTAGGCCCATGGTATGGGTCCTGGCCAAGTATAACTACCTTCACCTCATCAAAGGGGCACATCTGAAAAGCATTAAAAATCTGGCTGCCGGGTGGGTAAACTTTTTGAGAAGTGTATTCGTCTTTAACAAAAGAGACAAGATTTTTGAAATAAGGTTTTTCAAATTCATCTTGCAGCACATTTTGCCAGCTTTCTTCTATCTTTACATTCATGAGCGTTAGGAGTAGTAAGTTTGGTTTAACACGAATAAAACCACAGGAGCAACCTTTGCATCCCTTTACGGTTTTAAGTATACAAAAAACTCTGTAACATGGATACAAAAACGACAGAAGGTGTAAAAGTTACGGTTACCACCAATTACCTTCCAGACTATTCCAGTCCTGTGCAGCAGCATTATGTATTTGCCTACAAGATAAGTATAGAAAATAATTCTGAGTTTACAGTTAAGCTACTGCGCCGCCATTGGTACATACACGATGCTACCGGCGTTGTACGCGAAGTAGAGGGTGAAGGCGTAGTGGGGCAGCAACCGGTACTGGAACCCGGCGAATCGCATGAATATGTGTCGGGTTGCAACCTGAAAACAGGTATGGGTAAAATGCGTGGCACTTATTTAATGGAGCGTATGGTAGACGGGAAAAAGTTTGATGTAACTATACCTGAGTTTACCCTCATCGTGCCTTACAAGCTTAACTAGAGGCCTAATTCTTAGTTTAAATTGGTGCTTTGTGTTCCTATCTCTAATGGAGGCTGACCTAACAACTTAAATACTTCTTTTAATTGGATCAACTGCATGATGCTGGGCTTTAAATTGACATCCGCTACATCGTCAGCAATTTTATAACGCAACAAATACAGTAGTGCTACCCTTCCACCTCGCAGCCCATTACGCTTTATACAGAGCTAAGGCTTACAAATTGCATGGCGTACATTCCCCGTTCATTTTCGACCTGTATCACAATGTTATACTGCACGATGGATTTTATGTAGATTATGGTAACGTGGAGGCGCTGCGAAGCGAACTGCTGCAGGACGATACACAGCTGGAGGTTACAGACTTTGGAGCAGGGCCAAAGGCTGGGGCAAAGAAAACAAGAATTGTTAAAGGCATTGCCAGATCATCGGCTAAACCGGAAAAGTATGGACAGTTGCTTTTCAGGCTGGTCAATCATTTTCAACCTGAAACAGTTTTCGATCTGGGTACATCGCTTGGCATTACTACCAGCTACTTAGCCTCAGCGCGTAAAAATGGTAGCATTTATACTTTTGAGGGATGCCCAAACATTGCAAGCCAGGCGCAGCAGAACTTTAAAAAGCTCGGTTTAGATAACATACATCTTATTACCGGCAACCTGGACGAGACGCTACAAATGCAGGTACATATGGTTAAGCACATTGATTTTGCGTTTTTTGACGGCAACCATCGCTACGAGCCTACCATGCGTTACTTTAACCTGTGCCTCAGCAAACACCACGAGTACAGCGTTTTTGTGCTTGATGACCTTTATTGGTCAGCGGAAATGAAACGTGCCTGGCAGGAAATAAAGAAGCACCCGCAGGTGCTTCAGACTGTTGATTTATTTTATATCGGGTTAGTTTTCTTCAGGACTAGCCAACCAAAAGAGCACTTTACGCTATACTTCTAGCCTACTGTTATACTTAAGCAGGCTATTCGTGCGTCTTGCTAATCGTTTTCTTGCACTACCTGGGTTTCCCAGCCGTCAAATTCGCCATCGTACTGGTTTGCAAGGGTTGTAAGCATTTCAGTTACCAGGTAAATAGTCTCCTCATTGGCTTTACTTTCGTTCCACAGTACAAGTTTGAAAGGTAATTCGCCCTCTTCTTCTATTTCCTCCTCTACCCCAAGCGAACTCAGGATATCTTCTTTCGCAGCAGCTCTGTCTTCTGCTGTTCGGAAGTATAAGTAATAGGTAATTTTACGGGGAATAAAAGATTGATCGCCCTGCAACTCCAACTCCTGCAGTATCCTGTTATTTTTAATGCGCAGCAGGCTGTCCTCGTCCGGGAAGAGGTACTCAAAGTAAACTTCCCAGGTGGGGTCTTCGGTTACCTGGTGCTCAAAGGAATACTCCGGAAACTGTATCCGCAACTCATCGAGCATCTGCTCCAGCAAAAGGGTATCGCCGCTGTAAAAGTATACGCCTCTTCGCCCGCTATTCAGGGTTTTGCCTACAAACACAGCTTCCAGGCTTTTCTCGAAGCTGCTTACCAGCATATCCTCAATTTCCTCCAGTTTTTTCCACTCCGCATTATCCGGAAAACCATCTTCGTTGGTGGTCAACAAACCCACCATCACCTCAATTAAATGAGGCTTATCAGAAAGAGGAGCCAACTTATGAAGGCCCAAATCTACGCTGATAAAGGCGGGAGCATCCTCAAGGTAGCAGAAATACACATCCCAATCGGATTGGTAGGCGCTGTCCATATGTGCTTTTTTAAAATTTAAACCTTACTTGATGGCTTCTCTGATGCGAACAAGCTTAGTAAGTAATCCTTCTAACTGATCCAGCGGCAACATATTAGCGCCATCAGACTTAGCTATACTTGGTTGCGGGTGAGTTTCGATGAAAAGACCGTCGGCTCCAACGGCAATGGCTGCTTTGGCAATAGTCTCGATCAGGGCAGGTTTACCACCGGTAACTCCGGAGCTTTGGTTTGGCTGCTGCAGCGAGTGCGTTACGTCCATCACAACAGGAACATTGTTCGCCTGCATTTCCGGCAGGTTTCGGAAATCAACCACCATGTCGGAATAGCCAAAACTGTTGCCTCTGTCTGTCAGTATAACTTTGTCGTTGCCGGACTGCCTAATCTTTTCTACGGCAAAACGCATGGCGTCACCCGATAAAAACTGGCCTTTTTTTACATTCACAACCTTGCCTGTTTTAGCCGCTGCCACAAGCAGGTCTGTCTGGCGGCAAAGGAAGGCGGGTATCTGTAGTACATCCACGTAAGCTGCTGCCATGGCTGCCTCCTCCGACTCATGGATATCAGTAACGGTCGGGATGTTAAACTCCTGCCCTACCTTCTGCAGAATTCGAAGTGCCTTCTCATCGCCGATGCCGGTAAAGGAGTCAAGCCTGGAGCGGTTGGCTTTTCGGTAAGAGCCTTTAAAAATCAACGGAATCTGCAGCTTATCAGATAACGTTGCCAGTCTTTCCGCAATCTGCAGCGCCATTTCTTCGCCCTCAATCGCGCATGGCCCGGCCATCAGGAAAAAGTTGCCGCTGCCTGTATGTTTTAAGTTGGGTATCTCGAACATGATTTTTATACTTGGTTTAATGCCTTAGGGCAGTACAAAGGTAGCTATAAAGTTAAATAGTAAGAAAACACGCACCTTATTGCCTAAACTTTAAGTCAAAACGTGTAGCTTCTCACTTAAAGTATACCCACCGTTAATGCCTCAGATTGCGGAAATCTAAACTTTAACGTATGGAGGACAGCAGTTCTATTTCTCCAGCACCATGAATAATTCGCTGCCTTGCCGCGGTGGTATGGAGTTATAGGCCTGGCTAAAATGCTTAAACCGAAAGTATGGCTTAAAGTATACTTCATACTCCTCCTTACTGCCGCCAAAGGGTGGGCCGGCCTTATCAAAGGTGATAGAGAACAGCAAACCGGCCAGCTTGCCACCAGGTTCTAAAAGCGATGCTGCTTTTTGTGCATAGGCAGGCCTGAGGGATGGTTCGAGGGCGCAGAAAAAAGTTTGCTCTACCATTAAGTCATACTTGCCTTCCAGCTCAAAAAAATCCTGGTGCAGGAGTTGCTCTTTCGGGAAGTCCGGTACGCGTTCGGCAAAGTTTTGCAGGGGAGCCAGCGCAATATCTACCAGGTATACATGCTTAAACCCGTTGCGGAATAAGTACTCTGCTTCGTAGGCATTGCCACATCCTGGAATCAGGATGCGCAAAGTTTTGTTTTCCAGTTGATCGAAATAACTTTTAAGAGGAGTCGTTATAGCACCAGTATCCCAACCAGTCAGGTTTTGCGTATAACGTTGTTGCCAATAGCTGGCGTTAAAATCTTGCGGCATGCTAATATATTTATAGTGTAAAAGTTTTATATTTGAAACTTACATTACCTAATATCGCTTAAAATACAGTTTTTTCTTAGAAAGAATTTAAACTAAACCCTTACTTATGTCAGTAAACACGCCTGAAAATAGAAGCAACCGTAAACTGTTGATCACGGGCCTTCTTGTTGTCCTACTGAGCATCAATGGTATTCTCATTTACATGAATTATCAGAAAAAGGAGAAGACTGAAGAGCAGGAAGAAATTATCCGGGTTAAAAACCACGAGCTAGAAAACCAGATTAAAGTATACGAAGCGCTGAAGGCCGATTTTGAACGCCAGAGCCAGGAACTACAGGCAATGGGCTTAGAAAACGATTCGCTTGAAGCTAAAATTGCCTCCATCAACTCGGACCTGAACCAGTTGCGCGGCTTCAGAAAAAGCAGCTACAGCCTTGCCGATCAGCGCCGTTTCCGCGATAGAGCGAGTGCCTTTGAAAAACAGCTAAAAGAGAAGGACGCAGAAATTGCGAAGCTGAAAGAAGATAATGAAGTGCTTTATACAGAGAATACCGGCCTGAAAGTAACCCAGAACCGCCTGGCTGATAGCTTAACCACCATGAAAACCACCAACATGGACCTTTCTGAAAAAGTAAAGGTGGCATCGCGGCTGGAGGCGCAAAACATAGCGGTAAACATCATAAACCAACGCGGCAAAGAAAAAGAAGACAGCGATAGCGAGTACCGTGCCAAGCGCGTAGACAAAATTCGTGTTGTGTTTAAATTTGCAAAGAATGATGTAGCAACCAAAGAGCCTAAAACAGTTTACATGCGCCTGATCGAACCTGATGGCGCTGCGCTTTACAACCTATCCATGGGCTCTGGCACTTTTGAGATAGACGGAGAAGACATGTACTATACTGCCAAGCGCGACTTTGTTTTTGATAACACACAACAGCAATTAAGCTTTTTATACGACAAGAACGCTGAATACAAAAAAGGCCAGCATACAATTGAGTTATATGCCGATGGCTTTGTAATTGGAAAGACTACTTTTGTTTTAAAATAAACGCTTAAGACTTTATAAAAGCCCCTGCTAACACAGGGGCTTTTTTATTGCCCACACCAAGGGCTTCTCAAGTTGCTGAGCTTTCTCAAAGTATAAAGACCATACTTATACTTATACTTATACTTATACTTATACTTATACTTATACTTATACTTATACTTATACTTATACTTATACTTAAGAAGCGGTCATAAAAAAAGCCCCACTCCTACGGGTGAGGCTTTAGTCCATCGTTCACATGTAAAAATAGCTCTAACGCGTGCGCTAGAATTAATCAACAAGTATCTTTCGATCCTGTATAACCTTAAAGCTTTCTACCATCCTAACCGCCTCTTGAATGTCTTCGGTAAAAATGGCGATAAAAGAATGCGGCTCCGCATGCTCTAAAGCATAGGCAATGGCACGCATTTCTTCCGGAATAAGCTTAACTGTTTTCCCAGGAGCTACATCTTCTATACCCTGCATAATAGGGCCTGTTATTTCTTCGGCAGTTTTGCCGCGCAAGTCTGAATCAAGGCGCAATATTATCTCATCAAACACCTCTCCTGCCACTCGGCCAATTTCGTAGAAGTCTTCTGGTCTGCGATCGCCTACACCTGCCACTACACCAATTTTTTTGGTAGCTTCCAGTTCCTCCATAAAATCACCTATCGCTCTTAGTCCGCCCACATTATGTGCATAGTCCACTAGCACTTCAAAATCAGGAAACTTGAACAAGTTCATACGGCCAGGCGTCTTGCTCGGTGATGGTATAAACGTACGTAGTGATGTTTTAATATCCTGAACATCGAAATATGAAATATAACCTGCTAATGTTGCAGCTAAAATATTTTCGATGTTGAATTTAGCTTTTCCACCAAAGGTAAGCGGCACATCTGCCACCCGATCTATCCTTATTTTATAGCTGTTTTTGAAGATGGAGATATAGCCGTTTTCAAAGACTGCTGCCAGACCACCCTTAGCAATATGCTTTAGTATGCGGGGGTTACTTTCATCCATACTGAAAAAGGCTACATTACACTCAACTTCTTCGGCCATGGCGTACACCAGGTCGTCATCGGCATTAAGTATTGCATAACCGTCTTTGCTTACACTTTTCGGTATAACTGACTTTAACTGCGCCAGTTCTTCTAAAGTATCAATATCTTTCATACCCAGGTGGTCGGAGCTCACGTTGGTTACAATACCAATGTCGCATTGCTGAAAACCTAAACCTGACCGCAGCAAACCACCCCGGGCACACTCGAGTACAGCAAAGTTTACGGTTGGGTCTTTCAGCACAAACTCCGCGCTGTACGAGCCTGTGGTGTCTCCTTTCTCCAGCAATTTATCCTGTATGTAAATACCATCGGTGGTGGTGTAGCCAACCTGATAGCCTTTGCCTTTTACCATGTGCGCGATGAGGCGGGTTGTAGTGGTTTTGCCATTCGTACCGGTTACAGCAATAATAGGAATACGTCCAGGCGTTCCTCTCGGGAACAACATGTCGATAACAGGTTCGGCCACATTGCGCGGCAAGCCATAAGTCGGAGAAATGTGCATTCTAAAGCCCGGTGCCGCATTTACTTCCAGCACCGCACCACGCGCCTCATTTAGTGGTATGGCAATGTCTGTCGTCATTACATCTATACCACAGATATCTAATCCTATCAGCCCAGCTATACGCTCTGCCATCAGGATGTTGTAAGGGTCTACCAGGTCGGTAACATCTGTAGCTGTACCACCTGTGCTTATATTTGCAGTTGATTTAAGATAAAGCTCCTCTCCGGCCGCCAATACCGATTGCGTAGTAAGGTTCTTTAGCTTAAGTATATTCTGGGTATGCTTGTCTATGTTGATTTTAGTGAGCACTTTTTCATGCCCGACACCACGCCTTGGGTCTTTGTTTTCACGATCAATCAGTTGCTTTATTGTAGATACGCCATCGCCTGTTACCATAGCAGGCGTACGTTTAGCAGCAGCTACAAATTTTCCGTTTATAACCAAAAGCCTGAAATCGAACCCGTTGATGTAGTGCTCTACTATAATATCTTCAGAGAATTTCTTTGCCTCCAGAAATCCTTTTTGCGCATCTTTCAGGTTATTTATATTTATGGTTGCACCCTTGCCGTGGTTCCCGTCCAGGGGTTTAATTACCAGCGGAAAGCCCAGCCAACTGATGGCACGTTTCAGTTCATCTTGTGTTCTGATGGTAGTACCTTTAGGCACCGGAATTCCCGCTTCGTCGAGCAGAGACTTGGTAGCGTTTTTATCTCCGGCTATTTCTACGGCAAAGCAGGCGGTTTGCCCCGTCATGGTGGCTTGTATGCGCTTTTGGTTTACACCGTAGCCCAACTGTATAAGCGAGTGGCGGTTTAACCTGATGTAGGGTATGCCCCGGCTTACTGCCTCCGATACGATGGCATAGGTACTAGGCCCAAAGTACTCATCTTCACGGATATCGTGCAAACGGGTAATATCATCTGCAAGCTTATACTTCTCGCCTTTAACCAAAGCATTCGCGATACGCACAGCTGCGTAGGCAGCATACTCGCCAGCACGTTCTTCCTGGTAAGAATAGATTACCGTAAGGTGCCCTTCTTGCTTGGCTGGGTAGCAACGGCCAAAACCTGAGTCCATGCCGGCCAAGGTTTGTAGCTCCAGCGCTATGTGCTTCACTACATGCCCAAAGGTTGTGCCTTCTTCAACAGTCTTAAAAAAGCCTCCCTCCACTCCCTCGTACGAGCGGTGGCTTACCATGCCCGGGAAGGTAGTCTTAAGTCTTTGGTGAAATTGAGGAATTTGGTTTGTGAGTGTCTGGCTAAGTTCATCTAAAGCCAGTTTAAGAACAATGATCTTGGGGTGCTTCACCGACCAATAGTTCGGCCCGCGCATCACGCGCAAATCTATAATCTTCATGTTTTAATTTGTATGCGTAAGCATTGCTATATTCTATCCATTTGTGTTTTATACTTCCTACGGGATTTGTTTAAATTATCCCTGATGCATAAACAGTTGTAAACCCCTACAGTATGCCTGGCACAAGAGTTTTATACTTTGCTAACTTTTAATGATAGGTCTTAGAATAAGGTTTATGTGAAGGTGCTTTATTTGGTTTTTGTACAGATGCATACGTCAAACCTTATCAAAAGATTATACCTCCACAAAAAAATTTAGTGCAAAAGAAATGGATTGCTGCGTTGTAAAGGTGGCGCTCTGAAATGCCGCCTGAGGGACAGAAGCTTATAAACAAAAAGCCCCAGCAAAAATATTGCTGGGGCTTTGAGGTAACGAGCGGATTCGAACCGCTGTAGCAGCTTTTGCAGAGCTGAGCCTAGCCACTCGGCCACGTTACCGTGTTATTGGAGTGCAAATATACACAGAGAAGTATGTTTGTCAAACTATAGTGGCAAGTATTTTTCCTGTATGGCGTTAAGTAATAAGTTATCAGGGGCTTAATTTATCGTAAGACAGATTAAGCAAACACATTTCCTATTTGGTTTACGCCCCTTTATACTTTTTAAGTTGCTTAACCATTTTTTCGGCAGTTGCTGCATAGTCTGCTTCATACTTCGCCATCAGTTCTTCACGGCTTGTTTTGGCACCCTTCTTTTGTTTCTCCCACAATACAGATAAAGTTGCAAAAGGTGGTAATAACACCCCCACCGCATTAAAAAAATTGCTGACGTTTGCGATAATGTGCTGTGCACCGTCGGAGTCGCCTGTAATTACGATACCTCCAACCTTACCATCCAGCCTGGACTTGTTACCTTCTAATATTTCATCGTGCAGTTCATCAAGGCGCTCGATCACCTTCTGTATCTCCGACGATTGGTTGTTCCACCAAATAGGACTAGCAAAGATTATGATGTCTGCTTTCAGCAACTTCTCTAAAATCAGAGGCCACTCGTCCCCGCTGCCCATGTTATTGTAGGTACCGGGCAAAATAGTGAAATCTACCAACTTGATGATTTCACTTTGAATATTTTCCTTATCAAAATAGCTTCCCAGAAACTCGCATAGAACTTCGGTATTAGACAAGCCTTCTTTTTTTAACGTACCTAAAAGTATAACTGCCTTCATGTTTGATAATATGTTTGCCCAGTAGCGTTTAACGGATTGGCCTGAATAAGTTTACAGTATATTTTTAATTTGAAATTAAGGTTAACGTAGTCAGCACGTGCAGCTGCAATAAACCTTTATGCTTAAGGTATAAAAGCAAAAAGGCCCCGGAGCAATCCGGGGCCTTTTATTATGTAACAAGCTTAAAACTAAGCGTTGTTCTCTTCTTCAGAAGTTTCGCCTTCGTTGTCAGAATCTTTTGCTTTTTTAGCAGCAGCAGCTTCTAACTTCTTAACACCAGCTTCTTTCTCGTTAGAAAGCATTTGCTCTTTCAGAGCAGAAAGTGCATCCAGGTCACCTAATGTAGACTTGTCAGCTTCTTTCTGTACTTTAGGAGCTTTTGGCTCTTTCTTCTCACCAGTAGCAGCAGCAGATGGCTTCTTAGTAGCTTTTGCTACACGTGCAGCATCAGCAGACTCTGTGTGAGTAGAAGTATGAGAAAGGATGATTTTACGATCTTCTTTAGAGAATTCAGTTACTCTGAAATCAAGGCTGTCGCCAACCTCAACCTGAGAACCGTCTTCTTTTGTCAATCCTTTAGGGAAAGAAAAACCTTCGATACCGTATGGTAACTCAAGTACAGCACCACGCTCAGATTTCTCCAGAACAGAAGCTTTGTGTACTGAACCTACGTTAAACACAGACTCGAATGTATCCCAAGGGTTCTCCTCAAGTTGCTTATGGCCTAGCGCAAGTCTTCTGTTAGGAACATCAAGCTCCAGAACAACTACGTCAAGGTTTTCATTAACTTTTACGAACTCAGATGGGTGCTTGATCTTCTTCGTCCAAGACAGGTCAGAAACGTGTACCAGACCATCAACACCTTCTTCAAGCTCTAAGAACAGGCCGAAGTTTGTAAGGTTACGAACAACGCCAGTATGCTTCGTGCCTACTGCATATTTAGTTAACACATCTTCTTTTGTCCAAGGATCTTCAGTAAGCTGCTTAATGCCCAGAGACATTTTACGCTCTTCGCGGTCAAGAGTCAATACAACTGCCTCAACCTCGTCGCCTTGCTTGATGAAGTCTTGTGGGTTGCGCAGGTGCTGTGACCATGACATTTCAGAAACGTGGATAAGACCTTCAACGCCTGGCATCAGCTCAAGGAATGCGCCATAGTCAGCAACGTTAACGATTTTACCTTTAACTCTAGAGCCAACCTCGATTTCAGCTGGCAACGCATCCCAAGGGTGCGGCGTAAGCTGCTTCATACCTAGAGAAATACGCTTCTTGTCTTCATCAAAGTCTAAAACTACAATCTGAACTTTCTGATCAAGCTGCAATACTTCTTCCGGGTGGTTGATACGGCCCCATGAAATATCTGTAATGTGAAGCAGACCATCTACGCCACCAAGGTCGATGAACACACCGAAGTTTGTCATGTTCTTGATAACGCCCTCTAGTACCTGGCCTTTCTCAAGGTTGTTCAGGATAGCGGCACGCTGCTGCTCAAGGTCTTTCTCGATAAGTACTTTATGAGATACAACCACGTTGTCGAAAGCGGCGTTGATTTTCACAACTTTAACTTCCATTTTCTTACCTACAAACACGTCGAAGTCACGGATTGGCTTCACGTCGATCTGAGAACCTGGTAAGAACGCTTCCACACCGTGGATGTCCATGATAAGACCACCTTTGGTTCTTCTCTTAACGATGCCTTCCAGAATGTTGTCATTCTCAAGTGCATCGTAGATGCTAGCCCAGGCAGAAACGATTTTCGCTTTCTTGCGAGACAAGATAAGCTGACCGTTTGGATCTTCCTGGTCTTCGATAAATACTTCAACTTCGTCGCCAACTTTCAGGTCAGGTAGATCTCTGAATTCTGAAACCGGAACCAAGCCGTCAGATTTGAAACCAATGTTCAGGATCACGTCACGATCAGTGATACCAACAACGGTTCCTTTAACAACCTCCTGCTCCTGTACGGTAGTCAGGGTGTCGTCATACATTTTTTCCATTTCGGCTTTTTCTTCTTTGCTGTAGCCGCCGCCGAAACCTTGAGACTCAAACTTGTCCCAATCGAAATTTTCTGGAGAATTACTCATATTGTTTTATTGCTCTGGAGTAGCCACCAGCGTAGAGCAATCCGCTGATTTGGTTTAGGTTATACATTTCCCTGAAGTGTTTCAGGACCATCCACTTGAATGAGGGGCAAAAGTAACAAATTATCATATAAAATACTAACACCTACTACTTTTGCAAGTATGATTTATAGTGAGCGGCAGATAATTTAAGTATACCCCGGAAGAAATTGCGTAAACCAAAGTATTGAGGAAAATCTCGGCACTATACATTGGCGAGGGCTTTAGGCACAAAGTCAGCAGCCTCTGCCTTGCAGTTTACAGCAACCTTGCATAACCGGAAATGTGCTGCGAGCCAACCATACTTTATACTTATAGCTGAGGTAAGGCATCCTATGTTTTTACGGACAGGAAGTATACATATTCAGACCAAAGCGCAGCACGGCTGCGCACAAGGGGTATATGGTTAAGTTAGTAGTATGGGTTAATTAAGTAATTGTGCTTTACCTGCTGGGCAAGCCAAAAGCTCTCATAGAGCTCAACCAGCCTTACAACTGAGGCATCAAAAAGGCAAGAGACAACTTTACCAGGGTGCGGGCGTCTGAAAGCTGCAGTTATACTTTATGATTATATCTGAACATTAACTGCATTCGCATTACCTACTGATTATCCATCCATTACATATGCTTAACTAAATATATTAGTAATAGTTTAATACAACTCTTTTGGCATTCCGAGGTAGCTACTCCAGTCCTGGTTATGAACATTCACCTGCAGTTGCAGGAAGTGTTGTAGCGATGGCCTGATAGGTTTTCGGTTCAGCTTTAGGCCGGCCTCTTCGGGTGTGCGGTCTCCTTTGCGGGTGTTGCAGCGCATGCAGGCAGTAACCAAATTCAGCCAATTGGTCTCCCCTCCCCTGGAGCGTGGCAGCAAGTGGTCTAGCGTAAGGTTTTTAGGTGAGCCGCAGTATTGGCAACTATAGTTATCGCGGCGCATGATATTATGCCTGCTTAGCGCAATGCCATGATAAGGCACACGCACGTAGTTTTGCAGTCTGATAACAGAAGGAACGGGATAAGTATGATTTATGGTGCGCAGGCAAGCATCTTTCAACTTAGCTACTGTTTCAGCTTTGTTCAGGTATACCAGCAAAAAAGCCTTGTGAACAGAGCAAACTGCAATGGCACTAAAATCTTGGTTTAGGATGAGAACTTTATCTTTCATGGCTGCTACCGTAGCTTACGATAAGCTTTTACGGAAAAAACCAGCCCGATATAGTGTCAGTAATAGAAAAAACTATTAATCGTTATAAAGTGATACGCTTGATTATGCGCAGGTTATGGGAATAGCGCTTGCGTTCTACATTGTATATGCCATTATGGTCCAGGGTGTCTGTCCTGACTTCGCCGTGGGCGTGCATGATCTGTTGGCCTTCCAAAACAATGCCTACATGCACAATGCGCCCCTCCTCATTCGAGAAAAAAGCCAGGTCGCCGGCTTGAGCCTGCGTTACAAAATGCACCTCCTCGCCATGAGATACCTGCTGATAAGCATCGCGGGGCAGCTGGTAGCCGCAAATGCCAAAAACCTGCTGCGTAAATCCGGAACAGTCTATGCCGAATATGGATTTGCCACCCCATAAGTATGGCGCTTTGATGAAGTTATAAGCAACTTTAATTAATTGTGCAGTTGTAGCAACCGACGATGGGTTTGATGCCCGGCCATTATAAACCATACTTTGCTCATTCACCCGGATGCTCATACCATCGAAAAACGGTAAATAGCTGCCAATACCAATCGGAATACGTGCATCCTTGTCTGATACTACCTGCACCAGGTCCATGGCGCGTGGGTGGCTTGCGCTTTTCCATTGCTGAAAATATGCACTAGTAACTGGAGTGTGTTGTTTATGATCTATCCAGCCTGTGTAGCCATCAGCAGCTAACTGCACACGCACCCAATTACCTTCTCTGGCTAAAACCTCGTAGCATTCACCAAAAATCATCTGTGTTACAATTTCTGCTTTATCAGATGTCTCGGCACGCATGGGTGCCAGGCTAAGAGAACAAATACCGTATTCCACAGCTTTTAGATTAATGAATGAGTAAATAAAAATTGGTAAGCATTATTGCGTGATGTTGCTTTTAAACAGCAAGTATAACTTTGGTTTTGCGCTGAGCTGAAATGAAGCTTGTCATCACATCTGATGAATTTACCCATCAGATGTAAAGCAAGCTGTACTTGCTAATATCCAGCCCTGTCCATTTCGCGCTTCACATCTTTTTCTTTAATGTCTTGTCGCTTGTCGTACAGCTTTTTACCACGTGCCAATGCAACCTCTACTTTAGCAAACCCCCTGTCGTTTATGAAAACACGTGTAGGTATAATGGTAACGCCTTGCTCTTCTGCCCCTGATTCCAATTTGCGAAGTTCGCGCTTGTTTAACAGCAGCTTTCGGGCACGTATGGGTTCGTGGTTATAGTGTGTACCTTCGGTATAAGTAGCGATGTGCAGGTTGTGCAGCCAAAGCTCGCCGTTCGTAAAAACAGCATAGCCATCCTGCAAATTTACCTTGCCCTCCCTGATCGACTTTATTTCAGTACCCTTCAACATGATACCGGCAGTATACTTATCCAGGAACTGGTACTCGAATGAAGCTTTTCGATTAACGATATTAACATGCTTCTGTATTCTATCTTTGTCTTTTGCCATTTATCCTTTCTTCGGCGCCAAAATTCTGGCTAATTTTTCTTTCTTCAAAATCTTCTGCCCTGTCTGCCCATCTGCCACTAACCTGTCGCCAACAGTTGCCTTGTAACTGCAGATCACTTCGTGCCCGTCATACTTTTCCAGGGTAGCTGTAATGGTTATACTTTCTCCCTCAAATGCAGGCCCTTTATGATTGATCGTCAAACAAGTACCTATCCCCTCTTCATCTTCTGCTTTCACATCTAAAACAAATAACCTGCCGGCCCATTCAGCTGCCTGTGCCAGCGAAAAGGTAGAACACACAGCATGTACCAGGCCATCATCAAAACGAGCAAAGTCGGCTTCAGTTACATGCTTTACATAAGTGCGGGTATCGCCGGGTTGCATAGTTTACTGTTATCAAAATTTAAGTCTTGGCTCCGGGCTAACGTACTGGTCAGCGAAGTCGCCTTTTAGGTACTGGTAATGGGCGGCCATCGCAATCATGGCAGCGTTGTCGGTGCAGTACTGGAAAGCCGGAATATAGACATTCCATTTATACTTTACAGCGTAATCCTGCAGCGTTTGGCGCAACCCTGAATTAGCCGACACGCCCCCGGCAATGGCAATTTCTTTTATGTTAAGGTCTTTAGCCGCCAGCACTAACTTTTTCAGCAAAGTTTTGATAAGCGTTTTCTGCACACTCGCACAAATATCAGCCAGGTTCTCTTCCACAAAGTTTGCATTTGCCTTTACCTGATCTCGCAGAAAGTATAAAACAGAAGTCTTGATACCGCTGAAGGAGAAATTATACTCCGGCATATTACCAACCGGAAACGCAAAGGCATCCGGGTTTCCTTTTGCGGCCATTTTATCCAGCATTGGCCCACCAGGATATGGCAAACCAAGCATTTTGGCAGTTTTATCGAAAGCTTCTCCTACAGCATCATCAGTAGTCTGGCCTATAATTTCCATCTCGAGGTGGCTCTTGACTAAAACAATTTGCGTATGGCCGCCGCTGACGGTTAAACAAAGAAAGGGAAATTGCGGTTTAGGGTCATCTATAAAGTGGGCCAGGATGTGCGCCTGCATGTGGTTAACCTCAATTAAAGGTATGTTTAAGCCAAGCGCAAACGACTTGGCAAATGAGCACCCAACAAGCAAAGCACCTAAAAGACCAGGGCCACGCGTAAAAGCAACTGCATTTAACTCACTTTTACTTACATTTGCTGTATGTAGTGCCTGGTATACAACCGGTATGATGTTCTGCTGATGCGCCCTGGAGGCCAGTTCTGGCACAACGCCGCCATACTGTTCGTGTACAGCCTGCGTTGTTACTATATTAGACAGCACCTTGCCACCACGTATAACAGCGGCAGAGGTATCGTCGCAGGAAGATTCGATCGCTAAAATTGTAGGTTCAGTCATCTTTTGGAAAAAGAACAGTCAATAAATTACGCCAAAGTTATAGGAAAAGCTATTCTAAAAATAGTTTTGGGGCTATTCCTGTTCCTTTTACTCGTATTTGCGGCTGTTTTTGTGGCTATTCGCTTTCCGGGGGTGCAAACAAAAATAGTGCAGCGGGTGGCGACATACTTTTCTGAGCGCCTGCACCACGAAGTAAGTATAGGCCGCGTAGATGTTTCTTTTTTTAATAGCGTAGTGCTGGAAGATGTGCTGGTAAAGGACTATCGCGGAAACGAACTCTTTTACATTGGCAAAGCCGATGCAGAAATTGGCACCTGGTCTGTTTTCAACCCCAACACGTTAAGTATAAGCTCCCTTACCCTGGACCAGCCACGGGCCAGCCTGGTAGTATACGAAAAAACAGACTCGCTTAACATGAGCAGGTTTCTGTCTGCGCTGGGCGATATGTTTGTAAAAGACACTACCAAACCCTCTCAGCCATTTTACTTTACCCTAGACGAACTCATACTAAACAACGGCCGCTTTATTTACGACGATTTCCGGAAGGCCCCTACTGCGCACGGTATGGATTACGCCCACATGACGTTTGATAAAATAAGCGGCAGGTTTAATGAGTTGCAGTTGGAGGATACCCTTAAAGCCAATATTACCAACTTCTCCACAACCGAGACGCGTTCCAATACAAAACTGCACCACCTGGACACCCGCATGACCTACGCTTCCACCTTCTGGGAATGGGACAAGCTGGACTTAAGGGTAAACGACAGCAACCTGAAAGATTTTGTTCGTTTCGATTACAACCGCTTTGGAAACTTTGCAGACTTCAACGATAGCGTTGCCATGACGGTGCGGCTACAGGAGTCAAAAGTTTTCTCTAAAGATATCGCTGTTTTTGCCACACCTTTAAAAGAGTATGACGAAGCGCTGTTGGCGCACTCCATAGAATTTGAAGGGAAAGTGAAAAATTTTACTGCCACCAACGTGGATCTGGAGTATGGCGAGAACACCCGTATCATTGGAAGTATAAGTGCAGATGGCTTGCCTAACTTTAGAGAAACCTTTGCCAATATGCGTTTAAAGTCGTCAACCATCAATGCAAGGGATATAAAGCAATTCTTACCAAAAGATGCCTACGACATTGCCGCCAGATTAGGAACTGTAAGAATGGATGGGCGTTTCCTGGGCTTTTACAACGACTTTGTATCAAATGGCAACTTCTCTACCGCGCTTGGCAACCTGCAGTCAGACATTAACCTGAAAATAGACGATAATACCAGGCGCTCTTCATACAGCGGTTTCCTGACAACGAACAGCTTTAACCTGGGAAGGCTGTTGGCGGCTGAAGATAAGATCAGGACCATTTCTATGAGTGGGCGGCTTGAGGGCTCTGGCTTTACGCTGCAGGATGCAAACGTAAAAATGGACGCGACCATCAACCAGGTGCAGGTGCTGGGTTACAATTACCGGAATATCAAAACCAACGGCACCCTCACGGACCAAACCTTTACAGGCCAGGTATCCATCAACGATCCCAACCTGACTTTTACTGCCAACGGGGAGGTTGATCTTGCACGGGAACAGCAGTCCTTTAACCTTCTGGCCAACCTGCAACGCGTAGACCTACAGGCACTCAAAATATCCAAGGAGCCCCTGACAATCAGGGCAAATGCCAATCTTAATTTTAGCGGTTTGCAATTAGATGCATTTGTGGGCACAGCTCAGTTGGATAGCGCATTTATCAGCTACAAAGGGAAAGACCTAGCCTTAGACACCATCTCTATCAACTCGCAACTGGTAAACGGGCAGCGCAACCTTGATTTAAACTCCGATTTTATGGCCATGCGTATAGATGGCGATTTTGATTATACTACCCTAATTGCAGACCTTAAAACGCTGGTGCACGAGTATAAACTTAACTTTGAGAGCAATGATCCTGCTACGGCAGCCTACTATGCCCGTAAATCAAAGCAACCAAGACAAGACTATGCTCTGACTTACAACATTAACCTAAAAAGGCCTCAACCGCTTTTCAACTTATTTATACCTGACTTAACCATCTCCCCTGGCACAAAAATAGAGGGCTCCTTCAGGCACGAAAATACTGTTATCCTCGATCTCTATACTGCTGTAGACACTCTACTGTATAAAGATTTCCAGCTTTTCGGAAACGCCATAGAACTGAACACCTCTAAAATACAAAGCAACCCTGATGTGTTAGCGGCGGCGCTCTTCACATCTAAAAGGCAGCAACTACCAAGCGCGGGCCAAACCCAGGACTTTTACCTGGAGGCTATATGGAGCGAGCGTAACATCGACTTCTCCACCAGCATCCGGCAACCTGAGCAAAACAACCGCGCCTCTATTACCGGCGACCTTAATTTTTTGCAGGATCAGATTCAGGTTGTGTTTAACAGGTCTGATATAACGTTGCAGAAAAACTCATGGGCCTTTAACCCCGGCAATACCTTATATATAAGCGAAGCAGGTCGAAAGCTGGTGTTTGAGGATTTCTCCCTCTCAAACAGAAACCAAATGATACGTGCCGAAGGAGAAGTGTCTGACGCACCGGATAGCCGTTTGGTGGTTAATGTCGATAACTTTGATCTGAAGAACCTGAACCCGCTTCTGGCTATGCCCATTGCCGGTAAACTAACCGGCCAGGTTATGGCCCAGGACGTGTACCAGGATACTAAATTCGAGGGCAGCATGCGGGTAGATTCGTTTTACCTGGACCAGGTGTACATTGGCAACTTACTGGGCAACACCAACTGGAACAACCGGTTAAAGCAGGCCATAGTGGACTTGGGCATAGAGCGAAACAACAAGAAAGTATTAACTGTAACTGGCAACTACAACCCCCTTGCAGAAGACGACCAACTGGATTTATTGGCTGTACTCGACCAAGCCAACCTGAAATTAGTGGAGCCTGTGCTGAAAGGCATCATGTCTGACTTACAGGGTGAGATGGAAGGAAGAATTCGGGTACTTGGCAGGCTGGACTATCCTATCCTGAAAGGATCGGTGATGGTAACTAATGGCCAGTTCACGTTTGATTACCTTAATACGTCATACGCCTTCTCTGATAGAATTTACCTTGACGCGAACAGCATCAGTTTCCGGAATGCCCAGCTCGTTGATATTTTCGGTAACAGAGGTACTGTTTCGGGGGGTATAGCACACGATGGTTTCCAGAACATGGTACTGGATATGGAGGCGCGATACCGCAACTTCATGATCCTGAACACAACTGAAGAGCAAAACGAACTCTTTTACGGGACAGCCTTTGCCTCAGGCTCAGCCAGTATACTTGGCCCGACAGATAACCTGCAAGTAAAAATAAACGCTACCAGCAACGAGAACACCCGCATTGTTTTACCCCTTGATTACCAGACAGATGTAGCCCGAAAGGATTTCATCCGTTTTGTAGAAAAAGAGGGCGCCGATACTACAGGTTTGGGTTTAGCTGTGGAAGACCAGCGTGTAGACTTGTCAGGCATAAACCTGGATTTTAACCTGAACGTAACCGACGACGCATACTTTGAGATCATCATTGACAGAACAACCGGTGATGTGATTAGTGGCAACGGAAACGGCGACATCAGGATGACAATTGACACACGCGGTGAATTTAACATGTTCGGTGCTTTCGAGATCACCAACGGTGCCTACAACCTGAACCTGCTAGAGGGGCTGGTAAGCCGGGAATTTAAAGTTGTGCCTGGCGGTACCATTACCTGGAACGGCGACCCGACTGCAGGAGTAATGAACATTTCAGCCGAGTACACGCAGCTTACATCGCTGCAACCTTTAGGATATGAGAACGTGCGCGAGGCTGTAACCGTGGAGATTGGCTTAACAGGGCCACTTTTAACACCGCAGGTAGATCTGGGCCTTAAATTACCAACTACAGACATATCTATACTTAATAGTATAAACAACGACGAAACAGAACTAAACCGGCAGGTATTCAGCCTTTTGGTATTACAGCGGCTCTCCCCGCCCGGGTCATTAGCCTTAGAAAGCGGCGTGGGAGCTAGTGCTGTAGGCGGAAGCCTTGGCAGCTTATTATCTGGGCAGCTAAACACCTTCCTGGGCGGCATCGACAGTAACCTGGAGATAGACATCGGCTTATCAGGCTTAAACCAGGAGTCTCTGTCTACATTGCAATTGCGCCTGAGCTATACTTTCTTCCAGGGCAGGCTGCGGGTAACAAACCAAACGGGCATTGGCGGCAACAACGATGTGAATGGCGCCAACAACTCTACCAACTATGTTGGCGACTGGTTTCTAGAATACTACATTACCCAGTCCGGTGAGTTAAGACTAAGGCTGGAATACAGCACCACTCCCAGAACCTACTTTGACTATAGAACCTCGGTAGCATCGCGGCAGCGGTTTAGTTTGCTGCACACCAAACGCTTTGATACGCTGCAGGAGCTCTTCGGGAGCAACAGGCGGGAACGAAGAAGGCAAGAGCGGGAACTCGAAAGAGAACGGATTATACTGGACTCTGACCCACGCCTGAATTTATAAGTATAGAAGGCCCGGCAAGTATAAAGCCAGGCCTTTTTGCTTTAGAGGCTGCATGGCCGCTACATTTCTAAATAATATTTCTATTTTTGTGAGGAAGCACGTAGTATGGCAAAAAACATCAAACATATCAAGAAAAAGAAACTAGGTAGTTACCCGCACCTGATGGTGGTGTTCAGCATATCGCTTGCCCTTTTTGTAATCGGGCTATTTGGTTTGCTGCTGATACACGCCGGAAAGCTGTCGGAAAAGGTAAAGGAAAGTATTGAAATGCAAGTATACCTGGACCGCAACCTAACGGAGGCGCAACTGGTACGTTTGCAAAAGACTTTCACCGCTAAAGATTACGTAGCGTCTAAAAACGACACGGTACAGGTTCGCTTTATCTCGAAAGAAGAAGGCGCCAAAGCGTTTCTGGATGACACCGGCGAAGATTTTATGGAATTTCTGGGCGAAAACCCGCTGCGTGACGCTTATGTGCTTAAAATTGCTGCAGACCACTCGAGCTCTCCCGAACTCAAAAGTATAAAACTTGATCTGGAAGATGTGGATGGGGTCTACGAAGTGCAGTATGTGGAAAGTATGATCGAGTCTATCAACTCAAATATCGAGAAGATTAGCCTTATCCTGCTGGGCTTTGCAGTCATACTTATACTTGTAGTGATCATACTTATCAATAATACGGTTAAACTGGCGTTATTTTCACAGCGCTTCTTAATCAGAAGTATGCAATTAGTGGGTGCCACATCGTTCTTTATACAGCGCCCATTCCTGAACCGCGCCGCGTGGCAGGGTATGATTAGTGGCATTGTGGCCTCTGTCCTTTTATTTGCCATGATGCAGTACGCGTATCATGAAGTAGAGGAACTGAAACTGCTGCGAAATGATGAGCAAACCTACCTGCTAATGGGTGCGTTAGTGATTATCGGTATTATTATTGGCTTTTTAAGCTCTTACAGGGCTGTTCGAAAATACCTGCGATTATCTTTAGATGAACTATACTAACATGGAAGAAAATAAAAACAGACTGGCCTTCGGCAAAAAGAACTACACAGTTATGCTGGTTGGTCTCCTGGTGCTCGCTGTCGGCTTCATTATCATGACGCTGGACAAAGAAGCCTACGGTTTAGGGTTTATGGGCATCACTTTAGGCCCTATTGTTGTACTGGCAGGATTTATAATTGAGCTCTTTGCTATACTTGTTAAAGATAAAACAAACGAATAAATGAGTATTTGGCAGGCTATTATTTTAGCCATAGTTGAAGGGCTTACCGAGTTCTTACCTATTTCGTCCACCGGACACATGATTATCGCCTCTAGCCTTATGGGCATAAATGAGCTGCCGATAACAAAGATTTTTACAGTAAACATACAGTTTGGAGCCATCCTTTCGGTTGTGGTGCTTTACTGGCGGCGTTTCGTGCAAGGCCTGGACTTCTATTTCAAGCTGTTTATTGCCTTTATACCTGCTGCCATTTTAGGCTTTGTCTTCAACGACATCATCGACTCGATGCTGGAAAGTGTAGCCGTTACGGCTGTTATGCTATTGGTGGGTGGTGTTGTGTTACTGTTCGTAGATAAGTGGTTTCGCAATTCCACAAATACCACAATCAGCTACAAAAATGCTTTCCTGATCGGTTTGGCGCAATGCCTGGCTATGATACCGGGCGTATCAAGGTCTGCAGCGTCTATTGTAGGCGGCTTAGCACAAGGCATCGACAGAAAAACAGCTGCAGAATTCTCCTTCTTTCTAGCGGTTCCTACTATGCTGGCTGCTGCCACTTACAAGCTTTTAACAGACCTGCTCGGGTTAGAGATTTCAGATCTCCTTAAATTCGATCTGGTTAAAATATCCAACAGCTTCGAGATCATCACTTCTGAAGACCTGCAGATACTGCTAATCGGTAACTTTGTCGCCTTTATCGTGGCTATGCTGGCTATCCGCTTCTTTATCAGCTTCCTGACAAAGTATGGCTTTAAAATGTTTGGTTACTACAGAATTGCACTTGGCATAACCCTGCTCGCGCTATTGGCCATGGGCGTAGACTTAAGAGTATAACTATGGAATATGATTTTGCCGCAGGCGAAATACTGCTCATAAACAAGCCCCTCGAGTGGACATCGTTTGATGTTGTAAAAAAAGTACGGAACACTATCCGGGTAAAAAAGGTGGGCCATGCAGGCACTCTAGACCCTTTAGCATCGGGGCTGCTTATACTTTGCACAGGCAAGTATACTAAGCGCATTGATGAGATACAGGCGCAGGAGAAAGAGTATACCGGCACTATTCGGCTTGGCGAAATTACGCCATCCTATGACCGCGAAACGGAAGTAACCGAAACCTGCGACATTAGCCATTTAACGGAGGAAGAGATAAAGGCAGCTGCGAAGACTTTTGTAGGCACCATAGAGCAAGTCCCTCCTATTTATTCGGCTGTGATGGTAGACGGTAAGCGCGCCTATGACCTGGCCCGTAAAGGCAAATCAGCAGAGTTGAAGGCACGAACCATCACCATCAAGGCGTTTGACATTGCCTCCATAGAAGGACCAGAAATACATTTCAAGGTTATTTGCACCAAAGGCACTTACATACGTAGCCTTGCCCATGATCTTGGCCAAAAGCTTGGATGTGGCGCGCACCTTTCTTCCCTGGTCCGCACAAGAATCGGCGAGTATAAATTAGAGGATGCCCTTACCATAGAGGACATTCAGGAAATCAGAAGAAAGCAGCTCGAAGCGGATGGAAGTAATTCGTGATATTGCGGCGTTTCCCCACCTCAGTTTTCCCGTTGTAACCAGCGGCACTTTTGATGGCGTGCATATTGGCCATCAGAAAATATTAAAGCGCGTAATGGAACGTGCCCGGGAAAACAACGGCCAAAGTGTTGTCATCACCTTTTGGCCTCACCCCCGATTGGTGCTGTTTCCGGAGGACAATAAACTGAAGCTGCTTTCTACAATAGAGGAAAGAATTGAACAGCTGCGCAGCTTTGGCATTGATTACCTGCTGATCATCCCATTCACCAAAGAATTCTCGCGCACAAGCTCGCGCACCTTTATTACCGATATTTTAGTTAAAGCCCTTAACACGAAACTATTGGTTATTGGCTACGATCACCGTTTTGGAAAGAACCGGGAAGGCAGCTTTGAAAACCTCAAAGCTAGGTCGTCGCAGTATGGATTTGAAGTGGAGGAAATACCCCGCCAGGACATTGATGATGTAGGTGTGAGTTCTACAAAAATTCGCAAAGCCCTGGAAAACGGAGACATTGAAACTGCGAATTTATACTTGGGCCGCAAGTATACCATTACCTCTGTTATAGTTGAAGGAGATAAAATAGGCCGAACCATAGGCTACCCTACCGCAAACCTGGCCATACCCAAAGCCCCAAAGCTTATACCAGCCAATGGGGTATATGCTGTTTGGGCACATATAAACGGAGTACGCAATGCTGCCATGATGAATATTGGCATACGCCCTACTGTAGCAGGCAAGCACTTAACTTTAGAAGTGCATATACTTGACTTTAAAGAAGATATTTACGGTAAAAGTATAACGGTAGAGTTTGTAGAGCACCTGCGCAACGAGAAAATGTTTGGAGGCCTGGAAGAGCTTAAAACCCAATTGGCCCAGGACGAATCCGAAGCCAGGAAACTGCTGCTCCCTTAGCGATAAAGTCTACTTATGAGTATGCTGTTCAATTGCTGGCAAAGCGCAACCGTAGCTTAGTTTTCTAAATCCTTCAGGTATAAATTTAAACTAAACTATAACCTATTTCACCCAAAAACGAAAAGCCATACATTGTATATGGCTTTTTTTCTATTTATCTTACCTACGTCAGAATTAAATGTAAAACGCTGTTTACGTGTAGCACAGGCTTTGGCTTGCTGCCTGTAAACATTAGCACATAAAATAATACTATGATCAACAAAACAGTAAAAAACGTGCAGGAAGCCTTAGAAGGCGTTCAGGATGGCATGACGCTTATGCTGGGTGGCTTTGGTTTATGTGGCATACCTGAAAACTCAATCAAGGAACTGCTGCGCCGGGGAGTAAAAGACCTTACCTGCATTTCTAATAATGCCGGGGTAGATGATTTCGGGATTGGACTGCTGCTGCAAAAGCGCCAGGTAAAAAAGATGATCTCCAGCTACGTGGGCGAAAACGCCGAATTTGAGCGACAACTACTTTCCGGAGAGCTGGAAGTTGAACTTATACCACAAGGAACATTAGCAGAGCGCATTAGAGCGGGAGGCGCTGGCATACCTGCTTTCTTCACACCAGCTGGATATGGCACCGAGGTAGGCGAAGGCAAAGAGAGTCGTGAGTTTAACGGCAAAATGTATCTGATGGAAGCATGGCTAAGAGCAGACTTTGCTTTCGTGAAAGCCTGGAAAGGAGACACAGCCGGTAACTTAATATACAAGGGCACAGCCCGCAATTTTAACCCGATGATGGCTACTGCCGGTAAGATAACGGTGGTCGAAGTAGAAGAACTGGTACCAGCCGGAGAACTGGATCCAAACATGATCCACACGCCGGGCATTTTCGTGCAGCGCATATTCCAGGGCGAGAAGTATGAAAAACGCATCGAACAACGTACGGTTAGAACTGCATAAATCAGAAAGATATGGCTTTAGATAAAAATCAGATAGCAAAACGAATATCAAAAGAAGTTAAAAACGGAATGTATGTAAATCTGGGCATCGGCATACCGACACTCGTTGCCAACTACATCCCGGAGGGTATTGAGGTAGTGCTGCAATCAGAGAACGGCCTGTTGGGTATGGGCCCCTTCCCTACTGACGACCAGGTAGATGCAGACCTGATAAATGCCGGCAAGCAGACAATAACTACACTCCCTGGTTCCTCAATCTTCAGTTCGGCAGATAGCTTTGGCATGATACGCGGCGAACACGTTGACCTGACTATACTTGGCGCCATGGAAGTATCCGAAAACGGCGACATAGCAAATTGGAAGATTCCGGGCAAAATGGTAAAAGGCATGGGCGGGGCTATGGACCTGGTGGCATCTGCAAAAAACATTATTGTAGCTATGCAGCATACCGCGCGTGATGGATCCTCTAAATTATTAAAAGAGTGTACGCTGCCCATAACAGGTGTAAAATGCGTAAAGAAGATTGTTACAGACCTGGCTGTGCTTGAAATTGTAGACGGTGGTTTTAAACTGCTGGAGCGTGCCCCCGGAGTAACTGTAGAGGACATTAAAGCTGCAACTGCCGGTAATTTGATTGTGGAAGGCAACATTCCAGAGATTGAAGTATAAAGTATACCTTTTTGAACCGGAAAGCGCAGAAAAAACAACTGCGCTTTTTTTATCAGTTTATACTTATAAAATTTGCACATACTTGTGCTTTGATTACATTATATCAAAACTATACTTACTACACGTATATTAGTAGCATATATTAATTGCGACGATAAACACTCATGAGCGAAAGAAACGAGACAAGTTTTGAACATAGGCTTTTACTGCGCCAACTCGAACTGAAAGATTATAAAGAAGTTAAAAACATTATGGATCTGGTTTACTCCAACATTGATGGAGCCTGGACCAGAAAAGAATTTTCCAACCTTCTAAAGAAATTCCCCGACGGACAGATTTGTATTGAAGACAACGGGCAGGTAGTTGCAGCGGCGCTCAGCCTTATCATCAATTATGATGAGTATGGCGACAAGCATACCTATGATCAGATTATAGATAAAGGGTCTTTTAAAACGCATGATCCGGATGGCGACACCCTTTACGGTATTGATGTATTTGTGCACCCTGAATACCGGAACCTGCGCTTGGGCCGCCGCCTTTACGATGCCCGAAAAGAGATATGCGAGAAGCTTAACCTACGTGGTATCATTGCAGGGGGCAGAATTCCTGGTTACAAAAACTACGCCGATAAGCTTACACCAGCTAAATATATAGAGATGGTTCGTAACAAGGAGTTAGCCGATCCTGTGCTATCTTTCCAGCTTACAAACGACTTCCACGTTCGCAGAATCCTGAAAGGTTACTTACCCGACGATACCGACTCTCGTGCCTATGCTACGCTGCTGGAATGGATAAACGTGTACTATGAAGAAAAGGAGAAGCTGATAGGTGGAAAGAAAACTGTTGTCCGGATTGGCATTGTGCAATGGCAAATGCGTGCCGTTAAGTCGCTGGACGACATGATGCAGCAGATTGAGTTCTTTGTGGATACCGTAAGCTCCTACAAATCTGATATGGTAGTGTTCCCGGAATTCTTCAATGCCCCTCTGATGGCCCTCACGAACGAAGAATCACCTTCTGAAGCAATCAGAAGTATGGCCGAGTATACTGAGGAGATACGGGAGCGTATGGTGCAGTTGGCACTATCCTACAACATCAACATTATTGCCGGTAGTATGCCGGAGTACTACGATAACAAGCTATACAACGTAAGTTACCTCTGCCGACGCGATGGTACATACGATGCACAGTATAAGCTGCACGTTACGCCAGACGAATCGCATTACTGGGGTATGCGCGGTGGCCATAAACTAAAGATATTCGATACAGATATCGGCAAAATCGGTATTTTGATCTGCTATGATGTGGAGTTCCCGGAGCTGGCACGTATGCTCTCCGACATGGATATGAAAATATTGTTTGTGCCCTTCTGGACTGACACGAAGAACGCTTACCTCCGTGTGCGCCGTTGCGCGCAGGCCCGTGCTATCGAGAACGAATGTTACGTGGCTATAACCGGTAGTGTAGGAAACCTGCCAAAGGTAGAGAACATGGACATCCAATATTCACAATCTGCTGTCTTCTCTCCTTCCGACTTCGCCTTCCCGCACGATGCCGTAGTTGCCGAAGCCACACCAAATACTGAAATGACGCTTATTGCTGACTTAGACCTGGACTTGCTGAAAGACCTGAATACTGCTGGTAGTGTTCGTAACCTTAAGGATAGACGTAAAGACCTGTATAACCTGAGTTGGGTAATGCGGAAGGAGGAATAGAAGCTATAGTTAATAAAAAAGGCCGCTGTCTTATGTGAGACAGCGGCCTTTTTTATGGTGTTATGGTCTTGTTTATACTTTAGACTTCTTAAATAAAGCTACGGTAAAACCTATTGCAAAAAAAGCTACCATGCCTAATCCAACATACTTTATTACATTAGGACCAGATGGCCTAATTCTAGGAGAAAAGCCGTTAACTACTTGTATATTATCTAATTGATCCAGTTCAGCTTCTAGGTTAACCTGCTCCTTATACATATCAATGCTTTCTCTGTAAAGGTTAGTTGGGTCGATCGGCTCTCCATATACAAAACCATTAACAGGTCCTCTTGGGGAAGTTACTGTGTTTTTAACGCTATCTATAGAAGAAATATCGCTTTTATACTTCGACACCATACTTTGAATTTGGCGTTGCCTTATCAGCTTTTGTTTATTAAAAAACCTATTACTCTCTAAGTAATTTGTAATTGCAGGCTCCAGCGAATCAAAAAGATTGTTATTGTAAAGCGACACCTCAATTCTAAACGGAGAGCCCCTTAATATACTGTCTTCTGCAATTCTTTCCTGATCCAGATTAAAAAAAGACATCTTCTTAATATCTCTGGCTGCGGTTTCACTAATATCCAAACGCTGTGAAATGGCGCCGAAGTTATCATCTTCAATCATTTGCGTAAGCTTCTCTAATTGGTCTTCCACAAACTCGTTTCTAATATCAGCTAGTACCAGCGTCATGCTCGAAGTAAAGTATGGCTTAGTCGTTTTATATCCAGCAAACCCCACTATTCCTCCTAAAATGGTGCAAATTAAAAGCAACAGGAAATTTCTTTTAAAAACATTTATTAAATACCTAAAAGCATTAGAAACCCCTCTATAGATAGCTCTAAGTATAGAAATCATATCAAATTCTATCTCGTCATCAACAACTCTTGTTGGTTTGTACTCAGTAGTTCCTTTTGCCATTATTTAAACTTATTTATTATTAAGATTCTGTCGTTTGTTTTCTACTGCAAAATAACAAATAAGAATCCAATTTTATGTTCAGTTTTATTACTTAACTTTGCTTTCTAATATCTTTTAGTAAAACTAATTTTGATTAATTCAATTGCTTGCTACTATCAACTCTTCACAAACTTTAATGAAAGTTTCAATAGTAATGCCTGCTTACAATGCAGCTAATACTATAGCAGAATCAATCGAGAGCGTACTTCGCCAGTCTTATCAAAATTGGGAGCTTATCATTGTAAATGACTGTTCTAAAGATAATACCGTACAAATTATCAACAGGTACATTGCACAGCATGATAACATTAAATTAATCGATTTAGAAGTAAATCAAGGACCATGTTTAGCACGTAACATAGGTATTAAATGTGCAACCGGTGATTATATATGCTTTTTAGATTCTGATGATCTTTGGCATCCTTCAAAATTAGAGCTCCAAACCTCTTTTCACCACCAGCACCCGTACAAAATTAGCCATACCAATTTTATCTTCTTCAACGGCAATGGCATTGTAAGGCGACCATGGAAGAACCTCATCCAGTTGGGCATGAAAAAATCGGGTAAACTTCTTGACCAATTGTACCAGGAAAATGTAGTTGGCATCCTTACAGTTATGGTTAAAAGGGACATATTACTTGATTTAGGAGGATTCGATCCCGAAATCCCTGCATTAGAAGACTACGACTTATGGATAAGAATTGCAGAAGCTGGCTATGAGTACGGCTACATTGATAAAAAACTAGCAGATTACAGAGTTGTAAACGGTTCCCTTTCCAACTCCCCGAGTAAATATAAACGTGTATTTAAGAAATTTATAAGAAAGCATATAAATAAGCATATAGGTAATCCTAAATTGAAGGGGCAGATATGGGGCAATTATTATAGATACTTCGGTACAGTATATTTTAAAAATAAAAAATATAAACTATCTATTTTATACTTCAAGAAAGCAATTTCGCTTCATAAAACAGGCTTTATCAGCTTTACAACATTTTTATACATGCTTATTGCTTCATTTAAAATTAAGTTCAACAAAATAGGATGAACAAGATACTTATCATCTGCGATGTTTTTACCAAGGATTTTCTAGAAAACAAACTCTTCAATGAAAGCTACATCAGTAATTTTCCTGGCTCAGCTTTCTGGCCACTTGTACATGACTTCTGTCTTCAAAAAAAATGGGTTTTATTAACATCTGATATTTTCTTATCGCAGGAACAGGAGTACCACCAATATAAGAAGTATATTATTTCGGAAATGTATACTCCTACAACTGATATCCTTATAGAAAAAGGTGCAATACCATTGATATTATTTTCACAAGAATCACCCAATGTAGCCCTTCATTTCCATAAAAACATATATGCTTATACTGGTAAGTATAAACATTCGATCCTATTTGGTGGATTAAAACAGTATGTACACCCTTCTACAGTCTTTCATGCACTCTACTGGCCAAACAACCTTAAAAATAAGGTTACCAATAGTTCAGGCAACTGGTCTGAGAAAGAGTTACTAGTAATGGTGGCAAGCAATAAGCGTAGATTTGATGTTGCGCTTGACCGCCCTTTTGTATTTTGGAGAAGATTAATTAAAAAAATGTATGTCTCTTATATAAAGACTACAAATTCACTATTCAGGTTTGAAGATCTTTATGACAAGCGTATTAAGGCAATCCTCCATTTCTCTAATGTAAAGGGCTTTGCTCTGTTTGGCACACTTTGGAACGAAGCAAATGGCCTAAATCAAAAATACTTCGAAGCTGTAAAAAAGCTTGATCCGGTTAAAGTAGATGATAAGCATGCTACCCTTGCTAATTATAAATTTAATTTATGCTTCGAAAATTGCGTTTTCCCGGGATATGTAACTGAAAAGATTTTTGATTGTTTACTTGCTGGCACCATACCGGTATATTTCGGCGCCCCAGATATAGAAAAGTATTTGCCAAATGGGTGCTTTCTTAACTATCGAGATTACAATAGTTTCCCTGCATTGCAGAAAGCCTTAGAAGGAATGACTGCTGAAGAGGCCAATTCTTACTTAGAATCTGGTAAGCAATTTCTTCAAAGTAATGAGTTCAACAAATTTACGATAACTCATTTTGCCGGGCTTATCAACGATATTCTTGAAAAGGAAATAATGTTGCAGGTAAGAAACATTTAACTCTATGTTAAAAATTAAAAGCGACTTGACAAAGAAAGTGCTTCAAGGTTCCTTTATAAACATGATTGGAGCCGTTGTCACTAACTTTACAAGATTCCTTCTTGTGTTTATTCTTGCACGTTATTATATAAAAGAAGAATTTGGAATCTGGGTTACAATTACTTCTATCACAGCTATACTAGCTACTGGAGATTTTGGCATTGGTAATGCGCTACGCAACAAATTATCCTTATTTATTACCCAAGGAAAAGATGCAGACAAACATGCAGAAAGATATTACCTTACCGTACTTCATGTTTTAATCTACGTTACCATATTCATTAGCATCGTTCTGTACTATTTGCAAGGTTATATACCGCTTCAGGAACTGTTCAAAACTGATAGTGCTAGTATTAAATCAATTGGTAAAGAAATAATAGTTTGGGTTCAAATAATACTATTACTAGGTATCCCTTTCAGTATTAGTAATACATGTTTTTATTCATATCATGAATCTAGAATTGTAGCCTACTTATCGATAACGCAAGCTATAATAACCTTTGGTGCAACTTGTATCCTTGCGCTCACAGGCCAATCCATTGTTGTCATTTCTTTAGTCTTCTTTACCTCTACCTTGCTCATGTATGTTGCGGGCACCTTTATATTCATCAAAAAAAGGGGCTGGCATTTTCTAAACATACAATTACCAGGAGCTATAAATATCATAAAAGAAATGGTTATCAAGGGATTCCCATTCTTTGCATTGCAGATGTCGAGTGCGTTCTTGTTTAATGCTGGTACTGTAATTATGAGTTCAACTGTTGGTTTAACTAGTGCAACTGAGTATAACCTGGTTCAAAAACTTTACCTCTTTATACTTGGCATATATCAAGCTGCTTTCAACCCTATGTGGGCCGGCTATGCACATGCAATCAATACACAGGCATGGGAATGGTGCAGAAAAACACTTCGAAATTCTTTGATGATCACATTCATTATTTTCGCTTCTGCAACTATCGGCATAACCATATTAGGCAACTTTGCCTTAAGTATCTTGGCAGGAGAGAAATATGTGACTGATGTAACACTATTTATACTGCTTGGTTCCTGGATAACCTTATATACACTTTGGGCATGCGCACAAACATTGCAAAGTGCTACAAATAGAATTAATTTGCTTGTAATTACTACACTAATTGCAGCTATTTGCATAACCCCATTTTCCAAATTTATGATAGGTTATATGGGCGTAAATGGATTACTTTGCGCTCAAATTATCATTTACTTTATATTAGCACTTGCTACAGTTACTGAAGCATTTTATCTGATAAAGATAAAATCTAAAGCACAACCTGTTTTAAGTTAAATTTATTCTAGCGTTTCCATTAAATGAAAATATACGAGTTCTGTCCCTTCTACAAAGAACAGTTAATAGCTGATATCCATATTGAAGAATCCAAAAAATGGGTTGATGAAATTCATATAACTGAGGCAAACAGGACTTTTCAATATTTGCCAAAAGACTTTTTATTTGTTAATACGAAGGGCGCTGTGCACCATAAGGTAAACGTGGACAAATTGTTTAAGCCCAATCGTAAGCTTATTCCCAATATCGTACTTAATAAGTCAAGGTCCTGCAAAAGCATTTTCAGAAATCCTGCCTGGTTTAACGATGCAACACAGCGAAATTTAGCAGCTTCATTTGTAGACTTCGATGATGAGGACATTATTATTTTGTCAGATATTGACGAGATAATAGACCCCGTTCATGCTGATCGAATAGTAGAAGAAGTGAAGAAGCGTAAAATAATGACAGTCAAGATTCACTTCACACTATTTTATTTTAACCTTTTTAGCAAAAACTGGAGTGGGCCCGCTGACTATAGTTACAGAATTTGTGTAATTAAAGGTCACGAGTTCCGTAAGAAGTGGAAGAAAGACTCAGACTGGCTACGCAAGTTAGGTGAAGGAGGCAAATTAACAAATGAAGTATACTGCCCAGATAAGTTTATGGGCTTCCATCACTCCTGGCTTGGAGATGAAAATTTTATCTCTGAAAAATTAAATGCTTATGCCCATACTGAACACAGAGAGCATAATGACTTGGCACATATCAAATCCTGTTTAAAAGAGGGCAAATCCATTTTCCCTGGTCATGAACTTGAAGTAAACAATTCGATAAAGTTACTTGACGCTGTAGAGCAATATAGACGGACATCTTTATTTTTATAATTGATATGCATCCGACTAACTTGAATGCTGTTAGTGAAGAAAAGCTTGTTTATTGGGTTGTTAAGACTGCGCTTGTTTTATTCTTTATATCTGATGTATTAAACCGAATACTGATATACTATGAATTTGATTTCAGTGCCTCCCTTTATGTAAGAGGGTTTTATGAGCTTGTTTTTATATCTATTATAGCTGTTTACAGCAACCGGTCCAGAACAAGCTTTTTTATTACTATACTAATACTGTTTTGTTTTTTTGCTGCGGGAATTATAGCTTTCAGCTTAAACTACCCAGACGACTTTAATACCTTATTTCACCTATCAGTATTTAATAAGTATATATTTGTTTTTATTATCTATCAAGCAATCAACTCATTAAAAAATAAGCCAACTTATATTGATAATTTAGTTGCCCTTTTAGAGAATATATTTGTCTTAAATTCTGTAATAGTCATTATTGGAGCAGCCTTTCAAATAGATTTGCTTCGTTCTTACCCAGGAGAAAGAAGCCTGCGATTTGGATACATTGGTTTTATTCCGGCTGTAAATGAAGCCACACTATTCTACCTTATTGGTTTAAGTTTAGCCTATTATAGAAGGTATATACTGAATATAGAAACCAAAAAGTTCTATGTGATTGTAGTAGCTTCGCTACTGCTGGGTACTAAAGCCATTTATTTAATTATAGTTTCGCTCCTACTTCTGCACCTGGCAAGAACATCCAAGTTTAAGACTAAGGTGTATGTGATTTCAACTATTTTAATTCTCGCTTTTGCGGTAAAATTATATTTAGGCACTCCAGACGCACAGGTAAGGTTTAACCTTTTCTACAGACTTGCAAATGAATATGGCATCATGTCTATGCTACTATCAAGTAGAGATATTTTATTACAAACAAGGTTCTTAGCTAATACAGACTATTGGGGGATTGTTAACTATTTGTTCGGAGGGCAAAATCAATTAAGATTCTTAATCGAAATGGACCTATTTGACATGATGCTATTCTTCGGAATTATTGGGTCTATATTATACTTATCGCTTTTCTTCTCGAGCCTCTTTACCTTTAAAAAGAACCGATATTTTAACTTATACTTTATATTAATATACTTTACCATTGCTGCGTTAGGAGGACATTTCTTTGCAAGCGCTCTAAATGCATTGTATCTTGCTTTAGCTGTGCTTTACATAAAATCTTCTCAAAAAAGTGTGCCATTGCTCCATAATTAAATGAAAAGAAAAATATTCCTTATTTCAAATATGTATCCTTCGCAGGAGGATGAAAGTTATGGCATTTTTGTAAAAAATTTTGAAGATTCTGTTAAGCGTGATGGTTTTGTGATAACTGAAAAAGCAGTAATAGCTGGCAAGGGTAAAAATTTGCTTAGTAAAATAAGGAAGTATCTGAAATTTTATTACCAGATACTAATCAAAGGCCTCTCATCAGATTATGATTTAATCTATACACATTATATTACACATAGCGCTATTCCTTTAATACTGCTCCGGGTTTTTATTAAAAAACCACTAGTTCTTAACACGCATGGCGATGATGTGATGGTAACAACTACTTTTCAAAGAATCCTTTCGAAAGTAGTTAAACCTTTAGTTCGTTCATCTGATTTAGTTGTGGTGCCCTCATTCTTCTTTAAAGAAAAAGTAGTTAGTAATTTCAAAATAGCTCCAAATAAAATTTTTGTATCTCCATCAGGAGGTGTAGACACTCAGCTATTTAAACCATCACCTATACCCAATAATAATTCTTTTGTTATTGGGTATATGAGCCGAATAGAGGAAGGCAAAGGATGGAAAACTTTTTTGCATGCTGTGTCTTTATTTAAAGAAAATACAACTAATAGCGTAGACTTTAAAATTTGCATAATCGGAGATGGAAGTGACCGCCAGCGAATGCTTCATGAAATTTCAAGATTGAATTTAGATGAGGTTACAAACTACCAAGGTCGATTGCACCAATCAAAATTACCGATCATTTTAAATCAAGTAAACTTATTAGTGTTCCCTACTTTACTTCAAGAAAGTCTGGGCCTTTCAGGCTTAGAGGCAATGGCCTGCGGTTTACCTGTTGTTGGTTCTAAAATAGGTGGTTTAACTGATTACATTGAAGATGGCAGGAACGGTTTTTTCTTTACACCTGGAAACCCCAAGGAGTTGTGCGACAAAATTTTGCAGTTTTTTAATTTACCGCAGTCTGAAAAAGATGAAATGATGAAAGAGGCTCGCGCAACTTCCCTCAAATTCGACACTAAGGCTGTTTCAAGCCAGCTCCACCAAAGGCTAAAAAACTTATTAACAAGCTATAATTAGTGTTGTATGTTATATAAAATTTACCTCGTCTTTTATTATCTTCTAATATCAAAGCTCCCTCACTCCCGGCTCATATCAATATCAAATAAGATCCGGTGTATCTACCTTGCCAAATTCCTTAAAATAATGCCCTATTGTAAGGAAACTATAGTAGAACATGACGTTTATATATCCAATGGAGCAGGTAAAGTCAGTATAGGAAAACATTGCGAAATAAATGAACACGTCTTTATACAGGGGGCAACCATCGGCAATTATGTAATGATTGCTCCACATGTAGCAATTCTTAATTCGACGCATCATTTTAATAGAACCGATATACCAATGATCATGCAAGGAAAAGGACTTAATATGAATCCTGTTATCGAAGATGATGTATGGCTTGGAAGAAATGTAGTAATTATGCCTGGCATTAGAATTGGCAAGGGAAGTATAGTAGGTGCAGGGGCTATTGTTACTCGTGATGTGCCTCCGTTTAGTATTGTTGGCGGAGTTCCCGCCAAAATTTTAAAAACGAGGCAAACCGGTTAAGACTAAAATAATTCTTGAATCCGTTTCTTTGATTTAGCAATTTTTAAAAGCTCAAATGTTTCTCATTATTAAAAAAACAATGCATTTTTTTCTTATCGCTTTCTTATTACTTACTTCTTGTTCTGATACTAAACTTAAACCAGATGGTCTAAAAACCAAAAAGATATTTTTAGTAGCGGGGCAGAGTAACGCTCAAGGCCATGGTGATTACCAAGAGTCCCCAAACCTAGAACAGTATCCTGTTTATGAATTTGATGCCAATATTTCGGACATAAAAAAATTAAAAGATCCTGTAGGTGCAAATGGTTGTTACTTTGAACCTGCTCAATCAGGTAGTGCCTGGCCATCATTTGCAGAGCAATATCATCAGCTTACGGGAGATACATTAATTATAGTGCAAGCAGCAAAAGGTGGTAGTTCCTGCCACCCGCTTGCTGAGACTAATGGATGGGGTAATTGGGATCCTTCAAGCAATTTATTTGCGTGCTCAGTAAATAAGACGAAACTAGCAGAAGATAAACTAAATACTAAACTTGCCGGAATTATCTGGAGCCAAGGCGAAAATGATGCTGATGCCATCAATAAAGGTATTATATCTGCATCTCAGTATAAACAGTCATTAACTAAGCTAATAAATAACTATAGGGCTATGTTTGGCAGCAATTTAAAGTTTTACATTATTCAAACTGGGTATCATACTGCAAGTGCACCTGAAGGCTTTACAGCTGTACAGCAAATACAGCAAGAAGTAGCTGATGAAGATACTAATACTTTTGTTGTCTATGATAAAACCAAAGACTTTATCAAGCTAGGTTGGATGAAAGATGTAGTACATTATAATCAAAACGGTCTTAACGATATAGGAAGAATAACTGCAGCTGAAATAGTTAAGATTGAATCTTCAGCAAACTAATACATATTGCCATCAACTAACTTTTAGCAGCACAAGACAATTACTGTCAACACTAATAGTATTTAACAATACTTCTCTTTTATATTTCCAGCTAGAAACATCTTCATAAAGCAGTATATTGCAGGAGCCATGATTTATCATGGCTTTTACTTTCTATATTTTAGACTAAAATAAATGTTACTAACAAGTAATATTGTTGCATCAATGCAGTTACCATTATTATAAAAACAGGATCATTCTTTAAATAATGCAGGCAACTTAGACGAGCGCGGATAGTATTATTTTAAAAAATTGAATCAAAAATGCGGAATAATGTTCAGTTTTAACGCTGTTAATACCTTACTTAAGAGGGTTAATAATTTAGAATTTGTTCTGCAATATTAAAATTAATATATAATGCAATTAGCAATTAAAATGAATCGGCCAGTAAACTTCCTTAACTTAAGATTTAAAGGCCTTGTGAAGGAAGAAATTCTCAAAGAAAGTTCTTATTTAAAACATGTTATAACTGTAAACGCTGATTTCATAGTAGAAGCGCAAAGGAATTCAAAGTTCAGATATTTAATAAACAATAATTATTCTACTTTTGATGGCCAGGTGCCATTGACATTAGCCCGAAAAAAGAACCCGGATATTTATATCGAAAAAATATCAGGATCTGATTTTATATATGATATTTGTTTAAGAGCTCAGCAGTCAAATAAAAGAGTCTTTTTACTTGGTGGTAGTATCTCAAGTAATGCTAAATCAGTTGAAAAACTAAAACATCTTTATAACATACAGATAGAGGGCTTCTCCCCTCCTTATAGCCAATATCCTTTTCCAGAATCACTTAATAACATTATTCTAGAGAAGATTAAAGACTTTAAACCACACTATTTATTAGTTGGGTTTGGCATGATCAAGCAGGAATATTGGATTGAAGAACACAAACATTTTCTGGAAGAGAATAATGTTAAACTTGCTATCGGAGTTGGCGGTACTTTCTCATTTGTTTCAGAAAATGTTAAAAGAGCTCCAAAACTTGTACAGGATATTGGTTTAGAATGGATGTTTCGCATATTGCAAGAGCCCAGAAGGTTATTCAAAAGATACCTTATATCTAACACTTCATTTATTTGGTATTATCTAAAAAGTCTATCACAGTAGTAAATGGATGTTGTAATACAAGAGAAGTGGAATTCTACTTCTAAGGCAGCATACATTAGTTTGCTGTTTTATGCTGTTTCATTACCAGTATCATTAGTTTTGCTAAATAACATTGCCGTAGGTATTCTTGTACTGGTCTGGATATTTGCCATCATAAAAAAAGACTTACAGAAGCCGAATAATATCGTGTTATTTTATTTGCTTCTGGCATTTTTTGCGATGCACTTGCTAGGCACCATTTATAGCGAGAACATTAAAGAAGCCTTCTCACAGCTTGAAAGAAAATCCCTTTTATTTATAATGCCGTTAGTTTTAGGCACTTTACCTCGCTTATCTCCTAAAAAAGTAAACACTATACTTATTGCGTTTGCTGTATCTACTACTCTTATCAGTACTTTATGCTTGGTATCCACTTTTTATAACAACCTCTCTCAAGGGATTGAGCTAGAAATATACAATGCATGGTATTTCTCATCTGATAGTTTAGTTAACGCGTATGGGTTCCACCCGAATTATCTAGCAATGTATTGCGTGTTTTCAATCTTTATCTTTTCGAGAAGCTTCATTTCGGCTTTTCAAAAGAAACAGTATTATAAAGCGCTTCTAATATCTTGCCTAGTCTTATTCCTTATAGTTTTTGTTGCCATGTTATCGGCCAGAATGCAGATAATAAGCTTAATTTTGATTACACTTTTTGCGATTACTTACTATGCAGTTGTTAAGAGGAAGATCTTTATTGGTTTCGTCTCTATCGTATTTTTTGGTTTGGTAATTGCCAGCGCTATAGCTTTTAGCCCTATACTAAAAGAGAAATTCAAAGGATTAATGAATATTGAGTTGTCAAAGGACAATCAGAAATTCAGCGCAAACTTACGACTCCAAAAATGGGATGCTTCTTATAATATTTTTATAGCTAACCCGATAACTGGCGTTGGAACAGGAGACATGCAAGATGCTCTTCAAAAAGAATACAAGGAACTAAACTACAAGGTGCCCTACGAATTAGAATACAATTCCCACAATCAATTTTTAGATACAGCTGGCCGCCTTGGATTATTAGGGTTGATTATCTTGCTTATTAATCTGTTTTATCCCCTATTTATAGCAGCAAAAGAGAACAATGGGTTATACTTAAGTTTTCTACTTTTGCTAATTCTTAGTTGTATTCCAGAAGTCGTGTTATCTTTGAACAAAGGCATAGCATTTTATGCTTTTGTAAATTCATTATTTATTTTTCACGGTACTAAGTATAATTCTGAGTTACATACTTAAACTTAAGGTAGTTAAAAGTTATAGTAGTAGGTTTACCCCCTTCCAACATGCCAAGCCTCTATTCAAAATATATAAAACTAATTCATATTACTGGTGATGCCATTATGCTAACTTTAGCATCTGGTGGGTGTGTTCTGTTTTTAGAATCAATAGAAAAAATACACGTCACTTTACCCTTCATTAAATTCGCACTTTTATCGATCGTAGCCTGGTTTATTTGCTCTTCTCTTACAGGAACATATAAGTTTGAACGGGTAATAAGTATTCCGCAGATAATTGTTAGAGTACTTAAAGTAACCTTGCTTTATATTTTACTTGTAGAGGCGACACTTAATATCTTCAACATTACAGACTTTCCGAGAATCTATCTAAATTACTTTTACGGTTTCGGGGTTGTGTTAATTATAGCCTGGAGAATCATCATTACAGTAGGATTAAGGGAGTACAGAAGGAAGGGTTTTAATTATAAAAAGATTGTAATCATTGGGTATGGGCCAGTTGGGCTAGAGTTAAAACGTTTCTTTCAGTCTCACCCGGAGTTAGGTTATCATTTTTTAGGTTTATTTGATAACAATGAAGAAGGTATTAAAGAAATAAATGGAAGAGTTGAGGATGTTAAATCTTTTATGTTAGCAAATGAGGTAGATGAAGTATACTGTTCACCAAGTTCCATTTCAAAAGAGCAGCTGAATTCGTTAACTGAATTCGTTGATAACAATCTTATTAGAATGAAAATCCTGCCGGAGCTAGGTGAGTTTACCTACAAAAAGCTAAAAATAGATTTTTATGACATCCTTCCGGTACTGATTCTTCGCACTATACCTCTAGACGATATTATAAATAAATTTATTAAAAGAACTTTTGACATAGTCTTCTCCTCTATTGTAATTATTTCTATACTATCGTGGTTATTACCTATACTTGCTATTGCTATAAAGCTTAATTCAAAAGGCCCGGTATTTTTTAAACAAGAGCGATCAGGCATTAACAACAAAGTTTTCAATTGTCTGAAACTTAGAACGATGGAGGTAAATACTGACGCAAATGTACTCCAGGCTCGTAAAGGTGATTCCCGTATTACTAAGGTTGGCGCATTTCTTAGAAAAACTAGCTTAGACGAACTTCCTCAGTTTTTCAATGTGTTTATGGGTCAAATGTCAATAGTAGGTCCGCGCCCTCACATGATCAAGCATACGGAACATTATGCTACCATAGTAGAAAAGTTTATGGTGCGTCATTTAGTAAAACCCGGAATTACAGGATTATCACAGGTAAGAGGCTTCAGAGGCGACACAAGTGAACTATATCAAATGCGTGGGAGAGTTAAACTGGATATATTCTATTTGGAGAACTGGTCCTTTGTACTGGACCTTAAAATCATACTTTATACTGTCCTGAACATTATAAGAGGTGATGATAATGCTTTTTAATTATATAAATATAACAGGGATCATTCTCTGCTTATATTCTATAATATTATTATATTTATCTGAATAACAATTTATAGCAAAAACTAGGCTAAAAAAGTATGTACACTTATGATATAGCAGCCTCTATTGTTGCATATAAAACAGCCCCTGCTATCATCAATAAAGCCATTTACAGTTTCCTGCAAACGGAGCTTCACGTTGCTATACTTATAATAGACAACTCCCCCACTAATATACTCTACCAAGATCTTTTAAAGGATGATAGAGTTACCTATATCTTTAATAACAAGAATGTTGGTTTCAGTAAAGCGCATAACCAGGGCATAAATTACTTCAGAAATAAAACTAAGTATTTTCTGGTTCTTAATCCGGACGTGTACTTTGAAGGTTCTGTTTTGACAGATTTATTTGAATACATGGAAGCGAATGCTGATACTGGCTTAATTGCGCCTAAGGTTTTATACCCTAACGGTCGGAACCAGATATCTAGACGCTTAATTCCTAGCCCTATTGATCTGATTGTAAGGAGACTGCCTTTAGGAAACAAACTATTTCATAAAAGAGCAAGAACAAACGAATACCTTGACGCTCAAAGCCACCAAATACTTGAAGTACCGTTCCTGCTTGGATGCTTTATGTTTCTGAGAGCTACCGCTCTCGCAAAGTCAGGTTTATTTGATGAGCGCTACTTTGTATATCTGGAAGACTTGGATCTTTGCAGGCGCATGAATAAGCACTATAAAGTTGTGTATCATGGCCAATCTAAGATTTACCATATTTATCAAAGAGACTCCTCCAAAAATTTAAAAATGCTTTTTCTACATACCATCTCCATGATAAAATATTTTAATAAATGGGGCTGGCTATCTGATGCAGATAGAAAAGAAATGAATTATAGGGCTTTGGCATTAGTAAACGCTAAAGAAGAAGAAAATAAGTATGCACTTGCAGACAGCATGCATCCTCACTTCGACATGCACAATACAAGTACTGCCAGTTCTTAAATATTACTGCATTTAGTACAAGTAAAAGCTTTTCCTTGTACATCCTCCCTCCTTTTCACCAGCTTTTACTAACTTCGCGGGCAAACCTGCAGAAGTATGAGCAAAGAGAAACCATCAATTCCAAAAGGAACACGCGATTTTGGCCCGGCTGTCGTTGTCAAAAGAAACTATATATTTAACACCATAAAGCGCACCTTCGAGAAGTTCGGCTACCTGCCCCTCGAAACGCCAGCCATGGAACAACTTTCTGTACTTACTGGAAAGTATGGCGACGAAGGCGATCAACTCCTTTTTAAAATTCTGAATTCCGGAGACTTCTTAAGCAAAACCAAGCCCGAGGATCTGGAGCAGGGTTACAAGAACATAACCCGAAAAGTAGCCGAAAAAGGCCTGCGCTATGATTTAACAGTACCTTTTGCACGTTTCGTTGTTATGAACCGCAACGAGATCACGTTCCCGTTTAAGCGTTACCAGATACAGCCGGTATGGCGTGCTGACCGCCCGCAAAAGGGACGTTACCGTGAGTTTTACCAATGCGATGCCGATGTGGTGGGCACCAACTCTTTGCTTTGCGAGGCTGAAATTGTGCAGATGATAAACGAAGTATTAACCGCACTTGGCCTTACCGACTTCACCATCAAAATAAACCACCGTGGCATACTTGCCGGCATTGCTGAGGCTATTGGCGAGAAAGGCCGCGAAGGCGATATTTGTGTAGTCATAGATAAACTGGACAAAATTGGCGCTGAGGGTGTGCGTAAAGAGTTACTTGAGCGTGGCATTTCTGAAAGTGCTGTTGCTAAACTAGAGCCGCTTTATACTTTAGAAGGTACAAATGAGCAATTACTGGAGCAGCTGCAAAGTATACTTGGCGAAACAGCAGAAGGGCAACGTGGCCTGGCAGACCTGCGCGAAGTATGGCAGTACCTGAGCAAGCTAAATAGTCAGGCGCTTACCGCAAGCAATGCATCAGGCATACCAAGGCTGATGCTGGATGTGACGTTGGCCAGGGGCCTCTCCTATTACACCGGCTGCATTTTTGAGGTAAAGGTAAACAATGTAAGTATGGGCAGCATAAGCGGTGGTGGCCGTTACGATAACCTTACCGGCATGTTTGGTATGCCAGGCGTATCCGGTGTTGGCTTCTCGTTTGGGGTGGACCGCATATATGATGTGCTCGAAGAGTTGATGCTGTTCCCGGACAGCAGCCAGGTTGGTACCAAGGTGCTATTAGTGCAGTTCGATAAGGATTCTGAGTTTTATGCTTTACCAGTATTGCAGCAATTGCGTGATGCGGGCATTGCTGCCGAGCTTTACCCTGAGCCGGCCAAACTGAAAAAGCAGATGGGCTATGCCGACCAAAAAAGTATACCTTACGTGATATTGATAGGTTCTGAGGAAATGGCAAGCGGTAAACTGAAGCTGCGCGATATGCAGCTAGGCGAACAACAAGACCTTACTATAGAAGAAATCATCAGCTTACTCATTAAATAAAACCATACTTCATGGGCCACGTGCATTACATATCCAGCGAGCACCTTAGCCTGGAAACGATTGAAAAGATTGTAACAGGCAAGTATACTTTGGCGCTCTCTGCGGATGCAGAACAACGTATTATAACTTGCTTTGATTACCTGCAGCAGAAAGTAAAAGCTACTGACCGCAGCATCTACGGCATCAATACAGGATTCGGGTCTTTGTACAGCAAAAAAATATCACCCGCCGACCTGGAGCAGCTGCAGCGCAACCTGATGATGTCGCATGCATGTGGCACAGGAGCCGAAGTACCTGCAGAGGTGGTAAAACTAATGCTGTTGTTAAAGATACAATCGCTGGCATATGGCCATAGCGGGGTGCAGTTGCAAACGGTAAAACGCCTGATTGACTTCTATAACCGTGACATTTACCCGGTAGTGTACCAGCAGGGCTCTTTAGGCGCTAGTGGCGACCTGGCCCCGCTTGCTCACCTGTGCCTGCCGCTTATCGGGTTAGGTGAAGTATACTTTCAGGAGTACAAGCTGGCAAGCGAGCATGTGCTGGAGATGTTTAGCTGGGAACCCATCGCCCTTAAAGCAAAAGAAGGCCTGGCCTTGCTTAACGGTACGCAGTTTATGGCAGCTTATGGTATATATGTGCTGTTGCAGGCAAAGCGCCTCTCCCGCCAGGCAGATATTATTGGCGCACTTTCTTTGGATGCCTTTGATGGACGTATAGAACCGTTCAATGCCCTTATTCACCGCATCAGGCCACACAAAGGGCAGATGCAGACGGCTGAAAACTTCAGGCAATTGCTTGAGGAAAGTGAGCTTATTAAGCAGGAAAAGCAGCATGTGCAGGACCCTTACTCCTTCCGGTGCATTCCGCAGGTACACGGGGCGTCTAAGGATGCCATTGCCTATGCAGAGCAGGTTTTTCTAACTGAAATCAATGCGGTAACTGACAATCCGAACATTTTCCCGGAAGAAGATGAGATTATCTCTGGCGGCAATTTTCATGGGCAACCCTTGGCATTAGCCCTGGACTTCCTGGCAATCGCACTTGCAGAACTTGGCAGCATATCGGAGCGCCGTACGTACCAGCTTATTTCAGGGCAACGTAATTTACCGGCTTTCCTGGTGGCTGAACCCGGCCTTAACTCAGGTTTTATGATCAGCCAATACACAGCGGCATCCATCGTAAGCCAGAGCAAGCAGCTTTGCACACCAGCCTCTATCGATTCTATACCATCGTCGCATAACCAGGAAGACCACGTAAGTATGGGTGCCAACGCTGCTACAAAACTTTACCAGGTAGTGCATAACCTGGAGCGTATACTTGCCATCGAATTAATGAATGCAGCGCAGGCCATTGATTTCCGAAGTCCTTTAAAGACCTCTCCTGTACTAAGCGAACTGGTAGCAGATTACCGCCAAGCGGTTCCATTCGTATCAACAGACAGGGTACTTCATCATGACATTATCAAAAGCATCGATTTCTTAAGAAAATACACAGCTTAAGGAGTGCGAACAAACCATCGGAAAGGCCTTATAGTATGCTGTACTGTAAGGTCTTTTTAGTTTTAGGTGCAATAAACTTTAATTCTACGCTTTATTTAGATAAATTTCGTTAGCCATCATTTAAGCCGCTGTTGAAATACATCCTTACCATATGGTTTTTGATTTTAGCCGTTACCTCCTGGGCGCAGCAAGGGTGTTTTCATGCCATACAAGACGGGCAGGAAGTGCAAGTAATCTGTGCCAACAAACCTGTATTTTTTCGAAACTGCTCACCGCCAGCCCCCACTACAACAATTTTCTATTACCCGGGTCCGGAGAAGTATAGCACCCAAACAAACATACTTGCCGGTGAGCAGGCAACAACCTATACAGCACCAGGCACTTATATTGTTACGCAAGCCATAAACGAGAACAATGGTAATCAAACACAACTGTTTGAGAAAACCTATACTGTTAAAGCAGCACAGGCTGCACCTGCATTTACGGCTACAGCCTGTGCCAATAATGCTATTTCCGTAACCATTACCGGTGCTACCTACGACAGCTATACTATAGATTTTGGGGACGGCACTAACTTGGCAGGACAACCCAATGTGCCAGTTGCCCATACTTATGCAGATGCCGGAAGCTATACTATAACGGTAACTGGCAGGTATACAGGCTCTGCGTGTAGTGCCACCGAAACAAAGCAAGTAACCACGCTAGCAGCATATAAACAGCCATACATACAGAACCTGCTGGTAAGGCAACAGGGCGAGACTGGCGAAATACAATTCGACTTACAAGCGCTGCAAACCGGCTATATGTACATTATAGAGCGCTGGCAAGACCCACGTGTAAATTTCCAGAAGTTGGACACGATCCGGAATGTAAGCCAGAGCAATATCAGTTATACTTTACGAAACGTAAATACAGCGGAGGGTGTGTGGTACCTGATCAGGGTGGCAGATGCTTGTGGCAGCACTATAAGCAGCAGCAACTCCAACATTATAAGTTCTATTGCTTTAGAAGCTACTGCTGGAAACGAGCAAGCCACCCTTACATGGAGCGCTATGCCGGGTGCAACACAATACGAAGTATACCGGAACAATACCCGCATCGCTACGCTTAATAGTAACATTACTACCTACACAGATCAAGGCCTAAGTTGCGGACAGAACTACACATATTATATAAAGGGAATCGGCGCTGATGGGAGCACCTCCACCTCTGCACAGCAAAATGTGCAGGTAACATCCAGCACAATACCTGCAGCGCCTTCCATGGTGGCATCTTTTAACTTGAATAACGAGGTAGAACTAAGTATAAGCCTGCCGCAGAACAAAGTAGCTCAGAAAGCAGACATCCGAAGAAGTATAAATGGAGCTGCTTTCCAGAACCTGGCAAGCGTGCAGCAATTGCAATACACCGATGCTTTAACGCCATTGCAACCTGTTTGCTATAATGTCACCTACACCGACCCTTGCAACAACACATCAGAAGTTAGTAGCAGCGTTTGCCCCATCATACTTCGTGCTACCCGGCAGGCTGATGGAGCTATAGAACTAACCTGGACACCATATATTGGCTTTCCGGCTGGGGTGCAACAGTATACGGTGGAATTGTTGGATGAAAGTGGCAATGTCGCCTTCTATTATGTAGCAACAGGCACTACCTTTTCTGACAGAACCTTGAGTGATAAAATACAGGTACTGCGTTACCGGATCAGGGCGATCTCTAACGCAGGCAGCGAAGTGACATACTCTAACACCGTAGAATTTGAACAAGACCTGGAGTTATATATCCCGAGTGCGTTTACACCAAATAACGATGGATTGAATGATGTGTTCGAAATTAAGGGGCGGTTTATCCAGGGGTATAACCTGAAAATATATAACAGCTTGGGCAATGTCATATTCACTTCTGATGGCAGCAGCACAAACTGGGACGGATCGTACAACGGCAAACAGTTGCCAGCGGGTGCCTATGCCTACGAAATTACAGTTAAAACAAACTTTGGGACTACAAAACGCAGAACCGGTACTATTACATTACTTCGGTAATGAAAAGAGGAAACGTAACAGCTTCCTCTTTTCATTTGAGTGCATTAATTTCGCTTAAGCAGCAACTTTATACTTTTAGCTGAGTTAGTTGTGACCAGCCGAGCAATGTAAAGCCCATCATTCAACCCGCTGCCGTTTAACTCATATTCATATCCTCTTCCAGCTACAGCGCTGCCCTCTGCCAGGTGCCGCACCAAGTTGCCTTTTGTATCATAAACATCTATACGATAATTCTGACCTTGCCCCAGGCGAAATGCAATAGCTGTGCACTCAGCAAAAGTATTAGGATAAGCTTTAAGTTGCATAATACTTTCTAAGGCAGTTGTACTGTTACCGCTGCCTTGAATTACAATGTTACCGTTGGTTATAGTTGGAGCTTGATTGGTTAAATTCATTATTTCGCCAGCCTCCGCAAAACTGTCGTACACTAGCCGGTTGTTTTCTCCTTTATTCCAAATTTTAAGTCTTAGCCTATCACCTTTATCATCTGGCCCATCTCCCCCAGCATCCGTTACTGAAGTTATAAAGCCGTAGTAACCTGTGCCGTTCAGCGTTCCCTCACCTTCCCAGGCGGCTCTGTCTCCTGTTACCACCAGCCACTGCACCGAACCACTCTCAAACTCACCTACTCCCTCTATCGTAAAGTGTGAGCGCCACAACTGCGGAGCGGTATTATACTTGTGCCCGTACGCTACGTTAAAGTTAAAGCTCAATGTTCCGCTCTCGAGCTGCATACTTCCCTCACCTGTTACCGTTCCGGCCTCAGGGTCAAAAATAGGTATCCATTGCTCATAAGCTGTGTTTGATGGAGAAAGGCAGCTCTCGGTGAAAGTAAGGCCTATTTTATAGATACCTGCCTCTTGGTATGTATGCTCACCTGTGATGCGTGGTGTGCTATAGGCTGTGTAAGATATAGAAGGTTCGCTGCCATCGCCCCACGTCCAGCGAACACCTGTGTCCTCGGTTAAAGTATACTTACCAAAATCGGCGGTGGTGCGTACCTGCCAGCCTACACGTTTAGCCACAGGCGGCAAATACAGCTTTACCTGAACCGGTACATGGCAAGAATCAGGCTCCTGCTGCTGGCTATACTTTACAATAAGAAAATCAGAATCTGATAACCCGCTGGAATAAACAGGGCCTAAAGCATAAATATTTTGGTTACCAGAAAGCGAAAAAGCTATAAATTCACCGGAAACAGCCGTTGGCCTTTGCTCCCACACCAGGTTACCATCATCGGCAGCATACTTTACCAGCACAGGCCCCTGCCCTGCTACATACACACCGCCCAAACTGTCTGTTGCAATGGCAACACCCCTTGCATTATCCAGGCTTGTTTGCCATACTTCATCGCCATTTTCCGTGTCATATTTGACTGTGAGCATCTCAACACTTCCACTACTGTGGGTTCTATTACCTGTAACATACAACCCTCCATTATTATCCAGAGCCAAAGCGTTAGAGCCAGTACCAGAGCCGGGAAGCTGACTTTCACCGCTTGCTTCCCATAGTAACTCGCCAGCAGCGACATTATACTTGACAACGGCAAAACGCCCTTCGCTTGCACCTGTTACATATATACCTCCTGATGCATCAACTGCAATAGCTGTGGCTCTTTCGAATGTCACGCTCCGACTGCCGTACGTAGTCGACCACGTTACCCGGCCATCAGCTCCAGAAACTTTGGCTATCAGGAAATCGGATTGCCTTTCGCGCAGTTCACCAGCAATGTACAGATCACCCGCTTCATCAAGGGCTATGGCGTTGCCGGAGTAGTTCAAAAATGTTGCGTTACCTACTTCTATTGGCTGTATAAATAGTGTTTGCCATAATTCTTCACCAGTATTGCCGTTATACTTCAACACAACCATACCTTGGGTAATTCTGCCGTTTGCAACCCCTGTTACATACACGTTGCCGCTGCGATCTACCGCTATGGCCTTACCCACGTTTACACCAAAACCATTATCATAGGTTTTCTCCCAAGCTTTTGCTCCGTCGCTCTGGTTGTACCTGATGGTGTAAAGTATGCCACGTGCGTCGTTTGTACCTGTAACATATACACTTCCGCTGCTGTCTATTACCATATCATTGGCTACTGATCCGGCATCCTCGTGTACAGCCTCCCAGAGAAGTTCACCTGATGAAGAATACTTTAGAACTACAATTCTTTTACCTGATGCACCGTTCATACTTGTGCCTGCCACATAGCTGTTACCTGCAGCATCAACTGCCAAAGAGACTGGCGTATCTTCCGATTGATTAAAAGAAATCTGGGTAGATATAAGATTATTTCCGGAGGCTACATCATACGAAAGCAATACAGCACCCGTAGCACTATCTGCCTCGCCTGTTAACAAGCCAACAAAAAGTGTATTCTGATTTGGCTGAAGCGTAGCATCCATAGCCACATCAGTCTGGTTAGTGCCTGTTTGTTGCCACAGCACAGTCCCATCGGTTTGATCATACTTTGTTACCAAAGCAGCCCCTACAGCCGTACCCCTTCCAATTACCAGCACATGACCACTACTATCTTGCATTAACTGACTGGGTGAGCCATCAAAAACCGAGCTCCAAGCAATTGAACCATCAGCAGCATTATACTTTACCAGGTTACTGGCTACTGTGCCTGCCCCTGATTGCATCGTATAAACTCCTTCGGCATTGCTTGTAATATTCAGGCTAGCGGCGCTACCGTTTTCACTTACAGTTAACCAGAGGCGCTGTCCATTTGCTGCACTATACTTGGCCACTATCAGCTTGTCGGCTGCTGTGCCTGATGCTGTTTCCTGAACCCCTGTTACATACACAGCGCCCGCATTGTCTGCTGTAATACCTACGGCGCGCTGCGTTTGTGCGTCTATATCAAGGCGCTCCAGCCATTCTCTTTTGCCTGTGTTTTGATCATACTTTATGGCTACTATATCTTCACGGGTGTTATTGCCTGCGCTGCTACCCACAACATACAGACCTCCTTGGTTATCAAGCTCCATAGCAACAGGTGTATCAGAACCCATTACGCCTCCATCATATGTATCCGCCCAAAGCACCTCCCCATCATCGGAGCTATGTTTTGTGGTAGTGATGTTTGCAAGTGTGCGTTCTGGGCCACCATCAGTAGTGCTTAGCACATATATGCCTCCTTGCTGGCTAAGCGCAACTGCCCTGGCTTCGCTAAACATGCCCAGCCGGAAAGAATTAGCCCATACAACACGGCCATCAGAGGATGAAAACTTTATGATTAGAGACTGATTACGGGAGTCTGAGCCTTGTTCATAACCGATAACAAATAAGTCACCCATGGCATCTACCACTACGCCTCTCACTCCTAATTGCGGTACAATACTGCCAACGCTTGCCGTATAGCTGCCTGACCACAGCAGCCTGGCTTCTGTGCCATACTTAAAAGCAGTAATTTGTGGCCTCGCCGCGTCGGATTGGTTCACACTAATAATGAAGGTATTACCAGACTCATCTACAGCAATATGTGGCTTAGCTACAGCACTTGCCAACGATGCGTTGTAACGTTGCGCCCACGCTTCCTGCACATTTTGCCCAGATAAGCCTAAGGGTATAAAAATGAAGCATAGGTACAAAAGGAACGGGATTGGCAAAAAAAGGCGGGTACAAATTGGTAAAAGTAATTTCATAGCTTGGATAATAAGGTAATAAATAGCTGGAGTAATTTACAGCCAGCTGAAAAAGCAACAGGGACTCTTAGGCAAGCAATACCTTAGCTACTATAGAGAGGAAAAAGCACCGTTAAGCTTGTTTAAACAGAGCCAGCACACAAATAGCTGTTTAAGTATTTATACCATAAATACTTAAAATTGTACATTTAATTTAGCTAAACAGCAAAAAAGGCTGGTGTGATGACAGCTGTAAAATGTAAACGGAAGGCAATGCAACCTACAGTACCATATAAAAACTGAACCAACTGTACTATATGTAAATTGCTATACAACAAGCATAGTAAGTATTATGCTCGTATATTTGCGTTAAAGCGCAACTGTAAAAGCAGCGCGTAATCTCTACATCTAATAAAAAAGACTATGTTTGATATGTTCGGCATGATGGGCAAAATGAAGGAAGTCCAGGCCAAGATGAAAGAAGCACAAGAAAAACTTAAAGATATAACTGTTACAGCTGAATCGGGGGCTGGCCTTGTGAAGGCAACAGTAAACGGACAGCGCAAGCTTCTTAAAATAGAGATCGACGAATCTATTCTGAATGCAAACGATCAGGATATGGTAAACGACCTGGTGGTGGCTGCGGTAAACAATGCCATGCTCACAGCTGGCGAGCGCGCCCAGGAAGAACTAAAAAAGAGTACTGAGGGCCTACTTCCAAACATCCCGGGTTTAGATCTAGGAAACTTTGGATTATAATCCGGCACACACGGCCGTTGTTATCCTGAACTGGAACGGACTACGGTTTTTACAGGAATTCCTGCCATCGGTGGTAGCGCATAGCGGCAACTGCGAGGTTATCGTAGCCGACAATGCCTCTACCGATGGCTCTATTGCTTTTTTGCAGGAGCAATTCCCGCAGGTACGCATCATACAACACCAGGAAAATTTCGGCTTTTGCGAAGGGTACAACAAAGCCCTGCAGCAGGTGGAGGCCAAGTACTATGTGCTGTTAAACTCTGATGTGGCAGTACCACAGAACTGGACAGTACCCCTGTTCGAGCTAATGGAGTCGGATGAAAGTATAGCCGTATGCCAACCCAAAATAAAAGCACAGCAACACCCCGGATTTTTCGAGTATGCCGGTGCCGGTGGAGGATTGATCGATAGCCTGGGTTACCCCTTTTGCCGCGGTCGCCTGTTTGAAAACCTAGAAGAAGATAAAGGCCAGTACAACGATGTGCAGGAGATATTCTGGGCTACAGGTGCCTGTATGATGGTGCGCGCAAATGTTTACCATGGTTTAGGAGGCTTGGAACCTGCTTTTTTTGCTCACATGGAAGAAATAGATTTTTGCTGGCGCGCCAAAAATGAAGGGTATAAAGTGCTGTATAATGGCCAGAGTGAAGTATTTCATGTGGGGGGCGGCACGCTGCACAAATCAAACCCACGCAAAACGTTCCTTAATTTCCGGAACGGGTTTGCTTTGCTCTACAAAAACCTTCCAGCCAAACTGCTTATACCTACCCTGACCTTGCGTATTGTTTTAGATTGGGTAGCTGCTTTACGCATGGTAGTTGCCGGACAGACGAAAGATGCACGGGCTGTGCTGGATGCCCACGCCGATATTGTGCGCCACAGCGGCTATTGGGCAAAACAGCGCAAAAAGCAGCGCCATAAAGGTAATTTCCCGAGCGTTACGGGCGTTTACAGGGGTAGTATAGTGTGGGAGTATTTCGTGAGTCAAAAAAGAACCGCGCAAGAATTATAAATCCCAAACGGTGCTTCGCTCACGACGAAGATGCTTGCTTACATTCATCCAAAAGGCCAGCATCAGGTAAACTAAAACCGGAGAGCCCATGGTAAGAAATGAAACATAGATGAACGTAAGGCGAATGCTGCTGGTAGCAAAGCCAAGTTTTTCACCCAGCATCGTACACACACCAAATGCCTGAGATTCGATAAAGTACTGTAGCCGTTTCATTTTTGTATGTAGGATTATGGTATAAAATTATTGTAAATTATACTTCTGTCAAAATATTTTTAACGCGAACAAGTACAAGCTACAACGAATAAATGACAACTGTGGTGTATTTGTTTACGATTAAAGCTGACTTCAGGATATGCAACAACATCAATTATATAAAAACACAACCTTCTGCGCCACCCTTGCCCTAGCCCTTTTCACCTCAGGATGCACCCTATCCCGCATGGTAAAAATCGCTGAAAAAGAGCAGACAATTACTGTACAACCAAACCCTTTAGTTGCCAATGGCCAACTAGTAACGTTTGATATAAAAGGACAGGTTCCGCAAAAACTGATAAGGGAAAAGCAACGCTACAAACTGGATGTGTACTATGAGTACGACCAACTGCAGGCGCGCGAAAACCTGGGCTCTTTAAACTTTGAGTTCGGCGAGTTTGCCTACGAACAACACGTGCCTACCATAGCCAGGCAAATGTCGTTTAACTACGCCCCTAAAAAGGAAAAAGGCAGGCTGATGGTGCAGGGCATGGCCATTGATAAAAAAAACGGCAATGTAAAGTATGCTGATCCTAAGCAAATAGCCACCGGCCTTAACACGACCCCCCTCCTGCTGGTGCGCAACAACGCCTACGATTTTGTGCCGGATACTTATAAAGAAGAGTCAGAAAAACCAGCCGCCCTTACTTTCTACTTTGAAGAGAACCAGGCAAAACTACGAACTTACCTGGGCTCCAACCTGGAGGTACTGGATAAGTATATTTCTGATAATGTGGCCTCGCAAAGTATAACGGTAACTGCCAGCCAGGCCCCCGGCGAAACAGGTTCCAACATGGCACAGGCAAGAGCCAGGGCATTGGAAAGCTATTACCGCCAGCAACTGCAAATATACGACTACAGCAACAAAAAAGTAAGTATAAAAATCAGCCTCCAGCCAAACACCCTGGCCCTACTACAGGAAAAAGTACAGGCATCGGCACTTAGCAAACAAGAAAAACAGGAAGTGCTGGACATCCTGAACAGCTCTAAACCGGAGAAAGATAAAGTACAGGCCCTTGAAAAGGCCAAAGCCTCTGATTACCTGCAGCAGTACATATACCCTGTAATGCGCACAGCCGAGGTGACTTTTGATTATAACCGTAACCGAAAAGCCGATTACGAGCTATACTTGCTAGCCAAGAAAATAGCCGAAGAAAAAGTTACGGCTGATGTACTGACAGAAGAAGAACTGCAGCATGCCGCTACGCTAACGCCGCTACTGAACGAGAAAAGAAAGTTTTACGAAGCCGCCATTAAATCAACGGATAAGTGGCCGGTATACTATAACCTGGGCGTAGTGTACACCGAAATGGCCCGTAAGGATTACCGCGCGAAAGCAAAGCAGGCTTTATTGGCTAAAGCTATCCATAACCTTACCTTCGCCGGTTTCCGCAATCCTACCGCCAAAGTATACTACAGCCTTGCCAGCGCCTACCACCAACGCAACGATTTCCTGGAAGCGCTGCAATACTATGACTATGCCATAAAACTGGGCGGATCTGAAGAAGAACTGCAACGCGTTTTTGCTGATAAGGCTGCCCTCGAGATAGAAATTGGCCAGTACGATGATGCCATTGAAAGCTTGCGCTACGCCGGCGATAACTACCAGACCAACATGAACATGGGCCTAAGTTACCTGCTGAAAGAAAATTACGAGGGTGCACAGGAATTTTATACTACTGCTCTTGAGAAAAAACCCGGCGATGCGCTTGCATACTACAGCCTGGCTATACTTGGCGCACGCACCCAGAACGAACAGCAGCTGGAAAGCAACCTACGCAGAGCAGTAAGGGCAGACCAGGCTTACACCCAAAAGGCCATAAATGATCTGGAGTTTGATTCTTACCGCGATAAAGCTGCCTACAAAGATGCGCTTATCCGCTAACATAAGGCGCTAAAAACAACGAAGTACATTGTAAATTGACAGACTTCTCTTAATTTTACCTTCAGAACAGAGAATTAAACATCTTATATGCGAAGTATACAGTTTAGAGAAGCCCTTCGTGAAGCTATGTCAGAGGAAATGCGCCGTGATAAAAGCGTGTTTTTGATGGGCGAAGAAGTAGCTGAATATAACGGGGCTTACAAAGTTAGCCAGGGCATGCTGGACGAATTTGGTCCGGAACGCGTGATTGATACGCCAATTGCAGAGCTTGGTTTTGCCGGTATTGGTGTGGGAGCATCTATGAATGGATTGCGTCCTATTATCGAGTTCATGACCTTCAACTTCTCTTTAGTAGCTATTGACCAGGTGATCAACTCGGCTGCTAAAATGATGTCGATGTCTGGTGGCCAGTACTCTTGCCCTATCGTTTTCCGTGGGCCAACTGGTAGCGCCGGTATGTTGTCTTCGCAGCACTCGCAGAACTTCGAGAACTGGTATGCTAACACGCCTGGTCTTAAAGTTGTGGTTCCATCAAACCCTTACGATGCTAAAGGCCTGATGAAGTCTGCCATCCGCGACAACGACCCGGTTATCTTTATGGAGTCTGAGCAGATGTACGGCGATAAAGGCGAAGTGCCCGAAGAGGAATACCTGATTCCGATCGGAGTAGCAGATATAAAGCGCGAAGGTTCTGACGTAACAATCGTATCTTTTGGTAAGATGATGAAGGTAGCCTTAGCTGCTGCCGAAGAACTTGCAAAAGACGGCATCAACGCTGAGGTAATCGACCTGCGTACTGTTCGCCCGATTGATTATAAAACCTTGATCGAATCGGTGAAGAAGACAAACCGCATGGTAGTTGTAGAGGAAGCATGGCCATTGGCCTCAATTTCTTCTGAGATAGCCTACCACATCCAAAGCAACGCGTTTGATTACATGGATGCTCCGGTTAAGCGTGTGACTTGCCGCGACGTTCCGCTTCCGTATGCGCCAACGCTTATCGAGGCATCGCTGCCAAACGTAGAGCGTACTGTGGATGCAGTTAAAAAAGTGATGTACAAAAAAGCGTAAACCGCTTGAAACGTATATAAAAAAGGCGGCTTGTTAAGAGCCGCCTTTTTCTTTTTCCTTTACCTCTACTTTGCCGGTTTCGGTATCCTTCTCAATTTCTTTTGTTTTAACCTTTACAGCAGTATCATCTGGTTGTATGCCTTTGTCGTGGGTGCGGGAGTATACTTGCGTAAACTCTGCGCCAAACAGCAAAATAATGGCCGAGTAATACACCCATACAAGTATAAGCACCAAAGAGCCAGCCGCGCCATAAGTATCTGCCAGGGGGTCGTGCTGAAAGTATATGTTAAGCACATACTTGCCCAGCACGAAAAGTATAGCCGTTACGATGGCCCCTACCCATACGTTTTTCCATTTAATTTTAGCATCGGGCAGCACCCTGTATATAGCCGCAAAAATAATGGAGCTGATAAGTATAGAAAAAATAATATTGCCTATAGTGATAAAGTAGATGGCCACACCGGAAAATTGCTGCCTAAGGAAGTTGTAAAGTATACCCAAAGCCACATCCAGGGAAAGCGAAACGAGCAGCAGAAAGCCCATGCTTACCACCATTGCCAGCGATAGCACCCGGTTAATGATAAGCTTTAGCCATCCTTTCTCCGGTTTCGCCTTAACTTCCCACATAGCATTCAGCGAGTCTTGCAGGGCCACGAAAACGGTGGTAGCCGAAAAAATCATGGTTGCGACGCCCACAATAGTACCGATGGTGCTGGCCTCAGAAACGCTGGCATTCTCTATGATGCTCTGAAACTGGGAGGCGCTGCTCTGGCCTACAATGCCACCTAGTTGTTTTACAACCTCCCCTTCAACTGCCTCCTCACCAAAGGCTGCACCTGCAATTCTGATAGTAATGATAAGTACTGCCGGTAACGAAAAGATGGTGTAGAACCCAATGATGGCAGCATAGTCCAGCGGGTTGTCATCAAAAAACTCTTTAAACGTCTGCTTGGTGATGTTCCAGGTAGAGACAACACGTTTCTTCATGTGCAATACAGTTATACCTTAGCCGGAGGCCAAATGCTGGCAACCGGAAACAGGTATACGTACGGCAAAAGATCTGCTGATGATACTTTACAAGATTACATAAGCTGCTAACCAACCAAAACAGAAACAGTTATTCTGATGCAAGTGTTAGCCTGGCCAGGTAGTTGGCGGTTTCTCCTTCATACAGGATCTCAAAAGTATAGCCGTGTTTGGAGGCGTAGTCTTCAAGTATGGCAGGATCGATAAAAAGCCAGTCAAACCAGCCACTTTCCTGCTCTTTATACTTCATGTTGTATTTAACTTCGCCGTAGTAACCGGCGTTCAGGTCAAGCAGCACCGATCCGTCTTCGTCTTCGTACATGTACAAGATGTCTGAAGACTCCAGTAGTATTTGCCCGTTTGGGTTGAGAAGGCTTTTGGCGTGCTCCAGAAAGGTATCAAGGCCTGTAAGCGTGCCTGTAATTCCAATTCCGTTCATCAGCAGCAACAGGGTATCGTATTTACCGGTTAGATGGTAAACATTGCTGTTCAGCACCTGCTTTACTCCACGCGTGCGCATAGCCTCTACAGCCCCTTCCGATATATCAAGAGCGGTTACATCTACTCCAAGCTCCTGTAAGACCAGCGTATGGCAACCAGCCCCTGCACCCACATCCAGCACCTTGCCTTGGCAGGCTTTTAGGGCAACCTGCTCCATTTCAGGCATCTCAGCTTGTTTCCTGAACAGGTAGTGCACAGGTATAAAGTCATCTTCCGCCAGGTTACTTTCTACAGTAATCTCAGCACTTTCCTCTCCTGCCAGGTAATCTAATACTGCAAAGCCAATCGGGTCGTTCTGTATCATAGTGTGGTAGTTCTATATGCAAAGTAAACCACAATTTATGTATTAAGAAATACGTTTTTGAACAAATCCAATTATACTATTAGCTTAATATTTAATCACACAGCTAACCATCAATTACTTACAATAAATTTAATTTACTAATTTGTTGTATTAATTAAAATTTTAGTAGATTTAGCTGTAGTACGTAACACCATTGCCCTATGAACTCGGCTGCCTACCGTCATCTTGAGCTTATGAATCCGAAACTGGAAATTAAGTATCTTAACCTTGAAAAATCACGCAACCTTTTGCTCGATGAGCTGGAGGGGCTTGATGATGAACTGCTGAACACGCCCCCGGCTGCTGGCAAATGGTCTATCAACCAGATTGTTTACCACATGATACAGGTAGAGAAGGTAACGGCCGGCTATGTAAACAACAAACTACAGAAGCAGGAAAACCTAGGCAATTCTTCGTTCGCTAACGGTTTCAAGGCCATACTTCTTAAACTAGCCCTCCGCTCCGGAAGAAAGTATAAAGCACCTGCTATGGTAGCGGAGGTTCCGGAAACTGCGGCACTACATAAGTTGCGCCAGCAATGGGACGATACCCGATTTAACCTGGAAGATGTTTTAAACGAGGTTCCTGCAAACTTAATGGACAAATGCCTGTTCAAGCATCCTTACGTTGGGCCGCTTTCTATCAACCAAACATTATCCTTTCTGCAAGACCACTTTACGCATCACGAACGCCAGATACAGCAGCTGAAGAGAAGTTTAGTTAAGGTATGATCAAATATCTATACATGAAGCTAATTTAAGTATCTTACTTACAAATGTCTTTGTGATAGATGCTCCGACCTCTTTATTTTATACTTTGTTTGTTCCTTCTCTCCTGCCAGAAGAAGCCTGCTGAGCTTACACCCACTCCTCAGGAGTTGATAATTGGCGAATGGAAGGAGTACTATTCTGGTTTGGCAAAAAGGGCTGATAGAGACCAAAATAAACCCTTTGCGCTTCGAGCAGATGCACTTCAAGGCATCAGTTTCTCTCCTGATAGTACTTTAATCTACAAAACTGGCTTTTTTGAATACCTTGAAGGTTTTAGTAAAAAGAGAAGAGCTCCTTATAAATATCTTGGCGATACATCCAGTTACTTTATCAGAAACGATAGCTTATACTTTTATGATCTGAAGGATCATAAATGGACGCCTTTGAATATTCAGAAGCTAACTAAAGATACGCTGATCCTCAGACGGGATAAAGATTTTGCAGCCTCCTATGTAAAACAGAACATTCCTAAAACTACGCGTCCTGAGATTGACCGGATTACATTTACTTCACATAGGTGTATGGGTTATTGCCCTATATATGATCTAATTTTAAATAAGAATGGTGAGGTAATCTTGTTTGGCTATGATTTTCTTCACTTTGAAGGTCCTCATATTGCAAACATTGGAGAAAAGAGGTTTAATGCTATTTTAGAGAACTTCCGTAAAGCTTCGCCTTATGATCTGAAAGAGCAGTACAGCTCCGGCAATGATGGATGGGGAATGACGTTATCATTGGCACACAAAAATTACCTTTTCAAGTCCATTTATAATTTCGAGTTTGAAGAAATGCCTGCTGAGTTGTATTGGGCATACCGGCCGCTCATTTTTATGTATGAAGAAGTAGATTTCAAACCTTTGCCTCTAGCTGATTTACCCGACTACTTAGATGTTATAGTCTATAAGTTTAAGTACGATAAACTAGTCGGAAATCTGGAGAGCACAGAGTCTTTACTGCTTTGGGATTACTTAAGAAATGGAAAGGAAACACAAGACAGATTTGAAGAACTTTACACCCTTACCTTCACCAGTTTAAGAGGTAAGTATGACAACTGGCTTCCGCCGTCGCATTTAGCATCAGCAACTAAAAGTATCAGCAAAATCACCTCAGATGGCCGTTACTACAAGTTTTATTATAAAGCTAAACCTCCGGTAACTGTAGACTTAGGCTTTAACTTTGTCGATAACAATCCTGGTGAAATATCTTTTGTAAGAGACAGAACTAAATAAAACCTGTAATACATATTTGCGCTAACTCTTTTCCCTGTTTCTCTTCCTCTAAAGCAAAAAGAGCTTATCTTTACAAATAGCTTTATTTCTATACTTTGCAAAGTATAACGTACCTTCAGTACCGACAAACAACAAACGAACTATAACATGAGCAAATTAACCATCACCAACTTCGATGACTTTGCGAAGTATGAAGGGGAAGAACTTGGCGTTTCGGACTACCACACCATCACTCAGGAGCAGATACAGAAGTTCGCTGATGCCACCCTGGATCACCAATGGATACACCTGGACCAGGAACGCGCCAAAACAGAATCACCTTTTGGCAATACCATTGCACACGGTTATCTGACGGTGTCACTTCTGCCCTACCTGTGGTCTCAGATCATCAGCATCGAGAACCTTAAAATGCAGGTAAACTACGGCATCGAAGAACTGCGCTTTAACCAGGCCGTACTAGTAGACCAGGCTGTGTGCTTAAGAGCCAAATTGCTTTCGCTTAAAAACCTGCGGGGCATTGCCAAAGCGCAGATACAAGTGACCCTGGAAATCAAGGATGGCAAGAAGCCTGCCTTTACAGGAATTGTTACCTTCCTATATCATTTTAACGACTAGTTCGCGACTGCTCTAAAGAAGTATAAACAGCAGCGGCTCCGCAATTTATGCGGAGCCGCTGCTGTTTATACTAATGGCTTATACTTTTACTGACCTCCGCCGGTATTATTCTGGCCGCCTTGCCCGCCTTTATCACTTCCGCTCTCGCTGCCTGTGCGGTTATCGCTGTTTTTCTTGTTCCAGGCGCCCTGCCCCTGCTGCTGGCTTGCTGTAGCCTTTGTACCTTCTGTTCCTAAATCAACGGCCCCTTTGTGGTTCGCTGTGTTAGAATACTCGTTAGGCATGGGAGTCGCATTAGCATTTGATTCTGGCTTATTCCCTTTCTGCTGGTTTTCTTTCTTATTATCTGCCATGGTTCTGTTGTTAAGTTACATATGGATGCCTGCTTTAGTGCAGTATCTACTTCCTTAGTTACGCCCATAAAGTACTGGGGTTATCTGTTGCACTTTTATGTAGGGTAAACCTGGCACGCGGTTAACAGGATTTATACTTAAATTTCAGAACTCGGCAAGACGAAGATTCCATATACTTATCCTATTTTAGGAACGGGTATAGCAGAATAAAAGATGTAAAATTCCTAACTTGAGTCAGAACAGTATCATCCTTACAGAAGCATGCTTTCTCATCGCCACGACATATTTTTTGAAGTTGCCCGCACGCTTAGCTTCACAAAAGCTAGCCAGAGTCTGTACATCAGCCAATCGGCCATTAGCAAGCATGTAAAAGCCCTTGAAGACTATTATAAAATCGGCTTGTTTGAGCGCCATGGCAATTCTGTTAGCCTTACCAAAGCCGGCAGCCTGTTATACCATAAAATATTAGCAGCGCGCCAGCTGCAACACCAACTTTACGAAGATTTTAAAAGCGTTAGTACCGAATTTTCGCCCCAGGTAAGTATGGTTATCGGCTCTAGCACTACCATATCGCTTTATGTGCTGCCACCGCTGCTCTCGGCATACTTGCAGCAAAACCCAAATGTACAGATCACCTTAAAAAACAGGAATAGCGAAAACACACTTAAGGCGCTGCTCGACCATGAGATTGACCTGGGTATAATGGAAGGACTTACAAAAGTGAGCAACGTTAGCTATACTCCCTTCATTACCGATGAGGTGATTGCTGTATGTTCATCGCAAAGCCCGCTGGCAAAGCTACCCTTGCAGCTAAACGACTTGTATACTTTGCCACTTGCCATGCGTGAGCATGGTTCCGGAACGCTTGCCTCCTTAGAGGATGCCCTGTATCAAAAAAGTATAAAGCTAAACGACCTGCCGGTTAAAATCAGGTTGGGCGGAACCGAGGCTCTTAAAAACTTTGTGCGGGCTGATACCTGCCTTTCATTTTTGCCGAAACCGGCTGTTTTGAAAGAGCTCGAAACCGGCGAGTTAGTAGAAGTGCCCATAGAAGGACTGCAGGTAAAGCGAACATTCCATTTTATACAGCGCAAAGGCACAGAAAACGATGCGCTGCACAAAAACTTCATCCGGTTTATTAAAAGCCAGTATTCCAAAATGGAATAGCCCATTCAGAATATCTATTTGGCTTGCTCATAGCTTTGGTCTTATTTGCCGTACGAAAGGATGCATAACTCTGACCATGGAAACCACTACACTCAGCCAAAGCCACATATCCCATTTAGCTTGTTCAGCTTGCGGAACTACACATTCTGCCTTCGGGCCGCAACTACTTTCAACTTGCTGCCAACTCCCGCTTGAGGCACAATACGAAAGTGAAGAACCTTTACCGAGGAGTATCCTAACCAACCGGGTTGGCACCATGTGGCGCTACCGTGAAATGCTGCCTGTGTTCTCTGATGAGCATATTGTGAGCCTCGGAGAAGGCTTTACCCCCATACTTCCGCTTTTAAACCTGGGCCAGAAGTATGAGCTTAAGCAAATACAGCTAAAAGATGAAGGCCAAAACCCTACGGGATCTTTTAAAGCGCGCGGCTTAAGTATGGCTATATCCAAAGCAAAAGAGTTTGGGGTGGAGGGTTGCATTGTGCCCACAGCCGGAAACGCTGGTGTAGCCATGGCTGCCTACTGTGCTAAAGCAGGCATGAAAGCCGTAGTAGTGATGCCACGCCACACACCTAAGGCCTTTAAAGAAGAATGCTACTGGTATGGTGCCGATGTACAATTAGTTGATGGCCTCATAAATGACTGTGCTGCCCGTGCAAAAGAGTTAAACGCTTCCGGCAGTTTGCTTGATGTATCTACGCTTAAAGAGCCTTATCGCCTTGAGGGCAAAAAAACAATGGGCTACGAAATTGCCGAGCAACTAAACTGGAATTTACCTGACGTTATACTTTACCCGGCAGGTGGCGGTACAGGTTTAATAGGCATCTGGAAAGCTTTTAAAGAAATGCAGCAGTTGGGATGGCTGCCGCAAAGTATAAAATTGCCCCGCATGGTAGCCGTGCAGGCTGCCAATTGCCAACCTTTGGTAGATACCTACTTCGGTGTGCAGGAAAACTGCAGAAATTATATGGGTAAACCAACTATTGCCAATGGCCTGGCTGTGCCGCGGCCGCTTGGCGAGCAAATGATGCTAAATGTATTGCGCCAATCAGGGGGGACGGCAATAAGCGTAACAGAGCATGAAATGCTGGAAGGGCTGCAGGAACTTGGCAAAAACGAAGGGCTTTTTGTGGCACCCGAAGGCGCTGCTGTATGGATGGCCGCCCGAAAACTTCTTTCTTCAGGGCACATAAACAGAGACGAGCATATCTTACTTCTCAACACAGGTTCGGGCCAGAAATACATGGCCAATGTAGAAGGCAAATATCAACTGTAGCTGCTAAATAAAAACATATTACACTTATACTTAGCTGAGAAAATTTAACCTGCCAGGTGCTGTCGAAATGCCCATACTTTCACGACAGCACCCGGAAAGGTCAGTAACATCAGCATCTATTTTCACCAAACATATTTTAACTAAAATTAAGCTATATACGGCAAGCAAGTAAGTATAAATGAGTATCTTGAGATGCTTACAAACTTTTATATGCATACCTCCTACACGCTTACCATTGCGGGGCTTAGCATTGCTGCTGCTGCCCTATTAGCCTCCTGCGATAGCACCAGAACCGAACACATAACGGCACCGCCTGCCGTAACCGCAAGCCCCACAGCAGACAGCAGTCATACGTTAGTTGCCTCTACAGAAGAAGTGCCTACAGCCATGCCTGCTCCAAGTATAAACCTTTCTGCTGATGCCGCCACAGTTTTAGCCATGCCAGAAGTGCCTGTTTTATGCTACCACCAGGTGCGCGACTGGCGGGACTCTGACTCGAAGCAGGCCAGGGATTACATTGTGCCGGTAGAGCGGTTTAAGGAGCAAATGCAGATGCTGGCCGATAGCGGCTACCATACCATAGCACCAGACCAGCTTATGGCTTACCTTACCACAGGCGCTGCCCTTCCCGATAAGCCTATTATCATCACCTTCGACGATACAAACCTTGACCAGTATACCAATGCGCTTCCTGAACTGAATAAACATGGTTTCAAGGCGACGTTCTTTATCATGACGGTATCAATGAACAGGCCCCGCTACATGACAAGAGAACAGGTAAAAGATCTTTCTGATAACGGCCATACTATTGGCAGCCATACCTGGGATCATCAAAACGTGAAAAAATACCAGGACAGCGACTGGCTGACGCAGGTTAAAAAGCCAAAGCATACCCTAGAAGAGATAACCGGCAAACCAGTTACTTATTTTGCCTACCCATTCGGCCTTTGGAACAAAGAAGCCATACCTGCACTAAAAAGCCATGGCATGACTGCCGCATTCCAGCTGGCGGCCAAGCGCGACGAACAGGATCCTCTTTATACAATAAGGCGTATAATAGCTAGCGGCTACTGGAGCCCGGGCAGGCTATACAAAAATATAGAAGGCAGCTTTTAAACATCAATGCAACTGTGAGCCAACTAACGCAAATTATGGGAGTAGATTACGGCTCTAAGTTAGCTGGCACAACCGCAGCTGCATATGTATCCGGGGGTAGTATTGATGTGGTGCAGAGCCAGCAAAATAAAAACGCTGATGAGTGGCTGTGGCAGTTACTAGCTGCTGTTGAAGCTAAAACCGTGTTTGTAGATGCTCCGCTCACTCTCCCTAAAGTTTACGGGCAAGGCATTTATACTTCTGATGCCGAATATTTCTATAGATCCTGCGATAAAGAAGTACAGGCAATGTCGCCGATGTTTATTGGTGGGCTTACCGCGAGGGCTATACAGTTACGTGCAAAACTTAGTGAGGCAGGCATAGCTGTTTTGGAAACTTACCCAAGCCAGCTGAATAAACTACTCTTTAGCCATTTAGCAGGCTATAAAAAAGACCTTGCAGCACTTCCGGTATATACAGAAGCGCTGCAAGGCCTTTTACCTTTACCCGTACTGCACCCACCTTCCAACTGGCACCAGTTTGATAGCCTGCTTGCTTGGTACAGCGGGTACCGCCACAGCAAAGGGCAATCTATACTTTACGGCGATGCCAAAGAAGGCAGGATTGTAGTTTAATTTCCGCCACCTACGTCAGCGGCTGTTTCCAGGGTAGTGAACTCCAGCTGGAGTGCCTTTATTTTAACCTCTGTATCGGTAGGGATGTCTCGTAGCTCCTGCTTGCGGTTGTTAAGCGACTCCAGTACTAATTTAGCCATATCCCAGTCTGCATTCGTCCAGGTGCTCTTGTTCTCGCGCACGTTCTCCATAAATGTAATGTAGGCTTCCCGTATGTTAGTGTTGTTAATGGTGCTTAGATCAGCGTAACTGCCTAATAAGGTGCTTTGCCATTCCATTTTATTGGCTTCCTGGCGGCTTTGTACATAACTCGAGTCGGCATCATTAAACTGCTGCTTTAAATGCTGATATTCTTCTCTTACTTCATCTGAGAAATTGCTCTGCATTTGGTCTAGCTCGTCTGTGCGCATCTTAAAATCATCTTTTGCACGCTGCCAGTCATCTTCTGTTCTATCGGCAACATTAGAAGTAGTGCTGCTTATCCAGCTTCTGAAATCTGATAATTCGTCCCGGGTTTCCATTTCTGCTTCTTTTGCAGAAGAACAAGCGCCTGCCAATATGATAAATAGCAGCATGGCAAACCCCGTGCATAGTTTTTTCATAGTCGTGTTTATTTGGTTAATCTAGTTCTACATACGCAATATAAATTGGCTTAGGTCTGCACAGGCATCAGCACACGCATATAACTTACTGTTTCCCATTATTTTAAACTACATCAAAACAATTGATAGTAGAAGCCGTAATAATAATTATAATTTGATTTGTACTAATTAATACTATTATATTAATATAAAAGATATTTAAGATTGTAATGGCCTATACTACGAGTATGCAGGGAACGGCACAAGTGTAGTATAGGCTTACTTCTGTAACAGGAAGCCTCTTAGTAAAAAAGAGCGCCGGCATCTATTTGCCGGCGCTCTTTTTTATCCATTTTCTATCCTGTACTTCTGAGTCATTTTAAATGCAAGTTAAAATCTGGACTTACATGCTGCTATTCTATAAGAACTATAGCATCGAAAAGGGCAGAACACCTTCAGGATCTTTCGTATAAGAGGGCAAAGAAATACCTATGAAAGAAAAAGAACCATTTATGAAGGAGGCCATTCGTTTGTCAGAAGAAAAAATGCTGGCTGGCTTTGGCGGACCTTTCGGGGCTATAGTGGTGCGAGGCGAGGAGATTATAGCACGCGGCTATAACAACGTGCTGTCGTCAAACGATCCTACGGCTCATGCTGAAGTAGATGCCATTCGGAAAGCCTGCCAGGCACTAGACACGTACCAGTTACAGGACTGCGAGCTTTACACAAGTTGCGAGCCTTGCCCAATGTGCCTGGGGGCTATTTACTGGGCAAGGCTAAAAAAAGTATACTATGGCAATACCCGCCAAGATGCCGCCGCCATAGGCTTTGACGACAATTTTATTTATGATGAAATAACTATCCCCATTGATAAGCGCCATATACCCATGCAACAGTTGCTACCACAAGAAGCAAAAACAGCTTTTAAAGCGTGGCAAGAAAAAGAAAACAAGCAGAACTATTAAACAATTGCAGAAGAAGAATTGAACGTAATGGCTACATTTAGCCTGGCTTATAAACAGCGTGGGGCCATACTTACATAAAGTATGGCCCCACGCTGTTTATTTATTCTTTAAAGCTTAGCGCTTCATCATGTTCGCCAGGTTACCTAAACCGCCTCGTTTGCCGGCCATCTTGTTCATCGAGCGCATCATTTTGCGCATATCGTTAAACTGTTTCATCAGGTTGTTTACCTGCGTAATATCAGTACCGCTGCCTTTTGCTAAACGTGCACGGCGCGTACCGTTTATCATATCCGGGTTCTCACGCTCGGCAGGAGTCATCGACTTAATAATGGCTTCAATCGGTTTAAAGGCATTCTCATCGATCTCTACATCTTTAAGGGCTTTGCCAACTCCCGGTATCATACCCACCAGGTCTTTGATATCCCCCATCTTCTTGATCTGCTCCAGTTGCGTCAGGAAGTCGTCGAAGTTGAACTGGTTTTTGCGGATCTTTTTGTTGATGCGCTTCGCCTCGTCCTCATCAAATGCCTGCTGCGCACGCTCAACAAGGGAGATTACGTCACCCATGCCCAGAATACGCTGTGCCATACGATCAGGGTAGAACAGGTCAAGCGCCTCCATTTTCTCACCAGTCGAGATAAATTTGATCGGCTTCTCCACTACCGCACGGATAGAAAGGGCCGCACCACCACGGGAGTCACCATCTAACTTTGTAAGGACTACACCATCAAAGTTGATGCGCTCATTAAAGGTCTTGGCTGTGTTCACCGCATCCTGTCCTGTCATGGAGTCAACCACGAAAAGCGTTTCAGTTGGCTTCACAGCGTTCTTGATCTCCGCTATCTCTTTCATCATCGCCTCGTCCACGGCCAAACGACCAGCGGTATCGATGATAACGACTTTCCTATTTGTCTTTTTAGCGTGCTCAATGGCGTTCAAAGCTATCTGAACAGGATTCTTGTTCTCCAGTTCGGTATAAGCCTCTACTCCTACCTGCTCTGCCAACACCTGCAGCTGGTTGATCGCAGCGGGGCGGTACACGTCGCAGGCAGCTACCATTACAGAACGGCCTTGCTTTTTGATGTAGTTAGCCAGTTTACCAGTAAAAGTAGTTTTACCGGAACCCTGCAAACCAGCAATAAGTATAATCGCCGGATCACCTTTCAGGTTGATATCCTGCTTCTCACCACCCATCAAAGCAGTCAGCTCTTCATGCACGATCTTAATCATCAATTGGCCCGGAGAAACAGCGATTAATACATCGCGGCCCATCGCCTCTTCTTTGATTTTGTCGGTTACAGTTTTGGCTACTTTATAGTTAACATCGGCATCCACAAGGGCGCGGCGCACCTCCTTTATAGTTGCTGCAACGTTGATTTCGGTTATACTTCCCTGGCCTTTAAGCGTTTTAAACGCGCGGTCTAGTTTGTTACTTAAATTATCAAACATCTCTTTTTCTGGATTTACCTACAAAAATAAGGATTATACTGATGATTTGCGAATAGGATTCGTGGTTTTTGCTATTGGGGTAACGGTATCGGTTAAAGTATAATTCCAAAGGGAATACTTATACTATTATATACTTTACTTACTGCTATTCTTAACTAGCTGCTGTACATCCTCAGCCTTACCTTCCTACCGTTTCACCTTTGGCTTTGGTGCCCTCAGGCCGGGAGGCCCCGTCTTTGCGCATCGCGCTGTCTATCTTTCCTGCCCTCGTGCCTCGGCCTGCCTCGCTTGCGCTCGTCACCAGAAACCTAGAAGGCGCTCAACACAAAGACTGAGATTAACACTTCTTGGATAGCGGCTTTAGCAATTGGTAAGCAAGTATCAATACCCCTTGTTGCTACAAAGCAACGGCTTTGGCCAGGTGCACTTTACGACGGTCCACTATTTGAGCGTTCAGCGAGTTTGGTCCGTCTTGATTCTTTTGCTTACTTTTCTCATCAAGGAGAAAAGTAAGGCCCAGCCGGCGAGGCGAAAAGCTAGCTAATTGTAATTACATATCCAGAAAGAAATACCGCTCATTACGAACCAACAACCAACCATTTTAAACAGCACACGCTGCATACCGTAATAATATTTTTATATTTGAGACGAATGAAAAGCTGATACTGCTTTGGAAAAAACTGACCAGACAAACCTGTTATACATATCCTATTACTGGCCGCCTTCCGGAGGGCCAGGTGTGCAACGTGGACTTAAATTCTGCAAGTACCTGCCCCAGTTTGGTGTGCAGCCTACTGCACTTACCGTAGACGAGAAACAAGCCTCTTACCCCCTGTTGGATAAAACTTTCGAAAGCGAGATTCCCGAAGGGCTGGAAGTATACCGCACTAGCACCTCTGAGCCTTTTGAGTATTATAAGAAACTATCTGGCAAAAAAGAAATCCCTTACAGCGGCTTTGCAAACCAAAAGTCAAAGGATACTTTAATGGACAAGGTGTTTAAGTTTGTGCGCGGCAACCTGTTTATACCAGATGCCCGTGTAGGCTGGAACAAGCATGCCATTGCAAAAGCTGACGAGTTACTGCCAACGGGCAAGTATAGTGTTATACTTACCACTAGCCCGCCACACTCTACGCAACTTATCGGCCTGAAGCTGAAGCAAAAGTATAAGCTGCCCTGGATCGCCGACCTGCGCGACCCCTGGACAAACATACACTACTACGACCAACTCTACCACACGCCCATAGCCAAACGCCTGGACCAGAAGTATGAGCGCCAGGTGCTGGAGCAGGCTGATGCGATACTAGTAACCAGCGAAGACACCAAGCGACTTTTCATGCACAAGCCGGCAAGTATAAACCCGGACAAAATCCATGTGATTCCGAACGGATATGATGAAGATGACTTTGTTTTTCCATCAAATCCGCCAAAAGATGCATTTCTGATTACCTTTACCGGCACTATAACGGAGAACTACAACATAGATGTTTTCCTGAAGGTGATCGCGCACCTGTTGTCGATACACAGCGAGATTAACTATAAGCTGCGTTTTGTGGGTAAAGTATCAGAGGGCGTGAAAAAGCGCATTGAAAAGGCTGGTGTTCTGGGAATAACCGAATTTATACCTTACGTGCCGCACCAGGAGGCGATAAAGCACATGATGGAAAGCACAGTATTACTGTTGTCTGTTGCTGATGTAGACGCCGACCACACCAACGTACCCGGCAAACTGTTTGAGTACCTGGCATCCAACAAGCCTATTGTGGCGCTTGGCCCCGTACACTCGGCTATGGACCACATAATTGATGAGTGCGGCGCAGGACGTTTGTTCCATTATGCTGCCTACGACCTGATGTTAGACCACATGACGCAAATGAGCAAAGCCTGGAAAATAAATCCAAACCTGGACTTACCGCTTATTAATCACAGTCGGTTTTCGCGGAAAGCGCTAACTGCGGAGTTGGCGAAGGTGATAAAAGAACTGGTGATGCAGCGAGCTTAGGGCTAACCGGCACATAGTGTGTATTTGCAGATAACCTTACTGCTTGGCTTTCGTCGTAGAGGCCAATAATCTGAGCCACACTATTTTGGTTAGAATAAAGCTCCTGAAAAATGGATTTTCGCCTGGCATGCTCTGTATCGGTGTAAGGCTTGGAGTATAACTCGTTGATGGCATTGACAATAGCCTCAGGTGAGTTTGCAACCGTACATGTGCTTTCTAAACCGGTTTTCTCGATCATGGCATTGTTAACCACGCAATGCCTGCCTTTTAGCAAGCTGTTGAGAAGCTTTAATTTGATACCCGTTGACTGAAACGTAACCAGTACATTTACCTGCGCCTCGTTTATGTAATGCAGCATTTCGCTATCAGACGGATTGGCTTTTACCGTTACATGCTTCAGTTTGGCTGCCTCTTTCAGGATTTGCTTGCAAGGGTTTTTGCCTGCAATTATAACCGGTAAACTTAACTTATTGAAGACGTTCTTTAACAGATACAGCACGGCTTTTCTGTTTTCGCTTACAGAGAGGTTGCCATGGTACAATACGCCTTTACCTATTGCACTTGCTGTTTTAGAAAACTGGTCAGGATGAAAAGCAGGTATATGTACTACCTTCCCGTAACGTTTCAGGTAGTGGCGGTCATCCTCTGTAATAGCAAGCACTACGTTTGCATATGCAAGCACATGTTCATAAAGCTTTAGCTTAAAAGCTTCTGTGGCAAAAAACAATTTCAGGAACGTATTGCTCTCCGCTTTGCACAAGTGCCAGTAATATTCATGCTCAATGTTATGTGCTCTAACAATTTTGTACCTGTCCTGTAACTGGCTGTGCTTAAGTAAATGCGTAGCATGCAATCCTTCGAAAAGTATTGGGTAATTATCTTTTAACAGGTTTCCAAGCAAGGCTTTGTTAGCGCGGGTATTTACAATAAAGGGAGTAAGATCGAATAATTTAACAGGGTGAAGTGACCGCTTATAATAATGTACTTTATAGCATATCTTTTCAAGCTCCTCAGACTGTTCTCTACCGTTTTCGTAGCAATGCAGGTGCACATGTACGCCTACCTTGCTCAATGCCTTTAACCTGTAAAAGACATCGATAACGCCCCCATAGTTGGCAGGAAAGGGAACATCGAAGGTAACGATATGAATATGTTTCACTAAAGCGTAATTTGTATCTAAGCAGGCATAAGTCTGCGCAGATGAGATTCAATGGTGTAAGTTAGGAATATTTTCTGTTTGGTTATTACATAATACTTTAAGTAAAAAAAATAGTTTATATATAGAAAAAGCTATTTTTAATCGCTAAAGCAGGGTAAAATAACAGCAGCAAACTATAAAGCGGCCAGCCACGTCTCTACCTCCCGCACCTCTACTGCGTAATTCTCCAGCCTGTCTCCTACAGTACCCACAACAGCACTATATTCAAAACCAAGGCCTTTACATAGCAGAAAGTAGTGCGTTTTGATCAGGTTTGCCGGGTGTAACTCTAAAACTTTGCATTGCTCCGAGAACAGCAGGTTTGTCAGTCCGGCACCATGAGGGGCAATTACCGCTTCGGCATCAAAAAACAGCTGTACCTGCTGCTGGTAAGTCATTTCTTCGGGGCGTACTACCTCAAAACCGTACGATGCAAGTATGGGCACAAGCTCCTGCTCGTTTACTACACGGCGTGTTCTGGCATTGGACCTACTAATATAGATACGCTTTTTAGGTACTGTGGATTTTATGTGGTAGCCTCGCCATATTTTTTCGCGTAGCCATTGCCCAACCGGCTGAGGCAGGTAGCCGCTCTGCGGGTTAGCCACAAACGATGGAAGTATAAACTCCTGCAATTGCCATTTCTCGTGCTTGCCTATAAACACTATTTCAGCCTGTGGGTAATCAGCAAGTATAAATTGTAAGGTCTGCAGTTGATATGGAGGCAGATCCGGGCGCATGATGATCTTGATAGACTCCTGCACTGTGCTAAGGAGGAAGTATAGCCGCGGCAGGCAATCGAAAAACCAATGGTAGTTATTGTTTTCAGCCCAGGGCAAATGCAGCACCGAAGTATAGAGTCCGGATTTATTCGTTGGCCAAAGCAAAGCCGGCGTTTTAAAGGCAGGAGTCTTAGCCAGGCGACTCACATCAAATACCGACTCTACTACCAGCTTACCGTCCAGTACCACAGCACCAGAGTTGCCTAAAAAATCCACATCGCGCAGGTGCACCAAATATTGCGCTTTAGTGCGGTGGCCCAGGCTGTAATCTATACTATAGTTAAAGCTTTCCGCTGATTGCTCCAAAAATGCCCGCTCAGTATCATCAAACTGTAAAACCGCACTTGGCGCCATCATTTGTTTCCCTGGGTGGTGTAGCACCGAAGTATAACGAAAATAGTAACCAGCCCCATGCAGCAATTTAAACAGCAGTTTCTTTAACATCTTTGATTGGAAGTATAGCCGGAAAGATAGGGATTTTAGTTAAAAGTTGAGAGTTAAGAGTTAAAAGTGGAATGCCCCACAGCGTCACCCAGACCTGTGAGCGTCTGCAGTTGTACTAAAAGATAATCCTGTGGATCATTTCTAATCATAAAAATCCTGATTAAACAATTTAACCATACAGTAATTCACCTACATAATATTTAACTTGCAGCATAATGGGTGACGAAAGCACACCTGTGGTATAAAGCATAAATTTAGAGAATGGCATTAGACCTTAACAACAAGGCTATATTAGTAACAGGCGGCACAGGCTCGTTCGGCAAGAAATTCGTGGAAATGGTGTATGCGCGTTTCCCGAACGTGAAGCGACTGGTAATTTACTCGCGCGACGAGCTGAAGCAGTTTGAGATGTCGCAGACTTTCCCGCACAGCAAGTACAGCTCTATCCGTTATTTTATTGGCGATGTGCGCGACGGGGAGCGTTTTAAGCGTGCCTGCGAGGGTATCGATATCATCGTGCACGCCGCCGCCATGAAACAAGTACCGGCTGCCGAGTACAACCCAATGGAGTGCATCAAAACCAACGTGCTAGGTGCCGAAAACATCATCAACGCTGCTCTCGATTCTGGCGTGAAAGACGTGGTGGCACTCTCTACAGACAAAGCTGCTGCCCCGATAAACCTGTACGGTGCCACCAAGCTTTGCTCTGACAAGCTTTTTGTGGCGGCAAATAACATGCGCGGCAAACGCGACATCCGTTTCTCGGTGGTTCGCTACGGCAACGTGATCGGCTCGAGAGGCTCCGTGGTTCCATTCTTCCTGAACAAGCGTAAAGAGGGCGTTCTACCAATCACCCACCCTGACATGACCCGCTTTAACATCTCCCTGGAGGAGGGTGTGGAGCTGGTGTTCCATGCGCTGGAGCATCATTGGGGAGGTGAGATCTTTGTACCAAAAATTCCTTCGTACCGCATCACAGACGTGGCAGAGGCCATTGGCCCTAACTGCGAGCAGGAGGTTGTAGGCATTCGCCCCGGTGAGAAGCTGCACGAGGAGATGATTACCGAAACCGACTCGCTGAACACCGTAGAGTTGGACAAGTACTACGTTATACTTCCGTCTACCCCGATCTGGAGCACCGAAGAATTTTTGAAGGCACACAACGGCAAAATGACCGAACTGGGCTTTAAGTATAACTCCGGCACCAACACCGAGTGGCTATCTGTGGAGCAGCTGCGCGAGCAGATAAAACAGCACGTTGATAAAAACTTTAGCGTTTAATTATTGATAATGAATGTTGAATTGGTTTTCATTCAGCATTTATAATTCCTAATTCATAATTCTGAACGAATGAACTCAGAACAGCACTACCGCCCCATCCCCTATGGCCGCCAGCACATCACCGAAGAAGATATTGCGGCGGTAGTGGAAACCCTGCAGTCGGACTTTTTAACACAAGGGCCTAAGGTGCTGGAGTTTGAGCAGGCATTTGCCGAGTATGTGGGTGCAAAGTATGCGGTGGCTTGCTCAAACGGAACGGCGGCGCTGCACCTGTGCACTATGGCATTGGGCGTGAACGAAGAGTCGAGGGTCATTACCACTCCTATTACCTTTGTGGCCTCAGCCAACTGCGTGCGCTACTGCGGCGGCACCGTAGAGTTTGCCGATATCAACCCAGAAACTGCCCTGCTCGACATAAACAAAGTGCGCCAGAAGCTGGAGAGTAAACCGAAAGGCTACTATGCTGGTATCATTCCCGTGGATTTTGCCGGCAACCCGGTAAACCTGGAGGAGTACCGCCAGCTAGCTGACGAGCATGGCCTCTGGATCATAGAAGATGCCTGCCACGCACCCGGCGGTTACTTCATCGACAGCAAGGGCGAAAAACAGCTGTGCGGCAACGGGAAGTATGCCGATCTGGCTATTTTCTCGTTTCACCCGGTAAAGCACATCGCCACCGGCGAAGGTGGCATGGTAACCACCAACGACGAGAAACTGTACCAGGAACTGCTGAAGCTGCGTACCCACGGCATCACCCGCGACCCGAACCTGATGGAGGAGAACCACGGCGGCTGGTACATGGAAATGCAGGAACTGGGCTATAACTATCGTATTCCGGACATGCTCTGCGCCTTGGGTATTTCGCAGCTGCAGCGCGCTGAGGCCGGCCTTGCCCGCAGAAGAGGCATTGCCAAAGTATACGATAATGCTTTCGAAAACCACAAAGGCATTACTGTATTAGGCACTAGTCCGGAGGCATTAGACGCTGAGGGCACCGGCCACGCCTACCACCTGTACGTAATCCAGGTAGCTGACCGCATTGGCCTGTATGATTACCTGCGCCAGCACAACATCTTCGCGCAGGTGCACTACATCCCCGCCCACCTGATGCCCTACTACCGCAACCTGGGCCACCAGAAAGGCGATTACCCCGAGGCTGAAACATACTACGCCGCTTGCCTGAGCCTGCCCATGTACCCAAGCCTGACGCAGGACGAACAAGAGTTTGTGATTGAGAAGGTAAAGGAGTTTGTTGGCTAGTGACTAAGGCTGAGAATTTATATAAACTTATTTTAGGCACCGCACAATTCGGCCTTGACTATGGCATCAGCAACACGCGTGGCCAGATTACGCAAGCTGAAGTAGATGCTATACTTACTAAAGCTGCTGAGGCTGGCATTACTACCTTAGATACAGCAGCTGCCTACGGCGAAAGTGAGACAAGTATAGGCAAGGCTCTGCAGGGGAAAAGTGGCTTCAAAATCATCACAAAATACCCTCCCAATGAGCCCGGTAAAAGTATAAACCGAGCTTTTGAGGAGTCGTTGCAGCGGCTGGGCCAGAAAAAAATATATGGTTACCTGTTGCACAGCTTCAGCACTTACGCGGAAAACCCGGCTGTTATCGATGAGCTCCTGCAGCTAAAAGCAGCGGACAAAATTGAGAAAGCAGGTGTATCGCTTTACCATCCCGCAGAAGCTGAAATACTTTTAAAGGCTGATGCTCCCATAGACATCGTGCAATTTCCTTACAGCGTGTTCGATAGGCGCTTCGAAAGTATACTTCCGGAGTTACGCTGGAAAGGTATAGAAACGCACGTGCGGTCTGTTTACCTGCAAGGTCTATACTTTATGCAGCCTGATGCTATTCCTGCACACCTGCAAAAAGCAGCACCTAAAGTTAAGGCGCTCCAACAACTCGCGGAAAAGTATAACTTACCAATAGGCGCAATGCTGATGGGCTTTGTACTTCAAAATGAATACATTATAAACGTTGTGGTAGGTGTGGAGAATTTGCAGACCCTGGAAGAAAATATATCTTTTACCTCTACCCAACCTCCGAAAGAACTCATACTTGCACTCCAGGATTTTGAGGAGCAAGACGAAAACATTATTTTACCCTATAACTGGGCAAAAGCATGAGCACAAACGTGAACACCTTATTTAACCTCTCTAATAAAGTAGCCTTGGTAACAGGCGGATACGGCCACCTGGGCACAGCCATTACGGAAGGATTGGCAGAGGCCGGGGCAAAAGTATACGTGCTGGGCCGGAGCAAAGACAAATTCGAAGAGGCTTTCACGAATAAGGCGCATGTTTCCATTCAGTTCCGGGAATGTGACATTGCTGATACCCAAAGTATAAAAAATGCCTTTGCAGCCATTGAGGCTGCAGAGGGAAAACTGGATGTACTGGTAAACAACGCTTTTTACTCAAAAGGGCAAAACCCGGAAGCTTTAACCGATGAGGAATGGGCTTTTGGCATCGATGGGAATCTGAATAGCGTGTACCGTTGCATCAGAGAAGTTGTGCCATACTTTAAAACCAGCGGAGGCAGCATCATCAACGTGTCGTCTATGTACGGCATGGTATCCCCTGACTTCAGTATTTACGACGAGAGCCCTGCTTTCCTGAACCCGCCGCACTACGGAGCTGCCAAGGCTGGCGTACTGCAGTTAACAAAATATTTTGCCTGCTACCTGGGCAAGTCCAACATCAGGGTAAATGCTGTAACGCCAGGCCCGTTCCCAAGCGATGTAGTACAACAAAACGAGGCTTTCGTAGCACAACTCAAGAAAAAGAACCCGCTTGGCAGAATAGGCAAGCCCGAAGATCTGAAAGGAGCCTTTGTATACCTTGCCTCAGATGCGTCGGCGTTTATGACAGGACAGAACATGGTAATAGATGGAGGCTGGACGGCATGGTAACAGTTGGCGCCATTATACAGGCTCGTTTAGGATCGGAGCGTTTACCTAATAAAGCGCTTCTGCCTCTTCCGTTTAGTGGCGGCCCTACCCTGCTACAACAGGTGGTAACACGCGCAAAGGCAGCTCAAAGTATAGCTACCGTTATCGTAGCCACAACTGAAAAACCATCAGATGATGCCATCCATACTTTCTGCCAGGACAACCAAGTAGAATGCTTCAGGGGCTCAGAGGATGATGTGCTGGAAAGATTCTATACGACTGCTCAAAAGTATAAACTGGATGCGGTGGTGAGACTGACAGGCGATAACCCGTTCATTATGCCGGAGATCATAGACGAAGCTGTTACAAAACATTTGGCTGCAGGTGCGGATTATACTATAACAGAAGGCCTTCCGCTTGGCACCAACATAGAAGTAATGGCTTTTTCAGCCTTAGCACGTGCAGCAAGAGAGGCAACCGAGGCGGCAGACCGGGAACACGTAACGCCATACATCCGCAGAGAGCAGGGTTTTAACAGACAAAGTATAAACTATACATCAACTCTGAAATCGCTGCGCCTTACTGTTGATTATCCTTCTGATTACGCTTTAGCAAACTTGCTTTACGACAGGCTGTATCAGCAAAACAAGCTTTTTGAGTTTACTGATATAGAAAAGCTTTTGCAGGAACATGGATGGCTGGCCAACGTTAATACACAAAACCAGCAGCGGCAGGCCTTTGCCAACGAAGCCGATGAGTTTTCAAGCGCTGCCAAAGCATTACAGGAAGGCGGCTACACCCGTGTGCTACAGAAACTACAGGAGGTACTAAAGTGAATTCCAGAACCCGCATCATTTTCCGTGCAGATGGCAACAGCCAGATTGGCCTGGGCCACGTGGTACGATCGCTTGCCCTAGCCCAGATGCTCCGCCACGACTTTGAGTGCGTGTTTGCCATTCAGGCACCCAGCCAGGAGTTGCAGGAGCAAATAAAGGATGTTTGCGAGGGCGTAATTATACTACCGGCCTGCCACCACGACGAGGAAAGGTTTATACATGAGCTTGATGCTTATATTGCCGAAGACGTGCTGGTGGTGCTGGATGGCTACAATTTTAATACAGCCTATCAACAAAGTGTAAAACGCAAAGGCTGCCAGCTTTTCTGCATCGACGACATCCATAGTTATACTTTTGTGGCCGATGTCCTACTTAACCAGGCTGGAGGCGTGGATGCGGCCAAGTATAAAACAGCCTCTTACACCAAGCTTTTGCTCGGCCCAACGTATGCCTTGCTCAGAACACCATTTTTAGAGGCTGCGAAATCTGAAAGAGTATTGCCAGCTGGTGCTGTGCGTGTATTCCTGAACCTGGGCGGGGCCGATCCGCAAAACCATACTTTACAAATTGCCAGGGAGCTGGAGAGTATCCAAAGTATAAATAAGGTAGAGATAATCGTTGGCAGCGCCTATCAGCACCTGCCCGAATTACAGAACTGGCTGCACCAAAACCCAAAGTATAGCCTGCACCAGAATCTCAGCGCAGAGCAGATGTGCGAACTGATGCAGAACTGTGTCCTTGCCGTTACCTCAGCCAGCGGCGTGGCTTACGAATATGCTTCTGTGGGCGGTTTGCTTTTTATACTTCAGACAGCTGATAACCAGGAAGGGCTATATACTTACCTGACACAAAACGGTATTGCGCAAAAGTATGAACAACTCCAAGAAAGTATAAAAACTGATCTGACTATAACCTTTGCGCAGGCTGTAAAAACACAGCGCCAGCATTTCGATGGAAAGTCGGATGAAAGACTGCTGCAGGTGTTCCATAATATGGCGTTGGCAACAAGTATCAGAATGCGTGAGGCCACCGAAGATGACCTGCTACTGCTGTTCGACTGGGCAAACGATCCGGAGGTGCGCAAACACTCCTTCAACCCGAACCCCATACTTTTAGAGAGCCATACCCGCTGGCTGCACACAAAACTGGAAGATAAACAGACAAAGCTATATATTGCGGAAACTGACGGAGAGCCGGCAGCCCATATCCGGTTTGAACTCCTAAACGGCAAAGCGGTGATCAGTTATTTAATTAGCGATGGCTTCAGGGGGAAAGGCCTTGGCCATGTGGTCCTGCAAAAAGGGGTGGCAAAACTCCTGCAGCAAACCCCTGAACTTAACCTGGTGGAGGGGCTGGTGCAGCAAGAGAACATGGCCTCGGTGAGAGCTTTTGAGAAAGCCGGCTTCAGCTACGGCACACCAGATTCAAAGTACCCGCAGGCGCACCGCTTTGAGTTGCACCCGGAAAGTATAAAATAGATTTAAACATGATCAAAGATATAAAAATTGCGGGCCGATTGGTGGGTCCGGGTCACAAGCCATTTATCATTGCAGAGATGTCGGGCAACCACAACCACTCCCTGGAGCGTGCCCTGGCCATTGTAGATGCCGCCGCCGATGCCGGTGCCGACGCCATTAAGCTGCAAACCTACACCGCCGACACCATGACCTTGCCGGGCGCCTTCACCATTGAGGACGAGAACTCGCTTTGGAAGGGCCGTGAACTATACGACCTCTACAAAGAAGCTTACACGCCCTGGGAGTGGCACCAGCCAATTTTCGACAGGGCAAAAGAGCGTGACTTAATCGCTTTCTCCTCTCCTTTTGATGAGTCTGCCGTTGATTTTCTGGAAGAGCTCGGTGCGCCGGTTTATAAGATCGCCTCTTTCGAGAACACCGACCACCCGCTGCTGCGCAAAGTGGCCGCCACAGGCAAACCGGTGATTATGAGTACAGGAGCTGCCACGCTTACCGAATTAGACGAGGCCGTGCGCGTATTACGCGAGGCAGGCTGCGAGCAGTTTATACTTTTAAAATGCACCAGCACCTACCCTTCTACTCCAGCGAACACTAATCTGGCAACCATTCCGCACATGCGTGAGTTGTTTGATGTGCAGGTGGGCCTCTCTGACCACACCATGGGTGTGGGTGCCGCTGTGGCTGCTGTAGCTTTGGGCGCAACGGTTATCGAGAAACACTTTACCCTGTTACGAGCAGATGGAGGCGTGGATTCTGCTTTCTCACTAGAACCGCAGGAGCTGCATGCGCTGGTGGTGGAGTCTGAGCGGGCATGGCAGGCATTGGGGCATGTGCAGTACGGCGTGCAACGCGCAGAAGAGAAAAGTCGCCTGTTCAAGCGTTCAGTATATGCCGCCAAAGACATTGCTGCCGGTGAGGCCTTTACAAAGGAAAATATCCGTGTGATCCGTCCGGGGCTGGGGCTGGCGCCGAAGCACTATGAGGAACTGCTGGGCAAAGCAGCTTCCAAGGCTATCAAGGCCGGTACGCCCCTGAGCTGGGATATGGTATAGCCCATGAGCAAGTGGTACGCCATCTACAGTAATATTCTCCATTTGCACTTTTCAGAAGGCTTCTATAACCTGCCGGAAAGTGCAAAAAATGCCGTTTCTCCTGCTTCTCCTATAAAACGCCTGCTTAAGATGGCTGGTTATACCTTGGTTCGCCTAATCGGGAATCTGTTTAAAAAGGTAGAGCAGCCGCAAAAGCTACAAGGCAAAGTATGGCTTTACGTGGTCAGCCAGAACAATTACGACAGTCTGCGTTTTTTGAAAGATGGCTTACCCAATGCTGTTTTTGTAGCAGGCCAGAGCAAGGAGATCGGAAAGTATAATCAAGCTGTTGCACGTATTTCGCTGCGCCGCAAAGTATTATACTATTACAAATTCTTCCCGCTGTACTTCCAGTTCATAAAGTATAAAAAGCTGAGCACAAATCGCTTTACTGATATACTTTATGATGCCATTGGCTTTTACGAAGTATACCTGAGCAAGCTTCAAAAGTATAAACCGGCTGCCATCGTGTTTGCCAACGATCATAACGCTGATGCGCGTGCCATGCTGTTGGCTGCCAAAGCTGCTGGCATTAAAACAGCTTATATCCAACATGCAAGTATAAGCCCGATTTTCCCCCCACTTGATTATGATTTAAGCCTGCTGGAAGGTCAGGATGCGTTGGACAAGTATAAATTGTGCGGTGCCATAACTGGCAGAGTAGAGTTAGTAGGCATGCCCAAGGCAGATACATTTATAAAGTATCGTACTTACAACCAAAGTATAAAATCTATCGGCGTAGGCTGTAATCTGATGGATGCTACCGAAGAGATCATAGCACTAGCAAGCCAGTTGGCTAATGACTTTCCTGAGGTTACAGTTATACTTCGCCCGCACCCACGCGATAATCGTGATTTTGAAAAAATACTTGGCTCTTACCCTAACACCAGATTCTCCGACAGCAGGCAGGTTCCTACTTTTGATTTCCTGAAAGACCTGGATGTATTGCTCAGCGGAAATTCGGGTATTCACCTCGAGGCGGTGCTTCTGAATGTCTGGTCCATCTACTTCAATATGAACCGCTCTGAAAAACTGCACGATTACTATGGCTTTATTCAGAAAGGATTGATCGATGAGGCTGCAACATACGGGCAACTACAAAGCATGCTCCAACAAAATCTAACTAACAGGCCGCATGTGTACAAACGTGCACAGTATTTCAATGCAGTTATTGGGAGCCCTTATGACGGAAAGAGTAGTGAGCTTGCCCTTAAACACCTGAAAGAATTCATTAACAGCTAGTCTTTTACCTATTTAGTCTCACCACAAAACGCAGACTAAAAATTTCAGAAGTGCAGTAAAATCTATAGGTTGCATTTACGTTATCACAACGGATGGCCCGCACAACGTGTGCCTGCCGGATTTTATTTTTATCACCCAAAGAGCAGCCGGACACAAAAAACATATAAAGGCTGGCTCGAAGTCATAAAATAACTTTGTATCAACAAGATTACGTCCTCAAGCACTTTTACCTGCTCTTCCCGAAAGCGAAAAGCCTGGAAATTTATTACAGCTCCTCAGAAGATATTGTACACAAAAGCCGGGTAAGTATAAAAAAGTACACGGGAGGCTTTTTTGAGCAGAAGAGGCCACGTCCGCAGCAGGTAATTTGGCGCGAGTGGAAGGGAGAGAAAATTCCATTTTTCTTTGATGCTGACAACGAACAGGAACTGGTTACATACCACGCAGACGGCACGGCAAGTATAAATTACGACATAATTGCGTCTGCTTTTTACCTGCTAAGCGGCTGGCAGGAATACTATGGCCCTGAACGGGATAAGTTCAGGCGTTATACTTATAAAGCCAGCGTGCAGGCAAAGTATAACTTCATAACCAAACCGGTTGTTAATTATTACTTTGATATACTGAAGTCGGTATTAGAGCGTGTGCACCAGAAAGACCTTAGCCACAGCCTATGGGGGCAGCAAACTTTTGCCACCTGCCTCACCAGCGACATAGACCGGCTGCACAGCGCCTGGCGCGCCGCAGGGAAACAAGCCTTTAAAGCAACAGATTTTAAAAATGCAGCTGCCTTGCTGGCACGTAAAGCCATAGGCAAGGACGCCTGGGACAATGTTTCGGAAGTAACTGCAGTAGCCGAAAAGTATGGCGCCAAAGCAACGCTTTTCTTCCTGCCCAGCAATCAATTTTACAACGGCTACCCAAATGCAGATTATGATATTACCAAACCTCGCTACCAGAAGCTGATACAGGGTGTAGCAGAGTCTGGGCATGAGGTGGCGCTGCATGGCAGCTTTGGCACGTCTAACGATCTGGTGCAGTTAAAGTCAGACCAGCGTAGGCTGCCGGTACAAGTAAAGGGCAATCGCTTTCACTACCTTTGCTATCAACCCGAAAACACAGAACAGGTGCTGCAGCAAAGTAAACTGCAATACGACTCAAGCCTTGGCTTTTCGGAGCATTTTGGTTTCCGGAATTCGTTCTGCCACCCTTTCTACCCTTTCGATTTTAATACTCGCAAAGCAGCCAGCTTTCTGGAGTTGCCGCTTGTACTCATGGATACTACACTCTACAGTATACACTATCTTGGTTTGAAGTCTGACAAAGCTTTGGCGGCAATAAGCCCTGTAGTGGATGAAGTCGTTAAATTCGGTGGTTTATTCACGCTGCTGTGGCACAACGAAAACTTTTCGAGCTACTCCGAGTACCCCGTGGAGAAGGGCGCTCCAAGCTGGCGGCAGGTGCTGGAGCAAGTCCTGACAAAACTTAGAGACGAAGGCACTTCCTTTTTGACCTGCGCAGAAGCCGCTGAGAAAATAAGGGAGCAGGAGAAAACGGAAAAAGGTAAGACTGGAGCATAATATCATTTTGCGGCCTGGATTTAAGATATCACCATAACTATATTTTCCTTTTTGCTTACAAACGCTGATTATATCATTTCCCCATACCCAAAATATACTTTACATCTAAAATTATCCCATAACTCTAAACTTTTAGCTTACTTGCGCTTTACAATTAGCCAATGAGTAAAACATTACAGCGCGAGGGCATCTGGAATACCGTCATTTCCTATGCCGGAATCCTGATTGGATATGTAAACACGATCATTCTCTTTCCTAACTTTCTGGATGAGGAAGAGGTGGGCCTCACGCGTTTAATCATTTCCATTTCTATGATGTTTGCGCAGTTCTCGGCCCTTGGCTTTGTGAACATGAGCGTGCGCTATTTTCCGTACTTCCGGAACAAAGAGCAAAAGCACCATGGTTTTCTTTTCCTGTTGCTATCTGTGCCCATGCTGGGCTTTGCCGTAGTTAGTGGGCTTTTCCTGCTGTTTAAGCCGGTGGTAATGGATTATTACGATGATGAAGGAAGTCGTCTTCTGATTGACTACTACTACTACATCATCCCGCTGTCGCTTTTTACGCTGCTGTTTAACCTGTTCACTGCGTACCTGCGCTCACTTTTCAAAACAATTGTTTCTTCGTTTGTGCAGGAGTTTCTGCTCCGGGTTCTTACCACACTCCTGATTTCGGTTTATGCTTTAGGCTGGCTGGATTTTCACCAGTTTGTACAGTTGTATATTGGCATTAACTCAGCTATTGCGCTGGTGCTGGTGGTTTATACTATGTGGCTGAAGCAATTATTTATACTTCCGGACTGGTCTGGGCTCAAAAAAATACCCTTTCGCGAAATGCTCTACTATGGTTTTTTCACGTTTATGGGTAATATTTCTGTTACCATCATCACTACCGTAGACCAAGTGATGATAGGCTCCTACAGCCTGAGCGACAACGGCATTTACACAACGGCCTTTTTCATGACTAGCGCCATAATGGTTCCTGCCCGTGCCATTTTCAAGATCGCTTTCCCGCAAGTAGCGGAATACTGGAAAGAGCAGAATATGGTGAAGATGGAGCGGCTCTACAAGCAAATTACTGTCATCAACATGATTGTTGGGTTGCTCCTTTTTGTAGGCATCTGGGCTAATATTGATAATCTCTTCTCATTTATGCCAGAAACTTACAGGGCTGGCAAATATGTAGTGCTGTTCTTGTCGATGGCACGCATCATAGACCTGGCAACGGGCATCAACGGCATTATACTGGCTACTTCGGATAAGTACAGGTGGGATTTGCTGTTTAACGTTGTGCTGGCCGGCCTCACCATCTGGACAAACTATATTTTTATTCCAATTTATGGTATAGAAGGTGCAGCTATGGCATCTATGATTTCTTATGTGGCCATAAACCTGGCACGCTTGTTCTTTGTGCAATGGGTATACAAAATTCAGCCTTTTGCATGGAGCTCGCTTACCATTACTATAATTGCTGGTGTAGCACTTGGCGCATCTTACTTGCTGCCCTTTCTAGGTAATGTATTTTTAGATATACTGGTTCGCTCTGCTCTGATCATATCCATTTACGGTGGACTTATGACGGGGCTGAAAGTATACCCTGAAATGAATGACTGGTTGAAGAAGATTGTATACAGCGCTACAGGCTGGGAATTATAATCTGACAGAAGAAGCTTTCAATTCATACATTCGCTCAATCATCCTTACCACCCGTAACCCATCCTGCGCGTTGGTAGTGGCACTTGTCTGCTCACGCAAAGTCGAGATTACATTCTCAAACACAAACTGGTGGTTAGCAGCACTTCCGGTATAGTTCCCATAGTTGTTTGCTGGAAGGCAAGGCTTTAAATTAGGCAAAGTATAATTGCGGATATCACAGTATTCAACGCTGTTCATGTACTGCCCTCCTACTTTTACCGTTCCGTTTTCAGCAATAATAGTGATGCTGCTTTCCAGGTTCTGCGAGTGCACAGCGGTTGTAAAGTTGAATGTACAAAAGCCTCCATTCTCAAACTCAAACTGTAAGTATCCACTATCCTCGAACTCTGTTAAAGCGATGTGGTTATAGTTTTTAAACTGTCCGCTCACATTTTGGATATCACCGAAAAGCCAGTACAGCATATCAACAAAATGGCTAAACTGCGTAAAGAGCGTGCCACCATCTTTAGCAGCCACCCCACGCCAGCCACCTGTAGTGTAGTAGCGTTCGTCGCGGTTCCAGAAGCAGTTTACCTGTACATGGTATACTTGCCCCAGCACACCACTCTGCACCACCTCCTTAAGCCACACCGCCGGCGGACTGTACCGGTTCTGCATCACACAAAATATGTGTCGGTTTGCAGCATCTGCTGCTGCAATCATTTCCTGGCAATGCGTTGCTTCCAGCGCCATTGGCTTTTCGCAGACAACGTGCAGCCCATATGCCAATGCCTGAAGCGTGTGCGGATGGTGCAGGTAATTAGGCGTACAAACGCAAAGCACATCAGCAGCTATACCCGAAAGTATAAACTCATCTAAACTGGTATATCGCGGTATACCAGCAAAATCATCTTCTGTAGAGAACCCCTCCCGGCTGTCTATCAAGGCTACTAATTCAGCACCAGGATTTTCAGAAATTAGCTGTGCGTGCCGATAACCGATATGCCCCACTCCTATAACCGCAAACCTAACTTCAGGTGTAGAAATCTCAGCCATGGTTCTTCACGAAATCTAGCACGTGCTGGCAGATATATGTCAGTTGGTCCTCTTTCAGTTCAGAATGCATCGGCAGCGACAACACACTTTGGCTCATCAACTCAGACACAGGAAAATCACCGGATTTAAAACCCAGGTAAGTATAGGCTTGCTGCAAATGGAGAGGCTCCGGGTAATAAACCATACTTGGTATATGGTTATCGCGAAGGTAGGCTTTAAGCTCATCACGCAGCGCAGGTGCTACTGTAATAGTATACTGGTGATATACATGGGAACTGCGGCTTGAGCGATGTGGTGCCTGTACGGCAGAAGTTTCGGCAAAGGCATTGTCGTAGAAACGGGCAATCTCCTGCCTGGCATTATTATACGCATCCACATACTTTATCTTCACGTCCAGCATAGCTGCCTGTAACGTATCGAGCCGTGAGTTTACGCCAATGGTAGAGAATTTATACTTTTCAGACTGTCCATGATTGGCTATTTTACGGATTACTTCTGCCAGCGAATCATCGTTTGTAAACACAGCCCCACCATCGCCCATGCCACCTAATGGTTTACTCGGAAAAAACGAAGTAGTGCCGATATGCCCCATTGTACCCAGTTTCACCTCATGCTCATCTGGTTGCACATAAACAGCCCCTAACGACTGGGCGTTATCTTCAATTACGTATAGCTTATACTCCTGTGCAATTTCCATTATTTCCTGCATGGCAGCTCCCTGGCCAAACAAGTGCACAGGAATAATAGCTGCTGTAGCGGGAGTAATAACCTTTTTAACCGATTCGGGATCAATAGTAAAAGTATCCGGCAGCACATCGGCAAATACAGGTTTTAAACCCAGCAACGCCACTACCTCCGCCCCCGACACATAGTTGAATGATGGTACAATCACCTCGGCTCCAGCTGGGAGTTGCAGCGCCATTAAAGCTATTTGCAGCGCATCGGTTCCGTTAGCACAGGGTATGGCATGGCGCACCTGCAGGTACTCTTCCAGGCTGCGGGCAAAGTTTGAAACCTGAGGCCCATTAATAAACTCCATACTTTCCATCACGGCACTAAAAGCAGCATCCAACTCAGGTTTGAGCTTGGCATATTGTGCTTTCAGGTCCACCATCTTAATGTCTTCCATGCAGGTAAATTATAACTGATGAGGTGTATAACAAAGATAAGTAAAGCTTTTAATGTTACAGAGTGAATATACCGATTCGCATTAACAATTGGGCGCAGGCATACTTCTTTTATGTTTGCCTTTCCATCAAAAAAACTGTAACTGCTCAGCAAATTCTACATCCATTAAGCTAAGCCTGCAATATAAACCCCATAAGAAAAACTGAGGCAACAGAATCGTGTCAGTAGTGGAGGGAATACTTTAAAGCCTGGTTATCAAAAAGTTATTTATAAACGAGGTGCTTAGTTGCCGACAGATGATTCGGGATGTATAACACTTGCTGGCTCTATGTAAGGGAGCTTTTAGTAAGGCGCTTGCAGCATTCCTCATAGCTTTCATACTTGATCACAAACAGGAATTGATCCCTTAGTAACCATTCGTTAACGAAAACTGCTCTACTTTTGAATCAAGCACTTTCCCGTTTTCGCATTTAAGGACGCGTTTCGGGTAGCGGTTTATAATTTCGTAATTATGGGTGGCCATAAGTATGGCGGTGCCGCTGTTGTTGATCTCCTCGAAAAGCTTCATAATGCCATCGGCCACCATGGGATCCAGGTTACCGGTTGGCTCATCTGCAAAAAGTATAACAGGCTCGTTTAGCAAGGCACGGGCAATTACAATGCGCTGCTGCTCCCCCCCCGATAGCTGGTGTGGCATTTTATTAGCGGCGGCATCCAAACCAACGCGCATCAAAACTTCCGAAATACGCTGCTTTACTCTTGATTTGTCTTTCCAGCCGGTTGCACGTAGCACAAAACTTAAGTTATCTGCAACTGTCCTGTCAAACAAAAGCTGGAAGTCTTGGAAGATGATGCCGATTTTACGACGGAGGTATGGTACTTGCTTTTTGGGAAGATCAGATATTTTAAAATCTGCTACAGCCGCTGAACCAGACAGCAGAGGCAGGTCGGCGTAAAGGGTTTTAAGCAATGAACTTTTCCCGCTTCCTGTGCGCCCCACCAGATACACGAACTCCCCTTTTTCAATGTCGAAATTAACGTTGCTTAAAATGGTGTTTACATCTTGGTAAATAGCGACTTCGCGGAGCGAAACCACAGGGGAAGTAGAAAAATTCATATAAGGATTAAATCTCTAATTTCTGAAGCTTGCCGAACTCAAGGGAATCGATCAGCGCAGCTAGCGCATCTTCCTTTCCATCCAAACCATACCGGTCCAGGTTCTTAAGTGGTCTGTCAGCTCTAAAGTAAGCAATTAGCACAAAATTATCATCACGGAGCTGTATATAATCCGGAATCTTGGCTTTGCCTTTTACTTTTATAATATACATGATCAGAATTGTAAATGAAGGATGACTAACAAAATGATGCAAAAAGCTTACGCTTATATAGCTCTGTCAATCATCCTTCATTAATTCATTACTTATTGCCTTTTGCGTGGTCAGCCAGGAACTGGGCCAAGCCACTATCCGTTAGCGGGTGCTTCAGCAAACCAGTTATAACCTTAAGCGGGCAAGTTACTACGTCTGCTCCAAGCTCAGCGCATTGCACTAAGTGCATTACATGGCGAACAGAAGCTGCCAATACCTGCGTTTGATAACCGTAGTTGCCATAAATATGCACGATCTGCTCAATCAGCTGTAAACCATCTGTAGACACATCATCCAAACGCCCGATGAACGGAGACACGTAAGTTGCGCCTGCCTTAGCAGCCAGCAACGCCTGGCCGGCAGAGAACACTAGTGTACAGTTTGTTTTGATGCCTTTCTCGCTGAAATAACGGATAGCTTTAACACCATCTTTTATCATCGGCACCTTTACAACTATGTTAGGATGCAGCTCAGCCAAAAGCTCGCCTTCGCGCACCATACCTTCAAAATCAGTTGCAATTACTTCTGCGCTGATGTCACCATCCACTATCTCGCAGATTTGCTTGTAGTGCGACATTACGCTATCATGGCCAAAAATACCCTCTTTCGCCATAAGCGATGGGTTAGTAGTTACGCCATCTAAAACGCCTAAGTCGTGCGCTTCCTGAATTTCCTGCAAGTTTGCAGTATCGATAAAGAATTTCATAATGCTGAAGTGTAGTAGATTATGCCTACAAATCTAACGCATTAATTGTGAATCCGGAAGGTAATGGTTGGAAATTTACTTGGGAGGGATACCGTTGGGGTATGGGCAAAAAAAAGTGGCAAACCGAACATCGCGCCGCTCAACCACCTACCCTTGCTACCTTCCGGTCCTGGGGGAGTTCAGCAGGAGCTGGCCGTGCCGATTTGCCGTTACAAAAGTACAAACAATTCCATTCAATGCAAATGGAAACAAATATTATGTTTGATAAAAGCCTGAAATTTGCGTTTTGTAATTGATCGTCAGGAAGAAAAATTTTGGGTGCTGGATAGAAAATGCCTGAATAAGAAGTATAAATCTACTGGGTTGTACGCTAATGTAAGAGAAACCTAAGACAGCAAAACAAGAGAAAGAAATACACAAAGTAAGAAAAACTGAAGAGATATGCATAGCCTTCTCCCCCGCCAGCAACAGCAAGAAAATAATCAAATAACAGAATCTATTGGCAAATACTATAAAACAGCCTTACCTTTGCGCATGCCAGAAAAAATTCTCATCCTCGACTTTGGCTCCCAATACACCCAACTAATTGCCAGAAGGGTGCGCGAGCTAAATGTATATTGCGAAATATACCCCTACAATAATGTGCCAGCACTCACCGAAGACGTTATGGGCGTTATCTTTTCAGGTAGCCCTTGCTCGGTACGCGACCAGGAACACCCAACCATAGACTTAAACCAGTTTTTAGGTAAAGTTCCGGTGCTTGGTGTGTGCTATGGCGCCCAGCTGATGGCGCAGGAATTAGGCGGTGAAGTTACACCATCCACTATACGAGAGTACGGCCGCGCCCGCATCAGCGAGCTGCACAATTCCGACAGGCTGCTGAAAGAAATTACTTTAGGCTCTGTGGTGTGGATGTCGCATGGCGATACCATAAAGGAAGTACCAGCTAACATGGAAGTAATTGCCAGTACAGAGAGTGTGCGCGTGGCTGCTTACAAACTGCGCGACCAGGAAACCTATGGTATTCAGTTTCACCCGGAAGTAACACACTCTGAAGAAGGCAAAACATTGTTGCGCAACTTCGTGGTGCATATCTGCGGATGCCAGCAAGACTGGACCTCTGAGCAATTTATTGAGGCTACCGTAGCCGACCTGCAACAGCAGTTAGGTAACGATAAAGTAGTACTTGGCTTATCAGGTGGCGTAGATTCTAGTGTGGCGGCCATGCTGATACACCAGGCCATAGGTAAAAATCTGTACTGCATTTTTGTAGACAACGGCCTGCTGCGCAAAGGCGAGTTTGAGCAGGTGCTTGATTCTTACCAGCACATGGGGCTGAATGTAAAGGGCGTTGATGCTAAAGATAAATTTTATACTGCGCTGGCCGGTTTAACAGACCCTGAACAGAAGCGCAAGGCGATTGGAAGGGTATTTATTGAAGTGTTTGATGAGGAGTCGCACCAAATAGAGGATGTGAAGTGGCTGGCACAGGGCACCATCTACCCCGACGTAATCGAATCCATGAGCGTAAAGGGGCCTTCTGCCACCATAAAATCGCACCATAACGTAGGCGGCTTACCAGATTACATGAAATTGAAAGTAGTAGAGCCACTAAAGACCTTATTCAAGGATGAAGTGCGTTTAGTGGGCAGAGCGCTTAAAATAGATGAAACTATACTTGGCCGCCACCCATTCCCGGGTCCGGGCCTTGCCATACGTATACTTGGCGATGTTACGGCAGAGAAAGTAAACATACTGCAGCAAGTAGATCACATATTCATCAACAACCTTAAAAAAGACGGACTGTATGATGAGGTATGGCAAGCAGGTGCTATACTTACACCGCTGCAATCGGTTGGGGTAATGGGTGATGAGCGCACCTACGAAAACGTGGTAGCTTTACGTGCTGTAACAAGTATAGATGGCATGACGGCTGACTGGAGCCGTTTACCGTATGAGTTTCTGGCGGATGTCTCTAACGAAATCATCAACAAAGTAAAAGGCGTTAACCGAGTGGTTTACGACATCAGCTCAAAACCACCCGCTACTATCGAATGGGAATAGTTTTCTAAACTAAAGTATATGACACAAGACACAGGACTTTCGTACTTTTGCTGAAAGTTCTGTGTCTTGCGTTTTATAGGCACTTATATCAAAACAAGATGGGAAACTTCAGAAATATTATTGCGTGTTTTTTGTTTACAGGCTTAGTCAGTATGCAGGCTCAAGCCCAAACGCAAGATCCGGCTACAACATACAACAACGGCAAAATACTGCTGCAACAGCAAAAGTTTGACCAGGCAATGGCAGAACTTCAACCGTTAACGGCCAGCACATCTGCCTACGCACAAGAAGCTTCCTATTTTTATGCATTAGCTGCGCTTAAAGGCCATAAACCAAAAGAGGCTTATGCCATGTTGCTGCAGCTGCAAAACCAGTACCCGAACTGGGCCGGCATGAACGATGCAGATTACCTGTTGGCTAATGTATTGTTTGAGCAAGGCGATTATGAGCGTGCCCTCAGCAAATTGCAGGAGCTACAGGGCACACCCCTTGCAACTGACGCTGAAGGTCTTAAACGCTACTACTTAAACAGCCTGAACGACAGAGCAGCCTTTGAAGCATTGCTACAGCGCAATCAAAACGATAAGGTTGTTGCTCAGGCTTTTGCTGATAAGCTAATTGGTGGCTGGTACCGCCCACACGACAGGCAAACACTAGAAAATATCGTGAGCCGCCATAAGCTGGACCGTAACCGCTATCTAAGCAAAGATGCGCTTCGCAGCCAGAGCTTTAATGTGGCCTTGCTCCTGCCCTTCCAGTTAAACCAGGACTACCAGCAAACTGCCCGAAAAAATCAGTTCGTTACGGATATGTATGCAGGCATTAAACTAGCTCAGGACTCTCTACAGAAACAGGGCATTGCTGTCAACTTGTATACTTACGACATCGGCGCCGATACCATGGGTGTAAAACGTGTGCTTAACCTGCCAGAAATGAAGCAGATGGACTTACTTGTTGGTCCTATCTATAAATCTACGGCAAAGGTAGCAGCCCGTTTTGCTGCACAAAATGGCATCAATGTTATCAATCCTTTGTCTCAGGACATAGAGATGGTACGCGGTAATACCAATGCATTCTTGTTTGAGTCTTCTGTGGCCACGCAAGCGAGGCAGGCTGCCACTTACGCTTACCAGAATTTCTCTCCGAAATCAGCTGTTATACTCTTTGAGAACGCTAAAGAAGACACCACCTTCTCTTATTACTACCGCCAGCATTTTATCAAGCTCGGTGGCAAGGTTAAAACTTATCGTAAAATTAACTCTAGCCAGGCCACAGCAACGGCAACATTATTCAAAGGCCTGAATTTAGAGGAAGTAGGCCATATGGCGGTTTTCTCCGATAAAATGACAGCTGCCGTAAATACAACAAGCCTTATACAGGGCAAAGCACCGCAAATGCCCATTGTTACTTATGACAAGTGGCTGGATATTAGCCAAATTTCGCTACGCCAGCTTGATAACCTCGAAGTATACTTCATCAGCCCGAAATATGTAAACAAGCAGAACCCAGGCAGCGAGTGGTTCCGCAGAAATTACGTGAGCAAGTATAACATGGCACCTTCTACGTTTGCATATACTGGTTTTGAGATGATGTATTACTTTGGCCAGCTGCTCCAGCACTATGGCCCTCAGTTTAACCAGCAACTGCTTAGCACAAGTATAAAACCTGGTGTGTTATACTCTGGTTTTGGTTACATCGACCCAAGTTCCAGAAACGATGCGCGCCAAGACAACCAGTACGTACCTATCACTAAACTTGAAAACCTGGAGTTAACAGTTGTGAACCCGGTTTTTTAGAAAATCTAAATTGACATTATCCATATGACACAAGCACCAATCAGCAACGAGTTATTCCATCGTGCCCAAAATAGTATACCAGGAGGCGTAAACTCTCCGGTTAGAGCATTTAAAGCCGTAGGTGGCAACCCAAGATTTATGGTATCAGCAAACGGGGCCTACATGCTTGACGAGGATGGCAACCGCTATATTGATTTTATAAATTCATGGGGACCAATGATTTTGGGGCATGCTGCCGAGGTGGTACAGGAGGCGGTGCAAAAAGCGATTCCTAACTCATTGTCTTTTGGAGCTCCTACCCGCAAAGAGATTGAGATTGCCGAGCTTATTGTGAGCATGGTACCAAGTATAGAGAAAGTACGCATGGTAAACTCTGGCACAGAGGCAACTATGTCGGCGATACGTGTGGCTCGTGGCTATACTGGCCGCGATAAAATAATTAAGTTTGAAGGGTGCTACCACGGTCATGGCGATTCATTTCTGATTTCAGCTGGAAGTGGTGCCATAACCTTAGGTGTTCCGGATAGCCCGGGTGTAACCAAAGGTACCGCCAACGATACACTAACAGCTCCATATAACAACCTGGATGCCGTTAAAATGCTGGCAGAAGCAAACAAAGGCCAGATTGCAGCCATTATTCTTGAGCCTGTGGCTGGCAACATGGGTTTAGTTACTCCAGCAGAGGGCTTTCTGCAAGGGCTACGCGATTTGTGTGACCAGGAAGGGATAATACTTATTTTTGATGAAGTAATGACCGGATTCCGCTTAGCAGCTGGTGGTGCTCAGGAATTATACGGCGTAACTCCAGACATGAGCACACTCGGTAAGATTATCGGTGGCGGCATGCCAGTAGGTGCTTATGGTGGCAAAAAAGAGATTATGGATTATGTGGCTCCCGCAGGTCCGGTTTACCAGGCAGGTACACTCTCAGGCAACCCGATTGCGATGGCAGCAGGCATGGCAATGCTTACTTATCTCAAAGAGCACCCGGAAGTATACACGCAGCTTAACCAGATTACTGAAAAGATGGTGAGTGGCATGCAACAAAACATGCAGCAACTAGGTGTTAACTATACAATCAACCGCGTGGGTTCTATGTTCAGTATCTTCTTTACAGAGCAGCCTGTCTCTGATTTCGAAAGTGCCAAAACATCAGATACTGCACTTTTCGGCCGCTACTTCAACGCCATGCTGCAGAAAGGCGTTTACCTTGCCCCTTCTCAGTACGAAGCGTTGTTTGTTTCAACAGCCATCACAGAAAGTATAGCTGATGAATACATAAAGGCCAATTTAGAGGCACTAAAGGAGGCGCTGCAATAAGCTACAAAAAACCTAAAAGTCAAGTACATCCTGTGGCTTGATTTACTTACATTTACGTTGCATTTTATTACCCTTATGATATTAACAGACAGACAAATTTTAGAGGAAATGGAGAGCGGCAACATTCTCGTGGAACCGTTTAACCGCGCCTGCCTCGGCACCAACTCCTATGATGTGCACTTGGGACGTTATTTAGCTACCTATAAAGATGAGGTACTGGATGCGCGCAAGCACAATGAGATTGAAACGTTTGAAATCCCTGAAGAAGGATTTGTACTGCAACCGGGCCGTTTATACTTAGGTGTTACCCTGGAATATACCGAAACGCATGCGCATGTGCCTTTTCTAGAGGGAAAATCAAGTGTGGGCCGTTTAGGTATAGATATACATGCTACAGCGGGCAAAGGTGATGTAGGTTTTTGCAATACCTGGACACTTGAGATATCTGTTTCGCAGCCAGTACGCGTATACTATAGTATGCCTATCGGGCAATTGATTTACTTTGAAGTAAAAGGCGGTATCGATAATTATTATAACAAGAAGCAGAACGCTAAGTATAACAAACGCACCATTACTCCAGTAGAGTCTATGATGTGGATGAACGAGTGGTAAACTCAGAAAATTATTTAGAAAAAGGCTGATTTATTCTTGTAAATCAGCCTTTTTGGCATCATATGTGCACTAAATAAGGTGAAAGCATTTTTTTACACTCTCAGGAATTATTAAAAAGTTTAGGGCGTTGTAAAGAATCGGGAAACAAACTTAGAACTATAGAAAAAGAAAAAATTATGAAGAAGCTACTGGTAATGACTTGTATGATGTTTGGATGTGCATTTACAGCTGCAGCGAATGGCGACACAAAACCTGCTGTTAAGAAAACATCCAAAGTTGATAAAAAAGTAGCTCTTGTGGCCGAGCAGAGAGCAAATCATCTGTCGAACAAAATGATTATTGATTTAGGCCTGAACAACTACCAGTCACGCAAGATCAGAGAAATAAATAACGAAGTTGTCGCCAAGAAACTTGCCGTTGAAACAGAGTTTGCAGGTAACCAAGCTGTTATTGATAAAAAATGCGAAGAGATTTGCAACGTTAGAGATATTGAACTTGAAAGTGTGTTAAGCACAAGACAGTATAACGAATATTTTGGTGCCCGTAAGGTTTATAACCAAGCCGAGCAGGAGTTTATGGCTAGCTTAGACGTGCAGGATAATGCAACCGCAGCAACTGAAACACCTGTTGCTGTTACGCTTAACTAAGAAAATACTACCTCTATAAAAGCAGAAAGGCCCCATTTTTGGGGCCTTTCTGCTTTTATAGAGGTAGCTTTATACTTAAGAGTCACCTTTTTGCTGCTGCTCTTCAATATGTTGCATTAACTCTTCACAAAGCGTCCGCATTTTTTGAGCCATTACGCTATCGCTGGTTGCTGTAGCTATACTTTGCGCCATAGCCCCAATAGTATCCACATAAAAATACTTCATTTCATCTACAGGCATATCCTTTGTCCAAAGGTCTATTTTCATGGTACCCGCCTGGTCACGGTCCCAAAGCGAAATGTTGATGGCTTTAGCAAAGTGGATTTTCTCTCCTGCATCTGTGGCTCTCCAGCTAATAGCTTCAGGTATTTTGTTTTCGTCTAAAGCAATGCTGAAGTATATCTCTGATTTCTTCATTTTCTAGGTTTTTAAACTTTATACTATATATATCTCGTACTATGCTTGAAAACATATAGAGGTACAAAGTTACGCGATGCGCCACGGAATAAAAACACTATTACTTATTTTTACCCTTAGCACCTTTATAGGGTGTTCCAGGGTACTTGCACCCTCATCAGGAAAGCTACACACTATTGCGTTTTATAACACGCAAAACCTGTTTGACACTATAGACGACCCCACTAAAGACGATGAAGACTTTACCCCGAAAGGTGCAATGAAGTGGGACCAGGAAAAGTATAACCGTAAGATACAAAAGCTAGCCAGCGCCATAGCCACCATCGGGAACAGCAAAGGTCCTGCTTTTATAGGACTGACAGAGGTAGAGAACGCTTTAGTTTTACAAGACCTCATAAAGACACCGCAACTCCGTAAAATGAAGTATGCGTATATTCATTTTGAGACTGACGACACACAGGGTCTGGACCTGGCCGTACTATATAAGCCGGGTGTCTTTAAATTGGAAACACAGCAAAGTATAAAAGTAGACTATGGCGCAAACAGTACTGCCAAGGATATACTGCAGGTAAACGGAACTGTACAGGGCATACCGCTCACTATCTTCGTAAACCATTGGCCTGCCCGCGCCGCTGCCCGCCGTAGCACCCAGGACGATGCCAGGCAAGTGGCTGCCGCAACAAAGCTGCGCAAAGAAATAAACGCCATACAAGCTTCAGATCCTGATGCAAACATTGTTGTTATCGGCGACTTCGATGCTGAACCACGCACGAATGTGATGCAAAAGCATTTGCTTGCAACCGGAAGGCCAAACCCATACTACAATGAAGAACTTTTTAATACCTTTTTTATGCATTATGTAAATGGCTTAGGCAGTTATTACAGCCGTGGCGACTTTAAAATGCTAGACCAGATACTTGTATCCAAATCATTGATCGCAGGCAAAGGCCTTGAATATGTACGCGGCTCTGCCAACATACATGACCCTGAGGAGCTGAAGTTTCTTTATGGAAAGTATAAAAACACGCCGCTGCCTACGTTTTCGGGAAACACCTATTTTGGAGGAGCCAGCGATCACTTCCCTATTTATATTAAAGTAAGAAAAGCGAAACGCTAGTGGCAGGCAGGTAATGTCAGGTTAAAGGTGGTGCCTTTATTCTCGTCACTCTCAACTGTGATACTGCCCTTATGCTGCTCTACCAGCCGCTGCACGATATTTAACCCCAACCCTACTGACTTTTCGCCACGTATGCCATGTCGTCCGGCCCGGGAGAAAGCGTTAAACAGGTGCGGCTTAAGTTCCTGAGGTATACCAATCCCATCGTCTGATATCTGCAACAGAAACTCTTTATCTTTCTGGCTGAGTTTAATACTGATACGGCCGTTTTCCTTTGTAAATTTTACTGCATTAGATAACAGGTTATCCAACACGCGCTTAAACTTATCGGAGTTTATACTTGCATAGGCTGGCATCGGCAGAGCCATGAACTCCAACTGGCGGCTGTCTTTCAGTTGCTCTTTCCATTCCTGGTATTCCTGCTCCACAATGAGGTTCAGGTTTGTTTTCTCCAGGGGGTAATGTTCTTCCTGATCTACCCTAGCCATGTCCAGCAAATCGTTAATGATAGCTTTTGAGTTCTGGCAGCTTTTCTGAATCATGGCATAGTATTTAGCCATTTCTTCTTTGTTGAGTTCTTTTACCTGCATCAGGTTTACAAGCATCTCAATGTTAGAAAAAGGCCCGCGAAGGTCGTGCGCCACAATACCCAGAATTTTTGTTTTAGCTTTGCTTACGTCTTCCAGAGCAGCGTTCTTCTCCTCTATCTGCTTTAGCTGCATAAAATGGTTTACCCTGAATGTATAATTCAAGCGTGTAAGCAGGAAAAAGAATATGAGTAAGAAAACAGAACCCGTTTGGTTTCCAATCAGCTGCGCATCCGAGAGGTTTAAAAACAGAACGCCAATGGCAAACGTGAGCCCTACCAGAAAAACAAGCGCAACTACTTCCCTTAACTCCATTACCCAAAGCAATGCCACAAGTATAAGCCCCATCAGGTACATTGTCATGTTATTGATAGGGTTGCCTTGGTTGGCCACAGACATTAAAAGGCAGGTAACAGCAAATACAAAGCTGTAAGCCAGGTTAATGTACCTGAAGTATGAATGTGTTTTTGGTAATCCCCGCTTTAGCAGGAAATAGATAGCAGACAAAGCGAGAGTAGCCGAAGCAGCATAACTTAAATAGGCCACACGAAACAAAGCTGCACCCGGAAATTTATCGGCGTAATCAAAAATGGCATTACTGCCCAGAACTGTTAAAGAAATGCTTAACCAGATGATAGCCATCATGCGGGTGCATTTCAGGTTATGCGGCTGGTAAAAATCTTTGAACGCAACTGCATAGGCAGCAGGCGCGGACCTGAATAAGTATAATTGCATCAAATAAATGCTGTAAAAACAATGCAAATGTACGAATCAGTTATAATACTTTACATATCAGTCATCTACTTAATTTTATACAGCTAACCTGATTTAATTTTTCAAATAACTGCAATAAAAAAGGTGAGCTTGTAGGCTCACCTTTTTATTTATACTTTATACTTATTAAACGTAGTTGTTAAGCATTACCGGCATCACCAGCATCAGCACACTCTCGTTTTCCTCGTTTACGATCGGCATTAGCAAACCTGCACGGTTTGGCGTAGAAAGCTCAAATGTGATCTCATCAGAGTCGATGTTATTAAGCATTTCCATCAGGAATTTAGCGTTGAAGCCAATTTCCATATCCTCTCCTTCGTACTGGCAGGTAAGGCGCTCGTTTGCTTCGTTCGAAAAGTCTAAATCCTCAGCTGATACCTGCAGCTCAGAACCTGAAAGCTTCAGGCGAATCTGGTGCGTGGTTTTGTTTGAGTAAATAGAAATACGCTTTACAGAGCTTAGCAGGTCCTGGCGGTCAATTACCAGCTTGTTTGGGTTCTGTACCGGAATAACGTTCTCGTAGTCTGGGTAGCGCTCATCAATCAAACGGCATATCATACGGATATTGTCGAAGCTGAAAAAGGCATTGGATTGGTTAAACTCTACTTTTACAGCAGTAGCCTCTGATGGCAACGTAGACTTTAACAGCATGAATGCTTTACGCGGAATGATCAGCGAAGCTTCCTGGCTTGTAGTGATATCAGAGCGGCGGAAACGCAGCAAACGGTGACCATCGGTGGCTACAAAGGTAACATTATCGCTGCGCAGCTGCACAAAGATACCCGTCATGGCAGGGCGAAGCTCGTCGTTGCTTACCGCAAAGATCGTCTTGTTGATAGCTCTGCCTAACACATTAGATGGTATCTCGATAGCGCTTGCTCCCTGCACAACCGGTACACGAGGGAAATCAGTAGCATTCTCGCCAGATAGCTTGTAACGGCCATTAGAAGAGCTGATCTCGATGGTGTACGTCTCCTCGTCAATTGTGAAAGTAACGGGTTGGTCCGGTAGGTTTTTCAGCGTTTCGAGTAAGATTTTAGCAGGAGCGGCTATGCGGCCGTTTTCTTTCGCTTCCACATGCAGCTGCGTGATCATGGATGTTTCCAGGTCGCTTGCTGTAATGGTTAACGTGCTGTCGTTTATCTCGAAAAGGAAATTTTCCAGGATTGGCACCACAGGGTTATTGGTTACCACACCGTTTATACTTGATAATTGCTTTAGAAGAGCAGAAGAGGAGACGATAAATTTCATTATTCTATCTATAATGTTATTTGGACAAAGTTATAAATAAATCGCATTTATACTATCAACTAATATAGTGTTTTGGCTGTATTTTATACGAAAAAGTTATATAATTTAAAACCGCTCATACTTGCGCTTGCGCAGGTAATACCGGCTTATACCGAAGAGCACGAGCAAGGCTATCGGAGCCACCAGGTTAAGCAATTGCCAGAAGCTTTTCTCCTCCTGCACGCGCACTTTATCCAATGGCCGAAGTTTTATTTCTTTGCTGCGTACGTTAATAAGGCCTCCGGAGTCTAACAAATAATGAATAGTATTCATGGCCAATTCTTTGTTAGCGAACTTCACATTGTTATAGCGGTCAAAGCCAAGCTCATAAGCCTGCCCGGTTCGTGGGTTTATTTCGTTGCGCACCAAATCCCCATCCGAGAAAATGGCAATTTTCGTGTTTACACCATTTTCTTTTACAACTGTTTCGGCGGCACCCTGTGGGGCACGGCGATTGCGGAACAACGATGTAAATTGACCTTCGAGCAAATAACCAACCGGCTGCTCCCCTGCCCCGTACTGTTCCGGGTTCACATCCATACGGGCCTCTTCTAATGTAACCGGCACAGGCGGCTCCAGCACCCTGGAGTATTTTGAAGTATAAACCAGCGGCGTTTTTCTGATGCCATCTGCCCTAACAGTATCAATGGTGCCTACAAACTTAGTATAAACGGCATCCAGGTTACGTGTAATCGGGTGTTTACTGAAGTTGTTGAGCAAGGGGTAAAAGCGCCAGTTAATCATCTCGGTTTGTGGGCGGTCTCCTGCATAGCCTGTTACCATAGGTATAAACCCTGAATTCAAATCCATGATCATCGTCGGGTTCAGGCGCACACCGTAGCGGAAAAGCAGGTCTTCCAGGTTTAAATTATAGGGTAGCGCAAACATCCCTCCTGCTCCTACGCTGTCCATATTGGCGTTTAAGGCATCTACAAAAAATACAGCTTTGCCACCATTCATAATAAACTGGTCAATTTTATACTTGTCCAGCTCTGTAAACTGATGTGTTGGCTTGGCAATAATGATCAGGTCGAGCCCCTTTAGTGTTGGTATCTGTGGCAAATCGCCTCGTGCAACTCGGTAGTACTCCTGCAGAGATCCCAGCAAATCGGTTACCTGCTGCATTTCCAGTTCGCCCTGCCCGGTAATGTAGCCTATTATCTTGTTGCCTGAAAAAGCCAGCTTACGCACACCAGTTGCCAGCTCAAACTCAACCCCCTCAACCGATTGGTTTAGGCGTTCGTCGGCAGAGGCTGCCAAATTGCCTTTCAGGAAATTAACTGCGGTTTCTTTGCCTTTATACTTGATGATAGCCCCCGGAAACACCAGACGCTCCACTTGTTTACCCTCTTCGGTAGCACGCAGGTTAGTAGGGTTTATGCCTTTCTGGGCCAGGTTCATGATAAACTCGTTGCGCTGCGTTTCGTCACTTATCTCGTTCGGGTCTATAAAATTATACCTTAGATTACCGCCCGCATAAATCCTGAATTCGTCCAGCGTCTCCTTTACCGATTGCTGCAGCCGCTTAAAGCCTGCCGGAAAATCGCCCTCCAGGTATACATCCACTACAACCTCATCGGGCAACTGCCCCAACATCTGCTTTGTAACTGGTGCAATAGTATAGCGTTTATCTTCCGTCAGGTCGAGGCGGAAGAAGAAGTTAGCTGCCAATACATTTAAAAGTATAATGCCTACAGCCCAGGCTGCGAATTTGAGCAGGTCGTTGTTCCGTTTGCTTTTGTTAGATGCTGCTACCATTTTCTGCTCTTTAATACAAGTGTAGTGGCCAGTATCATAATGGCGATAACGCTCACAAAGTATAACACATCCCGTGAATCGATCAGACCTTTGCTGATGGCAGTATAGTGGTAAGAGATACCCAACTGGCTTACCAGGTAGCCATACCTGCCCCACATCGGTATAGATGAGATCAGATCAAAACCGGTATAAATGATAAAGCACAGGAAAACAGCAATCACGAAAGAGATGATTTGATTACTGGATACAGAAGATGCAAACACACCGATGGCGCAGAACACACCCGCCAGAAATACAAGCCCTAGGTATGAGCCTACTACTGCAGCAGAATCCACGTTGCCTTTTGGGTTGCCTAACTCATAAACCGAGTAATAGTACAACAGCGTTGGCAACAAGGCAAAAAGCGCCAGTAACAGCGCTGCAAAGTATTTACCAAGTATAAGTTGCAGGTCAGAGATTGGTTTGGTTAAAAGCAGTTCAATGGTGCCTTCGCGCTTCTCCTCGGCAAACGTGCGCATGGTGATGGCAGGTATCAGGAAAAGGAAAACCCATGGTGCCATGTTAAACAGCGTCTGCATGTCAGCGAAGCCATAATCCAGCACGCTGCTCTCCGGAAACACCCACATAAACATGCCAATGGCTACCAGAAACACCGCTATCACGATGTACGCGATAAGCGAGTTAAGGAAGCCGTTAAATTCTTTTTTAAGTATAGCGAGCATTCTCTTTAATTATGAATCATGAATTATGAAAGAGTTTCTTTTGCCCCTTTCACAATTCGTAATTTAGAATTTCTAATTCTTCGTGAGTTGTTGGAATATCTTTTCAAGGGAGTTCTCCTCCTGCCGCAGCCCAACCAACGGCCAGTTATGCTCGGCGGCAATCCGGAACACATTAGAGCGTACGTCGGCTTCACGGCTTGAAGTGACGCGGTATGTGTTGCCCTGCGCCTGTTCTGCGCGTAACACCCCCGGAATCTGAGCGAGTAAACCTATTTCAATGGGCTGTTCAAACTCCACCAGCGTCACTTTTTCGTTCTTGCCTCCTGCTTGCAAACTTGCCACATCGCTATCTGCCACTAACTTACCCCGGTTAATTATCACTACCCTGTCGCAAATAGCGGTAACTTCCTGCATAATATGTGTTGAAAAGATAACCGTTTTGTTTTGTCCGATTTGCTTTATCAAGGCACGGATATCTACAATTTGGTTTGGGTCAAGGCCTGTAGTAGGCTCATCAAGTATAAGTACCTGTGGGTCGTGCACAAGGGCTTGCGCCAAGCCAACCCGCTGCCGGTATCCTTTCGATAAGGCTCCAATCTTCTTGCCCTGTTCCAGGGTTAAACCACACAGCTCCACCATCTCCTGCACCCGGGCTTTGGCATGTTTGCTTTTTAAACCATACACAGCTGCCACAAAAGCCAGGTACTCGTGCACGTACATGTCCAGGTAAAGCGGGTTGTGCTCTGGCAGGTAGCCCACGTTGCGCCGTACCTCTATGGGGTGCTGCACCACATCAAAGCCATTAACCACCACCGTACCGGCACTTGGAGGCAGGTAACAGGTCGCTATTTTCATGGTAGTGGACTTACCTGCACCGTTTGGCCCCAGGAACCCAAGTATCTGGCCTTGTTGCACCGCAAACGAGATATCATCCACAGCATGCTGTGTGCCGAAAATCTTTGTAAGGTTCTTTACTTCAACAGACAATTTTAGTTAAGGCTAATGATGAATGAAAATGTATACCAGGAACCCCGGTTATACTTTTATACTTGCCAACTGGCTTTAACAGCAGCAACAGTTATACTTTGATAATCTTCAAAATTTATCGTCAAAGGTACAAATATACCGCTTACCGTTAATTCTGCGCTTATTTAATCTTTAGTTCTTCGGTCGTTTTCCTTTTGGCATAAGCGGGCGAACTTCAATGTCTACATGGTGGTAGTTCGGGTGAGATTCCAGGGCATGCAGTATCGTTGAGGCAATGTCTTCGGGGCGCATCATGTTCTCGTTCACAGTTACACTTTCGATAGGGTCGAAGAAGTTAGTTTGCACCGAGCCAGGATAAATGCAGGTTACTTTAACGCCATAGTTGCGCACTTCTTTGTAAAGCGAATGAGAAAGTCCGCGTACTGCATGTTTTGTGGCGCAATAGCCAGCCATTTCCTCTATACCTGTTGTGCCCGCGATAGAAGATATGTTAATGATATGGCCTTCCTCCTGCTCTTTCATACCTGGCACCACTAAACGTGTGCAATAGAACATACCATGTACGTTGGTGTCAAACATCATATGCCAATCTTCCAGGCTTTGCTCCTCCAATGGTGCGGAATACCCTAGACCGGCATTGTTCACAAGTATGGCTACAGGGTTATTAAATATCTTGACAGTCTCGTTATAGGCGCGTTGCACGTCATCAACGTTCCGCACATCGCAAGGTATAAACTGGAAGTTATCGTGCTTCAATTCAGGTGACGTCCGGCTCCAGCCTGCAACTTTAGCCCCTTTTTCAAGTAATATTTGTACTGTTGCTAAACCTATCCCTTTACTTGCTCCTGTTACGATGGCTACTTTGCCTGCTAAATTCATGGTTGTTATACTTAGATTCTGACTGATTGTTAAACGGAGCGATCAAACTGCATTTTAAGTCAAATTATAAAACAGAGATTTTAGAGCCTGCTTATACTTTGCCTTACCCCATTCCACACAATTAATTTGTTTACGAGCTTCTTTTATTAAATGTCTCCTAACTGAGGCCTGATAAGAAGTTCTTCTACTACACTATTCTCTGAAATTATGTAAGCGTTGTGCACAGCCAGGGCAACATCCTCTGGTTTCATAAAACGCTCTGGAGGCAGATCCACACCTTCCCAGCTTGCAGTTAAAGTTGCACCCGGAAGTATGGCCGTTACACGAACGTTATGCTCCTTCGTCTCTTCCCGAAGCACTTTCGTCATGCCATACAAGGCATACTTGGATATACAGTAAGAGCCTCCGTTGGTATAGGGCGTTATACTTGCCGTTGAGCACATGTTAAAAATGTGGCCGGCGCGCCGGCTGATCATATCTCCTACAAATGCTTTGGTGATGTAATAGGCGCTATACAAGTTCGTGTTAATCATGAAAGGCAATGCTGAGTCATCTTCCTCGTGTATTTTACCAGGTATAAACAGGCCGCTGTTGTTCACCAGCACATCAATCTTCACTTTCAAGCTTTTCACGTACTTGATGAAGGCTTTTAATGAATCAGGTTGGCTAAGGTCGGCTTCGCGGTAAAATACTTTTGAGAAAGTATAACTCTGCTCTATCTCCAGCTTCAACTTTTGCAGTTCCTTTTCGTTTCGGGAACAGGTAATAATGTGGAATCCGTTTTTTGCAAACTGTTCGATTACAGCCCTGCCGATTCCCTTAGTGCCGCCTGTTACCAAAATGTATCGTTGCATAAATATGTGTCGTTTTATATGTTTTGCAATTTTAAACGTAATATAGCTATTAATACAGTATTTTTGTTTACAAACACGCTTTTAACCCGCATCTGAACCCCATATGCTCCAACACTTCGGAAAGTACTTGCTCTTTATGTCGAGCCTTTTCACCAGAACCGAATCGCCCAGGATACTATTTAACAGAACGATAGATGAAGCGATACTGATAGGCATCAACTCAATTGCTATTGTAGCCATTGTATCTACTTTTATCGGGGCAGTTACATGCGTGCAGGTGTCTTATAACTTGAACAATGCGTTTATACCGCGCTCTACCATAGGTTTTATGGTACGTGAAATGACGATTTTGGAACTAGCGCCTACCATTACCTCCATTGTATTGGCTGGCAAAGTGGGCTCTAACATTGCAGGCGGGCTTGGAACCATGCAAATAACAGAGCAGGTCGATGCCCTGGAGGTAATGGGTATCAACTCAAGTTCGTACCTGGTGCTGCCTAAAATACTGGCCTCGCTCTTTGTTTTCCCTTTGCTGGTAATCTTGGCAATGTTCCTGTCGATCGCCGGTGGCTATGTGGCTGGTACTGTTACTGATGCTTTAACGGCTCAGGAATACATCAGCGGTATCCGGGGTGACTTTGTTCCTTATAACATCTTATTTGCCCTGATCAAGTCTGTTGTATTTGCTTTCCTCATCTCTTCCATTTCTTCTTTCAGAGGATATTTTACCTCAGGTGGAGCTTTGGAGGTAGGCGCGGCCAGTACAACAGCCGTAACAAATAGTGTGATTGCTGTTCTTATCGCAGACTTTGTATGCGCACAACTGCTTTTGTAAAAAAGCACTCAAATACCCACAGCTTGTAAAACAATGATTGAAATACATAACATACATAAAACCTTCGGCGACAAAAAAGTACTGGATGGCATTAGCGGCGTATTTGAAACCGGCAAAACCAACCTGTTGCTGGGCGCCAGCGGTACCGGCAAAAGCGTACTGCTAAAGTGCATTGTTGGCCTCGTTAAGCCAGACCTCGGAAGCGTTACTTTTGACGGAACATACTTTACAAACAACAAACTCGACATTCGACAGGAGATTCGCCGTAAAATTGGGATGCTTTTCCAGAGCTCTGCTCTCTTCGACTCCATGACAGTAGAGCAAAACGTGGAATTCCCGCTAAAGATGTTGTCTAAAATGCCGAAAGACGAACGCTTGGACAGGGTAAACTTTTGTTTAAAGCGCGTTGGCCTGGAGAATGCAAACCGGAAGATGCCCTCGGAGCTTAGTGGCGGCATGAAAAAACGCGTAGGTATTGCACGCGCCATTGCCCCTGACTGTACTTACCTGTTCTGCGACGAACCCAACTCTGGCCTGGATCCGCTGACAGCACTTAAGATTGATGGGCTGATAAAGGAAATCACAGAAGAGTATAACATAACCACCATCGTTGTTACGCACGACATGAACTCGGTAATAGAAATCGGAGACAAAATTATGTTCCTGTACGAAGGCAAAAAGCTTTGGGAAGGCACCAGCGATAACATACTCGACTCTGACGTGAAAGAACTAAACGAGTTTATTTTTGCAAACCGCCTGATGCGCGATGCAAAGAAAGTAGAAGACGAAGGAGGAAATCTTTAAAGCTTCTCCAATTAAGAAGTATACCTATAAATAAAAGAGAGGGGCAGCCAATTTACCGGCTGCCCCTCTCTTTTATTCATAGGTGTTTGTCAATTATAAACCGTACAGCATACCTGAAACGGTAGCTGTCATCATACAGGCTAATGAAGCACCAAGCAAGGCCAGGAATCCTAATTTAGATAAGTTACCCTGCTGGCTAGGGGCCATACTACCTATACCGCCAATCTGAATGGCAATAGAGCTGAAGTTAGAGAAACCGCAAAGCGCGTATGTAGACATGATTAACGACTTAGGCGTTAGCAGGTTGGCATTCTTCATTTCAGCCAGGTCAAGGTACGCCACAAACTCGTTGATGGCAGTTTTCTGGCCAAGCAAACTACCTACTAAAAGCGTATCCTGCCACGGCACCCCCATTATAAAAGCAAATACTCTGAAGATCTGGCCAAGCAGGTACTGCAAAGAGAAACCTGAAAAACGACCGTCTGTGCTGGCAACTACCCAGCCGTTCAGGCCTGTTAGGTCACCAACAACGTCTGTTAACAGGTAATTTACAAGTGCGATAACGGCAATAAAAGCAAGCAACATACCACCAACGTTTGCGGCAAGTCTTAAGCCATCAGCAGCACCACGCGAAAGGGCATCTACCAGGTTTACGCCCAGCTGCTCCTCGTTCATCTCTAGTTGTGTATGTATCTTCTCAGGCTCGGTTTCCGGTACAAGGATTTTAGCCAGTACAATGCCTGCCGGGGCATTCATGATGGATGCTGTTAGCAAATGGGCTGCAAACACCGCCTTCTGAGCAGGATCATCACCTCCTAAAAAAGCTACATAAGCGGCTAGTACACCACCAGCCAAAGTAGCCATACCACCTGTCATAAGGCACATCAGCTCAGAGCGCGTCATGCGGCCAATGAACGGACGCACAAGCAATGGTGCCTCTGTTTGACCTAAGAAGATATTGCCTGCAGCAGATAAGCTCTCAGCACCTGACAAGCGCATTCCCTTAGACATAATCCAGGCAATACCGAAAACGATCTTCTGAAGTACACCCAGGTAATATAAACCAGCCGATACAGTTGAGAAGAAGATAATTGTTGGCAGTACCGAGAAAGCAAAGATAAAACCCAAGCCGCCATTCTGGGCAGGATTAGCCAGGTTGCCGAATAAAAATTGTGCACCTGCCTGAGAGAAATCCAAGAAAGTTACGAAACCGCGGCTAACGGCAGCAAAGCCATCAGCAACCAGGGGGACTTGTGTAACGAGTACACCAAACAGGAGTTGTAGAAAAACGCCGAAGCCAACTAGCTTCCAGTCAATGCGTTTTCTGTTTTTTGAGAATAGGAACGCAATGGCCAAAAGGACTAATAACCCGATGACCCCTCTAAAAATATCGTACATGCTTTGGCTAAAAAATTTGCCAAAAGTAACCTTAATATCTTTTAAAACAAAAAGTCCTGCACCAGTAAGGCGCAGGACTTTTAATGATTCAGATATTGTTAAAATCAGTTTCGCTTGTTCAACTCATCACGGATTTTAGCGGCCCGTTCATAATCCTCTTTTTCAAGAGCATCATTCAGCAACTTATTAAGCTCATCCACAGAAGTTTGGCTAAGAGATTCTTTTGCGCCTGTTGATGCTGAGCTGGAGGAAGCGCTGCTTTTAAGAGTCATTTCTTCACTTTCCTCTTCTTCGTCTTCCAGGTCGCTAAGTATAATGCCAGCTTCTGAAAGCACACTCTCCACCGTATAAATCGGAACACCAAAACGCAAACCTATGGCTATAGCATCTGAAGGTCGGGCATCCAATTCAAAATCTGTGGTACCATTGGTGCACATAATTTTGGAGTAAAACACACCTTCTTTCAGGTCAGAGATCAGGATCTCCGTTACCTTTACATCCATCTGCTCAGCAAAGGACTTAAACAAGTCGTGGGTGAGTGGGCGGTTTGGATTGATTTTCTCTATTTGTATGGCAATAGATTGTGCCTCGAACATGCCGATAATAATCGGAAGCCTTCTGTTTCCGTCTCTTTCACCTAAAACCAAAGCAAACGAACCCGTTTGCGATTGGCTAGATGAAAGCCCGAGTATCTCTAACTGAATTTTCTTCACAGTATTCTTCTAAGTCTATTTGTCTAAAGCCTTGGCAGCTTCAATTAATTTAGGAACTACGTCGAAAGCGTCTCCAACGATGCCATAATCGGCAGCTTTAAAGAATGGCGCCTCCGGATCCTTATTAATAACGACAATAACTTTAGAAGAGTTAACCCCTGCCAAGTGCTGAATGGCACCTGATATACCAATGGCGATGTACAAGTTAGGGCTTACAGTAATACCCGTTTGGCCTACGTGCTCGTGGTGAGGTCTCCAGTCAAGGTCAGACACAGGCTTAGAGCAAGCAGTTGCCGCACCCAATGCTTTTGCCAGATCCTCAACCAGGTGCCAGTTCTCAGGGCCTTTTAAGCCACGGCCGCCAGATACCACGATTTCAGCTTCAGGAAGTAAAATACCACCGTCTGTATCCTGCATTACTGTCTCTTTTGGAGCAGCAGCAAAATCAGCATCAGCCAGATCAGCAGAAAGCTTTTCTACAGCAGCTGTGCTTCCGCCGTTGCTGGAAACTTCGAATGCGTTTTTCTTTACAGCGATGATTTTCACATCAGAAGTAAGGGCAACATCAGCAAAAGCTTTACCCGAGAAAACACCACGTGTTACTACAAACTGGCCACCGTCTGTTTTCGGAAGCGTAGTTACGTTTGTAGCAAGCGACCCGTTTAAGCGTACAGCCAGTTTAGAACCTACAGCCGCACCAATGTTCGAGTTAGCGAACACCAACACTTTTGCGCTTTCCTGCTGAGCAGCTTTGGCAATAACTTTTACATAGGCATCAGCCACAAACTGGTTCAGGCGGCTGTCGGCATCGTACAACACTTTGCTTATTCCCTGTTCGCCAAGTTTAGCTAGCGCCTCTTCGTGCACCTCACCGATAGCAACTGCCGTAGCGCTTGTACCTAACGTTTGTGCAACCTGGCTGCCGTAAGCGGCAGCCTCTAACGAGGATTTCTTTATCTCTCCGTTTAGACCTTCTACAAATACTAATACAGACATGGTTATAGTACTTTAGCTTCGTTTCTTAATAATGCGATCAACTCTCCTGCGTTTTCAGGGTCAATCATCTTTACACCGCCTTTTTTCTCAGGCTTGCTATAGCCAACATACTCCGCTTTTGCTTCGGCGCCAACAGGCTCTCTTACAGCTAAAGGCTTTGTACGGGCAGTCATGATACCGCGCATGTTCGGAATTCTTGGCTCTGACATAGGCTGCTGTGCGCTGGCCACAAAAGGCAGCTTCACTTCCACCACTTCTTTACCTCCCTCAATTTCACGCTCCAGACGGGCTGTGCTGTCATCAACCATATCCAGTTTAAAGGCTGGCGTTACCGACGGAATGCCGAGCATCTCGCCTACCATATTGTGTACCTGGAAACCGTTATAGTCGATAGACTCTTTGCCCATCAGGATCATGTCGTAGTTATTTTCTTTGGCTACGGCAGTAATTTGCTGCGCCACAAAGAAAGCATCTTTTGGATGTGCGTTTACACGGATGGCGTCGTCTGCTCCAATGGCAAGCGCCTTGCGGATGTTCGGTTCAGCATCGGCCTCTCCTACGTTCAAAACTGTTACAGTACCGCCCTTCGCCTCTTTAATTTCGATGGCTCTGGTTAGTGCGTACTCGTCCCAAGGGTTGATAACAAACTGAACGCCATTTTTGTCGAACTCTTTGTTATCGCCTGTGAAGTTGATCTTTGAAGTAGTATCGGGAACGTTACTGATGCAAACTAATATTTTCATATGCGAAATGTTAGCTTATTAAAAGTTAAATTTGTGCGAAGTTAGTTAAAATATAGCCAAATCGAAATGTCTCAAAACAGATTAGAACAACTTTTCAAGTTCCTTGAAGAGGACCCAAACGACGCTTTTACTTTATATGCCATTGCTACGGAATACCGCAATACTGACAAGCAAAAGGCGATGGAGTACTACGAAAAATTGCTAGCCGAACATGAGAACTACGTAGGTACGTATTACCACGCAGCCAAACTATACGAAGAGTTTGGACAGAACGATGTAGCAGAAAGCATTTATAAGAAAGGAATGCAGATTAGCCGAAAAGAAGGCAACCTACACGCTTTCTCTGAACTGCAGCAGGCCTACAATAAAATGATGGGCCTGGATTACGAGGATGACTAGTATTACCCCGTACTGCTTGCTTCAAAAATAGTATGCATGCAGCATATTTGCAAGTACTATTTATAAAACTGCTATCGCTGTATTTTGTTACAGAATATTAGACTTTGCTACTTTAATTGGCTGCATGTCCTTAAAAGAAAAGGGTAAGACAATTGGGTGTTTACACATTGTGTCTCAATTGTTTTACCCTTTAAGCTTTTTACTTTAAAGTTCTTAGCCACTTATATGGTTAAAGTATAGCACCTTAGAGCTGTGTGGCACCAACTTTAGTCCTTTAGGTATGTCCTGGTGCGATGCACGCATGTGGTTCTTATACCATACTGTATAATGCTCTTCGTCTGTCCAGTAGGTCATCAACCAGATCTCGTTAGGGTTATCTTTGGCACTCATCACATCCATCTTCACAAACCCGGGAGCGTTGTCGACGAGGTGCGGGCGGTTAATAAAAGCATCCCTTACTTCGGGTGCCATATCATTTGCAATAGTAAATGTACTAACAGCTATAAACATAAATCAGAATTCAAATAAACTATAAAATTACAGGCCGCCTTAAGCTTTGGGAGCCTGGAGGCAAACAGTAAACGTGCTGCCTACAGCAGGTTCGCTTTTAACAGAGATACTGCCACCAAGTGTTTCGGTTTGTACTTTCGTTAAGTATAATCCTAGTCCCTTCGCATCCTTGTTTTTATGGAAGGTGGTATAAAGGTTAAACAATTTATCTTCGACTTTCTCCATATCCATGCCTTGCCCGTTATCTGAAACTGCAAAGCAAAGCTGCCCATTATCTTTCCAGGACTTTATGTGTATCTCTGGTCTTCTGTGGGGTGAGCGGTATTTTAATGCGTTTGACAGCAGGTTGTGGGCTATACTTTCGAGGTATACTTTCGGCACAAAAAAGTTATGCTCCTGCAGGTCTGTTGTTACAACGGCATCAGTCTGCATAAGTATACTTTGCAGGTTTTCCAGCTCTTTCGAGATTACATCTTCCAGGTTAACCTCCTGCTGCACAAGTTCACGGCTTAGCTCACTCTTCACGATCAGGTTCAGGTCGTCTATCGTAGCGGCCATGTTATCGATAACCCCATTGATACGATGTATAACTTCGGAGGCAACCTCTAATTCCGGCTCTGCCTGATACAGGTTATACAAGCCTCTTATGTTGTTCATCGGCGAACGCAGGTTATGAGTAATGATATGCGCAAAATCCTCAAGGCGTTTATTTTTAGCCTTGAGTGCATCCGCCGAGGAGGTTAGCTCATTATTGAGATTTTTTAGGGTAACGGCTTGGCTCCTAAGTATAAATGCCACCACATCCTTTAGCATCACCTGGGTAATTTCCAGTTCATTCAGGGTCCAGGGCAACGACTTACCTCTTACTACCTGAGCCCATTTTTCAAACGATTTGCGCGGGTGCATACGCACCTTTTGCATATCATAGGGCTTTTCAGGGTTTCCAGCCCAAATGCGAGTCTCCTGTATCTCTGGCTTAAAGTATAAAATATACTCTTTGTTATACTTCGAGATTTCGAGTGCCAGCAATCCGCTCGCCTTTGTTTTGTAAGCTTCGGCAGGTGGATATACTGCCGACAGTTGCCTGGTATGAAAAGCCAATTCAGATTTTGTAACCGATAACCACTTTACAAGCTCCTGCAGTTCTTCAGCAGCAGGAGTATCGCCAATGGTATACCATCGTTTGTTAATGCTGATTGCTGCCCCCGAGGCACCTGTAATGCTAAGTAAATTACATTCCGGGTTAAACAAGCCTTCTACAATGTTTTTGCTTTCAATTACTTGGCTTATCAGTTTCTCCTCCTGCCCTTTGTAACTCGCCATTAGTTGCATATCCTTTTTCTCTTGCCCGGCAAGTATGGCGTTCGCAAAGGCTTGTGCAGCCCACAAGCACATTTGCCGCTTCCAGAAATCAATGAAGACCGGAGAAAGATGCTGGCAGGCAATAATCCCCCAAAGCTTGCCCTGCACCATAATAGAAACAGACAATGTGGCCTGCACTTCCATGTTTGCCAGGTACTCCAAGTGGATTTCAGAAGGGTTGCGCAGCTCTGAAAGTATAATATTAGCAGGCTCGCCTGTGCGTGGGTTAATATAAGGCGCTATATGGACGGCCTTTGCTTTTGCATCCGGAATCTGGCGCACGTGCTTTACCTCGAGCAGGGCACGTGCCTGGGCTGGTATATCGCTAGCCGGAAAATGTTGGTGAAGGTAAGAATTAGAGCCAGGAACAACTTCTTCAGCGATAACTTCCCCATTCCACTCTTCGTCAAAGCGGTACAGCATAACCCGATCATAGTTAAGAACTTGCTGCACATAACCAACAACTAAATCCGCCTGTGCTGCAAGCGAATCAAGAGAATTTAAGGTAGACAGAAAGGAAGTATACTTTGATTGAAACGCAAGCACTTCAAGATCTGTGGCGTTGCGCTGATAAGGTTCACATTCAACAACCAGCCTTCCCTCCGACTGATGAATAAATCCAAAAAACTGCTTTCCCTGTACCTGCAGTAGTTGCGGGTTTATGTTATCTACATTTTTTAGGATCGCTTCAAGTATACTATATTCACCTGCTGTTGTGAGCACCTCCAAGGTGTTCCCGTACAGTAGCGCTGGGTCAACGTCCAGAAAAGAAGATATGTTTTCACTTAACTGCTCAACTGTAAGCGTTTTGCTGTTCAGAATAAGCATAAAACCATGCGGCTGTACGCGCCCTATTACATGTATAGGTTCCCGGTCGCAGTTAGAGAGGTCTACATTTAGATTGGGGTAGTTTTGCATAAACTATTCTACCGCTGCCCACAAAGCAAAAACAGCTGGTAAGTGATTATATTACATAGGTTTTAAAAGCAGTAAAATAAGCTCGCAAGTAGATGCATAACATCCAATGCCCGTAGCAGCCGCCCTTTATGCTAAAATATTTGGTGCACGTTAGGTACGGCAAATTACATTTATTTAAAAAATATCCACTAATTATTGTTTAACCATTTATCATCCTGCGCTAAAAAACCGCAACTGAATCTGATTGAATCTCAGATTCGAAGCAGCTACAGGCTTATTCCAGCTTACAGGATAATAAAATAGCCAGCACATTTGAGGTACTGGCTATTTTGACTGTACGTTATATCTCTTTCTAAGAAAGTGTCAGCACTAAATCATCTGTGTTTACAAGTGATCCTTCTGGCAAATGAACAGACCCAACCTGCGTATCTTCTGAGGCTGTAATGGTGGTTTCCATTTTCATGGCCTCGATAATAAACAATGGCGTGTTCTTTTTAACCTGCTGCTCTTTCTCAACCAAAATTTTGGACAGCAAGCCCTGTAGCGGAGCACCTACATGCTTCGGGTTTGCTTTATCTATTTTCTGGTGTTGCACCCGTTCCACTTTTACTGCGTTATCGCGCACTTCAATGTTACGTGTCTGGCCATTTAGCTTAAAGAACAGGGTGCGCATGCCGTCGTCATTTACAGGCCCCATCGACTGGAACTTGATAACGATTGACTTACCCCGTGCAATATCGATGATAGCCTCTTCGCCGGGTTGCATGCCGTAGAAAAACAAGCGTGTCGGAATTTTAGAAACATCACCATACAGCTCGTAATGCTTCTTATAATCTTCGTATACTTTAGGATACAGTTGGTACGACAGAAACTCCAGGAAACTGCACTCTTTGCCAAACTTCTCCTGGAATGCCGCAAACTCCTCATCAAAGTTTATTGGTTCCAAGTGCTCGTTGGGCCTGTCCGTAAACGGCTTGTCGTCTTTCAAAACAATATCCTGTATCTTTTTCGGAAACCCTCCTACCGGCTGGCCCAGGTTGCCTTTAAAGAACGACTGCACAGAATCCGGGAACGAAATCTGATCGCCACGCTCCAGCACATCTACCGGCGTCAGGTTGTTAGACACCAAGTATAAAGCCATATCGCCTACCACTTTAGAACTAGGCGTTACTTTTACCACATCGCCAAACAGTTGGTTTACTTCTGCATAAGTCTCCTTAATAGTTTCCCACTTGTCGCCTAGCCCAAGTGCATTTGCCTGTGGCCGCAGGTTGGAGTATTGCCCACCCGGTATTTCGTGGCGGTATACTTCGGCGGTACCGGCCTTCAAGCCAGACTCGAATGGATAATAATACTCACGTACTGTTTCCCAATAGTTGGAATGGCGGTTCAGACTAACCTGATCGAACTCGCGGTGGCGCTCCTGGAAGCGCATCATCTCCACAACAGAGTTAAAATTTGGCTGCGATGTTAAGCCCGACATAGAGCCAAGCGCCACATCCACCACGTCTACTCCCGCTTCTATTGCCTTTAAGTATGTTGCAGATTGTATAGAAGCCGTATCGTGGGTGTGCAGATGGATCGGTATTTTAACGGTGTCGCGGAGCGCCTCTACCAGCAGCGTGGCAGCATAAGGCTTGAGCAAACCGGCCATGTCTTTAATAGCGAGGATGTGTGCCCCGGCATCTTCTATTTGTTTAGCCAGTTGCAGGTAATATTCTAACGTATACTTTGTCTTGTTCGGGTTTAGGATATCGCCTGTGTAACAAATGGCGCCCTCTGCCAAACCTTGGGTGCGCTTGCGCACAAAGTTTATGCATGGCTCCATACTTTTCATCCAGTTAAGCGAGTCAAACACCCGGAAAATGTCAACGCCAGTCTCCCAAGATTTCTCTACAAAAGACTCGATCAGGTTATCAGGATAAGCTTTGTAGCCAACCCCGTTTGAGCCACGAATCAGCATTTGCAGAAGTATGTTCGGAACAGCTTTTCTGATCAGGGCGAGTCTCTCCCATGGGTCTTCGTGCAGAAAGCGCAGGCACACATCAAAGGTAGCGCCACCCCATACTTCCATACTAAAGGTTTGCGGATGGTCTTTGGCAAAACCCTCTGCAATCTTCAGCATGTCAAAGGTACGCATCCTGGTTGCCAGCAACGACTGGTGCCCGTCCCGGAAAGTAGTATCGGTGTAATGTATCAGCGGGTCGTTGCGCAGCCACTTTGAGAATTCGTCAGGGCCAAGCTCAGTAAGGAGGTCTTTTGTGCCTTTCTCGTAAGGCTGGTTAAGGCGCTGGCCAAAAAAATCTGGTTTGCGAAGCACTCTGTCCTTCTCAACTTTCTTTACATCAGGGTTACCATTCACTATCACGTTGCCCAAAAAGGTAAGCATTTTGGTAGCCCTGTCTTTGCGCTGCTTAAATACAAACAGTTCCGGGTGTGTTTTGATGAAATCGACAGTATACGCTGAAGAAATAAACTCCGGGTGATTGATGATGTTTTGCAGGAACTGGATGTTTTGCTTCACACCACGGATACGGAACTCATCGAGGGTTCGCGACATTTTCATGGCGGCATGGCGCAGCGTTGGCGCATGCGACGATACTTTAACCAGCAGCGAATCAAAGAACGGGCTTATTTTAGCCCCTTGGTACACGCTGCCCTGGTCCAGGCGAATGCCAAAACCACCGGCGCTACGATAGGCAATTACAGTACCATAGTCCGGTTTAAAATCGTTCTCTGGGTCCTCGGTTGTAATGCGGCATTGGATAGCCACGCCATTGGCACGCACTTTATGGTTCGGGCCTAAGAGCACCTCTTCGTTATCCAAAGTATAGCCGTCGGCGATAAAAATCTGCGTTTTGATCAAGTCGATGCCGGTAATCATTTCCGTAACCGTGTGCTCTACCTGAATGCGCGGGTTTACTTCGATAAAGTAGATATTATTGGTATGAGGCTCAACTAAAAACTCCACCGTACCTACGTTGTTGTAGTTTACAGCCTTGCATATTTTAATCGAATAATCGTATAGTTTCTGCTTTGTCTCCTGGTCCAGGCTGATGGCTGGAGCTACCTCCACTACTTTCTGGAAACGGCGCTGCACCGAACAGTCGCGCTCAAACAAATGGGTGATGTTGCCATAGTTATCTGCCACAATCTGCACTTCAATGTGCTTCGGATTCTCCACATACTTCTCCAGGAAAAGCGTGTCGTCGCCAAAGGCTTTCAAAGCTTCATTTTTAGCCTCAAAAAAGCCTCTCTCCAGTTGTTCGTCGTCACGGATAACACGCATGCCACGGCCACCACCTCCGGCTGCCGCTTTCAGCATCAGCGGGTAACCAATGCGGTGCGCCTCTTCCAGAGCGGTTTCGTAGGTATTCAGGTCAAGGTCGTTGCTTTGAATAATAGGCACCTCACAGCTTAGTGCCACTTTTTTTGCTGCAATTTTATCGCCTAACGAAGCCATTACTGTAGGTTTCGGACCGATAAAAATTATTCCGTTATCGGCACACTTTTGTGAAAAGTGCTGATTCTCTGACAGGAATCCGTAGCCAGGATGAATCGCATCCACACCGTTTTCTTTGGCTATTTTGATAATGCCGTCTATGTCGAGGTAAGGCTGCAGCGGCTGGTTGTCTTTGCCAATCTGATACGCTTCGTCGGCTTTGTAACGGTGCAGTGAATACCTGTCTTCATAAGTATAAATGGCAACTGTCTCGATGTTAAGTTCGGTGCAGGCGCGCAGCACACGTATAGCAATCTCGCCACGGTTAGCAACAAGTACTTTTTTTATTTTCATATAAGGTGAGATGAAGTAAGTTTTTTGATTTAAAGGCTCAGCAACACTTATCCGCAGGTAAAACAGCAGCACCTTTCAGCGGCCACCTGGGATTTAAGATCACTTCTAAAAACACCTGTTCTTACAGCATTTTTCCTTATAAGGTTATAATTCAATTTATACTATACTTAGAACTTATCTGACATAGAATGTTGCAATAAACTTAATAGTTAAAACAGTAGTCCCTAAGAAAAGCAACTTCAGCCTATATACTTGCTCTGTTAGCAAGTTAATCAAGGAAAATAATAGCAAAGCTAAGCCACAAGCCTTATTTACGAAATGCAGAGAGCCTCCCCTGCAGATATATTTCTTTGAGAAACGAATTCTAATCTCATTCTAATCTCAGTCTAATTCCGCTCTAATAACTCGGTTCTACCTTTGGCAGCAACTAAAACAGAACAGTATGTTTAACCGAATCTTTCACTTATTACTTTCACTTGCAGCTTTTCTGCTTTTACAGCAGGCGAGGGCACTTTCGCCTTTACCTGCTACATCCGATACATTGCGGGTTGACTTAGCTGATGTCGAGCAACTCTTCATGCAGCAAAACCTCCCCCTGCTAGCCCAGAAGTATAACATTGAAGCTTCTCGGGCTGCCATTGTAAAGGCAAAACTGTTTGAGAATCCGGAACTGTCGGTAGAGCAGAATATCTATAATTCAAATACCAGACGTTATTTTGAGACAAGACGTAACGGACAAAATGTTGTACAGTTGCAACAGTTATTTCACTTGGCAGGCCAGCGCAACAAACGCATTCGCGTGGAACAGTTTAACAGCCGTCTTACTGAACATGAGTACTATGACCTTGTCCGTACTCTTCGCCTCGAACTCCGCAGCAGCTACCTTGATTTACACTATCAACTGCAGCAATACCGCCTATTAAACGAACATGCATTATCCGTTGAGAAGCTGGTAAATGCATTTGATGGGCAGTACCAGAAAGGCAATGTTGCCCTGAAAGAGGTGATCCGCCTGAAGGCACTCCTACTGGCATTAGAAAACCAACAACTAGAACTGGTAAACCAGATCAACCAGAACCAAAGCGATCTTCGCTTATTAACGGCCTCCCCGACTACAGCATTCTTCTTACCAGTAATTGACGAAGCCAGTATAGAAGGCGCCAACACAGGTATGCTGACTTTTGACCAGGCTCTACAACTGGCACAGGAAAACCGATCTGATTTGCAGGTGGCCAGCACCAGCATTTTACGCCAGGAAGCCGTAGTGAAGTATGAAAAAGCGCAGGCTGTACCTGATATTTCGTTGGGGGGCATTTATGACCGTGCCGGCAGCATCATGTACAACTACACAGGTATTACCCTTCAAATGTCTCTCCCACTCTGGAACCGCAACCAAGGCAACATCAAGATTGCCAAAACAGAGCTGGAAAAAAGCAAAATACTGCTCTCACAGCGGCAACTGCAGGTTGAAAATGAAGTAATGCAGGCTTTGCAAGCCCTCCGGGAAGCAGAGCAGCTATACAGCAGAACAGACCCCAATCTAAGCACGGATTATAAACGCCTGATCGGAGGTGTGACTGAAAATTTCGCCAAGCGCAATATTAGCCTAATCGAGTTTATCGATTATTACGAGACCTATACCGAAACCATGACCCAGCTGCTGCAACTACGAAACAGCCGCATACGCGCCATTGAAGAACTAAATTATACAGTGGGTTTTCCACTCATCACCTACTAACTGACATACAGCAACCATGAAGCATATACTAAAAAGCAGCGCTCTTATACTAGGTGCAGGTACAGCAGCCATCTTGTTTAACGGCTGCAGCGAAACCAAACAGGCAGCAGTAACCACTATGCCCTCAGAATTTTGCCTTTCGGACACACTCTCCAGTATGATCAAGGTAGATACTGCCAGCATACAGGAAGTACATAGTTCACTGAACTTATCGGGAAAAGTGACATTTGAAGACCAAAAAGTTTTTAAAATTTTCCCATTGGTAGGTGGTCATGTAGTACAGGTAAAAGCCGAACTAGGCGATTATGTGCAAAAGGGACAGACCTTGGCCGTGATCAAAAGTGGAGAGGTAGCGGACTTCGAAGAACAGATGATGACTGCTAAAACAAACCTGCTGCTGGCACAAAAGAACCTGGACGTAACACAGGATATGTTTGATGCCGGATTGGTATCTGAAAGAGATTTGGTAATGGCAAAACAGGAAAAACAGAATGCCGAAGCTGGGCTGAAGCGCATAAAAAAGATCTTCAGTATCTACAGCATCGGCAATGGTTCGGAATATGTAATTAAAGCACCGGCTGCTGGTTTTATCGTGGAGAAAAAGGTAAACACCGATATGCAGGTACGCCCCGACAACGCAGACAATCTTTTCACCATCTCAAATATGAATGCTATATGGATATTGGCCAATGTGTACGAAACAGATATAGCAAAGGTAAAAATGGGTTACGAGGCTGAAGTAACAGCCTTAAGCTACCCAGGAAAAGTTTTTAAAGGTAAAATTGATAAAATGTTTAATGTGCTGGACCCTGATACGCGAGTGATGAAGGTGCGCGTCCGGCTTGATAATGCTGACTTCGAACTGAAGCCGGAAATGTTTGCCAATGTTACGGTGCGGTATCCTGAAAATCGTACCCTTTTGTCTATACCGGCAGATGCTGTGGTAATGGAGAAAAGCAGAAAATATGTGACGGTATATCGCAAACGCTGCGACATCGAAACACGGGAAGTACAGCTCTACCAGACATCAGGTGGTAGGGCTTATGTACTTAGCGGTCTTAAAGAAGGCGAACAAGTAGTATCCAATTATCCACTGCTGGTATTCCAAGCTTATAACTCAAAATAACAGGCTATGAATTCTTTTATCAGAAGTATAATCGGGTTCTCGCTAAAGAACCGTGTCTTCGTATTCTTTGCAACCGGCCTGTTAATAGTAGCCGGCATCATCAGCTACCTGAACACACCAATAGAAGCCTTTCCGGATGTCACCAATACCCGTGTACAGATCATAACGCAGTGGCCGGGCCGAAGCGCTGAAGAAGTTGAAAAGTTTGTAACCATTCCTATTGAGGTAGAGATGAGTTCGGTACCGCAGAAAACCAGCCTTCGCTCTATTTCGCTTTTCGGACTCTCGGTGGTAACCATGATTTTTGAAGACGATGTAGAAGATTTTGTGGCGCGCCAGCAGGTAGCCAACAGGCTTACCCTTGTGAACCTACCCGAAGGCATTGATGCAGAAATGCAACCTGCCGCAGGGCCAACCGGCGAGATTTTCCGCTATACCTTAAAAAGCGATACCAAGGATGTGCGTGAACTCAAAACAATCCAGGACTGGGTGATTGACCGACAGCTGAAAGGGGTGCCCGGTGTGGCCGACGTAGTGAGCTTCGGTGGTGAAGTAAAGACCTATGAGGTAAGTGTGGATCCTAATCAGATTGCCAAGTATAACATTTCAGCTATTGATATTTATGAGGCGATCGCTAACAGTAATGTTAACGTTGGTGGCGATGTGATTGAGAAAAACGGTCAGTCGTATGTAGTGCGTGGCATTGGCCTGCTTAATAATATTGATGAGATCAACAATGTAATCGTGAGTGACCGAAATGGTGTACCAGTACTGATTAAACACGTGGCGCAGGTACAGGAGTCGCATTTGCCTAACCTGGGCTATGTAGGACGCGATGATGAAAAGAACCTGGTGCAGGGCATTGTGGTGATGCGCAAAAACGAAAACCCAAGCCAGGTACTAGATGCCCTGAAAGCTAAGATCGATGAGCTTAATGAACTGGTACTGCCTTCCGATGTGAAAATTGATACCTTTTACGACCGCTCCACACTAATTGGCTTTACGACCAGTACCGTTACCAAAAACCTGTTGGAAGGAATTGCTTTGGTTACCATTATTGTGTTCCTGTTTATGGCAGACTGGCGCACAACTGTTATTGTGGCTATCACTATACCGCTTTCATTACTTTTTGCCTTCTTCTGCATGCGCTTGAAAGGAATGTCGGCTAACCTGCTCTCGATGGGTGCAATCGACTTTGGTATTATCATAGACGGCGCTGTGGTGATGGTGGAAGGCCTGTTTGTTATGCTGGACAAGAAAGCGCACCAGCTGGGCATGCCCAAATTCAACAGGCTGTCCAAACGTGGTCTTATTAAGGGCACCGCATCGGATCTGGGTAAGTCGATCTTTTTCTCAAAGCTTATTATCATCACAGCGCTATTACCCATCTTCGCTTTCGAGAAAGTAGAAGGCAAGATGTTTTCTCCGTTGGCTTACACGCTGGGCTTTGCTCTCTTAGGAGCACTTATCTTCACGCTGACGCTGGTGCCTGTGCTGTCGAGTTACCTGCTTAACAAAAATGTAAAGGAGAAGAATAACCCCTTTGTTAATTTCCTCAACAGCAAAGTATATAGTGCTTTTAGCTTCACTTACCTGCACAAAAGGGCCAGCCTGGCAGTAGCTGCGGTAGTATTGGTTACCGGTCTTTTTTGCTTCCGCTTTTTGGGAACAGAGTTTCTACCCCAGCTGAACGAGGGGGCTGTATACGTGCGTGCAAGTATGCCCATGAGTGCTTCATTGGAGCAGTCCATCGAGATGACAGAGAAGATCCGTAAAACGATCATGCAGTTTGATGAGGTGAATCAGGTCATGTCGCAGACAGGGCGCCCCAACGACGGCACCGACCCCACCGGCTTCTTTAACATAGAACTGCACGTAGACCTGAAGCCAAAAAGCGAGTGGAGCCGCAAGATCACCCAGGAGGAGCTGACGGAAGAAATGAAAGACCGGCTGGAAGTATACCAGGGCATCAGTTTCAACTTTTCGCAGCCCATCATGGATAATGTGGAGGAGGCAGTATCGGGTGTGAAGGGTTCGATGACCGTAAAGATTTTCGGAAACGACCTGGAGAAGCTGGAAGTATTGGCCGACACAGTTAATAACATATTGGCGAATGTAGAAGGTATAGACGACTTAGGTGTTATCAGGCTTCTGGGTCAGCCTGAACTTCGAATAGAACTGGACCAGCAGCGCATGGCTACCTATGGGGTAAATACAGCCGAGGTTCAGTCTGTAATTGAAATGGCAATTGGCGGGAAAGCCGCCAGCGAACTGTACGAAGGGGAGCAAAAATTCGACATTCGCGTCCGGTACAAGGAAAATTACCGGCAAGACGAAGCGCAGCTGGGCAGCTTACTTGTGCCAACGAGCAATGGCGGCAGCATTCCCTTAAAAGAGATTGCTAGTATTGGTACCCTTACCGGACCTGCCTTTGTTTACCGTGAAGACAATGCCCGCTTTGTAGCAGTTAAGTTCTCTGTACGGGGCCGTGACCTGGGCAGCACTATCAAAGAAGCGCAGGATAAAGTAAACCAGGTTGTGCAACTGGATAAGGGCATGCGCCTGGAGTGGAAAGGCGAGTTTGAAAACCAGATACGGGCCACCAAACGCCTGACCGAAGTATTGCCGGTGAGTTTGCTGCTTATTTTCCTGATTTTGTTTATCACTTTTGGTAATTCCCGCGATGCCCTGCTGGTGCTGCTGAATGTACCTTTCGCCATGATCGGTGGTATCGGAGCACTTCTCATTACTAACACTAATTTCAGTATTTCGGCTGGGGTAGGCTTTATTGCCCTGCTGGGTATTTGTGTGCAAAATGGTGTGATACTGATTGCAGTATTCAAAAAGAATCTGGAAGAACGCATGCCTTTAATGCAGGCTATTAAAGAAGGTGTGGCAGAACGTACCAGGCCCGTTGTTATGACGGCCATGATGGCTGCCTTAGGTTTACTGCCAGCTGCTCTCTCAACCGGTATTGGTTCAGAAACGCAAAAACCACTGGCTATTGTTGTGATCGGTGGATTGGTTAGTGCCACCATACTTACCCTGCTCATCTTCCCACTAATAGTAGATACAGTGTACAAGAAGGAAATTAAACGGAAAGAGCGGCGCCAGCAAAAGCGTAATCAGCAAAGCGGCATGCCAGCAGCAGTTTAAAAAGTTTAGAGGTTGAAAGCTAGTGAGATAACAACTCTCAATTGTGGAGGTGGCTTTTGGCCACCTTTACTTTTATACTTTTACTTTGCCTGGGAAGTATAACGTTACCTGTGTACCCGTGCCTTCTAAGGATGTTATCTCAATATTGCCACCGTGCATCTTCATTATCTTTTCGGTAAGCGGAAGACCAATGCCGGTCCCTTTATGTCCGCGGGCATTGGTAGCTCTATAGAAAGTCTGAAAAATATGAGGTTGCTCCTGTTCCGGTATACCTATCCCTTTATCTTTAACTACTATTTTCACACCTTTCTTATCTGCTTCCAGATCCACATTCACCCCGTTACCGTTCGAAAACTTTACGGCATTCTCCAAGATATTCGAAACAGCAATTTTAATCAGACTTTTATTACCATTTATTACTAGTGCGCCAGCTTCTGAAGGCATGTGCTGCATATCCCAGTTTATACTTTGCTCAGGATAGGGATTGCAAATTTCTGAGAGAATTTCCATTAGTAACTCGTCTATGCGCAGCTCCTCTTGCAGCATTGTATCTCCGTCGAAACCTGTTTGTGCCAATCCCAGCAAGTCGCTGGTTAGCTTTTCGAGCCGCTCTGTTTCACGCTGCATGTTTTCCAGCGAAACAATGTATTCTTCCGGATCGCGTTTTTTCAGAAGCGCCACCTCAATCTCTCCGCTGATGGCAGTTAAAGGGTTGTGAAGTTCATGCGACGCATTGGAGATAAAATTCTTTTGCATATCAAAAGACATCTCCAGACGGCTTAGCATTTGGTTAAATGTATGGATCAGATTCCCTATCTCATCTTTTGCCGTTTGCTCTTTCAGTCGTAAGTGCAGGTTTGAGGCCCTTATCTTGTTTACCTCCTGCACAATATGATTTATGGGATGCACCACGTGCCCTGTAAATACATACCCTACCATAATGACCAATACCAGACTCCCTAAAAAGCTAATGAACAATATCTGCCTCAGGTTGGCTAGTTTGCTTTGCCCATACAAATCTTCCGCAGACACAAGCACATAGAATTGCCCCTGGTTATCATCAAACTTCCATCCTACCCACTGCCGTTGTATTGTTGTGAATTCAATAAAGCCCTCCTTGTCCAGCTGGTCAAAATTATTAGCCAGATCTTTCAAATTAACTTCGCTTAGTTTAAAGGCCGGTTGCCGGTTGCTGTCATAAATATGAACCTGCTCTACAGGTAATGATTTGGTGTACTGCTCCCTTACACGCTGCATCATTTTAGGGCTTAGCTCATCCTCGTCTAAGTACAGTTGAGCCGCAATATGAGCCCTGTCATGAAGCCGCTCATGAAACTCTCTTTTTGTGTAACGTTCCGAGAAAAAATAGATAACGATACCGATAATGCCGAAAATTGCAGCAAACAGCAGGGTAAATGAAAGGGTTAGCTTTGTTCTGAATGTCATGCCAAGTACTGTTATACTTTAAGGACGTACCCCATACCGATCACAGTGTGTATCAACTTTGTTTCAAAGTCCTTGTCGACCTTGTTCCGGAGGTAGTTAACATATACATCCACCACATTTGAGCTGAGATCAAAATTTAGCTCCCACACATTTTCAAGCAAGTCCAGGCGAGATAAGACTTTGCCCTTGTTCCGAATAAAATACTCGAGCAAGGAGAATTCTTTCGCTGTCAGATGGATTTCTTTGGCTCCCCGGGTCACAACTTTGGTATCCAGGTTTACTTCCAGGTCTGCAACTGTTAATTTACCGCTGTGTTGAGTTAGGTTGCTTCTGCGGGTAAGCGCTCTGACACGTGCCATCAATTCTTTAAATTTAAAAGGCTTGGTCAGGTAGTCATCTGCACCGGCATCTAACCCTTTTACAACATCGTCAGTGGTTCCCAGGGCGGTAAGCATCAGGATGGGCACATGTATATTTTGCTTTCTGATAGCGCTGCAGACCTCTATGCCATTCTTATTGGGTAAAATTACGTCCAGCACAATCAGCGCATAGTCTTTCTGCAGGGCAAGGCTAAGTCCTGTCTGTCCATCGTATGCTACATCCACTTCATACGACTGCTCCTGCAAACCTTTTTTTACAAAAGCGACTACATTGGGTTCGTCCTCAACAACTAAAATATTCATCCTTATCTTAAATTAAACACTAAGTTAACCAGAAAACATGAACACAGAGCACAATAAAAGTAACTTGGAACAACCAGATCAGAGGAATTCAGAAGTATAAGTGTATATAATTTTGAGGTTTTCAGGTAACTTACATATTATTGTAAATGTTATCCGGTAAGCAATTCTTCCTTAGTTTCATCTTAAGTATATCCCTTTTAAATCCTTTTACAGGTTTTGCTCTTAATTTAGCAGATACTGATTCTTTAAAACCAGACAAACAACGGCTGCTTGTTCTCGGAGCAAGCTTTACCGCCGGCTACACCAGCATGCTTGTTGGCCTTAACAAGGCCTGGTATGCAGAGCAGGAACGAACTGATTTCCATTGGTTCAATGACAACAGGCAATGGAAGCAGATGGATAAAGCCGGTCACTTCTGGAGTGCATTTCACCAGAGCCGTGCAGGTATAGATTTATTGCGTTGGGCAGGTGTTCCAGATAAAAAAGCCATACTTTACGGTGGCCTTACCGGAATTATACTTCAAACACCAATAGAGATTTTTGACGGGTACCAGGCAGATTACGGCGCATCGGCAGGTGATGCGGTAGCAAATACAATAGGCTCGGCGGCTGTTATTGCCCAGGAGCTGGCTTGGCAGGAGGTGCGCATTATGCCGAAATATTCTTTTCACACTACCCGCTATGCCGCTGTGCGGCCTAATGTGCTGGGCAGTTCTTTTGCAGAACAGGCGCTAAAGGATTATAATGGCCAGACTTACTGGCTGTCGGTAAATGTTGGAGACTTTTTGAAAGAAGAAACAAAGTATCCGAAGTGGCTAAGTATAGCCATTGGTTACGGAGCCGAAGAAGTAGTATATAACAGCCCTAGCGGAAACCGTGCAGCTGGCTTTGATGCACACCGCCAGTTTTACCTGAGCCCCGACCTTAACCTGATGCACTTTAAGGGCAGAAGCAAAGTATGGAATACAGCTTTATACTTGCTGAGCACGATAAAAATACCTGCCCCAACACTAGAGTATAACCGTAAAGGTGGTTTTAGGATGCATGCCTTATACTTTTAAAGCACCCTCACCTGCTTAAAGATTCGTATCTTTGCGATAGAGGCTTGATCCCTTACACTTTGTATACACAGCGATCAACAGAACAACCTATAAAGAACACAAACATGAACGTAGGAGACAGAGTGCGCTTGATGTCTGGCCGTGAGGAAGGCATAATTACACGCATTTTAGATAATAATATAGTAGAGGTTGCCATCGATAACGACTTTACCATACCGGTAGCAAGGCGCGAGGTGGTGGTGATAGCTCCGGAAGAGGCAAAGTTTCTGAAAAGTGACGATACAACAGAGAAACCGATTGCCCGCAAAGAACCCATTGCTCCAGTACTGGCCACCCAGGGTATTTACCTGGCGCTAGTGCACCAGTCGGAAGAATTGCTGGCAGTAACTGTGATAAACAACTCGGATTACGATTTGCTCTTTACTTCTGGTGAGGAGCGTGAGACACGCTACAGGGGCTTGCAAAACGATAAACTGGCACCAAAGGCAACCCGCGTAATCACTCATTACCATTTAAAGGATTTCGAGAAATGGCCGAGCTTGCTCATACAATTTATGCAGCACCGCAACGGCAGCCCTACCCTTTTTGAGCCTGTTACCAAACGTGTGCAGTTCAGAGCAAATTCTTTTTACAAGAGCAAGAAAACCGCTCCGGTCATTAACAAAGAAGCCTACCTGTTTCACCTGGACCAAAAGCCGGTATCCGTGGACCCGGACAAGATTAAAGAGCAATTAGCTGAGGCTACAGAGCAGCATCCTAACTTTAAACTAAAGGCACCGGAACATGAGGTAGACCTGCACATCGAGAAGCTGACAGAGGATTTCTCCGGTATGAGCAACAGCGCGATGCTTAAGCTGCAACTCGAAAAGTTTCAGGATGCCCTGGACCGTGCGCTTGCCGCCAATATGCATGAGATCGTGTTTATACACGGTGCTGGAAACGGCATACTTCGCAAAGAAATACAAAAGCTGCTAAGCCGCACACCTGGCATTAAGTACTTTGAAGATGCTAAAAAGGAAAAGTTTGGTTATGGCGCCACATTAGTCAGATTAAAATAAGTATAAAATAGTAATTGAAGTATAAGAGAAATTGTCTTTACACTTTCTACACAAATACTTTTAAGTGGAAATATTCGCCTCCAACATGTAGAGGCGGATTTTTACATCTAAGCTAAAATAAAACGCTTAACAAAGGCTATAACTTTTGTTATCTTTGCATTATAAAAATTAACAGCAAGCCGTCTTATCGCTGCTCCTTTCGGGGAGGAGAGGAAAGTCCGGGCAACGCAGAGCATCCTACTTCCTAACGGGAAGGGGCTTTTCCGGGGACGGAAAGGCTACAGCTAGTGCCACAGAAAATAACCGCCATTTGCAAAAGTGGTAAGGGTGAAAAGGTGCGGTAAGAGCGCACCAGCGGCTAGGCGACTAGTCCGGCTGGGTAAACCTTAGGAGTTGAAAGACCAAATAGGCTGGCAGCGCCTCGCTTCGGTGGGGCTAAGGGCTGCTCGTCCGATGTCAGTGGGTAGGTCGATGGAGCCTGTGCGTAAGTGCAGGCCTAGATAAATGATAAGACGCATGCTCTTGGGCATAGCGACAGAACCCGGCTTATAGGCTTGTTGTTAATTTTTATACTTTCCCCTCCTACTGCTGTACCTTAAATTTCATACAACTGCTTTTCCGGCTTTGGTGGCCATAAGAGTTCAGAAACTTGCAAGTCCTGCTTCATACCATTATACCCATGAAGCTTTTTCAAAGTATAAATCCAATCATACTTAACATAATAGATACACTAAAGTTAATAGCAGTTCTAATTCGGAACTGGCTTTAGTCTTGCTTATCTTTGCAGCACAAAACTTAAAGATTACGCATGCTTGATTTAACACTATACGACCCGTTCGAGAAGATGCAGTTTACCGACACAAATTGCTTTTTGTGTGGCACCAGCATCACCACCGAGCATAAAGCACCTGTTTTTGGTGAGTGGCTTCAGCGTAAGTATAACCTCGAGAACAAAGAACTTTTACTTTTAGATAAAAGCGTTACCACATTCAGCCAACTTACCATTCCATGCTGCGACCGCTGCCACACGCATTACCTTTTACCCCTTGAAGCCGAAATTGAGCAGGCTGCTGAAAACGGGATAAGCGGAATCCAAAGTATGGATCGTCAGAAGCTCTTCCAATGGATTGGCAAAATGTACTATGGCACCTTGATGACCGAGTTGATTAAGGAAACGGACCCGCTGATAATGCCAGAATATGCTGTAAGCGAAGATCCTAAAATGCTAGGCAAGTTCCGTTCTTTTTTCCAGGTACTGCAATCGCTGCGCGTTCCGATGGTATTTTCAGACTTTCTGCCCTGCTCCTTCTTTATTGTAGAGCTAAATCCGCAGCAGGACGAGCTTCCGTTTGAGTACCAGGACGAGTTAACAACTATGGCCTTTAGCATAAAGTTAGGCTCCGTAGCTATCGTGTGCACATTATTGGATAATGGTATAATTGAAAAAGCGCTGGGCAAATTAACCCAGATAACACACAGAAAAAAACTGCACCCCATACAGCTGGCAGAAATAAAAGCGCGTGTATTTTATGCTGCCTATATTTTTAGTGTCGTACCGGAATATTTCATCAGGCCGCAAAAGCCCGAAGACGACCACCTGGTGCTGGACACGCTGATAGATGACGTTACAAACGAGATATTTAACCCTTGGGACATGACAGCCTATGCCCACATGCTGGAAGAAATGCTGAAACCGTGGGGTATTCGTGAGGCGGAGATCCTCAAAAACCCCAAGCAACCCATCAGTTTTCTAATCACAGAAGAAAACACGTTTAAAGAAGTTGAAAAAGTATAGCAAAAGAAGAAGCGGCTGATGGTACCATCAGCCGCTTCTTCTTTTGCTATACTTGCTAATTACTCAATTATAAAACTGACATCTACGCTGCTCGAAATCACCACTTCCCCTCCGGCAATAGAAGGTCCGCCGCCAGCATCAAAACTAGCTGACTCCATCATGGCAGTTTTATACATCGGCCTTGGGCCACCTCCGTTAGTGCTTTCATTAATGATATACACACGCCCAACTTTGGCACCTAATTCTCCGGTAAGTAAAGTAGCTTTCTGTTTTGCATTGGCAATTGCCTTTTTGCGTGCCTCCGCTTTATACTTTTCCATATCTGCTACCTGAAACTGGATACCATCTACACGGTTAACGCCCACGCCATACAACCCTGAAAGTATTTCATCATACTTGTCAAGCTTCTTTATCTTTACCGTCATGGTTTTGATCGCCAAATACATATCAGGCGTAGTAATACCGTATTCGCCTCTGTTGTAAACCGGCTGTACCGTTACAAAAGAGGTCTGTACATCCTTTGTATCTACGCCATTCTTTTTAAGGTAACTGATGATTGCAGCAGCTTTTTTGTCAGTTTCCTTTCGGGCCGCATCAAGCGTTTTCTCCCTTGTTTCCACTCCCAGGCTCACGATGACTTCGGTTGGTTGCACTTTAACTTCACCTACGCCTGTAACACTAACAAGAGGCGGCAGGTTGGGCTGCTGCGCTTGTACTTGTATAGCAGCAAAAAATAATACCAGCAGGGATAATAACTTTGTCTTTTTCATAATTATTTGGTTGGATGATGAATAACATGGAGACTTCAAGTATAAGCGACTCCTATATAGAGCAAAGCTAATCAAAACCCGTACCACAAAATTTAGTTTGGCACTTAAAAATAAAAATGCCTTCAGTTTACTTTACTGAAGGCATTTCTTTCTCAAAAACATCTAAATTCCCTTATTAGGAATAAGAAAACTCTTCGTCGTTGGAGTTGTATCTCGCCAACAGCACAGCACCAATTGTTAAGGCTCCTGCTGCAAGTACAACTTGGGTGGTGGTCATGCGCCTGGCTGCTTTTAGTAATATTGTGCCTAAGTCATGCATCAGGTCAGGCAGCTTCTCATGGCGCCCCTGAATGACATGCATAGCCGATTCTACCGTTTTAGACATATCGTTGGGCTGCAGTAAGGTAAGTATGCCTTCTCCATTACTCTTCTTCTGCTGGTCCTGGTTCGTATTATTCTGTTGGCTTTGTTTATTCTGATTTTCAGAGTTTGTATCATTCATAGTTCTCATGTATTAGTTCAGACTTATAGTTCAAGTAACATATACGTATATTTAACTTTCAAGGCTTATAGATCACACTTTTGGTGCTCCTCCATATTGTTGAACAAGTTCAGTCATGCGTTTTTGCAGGCTATCTGCGCTCAGCATCATACTTGCCGGAAAACCAACTTCTAAGTCAGCAATTTCCAGCATTTGTGCTTCCTGGTTGTAATCATATTTTCCGGAAACCCCTTTTTCATTGAAACTGCCACTATTGGCTTGCAGCGAAAGGCCCATTTGCTTTAACTTGGTTTTCATTTCCTCAAAAGCTTCTGGCTTTACTCCTGCATACTGAATTCTTCTACTCATTTTGTTTCTCTTTTTCTGTGACTATCGGAATTTATCTAACGCAATAACCTCTTATAGGTTGAAATCTGCAATTCTATAATTGGCGCTAAAAATTTTCTACCTGAGATTCAGCCACTTTTAAAGTAATCAACGAAAATATAACTACACCCTATTGCGGTTAAAAAAACAGCTAGTATATTTGCACCACAATTAGACAGAACGGCCCGTTCGTCTAGGGGTTAGGACGCCAGATTTTCATTCTGGTAACAGGGGTTCGATTCCCCTACGGGCTACTACAATTAAAAAGCCGCTCCACATTAAATGGAGCGGCTTTTTTAGTTCGATAAAATTCCCCTTCGGAGATTCACTACTTATTTTTTGAAGTCCTTTATTTCAAATAAGTAAACTAGCTAACAGTACTGCGTGCCACTGGATAAGAATCAACAAAGAAAGACAGAATCGACGGCACCAACTGTGTATCAAAGAGTTGTGCAGACTCCCCAAAAGCACTACATTTGCATTTCCCTATGCTTTAAAGCATCCCAAAAGCGAGCTTTAAAAATAACCCTCAACTTCACCCTTAAAAGCCTTTTATTATGAGAAGACCTTTACTGACAGTCTTTCTACTCGCCACTATTCTGCACCATACGCTGGCCCAGCTCACGCCCGCCAGGCAGGAGAACTCCCTTAAGTTCGACAACCAGCTGCTTTTAGCTCCAGTCAAAGGCCAGCTTGATCTGGGAAGTGAGTTTACCATGAGTTGCTGGGTAAATCCCTCCTCCCGAACTCCCTATTCCATAGTAATGGGAAAGCCAGCTCCTAACCGAGGGCAAGACCCATATATGAGTTATGTAATAAGCTGGAGCAACAATGGAAACCGCCTTGAGTTCGTACAGACAACGGGCAGTGCAGGCTCTTACCGGTCTGTCACTGCACCTGCCGATGCACCGCTAAATACCTGGACACACGTCGCTGCCACACTTCAAAATGGTACAATGCGCCTGTTCATAAACGGCCAGGAAGCCGGAAGCACGGCAAGCCCAGGCACACCACCCGTAAACCAGGTGCCTTTCGGCATTGGAGGGGGCATTGATGGGACAAACTATTGCTGCGGCGTGAACGGAAATCTGATGCAGGCCTCTGTGTGGAGCAGGGCACTCTCTGCAGCTGAGATTCTTTCCCTGGCTGAAACCAATCCCGCACCCACAGCTACAGGTTTGGTAGCATTCTGGAAAATGGACGAAGGCGAGGGTCAAACTGTACGGGACCTTTCTGTCAATAACCTGCATCTGCAATTAGGGATTGCATCAACTGCAGATGCGCAGGATCCAAGCTGGACAGACAATTTCGTCCTAAACAATGGGCCCTTTTATACGCTACATCAGAACGAGCTTCCAATCCAGCACGCATTAACTGAGGTTTTCCCCTTCCGACGTGGCGCCGATAAGCATGACTTCGTAGGATCTTCACTTCAATGGCCTCCTTTGCCGCCTCCAGGTGCTTTCCGCCCATTAGAGTACCTTACAATAGAAAACAACCAGGTTTTGATAAAAACATCAGAGACTTTTACCAATTCTCCTCAGATGGTACATGCGCGACATTCGGCCCAGGGAGATTTTAACGGCGATGGCCTGAATGACTTCATTATCATAGGCCACGGCACCGACATTGATCCGTTCCCCGGTGAGCAAAGCCTTATTTTCATCCAACAGACAGACGGGATACTTAAGGATGAGACAAGCACCAGGTTTCCGGCGGCCCTTGATTTTACGCATCACGTAACGGTAGGCGACATCGACAAGGACGGTGATCTGGATGTGTATTTTGCTAACATAGGTGGCGGCACCAACGGCCCCCGTATGCTTTTGAATGACGGAACCGGTGTATTTACAGTCGGGGCTAACCTTTTGCCAGCCTCAGTTGCCTCCAGAAACCAGGTATATACTTCCAGCGTCTTTGCTGATTTTGATAGGGACAGCGATCTGGATCTGTTTTTGGGGGCAGATGAAAACGGCGGCGAAAACCTGATCCTCTTCAACAACGGGCAGGGCAGGTTTGACATTTCCCCCAAAAGCAGGCTGAACAAACTGCCGGACAACACATGGATAGGTGTTGGTGTAGCAGTAGCCGATTTTGACAACGACGGTGACCCGGACTTAGTTAGCAACAACACAAGAGGCAATCCTTTTTACCAAGGTGCATTCCTCCAGTTGCTTTTTAATGACGGCGCAGGCGGATTCTCTGACCGCTCAGATCTTCTTCCTGTGGCATTTTCACAATCAACATCCAACCAAGAGTGGGTAGTATGGGTAGATGCTGTTGACGTGAACAAGGATGGGTGGATTGACCTAGTGACCAAAGGTAATAGTGTACCTGGCAAGGTATTCCTTAACTACGGTGGCTTCTTCCGTGACATGACGCACCTGCTCCCCTCAGGCTATAGAGCTGACAATGCTTTCCGGGCCGCTGATTTTGACGGGGACGGTGATATGGATTTATTGGCTATTTCAGGCAAATCAGCGTTTGTACTGGAAAATGTAAAACAGTTTCAGAACTCCATTGCAAGAATAGCCACAGCAGGCAGAACCTCCTTCTGTACAAATGAAGCCATCAGCACAACACTAACTGCATATAGCGCCACAGGCTATACCCACCAATGGCTGAAAGACGGACAGGCAATAGAGGGGGCTACTGCAAACACTTTCACGGCGACCGAAGCTGGTAGTTATAGTGTAGTAAGTAAAAACGGCAGCTATCCGCCCACCACCTCCCAACCTACACCTATTGAGGTTACTTCTGCCCCTACAGCACAGCTAACCCAAAGCAGCGGCAAACTACTCGCCTCCGAAGGAATAAGCTACAAGTGGTATTTGAATGGGCAATTGCAGTCTTTCAACACAAGGGAAATCACACCAACCCTATCCGGGGAATATCGGGTAGAAGTAACTTATGCTTCTGGCTGCATCGCCAATTCAAACACATTGCACTTTAGTGTGCTAACCGGGCTGAAAGAATTTGCAGCAGGTAAGCTGCAGCTCTATCCCAACCCAACCAGTAACGGCGAAATAGTTATAGCCTTTGATAATCAGGATCAGCCGAGTTTATATGATGCAACCGTCCAGATACTGAGTGTTGAAGGAAAAGTTTTACAGGAAGCGCAGTTAAGACAGCAGGAATCGAGAATCATGCTCCCAAAGGCTAAGGGGATTTACTTGGTCAAAGTGATAAAAAGCGACAGTGCCTATACCACAAAAGTAGTGCGTAACTGACGGACTGAGACAATTCCTCTGCTTCAGTATACCCTACCCAGAAATGAGAATGAGCTCTTGCAAGAGCAAAAGGTCTCTGTGGAAATAGTGCGATACTTCCATCCTTTAGTCTACTGTGTAAACAGCAAAAAGCGGCTTAAGCAACAGTTTAAGCCGCTTTTTTTCAGAGTAACAGAAAAGTAATAGAAATGATTTTTGCTGCTGTTGCTCTTGCCGGTTGACCCTCTTCCCCACCCTTCATGCTCTGTACTTATCACACACGCTTCTTATCCTATTACTTGTTCCTGAACCTCCACATGATTCACTAAATGATCTCAAGAATCAGTAAATCAGATTGGTTTAAGATGCGGCAACTTGAATTTTTCTGTCTGACATCCAGGCTTTCAAATATGTTTGCAGGAACAACTTTAGGCAGTAACTTTCGTCTCACAAGCAGCTATTTTATGAGACGATTTAGTAAACCTATTTCAGGACTAGTCAGTCAACTTATTTTAGGACGGGACAATTACTATAAAAAAAGGCGCTTCAGAAATAACTGGAGCTGCTTATTACTCTACTTCGAACACTACTACAATCTATTGTTCTTGAGTTAAGGAACCAGCTTTAGCTCCACTCCAACTGCTCTATAACTTTAAAAGTGCAGCTCCCTATTTTATATGCATATAGGTGTAATCAAATACACTATAATCAAAGTCAATTGTTCTTCTAATACATTGATAAAAAAATAGTATTAATACAACCATTCTAAATGATATAGCCACTACTAATTAATAGTTATATTTGAAATCCTATATATAAAGTAGGTCATTATGTTATAAAAAAACAATTTTTCGGCAAAACGGAAGTAAAAGTTTATAATGAACACTATGAGCTTCTACTATTCTGCTAACGAAAAGCAGAAATATTTTTAGGAGCAAAATTCATTGGTGGTAACATAATCTTATACCCTAGGCAATCAGATATAAACGAGGTTAAAATATTTGCTTTTCAAATAGCATTATTATTTTAAAAATTTATTTTCATCCTTTCCCATATTATTAATTGGGAAAATAAGTCTCGTCTTCAAGTCCCTAATACCAAATTACTTAAATAAATAATCACCCCATATTTAATCTACTGCTTAATGAAACAACTTTTACTTAACACACAGCAACTATCCGTTAAAATCTTGATGTTATTACAGTTTTGTCTGCTGTTCAGTTTTGATGCAAAGGCTCAGAATCCATTTGATCTTGATTTGACTTTTAATCAATCTGATGTAGGATTTGGAGATGGATTCAACGAGGGAGTTAGTAATAGCCTCGTATTACCAGACGGCAAAATCTTAATTGTAGGTACTTTTACAAAGTATAGTAATTATTCACGTAATGGTGTTGCGCGCTTAAATGCCGATGGTACCCTTGACACCAGCTTTGACCCTGGAACAGGTTTTCCAGATGGTATAAGCACCTTCTATAAACCTGCTATTGCACTACAACCGGATGGGAAAGTTATAATTGTAGGAGTATTCAATAGTTATAATGGAATTAGCTGCAATGGAATAGTTCGTTTAAATACCGATGGGAGCCTCGATACAAGTTTCAATACAGGTTCTGGCTTCACTTCAAAAGATGCTAAAGCATTGGTTATTCAACCTGACGGCAAAATTGTTATTTCAGGTGAATTTGACTACTTCAACGAGATCAGAACTAATAAAATAGTTCGCCTAAACTCAAATGGGAGCTTGGACAACAGCTTTAATTCAGGATATGGTATTAATGCTACTATAGATGCAATAGCTTTACAGGCGGATGGCAAGATCGTAATAGGAGGAGACTTCTCCCAATATAGAAATGGTGTGTACCGCAGTAAAATTGCTCGCTTGAATTCTGACGGAAGACTAGACGATAGCTTCGATCCAGGTTCTGGCTTTCATTCTATCCATAGTGGTTATGGCGCAGGAACTATAAGATCAATTTTGCTGCAGCCAGACAGTAAAATTATTGTTATAGGGGAATTTCACAAGTATAATGGAATTGATCGCAACAGGATTGCACGTATTAATACTGATGGAAGCCTCGACACAAGCTTTAACCCAAATTCTAGTTTTGACAATAGAATTCAAACGATTTCATATCAGACAGACGGCAAGATACTTGTAGGCGGGCATTTTACTAAATATAATCAAGTTAGCCTTAATGGAGTTGCACGCTTAAATGGCGATGGGAGCCTAGATACTAGCTTTAAATTAGGGACTGGCTTTTTAGCCGTTAATCTTTCAGCTAGCCAAGTTGAAACATTAGCTCCTCAACCTGACGGTAAAATAGTTGTTGGCGGCGAATTTGATTACTTCAATGAAGAAAGGTTTAACAAAATTGTCCGCCTGAACTTTGATGGCAGTTTGGATAGCAACTTCAATCCAAGCAGCGGCTTTAACAATACAGTTAGAGCAATAGCCATACAGCAAGATGACAAAGTACTAGTAGGTGGTGACTTCACCAACTATAATTGGACTTTACAAAATAGATTATCGCGTCTTAACTCTGACGGTACTTTAGACAATAGTTTTGAAATAGGCTCTGGTTTCAATGGCTCTGTCAAATCCATCTTGTTACAGCAAGACCGTAAGATAATTATAGCGGGTAAATTTACTATCTACAATGGAAGTACTTTTAACAAGATCATACGCCTAAATGATAATGGGACTTTAGATAACTCTTTTAAAATATATGCAGGCTTTGATAATGATGTAGAAGTAGCTGTGCTGCAGCCTGATGGAAAAGTCATATTAGGAGGCAATTTTACCAGCTATAATGGAACTAACTGTAACAGAATTGTCCGACTTAATACTGACGGAAGTTTAGATCAAACATTTAATGTAGGTTCAGGCTTCAGTAGCACTGTATCTGCTATTGCTCTACAACCTGACGGTAAAGTTATTGTGGGAGGTTCCTTTTGGAGTTACAATGGAATCTATATGTACGGATTAACTCGTTTACATACAAATGGCAGTATTGATACTAGTTTTAAACCAAAAGTTGGCTACTATAGTATTGGCCCTGGCTTTGTTACTCATTCAATAGTAATACAGCCAGACGGAAAGATTATTTTAGGAGGAAGTGCCAACAGAACAGAGAACGTTAATCAACTTTTCCGCTTAAATGCAGATGGTAGTCTTGACGCAGGCTTTAGCTTCAACCATGGTGGGCCCAATACGATCTTACTGCAAGATGATGGAAAGATTATTTTGGGAGGGCTCTTTTGGATCGAAAATAAGCAGATAATGATGATCCGCATGAATGCTGATTTGAGTAAGGATCTCACCTTCGTTCTCAACTCTGAATATGGTAATATTTATGAAATTGCATTACAATCAGACGGTAGAATGTTGGTGGGAGGAGAATTTACAAGCTACAATGGAATTGGAAGAAATAGAATCGCAAGATTGATAGGTGAGAACACGTCACCTGTGACAGGTATTTACGATGAAGCTCATGAGCAAGCAAATGTATATCCCAATCCGGCAACAGAAAGATTATTTATTCAATTACCTTCAATTGGGAAAGCTTACATAACTGTTACCGATTCAACTGGACGTATAATACAAAAAGTCAGCACCTTTGTATCATATGAATTAAAAATTAGCAATTTTAAGCGAGGTGTTTATTTTATCAAAGTAGAACAGGATAATCAGACTCAAACATTAAAATTTCTTAAGGTTTAACTATCTCAAGTGATCCGAACACAATACTCTTCAACAATTACCAAATCCCCGTGGAAATGGTTCGATAATTCACTCCTTTGGTCTACAGAAATACAAAACCCGCTTCACATTAAATGGAGCGGGTTTTTTGCGTAATAAATTTACCCGAAGGGGAGACTTATCGAACTTTCGGGTCACATCTAGTCACAATTCATAAATCAGCCTTACCCTTATCACACATAATCTTCTTTCAAAGAAACCAGCTTATCTTTAAGCTTATACTCCTTACCCCTGCCTACCACATAGCTTCTCCCCTTCTTCTCTAAGCGGTTTAAGTGTAGCAAGAACCAACTCGGCAGCAACATAAAAACTTTTTGACAACGATCACTTGTTGTGAAAAATTCAGAAAGATTTTTTCCCTCGGTGTGATATTCTTAGGCTTTATGCGAATAATGAAGTAATCCAAACTTCAAACTCACAATCAACAAGCCAACCCGATGGACGTCACTCTAAATACTAAAAAGCCTCTTGCCAGAACTTTGCATACTGAGCAAGAGTTGCCAGTAGCCCGGCTCTATTACATGGACAACCTAAGGGCATCGGCTATGCTGCTAGGAGTACTTTTTCATGCTTCGCTTGCTTATAGCCCCCTGATGCATTACTTGTGGCTTACCGCCGATACACAACAATCCGTACTTGTAGATGTAGTCGCCTGGTTTTTCCATTTGTTCCGGATGCCTGTTTTCTTTTTGATCGCTGGTTTCTTTACCTGCTTTTTACTTGAGAAAAGAGGAGCCAAAAAAATGCTTGGAAACAGGACGCTGCGTATATTACTCCCTTTTCTGATCTTTTTGCCATTGGTTCTTGTAGCAACAGGGGCAACTATAGGCTGGGCCATCCAGGCCGTAGAAAACCCTTCTCCCATGTTGGCGTTAATTACTTCCTTTAGTAAAATGCCGGATGCTCCCGCAGCCCCGATTACTACCATGCACCTTTGGTTTTTGTACCAGCTCGTGTTTTTCATCCTGCTGGCAGTTGTCATCTATAAAACAGTTGGGTTCAAGTGGCTGCAGTCTAGTTTAAACAAGGCTCCGCTACTGTTTGTAGCAGCTTTCCCCCTATTATTGTTTCCGGCCTTGCTTTCACAACCTATTCCCCATCCCGCCCCGGAAAGCTTTTCACCTCAATTGTGGTCGTTTGGGTTTTACGGGCTGTTCTTTATCCTTGGCGTTGGTTTGTTTAAAAGCACAGGGTTTGTGGACCGCTTACAACCTTATTGGCCATACTTAGTCGGAGCCGGGGTGAGCTTATACTTTGTCTTATTTTCTATGCTCCCCGAAACGGTTGCAATTGAAGCAGTTATGAGCAACGGAACAGGTCCCGAGCTTACTGCAACCCATACTTTAGAAGCTGTACTGGAAGCTTACATTGCCTTCTTTATGACGCTGGCTGTACTTTTAATCAGTAAAAAATACTTTACGCAACATAGTGCGCTTTTCCGCTATCTTGCGGATGCATCTTACTGGATATACTTAATTCATTTGCCTGTACTGTTTATCATCCAATTTCAACTACTGGATGTATCCTGGAATATGTGGCTTAAATTAACAGTTTCAGTTCTTGGCACTATAGCCATCGGGATGATTTCTTATTTGGTGCTGGTGCGTTGGACTCTAATAGGACGCTTGCTCAATGGCACAACCAAGCGTTTCTTGTTTCTTGTACTTGTCACAGCACTTATGTTCCTGAATACAGGCTGTAGTATTTCACTTACAAGAAACCACTATTACTTTCAACCCATTCATCCAAAACAACAGGCATCTAAAAAGTACTTGAAACTGAAACCTATCAACGAAACGAGATCAGATGAAACAGCCAACTAACGCTGACCTGTTTCTGTCTGTGGTGGAAGCCAACAAAGGCATTCTTTATAAGGTAACGAATGCTTACTGCCATAACCCGGATGACAGGCAAGATCTTCTCCAGGAAATTATTGTACAGTTATGGAAATCGTTTGACAGCTACAATGGGCAGTATAAATATACTACCTGGATCTACCGGATTGCCCTTAATGTGGCGATCTCTTTTTACCGAAAAGAGAACCGAAGGCAGGAAATCGCCAACCCTTTGCCAGAGCAGATTATGCTTTTTACGGATGAAAGCGAACAGGACCTGATAGAGAAGAATACAGGTGTGCTGCAGCGCTTTATCGCCCAGCTAAAGGAGCTGGACAGAGCCCTGATTCTGCTCTACCTGGAAGAAAGGCCCCAAAAGGAAATTGCCCAGATCATGGGTATATCCGAGAGCAACGTGGCCACCAAAATCAGCAGAATCAAGCAGGTATTAAAACAAAAATTTGAAGCATTAGCATTAAGTAATCATGGAAGATAGAGAACTCATCAACTTATGGAAAGCGCAGCATGATAAAATTGAGCAATCGCTTTCTATTAACAGACGCCTACTGGAAGAAACGATTCATCAAAAAGCACACAATGCTTTAAATCCCTTAAAACGTTTAAAAACAGGCGGCATGGTGGCGTTTATACTTTACCTGATCGTGCTGGGCTACGTGCTGTTTTACGCTATTTCCAACTATAGCTCAGCGGCCAACTATTTTATCGTTTCCATGTCTGCTATAGCCCTGATTAACCTGAAAGGATTTACCGATTACGTCAGGCACTTAATCTGGGTAAATACCATTGATTACGATGGGCCTGTAACGGAAATACAGCAAAAACTTTTAAAGCTCCAGCTCTCCATTATCAGCCACGCCAGAACGATGGTCTTGCAGCTTCCCTTCTGGACAACTTTTTATTTAAGCGACACCTGGTTTCCTCACAGTGTCGGGCTCCAGTATATCCTGTTCCAGGTTATACTAACATCGGCTTTTACCTACTTGGCCTACTGGCTGTACAAAAACCAAACAGCGGAGAACCTGGATAAAAAATGGTTTCAGAAACTTATAGCAGGCTCAGGCGGCAAATCGGTAGCAAAAGCCTTAGCGCTTTACAAGGAAGTAGAAGCTTTTAGACAAGAGTAAGAAAGGTGTATGCCTGACCTCAAATTATAAAACTATTATATTTTATAGTTTCTTATCATTAAGGAAATAAGTACCTAAAGCAGCTAAATCTTCATGCAAATGGTTCAATAATTCCATCCTTTGGTCTACTACAGAAAAAAAGCCGCTCCACATCAAATGGAGCGGCTTTTTTGGTTCGATGATTCTTCCCCTTCGGTTCCATAGAGCATTGCATAAGGTAAAGACACTTGCAGAAGCTTATTTACGGCAGGAAACACATGATTCTTAAGCCATTGAGAGTTAACACTAACTGCTTCGTTGTACAGGTAGCATTTAAGTGTCTTATCTACTTACTGTAACACTACCTTTGAAAGTGAAACTATCGAATGAGAGTACATAAAAGTAAACTCCTGTAGCCTGCCCCTGCGCCCTCCAAGCAAAGTCTGCGATCTTGCTTTCATAAACGGTTTTGCCCCAGCGATTCAGAATAATAACTCTATTGAAATTGCCAATACAACTACCATCAACTAAGGCGGGAATTGCAAAAGCATCGTTTAGTCCATCCCCGTTCGGGGTAATAATGTTTGCTACTTTCTCTTTCAAGTAATTCTCACTTCCAGCTTTAATCTCGGCTATGGCGGCTGCACTTTCGCACCCGTTTACACGCTGCGTCACAAACATGTGACCTGGTACAGCATTGGCAGGAAAGTACTGGTTCCCCTCTCCTACTTTATTTGTCAAGGCGGCATCCGTATACCAGCTTATCTGAGAACCGACAGCAACTAGGGGAACCAGTAATACACCATCACAGACGTAGGAGCTGCTCACTTCCGGTGCAGCAGGTAGCGGGTTAACCAATACCCTTACCTCGGTAGCAGCACTTTCACACCCGTCAACAGTCTGTGTCACATAAAAGGAGGCACTACCGGAAATAGCGGGTCGGAAATCATTACCGGTGGCAGCAAGCGTATGCAGGCCTGCATCTTTGTACCAGCGCAGGTTCTGGCCCAGTGCGGAAAGAACAGGCATATCGCCTAGGCAAAGCACCTTGGCCGAAGACATCGGCGCGGCAGGCTTTTCCCTTACTTTTAGCTCAACTGCCCTTGGTCGACTTTCGCATCCCTCTACGGACTGTGTTACATAAAAGGTAGTGGTAGTTGAAAGTGTAGGCTGGTATTGGTTCCCCTCTGCCAGGAGAGCTATGCCTGTGGCATCGGCATACCAGCGAATGTTTTCTCCAACTGCCTCCACAGGTTCGCCTGGCGCACCGGGGCAGTAAGGGGCCGGAAGCTTCACCTGTGGGATCGGGGCACAGGCCTTCTCCTCTTTCACATAAGCATAGAAAAAGGTGTGACTGCCAGGCTCCTTTGCGACTTTATGTCCATCTAAATCCAATGCAGCTCCTGTTGATGTACTCAATAGTGTACTAGCGAAAAGTAAGCCGCTGGGGTAAGGTCTAAGGGAGAGATGAGACAGCCGGGTGTCCGCCGCGAAGCTTCGTAACCAAAGTATGCCTCCCTCTAGGCTTAAGCGTGAGATAAAGAGCCCCTCAGGTAGAGGTGTTCCCCAAAGCGAGGAATTGCCACTGTTTATACCTGCCAGATAAAGCCCACCTTCCGGGTGCGGGAGCAATCTGAATATACCGCCGTTAAAATACTGCCCCAAGTCTTTCAGCCATTCGGCATTTCCTTCAATATCTAGTTTTGCAATAAACGCGTTCATGCCGGATTGCTGGGGGTTGCATTCTGCTGATACCTCCAACTGGTCTATGGAGAGACGGCCACAGTAGGTTCCTGTCAGGTAGGTATTGCCCTCCACGTCCACTTCCATATTACTTATGTAGGTGTTGTTTGTATTGCTGTTTATGTTCTTCTGCCAAAGCAGTCGGCGCTGTGGATCCAGCTTGCGTACCAGCGGAGCTTGGTGCATGCCTGTCTCATAAAAATTCCCCTCCTGATCCATCCGGAAAGGCGTGTAAGGCTCAGCAGGGAGCTTGGAGGCTATGCTTCCATTTTCAGGATTCATCTGCATCATGAAGGCGGCACCGTTCTCTGACGACACTAGTTCGTTTTCATACCAGAAGCTCCCTTCCACATTCATGGTAAAGACAAGCTGCCCGGACGGATTCTGAAAGAGCCTGCCTGGATAAAGAAAGCCACCATTTAAAAATTTTATCCATTGGCGCTGCCCTACAGGCGTAAACTTGGTAAAATACGCAGTCGTGCCGGAAGGCTGTATGATGGAGTTATCAAAGACGCCATTCGTGTAGCCGGACAGTTCATAGTAATTTCCATCCCTGTCGGTAACACCTACGGTGGCAATACCGTTTTTCATACCCTTGTTCTTTTTGTACCATAGGGGTGCTCCGTCTGGACTGTGCTTGATCAATACTCTGTCGTAAGTTGCAGGATAAGCTCCTGGCAATGCGGTGGTGCCGTGATACACGGTGCCTGTGTACTCTCCGTGCAGAAAGATGTTCCCCTGCCCGTCAACAGCTGACAGGCCAAAATTACCGGTGTAGTTTCCTTTCAGCGAGCGCGCCCACTGTACCGTCTGGGCATTTAGGGGAGTGATACTAAACACAAAAAAAAAGAACAGCAAAGAGCTGCCAAAAAGGGATCCGAGGTAAAGCTGTTTCATGCCAATGCTGTTGCGCTTAAAAGTTAGCCCTGTGAAGAAAATCCGGCAGGTAAAAATAAGGTTTTAACCCATAACAAAAGACATAGACTAGAATTTTAACTCGTTTATGTAAAAGAAAGAATTAAATAGCCAAAACAGGGGAAGCTGTCTATTGACATCATTAGAAATATTTTTGTAAGAAAGATTCTAAACCCATCAAATCCCTGTGGATAAAGGTACTGTTTTGAAAGTCAAGGAAAATAGTAGAATTTTTCTTATCTTCACCTTACCTGAAAGAGAGCTCCT
>NZ_CANLMZ010000008.1 GCF_947492645.1 uncultured Pontibacter sp. | reverse complement strand
ACGCTGGAGAGCGAGGTGAGGGCAGAAAAAGGCAGGGCCCACCGCAGGACGGAGGTCTACCTGATGCGATAGGGATGATGGTGCCGGCCCAGCCCTGCAGAAGGCGAGGGCCGGGAGCGGGGAGCGCCGCGCTCACCGAAGGACAGACTTATTGGGAAAATTGACGAAGGATCCTGCTTTGACTTCCGCCACGATCCCAACCTCATCTCCGGCATGCAGATGCCACCGATAGGGAGCTAACGAAAACCCATCCAAATGGATACTTAACTGAACGGTTTTCTAAGGGCAGTAACAGGTTGGTCCATTAACATCCTGCATGCATTTAAATAGAGTGCCGTTCAGTTAAACCCATTTCTTCAGCAATGTGACTATGTCTTTATCCGTAAAGGGTTTGCACAGATGATCATTCATGCCTGCTTGCTTGCTTTTGGCAATATCCTCGCTAAAAGCATTGGCTGAAAAGGCAATGATAGGGCTTGTGATGTTTGCTTTTCTGAGTCGGCTCGCAGCCTCCAAACCATCCATGCCGGGCATTTGTACATCCATCAGAATGAGGTTGAAAGCATGTTCTAATGCCAATTTTACTGCATCCAGTCCATTCTCTGCCGTAGTAACAGTCGCCCCATAATTTTCCAGCACATCCTGAATCAGTAAAATATTGATTGGGTTATCATCTACCACCAAAATGTGCGTAGGCTGCTGTAGCTTAAAGGTTATATCGGCAGCGTCATCCTCTGGCAAAAGTGTTTCCTCGCTTAAGTTTTTAAGCGTTACATTAAACCAAAAAGTAGCGCCACTTGCCTCGCCTGCAGGAGGACTGATAATTCCCATCTTACCGTTCATCAGATTAACCAGCTTTTTGCATATGGCCAATCCTAAACCAAACCCACCGTATCTGCGCGACATGGATTGATCGGATTGGGTAAAGGAGTCAAAAATGAGTTCCTGCTTTTCCGGTGGAATACCAATACCTGTATCGCTTACTGAGAACCTCAATTCCACGGGCGTGCCTAACTCATAAGCAGAGAGAAGGGAACAATGAACTTTTATACCTCCTGCCTCGGTGAATTTAATGGAGTTACTGATCAAGTTTACAAGAACTTGGTTCAGGCGCATTGGGTCACCTATTAGTACCTGTGGAATGTCTGCGTCAAACGTATAGGAAAATGTGAGATTTTTACTTTTGGCCACGTGCTTGTATGGCTCCAGGTGTGATGCGATTGTTTCACGAAGATTGAATGGTATTGCCTCAATTGAGATCTTGTCCTGCTCTATCCGGTGCAGGTCAAGAATGTCGTTCAGTAATTTAGTAAGGGCAGAACCAGAGGTTTTAATGAGGTTGACATACTGTTTCTGCACTTCATTTAATGGCGTATCAACCAGCAAATTGGTGAACCCCATTATGCCATTCAGAGGTGTTCGGATCTCGTGGCTCATGCTGGAGAGGAACTCGCTTTTGGCCTCATTTGCAGCTTCTGCTTTTTCTTTTGCCTCTTGCAGTTCCAACTCCTTGCGCTTAAGCTCTGTTATATCCTTCGAGATGATTAAAATGCCGTCTTTCTCCTGTTTGCTGTTTCGGAGATAAGATATGGAGCAGGATGTAGATATCGTGTTAGAGTGGGTTGTACGCAGCAATAACTCCGCGTTAAGTGTTTTACCCTTCTCCTCCAGGTCAGCTAGTCCGATCTCAAGGCTCTCCTTGTTTTTTGCTTCAAACAGTTCAGAAATATGCCTACCCAACAAGTTTGCTTCTTTAAAGCCTGTTGCTTCTTCAAAAGCCGCATTCACCGTCCGGATAGTACGGTCGGTATTCAGCACCAACAGCATGTCGACTACACCTTGGTAAATACTCTGCATGAAGTCTCTTGATACAGTAGAATTTTTAAGCTCCTGCCCAAGCATGCTAACGCCTGCAATAACGGCATCTAACTCGTCACCAGTTTCTGATACATTAAGTTTATAATCGAAATTACCGTTTGCCACCTCTGCAATCAGGGTGATTACTTCTTCAAGTCTGTCTTTTAGAACTTTCACGTACTATTTTTTATACTTTTAAGGATAGATGCGGCTATTCTCTTTCTATTGCAAAAGTAGCTCCCATCATCTCCATGGCAAAATTATCCTTTGCCTGGTAGTAACCTACTTTTGGATAGGGTGTGGCACCTACCTTTTTCTTTTCCATGGTAGCCGAAATACCCATGTTGATTTTGCTGCAGCCCAGCGCGTTGGCCCGTTTTATTACCTGGTAAAGCGTTTGTCTGTAGATGTTGTACTCCAGCAGATAATCGTAATCCATACCTACCAGCATGAAGCTATACACGCCGCTCGCATTCTTGTGACAAAAGGCAACTGCTACGGGTTTTTTATTTATCGTGTATTCTTCTTTGATGTATAGCTCAATAAACTCCCATGCCGCGTTTTCGTTGAGCAATTGGAACAGCTTTTCTGGGAATAGAAAATTGTTGATTGCATGATTGTTGCCCTTTACATTTTTAAATAGGGAGATGGCGTGCTGTAATTCCTCCGTAGACAGGCTGCTTTTTACTGCCACATTATAGTAAGTTTCATAACGCTTTATCTTCTGCACAAAGTTTTCTCTTCCCTTCTTGGAAAGCGTTTTCCTGAATTCTTCTTCGGTAGCCCAATGGAGGTTCTCCACAGTACATGATTCCGGGAGATCCATTTTTACGAAGTCCTGCTCAACCATGAACTCATGCATCTCTGGATCATGAGCCTCCAGGTCTCTAAGCAGAATACTGCTGGCATTTTCTTTTTCCTGCTCTTTATACAACTCCTGCATCAATGCTTTGAGCGCTTCTTTCCAGTACGGGCTTTTCCTATCGAGGTATAAATGATTGCCTTCTGTAAACAAGCTGCCCATAACGATGCCTGTTGTAGTAAGGTAGTAGGGGTTCGTTTCGCGTTCTTTTTCTATGGCTTTGGAAATAGAAGCCTGCGAAAACATGTCTTCTTTCATCAACCCAACCATGGCAAAGGTCATAAGGATGATAACGCCTTGCGAGTCGGTAATAGTATAATACCGAAAGGCCCAATTATTTTCCTTTCCCGGGTTGTCTTTAAAGGACTCCTCCAGGAATCGCATTCCATCCCAGTCAAACATGCCCCTGTGGCCTAAGTACTTGTTCCAAACAGCGGCATTTATGTGGCTCACAGTTGTAAATTGTTTTACTGTGATCTCATTTTGAAGAGCAGTTTGCGGGGTGGCAGGCAATGAGGGCAGCGGCTGCATTTTAAATGCCTTGCGGATGTTCTCGTGTGTCTGATTGGAAGCTTTTAATGCCTCCTCAAAATGCTGCTCTAGCTTGTTTACCAGCACATCAATATCCTCAAATGAATTGCTCAGGGAGATGGTAATCCTCACGCCGATGTTTTTAGCAGGCACCGCCGGAAAAGTGGCCAAGTTCACATAGATACCATCATGGAGCAAAGCCTGCACCAAATGGTTTCCCATATCCATGGTGCCCGTTCCAATGTAGAAGATCGGACTTTCGCATGCATGGACCAGAGGTAAAGCTGTTTGCTGGAGGCGTGTGTTAAAGTAAGCAATTCTTTTCTGCAGTTCTTCCTGATAGCCGTAAATCTCATCACTTAGATGGATTTTAGCGGAAGCAATGGCCGCCCCTAACGTAGCGGGCTCTATCTGTACAGAAAAAGTAAGGGGCCCGCCAAAGTTGTTTACTTTATGGTACCATTCCTCGTTTGGAAACAGCGACAGCCCCCCGCAAGCTCCGAATGCCTTGCCCAGGTTAGCTGTCAGGATCATTTTGTGATACAGGCCTTCCGGCATTTGGCTCATTGCATAACCGGTGCCGTTTTTTCCAGCCCAGCTTGCTCCGTGTGCATCGTCTACGTATAAATGGAGCTGCTCATACTTTTCTGCTAGCGCAATCATCTCTTTCAGCGGGGCAAAATCGCCATACATAGAGTAAACGCTATCGGCCATATACCAAATACGCTCATATTTACTACGCTGCTTTTTAATGCGGTCTTCGAGCATCTCCAAGTTGTTGTGGCGAATCATTTCTACGGTAACGCCCTGGCTCAACAGCTTCTTTACAGCCTCCTGTACACTAGCATGTACCTGATGATCGAGTATCACCAGGTCAGACTGCCGTATAATACTGGGGATAGTCGTAAGGTGGGCAAGCGTACAGTTTTTAGAGATGACAGCCGGCACACCATACAGTTGTTTGATCAGGTCCTCCAGTTCGTTGTACAGGGGGTTAGACACGTAAGTGCGGGACATGGGGAATTGGGTGCCGAAACGCTCAATGGCATCAATCGCACCACGTTTGATAGCAGGGTGATGTTCCAGCGCCAAATAACCACAGGTGCCAAAATGCAAAACTTTTTTGCCGTTTAAGGTCAGGTGCTGTCCGCTTAGCTCCTGATCTTCAGCATGCAGGTGAATAATTCCCTTCTTTTTAGAAACGGAAAGCACGGAGTCTACCGTATCAATAATATTATTGTGTCTTATCTTTGCCACGTTTTTACCTATAATTGCATAACTAAAGAGTAGCAACAAATAAATCACGTTATTTATTTCAAAGTTAACGGATGAATTCCAAAAAAAATCCTAATTCTGTATCAACCACCTACTTAGACTTGTTTGTTGAAAATGGGATTTTGTACTGTATCTATAAAGACATAGAACTAGTAGACCTCGGCATTGCCAAAATTTGCGTGAAGGATCGCTTGGAATTCAGCGCTTATAAAGCATACCCTATTCTGTTTGATATTACTAGAATTAAACAATCGACTAAGGAAGCAAGGGACTACCTGGCCAATGAAGGGAATGATTTAGTTACCGCTAGTGCTATTCTGATCAGTTCGCCCATGCTTAAAATGGCTGCTAACTTTTATATAATGGTTAACAAACCTAAGAACCCCAGCCGCATGTTTACAGACAGGGAAAGTGCGCTGGAGTGGCTATCACAGTTTCAAATTTAATTTGAAGTACTTTCTTTCAAGACCCCACATACTATAATCTGTACAACCAGCCTGCCAAAAATGGCTTTATCAGATTCTCTGTTGCTGCAGCTTGATATCTTGTATTATACCCATAGTCTTGCCTGATTATACGTCCGTTTCTTAGTGCGCTTTCCAGAAATCCTTTTCTAATACGCTATCGCTTCTGGAGAACTTCGGTTATAAAAGTGCTATTACATGGCGTCAACTTCCTGATATTAAAAATATTTAAAATGATGCCTTGCCGGCAGGAGGGTTTTACATGATTCTGATCACCCAAAACCGGTGTTGCCTTAACCATCCATTCCCATGCCATATAGAATGCCATGTTATGGGCCAGTTTACAAGATACTCCTCAATAAAGTATAAAATCAGGCAAGGTATGCTCCTTTATATAGGAGGAGAATGAATCTAGTAGAATACATGTTTATTAGCGGACTATAGTTAAGCTGGTAGGTGCCAATTCTGTTGGCTGCCTCACGCCCTCCTAAATGAACGTCAGGATGATAATGCAGCTACACTAGTAAGTATGTATAGGCATATGTTATGAATATTCGTAAGACCAAGCACAAGGCATTCCGTATATTTACCTAAAATACTTTACGGTCATGATTATCTTTGAAAACAGTATCCTCAGGCTGGACTACGACCCTGCAAACGACATTCTGGTCATTGTCTATCCCGACTTGCATGGTTATCTGCTACCAGAGTTAAAGCGCAGCGTCGATATACTGGCGGAGAAAGTCAGGAACTATGACGTAAAGAAGGTGCTTCTCGATTCAAGTAGGACAGTGGTATCTGTTACACCGGAAGAGAGCAGAGCTGTTTCTATGTACTTAGCAAGCGCTTTGGCACAAACACGCTTGCAGAAATTGGCGCGGGTGGAGTCGCTTGATGCTACTGTGAAGGTTAGAGCTAGTGAAAACCTGCAGCACATCCAACAAACATTAGCACTCCCATACTTGCTGCGCAATTTCAGGCAAAAGGAGGAGGCCTTGACATGGTTACAAAGCGAAACGCCTGCTCTCTAGTGCTACTTTTACAACAACAGCTTTAGCAGGCATCCTACCGGATCTACTACAGGATCTGAAAAGAATAGGATGAGAAAACGGTGGCAGGGAGTTTAAGGGAAGCATGATACTTTCCCGTTTGTATACACAATAACAACACCAATAGGAGTGTGGTGCTGCAAGCCTATACGAGGATCAACGAACGCATGGTGGCTGTAGTATAAACTCAAACTATAAACCGAAAGGAACTAAGGCTACACATCCTCTGAAGTTTCATGAAAATTTATAACTAATGCTGAAGTATAAAGTAACCGGCAAGCTTTAGTTAGCAGAAGGGAACAGAGTAGTCATAGAGAAATCAGAAGGCCATAACCACAGCACCAGCAGCCCACCAACCAGCACAATACCAAATAATACCGCCACTCTTGCAAACACCTGTCGGTTACCTAAAAAGCCAACCAAGGCACCTTTGAAGGTAAGGTTAGATAGCGCTGCCACAAGTATAACTTTCCAGCCGGTTTGTTCTTCCAGGTTTCCTATGTTCATCAAGCGCGAAGTTGATAAGGTTATGGCGTCAACGTCTGTCAGGCCAGATATGATGGCTACGATAAACAGGCCCTTATTACCTAATTGGTCTTTAGCGAAGGCTGTGGCAAGTATAACAATTGCATACACAGCCCCGAATACAAGTGCAGTTTTAAATTGTGCCGGGTTTCCTTGCTCCGGCATTTTATCGTGCTCTTTGTTAGTAAACAAGTAGGTAACCACGCCTACCAACAGCATAAGCACCAGGAGTGCTGCAAGTGGTGGCAAAACAACAGGTATTGTATTAGGTGCCACAACGGCAACTTCTGTTATAATGCGTGCAACCGAAACAATGGTAGCGATAAAAATAACAATAGAAGCCAGGCTAGTGCTTGTGTCGCTGCCTTTGGAGCGGCGCGCGTAGCTTACGGTAGTGGCCGTGCTTGATATTAACCCCCCTAAAACGCCACCCAATATGGTGCCTGCCTTACCCCCAAAAATCTTATAGGCAAAGTAGCCCAGCAAACTAATACCTACAATCAGCACTACCATCAGCCAGATGTTGTGCGGGTTCAGTACTTCGTAAGGGCCGTAGGTTTCGTTTGGCAATACCGGAAGTATAATGAGCAGGAGAACAACGAACTGCATAATCGCTTTCAAATCCTTTTCGCCAATGCGCTCCACAATGCGGTGCAGGGTTTCTTTGAGGTGAAGCAGTACAGCAGTAGTAGCGCCTATGGCAATGGCAACAGTTCCGCTGCCCAACATCAGGTAAGCACCTACGGCAAACATGAGCAGCGCTGCGGCCTCTGTGGTTAATCCGGCATCAAAATCAAGGCTTTTGCTTTTCAGGAAATTAGCGACTGCTACAAGTGCTGCCAGGCTTAGCACTCCTGCGGCAATTATCCAACCGCCAAACTCCAGGGCAAGTAACGCTGTTAAAGAGCCAAAAAGGGTAATAAGCGGAAACGTACGTATACCTGCAAGCTCTGATTTTTCGTGCTGCCGCTGTAAGCCTACAAGTAAACCTAAGCCGAGCGAGGTGGCTAGTTTCTGGAAAAGCTCTGACTCCATTGTTGCTGTTTAGATGCCGGAAGATACACTACCTGAAAGCATAAAAGTATAGCCTTGGCTATACTTTTATGCTTTTACACCTGAATATACAAAAAACTTTATTGCAAGCCAGGCTGAAGAAGGGTGCCGGAGAGGCGTTTAAGTTCTACCTCAGCTGTTTTAGCCTGGTATTTTATATCGATTAAGCGGTTAGAGGCAACCAGTTCGTTACGTTGTGCCTCTCTTAGTTCAATGGCAGTCAGCAAGCCTAGTTTATACCTTTCCAACGCGATCTGGGCATTTTCCTGGGCAAGTTTTACGTTTACCTCTTCCAGTTCCAGCAGCTGAAGCCTGTTAGAGTATTGGCTGTAAGCACGGGCTACATCTGCCTGCAAACGGTTTTCTTCACGCTGATACTCCAGGTTTACAGACTCCAGGTTAATGCGGGCGTTCTGAGCCTGCCGGTTAATGTTAAACCCGTTAAAGATTGGCACACTTAGCGTTAAACCATAATTATAGCCTCTGTTCTGATTAAACCTTGCCTGGAATTCATTTAAAGGCTCTGCTTCGGAGCGGCTAAAATTGTAAGCGCTTGTTACACCAATCACAGGAAAACGGCTGGCACGAATAGCCTTCATATCGAGGCTTGCTAGCTGCCGGTCAAGCTGCAGGCGCTGTAACAAAGGGTTGGCAGCATACAGGTCGTTTGCTGCTGTTCCATAGTTTAGGGTTGGGTCTACAACAATGCTATCGGTAACTACAAAGTTTATGTCGGGGTTTCGGCCTAACAGCTGGTTCAGGTTGATTTTGGCGTTTTGCAGTACTTCCTGCTGCAGTAGCAATTCAGACCTGTCGGCGTTATAATCCACTTGTGCCCGTAGTATTTCCACTTTCGCACTCACGCCAACCTCATACTGTGCCTGCGCAATTTCTACGCGGGCCTCCGAAATGGCAATGGCATCCTGCAGCGCCTGTATCTTGAAAGATTGGCGAGCCACTTCAAAGTAGCTGGCCGTAATATCGGCGAGGGTAGTTTCTACTGTTTGCTTTGTCAAAAGCTCACCTGATTTTTCCAGCGTTTTCAGGCGCTCCAGGTTAATAAACATGCCCAATCCATCAAATATCACCCAATTCAGGTTAACGCCGTAGCCCATATTGTTCGAACTGGCTCCGTCACGTATTCGGTCTGGCCCTGATTGGAACTCCTGCCTCGAATTGTTCTCGCTGAAGGTTCGGGTTGCCCTGCCATCTACTGACGGTAGAAAACCAGCGTTGCCCAATGTAACGTTGTTTTCGTTGATGGCTTCCTGCTTTGTGGCAATCTGTATATCGTAGTTATGTTGTAATCCTAAACGGATGGCTTGCTCCAGCGAAAGCTGTTCCTGGCTAAAGGCTCTATCCGGCATCAGTAGTGCTAATCCGATAAGGAGAAGCGCCGCGGCTCTGTATGAAAACATTTATACTTATTCTATCGCGTTAAAATCCTTTGGCTAAATAATCAAATTAAGTGGCTATGCTTACACATACTCCGGCATCTTCTTCTTTTGCTTTGTCTCCTGCTCTTCTTCATCTGAATCGCTTATGATGTTGGCTTCTGCGGAGGAGAAGTATGAGTAAACAGCAGGGATTACATAAAGTGTAAGTCCGGTTGCAAGTATAAGGCCGCCTACTACCGCAATACCCATTGGCACACGGCTCTCAGCACCAGTACCCAAAGCCAGGGCAATTGGCAATGTGCCTAAAATAGTAGAGAGCGATGTCATCAGGATAGGGCGGAAGCGCGATACAGCTGCATCGGTCGCTGCCTCCATTTTGGAAAGGCCTTCCTCTTTACGCTGGTTGGCAAACTCTACCAGTAGGATACCATTTTTCGTTACCAGACCAACAAGCATAATCATACCAATCTGGCTGAAGATGTTCAATGTCTGGTCGAAGTACCAAAGGCTGAGTAATGCTCCTGAAAGTGCAAGCGGTACTGTAAACATGATGATGACCGGATCTCGGAAACTTTCGAACTGTGCCGAAAGTGCCAGGTATATAAGGCCGAGTGCCAGCAAAAAGGCAAAAAGTAAACTGCCTGAGCTCTCAGAGAAGTCTCTTGACTGCCCGGTTAGCGTTGTCTGAAAAGTCTCGTCCAGTACCTCATCTGCGATAGCATCCATCGCTTCGATACCATCTCCTATAGTTTTACCTTTTGTAAGGGTAGCGCTGAAGGTGGCTGCAGCAAAACGGTTAAAGCGGTATACCTGCGGTGACGCGCTTTCCTCTTTAAGCTCTATTAGGTTATCCAGTTGAATCAGTTCGCCTGTTGAGCTTTTCACGTAAAGGCTGCGAAGGTCTAGTGGTTCACTACGGTTCTCGCGGGCTACCTGACCTAAGATCTGGTATTGCTTTCCTCCTTTTACAAAGTATCCGAAGCGCGAACCACTTAGGCCAAGTTGTATGGTTTGGGCTATATCGCGTACTGTAACGCCGAGGCTTTGCGCTTTTTCACGGTCAATCTCAACACGCAGTTCCGGCTTGTTAAACTTCAGGTTAACGTCCACGAAGTTAAAAGTAGGGTCCTGCTGCGCTTTTTCGAGGAACGGCGGTATTATCTCGCGGAGCTTCTCCATGTTTTGCGACTGCACCACGAACTGAACCGGCTGACCGGCACCACGTCCGCCACCCAAGCCTTTATCGCCTGAGGCAAACGCTCTGGCACCTGGTATTTGACTGATAAGGCCAGGTAGTTTTTCTACAATTTCCTGTTGTTTCTGGCTACGCTCATCCGGCTCAACCAATCGCAAGCGAATAAAGCCTGAATTAGAGTTCCGCGTCATTGAGGTTATACTTGATATTCCCTCAACAGAGTCGTTAACCAGGGCAGTAAGCTCGTTCATGTACTGGTCCATAAACTCAAAGGAAGCGCCTTCTGGGCCGGTAGCGTTTATTCTTAATCCGCTGCGGTCTTCATCCGGGGTTAACTCAGACTGTAGTGAAGTCATCTGCCACCAGATAGCTCCTGCTGCGGCTATGATAAGTATAAAGGCCATCCAGCGCACACGCATAAAGCTTTCCAGGCTGCTGCGGTAACCATCGGTAAGTGCCGTAAAGAATGGCTCTGTTTTGCGGTAAAACCAGTTTGGCCTTTCTCTGTGCTTCAGAATCCGCGACGACATCATTGGAGTAAGCGTCAGGGATACGAAAGATGAAATGATTACAGAACCAGCCACTACAATACCAAATTCACGGAAAAGGCGACCTGTGGTATCTTCGAGGAAGGCAACCGGCATAAACACCGCTGCCAGCGCAACCGTAGTGGAAATAATGGCAAAGTATATTTCTTTTGATCCTTTCTTAGCTGCGTCAATCGGTTTCTCACCGCGTTCTATGCGGGTATAGATGTTCTCCAGCATTACAATGGCATCATCCACCACCAGGCCAATGGCCAGCACGATACCCAGCAGCGTAAGCACGTTGATAGAGAAATCCATGACGTACATAATGAAGAAGGCCCCAATAAGCGAGACAGGAATGGCTACAACCGGTATCAAGGTAGAGCGCCAGTCGCGCAGGAACAGGAAGATGATTACCACCACCAGGCCAAAGGCTACGAAAATAGTTTCCTGCACCTCAGAAATAGAAGCTCTGATGTATTGCGAATTATCAAAGCCAATAGTTAGCTGCAGGTCTTCGGGAATGTCTTTTTTGATATGCTCGAGGCGCCGGTAAAACTCATCGGCAATCTCGATCTGGTTAGAACCAGGCTGCGGCACCAGCACCACGCCAATCATCGGGATGCCGTTGTAGCGCAGCACCGTTTTCTCGTTTTCAGGGGCAAGTTGGGCGTAACCGATATCGCGGAAGCGAATCAGGCGGTCTGCATCCTGGCGCACGATCAGGTTATTAAACTCTTCGGCGGTAGAGATACGGCCCATTGTTCTAACTGAAAGCTCTGTGGTAGCGCCTTCTATACTTCCTGATGGCAGTTCTACGTTCTGGCGAGACAGGGCATTTTGTACTTCGAGGGGTGTTACGCGTAAGGCGGCAAGTCTATCAGGGTCCATCCAAAGACGCATAGAATAGCGTTTATCACCCCAGATCATAATCTCACTCACACCCGGAATGGTTTGCAACTGCTCTTTAAACACGTTCATACCTATATCTGAGAGCTCCAGCAACGAACGGTTTTCGCTACGGATACCCAGAAACAGGATAGGGTTGGCATCAGCGTCGGCTTTCGCTACAGTCGGAGGCTCGGCATCTTCCGGTAGCCTGCGCTGTGCCCTGGCCACGCGGTCGCGCACGTCGTTAGCGGCAGTTTCCAGGTCCACGTCTAGGTTAAACTCTACGGTAATGTTGCTGCTGCCCTCGCTGCTGGTGGAGGTAAGCGTTCTGATGCCGGCAATACCGTTAATAGACTCCTCCAGCGGCTCCGTTATCTCCGACTCTATCGTTTCGGCGTTGGCGCCGGTGTAAGAGGTTCTTACGTTTACGATAGGAGGGTCAACGCTGGGGTACTCGCGCACCCCCAGGTAAGTTATACCTATAAACCCGAATACCATGATCGCGATGCTCATCACGATGGCCAGCACGGGGCGTTTTATACTTATGTTTGATAAACTTGCCATATAGATCTTTGGTAGTATTCAGAGGTGAAAGGCCGCATACTATAAAGCAACCAAAGCCACTTTATGTTTTCTGTGCCGCTTTTTACCTTTAGTTTAAGCGTATCTAAGTTTGTTTTTATACTTGCTCAGGCTTTTCTCCTGCCCCGGGCATGCTTCAGCAGCAGCTGTGGTTGGAGTAATGCCATCAACGGTTCTACGAAAAACACCGGTGCTTTAGCTGTGCAATTTATTCAGCATCAACAGGTTCTTGTGCAGGAGCCTGTAAAGCAGACTCAGCTGACTGCACCTTTCTGATGTTCAGGTTAGAACCATCGCGCACCTGCAGTATGCCAGAGCGGATAATGGTGTCGCCGGGAGCTACGCCCTCCACAATCTGGATCAGCGTTTCTGACCTTTGGCCAATTTTTACCATCTGGGCAACAGCTTTGCCATTTTTAGACAGGAAGATTTTATGCCCGGTTGCCTCTGGTATGATTGCTTCTGTCGGGATAAGTATGGCATCGTCTGAATCTTTAAGCGATAGTGCCACATTTACAAACGAACCCGGTTTTACCTCTTCGCTTTTGTTGTCGAACAGCGCCCGTACTTGTAGGGTGCGTGTAGTTGGGTCTATGCCTGGCTGTACAGCATAAATAGATGCGTTGTATACTTCGGGCCTTCCCTCAACGGTAAAAGTAATTTTGTCGCCTGTTTTAACCTGCTGGCTGTAGCGGCCTGGTATGGCAAAATCTATTTTAACGGGGCTGATATCCACAATGCGGGCAATTGGGGTAGTAGCAGACACATAGCTGCCTTCGCTTACCTGGCGCAAACCAACCACGCCATCAAAAGGGGCTCTTATATACGCTTTTGCCAGCGTTGCTTTTAGGGCTTGTATGTCGGCGGTTGCGGTTGCCAGCTGGTTGCTTACCTGGTCGTACTCCTGTGCGCTGATATACTCTTTCTCCAGGAGGGTACGCTGGCGCTCTTCCATTTCGCGGTACAGTTTCTGGTTAGATTCCAGCTTTTGCAGCTGCGCGCGCATTTCGGCATCGTTTACGGTGAGCAGCAATTGCCCCTTGCGTACATGTGTGCCTTCTTTAAAATTTATACCTGTTATGCGGCCTGCAATTTCGCTTCTTAGCTCTACATCTTCGTTAGGCAATACGGTACCGGTAGTTGTTATTTTATTCTGGAAAGCGGCTGGTGAAACAACGTATACATCTACAGCTACTTTTTGGGCCATAGGGCCGCCTTTACCACCCGCAGCAGCAGAGGCTTGCTCGTCGCCTGCAAATATTTTAGAATAAAGCAGGTAGCCTACAACTACAACAGCTACCAGTATAAGGATGGATTTTACAGGTTTACTCATTTAAATTTAGTCCGGGGTTTATAGGTAAAGCGTTATATTTATGACCCTCCGTCAGAGGGTTTAAAAATGCATCTTGATTTAGACTATGCAAAAGGTAAAACGTTTAAAATTACGCATAAGCAATTTTAAAGAAAAGCAACTGCAGCCGTAATAGACCAACAAGGTGCCTTACACGACGAACGGTTAATTTCTGTGTTTAAACAGCAAGCAAGTATAAATTGTGCCTTATGAGCGAAAATAAGAAGAAAGAAAATTTTTTTCAGGATGTGTATGAAGTGGTAAAGCTAATACCTAAAGGCAGGGTTACCTCTTATGGTGCCATCGCCAGCTACCTGGGGGCAAAAGGCTCGGCACGGATGGTGGGCTGGGCTTTAATTGCCTCGCATCCGCTTACTAAAATACCAGCCCATAGGGTTGTAAACAGAGTGGGTTTACTAACCGGCAGCCAACACTTTGATGCACCCAATGCCATGCAAGAGCGCCTGGAGCAGGACGGCGTAAAAGTAGAGAATAACCAGGTTGTGGATTTTGAGAAGCTGTTTTGGGACCCGGCAAAGGAGTTGATGTAACAGAGAAATTTTATTCTGGTTTTGCACCCTAACGTACTTGTGTATACCTTGTGCGAGGCAATCAGCCGAAGCATAGTGTATAAACCTTGTTGGATACAAGTATTTTTTCTTTTATTCAATATACAAATCCGCCTTTACACCACTTAGTTACTTCACCACCTTTACTTACTTCAATATAGTAATTGTCAAGTCCGTGTGGTACATGAACCATGATAGTAACAATATAGGTACCTTCTTTCAAGATTACTGCTTCTGACACATGCACTTTTGTCGATTGCTTCCATATGCCTGGTTTTGTCTTAAAATTAGGTTTAGGAAACTTGTTGTTATTAACAGAGGGATGAAGCGGTCTATAGTTTTTATTTATACTTACAATGGTCCTAGTACCTATAGAATCCATAGAAGACAAGTCCTTCCAATCTTGTCTAAAGACATTATTCTGGTGGCAGTTTGGTCGGTAAATTGGGTTGTATTCAACTATCTGAGGTTCTACTCTGAACACAGTCTTACTGCCATAAACTGAATCTGAAATCACTTCCTTAAAATAGTCAAAGGCTATTTGCTCATTGAAGACCTGTCCATTTACTGTTGATGGAATCACAAGCAAGAATAATATGTAAAGGATAGGTTTCATTTATGGTTTTACTTACATCCAACGGGCTGGTATAGCAGATGGCAAGGCGTCAGCCGCAGCATGACTGCTATACTTGGTTGGCTTAAGTGGTTCTTTACTCAAACTTCGCTACATCTCCTTGACCCAACCCAATAATTTGTCTTTTACCTATTTCAAGTGACCAGCTTTCAAATCCGCTTGAGTCAGTTAATAACTCGAACTTGTATTCCTGTTCAAACTCAAGATACAAATCTCCTGTTAGCAAGTTTCTATCTATCCTGTGTAGTGCAGTATTGTGTAGAAGCTTCTGAATTTCGGTCTCTAAGTCATAAGGCTTTTCATGCCCGTACTTTTGTCCATGGTCATTGGAAGTATACCTGATTTTACCTCCATGCAAGAATCTCCAAAGGCACTCTGACTGAAGACTTATCTTCTCTTCAAAGTTAAAATTCCATGTGTTGGACTCTTTGAAATAGCTAAATTTTGAAAGCCTTAAGTAACCCCGAAACAGATTCTCTTTTTCCATAATTTACATTAAAGCCAACTACTGTGTAAACGTCATCGTGAGTTTATCTGCATTATGTACGGAGTACTTTTGGCTCCTTTTATACATTGCTTCAATGAGGTAAAGCTTATTCAAGCGGACTTACCCGTTAAAACTATTCTATACAATATAGTTATTTCTATAGATTAGATAGCACGCTTTGCCTTTTTTAGGAACGTTTTGCCATAAAAAGACATTGTGCTTGCTCATACGCTGGCAAAACCATGCTTCCCATTATATAAAGTATAGCTTTAGATCATGCTACTTTGGCTGATTAGCCTCTTTTTTAGAGAAAGCAGCAACAAATCATCGTGTTTAGCCGCGGTACAAGCGTGTATTGCGCGGGTAAAAGCAGGAGCAACGTATAGCTGTAGGTATTGTTAATGCTTTAGAACTAATCAGGGTCAAGTATAAAACAGCCAATTTGCCGGGAATGTACTGTAGCAGGTGGTTTAAAAAATCATTTAGCTCCAGAAACTGTTAGTCCTGCAAATGCTGTTACCTGGCCTTTATACTTAGCAAACCGTCTAAAACAAGGTGCAGCCCACTAGCGCACAGCATTATAAAGTATAACTTTGTAAAATGGAGATAAAGTTGAGTACGGCAAGGGCTTTCGGGCCAACAACCTGGAGCATACCAGAAGTGCGCAGCGTTACACAGAACCGCCTGCTGCTGCATGCTGCGTTTTGGGCTGCATTTGTAGTGTTTTTTGGGTTGCTGTATGGCAGCTACATCGACGACTACTACAACGCTTTTATGATTGAGTTCGTGGAGTTGCCCTTTAAAATGCTGTTAGTATACTTTAACATGTATTACCTGATGCCGCGCTACCTGTTGGATAAACGCTACCTTGAGTTCTTCGTTTACCTGCTGCTGCTGATGGGGGCTATTGCAGCTATGATGCAGTTTGTGCTGATGCCTTTCCTGATACACCCGCTTTTTTGCCCTATCACCTGCTCCCAGGACGACCTGACATTTTACCGCTTCATAAAAAATGGGGTAAACATAAGCTATGTTGTAGCTATTACAGCTGTGATAGCATTGCTAAAGAACTGGTACCGCCACCAGCAATCAGCCCAAACACTAACCAAGGATAAACTGGAGGCAGAGCTTAAATTCCTGAAAGCCCAGATACACCCGCACTTCCTGTTTAACACCCTCAATAGTCTGTACTCGCTCACCTTAAAGAAATCCGATACCGCCCCGGAAGTTGTGCTTAAGCTTTCGAGCCTGATGGACTACATGCTGTATGATGCCAACGCTGCGAAAGTGCCGCTGGAGAAGGAGCTTGCTTATATAAAAAACTATGTGGCCCTGGAGAAAATGCGCTATGGCGAGCGCGTAGACGTTAAGCTAACAGAAACTGGAAGTATAGCCGGTAAACAGATAGCCCCCATGATGCTATTGCCCTTTGTAGAGAATGCCTTTAAACACGGCGTAAGCACCGAAACCGAGAATGCCTGGGTACGCATAGATGTTAAAGTAGCAGGGGAGAGGCTTGTACTGTTGGTAGAGAATTGCAAGTGCGGCGTGAAAGCCAGCAATAACACCCGCGATATGGCCTCCGGTATTGGTTTAAAAAACCTGCAACGCCGCCTGGAGTTACTATATGAGGGCAAGTTTAAGTTAGAGATAGAAGACGAGCCGGAGAACTATGCTGCCATGCTCGAAATAGAGCTCGACTAAGTATAAATACCTCGTATACAAGTATAACTAGGGGTAATATTTTTACTTCGTACTGTTAAGAAAAATAAGCAACCATGAAGATCAAATGCATGATAGTGGACGACGAACCGCTGGCGCTGGATGTGCTGGAAACGTTTATCGAACGCTTGGATAACCTGGAATTAGTGTGCCGCTGCAACAATGCCGTAGAGGCTTATACTTGCCTGCAAACCCACCAGGTAGACCTGCTGTTCCTGGATATCCAGATGCCCAAGTTAACAGGTATTGATTTTCTGAAATCGCTTGCTAATCCCCCGAGGGTAATCTTTACCACCGCCTACCGCGATTATGCCCTGGAAGGTTTTGAACTGAACGCCCTTGATTACCTGCTAAAGCCTATTGCTTTTGAGCGCTTTTTGAAAGCAGTAGCCAAGGTATCAACTGCCGAGGCTCCCAGAGTTGCCCCACCTGCTGCAGCAGCCCCACAGCCGGTTAGCACCCCCACAGCCGGCCCCGATTACAAAGAGGCGTTTATTTACCTGAAGGCAGATAAGAAAATGGTGAAGGTAATGCTCTCAGACATACTTTACATCGAGAGCCTTAAAGACTATATCCGCGTTAAAACGGAGAGTAAGGAGATTATATCCTACCAAAAGATTTCTTTCCTGGAAGAGAAGCTGCCGCCGGAAAAGTTTCTGCGCATACACCGCTCTTTTATTGTGGCTCTGGATAAAATACAGGCTTTCTCGGCTACCGCTGTAGATATAGGCAAAACCGAGATCCCTATAGGGCGTTTTTATAAAACAGAGGTGCTGCAGGTGCTAAACCAGAATAACCTGCTGGAGGCCTAACAGTATAATTGCTGCATTGTGAATCAACGCAAGTATAGATTTATACTTTGGAGTAACTAATTTGATTGGTCTAAGCATAACCATACTTGCCGGCTAAAAGTATACTTTCTGCCAGGCCGCCTTCATACTTTATCATTCAGCCTTTATAATTCCTGCAAGTGTACATCTCTAAAAAGAAGCTTTTTTACCCTATATCAAAAGGGTTGCGCAAATACCTGCACTACTACGACCGCGAAACACAACTGCCGGTAAAGTACGAGGACCTGCTGCATTACTCCGACTCGTTTCCGTATTACGACAAGCAGGGGCACGATACGCTGTGGGAGTCGGTGATGTATGAGCAGCAAACGCAGCAAGAGCTTAACAAGGGCCTTACCAGGATTTACGCCCTCCTTAAAACAGACGGCGATATGTCGGTGATGGAGCACCTGTATGTGTCCCGGATTGACTACTGCACCTTTGGCAACTCTAACCCTTTCAGGGTGCAGATTATGAACCAACTGAACGATAACTACGACTACTTTTATGTGAAGCGGGCCGATGCCTCGCGCATTTACGGATTAGAGCTGGAGCATATTCTATCGCCAAGCCGCTTTAACTACCTCGTTGACGGCGATTCTTTAATTGAGGAACACATTGCAGGCATCCCCGGCGATACGTTCATCAAAGATTACCTGAACCGGAAAAGCGCCAACAAAGTGCGTATTGCCAAGGAGTTTGTTAAATTTAACGAGCGTTGCTTTATACGTTTGCTAGGCGATATGCGCTCGTATAACTATGTGGTAGACGTAACCCCCGACTTTGAGGATGAGCAGTACCGGGTGCGCCCCATCGACTTTGACCAGCAATCGTATGAGGGAAAAAAAACGATGTACCTGCCGCAGTTCTTTAAAGACAATAATGCCATTGTGGACCTGGTGATGAAGCTGTTGAAACCAGATGTAGTGAAGCAGTACCAGAACGAAGAGCGCACGCTCATGTTCCGGCGGCTTAAATCAGCCCGCTACCGCCTGAAGGATTTGATAGACTGCATGCGCCAGGATACCATCTCTACTCCCGAAAAGATAGAACAGCTAAAGCGTGAACTGGCCCAGCACCACAAAGCCAAAGAGTTTCTGAAATGCAAATGTATGGGCGATATCGTTCGCTTAAACCTCAAAATCATACTTGTAAAAGTGCCGAAGCTTGTAGACGTAAAGTTTAAAGTATAGCCTTTTGTACCGGGCCAACCACTCTTAGCCAGGAGGGGATAAAGGGGTGGTGGTTGAACCCAGCACCATGAGCCAACTATAAATAATCAATAACTATAGTCTCTCCAGGTCAGCACGGGTGCGCTGGCTGTTCTCTAAGTTACCTGTATTTACTGTACTTGCAGGTTCAAACATCAGCACAGCTGCCTCTATGGGTGCTACTGGCTTGTGTTCTGTGCCACGAGGTATAACAAGGCACTCGCCAGGGTTTAGCAAGATAATTTTATCGCGCAGGTGCATCTCAAACTGCCCACTAATCACCAGAAAAAACTCATCTTCGTGCTCGTGGTGGTGCCACTCAAATTCGCCTTTAAACTTTGCCAGTTTAACTTGCTGCCCATTTAGCTCACCAGCAATGCGTGGGTTCCAGTAGTCGTTTATCAGGCCGAATTTATCAGCCAGGTTTACCTTTTCTATCGCGTGCATCAGCAAGATGATAAATATCAGTTAAATTTATTTGGACTGATTCTAAATAGTGTGTAGCTTTGCACATCTACTACAAGCAGCCAAAGCTAAGTTAAGAGAGAAAATGCAGACATCCATACAATTAACCGATATTTATACTTCAGAAGCAGGGGCAGTTTACCAATGCGATCGCCGCAACAGGCTGGTGGTGCATTTTGATGGAGAGCTTGCCGTATTAAAGGTAGAAGCGTTTCTGAGGTTGAAGAAAGCAGTTGATAGTATTGATTTGGAAGTGATGGCCGCGAGCACCGACAGAGCTACGGATTTTGAGATCATATCGGTTTGCGGATGCGATAAGATTTACGTGCTGGCCTTGCCGCAGCTCTGCGCATTTAAAGCACTTCTGGCAGAGGCTAAGTTCTCGCTTGATTTAAACAGCATGCTGCATGAGTGCCTTTACACGCAGATAGCTTAAGTATAGCCCCTTCAAATATTCTTGTTAGCACAGCCTGAGCGCTGTGCTTTTTTATTTAGACTACTTCCATATTTCTGTCTCAGTTGATCAGGATAAAACAATTTTATGTATTTTGGGTATGTATAAGGAGGCCTTTTTATAAGGGCTTACCCACATCTAACCTAAATTACCCTAACCCCTATGAAGGATTTACTCAGATTAAGAACTTCCCTTACCGAGGATATTGAAAGAGCCTTAAACGACCAGATTAAGATGGAGGCAGAGGCCTCGGCGATGTACCTGGCCATGAGCAGCTGGTGCGACCGAAACGGCTTTGACTTTAGCGCGGGGTATTTCAAAAACCAGTCGGATGAGGAACGTGAGCACATGCTGCGCTTGTTTAAGTTCGTGTCTGATATGGGAGGGCGTGCTGTGTCTCCGGATGTAACTAACGTGCAAGTAGAGTTCGAGTCGTTTAAAAGCGTGTTTGAGCAGGCGCTGCAGCAGGAGATTGCCGTAACGCAGTCGTTTAACCGTATGGCAGACAAATGCCAGAAAGCTAAAGACTATGTTACCTTCACGTTCCTGCAATGGTTCCTGAAAGAGCAGATCGAAGAGGAGTATGTAGCCCGCCGTGCGTTAGAGCTGTTTGAGGTAATAGGCGAAGACGGAACAGGCCAATACGAGATTGACAAGCGCGTACCGAAAATAAAGTATGAAGATACATACGAGTAATTTGTACAAATTATAAAAGAGAAAAGCCTTTGGTTATGCACCAAAGGCTTTTCTCTTTTATGGATGTTCGGGAGGCGGTGTTCGCTTTAAGATGTGTTCGTTAAAGGCGCGTATTGCGTCTTGTTCCGTTACATGGTGCATCCAGATGTTATCCGGCTGAAAGCACATAACCGGGGCAAAGTCGCAGCGGTCGGTGCAGTCTGTTTTAATAACCTCTACACTTGCTTTCAACCCAGCATCCTTTATCAAGTTGCGGAGTGCCTTGCCGTTGTCCTTGCCGCCTTTCTTTTTGCACTTGCTGCCTGTGCATACATAAATTACCTTATCTGGAGTTTTAAATGTCTTGCTCATGTACCTGAATACGTTGTAATGCTTCCGTAAAGCTAAAACAAGTTAAAATGTTTGTGCAGCCCAACTGTTTGAATTTAGCGCAAGTATCACGCAAAAAGATCAATGGGTTTAAATTGGTATACTTTTAATCCTGCGTTATTGGAGATGTACGCAGTAGAATAAGGTTATACTTAGATGCAGCTGTTTTTGTGGCTTGTGCAGGTTTATTTTACTTTAAGGGTGCACTTTTGGAGCCAATCTTCAGCTGCTGTTATATCATTGAAAATCCTCATGTCAAATTTGTTGTGCACTTTGTTTAACATTTTTGCTGCGGATGCAGCCGCAAATGCTTCAGCATCTACTACAAGAGCATAAAACTGAAGACCGGCCTTTTCTGCCCGGGGTATCCATTCGGTTTCTATCCAGCCAACCACCTGGTCCCAGGGGCCTACCAGTTCTCTGTTGTCGTTCAGGCCTAAGGGGGTGTGGTAAGTTTCCAGGGCATCCAACACAGCAAGTGAACCCTGCTTTACATTATCGGGGGTTACATACCCAATCCAGTTATTATATACCCAGTTGTGCTGCTCATTATAGTAAATAGTGAGGTACGGTTTTCCGGTTGAGGTGATTAATTCCCGAAAAGTTGTTAGATGCTGCATTAACTTGAGTACATGTATTAGGTTGATTACCTGAAAATTAATTAATAAATAGCTATAAAACAAACCCCCGGACTTATAGTAGCCCGGGGGTAAAGTATAATGCTAAGAAGCCTGTCTTGGCTTTGGCAGCGGCTTGCGCGGTACTAACTTGTCGCGCATGGCGGTATGGTACACAATAGAGGCTACAATGGTAGCAGCCTGCTTCAGGTCGTCGGCCTGAAGACGCTCATAAGTATCCTGGTTGGTGTGGTGCGTGCGGGTATCGTAGTCTATCTCATCCTGTATAAACTGGAAACCTGGTAAGCCTACAGCATCAAAGGCCAAATGGTCTGTGCCGCCTGTATTGCGAATAGTTACAGTTGTAGCGCCTAAATCGTGGAAAGGGGCCAGCCATGCCTCCATTAACGGCCTAACAGCATCGTTGCCCTGCAAGTATACCCCACGGATTTTGCCGGTGCCGTTATCCAGGTTATAGTATGCTGATAACTTTTCGTGCTCTTTAGTAAGTTTCATGGTAGCCGGATCTCCGAAGTGCTGCTTTACATAGCCTCTTGAGCCGTGCAGGCCCTGCTCTTCGCCGCCCCACAGCGCAATGCGGATAGTGCGCTTTGGCTGAATGCCCATTGCCTGCAAAATACGAACAGCTTCCATCATTACGGCTACTCCGGCAGCGTTATCAGTTGCGCCCGTAGAGGCATGCCAAGAGTCGATGTGGCCACCCAGCATTACTACTTCATCTTTTAACTTTTTGTCTGTGCCTGGTATTTCAGCAACTACATTGTAGCCTTTCAGGTCGTTTGTGTGGAACTTTGTTTTTGTTTCAACTTCCAGCTCTACAGGCTGTTTTGCCTCAAGCAGGCGCACGAGTCTGCCGTAGTCTTCTAAACCCATTTCCAGTTCTGGCAGGGCAGTGGCAGCATCTTTGGCATAAGGAGCACCATTGCTGGTAAAGTGTGTACCGTGCACACCGCCCCTGGAGCTAAGTATAACAGCAGCGCCCTCTGTTTTAAAGAACTCTGTGGCCTTGCTACGCAGCGCCATACGTGCTCTGTACTGCGCAATTCGCTCAGGTGTCCAGGTGCTGTTGGTGTTGCCGGTTGCTTCAGGGCTCATGGCCAGTTCTTTCAGCTCATCAAGAGAATAACGTTTCGCATCGGCCTCAAAGCTAGTTTTGGCTTCGTTATCCAGCTTTGTAAGTATAATTTTGCCTGTTAGCTGTCCTTTATACTTCTGCAGGTCTTCTTCCTTCTCAATCTCAACTAATACTGCCTTTCCTTTTACAGGTCCATTGGTGCCGGGTGTCCAAGCTTTTGGTGTGGCAATCAGGTGCTGGTAGTATGGGGCCGTCATGGCGATGTAGGATTTCTCAATCTCCCAGCCTTTGCCAAACTCACCCCAGGCTTCGAGTTGGGCATTTTTAAGGCCCCACTCCGTTAATTTATTTTTAGCCCATTGGTTGGCTCTGTCCAATCCCGGTGATCCGGAAAGGCGCGGCCCCGATACATCCGTCAGGTAAAAAGCGGTTTCCATTACCTGAGAGTTCTTCAGGCCTTCCTGCTTGATGCGGTGCACCACATCAAGGTTTACAGGTTCCTGCTGGGCCTGCGCTACAAAAGCAAATTGCAACGCTACAGCAGCTAAGAGTAGAGGTTTTTTAAGCATAGTTTAGTTTTAGAAGTTTATATTTTGCAAGTTAAGAATATAGTGCAGCTTTGAAAATTCAGGTTTAGCTGCGTCAGTATCAGGATCTATGGATCGTAGCTTAAACACACTTTGTTAAAGCTTGCCGGCATTTGTTATTTTGAGTTGCCCGTCTAGTTTTGGCTCGTGATTGATTGAAACCGGAAGCCCACGTATAACTGTGGATTCTATATAGGAGTCGCCATCTCTTCCTGCTTTGCCGTCTTTTCCGGCTTTATAATAAATGTCTATTGTATGGGCTTTTCGTTTTTGGTTTGATCGGGATGATTGGTTGAAATTCACAATAAAGTTACTGGTGCTGTAGATCAGCTTGAGGTTGCCGCCACTTCCAGCTGTTCCTCCCGGAGTTCCTTTTTCACCATTAGTGCCGCTGCTTACTGGTACGGTATAAGATACTTGCTCAAAGCCGCCCTTGCCATTTGCTTTTGTATAAGAAGATGTTTTTGAGTACGCCTTAGCACCATGTTTTCCAACATAGCCATCTCCCCCGGCCCCGCCGCGTGTATCAATTGTAAGACTACCAAGCTCCATAAAATGTACGTCGATTTCAAGGTTGGCCCCATCTTCGCCAGCTGCACCACTCAGGTTCAGGCTACCATGTACTCCATCCGCCCCCTTGGATGTTATAAGGCAACCTTCGCCTACATAGGCTACCCTAGCGCCGAGTTTTGCTTCTTTAGAAGAATTAAAACGAATTGCTGAATTATCGTGGAGTACAAGGGTGTCTACAATTAAGATATTGCCTGGTGCTACAGTAAATTCCTCGCCTGGTTTTAGCTCTAGTTTAGAAAAAGATTGTTTCTGGGCAAATGCTTGTAAGTGCAACAGTACAGCAAATAGAGCTAATAACAGCTTTTTAGAGTTCGTCATGATAGGAAGGGTGTAAGTGCGATATCCTAATATACTAAAATTCTGTTAAACCCTGAGTTATAACTTCAGTTTATACTTCACACTTATCTAATCTAAAGGCGATGCAAACCTAACCAAAACGCAAGTGGCCAGAAAGCCTCCATTTTATAAGCTTGTTCTTAATCTATTTGTTGGCTATGCAGTACGGTCTTGGCTATGCTGCATGGTTTCGGCTAAAAGGCGATTTTGTTTACCTGAGGGTTTTTAAGAGCCTTGCAACTTGCTTCTTTGCCTGCGCCAAAGAAGCAAGTTGCAAGGCTGTAGCAGCAGCTATGCGAAAAAACTTTAAGTACAGCTTAGATCTTGGTTTTTATGATATGAGTTAGAATGGTGTAGTTGATTTAACGGTTGTCCATATTCAATAGCTGGATGTGTCCATCGTTGCCGTAACTGATGTTTTCTTCCTGCACTACTCCGTTTCTGGCACGAAGCCCGCCTTTGCCAGGGATTCCATTTTTGCCCCTCTGGCCTGCCCGGTGCTTTATGACAATGCTGTGCTGGCTCCACTTTTCATGATTGAAGATAGGTATAAAGCCATTTGTGCTGTACATCAGTAACAACTTTCCACCATCACCTGGGTTACCGCCCATTGTCGCATCCGTACCGTCACTACCCGGCGTGCCTGGTAGAGTTATAGTTTTAGTCTGCGTTTTACCACTTGCGTCTGTATAAGTTATTGTTTTAAATCTGTCTTCAGTTCCTCTGCTTCCATCTATACCATTGGCTCCCGGGCCTCCGTCCCCACCGCTTATATCTATGGTTAGCCGCCCTAACTGCACGAACTTAATGATCAAACTCAGATTGCCTCCTTTATCACCATTTTCACCGGTATAAAGATTTGTGCCACTCCGTCCATTAATCCCTTTAGCCGATATCACACAATTTTCGCCTATGATGGCTACGCTGGCTTCAAGCATGCCATACTTTGATGGGTCAAACAGTACAGTTGCTTTGTCATGCATGATCAGCGTGTCTACCTTCAGCACATTTGTCGAATCAACCACATAAACTTCTTTTTTCTTTATCTCTAGTTTGCCTCTTGTGGTCTGGGCGGCTGCCGGAAATGCGAAGTATAAAGCAGCAGCAAAGGTGGCCACTACAATACTGGTGTGTAAAGCTGTTCTCATCTTTTGATAGTTAAGGTTAGATAATGATCCCCACCAGGAAATCAATTGTTACTGCACAAGTACAAAGCAATAATTATACCTAAAGTATAATAGTATCACTATATATAAGTTTAAGTACAAGCAGTTGTTTTGCATAATTTTTATGGCAAAAAAGTGGGCAGTAGTTTAAACTCTTCATCCTATATTTAGTCTACAGTTCAACTTTTCTTATCTAACCTATTCACTTTATATGAACCTAACCAAAACCAGAACGGCCAGAAAGGTAGCCTCATCGCTGCTGTGCCTGCTGCTGTTGGGCGGTGCTGCACCTGTTGCTATGGCACAGGGTGGCCAGGATACCAACATCGGCTACCAACGGCCCCCACAGGCCATGGCCGACATCATTGATGCACCCTCTACGCCATCTGTGAGCCTAAGTGCCAAAGGCGACTGGATGCTGTTGCTGGAAAGCGCAGGCTACCCAAGCATTGAGGAAGTGTCGGCACCGGAAAGCCGCATTGCAGGCCTTCGCATTAACCCGGCCACTAATGGCCAAAGCCGCGGCAACTACTACAATGGCTTAAAACTAAAGCAGGTAAATGGTGGCCAGGAGTCTGACATTAAAGGCTTGCCTGCCAGTGCGCAGATTTCCTACGTTACCTGGTCTCCGGATGAGAAGCATGTTGCCTTTACCAATACTGTTGCAAATGGTATAGAACTTTGGATTGCAGACCTTAGCACGAAGCAGGCGAAGAAGCTGACGAACGCGGTGGTAAACGATGCTTACAGCGGCCGCCCTTTCGAGTGGACATCAGACAGCAAAAACCTTTTGGTTAAGTTTATTGACGAGAAGCGTGGCGAGATGCCAAAGTATAGCTACGTTCCTGCCGGGCCAAACGTGCAGCAGAACATCGGCAAAGCCAGGCCATCACGCACCTACCAGGACTTGCTGAAGAACCGCTACGACGAAGACCTGTTTGACTACTACATGGCCACGCAGCTTAAGTTTGTAACACTAGACGGGCAGCAGCAGCCAGTTGGCAAAGCAGGCGTTATCAAAAGCGTAGATATGTCGCCGGATGGTCAGTTTATACTTGTATCTACTATTCAGCGCCCATACTCTTACCTGGTGCCGCATTATTACTTCCCGTACCAAGTAGAAGTATGGAGCCGCGATGGCAAAGTGGTGAAGGAATTGGCTAAATTGCCATTGGCAGAAGACATTCCGATTGCATTTGATGCCGTAGCCAAAGGCCCGCGCAGCTACAACTGGCGCCCTGACAAACCGGCCAGCCTGTATTGGGCAGAGGCTCAAGATGGCGGCGACGCTAACAAGGAAGTTGCCGTTAGAGATAAAGTTTATACTTTGGATGCGCCATTTACAGCTAAGCCAACGCAACTGGCCGCTACAAAGTATCGCTACAGAGGCGTACAATGGGGCCAGAACAACTTGGCAATTGTGAACGAGCGTTGGTGGAAAACCAGAACAGAGCGCAGCAGCCTGATAGATCCGAGCAAACCGTCTAAAGCCGCTGTAGTGTTAATCGAAAGGTCTTATGAAGACGGTTACAACGACCCAGGCTCGCCGGTTTACACGAAGAACCAGTACGGCCGCAACGTGCTTTTAACCGACAAAAAAGGCCAGCACATTTATATGATCTCTGAGGGTGGATCGCCGGAGGGCAACAGGCCATTTGTAAGTGAGTTTAACCTGAAGAACAAGAAGGCCAACATACTTTGGAGGTCTGAAGCGCCATACTATGAGCGTCCGGTAGATATCATTGACCTGAACAGCAAAAAGATCATCACCAGAAGAGAATCTGAGAACGACCCACCAAACTACTTTGTGCGCGACCTTAGCAAAAAGCAACTGACGCAGGTAACAAAGTTCCCTCACCCAACACCGCAACTGGAAGGTGTGCAGAAAGAAATGCTGCAGTACGAGCGTAACGATGGCGTGAAACTTACAGCTATTTTATACTTGCCAAAAGACTATAAAAAAGGCGATAAGCCGCTTCCGATGCTGATGTGGGCTTACCCGCGTGAGTTTAAGAATGCTGATGCCGCCGGTCAGGTAAAAAGCTCACCTTACGAGTTTACCCGCATCAGCTCTGGTTCTCCGTTGTTCTGGGTAACGCAAGGCTATGCCGTTTTGGATAGAACTGATATGCCGATTGTAGGCGAAGGCGATGCGCAGCCAAACGATACGTACGTAGAGCAGTTGGTGGCAAGCGCAAAAGCTGCCATTGACAAGGTGGTAAGCATGGGTGTTGTTGATCCGAAGCGTGTTGCCGTGGGTGGCCACTCTTACGGTGCTTTCATGACGGCTAACTTACTGGCGCACTCTGATCTGTTTGCGGCCGGAATTGCGCGTAGCGGTGCTTATAACCGTACTTTAACGCCGTTTGGTTTCCAGCAGGAAGAGCGCTCTTACTGGGAGGCACCAGAAGTATACTTCCAGATGTCTCCGTTCTCTTACGCCCATAAGGTTAAAACGCCAATCCTGTTAATACACGGTGAGGCTGATAATAACTCCGGTACTTTCCCGATTCAGAGCGAGCGTTATTACAATGCGCTGAAAGGGCATGGCGTTACCACCAGGTTAGTCTTCCTGCCAGCTGAGTCGCATGGCTACAGAGGCAAAGAGTCTATCATGCACATGTTGTGGGAGATGGACCAATGGTTGAATACTTATGTGAAAAACCGCCCTGTGCAGTAAAATATCATACTGCATACTTTGCAAAAGTCCCCGGCTATACTTTAGCCGGGGACTTTTGTTTATGGGCATATCCTATTTCAAGCGGCACGCTTCTTTTAAAGACTGGCTGATAATTCTTGCAATTCTGTACCAAATACACCTGCCCCTCAGAGCCTATACTTCCTGGTTTAAAGCGGGGAAGCTTTGTGTGCTGCTTATGCCGCCGCCAAGGTAGTTTATGTATTCATTTTTGCCATCCTATTAAGGATCTTGATAGGGGGAGGTTAAACAGCAGCTACAGCGCTTATACTTTTGCAGGAGTAAGGCCAGAATTATACTGTCTGGATAAGGAGGGATGGTTTGAGATGGTTAATTAGGTAAAGCTCAAAGCTACAACTGATAAACCCTACGCGCCGGGTCCTGCTGCAGCAGCTGGCTCATAGCATCGTACAACAGCGGGTTAGAAAGCCTGAACTCATGTGACCGCTCAAAAAAAGACTCAACACAAACGGCGAAAAACTCGTGCTCATCGTGGCAGGCTTGCTGTCTTATAAAACCGCTTTGTGTATATCTTTGCTGCTGCATCTCGCTTTTAGAGAGATTGTTCCATACTTGCAGGTGCTCCCTGTCCAGAAAATCATACTCGTTATTCCGGATCACGTTTTCGAGGTGTAGGGCATGTGCCATTTCGTGCAAACCCAGGTTAAAACCATCTGTGGCATTGCTGTAGCCGTTTTCAAAATCTGCCCACGATAATACAATGTAACCGCGCATGTTTACTTCGCCGCAATGGTAGCGCTTAAAGATAGTAGAATAGTACCTGTCGGGGTAAACAAGCAATGTTTTGAAATGGGAAAAGTATACCGGCCGAAGCCCAAAGGTTAATTGTACAGCGCTGGCTGCGATGCGTACCTTCATGGGGGTAGTAACAGTAAAGCCGCTGCCGCGTGCCACAAAGCTTTTCTGAAGTATAAAATTTGCCACGCGCTTCTCAAACTGCTTTTGCTGTACCAGCGATAGCGTGGCATAGTATGGCAGCTGCTGGCGCCGCAGCTCAAGTATAAATGGCCTTAGCCGCATTTGTTTTATCCCGTATTGGGCAAGCTCTATGCAGGCATAAACTACAGCCACCAAAAGTAAGGCCTGTAAAGGTGTAACCTCTGCCAAAGCCATAGACTTGCCGGCATAGCGAATGCACAGCGGGGGCAGCATAAAAAAAGTTAGTAAGTAAGTAGCGCTCAAACGACAATGTATTATACTTTCGAAAGATAAAACTTTTTGAAAACAAGACGTATGCTAAGCAAGGTTTATACTTTTACACAGCGCTTTTAAAAATAAAGGTGAAAGTAAGTATTATCATACCACCCTGCAGGAAGAAAAAAACATTGCAGCGCTGTTGGAATTCCTGAAGCAGCATACAAACCCGGAAACGGAGATTATTGTGGCAGACGGGGGCAGCACCGATGCAACCAGGAGCATAGCAGAACGTGCAGGAGCAAAGGTTATACTTTGCAGCGGAAGAGGGCGAGCGCCTCAGCTTAACCAGGGAGCTGCCATTGCCGAAGGCGCAGTTTTATACTTTCTGCATGCTGATACTTATCCACCACAAAACTTTGAAGCTAGTATAAAGCAAGCCGTGCGGCAAGGCTACAGTAGCGGGTGTTTCAGGTTAAAGTTCAATACATCGCATTGGTTTCTGAACCTGAATGCCTGGTTTACGCGGTTTGATGTAGATGCCCTTCGGTTCGGTGACCAGAGCCTTTTCGTGACGAGCGAGGTATTTAAGCAAATTGGGGGCTTTAGAGAGCAAATGCTGTTGCTGGAGGACCAGGAAATAGTTAAGCGGCTGCGCAAAGTAACAACGTTTAAAGTGCTCGGGCAGTACGTTACCACCTCTTGCAGAAAGTATAAACAAGTGGGAGTGTACAAACTGCAGGCAGGTTATTTCTTGATTTATGCGTTGTACAGGCTTGGTTTTGCGCAACAGCGGCTGGTGCGGGTGTATACTTGGCTGCTGCATGTATAAAGGCTTGAACCGTGCAACCTGGTGTGGCTGTAACAAGCTATTCAGGTACTAAGTATAAGTTTCTGGCTGCTGTTAGGCTTCATTGCTTTTGCAGCGTTCTCTGGTTTGCTCATTTATACATCTAACTATACATAAAACAGCACCATGAAAAGTATACATCTGTTTTCCTACCAAGCGCTTGTGGCAGGCATGCTGCTGGCAGGCTGTAGCTCTCCAGCTGCAACTGAAGATGCCACCGCACAAACTGTAGAAACGACAATGGGCCGTGGCATTGACCTGGCTAACCTGGATACTACTGTAAACCCCTGCGAGGATTTTTATGAGTATGCCAACGGCGGCTGGGTGAAAAACAATCCGATTCCTGCGTCGGAAAGTGCCTGGGGGTCTTTTAATGAGCTGGCCGAAAAAAACAATGTTGTATTGCGTGAGCTCTTGCAGGAGGCAGCTTCCAATACAACTGCTGCTAAAGGGTCTGCTGCACAAATGATCGGCGATTTTTATGCAGCGGGCATGGATTCTGTAGCCATTGATAAGGCAGGCATTAACCCTATAAAGCCAGAACTTGAGAGAATAGCAGCAGTTAAAACTGCAGATGATCTTTTTAAAGCCATTGCTGATCTTAAAACAAAAGGTGTTAGCGGGTATTTTACCACTTATGTTACTCAGGATGATAAAATCAGTACGCAATATGCTTTAAACGCCATGCAAGGCGGCCTTAGTTTACCGGATCGTGATTATTATCTTAAATCCGATGAACGCTCTACAGCAATAAGAACTGCTTACGCTACACATTTGCAAAACATGTTTAAGCTAGTCGGTGATGATGCCGCAACTGCTAAGAAAAAAGCAGAAACGGTTATGAACATCGAAAACAGGTTGGCTAAGGCATCGCGAGCCCGCGTGGATCTCCGCGACCCATATGCGAACTACAATAAAATGACGGTGCAGGAATTCTCGAGCAAGAATCCAAACCTGAAGATAAGCCAGTTACTGGCAGGCATGGGCGCTCAAACTGCTAAAGAAGTTATTGTAGGGCAACCGGATTTCTTTAAGGAGCTGAACACAATGCTAAAAAGCACACCGCTGGAAGACTGGAAAACCTACACCCAATGGCATTTAGTTAAAACGATGGCTCCTTACCTTAGCCAGCCGTTTGTGCAGGAAAACTTTAATTTTTATGGTAAAACATTAAGTGGTGCTAAAGAAATGCAGCCACGCTGGAAGCGGGTGTTAAGAGCTACGGATGATGCCATGGGGGAGGCTCTGGGCCAGTTGTATGTACAGAAAACATTCTCGCCGGAGGCCAAAAAGAAAGCACTTGAGATGGTGAACAATTTACAGGAGGCCTTTAGAGAACACGTGCGCACCCTGGATTGGATGAGCGAAGAAACAAAGCAGCGGGCACAACAAAAGCTTGGCGCTTTTGCTGTTAAAATTGGTTATCCTGATAAATGGAAAGAGTATAAGGGATTGGAAGTGGATCGTAGTTCTTATGCAGCCAACGTGATGCGGGCCAATCAATTTGCATTTCAGGAGAACGTGGGCAAAATAGGAAAACCCGTAGACCGCAACGAGTGGTTTATGTCGCCGCCAACGGTAAATGCTTATTACAACCCAAGTATGAACGAGATTGTGTTTCCGGCTGGTATCCTGCAACCGCCTTTCTTCGATCCGAACGCCGACGATGCAGTAAACTATGGGGGTATGGGTGCTGTAATTGGACACGAACTTACCCACGGCTTCGACGACCAGGGCGCAAAGTATGATTTCGAGGGCAACCTGAAAGACTGGTGGAGCAAAGAAGACCTTGAGAAGTTCAACGCTCGCGCAGATGCAGTTGCAGGCCAATACAGCGCTTATACTGTGTTAGACAACATGCATGTAAATGGCAAACTAACGCTAGGCGAGAACATAGCCGACATAGGAGGATTAAACATTGCCTACACAGCCCTGCAAAAGGCATTAGAAAAGAACAACCCTGGCAAGATTGCAGGTTTTACACCGGAGCAGCGCTTCTTCCTGGCCTGGGCACAGATCTGGCGTATCAATGCCCGCGACGAGTACCTTAACCGCCAGATTTTAACTGACCCGCACTCGCCAGGTCGCTTCCGGACAAATGGCCCTGTAGCTAACATGCCGCAGTTTTACGAGGCCTTTGGTTGTGAAAAAGGAGATAAAATGTTTAAAGCGGAAGCAGAACGTGCCAAGATATGGTAATGTAAAACTTTGTAAGTATAAAAAAGGGCCGCTAAACTTTAGCGGCCCTTTTTTATACTTTAAATGCACTTGCTTTCAGCTTTAGAAGTATAAAGTATAAGCCACCTGGCCTAGTATAAGCTGGTTTTAATTTTGGCAGCAACAATAAGGTGCCGGAACGTGCTTTTACTGCCCAATGGGTGTTACTTATTCGTTACTTTAATGGTATGTTTTACTACCTGCCTTGGCCAGTTTTGGGCATCTACAGGTTCCTCTGCAATTTTTTCAACTACATCCATTCCTTCTATCACTTCTCCGAAAACAGTATATTCAGTATCTAATCCGGGTTCTCCGCCTATGGTGTTGTAAATTTCAACCTGCTCGGGTGTGTACTTGGCATTATGCTGTTGCTCGTAGGCTGCCAGCTCATCGGCGTTGCGTTTCTCTCCCAGCACAATGTAAAAGTTATGCGACGATGACTCTTTGTCGGGGTTGCGCTCATCACCGTAGCGTGCCATGGCCAGCGCGCCTTTTTTATGGATGTATTTGGTGTTGAATTCCTGCGGTAGCCTGTACTGCCCGAATTTCATGGTACGGTTATCCGAATCGCCGCCTTGTATGGCAAAGCCTTTTACCACCCGGTAAAACTCACCCTGATCGTAGAATCCGCTTTTGGCTAGTCGTACAAAATTGGCCCTGTGCAGCGGGGTGTCCTTATAAAGCCTGACCTTGATTTCGCCATGGCGTGTGCCAATTACAGCAATGCTGTCCTGGTGTTTTTTTCCGTAAGCTGTTAAGGCCTCTACAACAGTTTCTGAAGTAAGCTGCTCCAGGGCTGGTTCTGCTTCAGCCGCTGCAGCATCTCCGGTAGTATCGGTTTGGTTGCAGGCTGCAAAAAACATGATGCTGCCAGCCGCCATAAATGCATAGCCAAGTTTTCTTAAAGGTGCGCTTTTTCTCATGTTACACGTGGGTTTATGTTTTACTAAGCTACAAAATCAATGGGATATATACTATAAAATGGCTAAGGCAGGTATAGGTGATTAGTATGTTTAAGTTGTATTTTACTAATATATTAAAATATCTTGTATCTTAAATATCTGTTGTTCCCGTATAGCTTTATACTTGTGTAACAGCAGGTGTATACTTACTTCTTCCTGCCTGGTGTATAAACTATAAAGCAAAGGCATAAAAGCTTGCGCTTTTATGCGTGTTATGTTATAACAGGAGATGTTAGCCATATATTATTTTTGATTTTTTAGTATATATGGTTTTGATATATAAATTGTAATCAATATATTAGAACCTGCGTCGGAGTATTTTTATTTCTATTTTCTTATAACTAACACCTTAAAACAAGTATGAAAAACACTTTACATTTTAAAGGATTAGTACGCTCTGTATTATTCGGCGCCGCAGTTACGACAGCAGCCTGCACCTTCAGTTCCTGCGATCAGGACAGCGCTGAAGCATTGAGCCCACAACAAGAAATTGATGCTGTTTCTGAGAACGGTGCCATTATAGCAGGTAAGTATATTGTTGTGTTTAACCAAGATGAAACCCTGCGCACAGATGCCGGTGCTACTTACGAGCAGCGTGTGGAAGCAGTCCGGAAAACAGGCCAAAGCATTCTGGAAGCTAACGGTGTGCAAGACGCGAAGATTGAGCAAGCCTTCGGGAAAGCCATTAGTGGTATTGCAGCCGAACTATCAGATGCAGCAGTAGCCAGCTTGCGCAAAGACCCCAGAGTTGCCTACATAGAGCCCGATAGAGTGGTGGTGCTTGCCAAGCCAGGTTCTGGTGGAGGCGGCTCGGCAGCGCAGGAAACCCCATGGGGCATTACCCGAATTGGAGGAGCTACAAGCGGTGCCGGTAAAACAGCCTGGGTTATTGACTCGGGTGTAGACCTTGATCATCCGGATTTAAATGTAGATGCAGCCAGAAGTTTTACTGCCTTCACCAAGGGCAAAGACGCCACACCAGACGATAACAACGGGCATGGCACCCATGTAGCGGGTACTATCGCGGCCTTGAACAATTCTATCGGAGTGGTAGGGGTGGCGCACGGCGCTACAGTTGTGGCCGTTAAAGTGTTGGATTCGCGTGGTAGTGGTGCCTACTCTGGTGTAATTGCCGGTGTGGATTATGTAGCAGCCAAGGGTAAAACCGGTGATGTTGCCAATATGAGCTTAGGAGGCCCCGTCTCGCAAGCCCTGGATGATGCGGTGAGAGCGGCTGCCAACAAAGGTATAAAGTTTGCTTTAGCGGCAGGTAACGAAGGTACGGACGCCAATAACTCGTCGCCGGCAAGAGTAAACGGTGCCAATATATACACGGTTTCTGCCATGGATATCAACGATAGATTTGCGTCGTTTTCTAACTACGGCAACCCACCCGTAGATTATGCCGCACCTGGCGTAAACATAAAATCTACCTGGAAAGGTGGCGCTTATAACACTATTAGTGGTACATCGATGGCATCGCCGCACGTGGCAGGTCTTTTGCTGCTGGGTAATGTGTCAACATCTGGTACAGTTAAAAACGATCCCGATGGCAACGCAGACCCAATAGCACATAAGTAACAGTTTGAGTTTAAAGTTAAGGTTAATTGAGAGGGCAGCCATTGGCTGCCCTTTTTTTATACTTGCTGTTACAGTTCTTTCCGCATTACATAGTCATTCATCCAATAAGGGCCAATGGCAATGTCTTCCTGTTGATGCACATGATAACCGCAACGCTCATAAAAGTCTTTTGCTTTGTTATGGCGGTTCACATTTAAGTCAAGTATGGCGGCACCCTCCTGTTTTACTTTCTCCTCTACTGTTGTTAGCAGCAGTTTTCCGTAGCCTTTGCCCTGGCATGCTGGCAGCAGGTAAATTTTGTTTAGTTTGTATACTTTGTCTGCGGCATTTTTAACAGAATAAGCAGCAAAGCCAACCGGGCGCTCTCCTTCATGCAATAGTAGGAATGTCTGGCCTTCCTGCATCTGCTGCCGGAGCGCTTCTTCCGTATAAATAACTCCGAACATATAATCTATTTGCTCCTGAGCGAGTATACTGCTGTAAGTAGGGCTCCAGATAGCCTGTGCCAGGCTGTTTATACAAGGTATATCTGCCTGTGTAGCTGGTCTGATATAGATGGTTGTGCGCATATGCTTGTGTAAGTATACTTGTGCAAGTTATAAGGTGAAAGACTAAATGGCAATGCAAACAGCGCTTTATACTCAATTCAGATCTATTAACTTTGTACAATAGCCCTAACATCAACTCAAAAGAAAACCATGAAAGCGATATACCTCGAAGCCATCGACAAACCTTTTACCTTAATTGAGAAAGAGAAACCGGTAGCCGGACCTGGCGAAGCGATAGTGCAGGTAAAGGCGGCTGCCCTGAACCACCGCGACGTTTGGATACAGTATGGCCGCTATTTTACGAAAGAATACCCTGCTATACTTGGCTCTGATTGCGCCGGTATTGTAACAGAAGTAGGAGAGGGTGTTGATGCTGCCTGGGTAGGTAAAGAGGTGATTGTAGACCCATCATCTGACTGGGGAGATAACCCAAGAGCGCAAGCTGTGAATTTTAAAGTTTTGGGAATGCCTGAGGATGGCGCTTTTGCCGAATACGTAAAAGTGCGTGCCGCCAACCTCTACGAAAAACCAGACCACCTGACCTTTGAGGAAGCTGCCGCCCTGCCCTTGGGAGGCGTAACAGCTTACCGTGCTATGTTTACAAAATGTGGCATACAGCCAGGAGACAGGGTATTGGTAACCGGTGCCGGTGGGGGAGTGGCCTTGTTTGCTATTCAGTTTGCTGCAGCCATTGGAGCCGAAGTATGGGTAACCTCTGGCTCAGATGAGAAAATAGGACTGGCAATTGACCTGGGAGCAAAAGGGGGCGTAAATTATAAAAACGAGAACTGGGGCAAAGAGCTTAAGGCAATAGCAAAAGGTTTTGATGTGATAGTTGACGGTGCGGCTGGCGAAGGGTTTGTGCAGTTAGTTAAATTAGCCAAACCCGGTGGGCGCATTGGCATGTATGGCGGTACAACAGGCAAAATAGGGCACTTAAACCCAGCAGAAATTTTCTGGAAGCAGCTGGCTATACATGGCAGCACAATGGGAACCGCACAGGACTTTGCAGAAATGGTGAGGCTGGTGGACGAGCACGGTATTCGACCAGTAGTGGACATTGTGTTCCCGCTAGATCAAACTGAAGAAGCCATGCGCTACATGGAGGCCGGTAAGCAATTCGGTAAAATTGTGATTAAAGTTGGCTAACGGATAACATATAATTTTACCCTGTAAAACAAAAGAGCGGGTGTGCTGCAACTAGTTGCAGCACACCCGCTCTTTTGTTTTACTACAGGTTTGTATTCTGTATTAAAGTACTGCAATACCGCTGCCAGCCTCTCTGAGTAATCCCCGATATTGTAAGTGCCTAAAGAGTTGAATGCCTCGAATTTAAAAATAATTTACAATAATATATTCATTATAAGATATATACGTATAAAGAATATAAATGTAAGTCTAAGTTATAACAATGAGCTTATGAAAAAATCATTACTACTTTTATTCCTCTTATGCCTTGGCTTAATACCTTGGCAAGGATGGGCACAAAGTGTTTCTATTTCCGGGCAAGTAACCTCTGCTGCGGATAACACGCCACTACCAGGTGTAAGTGTGGCGGTAAAAGGAACAACAACTGGCACCTACACCGACGCCGAAGGTAAGTATAGCTTACAGGCACCTGCAGGTAGTACGCTTATCTTCCGATTTATTGGGTATGTATCAAAGGAGACCACCGTTGGGAGCACTTCGACTATAAACGTCGCGCTGCAGGAAAGTGCACAGAACCTGAGCGAGGTGGTGGTAACTGCCTTTGGGGTGGAGCAGGAGAAAAGGGCCCTCGGCTATTCAGTACAGGAACTCCAGTCCAGCGATATCACCGAAACCCAGCAGGCCAATATCGTTAATGCCATGCAGGGTAAGGTAGCGGGTGTGCAGATCACAAACTCTGGCGGAGCTCCTGGGGCATCAGCTATCATGTTAATTCGGGGAGGCACATCTTTAAGTGGTAATAACCAACCGCTTTATGTAGTAGACGGTATACCGGTTGATAATACAACCGCTGTGGGGCAAGGCGGGCTTGAGGCCGGAATTGCGCCTGCTTCTAACCGTGCTATCGATATCAACCCTGAGGATATTGCCAGCATTACTGTATTAAAAGGGCCTTCTGCGGCGGCATTGTATGGCTTGCGAGCGGCAGAAGGTGTGGTAGTGATTACAACTAAAAAAGGAACAGCCGGCAGAGCCAAGATTAATTACTCAAACACTTTCTCTTTTGATAAGGTGAATAAATTGCCGGACTTCCAGTCTGTATACAAGCAGGGAGAGCAAGGTGCGTTTGACCCGGCAGCGATAGGATCATGGGGGCCAGCATTTGCTGAGAATGAAACAAGGTATGACAATTTGGAAAGTATATTCAAGTCAGCTTTTACACAGAAACATGATCTAAGCGTGAGCGGCGGTACTGACCAGACTACTTTCTATGCGTCTGCCTCGCATTTTGACCAAAACGGTATTGTGAAAAATACGGAACTGGAACGTAACTCATTCAGATTGTCGGCTGATACAAAGGTTGGCGAGAAACTTAGAATCGGCGGAACCGCAAACTACATTAAAACCGGAAGAACGTATGTATCGCAGGGTAGCGCAAGTGGAGTGATGGGTGCTGTCTACTGGCCTCTGAACGATGACATGAGCAATTACCTGAACCCGGATGGTACACAACGCACAATCGGAGTTAATGACAACCCGCATTGGAGCGTTAGAAACAAGCCTCTCACCAGCGATGTAGACCGTATTATGGCTGTTGGTACGGTTAATTATGATCCTTTCACGTTTTTGAATGTAACCTACCGGCTAGGTACTGACTATTATACCGACAACTTTAAGAGTGTCCGAATGCCAGGCACTACGGCTGTAGGAGAAGAAAAAGGTGCTTTATCGGAGTCCACTACAAATAACCGCATCACTACCTCCACTTTGCTGGTAACAGGTAAAAAATCATTCGGCAACTTTAATACCAGCCTGACATTAGGCCACAATTTAGAGGACTTTCGTCGACAAACGGCTACATGGTACGGCCGCAACTTCATCGATCCTGACTTTGCAAGTATAAATAACGTCGTTCAAACCGACAGAACGGTGTCACAGGGCATTTCGCGGCGCCGAATTGTAGGTGCATTCGGGGATTTGAACCTGGATTGGAAAGGAATTGCTTTTCTGAGCTTCCGTGGCCGCAACGATTGGTCTTCGACTTTACCTGTAAACAACCGTTCTTTCTTTTATCCATCTGTGAGCGCCTCCCTGGTAGTTACAGACCTGCTGGAGGACATAGGTGTGACTTCAGGTAATAGCATCCTGTCTTTTGCTAAGATCAGAGCTTCGTGGGCCAGAGTAGGTAAAGATGCGCCACCTCACGTATTGGCAACAACGCTTGCTACTGCTACCAATAGTTTTACCATTGCCCCTCGTGGCTTCATTTCCAATGCAAACGACTATTATGGCAACCCCGCGCTAAAGCCTGAGTTTACAAACTCTATTGAGATAGGTACGGATGTTCGTTTTCTTCGCAACAGGTTAGGCCTCGATGTGACATACTATAAAACAAGCACCGACGAGCAGATCCTGGGCACCAGAACGCCTCCTTCTTCAGGAGCTTTTCTGGCTTACATGAACGGAGGCCGGATAGATAACGAAGGAGTGGAGCTGTTGCTAAATACACAGCCCGTTACAAACGATAATTTTACCTGGCAACTGGACTTCAACATCGCCAAAAACAAAGCCACAGTAAAAGACCTGCCTGGTACCCTTGACCGTGTTGAGTTATCGGATGCGTGGGTGGCTGGTAACGTGGCGCAGGGTGCAGCCTTTTTAGGAGGTTCTTTGTTCGGTATAAACGGTAACGTTTGGAAGCGCAATGAGCAGGGACAGTTACTGTTGAACGATGAAGGCTACCCGCAGGTACAGTCTACGTTGCAGTACATCGGAGACCGTACCCCCGATTGGACGGGGGGTATCACAAATACGCTAACCTATAAAAACCTGTCGCTCTCTTTCCTATGGGATATTCGTGTGGGCGGAGATATTTATAATGCCACCGAAAATACCCTGGTGCGATCTGGCTTAAGCACTAAAACCTTAGACAGAGGCCAGACAAGAGTGTTTGAGGGTATTATCGAATCAACTGGTGAGCCTAATACCACAAGCGTAGTGCTGGATCAGGATTACTACCAAACGATTTACCCTTTCCAGGGCTACGACTTTGTAGAAGACGGAGGTTGGCTAAGAATGCGCTACATTACTCTGACTTATAATCTGCCATCACGACTCCTGGAGAAAATGCCAATCAGCAATCTGCAGGTATTTGGAACAGGTCGTAACCTGATTCTGATAACCGATTACTCCGGTGTTGATCCTGAAGTATCAGGAAGCGGTGCGGGTGTAGGTGGTTCCGGCTCCTTCGGCTTTGACAACTTAGGTGTTCCGGCTACACGCGGTTTCGATGTTGGCTTAAAATTAACCCTGTAAACTGTTCTTCATCATGAAAAATAAATTTCTGAAAATAAAGCTGTTCCTGATCTCCGCTGCATTGGTATTTAATACTTCGTGTGATGATTATCTGGATGTAAACGCTGATCCTAATCTTCCTACCTCGGTGCCGGCTCATAGCCGCCTGGTAGGAGCCATTACTACAACAAATGGCGCCGCTATGTGGCGAGGATCCAGGGAAGTGGCGGCTGTTACGCAATATGCTTCTACAGCATTAACTACGGGTACAAACAGAAACGCAGAAACATGGAGGTTTACAGCTAGTTACTTCTTCTGGCAAAATGCCTATGTGTTTACTATGCCAAACTGTGTAGACCTCATCGTGTTGGGTGAGAAAGAAGGCAACCCACATTTTGTTGGTGCCGGTAAAACACTTCTGGCACTTAATTACGGAATGCTGACTGATCAATACGGAGCCATAGTGGTAGACGATTACTATGATGGTAATTCTCAGATTAATCTTACCCCTACCTTTAACTCGCAGGAGGAAGTGTACCAGAAAATTCAGCAGTTGCTGGATGAGGCTATTGTCGCTTTTGATAACCCTGACAATAAAACCCCGCTGAACTTTAGCGGTGGTGATATCATGTACCAGGGGGATGTAGATAAATGGCGACGTTTTGCGTGGTCTTTAAAGGCCAGGTACATGAACCATCTATCCAAGAAAAGCAACCTGTATGATGCCCAGAAAATAATTGAAGCAACGCAGAATGGCTTTAACGGCGATGGAATGGATGCAGAGTTTGCTTACCTGACAGGTGGCCAGCAGACTGATGAAAACCCGTGGTATAGCTGGGGCGGCTTTACTTCAGTAGATCCGGTAAACAACCGCTACTTCACCTGGACACAATTCTTTGTAGACATTTTGCAGAACTTCCCTGTAACAGAGACAGATTATCAGGACCCCCGCATTAGCCGCATTATGCAACCTGCGCCATCAGATGGTATGTATCGGGGCTTAAAATCCGGCCTGGGACTGGCAGGGGGCCAGGGAGGCTCTGGTGAGTTTACAGATGTAGAAGACTATGGCCAATTCAAGAATAGTGGTTTTTACACAAAAGCAACTTCTCCTTTCCCGTTTATTACTTATTCGGAGGTAAAACTGATTGAGGCAGAAGCCAGATTGCGTTCAGGGGATGCTGCCGGAGCGCTGGCAGCATACGAAGAAGGAGTGAGAGCTAATATGCGTAAGTTAGGAGTGCCGGGCAATGAAATTAACGCGTATTGGGCAGCACAGTTGGCAGATGGTGTTGCAAACCATTTTGGTAACCAGGCACAAGGCCTGAGTCATATTATGCGGCAGAAGTACATTACCCAATGCTTAAACCCAGAGACATGGGTAGATATGCGCCGTATGGACTACAGCCAGGAGATTTACGGGCCCTACCTGCAGCGGCCAGCAAACATCAATACCGTTGTGTTCAATGAAAACGATCCAAACCAATGGATACAAGCCATGGTGTATGAAACGAATGAACAGAACCGTAATGGTGATCAGATCGGGGATAACTCAGAGCAGTATCGTTTGTTAACCCCACTTTGGTGGAATGTGCCAGAATAATTAGCTAATAATTGCAGGTTTAGAAGTCCTCCTGAAAAGGAGGACTTCTTTTTTACTATATTTAAGTATAACGAGAGTTCCAAGCTAAGCCCAATGCAACCACGTTTACTACTTCTCTGTTTTATACTACACATATTTGTGTATAATCCTTTGGCTGCCCAGAAGCAGCCCAGCCCATTGGCCGGTAAAGTAATTTGCCTTGATGCCGGGCATGGCGGAACGGCTGAGATAGACAGTTACCGCAAAGGTCCTACTGGTGAGCGGGAAGAGTGGGTTAACCTACGGGTGGCTTTACTACTGCAAAAAATGCTTGAAGGAAAAGGCGCTACTGTGTTGATGACCCGTACTGCCGATGATAATATCCCGCTTGGGGAACGGGCCAAACTGGCTGTTGAGAAGCAGGCAGATGTTTTCTTGTCGGTCCACCATAATGCTACAGCAGACCCTGAGGTTAACTTTCCAATCATCTACTTTCATGGGAGTGCTTCTGAAAACAAAGGCAGCGTGGCTTTAGGTAAAGCGGTTGCTGCTGCGCTGTCTGACCATCTTTACAAAACTAACTCTCCTGTAAGTTTAGTTTCTGATCATACCATCTTCCCAACCGCAGGTGCAAAAGTATTGCGTGATACTTACGGTATACCCGGTATAATTGCAGAGGCATCCTTTTTCACAAATGCGGCAGAAGAGAAGCGTTTGAAAAGGAAAGCCTACAACCGCCGGGAAACAAAAGCCTACGTTGCAGCACTCGAGGTTTTTTTCAGCAAGCCGTCTCCAGTTATCCTACCCAAAAACACTCTCGTCAACCTTCAGCCTTTTAAGGCATTTCAGGAGGCTGAACGGATGAACGAAACGGCCCGGCTTTGGAAGCAGGATTTCCTGAAAGGACGTGAATTTATGCAACAGTCAGATTCTACTTTACTGCAGCAGGCATATGAACTGTTTACCCGCTCTGCCCGCTCTTTCCCGGACTCTTATGTAGCTGCGAAGTGCCACAAAAACAGGTCTGTTATCTTAAATATCCTGGATAAACCAGAAGAAGCATTGGAAGAGGCTATTCGTGCCAGAGAGCATTATGTAGACGTAAGTGCACAGTAGCTGCGAAGTATAAAATGAAGTATAAATCATCTATAAACTTACTGCAATGAACTTAAAACCAGTTTTGTTGAAACAAATGGCCGTAAGTGCAGGAGCCATAAGCCTGCTGTTGCTGAGCGCCTGCTCCGGGCCAGCTTTCCAAATTCTCGAAAAGCCTATTGTTTTTGATGAGGAACGGAAGCAGCTCTCGCTGGAGTATATGGAAACCAGGTATAACATGCAACAGGATGCGCCTTACATAGAACCTAAGATGATCGTGCTACATTGGACGGCCATACCTACACTAGAGAGGTCTTTCGCAGCCATGAACCCTACGCTGTTGCCGGGAGCTCGAACAGAGATTGGCTCAGCTAGCAATTTAAATGTATCCGCTCAGTTTTTAGTAGACCGCGATGGTACTGTTTATCGGCAGCTTCCGGACACAGCTTTTGCACGCCACGTAATAGGCTTAAACCATTGTGCTATTGGCGTAGAAAATGTAGGAGGCGGCAAAGAAGGCTTAACTAAAGCGCAGCTGAAAGCAAATGAGGATTTGGTTAGATACCTGAAAAGCAAGTATGATATCGAATACCTGATCGGGCATTATGAGTATAAGGATTTTGAAGGCCATCCACTATGGAAGGAGGTCGATGCTGGCTACAGAACCCAGAAGGTAGACCCAGGCGAAGATTTTATGAAAAAGATCAGGCAAAGAACAAAGGACCTGGGGCTGAAGGGATCTCCTAAGTCTTGAGCCTTTACGGGTACAAAGTATGACCTTTGATTAAGAACCAGAAATAGGTTTCCCGAGCAAACACCAATTAAACCAAGTATAAAAGAGGCCGCTGCTTAATTAAAGCAGCGGCCTCTTTTATACTTGGTCATAAAAACCAGTTTACTGGTTCTGATTCACAAGATTAAGCAGGAAGGCGTATTGCAGCGCTGTCTCTTTGTAGCGTTGGAAGCGCCCTGATGCGCCGCCGTGGCCAGCTTCCATGTTGGTATGCAGTAAAATCATGTTGTTATCAGTTTTGATGTCACGGAGTTTTGCTACCCATTTGGCAGGCTCCCAATACTGCACTTGTGAGTCGTGGAGGCCGGTAGTAACAAGCAAGTGCGGATAATCCTGTGCCTTGACATTATCGTAAGGTGAGTAAGACAACATGTAATCATAATATTCTTTTTGAGCCGGATTTCCCCACTCATCAAACTCACCGGTGGTAAGTGGTATACTTGTGTCCAGCATGGTGGTAACTACATCTACAAACGGTACAGCCGCAATTACACCTTTGTACAAGTCTGGCCGCATGTTCACCACCGCACCCATCAACAAACCTCCGGCGCTGCCACCCTGTGCAAACAGCTTTTCGGGACTGGTATACTTTTGCTCTATCAGGAATTCAGAGGCATCAATAAAATCGGTAAATGTATTTTTCTTTTTCAGCATCTTGCCCTCCTCATACCACTTCCTGCCCATTTCCTGGCCACCGCGTATGTGCGCAATGGCGTATACAAAGCCTCTGTCTAATAGGCTAAGGCGCACCGAGCTAAAGCCAGGGTTAGTGCTGGAGCCGTAAGAGCCGTAAGCGTACTGTAACAGCGGGTTAGAGCCATCCAGTTTTATACCTTTGCGATATACAAGTGAGATCGGAATTTTTGTGCCATCATCTGCTGTGGCATAAATTCGCTTGGCCTCATAATTATCCGGGTTAAAATCACCTACTACCTCCTGGCGCTTCTTCAACTCTTTTTGCTTTGTTTGCATGTTGTAGTCGTAGGTAGAGCTTGGCGTTGTAAGCGAACTGTACTCGTAACGCAATATGTCGCTATCAAAATCAGGGTTTACGCTAATGTAGGCCGTATAAGCCTCCTCGCCAAAATCAATGTAATAATCTGCTTTAGGGTCGTTCCATTTCTTAATTCTGATCTGCGTAAGGCCATTTTTGCGCTCCTGTAGCGTCAGGTAATCTTTAAAAATCTCAATCCCCTCCAGCAGTACATCCTCGCGGTGCGGGATCACATCTTTCCAATTGGCCTTACCGGTTTTAGTTACCGGTGTCTGCATCAGTTTAAAGTTGGTGGCGCCGTCTTTGTTTGTTACGATGTAGAATTTGTCTCCAAAATGGTCAACGCTATACTCCAGCCCTCGCTCTCGGGGTTGTATTACTTTAAACGTGCCGTTAGGGGTGCTGGCATCCAGGTAACGGTACTCATTAGAAAGGGTGCTGCCTGAGCCAATGATCAGGTATTTATCAGACTTGGTTTTATAAATGAAAGTACTGAAGGTTTCATCGGCCTCATGGTATACTTCCTTGTCTTGGGTGGCGGGTGTGCCAATAGTATGTTTAAATATTTTATAAGAGCGCAGCGATGGGTCCTTTACAGAGTAGAAAACTGTTTTATTATCGTTGGCCCAAACGGCGCCTCCGGTAGTGTTTGGTATACGGTCCGGAAGTAGTTGCCCTGTGCTTAAATCTTTAAACCGGATAGTATACTTGCGTCGGCTCACAGTATCTTCGCCAAAAGCAAGCAACCGGTTATTAGGGCTTACATTCATGCCAACGGCAGCATAGTAACTGTGGCCTTTCGCGCGGTCGTTGGCATTAACCATTACCTCTTCGGCAGCAGTTAAAGCCCCTTTTTTACGCGAGAAAATCGGATATTCTTTACCTTCTTCGTAGCGGGTGTAGTACCAGTAGCCATTATCTTTAAATGGCACGGATTCATCTTTCTGCTGTATGCGCCCTACTATTTCTTCATAAAGTTTGTTCTGCAGTTCTTCCGTATGCGACAGCATTTGCTGCGTGTAGGCATTCTCTGCTTCCAGGTAAGAAATTACCTCCGGGTTCTCGCGCTCATTAAGCCAATAGTAGTTGTCAATGCGGGTGTCGCCATGCTGCGTAAGCTCTTTTGGTATTTTTTTAGCCTTTGGCGGCTGCGGGGTAGGTGCTGCAGCGGTTTCTGCTGCCTGTGCAGTAGTTGCCTGTTCGGTGGTTTCGGTGCTTGAAGTAGCGGTACTGCTTGAGGAGCAACTGCTAAGCAAGCCAATTGGAGCAGCAGCAAAGAGTACCGCCGCTGAAACAACACTTAATTGTTTTTTCATATTGTTTTATGAGCTAGAAGGTTAGTAAGCTTTACAATATAGTTATTCGAAGGCGATAAGCGTAAATTCTGGCAAGGAAATAAAAAATGAAACACAAAGTTATGCATGCAGCGTAATTTTATTTATCTTGAATTTTATATACACCTAAACCTAAACTATGGCTACGCAAGAAGAATTTGAAAGTGCAGTAGAAAGATCAAAAACTTTAACTGAACGCCCATCCAACGATGTATTGCTGAAGTTGTACGCTTTGTTTAAGCAGGCAACAGAAGGAGACGTGAACACAGACCGCCCTGGTGGTTTTGATTTTAAGAACATTGCGAAGTGGGATGCATGGAAAGGCCTGCAAGGCAAAAGCAGCGAGGAGGCACGCGCTGAGTATGTAGCGTTGGTAAACAAGCTAGCCGGCAATTAATCAATTTATATTTACTGGAGGGCCCAATTTAAGTATGCTGCTTGGCAGCAAGAGCATGTGCCTTTAGATCCAGGTGGTGCACCTGCCGATAAAAGTAAACTAATTACTGAGAACAGCTTCCCGAGAGAGAAGCTGTTTTTTTTGTGCTTCAGTTGCGCTTCTCCTATACTTTATACTTGGCTCATCAGAGAACAGCCAGCTAAGATCTTGTAAGTTACTTGTACTAGCCTTTGTAGGTTTTAAGCATGTCAGGCGAACTCGGTTTTATATCAGGTAAACATATAAGAGCTACTCAAGCTAGGTAAGTTTGGTTGAATATTGTATATATCTATGTATAAACATTAATTTAGGAATTATTATACTTGTTATAACTATAAATAAACTTCATATACTTATAATTAAATAGCCCGTATATAGACTGTGGTTTAACTTTTAGATGTTGGCTGCTCCTGTTCTGTATTTATTACTTTATCTATATAGCTATGAAGAAAGTCTACCCCCTAAGGGTGCTCATCCTGTTTTTCCTGATGGTGCCCTTTGCCTTATATGGGCAAACCTCAGTAACTGGTACTGTAACAGATGCAGGGTCTGGCAGTACGCTTCCAGGAGTTAGCGTGGTGGTTCTGGGCACCACAACAGGCGCTACAACTGATGCCGCAGGCCGATATTCTATTCAATTGCCTGGCAGTACCGGGCGGTTACAGTTCTCTTATTTAGGCTACGTAACGCAGGTTGTAGATGTAACCTCGGCCACAACCAACATCGATGTAAAGCTACAGGAGCGCACCACTAACCTGCAGGAGGTTGTGGTAACAGGCTTAGCAACAACAGTAAAGCGCTCAAATGCAGCCAACGCTGTGGCGGCACTCAACACAAAAGAACTTGTAGGCACCACCAACCCGCAAACACTTGATGCGGCTATAAGCGGCAAAGTTGTAGGAGCAAATGTGGTATCAAGTTCTGGTGCTCCGGGTGGTGGTATATCTGTTAAACTAAGGGGAGTGACTTCCATTTTCGGAGAGGCCGAGCCGCTGTATGTAATTGATGGTGTTATAATGGATAACTCTTCTATATCGGGAGGTTTAAATGCTGTAACGGCTGCTGGCGGGGGCGGCAACTCTTCTACACAGGATAACCCGTCTAACCGTATTGCGGATCTAAACCCCGACGATATTGAAAATATTGAGTTCTTGAAAGGTGCCTCGGCTGCGGCTATTTATGGCTCGTTGGCGGCAGCTGGTGTAGTAGTGATCACAACTAAGCGCGGTGCGATGGGCAAAACAGAAATAAACCTTTCGCAGGACATCGGATTTACAAAGGTGTCTAATTTGCTGGGGCAGCGCACACTTACCGAAGATCGCGTGAGAGCATCTTTTGGAGATGCGGCTGTGCCTTTGTTTTTAAACGCACAAAACCAGGGCCAGTTGTTTGACTACGAAGAAGAGCTTTTCGGCAACACCGGCATGCTTTACAATACCCGCCTGAATGTAAGTGGCGGAAACGACAGAACACGCTTTTATGTAGGTGGCCTGGTGCAGGATGAGGAGGGAATTATAAAGCGCACGGGCTACGAAAAAAAGTCTTTGCGTTTCAACCTCGACCACACTATATCTAAAATGTTTGACTTTAGCCTAAGTTCCAATTACATAAACTCCTCAACAGACAGAGGGTTAACAAACAACGATAATGCGGGTGTGTCGTTTGGTGTGGCCTTGTCTTCTACGCCTAGTTTTGTAAACCTTTTCCCGGATGAGAATGGCCTTTACCCGAACAACCCTTTCGCATCATCTAACTTTCTGCAGACCCGCGATCTGATCCGGAACAATGAAAGTACAAACAGGTTTATAGGCGGCATTACCATCAACGGGCATCTGTACGAAACATCTTTGTCATCAACCAGGTTAACTCTCCGTTCTGGCCTCGACTTTTATAACCTTAAAACAAATGCGCTATTCCCAAGGCTGTTGCAATTCCAGGCCAATGGTAACGGTACAGGGGGCGCGTCTATACAGGGCAATAACTTTAACCTGAACACCAACTTTGCGGCTTTCCTGGTAAACAGTTTATACTTAGCAGATAAAACCGTAACTTTTACTACAACGCTGGGTGCAACCCGCGAAAATTTTAACCAGGACCAAACCCTGAATGTGGCTACGCAGCTTATTGGCAGCCAAACAAACCTGGACCAGGCTGGTGCCGTGGACGTGGACCAAACTATCATCAAAGAGCGTAACAAAGGACTGTTTTTTCAGGAGGAGCTTAACTACAAAGACCAGATACTGGCCACAGCAGGGCTACGCCTGGACAAGTCTTCTAACAACGCCGATGCAAACGAATTCCAGGCATTCCCAAAATTCTCGCTGGCGGTAAACCTGGCGAACTTCGACTTCTGGACAAACGAAACCTTTAACATGGTGAAACTCAGAGTTGCCTATGGGCAGGCTGGTGGTTTCCCGGTATTCGGGGCTAAGTATACTTCGCTTGTTCCGTTTAACATTGGCGGGGCGCCTGGCCTTATAAATGCTATACAGCGTGGTAACGAGGATATTAAGCAAGAACGCCAGAAAGAGCTGGAAGCCGGGCTGGATCTGAGTATACTTAACGGCAAAGTTGTATTTGAAGGTACCGTATACGACAAAACTGTGTCAGACCTGATACTGGTTCAGTCAGTTCCTGCATCCTCGGGCTTTACCACACGCTTTGTAAATGGCGGCGAGCTGCAGAACAGGGGACTAGAGTTGGCCGTAAGTGCAACACCCCTGGAATCCCCTAATTTTAAATGGGACACCAGGACAAACTACTGGCTTAACCGCTCCGAAATGAAAGAGCTGGACGTGCCGGCCTTTCCGCTAGGTGGATTTGGCAATACGCTTGGCACTTTCTTTATAGAAGAAGGAGAATCTGTAACACAAATAAAAGGTATAAGCGGAGATGCTGGTGTGGTGAAACTAGGCGATGCAGCCCCGGATTTCCAGATGAATTTTCATAACTTCTTCACGTTCAAGCAAAACCTCACTTTCTCGTTTCTGTTGCATTGGAAAAAGGGCGGCGAAAATATAAACCTGACGCAGTTGCTCACAGACCTGGGCGGCACGTCTCCGGATTATGACGATGACGATGATGGAGATGGTATACCGAATGCTGAGGAGCGGGTAGCCGCTTTAGGGGTTAGTGCAGCGCCCTTTGTGCAGGAGGCATCTTACCTGCGTCTGCGCGAGGTTGGGTTATACTATAACTTGCCTGTAACAACGCTGCAACGCGTGTTCGGAACGGTGGTACGCAACCTTAGGGTTGGAGTATCGGCCAACAACCTGTTTACCATCACCGATTATGAAGGCTACGATCCGGAGGTTTCCAACTTTGGCAGCAACGGCCTGTCAACAGGCGTGGATGTAACGCCTTTTCCCCCTTCCAGAAGGATGTTCTTCCATTTTGCAATCGGCTTTTAACTCTAAAGGAAAGAAAACATGAAAAAGTATATAAGTATACACAATTATATAAAAGGCACTTTAGCATTTGCCTTGCTAGCCTTTGCGCTGCCAGCATGTGAGGTGGATGACATTCCGGATCCGAACAACCCAACAATTGAATCGGTGCTGTTAAATGCAACAGTAGACGACCTGAACAACTTAGTGGTGGGCACAGAATCAGGCATGCGTAGCGTTTTGGGAACCTATTATGACAACGTAGGGGTGGTAGGCCGTGAGCATTACCGCTTTTCAGGATCTGAGCCACGCTTTACATCAGATTTACTCGGTGCCGGAAGTGCTGTCTTGGACAATAACACATTTTATACTACTAACCCGTGGTCTGCCAGGTATAGAGTAGTAAAAAACACCAATACAATTATAGGTGCGGTAGAAAACACAACTTTGATTACAGATGCCCAGAAGCAAGGCTACCTTGGTTTTGCAAAAACAATCAAAGCGCATCAGTTGCTCATGAATTCTACTTTGATGAATACTAGCGGCATCCGGATTGAAGTGGATGACATAAACAACTTAGGCCCGCTGGTGGAAGATGTGCCGGCACAACTGGCAGCCATTGCCGGTTTACTCAATGAAGCCCAGGCACATTTGCAAAGCCCGGAAGTTGCGTTTGCTTTTTCTTTATCAGAAGGTTTTACAGGATTTGATACACCCGAAACGTTTCTGGAGTTTAACCGGGCACTTGCCGCCAGGGTAGCAGTATACAGAGGCAATTATGCAGAGGCCTTAACTTTACTGGAGGGTTCATTTCTGGAGCTAACCACTAATTTTGATAAAGGAGTATACTATGTGTTCAGCACGGCACCCGGAGACCAGTTAAATCCGCTATACTTTGCCCGTAACGCAACCGGCGATGTGCGTTTGGCGCATCCAAGCTTTGTAGCAGACGCAACACCAGGCGATGACCGACTTTCCAAGGTAGCCCTGCGTGATGCCCCTGCTACACAAAGCAGCCTGACAAGCCAGTATGATGTGGCCTTGTATGAATCAAATGTGGACCCAGTACCGCTTATCCGGAACGAAGAACTTATACTGATTTATGCCGAGGCTAAAATACAGACAGGAGCCTTTGGTGATGCGAAAGACGCGCTGGACATCATCCGAACAGGGCATGGGCTGCAGCCTTATACAGGTCCGCTAAATCAGGAAGCCATGCTGGATGAAATGCTGTACCAGAGACGTTACTCTTTATACTTTGAGGGGCACCGTTGGGTAGATATGCGCCGTTACGACCGCCTGGATGAACTGCCAATAGACAGGGCAAATGATGATGTATGGACGAGTTTCCCGCTTCCTTTTAACGAAATAGGAGTTTAAGCACTTTTAAAACCAACTAAAAAGGCAGGCTTTAAAGCCTGCCTTTTTAGTTGGTTTTCCAGGTGTTGCCGCATTCGTGGCAAACAAATTTTTTACGGTTTAAAAAAGGCACCGGGAAACCCAGGAACAGGTAACTGATAGAGAACACAGTTTTGTTAAATACTTGCTGCTCCACATTGTCAGAACCGCATTTAGGGCAAGTAATCTCTACTGTTTGCTCCTGCATGGGCGGTGCCAGTTCAATGCTGTCGTAATCGAAAAGCGTGCTGCCTTCCTGAATGCGCGCAAGTATGGCTTTCGCCTCCATCACCTCGGTTTCGGGTACTTTAAGCTTTACGCCTCCAACAGCCGTAGCGTAAAAAGGCTGCACGCCCACAATATTCTCGTCGCCTAAAAAGCAAAGTATACCTTCTGCCTCCAGGCGGCCTTTTAATATGTGGGCCTCCGTTACATCATTAAAAGTGGCAATAGTAATCAGGCGCTCAGCCATACTTTTAGTTGTTATTTCTTTGGAGGCAAATCAAATGCTTCAGCTTCGTGCTCAAAGTGCCCTTTATGAGAGCCATCGCAAAAAGGCTTGTTTTTAGACAGGCCGCAACGGCAGATAGATACAAGTTCTCTTCCGCCCAGTCCGTACACGTTTCCATTCTTATCTACTATCTCAAACTCTCCCTCTACACGCAAAGAGCCATTGTTGTTTACTGTAAGTCTTGTTTTTGCCATTTGTAATTCAAATTTAAGTATAGACAAATATAATGAATTTTAAGTATGGTTTTCATGCTAGTTTTAATGGCAGCCGGACACAAAAAAGCAGCCCCCGGATTTCTCCGGGGGCTGCTTAAACTAATATAGGCTTTGGCAGCTTACTTACCGTACACGTAGCTGTAAGTTTCGCGGTTACCGTTTGGCTTTACAACTGTTTGGGTAACTGGCTTACCAGCTTCGTCATAAGTATACGAGTAAGCATACTTGTAATTCTTCTTAGTGCCATGTACAACTGTGCTTGCGGCAATCAGGTTGTTTGGGCTGCTGGCAATACCTGGCTCAGCAAACTCGTAGAAAGGGTTTTGGTTAGAGTCGTAAGAAAAAGTGGTTGTAGAGAAAAGCTTGGCTTGGCCTTTGTCATCAATCACATATAATTCCTCCTGAGTATAGTTGCCATTTGGCAGTACCTCATAAACAGTATAAGATTTTGCTTTGGCTTTATCGCCTGTGCCTTCGTATACTGTCTTTTTCTCCAGGTTTTGCTCCGGGGTGTAATCGTAGGATGCGTAAGTGCTGTACTCTTCTTTACCGTTGTTAAAGTAAGTTGAAGTTGTTTTCTCGAGGGTACCCTTAACAGAGTAAGTGTAAACCTGCTCCGACAGCAAAGCGTGGTTGCTACCGTTGTGTGTAGAGGCTTTGGTTAATTTGCCTTTAGAGTCACGCTCAAACTTCTCGAAGCTCTCCAGGTTACCGCTCTCTTTTTCGTAATGGTTAATCTGCGTTACCGTCTGGCCTGCATAATTAAAAGAAGTAACTTTTGATGAGTCGGCTAAAATCTGTGAAATAGTACCTTGCTCAATTTCCGGCGTTACTCTGTCCTGATCACTCTTTTCACAAGAGCTTAGCGCTACCACACCAAAAAGAAGCATGGCAGGTAAAAATCTGTTTTTCAATTTCATTTGGCTAAAAGTTGAAAAGTTGAAAAAAAACGTCCTACTACGGCACCTGCTGCCGGTAGGTTGCATTGAAAACGGAGGAAGCTCAAAAATAATTGCACTTTAGTAGATAAAATATTCTGGAGGGGACTTTCAGGGCCTCTTGTTAGAGTTTAAAATTGTATGTAAGTTGTTGATAGTTAGTTAGGTTTGTGTGGATATGAAGAGCCGTAATTAATTTAAAAAAACTTTAAAAAAAGCAGTAATATAGGATTATACATATTTATTTAGCCTGTGATTAAGCTAATTCAAACTAGCATTTTGTGCGATATTAAGCAATTCATCTCCAGCATCTATATTATGGCGCAGGTGCTCCTTGTAATTTACTTCTACCCGTAAAGCTTTCATACCTTGCACTCCCTGCATCTCTTCCAGTTCCAGGCGTTCAATGTGCTTGCTTATGTATCCCTCCGATTGCAGAAACTCAATATACCTTTCATACTCTTCTATCTCTTTTTGCTGCGAGTAAACAATGGCTATCTTGTTTGGCTGGGTTAAGCGTTCTTCTGTGCCGCGTATAGTTGCTTTGTCTATGCGCTTTTTGATGATCTCGTAGCGGATGTTATTGGCGCCATCCACGTCAAACTTCTTCTCATCAAGCCTGAACCTGATCGAAATCGGGTCGTTGTGCACCAGTATGAGCTGCGTAATCTCTAAAGGCAACTTTAGGTTTGCCCGCAGTTTATGGATGCGCCTCGCCACTTCGCAGGTAAGCATAAGCTGCCACAGGCGCATGTTTTTTAAGTAGATAGGTTGAAAGTTACCGTTGTTAAGCAGCGATGCACCAATATAAATATTGTATTCGAGGCCATCTGTCTTGTTTTTCTCAAAGTAATGCGGGAAAATCTGCTGTGCCTTTTCCTCTTCCCTTTCCAGGAAAGTAGCGATTGTCTCATTTATCATAAACATACTCTCTTCGTAGGCGCGGCGCTTGTTGTACACTACCTTGTAAGGGTTGTTTATGGCAGAGCGGTATACTTGTATGGCTTTAAGCGCACCAGCGTTCTGCTTGGCAAAATAGTCGAACAAAGGCTCAATCTCATTTCTTAGGAAACTAAGTATGGCACCCTCGTCGTCAGAGGCAAGCTCCTGCACTATGTTCTGCGACATTTTGTCTATCTTAAAGATAAACTCATCAAGTATGGTAAGAGGCAGGTTGTCTTTTGCCGCAAGAACAATTTCTTTGGCCAACACCAGTTGCTCAAGCAAATCACCTTGTATCGCTTTATTTCGCTCTATGGCAGAGCCGCGTATGTCCGATGAGCCGTAAATCGGGTAGATGTCACGGAAAACGATGGGCTCTATTTCTGAGCTGGCGTTGCGCTCCATTTTTTCCAGTAAGTTTATGGCAGCCTGTGTAAAGCGCCACTCTACTATAGGGTGTATGGCGGTATACTTTTCCTTTATAATGTTTTGGATGCTGCTGCGGAGCTCTTCCAGGCCACGGTTCATAGACAGGGCAAAAATCGGCAATATTTCCTTCAGCCTGATAGTAGAAAGTGCATTAAGCTCGCCGGGTATAGGCGAGGCAAGTTCCATGAGGCCGATAATGCGTCCTTCGTACTCCAGAGGAGCTATAATAAGGTTTCGGATTCCAGACTCCAGCAGCTGCTCTTCAATTTTGGTAGGGTTCGGGAACACGTTCAGGTCCTCCACCACAATCGTGTGCCCCTTCTTGATCACCGGTTCGTAAACAGAGCCTTGCAGGTCGGCCAGTTTTATGTCAGAGTCCTGCGATAGTATAAGGCCGTTCCATATTTTGCGGGCATACGTAGTGTCGAACTCCTGCAGGGCAGGGCACGACGAGAAGCCAAGCTTGATGCCAGGCAAACCGAAAAGCACCCGCAGCTTCTGCTGTAAGTCTTCAAAGCCTTCGCTAGTCGAAACTGAGTCGCGGTCCAGGAGGTCGTAACGCAAGGCAGATATGGTCTCTTCGATGGTTACATCCGTAAAATTGTAGATGGAAAAACCGGAGAAAACGAAATTTTCAGGCGGTATCTTTTGCATCCACAAATCCAGGTCGTTGTAGCGGTTAATCAAAAAGTTAATTTCCTGCGCCTTCAGCTTCTTAACTTCTCCTTTGGCCTTCACCTCCATAAACTTAAGGTCTATACTTAGTTTGTAGTGCCGGTCAAGGTTTGTGAACTTGTCTTTGATTGTGAAAATGAAAGGCTCGTCTATGTAAAAGTTGGCGTTGTAAAACTTATCTAAAATAATAGTATAAGCCGATAAGGTTAGCCTGAAAAGCAACGTCTTTTTGTCAACGTTCAGCTTTTCGGAATAATTGTCGCCGCCGAGTAACTTTAGCTCCTCCAATTTAGGGGTAGCGTAAAAGCTCTCAAAGTGGAAAGGGGCTACTACAGCTTTCAGGTCGTTTTCCCAAAGGGCACCGGCAAAAATATCCTCCATCAGGATATCAACCGTATCAATATGCTTGTCTATTATCGATACATCATGAATAGGAGAGATAAGATCAGTTTTCTGGCGCAGTAATCCTGCCAACTCACTTATCCTGGCGGTGTTACAACTGGGGTCGTTTTTTAATTTATCTTCCCAATAGGCAATAAGCGGCGATAAACTTAAGGCAGAATTGAACGGAAATTCATCTACACTTAGCAAAATATCGTCGTTGTTAGTGATAGAAACAACTGTTTCGTGAAAGCTGCCTTTGTGGTGTTTGCTCATAGGGTTAGGTAAAATGTGCAGGTTAAGGGTGTACAGCTGCCCTACCTAATATTATATATTTTAAGCGCTGATTGTTGCTTATGAGTATAAACGTAAGTTTTAATTAAAAGATAGTGCAATTAAAGTTAAGCTCTTGTTATACTTTGCTATGGCGTTTCGAGCTTGATTTATCAAGCAACATTTGTTTACGATCCTCAGCAAATATACTTTTGGCATAATATTTACTGTAAAGGATAGTTATACAGATACCAATACAGATTAGACTATGATTAATAAAAGTACAGTTACAAAATGCGTTCTGGCAATTGCCTTTGTAGGCTTTTCTTTTGGGGCACAGGCGCAAACACAGTCGCAGTTAGAGAAAGACCTTGCCGCTTTCAGAAGCTGGATGCAAACCAAAGCCGGCCTTGCCGACAGCACCATACGGCAGGAGTGGCCCACCGTAAAAAAAGAGTACCGTGAACTTACATACTCTTTAGACCAAAATACCCGCAAAATGTCTTCTAAATCTAGGGAAGAATACAGCGAGCTTAAGTCTGATTATAAAGCGTGGGAAGAACGTAATGAAACCCGCCAAGCAGTAAGCCTGGAAAGAAATGAGCTGGAGCATTGGGAAAAAACCATGACAGGCACCACCCGCATTGCAAGTATAAAACCCGCTCACCTGCGCGATGCCTTTATACTTGCCCTGGATGTTACGCGTGAACACCGCCGAAGCTGGGACTTGCGCGATTGGGAGTATGCAGAGTTTGTGGTTGGCGAATTGTATACCCGTAAAACAGAAGTGCTGGATAAGCTTAACAACAGCGATAAAATTAAAATTGCTGCTTTGCAGGTAGAGTTTGCCACACTTAAAAAGAGCCGTGAGGCTAAGGATAGGTACCAGGAAATGCGGGAAGAACGACGCTAAGAATAGATTTTAAACGAAGAGCCCCGGCAGTTTATACTTGCCGGGGCTCTTCGTTTAAATAGCGTTTTTGCCTTTTGTGCCACCAGATGGGTTTTTGCCCTGGCTGCGCCCCTGGTTAGGGCTCTTGTTTTGCTGCTGGTCGCTTAGGCTGCGGTTTTCTTTCTCGTCGTTTTTATTTTTAGCCTGCGGATTCGTCTGCTTGCTTCGTTCCTGGTTGTGTCCTTTTGTCATAGCTTGTTTCCGTTAAGTTTGTACTATAGCTTACGGCTTGCCCCCTGGTTGGTTAATCAAAAGGTGTAATGGTGCTGCCAAATTGTACATTTTTTAATGTGGATAACCTGTGGGTATTTATCTGGAAACGGCGGACTGCTTCTAAGCAAAAAGCCCTACTTTTGTAACCGGCTTTTACTTAAAACCTCAGATTATCATGCACATTGCAATTGTAGGCAACATTGGCGCTGGCAAAACAACCCTTGCCACCAAGCTGTCGCAACACTTTAAGTGGGATTTATACTTAGAGGCGGTTGAAAACAACCCCTACCTGAAAGACTTTTATGAAGATATGGAGCGGTGGTCTTTCCACTTACAGGTGTTTTTCCTGAACAGCCGCTTTAACCAGGTGCAACAAATAAAATCGAACGGAAGCAGCGTTATACAAGACCGCACTATTTACGAGGATGCGCACATCTTTGCTAAAAACCTGCACCAGTCCGGGCTTATGACTACACGCGACTACGACAATTACCTTGCGCTGTTCCAGTCGATGATCACGATGGTAAAGGCCCCTGATTTGATGATTTACCTGAAGGCAGACTTACCTAAACTGATTGGGCAAATAGAAAAGCGCAACCGCGATTACGAAAGCAGCATCAGCATTAACTACCTGCGCAACCTGAACGAGCATTACAATACCTGGATGGGTAACTATGACCAAGGCAAACTGTTGGTGATAGACGTAAACAACCTTGACTTCGTGGCTAACCCAGAAGATTTAGGCACCATAATAGAAAAGGTACAAGCAGAGCTTTTCGGCCTGTTTTAGTCCTAGCAGTTCATATTTCAAAAGAAGGGGCAATGTTTAAAAAGCATTGCCCCTTCTTTTTTGCCTTTGCTAAAGTAAATTATAACCCGAATAATCAACCAAAAAGGTAAAGCTATTAACAGCAGGAAAGTATAAGCTACCGCCAAGTATAACGTATACACGGTTTAGTAACCACACTACCCTGTTTCAGTCCTAATCAAAAATCACTATATTCATACCTTAAACTAACATATAAAACTATAATGAAACCAAAGCACATACTTTTAGCATCGGCGCTTACTGCGGCAACATTCGGCTGTACAAGTAAAACAACCGAAGGCGAAAATGCAGCAACAGCAGTTGAGGCCAATGATAGTATAAAGCAGAAACTGGATATGTATACTACCGTACGCTTGACCTCTGACCTGAGCAGCCTGAGCGAGAATGAGCGCAAAATGATCCCGTTGCTGATTGAAGCCGGGGATATTATGAACGAGCTGTTCTGGTACGAAGCTTACGGCAGCAGAGACTCCCTGATGAACGCTTTAAATGATGAAGCTATGAAGCGCTTTGTGCAGATAAACTATGGCCCCTGGGATAGGCTTAACAATAACGAGCCGTTTGTGCCAGGCGTAGGAGCAAAGCCGGATGCAGCCAACTTTTACCCTGCCAACATGACCAAAGAAGAATTTGAGCAGGCCGATTTAAAAGACAAAACAAGCCAGTATACTTTTTTACGCCGCGATTCAAATGGCAAATTGATAACGGTGCCTTACCACGTGCAGTTTAAAGACCAGGTAAAGCGCGTATCGGATTTGCTGAAGCAGGCTGCTGCCCTTGCCGACGATGCTGGGCTTAAAAAGTACCTGAACCTGCGTGCAGAAGCTATGCTGACAGACAATTACCAGCCAAGTGACCTTGCCTGGATGGATATGAAAACAAACAAGCTTGATGTGGTGATTGGCCCGATAGAGACTTATGAAGACAAGTTGTTTGGCTACAAAGCAGCACATGAGGCCTACGTATTGGTAAAAGACATGGAGTGGAGTGAGCGTTTAGCTAAGTATGCGGCTTTTCTGCCTGAGCTACAGCGTGGGCTTCCGGTACCTGCAAAGTATAAAGCTGAAACTCCCGGCACAGACTCTGACCTGAATGCCTATGATGTAGTATACTACGCCGGCGACAGCAACGCAGGCAGCAAAACCATTGCCATTAACCTGCCTAACGATGAGGAGGTGCAGTTAAAGAAAGGCACCCGCCGGCTACAGCTTAAGAACGCCATGCGTGCCAAGTTTGATAAAATTATGGTGCCTATTGCCGACGAGTTAATTGCAGATGACCAGCAGAAGCATGTAACCTTTGACGCCTTTTTTGCCAACACGATGTTCCACGAGGTTGCGCACGGTTTGGGAATCAAGAACACCATCAATAGTAAAGGAACAGTACGCGAAGCCCTGAAAGAGCATGCATCTGCCCTGGAAGAAGGTAAAGCAGATATTCTTGGCTTGTACATGATTACGCAGTTGCACGAGAAAGGCGAAGTAGAAGGCAACCTGGAAGATTATTATACTACTTTCCTGGCAGGTATTTTCCGTTCGGTGCGTTTTGGTGCGGCAAGTGCACACGGTAAGGCCAACATGGTGCGCTTTAACTTTTTTAAAGAAAATGGTGCTTTTGAGCGCGACGAGCAAACTGGTAAGTATAAAGTGAACTACACCAAAATGCGCGAAGCCATGAACAAGCTGTCAGAAACTATCCTGACCTTGCAAGGCAACGGCGACTATGCCGGTGTAGGAAACCTGCTGGATAAGCAAGGATTGGTAGATGCGAAATTACAAGCTGACCTTGACCGCCTTAGCAAAGCAAGTATACCTGTTGATGTCGTTTTTGAGCAGGGCACCGAGGTGTTAGGATTGAAGTAATACTTAACTTGATGGAGGAATTTAACTGGAAGCAGGAAGGATTTTCAGGACGTAACTATGTAGTTAACGCTGCTGCAGGACATGCCGGCAAACTAGTGTTTGATGGCTGGTCAAGTTACAATGCAGTTTATAGCCTGGGAGAAAACAAGCTTATGTTTAGCAGCAAAGGCTGGTTTGAGCAGGAGGTTACTATACATTACAACGGGGAAGTAATAGGGCATGGCACCACATCAACTTTTGGGAAAACACGCATAGATATGGTTTCCGGAGAGAGATATGTGATACAAAGTAAAAGTTTCTCTCAGGAGCAGGCAATGACAGATGGAACCGGGCAACGTATTGTTACCTTCAAGCAACCAGGCTTCAGCTTTGGCAAAGGCCAAATTGCGGTAGCAGATGGAGTTTCCGAGCTTACTAAGGTTGTATTGGTAGGTACTGGGTTATACTTTAAAGCCTTAACTGATAGTCAGACGACCATATTAATTGCTGTATTTATACCTGTTTTTCTGCAAATTATGAGGTAATGTCAATGCCTGTTTAAGCAAATCCATATTGCTCTATTTATAGTTATTGCCATTCGCTTTTTTCGAAAGTATATAGTTGAGGTGGTAGCTGGCGCAGCAACCCAGGATCAATAAAGCTGCCTGAAATTAGCAGGTATAACAGAAGATATCGGAATTATTAGCAAACCGGCTGCATCATTTTGGTGCAGCCGGTTTTTTATTTAGTTAAAACTTTCTGAACAATCGGGTATAGGATGCTCTCCGAAAAAAAATTAAACAAAAAGTTGTGGTTGTTAGTAAGATACTTTTGCTGTGTTAGTTGAAAATCAATTGTTTAATACTTAAAATAAACCATGAAAAGCTTTTTTGAATTTAACAGAAACAGTCCTGAGGAGCGGCAGGAGCGAAACAAACTTTACCCAGAATTAGCTAGATTTCATATAGCACTACGTGAGGAAATGAGCGAAGAAGAGTACCAGGCATACTATAATTCGGAACAGGAATCTCACAAGCGCAGCAGGCCTATGTTGTACCAATCTAAAAGCAAATGGATATCGACGTACTAGTATGCAAAGAGCATACATGTTAAAAAGGCAAATGGAATAAATACTGTTTGCCTTTTTGTTTTTGGTTGCAGGTTAACACAGATCAGCTTTGCGCCGGCTGATACTCCAGAATATCCCCCGGCTGGCAATCCAAAGCTTTGCATATAGCCTCTAAAGTGGAAAACCTGATTGCTTTTGCTTTACCGGTCTTTAAGATGGAAAGATTAGATAAGGTAAGCCCAACTTTTTCAGCCAGTTCTGAGAGTGACATTTTTCGGCGTGCCAGCATTACGTCCATGTTCACAATTATTGCCATTATATAGTCAGTTGCTCAGCTTCATATAGTTTATTTCCCTCCTCGAACACTTCAGCAAGTATAAAGGCGGCCATTGCAAAAGCAAGCGGCATAAATTGGAAGTAAAGGCCAAAAAAGGAATGCCCTTCCAAGCCTATCCATTTAAAAGCAGAGAGTAAAGCAATCCCTAAACAATACTTGCCAATTTTTCGAAAGGCCTTGCTGTTGCTACTCCTGAAAGTTTCTAAACCCTTAACAGATTTGATGATACTCTTTATCTCTTGTATGATCAGTAACCAAAAAACCAACAGGCCCACCGACTGCAGGTAAAACACATAGAGAGACTGGTGGTTTAAATCAGTAATCCTGATAGCCTCTCTGTTTTTTGCGTGAATTCTTTTGTCGGTATCACTCGAGTTTTCTACAGCATAATCATCTGCCATCGTGTAAACTGCATTACTTGTTTTATCTAACGTGATGCTTATATCTTTATAAGTATCAGGAGAGAAGTGCCAATGGACCAACAACACAGTTGATGCCGCAATAAAAATGATGAACAGTAATTTAAAGATATTGCAGACAGATAGTGCAGCGCTTAGGAGTTTGTTTTTTTTCATTACTATATAGATTAGTGTGATCAAATATATCTATTTATATTTGATATTCAACAAATACTTATTGAATATCAATAAATATTTGCTGAAAGGTAATGATTTTGACTTATCCTATCCTTACGTTTTGTCAGATTTGATTAAGGATAAGGGCGGCACCCTCTTCGCCTACTAAAGAACCGATAGCTATCCCCATGCCGCCCATACGTACCGCACAGCTAACACGCCCCGACACCTGCTCTACAATAGTGGTTTTCTGGTTGCCCATTCCCATAATGCCGCTCCAGCGGTGCTCTACTTCATAGGGTGTATCAGGAAGTATAACCGTTGTTAAGAGCTCCTCCAGTTTATGCTGTACAAGCTCTGTCAAGCCTAATTCTGTGGTTTCTTCAGTTTTAAAATCTAAATTGCGGGCGCCCCCAAACAGCACCCTGTTTCCGATGTTTCGGAAGTAATAGTAGCCGCAGTCGTAATGGTAGGTGCCTTTTAGTTTAAGGTGATGGATAGGTTTGGTAATAAGCACCTGTGCACGAGCAGGGGTAACAGCTACATGGGGCAGCAGCTTTTGCGCAAAACCATTGGTGGCCACCAAGGCGGCACGTGCTTTTAGAGTTATACCTTGTGTGGTAGTAGCAGTTATACTTGTACCTTCGTCATGCAGTTCCTGTACTTCCAGGCCGTTTAGTACCAACACACCCAAAGCCTGTACTTTCCGGGTTAAGGCCAGAATCATCTTGCCTGTATCTATTTGCCCTTCGGCAGTACTCTCCAGCAGGTGCGCTACCTGCTTAAAACCAAAAGCATCAATTTTTTGGTCTGCACTCCGGAAGACATTTTGCTCGCCGGTTATACTTTGCAAATGCTTGTTTAAGTATGGTAGCTTGTCGAGGCAGGAGCTGTAAAGTTCTTGCTGCGCATCAACAAAAAGTTCGTAGCCACCCCACCTATTGTAGTCTATGGCATTGTCTCCGAGGTGCTGTCGTAGCCGTTGCAGGCCTTTCCAACGTCGCTCTACCAAACTGAACACCTGCTCTTCGGAATGATGCGTTAAATCTTCGAGTAACTCTGATGGGCTGCCAAAGCAGGTAAACCCTGCATTTTTAGAACTTGCACCGGTTGGCAACAGGCCACGCTCCGCCACGAGTACTTTTAGCTTTGGCTGTGTCGTTTTCAGGTGCAAGGCTGCGTTTAAGCCCACAATGCCGCTGCCAATTATCAGTACATCAACGTTGCTAAAGTATGTTTCCTTCTCCCAAAAACTGAGTTGCATAGCAGTTTAGTTTTCTTCGCGGTAGTAATCGTGCTTGTAGTTGCGGGCTGTTTGCTCGTCCAGCATCTCGAAGTGGGTAAGCATAGTTTCGCGTTCGCCGCTATTGAGGCCACGCACAAAAACACCCTCCGGCGTTTCATACACAGCATAGTTGTGTCTGCCGAAAGGGTATAGGTTATTGCTTTTTAAGGTGGTGGCGTTTGTCAGGTCTGCTGTCTGGCCGTTGGTGGTGGTAACTATAAATTTGTTCTTGTTCGTCATACTGCAATCTAGTAAAATTCGACTTAAAATCTTGCTTACTTCATCAGCCAGGTGCATCACCATTAAGTGCTCGCCACCCGGTACTTTTATTATGTTCGGCCTTTTTACCAAAGGCAGCACGTGGTCAGCAGTACCATGTATATGCACCAACTCTGCCGGCACTTCTTCTTGCTGCCAATCCAGTAGCCGGGCCAACGACCAGCGCAGAAATTTCTCGTCAATTTCCAGGATCACGCGCTTTAGTAAATGCCGTTCTGCTTTGGAGTGCGCCCCGAAAAACCAGGGAGCCAAAGGCCAGCTGCGTTGCATCAACCAGAACGGTAACCATTTGTGCATGTTTGTTTTGCCAAGGCTGCGGTAATACCAAGGCAATGCATTTTTGTTAGCCAGGCTTGATATGATAATGATTTTGCGCGGCTTCAGGATTTTAGATAGTTCTATTGCTACCACGCCACCAAACGATAAACCGACAAGTATAGGCTCCGGATCCGTTATTTTTTCTTTTAGCCGTTGCACGTAAGCTTGCAGCGGCTCGTCCTGGTGCAGGGGTGTTATCCAGCTTACATGCTGCTGCTGCAGGTGTTGTGGCAACTTCAGAAACTGAAACATGCGCCAGTCAGCCCCAAGCCCACTAATAAAGTATACTTTGCTCATGATGTGGCTTTAGGGTATTCCTTTGTCAGGTTTGCCTCGGTGGAAGAATTAAGATGTGAGTTAGCATTATACGTTACTGGTTGCAGATACTGCATTAACGGTATTCTGTATTTTAAAAATCTTCTTTCAATCACATGAGTAGAGAAAATAGCGCTAATGCAACTCAAAATGATGTATACCGCAAAGCCCTTTAGGCCTGTACCGAAATGATGCTCTACAGGAATGATATATAAAAAGTGCCACAAGTATAAATTGTAACTATACAGCGAGATCTTTTTAAAAACATTTGCGAAAGCTATTTTTTGATGATAAGCACCTATAATAATGAATGACCAACAAATAGGTGAAACTGACCTTAATATTAAATTGTGAGGATCTATTTCAGAAAAGTCAAACATTAGAAAAAAGGAGAGTACAGATGATCCTAAAACGAAGAGACACAGCTGAAGTTTTTTGTAGCGAGCCCATTGTTCTTCAATATTGCTACTTAAGAAGATTAGGGTAAGTAATCCCCATGCAAAGGCATCAATACGATTATGCGTATAAGTAGGCCATTCAGCAATGTTGGTAAAAAGTGCTTGTATTTTGAATGATATCCCTGCAATGGCAATTCCTAAAAGGGAAATAGTAAGTTTTTTAATATCGGTTTTAAACTGCTTTTGAGCAATAAAAAAAGCAAAAGGAAGAATTACATAAAATTGTTCCTCAACACACAAGGACCATACATGCTCAAAGATTAAGCGAGGCGGAGGACCAGCAAGGTTTCTATAGAAAAGCAGGTACTCGGGAAGCTCATTTAAAGTAATTACATTTTCTGGAGAAATTGGTTTTACGTACACAAGTGCGATTATAAGGCCGAAGAAGATAAAAAAGTAATATGAAGGAATAATTTTTGTTACGCGCTTAACAAAAAATTCCGTTAAATTGGCCTTATGCCCTTTTACATATGCGGTAAGCAATGGTCTACCAACAAGAATAGCTGATAAAACGAAGAAAAGATCAACCGCCGAATCTGCTAAACTCCCTCTCAACGGAACACCGTTGAAGTGTACCAAGACAACAGTAAAAACTGCAATCGTTCTTAATAAGTCGAAGAGTTCAATTCTGTTCTTGTCCAAACTACATGATATGGGTTTATCTTCAAATATAACATTGCTTGTCAGTACTTCATAAATTAAAGTATAGATCTATCTTTCCTATACAGCAGCTATAGCTACATTTTAGATTAGGTAAGCGTTCACTTTTTAAGCATAACAGCTCCTCCTCCCATAATAATTGAAATGCCAGCTATTTAGTTGCCACCACCTCACTTCCCAGAAAAATCAACGCATCGTTTACTGTTTCCTGTGGTAGTTCTTCCATCGGTATATGTCCGGCTCCGGCATAGGTTTTAAGTTTAGCACCTTTTATATCCTGCAGAAAACGGGCGGCATTTGTAACAGGAATCCATGCATCGGCTTCGCCCCAAAGTATAAGTGTTGGCGCCTGCACCTGCGCTAGCTTCGATAAGTTGGCTGCGTCTACCGTATTCATCCGAAGTATAAACGCCTCCCGGTTACCTTTGTGCAGCAGCAGGTCATGGCTAAGCGTAACCGCCTCTTCTGATAGCCTGCTGTCATCGCCGTATACTTCTTTCAGGCTGTTTTCTACAATAAAGCGTGGCGTAATATACTTCAGCGACTCCCGTAAAACAGGCGTTTGAGCCAACCTAAAAGGTATCGATATGTTTTTGTCGTTTGCATTGGTTACACCTGTCGGGGAGATTAGGATGAGTTTCTGCACCCGTTCCGGGTGAGTAGCAGCAAAATCATAGGCTATCTGGCCTCCCAGCGAGCTTCCTGCTATGTGTGCTTTATCAACTCCCAACCGGTCCATGAACTGCCCAACAAGATCAGAATAGTAAGCAATGGTATAGGTGTCGGTTTGGTTGCGGCCTGTTAGGCCAAAGCCGGGCAGGTCGAGGCGAAGTACACGGTGCTTCTTGCTTAGCACGCTGGCCCAGCCATCCCAGGTATGTAAAGAGGCGGCTGTGCCATGTAGCAACAAAATAGGAGAGCCCTGGCCCTCGTCGCGGTAATGCAGGTTGGCGCCAGCTATCGTTATATATTTTGATGCCGGCGTAGAGTACTTGGCTTTGAGTACCTCAGTAGGAATGTCCTGCCTGATCTGTAGAAGTATGATGGCGGTAAAAGCCAATGCAGCGGCTAAAGCCATGTGCTTTTTATGGAGTTTCATAGTTTTTTGGGTTTGGATTGGGCTTGTATGCTATCTCAAAGTATGAATTTATACTTCAGGTTGTATGCTGTGCGCAGGATTAAAGTATAAAGTTTGGCGCGCATGCATCCTTCTTATTTATGAAGCTGTCTTTATGTTGAATCAGGTACTAAAAGCCAAAAAACTTTGATTTTGTTTATCCAGTTCTGCTGGTTGTTCACGGATAAAAAAGGGGTGTTGGTATAAAACAGTAGTAATTACTGCAACAGTACCTTGCAATACAAAGTACTGTATAGTATATTTGTAAGGTCAATAAGACATAAACCATTTAAATTCTACAACTATGAAAATTATCATCCTATTATTCGCCTTTATGTTTGGATTCGGTGCCACAGTTAAAAAATCTGCTAACGACATGAAAGAAATGCAGAAAAGAGCCGAAATAAACGAGTATAAATCTTACCCTAACTTATTGCCTGAAGTAGAGATCGTAGCTGAAAAACTCTAGCCAACTGTAATAAAAAGGAAAGATCAGATACTAATTGTTCAGCACTAAAAAATAAAACCATGAAAATTGTAGTTCTATTGTTCGCCGTTATTTTAGGCTTGGGGTTTGCAGCTAAAGAAGCCTTACGTGTACAAATCTCAGAGCATAAAATAGCGGCGGCACAGCCAGCCGAGGAAGTGGAGGCCTCAGTAATGCAGGTCTTGTTAGATACTGTGGAAATTGCGGTTAGCTCACAGAACGTGATCGCTGGCTTTTAATCAGCGATCACGTAGCCGCTACCTTATTCTTCCCGATTTTTATCGGTGTAGTCTTGCTGCAAACGAGCCGCATTAGCATGCGGCGTATTCGTGTGCCAAACTGCTCTCCAGCCTCCGCCGTAGGTGTTATCTATCTTGCCTTTCACCAGCGAAAGGCCCATAATAAGTATACCAATTACCATGTCGTTTGCTATTGCAGCAGATGCTGTGTAGCCTAAAACCCATGGTGCCAGTACAAGCCAGGCGCCCAAGGGCAGGTTGTAAAGCCTTACCACACGCGTTGCTTCCCACCACGAGATAAGGGCAAAGCTAGCCACTACCGGCCCCACAATGTGGGCGTTGCTGGCAGGAGTGCCTTCTAAACCAAGAATCGCCGGTGAGCTCATCAGCCAGATTCCTAAGAACATGTTTATAACCTGTGCCCTCATATTACATTACTTTACCTTGTATGCTCTTGTAACCCCAAAACGCTTTCCACTTCGATTCTCCCGCGTCTTTTACTCGTTTCATATACTGCAGGCTGGCCAGCATTTCGTCCATGGCAGGGCCTATCATTACTACAGATATAGCGGCAGTAGCCAGGCAGAGGGTGCACCAGGCATCGTATAACACAGGTTGTAAAATCACCAGCAGCACGCTTATAAAACCAAGCGGACCAACAGCCAACCCAAAGGCAATAACAATCCAGGGCATCGTGCGCCAGCGTTTTGTGCCGCCTATTGCACCTGTGGCAGCATCTGCAATGTACCCTAAAGCCCCTAAGGCGGCATCTGGTATTGGTAAGATCTGCGAAGTTTTGGAAGTAAGAATTTTGCGGCTATCGTTCCCGAAAAAAGGCTCCCATACATCGCTTATCACCTTAAACTGGAAAAGTGCCAGGTAAGCGGCAATCAGAAAACCAACAATGGCCAGTATAATGATGGGCATGCGCTGCCCCCACGAAGCGGGGTTATAGTTCCAACCCGGTGGAATACCTGTATCTTCTTGCATAGCTGTTTTTATACTTTAAACCTGTGCAGATGCTATGGCAATTACTACGCGTTTAGCCTGTTGACGTTTTGCAAAGCCGCTTTATTACTGAACGTGGTACTTTATGTCTAAGAATTAAGGCAAAATAAAAGCCTGAAGTATAACCTCCAGGCTCTTGTTGCATAGTTAATGGTAGCTGATTATTCTTTGCTACTGTTAAACCTGCTGCCAAAAAAGTAATAAACAGGTATACCTAACCCCACTATTATGAAGCCCGGCCATGTAAAGGTTGGCTTGTAGATGAGCAGGGTAACACAAATAGCTGATGCCAGGATAACATACATAGCCGGCAACACAGGGTAGCCAAAGGTTTTGTAAGGGCGTGGCAAATCAGGTTTGCGTACCCGCAGCACAAATACTCCCACAATGGTAAGAATATAGAAAAGCATCACGGCAAAAACCACATAATCCAGGAGGTCGCCGTAGGTGCCGGAGAGGCAGAGCAGACAGGCCCAGATGCATTGCAGCCAAAGCGCTGCGGCAGGCACACCGTTTTTATTTAAATCGCCGAGGCTCTTGAAAAACAGGCCATCCTTGGCAATGGCATAATACACGCGCGCACCCGAAAGTATGGCTCCGTTGTTACAGCCAAACGTTGAAATCATGATAAGTATGGCAATGGCCACCGTAGCAGGATAACCGCCGATTACTTCTGCCACAGCTGTCGCCACACGGTCATTGTTGGCATGGGTAATGCCCTGGCTCATTACATCGGTGCCGTTAGGGTTGCCGTTCATAGGCAGCACCATCAGGTAAACCAGGTTGATGATCAGGTACAGCCCCATTACGATGGCACTACCAATAACCATGCTTAGTACGATTGTTCGCTTTGGGTTCACAATTTCATCACCTGAAAAACCTATGTTGTTCCAGGAGTCGGCAGAGAAAAGGGCGCCAACCATGGCGATGCCTGCTGCTGCAAACAAAGCCCAGCCTACCGGCGGCATTAGATCGGTACCGGCAGTTGAGGTGGTGGTGCCCCAGAAATTGCTGAAGTTTGCTTCTATGGCTGTATCGTTTACGCCTAGCAGGAATCCGAAAAGTATAAGCCCGAACAGCGCGATCAGTTTGGTGCTGCCAAAAATGTTTTGGATAAGCTTACCGCTTTTTACGCCCCTGGAGTTGATGTAGGTAAGAAACAAAATGCTAAGTATGGCCAGCAACTGCACAGAGGTAAAATTAAACCCTGCAATAGTAGCCAGTACATTATCCTCGCTGAACCAAGGAAAAATAACGCCTGTAAAACGCGCAAAGGCAACGCCTACGGCAGCAATAACGCCAGTCTGTATTACCAGGAAAAGCGTCCAGCCATACAGGAAGGCCACCATTTTATTATAGGCCTCTTTTAAGTACACGTACTGCCCGCCCACATTCGGAAATATTGATGACAACTCGCCGTAGCTGATGGCGCCCACCATGGTTAAGAAGCCGGATAATACCCACACCAGCAGCATGTACCCCGGCGACACCATAATGCGGGCAATATCTGCGGTTACTATAAATATGCCAGAGCCGATCATGCCGCCTGTTACGATCATGATGGCGTCGAACAATTTTATTTCTCTTTTGAAACCAGTATTGGCATCTTGTGCTTCAGGTTTTGTAGGGGTGTTAGTTTGTTGCATTTGAATAGTATAAACCGCAAAATTAGCTGTTTATTGGGCAGCCACGGCTACAAAACCACGGTTTTCTGTAAAAGTTTACAAATACATTTGTTGATTGCAATGCAACATTCACTAACTGCAAAAACAATGGGGCAATTGTGGGGCTTCCGGTTCTTAAAGAGCTGAATCTATTGTGTTTATTTCGATGTTGCAGTTGGCAAGCCAGGATTTGGCAGCATTGCGCTGCAGAAAGTTTTCCATCTGCAGGTCCGGTATCACACGCAAGTATAAATCCCTGGCGGATAATTTACTGAACAAATTCTCGGAGTATACGTGTGCAAAGCATTTAAGCCCTGCCGCCATAACCTGGGGCAACCATTCGTATTCCATCCAGTCGTTGGCATCTTCCCAGTCGCCGGTGGCCGCCGATTTATCGTTGAGCAGTTTAGGGTGGGGTGTCTTGCGGATCAACTCTAAATATACTTTGGCTGCCGTAATAACATCGTCGGCGGTGATATGTCCAAACCATTTGGTCTCGATATAGGCTTTTTGGTAGCTGATCATCAGGTACACATCTCCCTGCTCGTGTTTAAGAAGTACCGGGTGGGGCCATACGGCAACTAAATCGCTGTACTCGCAGAAGTATGAATTCATATAAGTGCTATAGATTTTGTAGAGGGAGATATTTATATTTTATCCTTATACGCTCATACTTTCAGAATGTAGAGAAGCCTCCTTAAAATCGTGCATAGAATATGAAACGATGCTGCCTGTGCATGCAGGAAAAAGTGCCACAGCAGTTGGGTGTTAATACATTATGGTAAAGCAAGTATAATTACTGGCAAGGTTATTCAGTTTTTACCCGCACAGCTTTTACATAACCTCGCACCGGCTCAGCGTCCACTACATCTCCCTCAAACCAGGCCTCTACTTCCTGGCCTTCGCGCAGCTGCTCCAGTTTCAGGTATTCGCCGCTTTGGCTTTCTATTAACGTGTTCTTGTCTAGCTGTATATCTGCCTCCTTTTGCTTTACATCAATACCCTCTATAGTCCGCACCAGCAATACCGCTTTAGATTGGTCTGATTTTTCGGCTGTTTTTTTGATGTGGGAGATATAGCCGCGCACATCGGGCAGCGTGTCAGGCATGCGTTTAGGTTCGTCGCCACGGCAGCCGGCGAGTAAAAGCAGCAACACGGCTGCAAGCATTAATGGAGCGTATACTTTCACGTTTTATTCGGTTAGTGGTCGGTTTAAAAAGTTATGCAAGGGCTGTACTTCTTTGTAAAGGGCTAACAACCTGTCCGAAAAATCGGGTGCGCAGGCCTCTTGGTCTGTAAAGTAATGGAGCACCTGGTAACCATTATACTTGAGCAACTCTATTGCCGGATGGTCTTTACTGTACCCCTTTGGGGCTGTTTTCCGTTTCTCGCCTCTAAACCCGCCAAAGGCAGCTCTAAAAGTTGGTGCCGCCAGTATACTTTCCAGCTCTCCGGGGCTGTAATCAATCTCTTGCCGGATCAGCTCCAACTGCTTCGGGTTTGGTTTCCTGATGCCACCTCCGGCCCTGCACTTGCCACCAGGCGATAGCACCAGCACGTAATTGGCAAAAGGGGAGTGGCGCCCGCCCGGCGACATACCCGCTCCGAAATGGTCTTTATACGGCGGTTCTCCTTTTTTAGAAAAATCGTTCTTGTTTATCCTGAAAATACATTCTGCGGGGCTTACGTTAGCAAGGTTCGCATCAATTTGGCGTAATTCTTCCAGGAGGTGCGCAGTCAGTTTCTGGAATTCGTCCTTTGCCGCCAGGTACCGCGCCCTGTTTTTGTCCATCCACACTTTGCTGTTGTTCTGTTGCAGGTCGCGCAGAAATTCTAAAATAAGGCGTACATCCATAGGGGGCAGCAGCTTTTGCTTAGTGTTTAGGTGTTTTGTTATAAACCCAAATGGCGCCGCCAATAAGTACGAGTACAAGTATGATGATAAGTATAAGTGTCATTTTTTCAGGCATTGGTATATAAACTTGTACTAAACAAAAAGAGCCCTTGTTGCATGGTAGTAACAACAAGGGCTCTTTTATGAAGTATGCAGTTTTAGGCTACACGTAAAATTGTGTCTTCCTGTACGGCTTTGCGTATATTATGCTCTGATATGTAGTGCGATAAAAAGTCTCCTTTGCGGCAGGTATTCGTACGTGGCTCCTGTATCAGCACAACCTTGGCTCTTTTCCCAACAGTCAGTATACCGATACCGCGGCGCTGGCACAGCTTTAAAAAGTAACTCGCCATGCTGTTATTCCTGAAGACAAGGCTGCTCATCGAGATGCCAAGCCATTGTTCGTTTGCGGGGTACTTTTTCAGTTCCTCCAGCACCTTCTCAATGCTGCTTTTCAGGTAGGCTTTTGCTAAGTACGTGTGCAGTACAAACCCGGCAAAGGCAACTGCGGCAGTAAGTGCCCAAGTATAAACATTGCCCCCAAAACGCAGGTTTAAAAATGCACCAAGCATTAACAGAACTACCGGAGTAGCAAAGCGCAGTTTACTGAGGCCTTTTTTCTTGTACGATGTTAAAATAGAAGCCAGGCGCTGGGAGTTTTTAAAAGTAACAGTTGCCAGGAAAAGAAAACTATCCGGATGTTTAAAGGCAAACACCCCTTCTACTTCTACGCCTTGTTTACTTTTCTCTGCTCTGCCAATAAATACTTTCTTAGCTCCCTGCTGAGAAGTATAGTAACCTTTTAGATAATCAAAGGCAAAGTCCTCTATCTTACTTTCCTGAGGGGTAGGCATACTACATTAAGTTAAATAATGTCTACTAATAAGGGTGCAAACTAAAGCAGCAATACCGTTTGCAATTGTAGTACATCAGGAGTCGCTTTTTTGGTTCATATTCAGTAAGATGTGCCTTTAAACCAGCTGAAGGCACTCCTAGAATACTACAAACTTAAATACATATAAATATAAATCCTACTATACTTATTGTTTTATTATGCTTCTATATTGATTTTATGTTATGCTTTTTTAGCCAGGAGCACTCTAAAGCAACTTTCACCTAAAAAAAATATGCATGATTTACTATATTGAAAGGGTGTAGCGCCTTTAATTTATCAGCAAACTGCTGTATGCAGGTAAAAACAGGCATTCTGGCAACAGGTGCTATTGGCAAGTATAATTGCAGGATTTATTTTTTAGCTTTACAAGAAGTATAACCTACTGTTACCGTTTAAACAAAAGAGAAGACACTATACTATGAGAAATATAACGCTTGTCTTTAGATACATGCTGCTGGCTGCAAGCGTGTTTATAGGAACACAAGCCTTGCAGGCACAGGCGCCGGCCAAGCCTTCTGCCGCTAAAATTCTGCAGGATATTAAAAAGCTGAACGTGCTGGGTTCGGTGCTGTACGTGGCCGCCCACCCCGACGACGAGAACACCCGCCTGATCGCTTACCTGGCAAACGAGAAGCTCTACAATACCGGCTATTTATCAGCTACACGTGGCGACGGCGGCCAGAACCTGATAGGCCCGGAGATAAGCGAAAACCTGGGTATAATCCGCACACAGGAGTTATTACAGGCCCGCAGAGTGGATGGCGGACATCAGTTTTTTACCCGCGCCAACGACTTCGGCTTCTCTAAAGACTCCAAAGAAACATTTAACATCTGGGACAAAGAGCAGGTGCTGGCCGATATGGTATGGGTGATTCGCAAGTTTAGGCCTGATGTGATGATCACACGCTTTCCACCGGACGAACGCGCCGGCCACGGACAGCATGCCGTCTCGGCCATACTTGCCGAAGAAGCTTTTGAAGCTGCTGCCAATCCAAAGCGTTTTCCGGAGCAACTTAAGTATGTGGAAGTATGGCAACCCAAGCGCCTGCTCTGGAACACCGGAGTATGGTCGTTTGGCAGCCAGGCCGAGTTTGATAAATATGTAGACCAACTACTGATGGTTGATGTGGGCAGCTACAATCCGTTACTGGGTAAATCTTACGGCGAAGTGGCCGCAGAGAGCCGCAGCATGCACAAAAGCCAGGGCTTTGGTGCCTCAGGCAGCCGTGGTACCGCGCCCGAATACCTGCAGCACACCAAAGGCGAGAAGGCAGGCAAAGAACTTTTTGAAGGTGTAAACACTTCCTGGGCACGCGTAAAAGGCGGAGACAAAGTAGAGAAGATCATCCGTAGAGCCATTGATGCTTACAAGCCCACAGAACCAGCTGCTGTTGTACCTATACTATTAGAGGCTAGAAAAGAACTAACCAAGCTACCCGACAGCTATTGGAAGAAAGTAAAGCTGGCAGAAGTGCAGGAGGTAATAACAGCTGCGATGGGTTTATACTTAGAGGCTACCGCTGCTGATTATTCCTCGGCGCCAGGTGAGCCGGTGCAGGTGCAGCTAGAGGCTATTAACCGCTCTGCGGTGCCGGTAACGCTGCAGCGTGTGCAGTATACTTTTGCATCCAAAGACACTACCCTTAATCAGAAGCTGACTAACAACGAGCCGTTAAGGTTTGGCAAACAGGTAATTTTGCCTGCTACTATACAAGTCTCACAACCCTACTGGCTACGCACGGCAGGCACATTAGGTATGTTTGCCGTTGCAGAACAGCAGCAGGTAGGCAAACCCGAAAACGACCCGGCAGCTCAGGTAGTTTTTAGTTTAACGGTTGCCGGGGAGCCAATGGAGGTAACGGTTCCGGTAGTGTACAAGCGTACTGATCCGGTGGAGGGCGAAGTATACCGGCCGTTTGTGGTAACGCCTCCTGTGTTTGTGAACCTAGCCGAAAAAGTATACATGTTTGCCAACGGAGAACCAAAGCATGTGCAGGTGCGCGTAAAATCCGGTAAGGCAGGTGTAAAAGGCACACTTAATTTAGATATTCCCAAAGGCTGGAAAGTAGAACCTGCCTCAGTACCATTCAAACTGGAAACCAAAGGCGCTGAGTTGAATTACATTTTTGCCGTTTATCCACCGCAGGGGCAGCAGGAGGCTGTGCTGAAAGCTGTTGCTGCAGTTGATGGTAAAAACTATACCCAGGGCTTGAACGAAATCAACTACAGTCACATCCCTGCCCAAACCACTTTTCCGGAGGCTACTGCCAAAATTGTAAAGCTTGACCTGAAAAAGAAGGGGCAAAAAGTGGCTTACGTGATGGGAGCCGGCGATGATGTTCCCATCAGTCTGCAGCAGATTGGCTATGATGTGACCATGCTGAAAGACGAAAACATGCGCCTGGACTACCTGCAACAATTTGATGCCATTATACTTGGGGTGCGAGCCTACAATACGGTGGACCGCCTGAAGCACCACCAGGCAACGCTGCTGGAGTACGTGCAGAACGGCGGCAACCTGATTGTGCAGTATAATACCAACCATAGCCTGGTGCTGCCAAACGTAGGTCCTTACCCGCTAAAACTGTCCCGCGACAGAGTTACAGTAGAGGAGGCTGAAGTGCGTTTATTGGAGCCAAACCACCCGGTACTGAACACGCCAAACAGGATCACGCAAAAAGATTTTGAAGGGTGGGTACAGGAACGCGGTTTATACTTCCCGAACGAGTGGAGCAAAGAGTATACGGCCATACTTTCGTCTAACGACCCTGGAGAACCTGCCCGAAACGGTGGTTTGCTGGTGGCCAAGTATGGCAAAGGCCACTACATCTACACCGGCTACTCCTGGTTCAGAGAGCTGCCGGCTGGTGTACCCGGTGCCTATCGCCTGTTTGCCAACATGATATCCCTGGGAAAAGGCGAACAAGTATCAGGCAGTAAAGCACAGAATGCAGTAAATTAATTTTCAGACGAAAGACTACTGGACAAAGGACGGTTTGATAAAGGATAAAATTTTATTTATTGAAGTCTTTTGTCCTTTGTCATCAAATCTTTTGTCACAAAAGAGCAACCATGAAAGACAATCACCCTGTCGATACTGAAAAACCTACTGATAAGCCACCTTTCTTTAAGAGCTGGTCAGGCATGTACTGGCTGGTACTCGGTAACCTGGCTTTCATGATCATTTTATTTTATACCCTTACTAAGATTTACGAATGAAGCCATTAGATTGGATCGTGCTGCTGGGTACGCTCGGCTTTATCGTGAGCTACGGAGTCTGGAAAACGCGCGGCAGCAAAGACATAGAAGGCTACCTGAAAGGCGACAACAGCATGAAGTGGTGGACCATCGGCCTGTCCATCATGGCTACACAGGCCAGCGCCATCACTTTTCTCTCCACACCGGGCCAGGCGTATGAAGATGGCATGCGCTTCGTGCAATTCTACTTCGGCTTGCCAATTGCCATGGTTATCATATCGGTTACGGTTATACCTATTTTTTACAGGCTAAAAGTATTTACGGCTTACGAGTTCCTGGAAAACCGCTTCGACCTGAAAACGCGTTCCCTGGCGGCAATGCTATTTTTAGTGCAGCGCGGTTTGGCGGCAGGCATCACCATTTATGCACCTGCCATTATACTATCTACCATGCTGGGCTGGAGCCTTACCGTTACTAACCTCATTATTGGCGTAGTCGTGATCTTTTATACTATGTCGGGGGGCACCAAGGCTGTTAGCGTAACGCAGAAGCAGCAAATGGCCGTGATGATGGGCGGTATGATCATTGCCGGAATTATGGTGGTTAGCTATTTGCCGGCCAATGTAGGTTTTGGAGATGCTGTGGCGGTGGCTGGTAAAATGGGTAAAATGAACATAGTGGATTTCTCCTGGGACTGGAAAACAAGTTGGGATGACCGCTACAATTTCTGGTCGGGGATGACGGGTGGCTTGTTTCTGGCCTTGTCATACTTTGGCACCGACCAAAGCCAGGTGGCACGCTACCTGGGCGGAAAATCACTAGGGGAAAGCCGGTTGGGGTTGCTTTTTAATGGTTTGTTAAAGATACCTATGCAGTTCCTGATCTTGTTTATCGGGGTGATGGTATTCGTGTTTTATCAGTTTAACCAGCCGCCAGTATTTTTTAATGATGCAGCCAAAAGTAAAGTATACGGTACCGCCTACGAGCCGGAACTACAGCAACTGGAGGTAAAGCATACCCAGCTTTTCGAGCAGAAGCAGCAGGCCGTACAGCAGCTGGTTACAGCCCTGAAAGCAGAAGACGAAGCAGCTATAGCTACAGCACAAACAGAAGTTAATGCGCTTACCGCTGCAGGAAAAGAAGTACGGGAAGACGTAAAAGCGGTGATCAGGAAAGCAGTACCAGACGCCGAGACAAAGGATACTGACTATGTATTTATATCCTTCATCATGAAGTACCTGCCTACCGGTTTGGTTGGCTTGCTGCTGGCAGTTATTTTTTCAGCAGCCATGTCGTCTACGGCATCAGAATTAAATGCACTTGCCTCTACTACTGTGGTGGATATCTACAAACGCTCTGTTAAGAAAGACGGCGATGCAACTCATTACCTGAATGCATCCAAAATGCTAACGGTAGGTTGGGGTGTAATTGCCATACTTTTTGCTACTTACGCCTCTTTGTTAGATAACCTGATACAAGCTGTAAACATTATCGGCTCCATTTTCTACGGCACTATACTTGGCATTTTCCTGGTGGCCTTCTACTTTAAGCGCATCAGGGGCAATGCAGTTTTTTATGCAGCCCTACTTGCCGAGGCGGTTGTACTTTACTGCCACTTCTACACCGACATTGCCTTTCTGTGGTTTAACGTAATTGGTTGCGTGGCTGTGATTATTTTCGGGTTTATACTTCAGGGGTTGATAGGAGAAAAGGGAAATCGTGCCGAAAACTAGAGAACTTGCGATTCCGGCGGTATCCAGGGCCAACCACCCTTTACCTCCTCAGAGCTACGCCCGCTAGTTTCGTACTCGCGTTCTTACTAGTCCAAGGCAGGGATAAAGTATTTATTCTTTCTGCTATCATTGCAATAATTGCGCTTTATCCACTTTGTCATCCTGAAAGGATCTTGGTGGAAGAGAGGTTATGCGCCTGCTACCACAGAAACCAGCCCCTCCGGGAACGGAAGTTGTTGCTACTGCTTTAGCCAAAGTATTAGTTTCATAGCCTCTGCCATTCCCCGGACAGGTCGCGACCTGTCCCTACGAAGCTGTGAATATATCCCTGCGGCCTTGAGCACACCAGAGATCAAGGTGAAACTATAGGTAAGTAAAACTGAGGAGAACAGTTGCCAGATAAAATGGCAAAAGTTATGCAGCTTATGACTACTACCTTGGCTTCTGCGCTGCCACAATGTAAACCAAGCTGCCTCCAGCCGATACATACTCTTCGTTCTGAAGTTTTTGCTTCATGGTTATTTTGTTGTAGAGCAGCATCTGCCAGTAAGCGTCAAACTTATCTTTGGTGCCGCCGCCTGCCATATAATAGTTCAGGTTGTCCTGGTAGTCGTAGCCCATGGCTTCTGTTTCAATCCATTGCATCATCTGCTCTACGCGCAGCATTTTTTCCTGTGTGTCGTAAGGGGGGATGATGGCAAGCGCTTTGTCTGATATCCATACTTTAGTGTTCAGCAATCCAGCTTTCAGGAACAGGTCAGGCACTACGTCACCTAAAGAGTTAAAGCCTTCGCCCAGGTTCTTTTTGCCTTTCTCAATGCGCAGCTTTATCTCCAGCACATCCAGCATACTATCCACGTTAAAGTCGGTTTCGCCGTAGCGGTCGAACATCAGGTTGGGCACGAGGTTGTTTGGCTCCAGGGCCAGTACCCAACCACCAGGCTTTGTTACCCGAATCATTTCCTGAATTACGCGCTGCGGGTTTTTCACGTGGATCAGCAGGGTCTGGCAGAGCGTTACATCAGCAATATTGTCGGGAAGGGGAATTTCGGTGGCATTGCCTACTTTAAACTGATAGTTTATGTTGTTCCGGCCAAACTCACTCTGAGCACGCTGCCGAGCATCGGCAATATGGCCCGGTTCGTAATCTACGCCGTAAACGGTGGCACCATCTGGCATGTACCGCGAAAACTTAAATCCCATCATACCTTTGCCACAGCCTATATCCACCAGGGTCTGGCAGTATTCTATGTAGAGGCGTTTGGCCAGCAGTTCCAGGTAATCTTCGTTCCACCAATACTCCCGGGCAGGGCCCAGGTGCTCTTCAGAGTGCATTTTTTCTTCCAACAGTTTTATACTTTAAGTAAAACAAAAGCCCCCGAAGTATACCCTCGGAGGCTTTATTATACGGTAAAAGCAAAGGTAGCTTTATTTAATCTTTTTCCAGTCGGCAATTGCCTTCTCGTTCAGGCGAACATAAGCATCGTTGTTAGCAGCTTTCGCCATTTGCATCGACTTCTCGGCTGTTTTAATAGCAGCTTTGTAGTCTTTCATTTTGGCTTCTATCTTAGCTTGCGCGTGCACGTTCCAAAACTTTACATCGGCACCGGTATTGGCTTTTTTCATCCACGCGTGTGCTTGCTTCAGGTCGCGGTTTGTATCAAAGTAATAGTTTGCGGCGGCGGCATACATGGCAGGAGTTGCATTCGGGTTGTTTACCACCTGCTCTTGTATCTGGCTCATTACTTGCGCGTCAGTATCGGTTTTAACAGTAAACGGCACAATCACATCATCCCAAAGAATTTCTACATCAGCTGCATCGTTTTTCAGGTTTGTGAAGTTAATTGTGAATGACTCTGTTTTGCGAGGGTTTTTCTGAGCCTTTACCTTAAAGCGCGCCTGGTCTTCTTCCTGCTTATAGCCGTCGCTACCCCACAGCTTTGTGTTTTTGTTCAGGATAACTGTCCACTCCTCTTTGCCAGGTATAGTATAAAGCGCATACTCACCGGCTGGTACTTTGTTCCCTTCAATGGTCACATCATCAGAAAACTTAATTTTAGTAGAGGCATTTGCGCCAGTACGCCATACTTGGTTGTAAGGCTCCAGGTCACCGAAAATCTGGCGGCCTTTAACAGATGGGCGTGAGTAATCGATGCTGATGGTGCTTAAACCAACTACCTGCTCTACTTTTTGAGAAGGGCTGGCTGCAGGCATTTTTATACCTTGAGCCTGCACAGCGCCTGCGCCAACAAGCAAGGCTGCCGAAAGGGCAAAACCGATAACTGTTTTTTTCATGATTTGATAGTTTATGTAGTGTGAATAAGTGATGTAATATTACGGATTTTCTATGGAGATCACGAATGATGTGCTAACACGGTTCCGGGATTTTAGACAGATTAAAAGCTGCGCCCTACACTTAACCCAAAACGAGGTACAAGAGCCAAACCAGGAGTTCGCACATTTGTTTCAGATGAGACGAAAGGTGTTAAAGCTACTCTTACAAGCAAGCCTCCTTCCGGGGGATGATACCTGAAACCCAGCCTGCCAAAATACATTTCCTGCAACAAGTCAGGGTTATCGGTTAGCCTGCGGGTGTAGCCTAACCCAAACTCAAAGTGCCTGTTGCGGTGGCCTATCAGCCCAATAGCCTCTAGGGGTATAATCGGGTAAGTGTTATCTTCTTCAGGCAAAAAGAAAAGGTTAGACCCAACACCAATGCGTAGGCCGGTTTTAAACGCAGCCCTCTGAAAAAGCAAGCGTTCGTAGTTAACCGAGTAGGTGTCGCTGTTGCCCCCCAACTCTAAGTATGCGGCATTTAGCGCCTGCATACTTTCCACTATTTTGTATTGGGCAGAAAGCTTACCTGGAAAAGGCAAGCCAATGGTTAGCATCACAAACAGAATGTGGCGTACAGCTTTTGGCATAGTTTTATGCCTGTTTGTAGCAGCAGGCAATTTTGGTCTGCATACGCAAAGGCTGATGCTAAGTATAAGGTATAAATAAAAAATGCTACCTGTTTAGCACAAGTAGCATTTTCATACTTTGGTGGTATACTTAGTTTAGCTCAAACTGGAGCTTCAGCAGATTGGCATAAATACCATCCGGGCTCATAGAGAGCGTGTCGTGTGGTCCTTCTTCTACAATTGTGCCGCCGTCTATCACTAATATCTTGTCTACTTTACGAATAGTTGCCAAACGGTGCGCAATTACAATAGTTGTGCGCCCTTTCATTAACTCGTCCATGGCAAGCTGCACCAAGTGCTCCGATTCTGAGTCAAGAGAACTGGTCGCCTCGTCAAGTATAAGTATGGCTGGGTTTTTAAGTATGGCACGGGCAATGGCTACACGCTGGCGCTGGCCACCGGATAATTTGATTCCACGTTCTCCAACCAATGTGTCCAAGCCTTCTGGGAACGCCATAATGAAGTCGTAGGCATTTGCTTTGCGTGCAGCGTCTATAATTTCTTCTTCAGTAGCTTCCGGGCGGCCATAGGCAATATTTTCTCGGATGCTTCCGCCAAACAGCAGCACCTCCTGTGGCACCACACCTATGTTTGCGCGCAAGGTCGTAAGGTCTATATTCCGGATGTCTTTGCCGTCTACGGTAATACCTCCGCCAGTTACATCATAAAAGCGCATCAGCAACTGGATAATCGTAGATTTGCCGGCACCACTTGGCCCGACTAAAGCCACTTTCTCGCCTGCTTTCACCGTAAAATCAATGTTGCGCAGTACCTGTATGTCGGTACGGGTTGGATAAGAGAAGGCTACATGGCTGTAGTTTATATCTCCGTGTAGTCTTCTGATCTGGCTTAAAGCTTTTAAGCTCTTATCGGTAGGCTCTTCTTCTTCCTGCAGTATCTCCAGTATGCGCTCTGTAGCACCCAACGCCGATTGTACTTTGCCATACAAATCGCCTAAGCCGCCGACAGATGCTCCGATGAAGGCTGTATACAGCACAAAAGAAACCAGGTCGCCCTGTTGTATATCGCCGTTGGCAACAAGTGTGGCTCCATACCAGATCACAAGTATAATGCCCCCGAACAATCCCACTATGATAAACGAAATAAAAGCACCCCGGTAATAAGCTGTGGAAATGGCTGTTTTTACCGCTTTGCTAAGCGTAGTGCGGTAGCGGTTTACCTCAAACATTTCGTTTGTGAAGGCTTTTACCGTATTGATGGCCTGTAGCGTTTCTTCTACAATAACGTTGGTATTGGCTAGCTCGTCCTGCGTTTTCTTGGATAGGCTCTTTATTTTGCGGCCAAACACCAGCGCCAGCGCCACCAGCACCGGAAAGGTAGCCAGCATGAAAAGCGAGAGCTTAATGGAGGTCCACATGATGATGATGATACCTACAATGAGCGTGGTCGTCTGCCGGAAGAGCTCGGCCAGGGTAATGGACATGGCATCCTGTACCTGCGCCACATCAGTTGTGATACGGCTGGTAATCTCGCCGACACGTCTTTTCTCGTAAAAAGAGATAGGCAGCTGCACAAACTTGCTGTAAAGGTCTCGGCGAATATCGGCTACGGCATTTTCGCTTACCTGTGCAAAAAAGTATACCCTGAAAAATGAAAAGATGCCCTGCGCCAGTATTACCAGGAAAAGGCCAATGGCAATGATGTTGATATCATCTGTAAGGCCGGTGGCGCTGCCGGTAGAGGAGTCGAAGAGTTTGCCTACCAGGTACGGGAAAGCCATAAAAGTAAGGCTCGAGAATACCAGAAAGGTTAAACCAATAATAAATTTATACTTGTAAGGTAGAACGTAGCTAAATATCCGTAAGCCACGGCGAAAGCTTTCTTTTGTTATTTTCTTCTTTCCTTCTGTGTCCTGCTCTCCGTTTAGCCCGAATCCGCGTTTTGCCATTAATGAAATTGTGCTTTAGTACCTGCCAGGCTGCACCTGAATTTTTACAGCCTTATCTTGACGGGGTTATAACAGCTGTTTTAAAAGAATGATGCCTTAACCCCGCAAAATCTTACAAAGGTAAGGATTATGATGGAGAATAAGTAGCTGCGATAAGGTTTGTATGCGTTGGTACAGTTGGGTTATGGGTGTGGTGCTACTGACTTTAAATAAAGTGAAGCTCTTTATACCCTTGTTAAGTATAGCCTTAAGGTAGAGAGTGGCCCGGCAATGGTTAAAATATGAGGTAATATGATTTTAGCAACTGAGCAAAAGCAGCGGTATAAGCTACGCCATCTTCTTCCCTTACCGCTATACTGCTTACTTCTGCGGTTGGGGCAGCTTCAAAAGTATACGCCTGAATGTGACGGATGCACTTGCCGCCTGTCTTCGTGTAAACCTGCAAGGTATGTGCTAAATGTAAATTATACTTTGGGGCAAGGTTGCTGAAAAGTGCAGCCTCCGGCGGCGGAAGCAGCAAGTATAACTTTCCTGTTTTTGCCAGGTGGTGCTGCGCAAAACAGAGAATCTCCTCAAAAAAAGACTGCTCTACGTGACGGGCTGCATTTATGGCCGCATCCGGAGACTTGAGGGATGATATAAAGAAAGGCGGGTTTGAGAGTATAACATCATAAGATTGCCGGTTATGCGCCGCAAATTCCTGCAACGATTCCGGGTGCAGCTTTAACCTGTTGCTCCAGGGGCTGGTGCCAAAATTCTCCTGTGCCTGCTGCTGCGCTGCAAGGTTTATCTCTACGGCATCTATACTTGCCTGGCTGCGCTGTGCCACCATCAGGGAAAGCAAGCCTGTGCCTGCGCCAATATCAAGTATGCTTTCAGCGTTTGCAACATCTACCACAGCCCCAAATAAACACGAGTCTGTGCATACTTTCATGGCGCACTTGTCTTGCTCTACCCGGAACTGCTTAAACTGGAAGTATGAGTTGGCCACTTCTGGAGTTTTGAATTACGAATGATGCATTAAAGTATAAAAGGAACTCCGCAAGCCAAACTTAAAGCGAGTTATACATACCCGATTCAAAGCCTTCGTCGATAAGCAGGTTAGGGGAGAGGGCGCTGGCCACAGCCAGTTCGTCGCAACGTTCGTTTTCAGGGTGGCCGGCATGGCCGCGTATCCACACAAATTTTACGTTGTGCTTAGGATAAATTCTAAGAAAACGGGCCCAAAGATCGGCATTGGCTTTGCCTTTAAAGCCTTTCTTTTGCCAGCCAAATACCCAGCGTTTTTCCACGGCATCTACCACGTACTTAGAGTCGGAGTAGATCGTGACGGGCATGCCAGGCTTGGTAATTGCCTCCAGGCCTGCTATTACAGCCAGCAACTCCATGCGGTTGTTGGTGGTTTTACGGAAACCCTGGGTTATTTCTTTCTCGTGCTGCTTCCAGCGTAGTATAACACCATAACCTCCAGGCCCTGGGTTTCCACGTGAAGCACCATCGGTAAATAATTCTATCATAAATTGTAGTCGGTGATTTTATGATGCGCAGATTCGTGCCTCACGATTTCATTCCCAATTTTAAAGATTCGTTTTAAACAGCTTAATGGCGATGGCCAGCAGTATAATGCCAAACACTTTGCGCAGCACGTTAGCGCCATCTTTGCCTAATTTACGCTCTATCCACGACGAGGCCTTAAGCACGATAAACACAAACACAAGGTTAAGCACAATGCCCACCAATACGTTTGGCAGCGAGTAAGCCGCGCGCAGCGAGAGTAAAGTAGTCATGGTGCCGGCACCTACAATCAATGGGAAAGCCAGGGGGACAATTGATCCGCTTTTAGACTCAGGGTCGCTATGGAAAAAGTCTTTGCCCAGAATCATCTCCAGTCCGATCAAAAAGATGATGATGGCACCGGCCATGGCAAACGACTGGAAATCTATGCCAAACAATTTAAGTATAGACTGACCCAGAAACAGGAAAGCGATCATCAGGATACCGGATATGATGGTGGCTTTTTCTGATTCTATTTTGCCTTCGCGCTTACGTAAGTCGATAATGATGGGAATAGAGCCTAAAATATCTATCACGGCAAAAAGGGTAAGCGTAACAGAGGCTATCTCTTTTAAGCTGAACATAGCACGTTAAAAATTTTGAAAGTTGAAGAGTTGCGCAAAGGTAGAGAAATTGTGGCGAAAAGAGAGAAAAGCACAAGGCGCAGTTTTTCTGAGCCATCCCGTGAAAAGATCAAAATTGAAGCGATAATACCTGAAACCTTAGCTCCGATCAGGCATAATAGTGTAGGAAAAAGCGTTTTAATTCTTCGTACTCAGCATCTAGTATAGCCGGGAAGTTGGCGATCCGGAAAGTATTGCGGGCCCAGGGGCCATAACCATTGCCAAGACGCATATTGTGGTGCAGGGCTCGCTTCTTAATGTCGTCAACCATTCTTTCAGGAGCTTCGATGGTAACAACTGTCTTAGAGCGTACTTCTTCGTTTTCTACCAGCAACTTAAAATCAGAGAACTGGCTAAAGAAAGTATAAAGGTCCTCTGCACGATCTGATAACTGCTGGTCTATTGTTTTAATAAATTCACGGTCTTCCAGCATGCGCTTTAGCAAGTATATATTCAGCACATTGGGCGTGTGCGTGGTCTGATAGTTCAGCATTTTCTCATACATCGTTACCAGGCTATTGTAATGCCCGCGCTCGTTCATCTGCTTCGCCCTGAAAATAGCCCTCGGAGAGCATGCCATAATACCGAGGCCTGCTGGCAAGCCGAAGCACTTCTGCACCGAAGCAAACCAGATATCCGCCTTAATCAGCTTTAGGTTTAAGCCTGCCATTGATGAGGTGGCATCAACAGCAATTAAAGTATCGCGGTAGCGGTTGTGCAGGTTAAGTATGGTAGTGGCAGAAACCTGAGTGCCGTTAGAAGTCTCGTTTTGGGTAAAGCAGATCAGTTCGGTGTCTGGGCTGATATTCAGCGCCTCGACAGGCATTGGCTCGTTCACTTCAAACTTATAGCCCTCTGAATTTGGCCTGAGGTTTTGCGCGTACTGGCACCACTTCTCTCCAAACGACCCATTGTAAATATGGTAGCTCTTATGCTTTGTAAGGCTCTGGATCAGGATTTCCCAACACTCTGTAGCAGAGGATGTAAAGAAGATCGTATAATCCTGGGGAATGTTTAATTTACGTTTGATAGACCCCACTACCGCACGCGACAATTGCACAAACTGCTCACCTCTATGTGGGGTGCTCAAAATACCTTCATCATACGCATCCTGCAGATAGGTGCGCACTTCGTTGTATACTTTAGATGGCCCGGGATAGAAGTTAAACATAGGGTTATACGTATTAAATAATATAGCACTTATACTATACTTAGAGGAAAAGGTTGGCTCTGCAGATAACGCTTTTTTATACTTTACTTACACGCTAAACCCGATTTGTTTTGGTTTAAGGCGCTCAAAGTACTGTAAGGCAAGGCGATAGCTTTCAAGGCCGAAGCCCACTATACAACCTTCGCAATAGGGCGCCAGCATACTTTTGTGCCTGAACGACTCCCGTTTGTATACATTAGAGATGTGCACTTCAATCACGGGTGTATCAATCGCTTTTATGGCATCAGATAAGGCCACAGAAGTATGGGTGTAAGCGCCTGCATTAAAAACGATGCCTTTGTAGCTAAAGCCCACTTCGTGCAATTTGTCAATTAAAGCGCCTTCTGTGTTTGATTGGTAGTAGGTAAGCTCCAACCCCGGAAAAGCACCTTCCAGCTCTTTAAAATAATCTTCGAAAGAGCGATTGCCATAGATAGCTTTTTCGCGCACACCTAACAGGTTCAGGTTTGGGCCATTCAGGATGAGTATTTTCATAGGAGGAGCTAAATTTCGATTCTGGTAAATTTCCGAGACAGCAAAGGTAAGGATTAACTATATTTGCTTTGTTTATTTGACAAAAGAAATATAAGCAAAAGGCAAAAGAAAAGCCACCATTGTTTGGCATGTACTTCTGCACAGCGCATCTTCTGTCATTTTTCTAACCGTCCTTTATTCCTTGCATGAGCTGGCATATCACTACAAAGCAATTTGGCGAATACCTTAAACTTGAAAAGTCGCTCTCGAAGCACTCAGTAGAGGCTTATTTAAGGGATGTTTCTAAGTTAACGGATTTTCTGAGTCTTAAAGGCCTTCAGGTTTCGCCGCAGCAGTTAACGCCGGCACACTTGCGCGAGTTTCTGGAGTGGGTGGCAGAACTGGGCATGACACCCCATTCGCAGGCGCGCACTTTATCAGGTATCCGGGCTTTTTATAAGTTCATGATCATGGAAGACATGCTGCAAGTAGACCCAACCGATACTGTAGAGGCTCCCAAGTTAAGCCGCAAACTGCCTGATACGCTTAATTTTCATGAGATAGAGCAATTGCTGGCTGCCATTGATATGTCTACACCTGAAGGAACACGAAACCGCGCTATGCTGGAAACGCTGTATAGTTCTGGTTTGCGTGTGTCTGAGCTGCTGGACCTGCGCCTGAGCAACCTTTACGAGGATATGGGCTTTTTAAAAGTGGCAGGTAAGGGAGACAAAGAGCGTTTAGTGCCAATCGGGCGTGATGCACTAAAGCACATCAAATTGTATAAAGAAGGCATCCGCTGCCACCTCAATATAAAGAAAGGCCACGAAGACATCATTTTCCTGAACCGCCGTGGTGCACAAATGACGCGTGTGATGGTGTTTACTATTATTAAAGACCTTGCAGCTAAAGCAGGAATCCAGAAAACGGTAAGCCCCCATACTTTCCGCCACTCGTTTGCAACCCATTTAATTGAGGGAGGTGCCGATTTGCGTGCCGTACAGGAAATGCTGGGCCACGAATCCATCACTACCACCGAAATTTATACCCACTTGGACCGGGATTACCTGAAGCAGGTGATCAAGGATTACCATCCGCGCAGCTAATCGGGTTTAAAAATCGATTTCCTCGGCATTAACAATTGGCACCTGCTTGCCCATTTTCTTCTGGATGATCTTGAAATGATGCTGGTCTTCGGGTGTGATAAGGGATATAGCTTCGCCGGTGGCGCCTGCGCGTCCGGTGCGGCCAATGCGGTGAATATAATCTTTAGGAGAACGCGGTAAATCGTAGTTGATAACGTACGGCAGCAGTTCTATGTCGATGCCGCGCGATGCCAGATCGGTGGCAACCAGCACGCGCAACTTACCTTTTTTGAACTTCTGCAGCACCTCTGTTCGGGCTCCCTGGCTTTTCTTGCTGTGCATGGCTGCTGCTTCAATGCCATTCTTGTTAAGCTTATCCGCTACGTTATCGGCAGTACGCGTAGCCGATACAAAAACCAATACCTGTTGCCACTCTCCCTGTTTAATCAGGTGCCTCAAGAAAGGCCCCTTCTTCTCCGGCGCTATATTATAAGCTACCTGGTTTATCTGCTCCGGGCTTATACTTTCAGCTTCTATTGCTATGATAACCGGGTTGTGCAGCAGCGCCTCATTTATACTTTGTACATCATTGCTAAGTGTAGCCGAGAAAAGTATGGTTTGTCGTTTGGCAGGCAACAAGGCGAAAATCTTGTCCATCTCCTCTTTAAAGCCCAGGTTCAGCATTTTGTCTGCCTCGTCTAGCACCAGCACTTCCACCTGCGATAAATGTACTGCCTTCGATTCAACCAAGTCCAGCAAACGGCCTGGCGTAGCCACCAGCACATCAGTACCTTGCAACTGCATCATCTGTGGGTTTATCGATACACCGCCAAATACAGCCAGGGTTTTTACTTTCCGTTGTAGGTCGGTGCCAAATGCATGAAACACGTCCTTTACCTGCACCGCCAGTTCGCGGGTAGGCACCAGCACAAGCGCCTTTACAAACCTGTTGCGGCTGGGCTCGGTGTGCTGAAACTTCTCTAATATGGGCAAAGCAAAACTTGCAGTCTTACCAGAGCCTGTCTGCGCAATGCCCAATACATCCTTGCCTTGTAAAATAGCCGGTATAGCCTGCTGTTGGATAGGGTAGGGCTTCTCATACTGCTGAGCTATAATGTTTTTAACAAGCGGTGCTGATAAACCAAGGTTTGAAAACGACATGCGTGATAGGATGTTAGATCTTACTTAGGCAAATTTATACTTATTGTACGGATGCCCTGTTCCGCTGCAAAGGTATGGCTTTTATACTTGTGATGTTAGCGTTTAGGTTTAACACGTTTAAAGGCAAATACAGGGATGTGCAATTTTTGGCGGCTTAATTTAAATTTAAGTAAATTGAAGTATAAACCTGTATATTAAGTATGGCTGAGGCACACGTAAAAACCAATGTATTAGGTATAAACAAAGATTTTTTGCCTGAGTTTGTTTACGGTGGCATCGATGGCGCTATAACTACTTTTGCGGTAGTAGCTGGTGCCACGGGTGCGAACCTGGAAATACCGGTGGTGATCATACTTGGTTTTGCGAACTTGATTGCAGATGGTTTCTCAATGTCGGTAGGCAATTTTTTCTCTACTAAAGCAAGCGCGGATAACTACGACAAGCAAAAAGCCACAGAGTATTGGGAGCTTGAAAACAAACGGGAAACCGAGGTAGAGGAAATACGGGAAATATACCGCAGAAAAGGTTTTAAGGGCGAACTGCTGGAGCAGGTGGTAACTGTAATTACCGCTGATAAGGAAGTATGGGTGGAGACTATGATGAAGGAGGAGCTGGAGATGATCAAAGAGAAGAAATCACCCTACCAAACTGCAGGCATGACGTTTTTCTCTTTCCTGTTGATTGGGTTTATACCCCTGGCCGCTTATGTGTATGCATTAGTTTTTGATACTAGCGAAGAAAGCCTGTTCCTGTATGCCTGTTTGTTAACTGGTTTGGCGCTAGGCATCATCGGGATACTCAAAAGCGTGGTAACGCAGAAAAATGCCCTGCGCGGAATTGCCGAAACCTTGTTTTTAGGAGGCATAGCTGCGGTGCTGGCCTATTTTGCAGGTGCTGTGCTGGAGAATTTGTTTCGGTAGAGAAAGCAATAATCTATACTATATAGCTAAAATAGAGGAAGTACCGGGGCATTTGGCAACCTCAACATAGCATTAGCATACTTGCAGGGGTTGGGAATGACAGTTTTTCCTGTTTGCTGCTGTGCCGCCTCCTTCTGCCGCTTAAAAATCAGCCTAAAACTACATTCCTAAAATTCTGACCTTATATTTGTAAGCAGCAAACAAACCCTAACCTCGCTGCCGTGTATAAAAGCCTGATTCGCCCGCTGCTGTTCCAGCTAGACCCTGAAAAAGTACATTACCTTACCGCTGATGCCGTTAAGTTAGGATACAAGCTGCCGCTGGTAGAAAGTATAACCCAACGTATGTTTCAGGTGCAGGACCAGCGCCTGGAGCGGGAGTTGTTTGGGTTAAAATTTCCGAACCCGGTTGGGTTGGCAGCAGGATTTGACAAGGATGCCAAGCTGATAGATGAGTTTGCCCATTTTGGATTTGGGTTTATCGAGATAGGAACCTTAACACCAAAACCACAGGCCGGAAACGAGAAACCACGCTTGTTCCGGTTGCCAAAAGATAAGGCCATCATTAACCGGATGGGCTTTAACAACGAAGGCGTGGATGCTGCAGTAAGAAGGCTGGAAAAGCGCAAAAGCAACATTATAGTTGGCGGAAACATCGGCAAAAACAAAGTAACGCCCAACGAGCAGGCCACCAGCGACTACCTCTACAGTTTTAAAGCCTTGTTTGATGTAGTGGATTACTTTGTGGTTAACGTAAGCTCACCAAACACCCCAGACCTGCGCGCGCTTCAGGACAAAGAACCGTTAAAAAAGCTGCTGCTTACGCTACAGGAAGAAAACAACAGGCACGCCAAGCCAAAGCCGTTGCTGCTTAAAATTGCCCCAGACCTTAACATGGAGCAGCTAAACGATATCATAGAAATTGCCATTGAGGCTAAGCTAAGTGGTCTAATCGCCACAAATACTACTGTAAGCAGGGCAGGCTTGCATACTGCTTCAACAGAAGTAGAAAATATGGGCATGGGCGGCTTAAGCGGAAAGCCACTCACACAACACGCCACCCAAATAGTAAGGCACCTACGCACATACCTGCCAAAAGAAATAAAAGTAATCGGTGTAGGCGGTATCATGACAGCCGATGATGCAGTAGAGAAACTGCAGGCTGGTGCCGACCTGGTGCAGCTTTATACCGGCTTTATTTACGAGGGGCCTGCGCTGATAACCCGCATCAATAAAAGACTACTTGATATCTGAACATGATTGTGCCTGCGTGAGTGCTTTTTAAATATAGTATAAAGTATATATAAATCGCAAGCAGCCATTTGCTTACTGTTTTAGCTGCTGTTACTGCCTCAGATTAAATTAATTCTCAAATTCAGGTAAAAGCCTTCCTTTTTGCTGGCTGCATCTATTCAAAAAAATGTAAATTTGAAATCTTAATTAGTCAGAGGGTATGGCCAAGAACACTTACAGAAACGATACGCTTAACGTAGGGCGGCAGAATGAGGTACGGGGTAAGAATGAGCCACGCAGGGCAAATGTGCCTAAAGGCGAAATACACAAAAAGCCAAAGAAAAAGTGGTCTTTTAAGTTACCGTCGGTATCGCTGCCAAGTATAAACATCGCTTTTTTTAAGGATAAGCGCTTTAAGCTTTCCGTGGGTTTTACGTTTCTGCTGATTTCTTTCTGCATGACAATCGCCTTTGTGTCATACTTATTCACGGGCAACGCGGACCAAAGTGTAGTGGATTCTGTAAACGGAACCGGCCTTAAAGAGTCTGGCAAAGAGGCTGAAAACTGGCTTGGGCTTTTCGGAGCCTGGTTATCGCATATCTTTATTTATAAACTAGTAGGCGTCGGGGCCTTCTTTATCATACCTATACTCTTTGTCGCAGGTTTGCGCATTGTTTTCAAGCGCGTTACCATCTCCATGTCCTACATACTTGGCCTTTGCAGCTTCAGCACCTTGTGGCTATGCCTGATGCTGGGCTACGTGGTGTTCTCGTTGGATGCGGTTGGCAGGTTAGGCTTTTTAGGAGGAGGCATCGGTATTGAATCTGCTATCTGGATGAACAGCCTGATAGGTTGGGGGTCGTGGCTGGTGCTGGGCTTTTTGCTACTGGTGTTCCTGGTTGGCTTCTTTAACATTACAAGTATAAACTGGGGCTCTAAGTCAAAAGAGGTGGCCGAAGATGAAGAAGACAGACCTGCTGGAAATTACGCTACTGCACAATCGCTTGGCGATGTGCTGGGCAATGGCAGCCGCGGTGTAAACCACAACGCTGACCCAACTGCGTCGCTGGAGCAAGAAGAAGAGGAGGAAGAAGAGTTGTTTGATGAAGGGGACGACGAAGAAATAAATCGCGCTCTGGAAATGGAACTGAGCGCTTTAACAACCATCAAAGAAGCGCCTGCCAAACCTGCTACTCCTACGCTGGAGCTGGATATTAACGAAGCTTTACTAGAGGAGGAAGAAGAGTTCGATAATACCGAAGAGCCGGAGATGGAGCTCAAAATTGAGCAGGTGGCTGAAGAAGCAGAGGCTAATGTACTATCTGGCGAAAATTACGATCCTACCCTGGACCTGGCTCGTTACCAATACCCGCACATCGACCTGCTGAACGACTACGGTACAAATAAAATACAGGTAACCAAGGAAGAGTTAGAGGAAAATAAAGATAAGATTGTGGCCACGCTGGGCCATTACAACATTGGTATCGCCAGCATTAAAGCCACTATTGGCCCGACTGTTACACTTTACGAAATTGTACCGGATGCCGGGGTTCGTATCTCCAAGATCAAAAACCTGGAAGATGACATTGCCCTAAGCTTAGCGGCCCTGGGTATCCGTATTATTGCGCCTATTCCGGGGAAAGGAACTATTGGTATTGAGGTGCCGAACACGAAGAAAGAGATGGTCTCCATCAAATCTATACTTTCTACGGAGAAGTTCATGAAGAGCGATATGGACCTGCCAATTGCCTTCGGTAAAACCATTACCAACGAAGTTTTCATTACCGACCTGGCTAAAATGCCACACTTGCTGATGGCAGGTGCCACAGGTCAGGGTAAGTCAGTTGGTCTGAATGCTATACTTACATCCTTGCTGTACAAACGCCACCCTTCGCAGCTTAAGTTCGTACTTGTTGATCCGAAGAAGGTGGAGCTTTCGCTGTTTAACAAGATTGAGCGCCACTTTCTAGCCAAACTTCCGGATAGCGAAGAAGCCATCATTACCGACACCAAAAAGGTAGTGAACACGCTTAACTCGCTGTGCATGGAGATGGATATGCGCTATGACCTGTTAAAAGACGCCGGCTGCCGTAACCTGAAAGAGTATAACCGCAAGTTTGTAGAGCGTAAACTCAATCCTAAAAAAGGACATAAGTTTATGCCTTTCATCGTGTTAGTGATTGACGAGTTGGCCGACCTGATGATGACTGCGGGTAAAGAAGTGGAGACACCGATTGCCCGTTTGGCGCAGCTTGCCCGAGCCATTGGTATACACTTGGTCGTAGCCACGCAGCGTCCTTCGGTAAACGTAATTACGGGTATTATTAAAGCCAACTTCCCGGCACGTATCTCTTTTAAGGTAACCTCTAAAATAGACTCCCGCACGATTCTGGATGCCGGTGGTGCCGACCAGTTAATTGGCCAGGGCGACATGCTTTTCTCCATTGGTTCGGATATGGTGCGTATTCAGTGTGCATTTGTGGATACCCCGGAAGTTGACAGGATATGCGACTTTATTGGTGAGCAGCAGGGGTACAACGATGCTTATCTGCTGCCCGAGTTTGTGGGGGATGAAAGCGGTTCCGAAAAATCAGACTTCGACCCAAGCTCTAAAGACCCGCTGTTTGAAGAAGCTGCCCGCATTATTGTGCAGCACCAGCAGGGAAGTACCTCGCTGCTGCAGCGCCGCCTGAAGCTGGGCTACAACCGCGCAGGCCGATTGATTGACCAATTAGAGGGTGCCGGAATTGTGGGCCCGTTTGAAGGAAGCAAGGCCCGCGAAGTTTTAATTCCGGACGAATACAGTTTGGAACAGTTATTGAATACAATCGGGTAGATATACCTAAGAATTAAATTTGAACATGAATCGATTACTCTCTCTACTGCTGGCTTTAATGCTTTTCGTGAACCTGGCAAACGCGCAGCAAGACCCTAAAGCCGGTAAAATACTGAACGCCATGAGCCAGAAGTATAAAACAATGAAGGCTTTTAAGGCGAACTTCAGCCAAACGCTTGAAAACCCATCTGCCAAGGTAAAAGAAACCATGAATGGCGATATTTTAGTTAGCGGCAATAAATACCGTTTAGGCGTAAGTGGCCAGGAGATCATCAGCGATGGTAAATTAATGTGGACTTATTTGAAAGATGCAAATGAGGTAACCATTACAGAGACTGACGCAGAAGCAGAAAGCATGTCGCCTAGCAAGATTTTTGACATGTATAAAAAAGGCCATAAGTATGCGCATGCCGGTACCGAGACGATTGAAGGCGTAAAGTATGATGTGATTGAGCTGGCTCCGGAAGACCGCAGCAACCCGATCTTTAAGGTTCGCCTGTTCATCAACCAGAAAGACAGCACCCTGAAAAGCTGGCAGATGTTCCGTAACAACGGCAACCGCTATACTTATACTATAAAGAACTTCCAGGCTAACCCAACTCTTGCCTCCGATGCTTTTACTTTTAACAAAGCAAAGTATAAAGGCGTGAGTGTGGTAGACCTCAGATAACAACCTCAACCTTTTATGATCTAGAAAGGCTGCTTCCGGTTCGGGAGCAGCCTTTTTTTTGGTCAGGATTTTCAGGTTTAGAGAATGGATAGGATTACCTTTCCTTGTCCAAGGCGGGGAATTTTTACTTACTGCTCCATCTGCCATTAATAAAGTAAATAGAAAGTATTTTGTAGGGACAGGTCGCGACCTGTCCGGGGGAGGGCCGCAGCAATGAAACTTACACTACAACTAAAGTAATACCAGATTCTAAAGTAATACCAGATTCCCAGCCTTAGACAAGGAGGGGCCAGGGGTGGTTGGACCCAATACAGCAAAAGCAAAGTATAACCTAAACTATAATCCATACATCTACTCAAAAATCAGTTTTTGCACCATCGCTTAATCTCTTACTTTTGTATTAACCTTACCCACTAAAGCCCATGACCAGAGAGCATCTATTTGAGCAAATCCTGCTAAAGAAATCATACTTGTGCGTTGGCCTTGATACCGACCCTAAAAAACTGCCGGAGCACCTCCTGGATACAGAAGACCCTGTGCTAGAGTTTAACAGGCAAATAATAGAGGCAACTGCCGACCTGTGTGTGGCTTACAAACCCAATATTGCCTTTTATGAGGCGCAGGGGCCAAAAGGGTGGGTAAGTTTGGAGAAAACGTTGCAGTACATCCCAAAAGAGATTTTTACTATTGCCGATGCCAAACGCGGTGATATTGGCAACACTTCAGAACTATATGCCCGTGCTTTTTTTGAGACAATGAACTTTGACTCGGTAACGGTGGCGCCTTATATGGGCTCTGACTCTGTGAAGCCGTTTTTAGTGCAGGGTGGCAAATGGGTTATACTTCTGGCGCTCACTTCTAACCCGGGCAGCAAAGATTTCCAGATGCTGCGCCTTTCTGATGGCAGCGAAGAATACCTGTTTGAGCAGGTGCTGCGCGAAAGCTCTGAATGGGGTACGCCGGGCCAGTTGATGTTTGTGGTAGGTGCTACGCAGGGCGAGTATATACAGCGTGTAAGGCAGATCGTGCCGGACCACTTCCTGCTGGTGCCGGGTGTGGGTGCGCAAGGTGGTAGCCTCGAAGAGATCTCTAGGTTAGGCATGAACCAGCGTTGCGGCCTGTTGGTAAACTCCTCCCGTGGCATTATCTACGCCTCCTCCGGCCGCGACTTCGCCGAAAAGGCAAGAGAGGCAGCCCTGGAGATTCAGAAGGAGATGGAGCAGTACCTTGACCAGTATGTTCAGCATGTGTAGGTAGTTAGCTATAGTTATAATGCCGATAACCGTAAGATTACGCATAGCCACTAGTTATAGCTCATTAGATGAATAAGTTAACACAGCTTATAGTATTGTTCTTGGTAATCTCCTTTTCGAGCTGTTCTGAAGAAAAAGGCAGAATAGATTTTATGGAGAAGAAGTTAGGCTTAATTATACCTAACGACTATGAGCAACTGGAAAACACAACAGATGGTTATGTAGACTTTGAAGTCAATATTGTTCTTCGTTTTTCAGAATCTGCCTTCAACCAATTATCGAATCAAGTAAGAAATTCCAAATATTTCAATCACCTTGAACTAAGAAGTAAAGGTGACAAATTACCAGCTTCTATACAGCAGGACTCATCTGGGCCTGGTGTTTGGGTACAGTCAGAAGAAGGATTTAAGTTTATAGAAAATAGTGGTGAGCGTGAAGCAGAACCTATTTGGGCTTCTATTGACACGAGTAGCAGAATACTCAGGTTTAACTTGGTGCATTTATAAATATAACAGGCTATAACCACACCTTTACGGTAGCTGTGCCACCGCAAAGCCCAGTCCGTTAGCCTAAATTAAAATTAATAGAAGGGAATATAACCCTTTTAAGGTATTGACAAACAAATTAAAATTTCAATAGCCCGACAGCAATGAATAGAAAAGCCAAGCTAAGTTTAGTATTCGGCCTCTTTATGACATTTACGTTTACGATTAACAGCTTAATAAAGGGAGAACTCGAAACTGCCGAAGAAATACAAACAACTTTAATAGCAGTTGTAGCGGCTGGAATCGTATCTAGCGGATTACTTTACTTTTTTGTTAAAGATTCCCAAGTGGACAAAATATGGGGAAAGAAGAAAGAAGAATAATTTCTCTTTTCTAGTAGGAAAATAAATCAGGCTAACAAGATCCAAGCATCAGTCTTCGGCCGACGGCCTTGAACGTCTTTTACACGAGGCCGTTACATCAACAAGTAAGTCATCAAATGCTCACCCTAACTAAAACCCACTCCACTAACCCTGACTTCATCTCCTTAGTACGGCTGTTGGACAAGGATCTGGCGATCAGAGACGGAGAAGAGCATGCCTTTTATGCGCAGTTCAACAAGATTGACAGTATAAAGCATGTGATTGTGGCTTATAAAGAAGGTGAGCCAGCAGGTTGCGGAGCCATTAAACAATATGCTGAGGGTGTAGCAGAGGTAAAGCGCATGTTCGTGCACCCGGATTTCAGAGGGCAGGGGATTGCCAAAAGTATATTAGCAGCCTTAGAGGCCTGGGCAAAAGAACTAAAGTATAAAACAACTATCTTAGAAACCGGTACAAAACAACCAGAGGCAATCGCATTGTACAAGAGCAGCGGCTACAGGCAAATATCAAACTACGGCCAGTACGCTGGAGTAGAAAACAGCCTTTGCTTCAAAAAAGAATTATAAAACAGTAGCTGCTGTTTTACGTCGTTGTTGGTGTTTTCACCAACAACTATTGCAGGTCCTGTGCTTGCTGGTAATAACACACAGCAAGGGCGGGTAGTTTAACCGAAGAACAGCAAAAACAGATTTCTTAAAAGTGATTATCATACCATGACCAACAACGACGTACTTCGCCGCATCCGCTATACTTTTAACTACAACGATGCACAAATGATTGAGCTGTTTGCCTCTGGAGGCATGCAGGTAACACGCGCCGAGGTAAGCGACTGGCTGAAGAAAGAAGACGACCCGGAAACCAAAGAAATAGGCGATGAGCACCTCGCAGCTTTCCTGAATGGGTTTATAAACGAGAAGCGTGGCAAGAAAGAAGGAGAACAGCCAGCACCGGAAAAGAAACTGAACAACAATATTATACTTCGTAAACTCAAGATCGCTCTCAACCTGAAGGATGAGGACATTATAAGTATACTTGAGCTGGTAAGGTTCAGGCTGGGTAAAGCAGAGCTGAGTGCTTTTTTTCGTAACCCAAGCCAGAGCCAGTACCGCCCGCTGAAAGACCAGATCCTGCGTAACTTCCTGCACGGCATGCAGCTGCAATACCACGGCAAAGAGAGTTAATCATACTTTAATAAGCCATTCCCCATCGTGAAAGAAGATTTCCTGCACTACATCTGGCGGCATCAGTATTTCGATAAATCGGAAGTAGCCACTACCGATGGGGAGCCTGTGCAGGTAATCAGAACCGGCTATTACAACACCGAAGCCGGTCCCGATTTTAAAGAAGCCATCATCAAAATAGGCGAAGTAGAGTGGTCGGGCAGCGTAGAGGTGCACCTGAAAGCATCTGACTGGCAGCGCCACCAACACCACACCGATAGCAAGTATGACCAGGTGGTACTGCATGTAGTATGGGAGGCTGACAAACCAGTTTACCGCCAGGATGGCAGCCTTATACCTGTATTTGAGTTGCAGGGGCGGGTTGATCTGCAGCTGGTGCATCGGTACCAGCAACTGCAGCAGGCCCAAAATGCCATACCTTGTGCGGCTTTTTGGCCAAGTGTGCCGGAGGTAACCAAAATAGCCATGATGGAGCGAGCCCTGGTTGAGCGGTTAGAGCTGAAGGGAGAGGAGGTGCTGCAAACCTACCAAAGCACCGGCAACGACTGGGAGCAAACGGCTTATTATACGTTGCTCCGTAGCTTCGGCTTTAAAACAAACCAACTGGCTTTCGAGCAACTGGCCAAGGCCTTGCCTTTTAAAGTAGTGCGGCAGCATGTGGCTTCACAATTTCAGTTGGAGGCGCTCCTGTTCGGGCAGGCAGGCTTTTTAACTGACCCTGCTGATGATTATGCGGTGCAGCTGGCAAAGGAGTATACTTTCCTGGCGCACAAGTACAAACTGCAACCTATGCCGCCACACCAATGGAATTTCCTGCGGATGCGCCCCGGCAATTTCCCGACGGTGCGGCTGGCCCAGCTGGCAGCTGTGCTTCATAAGCGGTCGTCACTTTTTACCACTTTGCTTGAGCTGGACACGGTAAAAGCCTATGAAGCACTTTTCAGGGCGCAGGTGTCGGAGTACTGGCAGCAGCATTATATGCTCGGCAGAGAGACTAAGAGCAAACAGCTAAGCATGGGCAAGAGCAGCGCCCAGAATTTAGTTATAAACGTGGCGGTGCCGCTGCTGGTAGCTTATGCCAACCATACCGGCAACCGGCAATACCAGGAAAAAGCCATCTCTTTGCTGGAAGGATTGAAAGAGGAAAGCAACAAGTATACGCGCCTTTATGAGGAGCTTGGCTGGGAGGCAAAATCAGCGGCAGATAACCAGGCAGCTTTAGGCTTGTTTCGGTTTTACTGCGAGCCGGTAAATTGCATGCAATGCGGTATTGGTAATAAGATTATGAGGCAGCGGGCAAGCTAAGTATGGAGATGCTTTTATACTTATTTAACGCTTTGCTGCTGGGTAGTTTAGCCTGGCTGTTGCACCGGCAACATCATCTGCAACTTATAAAAAAGCACCTGCTGCCGGCGTTGGGGTTAAAGCTGCTGGCTGGTATACTTTTAGGCCTGCTTTATCACCACTACTACCACGAAGGCGACACGCTTACTTTCCAGAAAGGATCGCTTATACTTTCTGATTATGCCGGGCAGAATTTTGGAGGGTACTGCAAACTTATACTTTTTAACCAGTTCGAGAGCGAAGCGTTCAGGGCTACGGTGCCATTCTCCAGACTCCCGGATTTCTCAAACTCTTTCTTCTTTATTAAACTGCTCAGCCTGCTTAACCTGCTCACCAATAGCCATTACTACCTAAACGGGTTATACTTGTCGCTGTTTAGTTTCTGGGGCACAGCTACGTTGGCAGCTACTTTAATAAGGTATTTTCCAAAGTATAAAGCTGCTGCTGTATTGGCGTTTTTATACTTTCCGTCGGTGGTGTTCTGGAGCTCCGGCGTACTAAAAGATGCCATACTTTTCGGGAGCATGTGCTGGGTAATTGCCATGGCTATACAACTTGCTGAGGGCAGGCGCTTAAGTATAGCTAACTGGCTGCTGCTGCCATTTATGCTGTATCTGTTTTACAGGATAAAGTTTTTTATGGCACTTATACTCTTGCCGCTGCTGTGCTTATACTTTATACTTAGGTTGACAGGTAAAAAGACAAAATACCTGAATCAGGCACGTAGCCAGGTACTGGTGTTTGTGGCCGGATTCGGCATTATGGTTTTATTTGGGCTTTACCTGGCAATCAATTTCAATAATGCTTTTTTCTTTCACAATCTGGTTGATACATACGAGGGCGTTCTGAAGCTATCGCAGGCACGACCTCATATTGAGCTCGAAAACCTGGAACCTACCTTGTTGAGTATACTTGCCAATTCCCCGGAAGCTTTTTTTAGTGCAGTTTACCGCCCTTTTATCTGGGAGGGGACAAACATTTTATACTTGCTCATGAGCCTGGAAAACCTTTTGCTGGTGCTGCTAACAAGTATGGCCTTGTTGCGTCTCTTCAAAAACGGCTTAAAAGAGATCACACTTTTACAGGTATGTTTTGTGCTGCTGATTTTATGTTTCGGGGTAATCATAGGGCTGTCTACGCCTAACTTCGGCACATTAAGCCGCTACCGCATCGTGTTTTTGCCTTTTGCGGTATACCTGCTGCTGCAGAACCAGTATGCCCAGAAATTATTGGTTAAACTGCGGCTGTTAGTTATGCAAGAATGATGCATTTGTTCCCTTCGTAGGCACAGGTCGCGACCTGTCCGAACCGTGCATATGGTAAACTGTCTGAATCAGGATTTGCAGAAATAATGGATGAACAGGATGTTCGATAGGTAAGTTTGTATGTGCTGATTATTAAAGTTTCATAGAAAGGCCTATCTGCGGACAGGTCGCGACCTGTCCCTACAAATGATAATGCTCCCGGCAACAAGGTAAAACGTCAGTTCTAAGATTAACGAACAACCAACAACGAATAACAAAAATCTCGTTTGTTTCAAACTCCCTAGCTTCTTTGTACCTTTGCGCTTTATTTAAGAGAGCTATGCAAAATCCTGTCATCATATTAGGCGCCCAGAAATTGGGTACCGAAGCATTAGATATTTTTAACAGCAACAACGTGGTAGTGTACTGCTTCCTCGACGACAGCAAAGACCTGCAGCAGCAGGAAGTCAACAATGTGTCGGTGATGAGCAGCACAGAAGACAATGAGTTTCTGAAACTGGTTGGAAAGAAATGCGATGTGTTTGTAGCCGTAGAAGACTCTGCTGCACGCAAGGGCCTGATTAAAATGCTGAAAGACGAGCAAAAGGTTATTCCTGTAAATGCCATTCACCAATCCAGTTCTGTATCTGAGTTTGCATGGTTAGGCCACGGTAACATGGTAGCAGCCGGTGCGGTAGTAAACAACAACGCTAAGATCGGAAACTATACCTTGATCCACTCCAACGCCGTGGTAGACACGTATGCCGAGATTGCTGATTTTGCGCAGATAGGTGCAGGCGCTGTGATCAACTCAGAAGCTAAAGTAGAAGAAGGAGCCTTTATCGGGTCAGGTGCTGTAATTGTATCTGGCGTAAAGATAGGCAAGAACGCACGCGTTGGTGCCGGTGCTGTGGTTATAGCCGATGTGCCAGCCAAGGCAACGGTGTTTGGTAACCCGGCTGCACCCGTAAAATAAACTTTTATACTTGCCAAAGCTGTTGTTTAGCCAAACTGATAAAAATCATTTTGAAGTATAAATGCAGCTTTTAGCTTTGTAAGTATAAATTACGCTACCATTGTTGGTGTTTTTACTAAAAATAAAAGCAGCGGCCTGGCTATAGTGCTTGCTGGTGGAAACACGCGGCAAGGGCTGGGCTCTATACTAAATTGAAGTGAGTTTAAGCAAGTAAAAAATATTAATAGCTCCGAAAGAGCAAACAACTAAACAATCAATTTTAACACTTAGCGAGAAACTAAGCCGTTATGAACAAACCATACAGCATATTACTTTACTACTGCTACGCGCAGATAGACAACGCGGAAGCTTACCGCGACGAGCATCACCTGCTTTGCCTGGAGCTAAACCTGCTGGGCCGCATTATTGTATCCGACGAAGGCCTGAACGGTACGGTGTCGGGACTTAAGGAAAACTGCGAAGAGTACATGAGGCGCCTGCACGCAGACCCACGTTTCGCCAAAACAGATTTCAAGGTTGACCCTTCGGAGGCACATGCTTTCGCGAAGCTGCACGTGCGTTACAAGCCAGAAATTGTTCACTCCGGCCTGCGTCACATTAACCCGAACGAGCGCACAGGCGTGCATCTTTCTCCGCAGGAGTTTAAAGAACTGAAAGATAAAGAAGATGTGGTTGTGCTTGATGTACGCTCTGATTACGAGCACAGCGTAGGGCGTTTTAAAAATGCCGTAACGTTGGATATCGAAAACTTCCGCGAGTTTCCGGATAAGGTAAATGAGCTGAAGGAAAAGTATAAAGACAAGAAAATACTGACTTACTGTACCGGTGGCATTAAGTGCGAGAAGGCGAGTGCCTTTTTACTGGATCAGGGCTTTGAAGATGTTTACCAACTGCATGGCGGCATTATAAAGTATGGCATGGAAGCCGGCGGCGAAGACTTTGAAGGCAAGTGTTATGTGTTTGATAACCGCGTGGCTGTAGATATAAATAAAGTAAACCCAACCATCGTATCTACCTGCCATGTATGCGGCACTAAGTCCGATAGAATGGTGAACTGCGCCAACCCCGTTTGCAACCTGCATGTACCTATCTGCGAAAATTGTGGCGTACAGCTGGACGGAGCCTGCTCAGAAGAGTGTAAAGAGCACCCTGATAAGCGCCCTTACGACGGCACAGGTTACTATCAAAAGGAAACGAATGGTTATAATCCGTTGAAAGGATTCAACCGTAAGAAGAAATCTGACGTACAAGTATAAGTATTCTCTAAAGCTCAAGAAAAGCGCAGCCTTTGCATGGCTGCGCTTTTCGTTTTTTATACCTTGTAGCTGTCAGTTGATAAGCAGTCTTTACCGTTCCTGAAGTTTTTGCAAGAAAAATATGATGCAACAGCTGCAAATCCAAGCCAACCCTTATACAGTAATTTGCTATCCCCAAATGGGCGCATTTATACTTTCGTGTAGATGGTAACGTACCGGGAACAAGAGCTACTTTCTGAAAAAGAAATGGTAGATTATAATTAACGTAGAAACACAACAAACAACATCACACTTATATGGCTGTAATTCCAGAATCAGAATTGATTATTAACGCTGATGGCAGCGTGTATCATCTTAACCTGCTGCCAGAGCATATTTCAGATAAGATCATTACTGTTGGCGATCCGGACAGGGTAGCGCGCGTGAGCAGGCATTTTGACGAAATAGAGGTGCAGATAGCAAAGCGTGAATTTGTTACCCACACCGGCTACTATAAAGGCAAACGCATCACGGTTATCTCTACAGGTATGGGTACCGATAACATTGATATTCTGATGAACGAGCTGGATGCGCTGGTTAACATTGATTTCACGAGCAGGGAAGTTAACGAAGAAAAGATAAAGCTTAAGATTGTGCGGGTGGGTACTTCAGGTGCTTTACAGGATGATGTGCCGCTTGGCAGCCACCTGGCTTCGCATTACGCAGTTGGCATAGATACGCTTATGGAGTTTTACCCGCTGGAGCAGAGCGAGAACGAACAAAGTATAGCAGAGGCGCTTCAGAAAGAGCTTGGCCTAAGCTTCAAACCTTACTGCGTGAATGGCTCTCAGGAGCTGATCCAGCAAATTGCATTTGATATGATTCCGGGGAACACGCTTACCTGCCCCGGCTTTTACGCCCCGCAGGGGCGAGTACTGCGTGCCGGTTTAAAGAACCCGCAGCTATTACAAACTTACAACCAGTTCAGGGTTTGCGATTTTAAACTAACCAACTTTGAAATGGAGACTGCAGGATACTATAGTATGGGCCGCTTGCTGGGTCACGAAATGCTGTCGCTTAATGCGATTGTGGCAAACCGTGTTACACAGAAGTTTGCTGAGAACGCCGATGCCGTTGTAGACGACCTGATTCTGAAAGTACTTGACAGGATTTAATAAGCTGCTTCAAACAAAAGTCCGCCCTCGCTTCGGCTGCTGCTGAAAAGAGGGCGGACTTTTAATTTATACTTATATTAGAAGTATAAAATACTTAGAAGAACTCTACGCCAACTATAGAAGAGATGGGAATAAAGCAGCCAGCCTTCAAAGTTATATACTTATCGTCTACGGCCCAAACTGTCGTGTCAACGCGCTTAAGCTCTCCTTCTGCTGTAACAAACGTTATTTCCACCTTTCCGCGATAGCCATTGCCCAACATAGAGGCCCGGTTTAGGTCCCACATGCGTTTTATTTTATCGGCTGTGTTTTCCAGCACGTCGGTTTGGCTAAAGTGGAAGAACGGAATCATTTCCTTCTCCACCATAGGGATGCGGTCTACTGTAGCTTTCATGTGCGGTGCATTAAAAAAGTGAAACACCAAACTACACTTCACTAGTTATAAATACGAAAGCTAAAGGGCTATAGCGTTGCTGCTGCCTAAATTTTTTGCAGAAAGGCCAATGTATCTACGCCGTCAGCATAATCCCAGGGCATAGGGCATTGCGCATCGCCAAAAGGTATGCTGCCTTCAAACCATCCATGTGCCGATACCAGGCATTGCGTTTTATCTTTTACAGCATTTATGTTGTGCCTAAGGTCTGCGAGCGACTTGAACTTCTGATAAAACAGCACCGAAATAGGAGATACCAGGTTCTCACTTTCCTGCACCAGCATAAAACCGTTATCGAAGTGCGGTACGCGGTTTACCAGAAGTATGGATTTGTTGTAGTCGTAGTTATTCTGGTATTTATGCATATCCAGAATATTACTGCGGTGCTCGTTTGCCTCAAAAAACTTATCAAAAGTATACCCCTCTGGTACAAAAACTTTGGACACGTTGCGGCAGCCAAGCCCAAAGTACTGGAAAATATCGTTGCCTAAAGCCTTTAGGTCGTCTACTTCTTCATGGCCTGTAAGTATGGCTATGCTTGTGCGGTTCTTGCGGATAATGTGTGGGCGCTTGGCAAAGTAGTATTCAAAGTAGCGGGCCGTGTTGTCTGATCCTGTTGCAATAATGGCATCGGCATCTTTCAGCATGGGCACAAACTGGATATAGCTGGCAAAAGCCGGCTCAATGGCGATCAGCATGTCAGCTAATTTCCTCATCAGCACTTCGTCATCAGAACTCAGCTTGGCCAATAAATGGTGCCCGCTCAGTAATACAGCCATAAAATCGTGGAAACCCACCATCGGAATATTACCTGCCATTACCACACCAACTTTTTTAGGTGTAACCTGTTTTAGGTGGTAGGGGTAAAGCCATTCACGCAGGTACTGTTCATACAGGAGAGTGGCAATGCCATTTATAGCTGTAGTAACATTGCGCTCATCAAACCAGGTATTGCGCGATGCAGCCAGTCGGGCCCATGTTTTATGGTCGTCTGGGGTCAGGCTTTGGAGCTGTTTGCCAAGTTCTACAAAGGCTTCTATGCGGTTCTCTAAAGTCATGGCAGTAGGTATAGCGTAAAAATTATTTGATAAGGATACCGATTGTTCCTAATTTTGTTTGTTTAACAAAACACGAAGTACAAAAGTATAAAAAATATACAGGAGATACGACTATGGCGATAATGATAACTGACGAGTGTATTAACTGCGGTGCCTGCGAACCAGAATGCCCGAATACTGCCATTTACGAAGGTGGTGCGGACTGGACCTGGGGCGGTGGTACAGCGCTGAAAGAGGTAGAGATCGACGGAGGAGAGGTTATTCCCGGAGATGAGGCGCAGCCACCTATCTCTGACGAGTTTTACTACATTGTGTCAGATAAATGTACAGAGTGCATGGGCTTTCATGAAGAGCCGCAATGCGCTGCCGTTTGCCCTGTGGATTGCTGCGTAGACGATCCGGACTACCGCGAGACAGAGGAAGAACTACTGGCCAAAAAATCCTGGTTGCACCAGGAGGCCTAAGTATAAAAAGCTTACCCCAGAAAGCCTGCCCCATAGGGCGGGCTTTTTGTTTAAGCACCCATCAAATTGAGGACTATGGAAGGATTAGTACACGAAGGTAAAACGTTTGAAAAAATTGTTTACCCGAATAAAGAGATCAAAAGCAGGGAGTTTGAAGAATGTACCTTTAAGCTTTGCGATTTCTCTGGCAGCAACTTTTCTCATAACCGCTTCACCGATTGCACCTTCATCGGCTGTAACCTGGCGATGCTCAAACTAGGCGGCGCTACGTTGAACAATGTGGTTTTCAAAGAGTGTAAACTGGTAGGGGTAAACTTCAGCGAGTGCGAGAATTTCCTTTTTACAGTACGCTTTGAGGGCTGTTTCCTGGATTATGCTTCTTTCCAGCGAAAGAAAATGCCGAAGACCCATTTCATCAGTACTTCTTTAAAAAGCGCAGACTTTTCGGGTGCAGGCCTTGGTAACGCGGTGTTTGATAATACTGATTTGGAAGGTGCCGTTTTCAATAACACAATGCTTACCGGAGCAGACTTTTCTACAGCCTACAATTTCGATATTGATGCGGAGCTGAATACCATCAAAAATGCCCGTTTTTCGCAGTACGGTTTGCAGGGTTTACTAACAAAGCACCACCTGCAGATAAGCTAGATTTGGCTGCTTTTAAGTGTTACTTCATCGAGAGCGCCGCCTTTGCCTCAATAATAAGATCAGAATATAAAGCAAAATAGAGCCTTCTCAAGGATTCTTGATTCTTAATTGCTACAAATTAGCTAATTTTGCTATTTAGCTAATTACCCAGCAAAACAATAGTATACGATGTCGATATCAACAAAATATAACCCCAAGGAAGTAGAAAAGAAGTGGTACGAAAGCTGGATGCAGCGCGGCTTCTTCCATTCTGAGCCTAACCCGAATAAAGAGCCTTACACCATTGTGATTCCGCCGCCAAACGTAACGGGTGTGCTGCACATGGGCCACATGCTTAATAATACTATACAGGATGTGCTGATTCGCCGTGCACGTATGCAGGGCAAAGAGGCTTGCTGGGTTCCGGGCACCGACCACGCTTCTATTGCTACAGAGGCTAAAGTAGTAGCCTTATTAAAAGAGCGCGGCATCGAGAAAAAAGACCTTACCCGCGAAGAGTTCCTAAAGTATGCCTGGGAGTGGAAAGAGAAGTATGGCGGCATTATACTGGAACAGCTAAAGAAACTCGGAGCTTCCTGTGACTGGGACCGCACCCGCTTTACCATGGAAGACGACCTGAGTGCTGCCGTAATTGAGGTGTTTGTGGACCTGTACCGCAAAGGCCAGATTTACCGTGGCGTGCGTATGGTTAACTGGGACCCACTAGGCGGTACTGCACTTTCTGATGAAGAGGTTATCCCAAAAGACACAATGGCAAAAATGTACCACCTGAACTACGAAGTAGTGGCAGAGGGTGCAGCAGCGCCAACCTATATAACAGTTGCTACCTCGCGCCCTGAAACCATCATGGCTGACGTGGCTGTGGCCGTAAACCCGAACGATGAGCGTTACATGCACCTGCACGGTAAGTCTGTGCGCATCCCGTTGCTGGGCAAAGAGATTCCTGTTATACTTGATGAGTATGTAAGTATAGATTTTGGTACTGGTGCGCTTAAAGTAACGCCAGCCCATGATTTAAATGACTATGAACTGGGGCAGAAGCACAAGCTGCCAACTATTGATATCCTGAACAACGACGGTACTCTGAACGAGCAGGCGCAGCTATATGTGGGCCAGGATCGTTTTGCGGCGCGCCGTAACATCGTAAAAGACCTGCAGGAAGCCGGTTTGCTAGTTAAGATTGAAGAATATGCCTCTGTGTTGCAAACATCAGAGCGTACAGGTGCTGTAATTGAGCCGCGCTTGTCGATGCAATGGTTCTGCAAAATGGATAAGATGGCCGGGCCAGCACTAGAGTCTGTTATGAATGACGAAATTCGCCTGCACCCGCCTAAGTTCAAGAACATGTACCGCTCCTGGATGGAAAACATCCGCGACTGGTGTATTTCACGCCAACTGTGGTGGGGCCAGCAGATACCGGCTTACTACCTGCCAGACGGTTCTTTTGTAGTAGCAACAACTGCAGAGGAGGCCTTGGTACTAGCCCGTAAAGAAAGCGGCAACGAAAACCTGCAGCTATCAGACCTGCGCCAGGATGAAGACGTGCTGGATACCTGGTTCTCGTCGTGGTTATGGCCAATATCTGTTTTTGACGGTTTTAAAGACCCGGATAACAAGGATATTTTATACTATTACCCGACAAACGACCTGGTAACTGCCCCTGAGATCCTGTTCTTCTGGGTAGCGCGAATGATTATGGCCGGCTACGAGTTCCGTAACGAGATGCCGTTCAAGAATGTATACTTAACGGGTATAGTACGCGATACGCAAGGCCGCAAAATGTCTAAATCGCTGGGTAACTCACCAGACCCACTCGACCTGATAGACCAGTATGGTGCTGATGGTGTGCGCGCAGGTATGTTGTTCAGCTCACCGGCTGGTAACGACCTTTTATTTGATGAGAAACTGGTAGAGCAAGGCCGTAACTTCTCTAACAAAATCTGGAATGCCTTTAGGTTGATAAAGGGATGGGAAGTAGACGAAAGCCTGCCGTGCCCGAACGAAACTGCTATCAAGTGGTTCGATTCCAGATTCAACGAGGCCTTTGCACAGATAGAAGACCACTTCAGTAAGTTCCGTATTTCAGATGCGTTGCTGGCAGTTTACAAACTGGTTTGGGATGATTTCTGCTCTAACTACCTGGAGATGATCAAACCCGCATATCAGCAGCCGATTGATAAGCAAACGCTGGATACTACGATCGATTACCTGGAGAAGGTGCTGAAAGTGTTGCATCCGTTTATGCCGTTTATCACCGAAGAGATCTGGCATGACCTGAAAGCGCGTAAAGACAAAGAATACCTGATTGTAGCGGCATGGCCTAAAAAAGACAAGTTTGATAAGCAGGTAATCGATACGATGGAGAGCGTGTTGAATATTGTAGGATCTGTTCGCAATATCCGCAACTCCAAAAATATACCAAACAACAAGCAGCTAGATCTTTTCATAAAGGTGATGAACCACGACCATTATGAGCCTTTCTTTGGAGTGATGCGCAAGCTTGCAAATCTGGGCGAGGTGCAGTATGTGCAGGAAAGTATCGATGGTGCTATCAGCTTTATTGTTTCCGGTGACGAGTTTTTTATCCCAATGGAAGGAAACATTGACCTGGATGCGGAGCGGGAGCGTTTAACCAAAGAACTGGAGTACACCAAGGGCTTCTTGCTTTCGGTAGATAAAAAGCTGAGCAACGAGCGTTTTGTAAGCGGTGCACCAGAGAGTGTTATCTCAAACGAGCGTAAGAAAAAAGCCGATGCAGAAGCAAAGATCAAAGCCATTGAGCAGAGTCTGGCATCGCTTTAATGTATAAAGTATAATAAACCGCGACAGGCCGCTTCTGCATCAGGAGCGGCCTGTTGTGGTTTTAAGAAAGGGTCAGCAACGTAAAAGCTACTTTATACTTTGCATTAAAATAGCGGTTACCTCAGCCTGGTACTTTGGCAGCAGGTGGTTAAGTCCGTTTTTGGCTGCAGTATAGCTTATGTCTACCTGCTTTTTTCCGAGGCGGTACAGGAGTAAGCCCTGGCTTTCTTCGGTTAAATAAAAAAGCTTTGCCGGCTCTGTTGCAGTTGAGACCTGGTAAGCTCTGAAAACAAAATTGTTCGTGATGCGGTGCTGCGATGGAGGTCGGTTTTCGAGGTAGTGTTGCGTAACTACCGTATCGAGGGCAATTATACTTTCAACCTGCTTTATACTTCTGATTTCGCCTTCTTCAAAAAGCCATTGCTGTACCTGGTGCTGCCCCTGCTGTTGCTGGCTATGCCCGGCTTTACTTAAATCTAAACTGGCAATCATCCCAAACAATTGCAGGTCAGCGAGCATGTGCTGTAGCGAGGCTGTTTCGGAGGTGTTGTCGCTGATAAAGTAGCGGTTGCTCTGCTGTAGCTGCGTTACATCTTTTTGAATATCCTGCTGCAGTTTAAGCTGGCCAGTATCGGCAAGTATAAAAGAAAAGAGCAGGGGAAGTATGGCGTGGAGTAGCATCATTTTAGCGGATAGTTTATACGTTATACTTCTCTTGCTCAAAACTTGTGCTAGAAATTACAATTTAGAATTATCTACTACTTTCCATGTAATGTTGCCGTTGTTTACCTCATACTTTAAAACTATGTAGCCACCGTTGTGCCCGTCTTCATAATAGGCCAGGGCATATCGGTCGTTGAGGATGCGGCTATCCCGGATGGCCATGGTGCCGCCCATGCTGCCGCCCATGCTGCCCTCTGCGGGTATAAGGGTGCGCTGCTTGCGGTTCAGGTCGTTCATCAGGTCAGTTTCGGGGTTGCGGAGGCCTTTGCGTTTCAGGCGCTGCATGTCGCTTTCGCTTAAGGAGCCCAATTCGTCCACAAAAGCAGCGCTTGGCGGTGTATCCATCTGCATGGTATCCGGGGGCAGCATCATACTTTCCAGCGAGTCCGCCTCAATGCGTTCCTGCTCCAGTTCTCTGTCAATTTCGGCTACTTCGTTGTCGGCGATACTCAGTCTGCTCTCTGCTTCGTTTTTTTGCCAGTAAAAGTAGATGGCCAGGAACAGGAAAAGGGCCGTGATGATCCAGGGTAAGATATTTCTCATAGTCTTGTAGTTTATGTATAGGGATTGTTTACAGCTTGTAAGACTCGAATTTATACTATAAATATTAGAAAAAAGATAGGCTTAAAGCTAAATCCAAAAAGAAAGCCTGCTCCGGTTACCGAAGCAGGCTTTTATACTTTAAGTCTTTTGTGCTATGTCAAAAAACTATTTTATCAAACATTAGATAGTCTGGTTTACGTCGAAGTTCTCCAGGTAATCTGCTACGCGGCGCACAAACATGCCACCCAACGATCCATCAACCACACGGTGGTCGTAAGAGTGCGACAGGTACATGAAGTGGCGGATACCGATCAGATCGCCTTCCGGAGTCTCGATAACAGCTGGCTTTTTCTTGATTGCACCAACGGCCATAATAGCCACCTGCGGCTGCATGATAATCGGTGTACCCATTACGTTACCAAATGAGCCCACGTTAGATACGGTGTAAGTACCGCCGGCCAAATCGTCTGGCGTAAGCTTGTTCATACGGCCACGGTTTGCTAGATCGTTTACTTTCTTGGTCAGGCCGTTCAGGTTAAGCTGGTCAGCGTTCTTGATGTTAGGAACGATCAGGTTACCTGAAGGCAAGGCCACAGCCATACCAATGTTGATGTCTTTGTGACGGATAATCGTGCCACCGTCCACAGAAACGTTGATCATCGGGAAATCTTTGATCGCTTTGGCAATGGCATCGATAAAGATAGGAGTGAAGGTTAAATTCTCGCCTTCGCGCTTCTTATACTCGTTCTTCCACTTGTTTCTCCAGTTCACGATGTTGGTAACATCAGCCTCTACAAAAGAAGTAACGTGCGGAGAAATGCGCTTGCTGTCTACCATGCGGTCGGCGATCATCTTGCGCATGCGGTCCATCTCGATAAGCTCTACGTTGCCGCCGTAAGAGGCAGCTGGTTTAACCTGAGGCGCAGCGGCCTGTGGCTGAGCAGCCGGAGCTGGTGCAGCGGCAGGAGCCTGAACTTGCGGTTGTGCCTGTGGCTGAGCCTGCGGAGCGGCGGCTTGCTGAGGTGCAGCACCACGGTTAGCCAGGTAGTTCATAATGTCTTTCTTAGACACGCGGCCTTCGCTGCCGGTACCTGGCACATACTCCAGTTCCTGCATCGAAATGCCTTCTTCGCGGGCAATATTTAATACCAGCGGGGAGTAGAAACGGCCAGAGGCAGGCTGATCCAGTTTAGCTACAGAGGCGGCTGATGCGGCAGGGGCAGCAGTTTCTAGTGGTGCAGCTGCAGGAGCCTCAGTAGCAGGGGCGGCAGCGCCAGTATCTTCACCGTCGGTGGAGATGATAGCGATAGGAGCACCAACGGCAACCACATCGCCTTCCTGTACCAGAATTTCCTTTAAAACACCGCCCTGAATTGCAGGTACTTCTGTGTCCACTTTATCTGTAGCAACTTCCAGCACCGACTCATCCTGCTCAATGGTGTCACCCACATTTTTGAGCCATTTAAGAACGGTACCTTCCATGATACTCTCGCCCATTTTGGGCATAACCATTTCTACAAGTGCCATATTATCGTTATTCGTTGATCGATTTTTGTGTTTTATGATAAAAGATGAAGGACAAAAGACAAAGGTAAAGGGCATCTAATGAGCCTTTTATACTTTGTCGAAAACTCTTTTGTCTTAAAAAACCCAGACAAAGTTAATGATTTTAGCCTATTCCTCAACGGTTGTGTTCAAACTTTGGCGCACCAGGTTCAGCACGGCTAAAGTTGTGTACTCAATGTTCAGTAGCCTGTCTTTATTAAATTGAAGCAGCCTGGCTTCTGTTTTATACTTGTCCGAGTAAGCTATCCAGATAGTGCCCACAGGTTTATCAAGTGTGCCTCCGTCAGGGCCTGCAATGCCGCTGGTGGCAACGCCAATGTCAGAACCGAATTTTAGCCTAACGTTGGCTGCCATTTCCTTCACAGTAGCCTCGCTTACGGCGCCATGCTGCTGCAAGGTTTCAGGATTTACATTCAGCTCCCGGATTTTTACATTGTTGTGGTAAGCAATAACGCTGCCCTGGTAGTAGGCCGAGCTGCCGCTTATACTGGTGATTTTATGCGCCAGGTAGCCGCCGGTGCAGCTTTCGGCGGTGGCAATGGTTAAGCCGCGTTCTTTCAGCATCCGTCCGATTGCCTCTTCTAATTTTATCTCGCCATGCGCAAAAATATAGCTCGGTATTATCTGTTGCAGTTTATCTACTTCCGCCTGCATTTCCTGCTCCAGCTGTGTTGCATCTTCTCCGGAGCCGGTAAGCCGCAAACGCACGCTGCCCAGGTGGGGCAGGTAAGCCAGTTTCAGGTGCTCAGGCAGGCTCGTTTCCCAGGTCTCTAGTTTGGCAGCAAGTATAGACTCTGCAATGCCCACCGTTTGCACTACTTTATGAATAATCTCAGGGGTTTTAAAGTATGCTTTTAGCTGCGGCAGCACAATGTCAGTCATCATGCGTTTCATCTCAAAGGGCACGCCCGGCATAGATACGTATACTTTGCCATTCTGCTCAAACCACATACCCGGAGCCGTGCCCAATACATTGCGAACAGGCGTGCAGGCAGCTGGTAAAAAAGCCTGTTCACGGTTTAGTTCTGTCAGTTCACGGCCACGGTTTTTAAAAATCTCTGCTATATCTGCCAACGATGGCTCGTGTAGCTGCAGGGTGGTATGGAAGTATGCGGTAAGTACATCTTTTGTCAGGTCATCCTTTGTGGGGCCAAGGCCGCCTGTCATAAGTATAATATCGGCTCTGGTTTTAGCGTTATCCAAAGCCTCTGTTATATGGCCGGCATTATCCGAAACCGAAGTGATCTGCTTAACTTTAATACCTGCCTTAGATAGTTCTGCACCCATCCAGGCAGAGTTGGTGTCTACTATCTGGCCGTAAAGAATTTCGTCTCCGATGGTGATAATTTCAGCAATAACGGCTTTCATATATTTTTTGGTCTGATTTATGCGTAGGTCTGTTAAACTGTTTCAAGTTAAAGATGTTCTAACGATATGAAAAAACTACTTTACACTTCTTTTATAGCTGTTGCGCTTGGTGCCTCTGCCTGCACGGCAACCGATATACAACGTACCATGGATGGCGTATTGGCAGGTACAACCACAGGAGGGCCGGTAACGCAAAGCGAAGTGGCCAACGGGCTTAAGCAAGCCTTGGAAATAGGTATTAAAAACGGTGCAAATCAAGCGTCCCAAACCGATGGCTATTATAAAAACTCACTTATCCGCATTCCTTTCCCGAAGGATGTGCAGCGTGTGGAAAACACTCTGCGCCAGGTTGGTTTAGGCAGCGAGGTCGATAAATTTATACTTACCCTAAACCGTGGGGCAGAAGATGCCGCCAAGAGTGCGGTGCCAATTTTTGTGAGCGCTATCAAACAAATGACCATTGCCGATGCCTGGGCTATACTTAAAGGAGACAAGGATGCTGCCACTCAGTATTTAAAGCGCACTACATCACAGCAACTCTACAATACATTTAACCCCATCATGGTGCAGTCTTTGGGTAAAACAAATGCCACAAAGTATTATACCGATCTTGTAAACCAGTACAACAAAATACCGCTGGTGCAAAAAGTTAACCCGGATCTGGATGATTACGCTACCCAGAAAGCGATTGACGGCCTGTTTATACTTGTAGCCCAGGAAGAAGCCAATATTCGCGAAAACCCGATTGCGCGTACGACTGAACTGCTGCGCCGCGTGTTCTCTAAGGAGAATCAGTCATAGGTTAATTGCCTATTTACATACTCAAAGCACCCGCTTTACTCAGAAGTAAGGCGGGTGCTTTTTTTTGTGGAACATAAACAGTTGAATAAAAGTACAATACAGCAAATTTACACCGGGCTACTTGCCTGATCAACAGCTTGTATTACTGCTATGGAAAACAAACCTTTTAAGTATAGTCCGATCACGAAGGAAAAAGCTTTAGATGCACTAATTGAAGAGATCAAAGATGCCCGGGTTGTCATGTTAGGGGAGGCATCGCATGGTACATCCGAATATTATACCTGGCGCACCGCTATTACCAAGCGACTAATACAGGAAAAGGGGTTTAATTTTGTGGCAGTTGAGGGTGATTGGCCTGAGTGTTATGCTGTAAACCGCTTTATAAAAGGATATCAGAACTCAGGAAGCAAAATAGCGGATGTGCTGCAAGTATACCGCCGCTGGCCTACCTGGATGTGGGCAAACTGGGAGGTAGCCGCCTTGATAGAATGGATGCGTGACGTGAACCATTTGCGTAGCGGCATCGATAAAGCTGGGTTTTATGGGCTAGATGTTTATAGCCTCTGGGAGTCGCTGGAGCAAATCCTTAAGTTTCTGGAAGGTAACGACGGACGGGCAGTAGAGGCAGCCAAAATGGCCATCAATTGCTTTGAGCCTTTCGGCAGAGATCCTCAGACGTATGCACAGGCCACCGCCTTTGTTCCTACCAACTGCGAAAGAGAGGTAATAGAGATGCTACAAAAAATACAGCAACACCGCTCTTTTACCGATGATCCTGAAAACGATTTTAATACACGGCAAAATGCTTTGGTGGCAGTAAATGCAGAGAAGTATTACAGGGCCATGATTAAGGGGGGGAGCAGCTCCTGGAACGTGCGCGACAGCCACATGATTGAAACCCTGGACAGGCTACTTGACTTGCATGGGCCTCATTCAAAAGCAGTTGTATGGGAACATAATACCCACATTGGCGATGCAAGCTACACCGATATGGCTGATGATGGAATGTTTAATATAGGGCAGCTTGCCCGCGAAAAGTATGGACGTGAACAGGTAAAGCTAATTGGTTTCGGCTCTTACCAGGGGAGTGTGATTGCAAGTAAATTGTGGGGGGCACCAATGCAGAAAATGGACATGCCGCCAGCCGTTGAAGGCAGTTGGGAGCACATGCTGCACCAAATCAGTACCGACGATAAGATTATACTTTCCAGAGACCTAAAAAGTGTACCTGAACTGCAACGCAGAATCGGCCACCGTGCAATTGGGGTAGTATACGATCCAAAGTATGAAATGCTTGGAAACTATGTGCCTACCGTTATACCTGAGCGATACGACGCCTTTATTTACTTTGACGAGACAGAGGCGGTCCATCCCCTGCACATGAAAACTACATCAGGCAAAGAACCGGACATGTACCCCTGGAATTATTAAGGTAGATGAGGGGTAGCGAACTGTAGAAGCGCACTATCCCTCATCGATTGAGGTATATTTATCCCCGCTGCACCAGGAATACGATGTAGCCAATGTAAACCAACAGGTATAGAATTCCATTCCAACGATCTATGGTGTTCTTTTTGCCAATAGGCATGGTGATTATAAGCAGGGTGCTTGCTACGATCATCATCACAATATCAGAATTACTTACCACATCAAAAGGCAGCGGGTTTATCAGGGCACTAATGCCTAAGATCCAAAGTAAGTTAAAGATGTTAGAGCCTACCACATTGCCTACTGCTATATCAATGTTGCGGCGGTAAGCAGCCATGGCAGAGGTGACTAACTCTGGAAGCGAAGTGCCGATGGCCACTACAGTTAAACCTATAAAAGATTCGCTCAGCCCCAGGTTCTGAGCAATGTGTACTGCTCCGTCTACTACCCACTTACCCCCTAGGAATAAGCCTACTACTCCAAGCAAAATGAAGACAATAGCTTTGCCCATCGGCATTTCATCGTTTATCTCCTCAGGTAAAACTTCATCTTTGTTGGTGCGGGCAATGTTGTAAATATATGCCATAAATAGCACGAAGAAGAACAGAAGTATACCGCCATCGGTGCGGCTGATGTATAATTCTGTGCGGTTATCAATCAGCGCCGCATTTGCCAGGAAACCTACTAAAAGTGTGGCAATCAGCGAAAACGGTATTTCTGTAAGTATAGTGTTGCGCTTTATAGGTAGGGGACAGATGAGAGCTGTAATACCTAAAATAAGCAGCAGGTTAGCCACATTGCTTCCAAACACATTACCAATTGCCAGTTCCGATTGCCCTTGCATACTGGAGAGCACATTAATGATAAGCTCGGGCAAGGAGGTGCCAAAAGACACTATAGTAAGCCCTACCACCATGTCGGGTAAGCCGTAGCGTTTAGCAATAGAGGATGCGCCTGAAACTAAAATATCAGCACCTTTGATAAGAAAAACAAAACCAACTACAAACAGGAAGTATAAAAGCATAGGTTGATAAACGTATTTTTAGAACTGATACGGTTAATTCTAAAGTAAGTACTTTTAAAAAATTATGGCTGCCCATTTTGTGAGCAGCCATAAAGTATAATCTTTGTTTCTGTTTTAAGCCATGTTGTGGTAAACAGCCTGAACGTCATCATCTTCTTCGAAGCGCTCTATCAAGCCCATTACTTCCTCTTCCTGCTCTTCGGTAAGTTCTGTTCTGGTGGTAGGGATGCGCTGCACTTCTGAGCTTATCACCTCCAGCCCTTTTTCTTCCAGGCCCTTCTGCATGGTGCCGAACTCAGTAAAAGGCGTTTCGATGATAATCTCACCTTCGTGCTCGTAAATGTCCTCCGCACCGAAATCAATCAGCTCCAGCTCCAGGTCTTCCAGGTTCATGCCTTCAGCCGAGATTTTGAAAATTCCTTTGCGATCAAACATAAAGTCAAGCGACCCGGTTTTGCCCAGAGAACCGCCTCCTTTAGAGAAATGCATGCGCACGTTCGCTACGGTTCTGTTCAGGTTATCGGTGGCGCACTCTATCACAACTGCAATGCCGTGAGGCGCATAGCCTTCGTATACAACTTCTTCGTAATCTTTCTCTTCCTTAGATGATGCCCTTTTGATAGCAGCCTCTATGCGGTCTTTTGGCATGTTAACGCCTTTGGCGTTTTGGATAGCCGAGCGTAAACGTGAGTTTGTCTCAGGGTTTGGTCCGCTTTCCTTAACGGCCATAACAATCTCTTTGCCAAGGCGGGTAAATGCCTTCGACATTTTATCCCAGCGTTTAAACTTGCGGGCTTTTCTAAATTCAAATGCGCGTCCCATAGTATATCTTATGTGGTATACAAAGTTAGGCAGCTTAGCCGTAAAATGGTAATTTTTAGTTATCGAATTATTCGGAATACCTTACAGCTTTTATCGCATCAGTTGAAGGCGAAAACTGTAAAAGCACGAAAGCAAAGTTACTTGCGGGGGGCGGTGTGGTAATCTGAAATGCGTACTTGTTCATCGCAAAAAGCATATTCATGCTTGATGTTGGAGCCAACGATAACCAGACGGTTGGCTTTGTTGAGCGACACATGTTCTTGGTACCAGGCTACACCTTCCTGGTCCAGGTTTGTGGTGGGCTCATCGAGCAGCAGTAGCTGGGTATCAGAGTATAAAGCCAACCCGAGCTTCAGGCGTTGCTTCATTCCGGACGAGAAATCCTTCACAAATTTGTTCTTAGATCTTTGCAGGCCCATCCGGTCAACCAAGTCTGTAGTGGAGATGTTGCCTCTTAAATTTTTAAAACGGGTGTGAAAATCCAGCATCTCCAGTAACGTAAATTCTTCTACGAGTTCCAGGTAGGGTGCTGTAAGTGAAAGCTGGCGATAGGCCTCTTCAGGGGCAACTTTTTTAGTGCCTAAGGTATAGTTTATTTCGCCTTCGCTGTGCAGGTTGTGGCCCGCAATAACAGTAAGAAGAGTGGATTTACCGGAGCCGTTATGCCCAAGTATGGCATAAGAGGTGCCTGACTCAAAAGTATAGGTCAGGTTCCGGAAAATCCACTCGTAATTATATCGTTTACCTAAATTGCTTAGGTTAATTTGCATCTTTTGAAAAATAACTTCGGATGATGCCACGGCCTGAGTTACGCAGGAAGTTTACAACCTCGTCGCGTTCCTTGCTCGGAGGCAACTCCAGTTCAATTTTGTCTAGTGCCTGTGAGTTATTTAACCCACTAATAAACAGAATACGGTATATCTGCTGAATCTCGTTTATCTGCTCGCTGGTAAAGCCTCTGCGGCGCAAGCCAATAGAGTTGATACCTGCATAAGAAAGCGGCTCGCGGGCTGCCTTTACAAAAGGAGGAACATCTTTAAGTACAAGCGAGCCACCCGAGATCATGGCATGCACCCCAATTTTTGCAAATTGGTGCACAAGTGTAGCAGCACTAATGATAGCATGATCGCCAACTTCTACGTGGCCTGCCATCTGTACCGAATTACCGATAATGCAGTTATCACCTACAACGCAATCGTGAGCGACGTGGGCATAAGCCATCACCAGGCAGTTTTGGCCCACTACTGTCTTCATTTTATCGATTGTGCCGCGGCTAATGGTAACGCATTCTCTGATAACTGTATTATCGCCGATATGCGTTGTTGTTACTTCACCGGCAAATTTCAGGTCCTGTGGCACAGAAGAAACAACTGCTCCCGGAAAAATTTTGCAGTTTTTGCCGATGCGAGCTCCCTCCATGATCACCGCATTGGGTCCAATCCAGGTACCTTCTCCTATTTCCACATTTTTGTGAATGCTGGCGAATGGCTCTACTACAACGTTTTGTGCAATTTTAGCCTCTGGGTGTATGTATGCTAATGGCTGATTCATGCGTCTTTTTTTACAATACTTGCCGACATTTCAGCTTCCATCACCAGTTGTCCGGCCACAAAAGCCTGACCACTCATTTTGGCAATTCCACGTTTGATTGGAGCCAGCAGTTCACATTTAAAAATTATGGTATCGCCAGGTATAACCTTGCGCTTAAAGCGACATTTGTCAATGCCAAGAAAATAAGTCCAGTAGTCTTCCGGGTTCTCTACGGTGTTCAGTACAAGAATCCCGCCAGTTTGTGCCATAGCCTCTATTTGTATTACACCAGGCAAAACAGGGTTGCCCGGGAAATGCCCCTGGAAGAATGGCTCATTCATCGTGATATTCTTAACGCCTGTAACAGTCGTTTCGTCTAAATGAATGATTTTATCGATAAGCAGGAACGGATACCGGTGCGGCAAAGTAGCCGAAATCTGGTTAATATCCATTACTGGCTTTTTCTTTGGGTCGTAGGTAGGCACATTTTTTACTGTGGCCTCATGTATCATCCGCTTTACCTTTTTGGCAAAGGCAACGTTTGCAGCGTGGCCAGGGCGTGCTGCCAGTATCTGTCCTTTGATTGGGCGGCCAATCAAAGCGAGGTCACCCATCAGGTCTAGCAGTTTGTGGCGCGCAGGCTCATTTTTGAAGCGAAGCTCAGTATTGTTAAGTATACCTTCTTCTTTCACTTCTACTTTTGGCTTCTTCAGCAGGTCCGACAGGTAATTCAGTTCCTCGTCCTGCACCACACGGTCTACAATCACGATGGCATTATCCAGGTCGCCACCTTTAATCAGGTTTTGTTTGAACAAAGCTTCTAACTCGTGTAAGAATACGAACGTGCGGCAAGGAGCAATCTCATCTACAAACTGGTCTATGTTAGTGATGGAGGCATGCTGGCTGCCAAGTATCGGCGAGTTGTAGTCAACCATAGCTGTCAGGCGGTAATCATCCAGCGGAAGGGCTGCGATTTCCACGCCACGGCTATCGTCTTTATAGCTTAAGCCTTTTGTTATTTCGAAGTAGTTGCGCAGCGCGTTCTGTTCCTCCAGGCCAACTTCCATCAAGGGCTGTACAAACTGGATAGAGGAACCGTCCATGATGGGAGGCTCCGGGCCGTCAAGCTCAATCAGTACGTTATCGATCTGTAAACCTACTAGTGCAGCTAAAGTATGCTCGATGGTGTGAACTCTTGCTCCATTCTGCTCAATAGTAGTACCTCTTGATAAGTCTACTACATTATCTACATCAGCAGCTACAATAGGCTGACCGGGTAAATCGATGCGCTGAAACTTGTACCCATGGTTGATGGGCGCAGGCTTAAACGTCATGTTGGAAACCACGCCTGTATGCAGTCCTATGCCGGATACAGTCACCGGGGCCTTGATAGTATGCTGTTTATCGTTCATTCACGTATATGTAGTCGTATTTCACTCTTCTGTTAAACTGGAGCGGACACAGGACCAGTAGCTTATCTAATAATGTAAGCAGCTGAGTTTAACCTGTTGCCGTTGCAAACTTAAGACATAATCTACCACCTTGCCAATTTATTTTAATTGGCAACGTATGCTCCCAAAGTATAAAAGGTTTATTGTTTCTCTTTTAGTAGTTCTAATTCGCGCTGTAACTCCGGCAATTTGCGGAAAACAGTCATCGCACGCAGGTTTTGCTTATAGTCGAATGCAGGAGAGCCCTGAATAATTGTACCGGATTCTTTGATGGATTTTGAGACACCAGACTGTGCTCCAATAGTTGTCTTATCAGCAATGGTGATGTGGCCTACAATACCTACCTGGCCTGCAATCACGCAATGGTTGCCGATTTTAGTAGAGCCTGAAATGCCTGTTTGGGAGGCAACAACCGTATGTTTGCCAATTTCCACGTTATGAGCAATCTGCACCAGATTGTCAATTTTAGAGCCTGTGCGTATAACCGTTGAGCCCATTGTGGCACAGTCAATGGCTGTGTTGGCGCCAATAGAGATATCATCTTCCAGCACAACGTTGCCAATCTGAGGAACAGCTTTGTAAGTGCCATCTGCCTGCGGTGCCCAACCAAAGCCATCGCTGCCAAGCACAGCGCCGCTGTGTAAGGTGCAATTGTTGCCTATTACTGTATTGGTGTATAGCTTAACTCCTGCAAAAAGAGTGGTGTTATCGCCTATTGTTACATTATCGCCAATGTATACCTGCGGGAAAATCTTGACATTATCACCTATTTTGCAATTAGCGCCAATATATGAGAAAGCACCGCGGTAGTGGTTTTCGCCGATAACAGAACCCTGGCCCATAAAGCTAGGCTCTTCCACGCCAGTTTTTGAGGCGATGAGGGCTGTCTGGTAGTATTGTAGTAAAGTCGAGAAGCTGGTATAAGGGTCTTCTACACGAATAAGGGCAGCAGCTACAGGTTGTTTAAGCTCTAATGTACTGGCAACTATAACAGCGCTGGCCTCAGTAGTGTAAAGGAATGATTCGTATTTAAGATTTGATAAAAAAGCAAGAGCACCTTGCTTGGCTTCTTCTATTTTAGCTAAAGTGCTGACCTTTTTGGTGTTGTCTCCTTCCACTTTGCCCTGCAGAAGGTCAGCGATCTGTTGAACAGTAAATTCCATTTTGTAAAATTATAGCAAAAACTTAAAAGTGCTAGTGCTTTGGGGGTGCAAACATAACAAAAAAGTAAACTTGCTTATACCTAAAAGTACCAACTTGTTGCTATAATGCCAATCATTATTTGATAGGTAACTTAAATAGACAGCTGGCTGGTGCAGGTTTAAAGTATAAAAAGATGCTCTTCATAAAGGCAATCCGCCTCTCATGTTCCCTAAAACCTCCACGCAAGTATAAAGATTAAGTCTTGCAGCATAATTGTGTTAAAAGATGTACTTAAAAGAAGCATCTGCCTGAATTTGGCAGGTTTATACTTTAGTGTGCGACTTCCTTCGGGTAACAGACGTAGTATTTCTCCACTTTATTGCTGAGTGCCCTGATGTTTGGTAAATCAGAGGCTTCCGCTACATCAATCACATACCCTGATTTTGTAAGCATGTCTATTGTCTGGCCTTCCACATCGTAAGCATTGTTGCCTATTTTACCAGCTATCATCAGGTAGTGCACATCTTCTTCAGCAATGCTAAACTGCGATTGCACCAGCTCGCTAATGCCTAACTGCAGCTCTTCATCAATGGGTTTACTCGCGATTACCACTTTAAACAGTTTGCGATTGAGAATAGAGTTGGCAAGGTAGGAGAGGATCTTGTCTGGGTGCGCTGCCCACATTTTGATACCACCCCATATATCGTGATCATCCAGGCTAACAAAACGCTCCAGGATGCTGCTGTCACGCTGGAAGTCCTGCATGGTTAAGTCGGAGGTAAGAAAGAACTTTAGGCAAGGGCTGCACGGCACTTCAATTCCTTGCTGTACCAGCTCGCGGGCACGCTGTACTACACGCAGCACCATGTTTTCGGCGCTGATGACAGTTTTGTGCAAGTATACCTGCCAGTACATCAGGCGGCGGCTTACCAGGAAGTTTTCTATACTATAAACCCCCTTTTCCTCTACCACCAGTTTATCATTAGCCACATCCAGCATCTTTATAATGCGGTCCGCCCCAATCTTGCCTTCATACACACCTGTGTAAAAACTGTCGCGGTTAAGGTAATCCAACCTGTCAACGTCTAATTGGCTCGAAACCAGCTGGTGGAAAAACTTACGATGATAATTTCCGGTAAATATCTCTATAGCCATACTAAGCCTGCCGCCGAAAGCATCGTTTAGCAAGTGCATAATGTGCAGCGAGAGGTGCTCGTGGTGCACATTTTTGAAGATTGCGGTTTCAAGCGCATGCGAAAAAGGGCCGTGCCCGATGTCGTGCAGCAGTATAGCTATAAGCGATGCCTCAAATTCTTTATCAGAAATTTCGTTATTTTTACTTCTTAAAGTATTTAAGGCGGTATTCATCAGGTGCATGGCCCCTAAAGCATGATGAAAACGGGTATGCAATGCACCCGGGTAAACCATTTCGGTTAATCCGAGTTGTTTAATGCGGCGCAGTCGCTGGAAATAGGGGTGATCGATGATATCGAATATAAGATCGGTTGGAACGGTGATAAAGCCGTATACAGGGTCGTTGAATATTTTCTTCTTATTCACAAAAGAAACAGGGGTTAGTTGCGTTAACTGTAACTAAACGTTCGCAGTAAAGTATGGCATAGGGACTCCGATTTTTTAAGCCTCCAAACCTGTAATTGTTCTTACTTTAAAGGTACTTAATACGCAAAAAAGACATAAAACTATGCAAAGATACAACATTTTATGGGCCGATGATGAGATCGACCTGCTCAAGCCGCACATTCTTTTTCTGGAGGACAGGGGCTATGATATCACACCAGTAAACAGCGGTGCCGACGCTATTGAGGAGTTCCGGGATAAAAGTTTTGACATAGTATTTCTGGATGAAAATATGCCAGGCATCAGCGGCCTGGAGACGCTGAACGAGCTGAAGACTATGCGCCCGGGCGTGCCGGTGATTATGATCACTAAGAGCGAGGAAGAGCACATTATGGAGGAAGCCATTGGCTCTAAAATAACAGATTACCTCATTAAGCCGCTCAACCCAAACCAGATACTGCTTTCCGTTAAAAAGGTATTGGATAATAAACGATTGGTTTCAGAGAAGACCAACATGAGTTACCAGCGCGATTTCAGGCAACTGGGTATGGCTTTTGGCGAGCGCCTGAGCCCGGGAGAGTGGGCCGATATTTACAAGAAGCTGGTATTCTGGGAGCTGGAGATAGACGAGACCGAGAACAAAAGTATGGCCGACGTTATCAACATGCAGAAAGACGAGGCAAACTCCAACTTCGCCAAGTTTATCATGGATAACTACGAGGACTGGATAAACAACGACAGCGATGATGCCCCGCTTATGTCGCATCAGTTGTTTAAAGAGCGCGTTTTTCCGATGATGAAGGAAACAGACAGGCCGGTATACTTTGTGTTGATCGATAACCTGCGTTACGACCAATGGAAAATTCTGGAGCCCCTTATTTCAGAATACTTTACAGTAGATTCGGAGGAGATGTTCTACTCCATACTTCCTACAACTACTGCCTATGCCCGTAACGCCATCTTTGCTGGTATGCTTCCAACAGATATCGCCAAAAAATACCCGAACATGTGGGTTTACGACGATGAAGATGAAGGGAAAAACCTGCACGAGGCCGATTTCCTGGATATACAGTTCCAGCAAAACAAACTGACTGATAAGCATAGTTACCATAAAATCACGAATGTGCAGGCTGGCCGCGATTTGCTGAACAAGTTTAGCAACCTCGACAGCAATAAGCTGAATGTGATTGTCTATAACTTTGTAGATATGCTTTCTCATGCTCGTACAGACAGTAACATGGTGCGTGAACTGGCCCCTGACGAGTCGGCATATCGTTCTATTACCAGGTCATGGTTTCTGCACTCGCCGCTGTACGATACCTTAAAGATGATTGCTGATAAAAAAGGCAAGTTAGTGATAACTACAGACCATGGTACCATTCGCGTAAAAAGGCCATTCAAGATTATCGGTGATAGAAACACCAATACAAACCTAAGGTACAAGCACGGTAAAAATCTGGGCTATACTGATAAAGATGTGTTTACGGTGCGTAAGCCGGAGAGATTTTTCTTGCCAAAGGCTAATGTTTCCACTACGTTTGTGTTCGCAATAGAGGATTACTTTTTTGCGTACCCCAACAACTATAATTACTACGTTAATTATTACAAAGATACGTTCCAGCATGGAGGCGTGTCGTTGGAGGAGTGCATCATACCGTTTGTTACGCTTTCACCTAAAAATGTATAATACAGGAGTAGAGAAAAAACTTATCACGATGTCGTCGTTGGCTGATTTGCCGGCGGCGGCTTCTGTGCTTATAGAGGAAGCCGAAAACGAACCTGTTATACTTTTTGAAGGGCAAATGGGGGCCGGCAAAACGACGCTTATAAAAGAATTGTGCCGGCAGTTAGGCGTAAAAGACAACGTAAGCAGCCCTACTTTTTCGCTTGTAAACGAGTATGTGGGCGCTGATGGGAACCTTATTTACCATTTTGATTTTTATAGATTAAATGAGGAGCGCGAGGCATTGGATATAGGAGCCCTGGAATATTTTGATTCCGGACGTGTTTGCCTGATCGAATGGCCATCCATGATTCCGAACTTATTGCCGGAGCACTACCTGCTTGTAACATTGCAGCCTGATGCAGAAGGCCAGGTGCGCACCATGACCATTAACAAAGTATAGCATGACCGAAAAGTTTGCCGTAGACCTGGGAAAACTTGCTACAAGCCCAGCTCTTTACCCTAAAGAGTCGATGCTGGCAGTAGAAGAACGCCGCCGAAGCCTTTCTATCGGTATACCGAAAGAGTCATCTTTTCAGGAAAACCGCATTGGTTTAACTCCTGATGCTGTAAAGCAGTTAACCGACTATGGGCACCGCATCCGTATAGAAGCCGGTGCAGGCGGCCCCTCAAAGTTCTCAGACAACGAATACTCGGAGGCAGGCGCAAAAATTGTATACTCTACAGATGAAGTATACGAGGCAGACATCATACTTAAAATTGCCCCGCCAACTTACGACGAGATAGAATACTTCCGGCCAGGGCAAACACTAATTTCTGCATTGCAGTTTGGTAGCCTGACGGCAGATTTCGTAAACGCACTTCTTCGAAAAAAAATAAACGCCATTTCGTTTGAGCTGCTCCGCGACAAATCGGACTCAAAGCCAGTAGTAAGGGCCATGAGCGAGATAGCGGGTAGTACGGTAATGCTTATTGCCGCAGAATACCTTAGCAGCAGCAACGATGGCAAAGGCGTTATACTTGGCGGAATCACCGGTGTGCCTCCCAGCAAAGTGGTTATACTTGGCGCTGGCACCGTAGCAGAGTATGCCGCTCGCGCAGCCCTGGGCCTGGGCGCAGAGGTAAAAGTTTTTGATAATCATATCTACAAACTACGCCGCTTAAAGCATAATGTAGGGTCACCGCTGTTCACATCAACCTTAGATAAGGCTGTTTTGAATCATGAAATAAGGCAGGCTGATGTTGTAATTGGGGCTTTGGTGGCAGATGAGGGTGTAATACCCTGTATGGTGGAGGAAAACGTGGTGGCGCATATGAATCCAGGTTCCATCATTATTGATGTTTGCATAGACCAGGGCGGTTGCTTTGAAACTTCTGAGTTAACCTCGCACTCCCGCCCGGTATACCGCAAGTACGATATCATTCATTATTGTGTGCCCAATATTGCATCACGGGTGCCCCGAACAGCCACACAGGCGCTAAGCAACATATTTACCCCTATCTTCAACGAGTTCTCCAAGTATGGCGGCATCAACGAAATGCTGTTTATGAACGAGCACTTCCGCAGCGGCGTGTACATTTACAAGGGCAGCCTTACCAATGCACACGTAGCCAAGAAGTTTGGCATGCGCTATAAAGAGTTAGGGCTGATGATTGCGGTTCGTAACTAAAATCGGGATTTGCAGGATGAGTGGGGTGTTCTTCAGTACCGGGTCTAACCACCCCTGGCCCCTCAGAGCTACGCTCGTTAGTTTCGAACTCCCGTTCTCACTAGTTTAAGGCGGGGAATTTGATTTACACCTTCTTCTGTCTTCCTTTTAGCCTCTGCTTTCTATTTTGTCATCCTGTTAAGGATCTTGGTTAAAGGGAGGTTAAGCCGAAGCTATAGAGCCTATACTTGAGCCAGCGCAATAGCAGGCTCTCCACCTTAGGAGGGGTGGTTGGATCCGGAGCCATCTAAGCGCTAAAAAAAGCAAATAAAGCTTTACCTTATGCTACTAATTATACTTTCCCGTTAAGTAACAGCACCTTCCAGGCCTCCTGCACCTGGTTGTTTTCCAGTAGCTTCTTCCCTAATAATTCCAGTTCACTTTTTAGCTTAGCTTTGTCGTTGCTATACTTGTTTAAAGTATAACCTATAAGCGGATCGACCTTAAAAGCTGCTGCCTCCTCTTCACCAGGTATGGCTTCTGAGTTTCCGAGGCGTGCCAGGTTATTGCCGGTAAGTATAGAACTGTTTCTAATGAATTCAGGCAGCTGGTCTATGCCGATGCCTTTGTTTCGTACAGGTTTCGGAAGCTCAAAAATACAGTCTCCGTTGGCGCGCAGGTAATAATCTCCTCCCATTCTGGCAACAGCGTCCAATTTAAACGGATCTATCTTGCCTTCATCTGTAAGTATACTTTCGTTTATATGCATCAGCAGCACCTCACAGATAACCAGGTTGCCAGCTCCGCCTTCAGAGCCAAGGCTGATGATCTCGTTTACGCGGCACTCTAGCGCTACGGGGGCTTCTTTTACGCGTGGCGGTTTAACCAGCGCAGAGGCCTCAGGAGTTAAGCCTGCCTTGATAAATTCGTTTATGCCTTTGTCATACTCCGTACTTGCCAGCGACATCTGCTCCACAATATCGAAGTTGGCAATATTGATCACAACTTCCTTTGTAAGGGCCACATTTTCTAAAGTATGCTTGCTTGTATTGTCGCGCACACGGCGGGCCGGCGAGAAAACAACAATAGGTGGCTTGGCACTAAAAACATTAAAAAAACTGAAAGGGCTGAGGTTTATATTGCCCTCCAGGTCGGTGGTGCTGGCAAAGGCAATAGGTCTTGGGGCAATGGCACCCAGTAATAAAGCATGAACCTCTGCTGTTTTTGTTTCCTGTGGGTTTATAGTTTTGATCGACATAAAGTAAATGCATTTAGGATTGCTACTGCTGCAGTTTAAAGCCACAAGTTACTTTATAATTTGCTAAATAACCTTAGCTGGAATATCTACTGCTGTAAGTTTGCCAAACTTATTCCTTGTAGAGAGAAGGTAACTGAATAATATGATTGCGAACCATACATTCAAACAAATGCACGCAAGACTTCATGCACTCAACATTTGCCGGAGCAAGCCGGCAAGGAAGGCTGCGAATTGATTTCTTTTTATACTTTAAATAAAAAGCTAGAAACTATGCCTAAGAGCTTTAGAACCCAAATATAGGGCAAAGCATAGATTTGTTTTTATCGAAACATATAAGGTATTGCAGGAATAGTTATATACTATCTTTGCTTAAAAGCAGCTTAAAAGGAATCTTTTGCCTTAAATCTGAGTTCTGCACACAATATAATTGAGAAGTATGAAGCATTGTATCACACTTTTTTCATAATTTTGAAAATCCATAGTAGTTGTAATACTACGGAGGCTGCTTTTGCTGTTAAGTATAAAAAATATATTAAGGTAACTTAATATTTACGTGCCGATAATGAACAACAGATTCTTATTATTTATCCTAAGCCTGCTCTTTTTTGCTTCGTGCAGCTCTCCCAGAAACCTCGCATATTTCGACAACCTAAGAGAAGAAGCTGTTTTTACCGAAAAAATAGCTAACGCAGCCGAAGCCAGAGTTCAGCCCGGGGATATGTTAAGTATAAATGTAACGAGCTTGAACCCGGAGTCAAATGTTTTATTTAACAGGGGGGCTTTGCCTGCTACAGGTAATGTAAACATAGGCACAACCACAAACCTACAGGAAACAGAAGGCTATTTAGTGGATAAAGCCGGTTATGTTGTGCTGCCAATTTTAGGTAAAGTCAAGTTAGAGAACTTAACAAGAGAAGAGGCCGAAACACAGCTTACGGCCAGCTTGCAGCAGTATTTAAAAGAGCCGGTTGTAAATGTTCGCTTCCGAAATTTTAAGGTTACTGTCATAGGAGAGGTAAACCGACCTTCTACTTTCCAGGTGCCGGATGGTAATGTAAACTTACTCGAGGCCCTTGGTATGGCAGGCGATATGACGGCATTTGGAAAAAGAGAAAACGTGCTGGTGATACGCGAAACAAAAGATGAAAGAAGTATGGTAAGGTTAAACCTGAACGACAAGGATATTCTGAAGTCGCCTTTCTTCAATCTCCAGCAAAACGACATCGTGTACGTGGAGCCAGATAAAGCAAAGGCTGTACAGGCAAGCAATAATAACCGCAACATTTCGCTTATAGTAGCTACTATGTCTGTTCTGACACTTGTTATATCCAGATTATTATAATTCCGAAAGGGCATGACAGAGAAAGAAGTTTTTATGCTCGAGTCGGAGCAGATCGATATCAAAAGTATAGTTGCCAAGTACTTGCGCTACTGGTACTTATTTGCCATTGGCGTGGTGCTAAGTATGGTAGTGGCTTTTTTATACCTGCGTTATACTACGCCAGAGTATAGCATCAGCAGTACACTCTTAATAAAAGACGATAAAAAAGGACCGGATATCTCAGGAAATGTAGCCTTCAGCGACCTGGAAATTTTTCAGTCGAGCAAAAGCCTGGATAACCAGATACAGATACTTAAATCTAAAAGCCTGATGCAACGGGTTTTAACGGACTTATCGTTGTACACCAGTTTTTACACAGAGGGAAGAGTTAAAACAACCGAGGTTTTTGGCCGCTCACAGCCTATTAAAGTTATCGTAAACGATCTAGATTCTGCTGCTTTCAACAAGACCATTTTTGTAAACCTGAAAGATAACAACAGCTTTGAGATTGAAGACGGCGAAAAGAAAACAGCGCACCAGTTTGGCCAACAGATCAAAACGGATTATGCTACTTTTACCGTAGTGGCAGCGCCTGGTTTAGCAAAAAAAGAAGGTGGCCAGGTAGCAGTTAAATTTCATGATATCCGCAAACTTGCAAACAGCTATAACCAGCGCTTAACAGTTGCACCAGTAAACAAAGAGGCAAGTGTGCTCACAATCAGCCTTACAGATGCTGTGCCTGAGAAGGGCGTAACCATCATCAACAAGTTGATTGAAGTATACAACAAGGAGGCTGTTGAAGATAAAAACCAGATCGCGGCAAATACCATCCAGTTTATTGACGACAGGCTTAAATACCTGACCGAGGAACTATCAACGGTTGAGAAAGATGTAGAAGCCTACAAACGCCAGAACGAGTTAACAGACGTGAGCTCGGAGGCAAAGATGTACCTGGAGCGTGCCAGCGAATACAACAGGCAACTTGCTGAGCTGGAAATTCAGATAGATGTACTTAATTCTATTGAAACTTACCTTAAAAACCAGAAGAACCAGTTTGAGCTAGTACCAAGTACGCTAAGTATACAGGATGCTACCCTGCTTAACCTGATCGGGAAGTTTAATGAATTGCAATTAGAGCGGCAGCGTCTGCTACGCACGACACAGGCAAGCAACCCAATCGTGCAAAATGTAAACGAGCAACTGGCAAACCTAAAGATAAACATCCAGGAGAACCTTGGGAACATCAAAGGCAGCCTAGCTATTACACGCAATAACCTGCGTGCCAATTCCTCACAGTTTGCCTCTAGAATTCAGAAAGTACCAGCTATAGAGCGTGAATTGCTGGAGATAAACAGGCAGCAGGGCATTAAGGAAGGTCTTTACCTGTACCTGCTGCAGAAGCGTGAAGAGTCTGCTTTATCATTAGCTGCGACAGTTTCTAACTCAAGAGTAATTGACTCTGCGGTAGCCGGTGACTTACCAGTTAAGCCTAAAAAGCAACTTATTTACCTGTTGGCCTTCCTGGTTGGTCTGGGTGTGCCGTTTGCCTTTATCTATGTGCGCGATATGTTGAATGATAAGGTAAAAGATACAAAAGATGTTGAAAGTGCTACTAATACACCCGTTTTAGGAGAGATTGCGCATAACTACAGCGGTGAAACGCTGGTGGTAACAAACGATAGCCGTGGCCCAGTATCTGAGCTTTTCCGACTGATCAGAGCCAACCTGCAGTTCGCTACAGTTGGTAAAGAGAATAGGGTTATACTGGTTACCTCAAGTATGAGTGGCGAAGGTAAAACCTTCTTCAGTATCAACCTGGCGGCTAGTTTGGTTTTAACAGGAAAGAAAGTAGTTGTTATAGGTTTCGACCTTCGCAGGCCACGACTCTCTCAAAGCCTTAATATTTCAAATGAGATAGGCGTATCTAATTATCTTGTTACAGATTATCTGCCAATAGAAGATATCATTAAGCCTGTACCAGGTTTAGATGGCTTAGATATAATCGGTTCCGGTCCGATCCCGCCAAACCCTACGGAGCTGATGTTGCTACCAAAAGTAGATAAATTGATCGGGGAACTGAAGGAGATCTATGATTATATCATCATTGATACCTCTCCGGTGGGGCAGGTAGCAGATGCGCTTGCATTGGCACCTTACATCGATTCCAGTATTTACCTGGTGCGGTACAATTATACCCATAAAAACCAGATTAGCATCATTGATGATATCTTCAAAAACCGCAAATTGATTCACCCGATGATCGTGCTGAACGATGCGAAGAAGGAGAACGGTTACGGCTATGGGTATGGTTATGGCTATGGGTATGGTTACGGAGAAGAAGCTACAAACCCAGGCAAGAAAAAGAAGAAAACAACCCTTGGAGTATAAATAAGCACCAGGTAAGTATAGATCAACTAAAGAATTAAATAAAGAGACTGAAATGGCTCAGCATACGATGTTAGAAGACGCAAAAATAGCTGTAATTGGCTTAGGCTATGTAGGATTACCTTTAGCGGTTGAGTTCGCAAAGCAATTTAAGACCATCGGATTCGATATAAATGAGGCGAGAGTTAGCCAACTAAGCCAGGGGCATGACCATACGTTGGAGGTAGAGGATGATAAATTAAAAGCTGTTTTAACAGACGATTGCTCCACTTCAAAAGGTTTGTATTGCACAAACGACCTGGCAAAGATCGAGAACTGTAACTTCTATATTATTACGGTACCTACGCCTGTTGATAAGTATAACCGACCTGTGCTTACACCTTTATACAAGGCAAGCGAAACAGTTGGCAAAGTGCTGAAGCGTGGAGATATTGTGGTTTATGAATCAACTGTTTACCCTGGTGTGACGGAAGATGAGTGTGTGCCTGTACTGGAGCGTGTATCGGGTCTTAAATTTAATGTTGATTTCTTTGCAGGCTATTCACCGGAGCGTATCAACCCTGGCGATAAAGAACATACAGTAGCCAAGATTTTAAAAATTACTTCTGGCTCTACACCAGAGGCAGCCGAAAAAGTTGACCAGCTTTACAAGTCTGTGATTATTGCCGGTACGCACAAAGCGGCCTCTATTAAAGTTGCAGAGGCAGCCAAGGTAATCGAGAACGCACAGCGCGATATCAACATTGCTTTTGTAAACGAACTGGCTAAAATATTCAACCGCCTGGATATTGATACGGACGAAGTACTGCAGGCAGCTGGCACCAAATGGAACTTCCTGAAGTTTAAGCCTGGTTTAGTTGGTGGCCATTGCATTGGGGTTGACCCATACTACCTGGCACAAAAAGCGCAGGAAGTAGGCTACCACCCGGAAATCATATTGGCTGGCCGCAGACTAAACGATGGCATGGGCGAATATGTAGCGCATGAGGTAATTAAACTGATGGTAAAAAAGGATATTCCAGTAAAAGGAGCAAATATCTTAGTGCTTGGTATTACCTTCAAAGAGAACTGCCCGGATGTACGCAACACCAAAGTAGTAGACATCCTGCATACCCTAAAAGATTACGATACAAACATCACGATATATGACCCATGGGCTGAGCCAGCGGAGGTAAAGCATGAGTATGGCTGGGATTCTGTAAAAGAACTAACCAACACCAGCGATTGCGACGCCATCATACTTGCTGTTTCTCATGACGAATTCAAAGCCTTAGATCTAAACAAACTCTGCAAAGAGAACGCTGTGATCTACGACGTGAAAGGCGTACTGCCAAAAGAATCAGTAGACGCAAGATTGTAATTATCTGTCATTTCGAATGCAATGAGAAATCTGGGACTGTGATTAACGCTTCAGATTTCTCATTGCATTCGAAATGACATTAAAGTAAAAATTCCCCGCCTTGGATAAGGAGGGGTTAGGGGTGTTTGATTTCCATATCCCCATTCATAATTCCTTATTCACCATTTATAATTCTCTCCAGAAGTGTACGAAACCCCCTACCATACCGAAGATATCAGCCAATATAGCTTTTTAGTAACCGGTGGAGCCGGCTTTATAGGCTCTAACATAGTAGAGTATCTGCTAAAGTATGGCGCAGGTAAGGTACGCGTGCTGGATAGCTTTGCGACTGGATCTCATGCGAACATCGACGAGTTCAAGAGCAATCCAGCCTTTGAATTGATAGAGGGTGATATCCGTGATCTGGAAACCTGCAGAAAGGCTTTGGAGGGTATTGATTATGTAAGCCACCAGGCGGCACTTGGTTCTGTGCCACGTTCTATCAACGATCCTTTAACCAGCAACGATGTTAACGTAAGTGGCTTTCTGAACATGCTGGTTGCTGCTCGTGATGCAGGAGTAAAGCGTATGGTATATGCAGCCAGCTCCAGCACCTACGGTGATCATCCCGGCTTGCCTAAAGTAGAAGACAAAATTGGCAAGCCACTCTCTCCTTATGCTATTACTAAATATGTAAATGAGCTGTATGGCGATGTATTCTCAAAGACTTATGATTTCCATACAATAGGTCTTCGCTATTTCAATGTGTTCGGACCAAAGCAAAACCCAAAAGGACCTTATGCAGCAGTTATACCATTATTCATAGAATCTGCTTTGAAAGGTGAAGCTCCTTTTATAAACGGAGATGGCGAGACGAGCCGTGATTTTACCTTTGTGGAGAATGCTGTGCAGGCAAATGTGAAAGCTATGTTGTTAGCTGCTAATATAACACAGCATGAAGTGGTGAATATTGCTTTCGGAGAGAGAACTACCTTGAATCAGTTGTGGAACAGAATTAATGAAATTGCTGGCACAGGTATCATGGCCCAATATCGCGAAGAGCGAAAAGGGGATGTAAAGCATAGTTTAGCTGATGTAAATAAAGCATTCCTTCTTATTAAATATGAACCCTTATTTTCTGTCCAAGAGGGATTAAAGTATGCATTTAGTTGGTATAAAAATGATGTAAGAGCTATTCCTAAAAAATAATTCATGAATGCGGGTCAGGTCTATAGCCTTCAATATTTTCTTAAGTTAATAGTAAAAAAATAATTAATGTTTCTGTCATTAGGCATAGTTAAGAAAACAAACCTGTTGTTTATAAAGGGCAGAAATTCTTCTACTATTCATATTCTTGTCTCTCAGAGCATTCTGATCTTTGTACTGCTTATTGGAGATATATTATTTGCTCGATATTTTGAAAAAGCTGATTTCGGTACGTGGAAGCAACTAAATCTTTTAATAGGTTTGGTTATACCATTAATGATGCTCGGTTTGCCTGAAGGCTTTAAATACTATGCAGCATTAGAGAAAGATAAAGTACAGCAGCATCTTAAGGAGGTTCTCAAACTCTTAACTTGTACTTTTCTCTTAATGGTTGGAATATTCTCTTTTGGAGCAGTACACTTATTGTCATCTTTACTTAATAATGACGAAATCATAAACTTTAGGTTTATGATTCCTTTATTATTCATGGCAATGGCTTTGAACCAAATATTTAGGAATTTGATGATAAACCAGAAGCAGACCAGCACATTATTGTATAGTAGTGGTGTAAGTCTAATTCTAGGTGCAGTTCTTATAACAGTTAATTTATTAGTATACAATTACTCTGAAACAATTCTGGTTTGGATAACTCTACCTCTGATGCTAGTTATCCTATTTGTTACTCCAATTCTAATTTATATTAAGCGGTATCCTTTGAGCGTAAAAGGTATTAACTTTAAGTTTAATCATGAATCAACAAAGTATTTTAAGATAGGGCTCCCACTATATGCAGCAACTTTTATAGGTGTAATTGGCAGAAACTTAGATAAAGCTCTAGTTGGTGCATTAGCAAATGTTCAACAATTTGCAGTTTATGCAGTAGGAGCATTTGAAATACCAATTTTTAGTATGATTAGTGCTTCCATTTCTCAGTCTATTTTTCCAGAGCTAGTAAGACTAATTAATTCTAACAAGATAGAAGATGCCAAAGAACTTTGGTTAAAATCAATTCAAAAGGCCTCCTATATAACATATCCCATTATACTGCTATTAATGATTAGTGCTAAATACTTGATTGTATTTGCGTTTACAGATAAGTACATAGGTGCTATAAGTATTTTTAAAATTTATTTACTAATAGGACTATGGAGGAATGGCTACTATGGTGGATTGATATCAGCTTCAGGAAAAACAAAGTGGATAACACTTTATAGCGGAATTTCAGTTACTGGAAATTTGATTTTATCATTCCTATTATATCAAGCTTATGGATTATATGGAGTTGCTTACGGCGCATTAATTTCAGCTTCAATAATAAATGTTCTACAGTTAATACATGAAGGAATGTTGATGAAATGGATGCGATGCCTATTTTTAGATATCAAACTGTTAATTTTGGTATTGTTAATAATAGTATTCTTTTTTGTAGATATAGGAATTTATATATAAAGGTAATGGCTAATGGTGCAGGAAGCATATATAGCTAATTAAAATAACATAAAGACTAATTCTTATTATGAACATAACAGTAGTTGCAGGCGCTAGACCAAACTTTATTAAAATTGCACCCATCATACATGCAATTAAAAAGTCTAAAAGTTGTGGTAACGATATAGACTATAGATTGATTCACACAGGGCAGCACTATGACGAAAAAATGTCTGAAACATTTTTTTCTGAATTAAACATTCCTTCTCCTGATGCAAACTTAGGCGCTGGCGGGGGAACACAAGCAGAACAAACAGCAGCTATAATGATTGCTTTTGAGAGGGATCTAATAGAGCATCCAACAGATTTAGTGTTGGTAGTAGGTGATGTCACATCAACTCTAGCTTGTGCCATTGTAGCAAAAAAGTTAAATACTAAAGTCGCTCATATTGAGGCTGGTATAAGATCATTTGATATGAGTATGCCGGAAGAAATTAACAGATTGGTGACAGATAGTATTACTGATTATTTCTTTACAACGAGTAAATTTGCAAACAATAATTTATTAAAGAGTGGTGTTCCGGAGAATCGTGTAATGTTTGTAGGTAATGTTATGATTGATACTCTTTTGGCCAATCAATCTAAATTCAAAAAGCCATCACTTTATACTGAATGTAACTTAAAGAAGGGCAACTATATAATATTGACCTTACATAGGCCTGCGAATGTTGACGAAGCTGAAAATCTTAAAAAGATGATAGATGCAATTTCAACAAATGTGAAAGGATTACCAGTTGTTTTCCCTGTACATCCAAGAACAGCACGCGTATTAGCAGAACATAAGATATCAGCTTCAAATCTCAAGCTAGTAGATCCTTTAGGTTATCTAGAATTTAACTTTTTAGTGAAAAATGCTAAAGCAGTTATAACTGATTCAGGTGGTATAACAGAAGAAACTACAGTAATGGGTATACCATGTTTAACCTTAAGGGACAATACTGAAAGGCCAGAAACTGTTGAAATAGGTACTAACGAATTAATAGGAACAAATCCAGAAAAATTGAAACCTGCACTTGATAGAATAATGTCAGATAAATGGAAAAAGGGTAAAGTGCCTGAGTTGTGGGATGGTAAAACGGCTGAAAGAATAGTAAATCATTTGTTAGCACTTTCTATCCCATCTAGAAAATAAGTAGGGCAACAACAATAAATGAATGAAATTAAAAGCAGTTTAGTTGTAGATAATATAAACTGTTGTAAAATTATAAGCAAGTATCAAAATGGAACTCCAAAAGAAGATATACAACTTAAGTCCAATTTGGCTTCAAGAGTTTATTATTTCAATTTATGGTTTAAAAATCTATAGATTAAGATATAATAAAGCTTATTTTACAAGATTAAAAGAGCTTAAAGAAAAAGATTATTCTGACATAGAAAAAGAGAAATCAATCCAACTTGAAGAACTAAAGAAGCTAATTAATCATGCCATAAACAATAGTCAATTCTATAAAGAGTTCTATAAAGATGTTGATATAGCACAGATTTTGACACTTGACGATTTAAAGAAGCTTCCTATTTTAGAAAAAGAAGTACTAAGAGAAAATGCTGCAAGTATTTATACTATAGATCCGAAAATAGGAGTGCCTTCTTTTACAGGAGGTACTACTGGTAAGTCGTTGAAGGTGCTTTATACAAAGTCTGATGTACAAAAAAGGATGGCTTATTTAGATGCATTTAAGTGGAGGTTAGGTATTGATACTTTTAAAGCAAAGAAGGCGACGTTTAGTGGTAGAGAGTTTACAGGAAATAACGCTACAAAAGCAAAAAAAATATTTTGGAGATATAACTGGGTATATAAGCAAAAGCTATATTCTACTTTTGATCTAACCAATGATAATATAATATACTATATAGAAGACTTAAATAAATATAAACCTGATGTTATCAATGGTTTTGTCTCAGCTATATATGACTTAGCTAAGTTTGTTGAATCAAAAGGAATTAAGTTAACTTTTAAGCCTAAAGCAATATTTACAACCTCAGAAACACTCTTACCCTATCAAAGAGAAGTAGTTGAAAAGGCTTTCAATTGCAAGATTTATAATCAATATGCATCTGCAGAGGGTGCACCTTTCATTACAGAATGTAAATTTGGAAATTTACATTATAATATTGATACAGGAGTTATTGAAAGTTTTAAAACAGAATATGGTGAGGAAGTTCTTGTAACATCATTTAGTACATATGGAACTCCACTCATACGATATAGAATTGGAGATAAAGTAACATTCAAAGAAGGCATATGCAAATGTGGTTCGTGTCATCCATTAGTTGAGAAAATCGAAGGAAGAAAGGTTGATTTCTTACTTTCAAAAGAAAGGGGAAAAATAAGTTTAAGTCATCTAGCAGATGTTATCAAAGGTATGCCAAACTGTATTAAAAACATGCAATTCGTACAAAATGCATTGGAGTCTATAGATGTTAACATAGTAGTTGATGAACAACTCTATAATGCTGAGCATGAAAAGAATATTATGGGTGAAATGAAATTTAGATTCGGGGATGATGCTAATATTAATATAAATATTGTAGATGAAATTGTCAAAGAAGCGAGCGGCAAGTTTGCTTTAATTAAAAATAATATTAAATCCTAATCTGATTCTTAAGTAATCTTAACTATAATGAAAATAGCTCTACTAGGTGATATTGCATTTTTTGGTAAGTTCTGTTTAGCAGAGAATCAAAATATTAAAACATATTTTCAAGAGGCTGCATTTCTTCTTAATAAATATGATTATGTCATAGGTAATCTTGAAACTCCATTTGCAGATAATTGTAAACCTCATGGAGCAAAGTCAGCCTTCATAAAAGCTAATCCAATAAACGTTGAATTATTAAAATATCTCAATATCTCCATTGTTAATTTGGCAAATAACCACATCTATGATTTTGGAAGCGCTGGATACAAATTAACAAAGGATATTCTTGAAAAGAATAATATACAATATTTTGGTATAGAGGGTAGAGGCATAAACATTGATGATAAATCTGGTAAAATTGCTCTTAGTGGATACTGTTGCTACTCAACAAACCCAATCGGTATTGATGAAGGAAGTGGACATGGTATAAACCCACTAAATGTTAGTGTAGTTAAAGAAAAGATGATAGCAAATCAAAAAGCTGGATTTTATAACATTGTAAGTGTTCATTGCGGAGAGGAACATGTTAATTTGCCAAACCGTAATCACTTGATGATGGCAAGACAGCTAGCAGAAGTTAGTCCTTATACTTTTTACGGTCACCATCCTCATGTAATGCAGGGAATCGAAAAAATTAAAGATTCATTGATCGCATATAGTTTAGGTAACTTTTGCTTTGATGATGTTTATACAAGTAAATCTAAAGAACCGTTAATTAAGCAGAACGATAATAACAAATCGTCATTTATATTAGAGTTAGAGGTTATAAATGACAGGTTAATTTCTTATAAACCAATACCTATATATGCTTCTGATAATACTTTAATAATTGGACAAGAGAGTATTTTGAATCAAATAAATAAATACTCACAAAATTTAAAGATTGAAAAAGATGAGTATGAAAATAAACGAAATGAGATACTTAGTAAATATATACAATCAAGAAAATCTTTAAGGAATTTTAATTGGTACTTCAAGCGCTTAAATTATCAGTCCTTTTTAATACTAAAAGCTGCAAGAGTGAACGCGCAGAAGTTTAAGAATAATGTGTTAGATTACCTAAACTAAAAGTGCAAACTGTAAAATATTTTAAATCACTCAATAACTTTGAGAAGTTTCTCTTAGTAGCACTAATAGTATCACCATATACATTATTACGGATAGGTTTTCTAGGATTAGCTGAACTAATAATCATTGCACTTTTTATAAAAGAATTTACTGATGTAGGTAAGGGAGGAATACTAGCTTTTGGTCCTTTTTCTCGGTTCTGGCTTAGCTACTTAATTATTAGTTTATTTGGTTTCGCTTATAATTTAATTTTTCTTGATTATGCTACTGGAACACTTGCAAGTTTAGTATTTGACTTTTCTGCTTATGTTATGCTATTAATGAGTTGCTTATTGATAGAAGGTTCTATAAAGCGGAAAAAGATCAACACTTATCTGTTCATAAAATACTTCTTTTTAATTTCAAGCGGTATAATGCTCGCATTATATATATTAAGCTTTTTTACTTCTAGTTTGCTTGGGCTTTCTTTAAAATATTACATTTACTTTGTTCCTCTAGCTAAAAATCTACATCAGATATCTATGTTTTTAGTGCCTTTACCTTTCCTAGGATTAAGGATATTATTGGTAGAGAAAAATGTAAAAGCCAAATTACTAATATGTTCACTTATTGTTGCAGACGTTGTTATGGCAAGCAGCACCGGTTCTGAAAAAGCTATAATTTCACTTATTGTAGGAAGTATTGTTTTTGTAATATTTAAATTTTTATATACCTTAAATTTAAGATCAAGAAGAATATTCATTTTTCTTCTATCTTTTATTTCTGGTACCATCTTAATGCTTAATATAGAATTTGCTATTAATTGGTTTGTTGAGTACTTCGAAGAAATAGATATGGGTGGAGGAAGAGCAATGCTATATGGTAAAGCAATAGAGGTTGGCTTAAATTCTCCTTTAGTTGGACTAGGAACGGGGGGACATATCTATGCTGATGGTAAATTTTGGGATGCACATCAAACATTTATAACTGCTTTTTTACAAACCGGTTTGGTAGGTGTATTAATACTTATAATACTTCTATTTAATGTAGCTAAAAAAGCAATATATAATCCGGCTATTATTGCTGCATTTTCAGCCATATTTATGTATGCACTTGGTGGAGATGTACTCAGAAGGTTGCCAATATGGATAATGTTAGTAATTATATTCTACTACGAAGTTGGAGACGAAAGAAGATTAATTAAAACTAAGAAAGGAATTTTGAGTGTCTAAAAAAAATATACTTGTTGTTACAACCTGCTTCTCTCCTGAGAATGCAGTTGGATCTGTTAGATTAACTAAAATAGTTAAGTTTCTTATTAGAAATGGTTATCAAGTTACCGTTATTTCTCCCCAGCTCCATGAAGGTAGTAAAATAGATAATTCACTAGAGTCTAAAGAATTAGATTCAGTTAATAGAATTACAGTTCCTCAAAGCAAAGTTTTTGCTGAAATCTTTCTAAAGAAAAGAAATGATTTACTCAATAAGCAGTCAGCAACAGAGTATATCAAAATTAGAAAAAACTACGGCATAACTCAAGTGTTAAAAGCAATTATATTTAGATATGCTCATTTAGGATATACTTTGCTAAGGAATTTAGACTGGAGAAATCAAGTTGATATGTATGTGAAAAATAACTTTAAGCAAAACCAATTTGATGCTGTTTTTTCTAGCTATCCAAGTTTAGGAGCAATGTGGGCCTCCAAGAGTATTAAAAAAAGAAAAATAGCAAAAAAATGGATTGCAGATTTTAGAGATCCTATCAATTACAAATCTAATTCTGATATAATAATATATAACATAAACAAATTAATCCAAAGCAGTATAATAAAACACATAGATGCTGGAACTTTTGTTACAAAAGGAATGATAACCAAAATTTCTGCACCAGAATCGATTTCATTTTATCTGCCAAATGGTATCGATGATGATGATTTGAACTACAAGATAGATATTTCGAAAATAAGTGATTCTAACACATTGAATTTTAGCTATGTTGGTAGTTTGTATGGAGGAGAAAGAGATCTATCTATAATATTTGTTGCATTAAACCACTTGATTAATGAGGGGATTCTCAAAAAAGAGAATGTCAAATTTTATTACGCAGGAAATGAATTTGATGTGTTGAAAAGTCAGGCTTCTCAAAGTAATGTAGAGGAAGTATTAATTAATAAAGGCTATGTAACACGTGAAGAATCAATTCAAATACAAGCTGAGGCGGATATTTCTATAATTGTATCATGGAATACAGAAAATGATTTTGGAGTAATACCCGGTAAACTTTATGAAAGTTTTCTAATGAGAAAACCAATAATTGGGATAGTTAACGGTTCTCTAGCAGATAGTGAATTGTCTTATATGATTAACTTTGTTAATGCTGGAGTTTGTTATGAAGATGCATCTTTAAATAAAGAAAATGATTTGAAAAAAATTGTAAATTTTATACAGAATAAATATTTAGAAAAGCAAGAATATAAAGCTATTAAGCATACTTATGATTCGAATGTAAATAAATTTTACTATAAAAACATAGTTGAAAAGTTAGGTGAAATATTATAAGTTTTTTAATGCTCTTTCAAAACATCGATAACGTAAATGCAATTAACTCTTATAAACTTGTAAGAGTGACTACTATTCCAATATCTCTCAAAAAATTATTGGAGGGCCAATTAAGGTTTATGGTTACTCATGGTTATGAAGTAAGTGCAGTATCTAGTCCAGGTAGAATTCTTAATGAGGTATGTATTAATGAAGGAGTAAGCATCAAGGGGATTCGTATGACACGCAAGATAACTCCTATAGCAGATCTTGTAGCTTTAATCATGCTAATTGTATATTTGAAGAAAGAGAAGCCTCAAATAGTACATTCTCATACGCCTAAAGCTGGATTAATAGGTATGTTGGCTGCATGGCTTTGTGGTATTCCATATCGTTTACATACAGTAGCTGGACTCCCATTGTTAGAGGCAAAAGGTGTAAAAAGAAAATTATTAGAGTTTACTGAATGGATAACTTATGCTTGCGCAACGATGGTGTATCCTAATTCTCATAATATGAAAAGTATTATAAATGAGAGCAATTTATGTAAACCAAATAAGCTAAAGGTGATTGGTAATGGTAGTTCAAATGGCATTGATACTTCATTTTTTGATCCTGCTTTATTTGATTCTACTTTTAAGACGGCTTTGAAGGCAGAAATAGGAATTAAAGACAGGGAAAAAGTTCTATGCTTTATTGGTCGTGTCGTAGTAGATAAAGGAATCACGGAGTTAATTAGTTCTTTTATAGAAACTGTTTCTCAGTATCCTGATACAAAATTAATTTTAGTTGGGCCATTTGAAGAAGAACTTGATCCTCTGGATGAACAGACTAAAAAGACTATCTTATCCCATCCCAATATCAAATTTTTAGATTATCAGGATGATGTAAGGCCTTATTTGGCAATTAGTGATTTGTTTGTTTTTCCTAGCTATAGAGAGGGATTTCCTAATGTAGTGATGCAAGCAGGAGCTATGGGAGTACCATCTATAGTAAGTAATATAAATGGCTGTAATGAGATTGTTGAACAAGGGGAAAATGGGTTGATAGTTCCTCTGAAAGATTCAAAGGCATTGAGCGAGGCAATTACTTATTTATTAGATAATGAAAAAGTCTTGGATGAAATGTCTTCAAAGTGTCGGAAGATGATCGTCGATCGGTATGATCAGCAGTATGTGTGGGGCGAGCTTCTTAAGGAATATCAATCTTTATGCTCTAATAGGAAAAAGCAGCGTTTAAGTTATGTATCGTAGTTCATTAAAACGGTTTACTGACTTCATACTAGCAACAACGGCATTTATTGTTGCGCTACCGATTTTCGCAATAGTTGCACTATGTCTGATAATTGCAAACCAAGACAAACCATTTTTCCTCCAGCCTCGGCCTGGTAGAAATAGAAGAATTTTCCGTGTCATCAAGTTCAAAACGATGAATGACCTGAAAGATGCGCATGGAAATCTGTTGCCTGATGAGAAGAGACTTACAGCTATAGGTAAATTTGTCCGCAAAACATCCCTAGACGAAATTCCACAATTGCTTAATGTGATCAAAGGAGATATGAGTCTGATAGGTCCTCGTCCTTTACTTGTAGAGTATCTGCCTTTATATAATAAAGTACAAAGCAGGAGGCATGAAGTAAGGCCGGGTATAACAGGATGGGCACAGGTGAATGGCAGGAATGCCATCAGCTGGGAAGATAAATTTAAATATGATGTGTGGTATGTGGATCACATGTCGTTCCTGCTTGATCTTAAAATAATATTTCTGACAATTCAGAAGGTCTTTAAATCGGAAGGTATAAATTCTGCAACAGCAGCTACGATGGAAAGATTTACTGGAAGTGCACACTAAATAACATGAACAAAATAGCCATTTTTGGAGCAGGAGGCTTTGGACGAGAAGTTGCCATGCTTATAGAGCAAATTAATCAGAAGCAACATTTTTGGGATATTGTAGGATTTTATGATGACGGAGTAAGTGTTGGCAAAGAATTGTACGGATATAAAGTGCTTGGTGGTATTCAACAGTTGAATGATTTGCAAGAGGAGTTATCTGTGGTATTCGCATTAGGAGAACCTAAGACCAAGAAAAAGGTAATAAGCAAAATACATAATTCTAAATTAAGATTTCCTACTCTCATACATCCAAGTGTACTGATGGGAGATAAGGACGTTGCTATAGGGGAAGGAAGTATCATAACTGCTGGTAATATCCTTACTGTTAATATTAATATTGGATCTCATGTCATATTGAATCTATCTTGTACAGTTGGGCATGATACTAATATTGCTGATTACTGCTCATTTATGCCATCTGTGAACATTTCTGGTGAGGTAGAAATTGGTGAGTGTGTATATGTTGGCACAGGAGCTAAAATAATTAATCAATTAGAGATTGGGGCAAATACTATAGTTGGTGCTGGTGCAGTGGTAGCAAAAACACTACCTGCAAACTGTACAGCTGTTGGTATTCCTGCAAAACCTATCAAGTTTCACGAATAGAACATGAAAGATAAAATATGGCTCTCTTCCCCGCACATGGGAGGTACGGAAGAGAAGTACGTGAAAGAGGCTTTCGATACCAACTGGATTGCACCACTTGGCCCAAATGTAGATGGCTTTGAGAGGGACCTGGAAAACTATTTAGGCAACGATGTACACGTAGCGGCTTTAAGCTCAGGTACAGCTGCTTTGCATTTAGCCTTGATTATACTTGGTGTAAAAGCCGGAGATGAGGTAATCTGCCAGTCGATGACGTTTTCGGCGTCTGCCAACCCGATAGCTTACCAGGGAGCAACGCCCGTTTTTGTGGATAGCGAGACCCTTACCTGGAACATGTCGCCGGAGTATCTAGAGGAGGCAATTAAGGACAGGATCAGCAAAGGCAAAAAGCCAAAGGCTATCATCGTGGTGCACCTGTATGGTATGCCAGCTGAGATGGACCGCATTATGCAGGTAGCCGACAAGTATGAGATCCCGGTAGTAGAGGATGCGGCAGAAGCGCTTGGCTCCAGCTACAAAGGACGTAAGCTTGGTACTTTTGGTGCTATGAGTATCTTGTCATTTAACGGTAACAAGATTATTACTACTTCTGGCGGTGGAGCACTTGTTTCTACTAACGAAGAATGGATAAAGAAAGCACGCTTCCTGGCTACACAGGCCAGAGACAATGCACCGCACTACCAGCACTCGCACATTGGCTATAACTACCGCATGAGCAATATTTGTGCAGGTATCGGCCGTGGCCAAATGGAGGTACTACAGGACCGTGTAGATGCACGCAGAGCCAATTATACGTTCTATAAAAACGAGCTGGATGCCAAAACATTCACGTTTGCGGAAGAGCCAAATGAGGACTATTACTCAAACAGATGGCTTACGACAGTACTTGTAGACAATGCTGAAGGAGCTGTAGACCGTGAGGCGGTACGCTTAGCCCTTGAAAAGGATAATATTGAAAGCAGACCGCTCTGGAAACCGATGCATTTGCAACCTGTGTTTGCCGGTACTCCTTTTTATGGTGATGGCACTAGTGAAAGGCTTTTTGAAAAAGGGCTGTGCCTGCCATCGGGTTCAAATCTTACAGATGAAGAAAAGGCAAGTGTTGTTCAGAAAATAAATGCAGCTTGTGTAGCAAACACCCTATAAAATGAGCCTTGAATGGTAAAGTACAGCTACTATTCGTTCAATAACCAGTCTTCATAGCCTGTATGCCTTCAACTTGAAATGGTGGCATTTAGGAGGAGGAATTTGGATAGCGTATGATATATTTTTGGTAGTTCTATGTAGCTCAAAACTAACAGCTCCAATGCTTATTTAAAGCTAAAGGACTGAGGATATTGCTGGTTTAAAACTCGTGTGCAAATAGCTTAGGCAGGGGCTCCGAAAGAATGCTTAAAAGTGTTCTTCCGGAGCCTCTTTCTTTTAAACATGTTGTAGGTATAGTATCAAATAAGTATAAGACCTTGCTGCAAAAGCTTTTCTCAGGGTAGTAAAAGAATTATATTATTAAGAATCGCCAATCTTTCTGATCTGCAGTAGCGGTAATGCAATTTGATTGTATAAAGCCAAGCTAATACCTTAAAAATTTATTTAGCTTAATTGCACTAATTTGTAGTTTAATCGCGTTTCTCACCCAAGTACTTTGTGTAATAGTATAACCGGAAGCGTTCTTAAGTATAAGATGGTACTTTGCCAATATACTACTTGTTAGAACAAAGAAAATGGTTAAGGAACTGTTAATTAAGTATCGGGTTATCAGAACTGTGCAATTTAATGTGTATTTTTAACGGAGCTTATACCTTGATGAAGTATAAAAATCATCGTGTGCCTTTATTCACCCTGACATGAAAATATTCTTACTTAATAAGTCTTTACCCAAAAATCTGATATTACTTGCCGATCAGGTAATAACAACCTGGGCTTTTATCTTTTCCTATTTCATTATTGCGCATTTCGACTTTCCTCAAATGCTGAGGGGGCACTTTTTTATTCACATTGGCATCTATGCTGTACTTAGTTTGTGCACGTTCTATGCCATGCGCATTCATACAGGCTTGATCCGGTACTCGAGCACACAGGATGTGGTTCGGATTTTTTCCGGCGTTTTAACATCCAGCGTGATCTATGCCAGCATCATCGGCTTTATTCTGGAGCCCGTTTACCATATCAGTTCTGTTAACGTATATGAGGTTCTGCTGGTAAATTTCTTCATATCATCCTCTATACTAGTGCTTTTAAGAATCGGTATTAAAAACCTGTTCTTCTATTTTAAAAGAAATACAACTGATAAGAAAGAGCGTGTACTTATTTACGGTGCCAACGGGTATTCTATACTTGTGAAGCACGCGCTGGAAACCAGCGGTATGGGAAGGTATGTGATTGCTGGTTTTGTGGATGATAACCCAAATAAGGTAGATAAAGATATTCAGCAAAAGCGTGTTTACCACATTGATGATATTGAGAAGGTTCAGCAGCGTTGCAAAGTAGATAAGCTTGTGGTGATGAGCGAGGACCTTAGATCGGAAACGAAGAAGCAGATCATAGAAAGATGCGTTGAGCTGGGGATCAAAGTAATGACGGTTCCGCCGGCAGAGCAATGGATGTCAGGGCAGCTGAAGGCTAACCAGATCAAGGACCTTAAAATTGAAGATCTGCTGCAGCGCCCTCCGATCGTGATTGAAAATGCTGGAATTTCTGCTGATGTGCGTGGTAAACGCATTCTCATAACAGGGGCTGCAGGATCCATCGGGTCTGAAATCGTGCGCCAGGTCTTGGCCTATAACCCTGCATCAGTTGTCATCTTCGACCAGGCAGAATCTCCGTTGCACGAGCTGCAGCTGGAGGTAGAGGAGAAGTATCCGAATGCAAACATTGTTGTCAGTATTGGTAACATCCAAAACTTTAACAGGATGTACACGCTGTTTAAGGAGCAGACGCCTGATATAGTATACCATGCTGCAGCTTATAAGCACGTGCCCATGATGGAGAACAATCCGTCGGAGGCGATACTTACAAATGTGCTTGGCACCAAGAATCTAGCAGATCTTTCCATGACATTTGATGTGGAGAAATTTGTGATGATCTCTACGGATAAAGCGGTAAATCCTACCAACATCATGGGTGCCTCTAAGCGTATTGCAGAGATCTACATCCAGTCGTTGAATAACGTAGGCACAGAAAAATTGCAGCGAGTTTCAGCTTCTGGAGAACGTCTGCCGCAAACAAAATTCATTACCACCCGCTTCGGAAATGTGCTGGGTTCTAACGGCTCTGTGATTCCAAGGTTTAGTGCCCAGATTGAGAGAGGTGTACCTATTACGGTTACTCACCCGGATATTACGCGTTATTTTATGACCATACCTGAGGCTGTGCAACTTGTTTTGGAAGCCGGCACGATGGGTAAGGGTGGCGAGATTTTTATCTTTGATATGGGAGAGCCGGTTAAGATTGTAGACCTGGCCAAGAAAATGATTAAGCTGGCTGGCTTAACACCGGGTGTGGATATCGATATTGTGTTTACTGGTTTAAGACCAGGTGAGAAGCTTTACGAGGAACTGCTGAACGAGGAAGAGACAACCATTCCGACACATCATAACAAGATCAAAATATCTAAGGTGAGGAAGTATGCCTATAACCAGGTGGTGAATGATATCAACGAGCTGATTTCCCTAAATAAGAACAGCGAAGACTATTTTGCAGTTAAGAAAATGAAGCAGATCGTTCCGGAGTTTCTAAGCAAGAACTCAAGGTATGAAGAACTGGATGATATAAAGCATACTGCATAGTATAAAGTATAAAGCGAAAAGCCCCTGCAGGTACAACCTACAGGGGCTTTTCGCTTTATAGAGGATCTGAATTTTTCGGCTAGAACTATGGAGGTGGTTGGATTATTTTCAGTCCCTGGTCCAACCACCCCTGCCCCTCCTTAGCCAAGGAGGGGAGCTTTTCCTACTTATTCTTTTACCTCACGTTTAATTTGATTCATCGTCTTATGAATTAAATGTTCAGTATTTACATCATGCTACACAACCGCAAATACTTGAAGGAATATAGAAAAGAGTTGCGTAGTAGTTTGACTCCTGCCGAGACAGAATTGTGGAAGCACTTGAAGGGTGGCAGCCTAGAAGGTAGAAAATTCAGGCGCCAGCACAGCGTCGGAAATTACATTCTTGACTTCTATTGCCCCTCAGAGCAAATTGCTGTTGAGCTAGATGGACAGGTGCACAATAACATTTCTGCAGAACAGGATGACTTAGAGCGCGACATGTATCTTAAGAATTTGAACATCCGGGTGCTGCGCTTCGAAAATAAAGATGTGTTTGATAACTTAGAAGCTGTGCTGCAACAGATCAGCAATGGCTTTAGTAAGTAAAAAGCTCCCCTCCTTGCACGAATGAAAACGAGAGTTTGAAACCAGCGAGCAGAGCTCTGAGGGGCAGGGGTGGTAGGACCCGGGATCAAAGTATAAATATTTAAGCAAAGGCTGTTTATTTGATCTATAGAAGTGGCTGCTGCAGAAAACGTTTAAGCTGGCTGCTATACTACAAAAAAGCCCCGGCAAGTATACTTGCCGGGGCTTTTTTGTAGTATAAAAACTAATCTGTTACAAAGCAGGAAGCACCTGCGATCTTACCTCGCCGAAGCCAATACGAATGCCATTGCGCTCGCCATAGCCGCGCATGATCACTTCGTCAAAATCATTAATGAATTTGCGCTCTGTGCCATCCGATAATTTGATAGGGTTTGTGCCACGCCAGGTTAATTCCAGCATAGAGCCATAAGAGTCTTTTTCAGAACCGCTAATGGTACCGGATGCGTACATGTCGCCTACCTGGATGTTGCAGCCGTTACTGCTTTGGTGCGTCAGTTGCTGGTTCATGTTCCAGTACATGTACTTGTAATTAGAGCGACAAATACTGTTTTCTTCACCACTTTCAGGTTTTATAAGCACTTCCAACTTAATGTCGTAGTTATGGTTGCCGCTGTACTCCAGGTAAGGCAGCGGTTTAGGGTCTTGTACAGGGCCTTTCACCTTGAATGGCTCAAGCGCATCCAAAGTAACTACCCACGGAGATATAGACGAGCCAAAGCTTTTAGCCAGGAAAGGGCCCAGCGGCACATACTCCCACGTTTGCATGTCGCGGGCCGACCAGTCGTTAAACAGCACTACACCAAAGATGTAATCAGTCGCGTCGTCTGGAGTTATACTTTCGCCCAACTGTGTTTCTTTGCCTGTGATAAAGGCTACTTCAAGTTCAAAATCGAGCAGGCGGCTTGGACCAAAAGTAGGCGCATCGGCATCGGCGGCCTTTGTTTGGCCGTTAGGCCTGTGCACAGGCGTGCCCGAGACTACTATGGATGATGCACGGCCATGGTATCCGATTGGAATATGTTTCCAGTTTGGCAGAAGCGCATTCTTTGGGTCCCGGAACATAGTGCCTACGTTGGTGGCATGTTCTATGCTGCTGTAAAAATCAGTATAGTTGGGCACTTTAACCGGCATCAGCATTTCTGCGTCGCTTTGCAGCACCAGGCACTCCCGTATCAAGTCGCTGTTGCCGCTGATCTCTTCATTGTCGTTGCGCAGTAAATGAGACACACGGTTTCTGACGGCACGCCATACCGGTTTGCCCAAGGAGATAAAGTCGTTCAGGTATGGCCTATGGAAAATAGTTGGGTCAATATCGATAAGCTCGAAAAGGTTGTGCTGCGCCACCACGCACAAATCCAGTATATATTCGCCGATAGCCACGCCAACCCGTGGGTCTCTGGTCGTTGTCCGGAATATACCGAAAGGCAGGTTTTGTATTGGGAAGTCGCTTTCGGGTGCTATTTCTATCCAGGAGTGGAGGGAGGGATCGTTTGCTTTAACCATAGTGTGAGACTGTTTATAAGAGCAAATATAGGTTTTTTTAAACGTAAGGTAAAGTATAGAGGGGTATAGCTCGTTCTCTGCTAACGCAAGTAAGTGTTATGCTGTTTTAGTAGTTGCTATTAAAACAAAAAGCGGAAGCCTCTGCCAGTTGCAGGAGCTTCCGCTTAAGTATAAAGTATAAATAATTTAAGCTATAGGAGTTACGTTTACAGCTTCTACAGACTTAATTTCTGGGATAGCTCTTAGTACAGACTGCTCCACGCCGGCTTTTAGCGTCATCGTGGACATAGGACATGAGCCACAGGCACCTAACAGCTCCAGCTTCAGCACCATTTCATCTGTTACCTCCAGCACTTTCACGTTCCCTCCGTCAGCTTCCAGGTACGGCCTGATCTGGTCGAGGGCGCTCTCGATGCGGAGCATGAAGTCTTGATCTATGTTTACAGCTGCCATGTATATTAGCTTTTAATTTCTACGGGTTTTGTTTTACCTAGCGTCGCGTTACGGACCGACACCTGCTGGGCTACAGCCTGGGCTAACTCCTTGAAAACACCGGAAGCCGGAGAATCGTTCTGTAGAACTACCGGAGTACCGGCATCACCGCTTTCGCGTATACTTTGCACAATCGGAACCTGGCCTAAAAGAGGAATGTTAAACTTCGCTGCCAGGTCTCTGCCGCCGCCTTCGCCAAAAATATAATATTTGTTTTCTGGCAGCTCGGCTGGTGTAAAGTAAGCCATATTTTCTACTACGCCCAACACCGGCACGTTTATCTGTGGCTGTCGGAACATCTGCAAGCCTCTTACAGCATCGGCCAAGGCCACTTTTTGTGGCGTAGTTACGATAACGGCACCAGTTACTGGCAGCGCCTGCACCATCGTTAAGTGAATATCTGATGTTCCCGGAGGTAAATCAAGAAGCAGGTAATCTAACTCACCCCACTCTACATCCGAAATAAACTGGCGCAGGGCAGAGCTTGCCATTGGGCCACGCCATACTACAGCACCGTCTGCAGGTGTCAGAAAGCCAATCGACATCATTTTAACGCCGAAATGTTCTACCGGTACGATATAGTTCTTGCCATGGTCGCCCTGTATCATGCGTGGACGCTCTTGCTCTACACCGAACATGGTAGGGATTGACGGTCCAGAAATATCAGCATCGATCAAACCTACCCGTGCACCTGACTGAGCCAGCGCTATAGCCAGGTTACTGGTGACTGTAGACTTACCTACGCCACCTTTACCAGATGCAATGGCAATTATGTTTTTAACACCTCTCAGCACCTCAGATGTATCACCACGGCCGGATGTGACACGCGATGTCATGTGTACTGTTACGTTTGCCTCTTTATCCACCATAGTATGAATGGCAGTAACACAGGCATTGCGTATAAGGTCTTTTAGTGGGCAGGCAGGGGTTGTAAGTATAACTGTAAAGGTTACATCTTTGCCATTTACATCCACATCCTCAATCATGTTCAGGGTAACCAGGTCCTTGCCCAGGTCTGGCTCCTCTACATAACTGAGTGCTTTTAATATATCTTCTCTTGTAATCGCCATATTAAATTAGAGCTGCTTTTGCAGTTCGTACTACAAAGATACAAACAAAATTTGCCAATCGCATATAAAGGCTTCCTTGCTTACACAGTAATGAGAAAGATCAGTTTTTATACTTAAATGAATGCCCCAGCGTAAGTAGACCTTATAAAAGTTTGACTTCCTTAAGTTTTTTAATCTAAAAGTTGTTGCTTGTACCAGGTTCAAAAAGTATACTACAGCTTTAAAAGTGTTTAAAGGAGTACACGTGGCAAGATCAGAAGCGTAATTTTAATTAGACCAAAGTATAAAGTATGGATAAAGTACAGCTAGAAGTTGTAAAAGGCGACATCACGAAACAACAGGTAGATGCGATTGTAAATGCTGCAAATAACAGTTTGCTGGGAGGCGGTGGCGTAGACGGTGCCATACACAGGGCTGGTGGGCCTGCTATATTGGAGGAATGCAAGCAGATACGTGCCAGGCAAGGCGGCTGCCCTACCGGAGAGGCCGTTATTACAACTGCCGGGAATCTGCCTGCAAAGCATGTTATACATACGGTAGGTCCGGTTTGGCATGGCGGCAACCAGAACGAACCTGCTTTACTAGCCAATTGCTATCAAAATAGCTTGCAACTAGCCACGCAAAAACAGCTTACAAGTATAGGCTTCCCGAATATCAGTACAGGCGTATACGGTTACCCGAAGGCTAAGGCCGCTGAGGTGGCCGTGCAGGCAACTTGGGCTTTTCTGGAACAGCACCAAACTAGCCTGCAAAGTATAAAGTTTGTTTGCTTTGATGATGAGAATTACGAGTACTACAACAGGATTTTGAATAAGTAATGCAAAGGTTAAATAGCTGTATTGCTGACGGAAGTTGTTTTGCCGCTATGACAAGCGATATGCTTAGCTTTCAAGGCGAAAGCGCGTTTCTGCTGAAGTTTCTTTAAAAATCTTTATAGGGAGAAATAACAATTTAACAATGCAGCAATTCAACGATTCAACCCTTATCTTTGCTATCCGCTTATACTTTTGCCCATGTCCCTGATTCCAAAAGAAACCGTTGACCAGATTTTAGCCCAAGCCGATATAACAGAGGTGGTGGGTGATTTTGTGTCGCTGAAGAAGAAGGGGCAAAACCTGTGGGCATGCTGTCCTTTCCACCACGAGAAGTCTCCTTCGTTTTCTGTATCGCCGGCTAAAGGTATTTACAAGTGCTTTGGTTGTGGCAAGGCAGGTAACTCGGTGCAGTTTATCATGGATGTGGAAGGCACCAGCTTTCCGGAGGCGCTGAAGTACCTGGCAAAAAAGTATGGCATTGATGTGCCGGAAGACAACCCCACACCTGAGTACGCAAAAGAACAAAGCGAGCGCGACAGTCTTTTCATCGTATCTGATTTTGCCAACAAGCATTTCCAGGAGCGACTGCACAGCCACGAGCAGGGCGGTATAGGGCAATCATACTTAAAACAGCGTGGTCTTAGCAATAACACCATCCGTAAATTTGAGCTGGGCTACAGTTTAGACGAATGGACGGATTTAACTGATGCGGCCCTAAAAGCAGGTTATCAGCAGAAATACCTGGAGGCGACCGGCCTTACCATTGCGAAGGAAGAAGGCAAGAAGTATGACCGTTTCCGGGGCCGGGTGATGTTTCCGATCCATAACGTGTCGGGTAGGGTAGTGGGCTTTGGTGCCCGGACTCTTAAACCGAACGATAAAAAAAGCCCTAAATACCTTAACTCCCCCGAGTCTGATATCTACCATAAAAGCAATGTGCTGTATGGTTTGTACCAGGCAAAGCAGGCGCTGCGCATGCAGGATATGTGCTACATGGTGGAGGGTTACCTGGATGTGCTCTCTTTGCACCAGGGCGGCATCGAAAACGTAGTAGCCTCGTCGGGCACCTCGCTTACAGAAGGGCAGATAAAGCTGATAGCGCGGTATACCCAAAATATTACGGTGCTGTATGATGGCGATGCGGCAGGTATAAAAGCCTCGTTGCGCGGCATCGACCTGATTCTGGAGAATGGCCTGAACGTAGATGTAGTTACGTTTCCGGAGGGTGAAGACCCGGATTCATACATCCAGAAAGTGGGCGACACCGCTTTTAAGGCTTACCTGAAAGAGCACTCACAGGATTTCATTTCCTTCAAAACGAGCCTTTATGCTGCCGAGGCAAAAGGCAACCCGGTCAGGAAAGCCGAAGCCATACGCGAGATTGTAACCTCTATTGCCAAAATCCCGGACTCGATTAAGCGAACCGTATTCTTCCGTAGCTGTAGCCTCATTTTCGATATCGATGAGCAGGTACTGATTTCGGAGTACAACAAAATGCAGCTTCAGGACAGGCAACAGCCAAAAACCAGTAATCCTGAGTTCGAGAGCATGCCTTTTCCGGAAGAGGCAGAGCCTGAAAAACCTGCATCAGATACGGATGTATTGCAAAGGTATGAGCGCGAAATTGTGCGGATGCTGCTTAATTACCCGGACCGGATGCTGGAGGAAGGAATGACTACCTGCCAATATATGTTGGAGCAGCTGGAGGATGTGGAGTTCAGAACACCGCTGTACAGCCGTTTTATGGAGCTGATCAAAGAAAAACTGTGCAACAGCGTGGTGCCCTCTGCCGAAGATTTTATCAATTATCCTGACAATGAGATCAGGACAGAGGCTACAAACCTGCTTTCGGACCCACACGAACTCAGCCATAACTGGGAAACCCACTCCATTTTTGTGCCTACAGAGATTGACTTGTTGCCTTATGGTGCAGAACGTGCCGTTTTACGCTTAAAATGGCGCAATGTGGAGTTGCTCATGAAAACCGAAATGGAAAAGCTACGCATCGTAACCGACCCACAGGAGCAAGACCGCCAGCTAAATACCATCCTGATGCTTAAAAGTTTGCATAGCCAACTGGGAGATATGCTTGGCATTGTGGTGAACAGGTAATATGATGACTTTACTGACTTCATAATAATTAGCAGGTAGTAACTGCACAGGTTTCTGCACTAGTTTTCGCACTATAAGCTCCAATCACCCCTAGTCCCTCAGAGTTCTGCTCGCTAGTTTCAAATCTCATTTTCACTAGTCCAAAGCGGGTAAGTTAATTTACACCTTCTTCTGTCTTTCCTTTAGCCTCTGCTTTCTAATTTGTCATCCTGTTAAGGATCTTAGGTTGAAGGGAGGTTAAGCCGAAGCTACATAGCCTATACTTGAGCCAGAGTAATAACAGATTCCCCGCCTTGGACAAGGAGGGGCCAGGGGTGGTTGGAGCCGGAGCAGAGACTCATCCTGCATATCTAATCCTCTCATCAGTACTGGCGCACGTAAGGAGGTTAGAGCACAGCACCAGCCAAATTTCAACCCATATCAACTAAATCCATCCTAAAAGTGTTGTTCAAATAAAAAGGGAATGCGGTATAAACTTTATACTTTTGTATCGCTTTACTAAAAAATCAACAGCTGTGCTTTAGGATCGCTTAAAGCAAGCACAATATAACTAGTATGGAAATCAATACAACTGGTGATATCAGACCATTAGACTCAATAGAGGCTGCTATCGAAGATATCAGACAAGGCAAAGTGGTAATTGTAGTAGACGATGACGACCGCGAAAACGAAGGCGACTTTGTTTGTGCCGCTGAGATGGTGACGCCAGAAATTGTAAACTTTATGGCAACGCATGGCCGTGGGCTTATTTGCGCCCCGTTAACGGAAGAGCGTTGCGAAGAACTCGGGCTAGAACTGATGGTTGGCCGCAACACAGCTTTGCATGCCACGCCTTTTACTGTATCCGTAGATTTAATTGGCCATGGCTGTACTACTGGTATTTCGGCCTCAGATCGTGCCAAAACACTTCAGGCCTTAGTTGATCCCAACACAGACCCGCACTCTTTAGGTAAACCAGGACATATTTTCCCGCTTAAGGCAAAAAAAGAAGGCGTATTGCGCCGCGCTGGTCATACAGAAGCTTCTGTAGACCTGGCACGCCTGGCCGGGCTTGCACCTGCCGGAGTTCTGGTGGAAATTATGAACGAGGATGGTACCATGGCGCGCCTGCCTGACCTGGTAAAGGTAGCCGAGCGTTTCGACCTGAAACTTATTTCGATAAAAGACCTGATTGCCTACCGCCTGAAGCACGAAAGCCTGATAGACCGCGAAATAGCGGTGCAGTTACCAACTGATTACGGTGATTTTGACTTGTATGCCTTTACACAGCGTAGCAACGGGGCAAAGCACCTGGCATTAGTAAAAGGCACCTGGGAAGAAGGTGATCCAGTTTTGGTGCGTGTGCACTCCTCTTGCGTAACCGGCGATATTTTCGGTTCTTGCCGCTGCGACTGTGGCCCACAACTACACGAAGCCATGCGCATGATTGACAAAGAAGGCAAAGGCGTAATAGTATACATGAACCAGGAAGGCCGTGGTATTGGCCTGCTGAACAAGTTGAAAGCGTATAAGTTGCAGGAGCAGGGCCGCGATACTGTTGAAGCTAACCTGGAGTTGGGCTTTGGCATGGATGAACGTGATTATGGTGTAGGTGCACAGATTCTACGCGACTTAGGGGTATCTAAAATGAGGTTAATCTCTAACAACCCACGCAAGCGTACCGGCCTGATGGGTTATGGCTTAGAGGTGGTTGAACGAGTGCCGATTGAGATTGTGCCAAACGAGCATAACCAAAAGTACCTAGCCACCAAGCGCGATAAACTGGGCCACGAAATATTGAAGAGTGCTACAATAGCTAAATAAAATTAAAAATACATACTACAAGCGGCTCAATTACGTTTGTTCAATTTTTTAACCCGCCTGTGGTGCCTGAAAATGGCCCCAGGCGGGTTTTTTAGTATTTCATAGTTTTAGTCTGGGTAAACGTGTAACTTTTTATCAGAAAATGAATACAAAAGTATATGCGACTGATTTACAATTGGATAGGATGTGTGGACGTGAGCCAGGTGAAGTAATATCCAATTTAACCTAATTATAAGACTATGAAAAACAAACTTACATCCCTTGTTTTGATGTGCGTAATGATAGCATGGCTGGGTATAAAGCCAGAAGTGAGCCTGGCACAGTTTCGGCCTGCTATAGATGTGCAGGAGTGGCCTACAGGCAAAGTAGTACTGGTTGATGGCGACACCCTTTATGGTGCCCTTACCTATTACAGAACACAGGATATTGTGAATGTGCATCATGAAGATGGAACGATGAGTTCGCTATCGCCAGTAAATGTGGAATACTTTATAGCCCAGGAAATGCCTAGCGGCAGGTCTTATACTTTCAGGACGTTGCGCTGGGATATGGGTAAAGCCTACTCCGATTTTAAAAAGCCGACATTTTTTGAGGAACTGAACCGGGGCCTGCTCACGCTGATTATGCGCGAAACGTACGTCAGGCGGGATGGCAGTAACATAGCTGCTTCAAATTACTTTTACGATCCTAACAACTACAGCTCCAACCAGTTTACAGACCAGGTAAAGGAGCTTTATTACATTCTGCTACCCGATGGGGAAATATTAAGCCTCAGGAATCTGCGCAAGGACCTGCATTCGCTTTTCGGTAAAAAATCGAAGGATGTAAAGTCGTATGTAAAGCTAAACAAGCTGGATTATGAGAAGCCCCACGAGCTTATAGCCATTGTTAACTACTTCAACACTATTTCCAACACAACAAGCCAGGTCCATTAAATCTGCTGGTGGGTTTAAAATTAGCTTTCTCAAAACGTTGGGTACCTGTAGTTCCTTTTTTATTTACTGAAGTCAAGGTTATAAGTAAGGCCTACTTGTAACGTATGGTTATGCTCAAATACGGTGCCGTTGGCTTTTTGGGAAATCTGGTTCATGTATCCGGCTTCCAGAGAGGCGGCTTCGTTTATTTTGTAGCCTAGCGCCACATATACCCGGTTCTGATCGAAGATATTGCGTTGTACGTTTTCCCCGAATCCAATAAAAACTTCGTCGTAAGCAGTTAAGTAGAGTTCCTTTGGGTCTGTACCTGGGCCTGCTAAAGGTAGCGTGGCCCGAAGCATGTAGCGGGCACGGTTAAGATAAGTATACGCTGAGGTAACCGGCGACTGTACCCAGCGCTGCTCCAGGCGGTAGCGGTGCGTAAGGCCAAGGCGTGCCAGGCTTCCTTTTAATTGCAGTTGCTCGTAAATGCGGTGCTCCACAAAATCATCGGCAGCCGGAAACTCACCATAAGGGTAAGTCTCCACAAAACCATACCCCAGGGTAAACATAGTGCTTTCGGTCAGGTTATAGTTCAGGCCGCCCCTCAGGAGGAGCTGTTGCGGGTCTTTAAGCCAGTTGTGTCTCCGGAGTTGTGCTTCTGTGTGCAGCCCCCATTTGCTGGTTAGTTTATGGTCGCCGAAGTACATGTACCAGCCATTCCGGTTATAATCTTTTACACGGTCGTTCTGGGCAAGTGCTTTGTAGGGAGTTGCAAAAGCAAAACCCAGCGATAAGCTTAACAGGTAAAAATGTATGCGGAATAATTTCATACTTCAAAAATCGTATCTATACTTGAAAACAACAAGTGCAGTTGGCTAACTTCTACGCCACCACAGTAGCAGCAGGAGAAATTTGATTTTTTGCACGCATAGTTTTTAACGTACTTTGCCAGTAGTATGGAAGCAGCAGACACGGAAAAAGGAAATTATAGTAAAGTAGAGTTAGCCATGAGCGCAGGCAGCGCAAATGTGTATGCCTTGTTCTTTATACTTCCGATTATGCTGGTGTACATGGTAGCTTACCTTCTGGCATGGCCCGAGCAGTTTAGTGCTGGCAACCTCAGGGTATTGGCAACCACTTATAAAACCTGGCTCATGCTTTCTCCATTTATAATGTTGGGCGTGTTTATAGTGGGCGCTGTGGTGCACGAAATGCTGCACGGCTTTACATGGGCTGTTTTCTGTAAGCGCGGACTCAAATCGATAAAGTACGGAGTGTATTGGGCTATGCTTACACCTTACTGCCATTGCCGCGAAGTACTGCCGTTGCGCCCTTACATACTTGGTGGTATAATGCCGGGTTTGGTAATGGGCCTGCTGCCTGCAATTGTTGGCTTGGCATGGGGCAATATCCTCGTTTACTTGTTCGGGCTTTTCTTTTCCATAGCTGCCGGCGGCGACTTGCTGGTGCTTTGGATGCTGCGCCACCAAAAGAAGGAGGACCTGGTGCAGGATCACCCTGATAAAATTGGCTGCTACGTGCTGGTAAAAAATAAATAACATGACGAACACATACGATAGTATCATATTTGACCTGGACGGCACGCTTTGGGACTCCACCCAGGCAATTGCCACAGCCTGGCAGCAGGCTGTGCGCGAAGCCGGCATAACTGATGTTGCCATAACAGCAGAAAGAGTGCGCGGATTGGCCGGAATGCCTTACGATGCCATTTACGATAAGCTTTTCCCGGAGATGAAAGGGGAGCAGCGCGAAAAGCTGCAAAAGCTGTGTGCACGCCTGGAAATGGAAAGACTGAAGGAACAGGGGGGCAAGCTGTACCCGGAGGTAAAGGAAACACTCGATTACCTGAAGGGAAAGTATAAACTGGCCATTGTGAGCAACTGCCAGAGCGGTTACATCGAAACTTTCCTGGAGTACCATAACCTGCACCACTACTTTACAGACCACGACTGCTATGGTAACAGGGGGCTTTCTAAAGCCGAGAACATAGTGGAGGTGGTTAAGCGAAACAACATGAAACAGGCAGTATACATAGGCGATACCACCGGCGATTACGAAGCCAGCCAAAAGGCACAAGTGCCGTTTATACTGGCAGCTTACGGCTTTGGTACAGTAGCTGCTGATGTGAAAAGTATAGATGCGTTCTCTGACCTAAAGCTTTTGTAGTACTTGTGGCCAGGCTACGTTTGCTTCGCTCTGCCCCAGATTTCTACCAAAGGCCCGGTTGTTCCGCCTACGGGGTCTTGGGCAGGTAAGGGCACCTGTGCAATGGTTTTTACTTTAGCTTCAGGGTCGGTGTCTTGGGTGCAGATGTCGTAGCTTTGCTGGCCGTTTGGGTATGCTCCCACTACCTTAAAATCCGGAGAAGCATGTTTCAGGCAATGTCCGGTGCCGGCTGGTAAAACCACCATGTCGCCAGCCTCCAGGTTAAAAACTTTACCGTCTGGTCCGCCAAGTATAACTTCAGCAGAGCCGGCTGCTACACCCAACACCTCATGCGATGTGCTGTGGTAGTGATGGTAATTAAAGATGCCGTTTACCCAAATGCCCTTCCAGTTATTCTTCTCAAAAGCGGCTTTAAACTGCGCAGTAAAGGGGGCTTTGCTACCCAAAACCTGTTTATAGTAAAGTACAGGCAATTTGCTGTTGTTGGGAATTTTATCGCCGGGTACAAGCTTGTAGGTAGTTGCGTACAGCTCACTCATTTTTTGGAATATATTTAAGATTTATACTTGCAAGTGTGGCTTTATGTTTATGACAAGGCTTCCGTATTTTTACTATTTTGCAGCTGCCAATACTGGCCCTACTTATACGTTAACATACATGCAGAAAATAAAACTATACCAGATAGACGCTTTTGCAGATAAGGTTTTTAGTGGTAACCCGGCGGCAGTTTGTGTGCTCGATTCATGGCTTGAGCCTGTAGTGATGCAGCAAATTGCAATGGAGAACAACCTTGCCGAAACAGCTTTTGTAGTACCGGTAGCCGATGCTTACGAAATAAGATGGTTTACACCTACCGTAGAAGTGGATCTTTGCGGCCATGCCACGCTGGCTGCAGCATATGTGTTGTTCCGCTATTACGGCCACCCGACGGATAAAATACTCCTGCAGTCCCGGAACAGCGGCCAACTGGCGGTAAGCAAAAACGGGGATGAGCTGACGCTTGACTTTCCGGCGGATACACTTGCTCAAATTGAAACACCCCAGGTGCTAGTAGAGGCATTGGCTAAAACGCCAGTAGCCACTTACAAAGGCAAAACAGATTTTATGTTGTTATTCGAGAAGCAGCAGGACATTGAGGCATTTAATCCCGATTTCAGGTTGATTGAAAGTGCCGGTGGGAGAGGTGTTATCGTGACTGCTCCGGGAGATGATGTTGATTTTGTCTCGCGGTTCTTTTGCCCGCAGGTAGGCATTAACGAAGATCCCGTAACAGGTTCTGCACACACCACACTTACACCTTACTGGAGTCAGAAACTAAATAAAACCATACTTACAGCGAAGCAATTATCTAAAAGGCAAGGCAAACTTACCTGTGAACTTGCCGGCGATAGGGTAAATATCACAGGCAAGGCGGTAACTTATTTAACCGGTGAGATAGAAGTTCCTGCCTGATGTATGTTTAGCGGCGCCTGTAATAGTTATTTTAGGCGCAACGTTGGTTTGTTGGTAAAACAACAGCAGTTAAGTATAGCAGTAGGAGCATTTGTAAGTATAAACTACTATACTTGCTTTAGTAGCTAAGCAGTATAAAAAATAAAAGAGCCACATTACCTGTGGCTCTTTTATTTTTTTACAAAGTCTTTTTACTTTGAAATTGCCTTAAATACCAAGTCTATCAGAAACTTCTCTAGCTGGTGCTGCTTGCCGCCGTTTATATTTGTTAAAGAGGGCAGGTGCTTCGAAAAGAAAATCTGGTAATGGGCACTTTCAGCTACCGTAGAAACCAACGACTCAGGGTAACTATAATCCGGGTTTATCTCCCTTACCATATCTGCAATACGCTTGCACAATCGCTTGTAGCTTAAAAAGAAGCCCTCTTTATTATCTGCATCTACTTCTTTTGTAAGATATGCTTTAGCTGATTCGGCTACCACGATGCGTTGCAACGCCACTTCGCTGATGTGGGCAAAGTTCACATCGTCTTCTATCTTTCCGGATAAAATATGAATGGCGATCTTCAGACGCTCACTCGCAGAGGTGATATTCGTTGTAGAGAAAACCAATCTGTACTCCAGCCAATTCCAGTACCACGAGATAAGGTATATCAGCAGCTTGTGTTTGCTCTCGAAGTAACGGTAAATGGTGGCCTCTGTCGTGCCTATTCTTTCAGCTAATTTTTTAAAGGTAAAAGCTTCCAGGCCAAGTTCATCAATCAAGTGTATACCGTGTTCAATTATCTGTTGCCCTTTCTCAGAGCTTTCAGGGTCTTTCAGGTATACTTTTTCATCTACTGTTATCTTAATGTTTGCCAGCAAGCTCTTCATTAACTGTTTCTTTTATATTAAAAGTATGCTCGTAAAATTCAACGGCTCCGGTTTCCACATCATACATGCCACCAATTATACCAATCTCGCCGTTCTGAATCATTTCCCGAAGTATACTGCTTTTTTCCTGAACCTCGTCAAGCATTCTGTGCACATTTACCTCGGCTACTTTTTCTACAAACTCCGGGTTTGATGAATTTCTATCTCCTGGCGTTTCGACGGCATTTACAGATGGCTCTATTTTTTTTACCAAACCTGTTAAATTGCCCATCTCTACATGGTCGCAGGCACCTTTTATGGCTCCGCATTTGGAGTGGCCCAATACCACTATCAGCTTAGAGCCCGCTACCTTGCAGGCAAATTCCATACTGCCCAGTATGTCTTCGTTTACAATGTTGCCTGCAATTCTGGCGCTAAATATATCGCCCAGCCCCTGGTCAAATATAAGCTCTGCTGATGTTCTGGAATCGATGCAGCTAAGTATGATGGCGAAGGGGTGCTGGCCCTCAGATGTTTCGTTTACCTGCTGCAACAGGTTGCGGTTGGCTTTCAGGTTACTAACAAACCGCTTATTGCCTTCCGAAAGTATTTCTATTGCTTTCTGAGGAGTTAGTTCTGCCTGTGTTTCTTTGGTCTGGGTTCTCATTTCTTTATCCGTTATGGGTTAAGTTTTTTATAATGATACTACTGTACTTCCTGCTGTTATACCTCGTGCACAGTCAGTTTTATATTCTTGGTTTGTACCGGTTCTTTACATCGTGGTCAACAACAGCCGACTTGGTGTAACCGATTCCTAATTCGCCATCTTCAGGTACTTTGAGTAGGGTGCGCAAAACAATACCTCCTGCTATACCAGCTATGATACCCGAGAAAAGCGGAGCACCAGACGCCATCACAATGCCGAGGCAGAGCAGTACAGCTACCAGGAATACCACTAATCCTGCCGGCAAGTCATTTTTAATTTTTTAAAGCTGACCTTATAGCGCATTTTTGATAGTAACAGTTATTGTACTGATAGTAATACTATCAAGTCTCAAAGTAGAACAATAAAGCTGTTATATGCAAGAAATTTTTTAGTGACGAGGATTAATGCCTGTGTGGGTTAGCAAGAGAATTTATACTTGCAGTTGATTGGCTACAGGTAGTAAACAAAAGGGACCACCATGCAGGCGGTCCCTTTTTATACTTTAGGCAGAGGTTGTGCCTTTTAATAATCTCGCAAACGTATTGCTGTTATTTTTTAGAGGATAGCAGTTACAGCGGGAGCTTTATGTTTTGCAGCAGCCTGCCAACCGGATACATATTGTGTGTAAACTCGTAGTGAGGCGTGTTGCGGTAAACAAAATCCAGTTGGGCGCGGGCGCTTTTGGCAAAGTCAGGGTCCTGCTTTTTACGCTCTTCCAGGCGTTTTCTCAGCTCCGGATCTTTTTTCAGGTACTCGGCGGCCAGGTCTTCAAAAACATAGCTTGAGAAATATTCTTTTTGCATCAGTATCGAATCGAAGAAGTTCCAGGCAAAGTATGAATCAATGGCCTGCGGCTCCAGCGTTTCCACTAAAAAGCGGTTGGCAGCCTGGTTAAGGTACACCACATAATCGCCCTGCAGAAACTGGCGCTGCATGGTGCGCTTCTCCACTTTTACATCAGAGTGTATGTAGTGCCCTTCGTAGGCGCGGGGGCTGGTTTTATAGTCGGTTATGTAATAGGTTTCTACCTGCAGCGTGGTGTCGCGCTTTAGTTGCTTCATTTCCACCTTATTTGTTTTAAGGCGATCGATTACCTCGCGCCATGCAAACGGTATAATGTAGGCAACGGGCTTTTGTACCGTAGTAATGGGCTTAAACTCGTCGTAGTAGTTTATTTTGGTGCTGTATGGTGCTTTGCGGTCATAGTACAAACGCTCCAGGCCACTCACGTCGCTTGGTTTGTACTTAGCGGCATATCCCAAGAAAGGTATTTTATCAACTTTGGTTGTATCGAGTTTCCAGTTAAGGGCAAAGTTCTGTTGCGTTAATGTTTCTTGCTTGGCTTTGGCTCTGAGGTTTCCTATCTCTTCGGCATCGCGGTGTACCGTTTCTACCATGTGCTCCATTAGCTTGTAAGTAGCCTGCACACGCTGTTTAAAAGGTTTTAGCATGTGTGTTTCGGGTACAAAGCCAATAGTGTTGTATAGCGCTGTGTAGCCGGTGGCATAGCGTGGCGACTCCATAAAGCCCTCAATTCCTTTTTCGGGTGTTTCGCCTACTGTGTTCATATAAGGCACCATCGGGAATTTATCTTTCTGCATGCCATCGTATAGGGTAGGCAGCATTTTCTGCTTCAGGTAAGCAGCCAGCGTGGGGTTTAGCTTGTTATGTTGTGTGGCAATCAGCGTCATCACGTGCTGGTAATCGGCACCGTTAGATGTATGGTTGTCCATAAATACATCAGGGTCCCAATCCCGGAAAATCAGGTGGAAGAGAGCTGCGTTCCTTGAATCTGTTTTGATATAGTCGCGGTTCAGGTCGAGGTTGCGGGCATTGCCCCTGAACCCGTATTCTTCGGGGCCATTCTGGTTGGTGCGGGTGTGGCTGTTGCGGTTAAGCGAGCCGCCAATATTGTATACCGGTATAATCGCCAATACTACATTGTCCAGTTGCTTGCGCTTTTTCTTATCCTGCAGGTAATCGCGCACCAGCATCATGGTGGCATCAATTCCTTCTGGCTCGCCTGGGTGTATGCCATTTTGAATAAGAAGTACACGCTTATTCTTCTGCCTGACAGAGGCCGGGTCAAAGTCTTTATCAGTAGATACCACTACCAGGTGCAGCAGCCTGCCGGAGTCGGTGTAACCATAAGGTACCATCTTCACTTCATCGTATACTTTATCGAGGGTGCGGTACCATTCAATGGCTTCGTCGTAAGTGGCAGTCTGGTTGCCGTTTCCTTTTTCGTAAGGGGTTTTAAGGTCGGGGTTGCCTTGCGCAGGTGCGCCTGTGCTTAGCAACGCCGCCAGTAGTAGAGTGGTTAACATAGTTATGCTTGATATTTGGTAAAGCGTGTGTAATGTTAGTTATTTCTGGTCAGAAATGGTAGTGGAGGCGGTTGTTCGTATCCAGAAACAGGATTTGCAGCAATAAAGGAAAAAAATAATTTCTCATTAACCGGGCATAACTCTTCATAGCAAGGCGTGGAATTTGTAGCTACTGTAGTAACTGCCTTCGTTTCATAGCCTCTGCCATGGCACGAACAGGTCGCGACTTGTCCCTACAAAAGTATAAACTCACCCCTAGCCCCTCCGAGGAGTGGAAGTAGCCATTACCAGTCCATACGCTGTTTTCTTTAGATAGACTGCTTGCTAAGAAGTATCGATTCCAGCCTTTGTGTGGGGTATGGCCCTCTTTAAAGAGGGTCTTCTATTGTTGCGGTGCAGATCGAAGTGAGGCAGCGCAGAGGCAGATTTCAGTAAGCAGCACGATGCGCAAAGGCTAGGGCTCCCGGCTTGAGAGGGCACTAACGCCAGAAATGAAAGTATAGGCTGTAAGACTAAGGAAGCACTTTGCCAGATAGTATAGCAAAAAGTATACGTATAGCTAAGCAACACCGAGGAGCACCAGCAGCCAGGTAGAATTGCTGTAGTAAAGTATAGATCAGAAGTTTATAAAAGCAAAAAGCCTCAGCTTACGCCAAGGCTTAAAAATAGAATATCGTTCGTAGCTAACTGTAAACCCTTCTGTTCTTTTTCTCTGGCAGAAGCGCTTTGTCGAGGCTATATTTGCCGGGACCTATAAAATAGAGCGAAAAGAAAAGTATGGCCGCTTCAAGTGCGTGGGAGTAACCGCCAAAACCATCGCCTCCTGTTACATGTTTCATGGTGGCTACAAGCATTGTTGCAAACAGCAGCACACATACAGGCCTGAAAAGTAATCCTAGCATCAGTAGCGTACCGCCTACCGTTTCGGCAAAGGCAGCCATAAAACCCCAGAAAACAGGAAGAAAATCTGCTCCAACTAAGGCCATGTTGCTTCCGATTGCCTCCCAGCGCTCCGGACCGCCAATCATTTTAGGCCAGCCATGAAGTATAAACATGAAGCCAATACCTGTGCGCAGCAGCAGTAAGCCCAGGTTTTTGTAAGTATAGCGCGATCGTAGAATTGCCATAAGAGCAATAATACAAATTCAGGATAAATATCGCAACTATCTAATATATTAAAATGCGTTTCACAATTGTATTGGCTGGCACCGTTTCCGGTGTATAACTGGCTATTCGGTTCTGCGGCAGCTGCGATGTATCAAGTACAAAAGACATTCCTGCCCCATTAGAAACAGCCACAAAACCGCCATCGGCTAATGTTACCGTACTGATTGGGTGTTGTTCTTGCACCTCGCTATACTTTGAGCCCACACCAATACCTTTAGGTGTTCTAAAGTCCGGGTGCTGCACGTTTATGCGCCATACATTACAAGTAGGGTTGCAGCCTTGCTCTATAAGTAAGCCTTTGGCTGCTCCTTCGGGCTTAAGCAAATAAGCTGTAGACTGATTGCCCTCCTGTGTTAGGGTTGTGTCTGCGATTGTATAACCAACTGGCACCTGGTTGCGCATGCTGTCGATGGGTGTGCCAATAGCTAACTCTCCAACGCGGCCTTTCTGGATTATGAAAGAGGCCGGATCCGGAGTTGCCATTTCTTCTGTTAACTCAGTTTCGGTAGAGGCTGCAGTAGCTGCCTGATCGGCTTCACCGCCTATATCTTCTTCGCGCTGCGACAGGCAGGCGGCCATTCCCACTCCAAGTAATATTGCATAAATTATATTTTTGATCATTCTCTGCTAGTCTTTATTTTTATTGTTTAACCTTGATGTGCTGGCTATGGTTGTCGTATATTAGCACGAAATAAACATTCGTTTATTTTATTATACATCAACTAAAAATAATAGAATGGCTAGACCCTTGATCTTAGTTTCGAACGATGACGGAATAACCGCACCAGGTATAAGAACACTTGTAGAAGTTGCAAAAGAATTAGGAGAGGTTGTGGTGGTGGCCCCTGACGGGCCACAATCGGGCATGGGCCATGCCATTACCATCGGTAACACGCTGCGCCTAGATAGATCGATTGCTTTTGATGATATGGGCATTGAAGCGTATGAATGCTCTGGCACACCAGCCGATTGTGTAAAGCTTGCCAAACACCATGTACTAAAGGAGCGTAAGCCTGACCTTGTGGTGAGCGGCATAAACCACGGCTCTAACTCCAGTATAAGTGTGCTTTATTCTGGTACTATGTCAGCGGCCATAGAGGCTGCTATCGAAGGACTTCCATCTATCGGTTTTTCGATTTGCGACTACGGCCACGAAGCCGATTTTACGCATACAAAGCCCTATGTAAGGCAGATAATTCAGCAGGCGCTTTCGCATAAAATACCAGCAAATACAGCCCTGAATGTAAACTTCCCTAAAAAGAGCACCGAGGAAATCAAAGGTATAAAAGTATGCCGCCAGGCACATGCAAAGTGGCAGGAGGAGTTTGATGAGCGCCTAGACCCACGCAACCGCAGGTACTTTTGGATGACGGGTAGCTTCGTAAATTACGACAAAGGAGAGGATACAGACGAGTGGGCGCTTGTAAACAATTATGTATCAGTAGTGCCTTGCCAGTATGATATGACTGCCTACCACGCCATATCCATGCTGAACGAAGGCTGGGAACTGTAATAACAGCGCATTATCATTTACATATGTTGTCATCTCGAACACCGTGAGAGATCCTAGAGGAATTCTATAAAGTTCTCACGTTGTTCGAGATGACGGCTTGGTGACTATGCTGGCATATACTATTAAACCTGCCTTTAGCGTATTACCTAAACCTTGTTACCACTACATCGGGCTCGGTTGCTGATGTGGTTGCAGGCTTTTGGGAACCGTTGTCAGTTACAAACCGGATCAAAAGGGTTTTTGAGACGGGAACAGCCTGACCGTCTACTTTTCCGGCTGTCCATTTGCCTTCCATTAGCTTAAAAACCCGGGTTAACTCTTCGAAAATCATCTTTTCATCTTCTTTGGACAAGGTACTGCCTGCAAACATCAACGGGCCCATTACAGCGCCATCGGCTTTCACAACAAAGCTGGTTTTAAAATCACCCTCAAAAGTTAAGTCTTTCGGGTAGCGCAGGTTTTTTGCCAGGAACTTACCTAAAGGCCCACCCTGAAGTGAGGGTTTAACATCTGCCTCCTCAAAGGTATAATGTGCTTTGGTATACTTTGTCATGGTAGGGGCTGGTGAGGTTTGCATGTGCTGGTTGCCATCTACACCCAGGAACTGCACAGGCAGCACTACCTCTGCCGGGGTAGGTTGTCCGTTCTTTAAAGCCGGCTCCCATTTGCCGGATGTAGCTTTAACAGCTGCCACAGCTGCCTCTGATAGTTTGGCAAGTATGGCTTTGTTCTGCAGGCTAAAGGTAGAGGCATCCATGTAATCGAGGTTGGAGTCGGGGCCGACGGTTTTCTTCAATTTGGTACCATCTAGCCTGATGTTCGAAACCTGGCCATCTTTATCAACATAAAACCTGATCATAACGCGTGCGTTCAGGTTTTCCTGCTTGGCCTCGGCAGGTAACTTTAAATGAGAGTTCATGGCTTTGAGCAGAGCATCCTGCCCGCCTTCGTACTGGGGGGCCTTATTGGCTACAGCAGCCGTGGCCACTCTATCGGATTCGCTTAGGGTAAAGCGTATGGGCAAAGTATAACGTACGCGTACGTCTCGGCCGTTTTGTTTTCCGGGTGTCCATTGCCCGCTCATAAGTTTAACTACACGTATCGCTTCCTCATCTGTGCCGTGGCCTAGTTTTTTAAGTGGCTGTACGTCGGTAATGGTACCGTCGGTTTCTATCACAAAGCTAACGACTACTAAACCTTCCAAGCCGTGTTTTCTGGCGTCGCTGGGGTATTTTATGTTGCTGCCCAGGAACTGCATCATCTCTTTTTCGCCGGTTTTAAATGCGGGCATTTGCTCTACATAGCTGTAAGGCTTTTCTTTTGTTTGGGCTAGTGCGGCCGGCGATGCTGCTAAAGCCATACTTAGCAGAACTGCTGCAGTAAGCCTGGTACATGCTGTTTTCTTTTTCATGGTCTGTTTGTTTATAGTTTGGAAAAGGCAATACAAAGCTGGTCGGCTGATTTACAGCCGAAAAAGTGAGAATTGAATTAAAAAGTATACTTTATTTTATTTGAAACCGTACAGGCAAAGTATAGCGAACACGCACCGCTTTGCCGTTTTGTTTACCAGGCTGCCAACTGCCGTTCATGCTTTCCACGACACGCAGCGCCTCGGCGTCGCTATCATCATCCAAAGACTTTACAATCTGAACATCTCGCAGCGAGCCATCTTTTTCTACTGTAAAGCTAACTACAACCAGCCCAGAAATCCCGGCCTCCTGAGTTGTTTTAGGGTAACGTACATTTTTAGCGAAATACCGCATCAATTCAGTGTCGCCACCTTCAAAGTATGGCATCTGCTCTACATAAGTATATGGCCGTTCTTCTTCCGCTTTTTCCTCTGCCACAGGCTCTTCAGTTGCTGGTTTTTCAAGCATGGCTACTGGCTGATCAGCAGGAGGAGAGGCTGGCTCAGGGCGTGGTGCAGGTGTAGATTTAACTTCTGCTTGCTTCTCAGTTTCAGAGGGGGAATTTGTCAGGCTGCTGACTTCCCGTGTTATTTCTTTAAATATGCTGGCTTGCGCATCTACCTGCTGCACCGAAAAAACAGCTGTTAAACCAGCTATTAAAGGCAGGACAAGCAAGGGGCGCAGCCAACCAGGTTTGTGCTTATGCTGCTTTAGCATCTGCAGCCTTTTTAGCACCTGTGGTTTCTGAAAGTAGCTGCCTATTGGTAAGCCCATGTTCAGGAGTGCTTCTTTAGATAGTAGCGAAGTATAAGTTTGCGCCTGGTACGAGGTTACTACTTCAGCGTCGGCCTGGTACTCGTGCACATCGCGCAGCTCTTGCTTTAGCAGCCATACTACAGGGTTAAGCCAAAGTATAGCCGATATCAGCTCATAGTACAGCACATCCCAGGTATGGCGGAGTTTTACGTGTGCCAGTTCATGCGCCAGTACCTGGTCCTGGTCGGTTTTGCTGAGGTGTGCCTGCTTGCTTAAAAAGATATTGTTGCCGAAGGCAAAAGTTGGAGTATGTTCTGGCAACTGGTATACTTTTGCTCCTACAAGCTGGGTGTCGGCGACTGCAGCTCTTGCTTTAACTTTTTGCACCTGCCACAGCTGTTTTACAAGCCTCAGAAGTATAACAAGTGTGCCTGCACCGTAGATAATGGCAGCCACTATGGCTAGTGTGTTGCTGCTGGTTTCGCTGCTTGCTTTAGGAGTGCCGTATGCAGTAACAATAACCTCGTTAAGCTGTATCGCCTGAAGTGCTTCGCCGATGGCATTGTCCGGGGCAAGGGCTACGGGCCACTTTAGTAAGGGCAAGCTTAACGCTACCAAAGGGGCCAGCAGCAAGTAGAGCCGGTTAAATGCAAAGTTGTTTTCCTTTCGCAGCAGGGTGTAGTAAAAGAGGTAAAGCGCCAGCAGCACCATCACCGATTTAAGCAGGTAACTAATTGTCAGTTCCATCTTTTTCCTCCTTTTCTTCAGCGTTGATATCTTTACGTACGTGCTGCATCAGTTGGTCCAGTTCCTGTACATTCAGGTTATTATCCTTGGCAAAAAACGAAACCAGCTTCTCAAAAGAGCCACCAAAATAGCCCGACATAAAGTTCTTCAGAAAGTCGCTTTTATACTTATCCTGAGGTACGAGCGGGTAGTACTGGTGCGATTTACCAAAAGCCTCATGCCCTACAAAACCTTTGGTCTCCAGAATACGGACGATGGTAGATACCGTATTGTAGGCCGGTTTAGGTTCTGGTAATCTCTCCAGAATGTCGCGCACGAATGCACGCTCCAGCTGCCACAGTACCTGCATTATCTCTTCTTCTGCTCTTGTTAACTCTTTCATAGGCTGCTATTTAGGGTTGGTAAGGCTAATATATAACTAAATACTTAGTATGTAAACTAAATGTTTAGTTTATTTTTGGCAAGAATAAAAAAAGCGGCCTCTTGTACAAGGGACCGCTTTTTTCTGATAAATAATTCTATTAATAACCTGGGTTTTGTGGCAGCAGGTTAGGGTTTACCTCGATTTCCTGCAACGGTATAGGCCACAGATTACGGAAAGCATTGTTGTTGTCTTCACAGAAGCCAAGCACATCGCACGTTAAATTGTAGCGCCTGAGGTCCATAAAGCGGTGGCCCTCGCCAATAAACTCCAGTCTGCGCTGCTCTAGTATCTCTGCTAGTGCTTCTGCATTCGTTAAATCCTGTAGTGGCTGCAAACCTGCTCTCGTTCTTATCGTGTTAATATCCTCTATAACCTGATCTGGTGCTTGATTATTAGCAGCTCCCTGTCGTGCCCTTGCCTCAGCGCGTATCAGGTACATTTCTGCAAGTCTGATCACAGGTACATTGTCTGTATTGTTTACGATGTCCTCATACTTTATCAGTCTTCTGCGGGTGCCTTGCTGCAGGGTAGTGGCAGAAAAGCGGGTGTCGCCGTTCTGAGCCGATGCCTGTAGTGCTTCATAAGCATCTGCCGTTAAGTAAAATTTCTGGCCGGCTGTTGCAGGATCAGAAGATGCCCCTAAACCATTCTGGTCGTTTGTGGTGAAGTCTATCTCGAAGATTATCTCAGGGCCGGTTTCGTTTGTGAAGATAGAGGCAAACGCAGGCGCTAATGAGAAGGGGCCGGTAGTTATTACCTCATCTGCTTTTTGCTCGGCGAGTGCGTTGTTGCCACGCTGCAAGTATACCCTGGCCAGCAAAGCAGAGGCAGCGGAACTGGTAGCACGTGTAACGATGCCTCCTGCCAGGTTGGTTTCTGCAGCCTGCAAATCAGCTATGATGGCTTCGTATACTTGCGCTTCGGTTGCGCGTGGCTGGTCTTGTATCTCTGCAATAGTGGTGGTTGGCGTTACAACCAGCGGTACGGGCCCGAAAACCTTTACCAGGTCGAAGTGGGCCAATGCCCGCAGAAAGAACATCTCGCCTTTTATTTGTGCGCGTTGGTCTTCTGTTATATTTTGGAGCCGGTCAGCATCTCGCAATACAATGTTGGCTCTGTTTATAACTGTATAAATAGAGGCCCAGGTGCTGGATATCTGTAAGTTTGATGCGTTTATATCGCGGGCGTATACTTCCTGGTCGGTTGTAAACGTTCCTACGTGCATCATATTATCGGCATATACATCCTGGTACAAAAGGTAACGCCAGCCATAGTAGTTTGTGGATTGCAGCGCACTATAAGCGCCGATTGCTGCTCGTTCTAAGGTAATAAAGTCAATAACGGCACTATCTGCCTCAATGGCTGTTGTCGGTTCTACGTCCAGTATATCATCACAACCTGAGAATACTGTCAGCCCAAAGGCCGTGAGTAGTATTAGCGTATATTTTTTCATGATTTCTGTTCCTTTAGCTCTTTAAAATCCTACGTTTACCCCAAAAGTGATGGTGCGCGACTGAGGGAAAGTATAAAAGTCTACGCCAAGTGTCGTGTTAGAAGTACCAGCAAAGTTTACTTCAGGGTCAAAGCCGGGATAATCCGTGAAAGTTATAAGGTTTTGTGCCTGTGCATATACACGTAAGCTTCTCATCTTCAATCTTTCGGTTAAGCTGCTTGGTAAAGTATAGCCAAGTACTACGTTTTTAAAGCGCAGGTATGAGCCATCGTAAATAAAGCGGGATGAGTTGCTGCGGTTGTTGTCGTTGTCATCAATAACAACTGCTCTCGGCACATCCGTTACATCGCCTTCCTGTCTCCAACGGCGCATTACATCAGAAATCATGTTGTCGTCCAGAAAGTTGTTGCCCAGGTGCATCTGGTACTGGTGTGCCGGGTTGGCAATTTCGTTTCCGTAAGAAAACTGCAGAAAGATGTTCAGGTCGAAGCCTTTAAAGCGGAAGTCGTTTGTGAAACCGCCCACAAATTTAGGCTGTGCGTTTCCAATAATCGTCAGGTCATCGTCTGTGATGATGCCGTCAGGAACACCGTTTGGTCCGCTGATATCACGGAAGTTGATGTCGCCGGCTTGTGTATCTACAATCCCGTTACCGTTTCTGTCAACTGCTCTGGAGGCAGGTATTTCAGCAGAAGTAGAAAAAACACCATCCGAAATAAAGCCATAGAAAGTACCTATGGGCTCTCCCTCTCTTAGCACTAGTGAGTTGCCGCCAAAACCGTAGAATATATCCTGGTTGTTGTAAAGCTCTAGCACTTTGTTTCTGTTAAAGGAGATATTAAAATCGGTTGTCCAGCGGAAAGCATCGTCATTGCCATCAATGTTCACGGTATTTAAAGCAATCTCAAATCCTTTGTTCTCTACAGAGCCAATGTTAGACTGGTAGCTTCCAAGGCCGTTCTGGGTCGGGATAGGTCTGCTAAAAAGTAGGTCATCGGTTTCTTTGTTGTAGTAGTCAACGGCAATGTTTGCTCTGCCGTTAAAGAAGCCAATGTCTAATCCTACGTTAAATTGTTTTGTTTCTTCCCACTTCAGGTCTGGGTTCGCAATCTGGCTGAAGGCAGTAACTGGCATATCCATGTAGTTGGCCCCACTATAAAGGCCTGAGTAGCTGAAGTTGCCTATTTCCTGGTTACCGGTTATGCCATAGGATGCCCTAAGCTTAAGCTCGCTCAGCAGCTCTAAACCAGACATAAATTCCTCCTCGATTAAGCGCCAGCCAACTGATACAGAAGGGAAGTAACCGTAGCGGTTGTTTTCGCCAAACCTCGACGATCCGTCTGCCCTGAAGTTAAGGCCCAACAGGTAACGATCGTTAAAGTTGTAGTTAACTCTACCAAAGTATGATAATAGTGCCCATTCTGCCTCTGAGTTTGTACCTGCGTTTACAACAGCGGCACTCGACACAAATCTGAACTGCTCACCGGCAAACCCCTCACCTGTTACAGACGATTGCTTTAACAGGTTTTTCTCGGAGCTGGTACCAATTACTGCCGATATATTATGTACATCATTAATCACTTTGTTATAGCTGGCAGTAGCCTCTAGCAGGCGTTTGGTGATGGTAGAAGAAGCATTTGTGGCTCTGCCACCTACCGCAAAAGCTGTTGAGCCCGGAAAGTTAGTTGGCGTGTAACGGCGCTCTTCAACATTGAGGGCATCATATCCACCTTTAAGCTGTACATCAAAGCCTGGCACCACATTGTAGCGCGCAAAAATGTTACCGATGCCGCGCAGGTTTACTGTCTCGTTATCGTTTTCTGTGCCTTCTGCTATCGGGTTAGTATAATAGTAGTTTGGCCTGGTATAGCTGCCATCTTCGGTGTAAATAGGCCAGATAGGCGATGCAGCAAGTGCGTTGGCCCAAGGCCCGATTACGGTGTTATCGCTGATAATACGATTATTGTCTGCGTGGCTTAGCTGTATACTTGCACCGATGGATAGCCTGTCGTTTGCCTGGTGGTCCAGGTTCAGGCGCGTGGTATAGCGTTCGTACTGACTGCCGATAATCACGCCTTCCTGGTCAAAGTAATTTCCTGATAAGTAATACCTGGTTTTGGCATCGCCTCCACTTAATGATATTTCATAGTTCTCAATAGAGGCCGACCTGCTTATTTCATCAATCCAGTTTGTATTGGTTGGCGTGAAATCTAAACCACCGTAGTAAAAGTCCAGAAAATCATCAAAAGTATCATCCGGGCTCAGGTAACCTGTATTTACATAAGCCTCCAGCATTATCTCACGGTACTGGTCTGCGTTCAGGAAGTCAAGATCTTTCCAGATTTTCTGGGTACCTCTGTAAGCGTTAAAGTTGATTTGGGTTTTGCGGTCGGCACCTCGTTTCGTTGTGATAATGACCACACCGTTGGCAGCACGCGACCCGTAAATGGCAGCAGCAGATGCATCCTTTAGAATGTCGATAGATTCGATATCGTTTGGGTTAAGGTCGGCAACAGCATTAACCGTTTGGCCGCCGAACGCCAACTGTGAGAAATCTCCAGTAGTTAACGGTACACCATCTACCACATAAAGCGGCTGGTTACTAGCTGATATGGATGTAGCACCACGCACACGCACACTAATGCCACCGCCCGGTGTACCAGAGTTTTGCGAGATCTGCACGCCTGCCGCACGGCCCTGCAAGGCCTGGTCAACGCCAACTACAGGTATGTTTTGGATGTCTTCTGAAGTTACCTTAGATGTGGCTCCTGTTACCTCCCGCCGTTCCTGTGTGCCGTAGCCAACTACTACTACCTCTTCTAATAGTTTTTGGTCGGCTGCCAGGGCTATGTTGATGGAAGACCTGCCGCTTACAGGCACCTCCTGGGTTGTCATGCCAATAAACCGGAAAACGAGGGTAGCGTTAGGTTGTACATTCAAACTAAATTCCCCGTCCACTCCCGTAGACACACCATTGGTAGTACCCTTCTCGATAACAGTAACGCCAGGTAAGGCCTGTCCGTTTGCTGCCGAGGTTACCCTACCAGAAACAGTTTGAGTCTGAGCCCATGCACCGGATACCAGTACCAGGATCATCAGAAAACTCATGAGTAAACCTTTCTTCATATTCTTGTGATTTTAGGTGGATAATTAACTTAAAATATGCCTACTCTGATAACAAATAATCATATATTAGCATCATATACAGATTTCTGGGCATATCGGTTGCTGTAGCGCCAGATACTATTGTATAATAAGTTGTTAGCAATGAATAAGAAGGGGCCTTCGATAGCTTATCTTGTGCTTCCTGGTCATACTTATGGCAGGTAGCAGGGTTGCCTCTTGGAGAGAAAGCAAATACACAGGGGAGTATTAGAAAAATAGTTTGATTTTGAGGAGGAAAATGGTTTAATCCTGCTGGAGCATTGTAATAGATAAGAAACCATGGCCGCCTTTTTGTTTTACTTGCCAGCCCAGCTTTTGAAGCTCTCTGCTGATAAAATTATTAAGTAAGCCGTGAGCCACTAACACGGTGGTATGGTTGGTACTCGCATCAGCTGACAAGGTTTTGGCACATAACCTGGCTCTTTGCCTTGCCTCCTTAAATGTTTCAATGTCTTTGCTGTTAAAGCCCAAAAACCAAAGTATGCGGGCACTTACAAGCCATAGTTTGATGGGCAGGCGCAGCAAGGGCAACGAAAATATACGGCGCTCAAACTCCCTGAAGGCCTTATCAATCTTTAGCTGTACATTATCTCCAAAAATGGCTTTAGCGGTTAGCTGGGATCGGGGTAAGGTGCTGCAGAACACTTTGTCAATTTCCTCAAAGGGAATGGTCTCGTGTTGAAGTATAAATTCTTCTACAGCAGCGGCATCATAATCTGAAATATACTTTCTGGCGGCGGCATTACTGTACAAACCGGCTTTAGGCAGGTTGGGCCGCGCATGCCTAATCAGAAAAATGCGTTTAGGAAGTAAAGGTTTCTCTGTGTTTCTGTCCACTTACAAACTGATAAAAGTATACGAGCTGTATACGCATACTTTCAACCGTTTAGGTTTGCCGTGCTACTGTTACCCCTGTTTTGTAAGGTCACTAAAGAGGGTTTCTTTTAATTTATCCCATTCCGGCATTAGTATACTGTAGTAAATAGTGTCGCGGCGGCGGCCATCGTGCATGAGTGTATGGCTGCGCAATATGCCTTCTTCTGTTGCTCCTATTTTCAGCATGGCTTTCCGGGAGCGTGTATTCTGAACATCTGTTTTTAGCTCTATACGCTCATACTTAAGTTCCTCGAAAGCATACCGGAGCAGCAGGAATTTACAATGCCGGTTTAGCCCGGTTCCTCTAAAATCTTTACTGAGCCAGGTCCAGCCTATTTCAAGGCGCCTGTCAGCTTCTGAGATATTTCCGAAGCTGGTGCTGCCCGCAATTTTGCCACTAGCTTTGTCCACTATAATGAAAGTATAGCGAGTGCCGGTATTATAACCTTGCTCTACTGTCTGCTGCCATGCCTCTAACTCCTTGTGGTTGCTTATCTTGGTTACCATCAGCCGCCATGTCTCTTCATCATACACAATTTCCTGTAGCTGGGGCACATCAAAAGGATGAAATTTACGGAGCAGTACGTGGCTGTTTTCCAGAACAATATCAGAACTGAAGTTCATGGTTTTAAGTATAAAGTTGTTTTTAGAGCATAGTCAATAAATAAGCAAAGATATAATATAAATATTTTGTACAATGCTATAATGCATTTTTAGTAAGGCAGAAGCTGAAAAAACGGCCAAATAGGCTATAGAAACAAATAATAAGCCTCTTTTTATATAGCAATCCAGCAGCATCAACAACCCTATTTGTATCTCATACGTTGTACTTAACAATTGATAGCGTAATATATAATTTATATATATAATATTAATATTGTTATAAAAAGTGCAGCAGCTGGAGGGTAAGAAAGCGATAGTTAGCGGTGGCGGCTCGGGAATAGGGCAGGCCATTGTAGACAAGCTTACAGCCAGAAAGATACCAACCGCCATTGCTGATTTGCAGATATCCCCAAACCAACCAACCAACGCTCACCCTTTTATCTGCGATGTTACAACAGCCCCCGCTGTGGATGCACTCTATGCAGGAGTGCAGGAAAAGTTGGGCACACCCACTATACTTATTTGTAGCGCTGGCCGAGGCATACACCAGAAATTAACTGAAGGCGACCCTGAAAAATGGCAGCTGGCAATCAACACGAACCTGATGGGCACCTTGCGCATGATCCGGGCTTTTGTGCCGGGTATGCTGGAACAGGGTGAAGGCGATGTGGTGCTGATCTCGTCTGTTGCAGCCGGTAAGAGCTTTGAATATGGTGGCATATATGCTGCCACAAAAACAGCGCTTGAAGTAATTGCTGAAACCCTAAGGCAGGAAGTGCTGCCAAAGGTGCGCGTTACCGTAGTGGCACCCGGTATAACAGATACAGCTTTTTTTAAGAATACTATTTCTGGATTTCACACGGCAGAGGATATCGGGTACGGTGCGCTTTCTGCTGAAGCTGTGGCAGATGCAGTACTATATGCATTAGAGCAACCACATCATGTATCGGTTAATCATGTAACCATTCGGCCTACTAAACAGCCATTTTAAAAGATAGAAAACAAACACAAGTAAGCTATGAGAAACAAAGTTTTGATAACGGGCGGTGCTGGCTTCATTGGCTCTCACTTGGCAGATGATCTGATAAACCAGGGTTATAGTGTGCGGGCGCTTGACAATTTAAGCGAGCAGGTGCACGGCAAAAACTGTGATCGCCCGGAGTACCTTAACCCGGAGGTTGAGTTAATGGTGGGTGATGTGCGAAACCCGGAAGATGTGGCACGTGCGCTGGAGGGAGTGGGCTATGTGTTTCACCTGGCGGCTATGGTTGGTGTAGGGCAAAGCATGTACGAAATAAGAGAGTACACCGATGTTAACAACATCGGAACAGCAGTTTTACTAGAAGCGCTGATTAAGAACCCTGTAAAGAAGCTGGTTGTTGCCAGCAGCATGAGCATCTACGGCGAAGGCTTGTACAAGACCCCGGCAGGCGAACTGACTACTGTACCGGAGCGTACGCTGGAGCAACTAAAAACTGCCGATTGGGAACTGTACAGCGAGCAGGGGGCAAAGCTGGAGCCCATTCCAACGCCAGAGTCTAAAGCGCCTTGTCTTTCTTCGGTTTACGCGCTTTCTAAGTATGACCAGGAACGCCTTTGCCTGATGGTGGGTCGTGCGTATAATATCCCTACAGTAGCGTTGAGGTTCTTTAATGTGTATGGTACCCGCCAGGCGCTGTCGAACCCCTACACAGGTGTGCTGGCCATTTTTGCATCCAGGCTGCTTAATAACAACTCACCAATGATTTTTGAAGATGGTTACCAGCAACGCGACTTTGTGCATGTGCGCGATGTGGCATTGGCTTGCCGGTTAGCTATGGAGAAAGAGGAGGCCGCAGGCAAGGTATTTAACGTGGGCAGCGGCAACAATTACACTATACGCGAGATTGCCAACAGGCTTGCTACCGTGATGGACAAACCACACCTGGCCCCAGATGTAACCGGCAAGTATAGGGTAGGAGATATCCGCCATTGCTACGCAGATATTTCGCTTGCAAAAGAGGTATTAGGCTTTTACCCGCAGGTTGAGTTGAATGCTGGCCTGGAAGAATTAGCGCAGTGGCTGGAGGGCCAGATTGCCTACGACCGCGTAAACGAGGCAAGTGCCGAACTCGCCTCAAGAGGCCTCACAGTATAAGTATCTTCAAAGCAACAGCATCCATTTTTCGAAAAGAGTTTCATTACTATGAAAGCAGATATAGCTATAGATAACAAACACCCAATGCCCGTAATAGGCCTGGTAGAGTGGTTCAGGCCCGGAGAGTATGAGCACGTAAAGGAGGTGTTAGCTGATTTAAAAAGACTGGGTGTAACAGAACTCCGTACTGGTGTGTCGTGGGCCGATTATTATACACCCGAGGGTAAAGACTGGTACGATTGGCTGATACCTACGCTGGCAAAAGAAGTAAATTTGCTGCCCTGCTTCCTATACACGCCTCCCTCTATCGGGGAAAAACCTCGCACCTCTTCTCCTCCAAAGAACAAAAAAGCTTATGCCGATTTCCTGGATATGTTTATCACACGCCATGGCGAGCACTTTGAGTGGGTGGAGCTTTGGAACGAGCCAAACAACCAGATAGAATATGATTTTACCCACGACTACGGCTGGACAAAGTTTGCCGAGATGATAGGAGGTGCAGCCTACTGGTGCAAGCAGCGCGGCAAAAAAACGTTGTTGGGCGGTATGAGCCCGATAGACCCTAACTGGCTGCAGGTAATGTTTGAGCGTGGCGTAATGCAGCACATAGATGCTGTAGGAATACACGGCTTCCCGTATGTGTTCGACCAGATGTGGGACGGCTGGGAAGAGAACATCAAAGCGGTGCGCGAAGTGCTGGACCAGCATAACTGCAAAGCAGAACTATGGATTACAGAAGCCGGCTTCTCTACCTGGCAGCACGACGAATACAAGCAACTGCAAGAGTTTAACGAAGTGCTGAAGGCTGATGCAAGCCGCGTGTACTGGTATAGTATGAATGACCTGGATGCAAGCTTGCCTACAGTTGCCGGCTACCACCTGGATGACAGGGAATATTACTTCGGCTTAAAAAGAGCAGACGGCACAACAAAACTACTTTACCGCCTGTGGGCAAAGCACGGCATCGAGAAACTGGGCCAGCTGGACTTTATAAAGCGAACCGCACATGCCGCATCAGAGCCTTATACTTTGATAACCGGTGGTGCTGGCTTTGTAGGCACCAACATGGCAAAGCGGCTTTTAGAGCAAGGCAAGCGTGTAATGATTTTTGACAGCCTGTGTCGCGATGGCGTGGAGCAAAACCTGCAATGGCTGCACGAGAACTACAGCGATAAGCTTGAAGTATACATCGGCGACATACGCGACCAGCAGGCCGTAAGGCTGGTGATGAAAAACGCGGAGCAGGTGTTTCACTTTGCGGCGCAGGTGGCCGTAACTACCTCTCTTAACCTTCCCGTAAACGATTTCGAGATCAATGCCCGCGGTGTTATAAATGTGCTGGAGGCGATCAGGGAGCAGGACAACCCGCCGCCGCTGGTGTTTACCTCTACAAACAAAGTATACGGCGGCCTCGAAGACCTCAGGTTTATTTCGAATGGGTCGCGTTACAATCCGGAAGATGCCAGCATCAAGAAGTATGGCATTTCTGAGGAACGCCACCTCGACTTTCATAGTCCGTACGGTTGCTCAAAAGGTGCCGCTGACCAATATGTGATAGATTATGCCCGCACCTATAACCTGCCAATGGCCGTGTTTAGGATGAGCTGTATCTATGGCCCGCACCAATACGGAAACGAAGACCAGGGGTGGGTAGCCCATTTCGCCATCAAAGCGATTGAAGGTGATCAGGTAAATATTTATGGCGATGGCAAGCAGGTACGCGACATACTTTTTGTAGAAGATCTGGTAGATGCTTTCCTGCTCGCACAGGAGCACATGCCAAGTATAAAAGGGCAGGCTTTCAATATTGGAGGCGGCCCGGATAATACAGTAAGCCTGCTGGAGCTGCTTAAAACGATTGGCCGCTTTAAAGGTGAAGCTGTACCGCTTAAATTCGGAGACTGGCGATCCGGCGACCAGCATTATTATGTATCCGATACGCGCAAATTCCAGAAGGCCACCGGCTGGTATCCAAAGCATAACGTGCAGGAGGGCATAGCCAAGCTTTATAAGTGGCTGTGCGAGAACAGAGGTTTTGAAGTGCCTGAAAATATCCTTATCAAAATAGAAAAAGAATCTGAAGTACTTAATAAAGTAGCTGTAGCCTGATATGCAAAACATACTTACTGCAGAAGAGAAATCTGTAGAAAAAACACCCCGAAAATCAATGGAAGCCGCGGTTGTTACGGCACCACAAAGTATAGAAGTTCAGGAAGTAACGCTGCCCGAACCACAGAAAGGGCAAGTGCGCCTGCGGTTGGAAGGCTGCGGCGTATGTGCCTCCAGCATACCTGTTTGGGAAGGGCGCGATTGGTTTACTTACCCGCTAGCAGCAGGCAACCCCGGCCACGAAGGCTGGGGTGTAGTTGATGCAGTTGGCGAAGGTGTTGATAATATCAAGCCAGGTGATCGAGTAGCCGCTTTGTCTTACAATGCCTTTGCCAAGTATGATGTAACTGATGCAGACAAAGTAGTAAAGCTGCCGGATGCATTGGCGGGTAAGCCATTTCCGGGAGAGCCGCTAGGCTGCGCCATGAACATCTTTAAGCGCAGCGATATCAGCGCCGGCCAGACAGTAGCCATACTTGGCATTGGTTTTCTGGGAGCGTTGCTGGTGCAGCTGGCCAAAAATGCCGGCGTTAAAGTAATTGCCATTTCGCAAAGAGAATTTTCATTGGATGTGGCCAAAGAATCTGGCGCCGATGAGTTCATCAGAATGGATGATCATTATAAAATTATCGAAAAAGTGAAGGAACTGACCAACGGAAAGTTCTGTGAACGCGTAATAGAGTGCACCGGAAAAGAATGGCCGCTAAACCTGGCTGGCGAGCTCTGTGCCGAACGCGGCAAACTCATTATCGCCGGCTTCCACCAGGATGGCATGCGGCAGGTAAATATTCAGCTCTGGAACTGGCGCGGGCTTGATGTGATCAATGCCCATGAGCGCGACCCTCAAATGTACATACAAGGTATAAAAGATGCCGTAACGGCAGTAGAGCAAGGGGTTATCAACCCTGACAAGCTTTACACCCATACTTATACTTTAAATAATATAGATAAAGCATTCGGGCAGCTGACGCAACGCCCTGACGGGTTTGTAAAGGCCCTTATTACATACTAAGCAATGCAGGAAACTATACTTGAAAACGGAACGGCTGTTACAGCTTCTTCTTCATCTTCTTCTAAACCCAAGCTGGGCTTTTTGGGCGTTGGCTGGATTGGCCGAAACCGCATGGAGGCAATAGCTAACAAAGGTGCTGGCGAAGTGGCCTTTATCTCGGATACCGCTACCCAGAATGCTGAAGAAGCCATAAGAAGTGCCCCCGAAGCAAAACAGGTAAACTCGCTGGAGGCCATGCTGCAGGAGCCGGAGGTGGATGCCATTGTAATAGCCACGCCAAGTGCCTTCCATGCAGAGCAAAGTATACTTACGTTAGAGGCCGGTAAAGCCGTCTTTTGCCAAAAGCCACTAGGCCGCAACGTAGAGGAAACCAAGCGTGTGGTAGAGGCGGCGCGGGCACAGAACAAGCTGTTGGACGTAGACCTGTCTTACAGGTTTACCGCAGCCATGCAGCAAGTATACAACGTAGTGCAAAGCGGTGACCTGGGGCAGATCTATGCTGTCGAGCTAGTATTCCACAACGCTTACGGGCCTGATAAAGCCTGGTTTTACGAGCAGAAACTTTCAGGTGGCGGCTGCGTGATAGACTTGGGCGTGCACCTGGTAGACTTGGCCTTGTGGAGCCTTAACTTCCCTGAGGTGAAACAGGTACACAGCCAATTATTTGCCAAAGGCAAACCCATAAGTATGGCTGAGGGCAAGGTAGAAGACTATGCCACGGCAAGTATAGAACTGGAAGGTAACACGCACGTGCAGCTAAGCTGCTCCTGGAACTTACCAGCCGGCCAGGAAGCCATCATCAGCGCCACGTTTTACGGCACCGAGGGAGGCGTAGCCTTCAAAAATATAAATGGCTCTTTCTACGATTTTGTGGCAGAACGCTACTACGGTACCAAAACAGAACAACTGTGCGCACCGCCAGACGAATGGATGGGACGTGCCGGCGTTGTGTGGGCCGAGCGTGTTGCAAAAGGAGAGGGCTTCGATGAGAAAGCAGATCAATTTATTAAGGTAGCAGAAGTATTAGATAAAATTTACGGAAGATAAGATTATGGAAGCACATCACCCTTCAAAAATATTGATGACGGCAGACACAGTAGGCGGCGTCTGGAATTATTCGCTGGAGCTAATTAAAGCCCTGGCAGCATTTAAAACCGAAGTAGCGCTGGCTACCATGGGCGCGCCTTTAACCGAAGAGCAGCACCGGCAAGCCGAAGAAATAGACAACCTTACGGTATATGAAAGCAGTTTTAAGCTGGAGTGGATGGAGGATGCCTGGGATGATGTGGAGAAAGCCGGAAAGTGGCTACTGGATTTAAAAGAACAGGTGCAGCCGGACCTGGTGCACCTAAACAGTATGGTGCATGGCGCTTTGGATTTTGGAGTGCCAACTGTAGTGGTGGTTCATTCGTGTGTGCTGTCGTGGTGGAAGGCCGTGAAAGAAGAAGATGCGCCTCAAAGCTGGAAAAAGTATAAGGAGTTAGTAACAAAAGGTTTGCAGGCAGCCGATATGGTTGTAGCCCCAACGCAGGCCATGATGAACCAGGCAACCGCACTTTACGGGCCATTTAAGAGAAGCGCTGTTATTTACAATGGCCGTGGGCAGCATGGCTTCCAGTTTGGTAAAAAAGAGCCTTTTGTGTTTAGCATGGGCCGCGTCTGGGACGAGGCTAAAAATATCTCGATGCTGGCGCACATTGCCTCAGAGCTAAGCTGGCCGGTATATATTGCCGGCGACGATAAACACCCAGCAACCGGTAAAACAGTAGAACTGGAGAACGTGCACTTCCTGGGGCAGTTATCCGAAAAAGAAGTATCAGACTGGCTTTCCAGGGCATCTATTTACGCGTTGCCTGCCAAGTATGAGCCGTTTGGCTTAACAATTCTGGAGGCGGCCATGTCGGGTTGTGCTTTGGTGGTTGGCAAAACAGATAGCCTGATAGAAGTATGGGGCAATGCCGCAAAGTATGTCAATCCGAATAGTGCCGATGAGCTTTGCGATAGCATTAAAAGCTTGATCGCCGATGAGTTCTCAAGAAATATCATGGCCTGCCGTGCCGTTAAACGCTCTCATGGGTATGCCGCTACGCCTATGGGCCAGGATTACGACCACATTTACCGCCAGATAATGAAGCAGACTGTAACGGTTTAATTTTGAACGATTAAATTAATGGGAATCAGGCGCTTGCCATTGATGCGTGTTTCAGCAACAGCTTAAACAGCTTTAGCCTAAATAACAGTAATAATCTGCTGTCAAGGAGGTTATTGGTCATAAGTCACAATAACGGCAGAGGCCAGATTCAAAACTTCCCAATCCAACAACAAATAACGAACAACAAACACCAAATGAATATCGTCCTTTTTTACCACTCCATACTGTCGGACTGGAACCACGGCAATGCACACTTTTTAAGAGGCATTGTAAAAGAGCTTGAAGGGCGGGGACACCAGGTGCAGGTATATGAGCCTGAAAATGGCTGGAGTTTACAGAACCTGGTAGAAGGCTACGGCAACGAAAAGCTGGACGAACTACAGCAATACTACCCTGGCATCAGCACTAATTTTTATAACCTCAAAAGTATGAAACTGGATGCCGTGCTGCGCAACGCCGACCTGGTGCTGGTACACGAATGGAACGAGCATGAATTGGTGAAGCGCATAGGCGAGCACCGTGCCAAAGCCGGCAAGTATAAACTGCTGTTCCATGATACCCACCACCGCGCCGTGACCGAGCGTGAAAGTATGGCCAAGTATGATTTAACGCATTATGATGGTGTATTGGCATTCGGGCAGAAGATACGCGATTTATACTTGCAGGAACGCTGGACCAAAAAAGCCTGGACCTGGCATGAAGCCGCTGATACCGCTGTGTTTTTTCCGCACGAGAGAAAAGCATACGAAGGCGACTTGGTTTGGATCGGCAATTGGGGCGATGAAGAGCGTACCGCAGAGCTGCATGAGTTTTTGATTAACCCGGTAAAAGAACTGGGCCTGAAAGCGAAAATCTACGGCGTCAGATACCCGGAACATGCGCGTAAGGCTTTAGCTGACGCTGGTATAGAATACGGTGGGTGGTTGCCGAACTATAAAGCCCCGGAAGAATTTGCAAAGTATAAAGTAACCGTACATGTGCCGCGCAGGCCTTATGTAGAGGCGCTGCCAGGTATTCCTACTATTCGTCCGTTCGAGGCGATGGCCTGTGGCATACCGCTCATTTCTTCGCCCTGGGATGATGCTGAAAATCTGTTTACTCCAGGCGAGGACTTTTTGGTTGCCAGAACAGGAGAGGAAATGAAGCAGCACCTGCAAGCCATTCTTAACGATCCGCAAAAAGCCTGCGAAGTTTCGGGCCGCGGTTTTCATACCATCCACAGCCGCCATACCTGCGCCCACCGTGTAGATGAACTGGAGAAAGTATGTGAGCAGTTGGGTATAAGCGAAGCAAAAATCTATCTCACCACAAAAGAGCAAGCCCTCCATGAAGAGTAAAAAACTGAACATCGCTTTCTTTGGATCCAGTTTAGTATCTGCTTACTGGAACGGTGCCGCCACCTATTACCGTGGCATAGTGCGTGCCCTGAGTGAGCGTGGCCACCAGGTTACTTTTTACGAGCCTGATGCCTACAACCGCCAGCAAAACCGCGACATAGACGACCCGGACTGGGCAAAAGTAGTGGTGTACGAGGCTACAGAAGAAGCAGCCTACAAGTGTTTAGAAGATGCCAAAGAGGCCGACATGGTAGTAAAAGCCAGCGGCGTGGGTGTGTTCGATGAACTGCTGGAGCGTGAGGTACTAAAGCTGCAGACCGATGAGCGCCTGGTGGTGTTTTGGGATGTAGATGCCCCTGCTACCTTAGATCGTGTGCACAACAACCCGAACGATCCTTTCCTGCAGCTGATCCCGCAATACGACATGATTTTAACCTACGGCGGAGGCGACCCTGTGGTAAATGCTTATGAAGCGTTGGGAGCAAAAAAATGCGTGCCGATCTATAATGCCCTGGATACGGCTACACACTTCCCAGTCGGTCCGGACCCTAAGTTTGATGCCGATCTTGCCTTTTTAGGAAACCGTTTACCAGACCGTGAGGCCCGCGTAGATGAGTTTTTCCTGAAGCCGGCGGCGCTGGAGCCGAACAAGAAATTTATCATCGGCGGCAGCGGATGGGGCGATAAGCAGATGCCGGATAATGTAACCTACATCGGCCACGTATATACCAACGACCACAACGCCTTTAACTGCACGCCAAAAGCCGTGCTCAACATCAGCCGCGAAAGTATGGCACGCTACGGTTTCTCGCCGGCCACACGCGTATTCGAGGCAGCCGGTGCAGGTGCCTGCATCATCACCGATTATTGGGAAGGCATCAGTTTCTTTTTTGAGCCGGATAAGGAAATTTTGGTAGCCAAAGACGGAGCCGAAGTTGCTGCCATACTTGCCAACCTGACCGAAGAAAAAGCAAAAGCAATCGGAGAAGCTGCGTATAAGAAAGTACGATCGGCGCATACCTACAACCATAGGGCTGAGCAACTCGAGAAACTGCTTTATTCTAAAGTAAAACAACCAAACGAAGCATTGGCATGAACATCGTTATACTAGGTTTATCGATCACCTCCAGCTGGGGCAATGGCCACGCTACTACCTTCAGAGGCTTGGTGCGAGAGCTGAATAACCAGGGGCACCAGGTATTGTTTCTGGAGCGCGATGTGCCGTGGTATGCCAACAGCCGCGACTTACCAAACCCGGAATACTGCCAGCTGGAGCTTTATACTTCGCTGGATGATCTTAAATCTCGCTTTACCGAGCAGGTGCGCGAGGCAGATTTTGTAATGGTAGGTTCTTATGTGCCGGAGGGCGTGCAGGTAGGAGAGTGGGTGATCAAAACGGCCCAGGGCGTCAAATCCTTTTACGACATCGATACACCGGTTACACTGGCAAAGCTGGAGCGCGAAGACTACGAATACCTGCACCCAAACCTGATACCGAAGTATGATTTATACTTGTCGTTTACGGGCGGCCCAATGCTGGATGTGCTGGAAAAAAAGTATGGTTCACCAATGGCAAGGCCGCTGTACTGCTCTTTTGATCCAACGCTATACTATCCAGAGCTAACAGAGATAAAGTGGGACCTTGGCTACCTGGGCACATACTCCGACGACCGCCAGCCGCCGCTGGAAAAGCTGATGCTGGATGCGGCACGCCAATGGCCAGCAGGCAGGTTTGTAGTGGCTGGCCCGCAGTACCCGGAAAGTATAGAGTGGCCGGAAAACACGCAGCATATACACCACCTGCCACCAGCAGATCACAGGAAATTTTACAACAGCCAGCGCTTCACCCAAAATATTACCCGTGCCGATATGATAAAGGCAGGGTACTCACCGAGTGTGCGACTGTTCGAAGCGGCAGCTTGCTGTACGCCTATCATCTCAGATTACTGGGATGGTTTGGACAGTTTCTTCAAGATAGGCGAGGAAATACTAGTGTCACATTCTTCAAAAGACACACTAAAATATCTGCGCGAGATATGTAAGTCGGAACGAAAGCTGATTGGGGAGCGCGCACGACGAAAGGTACTGCAAAACCATACAGCTGCCCATCGTGCACAGGAACTGATAGCGTATTCCGAAAAATTGATGACGGTTAAGAAAATGAAAATTAATGCAGCCTCTGTTGCGGTTTAACCGTATCAAAAACATATCACGTGATAAAGGGTAGCCCAAACAAGGCGCCCTTTTTTATTTGTATCATTAGCCGCTGCACCTGCGTAAGCTGATACGAATTCGCTCATTAAATCACACAAAATTATAATGCAGCAAGAGATAACGCAGCTGGGCCCCTGGTTCCATAATTTACACCTTCCAAGCGGAGAGCAAACAGCACCAAATCATTTTTTAGGAGATTTCCCATACTTTAAATGGAAGGAATTGGAGCCAAACATACCCAAGGACCTGGCCGGTTGGGAAGTGCTGGATATTGGCTGCAACGCCGGGTTTTATAGTATAGAGCTGGCCAAGCGTGGGGCCAATGTGCTGGGCATTGATGTAGACCCGCACTACCTGCGCCAGGCAGCGTGGGCGGCAAAGCAGTTCGGTTTGGAAGACAAGATAGAACTTAAACAGGTGCAGGTATACGATGTGGCGCGCCTGGACCGCCAATTCGACTTGATCTGGTACATGGGTGTACTTTACCACCTGCGTTACCCACTACTTTCATTGGATATACTTGCGCAGAAGTGCCGCAACATGATGGTGTTCCAAACCCTGACCATGCCCGGAAAAGAGGTAGCCAACGTACCCGATGATTTTGAAATAAACGACCGCCAGCGCATGCTCGAAGCGGGCTGGCCCAAAATGGCCTTTATCGAGAAACGCATGGCCGGCGATATTACCAACTGGTGGGCACCTAACCATGCTGCCATCGAAGCGATGCTGCGGTCCTGCGGGTTTAAGGTAAAGTTGCAACCGGGGCATGAGTTATACATCCTGGAAGTGGATGAGGCGCTAAAGCAGCAACAGGAATGGAACATATCAGAGTATCTGTCTGCTACCGGCCAGGACTGGCAGGAGGCTGTAAAAGCCAAAGTAGCCGAAAAGAACACTTATATGGTTAACCAGAACGGGCAAAAATAAAGTATGAGTATAGAGGCAAAATCAACCAAACTGCAAATAAAGTATAGGTTTGGCTTAATGCTTTGAACTGTAATAGTTTATGTGCTGAATTTTTTTAACTCTCTTTAAAAGCTTTTTCAACCCATAGCATCGCCGCGCTTGCTGCAGAGTAAGTGTGGCTTTTTTTACGTCGATTAATTTAACTTGCAAGCATGTCTGCAAACAAACACACCCCAAGTACAAAGCACTGGAAAGTGCTCAAATCCGAATTGGTTTTTGATGAGAAATGGTACAAGCTGCGCCGCGACGAAGTGGAGTTGCCAAATGGAAAGGTAATGGATGATTACTACGTGAGCGTACGACCAAACGTGGTGCTTACTTTTCCGGTTACCAAGGATAACGAAGTAATATTTGTGCGGCAGTACAAACATGCGGCAGCCGGTGTTTTTATAGAACTGCCCGGTGGCGTTGTTGATGACCATGAAAAGCATCCGGAGGCAGCAGCAAAACGTGAACTGCTGGAAGAAACCGGTTATACTTCGGATGATGTGGAGCTGGTGGCAGAAGTAATTGATAACCCCACCAAAGACACAAACAAGATATTTTTTTACCTGGCCCGCAATGCCTACAAAATAGCTGAGCAGGACCTGGACGAAAGCGAAAATATAGAAGTATTAAAAGTACCGCTAGCTGATATAGAGAGTTTGGTACTGAGTGGGAAAATATGTGTATCTGGCTCCGTAGCGCTTTGCCTGCTGGCGTTAAGAAAGCTGGGCAAGTAAACCTATTTTCGCATACTTTATTTAGTGGAACACTAATCTGATTAAGTTGAAGAACAGAGTTAGTTTGCATTATTTTGTCATCCTGAAAGGATCTTGTGAGCAAGCCGCATCAGCTAACCTCCCTTCTGCCAGGTTTCTTCCAGAATGACAATTCGCTTTTATACTTTAATATAATGCTGTACTCGGACTTGTATTGTGGTATCTATGTATTTATTAAGCTATCAACTAAAATGAAGAGATCCTTACACTACTTTCTGCTGAGCATGCTGGTTATTATGTGCGCCTGTACTAAAGAGAGGGATACCCCCGAGCCTGAAGAAATTGGAGCAGGGGCTAAATGCATTGTTACAGAAATAAGGACTGAGCACATAAACAGCGGAATAAACAACAGCCTTAGCAAGTTTGAGTATGACGAGCAAAAGCGGCTAATAGCTTTGACTGAATTTCTTGCCCAAGACTATACTGCATACTATACTTTTAAATACAACAGCAACGGAAAGTTAGAACAGCGCGAACTAACATTTACAGAGGGCGGAGCAACAGAATATTATACTAACTATAACTACAATATTGCTGGCAATATGATAAAGAGCGAGACTTTCAGTAAAGGCTCCTCGCCGGAACGCCTGCAAGAGAGGGTCTTATATACTTACAATAGCGAAAATTTACCCATACAAGAACGCAGGTTCAATTATTATTCAAACACACCGTTAACTTTTCATCGTAATTTCCATTATACTAATGGCTTAATGACCAAAGTTGAACTTGTAGATGCGAATGAGGTAATGTATGCAGAAGAATTTATAAGCTATAGCAACCATCAGATTCCCTATAATGGCGATGACGCATACAAAAAGACGATCATAGGTGTGGGGTATCCCTTTAAATACTTTATCTCAAACCTAATTCAGAATGATAAAAATGGTAATGTGCAACAGAGTGGTTCATATACTGGCCATTTTACAATAATGCCTGATGGGAAGTTAGCAACTTTTACTAGATCCTATCAAGATGGTAAGGGTATAAGTTCGCATTATACTTACAAATGCGAGTAATGCAATTCCACGGCAGGAGCTACCTTTAGCAAACTTACCGTACTTTTAACCAAAAGCATCTTGGAGGGGACTTATTAGTCCCCATTTTTTTAGATTGATTTCTGCTGTAATCTTATTACGTTAGTATAATTCAGGAACTCCTGAAACAAAGTTGATGTTGTGTTTGTACATTAAATGTATGTACATTAAATTTGTGCTTCAAAGAAGCAAAGATTAAAAATATTCAAAGTATGAATCCGACATCAACAGAAAATAAAATAGCAGTACATAACCTAATAGAGAAACGTTGGAGCCCAAGAGCTTTTGCTGATACTCCGGTAGAGCAGGAGCAACTGGAGTCGCTGTTTGAGGCGGCTCGATGGGCCCCATCTGCCATGAACGAACAGCCCTGGCGCTTTATTTATGCCACTAAAGAAGATAAAGAAGCCTATGATCGCCTGTTAAGCTGCCTGGTAGAGGCAAACCAGGTATGGGCACAAAATGCACCTGTGCTTTTTGTATCGGTTGCTAAAAATGCGTATGACTTTAACGGGAGCCCGAACGCGTTTGCGTGGCACGATGTAGGGATGGCAACTGCCAACCTTTTATTGCAAGCCACAGAGCTTGATTTGCATGTGCATATGATGGGCGGTTTTAATGCAATCAAGGCGCGCGAGGTATTAGGCATTCCGGAAGACTTCGGGCCTGTAGCGATGGGTGCTGTAGGTTATGTAGGGGATCCGGAGCAATTGCCAGAGCAGCTAAAAGCCAGAGAGCTTTCGCCGCGCGAGCGTAAGCCACTAAGCGAGATTGTATTTAACGGTAATTGGGAACAGAAATAATAGAAGCTATGAGCAAAAAAGTGATTCATAAAGCAAACACACGCGGCCATGCAAACCACGGCTGGCTAAACTCTTACCACAGTTTCAGTTTTGCCAGTTACTATGACCCAGCGCGTATGGGCTTTGGCCTGTTGCGCGTGCTTAACGATGATACCGTAGCACCGGGTATGGGTTTTGGCGCGCACCCCCACGATAACATGGAGATTGTTTCTATACCATTAGCTGGCGAACTGGCTCATAAGGACAGTACCGGTAACGAAAAGACAATCCGAACAAACGAAGTGCAGATTATGTCGGCGGGTACCGGTTTAACGCACTCTGAGTATAACCACTCCAAAACGGATGAGGTAAAGTTTCTGCAAATATGGGTTTTTCCGAAAGAGCGCGACATCAAGCCACGCTACGACCAAAAAGCCTTTAACCCGGAAGATCGCCAGAACAAGCTGCAAACGGTGGTATCGCCGGATAAGAATGATGATGCCATCTGGATAAACCAGAATGCTTGGTTTACCCTAGGATCTTTAAAACCGGGCTTTTCGGAAGAGTACAAACTGCACAATCCCGAGCATGGTGTATATGCTTTTGTGCTGGAAGGCGAGGTAGAAATAGATGGCAAAAAATTAAGCAAGCGTGATGGTATGGGAATATCAGAAGTGGCTGGTTTTTCGATAAAGGCCAGCGCTGATGCAGAGCTGCTTCTGATGGAAGTCCCGATGAAATAAAACGCTTAAGTCGTCTGAATTTAAAGCCCGGTAGTACAAGCTGCCGGGCTTTTCTTTTTCATTTAAAGCATCAGTTGTATACGTAAATCAACCTAAGTCATTTGCTGCCGTTTAGTTATCTACACAAGACTGAAAAGCTATGGAACAAGAAGAAACCGTTTTACTCAAAGATTATACTAACGAAGAAAAGGGTGCCTATCTGGCTACCCTGGCAGCATTTGCTTCTGTTGATGGCCATGCCTCGGAAGAGGAGCTGCAGTTCCTTCAAATTTTAAGTGAAGCTGCTGAGCTGCCGGAAAATGTACAGGATGAAGTTATTGTTATTGCCAAAAATCCCTCACAGATAAATCTGCAAAAGTGCCTTGATGTACTTAAAAAAAGTGAGTTACGCTTTCCGTTTATAACAGATATTATAGCCTTTGCCAAAGCAGACGGCCAGTACACAGCCGATGAGCAAAAGTATATCAAAGATGTTGCTAATTACCTGCAGGTAGACGAGAAGCAGTACAGCATTCTGGAAGATTACGTGAACAAAGCGGAAGACGCACAAAAGCACGGCGAAGACCCCACATCAAACTCGTTTCTGAACAAGAGCGGCTTTGGCGATATGTTTAAGAATGCCGGTATTTCTCCGGGCATGGTAAAAGGTATGCTTGGTGTTGTGGCCCCTTTGGTAATTGCCGGTATGATGAGCCGCGGTGGCAGAAGAAGAGGTGGTATGATGGGCGGTATGGGTGGCTTAGCCGGTGGGGGTTTGCTTGGCGGCTTATTAGGAGGCATGATGGGAGGTGGCGGTATGATGGGAGGCGGATCCCGCAGGTCCGGCATGGGGTCCATGGCCTCTATATTAGGTGGCCTTAATGGCAGGCGCGGCTACGGCAGCATGGGTTCCGGCGGACTTGGCAGTTTGCTGGGTGGTATACTTGGAGGCCGTCGTAGTGGCTGGTAAACTGTCAGAGCTGGAACCGGAGGTGCTTATTCCTCTAGTTCCAGCTCTGGCAGGCGGCGCAAATCTTCTTCATGCAGTAACCCGCGCACCAGTTTGTCTCGAATCACGAAAGTTAGAACCGCCTGCATTTGCCTCTCCTGGTAAGCATGATGCCATGCCTTCTGATGTGCTGCTTTATACTTCTGTTAGAACGAGTGCCGCATATTTTGTAGATTAACAAAGTATAAAAGCAAGTATAAGAATGTTTAAAAACTCCATACTGGCTCTGATAGTTGCTCTTGGCTTGCTATCGTGTCAGCAGCAAGTACAGCAGACCTCTGGTGCTACCCAAGCACAGGCACCTGAAAACAAAGTATACTACCCCGGTAAAGGCGACAACTGGGAAAAGAAAAGCCCTGAAGAGCTTGGCTTAGATGCCACGCTTTTACAGCAGGCCGTAGAATGGGCCAAAACGCAGGAAACAACCCAGATACAAAAAGACTTTTCTACCCAAAAAAGAGATCTTTGGTGAGCCACTTGGGCCCTTACCTGCAACAAGAGCCAACACTAACGGCATCATACTTAAAAACGGTTACATCGTAGCTGAGTGGGGCGATACCAAAGCCGTAGATCCAACCTATAGTGTGGCCAAAAGCTTTCTGTCAACTATACTTGGCCTTACTATAGATAGAGGGATGATACAAAGTATAAACGACCCTGTGGCTAAGTATATAAAAGATGGTGGCTATAGTTCGGAGCATAACGGCAAAGTAACCTGGGAGCACCACTCGCGCCAGACCAGCGAATGGGAAGGTGAACTGTGGGGTAAGAAGTATGATTTTATAGGCAAAGAAGCTTTTGGCCGCGGAGAGCGCAAACCACGGGAGTTACAGGAACCGGGCAGCTTTTACGAGTATAATGATGTACGCATTAACCGTTTTGCCTTGTCGTTGCTGCGTTTATGGGAGAAACCTTTGCCGGAAGTGTTGGAAGATGAAATAATGGACCCGATCGATGCTTCTGAAACATGGAGGTGGGTACCTTACCGCAATTCTATAGTGGAGATAAACGGAAAGCAAATGCCATCGGTAAGCGGCGGCACCCGTTGGGGCGGCGGCCTCTGGATAAGTGCCCGCGACGAAGCACGATTTGGCTACCTGTTCCTGCGCAACGGCCGCTGGAAAGATAAGCAGCTGATATCTGAGCAATGGGTGAAGGAAGCTACTACGTCTCGTGGTACTGTTGGCCCGGACTACGGCTACCTGTGGTGGCTTAACACCGAAGGTAAAGCCTAGCCCGATGCCCCCACCACCAGCTATGCAGCTTTAGGCGCCGGTCAGAACACCGTGTGGGTAGACCCGGAACATGACATCGTCATTGTCTGGCGCTGGCATAACGGCAACCCGAATGAATTAATAAAGCGGGTGTTGGCTGCGGTGAAGGAGTAGGTTTTTGAGTGTTTATTGATAATTGTTGAGTATAAGTTCTATAAATGGATGAAGAGAACCTAACCCAATAGCAGACTGTCCCCTTGAGGGGACTACAGGGGTGTAATCGTTCCCAAACTATATCCAGCATACTTACTAATCCGAAAAGTAGCTAACCTTGGCAAAAAACAGGATCATACCATACAGGGAAGACTTAAAGGCGAAAGCACGTGAATTAAGAAAGAACAGCACGCTGTCTGAGATCTTATTGTGGAAGGAAATAAAGGAGAGAAAGCTTCTAGGCTATCAGTTTCACCGCCAGGTACCCATACTGGATTTTATAGTTGACTTTTACTCCCATGAGCTTCAGTTAGCAATAGAGATTGATGGCGATAGCCATAATCAAAATTATAACTATGATGTTGGACGCCAGAGTGAATTGGAACAGTATGGTGTGCAGTTTTTGAGGTTTGATGATAAGGAAGTAAAAAGGGATATGAACAATGTTTTGAGAACGATAGAGACTTGGGTTTTAGATAAGCAGCGGGCACTTTGATGAGTTTAAATTTCCTGTGCACGATTACACCCCTGTAGTCCCCTCAAGGGGACAATCTGTCTTCTGGGAGTTGAGTGTAAGTTGTTTCATATTGTTCACGCTCGCGCCATAGCCACTTAAAACAAAAAAGCGGCTGCCCCAATAGAGCAACCGCTTTTTTGTACTTTATACTTTCAATCAATTAGTGGCGGCAAGTGCAATGCTCACCGGCGATACCTTCAAAGCGGGTATCGGTACCTTCGTGCCAGTCAAAGGCAGTGGCGGTGCGGCTGTTTTCCCACCAGAACTTGCCCGGCTGCTTGTTATAGTTGCCGATCTCAGCCATAGTTGCGGCATCGTACAGGCGACCATTCACCATCGTATACTTCACATGCTCGGTGTTCTGTATGTTCTCCAGCGGGTTCTGGTCCAGCACGATCAGGTCGGCAAGTTTACCGGCTTCAAGTGATCCGATCTCCTTGCCCATGCCAATGTACTCAGCACCATTTAGCGTTGCAGCGCGAAGGGCTTCCAGGTTGGTCATGCCGCCTTGCTGCAGCATCCATAGTTCCCAATGGGCACCTAAGCCTTGCAACTGTCCGTGGGCACCCAGGTTTACTTTTACACCCGACTTAGCCAGTTTTGTAGTTGCTTCTGAAGTCAGGATGTGTCCATTCTGGTATTCTTCGTCAGGCACTAGCGTAACGCGACGAGAGCGGCCATCAATTACAGAACGAGGTGTGAATTTCAACAGGCGCTCCTTTTCCCATGCGTTGGTTTTCTGGTACCAGTAGTACTCTCCGGAGTTACCGCCATAGTTCACGATCAGGGTAGGCGTATAGCCTGTTTCAGAAGCTTTCCATACATCCACCACGTCTTTGTAAAGTGGGGCAACAGGTATGTTGTGCTCAATACCAGAGTGACCGTCCAGGATCATGCTCATGTTGTGGAAGAACGTAGAACCACCTTCCGGCACTACCGTCATATCCAGTTCGCGGGCAGCCTGAATTACCTGCTGGCGCTGCTCACGACGTGGCTGGTTATAGCTCTTCACCGAGAAACCGCCAACCGCTTTAATGCGGCGCAGGTGCGAACGGGCATCGTCCAGACTATTTATCACAGCTTTAAAATTGCCATCAGCACCATACAGGATCGTACCAGTAGAGTAAATACGCGGCCCGATCATCTTACCGGCTTTCACGGCTTCCGACTGGCTGAATACCATTTCGGTTGTCGATGATGGGTCGTGGGTAGTAGTTACGCCGTAAGCCAGGTTGGTATAGTATGACCATTGCTTCTGTGGGCTCATACCGTTACGGAAAGTACCCAAGTGTGCATGCACATCCACTAAACCAGGCATAATCGTTTTTCCGGCAGCGTCAATCACTTTCGCATCTTTCGGTATAGTTACACCTTTGCCAACAGCTACAATGCGGTTGCCATCTACCACAATCGTTCCGCCTTCAATCACTTCATCGCCTTTCATAGTAATGATGCGCGCGTTCGTGAAAGCTACTTTACCTTCTGGTGTATCCGTTTTCAGCACCAGTCCGATCTTCGTGCCGGTAGTATCAATCGCAGGAAGTTTATCCGGAGCTCCTTCTACAAACGAGAAGCGGTTCTTGATGTCATTAGAGAAATACTCGTCGCCCAGTACCCAGTTCACTTTTTTGCTGTCGCCTGACCAATGGATGCTTGTGCCTGCATCGCGTGTGAAGCGTGCAACCGGAACAGCTTTGGTTTCAGCGCTTAGCTCCATACCAGAACCGTTGGCCGTAAACGGAACTACAAAGCCGTTAAACAGCTCTACAAAGGCCAGCCATTTGTTGTCCGGGCTTGGGTAGAACTGGTCGGTATACTTCGAAGTATAATGTGTCTGCTCTTCTTTGCCGTTCAGGTCTACAGATTTAAAGGCAGATTTGCCACCTTCGTACCCTGTAAAGAAAATACGGTCTGAGTTTGCGTTAAACTGTGGCGAAGAACCGCTTTTCTGCACGAATGTCGGGTTTTTGCCTTCGGCTGTCATGTAGTAAATACCACGCTCGTTGCCGTGTGCGTAACCCATGTGGTTGTTGCCGCCTTCTTTGTTGTAAACTATAAACTTACCGTTCGGCGAGAACGATGCATTGGTATAGAAACCTTTCTCAGATGTAAGTTTAGTTGGCTTGGCGTTCTTCTTACGGATATCCAGCTTCATCAAAGCACTATAGTTATCGTCGTTCCAGGTAGAGTAAACGATTGATTTTCCGTCTGGTGAGAAGGCTGGGTAAAACTCGAAATCAGTACCTTTTGTAATGCGCTCTGGCTTACCGTTTGGCAGTTCTTTTTTGTAGATATGGCCGGCAGCGTTAAACACTAAAATTTTACCATCCGGGGAAGTTACAGCATGGCGGATTGCTTTGGCTGTAAACTCCTTCGGCGATACACCACCGTTCTTACTGAAGTCGTGGCGTACCACATCAGCAATGTAATGCGTAGCCGTGGCTTCAAAAGGGATGTTGGTTACTTTCTGGTTGGCAACATCAATCTTGTTGATCTTACCGTTGGCCCAATACACAATGCTTTTATTGTCTGGAGTCCAGGAGAAAGACGGGTATACCCCGAAGATTGCCCATGATTCCTGCTGGTCTTTGCTCAGGTTATCGGTTAGCGGCCATTGCTCGCCGGTTTTCAGGTCCTGCACAAACAGCACCGATTTGGTACGTACACGGCGTACAAACGCAATATGCTTCCCATCGCGAGAGATGGTAGGGCGTACAGAGCCACCATTACCGGTAACTATATTTTCTATCTCTCCTGTGTTACGGTCTACTCTGCGGATAACATAGATCTGGCCGTTCGGGTCTTTGTTGTACTCAAACGTAGAGCCGCCACTCATGTCTTCAGAGTAGTAAACATACTTACCGTCTGGTGATACAAAAGGCTCACCGGCATCCTGCTGGTCATTTTTACGCTTGGTCAGCTGCACGCCTGCACCACCTGTTCTATGGTACATCCACATTTCGCCGGCACCCAGCGAGCGGGTGTTGGTAAAGTGCTTGCGCGCGATTAGGTACTGGCCGTCTGGTGTCCAGACAGCGTTATTCAATAATCTGAAGTTCTCTTTTGTTACCTGTGTAGCATCAGAGCCATCACGCTTCATGATCCAGATGTTGTCGCCGCCACCTGCATCCGAGGTAAAGGAAATGAACTTACCGTCGGGGCTGAAACGTGGCTGGACTTCGTATGGTCGGCCTGTGCGTAGCAACTTGGCTTTGCCACCTGAAATAGGCATAATGTAGATATCGCCGAGCATATCGAACACAATCTCTTTGCCATCCGGACTTACGTCCAGGCTCATCCAGGTGCCTTCGTCGGTGGTTACGGTTACTTCTTTTTCGGTGCTGTGAGCAGCATCCACAGTCCATTTCTTGTCATCTTTTTTGTCCTGGGCTAATGCGTTGCTTAAGGGTAAAGCCAGCGCCGCCACCAGGGCCATACTTAGGTAAGTACGTTTATTCATGATAGGGTGAATTTGATTAGTCGTTAACCAAAGATACTAAATAACCTGCAGAAAAGGGAATTGCTTTTGTAGTAGCCACTTAAGTATAGTATAAGTATACTACCAGCACTATAGGCTACGAATGTAGTATAGCAGGCGCGGTTGTTAAAACGACATTTGCCCGTACCGGTAAAACTCCGGCCCCATGCCTATAACAATATACTTTTTATCAGTTACTTTAAAAGCAGAACCTGGGCGGAGGTAAAAACCATAGTCACGGCCTGTGAGGGTGCGATATAGCGGCGTGGCTTTATAAGTGCCATTGGCATGCACATTAACTATAACAGGCGTTTTTAAAGTTGATGTATGGCCGGATAGTGCAATGTGAGCATCAGGCTTAAAATTGTATTCAAAGTTTAGGTAAAGGAGCCTTAGCGTATCATCCACGATGGCAGAAAAGTAGGAGCGGATGGTGTTCTGTTTGTTAATGCCGCTCTGCAATTTATTTATGCTAATGGTAAAGGCCATGGAGCCATCCTGTTGAAGCCTTGTGATGATGATATCATTGTTATGATACACAAGCGTGCCCGCCCTGTTTTCGGTGATACATACTTCCCCTAACAAGTATAAACTGCCATCCTTATCCTGGATTACCTTGTCTAAATGCAGGTTACGGAGGCGCTGGCTATTATCAAAGTCAGGTTTAAAACGCTTATACTCTGTGGTAAAGCTTTTAGTGAATGGTGTGTAACTTGTAAGCATACTCTGGAGGTTGTGCTTTTCCAGGCGGTATAAAAAAGTACCTACAGGTTCTGGGTTTTGGCTTGCCACAGAGTTGGACGGCGACATAAAGCCGGTAACAAGTACATGGCCATCGGGTGTAGCAGCCAGCTTTGCTCTAAGAGGGCGGTAGTTTATATTCCCTAAAACCAGTTCGCTACTGTTGCCTGTCTGCCTTTCGAATTTATACAAATGGTAAGCTGTAGTAGCCGGGGCTGCAGCCGGCGCTTGCAAGAGCAGGTAGGTAGTGCCGTCGTTTTGTACCAGCAAGTCCTCTACATCGCCTTTAGCTGGTACACTTCTTCTCCAGCGTCTGCTCAACTCGTTGGTGAGTAAGGTAAGGGAGTGGTTTTCGGGGCCCGTTATTAAGATGGCCAGAGCCGCATCATTTGCTGAGGTTGCTAAAAGTATGTTGCCCTCTTCCGGGCTTTGTGCAAGTACAGCTATGGTTGGTTCGTAGTTGCCATTGTGATGAATTTTCTGGACATACACCCGGGTTATGCCTTCCGAGGCGGTGCTGGAGAACATAAATAAATTCTCGTTTATCATCTTGACACTCTCAAAGGCGGCATCGTGTCCATCGGGAGTTTTGGGAAGTAATGCGGTAGTCCAGAAACGCCTGTTTTGCGGGCTGTAATGCTCTAGCGTAATTTGTTTGTTTACCTGGTAAGTAGTGAAAAAGCCATCTTCATCAACCCCTACTATTTTCATGTTCTCCAGCTGCCCAAAATTGCGCTTTATTTTTTCGCCCCAGCTAAAGCGGGGTTCCTGAGAAATAACTGTGGTTGAGTAAAGGAGGAGTAATATATATACTATTAATAATTTCATTATACTTTATACTTTTCTTATACGTAAGAGAAATGTTAAAGTATAAAAAAAAGTATAGCCCCTGTTAGGAGCTATACTTAAATTGAACTGGTTATAAATTTATTGTACCTGAGATTTATCTACACGTGTAGGAGTTTCTTTCCCATTAACCACGTTTTTAGATGCCAGCGCAATAGCTTTAATCATGTTAGTCATGTGAGCCATGTCGAGCATCTCAAACTCATCGTTTACAGTATGGTAGGTTTTATCCTGGTCTATCTGCACCGAAGAGATGGTGTGTGCCGGAACGCCTAAACGTGCCAAAGTGGCATTATCGGAACGGTAAAACAGGTTTTGCTCCGGGTATGGGTCCGGGTGTATGCTGTAGGTGGTGCCTTTTAAACTTTTCTGCATCAGCTCGCCCAGGTTAGAGCGCTCAAAGCCGGTTAAGTAGGCGCTGTTTGGCCCGAACTTAGAGGGCTTGCCTACCATTTCGATGTTATACATGGCTACGATCTCATCTGGGTTAAGCTGCTCAGAAAAATGTCTGGAGCCGTAACCCCCGATTTCCTCAGCTGCAAAGGCCACAAATAAAATGCTGCGCTCCGGCTTGCCTTGTTTTTTAAAGTGCTTTGCCAGCATCATCATGGCTGTTGTGCCCGAGGCATCATCGTCTGCACCGTTGGCTATACTGTCTCCGTCTAGTGGGCGCTGTATACCAATGTGGTCGTAGTGGCCAGAAAATACAACATATTCGTTTTTGCGCTTGCCTTCAATCATGGCACCTACGTTTGTTAGCTGCAGGTTTTCTATGTTGTTTTCTACGGTTACATTGTAGGCAGAAGGGGCACTTAGCTCGGTTAAGGCAAAAACTCTGCTATGGCCTTTGCCCGTATCCTTCAAAACAGCGCCTCTGCGCAGGTAACGCTGGTAATTCGTGAAAATGGCGCTGTGCTTCGGGTGAATCAAGACCAACACATCGGCCTCCATCTTGCCAACTCTTCCGAAGGCTTCTCTAAAATCATCAGTTTCAGAGATGGCTACTACCTGTGTAGTACCTCCGTTTTGCCAGTTAAGTTTTTGGTGGCTTGTGCTGGCAACTATTTTGTCTGCGGCAAGTTCTTCACCGTTCAGCGATACTTTAAGTGTGGCCGGCGTAACACGGTATACTTTAAAGGTCTGCTTAAAATCAACCTCTCCAGGTAGTGGCTTTAGCTTCGTTTTAGCGAATTCGCTGGCTATAAAATCAGCGGCTTTATCGCCGCCGGCCGTAAATGAGGCGCGGCCCTGCATATCGTCGTCACTTAGCGTTTTAATAAGGCGCGTTACTTCAGGCTCCGTAACACCTTTCACTTTTTGTGCCTGCACCACGCCGCCCATACATAGGGCAGCCAGCGCAAGGGCCGTAATTTTAACTTTAGTCATAGTAGATAAGATTAACAGATTTTGTGTAGTTTGAGCTGTAGCTGCCAATGCGGCGTCAGTATCGTATTTTAAAACTCTAATATACCTGTTTTTTATGGATACCCAACCCAAAGTTGATTGGCTAAAGTTGCTACTTTATGTTGTTCTGGTAGCGGCACTTCTGTACTTTGGGCGAAACCTGTTTATCCCGTTAAGCTTTTCGCTTCTCATCAGTTTTATACTTTACCCCGTGTGCAAGTGGCTGGAGCGTAAAAAGCTGCCGCGATGGGCTGCCATTGGCACTTGCCTGCTGCTGCTGTTGGGGGCGGTTGGGGCAGTTGCGTGGCTGCTGATAAGGCAAATGATCAGTTTTACAGCCGAGTGGCCCGGGCTGGAGGCGAAACTGATAGCCATCTGGGAAAACATCAGCTCCTACCTCGAAAGCAATTACAGCATAGAATCCGGCAGGCAGAAAGAATGGTTGCAGGGTATAGCCTCTGATGCGGCCTCTACTGCTTTTGGAGTAGTGCAGGGGGTAATCTATACTTCTGCGGTAAGTATGGTGCTGCTACTTTTGATACCTGTTTACATCGCGCTTATACTTTACTACCGCGAGCAGCTTGCCAAAGCACTTTTCCTGCTGTTCCGGGAAACCGAGCAGCAAAAAATACGGCAGATACTGCAGGAGACAATCATCACTTATTACAACTTTATAAAAGGCATGGCGATTGTGTACCTGGTGGTGGCTGTCATGAATAGTGTCGGTTTGCTGGTGCTGGGCATTCCGCATGCGATCTTTTTTGGTGTGGTGGCATCGGTGCTTACGTTTATACCTTATGTGGGCATTACAATTGGTGCTATACTGCCAATGGCTGTTGCCTGGGTAACCTACGATAGCATCTGGTATCCGCTTGGGGTAATCCTTGTGTTCGGAGTGGTGCAGTACCTGGAGGCAAACCTTATTTTTCCGTGGGCGGTAAGCTACAGGCTGCGCGTAAACATGCTGTTCACTTTGCTTGCCATTGTGGCCGGGGGTATACTTTGGGGTGCGTCTGGCATGATTCTGTTTATCCCGTTCCTGGCTATACTTAAGCTCATCGCCGACAAGCATGAGCAAATGCAGGTTGTGTCTATTCTGCTCGGAAACGAAAAGCAGCAGTTATGATTATCCATCAGATCAAGACTTTGTTTCCCACTCCCGGCGCAGCAGGCTGTATACTTCCAGGTCGTGGAACTGGCCATTGCTGAGCAGTTCGCCATCACGTTCCAGGCCCTCGAAAGTAAAATTCAGTTTTTTAGGGATGCTGTTGCTGCGCGTGTTGCCAACTCCAACTTTTATCTGAACCCGGTTCATCTGCATCTGCTCAAAAGCATACTTTACCAGGGCCGCACAACTGCGCACCATAATGCCTTTCTGCTGCTGGCTCTCGATTAACCAATATCCGATTTCGAGTTTCAGGTTAATTAAATCGATGCCTTTATAGCCGATCACACCAACGGCATCTCCCTGGTACAGTACCACAAAAACAAGGTCTGAGAAATTGCCATCCGCCGTTACAGCCTTCAAAAAAGCTTCGGTATCAGCTATTTTTTTGCTGTGCGCTATAAATGGCAACCACTTGCCCAAAAAGTTTCTGTTCTTATCGATGAGGCTGAAGATGGCAGGCGCATCGGCAAGTGTAGCCTGTCGAAGATGCAGGCCTTCGGCAACAGGTATTTGTAGGGCGCTGGTAATGGTCTTCATAGTTGTGGATGATAAATTGAACGCGTTAAAGTAATCAGAGTCAATTTATATTTTGTGCCATTGGTAAGTATAGTTCACCGATAAAAAAAGCGGCAATGCAGCTGCTTTACGCCGTATCGCCACTTTAAATAAATTAATTTATCTGCTTCCGGAAACCGCCTTTGCTTCCCGGCTTTTTATTGCTGCTTTTTCCTTTGCTTCCAAAAGTGCCTGGTTTTTTGCCTCCAATCACCTTAGTAGCCTTTGCTGCTAACCCTTTCAGTTGGGTTACCTCGTCTGCGGTTAGCTCGCGGTATTCTCCGGGTTGTAGGTTGCCAAGCGTAAGCGGGCCTATACCTGGGCGTATCAAACGGAGGGTAGGGTAGCCCACGGCAGCTGTCATACGGCGCACCTGGCGGTTCATGCCCTGCGATATCTTGATTTCGATCCAGGAAGTAGGAATGTTTTTTCGGAAGCGGATAGGGGTGGAGCGTTCCCATACGTTTGGTTCCTCCTCCAGCAGTTGCACTTTAGCAGGGCTTGTCTTCGTACCTTTTATCAACACGCCTAACCGCAGGTTGGTGAGCGCTTCATCAGTTGGTATGCCATCTACCTGCACCCAATAGGTTTTCTCTATTTTAAACTGCGGATCGGAGAGGCGGTGCTGCAGCGTTTTGTCGTCGGTTAAAAGCACCATGCCTTCGCTGTCGTAATCGAGGCGGCCAACGGGGTAAATATTTGGCACAGGCACGTAGTCTTTAAGCGTTGCCCTGCCTGCTTCATCGGTAAACTGCGTGAGTACCTCGTAAGGTTTGTTAAGTATATAGTATTTCAATGCAAATGTGTTTTTAATGTAAAGTTAAGCCTTTGCCTGTAAGTGCTGCCACTCTTCAAACTCAGGTTTCAGAAGCGAGTGCATCACCGAATCTTCCAGCACGCCATCAACCATGTAGTGGTTGCGAAGAAGCCCTTCGCGCTTAAACCCAAACCTGCTAACCAGCTGCAACGACGCTACATTGTAGGTGGCAACCAAGGCCTCCACACGGTAAAGCTCCATGCGCTCAAAACCATAGGCAAGTACAGCCGCAAGCGCTTCCGTCATCAGACCTTTGTTTTTGTATGCCTCATCGGTTATCGTATACCCTATCTCAGCGCGTTTGTGGCTCGTAACCCAGGTATGGTAATCGCAGCGGCCAATATTCCGGTTTGTTTCCTTATCAAGTAAATGAAAGCCTTTAAAGTTGTAGTAGTTCGTGGTCAGGCCTTTTTCATAACGCTGCACAGCCTCTTCGTATTCTGCGTCATCGTTAATGCCCAGGTACGATTTTATGTCTTCCTCAGAAAGCTGCTCAAACAATTGCTTATACTTTTCAGGGGTTAACTCGCGCAGGTAAAGCCGTTTGGTTTCGAGTATTGTAGGAGGGGAGATGGCAGAAATGGTCATAGTTTTGCAAAGTATAAACGCAGCGGCTGTTTTCTGTAAATATACTTATACTATTGCTTAGTTGTTGAGGAGCGCCGCCGCTAAATGGAATAAAGTGCAACTATGGTGCTAACCTGTTGCCCAACTGCCAATACGGGCAGGCAAAGATTTTAAACCAAAGCGTGCGGCTGCTGCCAGCCACTACCAACAGCGGCAAAACTTATCAAACCTAGTTAGCTTCTTTGTCAAGTTTAACTCGTTTGTATGCTAACCCTGGTCCATCGCAAATGTTCCATTCGTTCAGCAGTATTTGATCGGATTTAAACGACAGTCTTTCGATTGGCTCTACTGTGCAGTTGCCGATAAGTTCGTGGTCGTTCTCGTAGGTTAACAACAGGTAATTTACACCGGATACAACTTCTACTTTATAGGTGCCGGAGGCTGAAGTTGCTACACCAAGCAGCTCTCTTGTTTTTGTGAAGCTGCCGTTTGCGTTAAGTATGTAAAACTCCTGCCAGGACATGTTAGTGCCTGTTAAGGGGGGCATGTTAGCGATATTACCAGACTGACTTACAAGCTGCCATTTCTGAGGGTATTGGTCAGATGCAAAACTAGTTTGCTTTGGATTGAGTGCATCATCCTCTTTAGAGCAGGAAGTTAGTGCGCAAAGCAGCAGCAGGGCAAACAGTACATTTTTCATAACCAGATGATGAAGTATAACCTTATGATCCTAAATTGCTTGCAAAGGTTGCAGGTAAAGAATCTGAATGCCTGAAGTTTTTTAGTAACTGCCGTTATACTTCCTGATAAACCACTCGATGCATACAAAACCCAGTAGCAGGAAAAACAGCCATTTAAGATCAACCAGGTCTTTCAGCTCTTCGGAACTATAAATTTTGGCTTTGTGGTTGGCATTTAGAATATCCTGCTCCAGTTGCTGCAGCTGGGCCGGGTAGTAAAGTTTAGAGCCGGTGTTGCTGGCCAGTTGATAAAGCAGGTTGTGGTCCGCTACCGAGTTGAGGGCTTCCAACTGCAGTTCTTCAACTACAAATTCGCCTTTATCCTGTTGCATTTGCCCGTTAATTTTGGCAGAAGCGGTGTAAGTGTAGCGGCCACCAGCAAGTGTGCCGATGTTTGTTCCAACCTGGTTTTCGCCGTTGGCAAAGTTAAAACGCTTGGTTTCGCCTTCGTCGCTTTTTATACTTAAGGTTATGTTCTGGCCGTAAATCGGTTCAAGCGCTTCGTTGTAAGCCTCTGCGTTAAAGCGAATCTCGTCTGAGCTGGTATACTCTGTTTGCACCGGGTACACGTTCAAACGCTTTTTGTTGCGTGGTGCGCTCAGCAATTGGATCAGGTTTGTGATGAGCTTATCGTATACTTCAGGCTGCTCGTTGTTGGCGTTTTCGGTGATGCGCCATTGCCAGATACCAGATGCAAGTAAAGTTGCGTTGCGTTTATCGCCGGAGGTTTGCACGGCCAGCATCGGTTTATTTGTTTTTACGCGACCAACCTGCTGGTAAAGCACTACTTCTGTATTTGAGTTTACGCGCACATCGCCAAAAGGCACCCGGGCAGGTGGGTACTGCAGCAGCCGCTCAGGGGCAGCCTCCGGTAATTTAAATGTGGTAAAGTTGGCATTTGCCACAGGTGTTACTTCGTCGGTTTGGCCGTTGCTGCTGATGCTCAGGCCCACGTTCAGGCGGTTGTAGTCGTTCAGGTCGCTTTGCGGGCCAAGTATGTAAAGTGCAGGCAAGCCTTTTTGGCGCACCAGGTTAAGGGCAGCCTCTCCGCCCGGTACCCGGCCCGGTAGTTGGTGCAGCACCGCCACATCATAATCCTGCTGCTTTAGCTGTGTAAGGCCGGGTATGTACAGCTCCGTTTCGTAGTTCTCATTCGACTCTATGGCAGCACGGATTGCCTTAATATCAGGATGCGGGGCAGCTGCGGCAACAAGAATTTTTATCTTGCCTTTTACTACATCAATGTAAGCGTGCTTGGTGTTGTTGAGTGTGGTAAACTCGCCTTGCAGCGGCTGTACTTCTATTACATAATGGCGCTTGCCCAAGCCAGATGCCAGCACCTGGAAGGGCACCTGCTGCACCGGTTGGTTTGGCCGCAGAGTTACGGTTTTGCTGGCGATGGCCTTACCGTTCTCCTTAAGTATAACATTTGCAGACTTTCCACCAAAGCCCTCCTGTTGCAGCTCCACCTCCAACGGAAAACGGTTTCCGCTATAGTTTACCTTATTGTAGCGCAACGATGCAACCAGCACATCTTTTTTAGGAATGGTATCACCCACCGCCACAGGGTATAAAGTATAGCCGTAGTTGCTGTAGGTCGGCGACATGCCCTGGTTTACAATACCATCAGACAGCAATACCACGCCTGCCAGGTTCTGCTCGGTGTACTCGTTCTGCACATCGGCCAGCAACTGGCTCAGGTTGGTTGTTTCGGAAGTATAAGCCAGGTTATTTATACTTTGCTGCGTATTATTGGCAAGCGTTCTCACTTCTGTTTTATAGCCGGCATCCTGCAACTTGGCAAGTATACCTTGTAGCCCTTGCTCTGCCTGCTGCAGCTGCACCGAATCCGAGAACAGCTTTACGGACTGCGAATTGTCCAGGGCAAAAACGATGGTAGGCTCTTGGGTGGTGTTAGAAACATAACGCACCAGCGGGCCGAGTAGCAGAAAACAAATAAAACTTACTACTACAAAGCGCAGCGCAGCCAATGCATAGTTTATACTTTTAGGCCACGGTGTACGCTTGCTGTATAGTAACCAGGCGTAGAGCAGGCCTACGGCCAGGCAGGCAAGTATAAGCCAGGGTGAGTATGTGGTTATGAGGCGAAACGAGTTCAAAGTATAGTTTATAAATGCTGCATTATGAGTGGTTGTACGGCTGATTCTGAAAAGCTACACGGCCGAATTTAATTTTTGTATCCACAATATCGATGTATTTAAAATTACCGGAAACAGTAACTGCGTTTTCAGTATAGTTTACGATTGCTTGCTCTGTACCAAACCGGTTACCAAACCACCTTAGGAAACTGCTTGTTGGCTCCAGTACTGTAATGGTTTGCTGCGTATTTTTGATGCGCATGCCGTTCTTCTGCAATAAATCTACTGCCCAGCCAGCAACGTGTGCCGTATCAGCAACCTCTGTAATTGTAAACGTATGTTTACGGCCATTGTATGCACCTATCACCCCATTTATCAGCGGTAAAATAAAAAGGATGGGTCCAGAAGATCGTATATGGTCCTTTAGCGGCTCTCCCTGGTTAAAAAGCAGGTAAAATGCTGCGACCAACAGCAGCATTAAAAGCAGTATCAAGAGCCAGAACTTCAGGAATACGCTGAATTTAGGGGAATGCGCGTACGTGTGGGTTTTCATATGTTCGTTTTAGCAGGTTAGCATATAGAGCAACTGAGAATAAATATAAAACAAAAAGGCCATTGCGGCTAACGAATACGGAAGGGCATTGGCCTTATAATAGTATGATTACTACTCTATTCACCTAGAAGACTGGTTTTTGAAGTCTACTTTACCGAATTTGAGTTTTGTGTCTAAAATATCGATGTACCTAAAGTTTCCTGTTGCTATCACCTCGTTTTCAGTTGCACTAATCGTAATCAATTCCGCTCCGAACCAATTATCAAATGCCCTGAAAATTTTTTTCCCGGACTCCAGAACAGTACTATTGCCCGCTGCAGATTTTATGCGCATGCCCTTCTGCTGCAGCAGCTCCACAGCCCAGTTTGCTACATGAGCCGTATCATTTATCTCTGAAATGATGAAGTCATGTTTGCGGGTAGAAAAGGCAAAGGCGGCAGCATTGAATACCGGAATAAAAAAGTAGAAATACAGAAATGAGCTTAGATACTCGGTAAATGCCTTGTCGTTTTCAAGCAGCAGGTAAAAGCCAACAGTTAAAACAGAGAACAGCCCAAACATCAAAGCAAAGTATAACAAGAAGGATTTAAAAGCTGGCTTGTAAGCTAAAATTTCTGTTTTCATATTTTAAGCTTTATAAGGGTTAGGTAATGAACGGCAAGTATAAATATAAAACAAAAAGGCCAATGCTGCTAACATAAACTGCTACAGCATTGGCCTTTTAGATGATGAATTCCGAATTGGTAAGTTGATAGATTCAGAATCGGAAGATCCTTATTATGTTAACATACCGCCGTCTACCTGCAAGGTCTGGCCGGTAATGTAAGCCGACTCGTCGGATGCCAGGAACACAGCTGCTTTGGCCACGTCCTCTGGTGAACCGCCACGCTTCAACGGAATCGCTTTTCTCCACTCGTCCACTACTTTCTGGTCAAGCTCGCCAGTCATTTCGGTTTCGATAAAGCCAGGGGCAATAGCGTTGCAACGAATGTTGCGCGAGCCCAGCTCCAGCGCCACAGATTTTGTGAATCCAATGATACCAGCCTTAGAAGCCGCATAGTTCGCCTGCCCGGCGTTGCCTTTTATGCCCACTACAGAAGTAATGTTGATAACAGAGCCTACTTTAGCGCGCATCATGTGCTTGGTGGCTGCCTTGGTCACGTTAAATACAGATTTCAGGTTGGTGTTGATCACCGCATCCCATTGCTCCTCGTTCATGCGCATCAGCAGGCCGTCGCGGGTAATGCCGGCGTTGTTTACCACGATGTCGATCTTGCCGAACTCTTTTACCACATCCTCTACCAACTGCTCTGCCTGCGCCGTGTTAGAGGCATCAGAACGGTAGCCTTTTGCCACACCGCCGTTAGCAGACAATTCCTGCTCAAGGGCCTGTCCTTTTTCTACACTTGATAGGTAGGTAAACGCTACCTGGGCACCAGCCTCTACAAATTTCTCTGCAATGGCTCGGCCTATTCCTTTTGATGCTCCAGTAACCAGAGCTACTTTTCCTTCTAATGCTTTCATAGAGGCCAAAGTTATAAAAAGAAATGTTTATTGCGAAAGCGCTTTACGATAGTACTTGAAAGCGGCTTCCAAATAACTGGTTTATAAGTGTTTGTTTAAAATATGCTGAAGCTATGATAGAAGTATAACAGCTGCCGAGAGTTGTTGAAGTGCTATGTTGACTAAAGTTAAAACTATTGTAACATATTTATAATCTGATTATTGTGTGCGTTTTCATTTTTATTTCTATCGGTTAAAGCATATTTTCGTGTCGATTTTCCAACCAAAGGTATTTTTTAGTGATGTTTAAACGTAGTAAAGGGCTTGCCACCCTACTAGCTTTAGCGCTTTTATTTTGCATTATTGCGGCGCGCTTGCTTACCCCCAGTACAGACCAGGCCATGGCCCGCCAAAACGAGTCCAAACCTAAGCTGAACGCAAGTAAAACAGAGAAAAAACCTGCCCCGATAGTCTATGGAATCCCTACGGATACATTGGGTATAATAGAAGATGAAGTAAAGCGCGGTGAAAACCTATCCGAAATACTAGCGAAGTATAACATTTCCCCAACACAAGTATATAACCTTGCACAAAAAGCAAAAGCTGTTTACAGCGTACGCCGCATTGCAGCCAAAAGCAGCTATACTATACTTCATGCTTTAGACTCTGCCCAAACAGCACGCTACTTTATTTATGAGCCCAACCCGGTAGAGTATGTGATTTATGACCTGCGCGGCGAAACAGAGGTAACGCACATCAAGCGCGAGATAGAAGTAGTAGAACGCACACTTGCCGGCGAAATCAAAAGCTCTTTGTTCGAGGATATGGTTGCAGCCGGAGGATCGGCACAGTTAGTTAACAAGTTTGCCGACATCTATGCCTGGCGCCTGAACCTGAGCCACCTGCAGCCCGGCGATAAGTTCAAGCTCATCTATGATGAAAAAGTAGTTAACGGCACTACCATTGGCTACGGAGAACTAAAGTCTGCTGTATTTGAGCACAATGGGCAGGAAGTGTACGCCATTGGTTACGATCAGGGCAACGGCATGGGCTACTACGACGAGAAGGGGCAGAGCTTGAAAAGAGCTTTCCTGAAAGAACCATTGGAGTATAGCCGCATCAGTTCCCGTTTTTCCATGAAACGTTTTCATCCGGTGCAGAAACGCTACAAGGCACACCTGGGTACAGATTTTGCCGCACCACGTGGCACCCCGATCCGTACGGTAGGAGACGGAAAGGTGTTAGAGGCTCGGTATACCAGCGGAAATGGTTACTACGTTAAAATCCAGCATAACAAAACCTATACTACCCAATACCTGCACATGTCTAAGTTTGCAAAAGGCATAAGAGCAGGTGCGCGTGTAAAACAAGGGCAAACTATTGGCTATGTAGGCAGCACCGGCCTTGCCACTGGCCCGCATCTTTGCTACCGCTTCTGGAAAAATGGCAAACAGGTAGATGCGCTCCGTGTAAAATTACCTACTGCAGACCCGATCAGGAAAAAGAATATGGAATCGTTTACTGCTTTAAAGGAAGAGACGGTACGCAGGATGGAAGCTATTGACATGAATGACGTGAAGCAGCCTTTGCTTGCTGCAGATAGAGCTAAAGAACCTACTGATGCATAAAATTTACTAAGATTTATACTTTGCAAGAGGCGCTGATAAAGCGCCTCTTCTGTTTTATACGTTTAGGTAGTCAGTTCAATTAAAGAACAGGGTTTCCTGTAGTACCGGGTCAAACCACCCCTGGCCTCTCCCTAGCCAAGGCAGGGAACTCTGACCTTACGCTAGTTAAAGTATAAGCTCACTTCTTCCAAGTTACTTTCAGGATGATAAAATAGAGCAGGCTGGTATTGTGGTAATGACAGTTGAATCAGTAGGAGATATTCCCCGCCTTAGCTAAGGAGAGGATAGGGGTGGTTTGACCCGGATTTCTAAAGCAAAAAAGGTTAGAAAGTATAAATTAACTTTCCAACCTTTAAACTCTTTAACCCCAGGGGTACTCTATTGGCAGTACTTCTTCAGATACAGGTCGGCTTCTTTTAAGCCAAGCGATTTGGCTTTGGACCAGTCGGAGCAGGCGCCAGCTTTGTCGCCGAGGTTATACTTGGGCGCACCACGGTTGTAGTAGGCTTGCTCATACTTCGGGTCAAGTGCGATGGCTGTAGTATAATCTGCGATGGCGCCGCTGAAATCTCTCAGGCCATAGCGCACAAGGCCGCGGTTATTGTAAGCTTTGTAGTCCTTTGGGTCCAGATCAATTCCTTTGTTATAGTCAAGTAAGGCGCTGCGGTAGTCTTTCAGGTTATACTTGGCGAGGCCACGGCTAAGGTATGCCTCGGTATACTTTGGGTCAATGGCAATAGCTTTAGTGAAGTCTTCGATAGCTTCGCGGTAGTTGTGCAGCCTGTCTTTGGCCACACCACGATTGGTTAATGTAGGCGCGTGTTTTGGCTCCTGCTTCAATACCTCGTTATAGTCTTTGATTGCTTCGGCATACTTGCCGGCTTTAAACTTATCGTTGCCGCTGATAAAATAATCTTTCGCCGACTTTTGTGCCAGCGCTGAAAAAGAGACAAGTATAAGAAGTATGAGCGGTAGAATTTTTGTCATGCAAGAGGGCTGATGTTTACTGCAAAAATGCAAAGTACAGCACTTGGGCACAATCTTGAAAGCTATTTCTGTATTTTATGCTTTTTTCGCTGCATCATACAATTATCCTCTTTGCATTGTACTATAAACAAGTATGGCTCTTAGCCGTTTTGTGAAGTTGGGATTATCCGTTAATTTTGCTCATCAACTTTAAATAAGAGACTATGGCATCAAAATACGATTTAGTAGTGCTTGGTAGTGGCCCAGGCGGTTATGTGGCTGCAATTCGTGCGTCGCAACTGGGTATGAAAGTGGGCGTTATCGAGCGTGAGTCGCTTGGTGGCATCTGCCTGAACTGGGGTTGTATCCCGACAAAAGCATTGCTGAAGAGCGCAAACGTGTTCGAATATATCAACCATGCCGCTGACTACGGAATTACTATAGGAGATGCTTCTGTAGATTTTAACGCTGTTGTGAAGCGTAGCCGCGGTGTGGCAGACGGCATGAGCAAAGGCATCCAGTTCCTGTTCCGCAAGAACAAGATCGATGCGATTATGGGTACTGGTAAAATCGTTGGCAAAGGTAAAATTGAAGTTACCGACGCTGACGGCAAAAAAGATACAGTAGAGGCTACAAACATTATCATTGCAACCGGCGCGCGTTCACGCGAGCTTCCTAACCTGCCGATCGATGGCAAAAAGATCATCGGTTACCGCCAGGCAATGGCTTTGGATAAAAAGCCTGAGTCTATGGTAGTGGTAGGGTCTGGTGCTATCGGTGTGGAGTTTGCATACTTCTACAACGCGATGGGCACTAAGGTAACCATTGTGGAGTACATGCCGAACATTGTTCCTGTTGAGGACGAAGAAGTGTCACGTCAGTTGTCTAAGTCATTCCGTAAGTCTGGCATCGATATCATGACGGATTCTTCGGTAGAGGCTGTGGATACAAGCGGCGACATCTGCAAGGTAAAAGTTAAAACTGCCAAAGGCGAGCAGACTTTAGAGGCAGAGGTTGTACTTTCTGCGGTTGGTATCCAGACAAACCTGGAGAACATCGGCTTAGAGGAGCTTGGCATTAGTGTAGACAGAAGCCGTGTTGTGGTTGATGAGTTCTACAAAACAAATGTAGATGGCATTTATGCGATCGGCGATATTGTACCTGGTCCGGCATTGGCACACGTTGCTTCTGCAGAGGGTATTATCTGCGTAGAGAAAATAGCTGGCCATAGCCCAGAGCCATTAAACTACGGCAACATACCTGGCTGTACGTATTGCTCTCCGGAGATTGCTTCGGTTGGATTAACTGAGAAAGCTGCGCGTGAGCAAGGCCTGGATATCAAAGTTGGCAAATTCCCGTTCTCTGCATCCGGTAAGGCAAGTGCAGCTGGCGCGAAAGACGGTTTTGTAAAAGTTATTTTTGATGCCAAGTATGGCGAGTTCCTGGGCGCGCACATGATCGGTGCTAACGTAACGGAGATGATCGCTGAGGTAGTAGTTGCCCGTAAGCTGGAGACTACTGGCCATGAGATCATTAAGTCGGTACACCCGCACCCAACCATGAGCGAGGCTATTATGGAGGCTGCTGCTGCTGCTTACGACGAGGTAATTCACTTGTAATTAATCCGGCTCGCAAGAGTATTAAGCAAGAATATAAAGGGGTTGGTCGAAAATTCGGCCAGCCCCTTTTGCTTTGTGGTGCATTAGAGCTGCGTTTGTTTTTTCTTTGCACTAAAATCAGGCTGCTAAACGGCCTGATGCGCAAACCAAAACCTACCACTATGAAAAAATTATTCCTGCTTCTGCTGGCTGTGCTGCTATGCACATTCTCTTACGCCCAAACCGATACCGTACGTGTATCAACCAAAGGCATTCGCATAAAGCAAGTAAAGGCTGGCACACGCCAGTATTTGGTTACCATACAAACACCACAAGCCCCAAACGTGCTAAGGCAGTCGCTTTGGAACCGCAATGTTAGCTTTGAGAACTACCAGGGCAAAGAGCGGATGGTGGTGCGCCAAAACTGGATCGGAGCCGATACGCTTTCCAACAGAACCATACTTACCGTTTGCGAAAAAGACTTCACACCCATTTACCAGACCAGCACCTCGGCACGCGGAACAGCGGCCTTTAACTTTGAGAAAGGCCGTATTGTAGGTGCCGACTCTGTCAAAAGCAATGGTTTTAAAGGCTTTGCCATGCCATCGCCGGAGCCTACGTTTGACTGGGAGCTGGACATGGAGTTTTTTGAAAGCCTGCCTCTAAAAGCCAACACCGTTTTCCTGATCAATTTCTACCACCCGGGCAGCACAACCGGTCCGCAGTATTACGCTTATAAAGTTGTAGGCTCCGAAAAACTGCTTACTGTTAATAATGCCACCACCGACTGCTGGCTACTGCGCATCGATTACAGCTCTACCAGCCACGCTACATTTTGGGTAAGTAAAAAGGCGCATGAGGTGCTGAAGATGGAGGAAGTCTTTAACGGGACCAGGCGTAATAAAATTAAACTTAGCACGACAGCCGGAAAGTATATTTAAGCCTGTTCATACTTTGCAGGCAACCGCACGCAACGTGTACCTATACTTCCAGGTCTTTGGCTTGAATACTGTTTTGGAAGTATAGCAATTTGTCCAATCCAATTATACCTATAACCTATACCTATGAAAAAACTATTTCTGCTGGCGTTTCTGGCGCTGGCCTTTACCTCCTGCGATAAAGATGAAAGCGAAGCAGTAGAACCAGTTGCCATTGTACACAAAGAAATCAAGGCTACGTTTAAGTATACTTTACCGATCAGGGTAGATATAAACAATGATGGCCAGGATGATTTTTCTTTCGGGAATGTGCTGGTTTCTGACTCTTATGGGGCGCACAACCTGTTTTACATAAGGCCGCTGGCGCACAACCAGGTGCTCCTGAATATGAACGATGAAATAGCGATTGGAAACTGGAGTGCAGCCCTGAAAGCAAATGATGTGGTGCAGGAAGATCAGATAAATAATCTGAAATGGGTAAGAGGAACCGGGTTTCTGCTTGACCTGCGTAAGCCGGATGCCACCCACACATTTTATGAGGGACCGCTTTCAGATAAGGCGCCGCTTTATATAGGGGTAAGGCTAGAGAAAAATGGCGGCTACCATACAGGTTGGGTAAAGCTGAACTATGCCATGGGTAGTGAGGAGGTGGAGGTAACAGATGCGGCCTTTAATCCGCTATCTATGCAAATACTAAAAGCCGGGCAACGGTAATACTTAAGGTGAATCAAAAGCGTAAAAGGCAGGTAATTGTAACCTGCCTTTTACGCTTTGGCATACATAAAGGATCCGGAGAAATTTATTATTGGCAGTACTAGAGGTTGCATTGTTAAGATTCCGTTTTTATCTTGGGGTTTAAGGTTTCCATGCTATTTTAATCGGAACTTATACTTACATTGTAGGCTTATATGAATGACTCGCCGACGATCTTCTCCAATAGTTTAAGGTTTTGTAATCAGTTTAGGCATCTATTAAACATCCTCTGGTAACAACTCCTATGAATAAGAAAAGCAAAATTAAATTTGTCTCAAAAGACAGAAACCTGTTCTTTGCCACGCTGCGCAAACGCGTTGATAATTACTTTGAAGAAAACAACCTCTCGAAAAACGCCAACTCAGAAATGATAGTGAAAAGCGTGGTGCTGTTATCGTGCTACGTACTTCCGTTTATATACCTGCTGGCCTTCCAGCCATCATTGCCTGTAAGTCTACTTTTGTGGTTTTTGATGGGGTTGGGTGTGGCTGGTATAGGCATGAGTATTATGCACGATGCCAACCACGGAGCTTACTCTAAAAACAAGCATGTTAATTTCTGGATGGGCCATACGTTGAACCTTGTTGGCGGCTCGGCCTTTAACTGGAAACTTCAGCATAACATACTGCACCATACTTACACCAACGTTATCGACCTGGACGAAGACATTCAGGATAGATTGGTGCTGCGCTTTTCGCCGCATACTAACGTGAAGTTTTACCACAAGATACAATGGATTTATGCGTTCCTGTTTTACGGTTTACTTACACTTTACTGGGTAGTAGCCAAAGACTTTGTGCAGTATTTCCTGTTCATCAAAAATGGCGTTAACTCAAACTCAGATGCCGAGAACAAGAAGTTCTTGCTTAAGGTGATAACCATGAAACTGTTGTACTTCCTTGTGTTTCTGGTGATGCCTACTTTACTTTTCGGTATTCCGTTCCTGCACGTGTTGTTAGGCTTCTTGCTGATGCACTTTGTGGCAGGCATTATACTTACGGTTGTTTTCCAGCTGGCGCATACAGTAGAGGGTACCTCGCACCCGCGCCCCGACGAAAACGGTAACATAGAAAACGACTGGGCCATACACCAGATGAACACCACCGTAAATTTTGCCCGCGATAACAAATTTATCAACTGGTATGTAGGCGGGTTAAACTTCCAGATCGAGCACCACCTTTTCCCGCGTATCTGCCATGTGCATTACCCGGCCATAGCACATATCGTAAAAGCTACTGCCGAAGAATATGGTATACCTTACATGGAGAATAAAACCTTCTGGCAGGCTGTTCGCTCTCACATTGCCACGCTGCGCCGCTTCGGTAAACTGCCCAGCTTAAACGAGGCTATAGGCTAAGGCCGGAAACAAAGAAATTCACAGGAACAGGTTATACAGCTTGTTCCTGTTTTTTTTTATGGGGTGCTATACTTGGTTTGAGAGCTGGCACATGCTAAAAACTAACTATAGGAACTGAGCATACTTACCTTTACCTTTGTGCCACAATTAATATCTCTACCTGCTAAAATAGAACCTTAATTTACTTTATTAGGTTAAGTAGAGACAGGATGAGCAAGGAGCACGATTGTTGCTAAATTTTCAGTTGAAAAGAGCTTGTTCATCAAAGCTTACGCTGTGCCGGAATTTGCCGTGCCCAGCCTTTTGTACTGAAACATCATTTAATGACATTCGAGAATTTAAACCTGATTGAGCCAATCCTAAAAGCTCTTAAAACAGAAGGATACACAACACCAACTCCCATTCAGGCACAAGCCATCCCTTACATACTGCAGCAGCGCGACATCTTAGGATGCGCACAGACAGGTACTGGTAAAACAGCGGCTTTCTCTATTCCTATTCTGCAGTTGCTGCACGCGCAGCCTCAGAACGGACCAAAGAAAATAAGGGCGCTTATACTTACACCAACACGCGAGCTGGCTATCCAGATCGGGGAAAGCATGAGAGCCTACGGCAAGAACACAGGCCTGAAGCATACTGTTATATTTGGTGGTGTGCCGCAACGCCCGCAAACCGATGCCCTTAGAGCCGGTGTGGATATTCTGGTGGCAACGCCAGGCCGTATGCTGGATTTGATGGCACAGAAATTTATTAGCCTAAGCCACCTGCAACTGTTTGTACTTGATGAGGCAGACCGCATGCTGGACATGGGTTTTGTGCATGACGTGAAAAAGGTGCTGAAGGTATTACCGGAGAAAAAGCAGTCGCTGTTCTTCTCTGCTACCATGGCGCCTGAAATCATGAAACTGGCTGATACTATTCTGGTAGATCCTGCCAAGGTGGAAGTAACGCCGGTATCATCTACGGCCAACACCATTCAGCAGAAGGTATACTATGTAAAGAAATCAGATAAGAAGAACCTGCTGATACACCTGTTGAAAGACGGTGAGATAGACAGAGCCTTGGTATTTACCCGCACAAAACACGGTGCCGACAGAGTAGCCAAAGACATGACCAAAGCCGGAGTACAGGCAGAGGCAATCCATGGCAACAAATCTCAGAATGCAAGAGTGCGTGCTTTAGATAACTTTAAAAAGAGCCAGACACGTGTACTCGTAGCTACCGATATTGCCGCACGCGGTATTGACGTTGATGACCTGAGCCACGTGATAAACTACGAATTGCCGAACGAGCCTGAAACGTACGTGCACCGCATTGGCCGTACCGGTCGTGCAGGGGCAAGTGGCGTAGCCTTATCGTTTTGCGATGCCGAAGAAACTGCTTACCTGGTAGGTATACAAAAGCTGATCTCTAAGTCGGTGCCCGTGGTAGATAACCACCCGTACCCGATGACGGCCAAAGATTTTGCTGAGGCGGCCAGTACTGTAAAACAACAGAAGCAAAAAGGTGGCAACGGTGGCAGAAGCCGCTGGGGCAACAAACCTTCTGGTAGTGGCAATGCTGGAGGGCAGAGCAGAGGCAATAATGGCGGCGGCCAGCGTACAGGCGGCAGCCGTAGCAATGGTAACCGTAACAGAACGCATCAGGCAAGCTAAAATCCTAATTAACAAAGTATAAAAAAAATCCTGCCGGTATTAAGCCAGCAGGACTTTTTTTATGTTGGACTTTAACCTTACAGGAGCTGTGCATACAGCAAAGCCTGGCGAGCAATTTTTTATAAAACTAAACAAGGAGCATGCTCTTCTATAGATAATCTATCAAGGTTTATAGTTACCGGTTATCGTTCAGTTGCTTGTTTTCATACTTCTCGTTTCGCTTCTTGTTTTTCTTTTTGTCTTTTTTGCGACCAATGGCACCGCCACCCACGGCACCTGCTGCGCCACCAACTACGGCTCCGGTAGTGCCACCTACAGCGGCACCTGTTGCCGCACCAGCTGCACCACCAATTACAGCGCCTTTTTTCTTACTGCTCCAACTGTCTGTGCCAGCGCAACTGCCTAGTAAAAATACACTTAGAAGTATGTATATAAATCCTTTTAAAGTTTTCATAGCTTTTGAGTTTAATAAATATTGTACGGCCATTGTACGACGCGCAACGTGTTGTGGTTTAAGTTATAAGGTGTAATAGATAGCTGGTTGTTTTTATAAAAGGCTATTAGATAGAGTGTTACGCAATAGTGAAACCTCAGGAGCAAACCCGATTTAGCGCTGCCAAGAGTCAGGAGAATTGCATAACTTGCAGCCTCAAATTAGCATTCATTGCACCTTCAAAGTATGGCTTCCCGTAAAGCTGTACTACAATTTACAAACGTTCATACTTTCCCCATGCCTGCTATCAACATTACGCCCTGCACCACCACAGACCTGCATACCTTACAGGATATCGCCATCAACTCGTACGGCGACCATTATTTATACTTGTGGTACGATGGCGGCATGTGGTATATAAACAGATGCTTTAGCGAGGATGCCCTAAAGAAAGAGCTTGAGGACGAAAATACCGCTTTCTTTCTCATCTATGAGCAGGAGGAGCTGGTGGGGTTTCTCAAACTGAACATCAATGCTGAAATAGAAGGCTATACGGCACAGGAGGCGCTGGAGCTGGAGCGTATTTACCTGGTTAAAACGGCATCGGGCAAGGGCATTGGCCGCGAAGCGATGACCTTTACAAAGAAGTATGCACAAGACCTGGGCAAGAAAGTTATCTGGCTAAAAGCCATGGACAGCAGCAAATCGGTGGCTTTTTATGAGCAGAACGGGTTTGAAAAGTGCGGCACCTATACCCTCAACTTTGAAGCCATGAAGGAAGAGTACCGTGGCATGTATGTGATGAAGTTGGAACTGGCTTAACTGACCAAAACATAAATTTACTGATGGTTAAACATTTAATGTAGATACATTGTTATATTTGCAGCACCTAAACCATCTGCTGCAGAAACAGTAAACGGTATTTAGGTCAATAGTAAAGTACCACATGAGAGTAGCTACAAACAGAGCAGGCGCAAAACCAAGGGTTGCGCACAAGGCCTTCCTCCCTAAGCTGGGTGCCGGGAATATGTTGCTACAAGCATGTAATGGTAGCTGAAGCTAAATAAATTAATCTAAAGCACACAGCTGCAGGCCGGGGATACCATGGTCTGCTTTTCTTTTTTATAGCCTCAACAAGGCTGAACACAAATGGATAAGAGACAACAGAATATAATCATATTTATACTTGGCGCTTTGGCAGCCTTAGGGCCGTTTGCCATCGACATGTACCTGCCAGGTTTCCCGGCTATTGCCAAAGATCTGCGCACCGATATTTCGCATGTGGCGCTGTCGCTTACGAGTTACTTTGTCGGTATATCAGTAGGGCAGCTTATATATGGGCCTTTAGTAGACAGGTTTGGACGCAAAAAGCCGTTGCTGATAGGCTTAAGTCTGTTTATAGTAGCAGCCGTAGGTTGTGCCTTTGTACCTACTGTAGAGTGGCTGATAGCGCTGCGCCTGCTGCTGGCCCTGGGAGGTTGCGTGGGTATGGTAGCCAGTAGGGCAGTAGTGCGCGATGTGTTCCCGGTTAAGGATATACCAAAGGCTTTCTCGATGTTGATGCTGGTGATGGGTGTAGCGCCTATCGTGGCACCAACTATTGGTGGGTTTGTAACAGCGCACTTAGGCTGGCGCTATATTTTTGCTGTATTGGCGGCCATAGGCGTGGCAGTAATGCTCCTGATCGTTTTCCTGCTGCCCGAAAGTAAAGGGCCGGACAAAACCATATCGCTTAAGCCGAAAAGTGTTTTGAACGAATTTATGGGAGTACTTAAAAATCCTGTTTTTGTGACTTATGCCTTTGCTACCAGTACGGCACAGGCTGGTATGTTCGCTTACATTGCAGGGTCTCCTTTTGTGTTTATGGAAATCTTCGGATTAACTGAAACGCAGTTTGGCTGGGCCTTCGGTATGAATGCATTCGGTTACATTGCCGGCAGCCAGTTTAACAACTTAATGCTCCGTAAACGTACCTCTGCGCAGATAACCTTAGGTTCAGGTGTTGTGCAGTTCACGGCGGGCATGCTGCTGCTGTTTGGCAATTACTTTGGCTATCTTAATGCCGCCGGTTCGCTTATACTTATCTTCAGCTATATGTTTTGCCTGGGTGTGTTGGGGCCAAATGCATCGGCGCTGGCGCTGGCGCCTTTTGCACGAAACGCCGGTAGTGCCTCGGCGCTAATGGGAAGTGCCCAAATGGCAACCGGGGCCATTGCCTCGGTACTGGTAAGTACATTGCATAACAACACCGCTATACCTATGATGGCTGTTATGGCTGGCGCAACAATTATTAGTCTGGGCCTGCTGCTTGGGTTTAAAAATTACTCAAAACATAGCCTCCAGCTTCATCCACAGGACCAGGTATAATTTAGCTATTTAAAATAAGGCCTCGCATACGTATACTTTGGTGAGTACAAAAGCACTTAGGAGGAGTAAAATCAACTGAAAAGTATAGCAACTTAAAGTATAGCAACAAACTCGAAACCACTTATACTTATTACAAAACCTTGAGCAACACCCTGGATATATTGATAGTTGGCGGAGGACCAATTGGCCTGGCTTGCGGCATAGAAGCAAAAAAAGCAGGCTTAAGCTATGTAATCATTGAAAAAGGCTGCCTTGTAAATTCGCTGTTCAACTACCCCCTGCACATGACCTTCTTCTCCACCGCCGATAGGCTGGAGATTGGTGGTTACCCGTTTCCGTCTATCCACTCAAAGCCAAACCGCATGGAGGCGCTGGAGTATTACCGCCGTGTAACTGATGTGAGCGATCTGAACATACGCTTGTTTGAGGAGGTGCAGAGTATAAAGCCAGGTGCTGAAGAAGTGTACAGCGTAAGTACGGCTAAAGGCAAGTATAAAGCACGCCATATTGTTATCGCTACTGGGTTCTACGACATCCCGAACCTGCTGAATATACCCGGTGAAGACTTGCCGAAAGTAAAGCATTATTACTACGATCCGCACTTTTTTTACAAGCAGAAGGTGCTGGTGGTGGGGGCCAACAACTCTGCGGCCGATGTAGCCTTGGAAACATGGCGAAGAGGGGCAGAGGTATCTATGGTAATCAGGCAACCGGAACTGCAAAGTATAAAATACTGGGTAAAGCCAGACCTGCAAAACCGTATCGACGAGGGGGCCATAAAAGCATACTTTAACGCTAACTTAACAGAAGTACGAGAGCAGGAAGTAGACCTGCAGACAGCTGAGGGCAAGCTCACAATAGAAAACGATTACGTAATGGCCATGACGGGCTACCAACCGAACTTCTCCTTTTTGGAAAAGGTTGGCATTGAGCTCTCTGATGATGCATTGCGCCACCCCACACACAATCCCGAAACCATGGAGACCAATATGCCGCGCATGTACCTGGCCGGTGTAGTATGCGGTGGTATGGATACAAGGGTGTGGTTTATCGAAAACTCAAGGGTGCATGCTGTTAAGATTGTGCAACACATACTAGAACAGGCAAAAGTAAGCAGTTAGTTTTGCTCTGCCGGCAGATGTTGCTTGGTGCGGCTAACCAAGTATACTCCCACAAAAATCATTAAAGCGTACAGCGCCTTTTGCATGGTAAAAACATCTTTGCCAAAACCTACCGCAATAAGTATGGCCAGCACCGGCTGCAAGTAAATATAAGCTCCTACCAGCGATGGGTTAGCATAGCGCAAAGCCCAGGTGTTGAACAGGTAAGCGATAATAGTTACCGCAACCACCATGAAAAGTATAGCTAACCAGATCGAAGTCGGAAATGCGCTATAACTTGGCTGCTGCACCTCTACCCACCCAAACGGGATAACAATAACGGCACCCACGGCAAAGATGCGGCTCACAATTGTAATGGCTTTATACTTCTGCATCAGCGGCTTTACCAGTACCAGGTACATGCCAAACGAGATGGCGTTTACAATGATCAGGATGTCACCCCAAATGTTGCCTGCTGTACTTGCGCTGCCCGAGGTAGAGATAAGCAGCAAAGCTCCGGCGCAGGATACCACAATGCCCGATACCTTGCGCATACTTACCCGCTCCTTTAAAAGTATAGCCGAGAAAATAAGTACAATTACCGGCACAATCACCATTAAAAGTGCCGCGTTGATAGGAACTGTAAGGTTTAGCCCCGCAAAAAAACAGAGTTGGTTGATGGCAATGCCCGTTACACCGCAAAGTATAGACCGCACATTATCCGCCCAACCCACAATTTTCTCCTTTACAACTATCCGGGCAAATACGCCGAAAAATAGAGCCGCTGACACCACCCTTATCACAATCAATCCGAAAGGGCCAACATAAGCGGGCATTACTTCTTTGGCGATGCTGTAGTTGCTGCCGTAGATCAATGCCACCAAAAAAAGCGCCCCATGCACCTGCACCTGTCTGTTCATGGGTGCAAAGGTACGTGCTAATTTTCGTAGCTCCGTATAAGGATGGAAACAATTAAATACTGCTGCACCTATGAATTATATGCAAAATATACCGCTTACAGTAAGGCGTGCTATTGAGGTGATGGGGCTTTTCTTTTTAGGGTGGATAATAGTACTCGGTAAAGGAGTATTGGCACCTATACTAATGGCTTTCTTTCTTAGCATCATGCTGCTGCCACTCTACCGCTTTTTCAGAAAGTATAAATTCCCGGAAATGCTGGCCATCGCAATTAGTTTACTCACCTTATTTGTTGTTGCAGGCCTTATCATATGGTTTTTCTCTGCCCAGATAAGCAGCCTGGTACAGGATTTCCCAACCATCCAGAAGAACGTAACAAACCACCTGAATGCCCTTAGTGCATGGGTGGGCAGGCACTCGCCATATTCTACAGCAGAGCAAATGGAGTTTATACGTACGCGCAGCAGCGGGTTGTTGAGCTATGCGGGTAATCTGCTAAGCGGTGCGGCGCTTTCTGTCACGTCGGTTTTCGTGTTTGTGGCTTTGCTGCCTATCTATATTTTCCTGTTGCTGTTTTACCGTAACCTGTTGTTGCGCTTCGTGTTTCTGTGGTTTCCTGAGGAGATGCACGGTAAAGTTGGTGAGGCGCTGCACGAAATGCAGATCATCATTAAGAGCTACCTGTTTGGCCTGCTGATACAGGTAAGCTACATGACTGTTTTGCTGGGCGGCATCCTGTTGATAATAGGTATAAAGCATGCACTCCTGATCGGTTTGATCTTTGCCTTTCTGAACCTGATCCCGTACGTGGGCGCTTTGCTCGGAAACATAATCGGGGTGTTGCTTACGCTGGCCTCGTCGTCGGAGCTTTGGCCTATACTTGCTGTGTTGGGCACAATTGCCGGTGTGCAGTTTCTGGATAATAACATCCTGATGCCCCGCATTGTCGGCTCTAAAGTAAAAATCAATGCCCTTGCCACCATTGTGGGCGTGCTGGTGGGCGGCGAGATAGCGGGAATAGCGGGTATGTTTCTGTCGTTGCCGATAATTGCCATCCTTAAGATCATCTTTGACCGAAGCAGGAGCTTCAGGCAATGGGGAGTGCTTTTTGGCGACGAGAGGCCAGACGCAAACCCTATGAAAGAACCTGAGTTGAGAGATAAAAGCGAGGCTACACAGCAGCAGCTGCAACGGGAAAATAAAGTAGAGCCTCCACACAAGGATACCTAACCAGGTAGGATGCTTTATAGTAACACTTGAAAAACATGGCAGAACGTACGTGTGCCAAAGTATAACTGTAAAGCGAAAGCCAGCTGTTTTGGAAGCAGGTAAGGCATAATCTTTAAGCTCAATTTCGTAGCTTTGTTAACAACCGATTCCGGAGAAAGTAGAGAGTAAATGAATCACCCGAACATACCTTTGGCCGAACGCATGCGGCCACACAACCTGGACCAATATTACGGACAAAAACACTTGGTGGGGCCAACAGGCATCCTGCGCCGCTACATTGAGGGCGGTGTAATACCAAGTATGATATTGTGGGGGCCTCCGGGTGTTGGTAAAACCACGCTGGCCAACATTATCGCCAACCAGATGAAAGTGCCATTCGTAGCGCTGAGTGCCATAAATGCTGGCGTAAAAGATATACGCGAGGTAATAGAACAGGCTAAAAAGCGACAGGGAACTGTACTGTTTATCGACGAGATCCATCGTTTTAACAAGTCGCAGCAGGATGCCTTGTTGGGGGCCGTAGAGAAAGGTACTGTTACGCTGGTGGGTGCCACTACCGAAAACCCATCTTTCGAGGTAATTTCGGCCTTGCTGTCCCGGTGCCAGGTATACATACTCAAACACCTTACTAAAGACGAATTAGTAGAGCTGGTTGATAAGGCGCTGGAGCAGGACGAGTGGATGCGCCACCGAAACGTGCGGGTGCAGGAGTATGAGGCGCTGCTTACCATATCAGGTGGCGATGCCCGTAAGCTGCTGAACCTGCTGGAGATTGTAGCGGAGGGTGTGAAAGGCGATGAGGTAGCAGTTACAAACGACCTGGTAAAGCAGGTGGCGCAGCAAAACATTGTGATGTATGATAAGTCCGGTGAAATGCACTATGACTTGGTTTCGGCTTATATCAAATCTATTCGCGGCTCTGACCCAAATGCGGCAGTATACTGGCTAGCACGCATGATTGAGGGTGGTGAGGACCCTAAGTTTATTGCAAGGCGCTTGCTTATTGCGGCATCCGAGGATATTGGCTTGGCTAACTCCAATGCGTTGCTTATGGCTACATCGTGTTTCCAGGCGGTGCAGATGATCGGGTACCCGGAGGCAGAAATCATACTTTCGCAATGCACGGTTTACCTGGCAACATCGCCTAAAAGCAATGCTAGCTACAAAGCCATTAAAACAGCCCGCGCGCTGGTGCAGCAAACAGGTAACCTGCCTGTGCCGCTGCACATACGCAATGCGCCAACCAAGCTGATGAAGGAGATAGGTTACGGCAACGATTACAAATATGCCCATGATTACGAAGGCAATTTTGTGCAGCAGGAATTTATGCCGCAGGAGCTAAGCAACACACCGCTTTACCAGCCCGGCAACAATGCCCGCGAGTGCGAAATGCTAAAGCAATTGCAGGCGCAATGGGGTAAAAAGTACCGTTATTAATCTGGATGCCTTTTCTGATCATTGGTGCAATTATATAGTATAGCAACTTGATTTTCAGTTTTATAAGAAGTGTTTCCAGCTGAAGGATCTGGAATCATCAACTTAAAATAACTTTGCTTTAACACCCGGTAAAAAAATAAGAAGCAAGGACAAACGAAGCATGAACAGGCTACTATTTATACTTTTATTTTTATTGCAAACAGCCTTTTACATTGTATGGGAGCAAATGGGCTACAGCTTTGGCAGCGTATTTATTTTTGTAGGCACCATGGTGCTGGTATACTTCAGGAGGCGCTATTTGCAAATGCTCCCTTATTGGGCAGGCAACCTCTCCGATATACCAAAATACTTTAAGTTGCCTTAAATAGTAGCAGGTAAGTTTTAAAGTAAGATGAAGATTGTGCAGGTCTTGGTAGCAGCTGTGTTAAGATACAGCCATTTAGCCATCCAGCAGTTATAAATCTATTGGTCTATAAAATGCATAGGTTAGTCGAGAAGGGAAGCAGGAGTTGAACTATATGCGTTATTTTTGTTTATTGTAGTGTGAGGCTACGTATAGCAGCACAATCAACGAAGTATAACAAACACTAAAATCCATATGTTGAATTTTCTTAAATATGTGCTGGCCACTATTGTGGGCATGCTCATATTCTTCTTCATCAGTATACTTATACTGGTTGGCATTGCAGCTAGCGCATCCTCCGATGACGAAGTAAAAGTTAAAGAGGCCTCTGTGCTGGAGCTTAAATTTGATAAGCCTATTGTAGAACGCGACCCTAAAAGTCCATTCGCAGAACTTGGCTTCTCTTTTGGCGGCTTCTCCAGCTCTGATGGGCTGGACGAGATAAAAGCAGCCATCCGCAGGGCAAAAACAGACGATAATGTGAAAGGCATTTTCCTTAACATGACTTTTGTAGATGCAGGAATGGGTAAACTGGAGGAAATCCGTAACGAGCTGATTGACTTTAAGGAGTCAGGTAAGTTTGTGGTTTCTTACTCCGATCTGTCTACAGAAAAAGCATATTACCTGGCATCTGTAGCTGATAAAATTTACCTGAACCCATTGGCTACTATCGAGTTTAATGGCATGAGCTCGGAGATGTTCTTCTTTAAAAAGATGTTGGATAAACTGAACATCGAAGCGCAGATCTTTAAAGTAGGTACTTACAAAAGCGCCGTAGAACCTTTCTTCCTGGAAAAAGCCAGCGAGGCAAACCGCGAGCAGCTAAACTCTTTCCTGAATTCCATTAACGATTACCAACTGCAGAACATCGCCAAAGCCAGAAAAATTGATGTAGCGGAGCTGAAGAATGTGCAGGATAACCTGTTGGTGCGCAACCCGGATGATGCCAAGCGCTACAAGCTGATAACAGACATCGGTTACTTTGACGAAGCCATCGCTTACATGAAAAACGAGACCGGCAAAGAGGAAAAGGATAAACTGGAACTGGTAGAGCTATCGAAGTATAAAAAAGTAAAGGACAAGAATGTAAGCACCTCTAAAAACCGTATTGCCGTTATTTATGCTGAAGGCGATATTGTGGATGGTGAAGGTGACGAAGACAACATTGGTGGCCGTAAGTATGCAGAGGCTATCCGTGATGCCCGTATGGATGAGAACGTGAAAGCCATTGTGCTGCGCATCAGCTCACCGGGCGGAAGTGCCCTTGCCTCAGATGTGATGTGGCGCGAGATTCAGCTTACTAAAGGCGTGAAGCCAATAATTGCCTCTATGTCTGATGTGGCTGCCTCTGGAGGATATTACATGGCCATGGGCTGCGATACGATTGTGGCGCACCCCAACACCATTACCGGAAGTATAGGTGTTTTTGGTGTGATACCTAACATACAGGGCTTCCTGAATGAAAAGCTGGGCATTACTGTAGATCACGTAAGCACGGGCAAATTCTCGGAGGCTCCTACAATTACGCGCCCGATGACGGCAGCTGAAAAGGAGATTGTGCAAAATCAGATAGACCAGATTTACGAAACCTTTACAAGCAAAGCTGCAAAAGGCCGTAACATGACCCAGGACAAGCTAAAGGAGTATGCCTCTGGTAGAGTATGGTCTGGCACAGAAGCCAAGCAGCGCAACCTGGTGGATGTATACGGTGGCCTGGAAACAGCCATTGAGATAGCTGCCAAGAGAGCCGGTGTTGCCGATGATTTCCGTTTGAAGGAGTTGCCTGCCCGAAAATCTTTCTTTAGCGAAATGCTGGGCGACATGAGCGCACAGGCAAAAGAGCAGTCTGTTAAGGCTGAACTTGGAGAGCTTTACCCATATTATAAACTGTACAAGAAAGTAGAAACCATAAAAGGTGTGCAGGCGCGCATGCCTTACGAGTTAAGCGTTCAGTAAACAATCATCAAGTGTATTTCTGAGCCTAAGCATCAGGAAGCCACACTTATCAAGTATAAAAACCGCCTTTGGGTTTAACACCTAAAGGCGGTTTTGTTTTTGGGGCAGCCTATTTTTTTGCAACTTGCCGGTCCATTTATACTTCCTTCAGCAGGTGCTTTCAGAAGTATAAATGCAGTTATGCGGTAACGTATACTTATGAGCAAAGTCATTTTAATACCGGACAGGATTGAATTACTTTGCACGCTTATATTCGCTTAGTCACTCATTCAAATTTTTACAAACCAGCACATGATGCAGCTTTTAAAAGAATCTACCAGCTATATACAGAAACAAATAGGCGATTTTGCTCCTGAGTTCGGGGTTATACTTGGCACCGGCCTTGGCGCCCTTGTAAACGATATCGAAGTACAGTATGCGCTTTCTTATGCCGATATCCCAAACTTTCCGGTATCAACCGTAGAAAGCCACTCCGGTAAGCTAATCTTCGGTAAGCTGGCCGATAGACCAGTTGTTGTTATGCAGGGTCGCTTTCATTATTACGAAGGCTATACCATGGACCAGGTTGTTTTTCCGGTGCGTGTTATGAAGCTGCTGGGCGTTAAAAAGCTGTTTGTGTCTAATGCAGCCGGCGGCCTTAACCCAAGCTTTAACACCAGCGATTTAATGGTGATCACGGACCATATCAACCTGCAGCCAAGTAACCCGCTTATCGGTAAAAACCACAACGAGCTGGGCCCTCGCTTCCCGGACATGAGTGATGTGTATGACGAAGAAATGGTGCGCCAGGCCATGATCGTAGCCGAGGATGCAGACTTCGATATTCGTGAAGGGGTTTACGTTAGTGTGCCAGGCCCTATGCTGGAAACACCTGCAGAGTATAAATACTTAAGTATAATTGGTGCGGATGCCGTGGGCATGTCTACGGTGCCGGAGGTAATTGCTGCCCGCCACATGGGTATGCCGGTGTTTGCTGTTTCGGTTATTACAGACTTGTGCACACCGGATAAACTAAAGAAAGTTGTTTTAGCTGATATTCTGGAAGCGGCAGCCATTGCAGAACCACGCATGACGCATCTGATTAAAGAGTTGATCAGGTTGCAGTAGGCCATCGGCCACCCATAAATGAGAAAGGGCGAAGTTATGCTTCGCCCTTTCTCATTTATGCCTTGCGCAACTAGTGCAGTACCACCGTTTTTCGCTGGTAGGCTAAGTTTGTAAAGATCCCGAAGCCACCCTGTACTGACGATTTTATTCGGGAGGGCTGGCCAAAAGGGTTGCCGTTGGCGTCTTGTGCATCATCAACAGAATTCAGGAAGTCGTAATACTGTTTTTCGATGTGGTAAAGCGATACAATGATGGTGTCGTTACGGGCATAATCGTAAGCCGAGCCGATAGAGGTACGCTTACCGTTTGTCAGGTTATCGCTGGTCGTAAAATCGCGGTCTGGCTTAGTGCCCACACTATCAATGTGCGTTACAAAGCGGTAATAATTTGCCACATTCGGATCGTCTTGATAAGTGGTAAGTAAGTATGCTTTTTCTTTCTCGTTAAACTTCCATTCCACCTCTTCAATCGGAACAACAGGCAGTACTTTTGTAAAGCCGGTTACCTTGCGGCCTTTGCCGTCTGTTACCTCCAGCCCATATATATCTCCGGGTTTTCCACGCATTACCTCCGTAGAGGTATGGGTGTAGTATTTGCCTGCTGACTGGTAGGTGTGGGGCTGGTAGTTTAATTTGATGCGGCGGCCATTGTGCGTGATGTATACTTCGGCATCTGTCACAAAAGGAGACTGCGGCGCATCAAAGTAAGATACACTTTCGGTTACGGTAAGCTTATAGGTTTTGCCCGGCTGCAGGTAACATTCTACCACTAGCTGCGAAGTATGCGCTGGTAAAGCCACTTCAATGTCCTTTTCCAGGTCGCAGGCAGTAAGCAGCAGCAGGGGCACGATGAAGTATGATAATAGCTTGCGGTTCATCAGAATTTAAAGTTGTAAGTTACAGATGGTATAGTCGGGAAGAGCGAAACCTGCTTGCCCTGGAATTTTGTTATCTGGCCGGTTGCTTCATCCTCTAGCTGGTCGAAATACACAAAGTATGGATTGCGCCTGTTGTAGGCATTGTACACGCTAAACGTAAGGTCGGCGGCGCCACGTTTTGGTTTTAACTTAAGCACCAGCCCCAGGTCAAGGCGGTGGTTGGGCTCCAGCCTAAAGCCATTACGCTCGGAATAGACAGGCACGACAGAAGAGCGTTGCCCCTGCACATCCTGAAAAGCAAACCTGGCAACCGGCAAAGAATAGGCGTTGCCTGTGCCGTAGGTAAAGGCGCCTGTCAGGTTTATGCGCTTGCTTAATTGGTGCAGCAGTACCACACTTATATCGTGCCGCCTGTCGTAGCGCGTCGGAAACCATTTGCCATCGTTTATAGCCTCTTCGGGGTTTTCGCTGTTAAATTTGCGATACGTCCAGGATAAGGTATAGCCAACCCAACCGGTAGTTTTGCCTTTTATTTTCTCGATGTATGCTTCGGTTCCATAGCTTTTGCCTTTCCCGAACAGAAACTCAGCCTCCAGGTCATCGTTCACAAAAAGGTTGGCGCCATCCCGGAAATCAATCTGGCGCTCCATCCATTTATAGTATACCTCGTTGGTTACCAGAAACTGCCCGTTGCCAAACAGGTGGCTAATGCCTGCTGCTACCTGCTGCGACCGCTGCGGCTTTACCGAGGCAGAGGATGGGTACCAGATATCGGTTGGCAACGAAGCGCCTGAGTTTGCTATCAGGTGCACATATTGCATCATGTTGGCGAAGCTGCCTTTAAGCGAGGTGTTCTCGGTTAAGTTATACTTGGCGGCAATGCGTGGCTCCAGGGCAAAGTATGTTTTGCCGTTGTTAAAGCCCGAAAAGCGAAGGCCATAGTTAAGTGATAGCTGCGCGTTTACCTGGTAATCATCAGAAATGTAAGCGCCAAATTCGGTTGCGTTATACTTGCTGCCAGCCCCAAACGATTGGCTGTTGTCCTCAGAGTCAAAGTTCAGGCGGCCAACGGTAAAGTTGTGGCGGGTGGCGCTTGCTCCAAATTTAAGGCTGTGCCCCCCCGACAGAAAAAGGTCGAAATCAGTTTTTAAAGTATAATCCTCTATATCAGAGGTAAGCTTAAAGCTGAAGATGTCGATCTCGTTGTTGATGGTATACTTGTAGCTGGTAATGCCAGCGGAGGTGTTGGAGTATAGCCTGTCGTTGTACTTATGGCGCCAGTTCAGGTTAGCCATGCTGTTGCCCCAGTCAAAACCAAACCTGAAATCATCGTCCCGGAACGTGAAAAAATCACGGCCCCAGTAACTGCTGAGGCTTAGCTCGTCTTTCTCTCCCAGCTTGTAACTAAATTTACCGTTGAGGTCGTAAAAATAGTAATCCGGGATGGGGTTATAGTCTTTTTTGTCTTCGTTCAGGCGGTTTAGCTGGCGGGTAAACACATCTACATAGGTGCGTCGTCCCGAGATCAGGAACGTAGCCTTGTCTTTTACAATAGGGCCATCCAACGTGAGCCGCGATGAAATTAAGCCGAGCCCGCCTGTTGCCTGTATGCGTTCGTTGTTTCCTTCGGTCATCTCTACATCTACAACCGACGAAAGTCTGCCTCCGAACTGCGACGGGAAACCTCCTTTGTATAACTCCACGCTTTTAACGGCATCAGAATTAAACACGCTGAAGAAGCCGAACAAGTGCGATGGGTTATAGATCAGCGCATCGTCCAGCAGCACCAGGTTTTGGTCCGGGCCGCCGCCACGCACATACAAGCCCGAAGAGCCTTCGCCCCCTGACTGCACACCCGGCTTTAGCTGCAGCGTTTTAATTAAATCAACCTCGCCGAACAGGGCCGGCAGCAGCTTTGCTTCTTTGGAGGTAAGGGTTTCCACGCTCATGCGGGTATCGTTCAGTTTCTGGCGCAGCGTCATCGCCTCAATCTCTACCACTTGCAGCTCAGTAGTGGCAGGGCTAAGGCTGAAGTTTAACGTTAGGTTGTTTTCCGAAACGGTAACCGTATTGCTGGAGGCATCATAACCAATATAACTGGCTTGCACCACGTGGCTACCCTGTGGCAGCGACAACGTATAAAAACCGTTTTCGTTTGTGGTGGTGCCTGTTTTTAAGCCCGGTACGGCCACGGTTGCCCCTATTAGTGCCTCGCCGGTGGCAGCTGCACGCACCATGCCGCTTAAAGTATAATTTTGCGCAACGGCTGGTAACGTAAGTGCCAGAACAAGTATAAAAAGCAAGAAATAAAAGGGATAGCGCATGCAGGCAGTTAAATGTCGGAAGCGTGTTAAAAGTATAGAAACCTTATTGTATAATAAAGATAAACACAAATTGTTTGCCCACACACAGGTTTTACTGCGCTGTGGTTCTGGTAATTATCTAAAAAGTGAGAGCCGCACCTGTAAAGGCAACGGCTCCCGGTAGATAGATAGGTAGTAGTAATATTTTATCCCTGGTAGAGCTCCAAAATGCGTTGCTTGCAGTAGAACTCACATTTGCTTTGGAGTAGTTCCGTTTGGGCTCTGTTTTTATTATTCAAAGATTCCATGTAGGCGAAAAAGTCGATGGTGCCCAGTTCATATCGCTTCTTAGCCGACTCAAAGGCTTTTTCTGTATACTCCAGGTTGGCTACAACGGTATTATACTTTTCCTGGGCTGCCAATACATCTAAGTATACTTGTTGCACCGTTTGCCGAAGTTGGTTCTGGCGTGCAATCAGGTCGAGTTCGGCGTTGCGCAGGTCTAAACGTGCTGTCTGAGAGTCAAAATGGCGGCTTAGGCCGTTAAACAATGGTATACTTAAGCTCAGGCCTATAATCTTGCGTTGGTTCAGGTCCAGTTGCTCAAAGTATGGGATGGTGCTGAAATCGCCATTGCCGGGATTTTTTAAAACGTTGCTGGTATAGTTAGAACTTAGCACTCCTTCTAACGAGAGCGTTGGCGAGAAATTGCTTCTGACAACTTTCAGATTACTTTTAGCTGCCTCTAGCGATGCCGTTGACGACTTTACCAAAGGAGAGAAGCCCAGCGCCCGTGCCATGATATCCTGTTCACCTGGCAGGCTCATGTTTATATCGATTGGTGTCGTCGGGGTTTGGAGTGCGTAGTCCTGGTTGCCCTCCACGTTCATCTCCTGCGCCAGTTGCAGCTTTGCCCTGCGGTAATTATTCTGGAACGTGATCAGGTTCAGCTTTTCGGTGGCAATCTGGGCTTTTATCTGGTATACTTCGTCCTGGGCCCGCACACCGGCGCGCTCCAGTTTTTCCATTTTCTCCAGCTGGGCATTCAATAGTTTTATCCGCTCTTGCACAATGGTGATGTTTTCAAAGTCCAGGAGGGCTTGCAGGTAATAGTTAGTAATGTTTGCTTCCAGGTCTATCTCTGCCTGTTGGGCGGCGTATGTGCTGGCTTCGGCTATCTGGCGTGCCCGCTTCAACTCAAACAATTTTGTGAAACCATCAAACAGAACTACCTGGCCGCTAAGGTATGGGTATGAGGTAGTGGTGGTGCCGTTCTTTACCTGCCCCGTCACGTTGTCAAAAGTCTGGCCGTTAATTTTGTTCAGGTCTGCATTGGCGGCAACAGCTGGCAGGTAACTGAATTTGCTGCGGCTAACGTTGATGTCGGCTTTGGTGCTGTTATACTTTGCCTGGCGCAGCGCCACGTTGTTCTGGCGGGCCAGGTTAAGGCTTTGCTCCAGCGTGAGCACCTCCTGTGCCTGTACAGCTGCTGCCAAACAGAGGCATGCAGCTAGCCCTCCCAGCTTTTTCAGCAGGGCTTTGGATAAAAGATTTTTCATAGTTTTAGGTTGTACTTATGGCTGTAGTTTATACTTCGCTGTTAAGCCAGGCAGCGCGTAGGGCTTTCTGCTGCTCGGTGGCATTTGGGTCTGGGGTAAGCACATGCACGGCCTGCTGCTCTATGGCAGTTACCTTGCCTTTCAACTTCTTCTCCTTCAGTTTGCCTTTTGCATTCTTTCGGCCTACGGTAATGGTTATCTTCTCGCCGGGCTTCATCTGCTGCAGCCTTTCGCCTATCAACTCGCGGATGTTTTCGGTGGTAATGTCGGTGCCGTTAAATTTGAGCAACTGGTCGTTTACCTGAAATCCCATCTGTTTGCCAAAGGCATCCATGTCATCAATTTCTGCTACGATAATCTTGTTGGCCTCTCTGTCAAAGCCAGGTGTGAAACCACCGTAAGAGTTTATACTTTCGTTGGCGACAGGCTGGTAAGTAATACCAACCTTCCGGAAAGTTTCCTCCAGCGGCAGCGGTTCTGATCCTTCCACATGTTTTGCAAAAAACGTTCTTAACTCAGGAGAGGTAAGCTCCGCTATTTTATCAAAAAGCTCATCATCTTTAAAGGAGTTCTCTTTGCCGTAGGTTTTCGACAGATCCAGCATAAGATCGCGGAGGCTATACTTGCCCTGGCTTTGCTCACGCAGGTTTATATCCAGCACCAACCCTATGAGTGCACCTTTCTGGTATACATTGCCATACTCTTTTTCATACTTATCCAGCACCAGCGCACTCATTTCTGTAAAAGGCAAGGTGTCGTTGTAGTACATTCTGGAAGTGGCAATGTACTCGCGCAGCTTGCCCAGGTAAGTATCCAGGTCGTAGAGGTTCTCATATACCTGCACATGCGAGGCAAAATACTCAGTTACGCCTTCATACAACCACAGGTGCTTCGACATTTTAGGGTCAATGAAGTCGAAATTGCCGATCTCTTCGGAGTGTATGTTGAGTGGCGTTACGATATGGAAAAACTCGTGCGCGGCCACATCTTTTATAGTAGAGCTGAACTGCTCTGCCGGCATTTCAGGTAAAAAGTATACCGATGAGTACGAGTGCTCCAATGCCCCGTAAGACCCTGATTTTCCTACGCGCTCCGGCACATAGATCAGAAACGCATACTTATCTACAGGCAAGGTGCCACCCAGGTACTTGCGTTGTGCGTCCAGTATGTCACGTACATTATCGGCTATGGGTTTGGATGTAACGCGCCCACTCGGAGAGTATACCGACACCAACACATCTGCTTTACCGATTTTAAGTACAGTAGTATCCGGACGGTTATACATTAGTGGCGAGTCGGCCAGGTCCATGTAATTTGGCACCAGGTACTTGTCTGATGTGGCGGTGCTGGAGGTAGCCACAAGCGGGGTAGAGCCATAGAAACCCTCCGGTTTGGTTACGTTCAGCTCGTAAGGTATTTGCTTCATACCGTCAAAGTAGCCCACAAACCCGAAGGTGTTTATCAGAAAGTTCTTGCCTGCCTCGATGTTTGTGCCGCCGGGCTCAAATATGGCGTTTTCAGACATGTCCGCATCAAAGGTATCGTCTACCCAATAGGTAATTTTAGAAAGATTGGTGGCATTGCCAATTTTCCAGCGGTTAGTGTCTAGTTGTTCTACTGCCAGCGCTTTCCCATTCTTATCGAAGGCTTTAAAATCGGTTATAAACCTGCCAAAGTCAGAAACAGAGTAGGTGCCGGGTACTATTTTGGGCATGATGTAGGTTACTTCGCTCTGCTTTAGTTGTGGCACTTGTAGCGTTACCTGCACTTTATCATCCTTAACCTGTGTCAGGTCCAGGGTAAAGTTATACTTGCCAGCTGCAGTTTGCTGCGCCGCAACGTGCCCGGTTAAAGTGAGGCTAAGCCCTAAGCTCAGCAGCAGAATAGATTTTTTTATCAACATAGTATAAAGTATAAATATAAGATCATGCCTTAACTGCTAACGTACGATCTATACTTTGTGCTCGTTTCCGGTGCAGGTAAGCATCCATCGACACAGGCCCGGCACCGTTAAAAAGAAAGAAAAAGCCTACAGCTATCAACTGCGCTGCAGGGTAGTACTGCGGGAACGACTGCCCGGTATGCGCAATCAGAATGGCCGCTGTAAAATTGATGATCAGCAGTAATCCAACCCACCGTACTGCGCCGCCTATCAGCAGCAGTATACCACAGATAAACTGCAGGTATACTGACAAATGAGCAGCCAGCAAAGGGTATGGCACTTTACGCTCCTCCAGAAAATCCCTGAACTCCAGCATTCTATCCCAGCTAAAAACATTGTCCTGCACGCCGTAAAGCAGAAATACCCCAATGGCAAGCCGTATAAAAAGCACACCATACGTGTTGTAGCGGCGGAAAAAGGAAAATGCTTTAATGCCCATTCGTTTGCTTGCCCTAAAATACTGTCGAAAGCTGCCCAGAAGTAAAAGCACAGCAGTTGGCTGTAACGATCAAGTATAAATACTTTACTCTAATATAGCACTTTAGGTAAGGCCTGCACTCCTGTTTTCGACCATCGCCGCTTTTTTGTAGATGAACCCTAATTAAGCGCCTCTATTGCTTTGCGGTATTCGTAGTCGGAGCTAATTGTTTTGGCTGTCTTTTTATAATCCTCGCGCAGGGCAGTAGCATTGGCTGGCAGCCGGGAAGCCATATTGCGCAGCACTTTGCTTTTTTCGTAATCAGAGCTGATGCTGCTAACCACCGGGAATAATGCCTGGTACTGCGCCTCCGATAGTTTCTGTTTGTTAAGTATGCTGCTGATGGATTTACTTTTCTCGTAATCGGAAGAGATGCTGTTGATGGCGCCGAAAGTAAGCTTGTAGTTATCAGTAAGGAAACTTTCCTGGTTGGCCATCTTTTGAATTATCTTGCTTTTTTCGTAATCCGAAGAAATGGAATTCACCGTTTTTACAGCTGCGGCGGCTGTATTTTTGCTCAGGTGTGGCGTAGCCAGAAAGTGGCTTAGCACTTTGCCCTTTTCGTAGTCGGAAGATATCTTTTGGGCTGCCTGCAAGTATGCAATAGCCAGGTCGTCTTTGGCAAGCCGGGCTGCAGGTACTTTTTTAAGTAGTTTGCCTAGCTCGTAATCAGAGTTGCTGGCAACTGCGGCGTGCTGTAAAGCCAGTTTGGTGTCTGGGGCAGACAAGTTGGGTTGTGCCATCAGGTAACTTACAATCTTCAGCTTGCTACTGCCGCCATCTATCTTATCTGCTTCTGCCAGTACGGCCTTTGCCCCACCTTTCTTGTAAATGTCTTGCACCATCGCCTCCAGGCCGATTCCTGTTTTCGCTATAATGGTTGGCATTTCCAGCTGTAGCCACTTTTTACCTGCAGGCTCATAGGCTACCTCTTTGCCGCCTTCGTAATACTTGCGGGTAAGCTTGCCGTTTTTGTCGCTTTGGATTTCAAGCTTTTTGTTTACACCGTTTCCCTTTTTGAGGTAGCGCAGGTAACCGTTTGCCGAGATGCTCTTTACATCTTTAAAGTCTTCGGTTAGGTTAATGTCACCGTTATACTTTATTTCTTCGTGGGTGCCGTTGTTAATGTAAATGTAGTTGCCTTTGTTTCCGTTTTTGTTGCTGGTTACAACATGGGTGTTATTTTTAACCCGGCTTTTGATCGTATCCTGCTGCGTTACGGCAACTATACTTAAGGTTTTTGCCTCAGCAATACTGGCTATGCTTACTACAGCGATGGCGGCTATTATAACTTTTCTGTACATATTTTTCATGGCTTATTTTTATAGCAGATGCGCTAGTGGCTTGTAAGGTTGCCTCAGGGAGTATGAATTGCTTCAAAAACTCCCCTAAGCATTCACCTTAACACAAACAACAAACTTAAGTATGGCCTACTGTGCCCGCAAAGCAGAAACAGGATCAAGTAGGGCGGCTTTCATGGCTTGGAAACTCACGGTAACGAGGGCAATGGTCATGGCTGCGAAGCCAGCAATTATAAATATCCACCAACTCAGGTTTACACGATAGGCAAAATCCTGGAGCCAGGTGTTCATGCCGTACCAGGCAATGGGGCTTGCAAAGGCAATAGCTATCAGTACCAGCAAAGCAAACTCTTTGGATAAAAGCATGACAATACTGCCTGTAGAGGAACCGAGTACTTTGCGGATGCCGATCTCTTTGGTACGTTGCTCAGCTGTGAAAGAAGCAAGGCCAAACAAGCCCAGGCAGGCAATAAAAATAGTTAGTGCTGCAAAATAGCCGAACACTACCAGCATTTTTTCCTCGGCTTTATACTGCCTGTCGAAATACTCATCTAAAAAGAAATATTTCATGGGGTGCTTCTGGTCGAACTGGCGCCATTGCTCTTCTACAAATTGTATGGTGGCTGCCTGGTTTTTTGGGGAGATACGCGCCAGCAAATACCCCGGCGACTCAGGTATTAGTTGTATGGCGAGCGGTTTTACTTCCGAGTGCAAAGACTGTATATGGAAATCCTTTACCACACCAATAATACGTGCCTGGTTTCCGGCTAGTGTTGTGTCACCGTTATTAACTTTCTTGCCAACAGCATCCTCGCCCCAGCCCAACCATTTGGCGGCAGCTTCATTTATGATTATACCAGATTTCTGGTCCGTCTTGATGTCCCTGGAAAAGTTGCGTCCGTCTTTAACATCAATGCCCATCAGCGGTAAAAAGTCATAATCAACACCCATAATGTCGATTGTTTTTTCCACCATTTTGTCGCCTTGCTCCACCAGCATAAGCGTGCGGTTCAATGATTCGGAAGGAATACTGTAGGAATTGGAAACGCTTAACACGTTTGGGTTCTGCAGCAGCTTCTGCTTTATCAGCGGCAGGCGCTGTACTAGCGTAGAGTCGCCGCCTGGCACATCTACCACCAACACCTGTTCTTTCTGGTACCCTAGGTCTGCGTTTTTAAGAAACTGCATTTGCGCGAACACCACAATGGTGCCTATAATCATGATAAGCGAGATGCTGAACTGCAATACCACTAAAGCCTTTCTTAAAGTAGCACTTCCGCCTCGGGGCATTTTATCTGATTTCAGAACGTCGGCTGGTTTGAAGTGTGAGAGGAAAAAAGCCGGATAACTACCTGCCACTACGCCAACCAGCAACACAATTACCAACAGCACAAGTATAAACTCCCATTGCAGGAAGAAATTAGAAGTAAAATGTTTGTCGGTAAGGATGTTAAAGCTCGGGATAAACACCTGCACCAGCGCCAGCGCCAGCAATACGGCTATCAGGGTAAGCAGCATAGACTCGCCCAGAAACTGGCTGATAAGCTGACTCCGATCTGCGCCAACAACCTTTCGCAAGCCTACTTCTTTAGCACGTTTTGCCGATCTGGCTGTGGCCAGGTTCATATAATTTATACTTGCAATCAGTAACAGAAATACTGCAACAGCACTAAAGATGTACACATAAGCTTTATTGCCTGTTGGTGAAAGCCCATGTTCATACTGTGTATCAAAATGAACAGCTTTGAGGGGCTGCGCAATAAACTTCGTTTCGGCATTTAACCTGTTTTCTTTTATCCAGGGGTTTACGATAGTAGCTGTAAGGTTATCAAGCTGCTGCTGAAATGTAGATATGTTAGCTTGTTCAGGTAACAAGGCATAGGTGTAATGGTTAAAATTAAACCATAAGTTTTTACGCTCCTCATCAGTCAAGGCATCATCCTGTCCGGCTGTTGAAAGTAAGCCGGATGGATTTATGTGCGAGTGGCCATCGTTTTGGTATACACCTGTTACAGTATAAGAGTCGCGGCTAAATTTTAGCACTTTCCCCATTGCCTGCTGGGCACCACCAAAAAACTTAGCTGCAAGCTCTTCTGTCAGCACAATGGTTCTGGGGGCATCTAATGCCGTAGCCGGGTTTCCGGCTACAAATTTGTAATCGAAAACAGTAAAAAACGAGCTGTCGGCAGCCAGCAGTTTATCTTCGCTAAAGCTTTGGTTATCGTACCAGATGGTTTGCCTGCGCACCTGCGTAAACCGGGTTACGGTTTCTACGCTCGTAAACTTACGTATTTCGTGCTCCAGCGGATGGGGCGTTACGGCAAAATCATCTTTATGGCCCTCAAAAGCTACTTCTCCCACCACGCGCACAATACGGTCCGACTTGCTGAAGTTGCTTTCGTAGCTTAATTCGTCCTGCACATACAGGAAAATAAGTATACAGGAAGCCACGCCTATTGCCAGGCCAATAATGTTGATGGCAGAATATACTTTGTTCCGGTACAGGTTCCGGAAGGCAATTTTAAAGTAGTTCTGCAGCATGTCGCCTCACGTTGATGTTCTCTGTCACGATCTGGCCGTCGAAGAGGTTTACAATGCGATGGGCATATTCTGCATCAGAAGGAGAGTGCGTTACCATTACCACGGTTGTGCCTGCGTCGTTTAGCTCAGATAATAACGTCATCACTTCACGGCCATGCACCGAGTCAAGGTTACCAGTTGGTTCGTCGGCAAGTATAAGTGCCGGGTTAGATACCGTTGCCCTTGCTATGGCTACACGCTGCTGCTGGCCACCAGATAACTGCTGCGGGAAATGGCTGCGGCGGTGGGCAATACCCATACGTTCCATTGCCTCCTGTACTCTTTTAGTTGTATCCGCTTTAGAAACGCCCAGGTAAGCCAGCGGCAGACCAATGTTTTCTTCCACCGTAAGTTCATCTATCAGGTTAAAGCTCTGGAACACAAACCCTAGGTTTTCTTTGCGCAACTTGGCACGCTGGCGCTCGCTGGCACGGCTAATATCCTGCCCTAAAAACTTAAAGCTGCCATCGCTCGGCGAGTCTAGCAGACCAAGTATGTTTAGCAGCGTAGATTTTCCACAACCCGAAGGGCCCATGATGGCCACAAACTCTCCTCTTACAATTTGTAAGTTTACTCCAGCTAAGGCAGTTGTCTCAACGGTATCGGTTACGTAGCGCTTCTGCAGGTTCTGGGTTTCAATTACTAGTTCTTCCATGTTTGTTCAGTTGTTGGAGTTGTAAATGTTTTTCTAGCTTTATTTTGTACTAATGGAGCTGTGGTATTATTAAATACTAAACGAATTCAATGATTTTATACTTTCGATGATTTGCAGCTTACCGAAGCTCAAGCCGGTCAATGTCGCCGTAGGTGTCGTAAGACGACAGCACCACTTTCTCGCCGGGCTTAAGGCCATCCAGCACCTCGTAGTAGTTCGGGTTTTGGCGGCCAAGCTTAATGTTTCGTTTCTCAGCAAAACTACCCGATTTATCTACCACAAAAACCCAGTTGCCGCCTGTGCTTTGGTAAAACCCACCGCGAGGCACCAGTACGGCCTCGCCGCCATCGTTCAGGTTTAGTTTAAGCTGCAGCGTTTGGCCGCGTCTTACACCGTCGGGGGCACCGTCAGCAAACTCCATATCCACCTGAAAGGTGTTGTTCTGTACTTCTGGTAGTACCTTGGTTACTTTTACCTTATGGGTTTTTCCGTTAAAGTCGAAGGTGCCGGTCAGGCCCGGGTATACCCTTGAAATGTAGTGCTGGTCAATTCTTGATTTGATCTTGAAGCCGTTCATGTCATCAATCTGGCCAATGTTTTCGCCTGGTGCTTTAGACTCACCCACCTCAGCCTTAAGCGAAGAAAGCTGCCCGGTAAAAGGAGCCACCACGTATAAGTTGTTCAGGGTGTTGCGGGCCATGCTGATGTTAGCGTCCATTCTTCTGATAGACTCATCCAGCTGCTTCAGTCTGTCATTCATTAATTTGGCATCCTGGGTAACAGAGCGCTCAGCTAGTGTTTTGCGTTTGTTCAGGTAGTTAAACTCATCTTTGGAAGCCTCATACTCTTCCTGTGGAATTACCTTTTCGGCGATAAGCATTTTGTTGCGCTCATACTTGCGTTTTGCCAGGGCCAGGTTGTATTCTATTTCAGCCAACTCATTTTCCTTCCGGATAAGGTCCTGCTTCATGGTAATCTCAGAGTTCTGGCGCTCGTTCATCAAATCATACAACTGCGTTTCGCGCGTCATAAAGTCAATCTGGAGCGTGGTGTTCGATAGTTTGAGGATGGTATCGCCTTTCTGCACCGTACGTCCGTCATCAGTATAAATTTTATCCACGCGGCCACCCTCCGTTATATCCAGGAAAAAAGTGTTGATAGGATCTACAGAACCATCCACGGCAATAAACTCCTGAAACATACCATTCTGCACATTCCCGATTGTTACGCGGCCACTATCTACGTTAAGTTTAGAAGTATGCTCAGCGAAAAGAATGTTGTAAATAACAAGCACCAACGCCAATGCGCCGGCAACTATCAGGGCAATCTTTTTAGGAGTGTTTTTTTTCTTTTCAATTACGCGATCCATGGCAGAATTCAATACAGTAAGCAATTGTTTTTCATAGTTCTTTAAACAGTTTGCCAATAAATGTGCCATTAATTATATATTATTGATAATCAGTATTTTGGGGACTTTGTTTGTGTGATTGTACGCTTTTTATGTCCGATACCGAACACTCTACTGTCTGCAACCGAACAGTAAAGTATAGGCTACACGAAGTGTGCAGTTGCCTAAGGTGTTTTGTAGATATTTTATACTTCTTAAATTATCGCGAATTATATAAAAAACTGTACTTTTACATACATACCCACGCTCAGATAAGGCTATAAACTATGAGTAAAATACCGTGCAAGATACTTATTGTAGATGATGAAGAGGACATACTGGTAGCCGGAAGGCTGCTCCTGAAACAGCATTTTGCCACCGTACTTACCACTTCTGATCCTTATCATATTCCGGGCATGCTGCAAGAGCACGGGTTTGATGTCGTGTTGCTGGACATGAACTATAGCACCGGCGCCACCTCTAGTAAAGAAGGTTTTCATTGGTTAAGGCAGATTATTACTTTATCTCCTAAAACAACTGTAATCCTGATGACTGCCTATGGCGACATTGAGCTGGCGGTAAAAGCTTTAAAGGAAGGCGCCTCCGACTTTGTGCTGAAACCGTGGCAAAACGATAAACTGGTTGCCATACTTAAAACAGCCTGCCATAATAAAACCGGCACCGGCCAACGCAGCAGCGAAGCAGCGGTAAAGCAAAGTACAACTTTTCATTACGATGGTTTTATAGGTGTGTCTCCGGCCATGCAGCGCGTGTACCAGACCATAGATAAAGTGGCTGCTACCGACGCAAACGTGCTTATACTTGGCGAAAACGGAACCGGCAAAGAAGTGGCCGCGCGTGCGCTCCACCGCAAATCCAAAAGGGCGGAGCAGGTGTTTGAGAAAGTAGACCTGGGAGCCGTAAGCGAAACTCTGTTTGAAAGCGAGCTTTTCGGGCATGCCAAAGGTGCTTTTACCGATGCCAAAGAAGACCGGGCAGGCCGGTTTGAGGCCGCCACAGGTGGCACCTTGTTTTTGGATGAGATTGGAAACCTTTCTCCGGCACTACAGGCAAAGCTGTTAACGGCGCTGCAAAGCAGGCAGGTAATCAGGCTGGGCACAAACAAACCACGCCCCATCGATATTCGCCTGATTTGTGCCACCAATATGCCGCTGTATAACATGGTGCGGGAGGGAGGTTTCCGGCAGGATTTGCTTTACAGGATCAATACCGTAGAAATCCATTTGCCGCCCTTACGCGAACGCCGCGAAGATATTGCGTTACTGGCAAAGCACTTCCTGGAGGTGTACAGCCAGAAGTATGACCGCAGCGACCTGCATATGAACGCCAGTACTTGGCAACGCTTAAAAGAATACCATTGGCCGGGCAACATCCGGGAACTGGACCATGCCATGGAGCGTGCCGTTATACTTTGCGATGGAGACGAACTGCACCCCGACGATTTTTATCTGGCGCCAAACGAGCCATCGCAGGTGCAACAACCAGCACAGGCAAGTATAAACGAAACCGACCATACGTTAGAAAGCCTGGAAAAGCTAATGGTGCAGAAAGCTTTGGTAAAGCATGCCGGTAATATTACGCACGCAGCAAAAGAACTAGGCATTACCCGCACAGCACTTTACCGCAGAATAGAGAAGCATGGTCTTTAGAGGGTTCCGGCTAAATCTGCTTTTGCGCCTGCTGTTGCTAGTTATAGTGATTGTGGGCTTCCTGGTAATCCTGAACCGCACCGATTGGTATGTGACGGCCTTCTGCCTTTTTTTGCTGGCCCTGTTCCTGATCTATGATCTGGTATACTTTGTAGAACGCACAAACCGCGACATCAGCAGTTTTTTGCAGGCCATGCTGCACTCCGATTTTACGCAACGCTTCGCCTCTAATAATAAAAACACATCTTACCAAAACCTCTACCAAAGCTTTAATGCCATATCAGATGCTTTTATGCGCATCAAAGCAGAGCAGGAGGCAAATTATCACTACCTGCAGGCCATCGTGGAGCAGGTAAGCGTGGGTATACTTACATTTGATGAACATGGTAATGTGCTCCTGGCCAATCAGGCCGTGAAAGAAATGCTGCACGTGGCATATTTGCAGCACGTGGATGCCCTGCACCGGGTTAGTCCCGAGTTGGTGCAGGCCCTGAAAAACACCGGCAATAACGGCAAAGCCTTGATTACGGTACAGGCTGGCCAAAACCAATTGCTGCTGAATGTGCATGTAACAGAGATGATATCGCAGGGGCATAAGCTTAAAATTGTTACGCTGCAGAACATACAATCCGAATTGGAGGAGAAAGAGCTGCAAACCTGGCAAAAAGTTATCCGGGTGCTCACCCATGAGATCATGAACTCCATTACGCCTGTCATATCACTAACCGCTACAATAAGCAGCCTGGTGCAAACCGATGTAGTAGAAAAGTATAAAGCAGGAGAAGAGATTGAAGAGGAGAGCCTGGAAGATATACAGGCCGGGCTGCAAACTATTGAGAGAAGAAGTGCCGGCATGCTTAACTTCGTGCAAAATTACCGCCGCCTGATGCGCCTGCCTGCCCCCGAGCTACGTCCGCTTAAAGTAGCAGAGCTGCTGCGCAGCGTGCACCGCCTGCTGGAGGCCGATATGCAAACCCATCATGTTTCCCTTAAAATGTACTTGCCTGATGATAAGGCAGCAATTATGGGAGATGAAGAACAACTGGAGCAGGTGCTTATCAACCTGATTAAAAACGGAATGGAAGCTTGCCAGAGCTCAACTACACCATGTGTGGAAGTTGTTGCCTATTTGCCGGAACAAGAGCGCGATAAGCTGCGAATTGATGTTGTAGACAATGGGCCGGGAATTCCGGAAGATGTGCTGGACAAGATTTTTATACCTTTCTACACAACCAAGAAACAGGGCTCGGGCATTGGCCTAAGCCTCTCGAAACAGGTAATGCAACAGCACGGCGGCACTATCAGGGTAAGCACCAAACCCGGCGAAACAGTATTTACGCTGCAACTGAAGATGCTGAACAGTTAAGTGTTTGTAAAAGCTTTGCTTTGGGCTGCCAAGGCTTCATGTGTAGTGCAAACATGCTATCATCTTAAGTATAATTTATCATCAACCGCGAAGCTAGTCAAACATACTGCTGTATAACCTGCGTTAGCTGCTGTGCCGGTATAGCCCCAGACTGCCGCCATACTTGCTGGCCTTTGTTAAAAAGTATAAATGTAGGCACACCCTGCACCTTAAACTGCGCTGCTGCACTCTGGTTATTGTCTACGTTTACCTTGATCACCTTTATTTTACCGTTGTATTGGTTGGCAAGCTGCTGTATAACCGGGCTCATTGCTTTGCAGGGGCCACACCAGTCTGCGTAAAAGTCAACTAAAACGGGCATGCCTGGGCTGCTGATTAACTCCTTAAATGATTTCTTAGCCATAGTTAAAAGTGCTTTATGCTGGTTTATACTTTGTACGGCTGCAAATGTAAAATGTATTTCGATTTATACTTTCAACTTCCTTTTTCGGGCGTGTGTTTTAGCGCAGAGGTTAAAAGAAGCACCTCTGTAGGCAGGGCATTAGAATAAAAATAAAGGTTAGTCTTACATTTTGCTTTACATGCTTTCCTGCTTGGTGGCTTTAATGGAATATACCATTGGTAACATGTTCTCAAAGCCTTTAATGCGCCAATAGCCATCTTCGCCCTGCACCATGTTGGCAAAGCAGTTGTAAGGCGAGTAAGGATACTCATGCAAGAACTCCGGTAAAATGCCACGGCTGGTAAGCGCTGTCACTACTTCGCCCAAGCCATGGTTCCAGCCATATTCTTTATGCGTAATAGCTGCATCACGTTCAGCGTATGTGCCGGTGGTTTCTGTCACAATTGGCTTGTGGTTGTTAAGGTAAGGATAAACGATCTTCTCAAAATTATCGTCAAACATCCAAAGCACCGGATGGAACTCTGCTATGTAGAAGGTGCCTCCGGGCTTCAGGAAGTGGTTTATGATATCGGCCCACTTGTTCAGGTCAGGTAGCCAGCCAATGGTGCCATAAGATGTAAAAACAATGTCGAACTGGCCTTGCAGGTTCTCTTTGAGGTCGTAGAGGTTAGAGCGCACGAACTTTGCTTTCAGGTTAAGTTGCTCATTTAAAGCCCGCGCCTGTTTTATGGCTTCGTCCGCTATATCAATACCGGTTGCATCTGCCCCTAAACGTGCCCACGATAGCGTGTCCTGCCCAAAATGGCATTGCAGATGCAGCATGCTTTTGCCTGCCACATCGCCTAACTCTGCAAGTTCAATCTGATTTAACGACGTTTGGCCAGCCATAAATGCCTGCATGTTATAAAACTCAGACGCTAAGTGTACCGGCGTTTTCTGATTCCAGAGGTTGCGATTGGTTTCAAAGTATAAATCATAGTCTTCCATAATGCTAAATATATGTTTTTAATTATGATTTAATGACGCATGCTTTATAATTGTAAATTAGTAAATTCCTATATTTAGTGTTCTAACCCTTAACAAAGAAAAAATGGCAAAATTTGACGGTACAGAAGGTGCACCAATAGATCGTGCGCTGGCAGCCGAATGGACAGCGAACTACCGCAGAGCAGAAGCTGAGGGAGCTGAGAATACAGTTATAAAAGCACATTTTTATGGCCGTGAAATTCTGCAGCGGCTCCTGGACCAGGAAGGATGCATGGGCATACGCATTTATTATGCACGCGATGAAAAAGGCCAGAAACAGTTGGTGCTTGTAGGCGCTGACGCAGCCGGAAACGACGTGGAAGACCTGGTGGTGGACAGCTCCAAAATCTGTCCTCCGGATTGCAGCACAGGAGGTGGTTTAATAGGTTAATGGAGTTTTTTTTACGAAAAGTTTACCCGTGGATGATTGAGGTTTCCTCTTTTAGCCCACTATTACCTTTTATAGTAGCCCTTTTGCTGCTGCTCAAAAATAACAACAGGCAGTTCAAGCTCCTGTTCCTTTTTATTTTATCAACAGTAGCAATAGAGGCTGCGGGGCAAATTACTGTGTACCTGGGCACAAGCAATAATATCTGGCTGCAGCACCTGTACAGCCCCATAGAGTTTAGCATACTTGCGGCCATCTATTACCAAAGCTTTAAGCGGAAGTACTTTAAGCGCAGCATTCTGGTCTCAACCTGTTTATTCATCTTGTTCAGCATTGGTAACGCCGTGTTTGGTGAAGGCATCATGCAGATGAATTCTATGGTGAAAATGGTGGAAAACGTACTGCTTATCAGTATTGCGATTTTATACTTTTACAAAGTTGCCAACGACCTAAGCATTACTTACCTGGATAGGGACCCGGTGTTTTTGTTAAGTTGCGCATTGCTGATCGTTAAGTCAGGTAGTACCATGTCATCTATCATGTTCAACGCTGCTCTTGCCGAGTCGTATGATGCGGCCCGAATATGCATTTCCATTATCTTGGTGCTAAATATATTTTTCAATATTGCATTGGTGTTCATTTTAAAGAGATTAGCTAGAAATTGAAAACGCTGGAACCTGTTTTATACATTACACCTGTTTTACTTGCCCTGGCCATTGGCATTATAGGCTTCGTGTTTATGTACCAGCGGCGTATGCTGCAGCACCAGGTGCAACTCCGCGAGATCCAGGAAATGAAGCAACGCCAGATACTTGATGCCACCTTAGAGGCGCAGGAGGAGGAACGCCGCCGCGTAGCCCGCGACCTGCACGACGATGTTGGCGCTACACTTGCGCTCGTAAAGTTAAACCTGCACCAACTTATAGCCCCCCTGCAGGATAAGACAAACGGACAAGGTATTAAGAGCATGCTGGATGATGTAATTGGCAATGTGCGCCGCATATCGCATGGTTTAATGCCTGTTGTGCTCGAAAAAATGGGTTTGCAGCGTGCCCTGGACGCCATGAAACGGTCCTTGCCAGAAACTTCCGGTACAACCATGGAGCTTATTTGTAATGATAACAACAGGCGTATAGCTCCTAAACTCGAACTTTCGCTTTACCGGGTAGTGCAGGAGTTGCTAAACAATACACTTAAACACGCTAACGCAAGTATAGTAACCGTGCAGTTGCAGTTCAGCGAACAGGAACTGTACCTAACATATACAGATAACGGAGTAGGTTTTGATTACAAAAAATTGATGGAGTCTCAGGAAAACAGCAGCCAGGGACTAGGGTTAATGAACTTACAGGCAAGAATTCATCTACTTAATGGTACTTTTGCTTACCACTCAGCTAAAAATTCGGGTACAAAAGCTGATATTTGCATTCCAATTTCTTAAATTTAAACAAACTTACAGGCTATATAATGAAATATCAGCCATTTACTCTTGCAATCGCCGATGATCATACCCTTTTTAGAAAGGGTGTAATGGAGATTTTAAAGGCTTACGACGAAATACATCTGATTGCTGATGCATGCAACGGGGCAGAGCTTATCGAAAAAATCGAAAATAAGTTGCCCGATATTGTTATGCTCGATTTAGAGATGCCTGAAATGGATGGCATTGCCACATCCCGTTACCTGATCAGTAAATTCCCGGAAGTAAAGATATTGATTGTTTCGATGTACGGCGAAGAGTCTTTAGTTGAGAAGTTGCTGGAAGAGGGAGTGCATGGTTACTTGCTTAAAAGCGCTGAACCGGATGAGTTGCGCGAGGCTTTGCAAACGCTGTATAGTGGCAATAATTACTACTCACACGAGATAAAGAACAACATATCGTATTAAGCTAAAACAACGATACTTCAAAAAGCGAGAACTATACCATTGGTTCTCGCTTTTTGTTTGTAGTGCTGTGTGATTACGGTTCAGGTGGCTAAGGATCTTACGCTTCGACTTTACTTCAATGCATAAGTATAACGTTAGGCTGCAGCTCAATTTTATTAACCAAAAGGCTCATCTGTTTGTATTAAGAAAGATGGGTAAAAAGCAAACAGATCTTGTGTGTGAGTTGTGCAGTCGTGAGGTGCAAAGCCTTTCGCGGCACCACCTGGTGCCACGCGAGGAGGGAGGCCGCTATGGTGCTACCGCTGAGCTTTGCCAGCCCTGCCATAGTACCATCCACCTGAGCCTGAGTAACCAGGAACTGGCCCAGGAATACAACTCTATAGAGGCGCTGCAAAAGGCAGAAGCGCTGCAGAAGTACCTGAAGTGGGTAAAAAATAAGCGTGTGGAGCGCATCTCGAACCGCAGAGGCAAAAACAGGCGTAAAAAGTAGCTTGCCTGTCCCTCAATCTTATTTCTGAGTAGTTGCGGGTTTACTGCCATCAGTTTTATACTTACCTTTAGCCATGCAAAAGCGAACATTTCTCCCCTTCACAGATCTCAAAAAGCACAGAGCTATTGTAGTTGACAGCACACACCCAAACGGCTTTATGCTATCGCATTGGAAAGGTGCTCCCACTCCCGAAAGTATAAAAGATGATACAAGTGCAGCCATTGTACTTAATGCCATGCGGAAAAACCTGCCGGATCTGGATTTGCCCTATGTGTCTGCCAACCATTTTGATATAGATGGGTTTGTGGGCGTTTGGGCCTTGCTAAACCCAGAGAAAGCCTTGCAAAACGAGGAACTGCTGCGGCAAATGGCCTTGATCGGAGACTTCAGAGAACTGGACCTGAACCACCCGCTGGCAGGTGAGGCGCTAAAGCTGGTTTGCTGGATTAATGCTAAAGAGCGGGAGCTGTTTTACAAGCCTTTCGAGGCTGATGAGATGGAGGAGAAGGAGGTGCTGCAATGCACTAAAAAGTTTACTTACTTTCTAAGGGAGTTTGGCCGTGTACTGCAAGACCCGGACTGGGAAAAGGGCTCCTGGGAAGATGAAGTGGCAAGTGTGCTGCTAGGTTACCGCGACATGTATAAGCCCTCCACCAAACTAACCCGAAAGCCCGAAGTAGGGCTGATCATTATTGAGACAGCACACCCGATGCATTATTATGCGCTGTTTAGCCGCACCAAGGGCTTCGATATTGTGTTAACCTGCTACGAACAAAACCGCTACGAACTAGAGTATAAGTATACTACGTGGGTGGATATTGCCTCAAGGGCTACGCTGCCCCGTATAAGTATGGCACCGCTTGCTGCAAGGCTCAACGAGTTGGAGCAATCAGGATACAGCTGGACCTATGATGCCGTTACTGAAACCGGCCCTATTCTACGGCTTGGCGGAGAAGACCTAAAACGGGCAGACACTTACGCCAACCCGACTGAGCGAGAAATTTATACTTCTACGATTCCTGTAGAGCAGTTAAAGCAGGAGGTGATTTTATACTTTGCCCAAGCCTATCAAACCGTGCAGCCAAAGTATAACTGGACGTGGCAGGAGGTGAAAGAATTAAATAGACAGATCTGAATTTGGGCAGTATGCGGTTTTTATACCGTTTTAGCGGTGATTAATACGATGGTGGCAGGTGATGTACATCAGTTTTAGGTCTGTAGTTACACTATATTTTTGCAGTTACGTATACATCGAAAAACTATAATATTGCATCCACCGCACAGACATGAAAAAAATACTTTGCCCCACAGACTTCTCGGGTACGGCAACAAAAGCCGTTAAATTTGCCTCAGAAATAGCACAGCAGGCCGGCGCGCACCTTACACTTATACACGTGGTGCACTTGCCCATTGTAGATACATCTGAAACAGCCCTGGTAGCCAGCGAGCTGTTGGGCGAGCAAATGCGCGACGCAAGCGATAAACTAAAGCAACTGTGCAGCCAGCTAGAAGAAACTTACGGAGCCAACCGTGAGAGCAATTTTACGTGTGATTTTGTGCTGAAAGAAGCCTTGTTGACAGATGTAACCGAACACCTGACAAAGCACGAAGGCTACGATCTGATTGTGATGGGCACCACAGGCTGCGACAGCACCATGGAAGAACTCCTGATCGGAAGCAACACAGAAGCTGTGATAGAAGAGGTTAACTGCCCGGTGTTATCTGTGCCTGGCACAGCAGAATGGCAAGGTGTAAACAAAATTATCTATGCTACCGATTATGCACCCGGCGATAAAGAAGCGCTGGAGAAAGTAGTGGAGTTGGGTAGTGTTTTTGGAGCAGATATAGACGTAGTGCACGTTGTAAAAGAGGCAAGCCCAGAGGCAGCTGCTAAGGCAGAGTCTTTCTGGCTGGAGTTGCAACAAAAGTATACAGGCGTGCCACTCCATTTCCAGGAGATAGTAAGCAAACGCGCCGACGAAGGACTTAAAGATTATTTTAAGCGCGAGAATGGAAGTATACTTGCCGTGCTCCGAAAAGAAAAAGGCTTCCTGCAAAACCTATTCTCCCAAAGCCTGGCCGAAAAAATGACTTACCAGGCAGAGGTGCCGTTGCTGGTGCTGCAAGGGCATAAATAAATTAACATTAAAAAAAGAGGCTCTTCTACCAAGAAGAGCCTCTTTTTTGTGGTATACTTCTATCGTATCAGCCACAAATTGTATTGCTGTAGTATTTTGTTTGCTGTTACTCGCCTATGTTTCGTGGCATATCCTCATCAAAGATGTGGTCCAGGTCTTTAGCGCATTCCTGGCAGTTGTAACGTCCGTAATCTTCAATGGCTCTGGGTAATGTCATATTCCGGAAAGTGCCTTTCCCTTTGCATGCTATAAGTATGGGGCAGTCGTGCTTCACGTGAAAAAGATCGGCCGTATTGTTATCGCAGATCCAGACGCGTTTCTTCACCAGCTCTTCTGGTATCACAAAAAACTCAGGAGCAGGGCGCTTGGTTGTGGCAGCAGTTTCAGTTTGCTCTTCTTGCTGCGCGGTATTCTCCTGGCAGGCTGTGGTGGCTGTGCCAAGTATAAGTATAAATGCGAGTTGCTTCAGGGTGTTTTTAAGCAACTTTGATAGGGTGAAATTCATTTTAATAATGTTTGATCTAAACTTAAAGGTATAAAAAGTATCGTTAGTTGCTACATGTTTTATCAGCGCGCCTGCCATGTTCGCGTATGGCTACAGCCTCTGTAACGGTAAGGGTTTCTACTTTACAGCGTTTTAATACTGAGCAGTTTTTATCATAATGGTATACAGCCGAGCCGGTGCTGTTGCACAAGTATACCTGGCGTTTAGTGGCCCCTGCGGGTATAGGTGCGTTAGCTGTAGATGCGGCAACAGAGGTGTTTCCGGACTTGTTTTTGCGGAAATCCCAGGGGGCAACAGGATTGGCATCTGCCCACAGCCCACGCTTAAAACGGCGTGCATCCGCTTCGGCGTTAGCAAGGCTTGCATCTTTAGAGTATGCTTTATAGTGCCAGGCAAATCCATTCTTAACCAACTCCTCATTAAGGCTTTTCCCATCCGGAAGTATAACGGTGCCCACCGTGCGGCCATAGCGGTCCTTGTTGTTCACGATCAGGCGGACCTGTTTTCCGAAAACGAGGTCTGATGTATACTGTTTTGCCCGCTGCCCATAGGCCTGGTTCTTTTCAGGGGTATCTACACCATATAATCTTACTGTTACCTCTTCGCCGTTTCTCAGCAGCACAATTGTATCTCCGTCTTTCACCCCGACTACTTTATCACCAGCAGTAGTGGCAGGTTTAGCAGGGCCTTCTGTACCTGGTGCTGTGGTTGCAGGTGCTTCTGCGGCTATCTCATCTTCTGCTACTTCCGTTGCGTCTTGCTGCGCACGACTGCGTTCCTGTATGGCTCTCTGGCGCTCTCTAAATTGCTCCTGGCTATCTTTTTTGTCGTTGCTGCAGCCAAAGCTGCTTAAGGCTATACTTAGCAGAAGCGGGAAGTATAAAAGCTTTTTCATATCAGGGCCGGGGTATAAGTATAAAGTGTAGCATAAAGTATACGCTAAAACAAAGATACTATACTTTACGCAATGTAGTTAAAAGAAAAAAGTCCCTCTACAGGTGCAGAGGGACTTTTAGTTACATAGTTTAAGCTATTACTCCTGTATGCCGGGCACTCCCATTGGGGTGGCACTATGCCAGTTAAACTCAGGTGCTTTGCGTTTAGTAGGTGCTAATTCATCCAGGGTGTTAGCATCGTATAAGCGGCCATTGCGCATTACATATTTAATAGTATTGGTGTTGCGGATGTTCTCCAGCGGGTTTGCATCCATAATTACAAGGTCGGCTAATTTACCGCCTTCAATAGAGCCGATGTCGCCATCCAGGCCAAGGCCTTTTGCACCAAGTATGGTTGCCGTTTTAAGTGCATCTAAGTTGCTCATGCCACCAGATTGCATAGACCATACTTCCCAATGGTAGCCCAAGCCCTGCAACTGGCCATGCGAACCTACACCTGCCACGCCACCAGCTTTTACCAGCTTATCTACAAACTCTGCGTGGCGGTCAAAAATGTGCTCTTCTTTTGTAAACCAGCCTGGTCTGCGGCGTGCTTTCGCGTCCAGTTCCGGCTTTGGTGTAAAGTAATTCAGCTTTCTGTCTCCTACTACATCCTCTGTGGCATAGTAATAGTTTTCAGCCCAAGGGCCACCATAAGATACCAGCAAAGTTGGGGTATACGCCATCTCTGACTTAGCCACAAAATCAACCACATCTTTGTAAAGCGGATAGATAGGGAAGGAGTGCTCGTGGCCCGGATAACCGTCTATGGCTTGCGTCATGTTCAGTTTAAAGTCGAGGCCGCCTTCTGTGGTTGGTAGCAGCCCCTGCTCTTTTGCTGCCATAATAATCCATTGGCGGTGCTGGCGGTTACCTACCAGGTACATCTTAATGGTTTTGGTGTTGTAGTACTCAGAGTATTGCCTTAGCACCTGCTTGGCGTGGTCCAGGCTTTTCAGTTTGTAAGACCAATAGCCAACGCCTGGGCCGGTAGAGTATACTCTTGGGCCGATCATTTTACCGGCATCCACCATGTCTGCGTAAGTAAGCACGTCAGTAGTAGCTGTTTGCGGGTCGCGGGTGGTAGTTACGCCGTAAGCCAGGTTTGCAGCGTAAATCCATACTTGGTTGGTGTGTACGCCCCAACGTGGCCACATGTGCGCGTGCGTATCCACAAAACCAGGCGTAATGGTTTTGCCCTTCACATCTACTACATTGGTGCCTTTAGGTGCATTTAAGGTGCCCGTTGGGCCAACAGCTTTAATGCGATTATTTTCGATCAGGATATCGCCATTTTCGATTACCTGGTCGCCATTCATGGTAATAATGCGGCCGCCTTGCAACAGGATAGTGCCCTGCGGAATGTCGCGCGCTACCTGTATGGCAATCTTCGTTTCGGTTGGCTTATAACCTTCGTCTTCTTTCTTAGCGTCACCTTCTTCTTTATCAGCTTTCTCGGATGTTTCATCTTTTTTAGCTTCGTCCTTCTTTGCCTCGGCCAAAGCTTTTTCGGTTTCTTTTTTCAGCTCCAACTCTTCTGCTTTAGTTTTTGCAGCGTCCAGGTTGTAAGAGAAAAAGCCATTGCCGATAGACCAGTACACAGTTTTTCCGTCAGCGGACCAGCTTGGAAATTGTCCGCCGATTTCTGTGAGTTTCCAGCTCGGGAACGATGATGAAGCCACATCTGCCACCGAAATTGTAGGTGTTTCACCACCTGTAACCGGAATGGTCACTACATAAATTTCGTTGTTGATTAAGGCAAGTGCTTTATCGCCTACAGGCGCTTTTATAACCGTTGAGGCAGTAGATGGCTTTTGCTGTGGCTCGCGCTCCTCCAGGTGCATGTTGTGGTTCATTTCTTCCTCAATCATGTCCTCCACAGAGCCAAATGTAGTGATGCCTTTTACTTTCAGGAACGATTTTTTGTCTGTGCCATCCCAGCGGATAGATACCAATCCATCGCTACTGCTATACAAGTATATTCTGTCGTCGCCTTTTATAAAGTGCGGGTTGGCACCAACAGTTGCTTTGGTGATGTAATTCGTTTCGCCGCCTTTGGCTGATACCCAGTTTATGTTTTGGCGCGAAGCAAATGCACCAGGTCCTTCTGCCTCACGGTAAGCCTGCGCGGAGCCCTTTACAAATACAATCTTGCTTCCATCCGGCGACCATACCGGATCCTGGAAAATGGCAGTCTCAACAGTAATTTTTGTTGGCTTGCCTTTACCAGTAGCGTTTGTTTTGTAGATGGCACCACCCGCTTTCTCGTCCCAGGTAACATAAGCCAGCTGCTTACCATCCGGCGACCAGGCTGGCTGCGCCTCGGTATAGTTGGCATCAGTTAATCTTTTTGGGGTGCCGCTTGGGTAGTCCATTACATAAAGCCTGTCCAGGGCAGTAAAAGCAAGCCTCTTTCCGTCCGGCGACATGGCTGCATCCCTTATCTGGGTAACAGTCATCATCTTGTCATCCTTTATCGGGAATTTAAAATCCAGCTTAGGGCCTACTTCCAGCTCTGCATCTACCTGAAAAGGAATTTCTTTGGCAGGGCCACCTGCTATTGGCAAGCTATAGATTTTGCCACCGTAAGAGGCCACCAGGTTTTTGCTGTCAGGGGTAAACGACATGGCAGGCAGTACCCCAAGCGGCGCAATAGACTCCTGCTCGTCGCGCTGTACAGGGTAAGCCAGCCATTTTTCTTCTCCGGTTTTGATGTTTTGTGCCACCAGGCCTGTATGGTTGTTATGGCGTGTACCGTAAACCAGCCAATTGCCATCCGGCGACAGCGTTGGTGTAAATGCTGATCCGTAGCGTGATGTTCTGGTATCTGTTTCACCGGTTTCGCGGTCGTAAGTAGCCAGTTGGTACTGGGGCAGCTGTGCATTATAATTCCAGGCGCCTGTGCGTTGCGAGTACCAAATGTAACGGCTGTCTTTGCCAAAGGCAGGCTCTATTGTTTTTAAGTTGTCTGGCTTGCTGATAAGCTCAGAACCAGTACCTCCATCTTTGTGGTAAAGGTGCAGCTTTAAATTACGGCGGCCTTTGGCGGCAACCAGATACTCACCATCCGGTGTCCACTCCGCCGATTGGTAGTTCTCGTTTTTACCTTTGCTGAGTTGCTTCGTTTTCTTTGTAGCCAGGTCTAACGTCCAGAGGTTGTCTGCACCATCCCTGTCAGAGATAAAGGCAATCGATTTACCGTTCGGGCTAAAGCGTGCCTGGGTATCAAAAGACATACCCGATGTGAGTTGCTCGGCCTTCCCACCGCCAATTGGCAGCAAGTATAAATCGCCCAGCATGTCAAACACCAGTTGTTTGCCATCGGGGCTAACGTCCAATGATAACCAAGAACCTTCTGTGGTGTTGATTTTAATTTTGCGGGCACCTTCCAGGGGCAGGTCCTTCTTGTCTTTTTTAGTTTTGTCTTTTTCGGTTGTGGTTGCATCTTGGGCCATGGCAGGTTCCAGCATCAAGCCCAACGAACAAAGCACCAGCAGCGATTTCCTCCATCGCTTTGTAGTACTGCGTACCGGTAAATTCATAGATTGGTATTAGTTTAGTTTGCTATAGCTAATATAAAGTATAAAAGCTAAACAGCAGCAGCAAATAGATGAATACCAGATTTTTGCAGGTAGTAAGTATGATTTTATAGATAAAGAAGGAATTGGATGTGCATGGATGTTTTTAAATTAAAGCTCGGGACAGGGTTTAACCATCCTTAACCCATCTTGGGGGTAAAGGAGCCTCCTTTAAAGTATAAAGCGGGGACATCTGCCATTACACTTTTCTGCCATTACACTTTTTAAAGCTTTCAGATTTAGGTTGGCTTAATCTCCCTGCTATCAAGATCCTTTCTAGATGATAAAAAGTATTAACTTTAATTATGGAGATAGACTTATAATCGGTAAATAAAATTCTCATCCTTATACTAGTGTGAACGCGCGTTCGAAACTAGCGAGCGCAGCTCTGAGGGGCTAGGGTGGTTAGGCCCGGAATGTCAAATGATATCCCTACACAACCTCCACTTTGCTTACTCCGCCCGGCTGCCGCTGTACTTTAATCTGTGTGCTGATGCGCTCTTTTAACGCTTCAACATGCGAGATAATGCCAATCATTTTGCCACTTGCCTGCAGGTTTTCCAGAGTAGAGATGGCTGCATCAAGTGTTTCAGCATCAAGGGTGCCAAATCCCTCATCTATGAAGAGAGAGTTTATTTGGGTGCGGCGCCCGGCAAGGTCGGAGAGGCCCAGCGCCAGCGCCAAACTTACCAGAAAGCTTTCGCCGCCGGATAGGGTGTTCATCGGGCGCACCGCTTCTGCCTGGTAGGTGTCTACAATAAGCAATTCCAAATCGTCGGAGGTGCTTTTTAAAATACGGTACCGGTTGTTAAGCTTTTGCAAGTGGCGGTTAGCCAGCTCCACGAGCCTTGCCAGCGTAAGCCCTTGTGCAAAGCGGCTAAACTTGCTGCCCTCTGCCGAGCCAATCAAATCAGAGAGCTGTGACCAGCGGAAGTATACTTGCTGCTGCATACTTAGCTGTTGTGCCAGTTCTTTGTTCTTATCTCGCTGCAAGGCATCCTGCTCCAGTATTTGCTGGTGGCGCGCGCGCTGTGCTATTAACTCACGGAGCTGCTCGGTGTATTGCTGTTGCTGTTGTAACAGCGCTTCTTTGCTTTCGTGGGTAAGTTCTTTTACTTGTAATTGGGCCAGTTCCTGCTGCACATCGCTTATACTTCTGCGCAGTCCGGTTAAGGTTTTTTCTGTGGAGGCTTTCAGGTTTGCCAGTCTGTCGGCCTCATCGCGTTCGAGCAGCATTTGGCTAAGCGCCTCTATAGTCTCAATGCCTTTTTGCTGCAGCACGCGCAGCAGGCCGTTTCGTAGCTCATCTAAAACAGAAGTGCTCTGCTTGTGCCTGTGCAGGCAATCGGTTTGTCGGTTTTTGCTTTCCTGTAGCTCCTGTTGTTTCTGTTGTTGTTTGCTGCGGGCTTCTTCGGCGTGGGCTGCTTTGGCTTTTAGCTCACGCTGTGCCTGCTGCCGTTCCTGTTCCGGGTCTTTATCACCGAATAAAGTATGGCGTTCGGCTTTTAGGGCAGCTAATTGTTCGTGTTCCTCTTTAAGTGCCTGCTGGCGCTGCTGCAGCTCAGTAGTTTTATCCTGTACTTTTTCGGTCAGGTTTTTAACCAGTTCCTTTAGCTGTATATAGCTTTCGCGCATGCCATCAAGCTGTTGCTGCTTTTGGGCGTAAGTGGATGCCGCTTGCTCCAGCGTTTTAAGCAAAACCTGCTTTTCTTCGGGTTTATACTGTTGGTTAAAGCTGGCCGCAAAAGACGCGATGGTTTGTGTATGCGCCACGTGCTGCTCCTGCTCATCTGTAAGTATAAGCTGGAGCTTTTGCAACTGGGTTTGCAGCAGCTTACCGGCCTGTTGCAGCTGGTTATAATTAGCCTGCGACTGTACTTGCGCTTCGCGCAGTTTCTGTAACTCCTGGTTTATACTTTCGAGCTCACGGCTTATAGTGCGTGCGTGCACCAGCTGTTGCTGCAGGTGGTTTAGCGTGTGCTGCTGTTCTTTTACAAGTACCTCTAGCTGGGCTGCTTCTGTTATATTTATACTTAACGCTAACTCTTCTTTGATAGAGGTATAAACGCTGTGCAAGCGGTTAAGCTCTGTTTCTGTTTCTGATTTGGTTACGGTAGCTACTTTCTGCTGCTGCTCTGCAGCGGCAAGCTGCAGTTGCAGTTGGTTTATACTTTGCTGCAAGGCTGTTACCAGCGCCAGTTGCGTATCGCGCTGCTGTATTTCTTCGGGCAAGTTAAACGCATACCCATCTTCGGCAAAAGGGTGATGCTTTGATCCGCATAGTGGGCACGGCTGGTCAGGCTCCAAGGTATGGCGGGCTTCTTCATACTGCTGTATCTGCTGCCTTAGTTGCACTAGTTTCTGTAGGGCTTCCAGGTGTTGTTGTGCCTGCGTATACTTTGCCTGCGTTTCCTGTAGCTGTTGTGCCACACGGTTTTGCTCCTGTGCCTGTTGCGTTAGCTGCTCTGCGGCATGGTTATACTTTGATGTGGTGCTGGTATACTGCTGCGCTAACTCCAGCAAACGCTCATACTTCGCCAGGCGGGCAGGCTGCTGTTGGGCGGTTTGCTCCAGGTCGTCCATACTTTTATCAGTTAGTATGGCTTGCAGCTGCGTTAGTTTTTCCTGTTTTTGCAGCTCCAGTTGCTTTTGCTGCAGCGTTTGCCGGCCTTGTACCTGCTGTATCGCTTCTAGCTGTGCTGCATCCTGCTGTTGCTGCGTGAGTAGCTGTGCCTGCTCTTGTTTTACACGGGCAATGCGCTGCTCTACTTCCTGTAAATCGCGTAAGGTAGCTTTTATTTCGGGTAAGTGCTCTTTTAGCTCCTGTAGGTGGGCGTTTTGTTCCAGCCAGCTTTTTATACTTGTAGCCTCCTGCTTTATGTGCTCCAGCTCCTGTTGTTTGGCTTGCAACTGCTGTTGCTCCTGCTTTAAAATTTCCTCAAAGCTAACGTAGGCGTTTTTATTTCTTTTGTAAGTCTCGCGGATAGTGTTTAGCTGATGGTCGAGTTTATTTACCTGCGCCAGCTGTGGCTCCAGTTGCCGTAGTTTTTCTTCCTGTTGCTGGTGTGCATTAGTCGTTTCGAAGGCAATTTTGCCTGCGGCCTCCAGCGCTGCTTCAAGTACGGGCAGGTGCTTTTCGAGCTGCTGCAGCTGTTCCTGCACCTCGGTCACCTTGCCGTTTATACTTTTGATTTCGGCAAGCTCGCCTACAAACTGGTGTGCCTGCTCGTGGTGGTGCAGTTTCAGGAAATCAGGTTTCAGGTTTTCGAGTTTCTGCTCCTGCACGTGCAGGGCCTCCTGGTGCTGGTGCTGCTTTTCCTGCAGTTGGGTTAGCTGCTGTAGCCATTGCACCTTCTCCTGTAAAGCATTCAGCTTTGTTTGAGTTGTTTTTTCCTGCGCTGTTAGCTCCAGTATGTGCTGCTGATATGCCTGCAGCTGTTCCTCCGGCAGTAGCTGCACATCCTGCAGCAGGCGTTCCAGGTCCTCACGTTTTTGGCGCTCTGCCTTCGCTTTCTCAAAAGCAAATTTGGATATCTCGGAGTAGATGCCGGTATCTGTTATTTTCTCGAGCAAGTTGCTGCGTTCGTTGGAGTTTGCTTTAAGAAAGCGGGCGAAGTCTCCCTGCGAGAGCATCACCGAACGCAAAAACTGGCTGTAGTCCAGGCCGCAAAGTTCTGCCACCTTTTCCGGTACCTGGCTTGGTTTCAGGTCAAAAGGCTTTTCGTCTTCCAGGTCGCAGAGCTCCATATGGATGGCCTGTATTTTTCCATCAAGCTTGCCTCTGCTTCTGCGTATCTGCCATTTGCTGCGGTACTGTTTTCCATTGGCCTCAAAAGTTACTTCCGATGTGCTTTCCGCTGTATGGCGCGTCATCAGGTCGAGCGGCTTCTCCTCGTTGTGGCGGTGTACTCTGCCGTAAAGCCCAACTGTAATGGCATCCAAGATTGTTGTTTTGCCGGCCCCTGTCGGCCCGGTAATGGCAAACAAGCCTGCCTCAGCCAGAGGGCTCTGATCAAAACGGATTTCGTGCTCTCCTTTAAGTGAGTTCAGGTTCTGGAAACGTACAGCTAGAATTTTCATTTTTTATGGACTTAAGGCTTTAGACTCAAGTATCTGGGTACTTATAAATTTACTATTGATCTGAAACCTCGCAGCATCCGAAGGTCCTGCAAGCGTCTAGTTGAGGCAGAGAGTTTGTGCGTTAGAAAGTTAAATGCTTTACTCATTCAAAATTTGGCCGCGTGTGTAGCCAGGCATTTGCAGGAGTTACGCACGCTGCGAGGTACTGAAACGCTTTAACTCTCCGGCTCTTCTCGCATCAGTTCCAGCAACTCTGAGAAAGTTGCAACCAACTCAGAATGGTCTGAATCGGGGAAGGCGCTTTCGCAGCGTTTCAGGAACACGTCTTTTTCGCTGAGGATGTGCAGGTCGGCTTCTTCCTGTACCTGTTGCTCTAGCGTTTGCGTTGCCCTCTGAATAATTGGTGGTCTGTGGATGAGCAGCTGTAATTCTTTCTCCTTCAGCTTCAGTATTTCTTCCAGTTGTTGGTTCAGGTCGGGGAGGGGAGCCTCCAGTTCTACCTGTAGTTCGGCCCAGGCCTGTAAGGTATAAGTGCTGTTGTCGTAGAGGGCGATCTGGTTTTTTACCTTATCCAGCGGCCCTTTAAAGCGTACCAGTTTACGGCAGCAGGGAATTTCCAGTTCGCGCAGGTCGGCTAGTTTGCCAGCTTCAAAATCAAGTATAAAAACTACTTTGGTGTCGGTTACTTCGCTAAAGCTAAGCGGAATAGGGGAGCCGGAATAGCGGATGTGATGTGCTTTGTTTACCAGCTGCGGGCGGTGCAGGTGGCCAAGCGCCACATAGTCAAACTCCTTCGGAAACTGGTCTGCCCCGATCTGCCCTAGGTTGCCTACGTGTATTTCTTTCTCGCTTTCAGAGGCTGAGCCACCGGCGGCAAATAAATGGCCCATGGCCACTACCGGTATACTTTGCGCTTTATACTTTTGGATGTGTGGTACAAAGGCCTGGTAGTGGTCGGCGATGCCTTGCTTTATGCGCTGCTCACGTTCATCGGCAGTTTCGCCGGGAACGGAAAGGCGCACGTCGCGGTCGCGGAGAAACGGCACAGCGCAAACAGCTAATCTTAACTCTCCTTCTTCGCTGCGAAGCTCGATCAGTTCATCTAATGGATCAGGAGAAGCGCCACCAATAACATGAATGTTAAAGCACTCCAACAACTCTTTAGGCGCATTTAGTGTGGAGATGGAGTCGTGGTTGCCTCCTGTAATAATGATATGGCGGCAGCAGGTGGCGCATACTTTCCGCAGAAAGTCGTAGTATAGCTTTAAGGCTGTGTTGGATGGTGCTCCGTTGTCAAATACGTCGCCGGACATAAGCAGCACTTCTACCTGCTCCTGCTCAATGGTTTGCTGCAGCCAGTTAAGGAAGTGCTGGTGTTCTTCGGTACGTTCTAAATTAACGAGGCGCTGGCCCAGGTGCCAGTCTGAGGTGTGTAATACGCGCATACTTCTTCATCTCCAATTCCGATTAAAGATACATCAGAATATAGGGATATTGCAAACGCAGAAAAGTAATTTAAGTAAAATAAATAAGCAGGGGAGGGAGCAGCAGCAGACTATTCTATTGCTTTAGCCCAGGCAATTGCCTTAGCGGGGTCAGAAAAGCTTTTAACGTTAAATCTTATCTTTCCCAATGCCTCGGCACGTGTTATTACCGATTCCAGGGCTATCTGATGAAAAACACTTGCTGGTAAAACCCGCGCCAATCGCTTTAGCCTTGTTTGTGACAGCAGTTCGTAAAACTCCGTCGACATCCATTCTTTAGCAGGAGGGGTAAGTACACCCAATGCCTGTGCATTTGCTACAGCACGCTCTACTCTTGTATCGCGCAGAACCTGGTACAGCTTAATACCACCTGCTTTCATTTCGGCTTCGCTTACCGGCCTGTGCCACTTAGACCGAAGCAGGTTTGCCTCTACATCAACTTCTATGGTATAGAAATCTGACTCAAACATAGTTTTAAAAGGCATAGGCAACAAGCGTTTCAAAGTTCAGACCAAAGGTAATCAGTTATAGTATTTAAATATTAAGTAATGTGGCATTAATATTATTAGGTAGACAGCCGCTGTTAATTTATGCGACTTACCAGTAGCAGGCCGGTAACAGGTGGCCTTAGTTTGTGTCGCCGCCCTCGGTAGGCAAACCAGCCTCTTTCAAGGTACTGAAACTGCCAATGTTATAAATATGTTTAAAGCCTGCTTCACGCATCAGTTCGGCTGCTTTACCGCTTCTGTTTCCGGAGGCACAGTATAAGTAATATACTTTATCCTTGTCCCAATTTTGCATCTGCTTTGCAAAATCGCCACTTCTGTAGTCCACGTTTTCAGCGCCATCTACGTAACCGCCAGCAAACTCTTGTGGGGTGCGCACATCCAGCAATACTGCTTTATTGTCCAGCTTCTGAGCCTTAAATTCATTCGGAGTAAGCTGCTTTACTTTAGGGGCATCCTGCTGCGGGCTTGTGCAGCTGAGCAATAAACCAGTCAATAAAGTTAATAAAGTCATTTTCATGGGATTAAGCGATACTGTGTTATTAAACGTATACTATATAGCAAAGGTAAAATAAAGTTTATTTTTCTTCGCATCGTAACAGACTTTCTGCTGTTGTGCCAGCTAAAATACCCTACAGCTGTTAATGCAGCCTATGATGTTTGTGATTGTATCGTCGGTTAAAAAATAATATACTTTTTTACCCTCGCGCTGTGTATCTACAATACCCTTATCACGCATGTTTGTAAGGTGGTGCGACAGCAAGGACTGCTCTATAGCCAGCACATGCTGTATTTCGGATACGGTTAAACGTTCGCGTTGCTCCAGTAAATCAATGATGCTTATCCGGACAGGGTGTGCAACGCATTTTAAAACATAAGCGGCCCTCTCTAACTTTTTCTGATCAACCCGTACTTTTAAGGTACTCATGCAATAGAATTTGAATTAAGACTAATACATGAACATGAATTCATGTATCATAGAAGTGACAATGTTTGAACGCTTAAAGTTCCGGCTGCAGCAGGAGCCAGGTAAAACAAAAGCGACGCCAGCATGTGCCGGCGTCGCTTTCAGGAAAAATCAATTGATCACTATGTTAATTCTGGTGGATGTTGCCCGTAGTCATCTGGCTCACATCTATACCTAAGCCATGTGCAATAGCTACCCCAAGCGCAATATCGGCACGGAAAAAGTGACACAGCTGGCGGTTAATGATCAGGTCTCGTTTCTCGCCGCTGATGCCGCTCATAGAGCCTATAATATTTTTGATGGTATTCTGCTTTTCCTCTGGTGTCATCAACCGAAATAAATCTCCTGGCTGTGTGTAATGGTCGTTTTCACCCTCAGCATTGCGGTCGTACCAGTCTGCAACTACATTCTGGCCTAGGTTCTCGGCTGGCTGCTTATACTTTTCGTCAGCATAAATAGCATCAAAACTATTCGGGAAGTAGTTCGGACTTTTGCCGCCGTTGCCGTCGATACGCATGGCACCGTCGCGCTGGTAGTTGTTAGTGGCAAACGGGCAACGGTTTACAGGTATCTGTTCGTAGTTAGCGCCCAGTCTGTAGCGCTGCGCATCGGGGTAGCCCAATATACGGCCCTGCAACATTTTGTCTGGCGAGAAAGAGATCCCGTCTACCACATGCGCAGGAGCAAATGCAGCTTGCTCTACGTGTGCAAAGTAATTGTCCGGGTTCTCATTCAGCTCCAGTATACCCACATCTATCAGCGGGAAATCTTTCTGCGACCATACTTTGGTCACATCAAACGGGTTCCACTTATAATTGGCTGCTTCTTCCTCTGTCATGATCTGTACTTTAAGCGCCCAACGCGGGAAGTCTCCTTTATCGATGGCCTCTACCAGATCGCGTTGTGCCTGGTCTGCATCCAAACCTCTCATGCGGGTAGCTTCCTCGTCGGTAAAGTTCTTTACGCCCTGCAGCGTTTTAAAGTGGAACTTCACGAAGTGGCGCTCGTTGTTGGCGTTAATGAACGAAAAAGTATGGCTTCCGAACCCGTGCATGTGGCGGTAAGAGTAGGGAGTGCCTCTGTCACTCATCAAAATCATGACCTGGTGCAGGCTTTCCGGGTTAAGGCTCCAGAAGTCCCATACCATGGTGGCGCTTTTGGTGTTGGTGTATGGGTCGCGTTTTTGCGTGTGGATGAAGTCAGGGAATTTCTTTGGGTCTTTGATAAAGAACACCGGTGTGTTGTTGCCTACCAGATCCCAGTTACCGTCTTCGGTATAAAACTTCAAGGCAAAACCACGTGGGTCGCGTTCGCTGTCGGCGCTTCCTTTTTCGCCGCCTACTGTAGAGAAGCGCAGAAATACGCGTGTTTCTTTGCCAATTTCGCTGAACACTTTTGCTTTTGTATACTTGGTGATATCGTGGGTAACAGTAAAGGTGCCATAGGCGCCGGAGCCTTTGGCATGCACGACACGCTCAGGAATACGCTCACGGTTAAAGTGCGCCAGCTTCTCATGAAGTATAAAGTCCTGCAGCAGTATAGGGCCACGTGCACCAGCTGTCTGACTGTCTTCGTGCTCGTAGTATGGGGTGCCGGATGCGGTGGTAAGGCGGGTGTTTCTCTCTTTTTCGCTCATGGTCAGGTTTGGATTGGAATTTGTTTTTTGATGGCTCAAAAGTAGAGGGACGGCTTTTATCAATCAAATTGATTGTTTTTATGGTTTGATAGGTTTTGTCTATGAATGGCAGAGCTAAGCTTAATAGAGATTTAATGGTTTAGCAAGACGCTTTATTGAATCATGCCACAGGTTTAGCTTCAGGGCAACTTGTGGCTGTACATGAGGCCAGTTTGTAACTGCCTTTCTGTGCGGGCAGAAAAGTATACTTTGATTTAAGTTTATACTTTGTCAGCTATTGCCAAAGTATAAAGTATAGCCGGGACCTTTGTTTCCTTGCTTTTTCAAAGCAAAGCTTTGCAAACTGCTACTAAGTACGGCCACAAGTTGCCCTGAAGCTAAACTTGCAGCATGAATACAATGAGGTTAGCCCAGGAAGTATATCACTAACAGAGAAGATAAGGCCACCAGCACCCAAAGTATAAAGCCATGGTAAAACGGCTTGGCACTAATGCTGCGGATGGTTTCCATATTCAGGTTTGCTCCAATCAGGAAAAGTGAGAGCAGCAACGCTTTTTTAGCGGCGAGAAGTATGAAAGGAGATACTGTTTTAACTACTGGCACAAAAGTGACCAGCACAGAGGCAAGTATAAACAGCAGTATAAAAGTTGGGATAGATACTTTGGTGCCTTCCGTTTTAAACAAGAAACCTGATACCAGCACCAGCGGCACTATCCAGAGGGCACGGGTAAGTTTAAGGGTAGTGGCTAGTTGTAGTGCCTCGTCGCCGTAGCTGGTTGCTGCCCCAACTACAGAGCTGGTGTCGTGTATGGCAATGGCAGCCCACAAGCCAAATTGCTGTTGCGTAAGCTGTAGTACATGCCCGACCTCCGGAAAGATGAAAAGTGCCAGCGCATTAAGTATAAACACAATGCCAAGCGCTACTGAAATCTCTTTAGAAGATGCTTTAATTGCCGGTGCAACCGCAGCAATGGCGCTTCCTCCGCAAATAGCTGTGCCTGCCGAGATCAGGTGTGTTAATTTAGGTGCAATGCCAAATGCACGGCCTAAGCCTAAGCCAAGTAGCATGGTTAAGGCAAGCGAGGAAAAAGTATAGAGCAGCCCACTCAGGCCGGTTTCTGCTACCTGGTACAGGTTAATGCCGAAGCCCAGGCCTACTACAGCTGCCTGTAGAATATACTTTGACCCTTTAGATGATGCAGCAGGAAATGGATTGCCGATAAGTAAACCAACTACTAAACCTGCCAGCAACGCCAACGGCGAAGAAAAGAAGGGTGTAAACAACAGCGCCAGCATCAGGATAACAAATACAAACTTTTGTATGGGAGTAGAAATCTGGTATCCGGAAAGGGGCATAGTTTGGGTTAGGGTTTACAGGTATGCAAAAGTATAGGTTTATACTTTGAGCACCAATCAGGGTTGCTATTAAATGCTTTGCCGCTTATAGTGTAGTGGTTAGTATTTTTAAATATGCTTTGTAGTAATAGGCTGCTAGCTTTCATCGTAAGAGCCCAATTCATTGGCAGGTATTTAAAAGTAAAAATCGATCTCGCTGCCAGCACGGTTTGCTGCATGCTAAGCGGCCATAGTTAGAGAAAATACATGCTTTTTTATACTTCAACGGGAAGAGGCTTTAAGCCTTTTGGTAAAAGAGAAGTCTATAGTATAAACCATAAGTAAGTGTACAAACACTATTTATAGTTGGATATTACCTTTAATTGCTGAAGCACAATATTTTATAGCTGCAGAAGCGAGGAGTTTCCGCTTTAAATTTTATATTTGAGTATCTACAACTAATCTAACTAAATCACCTAAAACAATCGGATGAAAAAAATCTTAACCATTGCTGCTTGCCTTGCCTTTGGCTCAGGCTACGTGATGGCGCAGGAGACCTTTCCGCGCAATGGGGTGTATGATGAACGCGCCGGCCTGGTAGCGCTCACTAACGCCACCATCCACACAGATTATAAAACCACCATCAACAACGCGACGCTGCTTATCCGCAATGGTAAGGTAGAAGCTGTTGGCACAAGCGTAAAAGTACCGGCCGGTGCTGTTACCATCGATGCCAAGGGCAAGCACATTTACCCAGGCCTCGTGGACATGTTCTCAACGTATGGTTTGCCAGAGGTTAAGAGTGAGCGTGGTGGGTGGGGATCGCCACCTCAGATGGAATCTAAAAAGCAAGGTGCTTACAGCTGGAACCAGGCTATCCGCCCGGAAACCAATGCCGTAGAACTTTTCAAGGTTGATAAAAAGCAGGCCGAGGAAATGCGCAAGCTGGGCTTTGGCTCTGTGCTAGCCGTGCACCGCGACGGTATTGCCCGTGGTACTGCCACATTGGTAACCCTTGCCGATAACAAGCGCGAAAACGAGGTAGTAGTGCTGGATAAAGCTGCCGCTGCCTTGTCGTTTGATAAAGGTTCTTCTACACAAGACTATCCTAACTCGCTGATGGGTTCTATGGCTCTGTTGCGCCAGACGTACCTGGATGCACAATGGAATGCGCAAAACCCTGCCAGAGAGCAGAACATCTCACTAACAGCTTTTACTGCCGCTAATAAGTATCCACAGATATTTGAAGTAAACGGCAAGCTGGATGTGTTGCGTGCAGATAAAGTAGGCGATGAATTTGGCAAGCAGTATATCATAAAAGGTGGTGGCGATGAGTACCAGATGATCAAAGAGATTAAGTCTACGAATGCCCCGATCATACTTTCGCTAAACTTTCCGGATGCTTATAACTTGGAGGATCCATTTGATGCGCGCCGTGTGCCGTTGGAGTCCATGAAGCATTGGGAGATGGCTCCTGCCAACGCAGCAATGTTAAACAAGGCCGGTGTTACCATCGCCTTTACAGCAGCCGACCTGAAGGATAAGAAAGACTTTTTGCCAAACCTGCGCAAAGCCATACAGTATGGCCTGAGCGAAGAAGAGGCTTTGAAAGCGCTTACAGCTACTCCGGCAAAACTATTGAACGCCGATAGCAAAGTAGGTAGCCTGAACAAGGGCATGCTGGCGAACTTCATTATCACCAGCGATAACCTGTTTGCAGTAGATAATATTATACTTGAGAATTGGGTACAGGGCAGCCAGTACAAGATTTCTGAAATGCCATCTGATTACAGAGGTGTTTATACTTTAAAAATGGCGCAGCAGCCAGATCGTAAACTGATGATCTCCGGTACAGCAGAAAAGCCTGAATTGAAAGTAATTGCCCAGGATACTGTAACCGGTAAGATCACTTTCAGCGGCAACCTGGTAACACTTGCTTTTGCAAAAGACAAGAAGAACAAAGAGAGCATCCGTTTAAGCGGTTGGGTACAGGAGAAAAACCTGCAGGGCGAAGGCCAGTTGCCTGACGCAACATCGGTTAAATGGACAGCCACTTTCTCGGAGGCCATGAGCCAGAAAGCGAAAAGCGACAGCACCAAAGTTGCCAAAACTCCGCAACTGGGCAACATGATCTATCCGTTCCGTGCTTACGGCCAGACTGAACTGCCTAAGCAGGAAGTGGTGCTAATCAAAAACGCTACGGTCTGGACGAACGAGAAAGAAGGTAAGCTGGAGAATACAGATGTGTTGCTGAAGAATGGCAAGATTGCTAAAGTAGGCAAAAACCTTTCTGAAAACGGTGCTAAAGTAGTAGACGGTACAGGCAAACATGTAACGCCAGGCATCATAGATGAGCACTCGCACATTGCCCTGAACGGCGTGAACGAAGGTACACAATCGGTAACTGCTGAAGTGCGAATGGCCGACGTGGTAAACTCTGACGACATTAATATTTACCGCCAACTAGCTGGTGGGGTAACCACTTCGCAGCTGCTGCATGGTTCTGCAAACCCAATCGGTGGCCAGTCGGCTATTATCAAGTTGCGTTGGGGTAAGAGCCCGGATGAGCTGATGGTGGAAAACGCTGACGGGTACATTAAGTTTGCACTTGGTGAGAACGTAAAGCAGTCGAACCGCAATAACGCTAACATTCGCTTCCCGCAGTCGAGAATGGGTGTGGAGCAGGTGTTTGTGGATGCCTTCCAGAGAGCCAAAGAGTATGAGCAAAGCTGGAAGAGCTACAACAGCCTTTCTAAGAGAGAAAAAGCGAAAACACCGGCACCTCGCCGCGACCTGGAGCTAGATGCTTTAGTAGAGATCCTGAATGAGAAGCGCTTTATCACCTGCCACTCTTACGTGCAGTCTGAGATTAACATGCTGATGAAAGTGGCCGACGAGATGGGCTTTAAGATCAACACCTTTACGCACATCCTGGAAGGTTACAAAGTAGCGGACAAGATGAAGGATCGTGGCATTGGTGGCTCTACCTTTGCTGACTGGTGGGCATACAAAATGGAGGTGAAAGATGCTATCCCTCAAAATGCTGGTATCATGAACCAGTTGGGTGTAGTTACGGCCATCAACTCCGACGACGCGGAGATGGCACGCCGCCTGAACCAGGAAGCAGCTAAGAGTGTGAAGTATACGGGAATGAGCGAAGAAGACGCCCTGAAAATGGTAACGCTTAACCCTGCTAAACTCCTGCACCTGGACGACAGAATGGGAAGTATAAAAACCGGTAAAGATGCCGACGTAGTACTTTGGAACGATAACCCGCTATCGATCTATGCAAAGCCTTTGAAAACTTTTGTAGACGGGATTGCTTACTACGATGTAGAGCGTGACGAGCAGATGCGCGTGGAGCTGGAGAAAGAGCGTATGCGCCTGGTACAGGCCATGCTGAATGCTAAAACAGGCGGTGCCAGAACACAGGCTCCTGTTACCAGAAGAGCCAGCGTAGTGCATTGCGAAGACGTAGCGCACAGCGAGGAAGAGTCATACTTTGCGCATTAATCATTAAACTGTTTTGAAGATGAAGATTCATAAAAGATATATTTCTGCATTTGTGGCGCTGATGCTGAGCGTGCCGGCTTTTGCACAAGTACCAGCTGCCGCACCAAAGCAAAGTAAGCCGGTGCTGCTGAAAGGTGCTACGCTGCACGTAGGCAACGGCCAGGTGGTAGAGAATGCCGCTGTAGGTTTTGATAATGGCAAGATCACGTATGCCGGCCCGCAGAGTGGTGCCAACCTGAGTGGTTATGATGTAGTGGACGTAACGGGGCAACATATTTACCCGGGTCTGATACACCCTAACTCTACTCTTGGATTGAACGAAGTAGAAAGCGTACGCGCAACTATCGATTGGCGTGAAGTTGGTGATATCAACCCGCATGTGCGTTCGGTTATCGCCTACAACACAGACTCTGATATCATCCCGACTATCCGTACAAACGGTGTGCTGATGACGCAGGTAACGCCTGTTGGTGGTACCATTGCGGGTTCATCCTCTATCGTGCAACTGGATGCCTGGAACTGGGAAGATGCCATTATAAAAGCTGACGAAGGTATACACTTGAACTGGCCGAACATGCTGATCCAAACCGGCAACAGCGCCCAGGATGCCCGCCTTGCCCGCATGAAGGAGCAGCGCGAGAACGCCCTAAAGGAGCTGACTAGTTTGTTCAGAGATGCCGCAGTATACAAGTCTGGCAAGCACGACAACGAAAACCTGAAACTGGCTGCCACCGCTGGCTTGTTTGATGGGTCTAAGAAGCTGTATATCCATGCCAACTATGGCAAGGAAATCATTGAGTCGGTGAATTTTGCGAAGCAGCATGGCGTGAAAGACGTTGTGATTGTAGGCGGACAGGATGCCGTAGCCGTTGCTGACTTTTTGAAGGCGAACAACATTGCCGTAATCTACTCTGGTGTGCATGCCTTGCCATCTCGCGCTGAAGAAGATGTAGACATGCCTTATAAAACGCCATACTTGCTGCACAAAGCCGGTGTACAGTTTGCATTAGACTATGACCTCAGCATCCACGGTATTCGTAACCTGCCTTTTATAGCTGGTACTGCTGCTGCTTATGGCCTGGATAAAGAGCAGGCATTGGCCTCTGTTTCGCTTAACGCAGCCAAAATTCTGGGTATCGAGAAGCAGGCTGGCTCTGTGGAGGTAGGCAAAGATGCTACTATCGTGGTATCGTCTGGCGACCTGCTGGATATGCGCACTAACAATGTAACGCTGGCGTTTATTCAGGGCCGTAAAATTGACCTGAACAACAAGCAGAAGTACCTGTATGAGAAGTTTGAGAACAAGTATAAGGAGGAGAAGAAAGCCCCTGCTACTGTAACGACTTCTGCGGGTAAGTAAGCTTAAGAATTTATACTTTGATATTGAAAGGGAGCTGCCGGTTTGGTAGCTCCCTTTTTTGTTTTGGGCTATTTATACTTTGTAGCTGAGGTTGTTACTTAGATTGTTTTAGCTTCTGCTTTTCCCTGACGAAAATGTTCGCTTGTGCCTTTCTATAGCCGCCGCTTTCTGCAGCCAGAAGTAAGCTATCCTCACTAGCTGCCTCTCTCCCTCAGCCTTACTTGCTGTACCGTTTCACCTTTGGTTTTGGTGCCCTCTCAGGCCGGGGGGCCTCGTTTCTCTGCATCGCTGCTGTGTTCCCTCCTGCGCTGGGGGCGCTGCCACTAGCGTGGCACCGGATCTCACAAGGCAGCTCTTTAAAGAGGGCCCCTACCCCCACAGAGAAACTGGGATCATCACTTCTTCGTGAGCGGCTTTTGCAGCAGGCACCGATTCCCCTCCTCGGAGGGGGCTGTGGTGGGTTTACACCTTCGTAGTGACAGGTCGTGACCTGTCCGGTGAATGGCAGATGCTACAGCGTATAAACTCCAGTCCGAGCAGCAGCGGCAGGGATGGTTGGACCTGGTACAACATAAAAGAAAGCCCGATAATCGTACTCACTCCGCGTCACCAGCTTAGTTTTAGTGCCCGATTGAGGTTTTCCTTGCTGTTAAAAGTGGATCTATGAGTCCTGATAAAACCCCAACCTCTTTAAAGGCTGGGGGTTTATCAGGAGTATAAAATAAGCGACGAACACGATTACAAATTACGCATCCAGTTATTTCTTAAGGCAACTTGCTCTGGTGTAGCCTGCTCGTTTACCTCAAAGCGGTGCTTTAGGATTTTCTCTCTTTCGATCATTTTTAAGTCCAGCTCCTTTTGCTGGCCATCACGGCTAACTGTAAACTTGTAAGCATCTCCTGGTTTAAGGGCACTTAAACCTCCTAAAACCTGGTTTGCGTTTTGTAGTGTTAATGGGGTGCCATTTACTGCCACTACCTCGTCAAAGTCCTGCAAACCTGTTGTTTTTATACTTTCGTGGATGTTTGCCACACGGATTTTACCGTCCGGAGCTCCAAAGTTAAAGCCCAAGGACTTTATCATTTCTCCGGTGCTTACGGTAGGAGTGTAGTTGATGCCCAGTTTACCGTAATACTCAGTAAGCGGCAAAGGCTCTGCATTTTTGATGTAACGGTTAAAAAAGTCGCCTATCTCAGGATATGTTTTAGCGGTGAAAACATCAAAAAACTCATTCTCCGGGAAAGCCTTTTTCTGGCCATACTCTTTTGATAGTTCATTAATCACCTCTCGCAAACCACGCTTGCCGCCAGATAGCTCCAACAAACGAATGTCTAACAAGGCTGCTGCAACCGCACCACGGTTATAAATGTTGCCATACTGTTTCTGACCTTCCGGGGTGTAAGACGTTAAGGCCAGCTTCAGGATGCTGTAGTTTTTATCCAGGTTGTCATCTACATAAAGCTTTTGCGTCAGGTCCTGGAGGTATGCGGGTAGGTCTACCAGGCCACCACGCAGCTGCATCATATCCGAAGCCCACTCCGTAGTGCCCTCGTACAGCCAAAGGTGCTGCGATGGGGTTGGCTCCACAAAGTTGAATTGCTCTATAATTTCGCTGTGTATGTTAAGCGGCGTGATGATGTGGAAGAATTCATGAGCGGCAATATCGGTTAGCTGTTTGGCGTACTGCGGTGTTAAGTCATGCTCCTTCATCACATAACCAGAACTGAAAGAGTGCTCCCACGCGCCCCAGTCCTGGTCTTCGAAGTGATACAGGAAAGTATAACGATCTACCGGGAAATCTACCACAAACTTATGCGCAGCACCTAGCATAGAGGTCATGTTCTGCATCAAATCCTCCGACCTTATCTTACCTGTTTTAGAGTAAGTATAAATATCGATGGTGGTGCCGTTGTAATCGGTGGCGGCTTTGGTCAGGTTGCCCAGCATAATAGGCGAGTCCACGATGTGGTCGTAACTGTTGGCCGTGTAATAACCCTTTGCATCAGTTTTAAGGGCTGTACCAACCAGCCACTCCTGCGGGTGCTCCAGTTTAATGCGCATAGGTGCTGCCTGCAAACCCTTGAGATAGCCGAAAACACCCTGCCCATTAATTAGGGCATGGTCCTGCTCCAGCGATGTGCCGCACATTCCGTATACTTTCCTGTCTTCTACAGGGGTGTCCCAGGTTTCGGCAACCTGGTAAGAGATTTTACGCACTTTGTCTGGCTTACTTAATTGCCATTGGTTTGTGCTGACCTGCTTTACTTCCAGTTCGCGGCCTTTCTTGTCGTAAGCTTTAAACGCTTTCACAAAGCGGCCGATATCCATGGTCTGGTAAGTGCCGGGTGCTGTGGCTGCAAACTGGAAAATGTTGTTTTCAGCTTTCAGTCCTTTCACGTCCAGCGTTACCTTGAAGTGGTCGTCGGCACGGTCGTTCAGGTTGATCGTATAGGTTAGCTCAGGGCCTTTGCCAGCAGCTGTTGCATCCGGTGAGAAAGAGAGCATTGCTGCAAGCCCGCAGGCGGCAATAATTTTTTTCATATAGCTTGGATTGGTGTTCATCAAGCTGAAAGTATAAAACAAAAATGCTACTCTCTAATCAAATAGATAAACCTGCTTAACAACTCGACCAACTTATACTTTGTAGTGCCGGTGTAGGCAATTGTAAATTTTATATGTCAGCTATACGATGACAGCTGCGAAGCCATTGCAGCTATACACCGCGGTAAGCAGCCATGCAGGAACACCTAACTAAACCTTTCCCTTTGAGGCATCTTTCAGGGGTAAAGAAGGCGCATTAAAAACGTTGCCGGCTGAGGTTCGTTTATAAGGTAGAGTTAACACATAATTTAAAAATACCTCACCTATGGAAAGAGACGAAAGATATTATGGCGATAACCGCCGAGGCAACCATGGTAACAACCGTGACGATCAATTTGAAAATTACCGCGACCGCTACAGTAACCGCGGCAACTATTATGGCATGCAGGACCAGGGGCATGAATACAGAAACGTGCGAGGTACCGGTGGAACATCCTTCGGCGCTGGTGGCCCAGTAGGAGGCTACGGCGCAAGCAGCCACCGTGGTGCAACTGAAAATCGTGGTGATCAGGATAATTATCGCTACGGGGACCCAAACCCATACATGGGCAACAACCGCAACAGGGGCTATAACAGCAACAGGGGCACCGGCTGGCGCAGTGAGTCTGGCAGAGACCATGGCAATTATTCTGGATACGGCTACGGCAACAACGACCGCTATGCACGCCAGGATAACAGCTACCGCTACAGCGGGGAAGGCCGTAACTATAACCAGTTTGCCCGTGATGAAAACAGGACAGATGATCGTTACAGAAGCTACAATGCCGGTACTGCCGACCATTACACAGACCGCGGCCCACACCGTGAGCGCCGCGAAGAAAATAATTACGGGCACAACCGAAGCCGTAGCGAAAGCCCTTACTATGATGGCTCGTACGACGACAGCGACTTTAGATACAGCGGCGAGATTAAAAGCTCAAGAGGTAACCAGGACGAGAACTATGCCACAGGATCTTATTCCTCTAACCGTGCTTACATAAGCGACCAGAAAGCCGGCTCTAACGATGGAGAGCACAGAAGCAGCCGCGATGACAGGCGCTCCGGCCGATCCGGACCTGACTACAGCAGCTGGAGCAGCGCAGGAAGCTACGGTTACGACACCTATGGCACTTGATTTTAAGCCAGTCATATTAAAGAAAAAGCCCGCAGCTAAAACTGCGGGCTTTTTCTTTAATATGATGCCAATTATACTTTATTTACCGTTGCTGCGTAATGTATAAGCAACCTAACCAAACTATGAACACATTAACCAACATGAAAAGTATTTTATCCGCAGCGTTTATACTTGTAATGGCCACTTGCCTGCAGTTCTGTACCATGAAACCTGCCACACCGCTCTCTGATGACGAAACCATACTTGACGCCTACTGGATGTTGTTATCCGTAGAGGGGCAAAATGTTCCGGAGCGTCAGGACAACCGCATGGCTTATATTCGTTTTCAGGAGCGGGAGAGTGATGTAAATGGCTATGCCGGTTGCAATAAGTTTTCAGGAAAGTATAAGCTAACCGATACCTCCCTCCAGCTATCAGACCTTGCCACTACCCGCATGAGCTGCCCAAACATTGCGCTGGAGAATAAACTAATGGAATCGTTGCGAAAAACCACTACCTATCGCCGGTCTGGCGACGTGCTGACACTCTATGCCGGAGATAAAGCTGTAGCTACTTTCAGAGCTGGCAACCCTGCCGATGCCGGTGTGGATATGCGTGAGTAGTATGCCTGGCAGCAGCCTGTAAATTTTAATTTGCTGATGTTTTTAGCAGCAGTTCGTTAAACTTCTCCAGCAGGGCAATATACTTACGCTGTAGTGTCACCAGTTCGGCTTCGCACTCTTTCAGGTTGTTTGGCTTTGGGGTTTCTATGGGCTCTCCGTCAAATGGCAACAGTAGGTTGGTGTGTACAGGCGACTGCGGCATGGCAGGCTCCTTTTTTACACTTTTACTCAAATGCGGGAATTCCTGTGAAAAGTCGTGGTGTATAACCTCGCCCAAACGAAGTATAAAGCTAAACGGAATGCTGCTTTCCTTAAATTTATTGTAAAGCGTTTTACGGCTGATACCGAGCTTATCGGCTACAACACCAATGGCTACTCCGCTTGCTTTGATAGCCTCACGAATGATTTCCCCTCTGTGTGTATTGTTTTTCATTACTGCGCGCTGCATCGTTTCCATGGCACTTTTGTCTAGTATATCTCTACAAAAATATGTAATAAACAGGCAGGAAATGTGCATGTGGACAAATTTTACACAGATGCTGTTTACGTAGTTGGGTAACTATTGAGATCTGTTTGAAAGTCAGGAAAGTATGAATTATGCGTGCGCGTTTATTAACATCAGGTATACATTATCCACAATGGTTTAACGGCTTGTAGATAAGCAGCAGAAAATGAGGTGTAGCGTGATGAAGCAGAAACAAGAAAGCCCTGGCACTACTTCTGTAATGCCAGGGCTTTTATACTTTAGCTGTTGTTACTTTGCAAAGCGTATTCCGAAAAAGTCGCCCTCGTTCCAGGTTGGGCGCTGCTCGCCCTGGGCAACAAGGTAGCCAATCAGGAAGTTAAGCTGCACGTAAGTTTTGCCGGCCTCAAAATCAAACACACCGTCAATGCCGTCCTGTGGCTTGTGGTAATACTTGGCGCGCCATACTTTTACTGTTTCGTCCAGGTTGTTTTTACCATCAGGCGTTTTGTTGCCATACTTAATGTGCAAGGCAGGTATACCTTGGGTTACAAAGCTATACTGGTCGCTGCGCACAAAGCGGTTCTGCTCTGGTTCAGGGTCTTCCTCAATATCCAGCTTCAGGTAGTTGGCAGCTTTGGTTACCGGCTCCATTAGCGTAGAGTGCGGTGCGCCCAATGGCACTACCGAAAGTAACGGCGCTATAATGGTTGGCATATCGGTATTGATGTCGGCTACGATGCTGTTGGCCGGTACCGTTGGGAACTTGGCAAAGTATGCAGAGCCCAGTAAGCCCATTTCCTCGGCAGTAACCATAACTAAAAGGACAGAGCGCTTCGGTGTTTTTTTCAGGCGTGAGTATACACCGGCAATCTCGAGCAGGCTGGCTACACCAGAGGCATTGTCATGTGCTCCGTTGTAGATAGAGTCGCCATCAACAGGCCGGCCAATGCCAACGTGGTCCAGGTGGGCGCTGTGTACAACGTACTCATTTTTCAGCTTCGGATCTGAGCCTTCAATTTTACCAACTACGTTGTAACTCTCAATATCGGTGTAGCTGGAAGTATAGGCTGCGTTAACCGAATGGCCTAGCTCTGTAGAGGCAGGTTTTCCGCTTTTAAGTCCTGCTAGTGTTTCCGTTAGATTAAGCCCTGCTTCAGAAAGCAGTTTCTCTGTCAACTCATGGTTTACAATACCAAAAAGTTTGATGGCTGGGTTATACGTTCTCGAGAAAGCCACTTCGCCGTTGGCATGCATTACATTGTTAACGCCATTGCCAAAGTTTGGCACACCGGCTCTTGGGTTTGTGCTGCCAAGTATAACGCCTACAGCGCCACGGTCTGCCGCATTCTTCAGGATGGTTTGCGTATCCATGCTATAAGATGCTACGGTGTTAGGGAAGCCCTGAGGAGCGCCACGCAACACAAGTACAATTTTGCCTTTCACATCCAGGTTAGCATAATCGTCGTAACCCAGATCTGGGGCACTAATGCCATAGCCGGCAAATACAAGCGGAGCCTGAAGGTTTACGCTGGCATCTTTCGGGTTAGGGTAAACGGCAAAGTCTTTTCCTGCTGTAAGGGTGGTTGCAGTATTTTTTCTGTCCGATAGAACCATGGTGGCGTTGGTGCCCGGTTTAGCAGTTCGCAGCCTTACTGTTTGCAGGTAGGTACCGTTTTCGCCGGCAGGTTGCACCCCCAGTTTTTTATAGTTGTCGGTAATATAATCAACGGCAGTCTGGTAGCCTGGCGTGCCTGGTTTACGGCCTAAAAGTTTGTCGTCGGCTAAAAACCAGATATGTTTTTTGATGGCTTCCGGCTCAACCTTTTTAAGCGATTTGTCAACTTTCTTGTCAACTTTAAGGCCTTGGGCTGGTGCCTGGTGCACAGCTGCCAGCAAGCAGAGCCCAAGTATAAGGCGGTGTGGTTTCATGAGTTAAGTTTAGTTTACAAACCAAATATAAGAAATGAAACCGGAACCCATACATACCATTCTTTTATAACTCTTATCAGCCTGTGTCTCGTAGGTAAAGCTTAACTAAAGCGCGTATGAAACAGCAGGCAATCATTGGCATTGATATAGGGACCACCAGCACCAAAGCGGTGGCGTTTAGCGCCGATGCCAAGCCCTTGTTCCGGTATGCTGTTGAATACCCCATTGACAACCCTGAACCACAACATGCCGAACAAGATCCTGCGCTTATTTTTGATGCAGTTATAGCCAGCCTGAAAAACGTTATCAGGTTGCTGAGCAGCAGCGGTTATACGTTGGAGGGCGTTTGCTTTAGCAGCGCCATGCACAGCCTGATAGCTATGGGCAAAGATGGTAAGCCTCTATCAAACTGCATTATATGGGCGGATGCGCGCAGCGCGGCACAGGCTGCCAACCTGAAGCGCAGCGTAATCGGCCACGATATTTACCTGCACACCGGCACCCCATTGCACCCGATGTCGCCGCTGCCTAAAATTTGCTGGCTACGCGAGGTGCAGCCGCAATTGTTTAACCAAACAGCAAAGTTTATCGGCATAAAAGAGTATGTGTTCTACAGGCTTTTCGGGGAGTATAAAGTAGATTATTCTATTGCGTCTGCCACAGGGCTATTCAATATTTTTACCCTTGGCTGGCATCAGGATGCCCTCGAAATGGCAGGCATCACGGCAGCGCAATTAGCTGAGCCCGTACATCCGGGTTATACCTTCAGGAACATGGACGCCGTATTTGCGCAGCAGTTAGGCATACCCAACAATTTGCCTTTTGTAGTTGGGGCAAGCGATGGATGCCTGGCCAATCTCGGCTCCGATGCAGTTTGTGAGGGAGATGCCGTCGTAACCATCGGCACAAGCGGCGCTATCCGGATTACGGCAGACAAACCTGCAACTGACCTGAAAGAGCGGATATTCAGTTATGTGCTGAGCCCGGAGAAGTATGTTTTGGGAGGCGCTGTAAACAACGGTGGCATTGTGCTGCAATGGTTTAAAGATAACTTTTACGGAGCAGAGGCAAAGGCCGCAAAAGAGAAGGAGGAGGATATTTTTGAGTTGCTTAATACGGAGGCAGCTGCTGTTAAGCCAGGTTCTGATGGGTTACTGTTTTTGCCATACTTGTTGGGTGAGCGTTCGCCGCATTGGAATGCCGCAGCCAGGGCCTGCTTTATTGGCGTACACTATACGCATACCCGCGCCCACTTTTTAAGGGCTTTGATGGAGGGCATCATCTTCGGGGTGTATAGCGTGGGTGTAGCACTAGAGCAGACAATGGGGCCAGTAAAAAGAATTTTCGCAAACGGTGGCTTTACGCACTCCGATCTTTGGGTGCAGATGCTGGCAGATATGTTTCAGGTAAAAGTATACTTAACAGAAACCTCTGAGGGCTCTGCCCTGGGGGCAGCCATACTTGGCATGCATACCTTGGGCATGCTCGAAAAGCTGGAAGATGCAGGCAAGCTGATAAAAGTGCAGAAGACCTTTACTCCAAACCCACAGGCACACCTTATCTACAGGCAAAACTATGCCCTTTTTGAAGCGCTTTACCCAAAACTGGAAAGTAGCTTTAATCAGCTGAGTTCAGTTAAAAGTATAAATAAACCGGATGTAGTATAAACAGCTACTGCTGATGATTAACATATAAACAAGAGAACGATGCAAATAGGATTGGTAGGATTAGGCAAAATGGGCTATAACCTGGCCCTGAACCTCAGAGATCATAAACACGAAGTTGTTGCTTACGATATAGTGCCCGGCACAACCGATGCCATTGCAAAGGAGGGAGTCGTGCCGGCGTATACTATACCCGAAGTAGCAGAAAAGCTGGCTGGCCGAAAAGTAGTTTGGATCATGGTACCGGCCGGCAATGCAGTAGATGCTGTTATCGAGCAGCTGTTGCCACACCTGCAGCCTGGTGATATAATCATAGACGGCGGTAATTCTAATTACAAAGATTCTGTAAAGCGGGCCGAATTGTTAAAAAACAGAGGCATTTTTCTGTTAGACTGCGGCACAAGCGGCGGCTTAGAAGGTGCACGAAACGGAGCCTGCACCATGATAGGAGGGGAGGCAGAACCGTTTGCTTATTGCGAGCAGATTTTTAAAGATGTGTCAGTAGAGAAAGGCTATTTGCACGTGGGCAAGCCGGGCAGCGGGCACTTTGTGAAGATGATACACAATGGTGTGGAGTATGGTATGATGCAGGCCATTGCCGAAGGCTTTGAGGTGCTGCATAAAAGTGAATTCGACATGGATTACAAAGAGGTGGCCCGCGTCTGGAACCATGGCTCTGTGGTGCGCAGCTGGCTGATGGAACTGGTTGAGAACGCGTTTAGCAAAGACCCGGATCTGGCAAGTATAAAAGGTGTTATGCACTCTTCCGGCGAAGGCAAATGGACTGTGGAAACCGCGCTGGATATGCAGGTGGCTACTCCCGTAATTGCCATGTCGTTGCTGATGCGTTACCGCTCTTACGAAACAGATACTTTTTCGGGTAAAGTGGTGGCTGCCTTGCGCAACGAGTTTGGTGGGCACAAAGTAGAGAAAGCCGATGAATAGCCCTGTGTCTTTCTTTACAAGCCATACTATTGTAAACCTTATAGCTTAAACATCTGCAGCCTGCGTTTTCAAAACGGTAGATCTGCCAGTAAAGCCATTTTGAGAGGCCCTGTACTGGCAGATCTACCTTTGAAACTTTTTGGCTACTTGTGCATTAAACTTTGATGTCGTCGTGCTCAGGGTGTGCCTTTAGGTACTTAGCGACAGCAGGGCATTGTGCCTGCACTTTGTAATTCTGCTCTCTAGCGTAGGCAATTCCCTTCTCTATGAGTTTAGCTGCAAGGCCTTTTCCTCTTTCTGGTTCTGGTACATACGTATGGGTAAAGCAGATGATCCCTTCCTCTGGTAAAGTATAAGCTAGTTCTGCATCGTCATCGCCTAGTTTTATGGTAAACTGCTGGTCGTCTTTCTCGTGGTCTATATTTGCTGACATGGTTGCGTTATGATTATTGGAAGTATAACATACGGCTATGCCTGTACTAAGATGTGAGGCAGAGGCGGTTTTAACTTGTGTGGGGTGGCATGCAAAGCAAGTATAATTCCTGCGGCATCAACTTAAAAGCCACCTTGCCATTGCAATCTCAGAAGCGTTTGAAATAGTCTCAAAATACTGCTTTATGTCAGATGGCGCTATCCTTAACAATTATGCGCAGCTTCTTTGTTGCAAGGCCATGCAGCTGGCGGTTGCTTGTTAATCTAAAGTATAAACCCAGGCAAAAGTATACACCTTAGTAAGACCGGTACTTCTTTTTAATCGGGTCGAGCAGGTACTCCAGGCCGTTTATTTTTATCTCGTAAATAGTAGCTAGCTGCATGCCCAGTTTGCCTTCCGGAAATCCCTGCCGGTAAAACCATTCCAGGTAAGAAACCGGCAGGTTGCAAAGCAGCGTGTCCTTATACTTTCCGAAGGGCATTTTCATGCGCACCAGCGAAACTAAAATATCCGAGTCAGGTTGTGAGGTATCTGCCATGTAAGTGTAAAGTATAGCTAAGGCTTAAGTTGCGTTGCAGGAGTAGCGTTTAAGTTAAAATGAACCTGTGGTATACTTTAGGGCTTGATCATGTGAATGTGGTCGATGCCATCTTCGTCGTATACTTCGCCGGTTTGCTCAAAGCCAAAGGCCTCGTAAAACCCTTTGGCGTAAAGCTGCGCTCCAATTTGTATTGGGCCACCTCCGAACAGGCGGTAACATGCTTCAATAGCTTCTTGTACAAGTATTTTTCCTAAACCTGTGCCACGGGTGGCGGGGCTGGTTACAATCCGCCCGATGGACATTTCGGGGTAAGATGTGCCCGGTGGCACTAATCTGGCGCAGGCTTCTAACGCACCGTTTTTGTACAGCAGCAGGTGGTAACAAACCTGGTCTTTGTTGTCGAGGTCTAGGAACACGCAATTTTGCTCTACCACGAAAACCTCACTCCGGAGGCGAAGCATATCATACATTTGCTGGGCCGTAAGCTCATCAAAGGCTTTGCATATAAACGCTAGGGGCATACAATTTTATTTAGAGTCCCAAAGATAACACGGTTGGCGCAAATAACAGGGTAGGAGGCAGTTTTCTCAATGCATTACGCTTACCGGCCCCTGCAACTTTGTGTAGCGGCCACCAGCCAATCGTAGCTTACTCGTTTTTGCCAGCTTTTGGGTTTAAGTTAAAAGGCTCGCTTTACGCTTACATATAGCTGGTATAAACTTTATTTCTTTGGCAAGTATAATTTCATTTTGCCTATCTCTAAATCATCGAGATGGCCCATTTTGCTTTCGTCTTTTGTGATGAGGTGCATGTGCAAAAAAGAGTCGTGATGTGTAAATACGGCTTTGTGTTCCTTCGAGAAGAATCCAATTATCTCAGATGCTTCGTTTTCCAGCTTATAGCTCGTCTGTCCTTGGTGCGCTTCGTCAGGGGATGATACTTTTGTTCCTTCCGGTAAGTTTTGGATATGAATAACGGCGCTAGAAACTACTCCAGCCAACTTAAAGGCAAATGGCCGCTTAAGATCCGTTGTCTTATCGTCAATAAACTCTTCCAGGTCTTTAATGGTCTTGATGCTTGCTGGTAATTCCGATTCGCTCCACTCTGTTACGTTGGCATATACAAAGAAAGGCGCCGAAACGTCAAATCGCTTTTCAACGGTCATTGTGGTGTCAGAAGTTACTCTGGAAACGTAGCTTTTCCCGTTGTTAATCAGCAATTCTCCTGTAAGATAGCTTACTGGCCCAAGCCCGTACAGCCCCTTTTTATCCGAGATGGTGTCAAGGTTAATGTTGCCTCCTAATTCTCCTTTCCACATTACGTTTCGCATCGCACCAACAATTTTTATGTCGGCAAAGGTACCTGTGTCACTCAAACCCGTTTCCTGTTTTGTTGCGTTGCAACTAATCATTACAAGGGCAAATAATCCGGATGCGATTTTTCTCAATGTCATTTTTACGCTATTTCGATTTTAAAATTACTGTGGGGTTTTACATATGGCTTGTGATTGTTTTCAAAGCATTTCTTTACCTGTAAAATGCTGAGAAGAGAAAACTTAAAATTGGCTTCCTCACTTGCCATAAAAAGTTGTATTACTTTCTCGCTTTACTTAACTCGTTCAGTTTAACAGAATACTCATCTAATAAATCATAAATTGCCTTCTGGCTTTTGCCAAATTCTTTGGTGTTGCATTCTGTATTCACTATAAAATATCTGCCAATGCCGCTGTCTTTGTCAAACCATATTACTGAAAACAAGCCAGGGTCACCGCCTGTATGGCCAAAATTTCCGGTAGAGCCGAACCCAATGGTTATACCCATATTATATTCGTCGCTATATTCACTTGTGCTTCTATCGATGAAGTTTTCGGTGTTCAGGTGTGGTGTAAAATATTCTCTGTAGCTTTCTTTTGAGAGAATTGTGCCTCCACCATAGTACCCTTTCATTAACTCTAAAATGTATTTACTCATATCACCAGAGGTTGTTAACATGCCACCATCTGGATAGGTATTAAGCGAGTAGTAAGGATATGGGGTGGTCTTATTTTGAAAGGTATGGGTGTATTTTGAAAAGTCTATTGTACTTATACTCCAGCCAGAACTATTCATTTGAAGCGGCTCCAAAATATGAGTTGTTGTAAATCTATTGTAGGATGTTCCTGTTGCTTTCTCTAAAACAAGAGCGGCAAGTGTTGAGCCTATGTTGGAGTAATTAAAAATTGCGCCGGGCTCATTTCTCAAAAAACCTTCTGCCTCATACCATTTTCCATTTGGGTCAAGGATATTAATCAAGAATTCTTCAATAGAAATTTTTGCAGCTGGAGGATTAAATTTTGTTGGAGAAATGTCTATTTTAAGATTTTCAGCAAGGTTTGTCGTGTCCTTCAATACGATGGCATTTGTGAGGTATCCTTCTGTATCGTTTATGGAAGAAGTATGGGTTGCTAAATGCCTGATGGTAATAGGTATATCAGGATAATATGGGTTAGCTACCTTAAAAGGAAGATACGCATTGATGGGGTCATCTAATTTTAATTTTCCTAGTTCCTGTGCTTTAAGTAGTGCAATGCCTATAAACGTTTTGGAAACAGAAGCTATATTCTGAACCGTATGCTCATCATATTTTTGTTTTGTCTCATAATCAGTTATCCCAAAGCCATTCTTATATAAAATTTCTCTATTGTTTACCAAGGCTATCCCAAACCCGTTGAAGCACAATGTTGGGCTAATGGCAGTTAATTTTTCTGTCAGCTCTTTTTGGATGTCTGCAATTTCTTTTGACTGATTTCTTTTTAATGTATTACAGGATATAAGAAAAAGACTTAGTAATACGAGGGTACTTATTCTTCTCATTTGTTTATTTTGAGTTGTACCTTAACCTTTAGTTTAGCTGCAAATGAGATGTAGCCGAAGTATGAGGCATACACGTAGTTGGCATAAGTTTTTTATTCTGGTTCATTTGCCAGTACCCATGGCAGGTAGCAATCAAACTCAATTTGCACTAGCCCTTTCTTGTCTTTGAATGGTGTCAATGCATCACCATGACAAAAACCAATATAAAAATTGTCCGTGATTTTCATTAAATCAGTTGAATATCCTCCATTCGGTAACGCTATGGAGCAATCTACTCCTTTATAGTCACCTTGGCAGTACATTAGCTTATATTTAAGAGCAATATACTAAATATTTAATATAGAGGGAGCTGGAGTATTTGTAAGCCTATTATAAGATATGAGTTCTTAATTTGAGAATGGAGTAAGGTGAATTTGATGCTGTGCAAGCGCCTTAAAGTATAAGCGGCATTTAAGCCAAAGTATAAGCAAGAGCAGCAGCAGGTACATTAAATGCACTTAGTGTTGCCTGCAACTAAGTATAAATAAAAAGCGCCGATGATCTTTCATCGGCGCTTTTTATTTATGGTGCAAAACTGCTATTGCTCTTGCATCAGTAGTTGTACTTTGGCTTGTACAGCCACATCCTTCTGAAATGCAGCATGTATCTTATCATATTGTTCAAGCGTCAGGCCTTCGTCGGTAATGGCCTTCTCAAGTTTCTGCTTGTTCTCTGGCTGTAGCTTTACAACAGCTTTTACTGCGTTTGCAAAAGCCTCCTTCTCTTTGGCGTCTGTGGCTACTTCGTCAAGCTTTTTCTGCTTGTTGGCCTGTGCCAGTTCGTTAAAGCGGTCTACTGTTAAGTTGGCCTCTTCAATGGTGGTCACAACAGCGTCGCGGCCTTCTTTTTGCACCTCTACGGCAGCGCCATTGGCTTTGATGAATTTGCGAAGCTCATCGTCGGAAAATTCAACTGCCTCCAGTTGCTCTTTGGTAATAGGGGTAGACGCATCTTGCGCGGACGCAGCCTGTCCGGCAAACACAGATGCCACTATAACTGCGGCTGCGATAGTCCCTTTCTTTAGTAGTACCATGTTTGGTTTCTTTTTAGGATTGGGTTAAAAGATTTATTTAAAGTTGCAGGTGCCATGCACTTGGTTAAACAATGCAGCAACAGCTTAGCATACGTTAAAAACATACAGGCTGGTTTACCTACAGCTTATTTAAGTATAAGCAAAAAAGCTCGTAAAATCAAAAAAGCCATATACTTTAGCTTTAATCTATGCAATGGTTTATGTTTGATATTGATTTTGTTTAAAATGAGGTACAGCAGCTTGCTATGAAAGTGAGTAAGCTTGTGCCTGTAAAATGAAGGCGTTTACTTGTGCATCTGCCCAATCCTGGTCCTTTTGCAGCTCCCGGGCAAGTATACGCGCTATTGCCGGAGCTGCCTCTATCGCAGCCCTGGCATCCAGAAAAAGCAGCCGTAGCCGCCTTGCCAATACATCTTCTACGGTGCGTGCCATTTCGTGCCTTGCAGCCCATACTATTTCTGCTTTTGTATAAGTATAAGCCGGGTGTATGCGCTTTGCTAATTCAGGGTGATGCCGCATTAGTTCTTCTATCGCTGCGGCATCTGCCCCGTAGGTAGACAGGGCTCTATTTTTCGTTGTGGGGGTGGCACCATGTATAGGTACGTTTACTGTGCGGCATGGCCGGTGGGGCAGCAGTTTAGCGGCAATAAGCGTGTTTAAAAGGTCTTCTGCCATCTTTCGGTAAACAGTCCACTTGCCACCGGTTATAGTAGCCAGGTTGCTGCCAGAAAGTATGATCTTGTAGTTGCGCGAAATCTCTTTGGTGGCTTTAGAGTTGCCTTGGTGCGCAGCCAGCGGCCGTAGTCCGGCAAAAACAGAAAGTACATCTTGCGGCTGTGGTTGCCGCAGCAGGTAATTACCTGCTGTTTTAAGTATAAATGCAACTTCGTGCTGTAATGCCTGCGGTTCCAATTCTGGTTTGGTGCGAGGGGTATCGGTGGTTCCCAGCAAAAGTTTGCCTTGCCAGGGCACGGCAAACAGCACGCGCCCATCTGAGGTTTTCGGGATCATGAGTGCGCTTGAACCAGGCAAAAAAGAACGATCCACCACCAGGTGCACTCCCTGACTTGGGCGCACAAGCGGTATGGCTTGGGGCTGCTCCATTTTAAGTATGGCATCCACAAACACACCGGTTGCATTAACTACAACCTTCGCCATTGGTTTATACTTTACACCCGTCTCCAGGTCCTGGGCTACCACACCGCATAGGTGGCCCTGCGCGTTTTTCTGCAGCCCCGTTACCCGCATATAATTAAGTACACAAGCCCCATGCGCTGCGGCAGTTTGGGCAAGGTTTAGGGCAAGTCGGCTGTCATCAAACTGGCAGTCAAGGTAGCGGATGCCGCCTTTCAGGCCTTGTGGTTTAAGCGAGGGCAGCGCCTTTAGCGTTTCGGTTTTATGTATAAAAGCCGAGGTGCCCAAACGATGCTTGCCAGCCAATAAATCGTAAAGCTTAAGCCCGCAGAAGTATAAAAAGGCATCCCACCAAGTATAAACCGGCACTATAAAATGTTGCTGTTTAACCAGGTGCGGCGCATTCTGTAAAAGCAGATCGCGCTCTTTTAGTGCCTCCATTACCAGTTTTAAGTGGCCCTGCGCCAGGTAGCGTACGCCCCCATGAATAAGTTTGGTGCTGCGGCTAGAGGTGCCCTTCGCAAAATCGCTTTGCTCCAGCAGCAAAGTCCTGTACCCACGGGTAGCCGCATCAACGGCGATGCCCAACCCGGTTGCCCCGCCGCCAATAACCAGCACATCCCACATGGCGTTGGCTCTGTCTTCTAGTTGGCTGATCATTTTTAGCCGGTTCATGTGCGCCGTTTTAAAGGTATATCAGGTGTATTTTGCTGTGGATTTTACTTACGGCAATGCGTTTGCTTCAGCTAAAGTTAAGGCTTGCTCGGGCTCACGTGCTATAAAAAGTGATGCAGTTATCTGCTCTGATAGGTTGTTTTGGCCTATTTCTGCTTAAATTTTCATAAAATGCAAACAATACGAATATGTGTTCCGTTTCTATCTAAACGTATTCTAAAACCTAAAAATAGAAATAACTATGGACGCAAATGAGTTAAAAAGAAAGGCAGATTCGATGAACCCACAAAAAGAAGAAGGTCCTGTAGCCGCAGCAATAGAAGAGTATACCGCCCGCATACCATCTGATGTGTATCTTTGGGCTGCTCTAGGCTCTATGGCGGTTTCTGCCACACTTAAAGTATTGAGAAAAGATGAGGAAGCACTATTTGTAGGACAATGGGCTCCGTCTTTCCTGCTGCTTGGTGTTTACAACAAGCTGGTAAAACAACTTGGTAAGGACAAATATAGAAGTTAGCAGGTTACTCTAAATACCTATAAACCAGAAGAGGAAGCTAAGTAGCTTCCTCTTCTGGTTTATAGGTATTCGATACGCATCAAGAGTGAACTTCGTGTTCGTTTACCCGCTTGTATTTTACTGCTATCTCGGTGGGTGCTACGTCGCGGTTATGGTGGCTGGCATATGCTTTTGTCACTTCGGCTCCCAGCATCAGGATCACCGCTGAATAAAACACCCAAAGCAACAGAACAACCAAAGAGCCTGCTGTGGCATAGATGCCTGCTACCTTCACATTCTCAAGTATAAGGTTTATGACTTCTTTGCCAATCAGGAAAAGAACAGAAGTGATTATACCCCCGGCTAATGCATTTTTCCAGCTGATTTTAGCATCAGGAAGCACCTTGTGTATAGCTGTGAAGAAGACCAGCATCATCAGGATGTTAAAAGCGGTGTTAATGGTGCGGATTGCCGGGCTAAGGTACTCCTCAAACAGATCGTGGAGTTGCTCGCTGAAAATGCTTAGTATCATATCTAAAAGTATGCTGGAGATAAAGAAGAACCCGAGGCTGGCTACAATCAGGAGGGTTAGTATCCGGTGTTTAAGTAGGGTGAGGTATTTTACATCGTTTTTAACTTTAACCTGCCACACCGAGTTAAGGGCTTTCTGAACAATAAAGAAGATAATTGTGGCGCTTTTGATTATTACCGCCAGGCCTACCACAATGCCCCAGAAGCTTACAGGAATATCTGTTATATTGGCTAACACTTCGTTTACCTGCCGGGCGGCATCTTTACTTATCAGCTCTTTTATGTGCTGCACAATTTCGCCTTGCACCTCATCCTCCGAAAAAAAGAAAGACCCTATAAAAGAAAGAAAAATAAGTATGGCCGGTAACGAGAAAATAGTGAAAAAGGCTATCGCCGCACTATATACGATCGGTTCGCCCTGCTGAAAGTTGTTTTTAGAATCTTTCAGGATTTGCCAGCTGGATTTGAGAAATGTGTTCAAGTATAACGCGTTGTATTTTGCCTGTTTATAAGCATACAAAACGCGCCGGTGCCACAGAGGTTTATACTTTTTACTTTGGATTAAGCATAATTAGTGACACTACCTTTTTTACCTCAGTGCCTTTAAGTTGCCAAGGGGTTAGGTTTTACTTTACAACAGCTTTAACACCAGGTAACTAATTACTTGATCACATCCTCTGAGTATACCAGCCACAACGGCACATTTATATCGGTGTTATACATTTCGGTGGGTACGCTGCCAAGGCTAAGCGACGGGAGTGGGTTGTTTCCCTTCAGGCCGAGCACCAAGAGGTTGTGCCTGCCTTTCTCCAGTTGCAGGGCAATGCGCTCTGCTATACTTTTGTTTGCGGCACGCACCAAGGTATAAGGAACATCCGCAATCTCCTGGTGTCTTTTCTGTAGATCAGCGAACTTTCCACGCACCACTTCTTCGGCCTTTTTTACAGCCTTCTCCTCCGATATCAGCGGGAAAAACTGAGTTGGAAGCCGGTATACGTGCATAATCTCCAGCTGCAGCCCCAACTGGTCGGATAAGGATTTGCTGAGCCTTAAGGCATGAACGGAAGTATCAGAGAAATCTATCGGTACTAAAACCTTCTGAATGTTGAAGCTAGCTGTCTCCGGAAATACCAGCACGCTGCACGGCAGTATACGCAGCAGTTTGGTACCCAGGGACCCGGTGCTTTTATCACTCATCTTTTTACCTAGCAGCGTCAGCTTCACCTTATACCGTTTCACGAGGTCGGCAAGTATAACTTCGGTGTTTGGCTCTTCGCTTACCAGTATTTCGTGGTCGCAGGCTCCGGTAAATTGCTCTGCCACAATGTCGGCAATGTTGGCCTCTACTTCTTTACTAAGGTCCACATCCCCCAGCATCTCCCGGAAGTCCTCGCCCAGCTCATACAGCTTGATGTTGTGCACGAAGTATACTTTCCGGACCTCCAGGCGTTCGCAAATGGAACGGGCAAAGGCAACCAGTTTCTCATCAATGTCGCTCAGGTCTAAGCAAACCATCATGGCTTCTATCGAAATCATAGCTTTGTAGGGTTAGGAGGTGTATTTATGTTACTTTTATTTGGCGTTGTTCCGGCATCCTGCTTTTGCGCGCGTTTCGCCAGCATTTCGGCTACTAATTGCTGGTATGCCTTGCGCTGTTGTGCCTTGCCTAACTTGGTTTCTTCCTCGGCTTCCTCGCTTAAGCCCCGGTACAGGCTGAAACACATCAGCAGAAGTATAATGGCGAAGGGCAGGCCCGTAATAATAACGGCCGTCTGAAGTGCCTGTAAGCCGCCGCCCAGTAATAATACAGCTGCAATGGCGCCACCTGCCAACGCCCAGAAAACACGAATGCCAACTGACGGATCCAGTTTACCGCCCGATGTGAGGCTGACCACTACCAGCGAACCGGAGTCGGAAGAGGTTACGAAGAAGCCGGCTACAAGTATAACTCCAATCACGGAGAGTACCGTTGAAAATGGCAGCTGCTCAAAAAATACAAACAAGGCTGTAGACATGTCGGCGGCCACGGCCTCGGCAATGGTAGGGTCTCCTGCAAGCGTCTCGCGCAGGGCGGTGCTGCCGAAGGCGGTCATCCAAAGGAAGGAGAGGAGCGAAGGGGCAATGAGCACGCCAAGTATAAATTCTTTTATGGTTCGCCCTTTAGATACCCGCGCAATAAAAATGCCTACAAACGGAGCCCAGGATATCCACCAGGCCCAGTAGAACACCGTCCAGCCGCCTTGCCAGTTTCGGGTAGAGTAGGCCTCGTTCCAAAACGAAAGCTGCATGAAATTACCAATGTAAGAGCCGGTGTTCTGCACATAAGAGCCAAGTATAAAAACAGTTGGGCCCAGCACCAGCACAGCTACAAGTATAAACAGAGCAATGCGTATGTTCCACTCACTCAGGATGCGCACGCCTTTGTCTACACCTGTTACTACTGAGATGGTGGCAATGCCTGTGATCACAACAATAAGTATGATCTGTGTCGTGATGTCGTTCACGATGGCAGGGAACACATGGTTTAAGCCAGCCGCAACCTGTTGCACACCCAGGCCTAGGGAGGTTGCCAGGCCAAAAAGGGTTGCAATTACTGCCAGAATATCGATCACATGCCCCACCACACCATGGATGCGCTCACCCAGAAAAGGGTAAAAGGCTGAGCGTACAGTAAGAGGCAACTGCCGGTTGTAAGTGAAATAGGCCATTGCCAGCGCTACCAGCGCGTATATGGCCCAGGCATGAAGTCCCCAATGCAGAAACGTGAAGTTCATGGCTTGACGGGCGGCGGCGGGTGTATTGGGCTCACCCAAAGGAGGGGTCTGAAAATGGTTTAGCGGCTCTGCAATACTCCAGAAAAGTAACCCTATGCCCATACCGGCACTAAACAGCATGGCAAACCAGGCAGAGGTACTGAACTCAGGCTTCGCATGCTGGCCTCCCAACCTTATTTTTCCGAAACGGCTGAAAGCCATGTAGAAGCAGAATACGACAAAAATGTTTACACTAAGTATAAACAGCCAACCCATGTTAGACGTAACGGCCGCCTGGGTTGCGCTGAAGAAAGCTTCAGCATCTTCTCTGAAAATTAGCACCAGGGCTATACTTATCACCAGAAACACAATAGAGGACCAGAAAACCGGCCCATTCACGTCTAAGCCAAACGATTTCTTTGTGTCATTTTTTACTTTACTCATGCATCCTGTTTTATAACGTTAGAAATAATAGCCCATGTTAATGTTAAAGCGCATGTGCCATTTAGTTGTACCTGGCGTGCCTGTGGCAAAAGCGTTTGTCCACTCTGGGCCCAGCCAGGGGTGGTTGTAACCCAAAGCTGCATCGGTATAGATATACATGGGGCCGGCTGTGAAAAGGGCTCCGAGAACATTCATGTGTGCATTTTCAGAGCCATGCTGCCGTTTGTTGTAGTAGCCATAGTTGTTATAAATGTCTATGGCTTGCAGCAGGCGGGTATCCACAGGGATATGGTATGCGATGCCTGCCGTATAAATCTCTCCTTTGTTGGCAACATTGTAGTTAGAGCCATAAGCGCCCATCTCAACATAGCCTAGGTCGGTACCGGGGGCATACTTCGGGTTGATGCGGTAGAGCATAGCCTGCAGCTTTAAATTCCAGGGGCTGTGGGCTGCCTGATGCTCGTAATGCACCGCGCCTGCGTAGCGAGTGCCGTTCTGCTCGGTGTCGATGTTGTAGAGCAGCCCGCCCTGCAGCGATATGCCCAGTTTATGCGCCAGGCTATCGCCCAGTCGCCTTACAACTTTAAAATCAAGCTGGTTGTTTTCTTTGTTGCGGCCTGTTACGTCGTAGGAGTAGCGGTTGGGGCTTGGTTCTGCCAATCCAAACACAAACTCCTCGGCACTTTTGTAGTATGCTGCCTGCCATTGCCAGCGGCCGGAGTCGTGGATATACTTTACACCCATGTCGTGGTCATCTTCAAAGCCCACATAATAGGTGATGTTAAAGAACCAGTTGTTGGAGTTGTACTGCTGAATGCCAAAAGGCACCTGGTTAAGGCCGACCTGAAGCTGAGAGCGTTCTGAAAAATCGTATTGGAACCATCCCTGTTTCAGAAAGCCGCCCCCAAAGGCCTGCGAGTAGTGGCGAAACTCTGCATTTAGTTTGATTCCGCGATATTCAGCTTCAGCGTTGATACGGAACAGGTCGAAACCAAAATCCCCGCCGCGCTCCAGTTGGTCCTCTTTCCAGGTGGAGAGGTTGTAGTTAAAGCGTACTGCCCCTCCCAATTTAAGGTATGGCTTTTCTTCGGGTTTATCCTCCGGATATTGCGCGTGGCAGATGGTACTGATCAGGAGAAAAATCCAAAGTAAGCCGTGTGGTAAAGTTATCTTCAATAGCTCCAGTCGTTAGTTTGATATATTGTACTACTAAAGACGAAGCGAACTTGTAAAAGTTATGCCACACAAGCGCCAAGGAGGTAGGGGCACGGCTTTCCGAAGCAAACACGTTCTAAAAACAAGAAGCCCCACAGATTACATGGTCTGCGGGGCTTCTGTTATACTTCATACTTACTGCCTAAAACAAATGCATCAGCAGCACACGGGGGAGTTATTTCTTCGACTGCGGCTTCGGAACCGGGAAACCGCGGTCACGCATCAACGCATCAATCTTGGCGTCTCGGCCACGGAATTTACGGTATGCCTCGGCAGGGTCCATGGAGTTGCGCGGTGCAAACAGGTACTTAACTAATTTGTCTGCTACTTGCTTATCATAAAACCCGCCTGGTGCTTCTGCAAAGGCTTCTGCTGCGTCAGATGTAAGCACATCAGCCCACAGGTAACCATAGTAACCCGTAGCGTAACCCTCGCCAGAGAATACGTGTCCGAAATGCGGAGAGCGGTGACGCATCACAATCTCTTTTGGCATGTTCATTTTAGCAAGTGTTTCACGCTCGAACTTGGCCGGGTCCAGGTTGTTAGGATCAGCCAGGTGGAAGTGCATGTCCATCAAAGCAGATGCCAGGAACTCGGTAGTGGCAAAGCCTTGGTTAAAGGTAGAGGCTTTCTCAATCTTGGCTACTAATTCCTTAGGCATTGGCTTGCCTGTTTTGTAGTGCTTCAGAAACTGGTTAATCACTTTATCAGTAGATAACCAGCGCTCCAGCAACTGCGACTGGAACTCAGTATAATCGCGTACGCCGCTGTTTAAGGTTGGATACTTTACGTTAGATGCCAGGAAGTGCAGCGCGTGGCCAAACTCATGGAAAAACGTCTCCGCATCGTCCCAGGATACCAGCACCGGCTCGCCTGGGGCAGGCTTCACAAAGTTCGAGTTGTTTGATGACAATACAGTTTCTTTGCCGTCGAAAGTAGTGTGGGCGCGGTAAGTAGTAGCCCATGCCCCGGAGCGCTTACCCTGGCGTGCAAACGGATCAAGGTACCACAGGCCGATATGCTCGCCTGTTGTCTTGTCTGTTACTTCCCATACTTTCACATCCTCATGAAAAACAGGCACAGAGCCTTCGGCTACCGGCGTGAACTTAAAGTTGAACAGCTCACCGGCAGTATAGAAAATTGCCTGTGTCAGGTTGCCCAGCTCCAGGTACTGCTTCACCTCATCAGAGTTCAGGTCATACTTTTCCTGGCGCACTTTTTCGGCGTAGTAGCGGTAGTCCCAGGGCGCTATGGTAATCTTAGTCTTGCTTGTTTTGTTGGCTACCTGCTGCATATCGGCCACTTCTTCTTTGGCTCTGGCAATGGCAGCAGGCCATACGGCATTCATCAACTCCATGGCAGCCTCAGGGGTTTTGGCCATGCGGTTCTGCAAACGCCATTGGGCAAAATTGTCGTAGCCCATTAGCTGCACACGCTCTTTGCGCAGTTTAAGGATGTCTACAATATGCTGTTTATTATCGTTTGCGTCGTTGTTGTCGGCACGGGAGTAGTAGTTTTTCCATACTTTCTCACGCAGCGCGCGCTCATCCGAATAGGTCAGGAACTGGTCCATGGAAGAACGGGTGTTGGTTATGGCATACTTGCCTTCCTGGCCACGGTCAGCGGCTGCTTTGGCCGATGCCTTCACAAATGACTCCGGCAGACCTCCCAGTTGCTCCTTGGTAAGGTATACTACATACTTTTCTTCGTCGGCCAGTATGTTGTTAGAGAACTTCGTGTAAAGCGAAGAAAGCTCTTTGTTTATTTCGGCGTAGCGTTTTTTTGCTTCCGGGCTCAGGTCTGCACCCTCCATGGCAAAGTTTTCATACACCAGTTGCACCACACGCTGCTGGTCAGCAGGTAGTGGATTTTTCTGGGTATTGTCGTACACCGTTTTGATGCGCTGGAACAGCTTTTCGTTCTGCGAAATCTTAGAGTTGAATTCAGAGATTTTCGGAGCCATCTCAGCCTGAATGGCTCTAAACTCTGGTGTGGATACATTGCTGCCCCAAATACCGTAGTAAGTGAACACACGGCCTAGTTCTTCGCCGGCTCTTTCCATTGCCACTATGGTATTCTCGAAAGTTGCTGGCTGCGTGTTGTTGGCGATTGCCTCTATCTCGGCAAGGTTCAGGGCCATGCCTTTTTCTAATGCTGGCTTCAGGTCGGCCAGGTTCATCTTATCAAATGCTGGCACGCCACCGTAAGGCCCGGTCCATTCTTTAAGCAGCGGGTTTGTTTCTGTTTGCTTCTGCTCCATGGCTGTTGGCGTTTGCTGCGACTGCTCCTGTTTCTGTACAGAAGTACAACTCGCTAAAGCTAGTAATGCCAGCAAACCTGATTTTTTACTGGCTGTTATAAGTTGCTTTTGCATATAATTTTTAGTGGATTTAAAGTAGCCTTCACCAGGCCTGGTCTTATAAATTTAACAACAAGGTACGAAATATCCTGGTTTTATGCCGGTTTAAGTGTTTCTGGCAGCTCTGCTTCGTTTTAAGCTTAAGTATACTTGCTGATGCCCAGGCACTTGATCTGATATGGACAAAATTGGGATAGAGGGACGGAATACAAAATAATTAATCTGAAATTTGAAATTTACGTAGAATGTATTGTACCCACAAAGTATAAGCCATGCATACAACCGTTTTTAGTTTTGGAGAAGGCAGCCCGTTTATTAACAGCAGACGGCCTGTAAAAATGGAAATACAGGACAGGCTAATGTGGCAGGCAATACGTCTTGCCAAGCCAGGAAACAAGGTTTTTAAAGATGGATTAGTGATTTATACCCCGCTTCCTGCTTACCTGGATAAGCCTACTACCCTGGAAGTATACTGGGACTTTAAGATTCCTGAGGAGTCAGAAAGCCATTAAAAGTACTCCTGCCAGAATAGCATAACATAGCCTGTACCGGGTAACTGTTTTATTTTTTGCCTTCGTATACAATTGCATGAACCTCGAATTTTTCAACACCCACTCGCATGCAGCAAGATTAGAGATAATTTGGCAGCATGGCACCTTCTTAGCACATCGGGGTAGGAGGGGATATCGAATTGCACTCTATGACCTGGGTAATTTTTTTGCTGAAATATGGACCAACCCTTATACAGATTATGTAAGTATGGTAAGAGGTTATAAGAGCAAAAAAGCCCTGGAGCCATACTTAGCCGAGATCAACATTGAAAGTATGATGGAGTGGTAAGGGCTTTGTTTTGTTGCCAACACACGCATTATAAATTGATGCCCACATGTTACTGCCCAACAACATCTGTAGTATAGTATAGTATAGTATAGTATAGTATAGTATAGTATAGTATAGTATAGTATAGTATAGTATAGCGTATTGTATTGCTTTTGCGAAAGCTATACGTATACTTGCCATAGAAACAGTATCGGCAATAACATAAACACTACCCTACATGGACGCACAAAGTACGCGTAACAAACAAACCATACAGCACCTGTATAATACCATACTCCCTGCACTCGCGCAGCATATAAACCAGAATATAACCCCTGTTACAGCCTTGTTCAATGATTTTGGGCTGGAGCGCCTGGTTGACACCTGGACCAAAGACCCTACAGCAGCCGAAGCGGAAGAAGTAAGTATAGAAAATGGCAATGTACAGCAGTTAGGTTTGAAGCTACGCCTCGAGGGTTTTAAAAGAGCTGGAGCCGGCGCGTTTGACCTTACCAAAGACTTGATTTTTAAACTGGAACGCAACTGCTATACAGTAGGCCCCGATAAAAATACCAACTGGCTTGAGAAAGAATACAGCCAACGCTGGGAAACATCAGAGTATGAAACGATAGCAGCGCGTTGGAGTGAAGAATTAGTTGACGCCATCACAGAAAGAATACAAAGTATAACCGGCTAGTATAAATTTATACTTTAAATAGCAGCCCGTGCAGCACCTGTTTGCATGGGCTGTTTTTTTCTATGTTAACCAACTTGTATAGCCGTTGTTACTGAGCTTGCTACTCACGGAACACCTTCAGGACTTGCTGTTGTGTTTCGGTTTTTACTGTTAAAAAATAAAGACCTTTTGCAAGTGTAACATCAGAAAGCTTGATGAGATTATCTCCGACACTTAGCTTTGTGTTTTGAGCGTACAGTAAATCCCCGTGCACATTATACAGTATAAGGGAAGCCTTCTCAGCCACAGGTGCTACTAGTTGTACCTGCAGTTGATTTTTGAACGGGTTTGGAAATGCCTGAACCTGCAGTTCCTCCTCCATAGCAGATGGATTTACAGCTCTGACAGGGCTTAAGGTTTCATCGCCGGTATTATCGACTTGCCTTAGCCTGTAGTATACTTGGTCGGTGTGGCGGCGGGATATATACTTATCTGTAAAACTGTAGCTACTTTTAGCGTATGTAGTGCCATTTCCAGGAACAGAACCAATGGTAGTGAAGTTTGCTCCATCTGCACTTGCCTCAATCACAAAATACGCATTGTTTTCTTCTGATGCAGTTGCCCATTGCAGTACCGCATCATGTTTCTTCTTAAGAACTGTAAAACTCATAAGCTCTACAGGTAACGTAGCAGCCGGAGTTCTTGCTAATACTCCTACAGCTTGGCTGCTATTGGAAGCAAGAATAACTACCTCTCCGTTAAAGTTATGTTTGGTGCTGGTTACGTTATTGTATGATCCTGCTATTAAAGTACGCTGTATGCCAAAGGAGATTTGAGAAGTGCTGGATTCTTTATAGTATATGTTTCCGCCACCGTCTTGTTCCGTGTACACAACTCTAACTACAGCATTAAACTCATCAAGTATAACGATACCCCTGGTGCCGGCCCTGGATACATCGTATAAATTATCCCAACTGCCGGAAGGCCGCCGCACAAGCAGGGCAATTTCTGGATAGCTGCTATTATCATATCCTGTTTTAACGGCACAATATAAGGTGCCGTTGCTAGCTATGGCTAAGTTCACATGGTCGTCAGCCATACCTATACCAATATTTAAAGCAGATTGCGAAGCGGGTACCTCATTGGCAGTCCAGGAGGTTGGGGCCTCACCATCAATATGCGTTCTAAAGCCAAAGCGTTTCGTATTCTGGTCAGACCAGAATACTCCTATTTTTCCTGGCATGGCAATAATAGCGCATAAATCATCTTTATTCACATCCGTGGCCAAGGCGTGCCGCTGGCTCCAGGTAGTATAGGGGTGATCGCTCCAGCGCACAAAAATATTATCGGTCTCTTTACCATCATAACCTTCCTCGTCATCGTCATCATCTCCGTTAAAGGCAATCCACATGCGTCCTGTTCCGTCTATATCCAGGGTGGCTGTTTCTGTATCATCGTCAAGTGGGATTGTAACAGCAGAGGGGCTGGATTGCCATGCCTTGTAACTTCCTGATTCGTGGTCATAAGCAAGAGATACTAACTGAGCGGTTCCTCCTTGTTGGAGCAGGATGTGAGCAACGCCATCAACTACTTTACAATCAGCTTTTGAATCTGTTTTAGCAGACAACCTGTAGACATTTCTCCAATTTTTCCCATCAAGTTGCCATAAGTGGGTGCCGCTGGAGTTCGGCAGCACAGCCCAATGCTTTCCAGCGTATGTCCATACTTTAGATTGTGGTTTTTCGCCGGTGCTGGCAGAAGATATTGTTATAGCATCTAATGGTTCTACAGATGTAAAGCCTGGCTGAGAAGCTACGTTATAGCTCAAGAATATTGTAAGGGTAAATACAAGTAGAGTTCTTAACATGGCGTGGTACTATAAGCGTAAAAATTATAATATAGATAGCTGTATTATAATAATTGTTATAACGAATATTCATATATTTTGTTTTTGCATAATTTTTCTAACACGGGTTCTTGATTTTTTTAGGCAATTAATCTATAAATAGAAGCTAGCTGGAGATTTCAGCTGTTGTTATAGATTCTGATGCCTGTACCAGATATATTTGCAGCCATGAATCATATTGATCTTAGCGCATACTACAGGCTTTATTCTTTTTCGGATTATAGAAGTATGAAAGCTGCTTTGCCCTACATGCAGCGCGTTGTGCTTGCAAAAGGATTGATGGAAATAGAGGAAGCTGAGATTAGAAATTATCTGTGGCGGATAAAAGGAAAAGGGTACAAAAACTACCTTGGCTCCTTAAGCCGCCAGGAACCGAAATATGCAGCCATGCAGTCTCTAATAACTGCGCTGCAGCTACTCTACAAAAGCAATGGCTACTCGGCCAGGTATATCGTTATCGAAAGGCGGTAAGCTAGCCAGGTAAGATTACCCGCTTTAATTTATGTTGTATACTTCAATCGGTTTCCTGATTTGTCTGGTAATACGAACAACATGCTTGATCAACTTTTATAGGCTTAGCAGGTGCTTTACGCTAACAACAGGTGTACCTGGAACTAAAATACGCTAAAGCCAGGCCCCTGGTGCTTAACCTGAAAGTTGTTGCATGCAATGTATGCAGTTGCTGCCGTGGCCGTTATTAACTAGAAAAATCACATAGTTTACCTGCTCTAGTGATTCCTCTTTTGATGGTTAGGTGTTTTTTCTCTATCTTAAAAAATAAGTTTTGATAAGTACAGTTTACATATAGGAGGGAGAAAGCCATGTTACAGCAGTTTTGGAAATACGTTTGGGTAACACTAATTATTTTGGTGGCACTACAGTTGTGCAGCCAGCAGCAGATAATGCCAGCTGGTGACGTAGACGTAGCTGCAGAGAATGACAGCGCGCTGAAACCGGTTTTCAGTCCGCCAGCTGTGCCCAGTTCTCTTAGTTTTGCAGGTGAGCCGGTGCCGCTTCATGTGCCGGATGTGGCAGAGCGGCTGGATCGCGAACTGCTTGTGAACTCCTATCTGCATGCCACTACGCTTTTAGGCCTGAAGCGCATGCAACGCTACATGCCAGAAATAAAGGCCCTGCTAAAGGAAAACAACATACCTGAGGATTTTGTATACCTGGCGCTGGCAGAAAGTCTGTTTGGGCAAGTTACCTCTCCGGCGGGTGCTGCTGGTTTCTGGCAGCTGATGCCGGATACTGCCCGTGGTTATGGCTTGATTGTAAACGGAGAGGTTGATGAACGTTTCCATGTGCGTAAAGCCACGCTTGCCGCCGTGCAATACCTTAAAAGAGCCAGGGAGCGTTTTGGTTCCTGGACAAATGCCGCTGCCTCGTACAACAGGGGGATGGCTGGCCTTGGCCGTGCACTAGAGCGCCAAGGGGTAAATTCTTACTACGACCTCTACCTAAACGACGAAACCTCGCGCTACATGTTCCGCATACTTGCGCTTATAGAAGTACTGGGCAACCCGAAAAAGTATAACTTTGACCTGCCCGCTGAGCATGGCTATCAACCGCTGCCTTCCCGTTCGGTTAAGGTTACCGCTACTATTGCTGACCTGCCTGCTTTTGCCTTGCAAAAAGGTACCAACTATAAAACCCTGCGCCTGTACAACCCCTGGATAAAAGACTACAGCTTAACGGTGCCTCAAGGCAAGGAGTTTGAACTGAAGCTGCCTCAGGAGACGATGTAAACTAAGGTTTATACTTTGTTCTTAAATTTTACTAGTTGCTTAACTGTTAAATCAAAGCATAAGCCTTAAACTATATTAAAGCAGAGCCTGCCGTACTATTAGCTCATATCCTGTTTTGCTGCGGCTTCTTTAATAACAGCATCCAATTGCTGGCTGCTGTCAATAAGCATCTTGCATATATTCCGAAGGTTCTGGTCTAAATCCATGCGCTCTAGTATTTTAGCAAGGCCCATAATGTTGGCTAGAGGTCTTCTTACTACATGCGACTGGTAAAATGTAATCTCTTTCAATAGTGATTGAGCATCCTTGAGTTGCTCTTGGTAAGCAGTATAATCTGTAATGTCATAGCCTAGGCAGAATACGCCTGCGGGGTTTCCGTGCTCATCCAGCATTGCTTTATACTCCCATTGTGTAATAAGGTACCCTCCTTTGCCATCGTGTTTGCGAATAGTGGCTGGAAAGGTGCTATCTGGATAAGTGAAGCATTTGGCGGAAACCTCCTCGCATACTTTCGTGTCATCTGGGTGCATGGTAATCTCGTAAGGCTGCCCCACAACAGACCCGTAAATATGCTCAAAGGCTTTGCTATAGCAGGTATACCTTCCCTCCATGTTTGTAATAATGATGTAGTAGAAGGTAGAGTTCTCCAGCAGCTTTTTCGTTTCTTCAAAATCAGTCATTCAACAAAAATATAAGAACTTATAAAGTTTTGTAGTTATAACAAAGATTATTATAACTGTATAAGCTGCCAACAAAGTATCTTTCTTCTTCCCCGACTCCACAAACGCCTAACACTCGTCACGCTCACTTTTGTAAATGAGGTTAATGATCAGCAAGCTATTAAGGTGCTCAGGAAGTTTATTGATAACACGAAGAAGAGAAGTAAGGATTTTCGATATCTCTGGGTTGCTGAACGACAAACTGAAAACAGGATCTTCTCTGATAACATTCTGTTCCATATGATCACTAATAAGTGCTAGGATATGCAAAAGACCTCGAATTATTGGCTTGATCTGCAACGTAGGAACGGCATTGTTCCGAGAGGTGAAAGTTTTAAAGCATCTTCTACTTTTGATGCGAAGAAAGTAGACACGAAGAACCTTTCAATGATGAAACTTAACAAACTTTTAAATCTTCGCATTATTAAAAGTAGGGGCTGTGGTGGGAAAAGAGATGAGTTTTCTTTTGGAGAGCTATCAGATGAGCAACAAGTGCATTGGGTAAAATCAGGAATAATAGATTAAATAGATTACTTTCTGATACGTTCTACCTGTAATGAATGCTCAGCTATCTTTAAGGAGGATGAACATTAATGAAAATGCCAGAGGGTTTTCTCTGGCTGTCTTGTTTTTTAAGTATTTAACGTATTTGGCTAAACGGCGGCGGAGGCCGTCGGGCGAAGACTGACGTTTAGGTTTTGTTAGTGGTGGTTCTTTTTTTCAGACTTTTTAATCTATTCCATTCCTCTGGAGTTTCAAGACATAAATTGTCAACCATCTGCAAATAACTAATCTTTCCATTGACGTAATATTCTAACAGGACCTCTTGAAATAGCGCCAGTTGACAAGCTTCAAATTTTTGAAATCGAATTTTTCTTTGTGAAGAGTCATTCAAATAAACTATAAGCCAGTTTTTTGTCCCATTGGAAAGGCCATTTTCAAGAGAAAACCTATTAGGTTCAAAAAGGCCCAGCCAATCCGATCCTTTAAATTCAATTTTTTCAACCTTGTCGATTGGTATTATTTCTTCTTGAATTCTAATACTGTCTTTCAAAAAATGTATTTCTCCACTTAATTTGCCATAAAGAGGCTTGTATTTACCAAGAGAAAATAACTTGATGACCATTCCACATATAAAACAAAATAAAGCTAGATAAACTACCCCATCAAAAATAGCCGTGTTATGGTCGAATCCAAACTCTTGAAGAATAAAGCTTAAAAACAGTAATAGTACTACTGTAGAATATATGATAAATGTGCGGCTTGGGTAAAACTTGTCTGGATGATATATTTCAAGCTTCTCCATATTTTATATTTGAGAATTACTACTAACGTGCTGGTGCAGCCGATGGGCGAGGCGGAGCCGAGCATAAAGGCTGAACTTTGTTGTAGCTCGTAATTTTTCTTTTACATCCCATCTTCTCGGCCAGATAGCCAACTTTTATATTTAGTTTTAAGCCTATCACGTTTTTCCTTCGAGTCAACAATCACATCAACTCCACCATCATAAGGCGCAATAATACATTTTCTTGCAGGGCAGACGAACATTGCTCTAATTTCATCATCAGCAATGGCTTTTAGAATTTCGTTTCTACTATCCTTTTTCCATATTTCAGTTTTTACGAAAATGTCAAAGTACATTACATCTTCATATTCTTCAGGCCGTTCTTTGTGTAGGTCAATCGTTAAGACTTTTTGAAATTCTGAAAAGTCTGTCAGTTCTTTGTAGTTTTCATTAGTTATATCGTCTGTGTAAAGCCCAAATGAAATAGCTATTTCTTCTCCTTCTCCTATTAGGTCTTCAAACAATTTCCTTTGTCTGTCAAGTATGATTTTATACTCGTCTTCTGAATCAGCATATCTTTTGGATTCGGGCAGACTGTGAATTCTAAACCATCGGTCCTGATATATCCATTTTAGTTCGTGATTAATAGGATGTGCTTCAGGATATTCTTTGTTCCAATAGTCTATGAAGTCTTTTTCTTTCATTTTTATGTGCTACAACGTACTTGGCCATAAGGCGGCATAGCTGGCTTATGGGTGTGGTTAGCCACTATATTTTTACTTGATGATGGTACTATTGATTTCACCCAATAATGGTTGGATAGAATTTAGGTCTTCTGGCCAATTATCTTCCCAAGGGTATACCCCACTCACAGTAGGATAAACACATTGCAGCACAGGAAAATCATTGCTTTCATAAAATCTGCTTGCCTGACCAAAGTATTCATCATAGTATTTCGCTTCTACGTCTAGCATTAGGCACTCAAAATCATCTAATATATCAGAGTAAAACTGTCCACCCTTGTATGTTTTGCCTTCTTTGATGTCAAAGGCGATATTGTTGATTAGGATATGGGCTAGTTCTCTTTTGAGACCAATCATTATTATTTCTGGATGCTGATAATTGTGAAATAGCCCTACTGAGTAAGAAAAGTTAGGCCCTTTTTCATCTTCTAAAACATGTATAACATGCAGCCCATGTTCCTTAATGTCTGAAAGCTGTTTTTCATACCCTGTCTTCTCTTTATTCATGTTTTTATAATTACTTATACTGGCTAACTACTGTGTAAACGTCATCGTGACGTTTATCTGCACTATGTGCGGAGTAAAACATACTGTTTATTGTCGTTTTTAGCAGATAACCGTAACTGCATTAACGAATATACTATATATGCTTTAGAATATATAAGCTTATAAGGTATTCTACTTTTAATTTTCTAAATGATATTTCTTAAATATAACATTTAAGAATCATTTAAAGAAGATAAATCCCTCTAAAACAAAAAAGCCCTGTAAATGCTTGATTTACAGGGCTTTTTTGTTTTAGAGTACCCAGAGCCGGAGTCGAACCGGCACGAGTGTAACCTCATTGGTGTTTGAGACCAACGCGTCTACCAATTCCGCCATCTGGGCATGTTCCTCTGTCAGGAACGAGATGCAAACTTAGATAATGTTTCCTGAATACGCAACAAATATTTTTTCTTCAGATAGTATGTTTTTACCTGCTCTAGGGCCTCTTCTTTGGTAACTCCGTGTAAGTCAGGGTATCGCTGCAGTACAGGTAAAATGTCGGCATCTAAAGAAGCCATGGCGCCTGTGCTTTTTTCACCAATTTCATGCAGTTTGGCAGCATCGAAGTCAAACTCCAGTTCCATCAGTTCCTCATTCAGCTCCATCATCTCCATCAAAAAATCGCCAGGAAGCTCGTTTTTGCCTTCTTCCAGCATGCCGTGTTCTTTTAGAATGTACTGCATCCGCAGGTCCGGGTCGGAGAGGGTGCGGTAAGCGTTGGTGTTTTGAGTGCTCAGCTGTAAAATTTCCTGCTGCTTTTCCTGCGGCTCGTTGGCGTAAAAGTCTGGGTGATATTCACGGCTAAACTTGTAGTACGTGTTCTTTAGCGCCTTTTCGTCAAGTATAAAACTTTCTGGTATACTATAAAACTCGAAGTAGTTGCTCATCAACGTAAGGTTTTGAATTTCGTGAGCCATACATAAGAAGCGGCTCATACTTAACAAAGGTACATTAAAAAGAAGAGCTTTGTTGTACGAAAGCCTTTCTAGTGGCTGCCTTTACTTTAAAGGGGGCTTACTGCCAACTACAAAATATAAAATCCACACCGGAGCGTGGGTTTTACAGCATGTACTGCGATCTATATAAAATGCTACTTCAGTAGCGTGATTCCGGCTGTGTTGCCTTGTTGCGTAGCCAGATCCAGGGCGGTAAGGCCACGCTGGTCTTTTATCGTTTTATCGGCACCGTTTTTTAGAAGTACCTGCAGCATATCGTTGCGGCCAAACATGCTGGCAAACATAAGTGCGGTGCCGCCATTGCCGCTTTGCAGGTTTACATTGGCCCCTTTGCTGATGAGTAGCTCGGCAATTGCAGGGTAGCCTTTAAAAGCAGCACCCATCAAGGCTGTATTGCCAGATGCATCCTGTTGGTCTGCGTTTGCGCCAGCCTCCAGAAGTATGGCCGCAGCTTCCTGGTGTCCACCATAAACAGCTAGTATTAAAGGTGTAAAACCACGTGGGTCGGTAGCATTTACATCAGCTTTATTTTGCAGGTGTTGTTTAATGGCAACTACATCGCCGGCACGTGCCGCAGCTAAAAGGTTATCAGACTGGGCAAAAAGCGCTGCTGGTATAAAAAGAAATAAAATGTGTAGAAGAAATGATTTCATGGTAAAGTGTAAGTATAAATGGTTCTTAATTATCCTGTGAAGTATAAAACAGCTCCCCGACTGCCTGCAGCAACTGTTGCCGCGATGTACCTTCCGATGCTCTTAGTGCCCCAGCCGGACGGCGTATCAGCCTGTCTAGCGCAGCTTTGGTGATGGCATGTGCCGTATCAGGCTGCTCGGGGTTAGGGTATTTCTGAAACTCGCTGCTTAGTACATCTGCAAAAAAAGCTTTCAACGCGTTAATAGCCTTGGCAACGGGCAGGTCCTGGAGCCACCCAGCGAACAATACCGCCTCTTCAGCGATGATGTTCTCTACAGCTGCTATGGCAGCCTGGCGTGTGGCAAGTACAGCCTGTGTGCGGCTACTGATCTGATCAATATTAATCAATGTGGTATGGGCCAACTGCCCTGCTGCCGGGGCTATGCCCTGCGGAACAGAGAGGTCCAATAGCACACGCTTTGCCTGTGCCTGCCCAAACTGTTCAGGCTGCAGTTGGTCACCTCCTCCTACACAGCTCACCACCACATCATATTCCTGTAGCTGCAGCAAATAATGCTCGTAAGGTACGTGTTGCACGTTCAGCTCCTGGGCAAGCTTAGCAGCTTTGGCGTTGGTGCGGTTGGTTAGGGTGATAGCTGCAAAGCCAAACGAAGCAGCATAACGGGCAATGTCTGTGCCCATCTGGCCGGTGCCGATAATGAGCATGCGTTTAGTCGGAAACTCTTTTCTTGGGAAAAAATCAGTCAGGCGCTCCAGGGCAGCATATCCCACAGAGGCAGCACCTGCCCTGAAATCGGTTTCGTTGTGTACGCGCTTATGTGTTCTGAAAAGCGTTTGCAGCGCCTGGTGCAGCAAAGGGCTGCCCATCTTCAGGTTATTCGTTAGCTTATAGCTGTCCTTAAACTGGGTGATGATCTGCCTGTCGCCGGTAACTTGGGAGCGCATGCCTAAGCCTACCTCCAGCAGGTAGTGCAGGGTACTTTCGCTGTGGCTGTAGTGGGTAAAGCGTGGTGCAAAGGCTGCTGTGTTTTCTATGCCTTTAAAAAGCAGCAGTTTTTCCTGTATCATGCCGGGAGTGGCATGCTTTGTTTCATAGTATACTTCGGTGCGGTTGCAGGTTGTTACTACCATGGCCCCCTCTATCAACTGCGCTTGCTTAAGCTCCTGCATAAAGGCTGCGGCTTCTTCTTTGCTCAGCTGTAGCGCCTGTCGCCACTCCAGCATGGCTGTTTGGTGGGAGATAGAGATAACCTGTAAAGCACTCATGGAAATAGAAAGTATAAAGTGTAACTGGGTTTTGTTTGCAGTAGCGTAATACTGAGGGTGGTGATAGCGGACTAGGTATTTTTACCCGGCCCGCTATACTTTTTAGTTTTTGGCTACCAATCCGATGACCTCTGCTTTGTTCAGTTTCAGGGCTTTTATCAGGCGGTTGCCATAGTCGGCATCAGCCTGGTAAAAATAGCTGGCCATTTTGTTCACGATCTCCTTGTTCTGGATCTGGCCCAGGTCGCCGGCCAGGTTGCTGATCAGGTGCTTTTTATCAGCTTCAGAAAGAGAGCGGTACAGCTCGCCGGCCTGCGCAAAGTTGTTCTCCTTAGAGATGATGCGCTGCATGGTTTCAGCATCAATTTTACGAACCGAGTACTCATACTGCTTGTTGTCGGCATACGTGCCTTGCCTGGTCACGCTTGGCTCGTAGTTGATGTTGGAGTTTTTGCCACGGTTGCTGAACGCTCCGTTCTGGTTGTTGCTGTTTACCTCTACCTTCGGGGCGTTTACATCAATGCGCTGGAAGTTTGCGCCCAGGCGGTAGCGCTGCGTATCAAAATAAGAGAACACACGGCCCTGCAGCAATTTGTCTTCAGATGGCTCGATGCCCGGTACAAGAGTGCCCGGCGAGAAAGCTGCCTGCTCTACTGCTTCGAAAAAATTGCCTGGTACGCGGTTCAACGTCATTTTACCGATCTTTATGCTCGAAGCAATGGCCTCAGGCCAGATCTTGGTCGGGTCAAGTGGGTTAAAGTCAAACTTGTCCAGGTCCTCTGGTTTCAGCATCTGCACAGATAACTCCCAACCGGGGAAGTTGCCCTTGTTGATTTGCTCATAAAGATCTGCGGTGGCGTGGGAGTGGTCTTTGCCCTGCATTGCAGATGCTTCTGCAGCTGTCAGGCTTTTTACGCCCTGCAGCGATGTCCACTTATACTTCACGTAAGTTACTTCGCCCTGTTCGTTTACCCATTTAAAGGCATGTACTCCAAAACCATCCATCTGGCGGTGGCTGGCAGGTGTGCCCAGGTTAGTATACAGGTAAGTAAGCATGTTGGTAGCCTCAGGCTGATGCGATAAAAAGTCGAACACACGGGCCTGGTCCTGCTTGTTATAGATAGGAGAGGGTTTAAACGAATGTACCATATCCGGGAATTTCATCGCATCGCGGATAAAGAACACAGGCAGGTTGTTGCCCACCAGGTCGTAATTTCCCTGGTCGGTGTAAAACTTAACGGCAAAACCACGCGGGTCGCGCAGCGTTTCCGGAGAGCCTTGCTCATGCACTACAGTAGAGAAACGCACGAAAAGCGGTGTTTTCTTTCCTTTTGTGTTAAAGAGAGAGGCCATGGTATACTTCGAGAAGTCGCCGTAGCTTTCGAACTCACCGTAGGCTCCAACGCCACGGGCGTGCACTACGCGCTCGGGTATACGTTCTCTGTCAAAAGAGGCTAGTTTCTCGATCAAGTGAACATCTTCCAACAATACCGGACCGTTTTCGCCAGCTGTTTTAGAGCTCTGGTTGTTGCCTACAGGGGCACCTGTGTTGGTGGTTAATGGCTTTTGCTGTGCAAAAGTCACTTGCGCTGATGCCAACAAAGTAACTCCTAATAAAAGTACTTTTTTATACATGTTTGTGATGTGTTTAGATTAATGACATCACAAAATTGACGTAACAGCGCTTATAATTCAAATTGATAATTGCTATTGCATTATAGATGTAAACTATATGTGTGTGCAGTTAATTAAAGGCCAGCAGGTTGCGGGGTTTTGTACTAGAAGCGCGTGGGTAAAACTACTGCAGTACGTGCAGGTGTGCTTGGTTTATACTAGTACTTTATACTTGCCTGTACGACCACGCCTCGGGTTTAGCAGCAAAAAGTGTTTTAGTAGCCGGCCATACTTGCCCGAAAAGTTCTGAGCGGCGGTAGTTGTTCAGGTGCTCTTCGGAGTCCCAGAGGCTGTAGGTGCTGTAAATGTTGGGGTTGTTCAGGTCCTGTAGCAGCTCCACATGGTTACACCCTATAAAAGCCTGTATCCTATCTTTGGAGTTATGGAAGATTTCTAAAAATTCAGCTGTTTTTTCTGGCTGAAAGGTCATCCGGACAATGCGAATCAACATAATTGGAAAAAGTAAAAGTAATTTGCTAAAGCGTAATGGCTCGATACAGGCGGCCTGAAATTGCCATAAAGATAGTGGTTAATGGGATGATTGTTTATCTTTTTTGTAATGCATAAAGGCAACTGCCAGGTACGCTAAGGCGCTGATCCCAAAAACATACTGCAGGTATTGGCGCCCTTCCTGGTAAAAGACAAAGGCAATTATAAACAAAGCAGTTGACTCTATTAATAAGCAAGCTTGCTTTACTGTATGATGGTTTAAATGCACCTTCTTCTCGAGTAAAAGCAGCAGGAGTATAGCCAGCGCCAAGCCGATAAGTGTTATGCCCGAAAGCAGGTGGGCGTGCGTGGTTTTATCTATACCTTTCAGCAATAACACAAAAGCCGTCAGGAGGTGTATAAACAAGGACAGTTTAGCTTTTGAGACCTTCATTTGTTGCTGGCATAAATGATAGAGTATAAATCAAGCCCAAGATATTGCCATCAGCTTCCCGGATAGAAACGCACATCTACCTGCGAGTCGAAGCCCAGGCCAAGCAGCTCGGCGGCGTGGCCTTTGTTAATGCCAATGCAAAGCTGCCCCAGGCTGTTGTAAGTGCAGCAGCAGTCGCCATCATCAACCTGGTTATATGTGGGGTAAATGCGGCCCATCGTTTCACGGGCAAAATGGATCGTATAAGTTCTGCCATGGGCAATTGTTTCGATGCTGTCGCGGGTGATGTTTGTGATCAGGTTGCCGTAACGGTCCACGTGAATTATGTGGCCGGTTATGGAGTGGTCGTTCAGGCGGAGCTGGCGATTAAGCAGTTGCCTGAAATTATAAGTCTGATCACCTAAAACCTCCAGGTCGCCGCCCTTGGCCAGGTAAACGGCAGCGGGAGCAAGCAAGTCTTTAGCCGGGAAAGCCAAGTGAGGGTGTTCGGTTTTTAACTCTACCACCACATCGGGCCTGCCATCGGTTAAAAGCGAGAGCAAACCATTGTCGCAGAGTAAAAAGTAATGGCCTTTATACTTTGCCGCATGATATTTGCCCTGTTTACTGCCATGGGTGTTTACGGCCACCAGGTGCACCGTACCCTCCGGGAAATCCCGGAAAACCGCACCCAGCACATACTCGGCCTGCGCAATGTTGTAAGGCTCGATGCCATGCGAGATGTCCACGATAGTGGCATCAGGGTTTTGGGATATTATTTTAGCCTTTACAGCGGCCACGTAATGGTCGGTGTACCCAAAGTCGGAGAGAAACGTAATTACAGCCATACTACGAACTATAATTTAAGTAGATTTGTATTAATATTAAGTAATTTAAGTAAATTAAAAGAATATAACCAACTTACTATATACGGAGATAAGCATTTGGTAGAGAAAGTAATAACCCTAGAGAATATTTCTCTGATTGATTTTTTGGGAATAGAGAACCAGAACATCAAGCAACTGGCAGCCGCTTTTCCAAGCAGCAAGATTATTTCCAGGGGCAACGAGATCAAAATTCAGGGCCAGACGCCCGAAATCACCAAAATTCACGAGATACTCGCATCTTTAATAGACCATTATCATAAGTTCGGAAAGATTACGCATAACAGCGTAAATAGATACCTTTCTACGGATCCTTTTACCGAAGAAGAAGTAATTGCTACCTCTTCTGATGTGATTGTGTATGGTAGCAAGGGAGGCATTATCAAGGCCAAAACCCCGAACCAGCAGAAACTGGTGGATACTGTAGAGAAGCATGACCTGACCTTTGCGCTTGGTCCGGCTGGTACGGGTAAAACCTATATTTCGGTGGCAATGGCTGTACGAGCCCTCAAGAACAAGGAGGTACGGAAAATTATCATCTCAAGACCTGTGGTAGAGGCCGGCGAAAGTCTTGGTTTCCTGCCCGGCGATATGAAAGAGAAGGTAGACCCTTACCTGCGGCCGATCTACGATGCCCTGGAAGACATGATTCCGGTGGAAAAGCTGAAATATTACCAGGATAACAAGATCATCGAGATAGCACCGCTGGCCTACATGCGTGGCCGTACGCTAAACAACGCTTTTGTGCTGTTGGATGAGGCACAGAACACCACGCCAGCGCAGATGAAGATGTTTTTGACGCGTATGGGACCGAACGCCAAAGTAATGGTGAACGGCGACCGCTCGCAGATAGACTTACCGCGCGGGCAACGTTCGGGCTTGTTTGAAGCCATGAACATACTGCGTGATGTAAAAGGCATCGGATTTGTGGAAATGAAGGCCGAAGACGTAGTGCGCCACCGCCTGGTAAAAGACATCGTAAACGCTTACTCTGTGATGGAGGAACAGAAACGTGCTGCCAGGGAAGCCGCAGAAGCTACTGCTGATGGAGAGCCGGTAAAAGTGAACGGTTACCGAAGAAAGCAGAATACTGAAAAAGCAGAAAGCTGATTTGTTTGATTGCCGGCGCAAGCACTAGCGAGGCCAGGTAATGCATTTAATAACTGTTTCAGGGTACCAATTTGTGCCTGTACAGCATGTGATTTTATACAAAGAGACGCAAAATTTTGCGTCTCTTTGTTTTACTAGTTTTATACTTTTGCCGCATGATAGCGCTTAAGAGAATTGATAACGAACAGGACCTGCAAGCTGCACACAAAATAAGGGAGCAGGTATTTGTGCACGAGCAGAAGGTGCCGCGAGATGCAGAGTATGACCAATATGAAGGTGTGGCCAAACATTACCTGGCTACCTATCATGGTGTGCCCTGTGGCGCTGCCCGATGGCGTAAAACCGATGATGGTGTGAAGTTGGAGCGTTTTGCCGTGCTGCAGGATTACCGTAGCAAGAATATCGGCGGCCTGCTGCTGCAGGCTGTGCTGGAGGATGTGCTTAAAGCTTATCCTGGCACGAAAATATACTTAAATGCCCAGTTGCCGGCTGTTAACTTTTACAAGCGTCACGGCTTCGTAACTGAGGGCGAGATGTTCAGCGAGTGCGACATTGATCACTTTAAAATGATTTACAAAGGCTGATGCTGCGGTGGGCGCCATATCCGTTCGTGCGCGTCACGCTAAGCTTTATAGCGGGAATACTGCTTTATATTATTTTGGGCAGGGAGTTCAGGTTTAGCCTGGAGCTTCTTGCCTTTTTCTTTGCAGCTTTTGTAGCGGCAGCCATACTTTCTAAAAAGTATAAATCTGCTTTTGTTACCAACATTGCCGGCATAGCTGGCCTGCTTAGCTTTTTTGCTGCCGGCCTGTTTACCACCCATTATCACACAGAAACCCATGCTACACAGCATATAACTCATGTAGATGGCACGCCAACACATTATGTAGGTGTGGTAGAGGATTATGTGCTGCAGAAGCCCGGTTACCAGAGCACCGTACTACAGGTAGATCAGGTAAAGGTTGATGGGCAATGGCAGCAGGCAAAAGGTAAAGTGCAGCTATCGGTGCCCCACGATTCGGAGCGGCAATACGAACTTGCCTACGGCGACAGGTTGCTGATAAAAGGTGCGCCCCAGCTTGTAGCAGCTCCGCTAAATCCCGCTCAGTTTAACTATAAGCAGTTTCTGGCTAACAAAAACATCTACCACCAACACTACCTTCATACTTACCAGTACCAAAAATTAGGGAGCTCGCCGGGTTCTGGTGTTTTATACTTTAGCATACAGCTTAGGCGAAAATTAGACAACCTGCTGCAGGTGCGGCTTAACGAGCAGCGGGAGTATGGTATTTCGTCGGCGCTTATACTTGGCGTGAAAGATGAACTGGACAACAGCATCCGGAATGCTTATGCCCAAACCGGAACCATGCACGTGTTAGCTGTGTCGGGGCTGCATGTGGGGCTTATCTTTTCGGTATTGGTACTGTTGCTGGCAAAGTTTAACCGGACTGTTAGTCAACGTGTTGCCGGAGCTATACTTACGCTGGTTATACTTTGGTTATATGCTTTTATAACAGGGCTTTCTCCATCGGTGTTGCGGGCGGTGCTTATGTTTAGTTTGGTTACGGTTGGCATGGCGCTGGGCCGCAATACAAATATTTACAACACGGTGTCCATTGCTGCATTGGTGCTGCTTTTCATTAACCCGTATAACCTGCTGGAGGTAGGCTTTCAGTTATCGTTTATAGCGGTGCTGGGCATTGTTTACCTGCAACCGCGTTTTTATAAGTTGCTGGAGGTAAATAACTGGCTGCTGGATAAAGTATGGGCTTTGTTTACCGTTGCCATCGCGGCGCAACTGGCTACAATGCCTTTGGGCCTTTTCTACTTTCACCAGTTCCCGGTATACTTCTGGCTGGCTAACCTGGTGGTGGTGCCGCTGGCCACATTTGTGCTATGGTCGGGGGTGGCGGCGCTTGCCTTTAGCTGGGTGCCGGGTTTAAGTTGGCTGCTCTTCAAGGTACACTTCGTGATCATCTGGTGCATGAATGAGTTTAACCTGTGGGTGCAGCAGTTGCCACAGTCCATCATCAACGGCATCGACATTACGTTTTTTCAAACCATACTTTTATACTTGCTGCTGCTGGCTTTTATACTTTTTATGGCATTTAAAAAGCTCCGGTATCTAAGTATAGCAACCGGTATTGTGGCCATACTTTCGGCGCAGGAAATAAGGGAAGCGGTGCAGCAGCAAAACCAGAAGATACAGGCGGTGTATAGTTTGCGGGGTAGTACCGGGCTTGCCCTTTTTAAAGGACAAAGCGCACGGCTGATAGCGGATTCTGCCTTGTTACAAAACCAAAGCAATTATACTTTTAACGTGCAGCCGCATCTGTGGCAACTCGGTGTGCAGGAGCCTCAGTTTGTATCGCTGGAGCAAAGTATAAATTCAGGTATTGCTTCAGAGGTTTTACCAGATAGTAACCAGTTATTACTGGCAAACGGTAATCGCTGGCTTATACTTTCGCGTGTGCCTGCGGTGCAGCCTAGGGGTAATTTTACTGTAAACTATATATTGCTGCGGCGTAACGTGCGGGTAAGGCCAGAAGTTTTACATGTTTACACTTTTGATAAAGTTATACTTGATGGCTCCAGCAGCGCCTGGTATCGGGAGCGCATGCGGCAAGAGTTAGACACTTTGGGTATCGCGTATCATGATGTAATGGAGGCAGGGGCATTTGTGGTGAATGAGTAATGCAAACGTGAATTTAATACCACAACCAGGCTCTGCAGCCAACAGCACAAACACAACGTTGCCACTTTAGCACAAACAAACGCTTTTCCTTACCTTTGCATCTTCAAAGAGAGAAAACTATGAGTGAATTTACCCCATTAAGCGAAGTAGGTGAATTTGGCCTGATCAGGCTGATAAACGAAAAGATCGAGATTCAGAACCCATCTACTGTAAAAGGAATCGGCGATGATGCAGCTGTATTGGAGCCTGGAGAAAAGCAGATTGTAGTATCTAGTGATATGCTGTTAGAAGGCGTTCACTTTGACCTTACCTTTTGCCCCCTGAAGCATGTGGGGTATAAAGCGGTAGCTGTTAATGTGTCTGATATCGCGGCGATGAATGCTAAGCCTACTCAGATAACAGTAAACATCGCACTTGGTGCACGCTATACGGTAGAGGCTGTCGAGGAATTGTATGAGGGCATCCGGCTGGCCTGTGATAACTATAAAGTAGACCTGGTTGGCGGCGATACCACATCATCTCATGCAGGTTTGGTGATAAGTATAACAGCCATAGGAGAGGTGGCTAAAGGCGAAGCTGTGCTGCGTAATGGCGCTAAAGTAAACGACCTTATTTGTGTTACCGGTGACTTGGGTGCCGCTTACATGGGCCTGCAGATTCTGGAGCGCGAAAAGCAAGCGTTTATGGCAAACCCTGAAATGCAGCCGGAGCTTGAAGGCAAGCAGTACATTGTAGGTCGCCAGTTAAGGCCGGAGGCACGTATGGATGTTGTTTACGACCTGAAGGAGCGTGGCATCAAACCTACTTCAATGATCGATGTGTCGGATGGACTGGCTTCGGAGCTTTTCCATATCTGCAAGCAATCGGGTGTGGGCGCTACTGTTTACAAAGACAACCTGCCAGCTGATGAACAAATGCTGCAGACGGCACTTGAGTTTAATATCGACCCGCTTACCTGTATCATGAACGGTGGCGAAGATTACGAGTTATTGTTTACGGTGCCACTGGCAGACCACGAAAAACTGAAAAACCACCCTGACATAAGCATTATAGGCGTGATAACCGAGGAGAGCGCAGGTATAAACCTGGCTACAAAACATGGTAACTCTTACCCGCTTCAAGCGCAGGGCTGGAGCCATTTTTAGATCTCCTGACAAAGGCTATTTTGATGATAAACAAAGGATGATTTTATACTTTAATGAAGTATAAAAAGAGAAGAGGCAGCTATTTCAGCTGCCTCTTCTCTTTTAAACCTATAGTTTTTTGTCCTTTGTCAAGCAAAAATCAATCTTCCGGGAATGGTATGAACACGAAGTTCTGGAATTCGCCGTCTACCACAAAAAGGCAGCAGAACTCATCAGCGTCTTTGTAAGCAGCTTTAAACTCCTCCACCTTGTCCGGCATTACCAGCTGGCGCTGCACAAAGTCCTCTAAATAAGACGCGTTAATATGCCAGTCCAGCGCAACCTCTTCTTTGGCCAGGAAAATTGAGCCAACCGGTACCTGTGTGCGGCTGAAAACAAAAATCGGGTAATCTGATATTTTACGCTTACGCACCTGGTAAGACGCTTCTTTCAAAGTCTCGGCTACTACCACAAAATCTTTGGAAATAGTGCCGAGGTATTTGCCGTTTAATTCCGGATCGTTTTCCATAATGGTTTATCTAGCTGTTAACAGTACTATATTTTCTACGTGATGCGTCTGCGGGAACATATCTACTGGCTGTACGCGGGCTACGTCATACTTTTCAGACAGCAGTTCCAGGTCACGGGCCTGAGTGGCCGGGTTGCAGCTTACATACACAATGCGGTTCGGGTGCACCTGCAGCAGCTTTTCTACCACATCCTGGTGCATGCCTGCGCGCGGAGGGTCCGTAATAACCACATCTGGCCTGCCGTGTCGCTCAATCAACTCATCCGAAAGTATATCCTTCATATCACCAGCATAAAAGGTAGTATTAGTGATGTTGTTTATGTGTGAGTTGACTTTTGCATCCTCGATAGCACTAGGCACATACTCAATGCCGATAACTTCACGGGCCTGCTTTGCAACAAAATTGGCGATGGTGCCAGCTCCGGTATATAGGTCGTATACCAGCTCATTTCCAGTTAAGGCAGCCAGCTCGCGGGTTAGCCTGTAAAGTTCGTAAGCCTGGTCTGCATTGGTCTGGTAGAATGATTTTGGACCGACACGGAATTTGATGCCCTCCATTTCCTCGTGTATGTAGGGTAAGCCCTTGTAGCAAACTACTTCCAGATCGTGGTAAGTTTCGTTGCCTTTCGGGTTTACCACATATTGCAGCGATGTGATTTCCGGGAACGTTACCTCCAGGTGCGCCATTAGCTTTGGCATTGCCTCCTGGTCTTCATACTTCACCTGCACAATCACCATCAACTCGCCGGTGTTGGCTGTGCGGATGATCAGGTTGCGCAGCCAGCCTTCCTGCTTCACTACATCATAGAATGGCAGGTTGTGTTCTTTGGCAAAGTTTCTTACTTCTAAACGGATTGCGTTAGACGGATCGGGCTGCAAATAGCAATGCCTGATGTCAAGTATTTTATCAAAGCGGCCTGGAATATGGAAGCCTAATGCGTTGCGGTCAAACTCCTCGCCGGACTGAATCTGCTCATTGGTAAGCCAGCCGTTGTTAGAGAAAGTATACTCCAGCTTGTTTCGATAGTATCGGGTTTTGGCAGAGCCAAGTATAGGGTCAAATTTAGGTAAAGCCACCTTGCCAATACGCTCGAGGTTGTCTTTTACCTGCTTTTGCTTGTACTGCAGTTGTGTATCGTAGCTGATGTGCTGCCACTTGCAACCGCCGCATACACCAAAATGCTCGCAAAAGGGCTCTACGCGTAAATCAGAAAACTCCCTGAAGGCTACAGGTACAGCTTCCATAAAGCTTTTCTTTTTGCGGGTAACGCGCAGGTCAACTACGTCGCCGGGTGCTACGCCGCCCACAAAAATAACCATGTTGTCGTGGCGTGCCAGGCATTTGCCCTCGGCCACCATGTCCTCGATTCTTATATTCTCGAGTATCGGTAATTTCTTTTTATGCTTATTTCTCACGATGGTGCAAAAGTACAAAAATATGAGCAGATAGAACGCAGATTATAGAAGTTCGAAGCGGAAGTATAAGTTCCAACACGTTTTTCATGGCGGTTGAGGGTAGGAGACCACGATAAGCTGGTAAACAGAAGCGTCTCATAACTCTGAAATATTCCAGATTTCTCAATGCTTTAGAAATGACAGTCAGCACAATTAGCAATAACTTTTATCTTTGCAATTGCACAAACATCAGAACAAAGTATAAATGAAAGATAAGGTTGTTTTAATTACAGGCGGAACATCAGGTATAGGTAAAGCGTTGGCATTTGCCTTTGGAAGGGAAGGGGCCAAGGTTGCATTTTCGGGCCGCAAGCAGGTTGGTTTAGACGAAACGGCCGCAGAACTGGCAGCAGCTGGCATAGATAACCTGCCTGTACAGGCTGATGTAAGTATAGAGGCTGACTGTGAACGCATGGTGCAGGAAACCGTGAACAAGTATGGCCGCCTGGATATCCTTATCAATAACGCCGGTATTTCGATGCGTGCTTTATTTGAAGACCTTAACCTGGATGTGCTGCGGCAAGTGATGGACATAAACTTTTGGGGTACCGTTTACAGCACAAAATACGCGCTGCCATACATAAAAACAGTAAAGGGCTCTGTTATTGGTATTTCTTCTATTGCCGGTTATAGAGGTTTGCCTGCCCGCACAGGTTACTCTGCTTCTAAATTTGCCATGCACGGTTTTCTGGAAACCTTGCGTACCGAGTTGTTATACTCTGGCGTACACGTGTTATTAGCCTGCCCTGGTTTTACAGCATCCAACATACGAAACTCAGCTCTGGCTGCCGATGGCCAGCAACAAGGCGAAACACCGCGAGCAGAAGAGAAAATGATGAGTGCTGAAGAGGTGGCTGACAGAATATTGATCGCAACTAAGAAACGCAAACGCGACTTGGTAATGACCACACAGGGAAAACTAGCTGTATGGGTTAACAAGTTGTTCCCGAGCCTTGCCGATAAGCTGGTTTACAATGTAATGGCCAAAGAGAAAGATTCTCCACTTAGTAAAAAGTAGCTTCCCGAGAAAAGACTGTTTGACAAAGGGCAAAGGAGTAAGGTAAAACAAACTTAATCTTTTGTCCTTTGTCAGGGTAACTACGGCAGCTCCAGCAGGTTGTTTTTGCGGATATAGGCTTTGGATCCCTTCCACCTTATTTCATACCAGATGTCCTGCTCGCCTGTAATAGGCACCTTGTGGCCCTGTGAAGCTGTAGCCAACCAGGATGCACCCGCCGACGGGGCCGACATAATGGCTACATGGTTATTTTTGATAATACCAGCATCGCCCAGGCTAAGGAAGTTGATGTAATAAAGTATAAACAGCAGGTACAGCGTAAAACCAATCTTAAATGGGCGTGTAAAGCGATGCCCCCTACGCCAGCTAAAAAACATGACTGTAACAGTAACCACAGCAGCAAGCAGCATTACCTCCAGTATGCGCATGTAATGCTTGTTAAACTGCGTTTTAAAAAACTGCAGGTCGTTGTACTCATAACCCTGCAAGCGGTGAGCCTGCGCCAGCTCTTCCATCTTTCTAAGCGTAGATCGGCTGGGCTCCTTGGTGTAGAACATGTGCAGGTAATACATGGCACCGGTATAATCGCGCAGCCCTTCTTTTATATAAGCCATTTTTAACAGCATTTGTGGCGAGTAAGCCTGCTGATTTTGCAGCACATGCTCGTATAAACCTTGTGCCTCGGAGTAATGCTGCTTCAGGAACAAAGAATCTGCTTTAAGAAGGGTAGAATTATCTGCCTGAGAATAAGCTGGTTTAGAGAAAAGCGTTAAAAAAAGTAATATAAACGCCGATATTTTGAACCAAAGATTTTGCATTTAAACAGATGGTTGTTACTTTTGCATCGCAATTCAGGGAAACGACCTTGAGAATGCAAGTTAGTAAAAAGATTCTGTAGCTCAGCTGGTAGAGCAATACACTTTTAATGTATGGGTCCTGGGTTCGAATCCCAGCGGGATCACTATAGAAGTAAAAGCCTTTTCAAACGGAAAGGCTTTTACTTCTAACTTTTACAAAACTTGGCAATATCTGAAAATTTATTTTGCAGTTTAAAATAAAACTTCTAATTTTGCCCTCCCAAACAACGGGAAACAGTACCGATTCTGTAGCTCAGCTGGTAGAGCAATACACTTTTAATGTATGGGTCCTGGGTTCGAATCCCAGCGGGATCACAAATAAGAAAGCCACTCCGAAACGGGTGGCTTTTTTTATTGCCCTTGTTACAAAATATATTCCGCTTACCGTTAATGTCAATGCTTTTAAGGCTATAAATAAGAATAACATTACCCAAATACAAGCATTACAGAGCTTAATTAAGCGGAATAAGGCTTATGTTACCATGCTTTTGATAGCTTTTTGCTATTTTTAAGTATTAAAACTTTTAGCAAGCAGCCGGCAACCGCTTCTTTCACTAAACCAGTTTGCCATCACACCTAATCTATGGAGAACGCAATCAGTATCCGAATACCGATCTCAGTAACTTATCCAGCAATTGAAGAAGTGCTGAAGAAACGGGTAGTCGGAGAGTACATTCCCAAGCCAGAAGAAGGTATTGACGCGCCACCTTACGCCCATATTTTGGATGCTGGAATTGCAAAGAGCAGCACCGGTGCAAATGATATTATTCTTGCAGTTAAAATTCGGATACTGCGCACCATGCTGAAGCGCGACAAAGTAGATTTGTATGTGCAGGCAACACTTGACTATGATGCGGCTACTGAGCAGTTGTTTGTACAGAAATTTAAACTTGAGTCAAGAACCTCCAGCGGTTTTTATAACACGGCCCTGGAAGTGCTGGCAAATAAAGTAGCCTATAACCAGATTTTAAAGAAGACCAGATTCAACCTAAAGGATATCATCTCGAATGAGTTGGAGAAGGCTAATGGCATGCTGCATAAAGGGCTGCAGGTAAAAGGTGTAATGCTTACAGGGAGCGTGGAAACAGTTCGTGTACAGGAATTTGCTTTTCAGCCAAGTTGTGTGGCGCTTATGCTTGAAATGCAGGGAAATTTGGAGGCTGATGTTTTAGACCTGCTTAGCCTTCTGGCGGAGTAGTAGTGCCCGTTATTTTCTTGTAGAAAGTATAAGCCCCGGCAATATAAAGTTGCCGGGGCTTATACTTTCTAGGCTTCTGCTTTAAAAAGCGTTTCAAAGAGCTTATACTTATACGTAGCGTATTCTCTCATAACAGCTGCCAGGGCAAAGAACATTACGCCTATCAGCACCGGGTAAATTAAGTACAACACCGGGTGCAGCAGGGGCAGGAACAGCATGGCATAAAGCGCCATCCCCAGGAAGTTGTAGAAGTATGACGACTTTGCCTCAAAGCTAAACAGGCCGCCTTTGATAGCCTTTGGGCTTATAATTGAAACAATAATGCCAAAGGGGGTAAGCAGCAGTACAGAACCTATGTACAACGAAAAGATGAACAGCGCATTGTCGTGGTTAAAGAGCGTAACATACAAGCATGTGAGTGCAGCATCCATCATCAGCGGCACGCGCAAAGGCATCAAACTCGCCTTCAGGAAATCAACATAACTGCCGCTACTGCGTTCGATCGAAAGCCACAGATTTTTGTAAAAGCCCCACGAATTGTTAAACACATAGCTGTAGATAATCATAGGGCCTACAAAGATCCACATAACCACATTCTTATCGAAGATGTGTGTACCTGTCTTGTAAGCAGAAAATGCATCTACGGCTAGGAAAAAGCCTTTAAACACTAATCCAAAAAGAATCATCTGCTTGGCTAGCTTGTGGTTTTTGAATAACCTCCAGCCAAGGCTGCGGCGGGCGTTTGTGCTGTAGGTTACCTCGCGCCGTTTAGGCTCGGCAGCGGCCTGCTCCACAAAAAAATTAGCAGCTATCAGAAAGCCTAAGCTTGCTATGTGCACAATCAGGTATAACCATTCTTCAGAGGCTGTAAACATAGGCACTCGTGCCTGCAAAGCCACAAAGCCACCGGCCAGTACGGCAGCGGAGATAAAGTTTATGTGCAGCCAGCGCATGCGCCTTTCTACAAACACCTGCAGCGAGCGCAGCGTTACGTGCGCTGTAAACAGCACGAGCACACTTTGCAGCAAATGCAGCAATGTATACTCCGGCGACATCAGGAACAGCAGCACCAGGAAGTTTAGAAGTATAAAGTAAAATGGTGACACCAGCTCTACCACAAACTCCGTCCAGAATTTTTGCAGCGCCCTTACCGGGTAAATGCGCTGTATAACCTGCGCCTTAGGTATGTATGCCGGAAAAAAACCTCTAAGTATGATAATAGCTAAAAGAGAAAGATTGGTATATTGTAGCACCTGCTGCACTCCCGGGTTTACGCCACCCTGATCCGCTTTGGCCAGCAAAAAGGAAAAAAGCCAGGCATATAAAGCAGACCCTATAATGCCCAAAGATAATAGCAGCACACGCTGTAGCTTCTTCTGCCTGAAAAAGCTGGCAAAGCGGGCACGGCATGAAAACAAGATCAAATCCATGTATAAATTCTTTTAATGCTTAAGTTGATTTCAGGAGCCGGGTCGCTGCTATCAGGTAAGCATCCAGTCGATGTTTGTTTCTGTGGTGGTGTGGTGCGGCAACAGCAATTGGAACAGCGCCTGGTCGATCAGGTTTTCGCCGTTCATGGTAAACTCCTGCACAGAGCCGTTATACATCAACTGCCCGTCGTTGAGCACACCAATATGGGTGGCTACTTTCTCCACGTAGTTCAGGTCATGCGATGAGATTAGCACTACCCTGTTCGGGGTGCTGTAATTACGTATCAGGTTTACCAGCAGCTGCGCAGCAATCGGATCTAAGCCGGTAAAAGGCTCATCTAGCACAAGTATACTTGGTTTATGAAGTATGGCAGCTGCTATGCCCACCTTCTTTTTCATGCCTGTAGAGTATCCTGCAATGTTCTTATGCAGCGATTCTCTGTCGGTAAAAAAATAATTGGTAAGGCTGGTAATACGCTCTTCGGCTTCTTCCTTTGAGAGCTTGTACAGCTTGGCAACAAAATTCAGGTACTCCAAACCCGTAAATTCTTCAATAAGCGGATTATCCTCGCAAAGTGCACCAAGGTTCTGTTTTACCTCGATCGGGTTTTTATGGTAATCCTGTTCAAATAAGGATATAGTGCCGCTATCCGGCTGAATGAGATCAAGAATGCAGTTAAGAAAGGTGCTTTTACCAACTCCGTTCTTTCCTAAAAGGCAGTAGCATTGCCCTTTCTCTATGGTGATGTTCAGGTCCTGGAGTACCTGCTTTTTCCCAAACGCTTTTGTTAGTCCGTTGATCTCTATGCTCATATACCTTTGATGCTAAAGTGCCAATGCCCTAATTATTAAACAGTTACTTTTTAATAAAGTTAAAGGGTAGCTACAAAACGTCCTAATTATTGCTATATAAAAGCTGCTTGTTGTTTTTAAACTTGCGCCGCAATAACTAAGAATACAATGTTGCTAGTCTTCTGAACAAGCGGTAGCCCAAATATGGTTTCTGAAATACAGAATTAAATCATATTATTTTCTGAGGAAGGTGCAAAGCAACCTAAAGGTGCTGAAAGGGCTTTTTAAAAAGATAAAATAAGAAAACTTACTTTAAAGCTATTGTAGCGTAATGTTGCATATATCGGAACGGCTATTTACTTTTGTATCCACATTTTACCTGCGCACGTGGTGAAACTGGTAGACACGCCATCTTGAGGGGGTGGTGCCTTCGGGTGTGGGAGTTCGAATCTCCCCGTGCGCACTCAACCTTCCTGCTTTATACTTTGCCATTTTACAGGCAGAGAATTCACACATCACTTATCCGGAAAATATACAAAAGTAAAGGTTTATACTTTGTAATGCATTGATATGTAGTCGTATAGCAATTTTTCGGGTTGTTGCAGTACGGAAATTGTTTTACCGGTTTTTCTCGAATGGATTATCCGGCTTTACAAGTATAACTTTCTCGCGCTCTACTACCACAGCCCCTGGAGCCGCGCCTTTGGGTTTTCTTACCCATTTTTTTGGAGTATAAAGTACAGGACAAAGCGAGTCGGCTTTGCGCTTGCTGTAATAGGCTGCTAGTTGTGCTGCTTTTTCGAGCACGGAAGTAGGTATGGTTTTGCCAGCCTGGTGTTTGATGATAACATGAGATCCAGAAACATCTTTTGCGTGCAGCCAGAGATCTTCTTTGTAGCTGTGGCGCTGTGTAAGCTCGTCGTTATTTTTGGCGCTTTTGCCTACTAAAATTTTAAAGCCCTCTGTCTCAAATAAACGGAAAGGTGCTTCCTGCTGTGCCTGCTGCTTAGTCGTCAGCAGCGATGTGTACGTTTTAAGGTATAGCTTAAGCTTCTTGTAGTCGTCGGCTTCTGAAAGCGCTTGCAGGGCATCCTCAAGTATGATTACTTCTTCCAGTTTACGTTCTACCTTTTCCTCCAGCTGCTTTACCTCCACGTGCTGGTTTTTAGCTTTCCTGTATAGCCGCTCCGCAAATTTCTGTGGTGTTTCGTTCTGCTTTAGCTTGTAAGTACGGGTTTGGTCGGTGTAAAAATCATACAGCTCTACTTCGGTGGCCCGCGGCGGAATATTTGTAAGATTGGCCATCAGCACGTCGGCTGTCTGGGAGTAGGAGCGGTCGTGCTTTAGTTGGTGCAGCTTTGCCTCCGACTGCTCCAGCACCGTTTGGGTTACATGCAACTTGCGCTCCAGTTGCTGTTTTGCCTGCGTGTACTGCCGCTCATAGCCTGTTTCGGACAAGTATAAACGAGTGTAGGCATTTAGCGCTTCCAATGGCTCGGTATAAGTATAAACTACCTCACCTAATGGCAGCAGCGAAAGCCGCAGTTTATCGTTCAGGCGAATTATATAATAAATGTCCGGGCTTTCCAGCATCTCCAGCATACTTTGTACCAGCTCCCATTTCTGTTCAAGGGTTTGCTCCTCGTACTGTTGCTGTGCTAAGTATAAAGCGGGTAAGTCTCCGAAGGTCGGATATACTTTCCTGAGGTCGCCGTGGTGCATAGCGAAAGCTTCATAGTTCTGTCGCAGGGGGCGGTGCATGTGCAATGGGGCCAGGTCCGCATCAGCGCCAAGCTTTTTTCTGAATAACTCGACCGGGGCTTCGTGCTGATAAAGTATAATGTTGGAACGGTTGCCGAATAGCTTGAACAGAAGTATGAAATCAGCTGTAAGCTTTAAATAAAAGCTGCGTTCGTTCTGGTGCTGTACAACCTCCTGTACTGTTTGCCCCTGCATCGGCTGCAGCAACTCCATGGTGTTGGCACGTGCTCTTTTAAAATCAGAGGGAAAAGATAAGGCCGAGAATTGCGGAGATAACAGGGCCCTGATATAAAACTCCTCCTGCTCACCGGCAAACCCAAGTATAAGCTCACTTTTATTTTGAGTAAAAGCTGTTACGGCTTTCATACCTATTAATTTGTGGCCAAGGGCTGTAGTTAGTTGGCGTAAAAAATAGTAGTTATGATGCATGGCTGGGGTGGTGATAGTCGCTTGTTAAAATGAGAAAGGGCAGTATAATCAAATTCGATCAGGCTTTTATTGCTTCTCGAAACGACGCTTGGAGAATAATTATACTTCGACCTGAAGGCCATCGTACGCTAAGCGTATAAAGTCAGGCAGTTGGGGTTCCACTTCGCGGTGCTGGCCCAGCAAATGACTGATGTGTGTCAGGTAAGCCTTCTCGGGTTGCAGTTCTTCAAGTAGGTCTACAGCCTCTTGCAACGAAAAATGAGAAATATGAGGCTCTTTACGCAAGGCATTTAACACTATAACTTTAGAGCCTTTTATCTTTTCCTTCTCCTCCTGGGATATTTGATTGGCATCTGTGATATAAGTAAAGTCGCCAATGCGATAGCCAAATACGGGTAATTTGTAGTGTAATACCCGTATAGGAATGAAGGGTACACCTACTACCTCAAATGACTCGTTATAGACGCTGTGCAATTCTACCTGTGGAATGCCGGGGTACTTATAGTCCGCGAAAATATAAGCAAACTCTCTTTGGAGCTGCTCCAGTACGCGTGGTTCGCCGAAAAGGGGAATGTCTTTGTTCTGGGAAAAGTTGTAGGCGCGTATATCATCCAGGCCGGCCGTATGGTCTTTGTGCTCATGGGTAAACACCAGCGCATCCAGTTTTTTAATGCGCTCGCGCAGCACCTGTTGCCTAAAGTCAGGTCCTGCGTCTATGATAATACTTTTATCGTCTACTTGTAGGTGCACCGACACGCGCAGGCGTTTATCGCGGTAATCTACAGAGCGGCACACCTCGCAATTGCACCCAATTACTGGTACGCCTTGCGAGGTGCCCGTGCCTAAAAATGTTACTTTCAATTGGCGTTCTCCTGATTTCGGATGTCAAGATAGAGTTGCCGGTTTTTTTCACTTAGCCGGCTTTCGTCGACTGTAATCGTACGGAGGATATCATAGAGGCAGTTAATCTTGCCCTCCAGGCTGAAATACTTGTTTACTACAGCCACTTTCATATCCTTCAGCACACAGTAACCGGCTTTAAAGTTGCCCTTTTCGTAGCGCAGCACAAAATCCGACTCTGCAAAAATATCCTCCAGTTTGTTTAAGAATGGCCGCGTGTACTTAAGCTCCATTTACTCCGCCGTATACTTTTTAACGGTTATCACTAGGGCGTCAAAGTCAAGTGGCTTTGGAAGGTAATCGTTAATGCCAGCCTCCTTAAAGTCTTCCATAGAGTAGTTGTTGGCGTTACCGGTTACAGCTATAATCGGAATTTTAGCGATTTGCTTGTCCTGGTGCGCACGTATTTCGCGGGTACAGTCCATCCCGTTTTTCACAGGGATGTTCAGGTCCATCAAAATAGCGTCTATCTTGTTACTCTCTACTTGCTTTATTACTTCCCCGCCGTTTTTAGCAGTCAGTATTTTGTAATTCTGAAGCTCAAGTATCTTTTTCGTCAGGTTCAGGATAACAGAGCTGTCCTCTGCGATCAGGATAGTTTTATCTGCCATAAGAGTAATTATATGATGATTTCTTTATAGGATTTTCTGTAATTTTCATATTGTTCTAGCAACTGCGCAAACATATCATCCACAGTATCAAATTTATCGTTCTTGATCTCGTGTTCAAGTTGTTTGGCAAGTTCAGCAAGCAGGTTTATGCCAAGCGTAAAGCCGGTTCCCTTAAGTTGATGCAATGTACTCAAAATACTCTTGTATTGTTGTGATTGCAGCTCTTTTTTAGCCTCCTCTAAAAGCTCTGCGGCTTCCTGCTCAAATTCTGTGTATAGTTGTTTCGTAAAATCGGCACCGCCAATTTGCATGAGTTGCTCAACAACATCGTGGTCAATAATAGGTGCTTCTGTTGCAGAACTCTCTGCTATTTCAGCCGTAGCAGCACCAACTGTGGTACCTGGGGCATCGTGGTGTTGTTTCCATTTTATTAGAGTAGTATACAGGTCAGAGCCCTTAACTGGTTTAGATATGTAGTCATCCATACCCTGGGCCATGAACTTCTCTGCATCATCTTTCATAGAGTATGCCGTCATGGCCACAATAGGCGGGCACTTGCTACCCAGTTTCTCTTTGATGTGCCTGGTAGCCGTTACCCCGTCCATCTCAGGCATCTGGATATCCATGAAAATGATATCGTAGGTATTGGCAGTAGCACAGTCGATGGCCTCAAAACCGTCAGAGGCGATGTCTATTTTGCAGCCCAAACGCTCGAGCTGCTTTTGCGCCACTTTCTGGTTTATCTGGTTATCGTCTACCAGCAGTACGGTAGGTGCGTAGTCAAGCACTTTATACTCAATATCCTGCAGCTTAAGGTTTTTGATGTGTTCTGATATCTCGTTTTCATTGGCTTTGCGCACCATTATGTAGAACCAGAACACGCTGCCATCGCCTGGTATAGACTCTACGCCAATATCGCCGCCAAGCAGGTGCGTAAGTTCTTTTGAAATCGCCAGGCCCAGGCCTGTACCGCCAAACGTTTTGGTAGACGAATTATCGAGCTGGGTGAAGTCTGTGAAGAGCAACGCCTGGTTATCCGGGGTAATGCCAATGCCGGAGTCTTTTACGCGTACTTGCAATTTATACTTGTCAGCGTCAAGCCACTCACTCTCCACGGTTATACTTACATCGCCGGAGTTGGTGAACTTAATGGCATTAGACGTAAGGTTTGATAATATCTGTAACAGGCGGGTTTCGTCTGTTTTAACGTAGCGCGGTGTTTTCTCTGAGATATAGTAAGTAAATGTTAAGTCTTTTTGCTGCGCCCTGTTTGCAAACAGCGAGTGTATCTTACTTATCGTTTCGTGCAGGTCTACGCTGCTTTCGCTTACAACAAGTTTGCCAGCCTGTATCTTAGAAAGGTCAAGTATGTCGTTCAGTATAGCCAGCAGCGCATCCGATGATTTTCGTAATGTATCGATGTACTCGCCCTGCTCCGGGTCTATGTTTATCTGGCTCAGCAGGTCTATCATGCCGATAATACCATTCATAGGGGTGCGAAGCTCGTGGCTCATGTTGGCCAAGAACTGCGTTTTTACTTTCAGCAGGTTTTCGGCTTCTTCTTTAGCACTCAGCAATTCTACCTGGGTGCGTTTCAGTTCGGATACATCGCGGGCTACACCTTCCATGGCAATGGGGTTTCCTTCTGCATCGTAGCTCATGCGGCAGTCAATCAGCAGGTTTACAGTAGCGCCATTTTTATTCAGCATGTTTACTTCATAATCCCGGATGCTTTCATTCTCCAGTACCATGCGTTTGAGCTCGGTAAAATCTTCGCGGTTTGTATAGAAGAGCTTTACATTCTTGCCCAAAACGTCCTTTTCGCGGTAGCCCAGGAGGTCATAAACAGAGGGGCTTATCAACTCTATTTCCCCGTCCAGAGCAGTTCGGTAGTATACGTCCTGAAAAGACTCAAACACGTGCCTGAACTTCTCCTCATTTTCGGCAAGGGCAATCTGCGATTTTTTCTTATCTGTTATGTCAAGGGCTATACCTGATATCTCCTCAAAAGTGCCGTCCTCGAGGTAAATAGGGTGGAGGTATACTTCGCGCCAACTTTCCGGACTTACCAAGTGAACCTCAAAGTGCTGCGGGTCTCCCTTAAAGGCAAGTGCATACTTCTCGTTCCAGAAATCATAGGGGTTCTGGTGCAGCGGCAGCATGTTCTCCGTATCTATTTTAGTATACGGAACAAGCTTATTGTTGCTACGCTGCTCAAAGGTTTGAGCAAAATTGCGGTTAAATGATGTTAACTCGAAGTTGCGGTTTAACGACCACATATGGTGCGTGCCACTTTCGAAGATAGCGTTTAGCCTGGCGTTTTGCGTGTTTATCTGCTCTTCGTTGCGCTTACGCTCAATGGCTAGTGCCACCTGGTTTGATATGAAGTGCAGAATTTCGATGTCAGTATGCACATAGGCATCCGGGTTCTGGTAATCCTGGAGGGTAATAACGCCTATAATTCTGTCGCCGATGGCCAGCGGAGAGCAAAGTATAACCTCTGGTATTGCACCATGTATAATCAGGTTTTCCTGTTCTGCCAGTTGCATAAGGTCTTGCCGCTGCATGTACAAAGGCTTGCCTGACTGTATGATATACTCTGATAAGCCAATAGTAAATGGCCTGCGCCGTTTTGTGGTGCTTGTTTTATCGATGTACTGGTCTACAAGGTAAACAAAGTGCAGGTGCGACTGCTCTTCATCGCAAAGGGCAATGTAGATATTGCGTGTTTCGATGATCTTGCTCAGCTCGCGGTGGATGGCAGAGTAAAGCGAGTTAAGGTCTTTACTGCTGATGGCGAGGTTGGCAATACTATAGTATACTTTCTGTAGGCGCTCGGCCTTGATGCGGTCCGTGATGTCGTGGAGGATGGCACGCGTGGCTACTGGCCTGTTATCCTGCCAGTTACAGGTTATGCTTCCGATAAGGTGCACCGGTTTTCCTGCCTTTGTCAAGAAAACTGTTTCGATCTTATTCACATTTTCGCCTTTGTACAGGTTACGCAACTGGTAAATCAGTTTTGCCTTGTAGTACGGGTGTACAATGTCGTTAAGTGTTAATGTCTCAATGTCCTCGTCGGTATAGCCAAGGCGGTCTTTCCAGGCTTTGTTTACGAAAATAAACTTATTGTCAACAGAGATATTCTGAATAAGGTCATGGGCGTTGTCAAAGATGTCCTGCAGGCGTATTTTGTTATCCTTCAGGGCTTCCATGGCAATGCGCTTATCGGTCATGTCTTTGCCCACGCTGGTTAAGCCTACCACTTCGCCGTCGGCATTAAACTCAAACATGCTGTTCCAGCGAACAGTTTTGATTTTGCCGTGCTTCGATACCAGGTCGCGTTCGTAATGGGCGTTCAGTTGCTTTTTAAGCATCCCGCGTACAAACTCTTCGTGGCGCACCTTTTGGTCATACTCGGGTACCAGCAGCTCAAAGTAGTTTTTCCCAATCAGCTCCTCACGGCTATACTCTATGTACTGTAAAAAGTACTCGTTGGCATAAGTGATATTGCCGGAAGTGTCAAGACTGAAATAGATGAGGTTTACTTTGTCCAGGAACGCGCGGAACTGGTCCATGGACTCGTTCAGAATTTCCTGTCGCCGCCGTTCGCGCTGTGCCTGCTTTTGCTCTGTGATGTCGCGCTTAAATACTTGTACATAGTGCTCCCCGTCTATTGTAATCCGGTTTGCATTAATCTCGCTATCAAATTGGGTTCCATCTTTACGAAGGCTCTTCCACTCAAAAGTCACGGGTTTGCCGGTTTGAAGCACCTGTTGCATTAATAGTGCTGTTTTTTCATCGGAGTTTGAGCCATCGGGCTGGTACTCCGGCGAAAAATCCATGGGGGTATGGCTGATGAGGTCTTCGCGTGAACATCTGAAAAACTCGAGTGCTTTTTCGTTGCATTCGATTACACGCCCTTCTTTAAAAAGAATAATGGCATCATAAGAAGCCTCAAACAGCTGCCTGTATTTATCCTCAGATAAAGAAAGCTGATGCATAAGCCTGTGCCTGGAAATATAGTTACCAATGGCGCTTCCAATAAAATCCAGCAAGGCAACAAACGACTGCGACATGTGCGGGTCATCGGCGGGCCAGATCAGGATAAGGGCCAGAAGTTCTTTTTCTGTGGTAATAGGCACCACCGTCAGGTCTTTGCGGGTAGCTTTCTTTAAGAGGGTGCGTGTATCGGCAAGTGCTTTCCGCTTCTCTGTTTTCAAAAGTTTTTTAACCAGAGAGGCAGGTATTTCAGTATGTTCTGGCAAACTATCCGGGCCTGTCTCCCCAGCAGAGTACGAAAGCTGGAGTATGTTTCTTTCCTGGTCAAAAGTATAAACCGCGCCTCCTGTAACATCGCTCTTCTCAATCAACTCATCTAAGGTATTGTTTAAAACCTGGTGCTGGCTGTCGGAAGAGGATAAGTTGACGATCAGTTGATTTACAAACTCGAGCTGGTGGTTTCGGAAGCGTACATCTTTTTCGGAGCCAATTACTTCGTACAGGTTTTTTACAAACCCAAAGATAACGGGTTCGTCACGGAAGCTGCCTGCCTGCAACGATATCTCTACGGGCAGCAGTTGTTTGTTTTTTTCGTGCAGCCACCACTCAAAACGCTGTGTGCCACCTGTAAGGGCCTGGTTTAGCTGGTTCTTTAAAGCTACCCGTTCAAACAAGTTAAGGCCAAAGTTTCTGAAAATGGATTTCTCAAGCAGATCTTCTTTCTTTTTATGGATAAGCTTAAGGGCACTTTGGTTCAGGTCGATGAAGTTGCCGGCGCAGTCAAGTATAAAAAGCGGCTCCACGCTATTTTCGAATATATTGTGGTAGCTGTCGCCATCAAAAGGAACAAGGGTAGATGGCTGCCCCACACCTGAGAACTCTGCACAAACAAAATCCTGCCCCTGAAAACTTACCAGCCTGATGCTGTAGTGGTTGGCGCTGCTGCTATCAGGGGCGGCCTGGTAATTTCCTGAAACCGTTTTCGTCCGGACCAGCTCTTCTAGCAACTCCCGGTAAGCGTCTTTGTCCATGGCCAGCAAACGTGCCATTTGCTTGGAGGCTGTAGTGATGTACCTTCGCAAGTGCGAGTTAGTAGCCAAAACATCTCCGGAGGGCAATGCTACAGCTAAACCGTTGGTAGGCATTGCGAGCTGTGCCAGCACCTCCAGCAGGCTGTTTGCAATCTGTATAATTTCCTGGTCAGGCTTACGGGTTGCTATATTAGGCATTTTAGAAAGATACTTAGTTTAAAGAGTGTAAATTACGCTTTGCGTTACACTCTTGTATTAATTTTACAAATTGCGTCATAAATTAGCAAAAAAAGCGCTGTTAATGAATAACGCTGCTGTTCTTAACACTAACTTATCGCTGTTGGTGCTAAATACTACAGATTTATGCGTGTAGCTGCCCATGAAAAAACTTTTATTTGCTGTAACCACCGACCTTAACCACGACCAGCGCATGCAACGCATTTGCAGTTCGCTGGCCGGGCAAGGCTATGAAGTAGAACTGGTGGGCCGGCAAAAGCCTGATTCAAAGCCTCTGGTACAGCAGCCCTACAAACAGCACCGGTTACAATGCAAGTATAACAAAGGAAAGCTTTTTTACCTGGAGTACATGCTGCGGCTATACTTTTACCTCGGCAAAAGCCGTTACCATGCCCTCTGTGCCATAGACCTGGACACCGTACTGCCAGTTTATTTTCAGGCAAGAAAACAACGTATACCTTTTGTATACGACGCCCATGAGTACTTCCCGGAGGTAATAGAGGTAACGGACAGGAAATTAATAAAAGCCACCTGGACTGCCATAGAACGGTTTATCTTAACGCGAACAAGTTACGCCTATACGGTTACACAATCCATTGCGGATATTTTTTACAGAAAGTACAATACAAAGTTTGAAGTGATACGCAACCTGCCGGTGCTCTACCCTGATGCGCCTGCTGTAAAAGAACCCCGCACTATACTTTACCAGGGCGCTGTAAATGCAGGCCGTGGCCTGGAACCGCTGCTGGAGGCGATGGTTGGCTTAGATGCGAAACTTATAATTTGCGGGGACGGAGATGTATTTGAAAACCTGAAGCAGTTGGCTGAACAATTGCAGGTGGCGCATAAAGTTGAGTTTAAGGGGCAGGTTCTGCCAAAGGACCTGCTTCAGATTACCCGCCGATGCCAGGTAGGGGTTATGCTTTTAGAGAACAAAGGCCTGAGCTATTATTACTCGCTTGCCAATAAGTTTTTTGACTACGTGCACGCAGGCGTTCCGCAGGTGATAATTGATTTTCCGGAGTACAGGCAACTGAACGAGCAGTATAACGTGGGGCTGCTTACTACCCTTAATGTGCAGGAAATAAAAGAAAAGCTGGAGTTGCTGCTAACAGATGATGCACTTTATCAAATACTGGTAGCTAACTGTGAGAAAGCAAAACAAGCATTAAACTGGCAACACGAAGAGCAAAGGCTGTTTCGGTTCTACGAAAGATTATGGCAAGTATAAATGAGCAGAAGCACCTGGTGGTGGTGGTCGGACCAACAGCCGTGGGTAAAACAGACTTATGTGTGCAGTTGGCAAAGCATTATAAAACCGACATCATATCCGCCGATTCTAGGCAATTTTTTAAAGAGATGAGTATTGGTACGGCCAAACCTACCGCTGCAGAGCAGCAGGGTGTTTCGCATTATTTCGTGGATTCGCATCGTATTACTGAAGAATATAATGCAGGCGCTTACGAAACAGATGTGCTGCAACTGCTGGAGAAACTCTTTCAGGAGCATGATGTGGTGGTGCTAACAGGTGGCTCTGGTTTATATGTGCGGGCCGTTTTGGACGGTATGGATGATATGCCGGAGGTAGCGCCAAGTATACGGGAAGCATTAACAAGAAAGTATGAAGCAGAGGGTATAGAGCCCTTGTTACAGCAATTACAGCAACTCGACCCTGCTTACTTTGGCCAGGTTGATAAAGCCAATACCCAGCGTGTAATCCGTGCGCTGGAAGTATGTTTAAGCAGCGGACAGCCTTATTCAACTTTCCGGAAAAGCGAAAAGCAGGAGCGTCCGTTCAACATCATCAAAATAGGCCTGACCCGCGACAGAACGGAACTCTATAACCGCATAGACCAGCGCATGGACCTGATGCTGCAACAGGGGCTGCTGGATGAGGCCAAAGCTTTATATCCGTACCGGCAGCATAATGCGCTGCAAACCGTTGGCTACAAAGAAATATTCGATTTTCTGGAGGGCAAGTATGATTGGAAGGAAGCAGTAAGGTTGCTAAAGCGAAACAGCCGCCGTTACGCCAAGCGCCAGCTAACCTGGTTTACCAAGCACCCCAACGAGTATACCTGGTTCCATCCGCAGCAATGGCAGGAGCTGGTAGCATTTATTGATGAGCAAGTTACAAACGCTAAACAACAGTTATAAAAACCTTACCGTTACATAACTATCTGAGTTTCTCCCCTGGTCATCCGTGCAGGATATTTTATACTTGCCAGCCTGCTTGGGTTCAAAAAACACCTTCTCGTTAGCTGCTGTGGCTTTTATAAATTTATCGTTGATGTACCAGTATACCTGCTTTACTTCGTTGTGGGCATTGCAATGCAGCATCAGTTGCTGGCGCTCTTCCTGCTCAAGTAAATATTCCATACCAGCAGCAGGCGAAGTAATAACCGGTGCATATTCCTTAAAAATACGGCTGCAGGTAGGGTTGTGCGCCGGGATCGGCTGGTACGGTATTCTTTCAGAATCGTAGAAGGTAAGTAGCTCCGGCGCGTGGTTTGGGTAAAGCTGCTGCACGAACCCCGTAGCGGGCTGGCAACTGGTGCAGTAGCTATACTTTTTATCTGCAGAAACCGCAATGCGTTTCAGGTGGCTGCACTTTTGGGTGGAGGAGATGCCGGGAATAAATGTATCCATTACCTGATTTTTGCAGAAGCTGTTAGTGGGGTTGCCACTTTCTGCACATACCACTCTTAAACCTATGCCCTTGGGTTGCTGAAACCACCCGTCAGTAGAGTTATAGTCGATGCTGTTGAAGATGTCGAAGAGCAGGGGAGTGGCCGAGTCGGTGCCGTTTAGTTCGGGTACGCCCTCGCCGGAGAAGTTGCCTACCCACACACCTACTGTATACTTTTTGTTGTAGCCTATGCTCCAGGCATCTTTGCGGCCATAGGAGGTGCCGGTCTTCCAGGCGATTTTGGGCAGGTTCGGGCTGTTATGGGCATTGTGCGGGAGGTCGGGCCGCGTAAGCTGCGTCAGGATCTGATTTGTCATGTAAGCTGAACCCGGCGATAGCAGTTGCGTTTCTTGTTGCGTAGTGTCTTCCTGCAGCCACTTAATGGGGCTATACTTCCCCTGGTTAGCAAAAGAAGAATATAGTAAAGTCAGCTCTTCCAACTTCACATCACATCCACCTAAAATTAACGACAGGCCTAATTGGTTGCCAGTACGTTTCATCTCCGAAAACTCTGCCTGCTTCAGCTTCTGCACAAAAGTATAAACGCCTAGCTGGTCAAGCACTTTCACGGCCGGCACATTAAGCGAGGTTGCCAATGCATGTGCTATGGTTACATTCCCGTTGTAGTTGCCAAAGTAGTTTTGCGGTCGATACCCGGCATAATCCACGGGCACATCGGTGATGACCGTTTTAGGAGTTAGTAAACCTTTGTCAAAAGCAGTAGCATACAGAAAGGGTTTTAAAGTGCTACCAGGAGATCGAACCGCCCTTATGCCATCAACCTGCCCGTGGTGGGTAAAATCATTGAAATCAGCAGAGCCCAAGTAGGCCTCTACTGCCTTTGTTTGGTTATTAATGACCAGCACCGCCGCATTGTGGATGTTCTGGTAACGCAGCCGCTGCATGTAGTTGTAGGCCAGTTGTTCCACTTTTTCCTGTACCTGCCGGTTTAGCGTGGTTTTGATGATGGCTTGGTTCTTATACCTGCGGTACATGCGGTAGGCAAAATGTGGTGCTACCCTAGGTGCCTGTTGTCTGCGCGCCTCCAGCGGCTCCAGCAAAGCATCTTCAATCTCCGCAGTTGGGAAAGCCTGTTGCTCCCGGTAATACCGCAGCCACTTATTTCGAAATTTAATGATCCGCTCGTTCTGCTCGCCGATCCGCAGCGAGGAAGGCTTGTTCGGGATTACCGTCAGCGTAACCGCCTGCGCCAGGCTTAGCTGCTTCGGCGACTGCTGAAAGTATAAAACAGAAGCGGCCTTCACGCCTTCAATGTTTCCCCCAAAAGGCACCAGGTTCAGGTATAGCTGCAGGATCTCATCTTTACTATAATACCACTCCAGCTGCATTGCCCGGAACATCTCGTAAAGCTTGTTGGCATAGGTGCGTCGCTGCGGGTAAAGCAGCCGCGCTACCTGCATGGTAATGGTAGAGGCGCCAGAGGTTTTCTTTTTCTGAAGGATGTTGTTAGCAAAGGCTCTGGTAATGGCAAAAGGATTGATGCCTGGGTGGTAGTAAAAGTAATTGTCCTCCTTCAGCAGCACCGCCTGTTTAAGGACAGGGTTTATTTCGTCAACCTCCAGCTGCATCCGCCACTTATCGTCCCTGCTCAAAAAAGCATTAATCACGCTGCCATCGGAGGCGGTGATGACGGGGGAGTAGGAGATATTGATTTTGAGCGGGTAAAGGTGGTTGAGTAGGGTAAAGGCAAGGCAAAGTATAAGCACAAAGTATAAAGCATACTTCAGCAAAGGTTTGCTGTGAGTTAGCAATCTTTGGTGCAGTTTATACTTCGGATTTTGTATTTGCATTTTGGTTGATTATGAATTTATTCAAACAACATTTTGTCGTGTTGCTATCTCTACTTTTGCCTATGATCACTTACAATTACTACACCTACATCTTAACCAATCCAAAGAAAACAACTTTATACATCGGCGTTACAAATGATATTGTTCGGCGGCTGGAAGAGCATACCGTAAATGCTGGCAACCCTGCCACCTTCGCCGGTAAATATTACTGCCATCTCCTGATGTTTTACGAACGCTTCAGCTCAATTGAACATGCTATAGCACGCGAAAAGGAGTTGAAGAAGTGGAGCCGCAGCAAGAAAGAAGCTTTAATCAAAACTATCAATCCACATTGGCTACCGCTTAATACAGAAGTTCAGGAGGATTAATTACCCATTTGTCATTTCCTTTTAATTGTCATTTCGAGTTACGCGAGAAATCTGGAATATTTCGGGGCCATGAAAAGCTCCAGATTTCTCACCTTGTTCGAAATGACAGTAGTGGCTTATCTTACTTTTATACTTCCACCCCCCGAGTAACTATGATACTCCGCATTATACATGGCGTCTGCTCCAATCGGGCCTAGCTGGAAATCACCCTTCGACACCGCACGTACCTGGTAGAAGAAATACTGCTGCTCTGGTTTGGCGGTGGCATACAGGTTAATCCTGTCATCCCGGATATCAATATGATCCGGGGTAGCGGGTTTCTGAGCTTCAATCCAACCGAACTCTCGGGCCGTCATCAGGCGCGGGTTTTCTATCTCGAAGCCAGCTGGCAGCATATCGGTAATGGCTACGTTAGGTATGCTTCTGCCATCCAATGCCTGTAGCTCCACACGCACCACTACCAGGTCGTTTTGCCTGAAGGTGTTGTTCGTGATCTCCTTGCCATTACGGTCAAAGAAGGTTTTGCGTACTTTCATGTAGCTGTCTTCTTTTTTGATGTCGCCGCTCTGGCTGATGCCTTCCAGCTCCCAGAAATAGTATAAAGTACCGTTCCCCTTGCTGCGTATGCTGATCGGTCCGCTGCCTATGTTATTTGTTAAGGTAAGATCGTTGCCGGTAAAGGTGCCGATCTGCTTGCCGTTCTGGTATACCTGTGCCGTTTGGTTGCCTTTGTTTCTGCTCGAGAGTTTTCCTAGGGCCATCAGGGCAAAAGCACGTTCTTGGGTGTTGTACCAGCGTTTCGAGCGTAGTTCGTCTGATAAGTGCTTTGCTATGGTGCCTATCTGCGGGTTATCCGGATCAGCCTCTATTAAACCATTTAACGAAATAGCCATGTCCCGGATAGGGGAGTAGAAACTGCCATCCAAAGCGCGTACCGAGGTCTCACCAGCGAAGGAGCGGGGCAGGACCTGGTTAAAGCTTTCGCGGCTGCCATTCAGGGCGTAGGTGCTGGCCAGCAGGTAACGCGCATCTAGCGATAGCAACTCCGGTTTGGCCTTGTAGTAGTTCATCGTTGCCCAATCTACCTTCCCGGCTATACTTAGTACATATAATGAGTAAGTAGTTTCGCGGGCGGCTATGTACTTGCTTTGCACCTTGCGGCTGGCATCGTAGTAACGGTACTCTTCCATGGCCTTGCCTTTTACCTTTTGCTGCAGGTAACGCACGGCTTTGTCGAGCACCTCCTGCGTTACCGGGAACCCGGCTTTTTTCGCTTCCAGTAAAAAGTGCGTAGCGTAGGTGCTGCTCCACCAGTCGGTGTAAGTGGCGCCGGGCCAGTAGGTGAAGCCACCGTCGTACTGCTGCATCAGCTCAATTTTGGTGATGGCCTCCTGCACCAGGTAGTTCGGGTTGAAGCTGCGGCTTTTTTTATCCTGATTTAACGAACGGGCTAAGTCGGTATAGTATAGCAGCGGAAAAGCCGTGGACGTAGTTTGCTCGAGGCAACCGTGCGGGTAGCGCAGCAGGAACGTAATATCGTCGGTGAACTGTGCCAGCGGCGAACGGCTTACCACCAGCTTAGCCGATACCGACGAAGGTATGAAATCGTTTGCCAGTTTGATGTCTGCGGTGGCGCCATCTTTTATACTTCCAGCATCGGTTACTTTGCTTAGTGGTGCAATGGGGCGAACGGTAATGTCGGTGTTGCTGGTGAAAGCCTCGTTCAAGGCATTCACCACCACCTTAACTGTGGCCTGACCAATGGCAGGCGTAGCCACTAATTTGTAAGTAATCTGCGCCTCGGCGTTTGGATTTATACTTGCTGATTTTTTTGTTTCGCCAACCACACGCAGCGGACCTGTCACCGAGATAGTGCTACCTGCTGTTGCTTTGGTGGCGGTCGTATTGCTGAGCGTTACCGGCACTAGTATGGTGTCGCGTGGGCTCACAAATCGAGGCAACGCCGTGCTAATCACCACCGGATCCGAAACCCGCATCATCTTTTCAGAAGAGCCAAAGGCGTTGTCTTTGTAAGCCACAGCCATAATGCGTACCGCTCCCGAAAACTCAGGTATACGCACCCGTACAATAGCCTCCCCATTGCCATTTGCCTTTAACTGCCCACTCCACAGCGACACAAGCTTAACACGTTTGTTAGTTAGTGGATTGATGCGTTTTGCCAGATCGTAACCGTCGCCGCCGGTGCTGGAGCGGGTGCCTAACTCTGGAAATAAGAAAGGATATAAATCGTAGCCAGTTACCTCCAGCGCGCGCTTCTGGTAGAAGAAGCCGTGTGGGTCTGGGGTCTGGTAATCTTTAATCTGAAGGATGCCTTCGTCTACTACTGCCAGCGTAACCTCAGCGTTTGGAGCAGTTTTCACCTTTACCTGCTGCACGCTGTTTGAGCGGGATGCCTCCGGGGCAAGTATGGCTACAGCCAGTTGCGTACTCTTTTTGGTAACTGATAAAGGCTTAAATCCACGGGCAATGGTAAGCGGCATCTGGCTGTCTTTTACCTGGCGCAGCGCAATGGCGGTAATGTAGGCTGTTGGCAGGTGCTCATCTTTGATAGGTAGCGTAAGCGAGGCCGCTTTCTTATCGGTTTTGAGGTAGTAATAGCTCAGTACTTTATTCTGCTCCACGGTAACCAATATCTTACCCGCAAACGGCGATTTAAACAACACTTTAGCTTCATCGCCTACTTCATACTTTTCTTTGTCAAGTGAGATATCTACCTCGCCTTCGGTGTTCACGGCAAAGGATGTGCTCTCGGTATCGCCCCAGCCGTAGGCATAAAATTCCTGCGCTACATAGTTGTAGGCGCCTGGTCGCATCACACGTATTTCATACTGACCTGAAGTGATGGGCGTAAAGTTAAACGTAGCTCCGCTGGCAGGTATCTGTATATTTTTACTGATAATGACATTCTCCTTGCGCTGCGATTTATAGTTATACTCGTCGCTGTAACGCTCAATCACCGATTCGTAGGTATAGCGCACCAGCTGTACCTTGGCTGTGGCCGAAACAGGAGAGCCATTTCTATCCAGGGCAATAAGCGGAATGTTCATCGCACGGCGGGTACTCACGTAATCATCAAATTCTTTGATGCCGAAGAAGGCCTGCTGCGTGCTCACGTCAAACTTGTTCAGGCGGTTTACGGGCCGGCCTGTTTCATCAAAAACCGTAGTATAAAGCGAGCCGTCCAGTAAACCGATATCCCGGAAATTCTCCAACTCAAATACCTCCTGGCCTTTGCCCTGTGCATCTGTTTGTCCCTGGCGGGTGCTGGTCTGGATGTTCACAGAGCCGGAAGTATGAATATCAAACGTATAATCGGGGAAGCGTCTGGCCTCGAAGGTTTTCTTTTTCAGGCTGAGCTGCGCTTCGTAGTTGCGGTTGGCAGCAGGTGGACCAAAAAGGTTTTGCGCCGTGAGATTAAGTATAAGTTTCTCCCCGGAAGTATAAACGCTTTTGTTCAGTACAGCAGTTACCTTCAGGCGGTCAGGCATAAACTCCTCTACACCAACCTTCTTTGAGTTCAGCAGTACATCGTTGCCGGAGTAAACTTCCAAAGTATAAGTACCTGTAACAGCTGCGGTGTTAAGTATAAAACTGGTTTCGCTGGCTCCCTGGTTGTTCAGTTTTCCTTTGGTGCTGCGGTACTCTTTGCCGTTGGGCAGCAGCAGTTTTACCTTAACAGGCAGACCGGCAACTGTTTTCCAGTCCGGGGTGCGCACCACAGTATTTACATGAATGGTGTCCCCGGGGCGGTAGAGGTCGCGATCGCCATAGATAAAGGCATCGTAGTTCAGGTCGGTCAGGCGTTTGCCTCCCACCTCGAAGCGGGAGGTATTCACCTGTGTCTGGCTGTAAGGCATGTAATTAAAGTCGTCGCCTTTGCGGGCCGTGATCATGCCGATTTTAAAATCCGGGGCATTTGTGCTCATGTTGCTGAACCGGGCCACACCATCTTTATCGGTTGTAGCTTTGTGCACCATCTGGTTATTCGTGCTGATAAAGCGTACCTCGACTCCCTCCATGGTTGTAGCCTCCCGGATGGAGTTGGCAAAAACCATTACTTCGTCTTTGCCCTGCTTCGCAATCAAACCGATGTCAGAAACTGATACGATCTTCGAATCCTTTAGCCAGTTTTTGTCGGTACTTTCTACCGTTATCACATACAGGCCTTTAAACTGGCTGTCGAAGTCGAGGTCGTGCAGGTTGAGGTTGAGCAGGTAATTGCTGCCTTGCTTGCGCAGGCTTTCGGTGTTGTACTCGCGCTCAAAAAGTGTGTTGCCGTTGTTCTCGTTCACATCGTAGTATGAGCTGGAGTAATATTCTTCTGTTGCCTCGTCGTAGTAGCCGTCGTACATTTTACCCTCGCGCAAGTAGTGCAGGATGTTGTTTTCATATACCTTGCTGATGCTGACCTTGATGCGTGGGACTTTGTTGATGTTAAGCGCGATGTTGCGGGCACCTTGGCTGCTGAGGTAGATGCTTTTGGCATTGGCGAAGCTGATGCCGGGGTCTACGGCAGCAAACGTGACGCTGTGGCGGTAAGGCTGGCCCATGGATTTGCCTTCCATACCCATCAAATCGCCGGAGAGGTTTAATGTATAAGTGCTGCTCTGGTCAAAATTGCCTTTCAGTACCAACCCGTTTTGCAGGCGCTCTACCGTAAACTCACGGCGTGGGCTTATACTTATCAGGTTGCCAATGTTGCTGTTGGTAACAGGTTGGGTGGTTAATATATAAATGCGCTCCTGGCCTTCTTCCAGCGCAGTAGTCACTTCCGAAACCATCATGCGCTGGCGGCTTGGCAATAATACATCCTGCTCTATGGTATGGTCGGTTTGCTTGGTGCTGCCGGCTACGCTCAGGCCTTTCGCAATGTGTAAACGCAATGGGATTTCTTTCTCTTGCCCCTCCACGTTCTTTACACGAATGGTGATGTTGTCGCGGTTGCCGCTGGCTAGTTCTACAGGTAGTTCTTTAGAGCCGGCATATACTTTTAAGTGCTCCCGCAACTCCTGGAACAGCACCGGGTAGTTAAAGTCTAATAGCAGGCTTGCCTCCAGCTGGTTGGGGTTGTTCTCGTTTGCTACCCAGTAGCTCTTAACCTGTTGTAAACTTAAGTATGGCGTATGGAAAGTTAAACCTTGGCCGGCTGGTATCTTATACTTTCTAGCAGAGTGCCTGAGCAGGTTTTCGGTTAACTCAGCTTTATAGTCTGTAGTAGGGGCAAAAGGTTTATCCGGAGAGAAAACCAGCTCGTTAGGAGCCGTCCATTTATACTTGCCGGCCACTTTCGGGCTAATGGTAAAGTATGGAATAGTATCCCATTTGTTCAGCAGCGAATCGCTTATCAGGTCTTTATCAAAGGTGAAAACCAGGTTCTGCTCCTGGGCTATCTCCTGGTTAAAATTTTTGCTTTCCAGCCGCAGTTCGTTGCTGTTGCCTTTACAGCCAATAAATAAAAGCAGGAGCATTACAGCTTTAAATTTGATGAGGTATTTAAAAAGGAGAGGAGCTTGTATCAATTTCATAGTTTACAAGGGTAAAGGCGATATAAAGCTAAATGTAAGCATTGTTTTAGTTAAAGAAAACTCTTGATGCGGTTGCATAAAGTAGCTTAAACGAATGGCACTAAGCGGGTGAAGATATTTTTTATTAAATAAATAATTAAAATTTTATCATTGATAATCAAATAGTTGTGGTTGTTAAAGGCTTTTTAAAAGAAAAAGAGTACAACAAATGCAGCTGCTGGCACGTGAATTGCAAATCACATAATCAGTTAGTTTTAGTTTCAACAAACTATCAATGTTATGAAAAAGATTAGTCTAGTATTAAGCCTTGCATTTATGATGCTTATAGTGATGAGTAGCTCATCTCAGGCGCAGGAGAGAAAGAAGTGGAGTCCACAGGCTAAAGGTGCAGTAATTGGTGCAGCCACAGGTGGTGCGGCTGGTGCCATTATTCATAAGAAAAACCGTGTAGTAGGTGGTGTTGTTGGTGGTGTAGTTGGTGCCGGTGCCGGTTACGGTGTTGGTAAAATCATCGACAACAAGCGAAAAAAAGAAGAGGCAGCTGCTGCTGCAGAACGAATTGCTGTGATTGAGAGAGCAAATGATTATAAAGTAGCCTCGTCTAGCAGAACAACTTCAGCTCCGGCTAGAGCCACTAAAAAAGCCGCTGTTACTCCGGCTGCCCCTCAGCCTGCAGCCATGGCTTATGCCGCAAACGATAATGTGCCGGCAATTATTAGTTCAGGCTATGTGTTAAACCCATACTATGGCGACCCAAGCAAGCCATATTATACTTCAGAATACAGGAGAAAAAGCTGGTAAGTTTGATCTATACTTTATAAAAGACCAAGCGCCCGGCGCTTGGTCTTTTTCTTTCAGGCAGATGCACCTTTATTTTAAATCTTACGTGTATATGCCATAATGAAAACATCAACATATCTAAATTTAAGAATTATGAAACCGTTTAGTTATATAGCATTTATACTTATGTTTTCTTTCCTGGTGGCTTGTGATAGCGGCAAGGAGGCTGTGGATGTGCAGAAATTAAACCAGGACTTTATAGGCGCCTGGAACAGTAAAGACTCTGAAAAAGTGATTGCCATGATGGGCGAGGATGTACAGTTCCTGCAGGGCGAGATGCAGTTAAGAGGAAAATCAGAAGTGTCGAACCGCTGGGTGCGCGAAACGATAAACACCATAAATAACCTGAGGTTAAGCAATGTAAGCTCATCGGTGGGTGAAGACCTGGCTTACGGCGCGGGCACATTTACAGTTGATGTGTTACCGGCAGGGCCAGAGGAGCCGCACGGAGTAGGAGAGGGCAATTATGTGCTTATCTGGAAAAAAGGCGAGGATGGCGAATGGAAACTGAACTATGCGCAGTTAGAAGACATGCCGGTGCAAGCCAGAAACTTCTAAAATTATACTGTATTCAATAAAAGAGGCCGCTGGAGTTTATACTTCAGCGGCCTCTTTCATAATATTATAGGTGCTTAGCAGCAGCCGTCTATGCCGCAGCTTCCGCCTTCTGCCTTTATTTCTTCAAGCTTGGGGGCCACCTGCTGAAACACATTCAGGAAAGTATCGGCAGGTTGTGCACCGCTTACTAAGTACTGATCGTTGATGACAAAGGCTGGTACACCGGTAATACCGGCTGCCTGTGCCCATTGCTCCATCTCGCGCACCTCGGCTTTACCTGCCTCGCCTTCAAAAAATCCTTCCAGCTTCTCTGCAGCAATCCCGTTTTCGATACCGATTTTAGTTAGCAGCGCTGTATCGTTCATGTTGTTGCCTTCGGTAAAGTAGCTGTAAAACAGCGCTTCTGCTACTTGTTCCTGTACGCCACAGGCACCAGCCAACCATATCAGGCGGTGGCCATTAAAGGTATTGTTAACAGTTGTAGACTTTCCGAAATCAAACTTGATTCCTTCCTCAGCACCAGTCTGGGTCATTTGTTCGTTCATGGCATCTAACTTTGAAAGTATGGCCGGGCCATACGCTTTTTCAAAGTATTCCAGCTTGTCCTGTCCTTCTGGTGGCAAAGAGGCATTTAATTCAAAAGGCTTAAAGTTTATAGCAAACTCATACTTGCCATCTGTTGCCGCAATGGCTTTTTTCAGGCGTTGTTCACCTATATAGCACCACGGGCAGTTGATGTCGGATACAATGTCGATTTTTATTTTTTGTGTACTCATGTCTGTTTGTGTCGTGTATACTTGCTCCCCTTAACAAAATAGCGAAGCTAAAGTTTACATTTGATCACTTAAGGTTTGTCTCTTTGCGTTAAGTAATCCGGCAATTCATACTTGTTTTTTATCAGCCCAATGGCGCTCTATAAAGCCAACCCTGCCAGACCCGACGCTGTACATTTTATAATGCGACGGATTCTTTTTGTAGTAATCCTGGTGGTACTCTTCTGCAGGCCAGAACTTTTGAGCGGGCAGTAAAGGCGTAACGATGGGGCCGTTAAAACGCTTGCTGTTTTCAAGCTCTTTCTTCGACTCCTCGGCCTGTTGTTTCTGCTCTTCGTTGTGGTAAAAAATGGCTGTCTGGTAAGATGATCCCCTGTCTCCGAACTGCCCACCTGCATCTGTCGGGTCTATCTGCTCCCAGAAAACCTCCAGTATCTCTTTGTAAGAAATTATGCTGGGGTCAAAAGTAATCTGTACAGCTTCGTAGTGGCCGGTAGTGTCGGAGCATACTTCTTTGTAAGTCGGGTTTTCGGTGTGGCCCCCTGTGTAGCCAGACAGCACTTGTATCACACCATCCCACTTATGAAAAGGCTTAACCATGCACCAAAAGCAGCCGCCTGCAAAGGTAGCCAGTTCGTACTTGTTGTCGTTGCTATTTTCCATGTATTATAACGCTTGGTTTATACTTCCTGATTGTACGCTGCACATCGGCTAGAGTATCAGATTATACCTTAACAAAACATACACACACTTTGTTAGGGTACAGAAGTATAAAAGCCGCTCAAGTATAAACTTAAGCGGCTTTTTGGGTTAATAGAGCTTTACAGCTTTATACTTCTGCTATTAGTCTAAACCACCTTTACGGGTTGCAGGTCTGGCTTGTGGCCAATTCATCTGTTCGCCTGTGCGTGGGTTAACAGGCATAACACTACGCTCACGCGATACCAGTTCCGGCTCTTCGCTGGCCATGTATGCCAGGATAGCCGTCAGGATAACGTTGCTGCGCACGTCGTCAAAAACGATCTTGTCGTACGTGTCGCGGTTGGTGTGCCAAGTGTAGTTGCCATAAGACCAGCTTAGAGAGCTCAGCATAAAGGCCGGTACGTCATGCGGAATGAAAGAAGCATGGTCAGAGCCGCCACCACCCGGGAAACCAGGGTATGAGGTCTGAATGTCTCTGGTGATTTCACGCGGAACAGCGCTTAGCCAACGGCCCATGTAGTCGTAAGAGTTAAGGAAACCCTGGCCAGAGATATTGGCAACACGGCCGGTACCGTTGTCCTGGTTAAACACGGCTTGCGTCTTTTTCACGATCTCTGGGTTATCTTCCACGAAAGCGCGCGAACCGTTCAGGCCCTGCTCTTCGCTACCCCAATGGCCTACCAGGATGGTACGCTTCGGGTTAGGGTATACTTCTTTCAGGATGCGCATTACTTCCATCATCAGGATAGTGCCTGTACCGTTGTCAGTTGCACCAGTACCGCCATCCCAAGAGTCGAAGTGAGCAGAAAGTACCACGTACTCATCAGGTTTCTCGCTGCCTTTGATCTCTGCAATGGTGTTAAATGTAGGAACCGGCTTCTTGGCGTGCTTCGACTCAGCTACTACTTTAATGCGCGGCTTGCTGCCGTTCTCGGCCAGGCGGTATAGCATGCCATAGTCTTCCAGGGCAACATCTACGGTAGGTATTTTTTTAGTATAAGCGCTGAAGATTTTGTTTACACCAAATCCGCTGGACCAGTTAGACATCACAATACCAGCTGCACCTGCATTCTCAAGGGCTACAGGCAGAGAGCGGGACGTTTTACCGGTTGCTGCGATTTTCTTACGGTACGCGTCGTTTTGTGCATCGCGCTCTTTCTTCATTTTCTCAAGAGACTCCTCTGTCGCAAACTCTTTCCAGTTATACTCCGGGCGGCCGCTTGGCTGGTTCATCGAGATCATCACAAACTTGCCTTTTACACTTGGTAACCAACGCTGGAAAGCAACAGAGTCAGCGAAATCAGGCATCGTGATCACCTCAGCTGTTACTCCTTTAGAAGGCGTAGCAGGGCTCCAGGCCAGCTGCATTCCCTCAATGGATTTTACACGTGGGTGCACCATGTCGATGTGCGTAATACCGCGCTCCCAGCCTCGCCACTCGCCATAATTTTGAATGCGGGCATCAATACCCCAGTTTTTATACTTGTTTACTGCCCAGTTACCAGCCTCCTGCATTTGCGGTGTGCCTACCAGTCTTGGCCCGATGCCGTCCATTAGTTCATGGCCCAGTTTCTCAAGCTGAGAGTTTTCAGTTGCCTGCTTAATGATGTTCTGGATTACAGGGTCTTGTTTAACCTGCGCCTGTTGTGTTTGCTGCGGCTGCTGTGCCTGGGCTACGCTGCCAGTTAACAGCAAGAACGCCAACAGGAAATGTGCGCGTTTTCTCATGTTAGATAATTTAGTAAGTATAGGATTGAAGATTAGTTCAAGTATGTTTTCAGGTAACGGTTCGGCAAATTAAGGATTCAGGCTTAAAACAAAAAGCTAATTGTAAAGCCTGAAGAGTGCCTGCATACAAGAGGCAGCTGCAAAAATCAACGCCAGTTGTATAGCAATCTATGTTAAGACTGATTTTTAAGTATAGGGTTTAATGTATACTTTAAATTTGCACAATTACCTTTCAGGAAAAAACCGTTGCATTTGGATTTAAGAAGCTAGCCTATAAGTATGAAAGCTTATGTAAAGTGGAATTGCCGCTAACGATTAGTGCCTGATTTTGGCTTGTTTGGGCGTGGAGTTAAAATGAAGAGTATAAGCTAAATGGAGGGGCAGACGAAATATTATTTCAGCAGTAGCATACTTACTTGCTATCCATTTTTTGCTTTGCCGTGATGCACCAAAGCATTTCATCCATAAATTTTGCTGCCCGCTTCTCTGTGGCCTCCTTTTCGGTGGGCTTCCCTTCTTCGTCAAAAGAACTTTCTACTTTAGGTACCGGAAACATAGCCGGCACCACCCAGGCCCGCATCTTCCAGAGCGAAAACTGTATTGCCCGCATTACCTGCATGCCGCCAAAAGCCCCCGCCGATACTGTAACCAAACCAATAGGCTTGCGGTGCCACTCGTCGTAAAGCAGGTCTACCACATTTTTAAGGCTTGCCGGGTAACCTCCGTTATACTCTGGCGTGGCTATAATCACACCATCTGCTTCCGTAATCTTTTTAGCGAAGTCCAGTGTTCCTTCAGTTGGTGCTTTCTGGTTTTTTAATCGCTCCTCAAAAATCGGGAAATTATATTCTTTCAGGTCTAGTACCTCGGCTGTGGCCAGTTTATTTTGGGTAATGTATGATTGAAAGAATAATGCCACACGGTGTGTGTTGCGCCCATCGCGCACGCTGGAGGATATGATGGCAATGTGTGGCATAGCAGGAGCAAATAGTCTAGAAGAACCAGTTTCCGGCACCGGCTTACTTTAGCTGTTAAACGATGATTGGTTGCTGGAGTTTTTAATGCTGGGGGCAGGTACGAACAGGCGCTGCTTCCATACTTGGATATGCAAGTATAAAAGCGTTTGATGACTTTAGTTTGCTGCGCAAGTATGAACTCAAAAGTATGGCAGGAGGTTAGGTTCTGAAAGTATAAACAGCCGGGTAAAGCAAACGGGAAAATAGTTTATCTTTGCAGCTTTAAAATTTACGATATGATTTCAGTTGATGCGGTAAGTGTAGAGTTTAATGGCTCAGCGCTTTTTAGCAATGTTTCTTTTAATATAAACGAGAACGACCGGATAGCCCTGATGGGTAAAAACGGGGCCGGTAAATCTACGCTGTTAAAAATAATAGCAGGTGCAAGCAAACCAACGCGTGGTAAAGTATCGGCACCGAAAGATGCTGTAATTGCTTACCTGCCACAGCACTTGCTCACCGAAGACAACTGCACCGTGTTTGAAGAGGCGTCCAAAGCTTTTGCTAAAGTGCTGGACATGAAAAAGCAGATGGATGAGCTGAACGCGCAACTCGAAACCCGCACCGACTATGACTCTGATGAATATTACAAGATAATTGAGCAAGTGTCGGAACTAGGCGAAAAATACTACTCTATCGAGGATATTAACTTTGATGCAGAAGTAGAGAAAACGCTGAAAGGCCTGGGTTTTACAAGAGAGGATTTTGCGCGGTCCACGAAAGAGTTTAGCGGTGGCTGGCGCATGCGCATCGAGCTGGCTAAAATCCTGTTGCAGCAGCCCGACCTGATCCTGCTTGATGAGCCAACCAACCACCTCGACATTGAGTCCATCCAATGGCTGGAGGATTTCCTGGTGAACAACGCAAAGGCGGTAATCGTGATCTCGCACGACAAAACTTTTGTAGACAACATTACCAACCGCACCATTGAGGTAACCATGGGCCGTATTTACGACTACAAAGTAAACTACAGCCAATACCTGCAACTGCGCCAGGAGCGCCGCGAGCAGCAGCAAAAGCAGTTCGACGATCAGCAGAAGGAAATTGCCGAGATACAGGGTTTTATCGATCGCTTTAAAGGCACTTACTCTAAAACATTGCAGGTGCAATCGCGGGTAAAAATGCTGGAGAAGATGGAGATTGTGGAGGTGGATGAAGTAGACACTTCTGCACTTAACCTTAAATTTCCGCCGGCGCCGCGTTCGGGTAACTACCCTGTAATTGCCGAAGAGCTAACCAAAAAGTATGGCGATTATACCGTTTTTAAAGATGCTTCGCTTACCATTGAGCGTGGCGAGAAAATAGCCTTTGTGGGCAAAAACGGCGAGGGTAAATCCACGCTGGTGAAAGCCATTATGGGTGAGATTGACTTTGACGGCAAGCTGCAACTTGGCCATAACTGCATGATCGGTTACTTTGCCCAGAACCAGGCTTCTTTACTTGATGGCGAACTTACCGTTTTCCAGACGATAGATGAGATTGCTATTGGCGATGCCCGCACCCGCGTAAAAGATTTGCTTGGGGCCTTTATGTTCAGCGGCGAAACGATAGACAAAAAAGTAAAAGTGCTTTCGGGTGGCGAGAAAACACGTCTGGCCATGATCAAGCTTCTGCTGCAGCCCGTTAATTTGCTTATACTTGACGAACCTACCAACCATCTTGATATCAAAACGAAAGATATTCTGAAAGATGCCCTCCGCGCTTTTGACGGTACACTTATACTTGTATCTCACGACAGGGACTTTTTGGATGGGCTGGCTACGAAGGTATTTGAGTTTGGCAACAAACGCATCCGCGAGCACTTCGAAGACATCAACGGTTTCCTGAGAAATAAAAAGATGGAGAACCTGCGGGAAATAGAAAGAACCGTAGCAAAATAACCAAAAGCCTCTGCCCCAAAGCAGGGGCTTTTTTAATGTTACAGGCTACAGTATAAATCAAAACTTAGCGTATACGGTAGGTAGTGCCGCGAAAAATACCAGCTGTAGGGTACATACTTTTAAGTGCCTGGCCTTGTAAAATAAGCGGGGCGGATAGTTTAGAGTCAAGTTACGGTAAATGAAAAGCAGTTCTTGGGAGCTTTTAAGAAAAGAGTTAAAATCATTAGTAGAATTACGAAAGTCGGAGCGGCTGTGGCACCTGCCTGTGCTGGCCTCGTTGTGCGTTGGCTTGCCTTTGCTGGTGGGCTATTATTTTGGTAGGCTGGATTATGGCATACTTGCCTCTACAGGAGGTTTGGTTATACTTTACATGCCCTCTACCGCACTTGCTCACCGCATGGTCACGTTACTGGCCTGTTCCTTTGGCTTCATCTTTTCTTTTGCGATTGGTATTAGCTTCAGCTTTAACCCGTTGCTTTCTGCATTGGTGCTGGGGGCGTATGCGCTGTGCGTGCATTGGGTTGCCAAATACTTTGCCATGAAGCCCCCAGGAAATTTCTTTTTCATCATGCTAGTATGCATTGCTAGCGCATCGGCCTTTAATATTTCAAGTATACCAACCCGGATAGGTATACTTGCCATGGGAACCATGTTTACCTGTGTGCTGGCCTTTTTCTACAGCCTGCTCATCGTTAAAAAAAGCATGCCCAAAGCCGAGCTCATCGTGGTAAAAGACAGCACTTACGCCAACCTGGTGGAGTCTGCCATTATAGGTACTTTTGTAGGAGGCTCGCTATTAGTCGGGCACCTGCTGGAGCTGAATAACCCCTATTGGGTACCTATTTCTTGTTTGGCGGTAATGCAGGGCATAAGTGTGCGCCATATCTGGCAGAGAAGCCTGCACCGGATTTTAGGAACGTTCATTGGTTTAGGGCTCACCTGGCTGCTGCTATCATTCAACTTGTCTGCTCTGGATATCTGCATCAGTATACTTATACTTCAGTTTATCATCGAGATGCTGGTGGTGCGGCATTATGGCTTGGCCGTTATCTTTATCACACCCATGACCATTTTTATAGCCGAGGCAGGAAGTGCCATGACAGCCGACCCGAATAAGCTGGTGTATGCCCGTTTTCTGGATATTGTACTGGGAAGTTTGATAGGAGCGGGAGGTGGGTGGCTGTTGCACCACCAGCAACTGCGGCAAAAGGCGCAACGGCAGTTACGCAAAACAAGGATTGCTTTTTTAAGAAGATAAAATTAGTGGCCACCTAGTTACGAAGCAGGCAGGTACTATTGATAAAAGCTGCTAAAGGTCATTTTTTAGCAACTTTTTGCTTTCAAACTTGCATGCTGACCAGCGGCGCTGGGCAAGTTATTTTAAACCATACAAACTGGGTTTAAGTAATTAGGTGCTAAAGTATGTAGCTTTTTTCAGCAGGCTACTGATCTGGATAACAACATAAGAACTATGGCTAACAAAACCCCGAAGTACGTGAGCGCAGAAGAAGCGCTTTCGGTGATCAAGTCCGGCAACAGAGTGTTTTTGCACGGTAGCGCATCCACTCCTCAATACCTTATCCGTAAACTGGCTGATATGGCCGACGATCTCCGTGATGTGGAACTGGTAAGCATTACTACCTTTGGCGAAATGCCTCTGGCTGAGGAACGCTATGCGACGTCCTTTTTCATTAACTCACTTTTTGTGTCGGCAAATGTGCGGGAGGCTGTGAATAGCGGTCGTGGCGATTATGTACCTATTTTCCTAAGCGAGATTCCAAGGTTGTTCCGGAGTGGCACTATGCCGATTGATGTAGCCCTTGTACATGTATCGCCACCTGACAGACATGGATTCTGCTCCCTTGGAGTTTCGGTGGATATTGCACGCGAGGCCGTTTTAAATGCAAAGTATATTGTAGCGCAGGTTAACCCGCAAATGCCACGTACCCACGGCGAAGCTTTAATTCACACCCGCCGTTTTGATGCCATGGTAGAGGTAAACGAACCGATACCTGAAGTAGACTATGGGCTTAAAATAACTGATGTAGAGCAAAAGATAGGTCAATACATCGCCGAACTGGTTGATGACGGCGCTACCCTGCAAATGGGAATAGGGGGTATACCGGATGCTGCGCTTCAATGCCTGGGTAACCACAAAGGTTTGGGTATACACACCGAAATGTTCTCTAACGGCATTATGCCACTTGTGGAAAATGGGGTCATTACCAACGAGTTTAAATCAAAGCACCCAGGCCGAATTGCCACCGGGTTTATAGTAGGTAACCGCAAGCTATACGACTTCGTGGATGATAACCCGCTTATTACCATGTTGCGCACAGACTACGTAAACGATGTGAACATTATCCGCCAGCAGCCTAAAATGACCGCCATCAACAGCGCTATTGAGATAGACTTAACAGGCCAGGTGGTATCAGACTCCATAGGAACGTACCAGTATTCCGGTATCGGCGGGCAGATGGATTTTATCCGTGGAGCAGCGTTGTCGGAGGGAGGGAAGCCTATCATTGCACTTCCGTCTGTTACTAAAAAAGGTATTTCACGCATTACTCCTTTCATAAACCAGGGAGCGGGTGTAGTTACTACCAGGGCGCACGTGCACTACGTTATTACAGAGTATGGCGTGGCATATTTGTACGGCAAAAACCTGCGCCAACGTGCCCGCGCACTTATCAACATCGCGCACCCAGACCACCGCGAACACCTGGAAGAGGAGGCGCGCAAAAGGTTTATACATTTGTAATATAGTATAAGTATAAAAGGCGGCCGCTCCGAAATGCTCGGGGCGGCCGCCTTTCTTATACTTGTTTTACAAGTGAAATACCTGTGCTCTAGAACATATACGTTACGCTAACCATCGTTCTGTTATTGCCTTTGGTGGCGTGGTACGCTTCGGTGCTGCTGATCGGTAACTGTAGTGTGCCACTTAAAGCCACATTCTTGATGTAGGCGCTCAGGCCAACGTTGCCAAAGTATGACTCTCCGCCTTTCTGTGCGTTTGTTTCACCTGCTACTTCATCGCCTTTTGCATACTCGTAGTATACCCCTGCACTTGGCAGCAAAGCTACGGCACCTATACGCTGCCAGTAAAAAGCATTGGACGAGGCACTAATTCTATCCCCGAATTTATAGCCGCTTTTGTTCTCGGTGTTAAATCTGTAGGTAACATCATTGTTTAGTCCCAATTGCTTGTAGCGGATAGTATAAATACCGTTGATCAGGTAGTCTGTACTGCCGGTGCCGGGCTGCATGTTAACGGGCATTGGCTGCTCGTGGTGCTTTTCCTGGTAGGCGCCTGTAGCCAGTTTAATGCCACCACCCAATTGCAACGAGTGCTTTAAAGTATGGCGCAGGCTATCACCGGTGTTCAGAATGTTGTAGGTAGCCATTAAAGTTACATCACCGAAGCCATTGCTTTTTAATGTACCGTGGTTGTCGCGTTGCTCGCTTTGCAAATATGGCACAAAGGCAAAAACCTGAATGTTTTTAACAGGCACAAAGCGGCCCCATAGTTCTGTTGTGGCAAATCGCTCTTCTGTTACAACTGTGTGTCCGCCATGGGTAGAGGTGATCGTGTAAGCCCGGGTACTGTAGCGTAAACCGGCAAAGTTTTTATGGAACTGGGGCAAAATGCCAAAGTAGCTGCCGCCCATGGTGCAGCCTTTGTCGCAGGCGTGGCTGCTGGTGTTAAATGCGATAAGGGCTGTTAAGAGTAAGAATAATTTTTTCATGACTTAAATGCTTTATTGTATTCATTGATAAATGTTGATGCCGCAAAGGCAGGTAAAGTAAAAGCTCTAAGTCAGGTATTGGGGCGGGTGGAAAATACTGTGCGTGATCAGGGGATATAACCCATAGCTACAAAGTATACTTTTAGCTTTTTCAACATAAGCCAGTTCTTGTGGTGCCACCTTAATGGTAGTTGCCATAAGTATGATATCAGGGCTGGCGTGTTGGTTATGCGCTTGTTGCTTTCTCTCTGTTTCTTTCTCCAACTCCTTTTTCAGGTAGCAGGCGCCTTTACATTCTGATGTTGGCTGGATGCGCTGCTCACACAGAAAAGTGGCAATATAACTGCGGTTTGCCCGAAACGCCATATAGATGCCTGTGTGGCCCATTGGTTCAGCCAAGGCACTTATAAGTAATAGCAACCATGTATAGCGTTTCATCTCAAAACTTCTTCTTTTTCCTGCTTCAAAGGTCGTAAGGGTGGCTATGCGCAAAAATGATAAAGGTCACTAGTAAAAGAGACAAAGGTCTTTTATTCCGTGTAGCGTCCGGCATACCTTTGTTTCAATAACAATCACCAAACTCTCAGGAATTTTAAATACTTAATGTTCTCACGACAATGAAAACCAAGAGCAAACAATTAAGCAAACTGCTTAAGTCAATGCAGTTTGGAGCGATGGCTCTCCTTTGCAGCGCTATACTTTTTAGCTGTTCATCAGGAGAAAACGATGCAACCACAGCCAATACGCAAGAGGAAAGCGGGCTGGCGCACCACGCACCGGAGGCTGCAGTAGAAGATGACGGCAAAGGAGTAGGCCCTGTTACCTCAGTAGAAGTAGGAGCGGAAGTGGACCAGGCGCTGGCAGCAAATGGTAAGTCTATCTTCGAAGGCAAATGTTCTGCCTGCCACCAGTTATCAGACCAGAAAGTAGTAGGACCTGGCCTTGCCGGCGTAACCGGAAAGCGCAAGCCGGAATGGGTCATGAACATGATCATCAACCCGGAGGAGATGACCAAAAAAGACCCTACTGCTAAAAAACTGCTGGCAGAGCACTTAACACAAATGACAAACCAGAACGTGAACGAGCAGGATGCAAGAGCCATTCTGGAGTTCCTGAGACAAAATGACCAATCTATCTAAGACCAACATTTACACAAACCATATTTTTATGGAAACGCTGATAAATAAATTCAGAAAAGTCGCTCCCAAAGCTGCCCTGGTAATGGCAGTAGCAGCGGGCGCAGCGCTACAGGGATGTAGCAACTCGGAAGGAGGCAATAAGGGTGCCACCGCCGAAGGTGTAGCAGCCGACGCAGCTACTGCAGTTTACGTTGCCCCAGGCAAGCACGACGAGTTATACTCGTTCCTGTCTGGCGGTTTTAACGGGCAGGTGTCTGTTTACGGCTTGCCATCAGGACGTTTGCTAAAGATTATCCCGGTATTTACGCAGCACGGTGAAAACGGCTACGGCTACAGCGAAGAGTCTAAGGCCATGTTGCAGACTTCGCACGGTTTCGTGCCCTGGGACGACTTGCACCACCCTAAATTATCTCGTACTGATGGACAAACAGACGGACGCTGGTTATTTGTAAACGGTAACAACACACCACGTGTAGCCCGCATCGACCTGAAAACCTTTGAGACTGTTGAGATCATGGAGTTGCCAAACTCTGCCGGTAACCACTGCTCGCCGTACCCAACCAACAACAACGAGTACGTAATTGCAGGTACACGCTTCTCTGTTCCGCTGGATATGAAAGGTGGTACAAAGGATGTGAGCTTAGATAAGTATGAAGAAGAATTCCGTGGTTCTATCTCTTTCATCAAAGTAGATCCTGAGCACGGTGACATGGACCTGGACTTCCAGATTCTGGTGCCAGGCTTTGACTATGACTTAGCGAACGGTGGCAAAGGCCCATCAGAAGACTGGGTGTTCTTTACAACTTATAACTCTGAAAAAGCCGGTACTTTAAAAGAAGTAGGCGCATCGCAGAACGATAAGGATTACCTGGCAGCAGTAAACTGGAAATTAGCGGCTAAATATGCCAAAGAGGGCAAAGCGCGCGAAATGCCGGCTAACTACTACCACAACAAAATGGATGAGAACTCGCACATCGCAAAATCTACTGTGAAGAAGAAAGTGCGTTACTTGTTACCGGAAGAGTGCCCGGGTATGATGTACCTCCTGCCTGCTCCTAAATCACCTCACGGCATCGACGTAGACCCATCTGGCGAGTTTATGGTAGTAAGTGGCAAACTTGCCTCAGCTATTCCGGTGTTCTCATTCTCTAAAATGCAGGATGCTATCAAAAACAAGAAGTTTGACGGCGAGAAAAACGGTATCCCTGTGCTGCAGTACGAAGCTGTGCTGAAAGGCGAAGTAAAAGAGCCAGGCTTAGGGCCATTGCACACCGAGTTTGACGGTAAAGGCAACGCTTATACTTCTATGTTCGTGTCTTCTGAGATCGTAAAATGGAAGTTGAACGAACTGCAGGTGGTAGACAGAATGCCGGTATACTACTCAGTTGGCCACTTGATGATACCTGGTGGCGATACAAAACAACCACATGGCAAATACCTTGTAGCGATGAACAAAATTACAAAAGACCGCTACCTGCCAACCGGTCCTGAGTTAGCACACTCTGCGCAGTTGATCGATATCTCTGGTGAGAAAATGAAGATGCTCCTTGACTTCCCGACTGTAGCCGAACCGCACTATGCGCAAGCTATCATTGCAAGCAAAGTAGCTCCTAATAGCAAGAAGTTCTACAAACTGGACGAGAACAGTCACCCGCACGCTGTGAAGAAAGAAGCAGACGTGAGCGTGACCAGAGAAAGCAAGAACAGAGTACGCGTGAAAATGACAGCCATCCGAAGCCACATGACACCAGATAACATCGAAGGCATACAGGAAGGAGACACCGTTTACTTCCACGTAACTAACCTGGAGCAAGACTGGGATGTACCGCACGGATTCGCGGTAATGGGTGCCAACAACGCCGAAACCCTGATCATGCCGGGTGCCACACAAACCCTGAAATGGATACCGAAAAAAGCAGGTGTGTATCCGTTCTACTGCACAGACTTCTGCTCGGCGCTACACCAGGAAATGCAAGGTTACATCCGGGTATCTCCAAAAGGCTCTAACGTACCGATCAGTTTCTCTACAGGTAAAAAGAAACAAAACATACCAGGGGTAGCATCAACAAAATAATGCTCTAACCGGGTAAATCAGCGGAGGTTGCCCAGGTAACCTCCGCTGATCTTTTTTAACACGTTGCGAAACATACTTCAGCTGAAGAAGAAATCATCCAAAGGTCTCGAATGGATTGGAAGGGATCAGGGTGATAAGTAACTGAAGACAAGCCGGTAGAACTGTAGAACCCTTTTACCTCGCAACCAAATTTCTGTTCACCTTAAATTTTAGAAGGATGAAAACTTATCAAAAAATGCTGATGATTGTGGCAGCTTTATCTTTAGGCTTGTTGTTTATGTACCCGATGTGGATGATACAACTGCAGGCCCCACAATACCCTGAAGGATTGGAACTGCACATTTGGGTTAATAAACTCGGAGGCAGCACAGAAGGTGTACTTCAAAACTTTAATATCCTGAACCACTACATCGGTATGGAGCCGATACACGCTGACTCTTTTGCCGAGCTCAGGTTTATGCCTTACATCGTGGTTGCCTTTATGGTAACTGGTGTGCTGGTGGCGTTGATCGGTAAAAGAAAACTGGTGCTTGCCTGGACTGTACTGCTCATGCTGAGCGGGGCAGCTGGTATCCTCGACTTCTATTTATGGCTGGTTAAATTCGGCACTAACCTTGATCCGATGGCCGCCATCAAAGTGCCGGGAATGACCTATATACCGCCGCTTTTAGGTAGCAAGACTATGCTTAATTTCGATGCGCTTTCTTTACCTGCATTGGGCAGCCTGGGCATTTTTCTGGCGATAACTTTTTCAGGTTTGGTATACTTCTTTAGCCTGAAAGACCAGGTAAGCAAACCGATCATTAAGCAAAAAGAGGTGCTTGTATCATGAAAAACGTGAAAGTATACTTGTATGGCCTGGTGCTGGCAACGCTACTTTTAGCAGGTTGCCAGGCAGAGCCGAAGCCAATTGCTTATGGCGCCGCCAATTGCACGCATTGCAACATGACAGTAGCAGATAACCGCTTCGGTGCCGAACTGGTGAACAGCAAAGGGAAAGCCTTTTTCTTTGACTCCGCTGAATGTTTGATGGCTTATGTTAATGAGCAACCCGAGCAAGGCGACAACGCTTCCTTTTTAATGGTGACAGATTTTACCAGACCCAATGAGTTAATAGATGCACGCAGCGCGAAGTATCTACAAGCCAAAGCGCTTCCGAGCCCGATGGGCATGTACTTAACCGCAGTAGCCGATCAGGGCGCTGCAGCTAAAATGCAACAGGAGTATGGCGGCCGCCTGCTAACCTGGAGCGAGGCGGTTAAAGCCGTTAAAAACGATGAAAGACCTGAATAAACTATATTATATTTTTTGCACTTTGGTGCTGCTGCTGTCGGGAAATGTAGCCTTCGGCAGTACACTTAAGGTGTGTAAATCCTGTGCTTATACTTCGGTTAAACAGGCGGTAAAAATGGCTAAGCCAGGCGATACCGTCCTGATCGAGAAGGGTGTATACCAGGAGCATGGGATTGAAATAGATAAACCGCTAACCATACAAGGAAGCGACAACCCGGTTATAGACGGAAACTACAAAGGCCAGATTTTAACAGTTCTGGCAAGCAACGTAACCATACAAGGGCTTACGCTGAAAAACATAGCTACCAGCTACCGCCAGGACGATGCCGCTATACGCGTAGTGGAGCAAAGCAACGTCCGCATCCTGAACAATACGATCCTGAATACCTACTTTGGCATTTACCTGCAAAACTCTGACAACTGCGTGATAAAGGGAAATGTTGTCTCAGGCAAAAACGTAACCGGCTTAAACGAGTCGTCGTTGGGTAACGCCATACATCTGTGGTATTGCAACAACGCAGAGATCAGCAACAACAAAGTACGAGGACACCGCGACGGCATATACCTGGAGTTTGTGAAAGACAGCGAGGTAAATAACAACCTGAGCCGGCACAACCTGCGTTACGGCCTGCACTTCATGTTCTCTGACCGCAACGTGTATACCTACAATACTTTCACCAAAAACGGAGCTGGTGTGGCGGTTATGTACACCCGAGACATCCGTATGGAGCACAACACTTTTGAAGATAACTGGGGTGCTGCCTCTTATGGTTTGCTTTTAAAAGAGATTACCAACAGCGTAATTTATAACAATACCTTTCGCCGCAACACCACCGCTATTTACATGGAAAGCTCTAGCAGGCTGGATATACAGCGTAACGACTTTGACCGCAACGGCTGGGCGGTAAGGTTGCTGAGCAGCTGCTCCGACGATGTGTTTAAACTGAACAACTTTACGGGTAACTCATTTGATGTAAGCACTAATGGCAACTCTACCTTGAACAAGTTTGAGAACAACTACTGGGATAAGTATAGCGGCTATGATCTGGATAAAGATAAGCTGGGCGATGTACCTTACCGGCCTGTAAGTTTGTATTCGATGCTGGTGGAGCGCGTGCCGCCTTCGGTTATGTTTATGCGCAGCTTTATGGTAGACCTGCTTGATAATATGGAGAAGGTGCTGCCAAGCTTTATCCCTGAAAACCTGGTTGATGAACAGCCTTTAATGAAGAAAATAGAGCATGATAACGATAGAAAACTTACGCAAGTCTTACGGTAGGCTGCAAGTGCTGAAAGACATAAACGTCAGCTTTGAAGCTGGCAAAGTTGTATCTGTCATCGGGCCGAACGGCTCCGGCAAAACCACCATGAGCAAGTGCATACTTGGCATGGCCCTGCCTGATGGCGGCGACATCAGGATAAACGGGGAAAGTATACTTGGACAACACGCTTACCGCAGCCAGATCGGCTATATGCCGCAGATTGGAAAGTACCCTGAAAACATGAAAATCCGGCAGGTTATCGAAATGATCCGGGACATCCGCAAAGATGTGAAAGAGGTGGACGAAGAACTGGTCGGGCTGTATGGCTTACAGGCAATGTATGAGAAACGCATGGGCTCACTATCAGGAGGCACAAAACAAAAAGTGAGCGCTGCACTAGCGTTCATGTTTAACCCGCAAATACTTATACTCGACGAGCCCACCGCTGGTCTTGATCCCATCTCTGCAGAAATACTTAAGTGCAAGATTCTCAAAGAAAAGAAAAGGGGTAAGCTTATACTTATCACTTCGCACATCATGAGCGAGATCGAAGAAATAGCAGATGAGGTAATGTGCCTGGTAGATGGCAATGTGAAATTTCATGACACTATCCAGGACATTAAAGCGCAGGCAAACGAAGACCGTTTAAGCCGTGCAATTGCCAAAGTTATGAATGAGGAGGACTAGGCCATGAACAAGATCATCAAGTACGTATTTTACGACATCATCCGAAACAAAATAGTACTGGCTTATACGTTGTTTCTGCTGTTGCTTTCCATCGGTTTGTTTAACCTGGGCGGCAGCCCTGATAAAGCTATACTTAGCCTGCTGAACCTGGTGCTGCTGACGGTGCCGCTGATAAGCATTGTGTTTGCGACCACGCATTTTTACAACTCTTATGAGTTTATGGAGCTGCTGGTGGCGCAGCCCATCAACCGCAAAAAGATCTTTATGAGTGAGTTTCTGGGTGTGGCCTGCTCGCTTTCAGGGGCATTTATACTTGGCGTGGGTTTGCCAGTGCTGCTGTTCGGGGTAAGTATAACAGGCTTATACTTAGTTTTTACAGGCGTGTTTATCACGTTTATATTTGTGGCCATGGCCTTCCTGGCATCTGTTATCACCCGAGATAAAGCAAAGGGAATCGGAATAGCTTTGCTGCTGTGGTTTTACTTTGCCTTGATTTACGACGGCATTGTGCTGTTTATACTTTACACCTTTGCAGATTATCCACTAGAGAGTGCAACACTTGCGCTCACAGCCTTAAACCCAATTGACCTGGGCCGTATTATTGTGCTACTTAACCTGGATGTGTCGGCGTTGATGGGCTATACCGGTGCTTTGTACAAAAGTATACTTGGTAGTTTGTGGGGCATAGGCCTGGCTTTTGCGCTGCTGTTTTTGTGGGTAATAGTGCCTTTTATTAGTTCGAGCAGGATCTTCTCCAAGAGAGATTTGTAAATATAACAGTACCTGTAGCGGCAGTATTTGATGAAGTGTTTTTGTGTTTTGAAAGCGCAGCGCGTTATGCTCTGCGCTTTTTCTATTTTAAGGCTTTGGCCATGCAGAAGACCACATGGCAGGGTGCAAATTAAACCGTAAAGGGAGGGAAGCGTACAATCGACTAAGATTGTTTAAAACACCTAACAAAAAAAAGGCCCACATTATGAAAAAAAGAACTCTCGCATTAAACAAAATACTATTCGGCCAGCTGCTGAAGCCCATGCGTTTTGGTATGGTGGCATTGCTTTGTGGCTCCATACTTATGAGTTGCTCTTCGGGTGATGGTGAAAACCAGAGTACCGAGGCACAAGAGGAACCAGGCTTAGCGCAACAGTCTTCTAACGAACCAGCAGAGGATGATGGCAAAGGAATCGGACCTGTGTCTTCGATAGAAGTTAGCGCTGAAATTGATGATGCGCTTGCTGCAGAGGGCAAGTCCATTTTTGAAAGTAAGTGCTCTGCCTGCCATCAGCTTACAGACCAGAAAGTAGTAGGCCCAGGCCTGTTAGGAGTAACCGAAAAACGCAAGCCAGAGTGGATCATGAACATGGTGATCAACCCGGAGGAGATGACCAAAAAAGACCCCACCGCCAAGAAGCTGCTAGCCGAACACTTAACACAAATGACCAACCAGGATATCGCAGAAAAAGATGCCCGTGCTATACTTGAGTTCTTAAGGCTAAACGACCTGCAAGCACAAGGGAAGTAACTTAAACTAAACCCCGGAAACATGAAAGCACTTAACCAAAGATTAAACAGCATAGCACCCCGGCTTAGCATACTGGCGGTTTTGCTGGCTGGTATAATACTTCAAGGATGCGGCGGCTCTGAGGATACAAATGCAAAAAATGAATCGATAGCAGAAAATGCTGCTGAGGCCGTTTATGTGCCACCTGGAGAGCATGACGAGTTATACTCCTTCCTCTCGGGCGGGTTTAATGGCCAGGTATCTGTATATGGCATACCATCGGGCAGGCTGCTAAAGGTAATACCGGTGTTCTCGCAATTCCCGGAGAACGGCTACGGCTACAACGAAGAAACAAAACCAATGCTGATGACATCGCATGGTTTCGTGCCCTGGGACGACCTGCACCACCCGAAACTGTCGCGTGCCGATGGTATGGCCGATGGCCGCTGGCTATTTGTGAACGGGAACAACACACCGCGTGTGGCTAGAGTTGACTTGCGCACTTTCGAGACAGTCGAGATCATGGAAATACCGAATTCTGCCGGTAACCACTGCTCGCCGTACCCAACCAATAACAACGAGTACATTATTGCCGGTACGCGTTTTTCTGTTCCGTTGGATACAAAAGCAGGGGGTATCGCTGACGAAAGTATTTCGGAGTACAAAGACAAGTTCCGTGGCTCCATCTCTTTTATCAAAGTAGACAAAGAGCATGGCGATATGGAGCTTGATTTCCAGGTGCTGGTGCCGGGTTTTGACTACGACTTGGCGAACGGTGGCAAAGGCCCGTCCGGTGACTGGGTGTTTTTTACAACCTACAACACCGAGAAGTCGGCTACCCTGAAAGAACTTGGCGCGTCGCAAAAAGACAGGGACTACCTGGCCGCTATCAACTGGAAAGTGGCTGCCAAGTATGCCGCAGAAGGCAAGGCACGCGAAATGCCAGCTAACTACTACCACAACAAGAGAGACCACAACACGCATAAAGCTACCTCTACCGTTAAAAAAACAGTTCGCTACCTGCTGCCTGAAGAGTGCCCGGGCATGATGTATTTGATTCCGGCACCTAAATCGCCGCACGGCATCGACGTAGACCCATCCGGTGAGTACATGGTAGTGAACGGTAAGCTGGCTTCATCACTTCCGGTATTCTCTTTCTCTAAAATGCAGGATGCTATTAAGGTTAAGCAATTTGATGGTGAAGAGAGCGGCATTCCGGTGCTGAAGTATGAAGCCGTACTGGCTGCCGAAGTGAAAGAGCCCGGCTTAGGACCATTGCATACTGAGTTTGACGGTAAAGGAAATGCCTACTCTACTATGTTTGTGTCGTCGGAAGTAGTGAAGTGGAGTCTGAAAGACTTTCAGGTAAAAGACAGAATTCCGGTATACTATTCGCCTGGTCACCTGATGATTCCGGGGGGCGATACAAGAGAGCCCTATGGGAAGTACCTGGTAGTGATGAACAAGGTAACAAAAGACCGTTACCTGCCAACCGGACCAGAATTACTTCACTCGGCGCAACTGATAGATATTAGCGGAGAAAAGATGAAACTGCTGCTGGATTTTCCGACGCTGGCCGAGCCGCATTACGCGCAGGGTATACCGGCTAATCTGGTAGCGGAGAATAGTGTGAAGTTTTATAAGCTGAACGAGAACCAACACCCCGAAGCAGTTAAATCTGAGAAGGACGTAAGTGTGACACGGCAGGGCAAAACCGTGAAGGTGAACATGACATCCATCCGAAGCCACTTTGCACCAGATAACATTGAGGGTGTGCAGGTTGGCGATACGGTGGTCTTCCATGTAACAAACCTGGAGCAGGACTGGGATGTACCGCACGGCTTTGCGGTAATGGGAGCCAACAACGCCGAAACCCTGATTATGCCGGGTGCCACCCAAACCCTGAAGTGGGTACCAAAGAAGGAAGGCATTTATCCATTCTACTGTACAGACTTCTGCTCGGCGCTGCACCAGGAAATGCAAGGTTACGTGCGGGTATCGCCGCGAGGATCCAACGTGCCGATCAAGTTTAACCTCGGTGAGCCTAAACCGGCACCACCGGCCCAGGCTGGTATGGACTAGTAGTGCTCTGATCGGGCAGGACAGCGGAGTTTGTATAAGCAGGCTCCGTTGTTCTTTTATACTTTTCACCTGAAACCATAGAAGTATGAAAACCTCGAGTAAAATTCTGATGATAATGGCCGCTCTATCCCCTGGATTGCTGTTTCTGTTTCCGATGTGGAAGATTTACCTGACAGCACCGCAGTATCCGGAAGGCCTGGAAATGCATATCTGGGTAAACAAAATCACAGGCGATACAGAAGGTGCGCTCCAGAATTTCAATATCCTGAACCATTACATTGGGATGGAAGCGATACATGCCGAGTCGTTCACAGAGCTCAAGGTGATGCCCTACATTGTGGTTTTTTTCATGGTATCCGGTGTAGTTCTGGCCTTAATTGGTAAGCGGAAACTTATACTTTACTGGGCCGGGCTTTTGATGCTGGGCGGTGCTGTAGGCGTTCTGGATTTTTACCTGTGGCTGGTCCGGTTCGGAACCCATTTAGACCCTACTGCCCCGATCAAGATACCGGGCATGACCTACATACCACCCTTACTAGGCAGAAAACAGTTACTTAATTTCGATGCGCTTTCCTTGCCATCAACAGGTAGCATTGGCATCTTACTCGCCCTTATTTTTGCAGGCATCGCCTATTACCTGAGTCATAAAAAGAAAACACAAACAAACGCTTTAACCTGATCATGAAACTGCTAAAAAGCATTGCAACCCTTACCTTTCTTGCTGTCCTGAGTGCATGCTCCGTTGAGCCCAAACCCATTCCGTACGGAGAAGCCAATTGTACCCATTGCAACATGACCGTTTCTGATAACCGCTTTGGTGCCGAACTTGTAAACGACAAAGGCAAACCATTTTACTTTGATGCGGCAGAATGCCTGGCGGCTTACCTTGTGAAACAGCCGGAACTACAGCAGAGTGCTTCATTTGTAATGGTGACAGATTACACAAATCCCGGGAATTTGGTAGATGCCAAAAATGCGCATTTTCTGCAAAGTGAAGCGATACAAAGCCCGATGGGGATGAACTTAACTGCTTTTGCGGACGAACTTACAGCCAAACAAATGGAGCAGGAGCACGGCGGACGTATACTAACCTGGGACCAGGTGCAATCAGCGGTTAAAAATGATACTAAGTTTCAAAGATAAAGTCTTAAGTATACTTTCTTTTCTTATCCTGTTCACAAGTGGGCAACCGGCTTTAGGAGATACCCTGAAAGTATGCAAAAGCTGTAGCTATACTTCGGTAAAGCTGGCAGTGCAGCAAGCAAAAGCAGGCGATGTGGTGCTGGTGGAAGGCGGCAGTTACCAGGAATCAGGTATAGAAATAAACAAGCCACTCCGCCTGATCGGGAAAGGCAAACCGGTAATAGACGGCAACAACACAGGCCAGATTATCACAGTTTTGGCTGATGACGTAACCATTGAAGGATTTACGCTGCAAAACATTGCCACCAGCTATACCCGCGACGATGCGGCCATACGGGTAATTGAGCGGAATAACATCCGCATCCTGAACAACACCATCCTGAACACCTACTTTGGCATTTATCTGCAGAACTCAAACAACATTACGGTAAAAGGAAATGTGGTGAAAGGAGAGAATACCGGTAAAACTGAGTCGGCGCTGGGCAATGCCATACATGTATACTATACTGATAATGTAGCGATAACGAATAATATAGTTCAGGGCCACCGCGACGGTATTTACCTGGAAGTGGTGAAAAACACGAAAGTGCACCGCAACACCAGCCAATATAACCAGCGTTACGGCCTGCACTTTATGTTCTCTGACGGGAACACCTATACGTACAACATCTTCCGAAACAACGGTGCCGGAGTTGCTGTGATGTATACTGATAATGTGCGGATGGAGCACAACACTTTTGAAGACAACTGGGGAGCAGCCTCTTATGGTTTGCTTTTAAAGGACATCCGCAACAGCGTGATTTACAACAATACGTTCCGGCGCAATACCACCGGTATCCACATGGAAAGCTCCAGCCGCCTGGATATTAAAAGCAATAACTTTGAGCGCAACGGCTGGGCAATAAAACTGATGACAACCTGCATCGAAGACACCTTCCGGCTGAACAACTTTACCGGTAACTCTTTTGATGTGAGCACCAATGGTAAAAGCCAGCTGAACCATTTTGAGCATAACTACTGGGAAAAGTATAGCGGCTACGATCTGGACAAGGACCAGGTAGGAGATGTGCCGTACCGCCCGGTTAGTTTGTTCTCGATGCTGGTGGAAAAGGTGCCGCCATCGGTTATGTTTATGCGCAGCTTTATGGTAGACCTGCTTGATAATATGGAGAAGGTGCTGCCAAGCATTATCCCGGAGAACCTGGTGGATGAAAAACCCTTAATGAAGAGAATAGAGCATGATAACGATAGAAAACTTACACAAGTCCTACGGCAAACTGCAGGTACTCCGTGACGTGAGCGTTGCGTTTGACAAGGGGAAAGTTGTGTCCATTATCGGGCCGAACGGGGCAGGCAAAACCACCATGAGCAAATGCATACTTGGCATGGTGCTGCCCGACCAGGGCGATATCAGAATGAACGGCGAAAGTGTACTGAAAAAGTATGTCTACCGTAGTCAGATTGGGTATATGCCACAGATTGGAAAGTACCCGGAAAATATGAAAGTGCGCCAGGTAATCGAGATGATCCGGGACATTCGTAAAAACGCTTCCATAGATGATGAACTGATCGGCTTGTACCGCTTAGAAGAAATGTATGAAAAGCGCATGGGAGCCCTGTCGGGTGGTAACCGGCAAAAAGTAAGTGCCGCCCTGGCCTTCCTGTTCGACCCGCAGGTGCTGATACTCGACGAGCCCACCGCTGGGCTGGATCCGATAGCCGCTGAGATCCTGAAGGGAAAGATCCTCAAAGAAAAGAAAAAGGGCAAGCTGATTCTGATCACATCGCATGTGATGAGTGAGATAGAGGAAGTGGCTGAAGAAGTACTTTGCATGGTAGATGGCAGCATTAAATTTTACGAAACCATTGCCAACCTGAAAATGCGCACCCAGGAAGATCGCCTGAGTCGTGCTGTTGCTAAAATCATGAACGGAGGAAATACCCCATGAACAAGATCATCAAATACGTACTCCTGGACATCATCAAAAGCAAGATTGTTATTGCTTATACGTTGTTTCTGCTGTTGCTTTCTATCGGTTTGTTTAACCTGGGCGGCAGCCCTGATAAGGGCATACTTAGCCTGCTGAACCTGGTGCTGCTGACGGTGCCGCTGATAAGCATTGTGTTTGCGACCACGCATTTTTACAACTCCTATGAGTTTATGGAGTTGCTGGTGGCGCAGCCCATCAACCGCAAAAAGATTTTTATGAGTGAGTACCTGGGTGTGGCTTTCTCTCTTTCGGCTGCATTTCTGGTAGGGGTGGGCGTGCCTGTTATTATTTTCAGTACGGGGCTTACCGGTTTATACTTAGTGCTTACAGGGGTTTTCATCACGTTCATTTTTGTTGCCATGGCTTTTCTGGCATCGGTCAGCACCCGCGATAAGGCAAAAGGCATAGGCATTGCTTTGCTGCTATGGTTCTACTTTGCCTTGATTTACGACGGCATTGTACTGTTTATACTTTACGCCTTCGGTGATTACCCTTTGGAGTACGCTACTTTAGTAATGACAGCCTTAAACCCAATTGATTTGGGCCGTATTATTGTGCTGCTGAACCTGGATGTGTCGGCGTTGATGGGCTATACCGGGGCTTTGTACAAGAGCATCTTTGGGAGTGTGTGGGGAGTTGCTGCAGCTTTTGGACTGCTGTTGCTATGGGCGCTTATACCAGTTTGGAGCTCCAGAAGAATATTCTCCAGAAGAGATTTGTAGTTGCCGTATGGCAGGTGAGTTAAAACAGCGTGAGCGCAAAAAATACCTTTTGCGCTCACGCTGCTAGTTTAAAATCCTTCCTGCCCTTTTTTAAGAGATTCTGTTGTGGTAACAGTATCTACATCAAAGACTTCATTCGAGTCTGATTCAAATTCTAGCTGCGGGTTTCTTTGCGAACCAGATCCAATCTCCACTTCATCCGATACGGTGGCATCGCTTTCAGTTGCGTTAGGCTCTCGTTCGGTATTGGTGTTGTCACCGCAGGCAAATGCAAAAACCCCGAGAAGTATGACAAGTAACTTTTTCATAGTTGAAGCGCATTATTGAATTATAAAAAACGAGCTAAACCTGAGTAAGTTACAAGAAATGCCGCCAGGGCATTGTACCGTACTTTACGCAAAGTATGTCACAATGCATCCGCCTCATCCGAAGCATACCATTCCGCAAACGAGTGCTGCGTTTCCCAAAGCTTTAGGCTGTGCAAACCAACTTTTTCAGGCAACACATGTCGCAGTCTTGCTTTAAAATCCAGGAGCATGTTTTCGCACGTAGGCTGGTAAGGCGTCAGCAGCAGTTTATGGTTTAGTTTGTGCAATGTACTTATCAGTTCCGGTGCACTATCAGCGCGTAAAAAAAGCGAATGGTCCACTTCATCAAGTATAACTTTCTGCACCAGTTGCTTTAAATCACCAAAGTCCAGGACCATGCCATTTTTCGGGTGTGCTTCTTCTGCCAGGGGCTCTCCGATTATAGTTACCTGCAGCCTGTACGAGTGCCCGTGTATGTTCCGGCAGGCCCCGTCGTAGCCTTGCAGGGCATGGGCCGCCTCAAACGTAAACAGCCGGGTTAGCCTTATTTAGTCATTGCTTATACAACTGCTTTCTGTAGTCTTGCCAGCATCAATTGGTCTTCGGCCTCCAGCAGTTCATCGAGCATGATCACCTGGCGCTCCAGCTCATCCTTAAAAATGGCAGGCAGTTGCTTTTTATAGTATTGTATGCCCTCCTGCAGGTTATCCCAGAAATTCTGCAGGTATTTGTACTGCTTATCCGTTAAAGTATCGAGTTGTTCCTCCTTCTTTTTCTTCCAGTAATCAATGTACATTTTCAGCTCGTTCACAAACATGTGCGGGCGGTACGTATTGTTCAGGGCGTTAAAGCGTCCGTAAATATGGTCTACCATCTCCTGCAGTTTAAACACACCCGAAAAGTAGGCAAGGTTAGGGCCAGGGCAGATAGAGATTGCTTTGGTGGCCGCCTTTTTGCTGATGTTGTAGAGCTGTACCGCTGAGTTGGCTAAACCTTCGCACAAACACTCTTTTGCGAGTATTTTAGCTTCCTCGGCAAAGTATGTGATGGTGTCGAGTTGCTGTGCCTGCAGTTGCTCCAGCTTGCGGCGCTGGTATTTGCGGGATGCTGTGCAAATGGGCTCATCTGTAAACTCTGTGTTTGATACCAGGTGCTTTTTGATGCATGGGCTACCCGGCTTGCCTTTATCGGCACGTTCCTTTTTTAGGAGCTCATTGGATGTGTTGCGCAGCGAGTTAAACGGAACACCTAGCGGCGAAATAGGGCTCAAGTATAAATCCTCGGCTTTGGCTGCGGCCAGTTGCTGTAGTGTTGGCTCATCTACTGTTGTGGCTTCAGGCACAAGTAAAAACGGTGTGCCCCAACCGGTAGCGTCAGCGCCATAGTGCTCCAGCAAAAAATTATGCTCTTCTGCGGTACCGATACCACCTTGCACGGTAAGCCTTTGTTCCGGCGCCTGCACCGGAACCGGTACCCCTTTGGCAGCAAGTGCTGTACTAAACAAAGTATAAAGTTCGAGACGCAAGGCCTCACGGTTCTGCTTAAATTCTTCCAGTATCGGGCCTATCAAATACCCGTCGGTGGCAAAGGCGTGCCCACCGCAGTTCAAGCCAGACTCAATCCGGAACTCCGACACCCAGATTCCTTTTTTTGCCAATATCTTACCCTGCACCATAGCAGAGCGGTAGTCGCTTACTTTTATGGTAACTTTCTTATTAAACAAGCCGGTTGCATTAGGGTAAAAGCACGGGAAGTTTTCCAGGTAGCTGTACAAGCGCATGTTCATGCCAGCCGAGAAAACAACCGACGAGCGTACGGTGCTGTTGGCAAAGCCACGCAAGGCAGCCAGGGCATCAGCGTATTCCTGTGGCAGCGCCTCACCGCTTTTGGTGTAGTTGGTCCTGTCCAGTTTGGTCATGATGTTCACGTCTATACTTCCGGGCACCATGGCATTGCACAATTCTTCCTGCAGGTGCTGTTTCCAGAAAGGATCTGCTGTCTCTTTCATCTCCAGGTACTTTTCCCGCAGCAGCGACTGCTCCGGGAGCATTTCAAAGTATTTCGTCAGGTCAGATTCCGGTGTAAAGTCCTGTTGCTGCACCTCGGCCATTTGCTGCTTTACCAACTCATCCAGCAAGTTTAAGTATGCTGTTACGCGCTTGGCACGGTAATCTTCTTCCTTCTCCGGTATCGGGCTAAATGTTTTGCTATAAACCTGGCTATAATGCTGTCGCATTTGCTCCAGCAGGCTATCGTCGCTAAGCGATACAACAGAGGATATTCCGAAGCGCGCTACTTTAAGCGGCGAATCGATGGAGAAGGAGAGACCCATAACGGGTATGTGGAAGGTGTGCGTTGTAGCTTGTGGCATTTGGCTTGTGTGTTACTTAAATGTTTTAGAAACTGTTTCTGGAAGCTTCGCCTGAAAAAGGAGCAGCAGGAGCAAAGCCTTTAAAGTGTGCACAAGGTACAGCAAGCGCAAAACCTGCTAAATGAGTAGCGTCAGCACTATATATGACATCTGTCATTTTATGGTGCAGTAGACTGCGTTAAATTTGTATATACAAGTATGAAATATGAATACCTTGATTGAGAATAGCCCGGAATTAGTGAACCCGCTTACCTACGAAGCCTACAAAAAACTGGTAGAGGAGCTGGTAGCGCAAGAAAAAACCTCTGGTGATGAACAGACAGCGCAGAAGATTGCTTTTACAAAGCTGAACCTGCAGCGGATGAAGCGCGTGGAGAAACAGTTTATCATACAACCTGAACTAAAGGCATTACTAGTGCAAAACCAGGTAAACTGGAAGTGGCTGGTTTTGGTAGAGGCCTGGTGCGGCGACGGTGCGCAACTGCTTCCGGCTATGGCAGCTATTGCCGAAGAGGTTCCTGCTGTTGAGCTAACTGTTTTGCTTCGCGATGAAAACCCTGGGTTGATGAACACCTGTCTAAGCAACGGCAGCCGTTCTATTCCTAAGTTAATTTGTGTGGATGCAGAAACAGGAGAGCGTTTATTTACCTGGGGATCACGCCCTAAAGCCATCCAGGAGCAGGTTGTGGCGCTTAAGGCTGCAAACCCTGCCATCAGCCACGACGAGCTGGTACAGCAGGTGCAACTGTGGTATGCTAAAGACCGCAGCCAGGCTTTGCAACAAGACCTGCTGGAACTAGTACAAGAAGCATTGGCTAAAACTGCAGCAGCGGTTTAACCCGACTTTTATACTTTAGTACCGGCTTATACTTTGGATATCAACGCAAAAAGAAACTGGTTGCTGGTGGCGCTACTCAATTTGGTTGTAGTAGCGCTGCTGGGGCTTTTGCTGCGTTGGATGTTTGTGTCGCCGGTGGCAGGTATAAATTACAAATACCTGTTGCATGCACACTCGCATGTGGCGCTGTTGGGATGGCTATACCCTGCCTTATTTGTCTCCTTACTAGTCGCTTTTTTACCCCCTGGCTTACAGGACAAGAAGACCTATGCATGGCAGTTCTGGCTATCGCAGGGGGCGGTACTGGGAATGTTGCTGAGTTTTCCGGTGCAGGGCTATGCAGCCGTTTCCATCACATTCTCTACTCTGCATATTTTATTTAGCTACTGGTTTGTTTACCGTTTTTTAAAAGATGCCAGGCAAGCAAAATTGAGCCAGGGAAAACACCGCTTGTCTTTTCAGTTTGTGAAGGGAGCGCTGTTCTTTCTGGTGCTTTCCTCTTTTGGTCCCTGGGCAATGGGGCCTATCATGGCGCTGGGGCACAGCGGTGGACAGTTATACTATAACGCCATCTATTTTTACCTGCATTTCCAGTACAACGGTTGGTTTACTTTTGGGGTACTAGGGTTGGTTTTCTGGTTGCTGGAGCATCATAACATCAGCTTTAGCCTAAAGTATGGGCAGTTGTTTTTTAAGGTGATGTGCTGGGCTTGCCTGCCTGCTTACCTGTTGTCTGTGCTCTGGATAAAGCCTGATGCGTGGGTTTACTGGCTTGGGGGGCTGGCAGCCTTGGCGCAGGTAGGGGCACTTGTATTACTGGCGGCTATCTTATGGCCTTTACGCAGGCAGGTGTATACTTTGTTTGGTAACTGGAGCCGAAGTATACTTCTGTTGGCAACGCTGGCTTTTATACTTAAAACGCTGATGCAGTTCTCTACTACTTTCCCATACATGGCTGATCTGGCTTACAGGTTGCGCTTCTTCATTATCGGGTATCTGCACCTGGTGCTTATCGGGTTTGTGAGCTTTTTTATACTTGCCTTTTTTGCGCAGCGGGGTTGGCTAAGCTTTAAAAGTACTATGAGCAGGTGGGGGATAGGCCTGTTTATACTTGGCTTTGTCTCCAGCGAAGCGTTGCTGTTTCTGCAGGGCATCTTGTTCTGGGCAAGTGTTGGCGCAATACCAAACTACAATGAGCTGCTGTTCGGAGTAAGTATACTTTTACCGCTGGGAATCTTGCTATTTTTTGTGCCGCAGGTAAGATATCATGCTCTTGATGTTTCTAAAATGCGGCAGCGCCCCGTTAAGAGCAGAAGTTCTGCTTCTAAATAAATTTAACCTTGCCTCGCAGCAGCTACAGTATTGTCCTGTTTTTGTTTTTTTTGTAGTACTCAATTTTAGAGTGGAACATTTCGGCCATTCGCTCTGCCCGCCATTTTGCTTCGGCTGCTTTTTCGCCGGTAAACAATTCGTCTATGGTTTGGTAGAAAATATGCAGCCACCTTTCAAAATGCGCTTCGTCTACAGGTAAAGTAATGTGCTTGCTGCCCGGGCTGCCCTGGTAAGTTAACTCTCCTAACAATACAGTTTGCCAGAAGCGGTACATAATATCCAGGTGCCTGGCCCAGTTCTCCTGTATCCGCTCTTCAAAAACCGGCCCCAACAACTCGTCTGCTCTTACTCTTGTGTAAAAAGTATCAACAAGCTGCTTGATGTCGTCTAAATGTATGATCTCTCTGTTTTGTGTCATGGTACAAGTTTACGCTTTTTGTGTAAGTCAATTAGGGTTAATAAAGAATAAGTCAGTAGCTCCGGGTCCACCCCCTGGCCCCTTCTTGTCTAAGGCGGGTAATTCTGGTATTACGAAAGCTTAAGTATAAGCTCTGTGGTTTATGCTTAACCTCCCTTCAACCAAGATCCTTACAGGATGACGAAAAAGGAAGGCTTTAACGGGGGTGATAGCGGTTAAAGCAGTAAGTAAAATTCCCCTCCCTAGAAGAGGGCAGGGGACGGAGCTGTAAACTAATCAATTCAACCCCAATTCATCTGCGGCCTTAACTACAGCCCAGGCTATTGCCGCAGTTCAGGCATTTGTAGCAGGTGCCGGAGCGTATAGTAATGTGGCCGCAGACGTTGCAGATCGGAGCATCGCCCATCATGTTAGCCAGTACCTGCTGCGTTTGTTCCATCAGCAGCGTCCGGCTTTGCGCTACCACCTTATACATACTACCATTTGGCGACGGAGTAAGTTCAGTAGCAGGTTCCTCAGCAGCGGGTGCAACAGGTTCCTTTTTTATGATCTCAGGCTCTTGCTGGTGCACATGTACCAGGTCGGTTCTGCCAAGGTACTCGTAGCCCAGCAACCTGAAAAGGTAATCAAAAACAGAGGTAGTTGATTTAATGTTTGGATGCTCTACACGGCCAGCCGGCTCGAAGCGGGTAAAAGTGAAGCGGTTTACAAACTCATCCAAAGGCACGCCATACTGCAACCCCAGCGATACGGAAATAGCGAAGCAATTAAGTATAGATCGGAAAGAGGCACCTTCTTTATACATATCTATAAATACCTCGCCCAACGCGCCATCGGCGTACTCGCCGGTTCTGATATATACTGTGTGGCCGTCAATTTTTGCTTTCTGGGTAAAGCCGTTGCGCTTGTCTGGCAGTTTGCGGCGATCTACCATGGCGGTTAATTGCTGCCGGAAGGCCTTGTTGTTTTCGTCGGCAAGTATGGCTTTGGCTGCCTGTAGTACCTGCTCTGCGGTTGTGCTTTCAACTTTATTTTCAGGGGATGTTTCCTCTTTTTCGGAAGTGCTGCCAGAGCTAAGCGGCTGGGATAACTTGCTTCCGTCGCGGTAAAGCGAGCAGGCTTTTAGCCCTAGTTCCCAGGACAGTTCGTAGCAGCGCGCCACTTCGGCAACTGTGGTCTCGTTTGGCAGGTTAATGGTTTTAGAGATGGCCCCCGAAATAAAAGGCTGTACTGCCGCCATCATGTGAATGTGTCCGTCGGCAGGTATAAAACGTTTGCCTTTGCTGCCGCAGCGGTTGGCACAGTCAAATACAGCGTAGTGCTCCTGTTTTAAGTAAGGTGCGCCTTCCACGGTCATGGTACCGCACACGTAATCGCCTGCTTCTTCCAGTTGTTTGGCCGTGAAACCAATCGCACGGAGTAAGTTAAATGCTGGTTGCTGATACTGCGCAGCCGTAATGCCTAATCGTTGCAAACAAGCTTCTCCTAGTGTATAAACTGAGAATAAAGACGTTAGATCATAAGCAGTAGGCAGCGCGTTTTCAAGTATAGCCATATCCTCATCCGTAAAGCCAAACGCCTGTAGCTTGTCTGGGTTCAGGTGCGGGCAACCGTGCAGCGTAGCATGGCCTTTGGCATAGTTTACAATGGCCTGTACCTCTTCCGGAGTATATCCCAGTTTTTGCAGCGCCAAAGGTATAGATTGGTTTATGATCTTGAAATAACCTCCTCCGGACAGCTTTTTATACTTTACAAGCGCAAAGTCAGGTTCTACCCCGGTGGTGTCGCAGTCCATTAACAAGCCGATGGTGCCGGTTGGGGCAATCACAGAGGCCTGGGCATTGCGATAGCCATACCTTTCGCCGAGTTCTATAGCTTGCTCCCATGCCTGGCAGGCAGCCTGGTGCAGGTAGTCCGGGCAATGTGCAGGGTCTAAGGCTTTTGGTTTGATAGACAGGCTATCATACTTTTCCGGCGTATTTTGTGCAGCATAGCTGTGGTTACGAATCACGCTTAGCATGGCCTCTTTATTAAGTTCATACTTTGGGAAAGCACCTAATGCCGCCGCCATTTCTGCGGATGTTTTGTAAGCAGCCCCCGTCATAATAGCGGTTAAGGCAGCGGCCATACTTCTGGCTTCTTCACTATCGTATGGCAGACCCTGTATCATCAGTAAAGCCCCCAGGTTGGCATACCCTAAGCCGATGGTGCGGTAGTCGTAAGAGCGTTGCGCTACGGCCGATGAAGGAAACTGCGCCATCTGCACCGAAATATCCAGCACAATCGTCCAGAGGCGGCAAGCGTGTTCGTAAGCGGTGACGTTAAAGCGCTGCTTTTCTGTGTCGTAGAATTTTGTCAGGTTTAACGAGGCAAGGTTGCAGGCCGTGTTGTCCAGGAACATGTATTCGGAGCAGGGATTGGATGCCCTGATCGGCCCTTCGGCGGGGCAGGTGTGCCACTCGTTAATGGTGGTGTCAAATTGTAAGCCCGGGTCGGCACAAGCCCAGGCTGCGTCTGCAATGTCCTGCCACAACTCCTGTGCCGGTATTGATGTTAGGGCTCTCCCGTCGGTACGTGCTTTCAGTTGCCAATTGGTGTTTTGGTGCAGCGCCTTAAAAAAGCTGTTAGGCACCCGCACCGAGTTGTTTGAGTTTTGGCCTGATACCGTTTGGTAAGCTTCCCCGTTGTAATCTGCGCTATAACCGGCTGCAATCAGAGCTGCTACTTTCTTTTCCTCGTCTTTTTTCCAGTTGATAAATTCCCTGATCTCGGGGTGGTCCAGGTCGAGGCAAACCATTTTGGCTGCTCGCCTCGTGGTGCCTCCGGATTTTATCGCGCCCGCCGATCGGTCGCCTATCTTCAGGAACGACATCAACCCCGATGAGGTGCCTCCGCCGCCCAGCACTTCGTCTTTGCCGCGTATGTTCGAGAAGTTGGTGCCCACGCCAGAGCCATACTTAAAGATACGCGCCTCCTGCACCCACAAATCCATAATACCGCCCTGGTTTACCAAATCATCTTCCACGGCAAGTATAAAACAGGCATGTGGCTGCGGCCGCTCATACGCCGACTCCGACTGCTGCACTTTGCCGGTGGCGGGGTTTACGTAGTAGTGCCCCTGTGCTTTGCCTTTTAAGCCATACGACTCATGCAAACCCGTATTAAACCATTGCGGCGAGTTAGGTGCTGCATACTGGCCCAGCAGCATGTATACCAGTTCGTCGTAAAAGGCTTGGGCATCGGCTTCCGTTTTAAAGTAATCATACTCCTCTCCCCATACTTTCCAGCAATTTGCCAGCCTGTGCACTACCTGTTTTACAGATGTTTCGGGGCCGGTGCATCCGTCTGGTTGCGGTACGCCGGCTTTGCGCAGGTACTTCTGCGCCAGAATATCCGCCGCAATCTGCGACCAGGCAGCAGGTACCTCCACATCTTTTATCTCGGCTACCACCTCGCCGGTTGGTGTTCTGATGGTAGAGGAGCGGAGCTCGTAGCTAAACTGCTCGTAAGGCGACTGCTTCTCTGTCGTGAATTTTCTTTGTATGGATAAACCGGTGGGACGGGCTGTAGTGGTTTTTTTCATGTAAAAGCGCACGTTTTAAAGTATGGTTCGAGATAGAAGATAAGATGCCAAAAGTGCTATATAGCATTCGCTTAAAGAATGACGAAGATCATTTTAATAGAAGACTTAAGTATCTTTTATTCTGAAATGCCTGCTGTACTTTTGTAATGGTGATTGAGTACAGACTTTTAATCTTTAACTACATGGAAACCACACAAGCAATCAAAACATTAGACGTAACGGTTTTAGAACCACGCATGAAGCACCCCACCATTTTCGAATGGTTTGATAACCTGGAAGGGGGCGAAGCTTTTATCATACACAACGACCACGACCCCAAGCCCCTGTACTACCAGTTGCTGGGCGAGCGTGGCAATGTTTTTAAATGGGAGTACCTGGAGCAGGGCCCCGAAGTATGGGAAGTGAGAATAAGCAAACTTACCCCCGAAGAAGGCGAAACGGTAGGCGAATTGGTTGCCAAGGATTACCGCAAAGCGCAGGTGTTTAAAAAGTATGGCATCGACTTTTGCTGCGGCGGTAAAAAATCGGTAAAGCAGGTTTGTGCCGAGAAAGGCATCAGCCAGGACGAACTGGAAGCAGAACTTTTGGCAACCGACGAAGCCGAGCAGAACCGCCAGGTAGAGTATGATAAATGGGAGCCATCTTTTCTGGCAGATTATATCGTGAACATGCACCACAAGTATGTGCGGGAAGCCATTCCGGCGTTGTATGAGTATACTACAAAAATTGCCCGCGTGCACGGCGAACGGCATCCGGAGCTAATAGAAGTAGTAAAGCACTTCACTAACGTAGCCAACGAACTCGAGTCGCATATGCCAAAAGAGGAGCGCGTACTGTTCCCCTACATTAAGCAACTGGACGAGGCAAAGAAAAGCAATGTAAGGCTTGATAAGCCGGCATTCGGCTCTATTCAAAATCCGATCAACATGATGGAGATGGAGCACGAGCATGCAGGCAGCGAGCTGGAGAAAATCCGGGAGCTGACCAACAACTATACTTTGCCAGCGGATGCCTGTGCTACTTACACGGTTGCTTTCAAAAAACTGAAAGAGTTCGAAGATGATCTTTTCCGCCATATCCACCTGGAAAACAACATCCTGTTCCCGAAAGCGCTTGAGCTGGAAAAGGAAATATTGAATTAAAAGATTCTATTGCCCTCGCGGTGTCTTTATGGTCCGCGAATGTTTACGAAGCACAAAATTCGTGTGCCGGATGCTCGCAAGACCACCAGATGCTGCGAGGGCTACTAGATTACACCATAGCATTAAAAAGGGCATAAGCCCATCCAAGCCATGAAAAAAGCTACAATAAAACCACAGAAACGAGATCAAAGCTTAGTACCTCTCTCTCGGGAGCACCACTTCGGTTTACTGTTCTGCTGGAAAATCCGGCAAGGACTAAAAAACGGTACAGATCTTAGCTTGCTAGCCGATTACGTGCGGTACTTCTGGGATAATATCCTGAAGGAGCATTGCCAGGAAGAAGAGTGGCTGCTGAAAAGACTGCTGCCATCGGATAGTACCGCTCAAAGTAGACTGGATGAGGAACACAGCCTGTTGCACGACATAATCGAGCTGATTAGTGAGGGCAAGCAACTAAGTCCTGAACTGTTCCAGGCGCTTGAGAAAGACCTGGTGGAGCACATCAGGTGGGAGGAACGGGAGCTCTTTCCGTACCTGCAAGCCATCGTACGTGCCGATGAATTGGAGTTGGCAGGAAAATTACTGGAGCACAAACACGATGTGCGCAACGATAATTTCACACCTGAATTCTGGAAGGCAGCCTAGCCATGGAGATCGCAGCAAATACTAAAATATCGGTTATACTTAAAGCCAACCCAAGTGCCATCGAGGCAATCGCCTCCATCAACAAGCACTTTGAAAAGCTGCGAAACCCGCTGCTCCGCAAAATACTGGCCTCTCGGGTAACCATTGCCGATGCTGCCCGCATTGGCGGCTGCTCAGAAGCAGACTTTTACAAAAAGCTGGCGCCGCTTGGCTTTACACAAAAACAGGCAGACAGTACCTCCACCCCAAAACCGGTTAAAAGTACAGCCGAGAAGCCAACTTATTTAAAGCAACTGCCCCAGGAAAGTATACTTACGCTGGATGTGTGCGAGGACATTGCCACCGGCCACGATCCTTTTCTGAAGATAATGGAGGCGGTAGAGCAGGTTAAAAGCGGCAATGCGCTGCAGATCATAAATTCTTTCGAGCCAACTCCTCTTATCTCTATACTCCAGAAGAAAGGCTATGCTTCTTATGTAGAGGTGTTGCACCCTGAGTTGGTGCATACTTATTTCTGGCCGGACAACGCAAGTATAAAACCGCTTGCTGTTACCGCGCCAGTTACAAACGATTTTGATGTTATGGTGAGAGATTATGAGGGCAAACTTAAGTACCTGGACGTGCGCCACCTGGAAATGCCGCAACCGATGATAACGATCCTAAGCGAACTGGAAACGTTACCAGAGCATGAAGCCATCCATGTGACGCACAGAAAGGTGCCTCAGTTCCTGTTGCCCAAGCTGCAGGAGCGTGGCTGCGAGATAGCCATCAAAGAGATAGGACCCTCTGAAGTACACCTGCTTATCTATAAAACTGCCGCGCCATGAGCACCGCGTCTACTTCCAATTCTCCGGGTAAATGGGTAGTGCTGCCGCATTATGCCTTTGCAGCTGTTGCCTTTCTGGTACTAAGCATTTTATTGCTTTTTTCCACCGATGCCTTTAGCGGCCATTACTTTCACCCGAAGCTCTTAACACTAACGCACGTGGCGGTGCTGGGCTGGGCAACCATGATCATTTTTGGAGCATTATACCAACTGCTGCCCGTAGTGCTGGACTGCAAACTATACAGCGAAAAGCTTGCAGTTTATACGTTTATTTTGCTGGGTACAGGCACTATACTGCTGGCATACTCTTTCTGGTACTTCCAACTGGGCTGGTCGATGCATGCCGCAGCCTGTGCTTTGGTTATCTCTTTTGTATTGTTCAACATCAACGTGATTCAAACGGCACGCAAGGCACCCAAATGGACGATAGAAGCTGATTTTATCGTTACCTCTGCTATCTGGCTTTTGGTAACGGGCATAGTTGGTTTGCTGATGGCGGTCAATTTTACCCTCCCGTTCCTGCCCCTGGACCATGTGCATTACCTCAAACTGCACGCGCACATAGGTATGGCCGGTTGGTTTTTGCTGTTGATTATTGGCGTGGGGGCAAAGCTGATCCCGATGTTTTTGCTGGCGCACCCCGAAGATACCCGAAAACTTAGCTGGGCCTACAACCTGATAAATGCGGGGCTGGTGTTATTTATACTTGATCATATGGTGCTGCATACAAAGCTATTGCCGCTCTATGGTGGCCTGGTGGTAGTGGGTGTGTTGCTGTTTTTGTTGTACCTGCGCGATGCAAAAAACACGATGCAGCGGAAAGACATAGACCTGGGCATGCAGCAAACGTTTGTTGCCCTGGTGCTGCTGCTGTTACCGCTGGCGCTGCTATTCGTGGTAAGCACCGACCTCGGTCTGCCGCAGCGGTTGTTGTCTTCTATCTACCTGGTGTATGGCATCTCCGTTTTCCTGGGGTTTGTATCGGCACTTATACTTGGGCAAACCTTTAAAACGCTGCCCTTTATAGTATGGATGCATGCCTACGAAAACCATGTGGGCCGCTATAAAACACCGCTGCCAAAGGATATGTACAGCCACAAGCTGCTACGCTGGCAGAATATCTTTTACCTGGTTGGGTTTGTGGTATTCGTTGCTGGCGTGTTGCTCAGGGAGCAGCAGGTTATACTGGCCGGAGCCATCTCCTTTTCCATTACAGCCATACTTTACACAGCCAATGTGTTTCAGATGCTATTGCACAAAGCACACAATTTAAAACCATTAACTTATGGAAAAGCAAACGCCTGATACCGAAATAGGGCCAGAGGTATTCGAAACGCTGAAGTATATCATAGATCCTGAAATCGGAATCAACATAGTAGACTTAGGCCTTGTTTATACCGTAAGCCTTGAAGGAGACAACCTGCATGTGCAACTTACGCTAACAACGCCGGGTTGCCCCATGAGCGGCACCATTGTGATGGCTACCGAACAGATTCTGCTCAAGCGCTTTCCTGACTTAAACGCAAAAGTAGAGTTGGTCTGGACCCCGATGTGGACCACCGATATGATAAGTGAGGAGGGAATGCAGCAATTAAACAGCATGTCTTAACTTTGCGGCTGCGTTTTTGTTTATGAGTTTTAGCGTATGTTATCCAAAACAACCGAGTATGCCCTGCGGGCCATTGTTTATATCGCTCTTCATAACGAGGGAGGGCATAAAGTAGGTATAAAAGAGGTGGCCAACGAACTGGACCTGCCGCAGCCATTCACCGGTAAAATATTGCAGGACCTGGTGCGCAAAGGTGTCATTGCTTCATCTAAAGGGCCAGGCGGAGGCTTTTACCTGCACAGGCCAGCCTCAGACCTTACCATACTGGAAGTCGTACGCCATATTGATGGACTGGAGGCTTTTACGAGATGTGGCATGGGTATGAAAAAATGCTCTGATCTGCACCCTTGCCCACTACACAACGATATCAAAGCCTATCGCGATAACCTGCTGAAAGTGTTCAGTTCTAAAACGATACAAGATCTTATTGACAGCATTAAAACTGGCCATTATTTTATAACCAACATCGAAAAAGAACAAGCTGACCACTTATAGCCTCTATCCATTTTTAAAACAAATACACCTGTCTGAGAATCTGACAAAGGGCAAACTCAGCGCTATGGAGCCCTTTGCCCCCGCCCGAAAAGAAAGTACAGGCGGGCTTTTTGTCTTTTTATACTTTGCCGGAAACTAGTTTACGCTCTAGTCATTATGGTTCAGGCTATACTTGGTGTGGCTGTAAACGGAGCCGCTTTTTTCAGGCTGCGTGGCGGGCATAATCTGAACCAACGGGCCGTGTCGCTGCACATGCTCGAAGACCTGCTGGGCTGGGTAGCGGTGCTGGTGGTAAGTGTTGTGCTGATGTTTTTCCCGCTGCCATGGCTCGATCCGCTTCTTTCTATTGGTATCTCGCTGTTTATGCTGTTCAATGCCTTTAAAACTGCATGGGCCTCCGTTAAAGTGCTGTTACAGGAAAACCCGCTGGCGCCAAAGCTGGATAGCCTGAAGGAGCAAATACTGGCATCAGGGTTGGTGCAGGAGGTGCATCAGTTGCGGGTGTGGTCTTTAGATGGGGAGCACCATGTATTAACTGCACACGTGGTTACAAACAAACTAGACTCTCCTGAAATGGCAGCCTTACTCAAGCAAAAGGTAAGAACATCTCTTAAAGCATTTGGGATTACAGAGGTTACGCTGGAACTGGAGCATCAGCAGGAGAAGTGTAAGTATAAACAGGCGGCCTTAGCCTAAATTATTGTCTCAACAGTAGCGTATAATTAGCCAATCTTATAACTGTAATGGCTGGCAGCTAGTAAAAGAGAGTTATGCAAACTCTTAAACGACCCACCAAAGAAGATCTGGCTGCAGTAAACGGAAGAACCGTACCTGATGTAATTGCTCCGAATCTGAAAGTGCTTTTCTGCGGCATTAACCCTGGCCTTTACACAGCTTTTGCCGGGCACAACTTTGCCCGCCCCGGCAACCGCTTCTGGCCTGCCTTGCACGCTGCTGGCTTTACGCCCCGCCTTTACAAACCCGAAGAAGACCGGCAACTGCTGGAACTGGGATATGGCATTACCAACATTGTGGAAAGGGCAACAGCCAATGCAGCAGAACTATCGGCGGTAGAACTGATAGAAGGTGGTATAACCCTGGTAGAGAAAGTGATTGAGTATAAGCCCCAGGTGCTGGCACTACTTGGAATCTCTGCTTACCGGGTAGCCTTTGGCAAAGCTTCGGCGGCTGTTGGTTTGCAGGAGCAAGCCATAGGAGATACCAGGTTATGGGTGCTGCCCAACCCAAGCGGCCTGAACGCACACTTCCCTCCGAAGAAGCTGCACAAAGTATACCAGGAACTCAGGATATATGTAGACGGGACCACAGATTAATAGGGATTGAATGGATTACTGATTGTTTGTCTGTAGCATCATTATCCAACCAACCCTGCCCCTCCTTGTCTAAGGAGGGGAATTCTGACACTACCTTAGTACAAGTATAAGCATCGTAGCTTGTGCTTAACCTCCCTTCCACCAAGATCCTTGACAGGATGACAAAGGAGAAACATAAGCTCTAGGCATGGCAGTTGAAACAGTAGGTAAAAACTCCCCGCCTTAGACAAGGAGGGGCAGGGGTGGTTGGAACCGGTGCTGTAAATCAACAGTCAAAATCAAAGCTTACCGCTTCTTCAGCATTTCCCCATACCTGTTTTTGTTGTACCTCTCGCCCTCTTTTACTACCTGCCCATTCACAAGTATAAACTGGAAACCTGTCGATAGCTGCATTGGCTTATCAAACGTGGCATGCTCTTTTACAGCCTTTGGATCAAACACTAAGATGTCAGCTTTATAACCTTCCCTAATGAAGCCGCGCTTGGCAACACCAATGGTTTCCGCGGAAAGGCCTGTCATTTTGCGTACGGCTTCCTGCAGCGTGAGCAGTTTTTTGTCTACTACATACGTTTCGATGATTTTGGCAAATGAGCCGAAGCTGCGGGGGTGGCTCATGGTAGGGCTGCCGTCGGTGCAGATCATCACATGCGGGTCTTTCAGGAATTCCTCCTGCAGGCTTTCGTTCATGATAAAGTATGCGCCCTCTGCTCCGTAAGGGTTGATATTGTCTATCAGTACGTCTTCAAACGGCTTATTCAGTTCTTTGGATAGCTGCGCCAGGTTTTTGCCTTTATACTTTCCGGAACCGATAAGCGTAGCCTCGGGGCCATTGCGCAGGTTTACACGGTTGCGCAGGTAAGTGGCCAGTTCGTTGCGGCGTGTACGCACCACCTGGCTGTAGTCATAAGGTTGCTTGGCCCACTCCGGGAAAAGTATACCAATGGTTGTGTAGCTGGCGGTGTACGGGTAAAAATCTGCTGTTACCTTGGTGCCGCTGGTTCTGGCGCTGTCTAGGAGTTGCAGTATTTCGTGGGCGCGCGCTTTGTTTTTGCCATATACCACTTTTATATGCGATACATGCACCGGGCAGTATTTCCCCTGCACCAGCAGTTCTTTTATCGATGCCTCCACAAACTGGTCATCCTCGTTACGCATGTGGCTCATAATCATACCACCTTTTTCGCCTACTACTTTCGCCAGTCTGTTCAGTTCTTCGCTTTGGGCATAATAGCCGGGGTTATACTCCAGGCCGGTGGTCATGCCGTAGCAGCCAGCATCCATCGCATTGGCCAATAGCTTTTCCATATTCGCCATGTGGTTTTCTGAGGGAACAGAATCATACTTTGCGCCTGACATCATCCGTAGCGTATTGTGGCCGGCAAACATACCCACGTTCACAGCTGGTTTCACCAGTTCCACAGAGTCCATCCATACTTTCATGTCTTCAAAGTATGGGCTTGTGCCATCCTGCCCCAAGAAAATGGTGGTAACTCCCATTGCCAGGAAATTACGGAACTCCGGTGTTTTCATGGGGTTACCGTGTGCGTGCGTGTCTATAAAGCCCGGCGTAACGGCCATGCCATTGGCATTTATAGTTCTTTTAACCTTGTAGCTGGCAGTTGTGTCTTTATCGATTTTGGCAATAGAGTCGCCGCTGATGAGCAGGCTGGCAAAGTATGGCTCTCCGCCGGTGCCATCCACGATCAGGGCTTTTTGTACCAGCAGGTCGTACTCATTCTGGTCGGCTTGTTCCTGTGTGTTCTGGCAGGAGAAGAGGGCGCTTGCCAGTAGTGCCAATGCAGCTATACTTTTTACTTTTCTGAGGCTTGTCATGCTTAAAGTTAAGGTATTTTAGTTAAAAGTATGATACTGCCCAAGGTCAGTTAGGTTGTCCATCATTGTCATGATTTGGTTTGTTCTGATTCGGCACCTCTATGAAAAATATTTATAAGGAGTGGCTAACACAGCTAATTAGTTTCCTGAAAGTATAGCTTAACTTTTCGCGGCTTTTTTCATGTCGCATACCGTGCCTACGATTACTTCCAACCAGGTACCGGGTTTACCAGGGGTAGCAGCAGCGGCGTGTATTACAGCCAGAAACAGCAAGGCCAGCTATTTATACCAAGAGGGGGCGGGGGAGGTGTGGTGCCAGCGGGTTCAGGTAAAAAACTAATAAAGTGGCATGCTTTGCCGGCGCTGTGATATAATGCTATAGTGGTTACAATTGGCTGTGCTTTTAGCCTGCGGTAGAAAGCTGTAAGTCTTCGGGTGGATGTAGGTGAATTTGTTTTGATGCAGCAAAAAGTATAACCGGCAAGTATAAAATCGAAACATAGTTATACATGTATAAGTATAGCTAATTGCCTTTTGTACCTGCTAATCTGCTGCTAAATGTTTTATCAAGGGTCATGTTTCTATACATGGAATCGTTAGATTTACGTTACCCCATTAACAGAAGGCTCTATTCGTATGACTTTGCAACGTTACCTGTTACTGATTGCCTGCGCTACCGGTGTACTGGCCTGCTCTCCCGACGAAGAAACTACACCTACGGTAGCGGCAGAGGAGCCGACACCCTACTCGTTTTCTATTCCGAATACTTTTCCGCAGAGTTTTCAGGTGCCTGCCGATAACCCTACCACAGTAGAAGGTGTGGAGCTGGGCAGGTTCCTGTTTTATGAGAAAAAGCTGTCAGGAAACAACACCATGTCGTGTGGCAGCTGCCACCAGCAGGATAAAGCTTTTACCGATGGCAAAGCGCTGGCTGTAGGCATACAGGGTAAAGACCACCGCCGCAGCGCCATGTCGCTGGCCAACCTGCTGTGGGTAAGCCAACTAAACTGGGATGGAAGCGCCACCAGCTTAGAAGAGCAGGCACGTGTACCGATAGAGAATGAGGTGGAACTGCACCAGAGCCTGGCCGGCGCGGTACAAAAGCTGCAGGTTGCCGAGCTGTATCCGCCGCTCTTTAAAAAAGCCTTTGGCTCCGAAACCGTTACAGAAGAAAACCTGCTGAAGGCGCTGGCCCAGTTTCAACGAACCCTTATTTCCGGCAACTCGCGCTACGACCGTTACCTGCAAAAAAAAGAAGAACTTACGCCTGACGAACTGGAGGGCATGAAGCTGTTCCTGACGCACCCGGAACCAGGCCAGGGCCTGCGAGGTGCTAATTGTGGCGACTGCCACGGAGGTACGCTGCTGTCTTTGCAGACTTTCCACAACAACGGCCTTGATGTGGAATTGAAAGACAATGGCATGGGCGACATAACCGGCAACCCACGCCATAATGGGTTGTTCAGGGCTCCATCAATGCGCAACATTGCCCTTACGGCACCCTACATGCACGATGGCCGCTTTAAAACCCTGGAAGAGGTGCTGGACCATTACAACGATCACATGCAGTACGGCAGCCCCAACATCTCGCCGCTTATTGTAGAGGCATCCAACGAGGTAGGTGGCAAAACACTTCAAATCACAGAAGAAGAAAAACGAAAGATCATCGCCTTTTTACACACCCTCACCGATACTACTTTCATAAAAGACAAACGCTTTTCAGATCCCTTTAAATAATACCTATGAAACGTATTGCACTACACTTTTTGATTTGCACCCTTGCTGTTTTCCTGCTTTCAGGGTGCTCTAACAGCGACGAATACACCGCCGGTAATGTAACCGTGGAGGTGCAGAACATGGTGGGATCAGAAGCCTTGCAACTTGAAACTAAAACCTATACTAGCCCGGCAGGAGATACCTACTCGGTTAGTAACTTTAAGTACTACATCAGCAATGTAAAACTGATCAGCCAGGATGGGCAACGCGTTTTTATAGAACCAGACAGTTACCACCTGATTGCACAGGGCGGCAAAACTGCTTTTGAGCTGAAGGATGTTCCGGCAGGCGTGTATACCAGCCTTGAAATGGCCATTGGCATAGACCAGGCACGCAACCATTCCACGGACCAGTACGGTGATTTAGACCCAAGCAACGAAATGGCCTGGGATTGGGATACAGGCTATAAATTTTTAACCTTGGTTGGGGCTTATTCTGGAAATACTAAAACCGGGAACCTGGTGTTCCATGTGGGTGGAGACGCCAATTATAAAACAGTTACGATGAATCTGCCGCAAGCCGTGGACATCCGCGCTAAACCAAAGTATAACCTAACGCTTCAGGCAGATGTAAATGAGTTATTCGGAGGGCCAAACCTGATAGACTTTGACGTGATGAACACCGGTGGGCATGGTGCCGGACCAAGTGTGCTAGCTGAAAATTACAGCAACGGTTTTCTGAAGGTTACCGAAGTAAAATAGCCCCGGCTTTAAAAAAGTATGCGCATAACCCAAAAGTATACTTTGCTGGCATATGCTGGTTTGCTACTACTGGCAGGCTGCGATAAATCAGGGCAGGATGTAGCGGCTCCTGCTGCAGAGAAGTATGTCTTTTCGATTCCGGCCAACCTTGCTGCAAGCGTACCAACTCCCGAAAGAAACCCAACTACTAAAGAAGGCATATTGCTCGGGCGTATGCTGTTCTACGATCCTGTGCTTTCCAAAAACGGTAACGTATCCTGCGCCACCTGCCACCAGCCAGACAAGGCTTTTACAGATGGAAAGGCACTTAGTACGGCCGGTGTATCGGGGAAACCTTTGCTGCGGCATGTGCCCACATTAGCGAATGTAGCCTGGATGCAGGGCCTGTTTTGGGATGACGGTGCCAAAGACCTGGAATCGCTGAGTTTTGGGCCCTTAACACACCCCGACGAAATGGGGCAGAACCTGAAGGAACTGGCGCGTAAACTACAGCAGCACGCAAAATACCCGGCTATGTTCCGAAAAGCCTTTGGTACTGATTCAATTACCTCAGCAGCTATTGGGCGTGCATTGGCACAGTTTCAGCGCACGTTAATTTCTGGTAACTCCCGCTACGATAAATATATACGCAACGAGGCAGGAAGTTCGCTTACGGCGCTGGAGTTAAATGGACTCGTGTTGTTTAAAGAACATTGCAGCAGCTGCCATACTTCCGATTTTTTTACAGATAACCAATACCACAACAATGGCCTGGATGCGGCTTACTCTGATGCGAACGAGGCAATGGAGTATGGCAGAGGCCGCATCACACACGCACCAGAAGACATTGGGAAGTATAAAACGCCAACCCTGCGCAACATTGCCCTTACAGCACCCTACATGCACGACGGCAGGTTTACAACCCTGGAACAAGTGCTGGAGCATTATGCTTCTGGCGTAATAGCATCGGCTACGTTAGCCCCGGAACTGCAAAAGCAGGAGAGGTTGGGAATCCCTTTAACTCAAGCAGAGAAAGAAAGCATCATCCAGTTTTTGGGTACCCTGACAGATGAGGAGTTTGTAAAGAACCCGGAGCTGCAGCCGGTAAGGGAATAGCGTTTTCTGCCAATTCAACAGCCGTGAGAAATCTGACATATGGCAGGAACTCGAAATACCTCAGCTTACTCACAATGTTCGAAATGACATGGTGTTTTATAGTAAACTGCTGCTCTCAACTATACTTCCACCAAGGCTTAATAAGTCAGCTTTTGCTTTCTCGAAGCCAGCCGGATCAATGGGGCGTGTGGCATCCGCTATAATGGTGGCTTTGAAACCTTCTTGCAGCGCATCTTTTGCAGTAAAGTATACGCAATAGTCGGCGGCTAAACCTGCCAGGTATACTTCTGTTACTCCTTTGCCGCGCAGGTAATCGGCCAGGGCAGTAGATTTTAAGTGTCCGTTGTCGTAAAAACCGCTGTAGCTGTCTATCTCCGGGTTCATGCCTTTCCGGAAAATGGCCTCTACTTTTTGCATGTTCAGGTCTGGGCAAAACGCAGCACCTTCTGTTCCTTGCACGCAATGGTCTGGCCACAGCACCTGCTCCAGGCCATGTAGTAGTGTAAGGTCAAATGGCTTTTTGTTTGTGTGGTTAGAGGCAAAGCTTTTATGGTTGGCCGGGTGCCAATCCTGGGTAGCTGTTACCAGGTCAAATTTCTCCTGCAGTTGGTTTGCTATAGGTATGATCCGGTCTCCCTGGGGTACTGCCAATGCTCCGCCAGGTATAAAATCGTTTTGGATATCTATTAGCAAAAGTGCTTTCATGGTATCTGCTTTATTAAGTATAAATTTGGCTAAAGCGCTAGTTAGCCTTACTCGATGGTCAGTATCGTTTTGGCCAAACGTATCACTTCTTCATCTCCGGTATGCTTACCCGGTTCGTCGGATAGTTTTACTACAGGCATCCACTCTAAATCCTCGGGTTGCGTTTCAGTCATTTTTATGACCATGTTCATCGGCTCCAGGTCCACATCGTTGGTAAAGTTAGTGCCGATACCGAATGAGATGCCGATTTTGCCTTTGCAGAACGCCACGATGCGTGCTACTTTATCATAATTAAGCGCATCAGAGAACACGATGGTTTTAGAGCGTGGGTCGATGCCCATACGTTCATAATGGTTGATTATTTTTTTCGCAAACGCAATCGGGTCGCCGCTGTCGTGCCTTACACCGTCAAAAAGCTTACTGAACATCTTATCAAACTGGTTCAGGAAAACGTTGGTGGTGTAGGTATCGGAGAGGGCAATGCCAAGGTCGCCGCGGTATACCTGCACCCAATGTTGCAGCCCGAGCGTGTTAGCCATTTTAAAGCCATAGCGCGCCGCATGAAACATAAACCACTCGTGTGCGTGCGTGCCAATTGGTTTCACGTTATTTATCCGCGCCAGGTGCACGTTGCTGGTACCTACAAAACTGCCGTCGCCATGCTTTTTCAGCGTTTCTACAATTAACTTGTGCACGTGGTAAGAGTGGCGGCGGCGGGTGCCAAACTCTGCAATTATCACCCCAAGCGCTTTATACTTTTCAATCTTTTCACGGCCAACGCGAATTACGCTGTCATCGGCAGCGCGCTGGAGTTTACTGAGCGGATAGTACAACTCCGAAACAAGCGCCATCAGGGGCACTTCCCAAAGTATGGTCCGGTACCAGTAGCCATCAATGGTCAGGTGCAGTTGGTCGCCTTCCTGGCTAATTGTTACCTCGCTTGGGTCGTAGCAGTAGCCTTGCAAAAAATCGAGATAAGTAGGGTCCAGGTAGGGGCAGGTAACGGCCAGGTACTCTTTTTCTTCTTTTGTAAGGCGCAGCCCTTCCATGGCATCTACCGCTTTGCGCAAAGCCTCTGCAAAACCATCCGGAAAAGAATGCTTGCCTCTGTTTATAAATTTGTAACGTGCCTTAGTGCGCGGGAAAAGCTTAACCACGGCGTGCTGCATCGTAAACTTGTAAAAATCATTGTCCAGGATAGAGGGTAACTTCGGAATCTGATCTGTAGGCATGGCCATCTGTTCTTGTTTCGGTGTATACTTTTGTGGGTTGCCCTTGTGGCAGGTGATCCAGGGCTTTACTTTTTAGATTTAGAAACTGTTCAGGGCAAGGTATAAATTATACTTCAAAAATACCTCCTGGCTTTGCAGGAGTGCATCCCTCAGAGAGCGATAAAAGAAGGATTGAGCAGGTCTGGTTTATTGTACACCAGTTCCGATTGCAGGTTGGTGGTGTAAATATTTCTGCCGAGTGCACGAAGTATAGCATGTGCAGCAGCGGTGTCCCACTCCATGGTTGGGGCGTATCGGGGGTAGATGTCCGCCTTATTCTCAGCGAGTAGCATAAATTTGAGGGAGCTGCCCATGGCCGTGAACTGTACTTTATTAAATTGCGCTGTAAACTTAAGTGTTTCCGGTGTGAGGTGCGACCTGGAGGCAATTACAGTTACCTCAGGCTGAAGTAAAAGCTTTTCCATGGTTAGTTCCTGTGCCAGCGGTTGCAGCGGCGTCACTTCTTTTTTTTCTGATTTGTAGACATTCGCACCGGTGCCGCCAAAGTATAGACTATCAGAAACCGGAGCGTAAATAACGCCTGCTACGGGCGTGTTTTTCTGCATCAGCGCAATGTTTACCGTAAACTCGCCGTTCCGCTTCAGAAACTCTTTTGTACCGTCCAGGGGGTCTACGAGCCAATACCATCCCCAGTCTTTGCGCAAAGTATAATCAGCCTGTAAACCCTCTTCCGATAGTATGGGCAATTTGGTGCGCTGCAGGTGGTTTGTGATAACCTGGTGCGCCGCTTTGTCTGCCGCTGTAAGCGGAGAATTGTCAGTTTTTAGCGTTTGAGAGAAATCACCGGAAAGGTATACTTTCATGATGGCCTTGCCTGCATCTAAAGCAGCGGCGCTGGCTATTTCTAAAAGTTGCCCTATTGCAACTGGAGGCGGTGGGTTATGCTGCATGTGTTATTCTGTAACGGTTCTGTATTATTAAGAAACAATGGCTGCTGTTTTGGGCTTTGCATGCACCTGCAGCAGCGGCGCCACATAACGCACCGGCTTGTGCAACAATTCGTCTATACTTTCCAGGTTTGTTTTTACTTTTATGTGGGGGTGGAACGGTGGCTCGTACGATGCGCTGATGCCAGTAAAATGAGCAATGGTGCCTGCTCTGGCTTTTAAGTATAAGCCTTTTATGTCGTGTGCCTCGCAAACATGCAAGGGGCAGTTTACGAAATCCTCTGTAAACTTATCTTCCCCGATCATGGTTTTTACCAGCCGCGGCACTTGCTGCATCTGCTCCGGGCTTATTTTGGACTTAAAAGGATAGGTGTTGTCCATGGCTTATACTTTTGATGCTATATGTTTACCCTGATTACTGCTGTTGAGTTGTGGTGGTGTAACGGAGGAGCATTTTTATGGCCTAAGCACAGCGATAGCGCAATCATCTCTTCGAGTTCTTGCTCATAAATATCAATGGCAGCGCTTTACTCCACCTCCTATAGTGGGCAATGGTTTGCAGGCCAAGGCACATCTGGCTTTACAATAATATTATTTTCCGGTTGTTTTATAAGGTTGAGCAGCGTGTGGTGGCGTGCCCGAATGTGGCCTAAAAGTATCCAGGTAGAAAGATGAAGGCGACCCAGTTAACACCCGCTTTGTGGTAGCTAAACTCGCGCAGCAGGATTATTTTTGGTGCAAAGCCGCCTTTCAGTAGCTCTGCCAGCTGTTCTCTTACAAGCGTTTCTACAGGTTGCCCTACACTTTGCTGTGCAGCAGTTCTATCCAAAATCTTGGTGCTGTTCGTATGTGATGTTTGTAAAACGGCAACAGCCTGCAGTCGGTTAATGCAGGTGCGCTACTTTATCATTATTTACCCAATTGATGTCGTTGAGGTATAAACCAGCAGTTGCTTTCTGCCTTAATTTGAATATTCCGCAGGCATCCGCTAAAACCTATACATTGCAGACCACATGAAGCCACTTGCTCTTTTTACCTTACTCGTGCTTATACTTGCCGCTTGTGGTGGCAAGCAGGAAAAAGTGCAGCCAACGGTAGAGGATATCACGGAGTCAGTATATGCCTCGGGAGTTGTGAAAAGCAGAAACCAATACCAGGTATTCGCAACAGTAAGTGGCGTAATACAGCAGTTGTTTGTTACAGAAGGAGATGTGGTGAAGAAGGGTGACCCGCTGGTGAAACTGGAAAACGAAGCTGCCCGCCTTAATACCGAAAATGCCCGGATTGCTGCTGCATACAACCGTGTAAGCGCCAATGCCCAAAAACTGAAAGAAGCACAGGAGGCCATTGATCTGGCCCGAAGCAAAAAGCAAAACGACTCGCTGCTGCTGGTGAGGCAGCGCAACCTGTGGGCAAACCAGATCGGAACAAAAGTAGAACTGGAGCAACGCGAACTGAATTACAAAAACGCCCTTACAGCCTACAGATCCGCTGTACTTCGGTACAACGACTTAAAAAAACAGCTTGATTTTGCTGCCCGGCAATCGCAGAAGAATCTGCAGATAAGCGAAACAATGGCGGAAGACTATACTATTAGAAGCGAAACTGATGGCAAAGTATACAGCGTGCTAAAAGAGCAGGGGGAGCTGGTGAGTCCGCAGGTGCCGCTGGCTGTGGTAGGCGATGCTAAAGAATTTATACTTGAACTGCAGGTAGATGAGTATGACATTGCCCGTGTAAAGCTGGGGCAGCAAGTGTTGCTGAACCTGGATAGCTACAAAGGCCAGGTGTTTGAGGGGAAAGTATACAAGATAAACCCTGCCATGAACGAAAGAACCCGCTCGTTTACCGTGGAGGCCAGTTTTGTGACCGCGCCGCCTGCCTTGTACCCAAACTTAACCACCGAGGCAAACATTATTATACAGACTAAAAAAAATGCCCTTACCATACCACGCGAGTACCTGGTGGATGGCGGCTTTGTGCTAACGGAGAACAAAGATAAAGTACCGGTTAAAACGGGCATGAAGGATTATCAGAAAGTAGAGATAGTGGACGGCATCTCGAAAGATGATGTGTTACTCAAACCAGCCAGATGAACAGCAAACTTATCTTCAGCATAGCGAAGTCGTTGCTGTTGGCCCGGTGGCGGCAAACCCTGGTGGCGGCCGTTGGTGTTACGTTCAGCATTGCCATGTTTATCACCTTGCTGGGGTTTATGAATGGCTTAAACGATTTGCTTGATGGCCTTATACTTAACCGTACGCCGCATGTGCGCCTTTACAACGAGATAAAGCCAAGCGAAAACCAGCCTGTTAATGCCGCTGCAGCATACAAGCACTCCTATAATTTTATCAGGTCGGTTAAGGCAGGTGTTACCCGCCAGGAAATCTACAACAGCGGCCCCATTATGCAGGCTGTAAAAAACGACCCGCGCGTTTTTGGTGCTGCCCCAAAATTAACAATACAGGTGTTTTACACCGAAGGCACCATCGACATTACAGGTGTGATCAATGGGGTGGATGTAGAGGAAGAAATGCGGCTGTTCAACTTTCAGGATTATGTGACAGCCGGTGATGCGATAGATGTGCAGCAGGTGGCCAACAGCATTATACTTGGCAAAGGCCTGGCAGAGATTCTGGTAGCCGATATCGGGGATGTAGTGCAGGTAACTACCGCGCAGGGCGAGCGATTTCCGCTAAAGGTGGTAGGGTACTTTCAGTCGGGGGTGCAGGAGATAGATAAAGTGCAGAGCTATGCCTCTATTGCAACAACACAGAAGTTGCTGGGAAAGCCCAAAAGCTACATCACAGATATACAAATTAAGCTGCACAACCTGGAGGAAGCTCCTGCTGTGGCAGCGGCATATGCGCAGTTGTTCCAGGTAGACGCAGAGGATATACAGACGGCCAATGCCCAGTTTGAAACAGGAAGCAATGTACGTTCGCTTATTTCGTATGCCGTAGGTATAACGCTGCTCATTGTAGCCGGCTTCGGAATTTTCAACATTTTGAACATGATGATCTATGAAAAGATGGACTCCATCGCCATACTTAAAGCTACCGGTTTTTCGGGCAGCGATGTAAACAGGATCTTCCTGGTTATTGCCTTGAGCATTGGTTTCTTCGGGGGCATTGTAGGGTTGCTTTTTGGGTTCTTGTTTTCTGTCGTCATCGATAACATTCCGTTTAATACGGCCGCCTTGCCTACCATCAAAACATACCCTGTAAACTATAGTCCGGTGTTCTACTTTATCGGAGGATTTTTCTCGCTGATTACTACCTACTTTGCAGGTTTTTTTCCGGCTCGGAAAGCCAGCAGGATAGACCCCGTTGAGATTATCAGAGGAAAATAGAGCGCACAAGCCACAACTACAGCATGAGCAACATTATACTTGAGGCAAAGCAAATAAACAAGGCGTTTCACGACCCGGTAACGGTGCAGGTGCTTTCTGATATTACCTTTTCTGTAGATAAAGGCGAGTTTGTGTCTGTAATCGGCAAATCGGGTTGTGGTAAGTCTACGCTGCTCTATATTTTATCTACAATGGATACCGATTACCAGGGGGAGCTATACATTGATGACGAACTGATGACCGGTAGGAGCGATGTGGAGCTGGCGCGTATCCGAAACGAGAAAATAGGTTTTGTGTTCCAGTTTCATTACCTGCTGAACGAGTTCAGCGTGCTGCAAAACGTAATGCTGCCCGGCCTGAAGCTGGGCAAGTATAGTGAGCAGGAAGTTGAGCACCGCGCTTTGGAGAGGCTGAAGATGCTGGGAATTGAGCACCTGGCACAGAAAACGGCTTACCGCATTTCGGGTGGCGAAAAACAGCGCGTGGCCATTGCCCGTGCCCTTATCAACGACCCGCACATTATCATGGGCGATGAGCCTACCGGGAACCTGGATGTGAAGAACAGCGATATGGTATTCGATATTTTTAAGGAGCTGGCGGAAGTGCATAACCAGACGCTACTCATCGTTACCCACGACCAAAGCTTTGCCCAAAACAGCGGGCGCATCATTGAGATGGAAGACGGCAGGATTATCTGATGCCCAACCGGAAAAAGGCAAAGCTGTTTTTAGGCGACACAAATTCAATTTAGCTGTTTATAAAGCATCGCCGGCCTATAATTAGCTTAGGTTTTGTTAAATTGCATTTTCATAGTGCTTTCGACCTAACCAACCCGGATTGATGAAATTGATCAAAAATCTAAAAATCAGAAGTAAGCTGCTTCTACTTCTTTCGTTGCTGTTGTTCCCGCTTTTATACTTTGTCGCAACTACTTTTAACCGGGAACTTGATGAGCATGAGCAACTAAAGGATGAGTCGTATCAGCTAACAGAGTCAGAGAAAGTATCAGCCTTGATACATGCATTCCAGCGGGAAAGAGCGCGTATGCTGGCTGCTTCCGGCGGCGATTCGCTTATGATGATGGAAGCTAGAGCGCAAAGAAGTTTAACGGATGCGGCCCTGCGGGACTTAAATGATTTCCTGGACAGCACCGGACACACGATACCTGAACTCTCGTTGCTAAACGAGTTAATTCTGCACCGCACCAACCTCGACAATAACCAGTTGGATTTGTATGGGTACAGAAAGTACTCTTCAAGCCTGATTTTCTCTTTCCTGGATAGGATTGATGCCAACGCAACAGGAATCAGTACAGCTGAACTCGAAATTCAGTTATCAAACTTCCGGAACCTGGCTGAGACAAAGATCCAGTTATCCCGTATCCGAAGCCTGCTGATGAACGCCATCCAGAGCGGAGAACTTACCCTGGACGAGTATGTACTGTTAAACTCACACAAAACATCTTACGATGAGGCGCTCCGAAGTTTTAACAGGTATGCTGATGAGGAGTCGGCAAGCGCTTTACGGGATGTGCAGGCAAGCGATGATTATAAGAATACATCTCTTTTAATTGAGCGGTTGGTAAGCAACCCCCAAGCAGATGTTAAATCTTTGAATGCGAACGCCGTCTTTAAGATGTCTACAGAGAGCGTTGAAGCGTTACGGAAAATAGAAATGGACCTTATCAGCCGGATTCGGGGAGAGGTAAACGAGGATCTAAAAGAAAGGGAGCAGTATCTGTTTGTGCTGGCAGCGGTACTGGTGCTTATACTTGGCGCTGCTACTTTCCTGTCATTATACATCATCAACATTATATCGGCTTCACTTTCCACCCTGCGCACGGCAGCCGATAAGATAAAGCTGGGAGCCACAGATGTTGTTATTGATGTGTACAGCACAGACGAAATTGGTAAGGTGGCAGACTCATTCAGAGGCGTTTTAGAGAAAAATATTTACCTGTCCGGCGTGGCCAAGGCTATTGGTGAAGGCAAATACGACATGGACGTGGAAGTGCAAAGCGAGCAGGACGTGCTCAGCTACACTATCCGCGACATGAAAGAAAACCTGCAGCGCTTTACCACCGACAATGCCAACCGCAACTGGATACTTTCCGGTGTTACAGAACTTAATTCGATAGCAGTAGGCGAGAACAATGTATCCAGGCTAACGGAAAATGTTTTAGCCTTTTTGAGCAGCTATACTGGTGCCGAGGCCGGTGTGGTATACTTGCATAACGATGGAGCTAAATTAGAGCCTGTGGCCGGCTATGGCGTAACACAAAGTATAGAGCAGCTACCTTCGTTTATGATTGGGGCTGGTAAAGTAGGGCAAGCTGTAAAAGAGAAGAAAGTGAAGTTGCTGGATGGCGTGGGCGAAGAGCATTTACGCATTAAAACCGGCCTTTCTGATATCACACCTGCCTCCATCATCATTATTCCGCTCAACTTCTACAATACCATAGTTGGCGCCATAGAGCTTAGCACCAGAAAAAACTATACCGAGCTGGAGCTTGAGTTTTTCAGGGTGGCCGCTGAACGCATTGCCGTTATAGTGCATACGCTTAAAACCCATGCACAAACTGAGGAACTGCTGTTTGAAACACAAAACCAGGCCGAGGAACTGGAAACACAGCAGGAAGAGCTACGCCAGCTTAACGCCGAATTAAAGGCATCGGAAGAAGAATTGCGCGTAAACCAGGAAGAGCTTCAGGAAAAGAACACCGAACTCGAAGAGAAGGCGCAGTTGCTGGAAGAGCAGTTTGAGGCTATCCGTGCTAAAAATAAAGCGCTGGAAGATGCGCGCCAGGCCATTGAGCTTAAAATGCAGCAGGTAGAAACAGTAAGCAAGTATAAAAGCGATTTCCTGGCTAACATGAGCCACGAGTTGCGCACGCCACTAAACAGTATTCTTATACTTTCAAGGCTGCTCGCCGATAACCCTGACCTGACGTTAACAGCAAAGCAGATAGACCACGCCCAGATCATTCATAAATCCGGCAACGATTTGCTTAAGCTGATAAACGAAATACTGGACCTCTCTAAAATTGAGTCGGGTATGATTAAGCTGGAAACAGAGGAGATCAGGCTGAGTGACATTAAAATGGAGCCGATGTTTAGGGAAGTGGCTGCCCGCAAGAAAATCCACCTGACGGAAACGCACGAAGACAGCGCTGTTGACACCATTGTGACGGACCGGTTCAGGTTAGAGCAGATACTTAAAAACTTTATCGGCAATGCCCTAAAGTTTACCGACGAAGGCGGTGAGGTAGAAATAGCGATATATCCTGTCGTAAATAACAAACCGCGCTTTAAACAAGAGCACCTGAATGGGGCAAATGAAATAATTGCCTTTTCGGTGCGCGATACGGGCATCGGCATACCGAAAGAAAAACAGGACGAGGTATTTGAAGCCTTCCAGCAGGTGGATTCGTCGACAACGCGCAAGTATGGCGGCACAGGTCTGGGGCTGACGATAAGCAAAGAACTGGCTGCGCTACTTGGCGGAGAGCTACGGCTGGAAAGCGAGCCAGGCAAGGGCAGTACCTTTACCTTATACTTGCCACGTGTGGCACAAGCGCAGGAGCAAGGCAAAAAAACGCTGGCACAGGCCCCGGCTAGCCAGCAGGTACCTAAAGTGGAATCGGTGACGCAGGCTTTTGAGCAATTTGGCGCAAACGGCCATGAGGACGTTAAAATGCTGATTGTGGAAGATGACAAGGGTTTTAGCGACATACTTGCCGATTTTGCACGTGCCAAGAAATTTAATGTAATGCAGGCTTATACCGGGCGCGAGGGTTTGCAGTTGGCGCGCCAGGAGATGCCCAATGCCATGCTGCTGGACATAAACCTGCCGGATACAACAGGTTGGGATGTGCTGAAAGAAATCCGGGAAGACAAAGCGCTGCGCCATATCAATGTGCATGTTATGTCGGCCTACGACCGTGAAGTAACCGGCGGTTTCCAGGATAACGAAGAGTACCTGCCCAAGCCTGTGACGCTGGAAATGCTGAATAAAGCCTTCAGCACCATTACCAGTACCTTAGCCAAATCCATTGAAACCATACTTATTGTAGAGGACAACCAGGTGGAGAACAAAGCGGTGGCAGAACTGCTGCTGGCCCATGGCCTTAAATCTACATCGGCATACACGGCAGAGGAGGCGGAGCAGGTACTGGCAAAGCAGAAAATAGACTGCATTATACTTGACCTGAACCTGCCAGGCATGAAAGGCTATGACTGGATGCGAAAGATAAAATCAAACCCGGGCCTTGCGGATATTCCGATTATTATTTACTCTGGCAAAGATCTAAGCGAGCAGGAGGAAGCGCAGCTGAAGGAGTTTGCTAACACGATCATCATCAAAAATGAGTATTCGTACCTGCGCCTGCTTGATGAGGTGCAGCTGTTCCTGCATAAGGTTAACCAGAAACTACCTTCAGGCAACGACTTTAAAATGAAGTTGCACGTGCCGGAAGAGGTGCTGCAGGGTAAAAAGGTGCTGATAGCAGATGATGACGTGCGTAATATCTACTCGCTGAGCAGCTTATTGGAGTTGCACAACATGCAACCCGTAGTGGCTTACAATGGGGTAGAGGCGCTGCAGAAGCTGGAAAAGGAAACAGACATTGACATGGTGCTGATGGATATCATGATGCCGGAAATGGACGGAATTGAGGCAATAAAACGAATACGGGAAAACATCCGTTTTAAGCAGCTACCGATAATTGCCTTAACTGCCAAAGCCATGAAAGAAGACAGGGAGAAGTGCCTTAACGCTGGTGCCTCAGACTACATACCTAAACCAGTAGATACAGATAAGTTGCTAACCTTAATGCGGGTGTGGCTATATGAAGCATAGCATGGATGTACAGTTTGAGCAGGAGGTAGAGCAGCTGATAAAAGACATACGGCAGCATTACGGCTATGATTTTAACGGCTACGCACGGGCATCTGTTTACCGCAGGGTGAAACGTTTTCTGGCAAATAATCACCTGCAAACCATTCCTGAGTTGCGGGAGCAGGTATTTTCGGATAGCTTTTTTTTCGAAGGTTTTCTGCAGGAAATTACTGTAAACGTAACCGAGATGTTCCGGGACCCAGCTTTTTTCCTGTCGCTGCGGCAGAATGTGCTGCCAATGCTTTCTACTTACCCGTTCATAAAAATATGGGACGCCGGTTGCTCCACAGGAGAGGAGTTATTCTCGCTTGCTATACTTTTAAAAGAAGAAGGCCTGCTGGACCGAACGAAGATATACGCAACGGATATAAACCAGAAAGTGCTGAAGCAGGCAAAAGAAGGCATTTTCTCTGCCTCCAATATTGCGTCTTACACGTCGGGGTACTATGCATCGGGTGGCAAGCAAGAGTTTGCGAGCTACTACGTTAGTAACTACGGCAGCTTAAAGTTCGACTCATCGCTTATTAAAAACGTAGTGTTTTACCCACATAACCTGGCAACCGACTCTACCTTTAATGAGTTTCACCTGATCTTGTGCCGCAACGTGTTAATATACTTTAACCGGGAGTTGCAGGAAAGAGTGTTTACTTTATTCGATGACAGTCTGGTAGATTTAGGCTATCTTGCCTTAGGTAAAAAAGAAACGCTTGCAATGTCAGGTATTTTCAGCAGATATGCCTTCGTGGATAAAGAGAATCGTATTCACCGAAAAACCGGCTGATGAGAAAGACACCTGACTTGATCGTAATAGGAGGTTCGTGGGGTGGTATAAAAGCCTCGCTGGAAATACTTCAGGGCCTGCCGGAAGATTATAAAATACCAATAGTGCTGGTGCTGCACCGCCTTCGCGACCAGGAGGGCAACCTGAAGCAGCTGTTTGACAAGCGCCTGAACCTGAAAGTAGAAGAAGTGGAAGATAAAGAGGCTGTTTGTAGTGGATATGTTTACATTGCACCTGCCAATTACCATGTTTTACTTGAAAATGATAAAAGTTTCTCGTTAGATGTCTCAGATTTAGTAAATTACTCTCGTCCCTCTATAGATGTAACGTTTATTAGCGCTGCCGATACCTATGGCGAGGGTGTTATAGGCATACTTTTGAGTGGCGCCAGCAAAGACGGAAGCATGGGGCTTAAACGTATTGCCGATGCAGGTGGTATTGCCCTTGTGCAGGACCCGGCCGAAGCAGAAGTGGCTGTTATGCCACTTGCAGCCATCGAGGCTGTGCCAACTTGTTCTGTGCAAGGCCTTAACAGTTTAAAAGATTACTTACTTTCCCTAACATGATCGCTGACCAGCCATTACACGATTTAGACTTAGAAACAGTTGCTGTACATCCGGTTAAGATTCTTTTGGTAGATGACCTGGCGGAAAACCTGATTAGCCTGGAGAGCCTGCTATCTGATGGAAGCGAAAATATTACTTACCTCTTTGCCCGGTCAGGAGAGGAGGCCCTTAAGATTGCTTTAAAGGAAGAACTGGCGCTGATACTGATGGATGTGCAGATGCCGGAGATGAACGGGTTTGAAGTGGCGCGCTACCTGAGCAACACCTCTAAAACAAAAGACATTCCGATAATTTTTGTAACAGCAATTGACGAACAGGCTACCCACGTGATTGATGGCTTTGAGGCGGGTGCTGTTGATTTCCTGTTTAAACCGCTGCACCCTTTTATTACCCGTGCAAAAGTAGCTTCGTTTGTTCGTTTCTACATCCAGAAAAAAGAACTTGTGAAAGCAAACGAGGTAGTAAAAGAAGCCAATACGAACCTGGAGGCCAAGGTACAGGAACGCACCAGGGAGCTGACAAGAGTAAACAAAGACCTGGATAATTTTGTGTATACTGCCTCACACGACCTGAAGGCCCCTATCAATAATATTGAGGGTTTGATGATTGCATTACAGGAGAACCTGGATGACCCGAACCCGAATATGGAGGAAGTGGCCTCAATTGTGAAAATGGTGAATGCGGCCGTAGGCCGCTTCAAAACCACGCTGCAGGATTTAACCGAAATTGCCAAAGTGCAGCACGAGGACAAATCGTGTGAGAAAAACGTTGCTTTCAGCGAAATACTTGATGATGTTAAGCTCAATATTAAAAATCTGATAGAGTCATATGGAGCAACGTTTTCAGAAGACTTTACAGAGGCGCCCTCCATTGTTCATTCCCGGAAGAACCTGCGTAGCATCGTGTATAATTTGGTATCTAATGCCATAAAATACAGCTGCCCCGACAGAAAACCCGTAATTTCGCTTAAAACGCATCAAACCGAAAAATACACAGTACTTACCGTGCAGGATAATGGGCTTGGTATACGCCCAGAGGACCATGAGAAAGTGTTTAGCATGTTTACAAGGCTGCATAACCACGTAGAGGGCACAGGAGTGGGCATGGCCATTGTAAAAAGGATAGTGGAAATCAACGACGGCAAAATAGAGCTGGAAAGCGAACCAGGAAAAGGGACATCGTTTAAAGTATACTTTAAACTTAAAAGCCTGTAGGGTGAGTTCAGCAGTATTCTTTTTCTTGTACGGCGGCTAGCTCGCAACACATAGTGCCCACCCGATAAATACATTTTATACTTGCTGAAAGAATCCTGATTTCAGTCCTTATTTTATTGCAGTACGTTTAGTTTTATATAGCTTCGAACTTATATACCGGTGATTTTATACTTCTTGCCGGTATGAAAAAGCATTTCGAGCAATTAAAATTACATCGTGCTATGAATAAAGGACTTGCAGAGCTGTTTCAGGTGGTAAACAAAGATAAAAGAACTATCGTCGGTTTGATGTCGGGTACATCCCTGGATGGATTAGACATTGCCCTGTGTGAATTTACAGGCCACGGCCCCCAAACAAAAATGGTGCTGCGCGAGTTTGCCACCATGCCCTACGATACCTCTTTTAAACAGGAAGTAAAAGCCATCTTCTCCAAGCGACAGGTAGACCTGGAGAAAGTATGCTTGCTCAACGCTTACATTGGCAGTTTCCATGGCGAACTTATAAATAATTGTTTGCAGGATTGGGGCGTAAAGCAGCACGAAGTAGACATCATAGCCAGCCATGGCCAAACGATTTACCATGCCCCAGCCTCACTCCATGGTATCCCTGTTATGCCTAATGCCACGCTGCAAATCGGCGATGGAGACCATATAGCTGTTAAGACGGGCATCATTACCCTTAGCGATTTCCGGCAGAAACATGTGGCCGCAGGCGGCGAAGGTGCCCCGCTGGCGGTATATGGCGATTATCTTCTTTTTTCTGAAAAAGGGCAAAACAGAATCATGCTGAATATTGGCGGCATTGCCAATTTTACCTTCCTTCCCGGCGATTTAGACACCAAGCGAATATTCTCGACAGACGTAGGGCCGGGCAATACACTAATGGATGCTTATGTGCAGAAAGAGTACCCCGGTAAATATTTTGATTTAGATTCGGATATTGCAAAGAAAGGTACGTATAATACAAAATTAGTAACAGCGCTATTAGATCATTCTTTTTTTGAGCAAGGCTTTCCTAAAACTACAGGTCCTGAGTTATTTAACCTGGAATACCTGGAGCATGCACAGCAAAAGTCGGGGACTACGCAGCTTTCTCCGGAAGATGTAATGGCTAGCTTAAATCGCTTTTCTGCAATTGGTATAAGCGATGCTTTGCAAAGAACCTTAAAGGGAGAGAAGTTTGAGGTGTTTCTAAGCGGCGGCGGCATGCACAACCCGCTACTGATTCAGAATATTGAGGAGATGGTGACAGGTTTAACCATAAGAAATACCGCTGAGTTGGGTGTGTCTCCGGATGCTAAAGAAGCAGTATTGTTTGCAACGTTAGCCAACGAGTGCCTTGTAGGTAACCAAATTAATTTCGGGCCTGGGCAAACACGGGTACCCTCTGTGCATATGGGGAAGATAAGTTTACCAGCGTAGTTAATTAAAGCTAGATTTTATGTACCACAAAAATAAAATACACTATGAGAGACATTTACGTAATGGGGCGGCCCAGCTTAAGGGCAGCCTTACTGTGGGCATTCCTGCTGGTTTTGCTTTGCCAGGTGGCCTCTGCGCAGGGCACGCGCTATACCGTAACGGGTACTGTAACAGATGCCCGCACTAAAAGCGCACTACCCGGTGTTGTGGTAAGGCTTCAGAATACAAACACCGCTACCGCAACCGATGCAAACGGCAAGTATAACCTGGTTGCAAACCAGCCTGCAGGCACCTATCAACTGGTTTTTTCCATTATCGGTTTTAAGCCGGAAAACAGGCCGGTAGTGTTGGGCGCCTCCGAGAATGTAACCGTGGATGTGCAGCTAAGCGAGGACATTGTAGGCCTGGACGAGGTAGTGGTAACAGGTACCTCTGTGGCAACAAGTAAAAAGCAGCTGGGCAACGCCATCTCCACCGTATCGGCGGCATCTCTGGAGAATAGTGTAGCCACGTCTATCGATCAGGCTTTGGCTGGTAAAGTGGCCGGTGCACAAATCTCGCAAAACTCCGGAAACCCCGCAGGTGGCATAAGCGTGCGCCTTAGAGGCACAAGTACTGTAGTTGGCTCCGGAGACCCGCTCTACATCGTGGATGGCGTTATCATCAACAACACTTCTCCTGAACTTATTGACCTGGGTGGTTATGCCCAAAACCGTTTAGTAGATATCAACCCGAACGATATTGACCGCATTGAGATCATTAAGGGTGCAGCGGCAGCGGCCATTTATGGTTCCAGGGCCAGCAACGGTGTGGTACAGATTTTTACAAAACGAGGCAAGGAAGGAAAACCAAAAGTATCAGCCTCTACCCAATTCAGGGTTAGTGAAGTGCGCAAAACGCTGGAGTATAACGATTATCCTTTCCGTTTTATAAATACTATCGCATCAGACCTCACACAGGAACCTGTGCAGCGCTACGATTACCAGGATGAAATCTTCAGAACGGCGCTAGGCACAGAAAACAATATCTCGGTTTCGGGGGGCAGCGCCAATACACAGTATTTTCTGAGTGGTAACTTTTTAAGTAACCAAGGTATAGTAGATGGTTCCAGCTTTAACAGGGGAGGAGCCCGTGTACGACTGGATCAGACGTTGAATGACTGGATATCTGTTTCTTTCGGAGCCAACTATACGTTAAGCACCAGCGAAGAAATTCCGAATGGCGGCTTGCTTGAAACATACGGTGCCTTAACAGGATTTATCTTCAGCAATAACTTCATCAACCCACAGCCGGTTAACGGTGTTTATCCGTCTACTGCACCTACCAACGTGCTCCGCAGAACCAACCCCCTTGAGGCGATTAACCGCTTCGATTTTCAGCAGCGAACCAACCGCTTTATCGGTGACTTTCAACTAATGCTGACACCAATCAATAACCTGAACATCAATTATACATTAGGCTATGACAATGCCACCCAGATTGCGACAGGTTTTATCCCGGTAGGTAACACCACACCCTCCTACGATGCAGGCTACTCACGGCGTGCCGACAGAACTTCTTACCTGTTAAACAACGACCTGAACATATCTTACAGAACGATGCTATCCGATTGGCTGGAATCTACAACAGGTGTGGGTGGTACAGCCCAGGTAGAGAAGTATTATACTTCAGCTATTACAGCTACACAGTTGGGGCCAATTGCGCGAATTGCCAGCGGGGCAACAGTTGTTTCTTCAGAGGAAAGAAGCGACATCAACATACTTGGATTCTTTGCACAGCAAACCTTCGGCATCGGCGACCGCCTGTTCCTGACGGGGGCAGGACGCTACGACGTATCTTCTGTTTTTGGAGAAGATAACAGGTGGCAATTTTACCCTAAAGTAAGCGCCAGTTACCTGATATCAAACGAAAGTTTCTGGCAAGGCCTGAGCAATACAATACCGATTCTTAAGCTTAGGGCATCTTACGGACAGGCAGGTAACCTGACAGCGCTTCGGGCATACGAACGGTACACCAACTACAATCCTGTTGCATTGCCAGGCTTTCCGGGAGTCGTGTCTTCTACACTCTTAGGCAATTCAGGCATCAAACCAGAGAGACAAGAAGAAATAGAGGTTGGTGCTGATATGAGTTTTCTAAATGGCAGACTTGGACTTGAATTCTCTTATTACCACAAAAACGTAGAAGATTTACTCCTTCAAATAACACTAACTCCTTCCACCGGCTTCCTGAGCCAGTATGCCAACATTGGCACCATGACAAATAAAGGTTTTGAGCTGATGCTGACTGGCGCACCGGTTCAAAAAGAGAATCTTAAGTGGACATCCACGCTGATCTACTCCAGAAACAAGAATGAGGTAAATGACATACCGGGTGGGGTGTTGCCTTTTCCGGGTGGGTTTGGGCAGGTTGCCGCAGTAAACGGTTACCCGCTTGGTGCTTTTTACAGTACGTATTTTGCCCGTAACCCGGATGGCTCGCTCTTGCTAACCCCAGCCGGACTGCCGCAGCCTGAGCGTATAGGGCGCAACCCTGAAACAGGCCAGCCAACCGGCGCTACTGTTCCTAAAGTTATCGGAGATCCGAACCCGGACTGGACAGGCTCCTGGGTAAATGAAGTGACCGTTGGCGCAGGTTTATCTTTCCGGGTACTTTTTGATGCAGCGTATGGCTTTGATGTGTTCAATTTTACCCGCCGTGTAGGAGAGCGTGATTTGTACGGTGGCCTGGCCGGGTACGAACCAGAGCTTAGAGGCGAAGTGCCAAAAGGTACATCCGCTGCATTGTTCGGTATTTTTGAAAATTATATTGAAGATGGCTCTTATATCAAGTTAAGGGAAGTATCAATAGGTTATGACTTTAAGCCGGCTTTTATCGGAAACGGCAGCGTGCGCGTGAGCCTGGCGGGTCGTAACCTTTTCTCGATTGATGATTACAGCGGTTTTGACCCTGAAGTAAACGCTGCAGGACAGACTACTGCCGTTCGGGGCTTCGACTTTGTGGAGGTACCTATACCAAGAACCTACGCCTTAGGCCTTACTGTGTCGTTCTAATCTTCTCTAACTAAACAGGAAATCAAATGAAAAATATAGCGTCATATTTAAAGATAAGTGTACTGTCAGGCTTTCTGTTGCTGTCAAGTGGCTGCGAGCTTGATATACCAAACCCCAATGCGGCAAGTGATATAGAGGTGCTTTCTTCCCGTGAAGGTATCATCGCGCTGAGCGTGGGCTTAAGGCAGTTTTATTCCACTTCTGGTGTAGAAGCCGCCCGTTTATACACCGGTGTAACTGGCCGGGAGATGAAAGGTGTGGCTACCTTTACGAATATACTAGAGCTGGAGGCAGGCGGCACAGCATTGCCAACTTTTAATGGTAACATATTGGGTTTATGGTCCAGGATGCAACGCACCATGAGCATGAGTGAGCAGATACTGGAAAATGCTCCGAATATTCAGGCGTTATCGGGTGGCACATTAAGCGGGGTATTAGCACATGCGCATTTATTTAAGGCAATGGCTTTGGGGAATTTAGCGAATGCTTTTGAACAGGCAAACATAGAGACAAGCATTACTGAAAAAGTCTCTTTCGTGCCCCGCGCCCAGGTTTTAGCGGCAGCAATTTCCCACCTGAACGAGGGCATAGCCTTACTTGATGCCACGCCGCCTTCGCAGGAGTTTACTACGCTTGTTACAGGTTCTGCGTTTGATCTGAGAAACACCTTGTATGCCATGAACGCCAGGTATAACTTATATGCGGGCAATTATGACGCTGCGCTCACAAATGCAAACCTTGTGGACCTTACTGCGACATCAGCGTTTGTGTATAGCACGTTAAGCCCGAACCCTATATACAATACCGTTTTCGTGCTGAAATACTTTAGCCCTCGTGATGACCTTGGTTTACCGGCAGATCTTTTCGAAGAAGGAGATGCAAGAGAGGACTTTTACCTGACTGGTCCTATAGTAGATGTAGGCGGGGATCCGGTAAGAACATTGCAGGGTTTTTTTGATACGCAAACGTCTAACATTCCTGTATACTTACCTGATGAAATAAAACTTATAAAAGCTGAGGCTATACTTCGCAGCGATGGGGTGTTGGATGATGCATTGGCACTTATAAACGAAGTAAGAACGCAGGCTTCAGGCGACCCTTTTGGGGTTAATGCCTCTTTGCCAGCTTATAGTGGTCCGGTAACCAGAGAGGCGCTATTGCTGGAAGTGTACAGGCAGCGGTCAGCAGAGTTATACTTATCGGGGCAGAAGTGGGAAGACAGTCGCCGCTTTGGCCGTCCCGCACCACCAGAAAGCACGGCAGAGCGTAACAGGAACTTCTATCCATACCCTGACCAGGAAAGGCTAACCAACCCCAATACGCCAAATGACCCAGTAATATAAGTGAATATAAGTTGATAGAAGAACCCGTTCTGATGTATACTTGGAGCGGGTTCTTTTATGCCTGATTACCTACAAGGGCCAAATCCCTTCCGGGTTTAGCAAAACATAAACGGTGTCACCTGGCTGTAAATTATTTTCTGTTGTAGTTAAAGTAAGTATGGTACCGGCAAGTATAACCTTTAGTTCGTAGTGGTTGCCATAGAAGGAAACAGCCGTTACTGTGCTTTCAAGTCCTGTGCTGTTGCCTGCTGCCAAGTGGAAGAACTCTGGCCTGACCAAACAATTTCTCCCCTTCAACTTAGCTTTAGCGGCACCCGGGAAGCGTTTGATCAACGCTGCATCAAGCAAGTTATACTTACCGAAAAGCCCCGCAACATACTCATTGATGGGTTGGCGGTATACTTGCTCAGGCATGCCGCGCTGTATTATGCCTCCGTTTCTCATTACCAGAATTTCATCAGCCCAAGAAAGTGTGTCTGCCGGGTCGTGGGAAATGAGGGTGCAAGTGATTTCAAGGTTTTCGGAAATATCCTCTATAACCGACTTTAAGGTAGCTTTATGAACCATATCCAGGTTGGAGAAAGGTTCATCAAGCAGCAGTAGCCGGGGAGAAGAGGTTAGCAGGCGTGCCAGGGCTATACGTTGTTTCTCGCCTCCGGATAGTTGGTTTGTTTTACGTTTTAATAAGTGGTTGATTCTGCAAATCTCATAAAGAAAGGCAGCTTCGGCATCGGGGAGTGTGTTTGCATACTTTAGCACCTGTTCTACCCTTAAAAACTGTGGCAACTCATATTGCTGCGATAAGTAGGCAATTTCCGGATGGCCCGGTACAAGTACATCATGTGGCCCCAGTACTTTATCTCCCTCAAACAGCACCTGCCCCGACTCAGGCTGAACCAAGCCAGCTATGGTTTGCAGTAAGGTGCTTTTTCCGGATCCTGTTTCTCCGGCAATGGCAATTTTTTGAAATTCCTGCTGGGTAAAAGAAATATCTGTTAAAACTGTGTTTTCTCTCTCAGAGACACTTATATCGGATACATCTAAAAAGCTCATAAAAAAACGGGATGTTGGCTCATGCTTTTGTTTGCCAGTACTTTATAAATTTGAGGTCTGCTTTTAAGCAGAAACAAAGGTATACAGGGCCCAAAAGTAAGGTATTGAAACCGGTAATCCGATTAGCTGTGTCTAAAGTATAAGTTGCTCCAGGGGGAGTTAAAAAAACAGCCTCGCTGTAAGCCGCTCCAGATAGGCAACTTACAGCGAGGCTGTTTCACGTTAATACGGTTGTAAACTTACAATTTTGTGAAGCCCAGATGGCCAAGGTAAGTACCGGCAGCCATAAACGCAGACGATACAAGCACCCCCAAGCTAATAGCTACAAATGCTCTTTTACGCTCAATTTTAAATATACTGGCTGCTATAGTGCCCATATATGCCCCTGTGCCCGGAAGCGGTATCATCACGAAAACCATTAAACCCCAGAAGCCATACTTCTGTACGTTTGCTCCCGCAATTTTTTTAGCACGCTTAGACAGGAAAATAACACCTTTCTTATAATTACGAAAGGGCCAGAACCGCTGACCAAACGTATCGATCAGCCACATGAACAACGGGAAAACCATAACGTTAGCCACCGTGCCAATAATAAAGGCCACAAAGTAATGCACATTATTTAATATGGCATAAGGTATACCTGCTCTCGCTTCACCAAAAGGAGAAATACTAAGTAAAAAGGTATAAATAAGAGTCTCCAGCATAGGTATTCAAACGAAAAATCAAATCTCTTAAATAATACATTCTAAGGCAAGCAGATTTACGCCTCCGGCACCTTTAGAATGTAATTTTTTTCCTGTTAAAGGATGTAGAGGAGTAACAGGCCTGCCTGCACAATAATTCAAACGTAACTAACTCATTTTTAGCATACGGGAGCAATATGCTGTGTTTGCTGCACTACACATAGGGTTTTGCGTTTGCCTGATTTTGGATGGCGTATAGACGCGAAGATAACCTGAGGCTAATATCCGCCATACGATTCTTCTTAAAGTATAAATTTAATTGTTGATGAATCAGCTGCTGGCAAGTATGGTTTTTCTTCAAAGCGCAGTAAGAATGGCCGATCCATACAATATGAGGCGGCCTTTCTTCTGGTAATGAGAATATGCTATACTTTTGATTTGATTATTTTTTGCCAGGTACTGTCCAGAAGTAAATTTTGGCGCCATCTACCTCAATTGTTTTTTCAGGTTCCCAATCGCCCATATCAAAGGCATGCGATACAATGCGTGTGCCCGGCTTCAGTTCTTTAAGCAGTTTGGGGCGAAGCTTCATGTTTACAGAAGGAAGCAAGTATAGCGTAACCACAGATGCTTTGCTAAAATCTGCCTCGAACAGGTTGCCTGTCTCAAACTGAACTCTGTTTTCAACGTTAGCTTCGGCAGCATTTTGCTTAGCTTCTTTAATGCGCTCCGGATTTATATCAATGCCCTTACCTGTTGCGCCATACTTTTTAGCAGCTGTAATTACAATGCGGCCATCGCCACAACCCAAGTCATACACTACGTCGTTTTTGTTCACTTTTGCCAATTCAAGCATAGCATCTACTACTACCTGTCGGGTTGGTACATAGGGTACATCTAGTTTAGGTGGCGCAGCAGTTTGGGCAGCGGCTTGAGATGTTGCCAGCAGGCTTAGTAAAAACAGGATAAAAGTTGTTTTAAGTGTTTTCATCTTTTAGAAGTTAGGTGTTAAACTTAATTGAATCTGATGCCTGAGAAAGCGCAATGCTACCAGCTAATAAGAAAACGGTGGTAACAGAACGTGTTTAAGTGCGAAGGGTGATGCTGAAATTCTGTACGGTAAGAGGCTCTTGTATAAACCTTTGTGTATACGTAATGCCTTAACAGCAGTTTGTGGCAGAGGCAGCAGAATAAAACACACTCTTTTTGCGCCGCCTGAAAGCTAGTATGAAAAGGGTGTACGTAAGGCGATTCAGCTTTTGCGCTGCAGTTTCTCGATTGTGGGCAAGGCTAAGAGTAACAGCACGCCGGCAAAAAGCACTCCAATACCCACTAATGCCCCAAAGCCAGTATAAACTAAGCTCGAATATAACAGGTAGCCACTAGTAAGACAGAAAATAAGCGGCAGAACAGGGTAAAATGGTACCCGAAAGGGCCGTTCCAGAGCTGGTTCCTTTCGGCGCAAGATAAACAAAGCCACCCCTACCAGCAGCAGGAAAAACCAAAATACCGGAGCAGTATACTCTACAATGGTTTCGAAGCCGTTGCGCGTGAGAAAGCCCAGGCCAATAAGAGCAAGTGAGATAAGCCCCTGTACCACAAAAGCATTAACAGGAGATGAAGTTTTGGTATTCCACTTGCCCAGCATGCTGAACACCGGGAAGTCACGGCCCAGGGCATAATTGGTGCGCGCCCCGGTAAAAATAGTAGCGTTAGCTGAGGTTAATGCAGATATGGCCACTAAAACGCCAATCAACACAACTCCGCCCTCTCCGAACGTTACACGCATTAAGTCTCCGGCAATTGCATCGGATTGGGCCATGTTGCTTAGGCCCAGCACATTTAAGTAAGCAAAATTAATGAGCATGTAAACTGCCGTGATGATAAAAATGCCCAATATCAAAACAGTAGCCATGCCGCGTTTACCTGACTTCAGTTCTGCTGAGATATAAGCTGCCTCGTTCCAGCCTCCAAAGGTTAGCAGCACAAAAACCATGGCAAGGCCTAAAGAGGTACTTGGAGCGGCAATTGTAGGTAAGGAGGCAGTTGCCGATGCCTCTGGTGGGGCAAAGAAAAAGCCTGCCACTACAATAAGTAAAATGCCCAGCACTTCCACGGTTGTCAGCAGCTTTTGTGTGCCAGCCCCAAACGTGACTCCTACAATGTTTATCCCTGTTAAAATCACCACAACAACTCCGGCATATATTACCGACGTGTATTCGCCGATGCTATAAATTTGTGCGGCATAGTCGCCAACAATAAAAGAGAGTAGGGCAATAGAGCCTGTCTGTATTACACTCATCCGTGACCAGGCAAACAAGAAAGCCAGTCTTTTGCCGAACGCGCGTGTCAGAAAGTGATAATCCCCACCAGTATTCGGGAAGGTGGTTGTAAGTTCGGCATAACAAAGCGCTCCCACCAACGAAACAACGCCTCCCAGTATCCAGGCAACCAGGAACATTGTGCCTGTGTCGGTGTTGGCTGCCACCATGGACGGAGTCCGAAAAATGCCAGCACCTATTACAATACCCACTATAACGGCAATGGCATCGGTCATGCTTAACGCAGGTTTTGGCTGCGCATCTGTTTCTGTAGCAAGCCTGTTTTCAGTTCGTTGTGTCATTTGTGCCTTATTTAGATACTCCGGAAGCCTGATCTTATACTTTAAACTCAATCCTAGTGCGTGAGTGCCCGCTCACTTTAAAGTATTGGCATGCGTTTTAAAAGTTATAGTGCTTAACCTTAGCTGGTTGCGATTTGATGTTTAGTAGAAGTATAACGTAGAGTAAACAGGATAAGGTTGGCCTGTAAGAAATAAGTGCGTAACTAAATTATTTGTGCGGTGCTGGTAGCCAGAGGTGAAATCGTCAGACCTTCACGTTTTTCCAGTTGCCTTTTCTGAAAAGCCACCAACTTACAAGCGCATGGAACGAATGGCAGAATGCAATGGCAATGAAAGCTCCTGTTGCCCCGAAATCAAACTGAATGGCTAATAAGTAAGCTAGCGGAATCTCAATAAACCAAAGCACGACAATATTTATGATGGAAGGTGTTTTGGTGTCTCCGGCGCCATTAAATGCCTGTATCATGACCATGCCCAGACCAAAAAATACGTAACCCAGGGTAATAATTTTGAGTGCTTCTGTGGCAACGCTTACAACCTCAGGGTCCTGGGCGAAGAACCCCGACAAGTGCTCCCCGAAAAGTATGAACACAAGTGTGATAAAGGCCATGAAAATGACATTGTAACGCGCAGTAAGCCATACTGCCAGCTCTGCCCGTTTGCCTTTTTGCGCCCCCAGGTTTTGCCCTACAAGCGTAGCTGCTGCCGATGAAAGCCCCCAAGCAGGCAGTATCGTAAAAGTAATAACCCGAAAAGCGATAGTGTAGCCTGCCAACGCCTGGCTGCCAAATTCTGCTATCAGCCGCGTCAGAAAAATCCAGCTTGCAGAGTCTATAAGAAATTGCCCCATACCACCAGACGATACTCTGAGAATGCGCATGACAACGGCGGTACTAAGTATAAAGTTGGAGCGCGTAATCTTAAGCAGATGCCTGCCATTAAGCAGGTGGTATAGCTGGTAAGCAACACCAATGCTTCGCCCGATAGTAGTAGCCCAGGCGGCTCCCTCTAATCCTAAACCATCAAAGGAACCTACTCCGAAAATAAGCAGGGGATCTAGCACGATGTTGGCTCCATTTGCCAACCATAAAGCACGCATGGCCAGGTGGGGTTGCCCAGCCCCCCTGAAAGCACCGTTAATCAGAAACAGCAGGATAATGGCAATGTTACCGGCAAAGATAATGCGTGCATAGTTTATACCTGTGGCGATTACTTCTGGCTCTGCGCCCATCAGAGCCAAAATGTCGCCTGCAAAAGCTGTTGCCAAAGCACCCATCAGCAGCGCCAGAACAGACCCGGTTGCTATTAACTGAAACGTAATGCTGCCAGCCTGGTGGTAATTCCTTTCGCCAACCCTGCGCGATACCATGGCGGTCGCGGCTATACTTACGCCCATGCCCACGGCATATATTATCATCAGCACCGATTCGGTTAAGCCAACTGTTGCAAGGGCATTGGAGCCCAGTTTCCCCACAAAAAAAATATCCACCACCGCAAACAATGATTCCATGACCATCTCCAGAATCATGGGTATGGCCAGCAACACAATGCTGCGTTTTATACTAAGCGTAGTATAATCCTGCTCCTTGCCTTTAACGGCAAACCAAATCAGTTTTAGAAAGCTCTGGAAATTATGCATCTGTGCTTTTGTGTGCGCAAAGTGGCTACAGTCTACGTTAATTAGAGCCACAGGTAACTGTTAGCGTTAAATTTAGCCTAAAAGCAGGTTTGTATTTGAAAAAATCACAGGCCGATGCCGGGGATTTACAGTCACGTTATACTTCAACCGCTTGTATGGTAGTCAAAACGATACATAGTAAGGCCCAAAGTATAGCTTTATAGAAATCGGAGACACATGTGTCGTTATACTTCTTGCCTTGGTTTTACTTCTAAATCTTCGGGTACAGCATGTACAACTTTGTGAGCTGTTACAGGATAGTGCCTACTTTCCTTGATGCGTTAGAGGTGCCTTTGGTATAGGTATTTTCCGAATTGTAGAATTCTAAGCATCTAAGAAGTAATAGTGGCTGTGGTAAAAGCAAAAGCTTTAGATTTTAGACTGCAACTCTCTGGTTAAGTAAATTTGCTTTGATGTAAGCTACGAGTAAAAGATGTCTTTTAGAATTTGATGTAGGTGTAAGTAAGTACTAGCTTACTTTGCAAATTCATGTCGGAACATTAAACTTAAAAGCCGAACATAAACGCCAAAAGCAACAATAAGTTTATGCTTGTTTTTGCCATCTTGTATTGTTAAGCTTAAAGCTATACAGGTAGTTTTAGTACATTGTGTACAGCTATAAAGAAGGGTTTTGCATTTATTATTATCATTTATATAATCATTCTTAGTTAAGAATCGTATGTATTTATATATACCTATTTTTGAAGTTTAACTGCAGTAATATTATCTTGCTCTGCGGTTTTTTCTTTTTTTTACATAAATTGCTGCAATAACCTGACCGGTTTTTAAAGATTTTTATTAGCTTTAATATGTAATTAAAAATGTTTCAAAATATACAGGAGGAGGGGAATAAATCAGAGCGTGAGATGGTGCTTCTTCTGAAACAGTAAGAGTGCTTATAAATTTATACTATAGCAAGATTTTAACCGGTTTGCTATCAAAGATTCTTCTGATCAGTTTGATTGCAGCGCGAGCCCGGTTTCAATTTGAGTAAAATGCAGTAGGTGCTAATATCATCTAATGTCTGTTGTCAATAATTCAATATAATCTAAACTATTAGCTAAGTTGTTATGAAAAAAAGTATACGATGTCTCTTTTGGGGGATTTTCTTTCTCCTGTTTCATTACCAGGCTTTTGCACAAAGCAAAACGGTTACTGGTACGGTAACATCTGCCGAAGATAATTTCAAGCTTCCGGGTGTTTCCATCTCTGTTAAAGGGCAGGCCCGTGGTACCACTACAGATGCCACAGGTAACTATTCAATTAGTGTTGCTCCAGAAGATGTGCTAGTATTCACTTTCATAGGTATGAAGCCTGAGGAAAGAACAGTAGGCACAGCTACTACTATTAATATTGTGCTTCAGGCTGATGCCAAAGCTTTGGACGAAGTAGTGGTGGTAGGTTACGGCACTCAGAAAAAGGCGAATTTAACTGGTGCAGTTTCTACTGTTGAAACTAAGGTACTAGAGTCTAGGCCTATTACTGATGTGGCGCGTGGCCTTCAAGGTACAACTCCCGGTTTAACTATTTCAACCTCAAGTGGTGCTATAGGACAGAACCCAAACATCAGGCTAAGAGGTATGACTGGTACGCTTAGTAACTCTGGTGGTGCTCAGCCGCTTATACTTGTAGACAACGTAGAGATAGAAAGCTTGCAGATGGTTAACCCGGAAGATATTGAGACAATATCTGTTCTAAAAGATGCGGCTTCTTCTTCTATATATGGTTCAAGAGCAGCTTGGGGTGTAATTTTGATTACAACTAAATCTGGCAAAAAAGGTGCTTCACCAAAAATTTCATACTCAAATAACTTCTCTTGGAGTAAGCCGACTACAACACCTCAAATTGCTCCTGCAGCAGAAGGTGCTGAAATGGCTTTCCAGGCACTAAGAAGAACAAACCCTAGCACAAACGTTTTTGGTGTTGTGGGTATGTATATTGATGAAGCTTCAATTGAGAAAATGCGTGAGTGGGAGCGTATGTATGGCGGTCAGGATCTTGGAAATGAAATGGTGCTGGGCCGAGATTTTGACATTAGAGACGGCCGCTTGTTCTTTTATCGCTCATGGGACCCAGGAAAAATGTATATGAAAGACTGGACTCCTCAGCAAAAGCATGATGTTTCAGTATCAGGCGGCAGCGAGAAAACAAGCTATCACTTAGGACTTGGTTATTTGGGTCAAGAAGGTGTTTTGAAAGTTAATCCAGATGAGTTTAAAAGGTATAACATGACTTTGAGTGTGAATACCAGCGTAACTGATTGGTTTGACGCTAGAGGTAAAGTTTTGTATTCAAACTCGTTAACTACTCGCCCGTTCTATTTCTCGAGTGAAACATATGACCCTTGGTACTATCTGTACAGATGGCCTGCAGTATACCCTTATGGTACTTATGAAGGCTACCCTTTCAGGAGCGCAATCTCAGAAGTTGAACAGGCTAAAATGACTGATAACAACTCCGGTATGACTCGTATCAACATTGGTGGTACATTGAAGCCCTTGAAAGGACTTACAATAGACGCAGATTATACTTATACAGGAAATAATACCAATGAGCATCAGACAGGTGGAGTATTATCTGCATATAACTTCTGGTCTACTGGTGCTGCTCTAAAGTATGAGCCTTATAGCTCAGCTTCTTACAACAGAGTGCAGTACAATAACTGGTGGAGTAATAGAAGTACTGGTAGGTCTTTTGCTACCTATACGAAAGACATCGATAGTCACTCTTTCAAAGTAATAGCTGGTGGTGACGTTGAAATATATGAGAATTGGTTCCAGTCATCTCAGAAGAGAGACTTGATGGATCCAGATCGAGGAGAAATCAATTTAGCAACAGGAGATCAATTTGTGTCTGGTAACCACGGAGAGTGGGCTACACTTGGTTTCTTCGGTCGTTTGAATTATTCATTCAAAGACAAATTCCTTCTTGAATTCAACGGTAGATATGATGGTTCTTCTCGCTTATCACCGAGCAAAAAATGGGCATTTTTCCCATCTATGTCAGCCGGATATGTTATTAGCGAAGAACCTTTTATGGAATTCTCAAAACCTGTTCTTTCTTTCCTGAAGTTTAGAGGATCTTGGGGTGCAATTGGTAACGAAAATGCTGCTCTAAGCACTATTTACAGAACCATGCCAACAAGTAGTTCTAACTGGCTTATAAATGGCAATAATATGCCTACTGTGGCTACTCCAGGCTTTATTTCTGATGCTTTAACTTGGGAAACAGTTACAACTCTTGACTTTGGACTTGATTCAAGATTCTTCAACAATAACCTTGGAATCGTATTTGACTGGTACAGAAGAACAACTTCTGATATGCATAGCCCGGGACTTACACTTCCAGGATCATTTGGTACAACTCCACCAAGAAGAAACTACGGAGAAATTCAAACTACAGGCTGGGAGTTAGCTGTAGATTGGAATAAGAGCTTTGCTAATGGCTTGAATTTCAATGTAACAGGTATGCTTTCCGACTTCCAGGAGAAGGTTACAGAATACGCGAATACTACCATGGGTATCAACTCTTATTATGAAGGAAAGACACTTGGTGAAATCTGGGGTTATGAAACAGATCGTTTCTTTACCGCTGATGACTTCGTAAAAGATGGTAGTGGAAACCTTGTGATGCAAAATGGCAAGTATGTTTTAAATGATGGTGTTCCAGGCCAATCATTATATGAGAGTGGCTGGTTCTTCTATGGCCCAGGCGATATCAAGTATAAGGATTTGAACGGAGATGGTGTTGTTGACTACGGCTCATTAACAGTTGATGACCATGGTGATATGAAAGTAATTGGTAACTCAACTCCGCGTTATCAATATGGACTAAGACTAGGCGCAGATTGGAAAGGATTTGACCTTAGCTTATTTATGCAAGGTGTGGGTAAGCGTGAAATGTGGGCAAATGGTCCGTTGTTCATTCCTGGTTACAGAGCAGGAGAGGCATGGTTTGAGCACCAGCTAGACTATTGGACGCCAGATAATCCAAACGCTTATTATCCGCGCCCTACAGATGCTCAGGGTGCAGCAAATGCTAACAATGGCAAAAACTTTCTTCCACAAACAAAGTATTTGCTTGACTTATCTTATCTAAGAATGAAAAACTTAGCAGTAGGTTATACTATACCACAAAATTTAACGCGCAAAGTACATGTAGAAAGATTGCGTGTTTATGTAAGTGGCGAAAACCTATTTGAGTTTGATAACCTTGATGTTCCGATTGACCCAGAAGTTGACTATACAACTGCTGGCTTGAATGACTCTAATACTTTTGGTAGAGTTTACCCATATCGCAGAACACTTTCATTCGGACTTCAAGCTACTTTCTAAAATTAAAATCACAGAGGAATGAAAAAGAAAATATTCATATTGGCTCTCTTTGCAACAACACTATTTAGTTGTGAAAAAGATTTTCTTGAGACTCCACCACTAGACCAGTTAACTGACGAAACCTTCTGGAAAAGTGAAGAAAATGTAAGAACTTTTTCTTACGGTTTTTATCCAGCATATTTTACAGGTTACGGATCAGGTTTTACTTGGGGTAACTATTTTTCTGGTCAAAGCCTTAATGACGACTTTGCCCCAACAAGTCCAGGTCAATTCACCCGCAATGTACCAGCATCAGGCGGTGGCTGGACCTTTAGCTGGGTTAGAAAAGCTAATATATTCATAGATAGAGTGCAGGACGTGCCAATGAGTGATGATGCCAAGGCCCATTGGACTGGCGTAGGTCGTTTCTTCCGTGGCATGGAGTACGCTGACTTAGTGAATAGCTTCGGCGATGTGCCTTGGTATGAAACGGAGCTGAAAGAAACGGATACTGAAGAGCTTTACAAGCCACGCGACTCACGTACTTTCGTTATGGACAAGGTACTGGCTGACTTCAGGTTTGCAGCTGAGAATGTAAGATTAACTGACGGTGCAAAAGGCTTAACAGTTAATAGAGATGTAGTGCTTGCTTTTATGTCGCAAGTGTTTCTTTTTGAAGGTACATGGCAGAAGTACCACCTGAATAATGCTGCAAAAGCCGCAGAATACCTAGAAGCTTCTAAGTGGGCAGCAGAGCAACTAATCAGTTCAGGTAGATATTCTTTATCACCAAGCTACAGAGGCGTGTTCAACTCACTTAATCTCGCTGGTAATCCAGAAGTTATACTTTACAGGCAGTATGAACCAGGTATGCTGACACATGCTCTGAACAGCTATAACAACAAGGAGCCACAAACAGGTGCATCCAAAGATGCTATAGATTCTTATCTTGCAGAAGACGGGTTGCCAATTTCAATATCCCCTTTATACCAAGGCGACAAAGGAATTGATGATGTAATGACAAACAGAGATCCTCGCATCACAGAAACCTTTGTTTCTGATGAACTTCGACTCAATGGTATTTCTAGCAACTACTCTACAACAGGATATGCCACTCATAAATTTCTTAACGAGGCTATTAAGGATCAGCCGGATGGAAGTTCTAACCTAAATCCTACTGATGCTCCGGTAATTCGTTATGGCGAAGTTTTACTTAATTATGCTGAGGCTACTGCCGAGTTAGCCACAGTTGGTGGTCCTGCCATGACGCAGATTGATTTAGATAAGTCTATCAACAAATTAAGAGCCAGACCAGGAATCGGGTTGCCAGCATTACAAGTACAAGGCAATCTGCCGGCTGTCAGTGGAGTTACTTATGATGATCCGCAAAGAGACCCAAGTGTGCCATCTCTTATTTGGGAGATTCGTCGGGAGCGCAGAGTTGAACTGATGATGGAAGGCTTTAGATTAGACGACCTTAGAAGATGGAAGAAGTTGGAGTATACAGACACAGAAGCTAACATAGACATCAATCGAGGTGCTTGGATTAGCAGGGCTGAATATCCTAAATTACAGTCAAGTGTAGTATTGACAGGAGCACAAGAAGGTTATATTATACCAGCTACAGCAGCAGCCTCACAGCGATTGTTTGTAGATCCTAAAGTATATCTGAACCCACTTCCACTTGATCAAATCAAATTGTATGCAGACCAGGGAGTAGAGCTAAAGCAAAACCCAGGTTGGTAATCAAGTAATGTTTAAAAACAAAAAGCCCTCCATTGGTCAAAAGCCTGGGGGGCTTTTTATTAACAGGATTATGATGATTAAGAGATTTACACTTTTTGTCTCCTTACTTATACTTGCCACAGCCACTTATGCCCAGGAGAGCAAGTTTGCTCCAAAAAGAGAATTCAGAGGTGTATGGATTGCAACGGTACAGAACATTGACTGGCCTACTAAGGCTGCCGTAGGAGTAAACCCTGCCGCACAACAGCAGGAGCTTATTCAGATACTGGATGAACACCAGAAGACAGGTATAAATGCTATTATGCTGCAAGTGCGGCCATCAACAGATGCCTTTTATGCCAAAGGGCGCGAGCAATGGAGCCGGTTTTTGACGGGTAAGCAAGGCCTGGCGCCAGAGCCTTTTTACGACCCGCTGGAGTTTGCCATTCAGGAAGCGCATAAACGTGGCATGGAGCTACATGCCTGGATAAACCCTTACCGCGCTACCACAAGCTTAGTGGACTCCTTAACCAGCCCAGACCACATTACAAGGAAAACGCCGGAGTGGTTTTTTAGCTACGGAGATAAAAAGTACTTTAACCCAGGCATACCGGAAGTAAGGTCTTACATAGTAGACGTTATACTTGACATCGTGCGCAACTACGATATCGACGGCATTCACTTCGACGACTACTTTTACCCTTACCCCGGCAAAGATCCGCTCCCAGATTCAACGGCCTATATGCAGTATGGGCAAAGCTTTGCCAACATTGAAGACTGGCGCCGCAATAACGTGGATGTACTTATTGAAAGCCTGGGCGAGAATATACGTTCCGAAAAAAGGCATGTAAAGTTTGGTATAAGCCCCTTCGGGATATGGCGCAACCTGGCTCAGGACTCGTTAGGTTCCGAAAGCAATGGCTTGTCGGGGTACAGCGCCTTGTATGCAGATGCCCGCAAATGGGTGCAGGAGGGCTGGATTGATTACGTTAACCCGCAGCTGTACTTTCCTTTTCATTACGCTGCTGCCCCCTACGAGAAACTACTGGATTGGTGGGCCGCTAATTCGTTTGGCAAGCATGTATACATAGGGCAGGGCGTTTACCGCGCCATGGAAGACAGAGAAGGCTGGCGAAACAGGCAACAGCTGCCAAACCAGGTGCGTTACCTCCGCGAGAATCCTAACGTGCAGGGTAGCGTGTACTTCAGCTCCAAATCGCTTACAAACAACCTGGCCGGGTTCAGAGATTCGCTGCAACACAATTTTTACAAGTATCCTGCCTTGCACCCGCAAATGCAGTGGCTGGATGATACCGCACCGGCAGCGCCCTCGGAGCTAAAGGAAAAGAAATTCCTGATCTTTAAATCAAACAAGAAAGCAAAACTTAGATGGGAGCGCCCGCAGGATGAGCAGGTGTACGGCTATGTGATTTACCGCTTTGAGGAAGGGGAGCCGTTAAACCTGGAAAACCCGAAGCATATTGTAAAGGTGATTTTTGATCATACCCTGGAGTCTTACGATGACGAAAGCATCAGGAAAGGGAAGAAGTATCAGTACGTAGTAACTGCCATAGACAGGCTTAAAAATGAAAGCGCCCCATCTAATGCAATAAAGGCGAAGTTTTAAATTGGGGCTGTAAGTATAAGGTGTGTCACCGAGTATATCTTTGTTCCCTCTCAGGAAAGAAATGCGTCTTTTGTTTTTCTCTTTTGAGTGGGGCTTTGGGTTGATTTTTTTAACTTAAATAGCGCACGTACACATCTTTTCTAAAGTATAAAATACCAGGCATACATGGCCTAAAAACATACTTAGCTATGAACAGGAAAAAGACAGTAATAACGTTTATGTTGGCGGCATTGATTCTAACGGCCAATGCCATTGCACTTACCAACAAGGCCAGGCCAGCTTACGATGCTCAGATTGCATCTGCCGCCAAAGGCCCCGCCTGGATACGCATAAACCAATTGGGCTATACACCACAAGGAATAAAAGTAGCCGTTTGGGGAAGCAAAGGCACAGAGAAACTAAAGCGGTTCGAGTTAGTGGATGCCACTACAAATAAAGTGGTGTACAAAGGGAAAGCCGGAGAGGCGTATGGCGCTTACGGTCCTTTTAAGCAATCCTACAGGCTCAATTTTACGGCTTTTAACGAACCCGGCAATTACTTCTTAAAAGCTGGCGTTGCCACGTCTCCGGTTTTTAAGATTGGTGCTGATGTATACAAAGGAACAGCCGATTTTGCGCTGCGCTACATGCGCCAGCAACGCAGCGGTTTTAACCCATACTTAAAAGACTCCTGCCATACTGCTGACGGATATACGATGTATGGCCCAATGCCTGACAGTACTATTATCGATGTGTCTGGTGGGTGGCACGACGCGTCGGATTACCTGCAATATGCTACCACCTCTGCCAACGCTACGTACCACCTGCTGGCAGCTTACCGCGACTTTCCGGGGGTGTTTACAGACAAGCATCAGGCTAACGGTTTAGATGGCACGAACGGTGTGGCCGATGTGCTGGACGAGGCAAAGTGGGGACTTGAATGGCTTCTGAAACTGCACCCGCGCGAAGACTGGCTCTTTAACCAGTTAGCCGATGACCGCGATCATCAGAAAATGCGATTGCCTAACCACGATAGCGTAGACTATGGCTTAGGAAGGGCACGGCCAGTATACTTTGCCACCGGCGAACCACAAGGCTTGGGCAAGTATAAAAACAGAGCTACAGGCGTTGCCTCAACAGCCGGTAAATTTGCAAGTGCCTTTGCCCTGGCATCACAGCTCTACAACAGTAACGACAAAGAACTGGCAAGCCTGTTTGGCCAGAAAGCACAATCGGCTTACAAACTGGGCCTTGCCAAACCTGGCGTTAGCCAGACAGCGCCTAACCGCGCGCCATACTTTTACGAAGAAGATAATTGGGTAGATGACATGCAATTGGGAGCAGCTGCCTTATACCAGCTTACCGGTAACCAGGACTACTTTAAGCAGGCTTATACGTATGGGCTACAGGAAAAAGTAACGCCCTGGATGGGAGCAGATACAGCACGCCACTACCAATGGTATCCGTTCCATAACTTCGGGCACTTTGAACTGGCTAAAAAAGCAGATGCCACCACCAAGGCAGAACTGATTGGTTTTTACAGAGAGGGCATTGAGCGTGTGTTTGCCAAAGCGAAAAACAATGCCTTTTACCGGGGTGTGCCGTTTATCTGGTGCTCTAACAACCTCACCACATCTTTTGCCATACAAAGCTACCTGTACCGCAACCTGAGCGGCGACCAGACTTACGCTGAACTGGAGCAGGCTAACTTTGATTGGCTGTTTGGCTGCAACCCATGGGGCACCAGTATGGTGTTTGGCTTGCCTGAAAACGGCGATACGCCTGTCGATCCACATTCTGCATTTACGCAGCTTTACAAATATCCTATCGATGGCGGCTTGGTAGACGGACCCGTGTACGGCAACATCTACAAAAACCTGATCGGCATTACACTTTACGAGCCGGATGAGTATGCTGAATTCCAGTCGGACCTGGTGGTATACCACGATGATTATGGCGACTACAGCACCAACGAGCCAACTATGGATGGTACGGCCTCGCTTATTTACCTGCTGGCCGCTAAAGAGAATAGTTCCGGGGAGGGAGCTCAGCCAAAAAAGTAACCGTAGATGCGCATGGTGCCATTATCCGGGGTGATGTATCAGCGAAGAAAATAGCGCTTGTCTTTACCGGAGATGAGTTTGCGGATGGCGGCGAGCACATAAAGCAGGTGCTGAGCAAGCAACAGGCAAAAGCATCGTTCTTTTTTACCGGTAATTTTTACGGCAATGCTGGTTTCGCTACGTTGATAGAAGGCCTTAACAAAGACGGACACTATTTAGGAGCGCACTCTGATAAACACCTGCTTTACTGCGACTGGACAAAACGGGACAGCCTCTTGGTGACGCAAAAGCAGTTTAGCAAAGACCTCAGGGATAATTACCGGAAGATGGCAAAGTATGGGGTAAGCAAGCAGGACGCGCCATACTTTCTGCCGCCTTACGAGTGGTACAACCAAAGTATAAGCAACTGGACAAAAGAGGAAGGGCTGCAACTGGTAAACTTTACCTACGGCACCCGCTCTGCCGCTGATTATACTTACCCCGAAATGGGAAACCGTTATGTAAGCTCCGAAACTATATTGCAATCTATATTTGCCCTCGAGGCAAAAGACCCCAGTGGACTGAATGGCTTTATGCTGCTCCTGCACATAGGCACCGATCCACGGCGCACAGATAAATTCTATTACCGGCTAGAGGAACTACTGGTGCAGTTAAAGCAGAAAGGCTACGAGTTTGTGAGGCTGGAAGAGGTGCTTTAACGTTTATCAGAATTGTATAAGTATGGCTGCTTTACGTTTGTTATAGCAGCCATTAACCTGAAGTATAAAATGAAGAAATTTCTACTCTTAACTTTTATGGTAGGCTTACTTGCAGGTTGCCAGCGCCCTGCCGCCACGGCACAGCTTGTACCCCAAAGTATAGATTACCTGACGCGCGGCGAATGGGGAGCCAACGCGCCTGTCTTACCTATGCGCAGCCACAAACTTGCTTATCTCACCATCCACCACACCGCCACAAAGCAACTGCCAGATAAAAGCCTCACCGATAAAATGAAAGCTTTGCAGCAATTCTCGCAGCAGGAAAGCAAATTAGGAGATGGCAGAACCAAGCAGCCCTGGGCCGATATTCCATACCATTTATATGTAGATGTACATGGGCAGGTAGCCGAGGGTAGAGACATAAACTATGCCGGCGACTCGAACACAGGATACGACCCGGCAGGGCATTTACTGGTGGTAGTTGAAGGCAACTTTGAGGAGGAAGAAATTACGGCGAAGCAAATGGAAACCCTGCGGTTACTTGTGCCGGCGCTCGCAAAAAAGTATAAAATTACGGCAGATAGGCTCGGCACTCACAAAGATTACGCTTCTACTTTATGCCCGGGCTCTAAGTTGTACGCCCAACTGCCATACTTCCGGCAGTTGATTGCAAAGTAGGATATTAGTTGTTGTAAACGCGCAACACAAAAAGTATGCTGGATGCCAGATAATTGCTTCATAAAGGAATTAGAAATAAGATTGAGAAGTATAGAAATTCACCTTGCACTATGATAAAGCACACAATTTTATACTTGGCTATACTTGTTTTTGGAATGGTGCTACCTGCAGCTGCCCAGAAAACGCCACAGGAATTACTACGCCAGAAAACGGAGGAGCAGCTAAAAGCATTGCTGGCAAGTTCTCCGGCTGTAACGGGGCTTGTTGCCGTTGATTTAACTACCGGTGAGCGCATCGTATTTAACGAAGATGCTGTGTTTCCGCAGGCCAGCGCCATTAAAATCCCGATACTGATGGAAGTATACCAGCAGGCAAACCAGAAGAAATTCTCTCTATCTGATACGCGGGCTATTAAGCAGGCTGATGTTGTAGGCGGTACAGGCATCATAAAAGACCTGGCCCAACCTGCTTCTTTCAGTATCCGGAACTTAGGTATATTGATGATTGCCTTAAGCGACAATACCGCTACCAACTCCCTTATTGACCTGGTGAAGCTAGAGAACATTAATGCTACCCTTAAAAGTCTTGGATTTACGCAGACCCGTGTGCAACGCAAAATGATAAATGCGGCAGCATCTGCCCGTGGTGAAGAGAATATTTCCACTCCGTCGGAAGCTGCTAGCATACTGGAAATGCTTTACAAAGGGGAGTTTATCAACAAAGCTGTTTCAGGGGAGATTGTAGCAATACTACGAAAGACAACCCGCGAAACCAGCCGCCTGGCCGAGGGCATTCCTGCGCATGTTTCTATCGCTTTTAAGCCGGGTATACTTAATGGAGTGTCAACGGAGTGGGCTATTGTAGAGCTGCAGGAGCGGCCTTATGCCATTGCCATGATGGAAAGTTACAAAGTAGCGGAGCAGGCAGAACGGGTAATGGAGCAGGCTTCGGCTATACTTTACCAATATTACTGGCGATTAGGCAATGCAAGCCGCTACGGCACCTATGTAGACCCTGAATTGATAAAGTAGCGATATCTCTTAAACAACATCCTCTTAAGGAAACCACCTTTAGCCTTGCATCTGCTTTTTATACACGGAGCTATTTCTCCAGGCAATGCACATGTATGATTTCCTCAAGAGGATGTTGCAAAAGCAGGTTTAGTAAAGCAGGTACTTGCTTCTAGTATCTTTAAAGTAGGATAGTTCGCTATCCCAGTTCTTTACAATTTCGTGGGGCGATACTCCCGCCTGTAATTGCTCCCGAACCTTTGGGGTTCCCCAAAGGCGGTCCATTCGCCCTTCTTTCCATTCCAGCTTATCAGGATACAGCGTTTTGAGGGCATGAAGTATAAATACGCCAGCCTTCGCCGACTCAAATGCATTTCGGTCTGTTATAACTATTCCGGCTCCGTGGCATTGTTCTCCCATAAACTTTGGCGGGTATATTTTAATGCCATCCACTATACTATCAGGCACGAAGGTAGCGGGTTTAAAAGATACGCCTGCCAGCTTGTAGCTATTGAGTTGGTCTGCTAATTTATTTCCGTCTATCCAGGGTGCTGCTATGTACTCGAAAGGCTGCATGGTGCCACGGCCCTCGGAAATATTTGTGCCTTCCAGTAAGCAGGTAGCGGGGTAAACGGCAGCTGTTGTAAGCGTCAGCATGTTTGGCGAGGGCTTTATCCAGGGCAGGCCGGTCTGGTCGTACCATTGTTGGCGCTCGTAATTTTGCATCGGGATTACCGTAAGCCTGGCTTTTGATAAGTTTTTAGTCCCCCGCTCCGCGTTAAACATAAGCGCCAGTTCACCTACTGTCATGCCATGGGTTACGGGCACTTGCTCCTGGTTGCTTATCGGCTCTCCGGCTTTCCCGGCAACAGGGCCATCCACGTACAAACCCCCGATGGCGTTAGGGCGGTCGAGTACCAGGTATGGCTTGCCTTGTTCTGCGGCGGCTTCCATTACGTTGTTCATGGTGGCGATATATGTATAAAAGCGTGCGCCTATATCTTGTATATCAAACACCAGCACGTCCACATTTTCCAGCATGGCAGCAGTAGGTTTTCTTACTTTGCCATAAAGCGAAATTACGGGTAAGCCAGTCCTCGAGTCTTTCCCATCTGCCACGTGGTTGTCTTCTTCGCCGCGTATGCCGTGCTCAGGCCCGAATAAAACGGTAAGTTCAACATCCGGGTGCTGGTGCAGCACATCAACCAGGTGGCGGCCATCGGGTAAAAGGCCTGTATGGTTTGTAACAAGGCCAACTCGTTTGCCTTTTACCAGCGGCAAAAAATCTGGTGTAAACAAGCGTTCAGCACCGATAACTACGCTACTTGCAGGGGCAGGCAGCGCTGTAGCTACTGGTTTGGTGCTTTTGCATCCGCTTATGCCCAACACAAAGCACGTTAGAAGCAAGAGGGAGGTTAGGTGTTTCATCTGATAAGGTTTAAGGGCGTTTATACTTTATACTTTCTGCTGTGTGCTGTCCTCACTTTTAAGCAAGTATGAAAATAATGTCTCGTTACCACATAGGCTGACAAACAGCAAGTGCGCATAGCTTTATTCTTTTAATGAAGTCGGTTTTTTGCCCGCTTTGGCGCTTTCGTCTTGCAGCACATAACGGTAAAACCCACCGCCGTTGTCCCAACTGCAGAAAATGAGGGTGCGGCCATCCGCAGATACGCCAATGCCACGGGCTTCTGCGCCACCTACTTCAGGTAAGGGTAAAGTCCACATCACTTTCTTGCTGTCGTCGCGGAAGTGAAACGTAGATGGCCCCACACCGCTAGCCCGTACGGCTGCATAGATATTATTATCGGCACCAACCACCAATGCATTAGAGCCGGCGGCTGTGCTGGTAATATCTTCTTCTCTTTTATAAGTGCTGCCGTCTTTGCTGCTGTACTTTTGGATGGATGGGCTGCCTGGGTTTGGGAAGTATAGCGTTAAGCCATCTGGTGTCATGGCAAAGGTGCGTGCAAGTATGCGGTTAGGTAGCGTCAGCGTACGTACCAACTCAAATGTAGTTGGGTCGGTGGCGCTTTGTTTTAATACATAGTTTTGGTCTTCAGCAAATAACGACATGGCGTAGATTTCGCCTTTGCTGTTTACGCGAGGCGATGTAATGGCGCGCATGCCCGCCGGCACCTCCCAGACAGCCATACCCTCACCGGTAGTTGCATTTACTTTAAGCAGGTGGCGGTTGCGGGCTACAAGTATGTTTCCATCTAAATCAATGCCAATGCCATTCAGCGGGTTTAAAGTATAAGTTTCGCCTTTTATACTTATTGATTTAAGCGGAGAGAAAGGTGCATCAGTTCCATCAGGGTTCTTTATGACCAGGGAGCCAGCGTAATCAGCAAGCCACAATTTGCCTTGCTTGTCCCATAGGGCTCCGTAACCGGCACCAGGTGCATTGTCTATTTTACCGGCAAATACATACTTCGGAGCTGGCACTTCAATTAAATCCTCCAACGGTTCGTGGCTTTTCATTAGCTTAAGTTCCGTAGCCGGCCCATGAACAATGTTTCTGCCGTCAGTTGCAATAACCCGGTGATAGAAAACTACTGGAGATCCTTCTGCAGCAGTACCCAACAAGTTATACCAGTCCTGCTCGAGTAGCTTAAGGGTATTTTCGCGGCCTGTGTTTTTATCCCAGAGTATATTTTTAAACTGAGCATCAGCGGCAAGCTGGTAAGTATAAGAAATAAAATCGCCCTCGGGGTCTTGCGCCTTGCTCCAGGAAACACGGTAAAGCGCCTCAATGTTGCGCACCGCATAGGTGTTGCGGCTGTTATGGGAAGTAAATTGCGGTGCAGCAGGTGCCTGGTTGTAAGTTGGGTAAAGTTGTGTTCGGAGGGCGCCTTCCGGGTTATTTTCAGTATGCAGCTGCACGTATAAGGCCCCAACAGCCAGCCATTCCGGGAGGTTATCTGTAAGCTCTATACTTGCCTTAAAACTGCCTTTGCGCCTGTTGCCAGTTTTTACCTTCAGCGGCTGAAGCAGCGTCCCGGGTTCGGTATTCCGGCCTTTGTACAGCCCAACAGCAGCCTCTGATTTTAAGAGTTTTGCATCTAAGCCACTAAACTGCCCTTGCACTAGTAGTCTGTTGCCTTCTACCTTAGCTGTTACAGTACCTGTTCCGCCTTCCGATATACCGGCCACCGGCGCAAGTATGCCTGTTGCCTCGCCACTAATTTGTATATCCCGCCGCACCAGGTGGCCGTTTACGCCAAATATGGCTGTTGGCAGAGCTTTTTCATTTAGTACTGCCATGTCATCAGCAGCCTTCTTTTTAATGTCGTAGGTAGTGTAGGCGATTGAATCCTGCTCAAAGAAAATATCCATGATAGTGATCGTATTTTGCGGTTCACTATCTAGTGTTAACCAGCCTCTTGGTCCTGCACCTGCTGCGCCAGTATTCAGCAGTTCCAGCTTCCCTCTTTTGCCCGGATAGTAAGCGTGGTGGTGGCCGCTGATGTAAGTATGCACATTATACTTTTCGAGCAAAGCATGCAGCTTTTCAGGGTTTGCCAGTACATTTCCTTTAGAGTCGCGTTCCTGCGCTACACTATAAAGCGGCATGTGCCCCAGTACAAAGCGCATTTTTGCATTTTTTGCCTCAGGCTTTTCGAACTGTGCTGCCATCCACTTCAGGTTTTCTTCGGTTATTTCTGATGAGGATGCCTCCCAGGAAACGAAGAAAACGCCATCCTTTACAAAAGAGTAATAAAAAGGAAAGTGGCTGCGATCGATGAACTGTAGGCCTGGGTTACTTTCAGATTTGCCCCAGTAAGTTGCTGCTGCTTGTTGCTCCAGAGGGTAGGAGCGTGGCCCATCGTGGTTGCCTAAGGTAAAGGCGAATGGAATGTTGGCATCGCGCAGGGGTTTTACGATGTGTTTATCAAAGCCTGCCCACATTTTAGTTAGTTTAGCAGTATCTGTAATGCCCATACCTGCTACCATGTCGCCGCTGCAAACCACCAGGTCTGGTTGCCATACACGCGGAATGCGGTTCATAATACTATCTACCTGCCATTCGTAGGTGGCGGAACCCAGCCCGGAGTTAAGGTCGCTGATAATGCCAATGCGCAGATCGCCGCGGTTTGCCTGTTCCGGAAAGCCTTTGCGCTCTACCAGACGGATGGCATCTGCCACCATCTTACCTTCTGCTCCATTGCCTAGCAGCTCCAGGTAATCGCCGGGCCCAAGTATAAAATCACCAAAAACGTTCCATTTGCCACTTGTAGAGAGGGAAGTTTGGTCTTTGGTAAGGGTATCGGTTTTGGTGCCGTGGTGCAGCACATAGGTTGCCTTGTTTGTGTTAGCGGTTGGGTTAACGGTCCACCAGGTGGCAAGTTGGTACTTGCCGCGCCTGATGCCATCGAACGCGTATGTAGCTTTGCTGTACTTTTGGGTGGCAGTTGCTATCCGCGAAGGTGTATTGCCGTAGTAATTGGCGTGGTTGCTTTCTTTCCAGAGACCAGATTCGGTATAGTGAGGGCTGTCGGTATCCAGGTAAACTATGTTTTGCTGCTGGGTAGGTGCTAGCTGAGACAGCACCAGGGCAGAGGCGTTTTTGCGCAAGCTGTACCGGTTGCCACCTGCCGCATCAACCGGAATGTTAACTACCTCATCAGCGGCTACCATGGCTGAAGATCCCCCACCATCTAAATTAACAGCTTCGTAGCAACCAACTTCCAGCATCATCTGGGCCAGTTCGTCCATCGTAACGCCAACGCTTGCCTGTTGCCGCCCATCTACCACCATCATCAGGATGGTGTTTTCGTTAAGGTAGCCAATGGCAGTACGCGGGTGCCTGACCAAATGGCCCGCCGGAAAACCTTCTGCTATACTTGAGTTGCTCAGTTTGCCATACTTTACCAGAACTGGCCCGCCGCCTACAGCCTGGTTTGCCAGCCAGCGCTGCGCTCCTTTAGGTGTTGTAGCTGTTGGTTTGCCGCCCTGTGCATTGTTGGGAGCAGGGTATTTGTAAAGTAAATTTTCCTTACCTACGGCATAGGGCCATACAATTTCAGGTTTTCCGTTTACCATACCAAAAGCGCCCCTTGTTACTTGCCCATTTGGTCCGGGTGCTACTGTTTCGCCATCCGAAACAAGTATACTTACCGAAGACGTAGCCGCAAAGTAACCGCCATTAATAGCCAGTATAGCGTTGTTCTGCTCATATGCTTCCTGGGTGGTCTGGCGAATGGTGTTGCTGCCTACTGCCCTAAGTTTCAGGTTTTGGTCTTTCAGGTCGATGGTTGCATAAACTGCACGAACCCGCGCACCATCACTTAACTGGCCATTCGCCTCGAAAACACGCACAGAAGAGGGTAGCAAAATGTTGAGGTCTTCACGCGGTTCCCATGTTAAATTAAGTTGCTGTGCCTGCGCAGTTAATGGCCGTGCAGCTAAGAGCAGGTAGAGGAGGCATGCAAATAAGGCAGCGACGTGTTTCATAGTATAAGATTATAAGGCAGTTTAATTAAAATGTTAATGCTGTTGTAGAACAGACTCAAGATACTATATATTTTGCGGTTTTATGCATTTTGTGTCTATAATAAAAGCATAAAACTGTAGAGTTATAATTTGATTTTGTAGCTTTAACAGGGAAACTAAAAAATATACATTATTTGGATGCTGTTTTATGCATTTATAGCGCGTCCTTGATAATATTTTTAAAATAGTATGAACAAAAACATAGATAAATCTAGAGTATGAAGCACAAAATAACTTACATCTTTTTGCTTGCTTCACTATGGTTATCAGCTACCATAGTGAAGGCGCAGTCTTTTAAATTTGCATTCGTATCAGATACACACATTGGTAACAATACCGCAGAAGAAGACCTGCAGCGAACTATAGCCGATATCAATGCAGACTCCACATTAAGTTTTGCCCTTTTTACAGGAGATATAACAGAGTTCGGGTCTGATGAAGAGCTGAAGCAGGCAAAGAAGGAATTAGATAACTTAAATAAGCCATGGTATATAATATCCGGTAACCATGATTCTAACTGGTCAGAGAGTGGCAGCAATTCATTCAGGACAGTTTTTGGGACTGAAACATTTGCTTTTACCCATAACGGCTACCTTTTTGCCGGCACAAGTTCTGGTCCTAACATGCGTATGGGCCCTGGACAAGTGCCCAGAGAAAATATTGTGTGGCTAGATTCTGTTCTGACAAATATGGAAGATCCTGAAATGCCTGTAGTATATGTTAATCACTACCACCAAGATTCTTCTCAAAACAATTGGTATTCAGCCATCGATCTATTGAAGAAACGCAATGTGCAATTAATTCTGCATGGCCACGGTCATGGTAACCGCAAGTATCAATATGATGGCATCCCAAGTGTTATGGGGCGATCGAACCTTCGGGCTAAAGATACTGAAGGAGGATATAACGTTGTTACGTTTAAAAATGGTGTGGCAAGTTTTGAAACCAGAAAGCCTGTGTCGAAAGTGCAGCAAAAATGGCTCGATGTGCCTCTGGTTAATCACGAATTTGCAAAAGATAAGAACCAATACTACCGACCATCCTTTGCTGTAAACGACAAGTTTAAAAATGTGAAAGTAGTGTGGGAGTATCAGAATGATAGTGATGTGGGAGCCGGTACAGCAACAGGTAAAAAGCTTATTTTTGCAACCAATACAAATGGGTGGATTTATGCGCTGCATAGCAAGAGCGGACAGCAAAAGTGGCGATATAAAACGAATGGCAAGATCTATTCTACACCAGTTGTATCAGGCAAATATGTAGTAGTTGGCTCATCTGATAACAATATTTACTGTCTTTCTGCAACTACCGGAAAGCTAATTTGGAAATTTCCAGCACTTCGTCCTGTTCTGGGTTCGCCGGTAATTAATGACAATATCGTATACGTAGGCGCCTCTGATGGACATTTTAGGGCGTTGGATCTGAAAAGCGGAAAACTAGTTTGGGACTTTGATCAGGTAAACAACTTTGTGGTAACCAAGCCACTAATTTATAAAGGTAAAGTTTACTTTGGTAGTTGGGGAAATGATTTCTATGCCTTAGATGCTGTTTCTGGCAAGTTAGAGTGGAAGTGGAGCAATGGTTCTGCTAATCGGATGTTCTCACCTGCTGCTTGTTACCCTGTTGCTGCCAATGGCCGTGTTTTCATCGTGGCTCCGGACCGCCATATGACATCCCTTGATGCAAATACAGGTAAAGAAATATGGCGTAAACAGATGAAAGGTATTCGGGTTCGGGAGTCGATGGGATTATCTACGGATAGCTCTTTGGTATTTGTAAAGACAATGGATGGGGAGTTATATGGCGTATCAACAGCAGCAGACACAATGCAAATAGCCTGGAAATCTGAATTGAAGCTGCCCTATGAATTAGCTCCTTCTGCAATAGTAGAGAATGAGAACATTGTATTTGTGCCATCACACTCAGGTTTAGCCAGCGCTATAGATAGAAGAACCGGAAAAGTAATATGGAAATACAAAAGTTCTAATAGCTTAATGAATCCTATCATGCCGCTAGGTAAGAACAGAGTAGTTTTGAGCACAATGGATGGTAAAATAACCTGCCTTGAATTTAGTACTGCAAAATAAAAAGTTGACTATTTTAGAAATAAGTTAAGAAAAAACTGAGGTAAAACTCCTGATATAAAAGGCCTGTCATATTAGTAATGACAGGCCTTTTTAATTAGAGTCTGATCCTGCAACATTTATACTTCCTCTACCAGTATGGGCATGTTATTTTCAAAATCGTAAAGTGTGAGGCCGCGCAATGTATAGTATGCGTGCCAGAAATTTCTGAGGGCACTTATATAACTACGGCTGGCTTTGTCTCTTTCTTCTGTCGCGATGTTGAGGTCAAGTATACCTATTTTGCCATCCAGGTAACGTTTCCTGGTTATCAAGTAGCGTTTCTCGGCTATCTCGTCAGCGCGTTTGGCGCCCTCCATTTGCTTGCGCAAAATTTTAAATCGCTTTACATGCAGGTAAATTTCCTGTTCAAAATTGATCTTCTGCAGTTCGATATTCGATTTGACCAATGTATGATTGGCTTGTGCAGTTCCTATGATGGCATCCGTTCTGCCCCAATCCATTACAGGGATGCTAAAACCCATCCTGATGCGCTGCTGCTGAGACGGGTCGTTGTAGGCTTCCTGTATGTCAATTGCCTGTTGCGTAAGGCCAAAAGAAGCATATAAGTTAGCAGAAAAACCGGTTTCGCCTTTGGCCTTTGCTAATCGCATTTCGGCTTCCAGCAATTCGCGTTTAAAGCCGATAACACGCTGGCGGTTTTTCTGGGCCTGCTCAATGGCCAGTTCTTCACTTACTTCAAACATAGGTATCTTGTCCGGAAGAATCAATTGGATCTGGTCGTCATCTGTAATGCCTAAAAACACTTTTAACCTTAAGGTGTTTGCCTCAACATCTAGTGCAGCCTGCTCAAGGTTGTGGGTGGAGTTAAGTAGAGTCAGCTCCATTTGTAACAGCTCGTTTTCAGGGATAGAGCCTGCTTCGTACCTGCTCTTGGCTATTTTGTAAAGTGTATCGTTGTTGGTTACATTCTTTTGCGCAATCTGGTACCCAATCTGGCTCAGCAACAGGTTAAAAAAATGGTTTGTAGCCTCTTTTGCAATTTCTTCCATATCCTCACGGAATTCGCGCTGGGCTTCTTCGTACCGGAGAGGAGCTATTTTTCTGTCCCAGGCACGGTTGTTAAAGCCGAATAAAGGTTGGTTCAGGGTTACGGTGGCAGGCACAGAAGAGTATCTGGTGCTGTTTGCGTCTGCCTGAAAATCATCAATGCGCTTTAGCTGGCTGTTTACGGAGATATACCCCCCGGTTGGCCATATTTCCTGCCCAAGCGAAAGCTGCATAGAGGAGTTTGCGTTGTGCGTGTTGATAAAGACAAGGCTTCCGCTATCGTTCAGGAGTGGCTCTATGGTTCGGTTATACTCTGGCACCACACCGCTTAGGGTAAGCTGCGGTAAAAAGTTAGAGCGGTATGTTTTATACTGCCATTGCCTGTTTTCGAGTAACACAGAGGAGCTCCTGTATTTAGGGGACTGCTTCTTGGCTAATTCTATAACATCTTTATAAGTATAAAGTCGTGTCCCGGGTGGGGTGTGGGCAAATGCTGGTTGTAAAAGTAATGTCAGAATGAATAGAAGGGGAAAAGATTTCTTCATGGTTAGCATTTACTGTAGTGGTATGGTATAAAAACTGGCTGCAAAGTATGTTTTGTAAAGGTATGGAAGCGGTAAAAGGTAAACGATATCATGCATGCTAAGCCTGTTTTAAAAAGATGGGCTTTTTGCGTGTATTAATTTATTCTAATATTTTTTGTAAAACAAGTATTGCTTGCATGAATTTGCAGGAATATTATAAAATAGCTGCGTAAATATGTAATTTGTAAGAAAGTTAGTATATTTAACAGTTCTAAGCGTGCGCGTTTGTGCGTTTTTAAGCTGTGGTTCTACCCAAATAAGATCCGGCATGTGTAAATATATGCAGCAGACTTTGGTAGTAAAGTACAACAATAGCGAAACTGCAACCATAGTTAGGACTGTATGATTTGCGGCCTTTATAAGGCAGGCATTAGTTAAAGAATTACCATATTATAAGTTATAATGGAGATAACAACCGAAAGAGAATCGAACTACGATGGTCTTGAGAAGATGTCTGTAAAGGAGATCCTGGAGAGCATAAACAATGAAGACAAAACTGTTCCGCTTGCTGTAGAAAAAGCAATTCCGCAGCTGGAGAAATTGGCCACCGTAGTCTCTGAAAAGATGAAGGCCGGAGGAAGGTTGTTTTATATTGGCGCCGGCACCAGCGGTCGTTTAGGTATCGTGGATGCATCGGAATGCCCTCCGACTTTTGGTGTGCCCTTTGATTGGGTGGTGGGAATTATAGCAGGCGGCGACACCGCAATACGTAAAGCGGTGGAGTTTGCTGAGGATGATCCCAATCAAGCCTGGAAAGACCTAGCAGCTTATGATATTGACGAAAACGACGTGGTGGTGGGATTAGCTGCGTCTGGTACAACCCCTTACGTAATAGGCGGTTTAAAAGCCGCTAATGAGCGCGGCTTAGCCACAGGTTGCATTGTTTGCAACACAGGCAGCCCGGTGGCGGCAGTAGCACAGTTTCCGGTAGAGGTGGTAGTAGGGCCAGAGTTTGTTACCGGCAGCACACGCATGAAGGCAGGAACAGCACAAAAGCTTGCCCTGAACATGCTCAGCACAAGTGTAATGATACAACTTGGCCGTGTAAAAGGAAATAAAATGGTGGATATGCAGTTAAGCAACCACAAGCTCTATAACCGTGGCGTACGTATGATCATGTCTGAAACCGGAGTAAACGAGCAGATGGCTACCACTTTGCTGGACAAGTATGGCAATGTAAGGCAGGCAATAGAAAACTTCTTGATTTCTTCTTAACTTTACATAGCGTTGCGCTGCAAAAGGAGTGCAAAAACTAACCTGTTAATCTTTTAATCTTCAGGCTGTTGTTTCAGAGGTATGGGGTCTATGCCCATAGCTGCGGTCAACAGGCTTTGATAAACCTCTGCTTATGTCTCCAATCATGCTTTTGTCTTTTCTGGTGGGTTACTTTGCCGTACTGATCGGCATTTCATACTTTACCTCAAAAGGCGCTTCTGATAACTCAAGCTTTTTCATAGCTAACCGCAACTCCAAATGGTACTTTGTGGCCTTTGGTATGATCGGTACTGCTTTGTCTGGTGTAACGTTTATATCGGTGCCGGGAGCGGTAGTAAACAGCAGTTTTGGCTATTTCCAGTTTGTGCTGGGCAATACAGTAGGCTTTGTGCTGATAGCGTTTGTGCTGTTGCCGCTGTATTACCGCATGAACCTGATCTCCATTTATACTTACCTGGAAAAGCGCTTTGGCTACTGGAGTTATAAAACGGGTTCCATGATTTTTCTGGTTTCGCGTACCATTGGCTCTGCTTTCAGGTTATACCTGGTAGCCATTGTGTTGCAGAAGTTTATTTTTGATGCCTGGGATGTGCCATTTGTTGCCACCGTATCCATTTGCCTTGTGCTTATCTGGCTGTACACGCATAAAGGCGGACTCAAGACTATCGTTATTACCGATACGCTCCAGACGGTTTTCATTGTATCATCGGTTATACTTTCGATTATTTTTATCGCCAGCAGCCTTGACCTGAACATTGTGCAGACATTTGAGGCGGTAAAAGACAGCTCTTACTCTAAAATGTTTTTCTGGGAAGATTTCATGGGCACCAAAAGCCACTTCCTGAAGCACTTTATAGGTGGTATTTTTGTAACGATTGCCATGACAGGCCTTGACCAGGACCTGATGCAGAAGAACCTGAGCTGCAAAAACATCGGCGAAGCGCAGAAAAACATGCTCACCTTTACAGGGGTTTTTGTTTCCATCAACATCTTCTTCCTGAGTGTAGGCGCTTTGCTTTACATGTACGCTGAAGCCAACGGCATTAACGTGGCAGCACTTGCCACCCCTGACCACCTTTTCCCGGAAATTGCCCTGAACCACATGGCAATGATACCGGCAGTTATTTTTATGCTGGGCTTAACAGCGGCTACTTTTGCCACTACCGACTCAGCCCTTACAGCCCTTACAACCTCTTTCTGTGTTGACTTCCTGAACTTTACTAAAAAAGCCAACCACGACGACGTGAAGCTGATCCGTACACGCCACCTGGTGCACATCGGTTTTTCAGTTATCATGCTGCTGGTTATACTTGTGTTCAAACTAATAAACGACGACTCTGTTGTAAACGCCATTTTTAAAGCAGCCGGTTATACGTATGGTCCGCTGTTGGGCTTGTTCGCTTTCGGTATGGCTAATAAACGTGCCGTAGCCGATAAACTGGTGCCTTACATTTGCGTTATCTCACCTATCCTGACGTATATCCTGGATACCAACTCTGTTGACTGGACAGGCTATGCAATGGGTTTTGAACTGATCGTGATCAATGCGGCCATTACTTTCGGGCTTCTGCTTGCTACAAGTAAGCCCGGAGGTGGAGTAATGATGGAAGCATTAACAGAAGCCGAAACAGGCAATAAGGTAAAACAAACCATTTAACTAGCTTACCTTCCATGGAAATTGAAAAGCTTTTGGAGTCCTTTTTGCCAAAAGCGCGTATACGGGCACGACTGATTGACGTGGTGTCTTACGCTTCTGATGCTGGCTTTTACTACCTAAGGCCAAAGGCGGTGGTACAACCTGTATCAGAGGAAGAAATAAAACAGCTTTTTGCTTTTTCGCACCAGCATAGGGTGCCACTTACTTTTCGCACGGCAGGCACCAGCTTGTCCGGGCAATCTATAACAGATGGTATACTTGTAGACCTGAGCCAGTTCTGGAATAAGGTGCAGGTAGAGCAGGACGGAGAGCAGGTAAGGGTACAACCCGGTGTTATTGGCGCTATTGTAAATGCGCACCTGCGCCCCTTTAAGCGCAAAATAGGACCAGACCCGGCAAGTATAAACTCTGCCATGGTAGGAGGGATCCTTTCCAACAACGCCAGCGGCATGTGTTGCGGTGTGAGCAAAAATTCTTACCACACTACCAAATACATTCGTTTTATACTTCCGGGGGGTAATAGCTTTACCACAGAAGCAGAAGCCGATTATACCCGGTTTGAGACAGAGTGCCCGCAGCTTTTTGAAACACTACAGGCACTAAAGCAGCAGGTGCAAAGCAATCCGCAGCTGCACGATATCATCCGGCACAAGTATAAAACAAAAAACACCGTTGGCTACTCTGTTAATGCATTCATCGATTACGAGCATCCGCTGGATATACTGGCGCATTTGCTGATCGGAGCCGAAGGCACATTAGGTTTTATCGCCGAAGCTGTGCTACAAACGGTGCCCGATTACCCTGCAAAATCAACAGCTCTTTTATACTTCCCGGATATTTACGCGGCTTGCCAGGCAATTGTACCGCTTACAACGGCTGGGGCCGAGGCTGTGGAACTGATGGATCGGGCTTCGCTGCACTCTATTGAGCACATGGCCGGTGTGCCTGCTGTAATCCAGACGCTACCTCATAAAGCTGCAGCTCTGCTTGTGGAGTTTCAGGCAAACACGCCGGAAGAGGTACAGGAGAAGATTCTAAGTTTTATGGCCCTTGCGCCGGAGCTTGCATTGCTGGAGCAACCTGTGTTTACCACCGATCCTAACGCGCAGGCTTTACTGTGGAAAGTACGCAAAGGGATGTTCCCGGCAGTAGGTGCCGTGCGTGCCAGCGGCACTACGGTGTTGTTAGAGGATATTGCAGTTCCGGTTGCGAAATTGGGTGATGCCATACTTGACCTGCAGGAGCTTTTCAGAAAGCACGGATATGCCAATGCCATTATCTTCGGCCATGCCAAAGACGGTAACATACATTTTGTAGTTACGCAGGCTTTTGATTCGCCGTCAGAAGTAACCCGCTACGATAAGTTTATAAAAGAAGTGGTAGCGCTGGTGGTGCAAAAGTATAAGGGGGCGCTAAAAGCAGAGCACGGCACAGGCCGCAACATGGCACCTTTCGTGGAAACTGAATGGGGGCCTGAGATTTACGAGGTGATGCGTACCCTGAAGCAGGTGGTTGATCCTGAAAATCTGCTTAACCCGGGCGTTATCATCAACCATGATAAGAATGCGCACATCCAAAACCTGAAAGACCTGCCAAAAGTGGAGGAGGAAGTAGACAGGTGTATGGAATGTGGCTTTTGTGAGCATAAATGCCCGAGCCGCAACATTACCCTTACGCCTCGCCGCAGAATTGTGGTACGACGCGAACTGCTAAACCTAAAACGGAAAGGCGAAAAAAAGCAGCACGATGAGTTGTTGGACCAATACCAATACGATGGCTTGGATACCTGCGCTGTGGATGGCCTTTGCGCCACCGCCTGCCCCGTTGATATTAATACCGGTGATCTGGTTAAACGCCTGCGGCGCGAAAGCCACAACGATTTTGCCAATAACCTGGCGCTGCTGGTGGCTAAAAACTTTAAACCTGTTACCGCTGCCGTTAAATTTGGTTTACGATCAGGGGCTGGGGTAAATAAGATTTTCGGAGCGAATACACTTGCCAGCTTTACCAAAAGTGTAAAAGGGGTTGTACCTGAATTTCCGCTCTGGACAAAACAACTGGCTCCTGCCCCGGGTGTGGCAGCTTCAATTGCCAGCGTACAAAACAACTCGGTTGATGATGCGGCTGTCGTATACTTCCCGACCTGTATCTCCCGCACGATGGGCTCTGCTGAAGGTGGTAAGAAAAACATTATTGATACGTTTAAGAGTATCTCTGATAAAGTAGGCGTTCAATTCATCATTCCGAAGGAGGTGCAGAGTGCCTGCTGCGGGCAGATATTTTCATCTAAAGGGTACAGCAAAGCCTTTGCCTATACTGCCAACGAAACCATCAGCAAAGTATGGGAGTGGACCGACAGAGGTCGCCTGCCGCTGGTGCTAGATATTACTTCCTGTACTTATACGTTGCAGAACTGCCGCCCTGTACTTACACCGGAAAACAGGCAGAAGTTTGATGTGCTCAAGATTATTGATAGTATAGACTATATCGCTGACTTTATACTTCCGAAGGCTACTGTCTTACAAAAGAAAGAAAGTGTGGTGGTACACCCTGTTTGCTCGCTGCAGAAAATGGGAATAGAGAATAAGTTTGTAAGTATAGCCAAGCAGCTGGCACAGGAAGTAACGGTGCCAATGCACGCCGGTTGTTGCGGTATGGCCGGAGACAGAGGATTTTTGGTGCCGGAGCTAACAGCTTCTGCTACAGCTCCAGAGGCGCAGGAGGTAAAGCAGCAAGAATATGATGGCTATTACTCCACAGCTAAAACCTGCGAAATGGCAATGACCGAAGCAGTAGGCAGGAACTATGAATCCATAGTGTACATGCTGGACGAATGCATATAATTTGAATCTAGCCTATTCATAAGTATAAAAGCAACAGCGCCAGCCCTGGTAAAGAGCTGGCGCTGTTGCTTTTATACTTATGAAGTGCATTTATACCAGGGTTACAGCTTCGGTGTATTCTTTCAGGAAAGAGTCGCGAGGGCTTAAATCAGTAACAAGGTAATGAATGGCATTCAGGTCGCATACTTTCATGTTCTGGTTAGAGCCCAGCTTTTCGGCGATACTCATTATGGCCGTTTTCTTTGCTGCGCGGATCATGGCTTTTTTCACCTGTACAACCTCCCAATCAGAATCTGTTAATCCGTCTGCAATTGAAAGGCTGTTGGTGCCAAGTATACAAAGGTCTACTTTTATTTCTGCCAGCTGGTTTATAACCTGCGAGCCTATTATAATCTGAGAGCTTTTGGAGAGTTGCCCCCCTAAAAGTATAACGGTGCTGTTAGAGCGTTCGGCCAGCTCAAGGGCTACCAACGGGCTTACTGTAAAAAAAGTGCATTTCAGGTTGTCGGGTACCATGCGGGCAACCTCTATCATCGTGGTGCCCCCACCCATCAGTACCGTCATGCCATCCTGCAGCATTTGTACTATTTTGCCTGCAACTTCTTTCTTTGATTCTTTTGCATAAACATCTACCTGCTGAAAAGGGTAATGAAAGGATTTAGACAATGCGCCGCCATGTACTTTTAATACTTTGCCGCTTTCGGCCAACTCGTTCAGGTCTCTGCGAACAGTATCCTCCGATACGTTCAGCTTCATGCTCAGGTCCGAGGAAAGTACTTTGTTGTGTAAGTTTATCTGCTTTATAATAAAAGCCTGGCGTTCTTCTTTTAGCATGCTGTCATTTTCAATGGGTAGGAATCAAATATAACAGATTTTCTATAAATTATTTAAAAGGATATAAAGATAAAATACCAGCCTAAAGGGTATATATATGTATAAAGCCTGCTTTCTTTTAATCCTGTGCAGGAAAACAAAAGAAAGCAGGCTTTAGAAAAAAGCAAGGTAGTTGCTATACTTTAACGTATATTTTGTTCTTATCCATCCAGAAGCCCACCAGCCACATTACCAGCATATACGAAAGTGCAAAAAGCAGCGAGGCTGTTTTACCCTCAGACCAAGAAAGGAAGAGATGGTCATAAATCCATTTCTGTAGACTTACATCGCCAATTCTGATAAAGCTGAGCAACTTGATAACCAGCGTTGCCAGGGCAAAAATAAACAACGGGTTCTTACCGAATGCCTCGAAAAAGAAGGTCCATTTTACCAGCCCGGCAATTTCGATGATCAATATAAGCCCGCTAAGTATAAGCACACTAAGGCCTACCGAGTGCAGTACGTAAGAGCTCGTCCAGAGTGGTTTGTTTATCGGGAAGCTTGTGTCCCAGAGCAAGGCAAGTATAACCAGTACGCCACCCACTAAAGCCAGCTTGATAACGGTGTTCAGGTTATTGCCATTTTTCTGGATAAATATACCTGCAAAATAACCTGCTATTACATTTACAGTAGCAGGCAAGGTGCTCAGCAATCCTTCGGGGTCAAACGGAATGCCGAAGCCTTTGTACAGGTTTTGATCAGGTATAAGCAGGCTGTCGAATTTTAAGGCAGCATTTCCTTCCAGGCTGTAAGGGTCGTTAGGGTTGCCAAAGAAGTACATGATAGCCCAGTAGGAGAGAAGCGCCACTATACTAAAAATGGCTGCGCCTTTATACTTAAGGTAATGCACCACCAGCGATGCGATAAAGTAGCAAAGTGCAATGCGTTGCAGCACACCCATAATGCGCACGGCAGTAAAGTCCTTCAATACAATTTCGCCATCCAAACGAGTTACAAAAGGAAACAAAGTAAGGAACAAGCCGATCAGGAAAATGAGCGCCGTCCTCTTAAATACCTTCTTCAGGAAAACGCTGTCGGGTTGCAGGCTGAACTTGCGCAAGCTGAAGCTCATGGCATTGCCCACCACAAACAGGAACGATGGGAAAACCAGGTCAGTAACGGTGAAGCCGTGCCAGGCGGCGTGCTTAAAAGGAGCGTAAATACTTCCCCAACTGCCGGGGTTGTTTACAACTACCATCAAGGCAATTGTCATACCTCTCAAAACATCAAGTGAGAGATATCTTTCTGAGGCATTGTCTTTAAGCAGGCCAGCCTCAGTTGTTTCACGTACCATAGCGGTTTTGTTCATTTGGGGGTTAATTAGTAGGCGTAAACAAAAAACATAGTTGTCATTTTGTACTAGTGGCGTTATCGTAACATAAAAAGGCCGCCCCGTTTTACCAGAGCGGCCTTATACTTATTGAGAAACGGCTGTTGTGTCAGCTTTAACTTTTTTAGCGTTATCAAGGGCGTCGTATACTACCTGCATCACTTTGGTGCGGGTGTTTAGTCTGCTTAGTTTCGGATTTTCGCGCGTTGGGTTTACACGGTTCGATAAAAACACATAAACTAAATTGTTTACAGGGTCTATCCAGGTGTAGGTGCCGGTAAAGCCGGAGTGGCCAAAGCTAACAGCCGGTGCCGATGGCGCTGCGTTGCTGTTCTCAGCGCCTGGTTTAGATGGCCTGTCAAAGCCAAGGGCGCGGTAGTTGCCTTCGTCGCAGAACTGGCATTTGCTAAACTCACTAACTGCGTTGCCGCCAATGTAGGTTCTGTTTGCAAAGGTGCCGTCGTTCAAGTATAACTGCATTAGCTTAGCCAAGTCGTTGGCATTGCCAAATAAACCTGCATGGCCGCTTACACCACCTAGCATGGCCGCACCCTCGTCGTGTACTGTAGTGTGCAGCAACTGCCCTCTGAAATGCGCTTCATACTCTGTTGGCACGATCTGCGATGGGGCGTAATGCTTGTAAGGGTTAAACGTAAGCGAGGTAGCGCCGATTGGCTTGTAAATGTTCTCCTTTAAATAAGACTCAAATTCCTGGCCTGTAATGTTCTCCACTACCTTTGGGGCAAGTATAAACGAGAGGTCGCTGTACACATAGCCTGGTTTTGCGTTTAGCGGCGAATCGGCAATTTCCTTATACATTTTGTCTGCATACTTGCGGTGGATGTACAGGTTGTTCGCTACTTTGATCGGGAAGCGCGCCGAAGAGTCAGCTTTAAAAGTGCCCCACTTAAATTTGCCGTTTTTCTTAACAGTTTGCTGCCAGAAAGGTATCCATGCTTTTAGGCCGGCCTGGTGTGTAAGTATGTCTCTATACTTCAGGTTTTCCTTGTTAGAGCCTTGCATCATGGGTAAGTAAGACCCAAGGGTATGGTCTACATCAAAACGGCCTTCTCCTTTTAACTTCATTAAAGCAGCCAGCGAGGTAGAGATTTTCGTGACAGATGCCAGATCGTATAGGTCGGTGTTTTTAACGGCTGTCTCGTTGTCGTAGGTATGGTAACCGAAAGCTTTCTGGTAGATTACTTTTCCGTCTTTGGCAACTAACACTTGCGCACCTGGTGTCGCTTTCTCACGGATAGCCTCTGCTACCAGCGAGTCGATGCCTGCAAAGTCGCTTGTTTTCAGGCCAACAGCCTCCGGCGAAGTATAAGCCAGGCGCAGATTGCCTGTTGTGCTCAGGCCGTCTCCAATTCTGAATGCATTTGAAACCGTAACCGGCAATTTTCCTTTAGCGCCAACGCCACCGAATATAATCTGAGAAGCGACATCCTGTGCCAGCGCATTTTCCTGGTAGGCAGTAAGTACAGCATGCGCCTTATCTACGCTCTCAAGGTTAGCCAGGCTGTACACATTGCCAAATACACTTACTACAGTCGGCTGCGTACGAATCAGGTCTTTCAGGAACAGGTTCATTTCGGAGGTGATGCCGAAGTTGCTGCTGCCAGCCTTTAAGTTTAGTTTATGCACACCGGCAATTACCAGGTTATACTTTGCCAGTTGCTCTTTTAGTTTTTGCAGCTCTGCAAGCGTGGCTGTCGGCTTCAGGAAAAATGTGTCTACTTTAGTGTAGCGTGCCAGGCCTCTCTGGAAATCGGTTTCCTTGTCTGTGCCTATGGCTAATGCTGCTACTCTTAAAGTATCCAGCGTTTGGATGGGCAGTATGTTTTGCTTGTTGCGCAGCAGCGTGATTGACGACTCCATTAGCTGGCGGTTCAGGTATTCTGCGTGCGGGTTGTTCAGGTCGGCAATCAGGTTTTCAGTTTCTATTGGTTGCCATTTGTTCAGTCCCATCCAAAGTTTAGCAGCCAACACTTTGCGTACCCGTGCATCAATTTCTGCTTGGGTAATTTCCTTGTTCATGATGGCTTTCTTTACTTCTGAGATGGTTGTTTTTACATCCATCGTATTCAGCATCACATCATTGCCAGCCAATAAGGCTTTTACATCTACTACTCCGGGTGGGTAAAACTTGGCTACACCCTGCATGTTTAGTGCATCGGTAAACACCAGCCCTTTATAGTTTAGCTCCTTCTTTAGCAGGTCAGATACTATAGACTTGGAAAGGGTGGAGGCCAGGTTTGGTGTGTTGTCCAGCACCGGTATGTTCATGTGCGCCACCATTACACTACCCAAGCCGTTTTGCATCAGCTGGCGGAATGGGTAAAGTTCGGTAGAGTCTAATCGTAGGCGGGAAAAGTGTATAACCGGTAAGCCGTAGTGCGAGTCAACGTTGGTATCGCCGTGGCCCGGAAAGTGCTTGGCGCTTGCCAGCACGTGATTGTCCTGCATGCCTTTCATGTAGGCAATGGATTTGCGCGCCACGTTATACTTGTCTTCGCCGAAAGAGCGGAAACCGATCACCGGGTTATTTGCATTGTTGTTGATATCCACGGTAGGCGCAAAGTTAATTTGTATGCCCATGCGCTTGCATTGGCGGGCAATCTCTGCACCCATCTCGTAAAGCAGTTTTTCGTCGGTTATGCCGCCCATGGTCATCTGGTAAGGGAAGCGGGTCGTGCTATCCAGGCGCATGCCCAGTCCCCACTCTCCGTCTATACTTACCATCAACGGCACTTTTGTTTCCTGCTGATAGCGGTTGGTCATTTTTGCCTGGCGCACCGGGCCGCCCTGGAAAAAGATCAGGCCACCAACTTTGTAGGTTTTGATCAGGTTGCTGATAGAGTCGATATGCGCCTGGTTCTTGTTGGAGTATACCGGTATCATGATCAGCTGGGCGATGCGCTCTTCTGGCGTTAGCCTTTTCATCACAGAATCTACCCAGCGCGACTGTAAACCAGCCAGGAAAGCAGGGTCTTTAGCCGGGTCGAAAGCTGGCGCAGCAGTCTTCGGATCAGTTGTTTTGCGGATTTTTGAGGTTTTTGACTGCGCCTGCACGTAATTACAGCAGAGCAGGGCCAATAGTAAAAGCGACAGATACGAGAAAAATTGTTTTTTCAAAGCAACGGTTATCTTAAAATGGATTGATATACTGCAATATAACATAAATTACATAATCGTATTTTTATTTGCAGGATTTTTTTTAATTCCCGCAAAAAAAAGCAATATTGAGGTGCTATTAGAGGGGATTGGTTTAGAGCAGGCAAGGTAGCAAGCTAATTACTGAAAAGAAAGCACTATATAAGCCGCCTTAAGCGTGTTTGTACAATGTTTGAATTCGACATAAAATTTGTAATATTTATACTTGCGAATGTTTAAGCAAATGAAGCTAAGTGCTTTAAAATTTTCTCTTATACTAGCCTCGGGCTTTCTAATGGCCTCGTGTGCGGTAAACCCGTATGCATCCACAAACAAACTTTATAAGAAGCAGGCAAAAGCTTACGGAAAATCGTTGTGGGCTGTGCCACAGGTTAACCCCGAAGAAGTTGCCTATCCGCAAGGCGATTACTGGGTTGGCGCAACTAATTTTAACATGCGGAAACCAAATTATGTAATCATCCATCATACGGCCCAAAACTCTACAGAGCATACCCTGAAAACTTTTACCACAAAAGCCACCCAGGTAAGTGCGCATTACGTTATCGGCCGCGACGGCAAAGTATACCAGATGCTGAACGACCATTTGCGGGCATGGCATGGCGGTGCAAGTAAGTGGGGAAATAATACTGACATCAATTCATCATCGATAGGCATAGAGTTGGATAACAACGGAGCTGAGCCTTTTGCAGAAGCGCAGATCAACAGCTTACTGGGTGTGCTGGAAATGCTTAAAAAGAAACACGGTATTCCTGCTGCCAACTTTATAGGTCACTCAGATATTGCGCCATCCCGTAAAGTAGACCCTAATCCGACATTCCCGTGGCAGAAGTTGTCGCAAAGTGGCTTTGGGCTGTGGTACGATGCGGATGTGCTGGATAGCGTGGTAGTGGCAAAAAACTATGCCGACTCGGTTGCAACCGGTAAAGTAGACACAACTTTGCTGCAACAGGAGGTGCTTGTGTTGCAGCAGGAGCCAAAATACAAAGTGCCCGATACCTTTAACCCACAGGACGCGCTACGCATTATTGGCTACGACACACGTAACATGGAAGCCGCCATTAAAGCCTTTAAGCTGCATTTTATACAAACAGAGGTAAATGCAGAACTGACTGAAAAAGACAAACAAATACTTTACAACTTGTACCAAAAATGCCTGTAAGCGCACCTGTGCAAGTATAGATACAACAGAAAGAATTAGTATAAATAGAATTACTGCAAACAGAAAACTATGGCTCGATTAAATCTTCTTGAGGAAACACGTTTTGAGAAGCTTCCAACCACCATTTACCCGGATCAGAAACAAGCCTCTGTTAAAGTGGCGCAGCGTATTGCCGACCTGATCAGGAAAAAACAGCAGAACAACGAGATGGCTGTGTTGGGGCTTGCTACCGGTGCTACGCCGGTAGGAGTTTATGCAGAGCTGGTGCGTTTGCACAAAGAGGAAAACCTTAGCTTCAGCAACGTAATCACGTTTAACCTGGACGAATACTATCCTATGCAGCCAACAGCTGTGCAGAGTTACGTAACGTTCATGAACGAAAACCTCTTCGATCACATCGATATAAAGAAGGAGAACATACATATACCGGATGGTACCTTGCCGCTGGAGGAAATTCATGAGTTCTGCCTGGAGTATGAGCGCAAAATAGAAGCACTTGGCGGGCTTGACCTTCAGATTTTAGGTATAGGCCGTACAGGACACATCGGTTTTAACGAGCCTGGTTCTGCACCAAACTCTGGTACACGCCTGGTAACGCTGGATGACCTGACCCGCCGCGATGCCTCCCGTGACTTTGGTGGTAAAGAGAACGTGCCGCGAAAGGCCATTACTATGGGTATAGGTACCATCTTTAAAGCCCGCGAAATTATACTGATGGCCTGGAGCGGTAAGAAAGCGCCTATCATTAAAAAAGCGGTGGAAGGCGAGATCTCTTCGGATGTGCCGGCTACCTACCTGCAGCTTTCCGATAACGTGGAGTTTGTGCTGGATGTAGACGCCGCCTCTGAACTGACCCGCTTTAACACGCCATGGCTGGTAAAAGACTGCGTTTGGGACGATATGCTGATTAAAAAAGCAGTTATCTGGCTTTCCCATAAAGTTAAAAAGCCAATCCTGAAGCTTACCGAAGAAGATTACAACAACAACGGCATGGCGCAGCTGGCAACCGAAAAAGGACCGGCTTACAACATCAATATCGATATCTTTAACAAACTGCAGCGCACCATTACCGGCTGGCCGGGAGGTAAGCCAGGCGCAGACGATAAACAAAGACCAGAGCGCGCCGAGCCGGCCCGTAAGCAGGTGGTTATCTTCTCGCCGCACCCGGATGATGACGTGATTTCGATGGGAGGTACTTTTATCCGTTTGGTAGACCAGGGGCACGATGTGCACGTGGCGTACCAGACCTCTGGTAACACAGCCGTTTGGGACGACGATGTGCTGCGCTACATGGAATTTGCCATCGACTTTAACAAAAGTATAGGCAAGGAGACTAACCAGCTGGAGGCTATTTACAAAGATATGCGCGGCTTTATTGCCCAGAAACAGCCAAACCAACTCGACCCGAAAGAAATACGCGATGTGAAAGCCTTTATTCGTAAGAGCGAGGCCATATCAGGAGCACGTTATGCAGGCCTGGCAGATGATCATATTCACTTTATGGCGCTGCCCTTTTACGAAACAGGTAAAACAGTTAAGAACCCGGTAACAGAGCTGGACGTGAACCTGACCATCGAACTGCTACAGAAGATAAAGCCGCAACAGGTTTTTGCCGCCGGCGATTTTGCCGATCCGCATGGTACACACATCGTTTGCTTCAGAATTATAGAGGAGGCGCTGAGAAGGTTGCGTGCAACAGAAGAGTGGGCGAAAGATTGCTGGCTGTGGATGTACCGTGGCGCGTGGCACGAGTTTGAAACCCACGAAATTGAAATGGCTGTACCGCTGTCGCCGCAGGAAGTGGAGCGTAAGCGCTTTGCCATCTTTAAGCACCAGTCGCAGAAAGACCGCCCTGTTTTCCCGGGAGACGATGAGCGTGAGTTCTGGGTGAGAGCAGAAGAAAGAACCCGCGAAACTGCCAAGATCTACGACAACCTTGGCCTGGCAGACTACGAGGCGATGGAAGCCTTCGTTAAATGGAAATTTTAAGTTACTTATAAACGGTGAGTGATACTTTCTTGTGTGGCGCTGCAGGTATACTTTTTATACTTGCGTGCCATACCTGAAGGTTGACTTCCATTTGTCTTTTATCTTTCTGAAACGATAAGAGCAGCACCCTTACAGTATAAAAGTATGAGCATCAGAACCAAACTAGTTGCCTTTGCCCTAAGCATTGCCGCTACATTTGCTACCTTACCCTTTGCTACTGCACAAACTGTTTCGCTTATTCCGGAGCCGGTGCAGCTAACCATGCAGCAAGGCAGCTTTGCCATCACCAAAGACACCAGGATTTATGTGGATGGCAAAAATGATGAGCTGAAAAAAATAGGACAAGGGCTGGCACAGCAAATACAGAAAGTTACAGGCGTGCTGCCGGCGCTAGAGCAAAAAAGCCCTAAAAGCAAAGCTAAAAACCTGATATACCTCACGCTGCAAGGTGCCAGCGACACCTTGGGTGCAGAAGGCTATACGCTGCAAGTAAAACCCTCACGCATTACACTAGCTGCCAACAAGGCCAACGGTATTTTTCTGGGTACGCAAACCATGCGTCAGTTAATGCCAGCCAAGGCAACTGCTGCTGCTGTAACAATACCGGCTTTAAGTATAGTAGATAAACCTGTATACGAGTGGCGTGGCATGCACCTGGATGTTGTGCGTCATTTTTACCCGGTAGAAGATGTAAAAAGATACATCGATTACCTGGCGATGCACAAGTTTAACACTTTTCACTGGCACCTGACCGACGACCAGGGCTGGCGCATCCAGATCAAGAAGCATCCGAAACTGACGGAAGTGGGCGCATGGCGCGACAGCACCCTGATTGGCCATTACTGGGACCTGCCACAGACCTTTAAGAACGAACGCCACGGTGGTTTTTATACCCAGGAGCAAATCAAAGAGGTTGTAAAGTATGCCCAGGAACGCTACATAAATGTGGTGCCCGAGATAGAAATGCCTGGCCACGCGCTTGCGGCATTAACGGCTTATCCGGAATTGTCATGTACTGGCGGGCCGCACAGCGTAGAGGCTAAATGGGGTATTTTCCCTGATATTTTCTGCGCAGGCAACGAGCAGACCTTCGCTTTCCTGGAGGATGTGCTTACTGAGGTGATGGAGCTTTTCCCGAGTAAAATTATTCACGTGGGTGGAGACGAAGCCCCGAAAACCCGTTGGAAAGTATGCCCTAAATGCCAGAAGCGCATAGCTGACGAAGGCCTGAAGGATGAGTATGAGCTGCAAAGCTACTTTGTGCAGCGCATGGAGAAGTTTGTTAACAAGCATGGCCGCATTATCATTGGATGGGACGAAATACTGGAAGGCGGACTTGCGCCAAATGCATATGTTATGTCGTGGCGCGGCACAAAAGGCGGCATTGCGGCAGCAAAAGCAAAGCATAACGTGGTGATGACGCCAGGCACCCCTTTATACTTTGACTACTACCAGGGAGAGCGTGAACTGGAGCCGATTTCTATTCACGGTTACAACCCTCTTGAGAAAGTATACAACTTCGAACCAATGCCGGCAGAGCTGTCAGCAGAAGAGAGCAAGTACATACTTGGAGCACAAGCCAACCTCTGGACAGAGTACATCTCCACATTCTCGCATATAGAGTACATGGTAATGCCCCGCATGGCCGCTTTATCGGAGGTGCTATGGACACCGGCTGGGAAAAAAGAGTGGGATAGTTTTAAAAACCGCATGCAGCAGCAGTATAAACGATACGATGCCATGGGGATAAACTATGCGAAAAGTGCATTTAACGTAAGGCAAAACCTGCAGGTAGATACAGCAAATTCAAGCGTGCTGGTGAGCTTTATGAACGAGGCAGCCAATACCAAAATACATTATACGCTTGATGGATCTGAGCCAACCACGGCATCGCCTGTTTATACTAAACCTCTTACACTAAATGAAACAGCCACAATAAAGGCAGCCTCTTTTGTTGATGGAAAGCAGATAGGAAAGGTAAGCACTAAAACTTTTGATGCTCATAAAGCCTTTTCAAAGTCGGTTAACTTGAGTACGCCCGCACACGCCAGCTACGCGAATAAAGCTAAGTTGATTGATGGCTTGAAGGGATCTACGGACCAAACTGACGGCCATTGGACAGGCTTTTTAGGAACGGATATGGAAGTGGTGCTGGACCTGGAAGAAGTGAAACCGGTAACTAAAATCAGCTCCTCCTTTATGCAGAACATCGGTTACCGTATTTTCCTGCCGAAGCAAATAGAGTATGCAGTTTCAGAAGACGGCAAAAACTATAAAACAGTTAAAGTTATCTCTAACCCAGACCCTACTGCACAAGAAGGCATACTTACCCGTGAGTTTGGAGCGGCCATACCTGCTACCAAGGCCAGGTTCGTGAAAATAAAAGCTGTTAACGTGGGCGTTAGTCCGAAGAAATACCCGTCTGCAGGACAGAAAACCTGGCTTTTTGCTGATGAATTAAAAGTAGAGTAAGTATAAAAAGTACACAAAAGTATGGCCGAAGTTGATCTGTGCAGGATTGGCTTCGGCCATACCTTTTTTGTACCTGGAATACGGCTAGCTTCTGTAACCAAAACACAAGATATAGCGATTGACGCATGAGGTGAGGCTACAGGCAATTAAATTGAGCAAGTAAATGCAAGCGCCTTTGCAATGCCACCTGTTAGCCTGGTATCCGTTAATAGTATAGCCTTGTACAAAATAAGCTATGGGAAGATACATCTTTTGGGTTATTGCCTTGCTTCTACTTTCGGGGAGCTTTAGTGGCTGCGGCAGCAATTACAAAAACGCATCAGAAACATCAGGACAAACAGAAATGAGCATTCAGAAAGAACCCTTCGGCACGGCACCAACAGGCGAAAAAGTATGGCTTTATACATTGAAAAACGCCAAAGGCATGCAGGTGCAACTCACGAATTATGGCGCTATTGTTACCTCAATTATTACACCGGATAAGTATGGAAAATACGGAGACGTGGCTTTGGGCTTTAAGGATGTGAGCGGCTACATCCCTAACGAACCTCATATTGGAGGTATTATAGGCCGTTTTGCCAACCGCATTGCCAACGGAAAATTTACGCTTGCCGGCAATGAATATACGCTGGCTAAAAACGATGCGCCCAACCACTTGCATGGCGGCAATATTGGGTTTGATAGAGTAGTATGGCAGGCCGAAGCACTCCCGAAACAAAATGCTGTTAGGCTAACCTATAAGAGCCAGCACCTGGAAGAGGGATACCCGGGCAACCTGGCAGTTGCAGTAACTTATTATCTGACAGAGGGTAATGCCTTAAAGATAAACTATGAGGCGACTACCGACATGGCAACGCCTGTAAACCTGACAAACCACAGTTATTTTAATTTAAGTGCAGGCCAGGAGCCGGATATCCTTAAACACATCGTGCAGCTAAACGCAGATACGTATACAGCCACAGATAGCTTGCTCATCCCGACAGGTGAGTTTATACCTGTTAAAGGCACACCCTATGATTTTACCACGCCGCATCCTGTTGGTGCGCGCATTAACAACTTACAAGGGTACGGCTACGACTTAAACTATGTGATAAATAATGGCGGAAATAACCTGACGCATGCTGCAACGGTGTATGAGGCAAGCACAGGCCGTGTATTGGAAGTACATACTACCCAGCCGGGGATACAGCTTTACACGGGCTATCACTTAAAAGGAGACTTAACAGGAAAAAGCGGGATAAAGTATAAACGCTACGCCGGCTTGTGCCTAGAAGCCCAACACTTTCCTGATTCCCCAAACCAGCCCAATTTTCCATCAACTATCCTACAACCAGGAGAAAGGTACCAGGAGACGACCATCTATACGTTTAAAGTACGCGAAGAGAAGTGAGCTTCGGGCACAAGAGGCTAAACGGTTGAGCACTTAAGGTATGGCCGCGCGGGTTAAACAAAAGATGAAAAATTTTAGCAGCCATTTAGGACGTTAATTCGTAACAAATGCAGAACCTAACCTAAAGCACCCGAATCATGACCTTTTACTCGACAAGCCCAGAGCACCTGCTTTTTGACGCCGCCAGAAACGGAGATACGGATTACCTGAAACAAAGAATTGCCGAGGGGGCAGATCTTGGCATAACCAATGGCAGAGGCTTTACGCCCTTAACTATTGCCAGCTATGATGGCCACCTGGAGGCTACACGTTTGCTGTTAGAGGCTGGCGCTGATCCAAATGCGCAGGATAGCGGCGGCAACACAGCTTTAATGGGCGTAAGTTTTAAAGGCTACCCTGAAATAGCGGAGTTGTTGATAGCGCATGGGGCAGAGCTTAATGCCCAAAATGGCAACGGGGGTACCGCACTTATGTTTGCAACACTATTTGGCCGCAACGAACTCGTGAAATTACTTCTGAAGTATGGTGCCGATACAACTGTCAGGGATGTACGCGGCTATACTGCAGTAGACCTGGCGCACCAGCAAGGCAATCAAGATGCGCTTTCTTTATTTCAGAGTAAGCAAGCAAACGCCTGAGCAGACACAAAACTACAAACGATTAAACGGATAAAAGGACTAACTCCGGTTAGAAGGATGATTAGCTCACAACCGTGTAAGTATGTATAGGGAGCGTTGGCAATTTTGCCATCATTCCCTTTTTTTATGGGCCACAGTTGCCAAAGGTATTTTCATACTTGAGAGGCGTAAAGCGCTTCTTCTGCTGCTGCTTAAGCAGCCCGCAAAGTATAAATCGGAACGTGATTATTTGCAGTGATACAAGCTTCTGCAAATAAAATCTGGCCTGATTCTTTGCCTTCTGTTTTAATAAAGCCTTAATAAGAATGCCTTTTTTGTAGCCCTGTAGCTGGCAAGTAAGTATACTACTGTACTGTATATCGATTGCTGCCGCCAAACCTGTTTTTGGGTAGCAGCAATGCTAAATTAAAGTGAACTAGATCATGTTTATAAAAAAGAACCTTAATCATAGTGGCCCTGATGTTGTTTTAATTGGTGCCGGCATAATGAGCGCGACACTTGGGGTGCTACTAAAGCAACTGGAACCCGACCTTACAATCGAGATTTACGAAAGGCTGGATAAGGCAGCGGCCGAGAGTTCGGATGCCTGGAACAATGCTGGTACAGGGCACGCTGCCTTTTGTGAACTTAATTATACTCCTGAGCTGCCTAACGGCAAAATTGATGTCTCTAAAGCTGTCCGGATTGCGGAGTCTTTTGATGTGTCGCGGCAGTTGTGGGCTTACCTGGTGGGTAACGACCTGGTAAAGCTTCCGTTGAATTTTATTAAAAGTATACCGCACATGAGTTTTGTGTGGGGAGAGAATAACGTGTCTTTTTTACGGAAGCGATACGAAGCGCTGCAGGAGTGCCACCTGTTTAAGGGAATGCTGTACTCTGAAGATCCGGAGCAGCTAAAGCAATGGATGCCCCTTGTGATGAATGGCCGGAACGCACAGGAAAAAATGGCTGCCACTTACATGCCGATCGGTACAGATGTAAACTTCGGAGCCCTTACAAGAAGTATGTTTAGCTACCTGCAGCAGCAGCCGGGGGTATCGATGTACTTTGGGCATGAGGTGCGTAAGCTGCGGCAGAAAAGTGACGCAAGGTGGCGTTTAAAAATTAGAAATGTAGCTACAGGCGAGAAGAAAAAAGTTTACGCTGGCTTTGTGTTTATTGGTGCCGGAGGTGGTGCACTTCCTTTACTTATGAAATCCGGTATACCGGAGGGCAAAGGGTATGGTGGTTTCCCGGTAAGTGGCCAATGGCTTAAATGTATCAACCCCAAAGTTATCGAACAGCACCACGCAAAAGTATACGGTAAAGCAGCCGTAGGGTCGCCACCGATGTCTGTGCCACACCTGGATACGCGCTTTATCAACGAAAAAAGAGAATTGCTTTTTGGCCCCTATGCCGGTTTTACCACACGGTTTCTGAAGCAAGGCTCATTGCTGGACCTCCCGCTATCTGTAAAAGTAAACAACCTGCGGCCTATGGTGGCGGCAGGGATCAAAAACATACCGCTTACCAAGTACCTTATTAACCAGGTGCGGCAATCGCCAGCCGACAGAATGATCGCCTTACGAGATTATGTACCCGAGGCCAAGCCTGAGGATTGGGTGCTGGAGCATGCGGGCAAGCGTGTGCAGGTAATTAAAAAGGACCCGGACCAAATTGGTGTGCTAGAGTTTGGCACAGAGGTAGTAAGCGCAGAAGATGGTTCGCTGGCAGCATTATTGGGAGCCTCTCCGGGAGCATCCACGGCAGTATCTATCATGCTTGGCTTGTTGCATAAATGCTTTAATGCTAAAGTGAGCACAGAGGAGTGGCAAACAAAACTGAAACAAATGATTCCGTCTTACGGGCAGTCGCTGGCAGACGATGAATTGCTTTTAAAAGAAGTAAGAGCCTGGACTTCAGAAGTGCTGGACCTGGTAACGCTAGAGCAAACACGTAGCTAGCACTATTATAAACACACAAGCCTTCCCTATTGGATTTGCTGAACGGCAAGGCCAATAGGGAAGGCTTGTGCTTGATAGTGGCCCACGCCTGTGCTACATTTGTATAGTTGTTCCTGCCATAAACGGAGTAGGGGCTTAGTTTGCCTGCTCTTTATGAGGCTTTCTCGGGTGCAAAACAGCACTATTACATAGCATGGCAGCAGGAAATCTATCAAATTAATTTAAATTAAATGAAGTACAGTTTACTTTTCCTGGCATTCGTGCTGATAAGTACAGGGGTGTTTGCCCAGCTTAAATTTGAACCTGCAGCACCTATGAAGTCTGCACGCGGTGCCATTGCAAGTGCAGCCGATACCAGTTTTATTTATGTAGCCAATGGCTATTCTAAAACATCAGGGGCCACCTCTGAAATAGAAAAGTATGATTTCGCTCGCAATACCTGGTCTGTATTAACTGCTAAAAGCATAGCTAAAAGATTTGCATCAGCTGCAATTGCAGGGGGCAGCCTGTATGTGTTTAACGGTTACGACGCACACAACCACCTGAATAAGAAGGTGGAGATGGTTAACCTGCAAACCGGCGCCATACAACAGCTTGCCGAAAATAACCCCTTACCCGTTGCAAGTAGTGGCATAAGTGTTTGGGACGATATGATTTATACTTTTGGAGGTGCTCTAAATACTTCCGGAAGCTATTCTGATAAACTTTTTAAGTTTGACCCTGCCACCAATTTATGGACGGAATTGGCTAGTATGCCTGAGGCAAAAGAAACGAAAGGTGCCATCGTGGATGGTAACCTGTATGTGTTTGGCGGCTTCAATGGCAAGCAATCCCGCAGAATAGACAAGTATGACATTCAGCAGAACACCTGGTCGCACATCGGGGACATGCCCGTTGGCGTGTCTGCAAACTCCATTGCTGTTAGCGGTTCAAAAATTTATATTGTAGGCGATTATACTAACCAGAAACTGCTTGCCTGTTTTGATGTGAACACCTTTACGCTAACTCCACTACAAACTAATATTACTGGGCGCAGGCATGCAGCAAGCCATGTAGTTGATGGTAAGCTATACGTGATAGGAGGTAACCAGCAAACACCTATTTCCAGCTCGTTAGCAACCGTGGAAGTGGCAGAGGTTCTGGAGTTAAATTGATATAGTTGCCAGGTAAAAGTATAAAGTACAGGTTAATTCTGGTTCTATGTTTTTAGTCCTAAAAAAAGCGAGGCGCTGGTAAACCAACGCCTCGCTTTTTTGAATCCAAAGTTGTGATTAATTAATCAGGCACATCAACTCTGAGCGGCAAGGCCTTATGCCAAAGTTTGTTAAAGATAAAGTAGGTATACGTTCCTTAAGAATTGAGCCACTCTAAGGCATCATTCAAATTATTGAAATTGCGCATTTCAAACTTATCCTTCAGCGCGTCTGCAGCCTTATTGGCAGCTACTTCGCGGCTTCCTTCGCCAATTGTGAGTCTGGCAAACTTTTGTAAACGAGTAGTCCTGAGGTCTAAGACAAGTTGCTCCACAATGGCATTGTAAGTCTCGTCAGCTAATGATAAAACAGATTTAGTTGAGTCGGCTAATACTTTTTTAACATCATAGTTTCTGATGGTACCCAGCAACTCGCTTAGTATAAACTGCAGTTCAGGAACAGATTCTTCATCGATATTAGGCCACTCCACCCATAGCACATCTGTTGCTGGGTTATACTCCAACTTAATAAATTTATTGGGAATGATCATTTTTAAGTTACGCCTTTCGTTTGTATCGTGCAAAGATAAACTTTCTTACTTATCATTGGTTAGATGAAAATTAATTCGGGAGCGGGTAAGCTTTAAAGCAAGAAGTACTGCTTTTTGTTTGCAAAGCTTCTGGTAAAACCAACCTTTAGCGGCAAAGCAGCAAGAACCGATGAGTTATACTTTCCCCTGAAGTACCACAGAGGAGCCTACTTTCTGCGCCTCTGGCAGTAGTTGCTTATGGCTTTTCTTTTGCGGGTATAATATCCGGTTGTTTTCTTTAGGCTTCTGAATAGCTTTTTTTCGTGCGGGTCTGTGTGCGGTATATGGCAGATAGGGCATACCGGTGTGTTTATGTGTTCCTGCAATTCAGCCATGCCGTCTTCCATTTGCTTTAAGCAAGCAACAATGGCAAGCGTTCCCAATATTCCGATAAGCGTAAGTATAGATGTGATGATCATTTTTAAGCGTACTTAGGTTAAATAAATTCGCGGCTACCTTGTAAAGGCGGCACTTCAACAGGTACACTTCCCGGCGCAGAAACAAAGGGAAGCGTATTTTCTCAACATACTTTCTGAGGAGCCCCTCAGTTAAGCAGACACAGCGGATCCTTCAACAGCATCGTAAAGTATAACACAGCTCAAATCTGATATAAGGTGTATACTTAAATAGAAACACAATTTGTGGTGTCGTAATAGAACGATGCAGGTATTTGATAAAACTAATAGAGCGCTTTATTTATTGCTTAAGTTAAAACTTTTTTAGCGATATAACGTAAGGCTGTCATTTTTAAATTTTGAAAGTTGCAGCCAGAAACTAATGTTAACAAGGTGTTTGTTTTATTAAGTTGCTGATATGTAATTATTTGTGGTCATGTTTAAAGTAGAGCAGGTACATGCGGTCTACGAATGAGGATTTTATGTAAAGCTGGATAAAAACGTTGAGTACTATTTAAATGCTTTGTTTTTAAATAGTACATTATTTAGGATTATGTGATTTTCCTGTGATGGCAAAGAAGAAGCTTTTGAAGCTTGGCCGCCACTTTAAAGTATAAAAGCCTTGTAAATGCTACCTATACTAAGTGGCATCCGGTAATCAGTAAAGTTCTGAAATAAATTTTGCCTTTATCCCTTAGGCTACTTAAGTTTGCTTTACCAACTAAGCACAACCTTGAAAGGCAGAGTCATTTTCTTTACAGTATTCATCTTCATAGGCTCCCTGTTGCCTAACTCTGACCTGCATGAGCTTTCTAAGATACCCACGCTTTTACAGCACTACCAACAGCACCGCCAAAGTGCCAATTGGCAGCTAAGCTTTAGCGATTTCCTAAAGATGCACTATGCCTGTTCTGCAGAGCAGCAAACAGCAGGAGAACATGACAGTCTTCCGTTTAAGCAAATGGGTAACTCTGCCTACGATTATTTTGTGAGTACCCCTGTGGTGCAGCACCCGACGGACTTTATAGAGCAAATGCCTCTTGTGTTAACGCACCACTTACATACAGCGCCGTCTAATCTTTTTGATGGCTCTATCTGGCAGCCGCCACAATTCATCTAACCTCATACTTACCAGAACCAGGTTTCAGGGGCTTTGGCTTTATAATAAAGCTACAGCTGGAATGCCGCAGTTGGTTATATGATAGCCTGATCACGCCATACTTTATGGATGGGTTATAAAGCCTGTTTCTAAAGTATAAACCTGGTTCTTCTTCATTTAAAATATGCTTTTCTCTTACCCGGAGTTTATACTTTGGCGTGTAGAGAGTTGCTGTCGCATCAGGTTTAAATACCATTACCATGCTTAGTAAGATCATCCATTTTTCCATCAAGAATAAATTAATCATTGGGCTGATGACCCTGGCACTTATCTGCTGGGGAGCCTACAATGTGACCAAACTGCCCATCGATGCCGTGCCTGATATCACGAATAACCAGGTGCAGGTTATCACGGTGTCGCCTTCGCTGGGGGCGCAGGAGGTAGAGCGGCTTATCTCTTTTCCGGTAGAGCTTTCGGTAGCCAGCATTCCGGATATCATCGAGATCAGGTCTTTTTCCCGCTTTGGCCTCTCGTTGGTTACGGTGGTGTTTGAAGAAGACACCGACATATACTGGGCCAGGCAACAGATAACCGAAAAACTGAAAGAAGCCGAAGACCAGATACCAGCTGGTGCCGGTGTTCCCTTTTTAGCTCCCGTTTCTACGGGCCTGGGCGAGATTTACCAGTACGAACTGCACCCCGAAAAAGGCTACGAACACAAGTATGATGCGACCGAACTGCGCACCATTCAGGATTGGATTGTGCGCCGGCAGTTGCTGGGTACGCCCGGTGTGGCCGAGGTAAGCAGCTTTGGCGGCAACCTGAAGCAGTACGAAGTAGCGCTGGACCCGGATAAGCTCCGGGGCATGGGCATCACCATAACCGAGGTGTTTGATGCGCTGGAAAACAATAACGCCAATGCCGGTGGCGCCTACATCGAAAAAGACCCCAATGCATACTTTATCCGCACCGAAGGCCTTGTTAAAAGTATAGAAGATATTGGCCGCATTGTGGTAAAAGATGCCCGTTCTGGTGCTCCTGTCCTGATACGTGATGTGGCGGAGGTGCGCGAAGGATCTGCCATCCGCTACGGTGCCATGGTAAAAGACGGTGCCGAAGTAGCAGGCGGCATTGTGATGATGCTGAAAGGGGAGAACTCCTCCAAAGTGATCCAATCGGTAAAAGATAAGATAGCTGAAATTCAGAAAACGCTGCCGGAAGGAGTGGTTATTGAACCGTTCCTGGATCGTACCAAACTTGTAAATCGTGCCATCAGTACCGTAGAAAAAAACCTGGCTGAGGGTGCCCTGATCGTAGTATTTGTGCTGGTGCTGCTGCTGGGTAATCTGCGGGCAGGCTTACTGGTAGCCTCTGTAATTCCGCTCTCGATGCTGTTTGCCATCTCGCTGATGAACGTGTTTGGCGTAAGCGGCAACCTGATGAGCCTGGGTGCGCTGGACTTTGGTTTGATTGTGGACGGTGCCGTGATCATCGTGGAAAGTGTGATCCATAGAATACAGATGAGCAAGCATCACCATGTTGGCATAAAAGTGTTGAGCCGTGAAGAAATGGACGAGGAAGTACATGGTTCTGCCAGCAAAATGATGGGCTTTGCCTCGTTCGGTCAAATCATTATACTTATAGTATACCTGCCTATACTTGCGCTGGTGGGCATAGAGGGCAAGATGTTCAAGCCGATGGCCCAAACCGTTGCCTTTGCCATACTAGGTGCTTTCCTGCTGTCGCTTACTTATGTGCCGATGATGGCCTCGGTGGTGTTAAGCCGCAAAACAACGCACAAAGAGAACATCTCAGACCGCATTATGAAGGCCATTAACAGGGCCTACCAGCCGCTGCTGAACTTTGCGCTTCAGGCAAAGGCTCTGGTTTTAATTATAGCAGTTGGCTTGTTTACCTTATCTATCTTCTTGTTCACACGCATGGGCGGTGAGTTTATTCCATCCCTGGACGAAGGCGACTTTGCCATCGAAACCCGTGTACTTACCGGCAGCTCATTAAACGAAACCATTGAGGTGGTAAGCAAGGCCTCGGGTATACTTAAAAAGGAGTTTCCGGAGGTGGAGAAAGTGGTTACCAAAATCGGATCGGCAGAAGTGCCTACAGAGCCTAACCCTGTGGAACTGGGCGATATGATCGTTGTACTGAAGGATAAGGACGAGTGGACCAGCGCAAGCAGCCGCGAAGAACTGGCCGATAAAATGTCGGCTATACTTCACGAGCACCTGCCGCAAGCTTCTTTTGGGGTGCAGCAGCCGATACAGATGCGCTTTAACGAACTAATGACCGGCGCACGCCAGGATGTGGTAGTGAAGATCTACGGAGAAGACCTGGACTCGCTGGCGATCTATGCTGAAAAGCTTGGCAATTTGGTGCAACCAGTAGAAGGTGCCGAGGATTTATACATCGAGAAAATGACAGGTCTGCCGCAGATCATGGTGGAGTATAACCGCGAGATGCTGGCACGTTACGGCCTAAGTATAAACGTGGTAAACCGAACCATTACCGCTGCTTTTGCCGGCGAAGAAGCAGGGCAAGTATACGAAGGTGAAAAGCGTTTCGACCTGGTGGTGCGCCTGGACAAGCAGAACCGCCGCGACATTACCGATGTAGAGAATCTTTTCGTGAGCAACGCAGCCGGTTACCAGATTCCGCTGAACCAGCTGGCCACAGTAGAGATGAAGGACGGGCCGAACCAGATACAGCGCGATGGTACTCGCCGCAGGATTTCAGTTGGCTTTAACGTGCGCAACCGCGACGTGCAAAGTATAGTGAACGAGATACAGACCAAGGTAGATAATGAGCTGCATTTACCAGCTGGTTATTCGGTTACTTATGGCGGCCAGTTCCAGAACCTGATCGAGGCAACTAACAGACTTTCAGTAGCTGTGCCGCTGGCATTGCTGCTGATCTTTACCTTGCTGTTTTTTGCCTTTAAATCTGTGAAGCAGTCCATTATCATTTTCACGGCCATTCCGCTTTCGGCTATTGGTGGTGTGTTTGCATTGCTGCTTCGCGATATGCCGTTCAGTATATCCGCAGGAGTAGGCTTTATTGCCCTTTTTGGTGTGGCAGTATTAAATGGCATCGTGATGATCGGGCACTTTAACCAGCTAAAGGAGGGCGGCCTGAAAGACATCGAAGAGATTATCCGCAAAGGTACAGCTGCCCGCTTAAGGCCCATTATCATGACGGCTACGGTAGCCTCGCTTGGTTTCCTGCCGATGGCGCTTTCTAACTCGGCAGGTGCGGAGGTGCAGAAGCCCTTGGCCACGGTGGTAATTGGTGGCCTGGTATCCGCTACGCTGTTGACGCTGGTGGTGCTGCCCATTATTTACTACTTCTCCGAAACAGGTTTAAGAAAGCTCAAGCCGGCTAAAGTAGCAGCAACATTGCTTATACTTTTAACTCCGTTTGCAGCCTTTGCCCAGGCACCGCAACCACAGCCAATGAGCCTGGAGCAGGTACAGCAGCTTGCCCGCGAGAACAATCAGCTTATCCGGAAAGGAGAGCTGAATGTGGAGATGCGCGGAGCCATGAAGAAAACAGCGGTAGATTTGCCAAAGACAGATGTGACCTACTCGCAGGGCCAACTGAATACGCCGCTAACAGATAACCGGGTGGATGTGCGCCAGAGTATACCTTTTCCGACGGTTTGGGGGGCGCAGGGCAAACTATTAAGCGAGCAGAAGGAGCTAAGTATGCGCCAGCTGCAGCTTCAGCAGCGGGACTTGGATTACCAGGTGCAGCAGGTATATAGCCGCCTGTCATACTTACACGAGGTAACCCACCTGCTGCAGCGCCAGGACAGCATTTTTAAAACGCTGGAGCATGCGGCAGAGGTTAAGCTCCGGACAGGGGAGAGCGGCATACTGGAGAAAACAACCGCCGAAACGCAACGGTTGGAAATTGCTGATCGCCTGCGCCAGAACGACGCTGCCATTGCTGCAGAACAGGCAAGATTAAACGCATTGGTGCAGGCCCCTCAACCCTTGTCCATTATGCCTGAAAGACTGCAACCAGCAACAGCAGCAACCCAGCAACTGCTCGACAGCCTAAACCACCCCTACCTGAAAGTATACCAACAGCAGGTAAATGTAGCGGAGCGTGAAAAACAACTGGAGAAAAACAAACTAGCCCCGGATCTGACTTTTGGCTACTTCAACCAATCTTTTGCCGGTACAATGGAAGTAAATGGAGAAACCAGGACTTATACTAAATCTGACCGCTTTTCCGGCTTTGAGGCTGGTGTATCGGTGCCATTGGTATTTGGGGCACAGCAGGCGCGAGTGAAAGCCGCAAGTATAAATAAGCAGATGGCCGAGGCCGAGCTAAAGAATCAACAGGCACAACTGGAAAATGACTGGAATGCAGCCCTTGCCAATTACGAACGACTGGCAAAGAGCCTCGACTTTTATCAGCAGAAGGTGCTGCCCAATGCAAAACTAGGCATAACGCAAGCCGACAAAGCCTACCGAAGCGGCGAAGCCGGTTACCTGAACTACCTGCAGGCCGCTGACCAACAACTGCGTGTGCAGCAAAACTACCTGCAACTGCTGCTGGAGTACCAGCTGGCCATCTATCAACTTAACTACCTCGGAGGAAAATAATCATGAACAACTATAAAATCATACTTGTAGCAGGTGTACTGCTGCTGAATGGCTGCTCAGAGCCGGCCACAAAAGAAGTTACAGCAACAGCCGAAACCGCAGAAGCTACTAATCCAGAATTAGTGCTGCTTACAGCGCAGCAACTGCAAAATACGGGTGTAGTGTTGGGCAAGGTACAGGAGGTAAGTATGGGGGCAACTTTGCGTCTGTCTGGTGAGGTAGATGTGCCGCCGGCAGGTATGGTGCATGTTTCGGTGCCTTATGGCGGCTTTTTAAAGCATACAAGTTTGCTGCCGGGAGCCAAGGTTAAAAAAGGGCAGGTATTGGCTGTACTGGAACACCCTGACTACATACAACTACAGCAGGACTACCTCGATACAAAAGCTAAAATTGAGTATGCTCAGCTGGAGTATAACCGCCAGAAAGAACTGACGGAGGAAAAGGTAAGCGCCCTGAAAAACTTTCAGCAGGTGCAGGCCGAGATGCAGATGCTTCGTAACAGCCAGGCAGCTTTAAGGCAAAAGCTACTTATGATCAACATTAACCCGGACAGACTGAGCAGCTCCAACATAAGCAGAAGTATAACTGTTGTTTCGCCGATTAATGGCTTTGTGCAAAACGTGAATGCCAACGTGGGAAGTATGGTAAACCCTAGTGATGTATTGTTTGAGTTATTGAATATAGATGACCTGCACCTGGAACTGAACGCATATGAACGCGATGTGAACCTGCTGAGCCCGGGCCAGAAAGTTACCTATCGCTTAGCAAATGATTCTCAGGACAGAACTGCTGAGATTGCCCTGATAGGTAAAAGTGTAGCGGGTTCTAAAGTAATACCGGTACATGCCCACCTGGAACAGACAGATATGAAGCTGATGCCCGGAATGTTTGTGACTGCTACCGTAGAAACTGCACAACGCAACGTAACAGCGCTACCTGAAACAGCCATTGTGCAGTTCGAAGGTAAGTCCTACATCTATGTTAGATCAGGTGAAGGTGAGTTTAGGCGTGTGCAGGTAAAAACAGGTGTTAAGAACAAGGAGCTGGTGGAAGTTACGTTACCTGAAAATCTGAAAACTTCAGAAGGCATTGTGCTAAAAGGCGCACATAACCTGCTTGCCATGCAGGCTAACACAGAGGAAGAGGAGTAAGCGTAGGATTTATTTGAAGATATGTTTTGCTTTGGCGTAGATAGATTCTTGTCTTTTCGAACCCTGTGAGAAATTTGAAACGTTGCGGGATTAGGAAAGCATGCAGATTTCTCACAGGGTTCGAAAAGACAGCATGCAGGCTAAAAGATAAAAGAAATAGCCCACCTGAAGGCTCAGGTGGGCTATTTCTTTTATCTAACCACTTATTCATACTTGTTTTGTAACAGATTGGTTTTCAATTGCTCGTAAAATTAGTATTTTGGTTTCTAGGGAATAATCAGGTGTCAATATTATTTAAAGGAAACAACTTTAGCTTAAAGTATAGTTATTCTACAATATTTGCCCCCAATCTCAGTTTATACTTTGAGCCTATTCCTGAAAACAAACTATGCACTACAAGCATTTCTGGCTTTTTGCCATCGCCTTTCTCCTGAATACTAGCCATACTTTCGCGCAAGCAATAAAAATTGCAGGTAAAGTTTTAGATGCTACAACACAGCAGCCTGTACCATATGCCAACATAGGGGTTGCCGGAAAAGAGCTTGGTACGGTTGCCAACGCTTCAGGGGAGTTCTCTTTCACAGCCAATACCAAAGACCTGCCACTTAACGGAAGTATAGTTGTGTCATGCGTAGGGTATGAAAGTACAGAACTGCAAATTAATATGTATGCCGCCAAACCTTACCTGGTTAAGCTGAAACAGAAAAGTATACCTATAGCAGAAGTAAGTATAAAACCCCGGAAGCTGAAGAAAAAAGTGCTGGGCAAAAACGACAGGGAGTATCTTACATCTACTGCTTTCTTTAATCTGTATGATAAAGTTGATGACAAACTTGGCCGGGAGCTGGGCAACATCATAAAGCTGAATGACAAAGCATGTTATGCAAATGATTTCAACATCTACATCAATCACAATCCCTTTGCCATGGTTAAGCTAAGGCTTAATTTTTATACAGTTGTAGATAACATTCCTGGTGAAAGTATACTAAAAGAGGATATCATTTTTGAGTTGGCAGATAAACAGCGCGGTTGGGTTACAGTCGATCTGCAAAAGTATAACATTGTACTGGAAGGTATGGAAGAGGTGGCTGTTACGCTCCAATGGCTTGAAAGTAAGCAGCAAAATCCAAAGGATTATTTCCTTAGTATCTCTGGTGCCATTTCTCCTGCTAAAAGGTATGTGAGGCGAGAAAAAAGTGAAGCTGAGTGGACTAGAACAAATGCTTACCTCAGTTTATACTTAAATGCAGACTGTTACAAACCTGAAAACTATACTGAAATAACTGCACAGTAAAGCAAACGGCTTGTCGTCTTCCCCTGCTGCAAGCTTAGAGCCTGCACAACTTGCAGCTGTATATGAGGCCGGTTTATAATTGGCGAATGTTTTGTCCGCGGATGATTAGCCAGTTGCGAACTGGCTGCCATACTAAACCACCTTTACCGCTGAGTTAAAACTGGCGGTAGGCATTTTAGGTAAACAGCCTCCTAAGGAGCGGCTTCTTCATAAACTTTCACCTCCAGTTTATCCGGGCAACCTTCCAGCAACTGTTTTATACTTTGGCCCAGAACCGGGTGCACCAGATCTGGCGCAATCTCAACTAAGGGCATAAGTGTGAACCGGCGCAGATGCAGTTGCGGGTGCGGTATAGTTAAACGTTGTGTTTGCTGCACCAGGTCATCGTAAAAAAGTATATCGATATCAATTACGCGGGCACCCCAATGCTCCTGGCGGATGCGGCCTAACTCATGCTCGATAGTATTTATACTTTGCAGTACTTGCTCCGGCGAAAGCATGGATTCTACTTCCAGTACCTGGTTCAGGAAAGTGGGCTGGTCGGTTTTACCCCAGGCAGCTGTTTCGTATACTTTAGAAGTATGGGTTATACTTCCCACACGCTGGTTTATACTTTCGCGGGCTTGCTGCAAGTATAAAGTCCGGTTGCCGAGGTTGCCGCCCAGCAGTAAGTATAGCTTAGGCATGCTTCCTGAAAAAATCGATGGTTAAGTCAGCGGCGGCTTTGGCTGCGGCGGGTAACTCTTCTGCCTCGTACGGATGGCTTCCTCCAAAAGAGTGATCGGCCTGCGGCAACAAGTTTAACTCTGCATCCGGTTTCCAGCGTTTCAGGTTGTGGGCCATTTGGATTGGCAGCGTTTCATCTTCCTCGCCGTGTATAAGCAACAGGGGCTGGCGCATGTTCAAAATCACGTTTGGGATATCGAGGCGATGGCGGTTCTTTTCAAAGTCTTCCACGATCTGGTAGTAAAGCGGCATTTTCTGGCCGGTGCGTCCGTTAAGTACCCATTGCACACCTTCTTGCTTCCAGGCTTCCATTTGCAGTTCTTCCCAGCGGTTGTCGTACTGGCTTACGGCAGCCCAGGTAGCCATCGCTTTTACACGAGGCTCTTCTGCCGCTTTAAGTATAACAGCACCGCCGCCTCGGCTGTGCCCTACCAGGTAAATTCGGTTAAGGTCCAGTTCGTTTTGGTTAAGAGGCCCCTGTGGGTCGTGCAGCAGGTCAATCAGCGCCTGCATGTCGTCCAGCTCCAGGCTAAAATTGTTCTGGCCAAAGGCTTCCATGTCGTGCAGGTCAGCATAATCCTCTACCGAGGTGCCGTTGTAGGCGAAGTTAAATTTTACGAATGCAAAGCCCTGCGATTCGTAGTAGCGTGCCAGCAAATTAAAGTGGCCCCAATCCTTAAAGCCCTTAAAACCATGCGTGAAAATTACAACGGGTTTCGGCTCTCCGTTTTCCTTAAAGGTGGCATCGGCAGTAAAAGGCCGGCCATGCGGGGGGTATACTACAAAATCAACTTTCATACTACTTCTTTATTTACCTGTTGTCTTTAAACTGTTTTGCGGCTGATGCGCCATACCTGAGAAACCATGTTTCGGATAAAAGTAATTTTGGTTTCTGTGATGGGGCAGGTGCGTGCCAACCTAAACACATGCTGTTTAACGTAATCCGACAATTCAGCAATTTAACAATTAATAATATAAAACGCTGTTTTGCTAATACACGTTTGGAAAGCACCCCAAGAGGCAGTAATATTGCAAACTTAACACATGAGCATCAGCCTAAAGGATATACAAGCGCCCATTGCGCCTGAAATGGAGCTGTTCGAGAAGAAGTTTAGAGCCTCAATGAAAACGAGGGTTTTGCTTCTTGATCGAATAATGAGCTACATTGTAAAGCGCAAAGGCAAGCAGATGCGCCCCATGTTCGTGTTCTTCACAGCCAAACTTTTCCGGCAAACTATTGACGAACCTACTTACCGAGGCGCTGCGCTGATAGAGTTGCTGCACACGGCAACGCTGGTACACGACGATGTGGTGGACGACGCCAATTACCGCCGTGGCTTCTTCTCTGTAAACGCCCTCTGGAAAAATAAGATTGCCGTACTTGTTGGTGACTATTTGCTGTCTAAGGGCTTGCTGCTGTCGCTGCAAAACGACGATTACGAACTGCTCAAGATCGTATCGAATGCGGTGAAGGAGATGAGTGAGGGCGAGCTGCTGCAAATCGAAAAGGCTCGTCGCCTGGATATAACAGAGGAAGTATACTTTGACATTATCCGTCAGAAAACAGCCTCGCTTATTGCCTCTTGCTGTGCAGTAGGGGCAGCCTCTGCAGGTGCCTGCAAAGAAGAAGTTGAGAAAGCCCGTTTGTTCGGCGAAAAGGTTGGTATCGCTTTCCAGATAAAAGATGACCTGTTCGATTACGGTACCGCCGAAATCGGCAAGCCTGTGGGCATCGACATCAAAGAAAAGAAAATGACTTTGCCGCTGATACACGCTCTGCGCGAAGCGGACTGGCTGACAAAGCGCCGCGTTATCTACAATGTGAAAAACAACAACGGCGACAACAAGCGCGTGCAGCAGGTAATTGATTTCGTGAAGCAGTCCGGCGGTATTGACTATACTATACAGGTGATGAACCAGTACCATGCCGAAGCCCTGGCCATACTGCATACTTTCCCCGATTCCCCATCGCGCCGTTCGTTAGAGTACCTCATTGCTTATACTATAGAGCGGGAGAAGTAGGCTTATAAATGAAATTGCTTTATAGTTATAGCTTACTTTCCTTAATTGTACTAGCTACAGTTCTTTTATATAGTAAAGCCTTTTTCCATTTTCAGTTACGTCGGAGGCTTGATCCTGAATTAGCAGAGGCTAAGTTTCTGCACTTATTCTTTAACCCACTTCTTTTCTTTGGTAATCCTGCCATATTTTTTCCTGTTTACATCAAGTTCAAAGACTTCGAAGATTTAGAAGCCAATAGGTTGTAAAACAAGGTAATGCTTTATGTAAAGCTGTTCTGGATTTCTTTCGGAGGAATGATAGTACTGAGTTTTGTGGCAGCTATTTATGGTGTAACAGAGGTGGGGAATTAAGGTCTTATACTCTGATAAAATAAGTGCGCACCAAAGCCGGAAGGGTATGTGCTTCAGAACTAAGAAAGTATAAATCCCGTCATTCAAACCCATCTTGTAAATCCTGACTCAGGCAAATTTGTAAATCTCAACCGAAATTTTGTAACAGGTAGTATAGGTGCCCTAGCTAGCTTTGTGCATGCAAAATAAACCTATGAAAAAATGAGCCTGAACACTAACACCTGGAACCGCCTGCGCTATACGTTATACTTGCCTGTTTACGATCTTATAGCAGATCGTATTTTCCGGAAGTATAGGAAGCGTTCTGTAGAACTGCTGGCTGCCAAACCCACGGATGCCATACTTATACTTGGCGCCGGTACCGGCTTAGATCTGCCTTACCTGAAGGGATACACCAACCTAACTGCCATCGACATCACGCCAGGCATGATAAGCAAACTGAAACAACGTGCTGATGAACTTGGCATGCCTGTACATGCACAGGTTATGAACGGGCAGCAACTCGATTTTGCCGACAACAGTCTCGATGCGGTTATACTTCACCTTATACTTGCGGTTATCCCAGATCCTGTGGCGTGTATAAAAGAGGTGGAGCGGGTGCTAAAGCCCGGCGGTACTGCAATGGTATTCGATAAATTCTTGCCCGACGGACAACAACCGTCTATACTTCGCCGGTTGTTTAACCAGCTAGCCAGCACGCTGTTTTCCGACATTAACCGTAGCATCGGCAGTATAGTAAGCCATACTTCTTTAAAAGTGGAGCTAAATGAGCCGGCTGCTTTGGGAGGTGCATTCAGAGTGATCAGGATGTGTAAGCCTGCAGAAAATGTAGCATAACTCCAGTTGCGTGTATCCAACCACCCCTCCGCCTTATAAAAAGCAGGGAGTATTGGCATTACTGTTGCAATAGTATAAACTCTGTCGCTTTGGCTTAACCTCCCTTTTACCGCGATCTTTACAGGATGACAAAATAGTAGAACAGCAGCTATAGTGAGCCAAGTAAATATAACAAGTATAAACACTCCGCCTTAGGCAAGAAGGGGCTGGGGGTGGTTGGCTACTTTAGCAAAAAGCGAAGGCCGCTACTATTGCAGTAACGGCCTTCGCTTTTTATACTTTAAGGCTAGCGAATTACTTCTCTGCCAGCAACTGTTCCATGGTTTTGTTGAAGTCAGTTACCCATTCTTCGTAGTACTTACCTGTGCCAGGCCCAGAGAAGCCGGTGTGTATCTTGCGCACTTTGCCGTCGCGGCCAATGAAGATGGTGGTAGGGAAAGAGAGTACATGGTTTAGTGCCGGTAGTGCCTTGGCAGCGGCTTTTTTATCTGATGTGCCGGCTACTAACAGGTCATAATTCACATTCAGGCGCTCCTGCATTTTCTGTAGGCGCGGTGCTGCTTTTTCAAACTCAGGGCTGCGCTCAAACCCAAGGCCGATTATCTCTAAGCCACGGTCCTTGTTCTTGTCGTAGTAGGGTGCCAAAAACTTAGTTTCGTCCATGCAGTTAGGGCACCAGGATCCCACTAACTGAACAATAACAACTTTGCCTTTATACTTATCGTCGGTAAGCGAAACAGGCTTGCCCTCCAGGTTCGGGAACGTGAAGTTGAGTGTTTCATAGCCTGGCTTCAGGTAAGTTAAGGTATCGGCACTTGCTAATTGGGCGTCTGCATTACGCTTTGCGGTCCAGGTTTCGATATAGTCCATGCCTGAGTAGAAATTGCCGCTTAGTATGCTGTCGCCTGCTGGGGTAGCTGTAAACAGGTAAGCGTGGTTGCCATCAAAAGTAGAAAGCTTAAGCTCGTTGCCGGCCACCTGGCCTTCCAGGTAGCGGTAATCTCCGGTTTCTGTTAAAAAAGTGCCGGTGGCGTAGTTGTCTTTTTGTGCAAACACACCAATGGAGTTATAGCTTTTGCCATCCTTGTCAGTAAACACAACTTCCCATTTGCCATCAAAGTTAAAAGTAGCAGGAGCGGGGTTTGCCTCAAACCTGTTTTTGTTGCCATGCGCTGCTGTAAACGGCAAAGAGTAGCGGTAATCCAGGTCGTTGCGCACAAAGCGTCCGGCCATTTTGTCTCCATCCACTTTCGCGATCAGGTCAGCATCAAAAATGTGCAGCCTGATTTTAAGGGAGTCGCCGTCTTGCTTTATATCATCTACCAGTATCCGCTCTTCGTCGTTTACCAGGTATAAAACGGTTTTCCCGTCTTTCGCCTCGGCCTCCATGATGAAAGGAATTTCTTTGCCATCGGCACGCTGCAAACCAACACGCCAGGTGCCCGGTTTTAGAGAGGTATCTTCCGATGTGGAAGAAGTACAGGAGGTTATCAACTGTGTTAATGCCAACACCAACAACAAAATTAGCTTGGCAGGGGTATTAAGTACATATGTGTTCATGGGGCAAAGTTAAGATATACAGCTAGTAAATACTACTGCATTGCCAGACAAGTATACAGTAACAGGCTTACCGTATATTCATTGTGGCGAATGTTGTTCTAAACCCCTTTGCTTCGTACATTTGTAAACTTCAACAAGTAGAATTAAAAACGTTAAGAATAGCAAAACTATGGCATTTGATTTAGAAATGATCAAGGCAGTTTATGCCGGCATGGAAGAGCGCGTATCTGCTGCCCGCAGTAAAGTTGGCAGACCGCTTACCCTGACAGAAAAGATCCTGTACGCACACCTTTACGAAGGCCCGGCTACAGGTGCACACGAGCGCGGTCAGTCTTACGTAGACTTCGCTCCGGACAGGGTGGCTATGCAGGATGCGACGGCACAAATGGCCTTGCTTCAGTTCATGCAGGCTGGTAAGGCGCAGGCAGCAGTACCTTCTACTGTGCATTGCGACCACCTTATTCAGGCACGCGTTGGCGCTGACTCTGACTTGCAGGACGCATACTCAGAAAACAAAGAGGTTTATGACTTCCTTGCTTCTGTTTCAAATAAGTATGGCATCGGCTTCTGGAAGCCAGGTGCGGGTATCATCCACCAGGTAGTGTTAGAGAACTACGCTTTCCCGGGTGGTATGATGATCGGTACAGACTCACACACACCTAATGCTGGTGGTCTGGGCATGATCGCGATAGGTGTTGGTGGTGCTGATGCCGTAGACGTAATGGCCGGTATGCCTTGGGAGCTTAAATTCCCGAAAGTGATCGGTGTGAAGCTGACAGGTAAAATGAGCGGCTGGACTTCTCCGAAAGACGTTATCCTGAAAGTAGCAGGTATCCTTACTGTAAAAGGTGGTACTGGTGCTATCGTGGAGTACTTCGGCGAAGGTGCAGAGTCTATGTCTTGTACTGGTAAAGGTACTATTTGTAACATGGGTGCTGAGATTGGTGCAACAACATCGGTGTTTGCTTACGACAATAGCATGCGTGCTTACTTAAACTCGACTAAACGCGAAGAAGTAGTGCAGATGGCAGACGAGGTAGCGCACCTGCTACGCGCTGACGACGAAGTATACGCTGATCCGGCTTCTTACTACGATCAACTAATCGAAATTGACCTTACTACACTTGAGCCACACGTAAACGGACCATTCACTCCGGATGCGGCATGGCCAATCTCTCAGTTTGCTGCTGTTGTAAAAGAGCACAACTGGCCAGCTAAATTAGAAGTTGGTTTGATCGGTTCTTGCACCAACTCATCTTACGAAGATATTACACGTTCTGCGTCTATCGCGGCGCAGGCTGTTTCTAAAAACCTGGAGGCGAAGGCTGAGTTCACCATCACTCCTGGTTCTGAACTGGTACGTTATACTACAGCGCGTGATGGCTTGTTAGACACTTTCGCTGAAATGGGCGGTGTTGTATTGGCTAACGCTTGCGGTCCGTGCATCGGCCAGTGGGCACGCCATACGGACGATCCAACGCGCAGAAACTCTATCATCACGTCGTTCAACCGTAACTTTGCCAAGCGTAACGATGGCAACCCGAATACACACGCATTCGTGGCATCGCCAGAGATAGTAACTGCTTTTGCTATTGCCGGTGACTTAACGTTTAACCCACTTACTGATACCCTTACTAACAGAGACGGACAGCAAGTGAAATTAGATGAACCACAAGGCATTGAGTTGCCAGTAAACGGTTTTGCAGTAGAAGATGCCGGTTATATTGCCCCTGCAGAGGATGGCAGCACAGTACAGGTTGTAGTTGATCCGAAGTCTGATCGTCTGCAGTTACTGGAAGGCTTTAAGCCATGGGAAGGCACAGACCTTAAAGGCCTGAAGCTGCTAATCAAGGCGCAAGGCAAGTGTACTACTGACCACATCTCTATGGCTGGTCCGTGGTTAAAGTACCGTGGCCACCTGGACAACATTTCAAACAACATGTTGATCGGTGCCATCAATGCTTATAACGGTGAGCCTAATAAAGTATACAACTCCATGACACGCGGTTATGATACGGTACCAGCTACAGCGCGCACCTATAAAGCTGCAGGTATCGGAACAGTTGTAGTAGGCGACGAAAACTATGGTGAGGGTTCTTCTCGTGAGCATGCTGCCATGGAGCCACGCCATTTAGGAGTTCGTGCGGTTATCGTGAAATCATTTGCGCGTATCCACGAAACGAACCTGAAAAAGCAAGGTATGCTAGGTCTTACATTTGCCAACAAAGCTGATTATGATCTGATCGAGGAGAATGATTCTATCGATATTCTGGGTCTTGAGAACTTCACGCCAGGCCAGCCGCTTAAAGTTGTGTTAACGCACGCTGATGGCAGCCAGGACAGCTTCTTGGTGAATCATACTTACAACGAAGGACAGATTGCCTGGTTCAAGGCGGGTTCTGCCCTCAACCTGATACGTTTACAGCAGAAGCAGGCCGCTAACGCCTAGTTGCTGAAAATATAAATTAAAAAGGCCTCTCTGGTACCAGAGAGGCCTTTTTGTTTGTCGGTATATTAGTATGGATTATACGGTAGCAAAAGCAGTTTCAGAAACAGGTAGTTGTAACGGTGTTGCTCTTCCTACCGCCATACTTATCTTTTCATTAGCACGATACGCTTTACAACAGTTATACCTTCGTACGTAAAATGCGCCAGGTACACACCAGTTGCAAGACCAGAAAGATCGGCTACGGCTGCACCTGAGGTAGTGGAAACAGGAACATGAATCGCTCTACCCATCAGATCTGAAACCACAACTTTAGGCATACCTGTAAAGCTGTTGCCCTCCAATTGCAGGTGCAACAGGCCTGTTGTAGGGTTAGGGTATACCTGCAATGTATTTGTAAGTGCATTCGGCAAGCCGGTAGGGTTTCCTGCTTTCACCTCTACTACTTTTGTAACAGATACCTCCTCGCAATAAAACCTATCAGAAACAGTAAGCTTTACATTATAAGTGCCAGGCTGGTCAAAAGTAAATGTCAGGTCTTTTTCTGTGAAGGGCTGAACCGAGCCATAGTCCCAGCGCCAGTCTTTTGCGTTTATACTTTTATTAGTAAAGGTAACCGGGTAGCCAGCGTAAATGTCTTTTTCAACTTCAAAGTCTGCTACCGGGGTTTTAGGTAAGGAGAAAACCCCAGGTACGGCGGCACTTTCAAAAAGAGAGTCGGCGCCTGCTGCGTAAATAGTGGTTTGCTGGCTAAGGTTTTCTAAAGTATAAGAGGCGCCTTTGCCCAGGTGCTTGGTTTTTAGCTGGTCTGCGTAAAAATTAAAGACGGTTCCCCCTTCAGGTGTCCATTTTATACTTTCACCGAGGCATGCTGTATCAGCAAGAGCCACAGGTAAATTGCTTGTCCTAAAGCTAGTATACTTTTGCTGAGCTGCTAAGGCATTTTCTTTTAATTTACTAAGGTCATCAGCAGCCAGTATGGCAAAAGCAACCGTTTTGGTTTGGCCAGGGGCCAGGTTTTGTAGCGTTGCACCAAGCACATGCGATACGTTGTCTCCTGTCTGTCCGCCTGCCGATTTTCGGGCAATACCCTTGGATAGTGTTCCATACTTTTCTTCGGATGTAAAGCTGTCTTCTATCATCAGAGGATCATCATCCGCTCCCATGTTGCTGATGGCGTAGTAGCTTGGATCAGTACCGGAGAGCAGTTTAATGCCTACATGCGGCAAAGGTGCAGAGACATGATGAACATACCCAAGTTGCGTTTCTTCATCCCAGCCAGCTACATTCTGGTAGTATTCACCAATATCCCAATCCGCAAACAAGCCAGCGTGTACTGTTTCCAGGGTTTCTTCTCCTGTATTTTTAATAAGGTATTCCAGTACCACGTAATCTTGGTGATTAGGGCTATCCCAGGCATAGGCTATTTGCTTCACCTGAACACCTATATTGGGCTCATTAGGGGTTTGGTGATCATCATGCATTACATGCCGGATCTCTTGAGTAGCAAGCGGTGTGTTAAGGTGGCGCCTTACGTTGCTGCTTGTCATAAAATCTCCATCATTTTCCCACATCTGAGACCTGAGGTTGTCTGATACCTGACTTTTTGAGGCCGCGACCATCAAACCGCCTTCAAATAACAAAGGAATACCGCCATTGTAGGTTACACCGTCGCCTTCGTTAAAATTGAAGCCGTTGTAACCCAAATTGCCTTTACTGTTCAGGGTAATTTTAAGCTTGTTTACATCTAGGGTCAAGTAATCAGGGTTGATTTTGATTACATAGTTCTGGTAATCTTCGTAGCTTCCATCTTTAAACGTCAACCTGAAAACTACTGTATGGTTAACAGGAGCATCTTCTGCCACAGAGAAACTAAAAGTTGGCTCACTGCCGGCACTTACAGTTTCCATAGTGGCCATGCTGCCTGGTGTTGCTTTGTTTTTAATAATGGTAACGTAAGGCGATGTGGTGCTAAGCGTTACCTCCAGGTTTGAAGTAGGGTTAAGGTAATTTGTAAAGTCTGCGTTTATACTTGATTCCGTGTTGGCAAGCGGAGGGTATTTATCTGCAAGCATAAAACTGGTGCACCGCACCGATGTAAGGTTCTGCTGTTTTATGGCTTTTTTGAGATTTACGCGCCCAGAACCAAGCATATCAACAAAAGCCTCGTTGCCTGGCAGCGAATAAATATAATCTGTGCTGACACGAAGGCGTTCCATCACTTGCCGGGCATTCAGTTCCGGGTATTTTGATCTTACCAAAGCTGCACAGGCTGCTACTAGTGGCGCTCCGAATGAGGTGCCATTGCCGCCGCCATAGGATTCTTCGGATGCATGCGACGTAGTATAGATGTTTCGGCTTGGTGCGGCAATGTCTATGTTATAGCTATGCGTGTACCCAGAGAATTTAATGTCTTTAGAATCGGTGCCTCCTACCGAAAGCACGTTGGCATATGAGGCAGGGTAGTAATCAATGTTTCCTGCTTTATTTCCACCGGATGCTATGACAACGGCATTTTTTTCGAGTACGGCGTAGTTAATAATATCCTGCTCAAATTGCGAAAATCCCTCGCCGCCCCAGGATAAGTTGATGATGCTACATCCTTTGTTAGCAGCATACACAATTGCCTCATATCCGCTAAATCCTCCTGATGCTGATGAAAACACCTTTAGTGGCATAAACTTAACATTATAGCCCACGCCTGCCAGACCAATGCCATTGTTAGCTGCAGCAACTGCCACGCCAGCCACGCCTGTGCCATGTCCACCGTATTGGGTATCGTCGAAAGTGTTGTTGTCACGGTCGCTGAAATCCCAGCCTTCATAATTGTCTATGTAGCCGTCGCCGTCATTGTCAACCCCGTCAATCGGGTCGTTGTGGTTGCGCTTTACTTTCCTGATCAGGTCTTTGTGCTTAAGCCTGAAACCTGTGTCCAGAATACCAATAATCACGTTGGTGTCGCCTTTCTCAACGGCCCATGCCTCATAGGCACCGATCAGTTTTAAATAGTGCTGTGTGGTTTTGGTAGAGTCTGCTGCAGGGTCGTTTGGTTGGTGAAACGGTACCCGCTCGTAAAGAGGCTCCACGTATTCCACCATACCTGTTGCCAGCAAAGCGCTTTTAGCTTTTTCAAAACTGAGGGTTTTTGAGTATGTTAGCTCATAGATCCGGCTTATTTCAGGGGCTGCTGATTTTCTTGCGTTAGCAGGTATAACAGATTCCGGAAATTTGAGTTTAGTATTTTGTGCACCTATTTGCTGAAGTGCTTGCCGTAAAGGGGCGTCTGAGACGCGGGCGTTCTGGTACTGCTTCAACTTGTATACCAATGTATAAGGTTTGGAATTGGCTCCAACGCGTTGGTGCTGCTGGGCACTAGCAGTAAAGCTTTGGCACGCAAACAGCACAACGGCAGCAGCAAATAAAAGTACACGCCTTAGCATCAGGCTTTCTGTAAACATTTTATCAATGGCTAAATGGTTTCTTGTTATAAATTCAAGATAGACTGTGTGTTGGAAGAGGGGGCTAATAAAGTATCAAAGGTAAAGATGAAAATTAATTGCGCCGCCATACCAATGGATATTTTTACGTAACTTTCAGAAATAAAATCAAACAATATAAGAAAATTATTATATATAAAACGCTGACTATGAAACTTGACCTGCTTAATAAGCACGAAGATGCCTTAAACACAGCTATTAAAGCCTTACACGAAAGAACATTCTATGCCCGTTATCCTGAAAATCCGTCGCCGGAGATTTATGGTGAGAATGCAGATAAAGAAGGCCGCGAAAAGTATAAAGCCCACCTCAACACAAATTTTACCGAACTTTTGCAGCAAGAGCCCGAGCAATGGGTAGGGCAGGAGGAGTCGCCGTACGAGCAACAACTGCTTCATGTAAAATACCCATACCTTTCTCCGGATACATTAGTGAACAGAGCCGAGGAGGCGTACCACCAATGGCGTAAAGTAAAGCCCTCTGACCGTGCAGCTATACTTGTAGAGTCGCTGGAGCGCATGAAGGAACGTTTTTTTGAGATTGCCTACGCTACGATGCACACTACCGGGCAGGCGTACATGATGTCTTTCCAGGCATCAGGCCCACATGCTGCTGACAGAGCATTGGAAGCAATAGCCGCAGGCCTTGAAGAGCAAACCCGTTTTCCGGAAGCAACAGAGTGGGAGAAGCCAATGGGCAAGTATAACCTGAAGCTGAACAAGACCTGGAAAGCCGTACCGAAAGGTGTTGCGCTCGTAATTGGCTGTTCTACCTTCCCGACGTGGAATACCGTGCCTGGTATGTATGCAAGTTTGGTTACAGGTAACCCTGTTATCATCAAGCCACACCCGAAAGCGGTATTGCCAATTGCCATTGTAGTGGCCGAAGTACAGAAGGTGTTACAGGAGAACGGGCTTAACCCTAACATTTGCCAGCTAGCTGTTGATGCTGATGATAAACTGATTACGAAGGAACTTGCCGAGAATCCGAAAGTGAAGCTGATTGATTATACTGGCGGAACTGAGTTTGGTAACTATGTGGAAGGCCTTAAAGGCAAGACTGTATTTACTGAGAAAACAGGTGTGAACTCTATCATCATAGACTCAGCAGAGGATCTGGATAAGGTGGCTCAAAACCTTGCCTTTTCCGTAAGTTTATACTCTGGCCAGATGTGTACCGCACCGCAGAACTTTTTTATACCTGAAGGCGGTGTTAAAGTGGCTGGCGAAACCGTACCATTCGATGTAGTTGTCCAGAAAATATCTGATGCGGTGTCTGGTTTGGTAAATAACCCGAAGGCTGGCCCGCATGTACTTGGCGCAATCCAGAATCCGGCAACAGCAGAGCGTGTTAAAAGTGCAGCCTCTGTAAAGGGTAAAGAAGTGCTTAGCACCTGCGATTTTTCTAACCCGATGTTTGCCAATGCCCGCACCTGCTCTCCTGTGATCTACGAAGTAGACGCTACTGAGAAAGAAAGCTATAGCCGTGAGTTGTTTGGCCCGATTATGCTGATGATCAAAACGAAAGACACAGCTCAGTCGATTGCTTTGGCTAAGGAAATGGCTATGAACTACGGTGCCATCTCTTGTGGGGCGTACACTACAGACCCTGAAATTAAGGAGCAGATTATGGATGAAATGAGCCTGGCCGGTACGCCGGTTTCTTTTAACCTGACAGGCGGCATTTACGTGAACCAGAACGCCAGCTTCTCTGACTTCCATGTGACAGGTGGCAACCCGGCAGGCAATGCTTCTTTCACCAACCCTGAGTTTGTGATAAAGCGCTTTACCTGGGTTGGCTTCCGTGAGCCGGTTGTTGGCTAAAGTATAAACCATAGTATAAACAAAAAGCCTCCTGCTATAACGGGAGGCTTTTTGTTTATACATTACCCGAAAAGTTTCCCGATATCATCTTTCAGGTTGTCTAAACCAGTTTTAAGGTCTTGCCACTTGCTCTGGGTGTCTTCGGAATCGTTCAGTTTGTTTGCAATCAATTCCCGTTTACGCTCCAGCGCGGCAATGTGCTCATGGTATGTATGGTTAGAGTCTGCTGTTGTTGCGTTTGCACGCCCACGCAGCGTCTTTATCTTATTGTCAAGTTCGTTAAGGCTCTTTTGTATTTCGTCTTTCGTCAGGTGGTCTGGCGCTCTCATGTGATCAGGGTTTAAATGATATGTATCCATAATATCGCTTTCGTTAGCTTGTGTAATGCCTGTTTAGGCTAACTATACTCTAAATACAGGCAAAAGCTAAAAAAGGATATAGTTATTGAAGTATGTTTACGCGTAGCAAGTGGCATGTTTTTAGGGTGTAGCTTTTATATGCGCTTAAATAATAAAAAAGATGCGCTGGTTCTTATACAGTTAAAGGTGATAACGGAGCTTTAAATTGTTTTAGGAGCTATGCCAGTTGCGGCCTGCATTACCAATATACTTTTGCAGCAATGCTATGTATAACGCTGTGTAATGGCTTTTTTTAGCTACGGAAGCGTTTCTGCTACCTGTTTTATTTTGTTTAACCAGTATATCGTTTTGGCTATATGCAATTGCTGAAGGGCTAGGTTGCATTGGCTTGAAAATCAAATAGTAATCAATAATACCTACTATTATTGATTTGTTGATTACAAAAGACGATATTTGCGAGCATTAAACACGGAGGTGCAATTTTGCGCCTGAGTTAATAGTTATACTTTAACTTAAAGACAGGAATGGGGAATTACAATGAGTCGCTAGATTTGGTGATGTTGGTTGACGACGACGACACTACAAATTATTTGAATGAGCGCCTGCTGAAAGAGATGCAGGTAGCCAAACAAATTGTTGTGATGAAGAACGGAAGAGAAGCGATTGATTACCTTAAAACTGCCGCAACTGGTAACGGAACAGTTATATCTCCAAATCTTATTTTCCTGGATATCAAGATGCCTGTTATGGATGGGTTTTCTTTTTTGGAGGAATACCAGCGCGCCGGGCTTGATGCAGCTGACCAGGTGGTTATACTTATGCTTACTTCATCAGCAAGCTTTTACGACCTGGAAAGACTTAGAAACTACAAGAAAGTAAAACAGCATTTCTCTAAGGCACTAACCAAGCATGATGTGCGCGAGATAATGAAAGAGTACTTTTCAACAATATCTTAAGAATAAAAAAAGGGCTGCCTGACAGCCCTTTTTTTATTCTTCATTTTTCTCTTCAACCAAGTCTTCTACAGGCCAGGTAAATAAGAATTTAGTTCCGCGGCCATGAGACTCTAGCCATACGTTGCTGCCTTTTTCGGTAACAATCTTTTTTACAATAGATAGCCCCAGCCCTGTGCTGTCCAGCCGTGCATTTTGCAGCCCACGCTCAAACATATCAAAAATCTGTGCCTGGTGTTCAGCCGGGATGCCAGGGCCATTATCTTCTACTGAAAACAAAAGCCTGTCTGGGTGCTTCTCATACTTTATCTTTATGATGCCGTTCTCTGGGTCGTCGTGGTATTTAAGGGCGTTGGCTATTAAATTGCTTAACACCTGGTTCAGGTAAATTTCCTGGGTATACAGGTTAGGCAGGTCTGGCTGTACCTCGATTTTAAAATAAGCTGGTACCTGAAGCGAGCTGATGATCTGGTGCAGCAAAACAGTAAGGTCTACCAGCCTGCGTTGTATATCGTGGTGGCCAGCCAAAGAGTAGGTAAGTATACCGGTTATCAGCCTGTCCATTTTCATGGTTTGCTCGCGCATCATCGGGAGCAGTATAAGTGCTTCTTCCAGGTGGTTTGAGTCTATGCATGCTTCCAGCGCTGTAGTTAAGCCGCCAATGTTCTGTAAAGGCGAGCGCAAGTCATGGGAAACTGTGTGTGCAAAAGAGTCCAGGTTCTCGTTTATCTTCTGCAATAACTTGTTTTTTTTGTCGCGCTCGGCAAGTAGCTCCCCAATCTCGGTGTTAGACTGCTGTAGTTTTGTGTTAAGCCTCCTGATCTCATACAACTGCTGCTCAGCCTCCAGGTTGCGAACCCGGAGTTGCTCCAGCAGTTCAAGCAGTTGCATGTTCTGTTTCTTTATCTCGGCATAAGGCGAAATGTCTTTCTCCTGGTCAAACTCAAGCGTCCATTGGTCTAATACCGCTTTCGTCAGCAATGCGGTTTGTGAGGGTATTTTGCGCCGCAGCACAACCTTGGTGCCTTTCTCAGACTCTGTTTCTATATGAAACTGATCAACCAGCTTTTTAGAATTGGCGATGCCACTCCCGCGGCTGCTTTCATAGTTAAACCTGTTGCTCTGCTGAAGTATAAAATCCAGGTTGCCGATGCCGCGCCCCCTGTCGCTTATAATGGCCTCCAGGTAATTAAAGCCATTTTCCTCTACATAATTATACTGTATTGCTCCGTTGCCTACATACTCCACCACATTCCGGCAAATTTCAGATACGGCAGTCGCAAACTTTGTTTGGTTAGCAAGCGCAATACCAAGCCTTTCAGAAAGCTGCATCGCCCGCTTGTAAGCCAGTACAATGTCCAGCTCGTTGTTTATGTTAATACGGAGGATGTTGCGCAGCATGCTTTCTAAATTTTAGCTTTACAAACTACTACCAGCGTATCATCGGTGTTACGGGTGTAGTCCAGGTAAAGTACGGATGCGATGGTAGTTGGGTGGTGCCTAAGCAAATTAGGATACTTGGAAAGCTCCCAGCGCGTTTTCAAGCCATCAGAATGCATAATCAGCGTTTTGTTGCGGATCCAGTCTAGCTGCTGGTTGTTAAGTGTGTTAGGTATGTTGTAACCGAGTATGCCGTTATAAGATATAACGTTTTTATACTGTGGTGCACCAATTGCAGAAGCCTCCTGCGAGTACAGTTTTCCGTTGATGTTGCCGATGCCGCAATACTCCATAGTGCCGTTACACATGCGTGCTGTAAAACCTACGGCGCCACGGGTACGCTTGATGGAATTGTGGATGGCTCTAAGCCTGTTGGCAGGGTCCAGGGAAACGTTCTCGTGAAAAGCTTTTATAGCCTGCGCAGATGCCTCGTTCGCGTTAGTGCCATGGCCTAGCCCATCTAGAGCGATCACATCGAAGCGGTTGTTTTTTATACTTATTGCAAACCCATCGCCGCACACACTTTCGTTTGGTTTTGGTACCATAACATAGCCTATCTCTAGCGGGGCAGGCACTATAGGCATTTTGGCCCTGGCATCGCTTTTTGCAAAGTGTACCAGTAGCACGGTGCCAAAGTTAGGCTGTGAGTATATATCAAAGACAGCCGAAAGTCTTTTTATGGCACCCAAGCCCTCACCTGCAGACCCGAAAGTGGATACGCCGTCTTCCTGCATGCGAAGTGGCTCAGCCATGCCCGGGCCTTTGTCAAGGCAGATGATCTCAACAGTAGTAACAGGCTGGCCGACAGGCTTAACAAGCAACTCCCCGCCATGCGCAGAGAATTTGGTAAGGTTAGAAAGGAGCTCGGCAACGATGATGTTGATTTTGCCTACATCAGCTTCAGAAAAGCCCCAGCTAACAGCCAGCTTTGCAATATCTCGTTTGGTTATACTTGTGTAACTGCGGTCAGGTAAGGTAAATCTGATATGGTGGTTAGCGTCCATGCTTCCAATGTGTTATCGTAACTGTGGTTCCTGTACCGGGGGTGCTTTGGATATCAAACTCATTTACAAGCCGCTTGGCGCCTGGTAAGCCCAGGCCCAGGCTTCTGCCTGTAGAAAAGCCATCTTGCATGGCCTGTTTTATATCGCTTATTCCCGGCCCTTCGTCCACAAAAGTTAGTCTTACGCCAGTTTGAGCATTTTTGCTGATGATTTCTAAAATAACTTTTCCGCCGCTGGCATACTTAAGCATGTTCCGGACAAGCTCGCTGGCAGCTGTAATTAGTTTGGTTTGATTAACAAGGCTCATTCCTATTTTCACAGCGTACTCGCGCACTCTGTTTCTAAATGGCACTACGTCTTGTTCTCGCACGATCTGCATCGTGTCTTTAGTCATTACGATCATCGGGCCCTTCCTCATCGTCTTCAGTTGAGCTGCTGTGCAAGCCAATCATGTCTTGCAGCAGTTCCATGCCTTTTTCTACATTAAGTGCAGTATGCACCCCTTGTAAGGTTAAGCCAAGTTCGACCAAGGTAATTGCCACAGCCGGCTGCATGCCAACTACAACTGTTTCGGCATCCATGATGCGCGACATAGAAGCTATGTTGCCAAGTATGCGCCCCATAAAGGAGTCTACTATACTTACAGCCGAAATATCGATAAGCACACCTTTTGCTTCGGTTTTGCTTACCATTGTTATCAAGTCATTCTCAAGATTAAGCGCCACTCGGTCATACAAGTCAATTTGTATTGTAACCAGCAGATAGGGGCCCATCTTTAATATTGGGATTCTATCCATTCTGTCTTATCTGGTAATGCCAAAACCTGTGTTCTTCTGTACTTTCTTCACCTCAACATTGCTCATGCTAAAGGCCAGCTGCAATGCGCTTGCCAACGAGGCTTTTGTCTTGATGTTTGATAGATCGATACCCAGGTGTACAATAGTTTGTGCTATCTCTGCGCGGATACCGCTAATGATACACTCAGCACCCATCAGGCGGGTGGCACTAACTGTTTTAATTAAATGCTGGGCCACAAGGGAGTCTACCGCAGGTACACCCGAAATGTCAAGTATGGCAATGTTACTGCCTGTGTTCACGATTTCCTGCAGCAGGTTTTCCATTACGATCTGGGTGCGCGCGCTGTCCAGAGTACCAATAATCGGCAGGGCAAGTATACCGTCCCAAACACGGATCACAGGCGTGGAAATTTCGTTTATCTCATCTGTCTGGCGAAGTATAACCTCCTCACGGCCTTTTATAAAGGTTTCGAAAGTGATGATGCTTAGCTGGTCCAGCAGGTTATTTATAACGCTGATTTCCTTGTAAAGCAACTCTGGGCGGTCCTGGTATTCTTCTTCCATTACGCTGCAGATAGCCTTTTTAAGGCTAAGCACATAAGTTGCGGTTTCGCGGGGGCTAAAACCCTGGCGGGCGCGGGTTATCGATACATCACTTAAAATATCGGTAATCTGCTCAAACTCTGCTGCATAAATATTGTCTACGTTACCAGACTTTACGGCACGGGCCAGCGCATCCAACAGTTCGTCAGACTGCTTTGATAGCTCGTCGTTTGTCATCAGGTCATCACGTAGTGCATTATCAGCTAGTTGATTTTGCAGCCAGATTTCCAATATCTTCTTTTTTTGCTTTTGCAATATTGTGGAGGTAATGTTCATGTTGTCAGGAATGAACGGTTAAATTTATATTTATAATTAAACTACAGGACAAGTGTACATAATGCACTTGCAGTACTCAAAGGTATGGAATTTAAAGCAGATGATAGATTATTTCGATTGTGGGTTCAAAGTTTATGACAGGAGTAGTAATACGTTTGTAATACGAAAATAGATCTGCCCATAAAATTACGTGCTCAGGAACTCAAATACGCATTTCATACTTAAGTAGTTTTTACAGAGGGTGTGTAGCAAAGCCTTGAATAAAACAGCAGCGTTACAGGCCATTAGTATAGTAGTAGGAGTTGCAGCAGCATGAAGTATGATAGAAGTTGCCATTGAGGAAGCTATGCGGCAAGCAGCAATTGCAAAGCTGGACGCAAGCAAAGGGTTGAAACGGAAGAAGCTTAACCGGTTTGGTTCGGAACCGGAACGCACTTATTACGGCTATTTAGGCGAGCAGTTAGTAATGAAGTATTTAGGTATTACCGAAGACACAGACGATTACGAGTATGATGTGTTGTACAAAGGATACCGGCTGGATATAAAGTCTATTTCCTGCAAATTTAAACCGCCTGTTTCGTTTCTGTGTACCGTAAACTCTTGCTACGACGAAGGTGAACACCGCCAGGATGCTGATTTCTATGTATTCGCCAGGGTTAAGTATGATTTTACAGTTGGCTGGATTTTGGGTTTTATGCATTGCGGTGATTTTTTTCGAAAATCAACTTACCTACCTAAAGGCTCTGTTTATGAGGGCATGGAATTTTTCAAGGCTAATGCCAATATTATTCCGATAAGTAAACTGGAGCCCATGCGCTACCTGAAAGAAATCCATGAGTTTGTGTAGGTAAAGTATAAAACTAGTTACAGCTTGCCGACACTTATGAGGTTGTGCACAACGTATACTTTGGTTTGATCTAAAATTCATAAGTTTGCAGCACTCATACTTTAATCAGAACTATGTCGGAGCAGACTGCCTGGGACAGAAACACAGCCGTTGAAGAAAGCAGTTATTACTGGAAAAAAGAGCCTGTTGCGTACCCTGGCAAGTACAAGCCTGGTAGCAGGCCAACAGTTGTAGAGCTTTTCTGCGGTTGCGGCGGCACCTCCACCGGCTTTCTGATGGCAGGCTACGACATACTGCTTGGTTTAGACATCTTGAAGCCGGCCATCGAAACTTTCCGGGCAAACCATGCAGGGGCAGCCGCTGTGCTAGGCGATGTAAGCGCCTTTAACCCCGAAAGTATAGCCGGCTTAACAGGTGGCGCTAACGTAGATGTTTTAATCGGTGGAATACCATGCCAGGGCTTTTCGCTTAACAACCGTAAACGGCACGACGACGACAAACGAAACTTTATGTACCGTGAGTTTATACGGTATGTGCAGGCGCTGCAACCAAAAGTGGTGGTGCTCGAAAACGTGAGCAACATACGAAGCGCAGGTGGCGGCACTTTTGTAAAAGCCATTGAAGAGGAAATAGGAATGGCGGCCGGCATGAAAGTAACCAGCCATATACTTTACGCCCCGGATTATGGTGTACCCCAGAAACGCAAGCGGATGATTTTTGTGGGAGTGCGTGAGGCAACCTTCAACTTTGATTCTGTTTTAAAAACCCATGGGCCTGGCACCGGTAAACCTTATGTTACAATCTTAGATGCCATCGGAGATTTGCCTGGCCTGCAACCCGGCGAAAGCAAGCATGCCTATAAATGCGACCCCTTTACCAGTTACCAGAAACTAATGCGCAGCGGTGCCAGCGAAATATTAACCGGACATACTGCACCCAAGCACCCCGCCGCTACAATCGAAAGAATAAGAACTACTATACCGGGCAAACCTATGTACGAAAAGTTTCCGCAGCGCATCAGGTTAGCCTGGGACATACTTAGCCCTACGCAGGTTTCGGGTGGTATCAGGCCACAGTTCCAGTTTGGGCACCCCGAAGATAACAGAGGGCTTTCTATCAGGGAGCGTTGCCGCCTGCAAAGTTTTCCGGATACGTTTGAGGTAAAAGGCGGCATTGTGCAGGGCAGGGTGCAAACAGGCAATGCTGTGCCACCGCTGCTTGCCAAAGCAGTTGCCTTAGCGCTTAAGCCATACTTGCGCTAGCTTCCTCTTATCTTACACTTCTGAGCATGGTATAGCTTCTAAAAGCAAAGCCTTATACTTGGCCAAGTATAAGGCTTTGCTTTTGTCGGAGTGGCGGGATTCGAACCCACGGCCTCCAGCACCCCATGCTGGCGCGATACCAGGCTACGCTACACCCCGAAAAGTACATGCAAATTAAATTTAAGGTGTTCATTTTTCAAAATAGTGGCCCCGATATTATAAGAGGTGTGGCAAATATTTGCAGCTACAGGAAGTATAGTGGTGCCAGCCTCAGGAGAGCAAGTATAAAGTAGGTGCTCGTATCAGCATATGCCTATAACAATGCCCCGGCAATTGCAGTAAAACGAGACAATGAATGCAAAGAGCCAAATGGACGAGAAAAACCAATATGAGATTTTAAGAAAGCTGACCAAGCGCACAAACAAAATCATCTTTTCTTACGATGTAGAGTCAGCATCATTCACTTTTCTTAACGATGTTTTTGATGCAATCTGGAAACGCACAAAAGAAAGTGTGTTAAACGATGCCTCTATCATGCTTAAAACCATACATCCAAACGACAGAGAATATTTAGCTAAAGAATATACTGAGCTTTTAAGTGGCATCTTAAAAGAGGAGGTGGAGTTCAGAATTGTTTTACCTGATAAAGCGACCAGGTGGGTATTGATTACGCCACATCTGCTGCTAGACAAAGATGGGAGGCGCTGCATTGCCGGAATAGGAGAGGATATAACTGTGGCAAAGGACAATATTAGAAACCTCCAGAAATTTGCTGCAAAAAAGAATTCAGTCCTGGAGATTTTGTCGCATGACCTGGCCGGGCCGCTTGCAAACATACAAGCATTAGCGGGTATGATAGGTGAAAGCACCAAAAAGTATGAGGATGCGGAACTGCACAATGTGATCAGGATAATTGAGGAGAGTAGCGGCAGAAGCGTGCAGTTAATCCGTGAATTTGTGCAGCAGGAGTTTTTAGAATCATCTAATGCGGGTTTGGTGAAAAGAAGGGTGAACCTGGTGGCAAAAATATTGGAAATAATCACGCAGTATCAGCAAGCTGAAGACCACATAAGCAAGAAGTTTACCCTAGAGACCTCCAACGACCTTATCTATGTGTATTTAGATCAGAATAAGTTTATGCAGGTAATCAATAACCTGATATCCAATGCTATCAAATTTACGCATGACGACGGTTTGATAGAAACGATTATAGAAGAACAGGCAGAAGGCGTCATGATCACTATCCGGGACAACGGCATTGGCATACCAAAGCGATTCCACAACGAACTTTTTGATAAATTTACCAAGGCCCGACGGCAGGGTTTACGGGGCGAACCATCAACGGGCTTGGGTATGTCCATCATCAAAACGATTGTAGAGTGGCACGATGGCAGAATCTGGTTCGAAAGCGAAGAAGAAAAGGGAACAACTTTTTACATTAAAATACCTAAAAGCTGACAGAAGAAATTTATACTTACCGTGGTGGGCATGTTTTAAGCATCATGCTAAATTAAGCTTTGTCCTCAAGTTCTGCTAGTATAACCTGTACGTCCTCCATGGTAAGCGGCTTATGTATAAACCCGGAAATCAATTCATACTCCCTGGCCCTTGCTGTATCAGAGGTGTCGAGGGAGGAGGTAAGAATATAGATGTGACACTTGCCCAGCAGATTCTCTTTGTACGGCTGCAAGGCATCTAAAAAGTCCCAACCACTCATTATCGGCATATTCAGGTCCAGGAAAATGATGTTAGGAAGGTTGGTTTCACAATCTTTTGTTATAAAACCAAGGGCCTCCTCAGCAGATAGAAAAGCGTGCAGTTCTGTCGCAAATTCAGCCTCCTCTAAAGCTCTTTCTGTTAAGAAGTTACTTATTTGATCATCGTCTATGCTAAATGTTTTCATAGTATAAGGGTATGTGTATCACAAACTTGGTTCCCTGGTTTAGCTGGCTGTAAACTTCAATTTTACCGCCCATAACCTCTACATGGGTTTTTACCAGAAACAAGCCAATTCCTCTGCCTTTGGTGAGTGTGTTATTATGAAATTTCTTGTATAGTTTAAAAACATCTTCTCCTGCCTTAGCTGTATCAAAGCCTTTGCCGTTGTCGGAGAAAGATATAACGGCAAAGCCCTCAGTACTTTCAAAGCAGTTTACTTCTATAACTAGTTGCCGCTCCTCAGAACGGTACTTGATAGCATTAGAAAGCAGACTGTCGAAAATACTGTACAGGTACGACCTGTTGGCATTAACCTTCAGCCGTTCATCTATGTCAGTAACTACTTTGCCTCCGCAGTTTGCTAGTGCATCCTGCATGGTGTGGCAGGCCTGCCAGAAAATTGCAGCCAGTGGTACCTCTTCTGCTTCAAGAACATCGCGCTTGTCTCTTATGCCCAAGATCATATTCACGTCTTTAAGCACAGTATCCAGCTGCACAATACTTTCTTTAAGGCTGCTCAGGGCGTAATCAAAAGTGTCCAGGTTTTTCTCAGCTTTGTTCAGCAGGTTTACCAGCCCCAGGGCATTGGCCACGGGAGCTCTTAAGTTATGGGAAACGATGTAGGTAAACTGCTGCAGGTCGCGGTTTTGCCTGTACAGGTCCTGTGTCATCAGCAGTTGCCTTGCCTCAGCCTCCTTCCTGAAAGTGATATCCCGAAGTATGGCACTATACTGCACTATACTTCCTGCATTATCTCGTATAGGGGTTATATCCATTGATATCCACATCTTTTGCCCGCTTTTAGTATAGTTAAGCAGTATGGCATTAAAGTGCTTGTTCTGGCGGAGGCCTTGCCTGATCAGCTCAATTGTTTCTTGATCAGATTCGGGACCCTGTAGCAGGTCGCCGGGTTTTTTGCCGCGCATCTCGGGTGGCGTATACCCCGTCATGCGCGTAAAGCCTTCGTTTACCCACTCTGTCACGCCTGCTGCATCTGTAATAATTACCCCGTTATCAGTCCGGCTAACTACCATCGAAAGCCTTTCAAGCTCTTGTTGTGTCTTTTTCTGTTCTGTAATATTAGTTTGTATCGTGATATATCTTTCCAAATTGCCAATGCTATCATACACCGGGTTTGCCTGCACCCACAGCCATACACCTTTGCCATTTTTTTTGCTGCTTAATGTTTCGAATGCGATGGGCTTTCCCTGCAGCATATTTTCTTTAATAAGTTCGAAAGCTTGTTTATCCATACTTTCGGAGTGCTGAAACGCTGCCGGTATTTTGCCTTTTACCTCTTCCAAAGTATAGCCGGTTAGCCTGGTAAAGCCATCGTTAACCCAATCTACCCTGCAGTTTTTGTCGGTGATGATGATGCCGTTGGTTGTTTGGCTGGCTACTAGCGATAGTTTTTCTAGCTCTTGCCGGGCCACTACTTTTTCGGTTACATCATCAAAGTATATCGAAAGTCCTTCTTTGGATGGGTAAGCCTTTACCTCGAGCCAGATTTGTTGTGCCTGTAAGTAAGAACTAAAGTGCACGGCCTTGCCCGTTTCTACTGCCAAATGGTATTGCCTGTAAAATTCTCCGTTAACTTCAGTTGGGTATACATCCCAGATGTACTGCCCTAGATGTTCTTGCCTGTTCAAGCACAATATTTCTTCAGCGGTACTGTTGATGATGGTGAACTTCCAGTCAGGGGCCAGCATCACGAAAGCATCAGTTATACTTTCAAAAATGGTGTTTAGCTTTTGAGTTTGTCTGGATATTGTCTCGAAGGAGCGTACAATGGGTGTTATATCTTTGGCAATTGTTTGCACGCCGATTACCTGCCCATGCGCCTGTACCGGAAACTTAATAGCATCGAAGGTAAGCTGCTTATGTGTTCGTGCCTGGCAGCTTATATCAAAGCGCAAGGTACTGCCGCAAAGCGCCTCTTTAAAGTATAAATGGTTTACAGCAGACATTTCCGGGGGCAGGAACACGCTTGCCTGCTGCCCGATTATCTCGTCTCTTGTTACACCCAGAACTTCACAGAATGCTTTGTTTACCTCCGTTATGGCACCAGTTTTATCTTCCAGGAAAATGAGATCAGGGTTATTCTCAAACAAAGCCTTATAGCGGTTTATACTTTCTTCGAGCTGCTGCTTGCTTTTTGCTAGTTCGCTTGCATCGCGGGCATAGCAAAACATCAGCTCTTCGCTACTGCTCCATTGGGCAGTCCATCTAAGAGGTATTACTTTGCCACTCTCGCAAATGTAGCTGTTCTCGAAAACAGATAAATCCTGCCCCTGCATAAGCAGGCTGGCAAATTCAAGCGTTGCGGCCCTGTCTGGGTGGTAAACAAACCCTATATAGGGCTCGCCCTCAAGTTTTTGGGGCGCATAACCTAAAAGCTTCTTGCTAGCTTCACTTACCTTCACAAAGCGCCCCTGCTTATCAATGCAGCAGAACATGTCGGGAGCGTTTTTTACCATTCTTTCAGTAATGCTCGTCATGCTTTTGTTTTTAGGTGAAATATGGTATAGCAATAGCAGCTTTATAGTGTTGCAACATCTATATAGAGCTTATTTAAATAAAATTAAGTAAATACAGTTTACTTTTAGTTTTATTTTTGGATAATGGATTGTTTAATTATGATTTAAAATGCAAGCGTAGCCTTAAAGCCTTTTGTAATAAACGGTGTATGACTAGATAGGAATAATATATTATTGGTAACATATTGTAATAATGTAAGTTTATGGTGAACAGGATGGGGTGAGGTATAGAATGGTACTGTAAAAAGTATAAAACCCTGCCTTGTAAAAAGCAGGGTCTCATTATTGTTTTAGTTTACTTAGCATCAGCTGTCATTCAAAGGCAGCCATATTAACTAATTCCAAATTGCAGGAAGGGTGGTAAAAGTAATTGTAAAAAAATAAGCTGCAGCGAGGCAGGCGTAGCGCTTGCAGATTTAAGATCCTACAACTGTTGTTAAAGTATACTTAGATTTACAAAAGAGTTGTAGTCTTAGCTGAGATGCTGTGCCATTAACGTAGCCTTTTAAATTTATAAGAGTAAACCCCTTTTCTGGATGTAACGGTTATGCTGTCTCCGTTCGCATCAACATCTCTGTAACCGGCATAGTCTACAGTAGCTTCCCATACCATGGAGGTGTCGTTTTTAGATACGATCTCGTAAGTATCGAGGCGTTTTTGCCCCTGGAAGAGCACGATATAGTCTGTATCACTAGAGTCTGGTATAACAAAAGTAAATGATTCTCTGGCACCACTGTTAGGGTGTGAAATATGCATGTTGTCACCGGCAAAAGTATGGCGGACGTCCAGGTAAGCAGAGTCTATATCTCTATGTGCCACCTGGCCTGCATCGTTGTAAAATAAAACGGATTTATAATTATTAGACCACTCACCTTGTAATTCTACTTTTACTTCGCCTTTTTGGTTAAGGGTTGTTATCTCGTTCTCATTATCATCTTTATCGCAAGATGAAAGAAGGAATAGTGCTGCGGGAATTAAAAAAAGCTTTTTCATAGATATAAAAAATTTAAGTAGCATAAGGTACGTCAGGCCACGGTTAAAGTTTGCGATTAACAGATAGCTGCTTTTACATTTTGTGTATAGTTCTAAAAGTCAAAGCAATCTGTTTGTTCCTTATTCATCTGCCAGCATATAGCTGCTGATGACTGACCTAAATAAAACTCGCTGTCCTGTTTATTTATTGTGTTTAAGTAAGAATAAGATGACAGAGAGTGCATGACGCCTGCGTTGCTTTATACGGATGGGCAGTAAATGTATAAAATTGTAAATGTTGATTCCTTACTTCACATTGGAGATTTATATAGTAAAAAAGTATAAGTGTGCTGGCAAATTTTATTGGATTTAATATGCAGCTCAATTTTCTTTTTAGAGGGAAATGATAGCTTTTGAGTTCAGTTGTAAGGGTAATAAAAGTCTAGAATAAAGGTGAAACTTGCATTGAAGCTTTCCTGATTTTTGGAAAGCTTCAGGTAACTTTAAGTGTAGCGCATCAGCTCTTGCCTTGTCACTAATCTGAGGAATGGTTTAGAGGCAGCTATAAAAAGAAAAAGCCCCACTTAAAAGTGGAGCTTAATTTTACTTGTGCACCCGAGAGAAATAGAACCCAGTTTGGAATGTGCCTCTATTCGCTTTAAACGAAGAATATTTAAAATGTTAGATTAATGTTGTATTAAAATGTTGTATTATAATTAACTTTGCGTCAGTTACTTATAAAGTTAAACATTTCACATATGGTGTTCTCTACAAAGGCTTATATGCAAACTCCTAACAAACAAGGTGTTGGCAGAATCTATCTTCGGTACGTCTACAAACGTAAACCAGATGCGCTAAACCTGAAACTGAAAGTACATCAAAGCAAGTTTGATTCTGACAAAGGGTTTGTGTATACCAAGTATCCAGAGGCATCGGTCATAAATTTAGCCATACGAAAAGCAACGCAACTGATAGAAGATATTGCAGGCAGTTTAAGAAACCCGGATTTCAAGCAAGTCAAGGAACTATACCTGCAACGTATGGCAGAAATAGAAGAGCAGGAAAAGGAACAAGCAGAAGTAGTTAGGGTTCAGAACTTCAACAACAAAATAGACAACCTTTACAACTATATCACATCGCTAGAGATACCGGAACAAATCAAAGCTTTAAAAGCTAGGATAGCAGAACTTGAAGAGCAACAACGAGAACTCAACAAGCTAGGGTTTCGAAATGAGACCTTCGAAGAGCAAGAGTTTAAACGGTTCCTTGCAGAATACCCGGACACGTTCAAGACCAAGAGCAAGAGCGCACAGGCACACATTAAAGTATGGGCTTCAATCCTATTAGAGTTCTCAGAGAAGACCAACACACCGTTGTTACCGGACATCTTTGATTACAAGTTTTACGAAGAGTATGCTAGGTTTTTGATGTATGGCGAACGGAATTACTTCAACAACAATTTCGGTAATCACATCAAAGATTTACGGGCGTTCCTACGTTGGCTGGAAGAGGAAAAAGGTGTATATGTGAACAAAGGATATAAGAAGTATCCAAGGCTCAAAGAAGAGATTGAGGTCATTTATTTGACAGAAGAGGAACTACATTTGCTTTGGGAGTACCGCGAAGAGGTCAAACCAGAGTATCACAAGTATATAGATTTATGTATATTTGGGAACATCACAGGCTTACGTATTAGCGACATCCTGCGTTCGTATTGGAAAGTAGAGAACGGTGTGTTGATGGGCAAGACCAAGAAGACCAAAGGCAACTACCAAGTGCCGTTGGTGTTAGACGACCGAATAGAAGAGATATTGAAGCGATACAACTACAACTTGAAGTTGGTTTCATCTGTCAAGTACAACGAGTACATCAAAATCATTCTGAAAGCCTTATTCAAGAAGCACGAGATAAACCAGCAACCGATTGCCTTAATGCGTTATAAGCTGCAAGAAGAGTTCGTAACACACCACTATAAACATGAGTTGATAGCAAGCCATAGCAACAGGCGGGGGTTTTGTACTCGCTTATGGCAAGCCGGGCATAGTGAGCGGGATATACTGCTAATGCTAGGCTCTAAGAGTAACGAGGTACTGAGACGTTATATACACAACGACACTGAAAACCTAGTAAGGAAAGTAACAGAAAAAGTTCTAGCTAAGAAGCAAGCGGTGTTGGCTGCACTGGCAGAAGTTGAATAGAAACCAATCCTAACTAATAGGACGGAGACGTTTTAACAATTTGATAATAATAATATTGATAACTTATAAATGAGTAAATAATCACTTTGAATTTACCTATAGTGCTTTATTTTTGAAAATTCTACTTTTAGCTTATCTAGCTTTAAACTATCACCTTCAATTTCGGTCTCTCGCTTTTTTCTTCTAATCATTTCTTGGATTTGTACGAAGTTTGATTCTTGCTCTGGACATTTTGGACCAAGTAAGATTTTGCTAAGATGAATAGGGAATGATTTACTATTTAATCTAAAATCAATTATCGGATTAAAAATTGAATGGGAGTATGTCATAACCCAATCAGTTTTAATTTTATCCAGAGCATCGTTGTCAATAATTAGAAGCCTAACTTCCTCCTCAACTTTGTAATCGTGTGCTTTAAAGAAATGCTTCCAGTGGCTCAGTTTTCTAAACTCAAATTTGAAACCTGTTCTTGATTCAACCTCTTTTTGTATATTTTTAAGAAAGTCTAATTCTTTGTGTTTACCGTCTGCATCAGCATATTTCACTTTTTGTAGTAAAACATACTGGTTTAGGTTGCTTTTTTTTACATCAAAAATCAGACACACTCCCTTCGCATCATCGGAATACAATCGCCAAAGGGTGAGGTCATCCATTCTTTCAATATTAGAACATGAAGTAATATATCGCTTATTTAAGGCTGTGATGGTACTATGGTGTTCCTTTGTTAGTGGCTTTTCTACACTCAGCATATCACTATCTTTACTTAAATAGCTATCAACGTAGTTAACTTCTGATTTATCATTCATACCAACTAAACCACTCATCCTAAAAGAAAGAAAATTTAGCATATCAAATATTGTTTTGAGTGATGTGTACCTACAAATTTGAGTAGCTTCAAATTCACCAAACATCTTATTAAAGAATTGATTTTCAATAGAATTTATGCCTGTTATATCATCATAAAATCTATATGTATTTGATGCGTCGTTGAATATTATTTTATTTATAAACCCCTTATTGTTTAAAAATGATATAAACTCTGAATTATCTTGTAAATGAGCATTTGCTGCTTGAATGATAATATTGTGTATCTCGTATTTGACTTCCTCGATACTCCTTATTTTCTCAGGATTAGTTAGTCTTGATATGATTTCATCATATGGAACTACTTTAAATACAAGGTCTTTCTCATTCCTGTCATAGAGATAAAAGGTCTCACCGTCAGTTGCAATGCCGAATCTAGCATTTGTTAATGCAAGAGCGGAACGTAATTGTTGAATTGCATCAGCCAAGAAAGGAGTCCCTTTAACCTCAATGACAGCCAAAGGATGTATATTTTTATAAATAACAATATCGAAATATCTCCTTACCTTAGAGACTTCCCATCTATCATGCAGGCGTATCTCTAAGCTGGTTCCTTTAAGGGAATCTTCAAGCCTTCTAGTTACAATTTCTTCTAGTTCTGAATGATAACTCATCAAATTGTCAATATATACTTTAAATAACTTCTTGTGTAAAACTCTAACTTCTATTGGGTATTTTTTCAGCTGGGTATCACTCTATAGTCGCAAAGAGTTGTTACTTATGATAATAAATAGTTATGCTAAATTTTATCTTCTAATAAGTTTTTAAGATGTTTGGCAATGCCATCCACATCCGGGAAAATGGTACTAGCATTGATACCATAGGCATTCAGTTTTCTCCTAAAACCTTTCTTTAAACTACTGCTAAAAATTAGCTTCCTAACTCTCTTGGGGTTGAGATAATTGTTTAAAGGTACTTTTGGGTCTTCTTGAATAGTGAAGAATCCAAATTGATTCTTTATCCTATTCGTAACATGTGGTATAGATACAAGACATGCATCTTTTATGTCGAACGGCCCGCAATCCGGCAGGTCGTACATTACCCCTTCTTTATAAGTTAAAATATAGACAGCAAATTTGTTATCTGACGTTTCTCCTTTGATTAACTCTGTAGCAAAATATAAAGCTATAAGAGGGTTAGATGTCCAGTCTAAAAGACGTGTAGGGAGTCCGTGATGTTGAGCTATGGCAAGCCACTCCCAGTCATTAATTGGTCTATGTGATAACAATGGTAAAGCCTGATTTTTGAACATTTCAAAAGTCCTGCTCTCATCGAAATAACCATAATTGTTAATAGGAATTCTTCCAATAGATGGAATCAATGCGAAGGTGTCACTTTCTACACCTCTAAAGAAATACCTAGTATCAGGGCTATAAAAATCTATTGCAGCATTAAAATCCTCAAATGATTCTAATTCGGTAATGTTCATGTGGGAAGGAATATAGTCGTACCAAATCTATAAAGTTTTTAGAAATGATTAGGTAAAACTATTTCTCAGAGCTGGTATTAGGAGTAAATATATTTCCTCTACTTGGTGAGTTAATGATGTTGAAGACTCCAAAAGGAGGTGCGATTATTCCCTTCAAAGGGTGCTATTTAATAGGTATACGTTAACTTAGGACGCTTTTTTGTGCATGTAATCTAAGTTTACATTAATCTTCTGCGCTCTCGTATGGGTGTACTTTCGGAGAACTGTGATATTGCTCTTCTTGCCATCCCGGTAAACTTTGAATGTTTTGTACACGTTCTTGCAAGACTCTCTGTAACTAAAGTATACTTCTAGATTGTCAATCGTGGCAGTAACGCTATCACCATCTTGGTGAACTTGAAAGCCAATCTCTTTGAAGAATGAACTCACTTCATCTAGTCGTTTCTTCTCATTGTACCTTCTCGTACTAGCATTAGAGGCAGCAGCCCAGTTAAAGGTATTTGCCGTTAAGATGTCTGGGAATTGAATTTGTTCTTGAATGTTCATAGTTATTGTAAATTTGGTTAATGATTAATATGTTGTTATAAAAGCTGACTTTCAGCCATTGCTTTCTTTATTTTTATAACTGTGTTCTTTGCTATTCCATGTAGCTTCGTGCACTGGTTCAGAGAAAGTCCTTGCTTTAAGTCCCGTACTAGTTTAGGGTATTCTTTTAATAGTTTGTCATTGTCTTTTCTCCACCCGGGAGGTCTGCCTACTACTTTTCCTTTCTTGATTGCATGTGCCATACCGCTCCTGATTTTGGCAGAACGTTGCTTATTATCCTCCATGCTCACCTCCGCATAAACAGATATGAGAATGTTGGTGACAAAGGTTTCTTCCCCGTCTTCATCCAAACTTTCAAAGTTTTGATTCTTGAACACAATAGAAATCTTTCGCTCATGCAGAAAGTCGATTGTTTTGCGTATCATTCGAGCATCACGTCCTAGTCTCTCTACCGAGGTCACAATAACCTTTCTGAAATTTGCCTTCTTTGCTAAAATGAAAAGGTGCTCTAAGTCCGGTCGTTTGTTTCCAGTTCGCCCGGATATATTATTGGCAATCGTTTCAACAATCTCGTAGTTTTTAGAAAAACAGTATTGTTTGAGTTCCTCTAACTGATACTCATAGGACTGTTGGTCGCTACTGACTCGGCAGAACAATAGAACTGGAGTTTTCGCTGTAGCTGGTTCAATCATAGCTAAACTTAAAGATGAACTAGTTTATTAAGACTTCGTGGCTTGACTACTGGTTAATATTTGATATTTTTTTGCCGACCTTTATTTTGAACCACTTACCCCGGCTAAGGTTAGTAATTCATAAAAAGTCTAGTTGCAATGAAGTTAATTAGCTTCATAGATGTTGATTGATGGTAGTTACTCATCATCTAAAACAACACTATCAACTTTTTCTTTGAAAGTATCAATTTGAATGCTGTTTACCTCGTTCTTGTATACATTACAATTTTTACCTTCAAAGCTTCTTATCGATAACTGACGACCATTAAGCATAGGAAATATTTCAATGCCTGTATTTTTATCGTCTCCTATATTAAAATCGATTTTCCCTTTGACTTCATCGACTTCATAGGTGATGCCGTTTGTGTCTAATCGTTGGCCATCATAAGTTATGAACGATAGTTCTTTGATGTAACCCTTTAGCATTTTTGCCTGCTCGAATAATGGATTGTCCATGTTTTGCATTTTGATTCTAGTACTTTATTATTAATCTTTTGTATAATTTGACTCATCTTTATTATTCAGCTCAGATAACTTTTTCCTACCCCTTTTCTTCTTAATATCTGTAATCAGGTCATAAACTTCCTGAGTCTCTTTCAGGTCATCTTTGATTTCTTGTATTTTCATTTTGATTTCATTGCTATCACTATCAGATTTAGTAAACTGTATTGGCGATTCAAGGTCATTCTTTAAATGATTGAATAGTACTTGTATCAAATCTTGTTCATTTTTCGAAAATCCTCGCCCAGCGGACCCTTTCATCTTATTATTAAATGCACCCCGGGTAAGCCCAATGTAGTCGGCTACTTTTGAAGCGCTTATACCATAGACTGTAAGTAACTCTACTAACTCCATTTTATAACATATAACTATACATACTGAATAATTGAATACAAATGTATTAAATTAAATAATTAAATACAATAGTATTCAATTATTGTTTTAGTGGTTTTACTTTATGTGTTGATAATCAGTAATAAAACTTTGTAGTAAGTGCTAGAAAAGGTTTGCCTGTTCTATGAAGTACAGTTATGATAGGCAAGTCATTTTCTAACAGAGGGTTTTGAGTAGGTTAAGAGAATACTTTAGTTACTCCTCCCAAAGCTTCTCTAGGTTCTCTATTTTTTCTATTCTTCTCTCAGAAATAAGCTTCTTTAGCGTCTGCCTAACTGGGGGAGGGAGCGTTTGATTAGAGCAGTCATTATCCGAGATTGACACGGAAACATCATTAAATACCCCTTTTTTAATGGCTCCGGCAATTACATGCCTTAGATGGTAAATTTGGTATGCAAAGAATGAAATGTTATCTGTTTCGGCTTTACAACGTACGTGCATGATTCCATCTGCTTTGATATTTGCAAGTACAAGGTCAAACATAGTTATACCGGGGAACGGAAGCGTATTATCAGTATACGGTTCACCAAGAGAGCACTTTAGTGCCCAGCGTTGATGCTTCATTTTAATGTCACAAGTTACCCAGTTGTAGGAGAAAGAGTTATCAGGTTCATCATTTACAAAATGCATTTTGAACCACGTATCCATCATCCATGCGAAGTACATCGCATCCTCTACTGTTGTGATTTTGAATCCTTTATCGATAACTGCCTGTGCTGTTACTGGTTTAGCTGTCGCCGGAATGCTTGTCTTTGTTAATCTGCTTTTCATATTGTTATTATTGTTAATGATTTGCAGCTTATAGAATCGGCAAAACGGAAAGTTTTTTTTCTAAAAAATATTTTTCAGGAGGGGATTTGGGATGTTCATTCTCTATTTCAGATGTATGGTTTGTATATCTGTAATCCGAGTGGTGTAGCAGGGCGATTTGAAGTCGCTCTTCAACTCCCATGATTTATCAATTCCCTGTGTGGCTACTCGTACCTTGCTCCTGCCGAATCTATCAACTAGCCCATCCACTGACTTGCATCAACTTGGTGTGCTTGCACCTATCTACTGTATCCAAAATAGCTAGCTGTATCTGATTTTCTGGAACTATCTCCGTTACTATTACACCAGACTTCTTGTACCAGTACCCCTCCCGGTACATTTCTTTCAGGGCGATGCTGGCATAATTAATCAGTTCTATATCAGAATTTGTAGCCACGGGCAGACAGATGGTTTTGATTTTGGAGTAACGATTTGTGCTAACAAATACAGTTGCCAGACTTGCGCAGCTTTTCTGCTGGCGCAGTTTTCAAGCGCACTTTGCAGTATAAGATGCATTAGCTTCTTCTAATTCACCATTGGGATGCAATTTCTTTCCAAAGTTTCTGGATGCGCAAATGCCTTTCTTCGGAGGGGCAGCATCTTCAAGTTCAAGGCATGATTCTCCAAGCAACTCTATGAACACAAAGTTTGTTGTAACACATCTAAACTAAACTCGTTGAATATAAATTATATTTTATTGAATAAAACAAAGCGATTATGAAGTTTAGATATTTCGCAATCTCCCTTTTCCTTTCGATTATGGTGCTTGCATGTAATGATAAGGAGGATGAGCCTAATCCTGTCACAGACCCTAATGAAGCAGAAAGTGCTTGTTATGTAACAGAGTATACGACAACTAATAACTATCCTAATTCTTATGATAATTCATGGGAGGAGTATAAGTCTACCATAAATATAGCCTACGATGCCGACTACAGAATTAAGCGGATTGACGAACTTGTTTTTAACGGAATCTGCACAAACGGCCAATGTATTGATACCAAAGACCATTTGGAATTCTTGTATGACAACAATGGGAAACTTATGCAGATAGAGAGTTATGAAGAGGGTGTCATGTATCAAAAAGCTGTTTACGATTACAACAGCGCAAAGCAGGTTTCAAAATTTATCATCTATGGGGAAAAAACTGGTGTTGCTGGCTTAATAATGTATGGGTACTACATGTATGAGTACAATAACAGAGGAAACATAACTAATGCAAAGTTTTTTGATGCTAGTAATAATCAGTTTGTGGAAGAGTATAAATTTGAATATAACAGTTCTAACTTAATGACGGCTATAGACGCCATTGAGATAGATGGATACAGAGTAAAGGTACAATATGAATACGATGGTAATGAATTGGTTAGGAAGGCATGGGCAACTGCGGATGGAAGATGGGGGGAAGAGATTATGTTTGGAGATAAGAACGGAGCCTTTGCAGCAACTATAAAAAAAAACCCACTAATATTCAACTATCCTGTACCTGACATCACGCCTATATTTGATGAATATGAATACGAATTTAAAAAAATAATTACCAACATCAGAGGCTGGGAACCCGGGCCCCAAGACCTTCTCGAAAATATGGATAGAACTGGCAGCCCAACATATGAATTCAGTAAAGAGGGGTATCCAACTAAAGTTGCCTTTGATAATTATGGTGGTGGGAAATTGACAACGATATATAAGTATAAATGTGAATAATATACTATTTGCATCCACTTCATGTAACCCCCCAATTTGTCTCGCACCACCTCGAAAAGATTTGTCTAAGTTCTGCGTCTTTGACAACTTTATGTAGCACAGAATTAATCTTACTTTACATGAGTGCAAATTGCAGGCATATTTTACTGGGGGTACTATATGTTTTCAAGCTTTGTCTGTTACACCTTTTTTTGAATACAACACGGATATGTTAATTAACTCATCTATCAATTTCAGTTCTTAAACATAGATTGTTTGACCGGGATTGTTTACCCTGTAGAATTACAGATAAAGGATTTCTCCTGTGCAGCCAGTTAGTTAACTAAACCAACACCGTTTTCTTAATGGTGCAAGGAAAGGGAGAATAGCATGTATCATGCAGGAGACAGCACGTTCACTCAAAATCGATAGGGTACACCTTTCTATGCCTAACTGCCAACCGTAGGGCATCCATGTTCACAGTCCTCACTCCATATTTGGTCTTTCTCGTATCTATCACGACCCGCTGTTCGCTGCCACCTTCACCAGTCTGGTAGGTGAATACCCGCTGCCCCATCCGAGGTTATCTCTATAGCGCTGCTCCCCGTCCAGTCCGAATGGGGAGTACGTGTTGCAAAGCAGGCTACATATTTCGAGCATGGTCAAAAAAACCACCGAGAGGAGGCTTGTGCTATAAGTGGTATTAGTACAGGTAGTCGGGGTAAGTCGTCTTATATTTAGTCAAAAAGGTCTCCACTCGTATTATCGTAGAAATAACAGTGCCTCTTTTTACTCCGGCTCGGTTAAGATACCTATCGTCTAAGGTGTCTATTCCTTCAAAATTTCTTGCCGCTCTTAATTCAGCACGTTTACTTTCATAGACTTCTATAAAGGCTTTAACATCAAATTTCTCCATTTCTTTGAGGTTGATGTAAATCTCCATCAAGTCATTAAACTCATCCGTTTTAAAGGCCTTAAAGTAGTCCTTCTCAGTATGGGCCTTATAGATATTGGTGTTAATAAGGTTATAGTGGCTCACACCTATGTTGCTACTTTCACCCTTAAATGCTTCAATCATCGAATCATACTCGGTGATGTGGACCTTTAGTTTCTTCTCTTGCAGAACTAAGTCGGTATAAATCATTTTTCTGATTGTCTCCAAGCGCCTGTGCTCAACAACAGCGTCATAACCGGCTTTGAGTAGCAGGGCAATGAGGGCACCTAAAAAGGCGGTAAGTATCTGGTTAAATGTGATGACTAACAGCATGGGTGAAGTGTCTTTTATCAAAGATAATAATCTTGGAAACTCATGAATCAAAGCAGCGATATTAGTCGCAGGTTTGATACACTAAATATGACTCTCCTAGATGGTTTAGTATCCCGGTGAGTCAATTGTATACTTGTCATAGATTTCTTTACTGGTTTGCTGAACTCAGAGAAGGTAGCCAAGGGGTTCAGCATGACCGGGAAGCAAGAAATTGACAATTTCGTTTATTAATATTGCCTCGTTTTCATTAGAAAAATTTTGTGTTTGTCAGCTAACTTCAATTGACCAGAATTAGAGATAAACTTCATTGATTTTAAATAACCAAACCTCTGATGTCCCTCTACAAGTTGGTATGGTGGTTCCATTTCGCTCCACAATGGTTTTATTGAATGCAAGGGGGCCACTTCAAGTATTATAGGTGGTGTCCTCCATGTTCCATAAGACTTCCAGTACTCTTTATCAATGTCTGTGCAATAAAAGTCATTAATTGTAGTGTATCCACCTCTTTTAAAAACTAGAGGCTGAAAGTCTTTTATCACGTTTATGTCTTCGAGCATTTCGTATGGCCATTCACACAATTCAAATTCTACATTTTTAAAGTCCAACCAAGAGTAATTTCTAATAGTATGGGGTTGACGGTGATGTGGATGAATCCATTGCCTAAAAACCTCTTCTGGAATATGTGCATATTCTTTTTTGAGCTTAATCCGTGAGTAGTACTCTTCAAATGGTTCAATAATACCATCCATGTTTACGTTCGACTCTAGGTCTAACCAACTCTTGCTTTTCAAGTCCATTTGATTTCGTATGTGATGTTTAAGGACAATATAATAAGGGGAGCTGAGGGTATTTTCAACTTCTGTACATCCTTAATCAAAGAAGGTGTAGGGTTTCACTCATTTTCTATGCTATAAGTTAACACCTACACGAGCCGAGTTGAATAATGTCTACGCCCCAAGTGGGCAACGAGCAGCAAAGGCTCCTTCTCATCCAATCAACTCGCAGAGAACACCGTGCGGAAAAATCAGACGGAGCCTTTCACCTGCTCTTGGTGCTTATTAATACTCTACAAAAGCTTCCGGTAACAATATTAAGTACGAACAAATCTTGTAAACCAGAAATTATTTATATGTCAAGGCCCATTGCTTTCATTTGGTTGTATGTATGCTGTAAGTCTATACTTTCTTCATATAGCTTATGATGTTTTAGGTTCTTCATAAAGTCAACTAATTCATGATTATTATTTGTGACTCCTTTTTCTGTGAGTAATGCCATAGTGCCTAATAATTGTATCTTTTCTTTAAACTTATTAATAATAGGGTGGTTGTCAGTGGCAGGTTTTCCATATTCTTCATGGTCGATAAGGAATTTGTCGACACCAGTACTAGTGCCAATAATCCATCTTTCAGCATTTTCAAATACACTATTGTTTAAAACAACATGTTGAAAGAAATCATCTTTGTGGTAAAACACCATATTAATAATAGCTTCTTCTTTCTTCGGTGCAATGAATAAAGCATGCTTAGGGTCTAATGGCACATATATTGAATTTCTAGCATCAAATAGATTAAAGCCATCACCGAGAGAGTTACTTATTTCTACTGGATTGTCACTTGTGATAAACTCTTGGTCTCCGATTAACTCAATCACAACCAATCCATCAAGAGCCTTAAACTTCACAAATTCATTGAGTAGAGCGAGTTGTGTTTTTATATAGTCGACTCTATTTGTTTCTTTTATTTCTTTTTTTATTTCGGTAAATGACTTTTCACTTGTGTCTATTTTATAGCCTAAGAACTCTACTGTATTTGCTTCTGAATCTTTCATCACTTGTTCTACAAGTTCAGCAGCAAAAGCCACAAAGCGGTTTAAAACTTTGGGGGTTCTAAAATACATGCTGAGTGTAGTGTATAAAATGAAGGTTCGTTCTTCTTCCGTGATTACTTCCTTTTTTTTCTTGAACTAGAAGCCTATAAACGTCCGGGTACTTACTCTCTATATTGTCAGCAAAGAAGTTCTCAATATCATATTTATTGTCACCCTCTAAGTGTTTTAAAGTATAGAGGTCGGTTTCCACACAGATGTCGGCTATACTTATTACAGGTACAGTTTTTCCAGTTAATTTATTAAAAGCTGTAATCAAAAATTTGTCATCATTTTTTGTATGAGCAAAATTTCTTAAATAAGTCCGAGGTATGAAATGCTGATGTGGTTTTTTCATTTTGAGTTAAAATAATTATTTCAAGAAATTAGCGTCATAAAAATAGCTTACTATTTATGAATACGATTATTATGTATAATACGTGGCTGACATTGAGCGTCGACCCACTTTCTTGTCTCAACCTTTTTTTGAATACACACTTTAGGTCACAGTCCTAGTTGATAGAGCACTATCTCATTTAGACCTCCTGAATTTACTCTATGCGGGGAGTGAAGGTGACTTTTAATCACGCTTTAACTGCCATGTCATGTAACTGCCCAGTGTGGTCACCCTGACCTTTCTTCTGCCGAGCCTGTCTGTCAGCCCATCTATGACCTTCATCATACGACTGTGCCTCTCACCATATAGTGATTTAGGGGTTCACCCTTATTAACCGAAGTACAGATAGTTACATATACACTTTTGTTTTAAAGGGAAAGTTTTATCAACTCCCATCCGTTCTCGGCCAAGTCTGTCTCGTGACCTTCGATATGCTCTTTATATACAGCAAGGCAGAGTAGGTGTGAAGGCCGTGTAGCAGCAACATAAGACGTCCTAAGCCTTCCTCTGTTCGTTGCTATGTCCCTTGGCTTGTTCTTACCCGTCAGAAATGGCAATATTTTTTTTATATCATATGTTCTGTAAAATGTTTCCAGAAACAGGGTGGCGCAATGTGTCTCTCCCTTTACACCATGTATGGTATTAAACTCAATTTCAACACTGGTTCCCCCTTTGGAGAAGGTGTATATATTGCCGCTCGAACTATTGCTGTCATCGGTAATAGGTGTTTGTTGCTGGGGGGTGAAGAATTCTTGGACACATTCGGGACCTTTCGAATAAAAGCTTAGCAGGGAATGTGCTGAATTTTTAAGCTCCTCTAATGGGAAAGAGCCTTGCCTTATGCTTTGAACCCAGTCACTCAGGTTAAGGGACAGGAGACTGTAGTCCTTTGGATAAACATCCTTTAAGTATCTTTCGAGTCGTTTAGCTGTAAAGGGTTTATCTGATGCATCTTTTACATGGGCTAGTGTTAGCGCACGTGCCAGTGCACTTAACAAAGTATGTCTTATCATTCCCGGGGTTGGGTAAGTAGAGCTAAAAACCTGACGTATGTAGCCATCAATGTTATCAAAACTGACTCTGCCCGGGGCAGGTGGCTGCTTTTCGAAAGCATCAAAGTATGAATTTATCCCCTTACCTGTGCTTTGCTCTTCCTTTCTAAAACCAATTGCTTTGAACACTCCGTTGCCTTGGTCGGTAAGACGATAGTCGATAATTAATTCACCAAACTTGTCCTTAACAAGGTGAATCGTTTTATTATCGAATATGATGATTTTAGGTGGTATTTGTAGCCCGTTCTCCCACCCATGTAATGTCTGCCGATGGACACCAAGGCATTCGACCCTCTCGGCAATAGCCTTGGAGAATCTAACGCTTTTATTCAGTTCCAGTCTATTAGTCGGTACCCAGTGCTCCTCCTCGGTAGCCGAGTTCTGACCATAGATAGCCTGATTAACATCACCAACCTTTTGAAGCAGTACCTCTGGTACATTAAATAAATGGTGAATAATGTGATACTGGTACGCTTGCATATCCTGCATTTCATCGACAAAGACATGGGCAAACCTCTGACGTATGGATTCTGCCAGCTTAGGAAATTTGCGTAGGTACCTAGACGCTAGGGAGTAGGCGTCATCAAAGCAGAGATACCCTTCGTGTAGCAACTTTTCCTTATATGCTTTAAGCTGTATAGCGCTGTTGGTGGTGGAGGCAACACCTAATGGTGTTCCGTTAATATCCTTTGCCACATTGAAGGTATTGTAGCAGAAACGGGCGTTCTCTATATCAAAGCTCCTTCTTGCGAAATAAGTCTGTGCTGCTATGTACTGGCGACTCTTGCTTAGCTGCTGCGCCCGCTGGTAGTAGCCTTCATCATCAATGCAGTAGGGAGACTTTTTATAGTAGTATCTATAGCCTGGTATCGCCAAATACTTGTCAATAAATGACTGTATCGTCCCTAAATGATTTGGATAGGTTATAAACCTACCGGAGTGGCTAGGCAGCTTCTTCTTAATTTCTTCTACTGCAACATTAGTATGCGTAATCACCGCTATACCTGACCTATGGGCATTAGGTTTCTTTTCACCTAATAGAAGGAGCTTTGCGGCCAGAGTTGTCGTCTTGCCGCTTCCGGGACAGGCTTGTAAATCCAAAGACTCGAAGTTCTGGATAAAGTTAATCTGTTCATCATTGAAGACAATACCGAATTGTTGTTGCATCCCTGCAATGTCCTGGGCGTCTATATGCATGGCTGGATGTGTTAAACTGACGGGGCTGTTGTGGTGACACGGTTTCTTGCACTAGATACCGGTGCGCTTGCAGGAGATGAAGTTACGTGAGTTATTGCCTTTACCAGATAATCTAGAAATTGGTCGGTCTTCACTTCCTGCACCGAAGATTCTGCCTTACATCGCTTGTCCAGCAATACACTGAACAACTGAGCTACTACAGCCTTTGACACCTTTTTCTTCATGACAGGTGCGCATATCTCTATGGCCACTTCCTCACGTCCTTTGCTAATCCAGTCACCTGTGAGCTTTGTTGTCAATGAAGCTTTGACCTCTTCCTCATATTCCCTTGTTAACGGCTCTTCTAAGTTCTTCGTTTTCGAAGCCAGTTGAATCGCTAGGTATAGTTCATTCCTAAGAACGCTGAGCGCTAACTCATACTCTAAGGTCCAATTCTTAGAAACCGCTGTCAATATATCCGGGCCTGAGAACTTACTTTCCTTTTCTGCAATGATTTCACTGACTCTATCAGGTGTGAAGTCATCCTCTGTCTTCCTGTTCGGCTTCACCAAGCCTTCACTCTTTGCTAAAGCAGGTGGAATGTCTCTGTCCGTGACGCAGGCCACCGGTATGCCTGTGCTCTTGCCATCCTGACGCTTGAACACGTTGGCGTACCTGAGAAGGGCAGTACTGTTTACGTTCACGATAGAGACCCCATACTTATGTAGTGGCTTGCCAATATAGTTGGCTAGTGACGGCAAGAGAAGGTTCTCCGAAGGCCCTTCGACTAGTATTACACTATTTGCGAAGAACAGATTTGCCTTTGTATCATCTAGGAATCTTCTTAAAAACTCATAATCCCCGGAGGAAAGCTTGGTGTAGCTGGGTCCCAAAGGGAAGGCTGCACCGTTTTTGCAAAGAACTAGGTTCTCAATCTTAACCTTCGATGCTAAGGCGGGACTATGTGTTGTTATGATAGCCTGAAATCCAAGCTCACTAATATTTTGCTCAATAAAACTGACTAGGTTAATTTGGGACTGTGGGTGTAGGTGAGCCTCAATCTCCTCTATTAGGGCCAGTTTTAGGCCATCATAATCTGCCGCACTCCTCAGAAGTAGAAGCTCTGTGGCGATGAACAATAGGTTGTTTGAGCCAAGGCCGAGGTTATCGTGTTGGGTGTGGCCATTATGGTTGAAAATATTCAATTCCAGCTTTTCCAGTATCTTCCTAAGGTCTGTGTTTGAGACGGAGATACCTGACATCAATTTATTATTGGCTAGACCAAACTCTTTAAGGTAGTTGCCATTTATGCTGTCAAGTATACTTTTTCCATCACCGTTTTCGAAGTAGTCGGCGACATTGGTATTAGCAGCTTCCATGATGGACTCTAGCTCATGCTTATTGTCCTTCTTGAACACCTCGTGTGATGCCAAAATCTGGGAAAGGCGGGACCCTCTTCTTGGTATTAACTCTTGATGTGCGTCCCTAAGAGGTTTTAGGTAGGTGGCCCTAAGCTTCTCTCTAACTTCCGATGTAAGAACAATGCCTTCGTCATCCGCCCCGGCACGTACATCATACACTACTCTGTTATACAAGCCTGCCGAATCACTGATTTTGGCACGTAGCCCAAGCCTTAAAATATACTCGCCATTCTCATCAAAGCTCAACCATTCAAGGAAGGAAGCAGAGGCTTGGGACGAAAGTCCTGCCAGTACGCATTCTATACTAAGCGTGTTGCTCCTGTTGCCGTGCCTATCAACGTGAAAGTCCTCTTCCTCCAATCTGACCCAATCATTGCTCTGTGTCCCAAGCAGAAGTTTGAGGCTGTCTATGATGGCTGTTTTTCCAGAATCATTCTCACCAACAAGCACATTGAGTCCTCTATTGAGGTTAAGACTTAGTCCATAATCCTCATTACCTTGGTCATCAAGGCTTGTCCCGTACTTCCTAAAGTTCTTTATTCTAAGGCTCGCTATATACATCTCCTCTATATTTTATATCTAAATATAGGAATATTATTGAAACTGATAGCTTGTTAAGAAGGCTAGTGCTGAAATAGCGGATATAAGCGTTTGCAGGTATGTCTGCTCAATCTCAGAAATGCTGTGAAGGTTTAAAAACCGGGTGCGGAATATTGTAATCCTTCGGATATGAAATCCGACAAAATTATATTAAATCTATTGTTGAGTAGAAATGTTTAGGACACTTCTATTCTTCAATGAGAACATGTTTACTCATGTATCAAAGCAGCAATATTAGTCGCTGGTTTGATACACTTAATATGACTCTCGTAGATGGTTCAGTAACCCGATAATTCGATTGTATACTTGTCATAGATTCCTTTACTGGTTTACTGAACTCAGAGAAGTTACCCAAGAGATGCAAATGTTCAGCAGGACCCGGTGGTTATGAATCCACAGTTGTTTTTAATCAATGATATTAGTGAGGCTCTTGGTAACTTATTCATCCAATTTTTGAGCTTATCAATGTATATCCTATCACCGATGAAGCGACATTTTTAGGAATTTGGGAAGACATTGCCGCTGGTGGTGTACTTCACCATCATGTTCGTGGTCAGTTTCATCCTCGGTAAGGTGCTGGTCGCTAACTACTCCAAGAACACGGCCATCTCCTTCACCGCCACGGGCAACAACTTCGAATTGGCCATTGCCGTGGCCATAGGTATCTTTAGCATCAACTCCGGGCAGGTCTCTGCTGGCGTAATTGGCCCGCTGGTGGAAGTGCCAACACTGATTCTGCTTGTGGACGTGGCATTCTGGTTCAAGAGGAAATGGTACGGGAAGGAAGAAGGACTCGTCACCTCCTAGACATGCCTATAATACACGAGCCGGAGCCGTCCAGTAAAATGGGTGGCCTCCTATGATTGTTTATGAGTTGACGGAGGTGGAGAGAGATAGGGGAGGAGTATATGAAATTACAAGTAGGGGTCCGCTGTGGCCTCCTACTTGTCTGTTTTACTTATATACCCGCTTAACCCGAAGGTGACATCGACTGGCAGTATCGTCGCTGACACTACTCTTGCCACTTGATTCGTTAGTTGAGCAGGCTCATTCGCTATCAATAACCTTATAATACTATCAAGCCACATGAGTGGCAGGGGACACCTTGTGACGTGCACCCATATTGGTTACCATAACTATCTCCGCTGCCTTCTAACCCTGCTTGTGTGGGTTGAGGCGAAGGCAGGCGCCTTACCACTAGGTGACTGTGCAACCTTCCTTCTGTATAGGCCTGAAACTCCACCTCTCCTTTGAATTAGTTTCTCGCTGATTCACCGCCTAGTATATCCAGCACCCCAAATAATACGACTGCCACATACACTAACAGCAAGGCACCAAAGGCAAAGATTTGCCACCTCCTGAAGCCGTGCTCTTTATCTGGACCTCCCCAATGGATGAACACAGCATATAAAATACCTACCAGCCCGGCAAAGCTCAGAATGGTAACAAAGAGCGGGAAGTTCTGCACCGGTACTGTCACCAGAGCGAGGGGAAGGAAGGCCACAGTCAGAGTAACGGCGTGGTCTCCGATTACACTTGTAACGCCTGAGGTTATCTGGCCTGACTTTGCTACGCTCCAGGTGGCAAAGACCTCTGGAAGTGCGGCCATGGGTGCGGTGATGAACAGGCCCCCCACGATTTTCGACATTCCTAAGGCAGTAACGATGTTCTCTGTGGCGCGAACCGTCAAGACTGCGCCTAACCCTAGGGCTGCAAGGCCTGCCACTGCTAAGTAAATCTCTTTCTTCTTCCATTCCACCCTTTCCCCATCCTGCTTTCCCCGGAGCAGGGCTTGGGCTAGGTACAGCACATACATGCCCAGCATAATCCAGCCGTCAATCGGTTGCAATCCCCGCCATTGCTTTGGTACTGTAAGGATGGCCACTACCGCCACTATTATAAGGTATGGGATTGCCTGCACTGTCACTGCAGTTCGGTCTACTTTCAGTAAATGCTCCTGAACGTGCTGCCCGTGTCCCTCATCAGCGTTTTCCTTCGTGAGGTGACGGGTAGCGATGTATGCTGTCATGACCATTAGGGGAATAGCAATCACGTTTGAGCCAAACATTGTGCCCAGACCTATGTCAGCCACTCCCGTTGCGGCGCTTGCAACGTTAATGCCAATCTCAGGGCTTGCTGCTGCTAGACCAACCAAAGCCCCGCCTGCAGCCACAGAGAAGCCCCACTGCTTCCTTAACTTCTTCAGGGGCTTAGCTAGGTGCTCGGCTCCCCAATGCGCTGCCCAAACAGCCGCAATCAATACCAATGCCCAAACCCAAGGACTCATATAGTACCCCCTTTCACTGCAATGGATTTAAGTGTAATTTCTTTTTCTCTTTACCTTAGCCAAAGCCTTTCTCTCTCATTGAGAAGACCTACGGAAGATGGTTTCAGCAATGGGTACAACCGACGGATTAGTCAAAATGCATTCGTTGAATCCGCACTGCATTCAGAATAGCCAGAAATGCCACGCCTACATCGGCAAAGACAGCCTCCCACATGGTCGCCAACCCTCCGGCACCCAGTATCAGCACGATGGCTTTCACCCCAAAGGCCAGGGCAATGTTCTGCCAGACAATCTGCTTGGTCTTCTTGCCGATATTGATTGCGGTAGCTATTTTGGCGGGATTGTCCATCTGAATCACTACGTCCGCCGTCTCAATGGCCGCGTCTGAACCAAGGCCACCCATGGCCATGCCCACGTCGGCGAGCGTAATCACGGGCGCATCGTTGATGCCATCGCCCACGAAGGCTACCGTTCTGCCCTCAGCCTTCAGTTTCTCCACATGGCTCACCTTGTCCTGCGGGAGCAGTCCGCCATAGGCCGCGTCCAACTTCAGCTCGGCTGCCACTTTCTGCACAATGGAGTCCTTATCGCCGGAGAGCATCACCAGCATTTTCACCCCCAACTCCCGCATTCTCTTTACAGCAAGCGGAGCGTCTTCCTTCGTCTTGTCAGCGATGGTGATATAGCCTGCGTAGGTTCCGTCCACGGCCACTATCACTATCGTCTCCACAATTTCTTTCAGGCTAGGGTCATACGGTACCTTGTACTTATCCAGCAGCCTGGCATTACCAACCAATAGAAGCTTGCCGTCAACACTCCCTTTTAGACCGTGGCCGGAGATTTCCTCCACCTCACTGACCACGTGTTGCTGGTATACCTGACCCGCCTCTGAGACGATGGCCTGTGCGATAGGGTGCGTGGATTTGCTCTCGAGCGCAGCCACGGCCGACAGGAACCACTCCTTCTCGGGCAGTACCGTCTCCACACGCTGCACTTGAAACACCCCCTCGGTCAGCGTACCGGTCTTATCCATCACCACCGTGTCCACCTGCGTCATCAGGTCCAGGAAGTTAGACCCCTTGAATAGGAGTCCGTTACGTGAGGCTGCCCCAATACCACCGAAATAGCCGAGCGGTATGGAGATAACCAGGGCGCAGGGACAGGAGATTACCAGAAATATCAGCGCCCGGTAGAGCCACTGGTTGAAGTCATAGCTCTCCACAAGGAAATAAGGAATAAAGACAAGGCCAATGGCGAGGAAGAACACGATGGGTGTGTATACCTTGGCAAACTTGGTGATGAACTGCTGCGTCTTGGCCTTCCGGCTGCCTGCTTCCTCTACCAGCTTCAGTATTTTTGAAAGGGCGCTGTTCTCATACGCAGAGGTGACTCTCAGCTCAATAACGCGGTCCAGATTAATCATACCTGCCAATACTGTCTCACCTTGCTTTTTCGTGTCAGGTTTTGACTCGCCTGTCAGTGCGGCTGTGTTGAAGGAAGACTTTTCGGCGAGCAGTTCCCCGTCCAGCGCCACTTTCTCACCGGCCTTCACCTGCACCACATCGCCCACCTGCACCTCTTTCGCCTTCACTGTGACGATGCCGTCATCTGTCACCAGTCCCACTTCATCAGGCCTGTTGTCGATGAGCGCCTTGATGGAACGGCGGGAGCGCAGCACGGCCGCCTCCTGAAAATGCTCCCCAATCACATAGAACAGCATCACGGCCACGCCCTCAGCATACTCCCCAATGTAGAAGGCACCCAGGGTGGCCATGCTCATCAGGAAGAACTCGTTGAAGAAGCTGCTCCTAAGGCTCTTGATGGCATGCCATACCACGCGCCAGCCAACCAGCACATAGGCTATGCCATAGGTTACAAGCCGCACATATCCGGAGAACCAGGGTGTGTCGAGGTAATCCAGCAGAATACCTCCCAACAGCAGCACAAGGCTAATGGCCGTTGGAATGTAGGAGGACTTTGCCTCCTCCTCGGCATGCTCATGCTCCATAGCACCAGCCTGCTTGGTCCTGCCATCCGCAGTGCAGCATTCCGCACCTACATTGGGTCCAGGGGCCTCCGCAGTTCTGGGAGAGGTAATCTCCAGTGGTTTGAAATCCTCTTCTATGCTTTTTGATGTACTATCGCTCTTATTCATAATATTCTAATGGTTAATAGCAGATGCTATGATTCGCTTTAAGTCATTCGGGATGGGCATTGGCCGGAGGGGCGGAACATTGGCTCCGCCTGTGTTGCCCACTGGAATCTTTCCGGCCCAGGACTTTACCCCACCTACCAACAGACGGGGAAGCTGTCCAATCACTTCTGTCGTGTTCTTTGTCCTGAGACCGAATCTAAGCATCTTCCAGTGTACGGTTGTATGCTCCAGCGGGTATGGCTGCCCCAGGATATGCGCTCTTTCTAAATGCTTCCAGGCAGCGACAGGATTGCCCTCTCTCCAGCAGGTGTGGTAAGCGGTCAGTTCCTGTCGGTAAAAGGGCCTGAGCTTGGCGGGCATGTTCCAGTTGAGTTTCATGATGTGCTTTCTTGTCCAGTTATGTAAAGCTACGCCTCATCGCCCTGCAATCGCATTGCATTTTTGGTGGCGCAACTGCCGCAGAGGCCCTTCACCACCAGGCTAGCCTCCTCCATGGTAAAGTTGTCAGGCAGCGGAATCTTTGGGATGCGTGACATCGGAAGGCAAAATGTTTCCTGGCATTTGCTGCAAGAGAAATGAACATGCAGGTCTTCAGGTGCACATGCACAGCCTTCTTCGCAGAGCGCATACTTCGTAGAACCTGTTCCGTCCTCTATACTATGTACAAGTCCTTTATCCTCAAAGGTTTTAAGGGTACGGTATAAGGTAATCCGGTCTGAGCGAAGGAAGTGTGCCTCCAAGTCATTCAGGCTCACTGCCGAAGACTGGCCTTGCAGGAAGTCCAGCACCATCAAGCGCATGGCCGTCGGGCGGACGCCCTTTTCTTGCAGGATAAGTTCTAAGTTTTGTAGCATAGGGAATTGTTTAATGATGGCCTCCTTCTTCTTCCGCATTTCGCATCTTGGAAAGCAAAGAGTAAGCTCCTTTGGTTACAAAATTGGCGGCAGCGGTATCAATCCCGGCAGGAAGCGCCACCTGCACGTAGCCTCCTTCCTCGGTCCCTCGCTCCACGGGCACCATGCGGAAACGCTTTATCACCGTCTCGCCTTCTTTTTCATCGCCTGTGTAAAGGAAGATATAATTGTTGCCATTGTCATGCACCACAGCAGCCTCCGGTAGGGCCAGTACTTCCTGGCCGTTCAGTGCCACCCTCGCCTGCACGTACATGCCCGGCAGGAGGTCTTTGTCTTCTTCCTCCATGTGGGCGTGCACCTGCACCGTCCGCTCCGCGCTTATCTCTTTTCCAATCAGGTAGACGGTGGCCTCGTGCCTTGCCACTGTCTCATTGGGCAGGGAGTACAATACTTTTTGCCCCTTTTTCAGCGTCGGCACGTCCTTCTCAAACACCGTCAGCTCCACGTGAAGGTGGTCGGTATCAGCGATGCGGAACAGTACGTCCGTCGGGTTCACAAACTGCCCAATGCTGGCGTTGATGTAAGTCACGAAGCCCTCAATCGGGGCATAGATGGGGAGAATGCGGCTGATGTTACCTTCCCGCAAAGAAGCGGGGTTGACGCCGATGATGCGCAGTCGCTCCCCCAGCCCCTCGACCTGTGCCCTTACAGACTTGTACTCGGAAGCAGTCCGCTGATACGTCTTGGCTGAGGTGACCTGCTCAGCGGACAGTTCTTTCTGCCTTTCGTACTCCAGTTCCAAAAATCCAAGGCGGCTTCTGGCATCCAGGTAATCCTGCTGCAGTGTCACAAACTCAGGGTTCTCAATCTTTGCAATTAACTGCCCCTTCTTTACACGCATGCCTTCCAACAGCTCCGTGCTCTTCACATAGCCGCCCAGGGGAGCGCTTACAGATGCCATGTTCTGTGGCGGCAGGTCCAGCTTGCCTGTCAGCGTCAGGGTGTTACTCAGGTTGCGCATCTCAGGCTTGCCCAGCGCTATGCCAGCCACCCTATACTGCTGCTCAGTTAGCTCTGCCTCGTTGGGGTTCTCTTCGCCATGCTCCTCCGTGGCCACTTCCGTCGGTTCAGACTCACTGCCGCAGGATAAAAAGAGCAATGCACCTGTTAGGTAAAATATATAGATAATCCTTTTCATATGGGATAGATTCTGCTTTTGTTGGTTACTGTTGGTTTTCTGTAATGTAGTGGAGTTCAATGACAGCCCTGTCATAGGCGTAAAGTGTTTCCAGATAGTTCGCCTGGATGCTCAACGCCCTGCTTAGGCTCAGGATATAGTCTTGATAGTTGATTTCCCCTACCCGGTATGCTTTGGTGGCGTGGTCTATGATGAGCCGCGCCTGCGGCAGTGCCGTGCGTTCATAGTAATCCAGGCTTCCCTGCAGCTTCAGCGCCTGCTGTAGCGCGGCCGCTATATCAGCCCGCAGCTCGTTGCGAGTATCCTGTAGGTTCAACTGGGCTACGTCCGTCTGTATCTTGGCAGCCTCTATACGGCTCCTCTGTGGCTTTGCCCATAGCGGGATGGCCACGCCGAAGGACACCTCCTGCGGCGGCTCGAACTCTTCTATCCCTCTTTTTCCATGACTTCCGGCAATGGTTCGGTTCGTGTAGCCTAACTGCAGGTCCGGCAGTAGCCTGGCCCGCTCCAGTCCTTTCTCCGCCTGCCGCACCTCAACCTGTTGCCGGGCCAGGAGGAGTCTCGGATTCTGCTCCAGCATTTCCTCGGTTATGCTTGGCAGAGGCAAGCGGTTCAATGTCGTGTCTGCCGTGGCTATCAGCGTATCGGTGGCCAGCAATGCCTGCAGGCGCTGCTGAAAGACGTCCCTGTCAGCCTCCGCCTGAAAGACGCTGTTGCGCACCTCAGACAGCTGTGTTTCGGCCGTCACCTTCTCCAACAGGTTGGTTTCCCCGGTCCGGAGCCTCACTTGGGCAGCCCTGAGGAAAGCCGCATACAGGCTATCCTGGTAGGTGAGCAAGCTGAGGCGGGAGCGCGCGTAGACTATACCGTAGTAGGTGAGCCTTACATCGCGGACTATTTCCCGCTGTCGCTGCGTCAGACCGATTCTGCTTGCTTGGGTGAGCTCCCCGGCAAGCTTTGCCTGTCTGGCATAGACAGTCGGAAAGGCAAATGTCTGCGATACCGAAACCTCAGAGTCATACTCTCCAGACTGTAGCTTACCGGTAGAGTACTGCAGCTGCGTCTTATTAATGTCCCAAGCTGTTCCTGTAAGCGACTGGCTTCTTTTGATGTCAAGCCTGGCGGCCTCTACTGAGGGGTTCTGGCTGATTGCCTTGGCAATGGCCTCATCCAGCGTGTACACTTCTACTGGCCGCTGCTGTGCCTGTGTCTGCTGTGACTTGCCCATAAGCAGGGCAACTGAGGCAATAATGGTTACTATGGTAGTTGCCCGTAATCCGCTGCCGCTCGAGTTGTGTTTTTTTCTATTGGAGACATAACTTTCGATGAGTATGTAGAGCACGGGCAGCACCACCAGCGTCAGCATAGTGGAGGTGATAAGTCCGCCAATCACTACGGTGGCCAGTGGTTTCTGCACCTCAGCCCCGGCTGTGTTGGAGAGCGCCATTGGCAGAAAGCCCAGGGAGGCCACGGTAGCCGTCATCAGCACAGGTCGAAGACGTATGGAGGTGCCATTGAGCACCACCTCACGGAGGCTCTGAACGCTTTCCTCCTTGCGTTGCCTGTTGAACTCGGCGATGAGCACAATGCCGTTGAGCACCGCCACACCGAACAGGGCGATGAAGCCTACACCGGCCGATATGCTGAAGGGCATATCCCTCAGCCACAGGGCCAGTACGCCCCCGATGGCCGACAGTGGAATGGCCGTGAAGATGAGCAGCGAGTGGCGCACGGAACCGAAGGTGAGATAGAGCAGCAGGAATATTAGTGCCAAAGCAGCCGGAACAGCCACCGAGAGACGCTGGTTTGCCTCCTGAAGATTCTCAAACTGCCCCCCGTAGGTCACAAAGTAACCTGTGGGTAGTGTTACCTGCCGGTCTATCTTCTGCTGCACTTCCTCCACCACACTAGCGATGTCCCGCCCACGCACGTTGAATCCCACGATGATGCGGCGCTTGGCATCCTCGCGCTGTATCTGGTTCGGTCCCTGCCGGTACTGTACATCGGCCACCTGCTCCAGTGGCACCTGCAGTCCGCTTGGCGTGGTGACGTAGAGTCGGCGCACATCGGCGATATCCTGTCTGTCATCCTGTTTGAGCCGGACGACCAGGTCAAAGCGGCGGTCGCCTTCGTACACCATCCCGGCGCTCTGCCCGGCGAAGGCAGCGTTGATGACTTGGTTAACCGCCTCCACATCAAGACCGTACTTGGCTATCTGTCCCCGGTTGATGTCCACCACAATCTGTCGCAGTCCGGACACTTGCTCCAGGTAGAGGTCCTCAGCCCCTTCCACGGTAGAAACCACACGGCCGACCTCTTGGGATAGCCTGGTCAGTTCCTGTAAATCCTCTCCGAAGATTTTGATGCCCACGTCTTGGCGCACTCCTGAAATCAGTTCGTTGGAGCGCAGCTGTATAGGCTGTGAAACGCCAAACGTAACACCAGGTATGTCCTCCAGCGCCTCCGTCATCTGGCTGGCCAGTTCCTCCCGGGTGCTGGCGCTCGTCCACTCGTCCTTGTCCTTGAGGAGGATAGTGACGTCAGCGGATTCCATGGGCATAGGGTCTGTCGGAATCTCAGCTGCACCGATTTTGCTGATTACCTCCTTGACTTCCGGGAATCGCTCCTTTAGAATCTGTGAGGCCAGCGACACCTTTTCGATAGTTTCGGAAAGCGAGCTGCCGGTCAATAGCCTTGTCTCCAAAGCAAAATCGCCCTCCTCCAAGGTAGGAATGAACTCACTGCCCATGCGGGAGAAAAGCACTAGGCTCAGGGCAAACAAAGCGAACGCAGAAACAAGCACCAGTGCCTTGAATCGAAGGGCACCCCTGATTACGGGGTTGTACATACGCTGGAAAAAGTCCATCATCCTGTCGGAAATGTTGCGCTTATGGGTGGTGTTCTTGCTCAGCAGCAGCGCCGACATCATGGGCACATAGGTGAGCGAGAGGATAAAGGCACCAAATATGGCAAAGCAGACGGTCAGCGCCATGGGGCGGAACATCTTCCCTTCAATGCCCACCAGCACCAGAATCGGCAGGTATACAATCAGGATAATAATTTCACCAAAGGCAGCGGCGGTGCGAATCTTACTGGCAGATTCATATACCTCCTCGTCCATCTGCGCCTGCGTCAGTCTTCCCTCTTTGCGCAGGCCCAGGTGGTGCATGGTTGCCTCCACAATGATAACAGCCCCGTCTACGATGAGGCCAAAGTCGATGGCCCCGAGGCTCATCAGGTTGCCTGACACACCGAAAAGGTTCATCATGATGATGGCAAACAACATGGCCAGCGGGATGACAGAGGCCACCACCAAGCCAGCACGCAGATTCCCTAAGAAGAGCACCAGCACGAAAATCACTATCAGGGCACCCTCAATCAGGTTCCGCTTCACGGTGCTCATTGCCCGGTCAATTAACTCGCTTCGGTCCAGAAAGGCCTCTACCGCCACGCCTTCCGGCAGGGACTTTGCAATCTGCTCCATTCGCTCTTTCACGCGACCCACCACCTGGTTGGTGTTCTCCCCCTTGAGGAGCATCACGATTCCCCCCACTGCTTCACCATTGGCATCGGTAAGGGCACCGTAGCGGTTGGCGCTTCCGAACTGTACCTGGGCAATATCAGCCATAAACAAGGGTGTGCCGTTGGAAGTATTGCTAACCACCACTTTTTTAACCTCGTCCAGGCTCTCTATCAGACCCTCGCTGCGTACAAAGTAGGCGTTTGGCTTTTTGTCGATGTAGGCACCCCCGGTATTACCGTTATTGCGTTCCAGCGCCTCCAGCACATCGCTGATGCTTAGGTTGTGGGCTTTGAGCCTGTCGGGGTCAACAGCAATCTCGTATTGTTTCAGGAAGCCGCCGAAGCTGTTGACCTCGGCCACACCGGGCGTGCCGAGCAGTTGTCTGCGTACAATCCAGTCCTGTATGGTGCGCAGGTCCATAGCTGAGTACTGCTCCTCATACCCTGGCTTGGCATGTACCACATATTGGTATATCTCCCCAAGGCCGGTAGAGATGGGGGCCATCTCCGGAATCCCTAGACCAGGCGGTATGTTACCCGTGGCCTCCACAAGCCGCTCGCTTACCTGCTGACGTGCCCAGTAAATGTCCACGTTCTCTTCGAAGACAATGGTTACCACAGAAAGGCCGAATCGGGAGATGGAGCGCACCTCCTCAATTTTAGCGATAGTGGACATGGTTTGCTCCACCGGGAAGCTGATGAGCCGCTCCACTTCTTGGGCGGCAAGAGAGGGGCTGGTGGTTATCACCTGTACCTGATTGTTCGTAATGTCAGGTACTGCATCGATGGGCAGCTGTGTGGCGGAATAGCCGCCCCAGATAACAAGCGCAAGGGTAAAAATTCCGATAATGAGCTTGTTATGGATAGAAAAATGAATAATTTTATCTAGCACCTTTTAATTCTTTAATCCCAAAAACCACATACAAAAGTATGCGCACGCCTCTTGAGGCCACACAGAGGTGCGGCAGCACGTGTTTACTTACTTAAAAAAGAAATAAGTTAAGCTTTTGGAGGGTGCCAAAAGGGGAAAGACGGAGAAGTACCACCACCAGGGAGGTAGGCGCTCAGGTAAGAATCTTGCGGATTATGAGGTGGCTCTTCTATTTGCGGGCAGCTGAAAGATAGTGTGATGCCCCCGCAGCAGTTACATTCGCAGAGGGGAGAGCAGAGGTCCGCGCCCTGTCCCGGGTCAGCATGACTGTGGGTAGCTTGGACTGTCGTTGTTTCATACTGGGCGTAGGCCATCCCGCTGTCCGTGCACGGCAGGCACGCCAGTAGAAAGATAACCATTCCCCATATGACAGACAGGTACTTCATTTGTGCAAAGGTAATAAATTTTAGCTACTCATGCTCTCTTGCTATTGTTCGTCCCTCGTTATAGAGACGCCAGAAAGCCTATCCACCGTAACGTATATCCTAAATGCATAGTTTTAACTCATCCAGCGCCCATAGGCCTTCTAACGACCTTCCGTTAGAATAATTAAAAACCGATAACTCTTTACAACTTTTCCATAACCTGTTTCTATAAGATATGATACACAACTTTTACTTATATGAAATCACATCAAAAATTACGTGCGGGAACAATAGTTAGAAAATTTTCGACGGCAAAAAATCAAATGGATAAGCTGTTTGACAGCTCAAGATGGAATCCGTCTGCGGTCCTGAATTATAACCACATATACTTCAGAAAGCTTTTAGGGGAGGGAGATTGTTTGTATTACGATGACGGACAAGTAAAACCAGGCTTCCAGCTACTGTACAAGGAGACGACAGGAGATGCTCAACCTAAGGTTATAGATTTTCAGCAGTTGTACATCTAGGCTGTCAAGCACTACGAATGGTATCCATTTTTGGATGGTTTCGACTTATACTTCAAATGCCTGAAAACACTTGATATTTATTTTTTAGAGTACCCCATGTATTTTCGGTTTGCATGTGACTCAGACGTTGAAGCTTGGGACTTTGAAAAAAGCTTTGCCTGGAGAAACAAAGTGACGGAAGCAGAAATAAGCCAAATAGATAATGTCACCTACTACAACACCCGAGTGAATAAGATGACCAACCTCGGCTTCTAACATCCACCTATGGTGGTAAACCAGGTTGGCATCCTCAGGTCTCAACTCTTCCACTCATCTTGGTAAATATGACCGTCACACTCGTAACCTACAAGGTTTTCGATGAAGGGGGCTCGGGCTTGTGAGGGCACCAGCACTAACAAACGTGTGTACAGCGCCTCATCCCTGTACAGACTTTTACTGCACGCCCTTACCGGAGCCAAGCTTTCTCAAGTATACACATGGAAGCATCGGCCGTACATGGCCCTGGGAATCCTTCATAGAGAAAAAAAACTTCGAACCCGATTAAAACTTTTAATATAGCTGACTCTATAATTGATGTATATCATAGAAACATTCAAGAAATGGGAATAGAACACAGTAAGACTACAGGTGCCACTGAGACAAGTTTAAAAGTGGAACAACACGGGGCATATATACCATACGATAGCTCTAGGTGGAAGCCATGCGTTTCGTTCAACTACAACCACATCTATTTTAATAACCTAAAGGAAAGAGAGGATTACGTGGGGGAAGAAGAGGACTACGTGGTGTATGAGTCCGGACATATAAAAAACGGCTTTCAGCTACTCTATTTAGAAAAACCGGTTTCCAAGGTCAAAGCAGTAAACTTCGATACGCTGTACATCTTTGCGATTGAACGGTATGAACTAGATAAGTATAATGACGGCTACACTATTTACTTTAGGTGTAGGGACTCTCTTGATATCTACACTCTGTTTCATCCTGATGAACTTGAATATAGTAGCCAGGTAGACTTTGATGAATACAAATATCAGAACCTAGCCTGGAAGAACATCACTACTGAAGATGAAATCAAGCAGAAGCCAAAAGGTTGGACCCGTATTTACAACACACGCATTACAAAACTGGCTAAGCTTGGATTCTAGCTGTGATAGACCTAGTAGGAGTCCACAGCGGACCACAATCAAACCTATAAATAGAGGGTAAAGGTAGATTTTCAGGGAATTCACCACAAAAAGTCTCCACAAGTGTGAAAAGGGTCTGTTACAACTGACTGATTAGCTCCTTTGCTTTACTCAGGTTATAGGCCCCCTCAATGACACTGCTCTCGAACACCATAAAGTAGTTGTATCCATTCCCGGCTTGCTGTGCCCACTGGTTGCCAAGGCGACATTTCGCTTCGCTATCGGAGTTGTCGCGGTCATCACCCTTGGTTTCTACTAGAATCACTTTACCTGACCTAGTATACAGGATGAAATCAGGGTAGTGATTGGATTTGAAACCATTGATGGAAAAGCCTTTGCCGCGCCCCAGGTTACGGTGCCAGAACAGCACGTTCGGCAAACTGGAAAGCTCCATAATGTTACGCTGCTCAAAGTTATTCATACTACCTTCACGCTCGTAGAGCGAGCCTGCAATAGGAGCTCCCGGTGCACCGGGCACCAACGTTTCCGGGAACCTCCAGTTGGAGCTTGTGCTAATCTTGCCGATTTTAAGCTGCTCATTAAAACGCTGCTCGGCGTATGCGTCTGCCAGCGAACGGATTTTCTTCTTAATCTTATCGGTATAGCTATACTTTCGCGACAGGAAATCGCGAAGCTGCTCTGTGTTTAGTTGAGTGAGTATGCGCTCCACGTAAATCTTGATTTCCTGCTCGGCAATCGGATACATGTTCCCGATAAGCTGCATAATTTGGTAACCGATGTCTTTTACCTGGCTCTCTTTGGGCTTGGCCAGAATGTATTCGGCTATCGGGTCCTTTACCTGTTGCTCTTCAATTTTAGCGAAAGACGGAGTAAAATCGTTCTTTCTCGTTTCATGCAGGTCCACTTTATACATATCCGACGTGATGCTGTCGAAAGCGATTTTGGTGTCCTCGTCCGAGAGCCGAAATCCCTTTAGTAACACCTCTTGGTTTAAGATAACGGCACCTGTCTCCAGGTCGAAGATAGAAGAAGCCGGTACCTCCAGGAAAAACTGAGGTATAGCGAGTTGTTTTGCAGCCTCAGCAAAGGCTTCCCGCATCTGGTAACGCTGCACTTTGTCGCCCATTTCAGTAAAAAAGTTATCGGTGGTTGATGTTGCCTGCTGGTTTATCTGGCGCTCCGTCTCGTTTACCTGCTGCACGGCCATTTCCGTTATCTGCGATACCACAGAAGTGGTGGTAGCCGAAGGCGGATTATCCAATGTATAGCTGATTCTGGTTGTATCAATCTCATTCTCGTCCGGTGTATCAGGGTACTCTTCCGGGAAGAAGGCTTTGTTGAGCGACTGCTGCGGGGTTTCCTCCGGTTTTTGCTCTTCTAGCAGCACGTCTTTCTGGCGATAGTCTTTGCTACTGAAGCCGGAAGCCTGCAGACCTTTTACAATATTCTGCAGCGTGTCATTGAACTTGGCCGAGGCAGTAAGCACATAGGACACATTCAGGAGCGGATGGCCATGTTTCATAACATAGGGTTGACGCAGCACCCGGCCTAGTATCTGCTCCACATCCACTGCCGAAGACTTATCTGCAAGTGATGCCAGAATATAAGCAAAAGGGCAGTCCCAGCCCTCTTTTAGTGCGTTAATGGTGATGATGTACCTCACCGGGCAAAGCTCCGATAGTAGGTTCACGCCTTTCAACTCGTCCTTATTGGCGGTCTTGATTTTTATATGCTCTTCAGGTATGCCCAGTTTTAGCAGCTGCTGTTTCAGCTTTTCGAAGGTAGTGTTGTCTTCGCCAGTGCGGGGCTGTGCCTGGAACAGCACAATGGGTCGTATGTATCGTCCTCCGTTTTTGTACTGCTCCTTTGCTAATTGCTCCAGGTTCTGTTGCAGATGCAGGGCACTGTTCACGACTTCGGTTTTGTCGTGGTGGTTGTACACGATAACGGGCAGCTTGACCATGTGCTCCTTTTTGAGTTCAATGGCAGGCACCAGGCTGATGATGTTGCTGTTCTCTTTAGGTGTAGCAGTCAGGTCGAGCACAAAAGAGGGATTGAGGGCCTGCAGCATATCCACGCTCAGGTCGCTTTCGGCGTTGTGGCTCTCGTCTACCACAACCACAGGATTCAGGCTGCGGATGACGTTGATGAGGGCCGTCTCATCAGTATTTTCAAGTAGGTGCGAGCTGTCTCTATACTGCTGCGCAAACTGCGCCAGCTGGCCGTTCTCCTGGTATACTTTGCGGTCCTCCTTGCGACGGGCACGCAAGCTGGCAAAGCTCATCACCAGTATCGTCAATTGTTCGTTAACTACTGTTGGGTTAAAGTTGGAGCCTTGCAGCAGGTCATCTTTCTGATATACTTCCACACGGTGGTTAAAGAGAGCATCCAGCTTCTGACGGTAGGGGTGAGCCGGATTGCTCAGGTTCTTGACGGTCTGGTCGAGAAGGTTGCTCCACGGCACCAGCCATACCACAGCCTTGGGTTTGTCTACGGGGTAGGCTCTGAAGATGGAGTTAACGGCATGGCAGGCAATAAAGGTTTTACCACCAGCGGTAGGTACTTTTATGCAGATGTTGGCTGCACCGGGCACATTGTTTTTGTAGGGCCGCATACCCTCTCCGGTCAACGGATTGTAGGGGCCTATCTTGTCTTCCCAGAATTTGTTAAATGCTTCGCCCACTAGCTTGTGCTGCTGGGTATATTTCAAGAACTCTTCGAGGTGCTGAATAACCTGTTGCTGGTATGCCTTTAATTCCATGTGTTTCTCTTAACCTAACCTAAACTGTAACAAATACCTGAGCTGAATTAGAACCGCGATATATCCCGTGGTATTTTCTTGAACACGATGTTATGCTTTTGCAGCATCTCTTTTGGCAGCAGGCAGTTGTCGGCATAGATGACGTACTGTTCGGCACGGTGCGTAATGGTGGCCAGAAAATCGTAGTCGAGGTTGGTGATGTGGCTCGGCTCGTACACAAAGTAATAGGCCGTGCCGTGCAGGCTGCCGAGCAGGTATAGGTCTTGCCCGGGTATAGGGGCAGGGTAGGGAGTGCGGGTTTCGGTGTACCAGATGTACTCTTGTATGCGCGGCGCACCTACAGCTTCGTTCAGGTTTTGGTGCTCGTCGAACAGCGGCTCGCCTAGTTCGTAATAGCTGAAACTGCCGCCTGTTCCTGACACGGCTTTGCTGCCTTCGCCATAGCCCTGCATCACACGCTTTACCCGCTCAGCGGTTATACCTTCGGCATAATCTTCCATCTCCACCAGAATGAACTTGCGGTTGCCGCCATCCTCCTTGTTCAGGTTAAGTACCGCATGTGCCGTGGTACCGGAACCAGCAAAGCTGTCGAGGATAATGGAATCTTTGTCAGAAGCTATTTTTAAAATTCTATCAATTAGTTTTACAGGTTTAGGCGTGACAAACACATCATCGGAGCTGCCAAATGTTAGAACTTTAATTAGCTCCTTTTTGGCCAACTGTGTATGACCTACCTCATCATACTTCCAGAGAGTTTGTGGAACTACTCCATCCTGTACTTCACTCAGAAATCTCTTTATAGCTGGTACGTTATTGCCATCCTCACCCCACCATATTCTGTTATCAGCATCCATCTGCTTGAACTTCTTCTGAGATACACGCCAGTAGGTTCCTTTTGGTGGTGCCTCAACTACTCTTCCAGAAGGTGTGGTAATTGAGTATGTCCCTTCTCCATAATAATTTCTTGCTGAAAGGTCACCGGGTTTCCAAAGCCCTCTGTAGTCATTATCAGGATTTTTGTATCGCTTTACTTGCTCATCATTTCTGGGAAGTTTGTTAAGAGCCAATTGATTTATATTCTTGCTATAAGTTAAAATAAAATCATGGTCTTCAGACATAAATTTTGCTGAGTTTTTGGGCGCATATACTTTCTGCCAAATTATGGTTGAGACAAAATTGGCCATCCCAAAAATTTCATCCATCACCAGCTTTAGATTGGCTTGTTCATTATCATCAATCGAGATAAAGATGGCACCATCATCGGCCAGCAGCTTGTGCAGCAGTTTCAGGCGAGGGTACATCATGCAGAGCCATTTGTCGTGGCGGGTCAGGTCTTCGCCTTCTTTGCCCACCACCTGCTGTAGCCAACGCTGTATTTTGGGGTCGTTTACGTTGTCGTTATACACCCAGGCTTCGTTGCCGGTGTTGTAAGGCGGGTCTATGTAGATGCACTTCACGCGGCCTTCGTACTCCGGCAGCAGCGCCTTCAGGGCCTCCAGGTTGTCGCCGTGTATTATTTTATTCTCGCCGTTGTGTGCTGGGCTGTCCGGAGTGCTTTGGTCGGTGCTAAAGGTATAGGTTTGTTCCAGCACACGGAAGGGCACGTCTCGGTGGTGGTTTACTACTTTTTCTTTTCCAATCCAGTGGAGGGTAGGCATCGGGTAAGGGTGATTAACGTGTTAGTTGTAGAAGAGTAAAGATAGAAAGGATTTATAGAAATATGGTATCGTTTTGCATACCTATCGCTGAAGTAATGTAAAAAACAAAGCTTCCAAGGCTCAGGCATGGGGGAGGTTGTAAACGGCGCAAAGTTTCTATTAATTTTCGTACCTTCCGGAGAGGGAGGCTGCAAATCGCTTGGAGAGGTCACAGATGTCCTCGTAACGTGCCAACTCGGGTAACCATTGAGCCACATCATCAACTCCCCACTCTATAGAAGCTATTGAACAGGCAAGAAAAGAATTGCTATCGGTGTCTTCCCCCATTGAAACCACCCTATCCAAAGCGTTCCGAAAGGAGGAAGCCCTGAAAACACTCCAGAGGCTGCATTCGAGAGTATGAATGCAGTAAGGTGAGCTATAAACCTTATCCTCTTCCAAGTCAGGTATTTTTCCTTCCAATACCCGGTCTAGGGCGCTAATATCATCCTGACTAAATGAGGTGGATGGTAGGTAGCTTTTAATGAGTTCGTTCGTTGCATGGTACGCATGGAATCTATCCATGGTAAGGACATGTTGTATGTAGACTACATAGTAAAATGCCGTTAGTATAGCAACCGGGTGGCGGTGCGTGATGCTGCTCACCAGCATAGTGTGCCTAAAAATCTCATCTAGGCTCATTCCCAGCGTGTAGAAGGCGAGTGCAAGGCTCCTACTTACGCCAGCGTTGCCTGCACTCATGGGGTGGTCATCTCCGCAGAATTCAGCTCTTTTGTAGCCTTTTGCATACCTTCTGAGAGACTTGGCAGTCGTTATTCCCACATCGAATATCTCTCCTCTAGCAGACCAGTAGGCCTTAGCGGGGTCAAACCACTGGCTGAACCTTCTCGCCATATCCTCCAAATCAAAGCCGCCAATCAGAGACTCCGTGGCGCAGAACAAAAGGCTAGAATCATCGCTGTACGTTAATGGTGGCTGGTTAAATGCCATATAGCCCAGAGGCTTTTCAATGACTGGGTAATTGTCCCGAATGTAGTCACGGGAGCAGAATTCCAGACCCAAAGCCCATGCGTCCCCGAACGCTGAGCCGATGTAGGAAGTGGTTATTTTCTCCGATAGTAGTTTGTTATCCATACACAAAGGTATAGGTTTTGTGTGTTAATTTGTTGGTCCTTAGGTGAATATGGGTGTAGAAGGAAGTGCTGCAATGATATATACTTATGACCGGCAACAAATATGAAGTCGGAATAAAAAATAACAACTTTTATGATAAAAGGTAGAAACACGAAACCGACTTTTGACGAGAAGCGAGAATACGAAAAGCAAATGCATGATGAGATTAATGGAGAGTCATACCACTTCCCATTTGCTAACTTAGCGGAGGCCTTAACCCTAGATGCTATTGAGTTACTTGCCGATACAGACAATGCTACTGATGCAAGTAAAGCTGGCCCTGTAAGTGAGATTGAGAAGCTACTTGGAGATTACTTCTAATTTAGATGCTGTGATATATGGTCAAACAACAGGTGTACTCAATCGACTACACCTGTTGCGGCCATGCTTTAATTGTTTAAAACCAAGTGTGCGGCTATTTTAACCAGCACGGCTATTCCTTTAGAGTAATCACCACCTGAACAGTATACAGGCGCAAAAATTGTCCGAGGCCATCCGGCTCAACGACGCAGACATAATACACCTCGTAAGGATGTACGAGCACTAGGCTTTTCCAAAAGTCTGTGAAATCACTTTCAATTGCTATTTTCCTCATCAATGTTTTGTAGACTGGAAACAGTTCGTCTCTCAGCAGAAACAGCATTACCTCATACTCTTTACCCTTGCTAGTTAGGTTAACCGGGCTTGTGCTTCCTTTCCGGAACAACTGGTTAACATCCACCATTTTTCTTGTCATTCATTTTCTCTACCATCATTCCCAACTGGGTGACTGCAATGTCCAATGCCTGTACTTTGCTGAGGTGGACGCCCCTCGTTTGAAACAGCACCCTTTGGATGTAGGATAAGGTATAAGCGGTACGGTCATATACCTTTGCGCTCTTGTAAAGATGTGGCATGTAGCTTTCTTATTTTCAGTATATATAAAAAAGTTCTACCTGCTTTCTACCTACATAGTACGGTATAAGTATTACCTGTTGGAGTTACGGGATGATTCGAAGTAGCATCGTGTTTATACTACCAATCATGGTATAGAGGCTGACTAAAAAAGCCACAGGTTAGCCCTACAGCTGTTCAATGTTGATGGTTGGGTTCACGCCATAGTTTGCAAACTCTTTCAACATAATCTGTTTGACATAATCTGCATTGCTTTCGGTTACGACTAAGGAATCATGAATTGGCAGCGCAAAAATATTTCGAAGGTCTGCCAGGTGCCTCACTACTCTGTCTATTATGATATTTGACTCTGCCTGCTGCATCTTGATAGAAAGGTTCTTATAGTTCACTTTTTTCTCCTGTATAATTACTTGGTAACAGTGCGGGAAGGCTCTCTTAAATATCTTGGCCTCCTTATAAGTGTACTTAGGGTTGTTTTTGCAGTAAAAAATATGTGCAAAGCAATCCTCTTTGAATGATTTCCGGATTTTGTCCCGGTGCATAGGGCAGGCAGGTATGTCCATTAAGTCCATCATATGTTCGTAGAATTGGCCGTTTTCGCAGAGGTTAATGTATTTGGCCACATCTGGAGGCAATGTGCAGGGATAATATTCTCTGAGTACAATAGATAATAACAGCGGTTGAGAGTTGCGTATGTCGAGGTTTACAAGTGTTTCTCCGGAGTTTATATACAAGAACCGTCTCAATCGCTTGGGTAGACTTGTTAGATTATTGTGGACCCTGTTACCAGACGTGTCTCTGACCATATAGAACTCCCTATTTTGGATTTTATGAATCACGAGAGTATCATTGTTATACATCTCCACCGTATAATCAAGGTCATTGTTCAGCATCTCACGTATCATAGTCAGAGCGCCCACGCTGTCTATCTGCAAATCATTCAAATTGAAGTTGATGAACTGCAAGTGAGGCGTTTCTTTAACAGCTTTTTCAACAGCTTCCCGGCTCTTCCTGACAAGCTTCCTCTCAAAATTCGTGTCGATTATCATCATCTGTCGTGCCTCAACCTGACGATATGTAGGGGTAAGCCGATACCAGTAGCATTTAGCTGCAAATGAGTGGTAAGTGCCTCCATTGGAGTAGATTCCGTCCCGTTCGATAATACCGTTATCTAATAAAAAGCTCATGATAGGCATATACTGTTGGACTGTCAGCACATCCCTCATGACAGCGGATGATAGGCTCACGTAACCGTTTCGGGTATCGTTTAGCCGGTTCAAAATCCTTTCCTCAGAAAGTTTGTGCACAACGTAGTGGTACTTATCAATGTGTTTGTGTCTGATGGTAGGGAGCATTCCCTTCAATTCAAGGTTACTGGGTACAAATAGGTATTTTGTCATTTCTCGTTTCGTTTCTACTTATTGAATCGAGAATCAGAAAAGTTTTAAATCACTCGCATATTTATTTTAAAAACCCTTACCACATAAAAACCCTTACCACATAAGAGAGAAACATATGGGGGAAATATAGAGAAGACATTATAAAGGATAATAAAGGTTAGACCCTCCCCCCCCCCCTCGTGAGAGGGGAGGGGGTAATGGAGTTAATATTCTATATTATTATATAGTTGAATGGAATGTAAATTGGATAGCTATTGGGAAGAGGTTGATAGTGATATAGAATTGGTTAAATCTAAACAGGTACATTTGAAAGTGAAGATTCTGTTGCCTCTAGTGTTAATATAAAGGTCTGTGTCAGTTAACGTAAAGGTTTTATGTGTTGCTTTCTCGTTGTATGGAATCTATCTCTAAAACTCTTTAATCTTTTCTCTACAAGCCTCGGGGAGGTGTATACACAGTTCCTATCGTTCAAAATTTCTACCTCTATTTTAAGAGTGCTGAGTTGGAATACGGGCAGCTGGATAATTGGCAGGTCAATACATGGTAACCTCTCATATATTCCGACATTGAAAGTATAGCGTTCTTGCCCAATTTGGATGAACATATCTAGTATGTTGTAGATTGCTTCCGGTAATCTTTCAGACTGGAAAATCGTGTGATAGTGTTCTTCTGCTTTGGGACTAAGGCTTAAAGTGACTGAAAAGTTATAATTTTTATAATATTCTGTGTAGGTATAATAATTGGAATCCAGTAGGGCGTACAACATTTCGAACTCATCCATAGTATAGGCTTTTCCTTTATATATCAAAGCGCCATCCCCGGTTTGGGACAGCCGGTACACTTCGTCCCGCCTTGTTAACTTGACATCTATTAATGAGCTACACTATGAAGGGATGTGTCTGTTGTAGTAACACAGAGCACTTAACATGGTCTTACATTGTAACTTTAAAATTTTTCTCCTTTGGATTTAAAACTTTTGCCATACTGACTATATAATAGGTGTACATAGTAACACCATAGATGAAGAAAACATCAAGAACAAGCAAAAGAATCAATCCTGCTAGCATTCAGAAGCAGGTTAAATTAGAACCGCTCTTTTCACCGAGCTGTACCCCCTTTCTTTTTAAAGAAGACAAGTACAGGGCCAACTTTAAAATACTCATGGCTGAGCATGATGATGCTTACCAAACAATCTATTGTGAAGAAGGTGATGACATAATAGGCTACCCAATTGAGAGCTTTTTACTTCTGGCGAAGGGAAGTTGCTATTTTGTTCGAAGCATAGGTAGCGCTGAGTATGTTAAATTATTTTATCATATACACACGAAACAAGTATATGGCTTGTTCGGAAACGACTCTTGCTTCATGTGTGAAGAGGATGAAGTTGAAATTGATGAATGCATAGCACACCCTTTGGATATAAACGTTGAGCAGGCCTTTAAGCTGGTACATGAGTACGCATGGTACACTACCTATGAAGAAAGTTACAGGAAGTGGAAGATAGACCAATTACTTACTGCTATTAATAAGAGTAACAGTTGATGCCGTTGTGTAAAACCGACAAATTTTCATGACTGTTTAAGATTGCCGGGTAAAACAAACGCTATAGGAGTTGTCGACTATAGTCACGATTTAACTAAGAATATAACTTTACTGTTAATAAGCGCTCGAAATTTAATCTAACATTTGAGAGATTTAATCTAACATTTTAGCTATTTGTTAGATTAATAAGCTGTTTTTAAGACACAAAGCGCTGGCTTCCAATTAGAAGGCCAGCGCTTGTGTTTGTTAAATAGTGCACCCGAGAGGATTCGAACCCCTAACCCTCGGAGCCGAAATCCGATATTCTATCCAGTTGAACTACGGGTGCAGAACGTTTGCAAAAATAGCAAGTATGCGCACAATACGAAACTTCTGGTATAAAAAACTATGCTTATTTTACGAAAAGCTTGCTATACCTAATTATAGGCAGTAAGAGTGCAAACAAACACACGGTTTCTGTAGTTAAAATAACCAACTGATTTCAAACTACATTAACCACGCATTATGGAAAAACTGTATACGGCAGAGGTTACTGCCACAGGCGGCCGCAAAGGTCATGTTAAATCATCAGATGGTGTATTAGACATGCCACTATCTGTTCCCGAGACCCTGGGAGGTGTTAAAGGAAAAACAAACCCCGAGCAATTATTTGCTGCAGGCTATGCAGCGTGTTTTCAAAGTGCTTTATTAGTAGTGGCTGGCAACCACCACGAACGCTTAAACCCGGAGTCTACTGTTACTGCGCATGTCGATCTGAACAAAACTGATGAAGGGGGATATGGGCTGTCGGTAAAGCTGGAAGTAGATCTGAAAGGCGTAGATAAAGAAAAAGCCCAGCAGATGGTGGAAGAAGCACACCAGATTTGCCCTTACTCGATTGGGGTTCAGGGTAATATTGATGTGCAATTAGAGATTGTAGAAAATTAGCATTCAGAGGTTGAAATGTTCAGGTCGTTTTTAAGTGTTTAGCAACTCAAGGTTGCACCTGACTGAAGTGGGACTGGAATTTACTTTAAGTAATTCTGAAATTTATAAAGTATAAAAACAGAAAGGGCTGCCAATTACGGCAGCCCTTTCTGTTTTTATTTAGTGTAGCTGATTTAAGCTCCAACTTCAGCTAAAACCTGCTTTACTTTTTCAGCAGCTTCTTTCAAAGCAACGGCAGAGTATACTTTTAAGCCAGACTCGTCGATGATGCGGGCACCTTCTTCAGCGTTTGTACCTTGCAGACGAACGATGATCGGAACACGGATATCACCAATGTTTTTGTAAGCCTCAACCACACCATTTGCAACTCTGTCGCAACGAACGATACCACCGAAGATGTTGATCAGGATCGCTTTAACGTTCGGGTCTTTCAGGATAATGCGGAAACCAGCTTCTACCGTCTGTGCGTTTGCCCCACCACCTACGTCAAGGAAGTTAGCGGGCTCGCCACCAGAAAGCTTAATGATATCCATTGTTGCCATAGCAAGGCCGGCACCGTTTACCATACAGCCTACATTACCGTCAAGCTTTACATAGTTCAGGTTAGATGCGCTTGCTTCAACTTCCAACGGATCTTCTTCTGTTGTATCGCGAAGTACAGCCAGGTCTTTGTGGCGGAACAATGCGTTGTCATCTAAGTCAACTTTAGCATCTACAGCCAGAATCTTGTTGTCTGATGTTTTCAACACAGGGTTGATTTCAAACATAGAAGAGTCTGTCTCAACGTAAGCTCTGTAAAGGTTAGTGATAAATTTCACCATCTCTTTGAAAGCTTCGCCTTGTAAGCCAAACGCGAAAGCGATTTTGTTTGCCTGGAAAGGTCTTAAACCTGTAGCCGGGTCAATCCATTCTTTGATGATTTTCTCAGGAGTTTTCTCAGCAACTTCCTCGATGTCCATACCACCTTCTGTAGATGCCATGATCACGTTCTGACCTTTTGCACGGTCAAGCAGAATGCTCAGGTAAAACTCTTTTGGATCAGACTCGCCTGGGTAGTATACATCCTGTGCAACAAGTACTTTCTGTACCAGTTTACCTTCAGGGCCTGTCTGGTGCGTTACCAGCGTCATACCCAGAATGTCGTTTGCAATCTGCTTTACCTGGTCCAGGTTTTTAGCAAGTTTCACGCCACCGCCTTTACCACGGCCACCCGCATGAATCTGTGCTTTAATAACATGCCAGCTAGTGCCTGTTTCTTCAGTAAGCTTCATAGCTGCCTTTACTGCCTGGTCTGGCGTTTCAGCCACGATACCCTCTTGTATGCGTACACCGTAGCTTTTTAATATGTCTTTAGCCTGATATTCGTGTATGTTCATGCTTTCAGTTTTAATGGACGCACGAAAGTACGTTTTATTAGCCTTAAATTCAAGTAAAGCTTTTTTAAAATATTGCCTTTAAACTACACACCTTCTATTATACTTCAACCTGCAGCGCAGTTTGTAACGAGACGCAGGTAATACAAGTATGAAAGTATATGCAACTATTCATCATTCAGACCAGGTAAGTATGCCCGACAATTATTCCTATGCCAAGCGTGTGGCCCTTGCGGCATTTATTGTAGCCTTAATAGCGGCGGCATTTTACATGCTTGGGCAACATGCTTACTTTTTTCTGCTGGTGTTTGCCGGTATTTTGCTGGCGGTGCTGTTTAGCGGCATCGCTGAGTGGCTCCAGAAAAAAGTTAACTTAAAACATGGTATTGCCCTTTTGTTGGCTGTGCTTATATTTTTTGGGACGCTGGTTGGGGCTTTCATACTTATTGCGCCCACCGTTGGCGAGCAGGTGCAGGAAATGGAGCAAACAATACCCACCTCTATGGATAAAGTACAGAATTGGTTGGGGAGCTTTGGGGTAGGGCAGAAAATAATGGATGAAGTACCCGAAGACATGAATGAAATGCTTCCTGAAACAAAAAGCATTTTCTCTAAAGTAACATCTGCCTTTTCTACCACCATAAGTATACTTGCTGATATTGCCATTGTGATTATTACGGCAATTTTTCTGGCATCTAACCCCAAGCTTTACACAGTAGGATTCTCGAAGCTATTTGCGGCAAGGCACCGCACCCGGGTGCTCGAGGTACTGGATAAATGCTACACTACACTTAAACTATGGCTACTGGCGATGCTGATGGCCATGACAGTAATAGGTGCGAGTACTGCCATTGGCTATACTTTGGTTGGTTTGCCATTGGCTTTTGCGCTGGCTTTTATCGCCTTTCTGTTTGCTTTCGTGCCTAACATCGGCCCCTGGATTGCTGCGCTGCCGGCACTATTGGTTGGTTTAACCGTTAGTCCCCAAATGGCGCTTTATGCGATGCTGGTTTACGGGGCAATACAAATGGTGGAAAGCTATGTTGTTACGCCACTTATCTTTCAGAAAACCGTTGATCTGCCTCCGGCGCTTTTGCTCTTCTTCCAGGTGCTTTTGGGTATACTGGAGGGTGCGATAGGGTTGCTGCTTGCAGCGCCCATACTTGCGGTATTGCTAATCGTCATAAACGAGTTGTATGTAAAAGACGTGCTGGAGAAAGATCAAAAGCAGTTTGCCTCAGAATAGAAGCCACTAAACCACATTTATCATTTATTTTGTAGATTTGGCAGAATTATAGCGGTAACGCAAGCCAACAACAGATCTTAACAACGTGCTGCAGGTAACAAACATCCACAAAAAGTATGGCTCGCTTCAGGTACTGAAGGGAATCGATTTAAAAATTGGAACGGGAGAGATCGTCTCTATTGTAGGAGCCTCGGGTGCCGGCAAAAGCACGCTGCTGCACATTTTGGGTACCCTGGATACAGCAGACTCCGGTGAAGTTGTGTTTGAGGGCAAGAACATTGCCCGCATGAATGCCTCTGAAATGGCCCGTTTCCGTAACAGGCACATTGGCTTTATTTTCCAATTTCATAACCTGCTGCCAGAATTTACTGCCCTGGAAAATGCCTGCCTGCCCGGCTTTTTAGCTGGCCGCCCTGAAAAGGAAGTTACCCAACGGGCAGAGGAATTGCTGGGGATGCTTGGCCTCTCGCACCGCCTGCACCACAAACCATCTGAAATGTCGGGTGGAGAGCAGCAGCGCACAGCCGTTGCCCGCGCTTTAATTAACTCCCCTAAAATCATATTTGCTGATGAGCCAAGCGGCAACCTGGATTCAAAAAACGCACAGGAACTGCACGATATCTTCTTCAGGCTCCGCAACGAGTTCAGGCAGACATTTGTGATCGTGACCCATAACGAGCAGTTGGCAGGCATGGCCGATAGAACGCTTGTAATGAAAGACGGCCAGATTGTTTCTGAAGTAGAAATTTAAAAGTTTATAGTGTTATTCCGCTAGTTTAGCGCCAACTAAACTTGTGGCGCAATAGCCTTTGCCCTTGCAGCTTTTAGTTTTAGAGCAAGCTACCAGGGCAAAAGCCATACTTTATACTTTGGAAAATTGGTTCCGCATTCAATTCTCAAAGCAAGGTTGTTTCCATATAGAGTTTTTGCAGCTTTACCTCTAAACTACCTGGTGCTTTGCAGTAAAGTATAAAATCATATGCTTTACCACAGCCAGTAATCCTACTTCTCCAGCCCCTAAACTCTTAGCTCCCAAACCCGTACGTATACTTTACCCTTTGCTCAACTTTTAGCCAGTTACAGCATTGAGAGTAGGGTAAATAGTTTTATGAAAAATAATTTGTAACTCATTGATTTACAATGATATAAAATCTATATTTTTTGTAATTTTTTGCACTATTTGCTTAGTGGCTGTGTTTGATATATGTACTAAAACATGAAAGCTAATAAAATATGAATCAACCAGTTAAAGAGACGAAGGTGCAGAAAAAAGCGAAGATTGAAAGCTATGATATTGCCAAGTCTGATGAGACGCTTCACTTAGCTGTTGACTTAGCTAAGTTTATTAAAGAGAACCGTTTATACCAGAATATACAAGGGAAAGAGTACGTAAATGTGGAGGGATGGCAGTATGCCGGATCTCGCTTGGGTATTCTTCCTGTTGTGGAGCACGTGGTAAACATCAGTACCGACGACGAAATAAAATATCAGGCTAAAGTAAATCTGCTTGATCTGCGAAGCCAACAAGTAGTTGGAGCCGGATTTGCAATTTGCTCAAACAAAGAGCAGGGCAAGAAGTATTACCAGGAATTTGCAATTGCCTCTATGGCCCAGACAAGAGCCATTGGTAAAGCTTACCGTAATATTTTGGCCTGGATTATTCGCGCTGCCGGCTATGAACCCACTCCTGTAGAGGAGATGGATTATGCAGGCAATGAGCAAACTGCTAAGCCAGCGGTTCCAACAGAGAAAAAACCAACAATGAAATCCGCTTCTTCTTCGGCAACAGTTGCTGAAACTGCAACTACAGAAGAGCAAAGTGCCAGCGTGCGCTACGCATCTGCCAAGCAGAAAGAGGAAATCATTCGTTTGCTGAATAACCCGACCATTACGCGTCAGGAGAAAACTAAAATGCTGCTTAATATCAACCGTTTTGATGAGGAGCGTGCGGCGCAGGCCATCGAAAAACTGAAAAAAGTGATCGAAGACCGTGAAGACGGACAATCTGCAGCTGCATAATATTTTTTGTAGCAATACCAGTAGCATAAGCCCCACCTCTTTTGAGGTGGGGCTTTTACTTTATAGGGCAATACATTTTTCATATATGGCTTTTAAACGCTTTGCTATTTTAATTTAAAGTAGCTTTTCTCAGCAACACAAAGCCTATACTTCAGGATCAGCTGCTTAGTAGGAGATTTTGGTTTTACGTAAGCTTATAAGGTATTCCCCTTTAGTTTAATTACTTATTTACAAGCTTATTTCGCCTGTTGTTATGGTAGATATACTCAGATTCAGGTACAGTTTTATGAGTTGTTATTAGTATAATTAAAATTATTCATAACTTTGTGATATTAATAAGTTAAAATTATACTGTTCTAATTTCCACAACTATGAAAAAAACAATTTTTGCTTTGCTAGCGCTTGTAGTAGTGCTAGCTGGCCAGTCTGCTTATGCTCAGAAAAAAGCTTATGAGCAAGGAGATTACATCTTGAATGCAGGCGTATCGCTTGGCTACTACGGCTACGGGTATGTAGGCAGTCGTACTGGTGGCTTTTTACCAGTTACCGCCTCCCTGGAAAAAGGAGTTCACGAGTTTATAAGCGTTGGCCCTTACGTAGGCTATGCCAGCTGGAAGTATAAAGGAGCTGGCTACAAGTATAGCTGGAACTTTACTTCAGTTGGGGTTAGAGGTACTTTTCACGCGGTATCGCTGTTAAACGAAACGTTAGACATGAGCATCAACGAAAACAAAGTTGACCTCTACGGTACTTTGATGGCGGGCCTGGAGTTCAGGTCGTTTTCCGGAGATGAGTTTTTGGAGGATTACGCCAACGAGACCAATTTCTTTGTAGGGCCTGTACTTGGTGCCAAGTATAAATTTAACGATAAAGTAGGCATATTTCTGGAAGCAGGCCGTGGTGCCTTTGGCTACAGCACATTAGGTGTATCGGCTAACTTCTAAAGTCTGCAACAATAGCTAAAAAGGCTTCAGCACGCGTAGGTGCTGAAGCCTTTTTAGTTCTTTTAATTTTCTAGTCTCTTATTTACCTGCTCTCTTTAGCTGGTATAGGCGATGGGCATAAGTTTTATAACTTTGTGCAAGTATATACCTATCGCTGTGCAGGACATCCACCACATACTTAAAACCTACTGGGGCTACGAGCAGTTCAGGCCGTTGCAGGAGGATATTATCCGTTCGGTGCTGGCGGGGCAGGATACGCTGGCTCTTTTGCCAACTGGCGGCGGTAAGTCAATCTGCTTTCAGGTGCCGGCTATGGCTTTGGAGGGGCTTTGCATCGTAATTACGCCGCTCATTGCCTTGATGAAGGACCAGGTGGAGCAGTTGAAGAAAAGAGAGATAGCTGCGGTAGCCATATACTCCGGCATGAACCGCCGGGAGATTGACATTGCCCTGGACAACTGCGTGTATGGTAGTGTTAAGTTTTTATACTTGTCGCCGGAGCGTTTACTGACAGACCTGTTTAAGGAGCGGGTAAAGAAGATGAACGTTAGCCTGCTGGCAGTAGATGAGGCACACTGTATCTCGCAATGGGGCTACGATTTCAGGCCGCCATACTTACAACTGGCCGAGCTAAGGAATACACTTGCCGGAGTGCCGGTTATAGCCCTTACTGCCACAGCCACAGCGCCTGTTAAAACTGATATACAGGAAAAACTGAACTTCCCGAAGCCGAACGTTTTTCAGAAGAGCTTTGCCCGTTCGAATCTTTCATACTCCTGCCTTTACACAGAGGACAAAGTAACCCGCTTGTTGGAGATTCTGCAACGCATGCAAGGGCAAAGTATCGTGTATGTGCGCAGCCGCAGGCAAACCGTTGAGTTGACTAAGTTTCTAAAGGCCCGCAGCATTTCTGCCGCTGCTTACCATGCCGGGCTAAAGTTTGAGGAGCGCAGCCAAGTGCAGCAGCTTTGGATAGAAGATAAAGTTAGGGTAATGGTAGCCACTAATGCCTTTGGTATGGGCATTGATAAACCTGACGTCCGGCTGGTAGTGCACCTTGACCTGCCGGAAAGCCTGGAAGCTTATTACCAGGAAGCAGGCCGTGCTGGCAGAGATGAGAAGTATGCCTATGCCACCATACTTTACGGACCAAACGATACCAAAGAGCTGCTGCAGAAAGTAGAAGATGCTCATCCGCCTGTAGAGTTTATACGCAGGGTGTACCAATGCCTTGCCAACTATTACCAGTTGGCAGTAGGAAGTGGCTTGCTTAGCAGTTTTGATTTTGATCTGGCTGAGTTCTCAAAAAACTACAAGTTACAGCCGTTGCAGGTGCACCACGCCATAAAACGCCTGGAAAGCGAGGGCTACATTCAACTAAACGAAAGCTTCTACATGCCCTCCCGGTTATACTTTACAGTTGAAAATATCAGGCTCTATGAGTTTCAGCTGGCGAACCCCGCACTCGATAAACTAATCCAGGCAATAGTACGGACTTACGGTGGCGAGGCTTTCGTTAATTTTGTGAAAATAGCTGAGCCAAAACTGGCAAAGCAACTAAACATGCCAGAGCAGGAGTTACGCAAAAAACTGGAGTACATGCATAAATTACAGCTGTTGGTTTACGAGCCGCAGCACGACTCGCCTCAGCTTGTATTCACAAAACCACGCCAGGATGCCTCTACCTTAGTGCTGGATATTGGTAAATTAAACCAGCTACGAAAGCGGGCACAGGAACAGGCCAAAGAAATGGCCTACTACGTAGAGGCTACCAACCGCTGCCGTACGCAGCTTTTGCTTGCCTATTTCGGGGAAGTTACTGTTGCTAGCTGCCGGATCTGCGACTACTGCCTTGCCGAGCGCAAAAAGGAGCGTGAAGTGCAAGTGGAGCCCCAGCTTCGTGGTAAAATTTTACAGTTGCTACAGATCAAACCATACTCCCCAAAGGAACTGGTACAGGAGTTCGAGCCGAGACATCAGGAATACATCATATCTTTTTTAAGAGAATCCTTAGATCAAGGTACCATCATCCAACTGCACAACGGCAAATTAAAACATCCTGGTGCCTAGTAAAGAATAAAACACTATATATTATATTTTATATAGTGTTTTATTTATTTAAAACGCTAATTATAGACATTAAATAGTATTATGCCGTGTTGTACTATCAATGATTTAACATCTTTGTAAAGGATGTTGATTAGTAAATTTTTGCTTCTACATTTGCGGGCAAAAAAATAGAAATTTATAGCATAACATCTACTAACCCAGTCTTTTATGGTCAAAACTTCCTTCCCTTCATACAGATGGGACAAGGATAAACTATACGCATTTCTCAAACTAAAAATGAGACGGCTGCTAGTATCCTTTATCTTTATTTTAGCCTTAACAAGTGCCAATTTATCAAAGGCTCAGTTCTCTGAAGATTTTAGCCCTTCCAAGTGGTCATTTTATTCAAATACTCAAGGAGGGGATGGACATGTAGATGTATCTGGGGCTCCAGGCTCTATTACTTTGTACGGTAGTGATAACAATTCGGGAATGTACAGTAATGACCTTGCTGAATCTTACTTCATCACGATGCCTTATTCTGGGAAAATTTCATTTAAATATGAATTTGAAAATCCTGATATTGAGGTAGCTCATTATATAAATGGTGGTACTGAAACCTTGATATCGAATGGAGGCAATGGCAGTATTACGGACGTACTTGTAAAAGCTGGAGATAAGTTCGGCTTTAAAGTTTACAACTATGATAACTGCTGCGGCAGAGGTGTTCTAAAAATTTCAGATTTTGTTGTTGTAGCTGATATCACTTTACAACCAGTTAGTACAATTGCTTGTGCTGGTGGAAGTGCTGAATTTCGTGTTGAGGCGCTCGAACCAACATCTTTTCAATGGCAGGTTTTTAATAATTCTTGGATAAACCTATCTAATGGTTCTAATTACTCAGGGGTAACTACAAGCAAATTAAACATAGCAAATGTTAACGGCTTGGATGGAGTTAAATATCGATGTGTCGTTAATACGATAAAATCTTCCAACCTTCTCTCTGACCCGGCTACGCTTACAGTAAATGAAGTTACAACCATACAGGATCAACCACAAAGCGTAACTGTTAAAGTTGATACAGAAGCCTTATTTGAAGTTGCGGTATCTGGTAAACCTGCTCCATTAATACAATGGCAAACATTTGCTAATGGTTCTTGGATTAATCTGGCAGAACAAAACAGTACAATTTTAAAGTTTAATGCAGGCGCTGCTCAGAATGGCAACAAGTTCAGAGCTAAGGTTTCTAATTCGTGTGGTGCTGAAATTATTTCAAATGAAGTAACATTAACTGTAAATACACAAACTGTCCCCTCCGTATCAACTACAGCTGCATCAAGCATTACAGGCAACTCAGCATTATTAGGCGGAAATGTAACAGCTGACGGTGGAGCCGCTATCACAGAAAGGGGCATTGTATGGAACACAACTGAAGCCCTTGACCTGAATACAGGAAATAAGGTTGCCATGGAAACAGGGCCAGGAGCTTATGCTTATGTGGTGGAGAATCTACCAGCAGGTACCAAAATATATTTCAAGTCATTTGCAATCAATTCTTTAGGTGTAAGCTATGGTGACGTAAGGGATTTTTATACCCAAACTGCGTTAGCTACTATCGAGCGACAATCATCATCTGTTTCTAATGCAGGTAATGTTGAGTTTCTTGTTAAGTTCAACCAAGCGGTAGCTGGGATCACAATCTCAAATTTTACTTTGACGAGTTCTGGAGTTGCAGGAGCAATTATCACAAGTGTTGCAGGCACAGGTAATACATATACTGTAACTGCAAGTACTGGTAGTGGTGATGGGACGATTAAATTAAATCTTGCTAACACAACGGGGGTGGTACCAGAAGTAAGCAATGTACCTTTTACTAATGGTCCAGCCTATACGATCGATAAATCTTTGCCAATCGCCAATTTAATTATTAATGGCGACGCATCATCAGCTACTTCTGCAGATGTTACTCTAACTCTGACATATCAGGATGGTGAGGGTAGCGGTGTAACTGACATGCGCTTTTCTAACGATGCACAAAACTGGAGCGCATGGGAGACTGCTGCAGAGACAAAAGCCTGGTCTGTAACTGATGGTGACAGCTACAAGGTAATTTATGCACAGTTACGGGATGCAGCAGGAAACGTAGCGACAACTAAAGCGGGAATTACATTAGATGCAACTGCTCCTTCTTTAATAAGCATAAATCGCCATACACCATCGGCAGCTACTACAAATGCAACCTCTTTAACATACCGTATCACTTTTAGTGAGCCAGTTAGTGGTTTAAGTATAGCTGCGTTTAAGTTATCCAGCACAGGTACGGCCACGGGTGTAATCTCTACAGTTACCAGCTATTCAACTACAGCCTTTGATGTTGTAGTAAGCGGGGCAACTGGCGATGGCACAATTTCGCTGATGCTTAAAGACGATGGCGCAGGTATAGTTGATGTGGCCGGTAATACATTCGCGCCAGGTAACTGCCAGAACGAACAGTATTTACTTGATAATACAGCACCAGTAGTAACTGGTATAAACAATAACAGCCACTACAACACGAATGTAACAATAAGCTTTAATGAGGGAGCAGCCTTGCTAAACGGCAGCACATTTGTAAGCCAAACTACTGTTAGTGCAGACGGCGCCTATACTTTAGTTGTAACTGATGAGGCTGGAAACACTACAACTGTGAGCTTCGCTATTGACAAGACACACCCAATTGTAACAGGTGTAGCGGATAACGGCAAGTATAACTCTGACAGAACCATCAGCTTTAATGAAGGCACAGCTACATTAAATGGAGAGGCTTTTGCAAGTGGAACAGTTGTAAGTGCAGAGGGAGTTTATACTTTAACTGTAACAGATGCCGCTACAAACAGCACCACAGTTAACTTCATAATTGATAAAACCAAGCCTACTGGTACAATTGCAATCAATGATGGTGCGGACTTTACAAATAACAGAGAAGTAACCCTAAGCATCACATCTGCAGACGGCACAGGTACTGGTGTAACACACATGCAGTTCTCTAATGGCGGTAATAACTGGAGTGCCTGGGAAGAAACAGGCACATCTAAAGTATGGCTGCTAACTGCAGTAGAAGGAGCTCAGGTTGTTATGTTACAGCTGAAAGATGCAGCTGGCAACGTGGAGCTGCTGCAAAGCCAGATTACATACGATGCTACCCGACCAACTGTAGTAGCTTCTAGTTTGGTGCCTGCTACAACAAATGCTGCTTTCGAAGTTAAGTTTACCTTCAGCGAAAATGTAAATGAGTTTGATGCCGAAAGTATAACTGTTGAGAATGGTACAGTAACAGACTTTACTGCGGTAAGCAACAGCGCTTATACGGCCATTATCACTCCTGCAACAGAAGCTATAGTTAAAGTAAGTATAGCGGCAGACAAAGCTGTAGACGCATCACTGAACGGTAACACAGTATCAAACGAAATCATAACGCTGTATGACATTACAAAGCCAACAGTAGAGCTATACTCCAAAGCAGCAGCTTATGTAAATGCTTCCTTCACAGTTGCCTTTACTTTCTCAGAGGCTGTTTCCGGTTTTAATTTGGCAGACATAGTTGTTACCAACGGTGTGGCTTCTCTTTTTGAAAGTGCAAACGGGCAAGTATACACAGCCCTGATTACGCCAACCGCTGACGGAGAAGTAAATGTAGCTGTTGCTGCTGATGTGGCATTTGATGCAGCTACAAACGGAAATATAGCACCTGTTGTGCTTACGCGCATGTATGATGCTACAAAGCCTGAACTTGTAGTTTCTACTACTGCTCCTGATCCTACAAATGCAGCGTTTAATGTTACCTTCAAGTTTTCGGAAGATGTAGCTGGTTTTGAGCCGGCGGATGTGACTGTAACAAATGGCGCTCTCTCTGACTTCAGAGAAGTTGACGGACAAACTTACGTTGCGCTTGTTACACCTGCTGCTGATGGCGGGGTAACAGTAGCAGTAGCCGCAAATGCTGCGCAGGATATTGCTACCAACGGTAACAAGGCCTCTAATGTGTTACAGCTGCTTTACGACGCAACTGCACCAGCCGGCTATACTTTGGCATTCAACGCAGCCCGTGTGGATGTAACGAATGTAACAAACATGAGCTTAAATGTTACAGGCGCAGAACCTGGTACAGTATACTTCTACAGCATCGCCAGCAACAACGGCGGAACAGACCTTACTGGCACAGCGCAGGTAACGCAGGATAACTTTGAGCTGAACGCACTCGACCTGACTAGCCTGAACGACGGTACCCTGACTGCAACTTTATACTTAGTGGATGCAGCCGGTAACAAAGGCACAAACGCTACGGCCGAAGTGATCAAGATCACGCGCGACATCGTGGCGGTAACCGTGCCGGAGGTAATCAAAGTACCGATCAGAACAACTTATTCCAACGTGCCGATGCCAGCTAAGGTAGAAGTTACTTATTCTACGGGTGCTACGGAGCAGCTGACCGTAACCTGGAGCCAGTGGAACTACAACGGCCTGGTAGCCGGAGCCTACGAGCTGACAGGCGCACTTATACTTGCCCCGATGACTACCAACCTGGCGCAGCACATAGCTAAAGTGACAGTAGAAGTACAGCCGAATATAGTGCCAACAGCGCTTGCCTTCAGCACGACTACTTTCAAACCGGAAGCTACTGCAGACGATATGATCGGAAACTTTACTACCACCGACCCGGACGACAGCGAATTTGTCTATACTTTGGTAAATGGCGATGGCAGCAAAGACAATGACCTGTTTGAGCTAAGAGGTGATAAGCTGTACCTGAAGTCGAATAAAGGCCTGTCTGGTATCACGCAGCTTTCAATCAGGGTCCGCAGTGCCGACCCATACAACAACACCATCGAAAAGGCCTTTAATTTAAAGAAGGAGCTTTACGCCAAGGCAGAGGATCAACTGAAGATCGTGAACGCTTTCTCTCCTGACGGAGACGGCATCAACGACAACTGGACCATCCCTGAACTGAGATTCTACAACAACGTGGAGATCGAGGTATTTGACCGTTCAGGTGTGCGCCTGTTCCATACTACTAACCCGGAAAAAGGGTGGGATGGCAGAGATGCGAACGGACAAGTGCGAAAAGGTGCTTTCTTGTACATCGTGCAGGTGAAGGACATTAACATGGTGAAGAAAGGTGTTGTGACAATTCTTAAGAAATAATTATAATGAAAAAGTATATCATAGCTATTGCAGTTATACTTTCTGCTCTGGGTGCACAAGCCCAGAGCAGAAAACACATTGCCAACTTCTCGTTGTTCCAGCAGTACTACAACCCAGCCTTAACTGGTTTTGAAGGCTCTATGGTGAAAACATTTTACCGTAACCAATGGACAGGCTTTGAAGATGCGCCTAAAACTATTTTCGCATCAGCAGAGCTTGACATGGCCGACTTAAGCGCATGGAAGGAAAATAACCAGCTGAAAACACAGCGTGAGGACAGGTATAACAGACAGGGCGGTGCAAAGCACGCCTTCGGGTTAGCCATACTTAACGACAGGTTTGGTGCTTACGCTGAAAGCCAGGTTTTTCTGAGCTACGGATCGCGCATACAGTTAAGCGAAAGCCTGAGCCTGCGCTGGGGTACAGCAGTTGCCGTTAGCCAGCAGCGCCTGGATGGTAACAAGCTAACCCTTGACCAGGAAAATGACCCGCAGTACCAGGACGTGCTGGGGCAGAATAACAAGCTGAGCAAACTGGACCTAAACTTTGGCCTGATGCTGACACATGATAAATATTACCTGGGTTACGCAATGCAGGACGTGGCAGAGGGTGGTTTGGCAACTGCCGGAGACAATTTCCTGAAGAACATGTATACCCGCAAGCACATTGCCCAGGCCGGTTATCGCACAGCTTTGACGGAGCAGGTAGGACTTGTGCTGAATGGTATTTACCAATATGATGATAAGGTGAAGGAAACGCTGGAAGGACAGGTAAAAGCTGTTTACCAGAACATGCTGTGGGTTGGCGGCGGTTACCGCAAAGACCTGGCTTATACTTTAAATGCAGGTGTACGGGTAGATCAATTGAAGATAGGGTACGTGTATGAAGCCCCAACAAGTGATGCCAAGAGCATTGGCAAGAGTACAAACGAGATCATGCTGACATTCAACCTGCTTCCGGCAAAGTATCCCAAGTACGGCAAGAGTGTAACCATCTGGTAACCTGAAATTATATGAAGAAAATAGTTTACTCTGTAGCATTTTTTATAGCAGTTGCCTTTACTGCACAGGCACAAACACCAATCAAGGAAACGCGCGAAGAAGTGGCCGATGTGACCTTGTTGGATGACAACCTCCTGATCTATACCAAAAAAGACAAAGAAGGCCAGTTTTTGTACACCGAGAAAAAAGGTAATTCTGAAACAGCTAAAAAAGAAGACGTGCTAAATGCCGGTTTGGTAAACACCGTAGTTGGCAGCAACCCAGAAACAAAAGAGGTATTCGTATATCACCGGAGAGGTCGCAAAGAAGAAGTGATAGCGTTTTATACTTACAACGAAGGCGTTTTTGCTAAAACAGGTGAGCGTAAGTTGCCCAAATTCAGAAATAACTCCTACAACCTTGGCTTGTTCCTTACTCCGGATAAAAACGATTTGTTTATTTCTGGAGAATTAGCCCGGACGAAAGGCTACGATGATATTTACCAGAGCAACTGGGATGGCAAGCGTTGGAACAAACCAAAGAACCTGGGAGGCAACGTGAATACGCGCCAGCCGGAGTTTGCGCCTTTTCTATCCGGCGACTCGCTGTACTTTTCCAGAAAAGCAGGGGAGGCCGCTTATGTGTACGCGGTGCCTTTCAAGGCGGGTGTAGCAGGGCAGGAGCCGGTAAAACTTGCGAGGCAGGTTAATCAGGAGAATGCCTTTAATGCCTACTACAAAAAGCAGGGAACGCAGGAGCTTTGGATCACGGCAGATGCCAAGAACGGTTACACAGCCTATACTACGGGTGCCGAGGTTGCTGAAGAAGTTTATACCGAAGACATCTCTTTTGAGGGTGCGGTATCAACATCACAATATCCAAGTACTGCATCAGAGGTAAAGGCGAATGCTCCGGAAGTGAAAAGCCGCAAAGCTGACCTGCAGTTGCTGTATGGTTTTAATAACCTCTACTTGGATAAAGCAGCTGTAAAAGAGTTACATACATTCCTGGAGAAGCAGCAAAACGAAGCGCGCATCTATATTACAGGATACTCTGACAGAAAAGGATCAGCGACAGCCAAGCAGCATGTTAGCCGAAAAAGGGCAGCCTATGTGGAGTGGTACATCAAGCATAAACTCCCACACAAGAACTTCTGGATCTCAAGCGACCACGCTATACTTGAAGAGCAGGGCGCAGCACACCGGAAAGTAGAAATAAGAATAGATTAACAAATAAAGGGCTCCTGTAGAGCCCTTTATTTGTTTTAAGACCCGTCCGCTATAATTATTAAGAGGCTGATGCAACTAAAGCAAAGTTGATGGAATCTTTCCTTCATTACGCACTATCAAAACCTAATCAAACTATGAAAAAGAAATTTAATGTTAAAGAACACCATACTGGGTTTGCAGTTGCTCTGTTGTTTTTATCAATTATTCTTAGCGGCTGCAACGATACCAATTGCATTAAAGGCGAAGGAAGTATCGAAACACGCACGCTTAATTTAGATCCGTTTACGAGTGTAGATGCTAACGGCGACTTTATAGTATACATTACTCAAGGGGCTACACAGCAGGTCGAGGTAAAAGGTGAATCAAATATCCTGGACCAACTAAGAACCGATATCCGCAACAATACCTGGAAAATTGAGCATAGGGACTGCGTAAGGAGAAGCAAGCAAGTGGAGATATACATTACCATGCCGGTAGTGGATGCGTTAGCGATGAACGGCTCTGGGCGAATAAACTGCCAGGGCAACTTTATCGCCGAAGATATTCCGGTGCAGGTAAATGGATCTGGTAAGATAGAGTTGAATGTGGATGCCAGGCAGGTGATGTCGCGTGTGTCTGGTTCAGGGGAGATTGTGCTGGCAGGAGAGGCCGTACGCCATAGCGTAAATATTTCCGGGTCTGGCAGGGCAGAGGCTTTTGCCTTGCAAGCCGAAAACGTAACAGTAAACATATCAGGTTCGGGCGTGGCTGAGGTTAGTGCTGCTGCAACGTTAACGGTAGATATCTCCGGAAGCGGCAATGTATACTACCAGGGAAACCCGACTGTTAGCCAAAATGTATCAGGATCGGGTAGAGTGATAAAACGATAGTAGTGACAGCACAGCTTTAAGGAAAGCATGAAAAAGCCCCAGGTATGTTTGCCATACTTGGGGCTTTTTTGTAGGTAAAATTTTATTAACGCTGTGAGAAAAAGGCATTTATACTTTTGTAAAGATCCTGCACCCCAGCGGTTTCGGTTGTGTTTATCTGAAACACAAAGGCCTCTTTCGTTTCCGGGTCGTAGTATACCTGGGTTAAATAACCCGGAAAGAAGCCGCTGTGGCCATAAAGTGTTTTCCCGTTCAGGTTATACTTCATAATCCCCAGCCCGTACTCTGCTCTGACTTCCGGTGCAGGTAGTGTGGCTGTATACTCCGCTAACAATGCTGTACCGAAAACCTTACCATCAAAAATGGCGACCATCAGTTTTGCCATCATCGAGGGTGTAAAGGCATAGCCGCCGCCGGTCCACTCAAACTGCATGTTGTACCTTGATTTTCCTATTGCATCCAGCGCGGGGCCGTTAAAACCAAGCGGATCGTTTTCGCCGGCAAAGCCATTTACTAAGCCCGGGATAATACGCTTGTTGGTAGGAACAAACATTTTAATGTGGTTTGGCTTCAGGATATTTTCTTCGGCATACGTATAAAAATCCTGTCCAGAAACCTGTTCTATAATAGCGCCAAGTATAAGATAGTTGGTATCAGAATATGCAAAGTCCTCGCCGCACTCAAACTTAGGAGCAACAGCCGAAATATACTTTACCTGCTCCAGCGGTTGCCATACTTTGTCGGGGTGCTGCTTTACGTCTTCTTTAAAATTTGTGAAAATATAGCGGGCAAGGCCGGTGCGGTGCTGCATGAGCTGCCGAACAGTAAGGCAAGTATAATTAGGAATGGCGGTGGCCCATTCGCCTTTCAGGTAGTTGCTGATGGGGGCATCTAGTTCCAGCTTTTTTTCCTGCACCAGCTTAAGCGCTGCCGCTGCCACTACAATTTTACCGGTGCTGCCGCCCATCATCAAACTACTGGGCTGCAGGAACTGCTTACGTGAGGGGCTGGTATGGCCGAGTGCCTGAGCAAGGTTGACTTTGCCTTTAGAGTGGCCAATCAAAATGCCCGGATAGGCTTTGTTGTTAAAATGCTGAGAGAGTTGCTTTTGTAGGGTAGCTGTGGTTTGTGCTGCTGCATCTAAAGCAAAGAGCAATGCCAGTAGCATGCTGAGGTAGATTTTTTTCATAGTTATAGTTCGCTAAAGTATAAATATAGCCAATTTATACTTTAGGGTTTACTTTCATACTAATAACTCAGCAGGCTTTTGAGCATGTTGAAGAAAAAAAAACTACTACTAAAAGCAGCAGGGAATCAGGTTAAGTTGTTTGTAGTGTAATAATTATGTTAAACAGTAGTTTGTGAAGTATGTCTCTTGGTGACCTTACCAGAAAAGTGCACCATCTCCTCTAGCTGCGGACTGCATTGCAGCGAGAAGAAATCATCGCCAACAGCCACAACTACAGCTATGAGGAAGGTCTACAAAGGCAACAAACGCTGGAAAGGTTAGGTGTTAGATTGCAGCATTTCGATGGTAAAGCGTGATTAATCAAATGTAGGTCAAACTATTGAGCTTTGGCGTATGGTACACAAGCAGCAGTAGGAACCCCCTCTACCCCCCGGGAGGGAAATTTATGATATTATTGATTGGGCTTGTAAGTATGAGCAGGGAGGAACCCGGCACTAAGGAAACAAACTCTTGTTATCCTCTACGCAAAGTATACAAGTATAAACTCTCCACCTTCTCACGGGCCCATGGGGTTTTGCGCAGAAAGGCCAGGCTGGATTTTATACTTGGGTTATTCTTGAAGCAATTGATATTGATCTTTGTGCTCAGTTGTTCCCAGCCATAATAAGTTACGAGGTGCTCCAGGATCATTTGCAGCGTTTTACCGTGCAGCGGGTTGTTTTTCTGTTCTTCTGCCATAGGGTACAAAGGTATAAAGTAGGAACTACAATTTATACGGTCCGGCTCAGTTACTGACAGGCGGAATAAACGTTACCTCTACAATCAAACCGTTTTTTATACGGTAAACGGCAATGGCATCGGTGCGGGGTTGCCCTTTGGTGCGCTGCACTTTCTCCTGGTCTATCACTACATCGCCGGCAACAATGCGGTTCACTATTTCGCAATGCAGATCGGGGGTGGCGGCAAACATGGCTCCGTAACGTTTCCTGAGTTCATCGCGGCCCTGGTAGGTAAGCACACCCGGCTGGCGGTATACTTTTACATCCTCACTAAAGGCGCTGGCAAATCTTTAGATGTCACGGTTGTTGTAGGCTTCCAGTTGCTGTTTTACCGGCGCTAACAGCGCCTCGTTGTCTGTGTGCTGTTGGCTGTAAGCGGTCATGGTTACAAGTATAAGTATGGCAGAAAGTATAAATCTATTCATGCTGGTGTTACTGAGATATCGTTGCAAGTTACCACTTCCTCCAGAAATCATTTTATACTTTAATGCAAGTTACCAAACAGCCATTGCTCCGTATATTCCACCTATGCTAGAAGAACTAATTATCCGTAGCCTTTGCGACACGTTGCCGCCGGCACCCGCTGATGCCGTTTTCCTGTTCGGCCAGACAGAGGATAACCAGCAATCGGTTTTTGCATCCGCAGTATACTTGCTAAGTAACAAGCTGGCTAAAAAAGTGATGTTTCTGGATACAGAGCCTTTGAGCGGTTACCCAGGCTTCGAAGGGTGGCAGCAGGAACTGCAAAAGCTGGGAGTAAAGCCGGAGGAGATCGAACCGGTTCCTGTAGCTACAGGTACAACCAGCCTGAACACACGCATAGAGGCACAAAATGCCATCAAACATGCCAAAGCAATCGGATACCAGCACCTGATCGTGATAGCATCGCCGTTTCAGCAGCCACGCGCTTTTATGACGGCTGTAACCGCTGTAGAGGAGCATTACCCAAAGCTAAAAGTATACAGTTACCCCGGCAGAAATTTGTCGTGGTGCGAAGAGGTGGTGCACTCGCAGGGGAAGGTAACAGGGACGCGCGCCGAACTGATAGCCGGCGAAATGGAGCGCATCCACAAGTATGGCAATATGGGCGACCTGGCTAAAGTAGAAGAGGTGCTGGATTACCTGAACAGGAGAGACACCGGAAAGCTTTAGCAGGCAAGGCTTGAGTTAGAGTCTTGATAGTTAGTAACCTACACGCTTTGTGACCCCTGTTTGAGATAGTTTCTAGCGGTACTATATTTGGCCTTTTTTATTTTAACAAACCCAAAAACTTAGCTGGTGCATGATCAGGGACAGGTCGCAACCTGTCCCTGAAATGGTTCAGTTGATTCTTTAAAAACCAGCATTTGTGCATCATGCTAATCGGTGCCTTTTAGCGTAGCCGCAAAATTAGAGGCAATTAATCTTCGTAAAACTCTATAAGCGCACCAAAGTATGCCTCATTCCAACCTTCGGTAATGTCATCAAAATCCTGATCCGGAATATTGGTGTGCCTTAGCTCTGCCGAAGTGCCATACTTGTGCGGGTGCAGTTTAATTGTCACGATAGATGGTTCTTCCTGCTCGCCGAAGTACCATTGCTGCACAATCTTTTTATTCTCTTCAAACTCCAGGTTTTTGCCCACAATGCTGCCCTCAAACAGTTCAAACTCCGAGCCCGGCTCCGTAGACATGACAGCGTTTTCGCCGGACCATAGTTGTATAGTAATTGCTTTTGTTAGGGCCACATATACTTCTTCAGGTGATGCCGGAATGATGTAGTATTTCTTATAATCTTTCATGCGGATGCGCTGTTTTGTAATTGTTGGCAAGTTAGAAAAGATACGGCTGTAGTAATACGAAAGACTGCAAAAAGTATAGCCTCGACCAGATTTTAGAGAAAAGGGAATTACGCCTGCTGCGACCTGCGCTCCGATACCAGGGCCACATATTCTTTAGGCGTCATACTTTCAGATGTTTTGAACACGCGCTGGAAAGTGGCCATAGAGTTAAATCCCGAATCCAGGGCAATGCCGGCAATGGTCATGGTTTTGTTATCCTGGCGCTCCAACCGGCGCTTCACTTCGGCTACTCTGTAATCATTCACAAACTCGCTGAAGCCCTTTTGCAACTGCTGGTTTAGTACCGCCGAAATTGTTTTAGCACTTATGTTGATATGGTCGGCCAGCTTGCTTACTGTCAGTTCAGGGTCTAAGTATAGCTTATCGGTCTCCATGGCTTTGGTAAGGGCATTTACACACTTTTCAACGGTTTCCGGGTCAATGCCATCAAAGTATAGATTAGACTTTTTCTGCGCCTCCACCTGCACCACTTTAATGCGATAAAATCCCGTTAAGCCCAGCCAATAAATAAACAGCACCTGCAGTACCTCGATAGGGTAGTAGTAACTATTTTTGTTTGCTTTAAAAATGACAGGATAGATGGTTGTGATGGCCCAGGCAATACCCCACAGCAAAGTGAACAGGTAAAGGGTGAGAAGCCATTTTTTAGGCGCTTGCGCCTCTGGGTTTTTATACTGCAACCATATCTCCCTGCCTGTAAGCACCAGGTAAAACAAAAAAGCCACTACAGCAAGGTTATCCGAAACAGCGTTGTGCAGTATATCTAGGTCAGCGCTCCAGAGGCCCAGTACTGTGCCCCGTTGGTTAAGGGTGGCAATCAGAAGTATAAACAGGCGCAACGCAAACTGGAAGCCTACTATGCCAAAATGCTTTATAAGAGTGCTTCGGGGGGGACTTTTTGGTTGCGTAAAAGACCGGATGTACAAGTATAAACAGGGCCCTAACCCAAAAATAAGCACGTTCGGGAAAAGGCTGAAAAAGTAGTTGAAGGTAGTACTGTCGGAGCTCCAGCTAAAAGTCTCGAGGCCGTTGTAAACAAGTATGAGCACCAGCAGCGCCAAGTAGTTTTTCTTGCCCGAAATACGTTCTTCTGGTTTCGAAAACAACAGTACCAACCCAAGTATAAGCCCCTGCAAAGCACCAAACAGAATAATGATATCGAAAAGGCTTAAGTACATGTTTGTTTCGGGCTTGTGCTCTTAGTATGAACTACGAATATAAAGAAGAAAATAGAAAATGGAGCAGGGTAACGAGACAAGATTTCTGCAACTTCAGACTATGTGCCTTACATGCAGCCGAAACAAAAATCCCCGGCAAAGTATGGCTCTTATACTTTGCCGGGGATTTTGTGTTTATAGTATAGCCTTATCCGAAGATCTCGTTAAGCAGGCCAGCCAGGCGAACGCCACCCTTCAAAAGCTGATCGTTTAGTGTATTAACGTGATCAAAGTTATAACGATAGCTTAGCTTGTCCTCCGGTTTAACGCCTTCGTACAGTTTGTCAGCAATCTGGTACGATTCGTAGATCCAGGTGCTCACCGGGGCTTGCTGCCAGGTGTTGCGCTGGTTTTTGCTTACGTGGTTAAGTACGGTAGCGTATTCGGTGTAGCTTAGTTGCTGGTACTCAATAAGCTGCTCGTCCCAAACACGGTGCAGGTTAGTAGGGGTGTTAAACCAGGTAAGTCTTACCCTGTTACCGCCTAAATCTTCTGGGCGGCCGGCGTGCATGGGCTGGTGTATGTCGCCAACCATATGAATGACCAGGCGCAGGTACATTTCTTTTTTAGCCTGCGGCAGGTCTTTTTTCTTAAGTTCTGCTACCATCATGTTCAGCTTCGTGTGGATGTTGGTAGAGGTATCCTGCATGATGCTGCTCGAAAACTGGTCTAGCGTAACACCCGGCTTCACATTAATGTAGTGCCACGAACCAAGGTAATCGTATGCCGGATCAGATTTTATAAAGTCGGCCCAGTTGCTGGCCATTGCTACTGTTTCGTTGCCAAGGATCTGCTGTATGTTCTTGCGCGCTTTTTTGCTCAGGTGTCTGTCTGCAATTTCGCCTACAATGCGGTGCCCCAACATGCCCCAGGCCATTGCCTGCGACGGTAGGTATACCATTAAACCAATCAGCACTAGTTTTTTGAAGAATTTTAAATCCATCTGCGTTTAATTTTATTCTGTGGTGATGGTGCAAAGGTCGGTAAAATTTGGGCAGATGAAAAAGAAATTATACCCTGTGTTTAGATGAAGTATAAGTGCCTGTTACTTATTAGCGCCAATCTATAACCTTTTGCGTGTGTTGCGGTTCTTAATGGATGTATAGCAAAATAGCACAATAAGTATGAAAGCATTTGTAGTAAGCGATCCCGGAGATACAACCAGGCTGCAGTTGCAGGAACTGGATAAGCCCACAGCCAAAGCAGGCGAAGTGCTGGTGAAGGTAAAAGCCATCAGTATAAACCCCGTTGATACCAAAACCCGTGAAGGCAAAGCCCTTTATAACTCGCTGGCAGAAAACCCACCTGTAATAATTGGTTGGGATATCTCTGGTGTGGTAGAGGCTGTAGGCGAAGGTGTAAAAATGTTTAAGCCCGGCGATGAAGTGTTTGGTATGGTAAACTTTCCGGGGCATGGCAGAGCCTACGCAGCGTATGTGGCGGCCCCTGAGTCACACCTGGCACATAAACCCGCCAACATACCGCACCACGAAGCGGCCGCAGCTACGTTAGCTGCCCTGACTGCCTGGCAGGTGCTGGTGCATCAGGCCAATATTAAGGCAGGGCAACGCGTTTTAGTACATGCCGCAGCCGGTGGTGTAGGCCATTTTGCGGTGCAGATAGCTAGGTATTTTCAGGCAACGGTAATTGGCACAGCCTCACCCGAAAATCACGAATTTATCCGAAACCTGGGTGCCGTTGAGCAAATTGACTATCACAAGTATAACGTGGAGGAGGTGCTGGCGAACATAGACATCGTGCTGGACTCGCTGGGGGAGGAGAACACCCGCAGATCGCTGGGAGCTATGAAAGATGGCGGTACTATTGTATCTATACTTGGCGGCGCAAAAGAGGCGGTGCAGGAAGAAGCTAGAAAGCGGGATATAGATGCAAAAAATTACCTGGTGCACTCCAGCGCTGAAGACATGGAAAAAATTGCCGACCTGATGCGAGATGGCCATTTAAAAGCCCACGTGTCTCATGTGTTTTCTTTTGAGGATTTGCCAAAAGCGCACCAGCAGGTTGAAACACACAAAACAAGAGGGAAAGTTGTAGTAAGTTTAAACGAGTAAACATCCAGCTAAGAAGTATGATTTAAGTATAAGAGCAGCGGCCGCAAGCTATAATGCGGCCGCTGCTTTTATACTTTACTGCTTTCGCAGCTCCATGTGCAGAATTGGGTAAGGCTTGCCCAACGCGTCTAGTTCAGACCTGCCGGTTGTTCTGAATCCCATGTGCTCATAAAATCCCATCGCCTGGAGGTTCTGTTCGTTTACATCTACTTTTGTAGCATCTAGCTGTATAACAGCATAGGTAAGAAGTTTTTTGCCTACTCCTGTGCCACGGCTACCAGGGTGAACAAACAGCATTTCCACTTTCCCGTCTGCTACGCCTACAAAACCAAGTATGGTGTTGCTTTTATCGCGTATGCAAGCCAGGTTTACCGCATGCAAATACTCATTTAGTATAAGCGGCTTAAAGTATAAAATATCCTCCTCTGGCAGGAAATGATGTGTAGCGCGCACCGAGGCTTCCCATACTTGAACAAGCTCTTCAAAATCAGATGCGGCAACGGAGGTTATCATGTACTGTGGGTAAGGTATAAATGTGGTTACAAACTGAATTATAGGAGCAGCATCCGTATTTCTGCTCTTAAAAAACTGAGATATTACATATAAAAAATGGCGCCTTTACTCATGCTTTAGAATTTTAAAATATGGGTAAAGGCGCCAAGTCTGCTCTTCTTAGCTGGTTTTTTTCTCTGTTGTTACCTTCTTCAGGTACCAGCCATTTTCATCTACCACCGGTGCCTGCTTGGTAGTTACTGTTACCGGCTCAGATGACAATTGCATACGCTGTGTCCCTTTGTCGGTCTTTACTTCCATTGGCAAAGCAAAGTTAATGTTACTTACCTGTATAGTATAAGTCTCGTCTCCGGTTTGCTTTACCAACACCTCTGGTACCTTTGTTGTGCGCAGGTACATATCAAAAACAGGCGTAATATTGTGGTTGGTGTTCGTGTTGATGTAGTTCTGAAGGTCGAAGGTTTTAACCTGATTGCCATACGTATAAGCAGGATCGCTGATAAAGCCTTTGATTGTCTTAAAGAAAGTATCATCGCCTAGTATGTAACGTACCGTGTGCATGATGTATGCGCCTTTGGAATAGATCTCGCCGTGGTAGGCTTCATCGGAAGTGGCGTATTCTTTTACAATGATAGGCTTTTGATTCCGGATGCCGCGGCCAATTTGTTTTACATGGTTCAGATAAGCTTCATGGCCACCGTGGGCTTCTACAAAAAGCCAGTCGCCGTAGGTGCAAAGGCCTTCCTGGATCCAGAAATCAGCCCAATCTTTTACACTCACTTTGTTGCCCCACCACTCATGGCCCAGTTCGTGGTACAGTAGCCAATCGTGGGTAGTGTCGCCTACTTTAGTATACTTGTAGTTATTGCCGTAAGCGTTTATCGTCTGGTGCTCCATGCCCAGGTAGGGCGTTTCTACAATGCCTATTTTCTCTTTCCAGAATGGGTATTCGCCAAAATATTTTTCCTGCGTTTTAACGCTGTTCTCCAGCACCGCCATCAGCTCTGGTAGTTTAGCTTCGTTCTGGCGCAACAGGTACATTTCCATTGGCACCGTGTTGCCATTTATAGTTGTATAGTTTTGCTTAGACTGTACAAAATCGCCAACTGTAAAGTTGATGCCGTAGTTGTTGATGCTGTAATTGGTTTTCCAATGATAGGTGATCTGGCCCTTGTTTTCTTTCTCTGATACAAGCAAGCCATTTGCCGCAACTTTATAAGGTGCCGGAACGGCAATGTGCTGGTCTACACCTTCTTCGGGTTCATCAGAGGGGTGGTCTTTGCAAGGCATAAAGATTTTGGCTCCTTCGTTTTGTGACGACAGGCCAACCCAATGCTTCCCATTGGCATCTTTGGAAAAAGTAAAGCCTCCCTGCCACGGCGGACGAACAGCCTCTGGCGTGACACCGGCATAGTTTACTTTTACTTTAACTCTTTGCCCCGGCTCATACTTTTTCTTCAGCTGTACATCCAGTCCATCTTTGGTTCTGGTAAAGTTGGCTTTTTTACCATCAACGCGTACCTCACTTACTTTATACCTGTCAATCAGGTCCAGCTTTATGTGGTCTATCGGGGATACTATGGCCACGGTAGCCTCTGCCCAGCCAGCTATTGACTTGCCTTCAGGATCCACCGCCAGGTTTAGGGTGTAATGCTTTACATCATAAGCTGCCTGCGATGGGTCTACAGGACCTCCCCAGGTCCAGTTATCGTCCTGGGCGTTTGCTTTTAGACAACCTAAAGCAAGTAATGCGATGATGAGGTGTTTTTTCATAGGGTGGAGTTTATAATGTATACTTTTACGACCTTTAAAATTTTAAGTGTAAGGTAAAGCCTGAGCCGTATTTAAATCAAAAATACACTTTTATTTTTACTTAGCTTCTTTTGTAAACAGGAGGTAACCAAGCACAGGCCAAGCCATGATCCGCGTTAATGTAAGTTTTCTTAATTTTGATAGTTTTTTGATTGTAAAGGAGTTGACTTTGTACTGCTGCATACTGTAACATGCATTAAACAATTTTACTTGTACCGATAATAGTGTGTCAGTATCGCTTTTGGTGATGCCTTAACGATTCGTTGCTTTACTGTTGGGGTTCGTAAATGAGCTGCACAACACCCGATTTAAATGTGTTGGTTTTAACCAAGTTTAGTGCTACTCGCTTTTCCAGGTCTTCAAACAAGGGTTTGCCACTTCCTAAAGCTACAGGATGTACCGAAATCCTATACACGTCTATAAGCCCTAGCTGTATGAAAGTTTTGATGAGGCTCGCCCCACCGTAGAGCCAGATGTCTTTACCGGGCTGGCTTTTTATCTCAACTACCTTTTTTGCTATGTCCGAATTAATAAAAGTAGCATTGCGATCCTGCCTGTTCTGGCTAGAGAAAACAAATTTATTTTTTGAGTGAACACTCTGCCAAAGCTTTGATTCTGTTTCGCTAGCATTTTGGTCGGGCTGGTAATTGCCCCAGGTGTCGTAACTCACTCTACCGTAGAATATGGTATCAATGGTTGATAAAAATCCTTCGAAATCCATATCATCATCCATAATGCACCAATCAGTTTCTCCATTAGGGCCTTGGATAAAGCCATCCAATGTAACTGCCAGGTCTAAGACTACTTTTCTCACGTTACTTACTCATTTAGTGAGTTAATTCCTTGTTCGTTAAGTCGCTTCAAGTGTTCTTTCATCGTGTTAACCTGCTCGGTTGGGTGTCCTTTCCAAACGGTGACTTCTCCTACAACTTTAAACGGCTGGGTAGAACGATACGATTTTGTAGGATTACCTGGAAATTTCTTGTCTGTTAAATCAGGGTCGTCTTCAATTGCGCCTGTTGGCTCTACTAAATAAATTCTTTCTCGTCCTTCCCCAAAGGCAAGTTCTGCTCCCCAGATGGCAGCATCTAATGTCGCAGTCAGAAAAATGTATTTTGCGTTTTTCTTTTGCCCATAATTCGAGTTAAAACCCACTTCTATCAGGTCGCCAACTTTTAAATCTGCCTTTGTGCCATGAAAAAAAGTCTGTGCAAAAGGTGTAGCACCTTGTCCGTTTAACTTGTTTTCGTCTTTTCCCATCCTCGAAATACTTAATAGTGTTTGCCTATACTTGTACCGTACAAAAGAAGCAAGCTATAGCCGAAAATTGGGTTATGTGCCGTATCAGGTGATTATGTTTAAAAATTCACCGCATCTTTTCTTACTTCCTTCTGCCACTTTTTGCCATACTTACGGCAAGGTGCTTGAAAATAAACTCCTATTACAATCTATGTCTTTTCGGAGGAACACAGCCATTCATCGGGCTTAGCTAATGTTTAGGTGTAGTTAAGCAATAATATTTATGGTTTTATTTAAATGCTTTTAATCGAAAGTGTCAGTAAAGAAGCTGCACCTGCTTTTAAGTTTATTACTCCACGCTTACGCTAAACTTATCCTGAGTTCCATACTTCTGTGGCTTCCCCAAAGAGACCATCCATCTATCGTAAGTTGCTTTGGCTAACCATTGCACCACGTAGTTATTCTTTAATTCTTTTACAGAAGCAGCTTCACTTGCCAACTTTTGAGCTATTTCAAATAGCGAAGCCGTTTTACTGTGGTGGAAAATGAAAGCGGCATAAAACTTATCCATTGGTTCACCAATCTGATTATCCTTGTATAGTTGGTTAACTTGTTCGAGCCTGATGCTGTCTCGCTTCGCCATACTATTATTGCGCATGCCAAGGTAAGCGCTGACAGTCATTCTGTCTGCCTGATCGGTTTTGTAGGCATAGGCTAGTTTTTCACTCACATCACCTGAACTTACTACAGCAGGCTCCAAGGGGCGAAATAACCCTGTCACAACTCCTAATACACAAACAGCTAGTATGATCAATGGGACTTTCAACCAGCTTGGGCTAAGGCTACCGCGAAATGCCTTTACTATACTTGCTATAAGTAGCGTTGCCAGGCTCAGGGCAATTATTGCAAGCAAAAGAAGACTCACCAGATTGTACATATAAGAAAGTGTACAAACCAGAATTAGTATAGTGATCGGAATCAGATTTTTCTTCATTTGCTTTTTTTGTCATTTTAATATGTGATAACGTTACTCGTGTATACCATGTGCGAGGCGTAGCCGAAGAATAGGGTATAAATTGTGTTACCTAATTTTATTTTTTTAGAGCTTTACCATATTAGTTATCCCATAAGTATAGCTTCCTTTCGGTAACCTTTCAATAAAGCCTGAGAAAAGTTTAGCAAGACTTAGTTCAGTTTGTAGTGTCCTTAGGATTTTCCTAACATTAACAATTTCTGCTAAACTGCCATTCTGATATTGCTCGTTTTCTGGTTCCCAATATGAGTAAATGCGGTAATTCCCTTTTGATCCTATCTCGAACACATAGTTTCTTCCGTCAAACCCTTGCGGGTAGCCTTCAATTTCATCAGAGTCAGGAAGAGTCTCTATGTTCGCGCTGTGGAGCGTGTAGATAAGATTTCTAACAGTTAGGGGAGATATTTTAGTTTTATGTATAAGTGTCTCTTCCTTTGGCTTTTTCCTTGTGCCAGAATTTTTAGTTACATAGTTAACTATGTGTCCGTCAAATGTGGAATCATTAAACTGTACCAGTTCCACTACTTGCATGCTGTTATACCAAATTCGATAGGTCTTTACTTGACCTGCCAAATCAAGAGTAGTCATTCCAAGCTCTTTTGCGTCTTTATCAACTATGGTTTTCCAATACGCTTGCCGTTCTGTTATCTGCCCGAGCGCAGATAAGCTTATAAGTAGAACGACAATCAATAATGGAAACTTCATCGTTATAATTTTAGGTAACTAGCAGCTAAACATAAGCACCCCTAGCGATATAAAAGGATGGTTGTTGTGTTGCTAGTGCTATGTGCTTAGCTATATTGCTATTACAATATATAAATTGAAAATGAAATTCCTATGTATATAATCTAAATAGATACTGGAGAGGAAATAAAAAAACTCCCCAGCAGCTTTGTAGCGGCTGGGGAGTTTTTTTAAATATGCTTAAAGTATAAACTTAGTAGTCGTCGCGTTCGATAGCGGCTACACCTGGCAGCGTGCGTCCTTCCATATATTCCAACAGCGCACCGCCACCCGTAGATACATACGATACACGGTCAGCGTAGCCTAGCTGGTTAACAGCTGCAGCAGAGTCACCTCCACCAATCAGGGAGTAAGCGCCACGGCGGGTTGCTTCTACTACAGCCTCTGCCACAGCTTCTGTGCCTACAGAGAAGTTAGACATCTCAAACACACCCATCGGGCCGTTCCAAAGTATGGTTTTAGAATTAGCGATTACCTCGGCATACTGAGCACGTGCTTCCGGCCCAATATCAAGGCCCATCCACATCGGTTTAATGTGGTGGCTCAGGCAAGTGTCTACGTTGGCATCGTTGCTAAATTCATCGGCAATCACAGAGTCTACCGGTATCATCAGGTTTACACCTTTCTCGCGGGCCATGGCAATTAGGCGCTTCGCCAGGTCAACTTTGTCTGCTTCTACCAAAGACGAACCAATGTCGCCACCGTCAGCCTTCACAAAAGTATAAGACATACCACCGCCAATCAGCAGGTTGTCCACTTTGTCCATAAGGCGTTCTATGATCTGGATCTTATCAGAGATTTTAGCACCACCCATGATAGCGGTGTAGGGGCGCTCTACTTTATCAAGCACGCGTTTTGCATTTTCAAGCTCAGCCTGCATTACATAGCCCATTACTTTGTCTTTGGGGAAGTAGCGTGCAATTACTGCAGTAGAGGCGTGCTCGCGGTGCGCTGTTCCAAAGGCATCGTTTACATACACATCGCCTAACTTAGACAAACGCTCTGCAAACTCAGGGTCGCCCTTTTCCTCTGCCTTATGAAAACGCAGGTTTTCCAGCAGCAGTATCTCTCTTGGCCTTAGCTCAGCAGCCATCAACTCAGCCTCAGCGCCTGTGGCATCCTCAGCAAAACGAACAATGGTGTCAAACTCATCTGCTAGCCTGTCAACTAAGTGGCGCAGCGAAAATTTCGTTTCTGGCCCGTTTTTAGGCCGGCCCAGGTGCGACATCAGGATAACCGCGCCGCCATCGTTCATGATCTTGCGAATGGTGGGTACAGCCGCACGTATGCGGGTATCGTCTGTGATATTATACTTGTCATCAAGGGGCACGTTAAAATCAACACGCACCAATGCCTTTTTGCCGGCAAAGTTATACTGCTCTACGGTTTTCATGAGGTGATTTAGGTTTTGTTACTCGTTGTTCGTTATCCGCCGAATTTTGTTGCCATAAATCTACGGTGAAGCAAATATAGTGAAATGCTAATACTAGTAGAGTTAGATTGTTTATTGGTGGTGGTTGCTTGTTTTTCCGCAACTCCGGTTTCAACTGCTTCTGCTTGTCTGAGGTGGAGAGTTTATACTAGCTGCCGCTCTTCAAAGAATACGTTTCATAGAAGTCGCTAAATCATTCCACCTGCGCCCCTCCCGAAACAAGCTGGGACCTGCGGCTTCAAAGTCATAGATTTCGAACTGGATTCGGAGGTGGACTGTCTGCTTTTGCTTTAGCTGAGGCTCATGTTTCATTGCTGATGCCATTCCTGCGGACAGGTCGCGACCTGTCCCTACGAAGGTGTAAATCCACCCCAGCCCCTCCGAGGTGGGGAATTGGTGCCTGTTGCAACAGCCGCCGGCGAAGAAGTGTCCATCCCAGTCCTTGGGTTGAGCGCCTTCTATTGTTGCGGTGCCCGTTAGGGTAGCCGGAGCAGCGCGGAGGCAGCTTTCAATAGACAGCGCTCAACCCAAGGACGAGCCCTTGCGGGCTTGAGCGCACCAAAGCCAGAGGTGAAAGTATAGGCAGGTTAGACTAAGGAACAGCAGCAGCTCGATATAAAACAAGAAACAGGAAAGAACAAATCAAAAGTATAAAACCCTCCTATACTTTGATAAAACCTAAAATTGAACTAGAATAGCAGCTTGTAACTTTGTAAATAAATTGACACCCGATTTATTACCTTTGCATTAATGAAAGTAGGAATAATCTTTGGCGGGCCATCACGTGAGCGCGAAATCTCTTTTGCAGGTGGCCGTACAGTATACGATAATTTAGATAAAGCTCTCTTTGAGCCGGTTCCGGTGTTTGTAGACAGCCTGGGCAACTTCATTCTCCTGGACTGGCAATTTATTTACAAAGGCACCATCCGCGACTTTTACCCACCGGTGGATGCCCTGCCGGAGACCGAGCATGGTTTGCAGATTTATTTAGAATCGTTGGGTGAGTTAAGTATGGCCGAGCAGGACGCCATTATTGCCAAGGCCGGTAAGCGTTTGCAGCCAAACGAGTTTAAAGAGCATTTTGAATTCGCGTTCTTAGCATTGCACGGCCCGTACGGCGAAGATGGCGCTATTCAGGGACTGCTGGAGTGGTACCATATTCCTTATTCCGGCTCTGGTATACTTCCGTCGGCCATCGGTATCGATAAAGCTGCTCAGAAAGAACTGCTGAAGCAAAACAACTTCCCGACACCGGACTACAGAACCATACAGTATGCCGATTGGGCAAAGCAGGAGCAGCGCGAGCAGATATTCCATACTTTAGTTGAAGAGCTGGGATTGCCGTTAGTGCTAAAAGCGCCGCACCAGGGTTCTTCTATCGGGGTGTCTATTATTAAAGAGAATGATTTTGCGGCTTTTGAGGCTGGCGTAGAGCGTAGCTTCTTTACCAAAACCATTTACAAGAGCCAATGGGTGGCGTTAGGCGAGGAGAAGCAGCTGGTTGCCATGAAGCAACTGGTAGATATCCGGGAGGGTATCGGAATGCCGGTGATGCTGGAGGATGGCACCATTGTGTACCACCCCGAAGAGCTACTAAACAAAATCAACCATACTTTCAACGCTGCCGCCGCAGATAGCATTACGCTCACAAACATTGAGCACGAGCAGCAAGTGTTAGTTGAGGCCTTTATCCAAGGCAGGGAATTTTCGTGCATTGTAGTTCAGGATGAGGCAGGGGAGCCAATCGCTTTGCCTCCGACTGAGATCGTGAAGGGCAGCGAAGTGTTCGACTACCGTTCTAAGTATCTGCCGGGCCTGAGCCGTAAGATCACGCCGATAAACCTACCAACAGAGCAGATACAGGAGATAAGAAAAGCTACAAGCAAGCTTTTCAAAGACTTCGGCTTTAATGTATATGCCCGTCTGGATGGTTTTATTACTGATAACGGAGAGATTTTCCTGAACGACCCGAACACAACCTCCGGTATGTTGCCGTCGTCATTCTTCTTCCACCAGGCAGCTGAAATTGGCTTAAACCCATCACAGTTCCTGACCTATATTATCCGGACCTCTATTGCTGAGCGCCTGAAAACCGGTAAGGATACAGTTAAACTGACGCGCCTTCTGGGTAAACTTGACAAAGCAATACGAGAAGAACAGGCGCACCGTGCGGAGAAGATTCGTGTGGGTGTGATCATGGGTGGCTATTCTTCGGAGCGCCATATTTCAGTGGAGAGTGGCCGTAACATCTACGAAAAACTTTCTTCGTCTACAAAGTATGAGCCGCTTCCGATTTTCCTGACAGGCAGCAACGAAGCCCACCGTTTGTATACTATCCCGATCAACATCATGCTGAAGGATAATGCAGACGATATCAAAGAGAAAGTACACTACTTTGAGCAGGGAGGCAAGCCGCACCCGATACTAGCCGAGATTGCCAAAGAAGCCGAAAGTATAACCAGAAAGTATACCGGCCGCAGCCTGGAGGAGCCGCAGCGCATCACCTACAGCCAGCTGAAAAATTTGGTGGATGCTGTGTTTATTGCCCTGCACGGAAGGCCAGGCGAAGACGGTGCTTTGCAGATGGAGCTGGAGAAACTGTACATCCCGTACAACGGTTCCGGCATCCGCTCATCGCGCATCACCATCAACAAATACGACACCAACGAGATACTGGCACAGCACGGCGTTCCGGTGGCTAAACATGCCATGGCGTTTAAAGAAGACTGGCTGAACGATAGCGAAGCCTTCTTCCAAAGTATAGAAAGTGAGTTTAAGTACCCGTTCATTGCCAAGCCAGCCGACGATGGTTGCAGCTCTGCCGTAAAAAAGATCAAGAACCGCCAGGAGCTGGAAGCTTTTACAAAACTCATGTTCCGGGAGATGGAGGAGCTGGATACGGAATGTGCCCGTACCTTATCGCTTGGCTTTAAAGAAGAGTTTCCGAACAAAGCTGGCTTCCTGGTAGAAACGCTAATCTCTAGAGAGGGAGCGAAGCACTTCCTGGAGATAACCGGTGGTTTGCTTACAAAGTATGCGCCTGACGGTACGGTTAGCTATGAAGTGTTTGAAGCATCGGAGGCTTTAGCAGAAGGAGAGGTGTTATCGCTGGAAGAAAAATTCCTGGCCGGCGAAGGACAAAACATCACGCCAGCGCGTTATGCTACTAACCCGGAGCGCCGTCAGAAGATCTCTGACCAGGTAAAAGAAGATCTTAGAAAAGTAGCACAGATTTTGAACATTGAAGGCTACGCCAGGATAGATGCTTTTGTACGCGTGCTGGAGAACGACGAAGTGGAGACGATAATCATCGAAGTGAACTCGCTTCCGGGAATGACACCTGCGACTTGCATCTTCCACCAGACAGCGATAAACGGTTATAAGCCTTACGACTTTATAGACCGCATTCTGCAGTACGGCATGGAGCGCACCAAAATGAAGACCACAGTATAATTGAGTTAAAGAGTTTTGAAAGCCGAGAAAAGTAGCGTAAAAGTTTTATGCCTTTTGCTAACGTCTTTCATCTAATTAAAACCCATGTTTAAAACAAATTCATTTGTAGATGTTCTAAAACATCTGGCCATTATGGCAGTCATTGTTGTGGCGCTTGTGTTTGGCTTTTTTTACGTTTACCTGCCATCTACCACTAACCACGGCGAGAGTATTTCTGTGCCTAAGATAGAGGGAATGCAGCTAGCCGATGCCGAGCAACTGCTGGAAGACCAGAACCTGCGCTTTTACATCAATGATTCTACGTACAAGCCAGACCTGAAGCCCTTCCAGATACTGACGCAGGACCCCGCACCAGGAGCTAAGGTGAAGGAAAACCGAAAAATCTATATCTCGGTGAACATGAAAAATCCGCCGATGATCAAGATGCCAAAGCTGATTGATGGTTCGGTGAAAAATGCGGAGCTTATACTTAAAAGCTATGACCTGAAGAAAGGCCAGCTGACTTATGTGCCGGATTTGCAGCAGGGCGCAATCCTGAAGCAGTTTGTTAAGGGCAAAGAAGTGAAGCCCGGCGATTTGATTCCGAAAGGTTCTGTAATTGACCTGCATGTAGGCGATGGCTTGGGTAACTCAGAGTTTGAGATGCCAACTGTAGTGGGTATGCCTGTTGATGAGGCTTCGGTGATGCTGGTAGGGCAGGGGCTGCAAATCGGGAACATTATTTATGTGCCTGGCAGCGAAGAACCAGATGGTACTGTTGTAAAGCAGCGTCCATTTGCTGAGATAGGCGCCACGATACGCGTAGGCGAATTAGTTGACCTTTGGGTAGCCGGTACAGAGCCTATCCAGGGTATAGAATAAGACACTCTAAATATCATTTAAAAAGCGCCTGTGCAGTAATGTGCAGGCGCTTTTTTGTGTCTTTATTGCTTCTCCTATAATTATAAAAAGATAAGTATGGCGGTTTTTTATGGTGACAGGGACATTGAAAAGACAAACAGCCGTTACTAGCACAAAATATACCTGCGTTATCCTAAAGTCTGCTTTAGTATCAAAGGCCATTCTCTCTAAAACAAAGTATAACTAAGTATAGTAAAGTGCTCAAATGTCGTAGGCTTTGCTTATTTTAACGTTTTAATCGCCACACAACGTACCTGACGATACACCTGAATTATGAAAAGAACGCTGGCATTTATACTTTTTATACTTGGTTGTAATGCTGCTGCTCAGGCGCAAGCAGTATTAATGCCCTTGCTTGAAGAGCAGCGCCAGCCAGAAAGTATACATGTAGCCTTACGCCAGACAGCAGCTCCGCTAGCATTGCCTTTCTTCGATGATTTTGCCACAGCCGCCATTGCACCAGATCCTAACAAATGGCTAAATGGGGGAGTATATATTAACAACCGCTACGCGCAGGAGCCGATAACTAAAAACGTAGCCTCTTTTGATGGACTGAATGCTAATGGACAGCCTTATGCACCAGGTTCTGTGGGGGCGGGCGCATCAGACACTTTAACCTCGCAGCCTATACTTATAGGCAATCTTGTTCCATCAGATTCTGTTTACCTGAGTTTTTACTGGCAATCGGGTGGCCTGGGAGATATACCTGACAGAACGGAGCTGGTGTATTTGCTGGCAGAGTTTAAAGATGCGGCAGGTAACTGGCAGGAAGTATGGCGACAAAATGGAACAGGAGAGGTTTCTGAATTTACGCAGGTTTTCATCGGCTTAAGAGAGGCCCGGTACTTCCACGATGATTTTCAGTTCAGGTTTAGAAGTATAGGATTGCGAAATGGATTGGCAGATGTCTGGAATGTAGATTATATACAGCTGGACAAGAACCGGCGCAAAGGGCAGAACACTACCCGCGATATTGCCATCAGCCAAAGTGTAAGCAAGCTACTGAAAAACTATACGGCAATGCCAGCTGTGCAATTTATGCAGAACATGCAGGGCGAGTTGGCTACAGAGGTCAGCGCAACCATAAATAACCTTGGCAGTTTGCCCGGTGCCATCAGCTGGAGAGGCTATATCAAAAAATTGAACGAAGCAGCTGCCGATACTTTCCTGCGCAACCAGGGATTGATACCGGCCAATGCGCGCCAGTATACTATAAACGGTGCTCCACGCATCGATAACCTGACGTTGGATAAGAATGGATTTACTTTACAACATGGTTTCCGGCTTATCACAAACGAACCTGACTTACTGGAAAGAGCCAATGATACAACACAGCGCAAAACCGTTTTCGCGAATTACTATGCTTACGACGATGGTACAGCAGAGGCTGGCTTTAGCTTTGTAGGCTCCAGCAGCACGCAGGTAGCCCAACGCTTCGATCTGAACCAACCCGACCAACTGGAAGCTTTCAGGATATACTTTCCGAGAGTAAGAACAAATCTGGCTAATACCTCCATTGTGTTTAAAGTATGGAGCGATAACGAGGGCTTGCCGGGAGAAACATTGCACCAGCAGAGTTTCCAGGTGCAGTACAGCGATACTTTAAACGAATTTTATGAAGTGCAGCTAAGCAAATTAGTGCCGGTAACAGGTGCTTTTTACATTGGTTGGCAGCAGCCGGGTAATTTATTCCTTAATGTAGGTTTTGATAGGAATGAGCTTGCCACAGGGCGCAGGTTTTTGTTTACTACCTTAAACAACTGGTCCGAAGATACGCAGCTGCAAGGTGCCCTGATGATGCGCCCTGTGCTGGTAGGAGAGGCCCTTGGCCTGGAGGAGGAACTGGAGGCAGCGCGCATCAAAGTATTTCCTAACCCATCTGCCAACGGCAAAATTTTTATTGAGGGAGAATATGAGAGCCTCACAGTTTATACTATAACGAGCCAGCAGGTGCACCAGCAAAAGTATGCCGCTAACAAACCATTGAACCTTAGTAAACTGAGTCCCGGCTTATACACTATTCGTATACAAACCAGAAAAGCTATTATCACGAAAAAAATAATCTTAAACTAAATCATGATCACATCATCTGACATTACAGTAGAAGAACTAAAAGAGCGTCTTGCAAAAGGAGAAACGCCGGTTATAATAGACGTTAGAGAAGACTGGGAGCACCAGGAAACAAATATTGCCGGTGCCAAAAATATCCCGCTTGGGGCGCTGCCGCAACAGCTCGAAGACCTGGAGGAACTGAAAGACCAGGAGGTGATTGTGCATTGCAAATCAGGAGCCAGGTCATCTACGGCAAAGGCATTTATGAAGCAGCAGGGCTTTAATAATGTGCGTAACCTGTTAGGTGGAATAACAGCTTATAATGGTTAAAAGCTGAATATACTATCAAAAATGGCCGCAGCACTATACTTGTGCTGCGGCCATTTTTGATAGTAGTACTTTGTGATAGCCTCAGCTTACTCCACTATAAAAGGAGAGGGGCTGAAGCAAAGTATAAAGATTACGAAGGCAAGTATACCTAGCACACGTCTTGCTGGTGTTAAGGGTGTTTCGATAACGCTGGAAGGGTGGAACAAGCCCATAACCCTGGAAAGCAACAGGCCAAATACAAGCCAGCCGCCATACCCATCAGCTGCCGGGAAGAAGAAGACAACAAGCACCTGTGCCGCTACAATTATGCCTGCCAAGTATAAGCTGTACTTGATGTGCGGCGTAGCTGGCTGCAGTACAAAAACAAGGTACAGCAAGTAAAACGGCCACATCCATACATAAGCTTCAATAGCTGGTAGCAAGCCTGCAATGCTGTACTGCAGCAGCAGCATACCCATGGTGGCAGCCAGCGCATGTTGCCTGTTATCCAGTATTCTCCAGAATGCCCAGTAAGCGAACGGCGCTAAAATAACCAATAAGTCTTCGGCCCATAGCGGCGCATGGTACGGCGAGATTACCCCAAGCCCTGCATAAAGTATGAATAAGCTGAAGAAGATAGGAGAGAGCCTGTTAAATCGCTTGTACCCGATTAAACCATACAACACGTGGCCGCCATCCAGCTGACCGATAGGCAGCAGGTTAAGCGCTGTAAAGAACAAGGCTAAAAAGCCCGCAAACAGCAGCGGGTAGTGCATCATCTCATATTGGTTAGGCACCAGCGCAGGATCTGCCACATAGCGCTCCAACAACACAAATAGCAGGTTCTTGCCCAAAGCCAGGCTACCGAATCCATCCTGATAGGCATATTGCGCATAGTCTAAACCAAACTGCCTGTATTCCGGGTGTATGGTAAAAATATACTCCGGCTCTGGCAGGTGGGTAAAGGCATAAAGCAGCAAAGGTATAGCCACTACAAAACCAGCCAGCGGCCCGGCAATGCCAATGTCAAAAAACTGCTGCCGAGACAGAATACGGCTCTTGATGCGGATAAACGCCCCCATCGTACCGATAGAGGAGGTTATGCCAAACCAAAGCGGTATGTAGTAAGGCAGGGTAACGTTGGTGCGGTAGTACTTTGCAGTAAAGTAATGCCCGAACTCATGCACCGTAAGCACCCCCAGGAACGGCAGCGAAAAGTATAAACCGGCCAAAAACTCGTCCCAGCTTATACTTCCCGTCCAGGTAAAGCCCTCTCTGCCTACAAAAAACAGCTTGCCAAATGTCCACTCGGTACCGGCAAGGGTTGTGGTTACCAGCGTTAAACAAAAAAGCAGCAGGTGCAGGCCATACGTTTGCCCCTTGCTAAATTGCCTCATTTGCAAAGAACTCGTTTATGGTAAGCGGCGGCTGCAGGTGCAGCGTTTGTATACCTACTGCTCTGGCGCTTTCGATGTGTTGTATGCTATCGTCTATAAAGAGCGTTTCGTCTTTAGCCAGGTTATGGCTGTTCAATATCATTTCAAAAATGGCGGCATCAGGTTTACGCTTGCCTACCAGGTGCGAGTAGTATGCTTCTTCAAAAAGCGAATCCAGGCTAGGTATGGAGAAACTGTGCGCCACTATTTGATTAAAGGCCTCTAAGTGGATGGCGTTGGTGTTGCTTAGCAGGAAAATGCGGTATTTTTTACTTAACTCACGCAGCAGGTCAATACGTTCCTGTGGTATATCCAGCAGCATGGCGTTCCAGGCCTGGTCTATCTGCTCATCAGTTACATCGCGCATCTGGTAGGTTTCACGCAGGTTGTTCCTGAAATCTTCAGGAGAGCTTTCGCCGGTCTCGAACAGGTCGAAAAGGTGCGACTGTTCTTTTTGGCTGTACTGCACCTGGCAATCATCTTTACAGAGTTTCTGCAGCTCATCTATGCTCTTTTTATAATCTATGTTGATGATAACTCCGCCCAGGTCGAAGATGATATTCTTGATATTTGTAAGCTCCACGAAAAAATATTTGATTAGTATTTGATATATTGAATACAAATATGTAAAATTGCACTCCCAAATCAAAGAAAGCACTTCTAAAGAAAGGGAACGGGCCTATAGCTCATTCGGTTAGAGCAACTGACTCATAATCAGTAGGTGCCTGGTTCGATTCCAGGTGGGCCCACTAAAAATCAGCCACTTACGAGTAAAATCGTTAAGTGGCTTTTTTTATTTGCACCTAATCAGAGTGTGAATTTGCCTTTGCCTCTTAGATAACCTGTATCATTTAACCGCCAATAAAGCAGCGCCGTTGATGTATTGGAGGTGAAAAGGAAGTATGCATTCAGGTTTTTTCTTTAAAATTGCTACGTTGAAGCCTTTAGTGGTTTAAGCTTTAACCTACCTAATTCACAACTAAGGTTTATAGTGCCTTTTACGATTGGCAACACTTTTGTCGGCCATCAAATTGCAGCTGTTTGAAACACGCTTTACTTTGTTTGCCTGCGGCAAAGGCAGGAGATCCAGGTTTATACTTTCAGAACTATACTTTATCTTCAGCCCAAAACTATACAAATGCCCATATCGCTACACAACGCACTCGATAACCTGATGCAGGCAACTTACAGGAAAGGCCGACCCGGAGCTGCCTTGCTTTTATCTTTGGGTGGAGAGTTACTTTTTGAAAAAGGCTATGGCTGCGCAAATTTAGGCACATCCGAAAGTATAACGCCTGCCACTAACTTTAGATTGGCCTCTGTATCCAAGCAATTTACAGCCATGTGTGTGCAGCTGCTACAGCAGCAGGGCTTGTTAACCTACGAAGACAAATTGTACGGTTATTTTCCAGCGTTAATTCATTTCGGCGGCGATATAAGTATAAATCATCTTATCTGCCATACTTCCGGGCTGCCAGACTTTGAGGAGTTTGTTGAGGATGACAGGCAGGAGCAGGTAAAGGAGAGTGAAGTGCTAAGGATTACAGCAGCGCAACCAAGATTATACTTTAAGCCGGGCTCGCAATATCGCTACAGTAATACAGGCTATGTGCTGTTAGCTTTGCTTGTCGAAAAGGTGTCGGGCATGCCTTATGCAGAGTTTCTGCAAAAGTATATTTTTGAACCGCTGGATATGGCCAATACGGTGCTGTACGAAGCTGGCAAACGTATACCAAACCGTGCCATAGGCTACGCTCGCAACGCAGCAGGAGAAGTAATTCTATCTGACCAAAGCGCCTGCAGCGCCACCAAAGGCGATGGCTGTATTTATACTTCGGTACACGATTACCTGAAGTGGCACGAGGCGCTGCTAACCAACGATGCCTTTAAACTTGACGCTACTTTAGAAAATATAAGCACCACCATCGGGAACAACCCAGGATGGCGGTATGGCATGGGGTGGTTCTACGCCAATCGCAGCAACGGCAGCCATGAGTTTTACCACACCGGCAGCACCTGTGGCTTTAGTAACCTGGTAATACGTGTACCGGAAAGTCAGCTACTAGTGGCGTGTTTTTCTAACATAGCCGATAACCCATACTTGCTAACCAGCCTCATTGATGTGCTGCAACAGTACCCTGAAACACGGTTGGAGTCTGATCTTGTGCGGCAGCTACTGGGGCTGACAAGGTAAGCAGGGCTAAGTTAAGGCTTTTGAGTAGCTGAGTTCAGTAAGGTCTGTAGCGTGTAGTTTAGTATCTCGTCCTCCTCATCAAGCAGGTGATCTTTTACAACGTGGTCAGGTACAACACCGGCTAACTTTTCATTTCCGTTGGGCCGTACGATGTAGCCTTTGGGCACCTTTACCATGATGCCTGTTTTAGGTAAATTAAACGAGAACTGTGAGGCATACAAGGTGGGCACATCTCCTGTTTCTTCTCCTACTATTGTGGCAAAGCCATAATCCTGCACGAGTGCTGCGCTAACGGCTGCCATGGAGTAGGTCTGGCGGTTTACTAATACGTATACTTTTCCTTTAAAGCGTTTGGCCTCAGCAACCGGGTTTTGAATGGGTTGGTCGTAGGCAAAAACTTCGCCGTTTTCGTGGTTAAGTATGGCTGTAGTGTAGGCGTCCATTTCGGTGGCATTTTTCTTAGTATGTTCCTTCAGCACTTCGCTTGTCTTTAGCTCAAACTTCGAAAACCACCTAAAGGGCTTATCTGCAAAGTATGAGATCAGGTAATCACTATAGGCATTGTGGCCGCCGGAGTTGTTTCTTAAATCTACAACCAGGTTTTGAGTGTTCTTTGTGTTTATGTCTGTGAAGGCAGCATCTACAAAGGCTTTAAACCTCTCTTCACCGTCTGCTTCCGAAGAACTGAAAGGGCCGGGATTGATATAAGCCACAGCATTTATGTGCTTAAAAACACGTGCATTGTTCAATATCTCACCGCCACGCTTTGTCTCGTAATCCATTACCGGGATGGCCTGCAAAGTATAAGTTGCCTGCTTTCCTTCTTTCGTTTTTACTTTAACCGCAAAAGTCTCTTTTGCTCCTAATACAGACCAGTATAACCTCGGGAAAGACCAGAACTCAAGTTTCGCATTTTTAAAATATGTGCGCTCTGCCGAAAGAAAGGGGTGTATAGCTTCCTGTATACTTTTAATCGGTGTTTTGTCTATACTTATAACCTGATCTCCGACAGTAATATTTGCGTTTGCTGCATAGTTTTTACGCACATAAGCGTGGTTGTTCTCGAAAGCCAGCTCTAGCGGAAAAACTGTCCCTCCGTTTTGGGCATATGCAATATAGGGTTGAGCTGGAAAGTCTACTTCGCAATGCCCCACATTGCCAACGGCTGTAAACTTCTGGAAAAGCTTAGTAGTCTCTAACAAGCTTAAAGAGTCTGTCCCGATGGATTTTTGAATAGCTGCATACGCCTTGTCATACTTATTCTTGCTAACATACGCAAACAAATTATAATGCGCGTTTTCCAGGGTTTTGTATAGGTAGGCTACATCAGCCTTTACATCAGCTGCTGCAAACTTTAGCTCCTGCTGCTGCGCTACAACAGCCTGCAGCGCCGTAAAAAGTATGGCAAATGTAAACTTTAGCTTTTTTTTCATGCGTGAGGCTATTGCTGTATGGCTTAAAGGTAACTTGTTTGCCAAATGGCAGGTTGTGCGTAGATTAACGATTTTATCTAAGTCAAAGCAAAAGAAGAATGGCCTTACGAGATGCTTTATCAATTTTACTCCTTACATGCTACTTGCAGCTGCTATAACCGGAATCATAACTGCTACCTGTAATAGCTCTTCGTTTCCGTGCCACTTGCCGGGCAAATACCCCGCTGCTGATAAGGAATATTTGAATTTCGTTCAGAATCAATAATCTCCATATTATATATTCCGCAAGATTCGCATTTTTTCATTTTTCAACTACTGTATAACCCACATAAACATACGCTTTATCGTTGAAATCAACAGATAAGCGTAATCTTGCAAGCGAGTATACTTATCTTGCCACAGCAATTTTAAGCACTACCTTACGTACTATATTCTCACCGGTAACCATGGCAGCGTGAGCGTCATCGGGGTAGAAGATGGTGAAAGAGCCAGTTGGGACGTCAAACCAGGAGCTGGTTTTATCAGGGAAAAAAGCGGCGTCCCGTTCTGCATTGTAAGGGTCATTGGGAGCATCACACTTTGCCAGGTCTTTCCAGCCCATTCTGTCTGTGCCGGAAACCACATACTGTATGTCGATGTACTTGCGGTGCACTTCCAGTTTATACTCCTGCTCGGTTACGCCCGCGGCCTCTGATACAATAGCGAATAGATTTTTCCCATCAATTTCGTGCACGCCGGTTGACGCAGTTGCCAGGTTGGTGTCGCGCAGGTATGAAAAAGCTTTTTCGAACAAGGGGTGCAACGCGTAATAGCGTTGTGCGTTAGCGAGTTTATCAAGAACCATGGTGGAAAAGTTAAGTGTTAAAAGTGATGCGGATATTTTTTGTCCTTTGTCACAATCTTTTGTCAAAACAAGTGTATTCGAAACGAACAAAACACCTGCTTTTACTTGTTATTAAATGCTAAATTTGCCTTAAATTAAGAGATAAACATTGATCTATCCAGATAATTTCGAAATAAAAATTGGATTTGCGCAGGTTCGCGAGATGCTTTCTGACCTGTGCCTTAGCCCGCTGGGGCGCCAGTTTGTAAACCGCATGCAATTCCTGAACCGCCACGACCTGGTGGAACGACTACTACAGCAAACTGAAGAGTTTAAACAATTGCTGGAGTCTGATGCAGAAATACCCTTACAGCATTACTTCGACGTTAATGCTTACCTCGATCGGGCAACCTTGGAAGGAGCCTATTTAGATGTAGTGCATTTCTTCGAGATTAAAATGTCGCTGCGTACCATCCGCGGCTCGCAGCGCTTTATATCCAGCGCCGAAGAAGGAAAGTATGAGGCCTTGAAAGCCCTGGGTGCCAACGTAACTGTAGAGCGCTCCTTAATCGCTGCTCTTGATAAAGTAGTTGACGACGCCGGAGCCGTGCGCGACGATGCCACACCGGAACTGCAGCGCCTGAAGCGCGATCTTATTGCGCAGCAGTCTGTGCTTCGCAAGCAAATACAGTCTATACTTCGGCATGCTAAAAACGAAGGTTGGACACCATCTGACGTAGAGCCAACTATTCGCGGAGGCCGTTTGGTGATACCAGTTATTGCAGAGTATAAACGCCGCATCAAAGGCCTGATTCATGATGAGTCGGCTACAGGACAAACAGTATACATTGAGCCGGAGTCTATCTTTGAACTCAACAACGACATAAAGGACCTGGAAAATGCTTACCACCGGGAACTGGTGCGCATACTTGTTGGGCTTACAAATACGCTGCGCCACCACATACCAGAGCTGCGCAAGGCTTACCAGTACCTGGGCCTGCTGGATTTTATACGTGCTAAGGCTGCCTTTGCACGCCGTGTAGATGCTACAAAGCCAAGCTTGCAGAAGTACCCGCACATCAACTGGAAAAAGGCTATACACCCGCTGCTGTTCCTGGCACATCGCCAATTGGGCAAGCCAACCGTACCCATGGACCTGGAGCTTAACCGCGACCAGCGCATCCTGCTTATTTCGGGGCCAAACGCCGGTGGTAAATCGGTGAGCTTAAAAACAGTTGGCTTGTTGCAGTACATGGTGCAATGTGGTATGCTGATTACGGTAGAGGATGGCTCGGAGGCGGGCATCTTCCACGATATTTTTATCGACATTGGGGATGAGCAGTCTATAGAAAATGACCTGAGTACCTATAGCTCGCACCTTACCAACATGCGCAAGTTTGTGACAGTAGCCGATCATAAAAGTTTGATACTGATAGACGAATTTGGCACAGGTACAGAGCCTGTACTTGGAGGTGCCATTGCAGAAGCCGTTTTGCAGACGCTTACCAACAGCAGGGTATACGGTGTGATAACCACGCACTATACCAACCTGAAAAACTTTGCCGAGAAAACGCCGGGCATTATAAACGGCGCCATGCGCTACGACCATAAGAACCTGCAACCGCTTTATCAGTTAGAGATAGGCAAGCCAGGCTCCTCGTTCGCGATAGAGATTGCACGTAAAATTGGACTGCCAAAAGAGATCGTAGATAAAGCCAGCAGCCTGGTGGGTAAAGACAAGATACGCTACGACAGGTTGCTGGAAGAACTCGAAACAGAGAAGCAGGAGCTGGAGAAGAAGGTAATGGAGGCCACCAAACTGGAATTGAAGCTGAAGCGCAACGTGAAAGAGTATACCGACCTGAAGAACTACCTCGAGGAGAGCAAGCAGGATATTATGCGCGAAGCCAAGGGCAAAGCCAAGTTGCTCCTCAGAGATGCCAACCAGAAAATCGAATCTACGATACAGCAGATAAAGCAGAGCCAGGCCGAGAAAGAGCAGACCAAGGAAGCACGGCGTGAACTGGAAACCTTTGCCAACGAGCAGGTGCGGAAAGATGACCCTAAGCCTTTGCATAAACGTGTTGCCAACGCAAGTATAAAAGAGGGCGACAATGTTTCCCTGGTGGGTCAGGACTCTATTGGCCAGGTGGTAAGTATAAAAGGGAAAACCGCCGAGGTAATGTTTGGTGGCCTGAAAACCATTGTAAAGGTTGATAACCTGGAGAAAATTGAAGGCCAGGTAGCTAAACAAAAGAAAGCCACAGAAACCAAAGCGGAACAAGGCTATACCCGCGGCATGAACATTACACAACGTATGGCTGATTTTGGCTCAACGCTTGACATCAGAGGAGAGTATGCCGAAGATGCGCTTAACAAGGTGATGAACTTTACTGACGAGGCGATCATGCTGGGCATACCAGAGATAAAGATTGTGCATGGCCGTGGTAATGGTATACTGCGCCAGGTAGTACGTGATTACTTATACTCTGTGCCGGAAGTTGCCAGCGTAGCTAACGAGGCCGAAGAGCGTGGTGGTAACGGTGCTACTTTGGCTGTACTAAAGTAAAACCGGATAAGCTAACTATAGTATAAAACAGCGGAGGCTCCTGAACCAGGAGCCTCCGCTGTTTTATTTTGTACTTTGTTATAGTTCAAGCTACTTTATAAACCGTACCTCCGCATCAAACATTACCCCCTGAAACGGGAGCTGCGACGTAAGATATAACTTATCCTCAGTAAGCTCTTTTACATCAACTTCACCTAAAAGCTCGAATGTAAGTTTGGTTTCGTCGTTGTTAAAGCTCCAGTTGCCCGATTGCGTTTGCTCACCAAGGCTTGATGTAAAGGAAGCATCGTAGGTGCCATCGCGGTCAAACTTGATGCGGGCTGTTTTTATCTGGCCTATCTGCCCGGTTATCTCCGGCCTGTTAGATACATCAATGCCTGCTGCCAATACCTGGTCGCCGCGCCACTCATGCGCTACTAATAAATCGGTTTTTGTTATTGGCTTCGGGTCGTCGTTGTCGTCGCTGCAGCTGCTAAAAAAGGCAAGGGTTACTAGTGCAAAAAATAAAGTATAAATTTCTCTTCTTATCATGGCTTCAGATTTTAATTATCTTGTATATCGCAGCCTTGTGAATAAAGTTGAGCCAATATGCTATGTTTTTATACTTTTAACTTAATCTAAATTATGTTCACTTCCGGGTGCAATTTAATCCCGAATTTATCTTCTACAGAAGCAATAATATCGTAGGCTAGTTGGCGCAATTGCTCGCCTTTTGCACCGCCATAGTTTACAAGTACCAATGCCTGGTTTTTATGAACGCCATACTTATCCAGCACTTTGCCCTTCCAGCCGCATTGCTCAATCAGCCAGCCAGCTGGTACTTTAACTGTAGTCGCAGAAACAGGATAGGAGGGAACATCCGGGAACTGCGCCTTCAGGCGCTCGAACTGTGCCAGAGGTATTTCAGGGTTTTTAAAGAAGCTGCCGGCATTGCCAATCTCTTTCGGGTTTGGCAGCTTTGTGCTGCGAATGTGGCAAACAGCTGCGCTCACATCATGTATAGTTGGCTGCTGCACCTGCATTTCCTGCAAAGTGGTTTGGATGGCCCCGTAGCTGGTGTTTAGTTTGTGTTGCTTGTGTAGCTTAAACGTTACTGCTGTTACAATATACTGCCCTTTCAGCTTGTTCTTGAAAATGCTTTCGCGGTAACCAAACTGGCAGGTGTTGTTGTCAAATTGATGGATTTTGCCGGTTGATAACTCAACTGCTTCCAGCTCATGGAAAACGTCTTTCAGTTCTACGCCATACGCCCCGATGTTCTGCAAAGGCGCAGCACCCACCGAGCCCGGTATAAGCGACAGATTTTCTATACCGCCCAGGTTGTGCTGCAACGTATAAAGTACAAACTCATGCCATACTTCGCCGCTGCCAGCCTTTAAGTATACATGCTGTTCATCTTCGCGCACCACTTCAATGCCTTTAATCTCGTTTCGGAGCACTACACCTTCAAAATCCTTTGTGAAAAGCACGTTGCTGCCGCCGCCTAAAATAAGCTTCTCTTCCTGCTGCACTTCCGGCATCCGCAGCAATTGCTGTAACTCTTGCACGGTGCCAAAACGCACAAATAATTTTGCCTTTACATCAATGCCAAAGGTGTTATAAGCTTTAAGAGAATAGTCGGACTCTAGTTTCATAAGCGGTAAATTTATAAGCAAAGGTAAGGATTGGAGTCAGAAAGTTAAAAAGTTTGAACGTTTGGGAGCTAGAAGGCCGCAACATATTAGCGTATGTGTTTTACACCTTACCATAAGTATAAGTATAACATGATACTTGAGCGTGGTATAAAGTATAAAGGCGCAAACTAGTTTGCGCCTTTATACTTTATTTCCTCTATAAGCCACCTGCTTTAATTCGCCATTAGTCTTCGAAGAAGTTGATGCGCTTAGAAGTATAAACCATGGTAAATCCGGCTACTAAAGCAAAAACCAGCCACATGGCAAAACGGGTATAGTTCTGGAAAATAAAATCGCCGATAAGGAACAGGGTAGAGTATACCATTACTGCTGCCGATATCCAGCCAATAAGCAAATGGAACACCTTTGTTTTAGGTTTGGGCAAGCCAAGCGATTTACGGACAGGAGCCCAGGCACCGTCGGGCTGAATTTTCTCGTAGAAAGCCTGCAGCTTGGCCATTGGCGTAGCGCGGGTTAAAAAAGTGGCGGCTATCCAGGCTATACTTGTAAAGCCAACCGTCAGGAAGAAGCTGTTAGGGAATTCCAGGCCAAGTACATACTTAGCCACGCCATAACCTAAGAAAGGTGCGATAGTAGCCACAATCTCGCTCCAGGCATTAATGCGCCACCAGTACCACCTAAGTATGAGTACCAGCCCCAAACCTGCACCAGCCTCCATAATAAAGGTCCAAACGGCAGAGATAGACGTAATTTGCGTGGTTACTGCCAGCGACACGACCATCAGAATAACTGTTGTGATGCGCGATGCCGTTACCAGCTGCTTCTGGCTTGCTTCTTTGTTGATGAAGCGGCCGTAAAAGTCGTTGATGATGTAACTGGCACCCCAGTTAAGCTGTGTAGAGATGGTACTCATGTAAGCAGCAAAGAAGGCAACCAGCAGCAAACCCTTTAAGCCGGCAGGCAGGAAGTCTTTCATCGCCATAACGTAGCCTAGCTTTTTATCGGCAGCAGACAGGTCAGGGTATAAAACCACCGCGCAAAGTGCCACGATAATCCATGGCCAAGGGCGGATGCAATAGTGCCCAATCTGGAAGAACAAGGTTGCGTAAAGGGCATGCTTCTCGTTTTTGGTACTCATCATACGCTGGGCAATGTAACCGCCGCCGCCAGGCTCGTTACCCGGATACCAGCTGGCCCACCATTGTACCGTAGTAAACGCCAGGAATGCGCCCAGCGATAAAGTAAGCGATTTGGCCACTCCCGAGGCCGTGGCCTCTCCGGTACCTATACTTGGGAAGTAATCCAGAGACCAGCTTGGCAATTGCTCTTTTAAGCCAGAGATGCCGCCAATTTTTTCGGAGGTAACTACCAGGTAGGCAAGTATAATACATCCGGCCATGGCTATCACGAACTGCACTACGTCTGTAATGGCAACTCCCAGTAAACCAGACAGCGACGAATAAACCACTACCACTACCATGGCGATGCCAACGTAAAACAGCTGCTCAGATTTGGGTACTTCAAAAAAGACCTCAATGATGGACATCAAGGCTACGTTTACCCAGCCGATGATAAGGCTGTTCATGAAAATGCCCAGGTATACTGCCCGGAAGCCCCTCAGGAAAGAAGCAGGCTTGCCAGTATAACGCATCTCTATAAACTCGAGGTCGGTGATGATGCCGGCACGGCGCCAAAGCTTTGCAAAGAAAAAAGTGGTAAGTAAGCCTCCCAGCAGCATGTTCCACCAGAGCCAGTTGCCGGATATACCACTTTGGGCAACAAGTTCTGTAACGGCAAGCGGCGTGTCGGCGGCAAAAGTAGTGGCAACCATTGAGGTACCGGCCACCCACCAGGTTAAGTTTCGGCCTCCTAAAAAGTAATTGGCCATACTACCGCTGGCCTTACCAGTATAACTTATGCCAATACCTAAAATCAAGATGCCGAAAACGGCTATTACAATCCAATCGATTATGTCGAGGTGCATGAGGGGTATTTAAAAAAGTGAAAGATGCCTGTTTATGCCGGTTTTTAACAAAGAGCCTGCATTAAAGAGCGTAAATTAAGAAAAGCAGATACAAGTTAAAAGCTAAAAGTTAAGAGTTATAAGTATGAGGCTTTAAAGCATACATTTTTGTAAGGTGATGCCAATTAGATAGCTGTGTGATAAGGTTTGTGCTGGTGTTCTCCTTTAGAGATCATCCTACAATTGCAACTCTTCACGCATAACTTTTAACTCTTAACTATTAAAGCGCTATTTTTGTACTCAGAATAAAGTATAAAGTATGGCAAAGCAGAATCCGAACGGTAATTTCAATATCATAGTCACCACACTCTCTGGTTTTGAGGAAGTATTGGCAGAAGAACTCCGTGCCCTGGACATGGAATACATAAAGGTAGGAAACCGTGCCGTAACCTGCTCAGGTAACCTGCGCCAGCTGTACGAAGCCAATATGTGGTGCCGCACCGCCATTCGCGTGCTAAAACCCATCCGCAACTTTAAGGCCCGCGATGAAAAAGACCTATACGAGCAGGTGCAGAAAATCAGGTGGGCCGATTATTTTGACCTGGAGCAGACTTTTGCCATTGATGCCGTGGTTAGCCATTCTACTTTTGAGCACTCGCTTTTTGTAGCACAACTCACGAAGGATGCCATTGTAGATCAGTTCAGGAAAGCAACCGGTGAGCGCCCTTCTGTAGATAGGGTACGGCCTGATATGCGCATTAACCTGCACATGCACGAGAACATGGTGACGCTGTCGCTGGACTCATCCGGCGATTCGCTGCACCGCCGTGGTTACCGCCTGCAAACCAACGTTGCGCCGCTAAACGAAGTACTGGCTGCCGGTATTATCGCACTAACGGGCTGGGACAAAAAGTCTACCTTTATAGATCCGATGTGTGGCTCTGGTACATTTTTGATAGAGGCAGCCATGATGGCCCAGAACATTGCCCCCGGCCTTTACCGCCGCGACGCCTTCGGCTTTGAAAAATGGAAAGACTATAACGGGAAATTGTTCGAGATGGTATGGAACACAGCAGAGGCCAAGCACAAAGAAGCTCCACAAGCCCCTATACTGGGCTACGACATTGATGCAGACTACGTGGAGGCAGCTTTAAATAATATAGAAAATGCCGGCCTGCAGCATGTTATTAAGGTAGAAGAAGCGGATTTCTTTAAAACGACTGCTCCTGCCGATCAAGGGGTACTGGTAATGAACCCGCCTTATAACGAGCGTATACAGTCCGATGATATCAACCTGCTTTACAAAAATATAGGCGACACGTTAAAGAATAGCTACCAGGGCTTCGATGCCTTTGTATTTACCGGAAACCTGGAAGCAGCTAAAAGTGTAGGACTGCGCGCTTCCCGCCGCACGCCACTTTACAATGGCCCTATAGACTGCCGCCTGCTAAAGTATGAGTTATATCGTGGCTCACGCAGAAGCGGGGGAGAGGAGTAGCCTTAGCCGGTTCCAACCATCCCTAACCCCTCAGAGTTCTGCTCGCTAGTTTCTAACTCTCGTTTTCACTAGTCTAAGGCGGGGAATTCTGCTTACTGCTTCTTCTGCTATCATTTTAGAGGCTTTTTCTTTTTGTCATCCAGAAAGGATATTAGTGGATGGGAGTTTGTAGGAAGCTACAGAGCTTATACTTAAGCTAGCGCAATGACAGCTTTTCCTTCTTGGGAGAGTAGAAAAGGCAGGCTCCACATCTTGCATTCTAGAGAGTATAAAGTATAAAACAAAGGCCTGCTACATGTGCTGCAGCAGGCCTTTGTTTTATACTTTATACTTCTGTTACGAAATCCAGGGTATATCCTTAAAGTTTGGCTTGCGCTTCTCCAGGAAAGCGTTTCTGCCTTCTTTGGCTTCTTCGGTCATGTAGGCAAGGCGGGTGGCTTCGCCGGCAAATACCTGTTGGCCTACCATGCCATCGTCAGTTGCGTTAAAAGCGAACTTGAGCATCTTAATAGAAGTCGGTGACTTTGCCAGTATTTCCTGTGCCCAATCGTAGGCAGTATCTTCTAACTCATCGTGTGGAATCACAGCGTTTACCATGCCCATGTCATAAGCCTCCTGTGCCGAGTAGTTTCTACCCAGGAAGAAGATCTCTCGGGCACGTTTTTGACCTACCATTTTAGCCAGGTAAGCAGAGCCATAGCCACCATCGAAGCTGGTAACATCAGCATCAGTCTGTTTAAAGATTGCGTGCTCTTTGCTGGCAAGTGTCAGGTCGCAAACTACATGCAAGCTGTGTCCGCCGCCTACTGCCCAGCCTGGTACTACGGCTATCACCACCTTTGGCATAAAGCGGATCAGGCGCTGTACTTCCAGTATGTTCAGGCGAGGTATACCAGACTCATCTACATACCCCTGAAACCCTCGTGCGTTCTGGTCGCCGCCACTACAGAAAGAGTACACGCCATCTTTTGTAGATGGGCCTTCCGCAGATAGCAATACTACGCCAATAGAAGTGTCTTCGCGGGCATCCAGAAACGCATCAAAAAGCTCAAATACAGTTTTAGGCCTGAACGCGTTGCGTACGTTAGGTCGGTTAAAAGCGATTCGGGCAACGCCGTCTGCTTTTTTATAGGTTATATCCTCGTATTCCTTAACGGTTTTCCAATTTGCTTTGCTCATAACTTTATATTTGATGCAATTTAGCCTTTTCTGTGCTTTGCCTCAAATGGATTTTAGTTTAAGGTTGCAGCGGTAGGTCCGGCACCATCATAATTAGAACTTGAATATCGTAATGAACATGATTACCTGCAGCACCGGCCAACCACCCCTGGCCCCACAGAACTCTGCTCGCTAGTTTCAAACTCTCGTTTTTACTAGTCCAAGGCAGGGAATTTTACCTACTGATTACAGTTCCGTCACCATAGTTTAAGTTATTACTTTTTGTCATCCTGAAAGGATCTTGGTAAAAAGGAGATTAAGCAGAAGCCACTTAGCCTATACTTAAGCTAAAGTAATAGCAGAATTCCCCGCCTTAAACAAGGAGGGGTTAGGGGTGGTTGGACCCGGCGCTGCAAAAAAGAGATCAAAGTACCAATTGGCGGTGTAAGTGATCCAGCATTTCCTGCGCATTGGTGCAGAGGCCAGGGTGCACAGCCGAAGTTTGTACGATGGTGCTGCGTGCAGCCGTCAGCCATCTGAACCGCTCCGAGATAGACATTTGCCCAATCGGACCGCCTTCTGAGCGGCCCTTGCAGATGCGCTCAAACGCCTGCAGCCTTTCCTGTAGCTCTGCTACATCCAGCTCCTTACAAAAAGCCTGTAGCCGTTCTTCGTTCAGGTTATATACAGTTTGCAGAAAGCCAAGGCCACGGCAGTAAAGTATAACGCCAACATTCATGAACTCCTCACGCTCTACCCGAGGCACTACGCGTATCACAGCGTACTCAAATAAGTGCTTATCTTGCATCCTGCGCCCCTTTCACGAATATCTCTGAATTAGCAACTCTGTTCTCTAAAAAGGAGGCATAGGCTTGCCTGTGTTCGTCGGCAGAAGCAAACGGAGAGTCACCGCCTGTCAACCACTCATCCGGGATTAGTGCTACAATAGCCTGAATGCGTTCTGGGGTAAGTATAGCTTTAAACGCTGTATTCACAGCTTCCAGCTCTGTGGCTTTTGGCAGTAACACATGGTCCTTTATCTGTGAGAAGGGGCGTTTTGCCTGCTCTTTCCAGTTGTCCCAGTTGTGGTGGAAGTATAAGGAGGCACCATGGTCAATCAGCCATAGCTCTTTCTTCCACATCAGCATATTGGTATTGCGGGGCGTACGGTCTACGTTCATAATCAGGCCATCAAGCCATACTATTTGCGAGGCAAGTTTGGCATCTACGCTGTTAACTAAAGCATCAAATGTGATAGCTTTGGAAAGATAATGAAGCGCCAGGTTAAGGCCTTCGCTGGCACGTAGCAGGTCTTGTATCTCTTCGTCGGGCTCGGTGCGGCCGAAGGCTTCATCCAAGTTTACAAAAACAATTTCGGGCACCCTGAAGCCAAGCAGGCGGGCAATTTCGCCGGAGATAAGCTCTGCAATCAAAGCTTTGATGCCCTGGCCGGCGCCTCTGAATTTTAGGACGTACAGAAACTCGTCGTCGGCCTCTACTATGGCTGGAAGCGAACCGCCCTCGCGTAAAGGCGTAACGTACCGTGTTACATCTACGGTCCTGAGTTCGGGGGAAGTATATTTCATAAATAGGTAATACGGAATTTGCCCTAATTGGCGCTAAGGTATAGGGTGTAGAAGGTAAACTACAATACTTCTATGTTTGCTTCGCATGAGGTTGTTTTAAGTACTTTCCTTTTTATCTTCACCTTGCCGTTATTGCCACATACCCGCTGTTGTTAAAAGGCTTTAATGCGTTAAAAGTTTTTTATGCTTTTCTCACAAACTCCGACTTGAGGGCCATGGAACCGAAGCCATCGATTTTGCAGTCAATGTTATGGTCTCCATCCGTTAATCGGATGTTTTTTACTTTTGTGCCTGCCTTAACTGGTTTTGGAGCGCCTTTTACAGGTAAATCTTTGACTACAACAACAGAGTCTCCATCCTGAAGCTGATTCCCGTTAGCATCTATTACTTTCAGCCCTGCCTCTTCTTCAACTTCATTTGGGTTCCATTCGTTTCCACATTCAGGGCAAGCGTAGGTATTTTCATCCATTGCGTAACCGTAAGGCGAACTACATTTTGGGCATTGTTTCATTTCTTCTGACATAGTGCTGTTGTATTTTATTTTTCGTTTTGAGAGTGTGCTAACGGATCGGGGCTTTATAAAGTGGCAGCAGAGTAGCACAAAGCTTTCGTCCTGATCCAAAGTTATTTAAATGCATTACTGTTTGATTAAGCACCTTACCCGCCGTTTCGTTTAAGCCCTTATTAAGCGATCGTGTTACTTACGCCACGAAGCTGTTTCTTTGCATATTAGCTCAATTCTTTATTTGTAAACTGAATTGTGCCTGGTCTGATTGTGTTAATATACGCTTTCACATCGGCTGTGTATTTGTCTAAGTCAGCTTTGATAATTTGCACATAAACTTGGATGTGATTTTCTTTCTTGCCGTCCTTCATTGTTTTCAAATGTATCAGGTCGCATCTTAGATTATTCAACTTATTAATGCTGATGTATAGATTTTGATTTGTTGTTGCAAAATCTAACTGTGTAATATGCTTAACTACATCTTTAAATTTTTCTGAAAAGTTTAGCCGCTCAACTTCTTCTTTTGATAGGTGCTTGGTAATTTTTTGTCCATGTTCCTTAACAACTTTTGGATAAGAGTAACTTGTGTCGGGAACAATACTATTAATAAATGCTTCTAATGTTGAGTGAAGCATGATGATGCAAGAAATACGATACTGCAAAAAGGAATTAAACTTGTTATCGGCAAGCAACACACATTGAAGATTAGGGTCTTCTTTCTGCTTTTTAATTTCTTCTAAAATTCTGTTGTTTTTAACAAGGAAGGTGTAAGCAATGCCAAAGTAAATGTCAATAGGGCTTGGAGTAATGCCAATAAAAATTCGGTTGTCAAGAGAGAAAGAAAGCCCAGAAATTAAATGTCCGAATTCATCCCGAAGATAAGCTAAGTTAAAGTCCTTGTCTTTTACAAGGTCAATCATTTCAGATGTCGGTGTTCCTGTTGCATTGTCTAACACATTGAGAACATCTTGCGAAACTTTTATTGCTTTATCTGGCTTAATTAAAACTTTGTCCATGGTTTTTCTATTGTTTTTTGCAGGCAATATGATGTAACACGGTCGCCTAAGCATGACACATAACTAGCAGCTAAACGAAAACCTACGCTTTTCTGCACTTACATGTAGTTGTAAAACTTCCTTTAAACTTACCAATTCCTCAAATATAGTATTTTTAGTTAGCAACCATAAGCAAAAAGAGCACCCTTAGCAGGTGCTCTTTCATATCAGCAAGTATGATTTTATACTTTAGATTCGTCTGATTTGTGCTCCGATGGCGTTCAAGCGGCCGTCAATGTTTTGGTAGCCGCGGTCTATCTGCTCAATGTTGTCGATGATGCTGGTGCCTTCGGCAGAGATTGCTGCGATAAGCAGGGCAACGCCGGCACGAATATCAGGCGAAGACATACGAATACCGCGTAAAGGCATTTGGTTGTTCAGGCCGATAACAGTAGCGCGGTGCGGGTCGCAGAGTATAATCTGGGCACCCATGTCTATCAGCTTGTCCACAAAGAACAGGCGGCTTTCGAACATTTTCTGGTGTACCAGTACCGTGCCTTTTGCCTGCGTAGCCACTACCAGCGCTACACTTAGCAAATCTGGTGTTAGGCCTGGCCAGGTGTGGTCGGCAATGTTAAGTATACTGCCATCAATGTATGTTTCTACCTGATAGTTTTCCTGTGCCGGTATATGTATATCATCTCCGCGGAACTCCATCTTAATGCCCAGGCTCTTAAATGTATCCGGTATCAGGCCAAGCTGTTCAATCTGGCAATCCTTAATCGTGATTTCAGAACCTGTCATGGCGGCAAGGCCGATAAACGAACCGATCTCGATCATATCCGGAAGCATGCGGTGTTCTGTACCGCCAAGCTTCTCGACTCCCTCAATTACCAATAAGTTAGAACCTACACCGCTTATTTTAGCACCCATGCGGTTAAGCATGCGGCTTAGCTGCTGTACATAGGGCTCGCAGGCTGCATTGTAAATGGTGGTAGTTCCTTCGGCGAGTACGGCAGCCATTAATATGTTGGCTGTACCCGTTACAGATGCTTCATCTAAAAGCATGTAAGCACCTTTCAGTCGGTCAGCATGTACGCCGTAAAAGCTTTCTTCGGAGCTATACTCAAATGTAGCGCCCAGTTTCTCAAAGCCGATAAAGTGAGTGTCTAGCCTGCGGCGGCCAATCTTATCGCCACCCGGTTTTGGCATCTTGGCTTTGCCAAAGCGTGCCAGCATCGGGCCAACAATCATAACCGAGCCACGTATGGCACGGCCTTGCTCCACAAATGCTTCTGTGTCCAGGTAATCCAGGTTCACATCATCTGCCTGAAAAATACACGTATCCGGAGCGGTGCGTTCTACTTTTACACCCAGGCCTTGCAGCAGCTCGATCAGTTTATTTACATCCCGGATATCAGGGATATTTGAGATGGTAACAGGTTCGGAGGTAAGCAATACGGCGCACAAAATCTGAAGTGCTTCGTTTTTTGCGCCCTGTGGGTAAATATCGCCTTTTAGCTTAGTACCGCCTTTTACTTCGAATGAAGCCATTTATACTATTTATTTCTTTGATTTGAGGAGGTTCTTTGGTTTTTGCGGCCGCGGTTATCGCCGCCACGGTTTTGCTGCTGGCTGCGCTGTTGGTTATCCTGCTGCTGCCTGCCGCCGCCAACCGACTCGAACAGGTTGTTGCTCTCGATATAACGCAGGTCCATGTTCAGTTTGCCCTTTGATAGCTGGCGGATATCGTTCAGTATAACATCGTCTGTTATGCTGTCTTTGTTATACGACCGGTAAAGGGTTTTCATGAGTTTACCGATAGAGACAATGGCAGCTTCGCGTTCTTTCTCGTCCTGCAGCTCTGTTGCCTTCTCGATCAGCAGCTCCACGTTGGTGCCGTAGTGCTTAAAAGCAGGCGTTTCTGTGGCATACTCCATGCGCTGTGGCTTGTCGTTCAGGTACTCCATCGCGCTAAGCGGGTAAGGTGCATCCACATCAAGCGTAGACCCTGACATCACAAACAAGTGGTTCCAAAGCTTTTGCTGGTAGTCCTGTGTGTCGCGCAGCTGCGGGTTTAGCTTGGCCATCAGGTTTATGAGTAACTGCGACAGGCGCGTGCGTTCCGAACGGTCTTCTACTTTTGAAATGTAATTTACCAGATCCTGCACATTGCGGCCATACTCGCGTAGCAAAAGGTCTTGTTTAAATGAGGTACTCGCTTCCATTATATCTTGTGTAAAGAGTCAAAATTAGAAATATATATGCACTATATGCAATGATGAATTAATAATTACGGATTATGAATGAGAAGTTATAGAAATATAATGCTTTAGACTAATTCCGTCTAATTAATTCATCATTCTCACATCCTAATTACTCGTGAATGCGCAGCTTGGCAAAGCTTAGCAACAGGGTTTTTTCGCCAACCTCATCAAAGTTGATAATGGCTTTAACGCTATTGCCTTGTGTGTCCATTTTAGCTACCACGCCAAAACCGAATTTAGGGTGCTCTACTTTCATACCTGCAGCCAGGTTAGAGGTATCGCTTGGCTTAAAATCAGCGGATGGTGTGTAGGCTGTGGCTACCTGCTTTCGGGCTGGTGGCTGCACTAAGCTACTAATACTGCTTTTGCGCTGCAATACCCTGTCAAAAACATTGCCTCCGCTGCCCGCACCTGTATCGCCATACTTAAAGTTAATGTACTTTGGATCAATCTCGTCAAGAAAGCGACTCTTTTCGCAGGCCCTTAGGTTACCCCACTGGTAACGGCTGGTGGCGTAGGTTAAGTATAGCTTTTTCTCGGCACGGGTAATGGCCACATAAAACAAGCGGCGCTCTTCCTCCAAATCGGCACGCGAGTTCAGCATCATCTGGCTCGGGAAGAGGTTTTCTTCCATACCCACAATAAATACGTTCTTAAACTCAAGCCCTTTGGCCGAGTGAATGGTCATCAGGGTGACAAACTCACCGTCATCATCGGCTTTGGTGTCAGCATCTGTAATCAGGGCAATGTCCTGCAGGAAAGCGTCCAGGCTCTTATCCTCCTTCTCCGGATCATCTACATATTCTTTGATACCGTTCAGGAGCTCTTGTATGTTTTCGTAGCGGGCCAGGCCTTCCACGGTTTTATCCTGGTACAGGTCATCTACTATGCCGGAGTGTTTGGCTATGTGTTTGGCTACTTCAAAGGCATCTACGTTCTGGGCAATGCGGGCAAAGTCCTTTATCATGATCGAGAAGTTCTCGATGGCTGTGCCCACACGGTTGCCTAAGAACTGGCCGGCGTTCTGCACTACTTCCCATACGCTGTGGTTTATATCGTTGGCAGTTACAAAAAGTTTTTGCTCGGTAGTTTCGCCAATGCCCCGTTTCGGGTAGTTTATTACACGGCGTAGCGCCTGCTCATCGTTCGGGTTTACCGTCAGGCGCAGGTAAGCTATCAGGTCTTTAATTTCTTTGCGCTGATAAAACGAAAGGCCACCAATGATTTTATACTTGATGTTCATCCGGCGCAGGGCTTCTTCCATGGCCCTGGATTGTGCGTTGGTGCGGTAAAGTATGGCAAAATCGTCGTAGGAGAGGTGGTTGTTCATTTTCTCTTCGAAAATGGTCGTGGCCACCAGTTTACCCTCTTCGTTATCCGAGTTAGCCTTTATCACCTCGATGAGTGGGCCTTGCTCGTTATCGGTAAAAACATCTTTACGCAGTTGTGCCGTATTGTTTTTGATAACCGAGTTAGCTGCGTTTACAATGTTTTTGGTAGAGCGGTAGTTCTGCTCCAACTTAAATACCTGCAGCTCCGGGTAGTCGCGCTCAAAGTTAAGTATGTTCTGTATATCAGCACCCCTAAAGGCGTAGATAGACTGTGCATCATCGCCTACAACCACTATATTTCTATTCTGAGCCGCCAGTTTACGCGTGATTAGGTACTGCGAGTAGTTTGTATCCTGGTACTCATCCACCATCACAAACTTAAAGATGTTCTGGTACTTGTTCAGCGCATCCGGGTGGTCTTTAAAGAGCACGTTGGTGTTAAACAGCAGATCGTCGAAGTCCATGGCGCCTGCTTTAAAGCAGCGGTTCTGATAGGTTTCGTAAATCTTGCCGATCTTAGGGCGCATGGCAGCCTCATCATCTGCCTGAATAACAGCATCGTTGAGGTACTGTTTAACAGAAATAAGTTTATTTTTAGCAGAAGAAATACGGCCCAGCACCACATTTGGCTTGTACAACTTATCGTCCAGGTTCATCTCCTTCACAATATTGCGAATAAGTGTTCTGGAGTCGTCTGTATCGTAAATGGTAAAGCTTTTCGGGTAGCCAATTTTCTCAGCCTCGGCGCGTAGTATGCGCGAGAACACCGAGTGGAACGTGCCCATCCAGATATTCTTGGCCTCGTTGCCAATTACTTTCTCAATCCGGTGGCGCATTTCTTTGGCTGCCTTGTTGGTAAAGGTAAGGGCAAGTATGTTAAACGGATCTACACCCAGGCTAATCAGGTGGGCGATCCGGTAAGTTAAAACTCTTGTTTTTCCAGAGCCAGCGCCCGCTATAATCATGGCCGGACCTTCGGTGTGAAGTACCGCCGCGCGTTGCGACTCATTTAATAAGCTGATATAATCCATTTCTTCTCTTCCGCGTGCGTCTTAAAATCTATGCAAGTTACAAATTACAAATCCTTTTTCTGAACCGACCCTAAATTTTTGGCATGGCTAATGCTACAGCTCTGGGTGGAAAGATGCTATAAGATGAACAGGAAGTACTTCTAAAGCGTTTAGTTTACAGGCACAAATAGATAAAAACATTGCTTTTTGCCTGATTTTTGATTTAAAGTACAGATAACTGTAGTTTTGCAGTTGAGTAAACTGAATTTAATTCGCTTGATTTGAAACATAAGACCCTTAAAATGACAAGCAAGCAGCTAGTTAAACTGATGTTGGCAGTCATGTTTATACTTGCCGGCAACGGAAGTATGGCCCAAAGTAAGGCGCCACAGAAATCGGCACCCGCCAAGGCTAAGGCAACAGCCTCAGCAGCGAAAAAGCCGTCACCCAACATAGGCACTCCTAAAACCACAACTGCTAAACCAACCACCGTTGCAAAGCAAACTGATAGTAAAGCTGCAACCGCCGCTCCGGCTCCTTCCATCAAGAAAGTATGGCGCACCTCGGCTATGGACTCAGCCATGGCATTTTATACTACGCTGCAGTACCCGCAGGCTTATATTAAGTTTAAAGAGGCTGTTGCTGAAGGTGATAACGATGCTTTATACTTTATCGGGCGTATGCACCAGTACCGTGAATTAAAGTATGATTCAGTTCAGATTGATACCTTAAAGCAAATTCAGAATGCTGAGAAATACTTTTCTGCAAACAAAGACTCTGCTCAGTTTTACTACCAGCGTGCCATCGATGAGGGAAGCCTGCTAGGACATTTAGGATTAGCCGAGCAAACTATACTTAGAACCCAGGAAGACAAACAGCGCTTTATACAGCACATGCGCACCGCTGCGATTGAGATCCGTGAGAAAGCCGTAGAAGGAGATGCTTTTGCCAATCGCATTTTGGGTAGCATGTACTATACTGGTTTTGGAGAATTAAAGGACCACAGCCTTGCTTTTAATTACCTGAGCCGTGCCGCTGCAGCCAACGATGTAGTAGCTTATACCTCACTAGCCAACCTGTACCTAAATGGTGAAGGGGTGAAGAAAGACAATGAAAAAGCTTTTTACTGGCTTAAGAAAGGGGTAGAGGCCGATGAACGCGAAGCACTTTATACGTTAGGTCTACTTTATGAAGAAGGTACATTAGGAGAGGTTAAAACAGAGGAGGCGCGAAAGCTGTATCGTAAAGCTATCTCGAAAGGTAGCGTTAGTGCTTACGAGCAATTATTGTACATAAACCAGACACCTGACCAAAAAGTAGTTATTGCCGCCATCAACCGCGATCCGGAAATGCTGAAACGTGCCTTGGCTGCCGGAGGAGATGCAAACACGCTTGCAGTACCCGATGATTTTGGAGTGGAGTCTAGTGGCCGTTCTCCCCTTATGCATACTGTTTATGTACCCATGCTACTAGAGGATTATGGCGTAATCTACGAGCCTGAGGTGCGCTTGCAAACTGTAAGCATACTACTTAAGAATAAGGCTGATATAAACGCGCAGGACGAGGACGGCAAAACTGCTTTGCACTATGTGGTTAGCAGTTCCAGGGTTCGCTCAGAGTTATACGAGCAGGAGCAGGTTGATTTACTGGACACGCTTTTGCACCGTGGCGCTAACCCTAACTTAAAAGATAAAGACGGCAATACAGTTCTAGCCCAGGCACTACAGGCTACAATTGGCCAACATATCGGTATAATGGAGCTTGGTAAGCTATTGGAGGCCGGTGCAGATCCTAATATCCAGAACAACGAAGCCAAAACACCGCTTATGCTTGCCTGCGAAATGGATGCAAACTTTGAAATTATACTTGCCTTGCTGCAAGCCGGTGCCGACGCAAAAGCAAAAGACAGTACAGGGAAAGCCGCCATTGATTACACAAAACACGAAAATGTACAGAATATACTGATGGCTGCCGGTTCTCCAGAAAAACAGAATTAAGTATAAACTTGCCATATACTTAAGCCCTCTCCAACAGGAGAGGGCTTTTTTTGTTTATTCATACTGTGAGCAGCTAAACCTGCCCTCTTAAGCGTGGAGTCTGCTGTTGCTGTTTCTCAACTCACCCACCTTCGCCCCGGAAATAAACTAATTTCTCCTTACCTTTGTCTCCCTAATAAATACCACCCATGATAGTTCTTCAGAATACCGTTATCAGCGACGACATCCGCGACCAGTTTTTTGTTTGTAACCTTGAGAAGTGCAAAGGCGCCTGCTGTGTAGAAGGCGATTTAGGAGCACCTTTAGAGGAAAGCGAACTGGCAATACTGGAGCAGAGCTATGAGCAGATAAAGCCATACATGACTGGAGCCGGTAAACAAGCTGTAGAGGAGCAGGGGCTATACATCAAGGATTGGGAAGACGATTACTCTACACCAACCATCAACAACAGGGAGTGCGCTTACGCCATTTACGATGAGGACAAGACATTGAAGTGCGCCATAGAGCAAGCTTATTATGATGGTAAGATTAGCTGGAAAAAGCCGATATCCTGCCATTTATACCCTATCAGAGTAACAAAGTATGATGACTTTGAAGCATTGAACTATGACCGTTGGGGTATTTGCAGCGCTGCCTGCAGCTTTGGCCAGGACCTGGGAGTTAGGGTGTATCAGTTTCTGAAAGAACCGCTTATACGCAAGTATGGCGAAGGCTGGTACGGCGAACTGGAGCAGCTGATGCAGGAGGAAGAAAAGCAAAAGGTTTAAAAAGTATACTACTGAGTATAAAAGCGAAGGCCCGGTTAATTACCGGGCCTTCGCTTTTTAGATTTAAACGATTGCAATCGCTGTTAATGGTAGCCATTTAGGTCAGACAAAAGCAGTAGCGCCAGTTTATTTCCCTTATCAGCAGATAACTTGGCCCATTTCCTGGCTCTTGCTACATCGCCTTTGGCCTCGTGTACTACAGCCAGGTTATAAGCGGCTTTAGCGGCATTTTTACGTTGCCCGCTTTCTGCTATCGGAGTTAACAAGATAACAGCCTTATCCCAGTCACTTGCAGCCATACTATATGCCGCAGGCGTAAAATCCTTATTTGAGTAATAAGGGCGCGCAAAACTTATATGCCTTGGCTGAAGGCGTTTCCAATAGTCCATACCTGTTTGCCATGCTAACTTGTCTATAACTGGCCCAGCATTAGCAATAGATTGGCCAATTGCCAGCAACCCACTCAGCACACCCCTGGAATCGTAAAGTTCTTGTTTGGTAAGCGAAGCTCTGTCTAACACAGCACCTGTACTATCATAGAGGGTCCAGTAGGAGCGGGTATGTAAGGTATAATGTGCCGTTTTAGAAACAGAACCGTCACCATTTTTCTCCCTGAAAGTTTCCTGCTCAAAGTAGGCGTCAAAGTTATCGAGTGCCAGTACCAGGTGGTGTGGGTGCTTTGCATGTATACTTTGTACTTGCTCAGGTGTAAGCGCTTGTTTTGCGGCAGTTTGTAAATAATTACCAGTTGTGTCTGCAGCTATCAGCACAAAAGTATCGTCCTGAAGTATGGCTTCAGTTACTCCATAAAAGGCCTCTTTTGCGCCTTGTTCAAATGCATCAAGCTTCTTTTCGCGGTTAAAGGGAAGCAACGCCGGGTTAAACCTGTTTACAGCCACCACTTTCCATTGGTCGTGTGTAACAGCTACATCAGGTGGCAGCGTGGTGTTGACATATAAAACAGATGTGCAACTATACTGTGTAAGTATAAAAGCGCAGGCAACAAGCAGTTGGAGATATGTTTTCACGCTATCAAGAGTGGAAATTTGCTGTACAGGTTGCATGCAGGCGAAAAAAAACCTCAGCCAGTTACAGCTGAGGTTTTATACTTTAAAATTCGGTTATGCTAATCAAGGCTGTTAAAATCGAAGCCTTCCAGGTACGCAGTTGTAAAGTTACCTTCTTTAAAGCCAGGGTCATCCATTAGCTTCAGGTGGAATGGAACGGTAGTTTTTATACCTTCGATTACAAACTCACTAAGTGCACGCTTCATTTTCACCAGAGCCTCTTCACGGGTTTGCGCGCTAACAATCAGCTTCGCGATCATGGAGTCGTAATTTGGCGGGATAGTATAGCCAGAGTAAACATGAGAGTCTACACGCACGCCGTGGCCACCTGGCATATGCAACGTGGTTATTCTGCCTGGGCTAGGACGGAAGCCGTTCTTAGGGTCCTCAGCGTTGATACGACACTCAATGGCGTGCATCTTAGGGTAGTAGTTTTTACCAGTAATTTTCTCACCGGCAGCTACCTTAATCTGCTCCTTTATAAGGTCGTAGTCAATAACTTCCTCTGTAATCGGGTGCTCTACCTGGATACGCGTGTTCATCTCCATAAAATAGAAGTCACGGTTCTTATCAACCAGGAATTCAATCGTGCCTACACCTTCGTAGTTAATAGCCTTAGCTCCTGCAATGGCAGCCTGGCCCATGCGCTCACGAAGATCGTCTGTAATAAACGGCGAAGGAGTTTCCTCTACCAGCTTTTGGTGGCGGCGCTGGATAGAGCAGTCACGCTCTGAAAGGTGCGCTACCTGGCCGTGCTGGTCGCCTATTAGCTGTATCTCGATGTGGCGCGGCTCTTCCACGAATTTCTCGAGGTAAATGCCATCGTTGCCGAAAGCAGCTTTAGACTCTGTACGGGCATCGTTCCATGCCTTTTCAAACTCCTCTTCGCGCTTGATGATGCGCATACCTCGGCCACCACCACCGGCAGTTGCTTTGATAATTACCGGGTACTTTATCTTTTTTGCAAGCTTTATACCTTCTTCAAGGTTCTTAATCAAACCCTCTGAACCCGGAATGGTAGGAACGCCTGCTTTCTTCATGGTTGCCTTAGCAGATGCTTTATCTCCCATTTGGTTGATCATCTCTGGCGTGGCACCAATAAACTTGATGTTGTTTTCAGCGCAGATGCGAGAGAACTCTGCATTCTCTGACAAGAAGCCGTAGCCAGGGTGTATGGCGTCAGCGTTTGTGATTTCTGCTGCTGCAATAATATTCGGAATGTTCAGGTAAGACTGTGCGCTTGGAGGAGGTCCGATACAAACGGCTTCATCGGCAAAGCGCACGTGCAGGCTTTCCTTATCAGCTGTAGAGTATACGGCTACCGTTTTCACCCCCATCTCCTTGCAGGTACGGATAATGCGAAGCGCGATCTCGCCACGGTTAGCAATTAGTATTTTTTTAAACATAATGTCAGATTAGAAGATTTGTAGATTTGGAAATGTAGAGATGCAAAGTGAAAATGATATAAAAATGGAGAAGGTAAATGCCGTCTCCATTCTCAAATCTTCACATTTTCAAATTTTCAAATCAATAAATTAGCTTGGATCTACCAGGAACAATGGCTGGTCGTACTCAACTGGCGATGCGTTATCTACCAATACTTTCACGATTTTGCCAGAAACTTCAGACTCAATCTCATTAAACAGTTTCATTGCCTCGATGATGCAGATTACCTGTCCCTTTTTTACCTCGTCTCCAACGTTAACAAATGCAGGTGACTCTGGGCTGGAAGAGCGGTAGAAAGTACCTATCATAGGTGCTTTGATGGCGATATACTTGCTGTCGTCGGAGGCTGCAGGAGCTGCTGGTGCCGCCGGCGCTGGTGCAGCAGGTGCTGCTGCTGCCTGTACAGGGGCTGCCTGCGGTGCAGGAGCTGCAACATGATGAGAAGGCTCGTTTACATATTTTACCTTCTGGTTTGGCTCACGCTGTACAGATATCTTAAATTCTTCTGTTTCGATGTTTACTTTATTCAAGCCGGATTTGGCGATAAAGTCGATCAGGTCCTGGATTTCTTTAGCTTTCATGTGTTATTTAACTCTCTCTGCGTATGAATAAGTACGAGTGTCTACTTTGATTTTTTCGTCCTGGCCGATAAAAAGTGGCACCTGAATAGTTGCTCCAGTTTCTACAATGGCTGGTTTTGAGGCGTTGGTTGCTGTGTCGCCTTTCAGACCAGGCTCAGTATACGTGATGGTAAGCTCAACGAAAGGAGGTATCTCACAAGTTAACGGGGTTTCTGTCTCAGCATGGAACAGGATGGTAACTTCCTGGCCTTCTTTCATTAAATCAGCAAATGGCACCAATGCCTCATTCAGCGTTACTTGCTCAAAGGTGTTCATGTCCATAAAGTTATAGCCCATGTCATCTTTGTAAATAAACTGGTGAGGGCGCTGCTCTACGCGGGCCGTCGTTATCTTGTGACCAGCAGAGAAGGTGTTGTCTAATACCTTACCGGTTCTGATGTTTCTTAGCTTGGTTCTTACAAATGCCGGGCCTTTGCCTGGTTTTACGTGCTGGAAATCGGTAACCTGGTAAAGGTCGTTGTTATACTCGATCACAACGCCATTTTTTATATCAGCTGTGGTTGCCATATTATGTTCTGAATCGTGTTGTACTTAAATGAAACGTTAAAAGTATAGCGCAAAACTATGTATTGCAAGCAAAGTTAGTCAATCTGCCTGATTTGTCCCGAAAAAGCAATGTATTTAAGTTGCTTTTCATTGATTTTATCCTAAATGGTATGCACGCATAATAATTTCCTGAAGCAGATTTTTTTCCCACGACTGCTGCTTACTGCCACTTTATACTAAGTGGTGTAACGTTTACACCTATCGCAATAGCAACTACAGGTAACATCTGATCCACTTTAGATTTCTTCTTGCTATAGTGTATGTTTGCTTAGCCAAGATGCCTGCCGCTTATCTTACTCTTTTATTGAACTAAACATTAGCTTTGTAGCTTTTTCAGAATTAGTTTTAAAGTTTTGAAATACTACTGCAGGGTATAAGAACGTGATAATGAAAGAACTACTGCCAAAGTTAAAGTATCATAAAGTATTTGTGCTATTCGCCGTTGTTTTGAGTCTTACAATAATTATTGTTGAGAACATTAATGGGCGTTTTAATTTAAATGATTTTAAGGTTTATTATGAAGCGGCATCTGCGCTGTTAAGCGAAAACCAGGTATATGGTATCCCTTTCGGGTTAAAGACCGGATACTATAAGTACTCGCCGGCCACGCTGCTCTTTTTTCTGCCTTACTGCGCGTTCAGTTTCGGTGTAGCCAAAGTATTGCACTTTATTGTTTTAGCCTGTTGCGCTATTTCTACCATTGTGTTTTTGCATTATTTAGTTCGCAGGTGGGTAAATAAAGGCAAGGTAACCAATGCCATACTTGCTGTAACTTTTTTGTGTATTCTCGTGCACATGGTGCGTGAGCTGCATTTAGGTAACATCAATATTGTACTTGTAGCCTTTGTTAGTGCCGCACTCTACTACATAGCCGGGGGCCGGGAGAAGAGGGCGGGGTGGTTGTTAGGGTTTGTTTTTGTTACCAAGCCATACTTTTTAATCTTGTTGCTGCCTCTTGTTCTCCATCAAAAAAGGGTAACGCTGCTGCACGTAACGCTATCTTTTGTGTTTTTTGCGCTTGCCCCAGCTGCTGTAGTTGGCTTTAGCGATAATATTGCTTTGCACCAGGATTGGTTTAAAGCTGTGATGGCACATAATAGTTATTTGGAGAGTGATAATACCATCGCATCTATTTTACAGGTTTATACTTCCCTAGAGATTCCGCAGTATTTTACCTTGCACCTGCTAATCGCTTTAGGTTTGGTATACGTTGCTGTATTTTGGAGAAACAGGAAACATGCAGTTCTGCTAGGGGAGGAGAGCAAAGATACTATGGGCCGCCTGATGATGATGGAATGCTTTGTACTTATTGCCATCATTCCAAACCTGGTGATAACAGATACAGAGCACTTCCTTTATGCACTACCTGTTATTGTTATGCTGCTGCGCTTCTTGCAAGAGCAAAAAAACACCCCTTTACTTGTGGGCTTTATTGTAGTTATATTGTTGTATGGCGCAAACTCATCTGACTTTGTTGGCAAGTATATGGCAAAGCAACTAGACCATTTTGGTGCGTTAGGAATCAGTAATTTACTGCTGATATCACTTATGGGTTATTTTGTTTATTACAGAGAGGTTAAAGCATTGGTTTCTGATGCTACTGAGCGATTGCGACAGACTAGCGTAGGAAGTTTAAAACACTAACAAGTATAAAGCAAAAGAGGCTGCCCCTGTAGGGGCAGCCTCTTTTGCTTTATACTTGTTAGCTTATTCAGATAGGTTGTTCCATATAAGCTCATACATTTTTTAGCATATAAGATGATCGCTGTTAGTCTAATCTCATGCCAACTGATAAGCTGATAAGCTTTGGATTTGAGAATTTAAACCCATCATTTTCCAAAAGAGCAGCAAATCTAAAGCGCTTGCTATACATACCTGCTCCGATGCTCGGCAAAGGAATGTAATCTCTGTAGCGAGCATTTGTGGTTATCTGCGCGGTAAACCCAATGTTAAAAAATGGAACGGTCTCTGACACGATTGGATCCTTTAGATTATACTGAATGGCCAGGGGAAGGCGTAAATAATGAACAGCCTCTTTTTTAAATTCGGCATTTGGAGAATTTCTGTCTAGCTGATAATACATATAAGTGACGCCAAACTTCGTAGAGTACTTTCTACTTGCATCAGGCTGTATAATGTCCCAAAAGTATCCCGCAGAATATCCCTGGGCACTTATGTTATTCGGATTTTTGGGTAGGTACAGCTTCGCGAAGGAAAGCTCCACCCCATGCTTGATCACAGCTTTAGCCTTGTATGTATAATAGGTGGTGGCAACCGCTGGATCCATACAGGCATTATATGCAGCAACTGCTTTCATCATCGATTTATCATCAAAATTAAGTTGGTTCAGATCAAGGGATAGCAGCTCACAATCAGAAAAAGCTGCCCTCATCATACCCGCGTATCGTTTGTTTTTTATGGCGTAACTCCCATCCATTGTCTCATATAATCCCAAAGTGTAGTAGGTGGTGCCTTTTTGCAAGATATACAGGAACGTGTTGTTTCGTAACGTAACTATAGACTGTTCCTCTTCAGGCAGCTGGAGCTTGTACAAGCTCGTGAACCCGCTTAACAGTAGTTTGGCAAATCTGTGATGATATACTTTGGAAGAGCCTTTTAGTATTTCTGCTTTTACAGAGGCATAGTAAAAACCAGTAGCCTTGAAGTAAAAGGCTGTAACCTCTCCTGGGTAAAATTCTCTGACAGCTTCTGAGTTCAAGTCAGTTTTGAATTGTATCACCTTACTTAGCTCCAAATCTGAGGCACTTTTGATGTAGCCATGGATGGTATCCTGGTTTTGAACCAGGAAAGCTTCTTCGAAAGAGCTTTGGGCATTGGCACCAAAGTACGGGAGTAATAAGAGTGTGAGTAAGGCTGTTAAAAGTTTGGCCATATAGAAGTAAGATTATACTATATATAAATTACATTAAAAAAAGCGACACATGGCCGCTTTTTTTAATGTAATTTATATATAGGTTTGGATACTACTTCGGATCATAAGCCCACTTCAGGTAGATAGCACCCCATGTAAAGCCGCCACCAAAAGCAGCTAACACAATGTTGTCGCCTTTCTTTAACTGGCTTTCATACTCCCACAGGCAAAGCGGAATCGTGCCGCTGGTAGTGTTGCCATACTTGTGAATGTTGAGCATCACCTTTTCGTTACTAAGGCCCATACGGTTTGCAGTAGCCTCTATAATGCGTTTGTTTGCCTGGTGCGGTACAAGCCAGGCAACATCGTCACCGCTAAGGTTGTTACGCTCCATAACCTCCGCCGACACATCAGCCATGCCTTTAACAGCAAATTTAAACACCTGCTGGCCCTCCTGGTAAGCATAGTGTTCTCTTGCCTGTACAGTTTCGATAGTTGCTGGCTTGCGGCTACCGCCTGCTTTCATGTGCAGGAACTGGGCGCCTGTGCCATCCGATTTTAAAACAGAGTCAAGTATGCCCAGGCCTTCGGTGTTTGGTTCCAGCATAACCGCGCCGCCGCCATCACCAAAGATAATACAGGTTGCCCTGTCGGTATAATCAACTATAGCAGACATTTTATCAGCACCTACAACCACTACCTTTTTATACTGACCTGTCTCTATGAACTTTGATCCGGTTGCAAGAGCAAATAGGAAGCCTGAGCAAGCAGCCTGTAAATCGTATCCGAAGGCATTTACAGCGCCTACTTCTGCTGTTATAAGATTTGCCGTTGCCGGGAAAACCATATCAGGGGTAGTAGTGGCGCAGATAAGTAAGTCTATTTCTTCTGGCTTGGTGTTCGTTTTTTTAAGCAATTCTCTAACCGCAGGAACCGCAATGTGTGATGTGCCGAGGCCTTCACCTTTCAAAATACGCCTCTCCTTGATACCCGTGCGCGAAGTTATCCATTCGTCATTGGTCTCAACCATTGTCTCAAGCTCCTTATTTGTGAGCACGTATTCTGGAACATAGCCACTTACGCCTGTTATAGCGGCGGTGATTTTACTCATGGTAAATGATGTTTCGGTTAGAAATTAAGTAAGTGGGGCAATTTACTAAAAAAAAATTGGCATAACCTGTCAGATTCTGTAAAAAGAATTGCTGAAACAGATTAAGCCAATTAAATATAAATCTATTACCCCGCTGGGTAACAGGTTATGCGCTGTATTTTTTCTGGAATCGTTCCGAGAGCTTAGAAGATACCATTTTCTGGGCTTGTAGCACCATGTTGCAAATAGCCTTAGGGCTAGAAACACCATGCCCGATAACGGCATTGCCGTTTATACCCAGAATTGGACTACCGCCAACAGCTTCATAATTAAACTTGTCGAAGAACGGGTCATGCATATTCTTCTCGTTAAGAATATCGTAGATGTTCTCTGCCAGTTTCAAAATGATATTTCCAGTATAGCCGTCGCATACAATTACGTCCGCTCTATCGTTAAAAAGGTCTCTGCCTTCAATGTTACCGATAAAGTTGATATTCGTGTTTGCTTTAAGGCGCTGGTGTGCTGCTTGCGTAACTACAGTTCCTTTTCCTTCTTCCTCGCCCAGGTTCATTAAACCAACCTTCGGATTCGGGATCTCCAAAACATACTTGGCGTAGATAGAGCCTATCTCACCAAACTGTTCAAGTACTTCTGGCTTGCAGTCTGCGTTGGCACCTACGTCCAGTATAATCCCGAAACCTCCGTTCAATTTAGGAACCAGTCCTCCAATAGAGGGCCTTAGTATACCTTCTACCGCTTTTACACTAAACATAGCGCCCACCAGCATAGCACCGGTATTTCCTGCACTACAAAAAGCATCAGCTTTCTGCATTTTAAGCAGGCCGTACCCAACGGCTATGCTAGAGTCGGTTTTCTGGGAAAGCGCCTTTGTAGGGTGCTCTCCCATTTCGATAACCTGGCTAGCATGAACAATTTTGATGTTGTTCCCAGCGTAATTGTATTCGTTCAGCAGCGGTTGGATAGCGTCTTCTTTGCCGATAAGCAAGATAACGTCATCTTTCTCGAGCTGCTCTGCGGCAAGTATGGCACCTTTTACGACAGCATCTGGTGCATAGTCGCCGCCCATAGCGTCTAAGGCGATCCTCATGTATGGATGTTGTTAATTATACAGAACTTAAACTAAAGCAGGTTAGTGCTTATTGGGCGTTCGCTGTATAATTTTTGATAGCCAGCTTGCCTTTGTGGAACAGGTCTCCGTCTACCACATATGCATGGTGGTAAAGGTGAGGCGTGTCTGTAGTAGGGCAAGTTGCGATAGCTTTCTCAGAAAGTTTATAATGAGTTCTTCTCTTATCTCTTCTGGTCTTCGAAATCTTACGTTTAGGATGTGCCATTTTTTAGTTGAAAATTTACTTACTAGTTTATACTTTTTATACTTCTGAAACTCTTTTAGTTAAGGTTTTTGAGTGCGTCCCAACGCGGATCTGTATCCTCGTCATCGTCGTCCTCATCTTCGCTGCTATCGCTCTGCGAAGAATAAATCAGGATATCGTCCTCACTTTCCTCATCTTCTTCATCCATTTCCTCTAAAAACCGCGGATGCAGCTTTTTCATGGGCAAAGACAATATGATGTAATCATAAAGGTGCTGTGCAATGTTGATAGCCTGTGTGCCACTAGTGATCTGCCACAGGTCATCAGCCAACTCCATGCTTTCATCGCCATACTTCACTCTGAAAACTTCCTGCAGCGCTACCGGATGATCAAACTCATCCAGGCTTCTGTCGCAGGTGAGGCGCACATGCCCTTTTATGTCAATGTTAAACGTGAGCAGCGACTCTGTTTTGTCAAGCTTAACGTTGGCCAGCAGCTTTCCTCCTGAAATTATTTCCTTCCCAAAAAGGTCAAAGAAAGAATCATCCATCTCAAACTCATAGGTATGTACCTTGTTGCTGAGCTTGGCAATGCCGATTTCATAATCTTTTAACTTTTTCACAACCGACTCTTTATTGCAAGACGCAAAATTAGGATATTAATCTGAGAAATAAAATACCTGACGCTATTAAACAACAGGCATTTGTTCCAGCTGGCGCATTTTTATGATGTCGCAGGCCAAGAACAAAGCCTCTCTGAAAGAGGTTTCATTTGCAATGTGCTTAGCTGCAATGTCATAAGCGGTGCCATGGTCTGGGGATGTGCGCACAATTGGCAAGCCTGCCGTGTAGTTTACGCCGCTCTCAAAAGCCAAAGTTTTAAAAGGTATAAGCCCCTGGTCGTGGTACATCGCCAAAACAGCATCTACCTGCTTGTACTGCTGCATGCCAAAAAAGCCATCAGCAGGGAAGGGGCCGAACACCAGGTGCCCGCGCTCTTTCAGTTGCATAATGGCTGGGCGTATAATCTCCATTTCCTCTGTGCCCAGCAAACCTTCTTCGCCGGCATGTGGGTTTAAGCCAAGCACGGCAATTCTAGGCTTAAGTATGCCAAAATCCTTTCGCAGCGACTCCAGCAGGATGGTTAGCTTGCGGATAAGCAGCTCGGGCGTTAACCTGGAAGCTACCTCTTTTACAGGCATGTGCCCTGTTACTGTGGCTACTCTTAAGTCGCCGCTAACTAAAAGCATTAAGCTTTCGGGCGCGTCGAAATAGGAGGTAAGGAACTCGGTATGGCCCGGGAAGTTAAACTCCTCGGCCTGTATGTTGTCTTTATTGATAGGTGCAGTTACCAAACCATCCAGTTTTCCGGCTTTTAAATCGCGGCTGGCGGCCAAAAGGGAGTCCAGGGATGCTTTGCCTGATTCAGGTGTAGGTGTGCCAGGTGCTACTTCCAGTTCACCGTCCCAGCAGGTAACCACGTTTACTTTGCGCGGCACTAAGGCGTCGGCTGAGTCTACTGGCTGGTAAAAGAAATGCTCTGCGCTAAGAGCCTTGCGTATTCTGTTAAGAACACCAGGAGCGGCGTAAATTACCGGGGTACAGTAATTAAGTATGCGTTGGTCGCTAAGGGTTTTCACGATTACCTCAGGTCCGATGCCGTTTGTATCGCCAATACTGATGCCTAATCTCACTTTATACTTTGTATCCATTTTATACTTATCGTGCCAAAGCACTTAAATAATTGTAAACCAGGCGTACTCCTGAGCCTGTTGCTAATTTGCCGCGGTAAGAATCTTCGGAGTGCAGGTAAGCGGTACCAGCAATATCGAAATGCACCCAAGGGTAGTCGGTGAACTCTTCCAGGAATTTGCCTGCTGTAATATGGCCTGCATCTGCTCCACCCAGGTTCTTGAGGTCGGCAATGTCAGAATCGAGTTGCTTTCTGTACTCATCCCACAGCGGAAACTCCACCGTGCGCTCGTGCACGTTATCACCAGCTGCTTTAAGGCCGGCCATTATTTCCTCGCCGGCTGTTCCCATCACTACCACACCTTCTTTACCTACAGCGCGCATGGCAGAGCCGGTAAGCGTAGCCAAATCTATTACTAATTCGGGGTTATACTTTTTTGCAAAGCTAAGGGCATCGGCAAGTATAAGGCGGCCTTCAGCGTCGGTGTTCAGTACTTCTACGGTCATGCCGTTGTGCATGGTAATAACGTCGCCTGGGGCTACTGCCTGTCCGCCCGGGCGGTTGTCCGTTGCCGGTATCAGACCAATAATGTGCAGCGGCAGCTTGTTTTTAGCAGCGGCATATAGTACACCTGTTACAGCAGCGGCACCAGCCATGTCAGACTTCATGTAATCCATTGACTGCGGCGTTGGCTTTAAGCTAAGGCCACCGGTATCGTATACTACGCCTTTGCCTACCAGCACGTATGGTTTGGAGTTTTTGGCGTTCTCAGGTTTCCACTCTAATATATTAAAGGTGGCCGGTTCTTCGCTGCCCTGGTTTACGGCCAGCAAGCCACCCATCTTCAGGCTTTGTATTCTCAGCTCATCTAACACTTCAATGTCAAAGCCGCCCTGGTTTGCAACTTCCTCCAGTTGCTCGCTAAACTGCGGTGCCGACTGGTGGCTGTGCGGTTCGTTTATCAGGTCGCGTACTTTATATACGGCCTCCAGTATGTTGGCAAGTTCCTGTACTTCCTGCTCATTTATACTTTCGTCGGCAATGGTAATGGCTTGCAGGGTGCTAGGCTTGGTGTTTTTGGTTTTATACTTCAGATGCTCATAGTTGCTTAAGTATAAGCCCTCGGCTAAGTATAAACTTGCCTGCGAGTTGGTTTTATCAAGTATGGTGATCTGCGTTGCCTTGTCAGTTTTAAGTTGCTTTAATAAAGCATGGCCGGCCTGGCGAAGCGCCTCTTTCTTCAGGTTCTCTGTTTTTGCCTCTGGTTGTACCAGCACGTATACGCGGTGCGAGTAGCGGTTCAGGTAAATGAACTTGGCGTCGTGGTCTACCTGCTGCTGCACATAGTTTTGCTCTTCCGGCTGCAGTTCCTGCACCTGGCTAACCGCATCTTTTGCTATTATTATAGCCAGATCGGTGTTTTTAGCGAAGCTTGTGTCGTATTTAAGTTGTGTTGGCATTTGTCGTTCGTATCTTTGAGTTCGCAATATAGTAAGTATAATACGTAAAGCGAAGAGCTTACCAAGCGGCAAACGCTTTGTCGGCTTTACAATGTAAGGTATAACGAGATTGAGCCGAAAAGTATACTTTTTGAAACTCAGGCTCCTAATTAGCATAACGTGGGTAATGTAAGACCAAAAAAGCACCTGGGCCAGCACTTTCTGGTAGACCAGAACATCGCCATAAAAATTGTGGACCAGCTAACCCTGCACCGCGGCGTAAAGGATGTATTGGAGATCGGGCCCGGCATGGGGGTGCTCACGCAGTACCTAATTAAACACCCCGAGTACAGAACCACCGTCGTAGACATCGACAGAGAATCTATCGCTTACCTGCAGGAACACTTCCCTACGTTGGAGGACCGCATCATCTCTGCCGATTTTCTGAAAACAGATTTGAGTAAGTTGTTTCCAGGGCCTTTTGCCATTATCGGTAACTTTCCTTACAACATCTCGAGCCAGATTTTCTTTAAAGTGCTGGAGCAGCGCGATGTGGTGCCGGAGGTGGTGTGTATGATCCAGAAAGAAGTGGCAGAAAGAATAGCCGCGCCTCCGGGTTCTAAAACCTATGGTATACTTAGTGTGCTGTTGCAGGCTTTTTATACAATCGACTACAAATTTACTGTAGGGGAGAAGGTGTTTAACCCGCCACCAAAGGTAAAGTCTGCGGTAATCAGTTTGGTGCGCAACAACGTGGAAAAGCTGGCCTGTAACGAGAAACTGTTTTTTCAGGTAGTTAAATTAAGTTTCGGAACAAGACGCAAAACGCTTCGTAACTCACTCCGAAGTTATAACTTGCCCCCCGAAACAACAGTCCAGCCTGTTTTTGACAAGCGCGCCGAGCAGCTTTCGGTGCAGGATTTTGTAGCTTTGACCCAATTAGTAGAGCAGAACACACAACTATAATATGCAGCTAGAGATTACACGTGATTATATTGAGCAGGTAGAGCAGGCCATCGAACGTCAGGATAACGACTTTATTCTGAGTTCGATGGAAGAAATGCACCCGGCCGATATTACCACGGTACTCTACGAGCTGGATGCCAACGAGTCGAAGTATGTGATGGACCTGCTGCCGCCTGAGGTGGGAGCAGAGATCCTGAGCGACCTGGACTACGACATCCGGGAGGATTTCCTGGATTACTTTACCAGCGCCGAAATTGCCCGCTATATCAACCTGATGCACTCCGACGATGCCGTGGATATACTTAACGAGCAATCGGTGCAAACGCGTGAGGAGGTAATTGCCTTAATTGAGAACGAGGAGAAGGCCAAAGACATCCTGGACCTGTTGCATTACGAAGAAGACTGTGCGGGTGGTCTGATGGCCAAAGAGCTTATCAAGGTAAACCTGAACTGGCGCGTACGGCAATGTATTGAGGAGATCCGCCGGCAGGCAGAAGATGTATCGCGCATTTATACCGTGTACGTAGTAGACAACCGCGATATACTGGTAGGCCGCGTGAGCGTGAAGGCGCTTTTGCTCTCTAAGGACGATAAGCTGGTAAAAGATATTTACAGCGAGGATGTTATTTCGATAGAGTCGTTTAGGGATGAAAATGAGGTGGTGAGCGTGATGCAGAAGTATGACCTCGAGGCTATACCAGTAGTGAACATACAAGGCAGGCTGCTGGGCCGCATCACCATTGACGACGTGGTAGACGTAATGCAGGAGCAGGCCGAGCTGAGCCGGCAGTTGATGACGGGTATCTCGGAGAATGTGGAGGAAGATGACAGCGTGTTCCGTATTTCGCGTTCGCGTTTGCCCTGGTTGATCATAGGTATGGTGGGTGGTTTACTGGCGGCTCATTTTATGGGCTTCTTCGAAAAAGACATTGCCATACTTCCGGCCTTGGCCCTGTTTGTGCCGCTGATCACGGCAACGGGAGGTAATGTGGGCATTCAGTCTTCGTCCATCATTATCCAAACCTTATCATCGAATGCAGTAATGTTCGAAAACTTTGCTCAGCGTATTTTCAAGATGATCCTGGTAGCTTTACTTAATGCCCTGATCATTTCTATTCTGGTTTTCAGCTTTACCTACCTTTTCCGTAACGACCTTACCTTGTCTATCGTGGTTTCGGTTGCGCTTTTCTCGGTAGTGATGCTGGCCTCACTTATGGGTACCATTACCCCGATGGTGCTCGATAAATTCGGTATAAACCCCGCTGTAGCTGCCGGTCCGTTTATCACCACAGCCAACGACCTCCTGGGCCTTACCATATACTTTGGCATAGCGCATTTGCTATACCCAATGTAAAAGTTGATGGACACGCTTTTCCAGACAAGAGTATATGTTCCGGGGCGTAGTAAACCTGATCTGTTTCCTTATGGCCTTTTGTCTTTGCTGTGCGGTTTAATCTTATATGTCTTGATGCCGGATGAATGGTTTTCCGTTCCTTTTATTTTAATCTGTGCCGGCTTACTTTATTTTCAGAGGTATTATTTTGATAGTGGAAAGCAAGAACTCTACGGATACCTTGGGAGATACTTAACTCTTAAAAGTGACTGTATCTTTATTGATGGGATGAAGTATCCAATCGAAGAAATTGAGAATTTAGAAATAGATATTAACGATTATGATGGAATGGAACGCCTGTCAGCTTATACCGTTTCTACTGTAAGAGGAGTGAACAACTTTGTCAGATTCAAGTATCAAGGGAAAAAGTATGAGTTCCCTTTTTACCTTGGGTCAGCAAATCATCAAAAAGACTTAAAAGCTCTCGTTCAAACATTTTCTAAAGATCAACACCATCTTAAACTAATCACATGCAAATCCTGATCATCGACGAAATTCACCCAAGTATATTCCCGATGCTGGAAAGTATAGGTATGGAAGCTGATTACAGACCAGCTATAAAACCTGAGGAAGTTTGCGAGGCATTAACCGGATTTGACGGACTGATAGTGCGAAGCAAAATGCGCATTACGGCAGATATACTTACCTATGCTGACAAGCTGAAGTTTGTGGCAAGGGCCGGCGCCGGGGTAGATAATATTGACGCCGATGCCTTACAGGAGCTAAACATAGCCTTGCTTGGGGCCAACGAAGGCAACCGACAGGCAGTAGGGGAGTTTGCGTTGGGTTTACTTATAGCGCTGATGCGCAATATTACGCGTAGCGATAAACAGGTGCGCGACAAAGTATGGCTGCGAGAAGAGAACCGGGGCGAGGAAATTAATGGTAAAACCGTTGGCATTATCGGCTACGGAAACATGGGCCAAAGCCTTGCCAAACTGCTGAGCGGTTTTGGCTGCCGTATACTTGCCTTCGATAAATATGCGCCTGAAAAAATAGTCGCTCCGGCCCAGCGCGTTTCCCTGGAGCAGCTGCAGCAGGAGGCTGATATTGTAAGCCTGCACATACCTTATATTAAGGAAAACCTGGGCTTTGCCGATGATGCTTTTTTTGCCGGCTTCCGTAAACCTATTTGGTTTTTAAACACCTCACGTGGCGATGTAGCCGACCAGGCAGCTATTGTAAAGCATTTGATGGCGGGAAGTATAAAAGGCGCTGCGCTGGATGTACTGGAAAACGAGAAACTTTATACTTTAACAGAGCAGCAGCTGCAAAACTTTAACTACCTGGCGCAGGCAGGCAATGTTATACTTACCCCACACATCGCCGGCTGGACACACGAGTCTTATGTAAAGATAAACGAGGTGCTGGTAGACAAAATCAAATCCTTGTTTAAATATAACTTAACATAATAAATAAACTATTGTCTCTAGAGTAAGTTGATGCCTCTGCAATGGAAATTAGTTCAAGTAAGCTGGGGGAGTTGCTGCAGAAGTGGGAGTGATGTGAGCAAACTTATCCGCAGCCAAGGTTGTTTATTCTTGAATAGTGAAGCAAAGCAAGCGCCTGCCCGGTGCATATAAACAAGCGTATAGTATTTAAGAACTTATTGTTTCTTGTTTACTAAAATTTGTATATTTGCCTACGTCGAGGCCAAAGAGAGTAGCTCCTGGCCTGTTACAGTACAGAAGTTGATGCTTATGCTAAAACTTTGATGGCTAGGTAGCATATAACCCGCCATCATACTAGAAAAGAATTAAATAAATTTACATATTTGGCAAAAAGAACGGTTATGCATGCCATAACCGTTCTTTTTGCTTTTGTGTTTTAAACGTGAGAACATAACTATGAGCAACATTTCTTATTACACAGCAGAAGGTTTGCAGAAACTAAAAGACGAACTGGCTGAGCTCAAAACAAAAGGGCGCTCTGAAGTGGCGCGGCAGTTAGCTGAGGCACGCGATAAAGGCGACCTGAGCGAGAATGCAGAATACGACGCAGCCAAAGATGCGCAGGGCCACCTGGAACTGAAGATCGCTAAAATGGAGGAGATTGTCGGTAACGCAAGACTAATCGACGAGTCGAACCTGGATGCAAGCAAGGCACTTATTCTTTCTAAGGTTAAAATAAAGAACCTTAAGAACAATATGGTAGTAAACTATACTTTGGTGGCCGAAGAGGAAGCAGACCTGGCAGCAGGAAAGCTATCTGTAAAGTCGCCTATTGGCAAGGGTTTGCTTGGCAAGTCTGTAGGCGATGTGGCCGAGATAACCATACCTGCCGGTAAAATTGAGTTTGAGATACTGGAGATTAGCCGATAAACAATGGAGCCTTCGATATTTACAAAGATTGTGAAAGGTGAGATTCCTGCTTACAAGATAGCAGAGAACGAGCGTTTCCTTGCCTTTCTGGATGTTTTCCCGACAGCCAAAGGCCATACCTTGGTAATACCGAAGGAGCAGATAGACTACATCTTTGACCTGGATGATGACCTGTACCTGGGCCTGATGGCGTTTGCAAAAGAAGTGGCTAAGGCTTTAAAAAGGGCTGTACCGTGTAACAGGGTAGGAGTAGCGGTAGTTGGCCTTGAGGTGCCTCACGCCCACGTTCACCTGATTCCTTTAAACAGCATGCAGGATATGAACTTTGCAAACAAGAAAGAGTTTAGTGCTGCAGAAATGGAAGAAGTGGCAGAAAAGATACGCGTCGAATACCACTCCTAGGCATCCGGTTAAAGTATAAAAAGAAGCGGGGCAGATGTTTTACATCTGCCCCGCTTCTTTTTATACTTATTGTGTTGTTAGCGGTTTGTCGAATCTGGCTGTGCCTGCTGTAGTTGCTCTTGTTGCTTTTCCTGCTCTTTTGCCTGCCTCCTGAAAAAACCTCTGAAAAGAATGTTGCTTTGCAGGGCCTCCATGTTCTGGTCAAACTTCTGGCTACTGGTTTCGAGGTTCTGCATGGTGCGCTGCAGCTGTCGGGCAAACTGCTGGTCCGATAGTAAAACCCCAACCGCATTGTTCTGGTTGTTTAGCTGCTTGCTGGTGCTCTCCAAGGTTTCCATCATGGCTGCAGCAGCATTAGTGGCCTCGTTTAGTTCGGCCATAGATGTTTTCAGGTTGCTGTATACTGTGGTGTCAGTAGCGATGCTGTTTGCCAAACCGCCTGGCCTATTCAGTTTTGATGTAAACCTGGATAGCTCGTTAGATGCTGCAACTGTTCTGTTAGAGGTTTGTTGCAGGTTTGCCACCATTGCGCGTAAATTGTCAGCCATCACAGAGTCGGTAAGTATGGCACCGATGGTTCCTTCACCGCGCACAAGCCTTGATGTGATTTGCTTAAAATCGCTTGTAATAGCTACCAGGTTCTCGTTGTTCTGCTGAAGTTTCTCCATCAAATCATCGGTATTTAAAGGGTTTACGGCAGTTATCCTATCGCCATCCTCAATCTGGCCTGCTGCTTGTGTGCCGCCGTCAATTACTATGTTCTTGTTGCCGATAAAGCTTTCGGAACTGATGCGGGCCGCTGCGTTTTTGCGGATAAACTGCTGTACCTTCTCTTCTATGCTCATGGTAACCTCTACCTGAGAATCGCCATAAAGCTTAATGTTTTTGATCGTGCCTATTTTTACTCCGGAAAACCATACGTTATTACCCGTCTTCAGCCCGGCAACGTCATCAAAAATGGCAGTAACAGTTATGGTGCTTATCAGGCGTTTCTGCTGGCCGGCCAGGGTAAATATACCCGCCACCAGGATCACGATCGCCAGGAAAACGAATATGCCTACTATTACGGAGCGTTTATTGTCTGCAGAACTCATTCTAGTCTATAAAGTTGTAGTTGTAAAACGATTGTACGCGTTCGTCGTCGGTCGCAAACACCTCATCAAAGGTGCCCTGGCGCTGAAACTGGCCGTCGAGCAGCATCACCACTCTGTCTCCTACGGCACGTGCGCAGGTTAGGTCGTGTGTGATGATAATGGATGAGGTGTTAAACCTACGCTGAACTTCATTTATCAGCTTGTTGATTTCTATACTTGTAATAGGATCGAGGCCGGCTGTGGGCTCATCATAAAGCATGATGTCTGGCTTAAGTATAAGCGTGCGCGCTATACCTATACGCTTACGCTGCCCGCCCGAGAGTTCAGACGGCATCTGGTTTATTGCCTGAGACAGCCCCACCGCCTCCAGCACAAACCGTATAACGCGGTCACGGTCATCTGCTGTCATGTCTTTGGAGTGGCGCACCAACGGAAACTCAAGGTTTTCCTTTACCGTCATGCTATCATACAAAGCGCTGTTCTGGAAAGAAAATCCTATTTTGAGGCGCAACGCATCCAACTCTTTGGAGTTAAGTTTGCCTACATCTTTTCCTAAAACGTTTATATCGCCTTCGTCCGCCTGCAGCAGCCCAGATATTATTTTAATTAACACAGACTTTCCAGTACCGGATCGGCCCAGCACAACCAGGTTCTCGCCCTTGTACAAGTTCAGGTCCACGCCCTTTAATACCTCAAAATCGTCAAACGCTTTCTTAAGGCCCTTGATGGAGATAACTTTTTCGGTTAAATCGATATTCGGATTTGTTTCCTTTGCCTGCATTGGTTTAAAAAGCTCTGATTGCGTTAATAACCTGCATAATGAGCAGCTCTTCGATAAAAATGAGGAACATGGCCGTTACCACCGATGAATTTGCTGCTTTACCCACACCCTCTGTGCCTTTAGACGAATTGTAGCCTTTGTAGCAACCCACCATGCCAATGGTAAAGCCAAATATCACCGACTTAACCGAAGAGGCAATGATATCTAAAAACGTAATAGCATCGAATACCTGGTAAAAGAAGGTGGTAAGGGTAGTAAGTTCGTTCTGGTGCACGTTTAAGTAGCCGCCCAGCAACGATACCAGCGTAGTATACATGGTAAGTGCCGGAATCATCAGCGTAGAGGCCAGTACCCTGCTTACCACCAGAAACTTAAACGGGTTAGTGGCCGATACCTCCATGGCATCAATCTGCTCGGTTACGCGCATAGAGCCTAACTCGGCACCTATACTGGACCCAACCCTGCCGGCAGCAATGAGAGCCGTTACAAGCGGGCCCATTGCCCTTACAATAGCCACAGAGATCAGGGCAGGCAGCAACGAGGTCGCTCCAAAATCAGCAAGCGAAGGCCGCGACTGGTTGGTGAAAACGATACCGATGATGAAACCTGTTAAAGAGATAAGCGGCAGAGAGCGAACACCGATTTCATAGCATTGCTTGATAAATTCCTTTATCTCGTAAGGCGGAAACCATACTTCCTTAAAGAAACGCGCTATGAAACGATAAACGCTGGCGAGCTCCACAAACATCTTGTCGAGCCTGCGGGTAGTTGTGTATCTGCGTCGGGTACGGGCGTTTCCCGGTTTATTATTGTCTGAATCCATTTATGCCGTTAAGAACCCATCTATACTTTTGTTTAAACAAAGAGAACGACAAAAGTACTTTTTATTTTTTATACAAGCCGGTGCCTATTTAAAGGGCCTGATTAAGCCTTACGAAAGAAAGGTACGATTTTTTGCAAAAGAGCGAAATATTTTCGGGAGCATATGCACGCTGATACATACTGCTTGCTTCTGATACAGGCCTAAGCCCTCTTGGAAACACCAAACTATGAGTAAGTTGCGGGGCAGTTGCTGTTTATACTTCGGCCAAAGTAAAGCTGTAATTATTTAGCTATACTTCCGTATGATTCTGGTTAGGCTACCCTGTCAGGGTTATCCGTTAAAAAGGCTTTCCAGGACTTGCCGCCTTGCTTGGCGTTATTGCCTTTCTGGTAATGGTGGCAAAGCGCAACGCCCAGCGCATCGGTGGCATCGTGCAGCTTCGGGTCAGGCTGTATCTTCAGTATCTGTACCAGCATGCTGGCCACCTGTTCTTTAGAGGCGTTACCGTTGCCCGTTACCGACTGCTTTACTTTTTTAGGCGCATACTCTACATAAGGGATGTCGCGGGAGAGAGCGGCGGCAATGGCGACACCCTGTGCACGTCCCAGCTTCAGCATACTTTGTACGTTCACGCCAAAGAAAGGCGACTCGATGGCAAGCTCGTCGGGCAGGTACTCGTCGATGAGCTGTATCATGCGGTCAAAAATTTTCTTTAACTTGATGGCGTGGTTGCTGTAGCTCTTCAGGTGAATTACGCCATACTGCACCACTTGTACTTTAGAACCAGTTACTTCTATAAGGCCGTAGCCCATAACCTGTGTGCCGGGATCAATGCCAAGTATGAGTTTATTAGGAGGAAGTGCAGAAGAGTAAACCATAAGGCTACAAAATTAAGACAATATCTTGAACATTAATCTAAACAGAAGGTTCCTTTTGTTTTCCGGTAAACTACTGGTTGTGCTGCTCACGCTTTTGCTGCTGCATCAGGCCATCTTTACCGCTCCAGATACCCTGCTTAGCTGGCGAGGAATTCTGCAAACTGCCCTCGATAGCTCACTGTCCGGGTTGTTTATACTTGTAGCGGCACTTATACCAATTAACTGGGGCTTTGAGGCGAAAAAGTGGCAGCTGCTGGGAAATAAACTTGAATCGATGTCTTTTGCCCGGGCCTACCGTTCTGTAATGGTCGGGCTTACGCTGGGTTTCATCACCCCTAACCGCCTCGGCGATTATGCAGGTCGGGTGCTGGAGCTTAAAAGCCGCCAGCGCCTCGATGCCATTGGTGCTATTTTTATCGGGCGCTTCTGCCAGCTGGTGGCTACCGTACTGGTAGGCTCTGTGGGCTTGCTATACTTTATACTTCGGTTTTACTGGGTGCAGTACCCGGGGGTGGCGCTTAGTGTGCTGTTCCTGCTGCTGGCGTTGTGTGTAGCTATGCTGGTGCTGCTTTACCATGCTAAAGCAATGGTGGCGGTTGTGGCAGCCATCAAGCCGCTACGCCGCTTTGTGCAGTATGTGTCTATAATGGGAGCCTATACTTACTCAGAAATCTCAAGGCTGCTGTTGCTATCGTTGGGAAGGTACTTTGTGTTCCTGGTGCAGTTTATACTCTTGCTTATACTTTTTGGCGTGCGGCTAAACCCGCTGGAGTATGTTAGTGGGGTTGCCGGTACCTTCTTCCTGAAGTCGGTGGTACCTTCGGTAAGCTTGCTCTCCGACCTGGGTGTGCGGGAGCTGTCGGCTATGTACCTGTTCGGGTTGCTAGGGGAGGGGAGGCTGCATGTGCTTAGCGCCAGCCTTAGCCTGTGGTTGCTGAACATTGCGGTGCCAAGCGCTGTGGGTTTATACTTTGTGCTGCGCCTGCGCCTGGCCCGGAAAGGAGTAACAGTATGATCTGGCTCTTATCGTTTTCATTGCTGGCCTATGCCTGGGTAGTGCTGCGCCGGCTGGTGGCCTGGGTAAGTATGGCAACTACTACGCTACCTGAAAACTATCAGCCTCAAACGCTCCTGTCTGTTATCATACCGGTGCGCAACGAAGCGGCTAATATAGTGGCTTTGCTACAGGACCTGGAGGCGCAGCAGTATCCAAAAGCGCTCTATGAGGTGCTGGTGGTGGATGATCATTCTACTGACAATACCCTTCAATTAATACATGAATACAAGTCAGGTTCCACAATGATTTTGAGAATGTTGGACTTACGGAATGTGGCAGGTGTAAGTATGAAGAAGGGTGCTGTAAAGTATGGCGTGGAACAGGCTAAAGGCAATTTGCTGGTGTTTACCGACGGCGATTGCCGCGTAGGTCCGGAATGGCTGAAACAGTACGCTTATACTTACGAAACAAAGCAGCCATACTTTATCAGCGGGCCTGTGTGCTTCCAGAATACCTATACGCTGTTTGAGAAGATGCAGTTGGTGGAGTTTGCCAGTTTAATCGGTATTGGAGGCGCCTCGCTGGCTTTAAACAGGCCTAATATGTGCAATGGAGCCAATCTGGCTTATCCAAAGGTTGTTTTTGACAAGGTGGGAGGCTTTACAGGCAATGATGGCATAGCCAGCGGCGACGATGAGTTCCTGCTGCACAAGATCCATGAGCAGTTTCCGGGCAAGGCGGTGTTTTTGAAAAATGCTGAAGCTGTAGTTTATACAGATGCGCGTAAAAGCCTGATTTCCTTTATGTCGCAGCGGGTGAGGTGGGCAAGTAAGTGGCGGGCTTACCAAAGTATAAGCGTGCAGCTGGTAGCCCTGGTTGTGTTTCTGGTTAACTTTCTGCTGTTTCTGGCTATACCGTTTTTTCTTTTTGGCCATTTGCCTTTGCTTGTTTTTGTGGGGGCGTATTTTATAAAGTTTGTAATAGATTTCTTATTTTTAGAACGTATACTAGGCTTCCTGAACAAACGGAGCTACATCTGGCATATGCTGCCGCTGCAACTGGTTTATGTACCCTATGTGGTATTTACCGGCATTGGCGGCTTGTTTGGCAGGTACCGATGGAAGGGAAGATCAATAAAGAACTCATGAGCGAAAACGAATTCGATATACTCGACGAATTATACTTTGTAGTGTCGTACCCGGACCTCAAAAGCATGCTGTCTTTAACGGATAGCGAGATATGCGCCGCCTTACAGTCGCTGATAAAGCAGGGATATGTGAAGATACTCTACCCGGACCAGGATACAGAGCACGAATACGACGAAGCTGCTTTCGGGCAGCATTGCCAGCATTATTTTTACTTGGCTACCAAGGCCGGCCTGGTAGTTCACAACTCTATCTAATGAGCTCCAAAATAAAGGAAGCACCGGTTTCCAGGCCGCCTTCATACTACGTTCGCCAGCGTTTGCTCCAGAACAAGCCGGCTATGGCTGGTCTGTTTGTCATACTTTTTGCGGTGCTGGTGGCCATTTTAGGCTATGCCATTATGCCCGATTCATCACCTAATGCCAACAACGGGGTAGTGCAGTTACAGAAGCGCAACCCCGGCTTTTCGACGCAGGTGCTTCGTGTTCCTGCAGCTCTTGAAGAAGGAAATAACGTTAATTTCTTAGAATTTATACTTTTCGGAAAGCCGGCGCCTTACACAGAATTGCCTGTTCAGGGTTATACTTTTAAGGGAGATAGCCTATATGCTCAACCCTTGCGCAGCAACAATGCCCTGGCAGACCAGGTGCGGGTTTTTGCTTTAAGTGATTTCGTAGCTGTAGATCAGGAATTAACTGATAATGAAAGTATAAAGCAGGTGGTAGAGCGTGATAATATCACTCAGAAAACCTTCTGGCTTGGTACCGACAAAGCAGGACGCGACGTACTGAGCAGGCTTATACTTGGCACCCGCATCTCGTTGGGCATTGGCTTTGTGGCCGTATTAATTTCTTTGGTAGTGGGCATAACAATTGGCGCTATTGGCGGTTACTTTGGCGGCAGGGTAGATGACTTGATGCTTTTCCTGATGACGGTGGTCTGGTCAGTACCTAGCATTATGCTGGTAATTGCCATTAGCCTGGCCCTGGATAGCAAAGGTGTGTGGGTAGCGTTTGTAGCCGTTGGCCTTACCATGTGGGTAGAGGTGGCGCGTGTCGTGCGTGGGCAGATACTGAGTTTAAAGGAAAAGACCTATATAGAGGCCGCAAATGTGCTGGGGGTGCCACAACGAAATATTATTTTTAGACACTTGTTGCCTAATATGCTCGGACCTTTGATTGTTATTGCAACAGCCAATTTTGCCTCGGCCATACTTGTGGAGGCAGGCCTCAGCTTTCTGGGGCTGGGCGTGCAACCTCCGGCACCGTCGTGGGGTATGATGGTGAACGAAGGTTTTCAGCTGATTGGCGCAAAGGCTGGTCTTTTTTTAGTACTTTTACCTAGTATAAGCATTAGTCTGCTTGTGCTGGCTTTCAACCTTCTGGGTAATGGCCTGCGCGATGCATACGATCCTAAAATACCGATTTCAAATGGCTGAAGTAACCTTACCAAGTATACAGCAGGAGCTGAACCTGAAGAAGCTGGAGTTGTCGGCCTTGCTTGAAATTACGCAGGCTATCAACGATAATTTACCAGAGCCGGCGCTGTACAAAATTTACCGCTTTACCCTGCTGGCCCAGTTACAGATAAGTAGATTGGTGCTTTTTGTGCACGACGAGAAGTGGGAGTGTAAAGTATGCTTTGGTACCGAACAGGATTTTACGAAGCAGGATATCCCCGATGCTATCTTAGGCATAAAAGAAATTACACGCACCTCTAAGCTAAAGGTAGATAAAAAGTGGCGCGCTTTCGAAATTGTCATCCCGATCCTGCACAATGGCAAGGTGCTTGCCTTTGTAATGATTGGTAAAATACAGCCATACTACACCAACATGGAGGCGCTGAACTTTGTACAGACAGTTTCCAACATTATGCTGGTGGCGATAGAAAATCACAAGATGGCCCGTCAACGACTGGCGCAGGAGTCCATACGCCGCGAGATAGAGATTGCCCGAGAAGTGCAGTCAATGCTGTTCCCAAAGGCGCTGCCCAACGATAAAGACGTAGCCATATATGCCAGCTACATTCCCCATTCCTCCATCGGCGGCGACTACTACGATTTTATAGAGATTAACGCAGATAACTTTGTTTTCTGCGTGGCAGATGTGTCGGGTAAAGGTGTGCCGGCATCGTTGCTGATGTCGAACTTCCAGGCAGGCCTCAGAACCATACTTCGGCAGACCTCAGACCTGAACACCGTAGTGGCAGAGCTGAACAACCTGATTTACCGCAACGCGATTGCCGAGAAGTTTATTACCATGTTCCTGGCGCTTTACAACCGCAGAACCCGGGAAATGTGCTACGTAAATGCCGGCCACAACGCCCCCATCCTGCTTTACGAAGACAATACGCACCGCCTGCTAAACGAAGGCTGCACCATGCTGGGCGTGTTTGATGTGCTGCCGTTTATGTCGGTAACGCGCATCACGATCCCTAAAAATGCGGTGCTGCTGTGTTATACTGATGGCCTGACAGAGGTGTTTGATGAAGATGAGGCTGAGTTTGGGGTGGAGGGATGTATTTCCTTTATGCAGCGCAACCGCTTCCTGAGCTCTAAGATGCTGCACCTGCAACTACTCCGGGAAATAAACCTCTACAACGAAGAAGCTGCCCTCAACGACGACATTACCCTGCTTTCGTGCAGATTTAAGTAAGGCTGATTGTTAATTGCTCAACTGTTAAATTGTTGATCTGGGAAATGAATCCTAGTTTTGAAGCGGCAAAGCGAAATCATACCTGATGCTTACCTTTGTAGCCCTTTAGCAAATAACAGTTTAGCACATCAGCCATTTAACAATTTAGTTTTGATCCGCCTTTACAAAACGCCTGCCTTGCTTAAAAAGCTTCTGCCAGCATACACCTGGCACCGGGAAGCTACGCAGGACAAGATCTTATACCTTACCTTTGATGATGGGCCAATACCCGAGGCAACGCCCTGGGTGCTGGAGCAATTGGAGAAGTATAAGGCCAAGGCAACTTTTTTTTGTGTGGGGGATAATGTGCAAAAGCATCCTGCTATTGCCAGCATGATACAGCAGCAGGGGCATGTACTCGCTAATCATACCTTTAATCACCTTAACGGCTGGCATGCCGAACTGAAGCCCTATCTGGAAAATGTGGCGCTTTGCCAGCAGGAACTGGAAAAGTATTTTCCTGCTAAAACCACTCCACAGCTGTATAGGCCACCTTACGGGCGCATTACCAGAAACCAGGCAAAACAGCTGCAAGGCCAGTACGAGATTATTATGTGGGATGTGCTTACAAACGACTACGACAACAGCCTGTCCCCGGAAAAGTGCCTCCGTAAATCCATAGAAAGCACCCAAAACGGCAGCATCATCGTATTCCACGACAGCCTGAAAGCAAAACGAAACATGATGTACGCCCTGCCACGGTATTTGGAACACTTTACCAGTCTCGGCTACACCTTCGAGACCCTATGATTGTATCTGTAGTATACTTTATACTTTACTTTACCCTTTTCCTGGTGCTGCTGGGTTTGTTGCTGTTAAACCGCAAGCGTTATACTTACAGCCCGGTTCAGCTTCCCAACATTAGCATCCTTATAGCTGCCCGAAACGAGGAGCACACCATACTTCGCTGCCTTGCCGCCATAGAAGCCCTGGATTACCCTAAGGATAAAATTGAGGTATTAATCGGAAACGATGGCAGCACAGATAGAACGCAGGAGGTAATAACAACCTTTAGCGAAGGTAAACCAAACTATACTTGCATAACCATTACCCAAACCATAGGGCATCTAAAAGGCAAGCAAAACGTATTGGCGCAGTTAACGCGGCTGGCAACCAGCAATTACTTTTTTTACACCGATGCCGATATTGCCGTGCCTCCTGCCTGGGCAAAGGCTATGCTTGGCGCCCTAAAGGATAAGGTGGGTGTAGTAACAGGCATCACCACCACGCAGCAGCATAACCTGTTCGGAAAACTGCAGGCGCTGGATTGGCTATACTCGCTGGGGCTGATGCAGGTGGTGTCGGACCTGAACCTGCCGGTAACAACCATGGGCAACAACATGCTGCTGCGCCGCGAAGCTTACGAAGAAGTGGGAGGGTTTGAAAACGTGCCCTTCTCTATAACGGAAGATATCGCCATTTTTAACAAAATACTGGAGAAAGGCTGGGGATTCCGGAACGTGTACAGCAAAGATGTGTTTGCCATGTCTACGCCGGCTACAAGCGCATGGCAGTTGCTGCACCAACGGAAGCGCTGGATGCGGGGTGCCATGCACTTACCCCTGTACATGACAATCATACTTATACTTCACTCGGCTTACTACCCGGTGCTGCTACCTTTTGTGTTTTATACTTCGGTGGGTACTGTGCTGGCTATATTTGCCTTTAAGCTAGTGCTGCAGAGTTTATACTTGCGCATCTGTTTGCGGCGCGTGCAACAGTCAGTTCCATTGTGGCTATACTTCCTCTTCGAGGTTTACCTGGTTATTAGCTCCATTGTATTGCTGGTGTTTTTCTTCTTGCCTGTAAAAACAAACTGGAAAGGCCGAAAGTATTGAGTAATTACAGATTACGTTTTCTTGGGTAACAATGCTAGTTCTTCCAAAAAAACGTAATTCATCTCCCTTATTCAGACCATTCCCGGAGCAGGGAATCTATTTATGCATGTAGACAATCAACAATTAACTTTAACTTGCAGCTGCAAAATTTGTAGTACTACATTGGTTTTTGATCAATGTTAAACGATAATTGATTTCATGAATTTAGTTGATTCGCATGCACACATTTATGCAGAGCAATTTAAAGATGACCGTGCAGAGGCAGTAAGAAGAGCAGCAGAGGATGGCGTAAGTAAAATATACATGCCTAACATCGATCATACTTCCATTGATATGATGCTGGAGACAGAGGCGCTTTTTCCGGAGCAATGCATACCCATGATGGGCCTGCACCCGACTTCTGTTACTAAAGATTTTGAGCGCGAGCTATACTTAGTAGAGGACTGGCTGAGCAAGCGTCCTTTTGCGGCAGTAGGAGAGTGCGGCATAGACCTGTACTGGGACAAAACTTTCCTGACGCAGCAACAGGAGGCCCTAAAGGTACAGGTAGAGTTGGCCAAGAAGTATAAGCTGCCTATCGTGCTGCACACCCGCGACTCTTTCAATGAAACGTACGAGATAATTTCTGCTGCCCAGGATGGCTCCTTAAAAGGTATTTTCCATTGCTTTTCGGGTACGGTAGAAGAAGCCGGGAAAGTAAAAGAACTTGGCTTTTTGATGGGTATTGGCGGGGTGGCTACTTTTAAGAACGGCGGCCTGGATAAGGTGCTGCCGCATGTGGCCCTAGAGAGCCTGGTGCTCGAGACTGATTGCCCTTACCTGGCACCGGTGCCGCACCGTGGCAAACGCAACGAGCCTCAATATTTAACTTTAGTAGCAAAACGCGTAGCCGAGCTAATGGGCAAAGACCTGGATGAAGTAGCTGAAAAAACAACTGCTAACGCCTTAAACCTGTTTAAGCTTTAAAGTATGGATGTTGTAAAGATAAACATAGATACGGCTGCTCCGGCCTTTCCAGAGGCTTCCATTCTTATTATTTATACCGGAGGTACCGTTGGGATGGTGTATGATGAGAAGCACCACCTTATCCCGTTTAACTTCAGCCAGATACAGGAAAAGGTGCCGGAGCTGGGCAATTTTAAGTACCTGCTTACCGTACTCAGCATAGAGCCGGCCATCGACTCATCTAACGTTTCGCCGGAAGATTGGCTGTTGATGGCAAAGCTAATAGAGGAAAACTATGCAAACCATGATGGTTTTGTAGTACTGCATGGCACCGATACCATGGCCTATAGTGCCTCAGCGTTAAGTTACCTGCTCGAGGACCTGGATAAGCCGGTTATTTTTACGGGCGCGCAAGTGCCTATTGGCAGAACCCGTACCGATGCCCGGGCCAACCTGATTTCTGCATTGCAAATCGCCGCAACTAAAATAAATGGCAGAAGCGTGGTGCCGGAGGTGTGCATTTACTTCCATAACCTGCTGATACGCGGCAACCGTGCCAAGAAAGTAGAGAGCAGGCACTTTAATGCCTTCAAGTCTGAGAACTATCCTTTGCTGGCTAAGGCAGGTATAAGTATAGATTTTTATGACGGTGCCATACTTCCGCACCCACAGCTGTCATTAAAAGTACACCGGCAACTAGATAATCGCATGGCAATTTTAAAGCTTTTCCCGGGTATTACGCCGCAGGTAGTGCGCAGCATACTCGAAGCCCCCGGCTTACGTGGGGTAGTGCTGGAAACATTTGGAGCAGGCAATGCGCCAACTTCTGCCTGGTTGCTGGAACTGCTGCAGAGCGCCGTTCATCGCGGCATCTACATCCTTAACGTATCGCAATGCGACGAGGGGCGTGTAGACCAGGGCCGCTACGAGACGAGTAAGCACCTCTTAAACATGGGCATAATTGGCGGCGCTGATATTACTACAGAGGCAGCTATTACAAAGCTAATGTTTGTGCTGGGCCAGGAGCTTGATCATGAACAGACAATCCGGTTGCTTGGCGGAAATCTTAGAGGAGAGGTTTCTTTGTAGCTATCTGTAAGTATAAATAGCCCTATGTTTGCAGATGTGCTGTAGATTAAGCTATATTTGCAGCAGTAAAGAGAGCTGTCCGAGTGGTCGAAGGAGCACGCCTGGAAAGTGTGTATACCCCAAAAGGGTATCAAGGGTTCGAATCCCTTGCTCTCTGCTGGTAGCAATATCAAAATCAATTAAAAGCCTGCAAATCAAGTATTTGCAGGCTTTTTTGCTTTTACAAAACTGCTGAATTATTCATTTTTTCGCATCAAATAGGTGAGTAGTTCGGTGAGTTCATAAAGGCAAAGTTCTTACTCACCGAATTGATGTGTAACTATTTGATTAACAAGATGTACAGTTGCTGTACATCTTGACTGCGGTTGACTGCAAGGCTACATTTGTTTAACCTTTAAAGTCACTATTATGAACATCAACTTCAGTCTTCTCTTCTACCTTAAGAAACAAAAAAACTATCGGACAGGGCCTGTGCCCATCTATATGCGCATCACTGTCTCGGGCAAACGGGCCGAGCTGGCGACAGGCAGGGCGATTGAACCAGACAGATGGGTAGCGGCGGCCGGACGAGCCGTTGGTACAAAGGCGACTGCTAAAACCCTGAATGCCTATTTGGATAACCTGCAGGCAAAGGTCTGCGAAGTGCTTCGTTGGCTTGTGCAGGTTTATAAGCCTGGCACAGCAAAAATTTCAAGTTTAGGTTCTTAGGCAGAGAGGATAAAGGCACAATGCTGCTGAAGGTCTTGCAGGAGCACAACGACAGGGTGAAGGCGCTGGTGCTCCCATTTTGATTTTGGTTCTCAACAGGCGAGGGCGCCTTTTTGCCTCAAGGTAAGCCAAGGCAGCGTCCTGGGTTCTTTCGAAGAGGGCATTTTCACCTCCCATGCCAAGGGCCATGACGGGCATAGCCTCAATAGTGGTCTGAATTGGCAGGGAAGGCTCCTTGTGTCCTTACATAGAGTAGTTGCCAATTCTGTGGCACAGTACCCCTTCCCCTCCGTGAACGAAGGCTTTTCCGATCAGGTCCTCAAGTTATCGTATTGCTGAAGAATCCAGGTGGTCTGGCGCCCAAGTATGCTTAGCTGGAGCGCAGTCTTTGGCAAGTCTTCCACCTGACTCTCCATTGCCAGGAACCTTCCAGGATAGCAGCGCTGCAATTGACAGGATAGTACAACCGCTCTGTAAGGAAAGCGCTGTTTATTTGCAACAGGTAAACAACAGGCTTCCACAGGTTTCATGTGCTTGAAAGAGAATAGAATATGAACCGCTGGACATACCGGATAGGGTGAATACCGCTGCAGTAAGCTGCTCGAAGTGTGTAATAGATAATAGGAATTGGTTAGATAATGAATGTTGTTTAAGAACCTCTTATGTCTTACTGCCGCGGTATTTGCCTTTATTCCCCAAGCGGTCATAATCCTTTGCATGCTTGCCTGTACAATTCCTAGGGCAAGTTGTATCTAAGCCATATCGTATTTAAGTCCTATCAGCTCAGCTGGTAGTGTGAGTGCTATTACCTTTTATCTATTTAATCTAAACCAGTTTTATGAGAAAATCAGTACTATTGAACATGGCCCTGCTCCTGGTGCTTGTCAGCCAGGCATGGGCACAGAGCCGAACGGTGTCGGGGCGTGTAACTGACGCCAAGAATGGACAGGCACTACCCGGTGTGAACGTGGTGGTAAAGGGAACCAGCACAGGCACCTTCACAGGTGTTGACGGTAGTTATTCCCTGGATATGCCTGGAGAGAACGCAACCGTCGTTTTTTCCTTTTTAGGTTATATCAGCCAGGAAATAAATACCGCTGGCAAAAATACCCTCAATGTCAGCCTGACCGAGGACAGCAAACAACTCTCGGAGGTGGTCGTTGTTGGGTACGGTGTGCAGGATGTAAAGGATGTGACAGGCTCCATCACGAGTATTTCTGCGGCAAAGATTGAAAACCAGCCGGTGCAGAGTTTTGACCAGGCGCTGTCGGGCCGTGCCGCCGGTGTGCAGATCACGAACACGTCCGGCCTTGTGGCAGATGGGGTAACCGTTCGGATCCGGGGCGTGGGCTCTATTTCCAACAGTTCACAGCCGCTGTTTGTCATCGACGGTGTGCCGATGGCGCAGGTAAGCAACCTGAACTCCTTTAACGGCGGAAACGGCACGCGTTATAATCCCTTGGCCGATTTAAACCCGAATGACATCGCGTCCATCGAGGTGTTGAAAGACGCCGCTGCTGCTGCGCTATACGGTTCCCGTGCGGCCAACGGGGTAGTGCTAGTCTCCACCAAGCGCGGGAAAAACGGAACGGCGAAAATAACCTATGATTTCTATACCGGTTACAATGAAGCGGTAAACACGCCGGATTTGCTCAACGGGGATGAATTTATTTCCATTACCAATGAGAAGGCCGCAAACGCCGGGAAAGGTGCCATAGCAGGGAACGTGGATGTCAACGAGGATGGAATCCCGGACAGGACAAACTGGCTGGATGAGATCTTCCGAAAGGGCATCATGCAGAACCACCAATTGTCTTTGTCAGGAGGCAGTGAGAAGGCGACCTATTACGGGTCTGTCTCTTATACCGATCAGGACGGCTTTGTGAAAGCAAACAGCCTGCAGCGTGGATCCGCCCGTCTGAATTTTGACATTACGCCTAAAGAATGGTTAAGAGCAGGCATCAGCACCAATTTTACCAAAACGATTAACAATGGCGTGCTTTCCAACAGCTACCTGGCAGGCATCACGCTTTCGGGTTACAATGCGGCGCCTAACCTCCCAGTCTACGGGAAGGACGGTTTCTATTACTTAAATGACCAAGGCTACCTGGGAGACGGAGCAAACCGCTCTGACCTGTACTTTTTAAACAGGTTTTACCATCCGGTGGGTACCCTGGACCTGCAGCGTAATCAAAACATCTCGCAGCGCATGCTAGGCAATGCCTATATAGAGGTGGAGCCGGTGAAGAACCTTAAACTGACGTCTAAGTACGGGATCGACTATATAAATAACTTTGAGGATCAGTATAGTGATCCTAATATTCAGGGGCTGGGCTGGAAATACAGGTACAATGGCTTGGTGCAGACAAATGATCTGCGCCGTAACCAGTGGAACTGGTCAAACTATGCCAGCTATAGTTTGCTCCTGGCTGACCGGCACAATGTGGCGGCCACGGCAGGCTTCGAGTACCAGGAGGTGGCCCAGCACTACATCGGCACCTATGCCGGTGACTTTGCCGATCCTTTCTTCAGGGACATTATCACCGGAACATTTGTCGGCCAGTTTGCCCCGGATGGGGGCCGCACACACAATGGCTTTGACTCTTATTTTGGCCGTGTGTCCTATGACTTCGGAAATAAATACTACGCCGAGGCCGCTATGCGTGCCGATGCCTTCTCGGGGTTTGGGCAGAATAACAAACGCGGCTATTTTCCTGCCGGATCCGTGGGCTGGAGAATTTCGGAGGAAAGCTTCATGGATCGCTTTGCATTCCTGGACGATTTGAAGTTACGGGCCAGCTACGGTATTGTCGGGAACTCCAATATTGCTGATTTTGCCTCCAGGACCTTATTTGGCGGTGGCCAGTACGCAGACCTTAATGGTTTGAGCCCGACCCAGGTGGGGAACACAAACCTTAAATGGGAGTCTTCCACTAAATTGGACATCGGTATGGACATGGCCCTTCTGCGGGACAGGGTGGGCTTCACCTTCGACTATTTCCATACGGATGTGACGGACCTGGTACTGGATGCCCCTGTGCTGCGCACAACCGGTATACCGGGTGCTTCTGTCACTACCAACATCGGCTCCATGTACAACAAGGGGATCGAACTTTCCCTAACGACGACCAACATTGAGAAAAACGGCTTTGTATGGACATCCAATCTAAACTTCTCCAAAATAAAGAATGAGATTACCAGCCTCTACAATGATGTGCCCGTTGTGAGCGGTTCGAGTGAGGCGGCCGTAGGGCAGGCCATTGGAGAGTTTAAACTGATCCGATGGGCAGGTGTAAACCCGGATAACGGAAATTCGATGTTCCTGGCCAAGGATGGCACCACAAAGCAATATGACCCGGCAACCCAGAAATACTACCTGATGGATGGTACGGAGACAGCGGACATAACAGCAAGTGACGCGGTTTACGTAGGTAATCCCTATCCGAAATGGTTTGGCGGTTTTGATAACACAGTAACCTACAAAGGGTTCGATTTAGGGGTGTTCTTCCAGTACAGCGGCGGGAACAAAATCCTGAACCAGACCAGGCAGGGGCTAATGACCAACTACCTGAACAACAACCTGACGGAAATCAAGGACAGGTGGCAAAAGCCGGGCGATAAAACAGATGTACCGAAACTGTACCTGCAGGACAATATTTCAACCCGCACCTCCACACGCTGGCTCGAAGATGGCGATTTCCTGCGGTTGCGTCAAATCAGCCTGGGCTACAATGTGCCGTCAAGTGTGCTCAGCCGGGTAGGGGTGAGCAACCTCAGGGTGTACGGACAGGTGCAGAACGTATTTGTGCTCACCAAATACACAGGTGCTGATCCGGAAGTGAACACCAACAGAGACGTGAACATTGCCTATGGGGTCGACAACCGGTCGGTACCGCAGGCACGCAGTTTTACATTGGGTGTGAGTGTAGGTTTATAATTTCTTTAGCCAATTTATCATGAATAAAAAAATCAAGCATCATGTAATTGTTTCCTTATTGTCTGGATCCCTGGCGCTGACGACAGTAGCTTGCGGAGTGATTGAGAAGGAACCAGTCGAGACGTTATCCCCTGAAGCTGTCTTCTCTTCTCCCGAGCGGATAGAAAAAGCGGTCATCGGTATCTATGACAATAACCAGCATCCCTCCTTCCTGGGGGGGCGCGCGCTGATTTACGCCGATATCCGCGGGGGCGATACGGATCCGGCCAGCTACTTTGGAGGGATCGGGCTTTTTAACACCCTGTCCAATGACGGAACCGTAACGGCTGCCTGGACGGGAGGGTACAGCGCCATCTATGGGGCAAACCTGTTTTTAGAGGCCCTGGAAGCAAATCGCTCCAAGGTAGCGACAGAGCTTTTGGCTAAGCAGTACGAGGCGGAAGCGAAATTCATTCGTGCGCTCAACCACTGGTACTTGGTAAACCTGTTTGCCCAGCCCTATACCTTTACAAGCGATGCCTCGCATATGGGAATACCGGTGGCCCTGAAAGCCTTTGACGCCACCAGTGCCTTCTCTCCGGAAGCCCAGTTGCCGAGGAGCACGGTAGCCAAGGTGTACGAGGATATTGAGAAAGACCTGCTGTTCGGGGAGGTCAATTTACCTGCCAGTCACGGAGCGGATTTCTCAAATGTGGCCCGTGCCACCAAGGGGGCAGCGACCGCGTTGTTGATGCGCCTATACCTGTACAAGGGAGATCATGATAAGGCGATCGCCTATGCGGATAAAGTGACAGCCTTAGGCTATGATCTGAATGCGGTGCCCTTGACTGCATTCAGAAGCTACATGACAGAAGAGTCGATTTTCTCTGTGGCGCACAATGCGGCAGACAACCCGAATACTAACAGTTCCATCGGCATGCACTACTCGCCTGATAACCGGGGGGATATTTCAATTAGTCCGTATTACAGGATTCCGACGCTTTCGGACAATGATCTGCGCAAATCAACCTTAACCACAGCGAAACTGGGGAAATCCTGGACCCTGAAATACACAGACGCAACAAACTGGATTCCGGTAATCCGCTATCCGGAAGTCATCCTGACAAAGGCGGAGGCGCTGGCCAAAAAGTCGGCTACCCCAAACCCGGAGGCAGTTGAGTTGTTAAACCAGCTTCGCAGAAGGGCGCAGGCTACGGAATTCACCATGCTTGATTTTAGTTCCAAAGAAGAACTGATCGATACGATCCTGCTGGAAAGAAGAATCGAGCTTGCATTCGAAGGACATGGCATGTTTGACCTGTTGCGAAACAAAAAGGACATACCTGCCAGTGAAGCTTACACCCTTCAGCCATATGGGTCAAACAGAACGATCCTGCCGATACCACAGGTGGATATACAGGCAAATCCAAATCTAAAGCAGAACCCCGGCTATTAACCAGAAGCCATATAGACCTCTACGTGCTGCTGTACCTGGCTTTTAAGCAAGCCTGCTGCAGCTGCAAATATTCTCAGAAAACGGTGCAGGCGAGTTCCTGCATCGTTTTTTTTGTTTCCGACGTGCTGGACGCGGCATAGCAGAGGATGGTCTTTCATAAGATTCCAATAGGAACCAGGGAGTGGTTTTGAGACAGTAGGTTTCCTTTCGGGCATGTAAAAGGCCGTTCTTCGTTATGTGTCAGCCCGGCGCTTCTAGGAACTCTTTCCTTATAGGTTCGATGGGAAGCAGGCAGTAACAGTCCAATACTAGGACACTCCTGCCTGCTGAGCTGAGAAACACTACTGCTTGTAGGGCACCGTCCTTTCCAAGTAGAGTGAAAGAATGCCTCCTTCACCCGTGGGTAATCGACAGCGCTGACGATAGCAGTAGTTGTTGCGAACACCGGGGTTGCTGAGCTGGGAGATGGGCACAGGTAAGGCGTTTCTAGTGAATGTGCTGTATCCGTTAACGCTTTGCGTTAATCAGCCTATCTGGAGCGTCCGCCACTCCGCCTGCCTGTGCCGGGGGATAGGGTAGTTATGTAAAGTATGAGGTATAATGCACATTGCCAGACTGTCATACGGCAGGGGAATGATCAGGATACTTATAGGAGAAGTGGGACGCCATGACAGTATCTACCATCAGGGTAGCGTCAAAGCCGATGGTATAGTTGTATTTGGTATTACAGGCTGCTCCGGCAGCGCTTTGACGGTGGCTCGCACCCAAGCTGTTGGGAGGCGCATTGGGAAGAATAGTCAGCTTAAGGCATAAGGGCCCGGAGGGAGGAGCTCCCTGTTGCTGAATTTCCCAGGGGAGCGACATATCGCCAGGGATGCCAGATAGCGGTGGCAAGGCTGCCCCCTTCCCTCAAGCTCTTCAGGTGGCGATCTTCTCACCGGTACAGGCTCATTTGGTTTTGGGGGTCGGTGAAATACGGTATGCTGAAAGGTTTTTCTCAGGAAGAAAGGGGATCAGGCACTTACGGTACACTTTTCATCCAGGCATCCGTCTCAGTAATCAGCCTGGTGTTAAAGTGGGTGCGGTTGTACTCCAAGTCGCGCTTTTGCATCTGCATAACTCCTTCTTCCATTCCGGGTACTTGGATAAAGGAGTGATTCGTCCCGGGCAGCGCCAGAAAAGTGGCATGTCCCGGATGATAGTGGTTGACGATCGCTGCAATGCGTTCATGGTCTGCTGCATTTACGATCTGAAAATCATACTCTCCCCAAATCGAGAGGACATGCTCCTCGGTCTCAGCCCAAGCCTTTGTTAAGTTAAGCTCATCTATCTGCTGCCAATAGCGGTAATCGCGGGACCAGAAAAAGTCCCCACCCTTGTGCTGAAACTCCTCATGCAGTATTTTTTTATAGGCAGGGCCCGCGGCGGCAATGGTATCCGGATGCTCGCCCAACACAAAGTACCGGTAAAGCACACGGTGCAGCAGGCGCATGGTCTGTTCGTTCTCGACATAGTCTGCCCCCATGGCCGGTCTTTGAAAGCGAAACATCTCCATGGCAAACTCAAACCAGGGGCGATAGGGACTGCCGTACACCATGACACCTTTAATTGCATGCTTCTGGCTAAGCACCGGGGCGATGATCCCTCCCATGGAATGCCCGAAGAGAAAGACCTGCTCGGGATCTACTTCCGAAAGGCGCTTGAGCTGCAGCAGCCCCTGCTCAAAGGCTTCTATTTCGGTATAAAGATCGATCTGCAGGCAATCCGGTGTGTTCAGATTATCTCCCAGTCCGGGTTTTTCCACCAGCATAACCACATAGCCCCGTTCATTCCAGCCTTCAATCAGCTGGCTGTAAGGCGTATGGCCATAGTCATCCACAGAGCGGCAGGGGAAACCGGGGATAAAGAGGATGGCCGGGTGCCTGCCGGGCGCCTTGGGTACGTAAGTGACAGTGCGCAGCAGCCCCTCCCGGAAAGGCACTTGTCCGTAAGTGACTTTGGCATGGGGAGAGGAGGCAAGTGGAGCGGCTAGGGCTTTTCCACGGAGCACTTTTCTTTTGCCGTTTCGGAGCAGCGTGACGCTTAGGGCTTGCCCGGGTGTAAGCGGCTTTATCAGCTGTTCCAACACCTCTGGTGATTGTACGGGTTGTTTATTGACGTCAAGAAGTATATCTCCGACTTGCAGGCCCATACGGTCTGCTGTTGCGCCCGGTTTCAGAGCGGTAGCCAGCAGGCCGTGGCGGAGTCGATGCGCCTGAGCCAGGGAATCAGGAAGGGGAGTCGCCTGCATTCCTAACGTTACGCGGCGCGGCAGTTCCTGCGCAGCGGCAGCCAGTAAGCTCATTGCAAAGAGCATACTAAAGTATATGAATTTCATACGCGTTTTTTGGATAATACAACAAAGATAAGGTATAGCTTTCAAACTGGAGGAGCGTCAAATGAGTAAAACGCCACACCGCGCGCAGCCCATGGGGCAGGGCCTTTTCAGCACAACACCCTTCCGGATGCAGGCCTGCATCCGGAAGGGTGTTGTGCTGATTTACTTTTGAATGCACGCTAGGGGATGGGCATCAAGTAAAAAGAGTGCGCCTTGTACGAGGCTTGGTCTGGTGCGCCATACGTCACTTCTACCGAGGGATTTCGGCCCAGTGTGAAAAGAACAGAGCTGAAGGTGAAGGCCACCGCCTTCGGATCATAGGACACGCATACCGGAAAGCGCTCATGGTCCTTGGAGCGGAGCGTACCCTTGACCAATTCTGACGTTAGTTCCGTGCTGCTTGCGCCCAGGCGCCGTGCCAGGGTTTCATACCTGGTCTGGCTATTTGTCTTGGGACTTGTGCCGGCCTGCATGCGCTGGTGGTATTCCTGCATCCAGGGTTTTACGTCATGGTTTGCCAAGGAATGGTTCGTGTGGTAAACGAGGCTTTTGGTCTCGACAGGGTAGAATGGCACCACCTGGTTGGCCGATGCCTCAAAGTTAACTACTTCAGTTTCCGTACCGATTAGATAGTTCTGACCGGTGGCGTGTGGGACACGTTTGATAAAGTCCAGGGCCTGCTGCGCGGATTGCTGCTGGAGTATTCCCCGTGTGACAAAGGTAACAGGCAACCCGTCGGTGGAGTTATTCAAATCAGTCAGGGCGTTGATGACCACGGCAACGCCGTTGTTGTTCATGCCCGCAAACCCGATAAAACCGGCGCAGGTCATGATGTATTGCTCTACCCCCGTTTCCATGGAGGCGAAGTGCAGCAATACCTGGTACCCGTGCATGTAGGTGTCAATGTCGATGTTCTGGGCAATGAACGTGGGGTGAGACGCGGTGGCAGCCACACCGACTGCGCTGCAATGGTCCTTGTCCACAGAACCGTTTTCCAGGCGGTCCAGATAGCCCCAGTACTCATCAATCAACTGGAACGCCAGCACGTCATCAATCTTCTGGCCAGAACCTACCGCCATGCCCTGCACCTCCTGCCACAGGTCGGGCGTCCATTGCTGGATAGCTTGCTGGTAATTAGAGGTACTCAGGAAATCGGCAATTACCGTATCCGGGTCTTTGCCTGTGTCCTTGTGGATGCTCTCTTTCCATTTGCGGTAGACTTCGGCAATCTGTTTTTTTAGTTGATGCCCATGCTGCAGCCCGCGTTCATAGCCCGAGCCGCTGAGTGTCAGGACCGGGACCTGGGCTGGTTGTCGAGGGATGGCCATGGACGGGTGCACAAGCAGGCACACGAGCAACAGGAGTAGGAGTGTTTTCTTCATAGTTTTACGGATTCAATGAAACTAAATGTGAACTGAAAGCAGGCAGGTGCAGGTATTACACCTGCCTGCTTTCAGGAGCAAATGTAGAAGTTCCCATGCAGGGCGGCTTGTAACATGCTGCTTAATTCTCTAGAGAAGGCTGGGTCCCAGAGGACACCCCTGGCCTCATAGGTTTGTCTTTCAGGTGACAGGCTTACTGTGGAATGGACAGGTGCTCATGGGCGATGCGCCAGTTTCCGTCCTTCCTGACAAGGACGCTTGTGCCCCGCCCCCCGCCTGCTACAGCTTTGCCGGCATGGGTCCCCTGGTAGGAATAGCGGTAAATACAGGTAGCGCTGTTCTTTTCCACAGACAGCCAAGTAATGTTTTTAATGCTGTAAATCTCATCGGGGAGGTAGGACCAAGAGACCTCAAAGCTCGCCTGTATTTCCTGCAGCCCCCTGCTTTCCTGTTTGTTGAACCAGTATACTGCGTCGGGTGTGAGCAGGCGCCGTACCTGGTTAAAGTCATGGGAGTTGGTTGCCTGAACGTACTGTTGGAGAAAGGAGTCCAGTTCCTGCGTAGGCTTCGGCTTCTTCTTGTTTCCGGCGGTTAGGGCGGTCAGGCATAGAAAAAGGCCAAGCAGAATGCAGCTTGTTTTTTTCATTGTTATTTTTGTTTGTGGTTTTATCGACAATTAAAGTCGTTTGGCCGGTAAATCATTTGTATCATATTGCCATTTTAGTTTACAGGCAGTTTGCCTGCTCACAGGAGCCGCTGTTTGCTGTACCGGGGTGGCTCGTGTTTTGGCTGCCCTGGCAGGGGGCGTGAGGTGCCCCGAAGAAGCGGCCACACCTGGTGTCCCTAAGTAAGCCACCTTATGACCCTCTTTCCAACTGCTGTGGAGCGGAAAAAGGGGGGTAGCAAGAAAAGGGGATTTAGACGGGTGGGGCATGCGGGATTAGGACCGATGCATGCTGTTTGAGCCGGTTTTCTCCCAATAGCTGTCAGCAGGCGGTTTTCTGGACCATTGCTTTGACCCCGCCAACGGTGGAAAAGTTGTAGCACCTCCACTTGTAAAATCCTGCTTATTTTCATTGGGGCAGCTAAAGGCTTTCTGTTTAAGGTTTTGACTTTTTATCTTTAGCACATCATATAGAACAGTAGCAGAAATGATGGAATTGAAAAGTGTAAGCGCAGGTGCTGGATTATACAGCAGTAGATGTGAAGTGGTACATGCTACCAACAGAAACTATCATGATTTGAAGCCGCGTAAAAGTGAGAATCGGATTATGAGTTCTTTGCTGACCAGCCTAGAGGACGAAATCCGTCCCCAGGGGCTCGGACTAAAATTCGCTGCGGAAGGTGTGGAAACCTACTATCTGGAACGCAGGCGCTTCAGTCTTTCAGGGGGCTCGTATCTGTTGGTCAATGACTCTGTGCCTGCTATGAATGTGGCTATCAAGGGCGCCGCTACCTTAAGCGTGTGTGTGGACATTGACTTAAGCCTGGTAAATGATGTATTGATGCAAGTACTCTGTCCTGATGAACTGGACAATTACACAAACGCATCCCGCTTTTTACTTACACCGGAATTGCTGCTAAGGCAAGCGGCGGCCGGTGCACCGTTAAAGCAATTGTTAACCGACCTGATCGTTTCGTCGGCTTCCCAATCAATTGAAAGGCCTGTCATGGAACTCATCTATGAGTTGACGACCATGCTGGTCCAGGACAATTTGCCAGTAATCAATTCCTACTATAAGCTGCAGGCCTCCAAACTGTCCACGCGCAAAGAACTATTTCACAGGCTGATGTTAGGAAAAGAGATGTTAGAGGATAGCCTGTTTGATGAAATCAGCATCAAACAGGTGGCTGAGACGAGTTGTTTATCTGAGTTTCGGTTCTACAGGTTGTTCAAGCAATGCTTTGGGGACAGCCCCTATAATTACCTGTTCAAAAGAAGGATCGAGAAGAGCATAGAGCTCAAGAAGCAGGGGCATTCCTGGAGTGACATCGCAGCAGCGTTAAACTTTACGGATCTGGCTGCTTTCAGCAAGGGGTTTAAAAAAGTAAAGGGAGTTGCGCCCTCAAAGGCCATAAGCTGATGCGAGGGAACACAACATGGCTCTCCTGCTTTAGCATGCCCTTCTTGTGCGAAAACTCTATTGACTAACATGCAGCAAGACAATGGATTAGGGGATGCATTAAGCAGCATAGTACAAGCCCTGTGTTTTCCAGCGCTTTATCTTTGTCCTCACAACAACTGGGCAAGACATGGAACGAAAACTCTGGTATCTGCTGGTCAAAGGAAACGTGGGACAAGAAGTGAGCGCGTTAGCCGACTTTTATAGCTATGGGGAGCACCTGGGCATTGCTATTCATAAAGCAAATGACTGCGCCAGGGTGATTGGGTTAACAGACTGCCAGGCAGTAGAAGCCTCCCTGTTGCCTATGGCAGGGGTAACCGAACTGTCCATGCCCACCGAGCGTTTATCAGCAGACGTCTTTGTAGGAAGGGGGCTGCACACGTTTCCTGAAAGTGCCGGGGAAAAGATATTTATCTGCCCCACCGGCATCGTTAAAGGCGCCACAAACGGTATCTTAGACCTGGAATCGGCACAGCAGTCTTTCAGAGCCGATGGGCCCGATGCGGCAGGCACCTATACCTTCAGGTTGGTATTGGGCGTGGGCATGCTGGAGCATGTGTTTTTTTGCTTGTCTGCTCAATTGCGCGGGGTAGACAGAGGACACCTTTCCCTAAAAACTGGCAGCGCCTGCGGAAGCGAGAAGGAAGAATGGATAACAGATGGCCCGACGCTTCTTTCTTTTATTCAACGTAATTTACCTGATACCCTGGAAAATGGATTTGTTACCTTAGCGCTGTCAGCAAGCGGGGGGGAAACGTCCCTTTGCATGGACAAGTTTAAAAGGCTTATCCTGAAAACATGTGACAAACGTTTATTTGCCTCGCTGTTACAGTCTATGGAGATGCTCGGAATCCCCAGCTACGCAGGCCCCCTTCGCAACAGGCAGGGCTATTTGACTTACAGGCCCTTTAACAGTCTGGACAGCGCGGGTTTAAAGCAAAAGCTCCTGCAGAACGGGTTTATTCAAGTAGAGGCAAAGAGAAGAGCCTTCAACGGTCTTTCCCGACTGTTTTGGCGGTTATAGCTTGCAAGCTAGCGCGGAGCAGCGCTGAGGCTCCCTGTCTCAAGGGCCGCCGCCTCTATAACTCTGTTCTTGTAGCACGTTCTGGGCAGGGGGATTATGCCTCCCTGTATCCTGGCGTCAAAGCTGCATAACGATTTGCTTGTCCTCAGAAAGCACGAGGTGTATATCATCCTCTGATAAGTTTTTGGAAAGGAAACCATGCACAAAGGAGGTGTCACAGGCTGTAAACATCTCTGTTAGCTCGGATGAAGTCAGAAAATAGAGAAAGGGTGCCTGAATTTCCTTTTTTTGCTCTAACTCCCTAATTGCATTGATCAGTTGAAAGCCGTTCATGGCCGTTATGGTCAGGTCAGAGAAAATCAGCACTTGCCCCTGATGCTTTTTGCCCTTGTAAGGACCGCGGCAGTTTGTCTGAATCCAGGCTAATCCTTCCTGCTCTGTTGCGGTGCTTTCAATTTCCTGTGACAGATTTAACTTACCAATGAGGCACTTGTTAAAATAAGTGGCAATGGGGTCATCGTCAATAAAGAGTATTTTTTTGAATTTTTTCATAGCGTTCGTTCTTTTAAAGAGTACCAACAGGATGTGTGGGTGCATAGGGACCTACTGAGAAAGCAACCGGCAACAAGTCTCCTTTTACAGAAAGCCTTTCTCTTGCTGCATGCAGCTCAGGATAGTTTAAGGAATCTTCAGTGGGAGTACAAAGGCCTACAGGTGCCGTCGTTTTTTCACGGTGCAGGTTTTACCTTTTAGTTTTTCCCATATTAATCTAAAAATGTGTCTTGAAAGCTTCATGGGCTACAGGGTAATTAAGTTTGCTTGTCGGGTATGCTACCCTAGGGGCCAGCCCCGGTACGCGTCTCAGGGGACCAACGACCCTATTTGTTCCTGTTAAAGTAATTTGTCAAAACTAATTTGTTTTAGTTTGTTTTATATTGCGATTTTCTGGCATTTTTATAATCTTATATTCGCAAAGCAAGTAGAATGTATGTAATAGCAAATGGCTTTATGTACTATAAAAGGGAAGTAAATGGAACCACGTTTTTCTGACCCGACACAATCTATCTATACAGGAAACTGTGAGATACTGCACGTAAACGACAACAACTGTGGCGTGCTGGAAACGATTAAGAGTGAGAATTGCATCATGAGCACGCTCTCATCAAGCTTGGAGTCCGAATTGCGTCCCAGGGGGCTTGCCTTAAAGTTCACGGCGGAGGGACTGGAGACTTACTGGTTTCACAACAAACCCTACAAAGTATGCGGCGGGAAGTATCTGCTAGTCAATGAATCTGTTCCATCCATGGAAGTCGTCATCAAGAACGTCACCACATGGGGGATGTGCGTTGACTTAAACATGCAGCTTGTAAATGAGGTGTTGCACCAAGTGCTTTGCCCGGATGACTTGGAGGGATACAGGCAAGTAAACCGGTATCTGCTTTCTCCAGAATTGTTTGTGCGGGAGACCATAGCGAGTGCACGGATGCAACAGTTATTAAATGAACTCATAATGGTGTCTTTATCTCCTGCGATTCAAAAGCCTGCCATGGAGCTAATTTACGACCTGATCTCGCTCCTGGTGGAGGACAATCTTGCGTTTATTTTTGCTTACTATAGGTTGAGGCTTTCCAAGTTGTCCACTCGGAAAGAGTTGTACCATAGGCTGTTGATAGGAAAAGAAATGCTGGATGATAGTGTCTTCTCTGACATCGGTATAAAGGAAGTTGCCGACGTGTGCTGCCTTTCGGAGTTCAGATTTTACAAGCTGTTCAAGGAGTGTTTCCAAGTGAGCCCCTACCATTACCTGGTGCGCAGGCGGATTGAAACGAGTCTTGAGCTAAGCAAAAAAGGAATGAGCTGGAGTGAAGTGGCCTGTTTGCTTAATTTCTCAGACTTGGCTGCGTTTAGCAATGCCTTTAAGAAGATTACTGGCGTAGCGCCCACGAAATACAATAGGTAGCACCTGCCTTTACAACAGATCAATTTTTACCCCCCACTTGAGAGCCTCTCCCCCTCTTTTGCAAGATTGTAAGAGTTATAGCATCATTAGGTGTAAAACGTCAGGATTGTACAAACACGCAGCCTTCAATTTTCCCTTACTTTGTAGCAGTAGTACGGAGGAGGTAAAAGCAAGCGAAAGTTTTAGCTCCTTTCATTAACTGTTTTTTAAGGTGAAAACTACCGTAGCGGGAAGGTATAAAATGGACGAAAACATTCCGTTGATTGATGTAAGAATGCTTCGTTTTCCGACTCGTTGCGGTAGTGCCTGCCTGGTGCTAGGAAACACAGGCACTATCAGGCAAACCATTTTCACGACCGGGTTTACAGCTGTGAACTTAACCGCATTTATTTTGTTCCCCGTCCTTGTTCATTTCCCGGCTACTTGATTCGGAAGCGTAATGGCCTACTCCGCTGGCAGGTATCCGGAATTTAAGCTCCCGTCTTGCCATGATATTTTCAAAGCATGTAGCGTTGCGCTGCTAAATACTGCGGATTAGTCGCCGGATAAAAGTACGGTGGTGCAGCCATGGGACCTTCCTGCTGTCTTATTTGCATCCTGATGTGGGCCTGTGACAGATTAAGGTAGCAGTCAAGACATGAAATGGCAGGATAATACAAGTAGAAGCCGGGCTGAAAGCTGTTACTTTAATGTCATATAAAAGACTGATTGCCTTCTGTAGGGCTTAAGCTTTACACACAGGGTACGTTCTTTGGCTGCAGAAACAACTTATAAAGCTCCGTTGTCTGTCGGTGTTGCTGCCACTTGGGGCCACCAAGGTGGTATGGATAAGGGAATCAGAAGGTGCGCTTTACGGCAATGAACCTGAATGGAAATACACTAAGCAAAACAATAAAATACAAAACACGATGAACCGCAAAATCACATTGTTGCTGCTGTTACTTTATGCTTGCTATTTTCATGTGTCTGCGCAAACACCTGCGCAAACCGCAGTATTGAAAATGCAACTCCAAGGGAAGCTTGATTCTATGCAAAGGGCTAATGGGTTTCCTGGGGCTACGTTTGCAGCCGTACTGCCAAATGGGGAGCGCATCGCCATTGCCACAGGTACAGCAGACTCCCTTACCGGAGCCCCGATGCAACCGGATCACAGGATGCTGTCAGGCAGCAACGGGAAAACCCTGTTTACCGCAGCGGCCTTGCTGCTGGCAGAACAAGGGCTGTTTAAGCTGGATGACAGGATCGCAAACTACATAGGTCATGAGCCCTGGTTCAACAGGATACCCAATGCCCAAAGTATTACCATGCGGATGCTACTCAATCATACATCCGGTATAGAAGAGTATCTGGAGCATGGGGATTTTATGCAGCGGTTAAAAAGTAACCCGACACATACTTGGAAGCCGGTTGAGCTTCTTGCCTACATTTTTGACCGCAAGGCCCTGTTTGAAGCAGGGACCGGGTTTAGTTATGCAGATGCCAACTATATCCTGTTCAGCTACATCCTGGAGAAAATAAGCGGCCGCAGAATGTATGACCAAATAAAGTCTGATCTGATCAAGCCCTACGGTTTGACGGCCACAGAACCATCCACTAAGCGATCGTACGCCAAGCTGGCTGTTGGTTACACTCGGGCAGGTGGCCCTTTTCCGGTGGAGGGAGCTATGGTTCGAAAGGGAGTGTTAACCCTTAATCCGCAGTTTGAATGGGCAGGGGGGGGGTTTGTCTCAAACGCGGCAGACCTGGCCACCTGGGCGAAAGCGTATTATGATTTTAAGGCTATTTCACCTGCCCTGCGTGCAGAAATGCGTCAGGGAGTAGCCGCCAATACTGGTAAAAACCATCAATACGGCCTGGCCATGCAGCTAAGACCCGGAGGCCATGCTGGCATGGGCTATGGCCATAGTGGCTGGTTTCCCGGCTATGTAACAGACGCTGCCTACTTTCCTGATTTGAATATAGCCGTTGCCATGCAGTTTAACACGGATAATTTCCGACTTCTGAAGAGGCCTTCAGAAGCCTATCTCCTGGATATGGTGATGGTGATTTCGCGCGCTACCCAAACGAACTATTAAATTTTGCCGGATAGGCAGTACCTCCCTTTGGAGCTGATGTTCCGGCTTGAGAGGATAGGATAACAGGACTGCTTTCTGTTCTGTCTATGGTACCCCTTTCTAGCTTTTACAATACCTCATGATGAAGCTATTATCATTTATGTATGTCCTGTTGCTCTTTTCAACAGGCACGGCCTCTGCCCAATTAACTGGCAGGTTACAAGACCTAAGTTCAAACCCATTAGGCTATGCCAATGTGGCTTTATTACAGGCAACGGACTCTACGGTTCTCACGGGTACCATCACCGAAGCCGATGGCAGCTTTACCATTGCCGCACCTACCGTGGGCAAATACCTGCTGCGTCTCGGAGCCTTGGGGTTTAAGACAACCCATACAGGACTTTTTGATGTAACTGGCAGCGGGGGCCATAAAGACTTTGGGGTGCTAAGGCTGCAGGAGGATGCCAAGATGCTGAACGAGGTAACGGTCAGAGCATTACGTCCTGCCATTTCGGTGGAGGCCGATAAACTGGTGGTGAGCATTGAGGGTACGGCGCTTGCGGCAGGCAGCACAGCCTACGAGGTACTGGAGAAGTCTCCGGGCGTGTGGGTAGACCAGGAGGGCACGATACAGCTTAATGGAAAGGCAGGGGCACGCGTGCTGATTGATGGGAGGCCTACTTACCTCTCCGGGAAAGAGCTGCAAAGCATGCTGGAAGGGATGTCGGCAGAGAGCGTAAAAAGTATAGAGGTCATTGCCAATCCATCGGCAAAGTATGAAGCTGCGGGTAGTTCAGGCATCATTAATATAAAATTGAAGGAGAACACAAGGCAGGGAATGAACGGCAGTGTGTATGGCGGATATCAATACAACAAGGCATCGGGTTACAATGGCGGAGTAAACCTGAACTACAAGAAAGGCAACTGGAGCTCGTTTGTGCATGCTGACGTGGCGGAGCGACCGCGCCTGCGCGAGGGAATCATGGTACGGGAGTTTCATGAGGCGGGAGCGGATGCCCGCTTTCACCAGCTTAGAAACGAACGCATGTCTACTTACTACCCGGCATTGCGCCTGGGCACCGATTATGACCTGAACCAGCACCACAGCATCGGCGCCGTTTTAAACCTGAGCCGTAATGCCACTAACCGTGCCTTTTACTCCGATACCGATGTAAACGATAATGCAAAGGGAAACCATACCTTTGTGAAGGCGGGTAATTTTAATGACATAACCAACAGCAGTAGCGCGATAAACTTACATTACAATGGGCTGTTGGATACCAGCGGTACAAGCCTCTCGTTTAACCTGGACTATATACAACTGGATAATCACAATGATGCCCGCTACGAAAACAACTTTCTTGAGGTGAACACGAATGCCACAAGAGATGAACTGATCACAACCTACAATCCAGGTTACTATACCATCTATTCGGCTAACGGGGATTTTGGGATGACGCTACTGCCAAAAATGAAGCTGGAATTGGGGGGCAAAGTCAGCCATGTGGAGTCTGGTAACCAACTCAATTTTTACATAGCAGACGCCAAAAAGGAGAATAACAGGGAATTGGATGAGGAAAGAAGCAATAACTACCGCTACACCGAAAGCATCCTGGCCGGCTATGCGAACTTCAGCGCAAGTATAAACGAGAACTGGCGTTTACAGGCAGGCCTTAGAGGAGAGCAAACATGGGGTAAGGGCAAGCCAGTCAACGGGGGTGAAAATATCACAAAAAGCTACTTCGACCTTTTCCCCAGCTTTTTTCTAACGCATCAGGTAAGTGAAGGCTATAAAATATCTTACAACTATAGCCGCAGAGTGGACAGGCCTAACTACCGCACCCTGAATCCTTTTATATTTTACCAGGACCCTTACAGTTGGGCAGAGGGCAATCCGAATTTGAGGCCCCAATACACAAACTCTTTTCAGGTGATACAGACGCTGCTGAATACTTACAACCTTGTACTGGGCTACGCCCATACCAAGGACTTTTTTGCAGAGGTGCCGCAGCAGAACTCCGAGGACAACACCACCATCTACCAGGAACGTAACATTGATAAGGCCGAGAATTTTAGCGCCACGCTGCTTGTACCGGTGAAGGTTCTAAAGGGCTGGGATGTCAGCAATAGCCTAGTGGCCAGCCAGCAGCGTAATAGCATCCTGCTGCAGGAACAGGTGCTGAAGAATAGACAATTTACGTTAACAGCTCAATCCACGCACAATGTGCTGCTGCCGCTGGGGATACAGCTACAGGCAACGGCAGCGTACAGTTCCCCGTCAACATACGGGATCTACACATTTAAAACCCAGTGGTGGCTGGATGCAGGCCTAAAAAAACCATTTCTGGATGAAAGACTTGATGTGACGCTGGGTGTTACCGATATTTTCAGGACACGGATAGCGCGCGGTGACGCCAGCTACAACGGTAATGTGTTTTCATTCGAGAATTATTTTATGATGCAAAGTATAAAGCTTACCTTGAGGTATAACTTTCAAAGAGGGCAGAGTTTTAAATCAAAGTTACGAAATACAAAACTCGAGGAGCTAAACAGGGCTGGTGGGCAGTAGAACCTTTAGTTTCAGGACTAGTAAGGCATAGGCCCGGGGTAATAGGCAGGAGCTGAACTCCCTGGCACATGGTTAAAGGAAAGCAGACTCCACACGTCAACGCAGCTCTATCAGGCGGTGCAAAGAAAGCTATTCTGAAGCTAGATTAACCGGGAATCCTCAAGGTTTACATGCCACAGCAGGCCATTATTCAAAAGCACGCAAAAGGGCAGGGCTTGTTACTTCTGCCTTAGTCGGAGGGAAACATCTTTCCGCTGAGAGGCAGGCAGTACCCTTTCTAGGGGCAAAAGAGCGGCGGGAATTTATAGAACCTATTCTTAAGAAAAATTTATTTTCTTAAAATGATGCCATGCCTGATAGTGTTGGCTGCCCGTACACCTGCTCTTTTTGTATCGATGTGGCAATGCATACCAATTCTTAAATTTTGATATTATAAACAATACATGCAGTTTATGCTGACAAAGTCTTAAAAACGTTAGGGTGGCTGGTATGACTGAAACTTTGAGGTATGTTGAAAATATGGAATATTTTACGTGTTTTTAAGCTGTAGCGTTTGCAGCTAAATGGCACAAAATTTTTCGGTGCGTAGCTCGGTGAGTAGATTTTTTTGGTGAAAGTGGTTTAAATCAATATGATAGCAGGGGGGTGAAAATTCCTGCTATCACTTTTTAAGTGACTGCAGGTACTCTGTTGGCTTGAACTTGCCTGGTGTGGTGCGGGTGACTTGCCGGAAGGCATTGGTGAAATGCGCTTGGTCGTAGTTGTCATACGGCAGGGCAAGTTTCGTCATGGACGGGATAGGAGTTTCGGGATAGCCAATTCGGTTAACGGATTCGCGCAGCCGGATAATATTCAGGTATTCCTCTAGGCTGAGCCCGACAGCGTCCTTGAAGCGCTTTTGAAGCAGCCGTGGTGAGGAACCCGGCTTTTCCAGCACTTGTTTTACTGAAATATTTCCACCCGTGTCCAGCATCAGTTTGCAGCATCGCTGTAGCAACATGGCGGTATCCGACACATGTGCAGGCAAGGGGAGCCGATGCTGAGCGAAATGGCTTTACCTGGAGCATTCACCGCCCGCACACAGTTATTGGAAAAGCAGTAGGCAACCAGATGAACCTGGGGACTACCCTGGCTGTTTACGCCACCATTTGCAGGGAAACGAATCGCCCGTTCCGATTTCCTGGGTCAGACGCTCAATGGAACGGACTATCGGATGTGACAGACGCCCGTGTGCTGGCCAAGCAGCTGGTGTGGGCCGCAACTACGGGAGCAGTCCATAATGAAGCTTTTAATATAGTCAATGGGGATTATTTCCATTGGAAATGGTTGTGGCCCCGCATTGCAAGTTGGTTCTGCGTAGAAGCCTTGGATTTTGACGGGAGTATTCATCCCCCGGAAACTGAACTTGCAAATGATGCCCATATCTGGCATAAAATTGCCAAGCGGTATGGATTAGTAGAACCTGATTTAAGCAAGCTTGCCTCTGCCTGGCATACTGACCTGGACCTGGGCCGGCCAATAGAGGTAATGACCGACATGTCGATGAGCCGTGAATTGGGCTTTGCTGTCTATCAGCGAACGGATGAGTCATTCTTTGATCTTTTCGCTCAACTGCGTAAAGACCGATTGATTCCTTGACATAAGTATTGCTTGAGGGAGGAGAGGTCCCCTTCTGAGTGTGTACCTAGAGTATCTGAACAGCTGGCAGGATTAGCTGAAGCTCGTTTCTTTTCCGGTGCCAGTCACTTGATTGTTTAGGTGAAGACTTATTCAGATCTCAAAGTCGAATTACCCTTCAGCCACTTCGATGAGCTTTTCCAGTAGCTCTGCCCTTAGCTCCACCTGCTTATGTCAACTATGCCATGCTATGTTGGCCTTTATCGTGTACTTGTCTAGGTCTTATATATGTTGGTAGGAACTAACTCTTAAGCGGCCAATCAGGATGAAAATTAACTTATGTTTTAAATTTACTGATCAAAAGCAAGGGCGGAATGAGTATGATTGAGAGGCTACAGTTTTAATCTTTAGCGTACGAATAGTGTCCGGAGTACATAAAAAAGCCCTTCAGTATTAACTGAAGGGCTTTTTAGTAGATCAGAGGGGAATCGAACGAAAAAACAATACACTTTGTATGAGATGAGATGTTAATAACCTATTGCCTTTTCTAGTGCCAGGGAAAGTTGAAAAGTTTAAAAAATTTTATTAAATTTAATTCATAGTATTTGCAGCTTAATCCGCAATAAATTAGGCGGTGCGTAATTCGGTGAGTAGGCTGAGAAAATAATTGTAAGGTGTTGATATACAAGTGTTAGTGATGGGGTTCGAATCCCTTGCTCTCTGCAAAAAGGCCTTATACCATAGTGTAAGGCCTTTTTTTATGGCTAAGGAATAGGTTGTGACACTATTCGCGGCACAAAACCCACTCATCATCCCGAGAAAGGGGAGGACAAACCTGATCTTGATGGCAGGTGGTCTGTCACGTTTTGGGTTTGGAATGATGAGAAGCAGAAGAAGGTGCGCCTTATACGTGATTTCAACATTAATCAATTCAGCACGGTTGGCGAGCGAAAGCAACGTGCGGCACAGCTTATAGAAGCAATCAACAGCAAACTCCAAAAGGGGTACGTCATCCCAAAAACCGCAACTAAGTCACAAACCACGTTTGCACCCAAGGCTAATAAAGATAGCCTGACATTAAAAAAGGCCATTGAAAATTATATCGCCGAAAACAAATCATCCCTTAGCCCCAACACCATTGCCGGTTACGGCACCTTGAAAAACACGATGTTCCCGTGGCTGGATAGCCAGGAGATAGCGGATATAAGAGTTATTGATTTTACAGGGGAAGTCGCCAAGTCGTTTTTTAACTACCTGAAACTGGAGAAGGTGGTAATCAGAAACGGAGTGGAGGAAATAGGGGTAGCTAACAAAACCTATAACAACTATCATACTAACCTGAACAGGATTTACAATGCGCTGGTGGAGGATGGCGCTATCAAGAAGAAGCACAACCCAGTACAGAAGATCATCAAAAAGAAAAAGGTGCATACGAATAAGCATGTGCCCTTCTCTAATGAGCAACTAAAGCAGATAAAGAAGCACATACTAAAAAAGGGAGACAAGCAGCTTTATCTGTTTATCAACTTTCTTTATTACACCGCTGCACGGCCTGCGCGTGAGCTGCGGCTGTTGCAGGTAAAGGATATACTGGAAGAAACGATCTTTATACCGGCAAGCCGATCTAAGGTAGGAGTAGGGCGACATGCTTTCATTCCTCCTGCATTAGAGAAACTGATACAGGAACATAAGCTGCGTTCGTACCCGCCTGAACACTTTATATTTACAAGGGAGGGCGTACCAGGCACGGAGCATGTCGGCAAGATATACTTTTACCTGCGGCACAGAGCCGTGCTGGAGGAATTGGGAATGACATACCAGGAGTATACTTTATATGGCTACAAGCACACCGGCAACATCAATTTGTACCAGGCCACCAAGGATTTAATAGCCATAAAGGAGCAGAACGGCCATACTTCACTTGACCAGACCTATAATTACATGGTAAAGTTGGGGCAGATAAGAAAAGGGGAGGTATACCGGAAGTTTCCAGAATTTGGCAAGTAGTATATTAAATATCTTAGATGTTAAATATATGACCTGTATTTTGCACAACTTTTAGAAAAAACAAACTTTTAATTATTTAATCATTCCACTTTTATGAAAAAATTATTACTCGTTGCGGCATTAGGTTGCCTTGGTTTTACAGCTGCAAAAGCACAGGGCCTCAGCGAAACGAACCACAGATTCACTTTAAACATTGGTGCTGCTAGCCCTACAGGTGTATTTAAAAGCACGAAAGAAAGTGACGATGAAGCTGGTTATGCAAAAACGGGCGCATTGGTTTCTTTGGCTTATGCCGCCGATGTTCATAAGAACATTGCAGTAGGTGCTACATTAGGATGGAGAAACAACCCATTTGATATCGATGCCTTCATTGGTGAAGATGGTGAGTTCATTAAATCAGCAGAGGCTGAATCTTGGCGATCTGTAATGCTACTAGGCAATGTCTACTTGCAAGCACCTATAAACAACCTTACGCTCTATGCAAAAGGTAGCTTCGGAACAGCCTTCAACAAGTCTGCCGCATTTAAGTTTACTTCTGTAGAAACAGCTTATGGCTCATATGAATTTGAGCAATCGGCTGCAAAGAATAGCTCACTAGCAGTTGGTATTGGTGGAGGACTACGTTATGATTTTGGCAGGTTTGGAGTAGGAGCTGAATTCGATGTTCTTTCAACTAAACCAGAATACAAAGTAGAGTACGATGGAGAAACAGAAAGCTTTAAGCAGCCATCTAACTCATTTAACACTACAGTTGGTTTAACTTACCGTCTTAAATAGTTTGGATCCTAATTCAACAAAAAGGCCTCTGAGTAATTTCAGAGGCCTTTTTGTTTAGGAGGACATAAATGAGTAGGGTGGAAAGTCTTCGGTAATCTGGTGAAGATACTGTAGCGTGTTTCTTTTTACTTGATGTAAGTCTCGCTCATGCGCTTTTTAGTGAAAACTCTTTCAAACTGTAGTGAAACTGGTTAGATTTATGTTTGCTATGAGGGTGGTTAACAATTTGCTCCCAGTTTGGTGACTGTTTGGTTTGGGTTTGGTAGCAGAAATTAGAGGTATAAATAATTTCGTTCACTACACATCTTTTACAAATCTACATCTCCATTATAACCCTCAAAAGGCCCAAAATGCTTTACAATTACCTTTACCTGGCGTGGACTTAATACTTTACCACGGTAGTTGCCAAATTCCTTCTGAAAATCCTCATCTTCAAACCAAGCATTAAGTGATTTTAGGTTTATACCATATAGGTGCTAATTTAGATTTGTTGTAAGTTACGATAGCCTTAGACATGCCTTAGTGTAGTAGCTTAAAATTGTGATACATTTTATGAATATATCTTATTTACTATTAAATATTTGTATTGGGATTGTGATAAAGCTGTAAACATGTATTAGATGTTACGAATTTATTGTAATATTTTTATTTTGGAGGTTAGGTTTAGTTGTGGTAAGGTTATGGTGGCAGGGGCAGGTATAAAAAAGGAAGGTGAAAATAGCAAAGTATGCACTTATGTTTGTTTCTAAACTAACAATGCGGTTTTTTAAGTGTATAGTGGGGTAAAAATAGGTACTTGTAGTATGCACTTAGTGCAGAAGAAGGTGCGTGTTGCAAGGGATTTCAGCGCTAGCCAATATAGAACAATCTTGGAGCGGATGCTGAAGGTAAGCAGGCTGGTCGGGGTTATTAACGACAAGTTTAAAAGGAGGATCTAACCTTTGGGCTGCAGGTACTTTGCTGCGTTTCCTTTTGCTTTATGTAAAAAATGCAGGGCTGCTAAATCACCTGCATTCTTAAAATTGGTCTATAACCTTGCTGTAATTACATCGCTTAGCCTGGTAGTATAGCAGGGCGAGATATGCTCTTTTCTTAAAAGCCAGCTTGCTTTGTTTGATCCTTGCGCTGCCGATTTCACTATAGCCTGTCCATACCTTTTATTCAGGTTGTCTAGTGTGTGCATCAAGTCTTTGTGCTTTCCGGTTTCTGGCCCGTCAAACAGGTCTAACTGCAGGGCGGTTTCAGGTGCAAGATCCGAAACGATTACTCCGCACTTTTTATAAATATACCCTTCCTCATAAATACTGCTCAGCGCCAGGTTAGCATACTGTATCAGGTGTAAATCGCTGTTGGTGGGAGTGGGGATGTGTATGGTTTTGGAATTATAGTACTGTTTGGTGTCGGCAAAGCTGTTGGTAGTGATAAAGACAGAAACCACACTCGCGCAACTGCCTTGCTTACGCAGCTTGTATGCACATTTCGAAGCATAAAGAGCCGTTGCCTCCTGCAAGTCGCTGAGTGCTTTTACAGGGCGGCCAAAGCTTCTGGAGGTGCAGATGTTTTGCTTGGCCGGGCTAATTTTTTCCAGGTCCAGGCACGGCTCGCCGCGCAGCTCTTTTACCATTCTGAGGCCTACTACTGTTAGGTTTTTCCTTACCCAGGCATCACTTTGGCGGGCCAGGTCGTAGGCTGTAGCAATGTTATGGCTTTTAAGCAGTTTGGCATGCTGCCTGCCAATGCCCCAAATATCCTCCACAGCCGTTCTTTTCAAGGCTACCTCTATATGTCTTGGCTCCTGTAATACTAATATGCCCATCGCCTTGCTACTTTTTTTTGCCAGCCTATTGGCAATTTTGGCAAGGGTTTTTGTTTTGGCAACACCGATGCCTACAGGTATGCCAGTCCAGCTAAGTATAGTATCCTTAATCTCCTGGGCATATTGGTGCAGGTTTTTGTTGTAGAAATGGCCTAAGTCCAGGAAAGACTCATCAATGCTGTACACTTCCAGGTTAGGGGTAAATTCGGCAAGGGTTTTCATTACCCGGTTGCTCATATCGCCATACAAAGTATAGTTACTGCTAAATACCGCAATGTTATGTTGCTTTACCTGCTCTTTTATCATAAAGTATGGCGCGCCCATTTTTATACCAAGGGCCTTTGTTTCCGCGGACCGGGCAATAACACAGCCATCATTGTTGCTTAGCACCACCACAGGCCTGTTTCTGAGTGCCGGGTTAAATACGCGCTCACAGGATGCATAAAAGTTATTACAGTCTACCAGGGCTATCATCTTAATTTGCTCAGGCAGTTATGGATAGAATAAGACACTACACCCCAGAAAGTAAAATCCATGCCCTCTGTTATTTCTACTTTTTCATAGGCAGGGTTGGCAGGCTCAAGGTATATTTTGCCGTTTTCTTTCCGATAGGTCTTTATAGTAAACCCCCCGTTGTACCAGCACACAATGGGGTATCCATGTTTTACCTTGATGGATTTATCTATTATCAGCAGGTCTGTATCCCGGATGCTGGCCTCGCGCATAGACTCGCCGCTGGCTTTAATAAAATAAGTGGAGGAAGGGTTACGGATAAGGTGCTTGTTCAGGTTAATGGTTTCCTCTATATAATCTGCAGCAGGCGACGGAAAGCCACAGGGAACCCTGTTCCCGAACAATGTCAGTTCTATATCATCTTCCAGGTCAGGGTAATATGCTTTCCCGAAAACAGTACCATTGGCGTTTCGCATTACAGTTTCGAGTATCATTTACTATTCATTTTAGTTTTATGGCTGCAATATACTTTATTTATAATATTTAATACTAATAAAATTAGTAAAAGTATACTGCTATAACTTAAATAAGTTATCTAGTAAGACACATATAACCAGAAATATCGCAAGGTATTAACTAGAGCAGGAGTAAATATGAATGACTTTTCAGGATTAATTATGGTAAAAGTATGATTTTATATAGTAAATAGGCTGGATTAAGTTTTTTTTATTGCGTAAGTATAATCTGTTGTGTTATAACAAACGATGTCATACTTTATAGAAAGTACGTATTATACCTGCAAATACAGCGCATCCCTAAGCTTGCTAGAGACTGTATGGCACGGTGCTATACCTTCCTCAGAAATTCAAGCAGCATTTAAAGAAATAGCCGCTATACTAAACGATAAAGCAATTGATTACCTGTTGGTAGATAGCAGGTTATCTAATGCGTTTAAAATAACCGACGAACAGTGGGTAAGAACTTTTGTGATGCCATTGCTTGCCAGCACAGGTATAAAAAGACTTGCGCGCCTGGCTTGCCCTACCGTTATTCAGCAGCATATTGTAACAGGCATCATTAGTGCCATCGACTATGAGCAGCAGTATGGCTTTAGGATGAGAACCTTCCGGGAGAAGGAGGAGGCAATGGATTGGCTGTTTATACCGGAGGCTATAAAAGAGCAAATGCCCTATAGAGGGGACTATAGAGCATTTAGCTTAATCTAAACACAAACAACCAACAAATTAACTAACCAATTATCAAGGGGTTTATAGAACTATTAATGTGGTTCTAGTAGCGTACAAATGGTAGGTTGCTGATCGACTGGTAATTGTCGCTAACACCTACGAAATATTCTCCAATAAAAATTCCTGCGCCATTGCTAATAGCTGTTGCACCGGCATTGTGTGTAATTACACCGCCATCTATAGTCGAGAAATCAAAGACCTCTTCTTCCTGTAGCTGCGTTTTCTTGGCAGTCGACAATGTTATACATGCGTTACCATAACAATTAGTTGCCGGGTGCTGGGCAAAAGGGTTCAACGTTCTGTTCATGGGTCGTGGGTTTTGGGGTCTTATTTGATACAATGATAACAGGTATACACTTCTAGATACAGGAAATATAACGCTCTGAAGTAACATAGATTAATGCGTTATTATGCTGTTATTTATTTAAAAAACGAAAGAGAATGCATGATATTATTGAATTATACCTTGTTGTTACTGTGTTGTAGATGGGGAGATGTGATTTGAGTTTGCTTAAAAAGCTAAAAAGGTAACATTTGCGAAGTTACCTTTTGCTCTCAAAATGATTAAGGAGATGGTAACTGATAGTTTGTAAGGCCCACACCGTAGTAGCAAGTGCAGCCCCAGGAAATACTACAAGCCACCAGGCTGCCGTATTGGAGCGAATGCCCGCTATAGTTCTGCCCCAGCTTACGAATGTACCCGGCACGCCTATTCCTAAAAACGAAAGCGTAGACTCTAGTGCCAGCAGGCCAGCTATACTGAATGTAAACGTGACTATTATGGGGCCCAGCATGTTTGGTAAGGCATGTTTGGTAAGTAACCGCATGCGGCGCGCACCCAGGCTATGGGCTGCTTCAAAGTATGGCAATTGTTTGATCTTTAAGGTTTCTGCCCTTGCCAACCGTGCAGTAGAGGTCCAGAAAGTGGCTGCGAAAATACCGGAAAGTAACAGCACCGATGGTTGTAAAAAAGAAACAAGTGCCAATATAAGCAGCAGCCTTGGTACGCTTGTAAAAGCTTCTGTAAGGCGCAATACCAAATAATCGAGGGGCAGGTTGAATCTGGTTGCGGCAAAACGCCACTTTTTTAGAAGCGGTAGAGCCACTTTGTAAAGCAGCAGGAGCAATACTAGCAGCACAAGCAAACTGTACCAGGTATACTTTAGAGGCAGTCCTGTCTCTACCAAACTTAGCGGCAAGTATAAGCCATAGTAAGCTATGCATAGCAGTGCCAGTAGTATAACCCCAATGGCTGCACGGCTAACCTTTAAGCCTGTATTTCCAAAATACCCTGCGCTTATTCCTAAAACAAGTCCGAGGCCCGTAGAAAACAGCATAACCGGAAAACTTATCAGAAACGCAGATCGCGCGCCATACAGTATGTTAACCCACACATCCCTGCCCAAAACATCTGTACCAAGCCAATGTGGGGCACCGGATCCTGAGGTAAATGGCTTTGCAAAAGTATGCTGCAGGTCCAGTTCGTTAGGGCTGTAAGTTACCGGAAGTATAGGCAGCGCAACTATGAGCAGCAGGAGAATTCCTATGTATGATGCCGCAATTTTAAAGGTAAGTTGCTGGTGCCACAGCTGCATCAGGTCCTTGCGTAGCTGTATCATGAGGCAGCGTGTTTTATGCGTGGGTCAGCCAGGCTGTAGCACACATCGGCGAGCAGGTAAGATACAGCCCGGAAGGCGGCTACCAACATAACCACAGCTATTATAACAGGGTAATCTCTTGCTAAAACAGCTTCAACCATAAGCCGCCCCATGCCTGGTATAGCGAAGATTGTTTCCACGATAACAGCCCCCGCCACAAGTGCCGGCAAGGTTTCAGATAATACTGTAATGGCAGGAAGCAGGGTGTTACGGAGCAGTTGCGTTCTGATAACCTGCCTTGGCGACATACCCTTTGCCTTGGCTGTCCGGGCATAGTCCTTCTTGCTTTCTTCAGAAAAAGAGCGATAAATGAGGCTGGTTAAGTATGGTATGTTACCCAACACGAGGCAAACAACTGGTAAGGCCATGTATTGTGCGTATATGCTTAGGCGCTGCAGCCACGTTCCCCCGGCGGCAATATAATATCCCATACCATAAACCGGGAAAAGCTGCAGGAAAGATGGCGTGGCTAAAAGCACGAGCAGGAGCAAGGCCAGCAGAAACAAAGGTATACTGTCAATAATGAAAAGAGTGGGAAGCACCACCTTTCGGAGTTTTATACTTTGTGGCATCACCAGCAGCATGCCTAACTTAAAGGAAATCGCGAAGGCCAGCACTATACTTATCAGTATATGCCACCAGGTATTAGCCACAGCCCCGTAAAGGATGGTGCTTACAGGCCTACCATCGCGTAAGGATACTCCTAAGTTACCCTGCAGTACATTTGTAAACCAAATGTGGTATTGGTTGTTGCTGCCGTGCCACCGCCAAAAAGGCACCAGGTAAGCAAACGCCTGTTGGTTTTCCAGGAGCAATGCAGCGGCAGCCCGAAGCTCGTTTGTGTGGGTAGTGTTGCCAAAATTTAATTGGGGTAGCTGTGCAATGGCAAGATTTATACTTTCGGGGCTGGTAGTGCGGTAAAGAATATCAAAGTATAGGCGGGCCTCGCTTTCTTGGGTTGGGCTTAATGCATGCTCCAGAGATCTTATACTTGCATAGTATTGGTTTACAAGTTGTGCGTTGCCGTACTGCCAGTATAGTTTCTTTAGAAAAGCCCGATGGCTTTCAGGGTACACCAGGTGCAGCGTATCAGGTTCGGGGCTTGCTTTTACAGAAAAATAAAATAGCGGGAGGTTTTGGCCGGTGCGTTCGAGGTAGCTTTTGTATGCCTGCTCGCGGCCGGCAGCGCTTCCTTTGCTGTAATATCCGCCGTTTTCCTGCAATATCTGCTCTGCACCGGGAGTGCCGGTTAATAACCTGCTAAGCAGAAACACAAGCGTAACCAGCAGCCAGAGTGCAGGCAAAGACAGCAAGAAACGCTTAAGTATGTACTGCAGCATCTGGTGCCGTTAATTTTTCAGCGTGAAAGAACTTACATCGTAGTTAGGCGACAAGCCTGAAATTTTGGTGTTGCTGAAACGTTTGTGGACGGCAATTCTCTCTTTCTGGTAGTATAGCGGAATAAAAGTAGCTTCCTGGTGCAGCATTGCTTGCAGTTCTTTAAGCAGTCTGGCTTTCTCAGCGGGCGCTTCGGCTGCGTTGATGGCATCTAAAAGCTTATCGCTTTGCTGGTTTCCAAAGCCTGTATAGTTTAAGCCACCCAGATCGGCAAAAGAAGTATGAAACAGCGCCTTAAAGTTGAATACGAATGGATTGCCTGTTAATGAACGGAAGAACATGTCAAACTCATGCGCTTTGGATTTTTGGGAAAGGAGGCTGGTTTCCATGGCTTGCAGGGTAACAGGGATGCCAGCCTTAGCCGCGCTTTGCTGGAAAACGAGGGCAGCATTTTCGAAGTTTGTGTTGCCGGCGCGATAAATAACGTCTATGGTAAGCTGTGTCTTTTCCCCGTTTATGCTCTTATACCACCCATTCTGCTCGCGTACCCAACCGGCAGCTTTAAGCAAGCTCTCCGCCTGCGCCAAGTTGTATGCTCTTGAGTCTAAGCTGGTGTTGTAAAATTCTTTCAGCGTTGGGGGTATAACACTTGCTGTAGGAGTGGCATAGTTCTGCTGCGACACCTTAATCATGCTTTCTACATCCAGCAAATAAGCGATAGCCTGCCTTGTGCGCCTGTCTGCAAATTTAGGGAGTCTGCTGTTTAGCCCTATGTAGGTAAACTCATAGGCATCCGGAGTGTAAAGCGCAAAGTCGCTGGTAAATTCCTTGTCGGTTTTTAACTGGTTAAACTCTGCTGCCGGAATATTTTCCAACACATCCAGCTGGCGGTTTTTTAAGGCCAGGAGGGCAGTTGTGTTATCGGGGATGATGTGAAAGCTGATGCGTTCCGGGGAGGCGCTTAAGTGGGAGAACTCTTGTTTGTTGCCCCACCAGTCTTGCTTGCGTTGCAGCACAAGGTGTTGGCTTGGTGCATAGCTCTCCAAAAGGTAGCCACTGCTACCACGTAAATAAGTATTATCGGTTTTAAAATTGATAGCATTAAACTTATCAGCAAAGGCTTTTAAGTTTTGGTTGTTTTCAAGCTCGGAAAGGCCTTCGTTTAAAGACGCCACCTGTATCGTTTCCAACAACCCTTCCGGGTCGAGCAAGTAAGATGGTAGTATAAAAAAATCTCCAGTCAGGAGCTCCATTTCTGGAGCATACCCTGAGCAGATAAGTACAAACTTTCTGGGGTTAGTAGTATCAAGCCTAATATCACGAATGAATTCGACCTGAGGTTTATTGCGCTCATTGTTAAGTAAAGGTGCTTTCAACACCTTCAACGTAAAAGCAACGTCATCTGCTGTTACGGGTGAGCCGTCAGTCCAGCGGGCGTCTTCTCTTACTTCAAATGCATACAGCGTTACCGAGTCCTGCCTGGTTATTTGGGGCAGGCTTAGCGCCAGCGCTGGTTTTAATTTATCTTCTGCCAGGTCAACAACCAAAAGGCTTTGAAACAACAGGTTTAAAATCTGTATGGCTTCAGCATCTGCAAAATTTACAGGGCTCAAGGTTTCAGGCTCTTTAGCCAGTCTGACTTTTACCTCGTTCAGGTCCTGTTGGGGCTGACTGCAAAAGCTTAATAAAAATAAAAAGGCTGGTAGAAGTAAGCTTACTTTCCTCATTTAAAATACACAGGTAGGTACTATTTAACTGAGGACAAGATAGAGAAAATTTAATTTAAAACTTAAATCAACCTTCTGTCCACTGGCCAGTACCGCCGAATGTAGACATTGTTGCAGGGTCAGTTGTAGTGCTCTTGTCTTTACCTTTTCCTTCTTCAGTTTTGTCTTTTGCAGGGTCTTGTTTTGCAGGCTGAGCTGGTGTTGTACCAGTAGCTAGGGCAAGGATGATGGCGATAATAGTTGATAACATATTTTCTAGGTTTTTAAGTTATGGTATTGCAAATATGAAATTATCAAATGTTAAATTAAATGAAAGTTTAATCAAAAAAGTAACTTGACTTATATAGATATATCTGAGTACTTTCTTATATTGACATCCCGTAATACCTGAAGCAACCTAAGTGTTATGCCATTTATTTTTTTTAAAATGTAAATAAGTAACATTTGCCTTGGAAATGTGCTAGCAAGTTAATTGAAATCTTTAAAAAAAATAGTGAAGAAAGCATATAGAAGGTAACGCCATGTTTTAAGGAATTTTAATTAAAATAATAGTTATAAAGTAGCTTCATTAATCTTTAACCCATGAATGAGTTAATTTCACTTTCGAGAATCGTAACATTTTGCAATAGCGTTTCGAGTTCTTTGCCTGATAAAGATTTAAAAGGAAAAGAAGGGCTTTTCATTGAAAAGCTTATGCAAAGAAGTTATGAATCAGATGAAGAAGCTGCATTAGATCTTTACAACTCTAACCCGAACGATGTCAGGTACAAAATGCTTAAGCATAGGGTTAAAAAGAAATTTTACAACAACCTGTTTTTAATTAATTATCAAAAGTTAAAGATCAAATCTTATGTGCAGAGCGAGCAGGAGTGCCATTTGCTTCTCCACCATGCCAACTTATTTCTGAAACAAAGCGATTATAAGCTAGCAGAGATTAACGCTAGAAAGATTATCAATATAGCTAATGAATACGACTTTACGAGTTTTAAGATTGCAGCGTTAGAAATTTTACTTTTTTGCAGTTCAGAATCGGGGGCTTTTAAAAGCTTTAAGAAGTATAAACAAGAGCTAGATGAACTGATGCTGCGAAAATCTTACGAAAGAGAGGGTGTAAGTTTATTTCAGCTAATTAAAATAAAGCTAAATAAATCGGTTAAGTCGCGCAGGGAGTACTTGCCGCAACTAGAGAAGGATGTAGCGAAGCTGGAAATGCTGTGGCAGAAAAGCAAAACGTTTGACTCTTTTAACGCCTATTATAAAGGATATATCTGGTATAATGAACTGATAGGTAACTTTTCGAAGATAGTTGAGTTGACAGTACTTTCTGAAAAGTTATTGGAAGCAGGAGAAGTTTGCAGGCAAAGGTTTGATGCCAGCTATAACAAATATGTGCTTGTTTATGCACACCTAAAGGCTGCAAAGTATGAAAAGGGCCTATTGTATGCTGAAAAATACTTTAATGAGTTTAACCAAAACTCAAATAACTGGTTCGCATATTTAGAAAATTATCACCTATTAGCTGTGCACTCACAAAAGTATGAATTGGCAAGCATACTACTAGATAAGGTTTTTAGTAACAGTTTCTACAATAAAATATCACCGGTAGCGAAAGAACGCTGGCAGCTGTACCAAGCCTATCTTTCTATCATAGATGGCAACCTGTATGTAAAAAAGGTAAGCAATCCTTATCTGATATCCCTTCCAGAGTACAGCAAAGACAAGCAAGGCTTTAATGTTGCAATACTTATACTTCAGTTTTTCTACTTCTTGCAGAAGCAGGATGTAGAGGCGTTGCTGTACCGTATTGAGAGCTTGAAAAAGTATGTACATACACATTTAAAGGACTCTTTTAGCTTGAGGAGCAAACTTTTTCTGAAACTACTTATACTTGCAGTAACGGAAGATTTTGAACCTGAAAGTTGCCGTAAAAAGGGCCTGAAGCACTACGAAAAGTTACGCGATACGCCTGCGCCTGGTGATGCTTATGCAGAGATTGAGATTGTACCGTATGAGCATTTATGGAATTTAATATTAACTATGCTCCAGAAGAGGTACTAATTTTACGGAAGAAGGAATATAACAAGCATCAATGCAAGAATTAACAAGACTGGCAAAGATTATCCACAACAATAATCCAAAGGTTCTTCCTGTAGTAGATCTTACGGATCATGTTAGCCTTGAAGGAAGGTTATTCCAACTTATCAAAAGCAGTTCAACCTTATCAGACGAAGAAGCATGCTTTAAACTATACGGAGAGAAAAAGGTGACTCCAAATTACCGCATGCTAAAGTCAAGGCTCCGAAAAAAACTGTTAAACAGCTTGCTTTTTACGGAGTTAACAGAGGCTCATATTCGGTTAAGCCTTCTTAAGCACGTAGAGTGTTTGGTTCTCATTCAGCAGGCAAATAAATTAGCAATATTAGCTGAGCCTTTTTTAGCTGAAAAAATTGTTGACCAGGTTATTTCTATTGCTCAGAAGGTTGAGTTGAATGATATCTTAGCTAAAGCATATGAGATAAAGCAATATGCTAACCTACTATCTAATAGTAGAAGCAAGTTTGAAAAAAGTTCTCAAAAGCTGCAGCAGTATTTTCTGCTAGATGTAAAAGAGCGCGAGGCTCAGCTTATATATAATAAGCTTAAGTTTGAAATCAACTACAACATAAGCAACTTCAGAAAGCAGTCCAAAGCTTACCAGGAGTCGTTGCCGCTAATAAAAAATCTTTGGGAGGTATCGGGCTCTTCTAAGATTTTTGATTACTACCATATGATGCGGATAGCATATCGGGAACTTTCAGGGGATTATGAGGGGGTGATCAATGACATAAACGAAGCTGAACGTTTATTAGCAGAAGGTAAATTAGTAGATGCTTGGTTTAATGATCGTTTTAACAATTACATCAGAGTGTATGCCTACTTGCGGTTGGGGAGATTAGAAGAGGGCCTTTCGTATTCAAAATTATACTTGAATGGGTTTAGGGAGAGCTCTAGTAATTGGTTTGCCTTCCTGGAAAACTACGTGACCTTAGCACTCCACAACAAAGAATATGATCTGGCAATGCAATTGTGGACACTTGCTGTAGAAAAAGGAGCTCATGAACAGCCAAGACCAGCAGCTAGGGAGATATGGGGTTTGATTGAAAATTACGTGCAACTAATTTCCCATAAAGCAACAAAAGCTAATGAAAATGTAAGTTTTCAGAGCCAATATGAAACATCCGTAATATCCAAAGACAAAGAAGGCCTTAATTTTCCGCTGATTGTTGCAAACTACCTGGAAATCCTGCCTAAGCTGGAGGTGGAGGGACTGGAGCAATATGCCGAGCGCTTTGGTAAGTATTCTTCTAAATACCTGAAAGGTGACATGGGAGCAAGAGCAAGGCTTTTTGTAAAGTTGCTGCTCTTAAGCACCAAAGAGGAAGGAGAGAGACTAAAGCAGAAAAGTGCGCCTTTATTAGAAAAGCTGAAAGCCACACCGCCACCGCGCGACCCTTTTGCCGAAGTAGAGATTGTACCTTACGAGCACCTATGGGACTTGGTGCTGGAGTTACACCAGCAACGGGCAAAGCAGTAGCTTTAAAGGCGCAGGTAGGAGGTGTTGATATTTTTACTATTTTTCCGAAATGGAAAAAAATAATCCCACCGTTACCCGTGCCTGGTGCTTCTATGACTGGGCCAACTCTGTATACTCGCTGGTAATTACCTCTACCATCTTCCCGATTTATTACAGCGCAGTTGCTAAGAGCACCGACGGTGATTCCATGGTCAGTTTTCTGGGTTTTAGCCTGGAGAGTTCGGTATTGTTTTCTTATGCGGTGTCGGCGGCTTTTCTGATTATTGCCTTAATGAGCCCCATACTTACAGCTATTGCTGATTATAGCGGTCGAAAAAAGCTGTTTATGCAGCTGTTCTGCTACCTTGGTTCTATCTCCTGTGCCGGCTTATACTTTTTTACAAGCGAGACATTTACGGTATCGGTTATACTTTTTGTGTTGGCCTCCATTGGTTTTAGTGGCAGTATTGTGTTCTACAACTCTTATTTGCCCGAAATTGCCACCGAAGACCAATACGATCAGCTAAGCGCCAAAGGCTTCTCGATGGGGTACGTAGGTAGTGTGCTGCTGTTGATTTTCAATTTAGCCATGATCATGAAGCCGGCGGTATTCGGGATAGCTCCCGAGAATACTTCGCTGCCACCACGCATTGCTTTTTTAACAACGGGTATCTGGTGGTTTGGCTTTGCACAATATACCTTTTATCACCTGCCGGGCAATGTTTACCACCGCAGGCCGCAAGGCAACTGGTTGCTAAATGGCTTTAAAGAACTGCAAAAGGTGTTGAGTCAGGTAAAGGAACTGCCCATGCTAAAGCGCTACTTGCTGGCTTATTTCTTTTACAACATGGGCGTGCAAACAGTAATGTATGTGGCTACGATCTTTGGTATCGAAGAACTTAACCTTCCGGATGAAGCGCTTATCATAACTATCCTGATCATACAACTAGTGGCCATAGCAGGTGCTTATGGTTTTGCTAAACTTTCGGGCAAGTATGGGAATATCAGGGCTTTGATTTTAGCGGTTATCATCTGGATTGGCATTTGCATTAGTGCCTACTTTATCCGCGGCGAATTTGACTTTTATGTGCTGGCAGCTGTGGTTGGCTCCGTGATGGGAGGAATTCAATCTTTGTCGCGGTCTACTTACTCCAAGTTGATTCCTGCCTCCACGCAAGACCATGCGTCATACTTCAGCTTTTACGATGTAACCGAAAAGATCTCTATTGTACTGGGTACGCTGGCATACGGAGTCATTGCACAGCTAACAGGATCTATGCGCAACAGTATACTTGCTTTGGTCGTTTTTTTCGCGCTTGGTTTGATACTCCTGTTTATGGTGAAAGGCAAAAAATCTATGGAGCCGCAGGGGGAGGTGAAGGAACCAGCCAAGGTATAGATCTACCATTAATAACTGAAGTTGAAGTAAATGTGTAGTAAGCCTTGAAGTTAGCGAGTGTGCAACTTTTAGCTTGCTTTGGTGCCAGATTGTAGTTGGTAAAAGTATAGTAATAGTGCCAGTTTTAAACCTATGCTTTATCATCTTTACTACTTTAATCAAACTGGCTATATGTTTAACAAGCACCGCAACTCCTTGTAACGGAATCAGGCAGAGAGCCCTGTCGAGAACGGGTAATACTACTTTGTCTGGTTTGGTATCATACAAAAGCCCCGCTGAAGTATAACCTTCAGCAGGGCTTTGTTTAATTCAGAGACTAAGCTAAGTCTTACTTCTTATAAACCTGTTTACCATTCAGGTAAGTATACAGCACCTGTATGCCGCGCATTTCTTCAGGCTTTACTTTCATCAGGTCCTTATCTACAAGTATAAAATCGGCGAATTTACCGGCTTCTATGCTTCCTTTTTCCTGTTCCTCAAAGTTAGACTTGGCAGCCCAGATCGTCATGCCTTTTAGAGCTTCTTCACGGCTTAAGGCATTCTCCATCTGGAAACCAGCTGATGGCCAATTTTTAGCATCCTGACGCGCTACCGCTGAATGGAATGTATAGAATGGGTTGATATCTTCTACCGGAAAGTCTGTGCCGAGCGGAATATAGCCATTCTGCTGCATCAGCTCTTTAAAGGGATAAGCATGTGTGATGCGCTCTTTACCTAACCTGTCGCCGGCCCAGTACATATCCGAAGTGGCATGTGTTGGCTGCACCGACGGCACAATGCTGAACTGGCCAAACTTGTTCATATCGGCCGGGTTGATGATCTGCGAGTGCTCAATTCTCCAGCGCTTGTCGTTTTTGCCGCCCAATACTTCTCCGTAAATATCCAGCAGCAAACGGTTGGCAGAGTCGCCGATAGCATGCGTGTTCATCTGGAAACCGTACTGGTTCATCAGCTTGGCCAGGTCACGGAACTCCTGTTCCGATGCCAGTAAAAAGCCATAATGGTTGTGCTTGTCAGCGTATGGCTTCAGCAGACTGGCTCCTCTAGAACCAAGTGCGCCATCAGAATAGATTTTGAAAGAGCGAACGTTTAGCCTGTCGGTTTTGTAAGGACCATTCTTGAAATAGTGATCCTGGTTTTCTTTGCTTGGGTTCAGCATCGCGTATACGCGCATCTGCAATTCACCCTTTTGGTGCATGTCGTCTATCAGGTCTACTGTAGCTTTATCCAAGCCGGCATCATCCACAGAAGTTAAACCAACGGCAAAGCAGTTTGCTTCTGCGGTTTGCAAAGCCTGGCGCTTAACTGCCTCATCAGCCTCCGGTATTTTACTTGATACCATATCAATGGCATTGTCAACTAAAATACCAGTCATTTTGCCACCTTCTACCTCTACAAGGCCGCCCACCATTTTAGTTTTAGGGGTGATGCCTGCTAAATCAAGTGCTTTCTGGTTAACTAAGGCGGCGTGGCCATCTATACGGGTAAGTATAACAGGCACGTCCGGGAACAACTTATCTAAAGTATCCTTTGTCGGAAATTCCTTTACAGCCCAATCGTTTTGGTCCCAGCCGCGTCCAGTTAGCCACTCGGTGTTCGGGTACTTTTGGCGCTGCTCCGTTACCTTCTGCACCACTTCCTTAAACGATGTTGTGCCTACAAGGTCGGCAGATTGCTGGTCTAAACCGTAGCGGTAGAAATGTGCGTGGGCATCAATCAAACCAGGATAAACTGCTTTACCTTCAGCATCCAGTTCTTCGGTGGCTTTATACTTGGCCCGTATCTCTTCTGATGTGCCTACAGCTATAATCTTACCGTCTTTCACGGCAAAGGCCTGGGCAGTATCAAAGTTTTCGTTTACCGTATAAACTGTGCCGTTGTACACAATCAGGTCGGCTGCTTCTGAGCCAGTCTGGCTGCTGGTGCAACTGCTTAAGGTAGCGCCGCCCAGTAACAGGGCAGCTGCAAAGGTGCGTAAGGTTTTGGTCATAGGAGTGGGTTAGCTTATTACTCGAAGCGCATGTGCTTCACAGAGTCACCTGTGTTTATCAACTCTGTTAAAGAGTCGATGCCGATGCTCAGGTGCTTCTCAACATAATTTGTGGTTACCAGTTTATCGCTTTCAGATGTTTTCACACCTTCCGGGATCATGGGGTTATCAGAAACCAGCAGCAGCGCACCGTGAGGGATCTCGTTTATAAAGCCTACTGTAAAGATAGTGGCCGTTTCCATATCGATGCCCATCGCGCGTATCTGGCGCAGGTATTCTTTAAAGTCCTCGTCGTGCTCCCAAACACGGCGGTTTGTAGTATAAACGGTGCCGGTCCAGTAGTCCATTTCGTGCTTTTTGATCATAGACGAAACCGCACGCTGCAGACGGAACGATGGCAAGGCAGGGATTTCAGGTGGAAGGTAGTCATCTGATGTACCCTCGCCGCGGATAGCCGCAATCGGAAGTATAAGGTCGCCGATCTGCGTTTTGCGCTTTAAACCACCGCACTTGCCTAAAAACAGAGCAGCCTTTGGTTTAACAGCCGAAAGCAGGTCCATTACGGTTGCAGCCATGGCACTACCCATACCAAAGTTAATGATGGTGATGTTGTTGGCCGTAGCTGTTTGCATCGGCTTGTCCAAACCGCGTATCTCTACACCGAACCTGTCGGCAAACATTCTTACATAGTTAATAAAGTTTGTGAGCAGAATATACTCGCCAAACTCATCGAGTGGCACACCAGTATACCGGGGCAACCAGTCGTTTACTATTTCTTCTTTGGTCTTCATAATGTCAAAGTAAATAAATTGATATAAAAAATCCGCCTTGGTAGCGGTACTACTGGGGCGGAGCGTAAGAAAATGGCTAAATTGCGATATGGATGCACTCAATTTGCCACCATTTGATTACAAAATTACAAAATCTGGCGTTAATTACCTGATTTTTGATGCGCTGCGCCGAAAAAACGTGGTGCTAACGCCAGAAGAATGGGTAAGGCAGCATTTTGTACACTACCTGATTGGTACGCTGGGTTATCCTAAAGGCCTTATTAGTATAGAGCGCGGCACCAGCTACAACACCCTGCAGAAACGCACCGACCTTTGCATCTATAACCAACACGGCAACCCCCACTTACTTGTAGAGTGTAAAGCAGCCTACGTGCCCATTACGCAAGATGTTGTAAAACAGGTTTCGGTTTATAACCAAACCCTGCAGGCAAAGTATGTAGTCATCACCAACGGTTTACAGCACTTTTGCTGGCAGGTAAATTTCGAAACCAGGAAGTTTGAGCCGCTGCAGGAGATACCGAGATGGGAAGTATGAATGTGTGAATGAGTGAATAGTTTTCCTGTCATTTCGAACACGCCTGAGACGCGAGTCGAAAGGGGCAGCGTAGTTGAGAGAAATCCGGAGCTCTTCTCATTTCCACAATATTTCAGATTTCTCCCGAAGGTCGAAATGACAAAGTGGAGCTTGTTCAAGTGTATTCACTCATCCACTCAATCAAAATTATTCCAAATAGAGCCTGTTGTTTACCATCCCGCTTCTGAAATACTGTACGTAAGCTTTTAGCTGCTGCTCAGCAGCCGGGGCAGGAGAGGAGGCAGGTGCAAAATCCGGGAACGTATAAAACCGCACCTGATCATCTAATGTAAGTTCTGTAACCACATTTTGCTGCACCAGGAAGTATGAGTTGCCGTTAAAAAGCAAAGCATTGCCAGCCTCTGGCGCATCAAGCAGCGATTTGCCAAAGGGAAGTACTTTGCTTGTGTTGATATTCAGGTAATCCACTACAGTAGGGAAAATATCGGTATGCTGGGCAATTTGCGTTGGGTTTATACTTGCCAGCTGTTTGCCCGGGTGGAAAAGCAGCAGCGGCACACGGTAATAACCCAATTCATTTTGATAGGCCGGGGCTATACTTTTCTGCGTATGGTCGGCGGTAAGTATAAACAGCGTGTTATTGTACCAGGGCTGCTTAGAGGCTGTTTTGAAAAACTCGCGCAAAGCATGGTCTGCGTAGCCGATAGATTCGTGTATTTCCAATTCGCCTTTCGGGAAGCGGCCTTTATACTTTGCCGGCACCGTATATGGCTGGTGCGAGCTAAGCGTGAACAGCGTGGCAAAGAATGGTTTGTTGTAGTCGTTAAGTTTGGTTGCCACATACTGTAAATATGGCTCGTCAAAAATGCCCCAAAGCCCATCAAAGTCCTCGGTGCGTTTTTCAGATGGATACTCATCCAGGCCAAAATATTCCTGCATACCCGCCTGCTTTGAGAAGTTGTTGAAGCCCATGGTGCCGTTGGCTGCTCCATGGAAAAAGGCGGTGCTATAGCCTGCTTCCTGTAAAACGGTACCCAAGCCATATATTTTATTTGCCTGGTAAGTAGAGGTAATATAAGGCTCTGGCATAAGCGATGGTACGCCAGATAAGACCGATGGTAAAGCCTCTATAGACTTACGACCATTGGCAAATGCATTATTAAATAGAACACCCCGCGTGGCTAGAGAATCAAGGAAAGGGGTATAGCCCTGGCCATTGTTAAGTGCGCCCACATACTCTGCAGCAAAGCTTTCAAGTATAATGATAACAACGTTCTCTTTAATTGGCTTACCGTCTTGCTGGTTATACTTTGCCGGATCGAAAGCAAGGGCTGCCAGCAGGCTTTGCTGATCCGGGAAATAGTTTTTCTGCTCCAGTTGCGGCTGGCCAATGCCTTTTATAAAAGTAAAAGGGCTGTTTAGCGACAAATGACCAAGCGCTGCTGGCTCAAGTATAAATGCATGGCTTACGCGCAAAGGCTTTAGTTGCCAGCCACCACGTATGGCCAAAACAGCAAGTGCAGCCACAAATAAAAGGCGCATACAGCGTAGCAGCACATTTTTCTGAAAAGTGAAAGGTTGCTTTAGCGTAGGGTACGCCTTAGCCAGCAGGTACACTACAAGTATAAACCCGAGCACGATAACCCAGTAGTTCTGCATCAGCTGGCCTAGCTGGTCTGCAATATCGGCTGTGATGGTGGCTACTTCGTTGCTGGAGCGCTTGCCTATAAACTTAAAGAACTCAATATCTACTAAAGCAAGGGCAATAAAAGGAGCGTTGGTTAGTATAAACCATACTTTAAGCACACGCTGGTAAAGCGGGTGCAACGTATTGCCCCACGGGAAAAGAGACAAAAGTATAAACGGCGCGTTAGTAGCGGCAATGGCAGCAAAGTCGAAGCGCAGGCCATACAGAAACGCCAGTAATGTTTGGCTTGCTGATGCCTCTGCAAAAGTGCTGTAATTAAAAGTATAAAAGGCGATTCGCAGCAGCATGTAAACGGCCAGAAGTACCCCCAACCGACGAAGCAGCAGCTTAAAAGAACTATCGAACATTAACGAGTGATGTATTTAAAAATGCAGCTAAAGTATGGCCGCAAAGTTAGTTTAACTAAGATCGTGAGGTAATCAGCAGCGCTATACCCAGCTACAAAGATACAACCAAAATTACTCATAAAAGAAAAGCGCCTTCCCAACCACAGTCAGAAAGGCGCTTTAAGTATGAATGTGCTTAGCTTATGCTAATACAGTCTCAACTGGAGTATAGTCAAGGCCAAAAGCCTCAGCAACACCTTTGTAAACAACTTTACCTTTTACTACATTCAAACCTAGCTTCAGCTCGTTGCTGTCAGCGCAAGCCTGCTTCCATCCTTTGTTCGCTATCTGGATTGCGTAAGGCAAAGTAGCGTTTGTAAGCGCAAGCGTAGAAGTATAAGGCACCGCACCTGGCATGTTTGCCACGCAGTAATGCACCACATCATCAATAATGTAAGTCGGGTTCTCGTGTGTAGTTGGCGTACAAGTCTCAATACAGCCACCCTGGTCAACGGCCACGTCAACTACTACAGTACCTGGGCGCATTTCCTTCAGCATTTCTCTTGTGATCAGGTGAGGAGCCTTAGCACCAGGGATAAGAACAGCACCAATGATCAGGTCATGTGTAGGAAGTAGCTCACGGATGTTATATTCATTCGACATGAACGTGTTCACGTTGGCAGGCATGATATCATCCAGGTAACGCAGTCTTGCCAGGTTTGTGTCGAGTATCGTAACATCAGCACCCATACCGGCAGCCATTTTAGCAGCGTTAGTACCTACTACACCACCACCCAGGATCATAACCTTGGCAGGGCGAACTCCTGGTACGCCACCAAGCAATATACCACGGCCTTTAAGCGGCTTCTCCAGGTATTTAGCACCTTCCTGAATAGACATACGGCCCGCAACCTCTGACATAGGTACAAGCAAAGGAAGGCTTCTGTCTGGGCGCTCAACTGTTTCGTAAGCAAGGCAGATAGCTTTTTGCTTGATCATCGCGTGCGTAAGCGGCTCGTAAGAAGCAAAGTGGAAGTAAGTGAACAACAACTGGTCTTCCTTAATCAGGTTGTACTCAGACTCAATCGGCTCTTTTACTTTGATGATCATCTCAGCGATGGCATATACTTCCTCAATGCTAGGAAGGATAGTAGCACCGGCACCTGTGTACATCTCATCAGAGAATCCGCTACCATCACCAGCAGTAGACTGTACATAAACTGTGTGGCCATTGCGCACCAGCTCAACTACACCAGCAGGAGTTACACCTACACGGTTCTCGTTATTCTTGATTTCCTTAGGAACACCAATAATCATGTCGTTCTTAATTTATAGTAAATGTGTTGGTATTAAGTTAATAGTTGCGCAAATATACATTAAGTTACCTTAAATAAAAGGGCAAAAGCAGAGAGCTTGCTAAGGGATTGAATTTGAGGTAGAAATTGGCGGAAAAGAGTGCAATTTCTGAGGCGTGAAACATGAAAACCCTAAAGCCTATAAATGAAAAAAGGCAGCGATAAAATCACTGCCATTAGTACAAAATAAAACTATGAAAAAAACTATCTGAAAGGTGTTGGCTGTGCGCCTTCCCTTAACATATTTTTTGAAGCCAGGCTCTCTACAACATTCGCCTTTAGCGTTAGCTTAAGATCTGGCATAACTATATCATTTGAAACAACGGTTACTACCTCATTTTGCTCCTTTAACATCGTTGGAACGTAGGTAAGTTCCAAAGTTGCTGTTTGTCCGGGCTTTATCGAGGGTTGTGAAACCTGGTAGCTTACACAGTTGCAAGCTGCCCTTACACCTTGTATAACAAGCGGCTGGCGTCCGGTGTTTTTAACCGTGAATTTCGCAACTGCTTTTTGGCCTTTTTCAAGTTTGCCAAAGTTATAATTAGTGCTTCCAACTGCCAAACGCGGCGACATTGCTTTTTGTTCCGGTGTGTAGCTGGTTTTCAAATCTTTTGGTCCAACATCGCCTTTTATGTACAAAACCTGGATAGGAGTTGCCGCATTAGACGTAACGCTGATGGACTTATGAAACGGGCCCGGCCGGCCTGTGCTATTATACATTGCTTTAATCGTGCCAGTTTTTCCCGGCAAAATCGGGTCTTTGGTCCAGCTTGGTGTGGTGCACCCGCAAGATGGCTGTACCGCCGAAATAATTACAGGCTGAGTACCTACATTTTTAACTTTAAACTCGTAAGCAGCCTGTGTGCCTTCGGCAATTGTACCGAAATCATGCGTTTCTTTTTCAAACTTTAGCTCGCCCTGCGCATTTGCTGTGCCAAAAGCAAATATAAGGCAAAGAAGCAATATCAAGTAAAGATTTCTTTTCATATGCTTAAAGGAAGCAAAAATTTAGCAAAAAAAGTTCGGTTATGTTCAAACTAGACAAATATAATAAATATTTTATCAATAACGGCAACTACAATCTTGTATCTAACTGTGGCCTAACTGCCTCAAATTTGAATTTAGGCGAATCTTCTGTACTTTTGACAGTATTAAATACATTTGGTTTAAAAGATAAAACATGCAAACTGCTGAAGCATCTATAACTCAAAGACTAACAGCTGAAGATATACTGAACGACTACCGTATTGCTTGGGAAAGCCGACAGGCCAGCCTGGCAGGACGCAAAGAAGTGTTCATGGGCAAAGCCAAATTCGGTATTTTCGGGGATGGTAAGGAAGTGGCGCAACTGGCAATGGCTAAGTTCTTTCAGAACGGCGATTTCCGTTCAGGCTACTACCGCGACCAGACCTTTATGTTTGCCATTGGTGAGTTAACGCTACAGCAATACTTCGCACAGTTATATGCCCACACCGATGTAGAGGCAGAGCCATCTACAGCCGGCCGCGCCATGAATGGCCACTTCGGCACGCGTTTACTAGACGACGAGGGCAATTGGAAGAACCTGACAGAAACGAAAAACTCCAGCTCAGATATATCGCCAACAGCTTCTCAAATGCCACGCTTGGTGGGTTTGGCTTATGCCTCAAAGCTGTATCGCCAGAATCCGGAACTGCAGCACCAAACCAACTTCTCTGTAAATGGCAACGAAGTGGCTTTTGGTACGATCGGGAATGCATCTACCTCGGAGGGTATGTTTTTTGAGGCGATTAATGCCGGTGGTGTACTGCAGGTGCCCATGCTGGTTTCTGTTTGGGACGATGGCTACGGTATTTCTGTGCCAGCGGAGTACCAAACCACAAAAGGAAGTATTTCTGAGATTTTAGCCGGTTTCCAGCGCAACGCCGAAGGAGAGCAGGGCTACGAGATATTTAAAGTAAAAGGCTGGGATTACGCTGCTCTTTGCGAAGCCTACGAAGCCGCTGTACGCGTTTGCCGCGAGCAACACGTGCCGGTGCTGGTACACGTAGAAGAGCTTACACAGCCACAAGGCCACTCTACCTCAGGTTCTCACGAGCGTTACAAATCCAAAGAGCGTTTAGAGTGGGAAGCGGACTTTGACTGCCTTAAAAAGATGCGCGAGTGGATCCTGAGCACAGGAATTGCAACCACAGAGCATCTGGATAGCATCGAAGCAGAAGCTAAAGAGGCGGTTAAAATAGCCAGAGGCAATGCCTGGAATGCCTTTGCAGACGCCATCAAGGCAGATCATCAGGAAGCACTTACATTATTAGATAACCTGGCAGCTGCCAGCGAGCATATTACTGAAGTTGCCACAATTGCCGAAGAACTGCGCAAAGTAGGCACCCCAATCCGTAGCGATGCGGTTAGAGCAGTAAGGCGTGCACTACGCTATGTGCGCGACGAACGAAACCAGGCTAAGCGTGAACTGGTAGAGTGGCTGGAGCAAAGTATGGGCGAAAATGCCGATCGTTTCAACTCTTACTTGTTTAGCCAGTCTGAAGAGTCGGCGCTGCAGGTAGAGGAGGTAAAGCCAGAGTTTGACGATAACTCGCCTGTGGTAGATGGCCGTGAGGTGTTGCAGGCCTGCTTTGATGCCATACTTGCCCGCGACCCGCGTGTATTTGCCATTGGAGAGGACGTAGGTAAAATTGGAGACGTAAACCAGGCATTTGCCGGCTTGCAGGAAAAATACGGTGAACTGCGCGTGACCGATACCGGTATTCGCGAGTGTACGATCATCGGGCAGGGTATAGGTGCTGCCTTACGCGGCCTTCGCCCCATCACAGAGATTCAGTATTTAGATTACCTGCTCTACGCCATCCAGATTTTGTCTGATGATGTAGCCTGCTTGCAGTACCGCACAAAAGGTGGCCAAAAGGCTCCTTTGATAGTGCGTACACGCGGGCACCGCTTGGAAGGCATTTGGCATTCTGGCTCGCCGATAGGTATGATTTTACATAGCATCAGAGGCATGCACGTACTGGTGCCACGCGACATGACACAGGCTGCTGGTTTCTACAACACGTTGCTTAAGTCGGATGAGCCGGCACTTGTAATTGAGTGCTTAAACGGCTACCGCCTGAAGGAGCGTATACCAAACAACATTGCTGAGTTTACGGTGCCACTTGGTAGGCCAGAGGTTCTGAAGCAGGGCTCTGATATCACCATCGTGACATACGGTTCTATGTGCCGCATTGTGCTGGAGGCAGCCAAACAACTGGAAGAATTTGGTATTTCTGCTGAGGTAATTGACGTACAGACTTTACTGCCATTCGATATTGAGCATGTAATAACAGACTCCATCCGCAAAACAAACCGGGTATTGTTTGCAGATGAGGATGTGCCTGGTGGCGCTACAGCTTACATGATGCAGCAAGTAGTAGACGAGCAAGGCGCCTGGAGGTACTTGGATTCGAAGCCGCAATGCCTGTCAGCGCATGCGCATCGTCCGCCATACTCCTCAGACGGTGATTATTTCTCAAAGCCAAACGCTGAAGATGTGTTTGAAACTGTTTATGAGATACTGAACGAGGCCGATCCTGAGGCTTTCCCTAAGATATACTAAGTATTTCTGAAGTATAAAAGAGAATCCCCGGTAACGAAAGCTGCCGGGGATTCTCTTTTATACTTTGATATTTTAGGGAAAACGAAGCTATATGCCTGTGTAACCTAGGCGTTTTATTTTGTAAAGAGCTTGATTGGCCTTGTTTCGATGATATTGCTCTTATTGGGTGTTGGTGTGGTGCGGTCGTAAATAAAGATATTAAACTTTACTATCTCGCCTTCTCTAAATAAGTCTGAGGTAATGTTAAGGCTATACTTTATCTCGCCCTCCAGCGGCTCTATGCGTTCGTCAGGAGAAAGCCGTGGAAAGCGCCCACTAAAGTCAAATCCTTCTACGGGGAAAACATACTTCACAAAAACTGAGTCAGAGGAGCCTATCGCTACTGGCTTTTTAATAAATAACTCCGTGATAAAGTTGTTAAAGTACGGAGAACCAGGGTTAAACGGTGGCTGTTTGTCTGTTTCGCCTGTCCTGGAAAGACCCAGATTTCCATCGCCGTCCTGGTAACCGATAACCAGCACAAGAGAGTCCCGCTTTATACCAAATTCTTCGAAATGGAATTGCTCTACCCGATTGAATTCTATTTCGGGTTCGTTAGGGTACGTAGGTTCTTCGCGGCAAGAGCTTAGTGTAAGCGCCAGAAACGAAAGCGCAGCACCATACTTTAGCAGATATCTCATGTAGATTCTCAGAAAATGAAGCTAAATTTACTAAATCAAACGCATACAATATAGGAATTGTTGTAAATTCTTTAGATGAACTTTAAAGCAGAATTCATACAGCAACTGCACCAATCTCAGCAGTTTAACTTTGAGGAAAAAGCGCTGCAGCTGTTTAATTACCAGGCGCAGCACAACTCCGTTTACAAATTATACCTGCAGCAGTTGGGAGTAAAGTTGCAAGACGTACAGCAACTGGAGCAGATTCCTTTTCTGCCGATAGAGTTTTTTAAAACCCACGAAGTGAAAACCGGGGATTTTGAGCCGGAGGTAACCTTTTACAGTAGCGGTACTACAAAGCAGAGCCGTAGCAGGCATTTCGTATCGAACCTAAGCTGGTACACCCGCACCACGCACCTTATTTTTGAGAAGTTTTACGGGCCGCTGCAGGACTACGTGATTTTGGCCCTACTGCCATCATACCTGGAGCAGGGCGGTTCATCGTTGGTGGCAATGGCAGATTATTTTGTAACGCAGTCGGGGCAGCAGGAAGAGGGCTTTTACCTGCACGACCACGACAAACTTTTGCTAAGTATAAAAGCTGCCAAACAGCGAGGCAAAAAAGTACTTTTGATTGGTGTATCGTATGCTTTGCTGGACTGGGCTCACAACTTGCAGGGCCGTGAGGACTTTAGCGGTGTAACTATCATGGAAACCGGAGGCATGAAAGGCCGCCATCGCGAAATGATCCGGGAAGAGCTGCACGCACACCTGAAACAGGGTTTTGGAGTAGAGGCCATTCACTCAGAGTATGGCATGACGGAACTACTCTCGCAGGGCTACTCCAAAGGCGAAGGCATTTTCTGGCCCGGCTATAGTATGCGCATCCTGCTCCGCGACCTCAACGACCCATTCGACATACGCCCTGACCACCGCTCTGGCGGTATCAATGTGATTGATCTTGCCAATGTGGATTCCTGCGCTTTTATAGAAACCAAAGACATTGGCCGTTTGCACCCTGATGGTAGTTTCGAGGTTTTGGGCCGTTTTGATAATTCTGATATCAGAGGGTGTAATTTACTTATCGCATAACATCCTTCTTCCGGAAAGCCCGTTTATACCTGCCATGGGATACCTTGTTTTTATTGCATTGGTAGCAGGCATGTGCCTGCTTTTTTATAGATGGGCTACACGCAAAGCGCGCAGCCGCAAAAAGGTGCTGGCGCAGGAGTTTCCGGCAGCATGGCGTAAAATTTTAACGGATAGGATTGGCTTTTACCATACTTTAAAAACCGACGAGGACAAATCTCGCTTCGAGAAGATGCTGCAGTTGTTCCTTTCCGAGAAGCGCATTACCGGTATTCAGGTGGAGGTTGATGATACGACAAAATTACTTGTAGCTGCAAGCGCAATCATTCCTATCTTCGGTTTCAGGGATTGGGAGTACCAGAACCTGGGCGAGGTGTTTGTTTTTCCGGGAAGCATCCAGAAATTTAAAGACCAGGAGAGTGAAGCTGTTTCAGAAGTTTTAGGCCGGGTTAACCCTTTTCAGAACGACCACTACGTAACGCTGTCTAAGCCTGCCCTGGAGCGCGGTTTTAATGACATGGCCGACCGCAAAAATGTTGGCATCCACGAATTCGCACACATGCTGGACCAGGCCGATGGAGAGATAGATGGCGTACCGGAAGCATACTTGCCTGCAGAGCTGGTGCAGCCGTGGCAGGAACTGATGTATCGCAAGATCAGAAGTATAAAAAAAGGAGAGTCTGATATTAACGATTACGGTGCCACCAGCGAGGCGGAGTTTTTTGCTGTGGTAACGGAGTACTTTTTTGAGAAACCGGATCAGTTGGCAGAAAAGCACCCTCGGCTTTACACCTTGCTGACAAAGATCTTCCATCAAAACCCTAAGCGGAGATTTCGCATCAATTTCAGGGAACTGTTAAACCCCTACGGAAAGCGCCTTGGCCGCAATGAGGCATGCCCTTGCGGTAGCGGCGAAAAGTATAAAAACTGCTGCCTCGGCAAAAAACAGGCTGCTTAGGTTTGGTATTTATACTTTGTCCTGAAGTATGGATTCAACTGTCTCTTACAGCAAAGTATAAGTAGTATAGGCATTTAAACGTACGAGCTATTTTCGCGCATGCAAGTCTGAATGCGGTAGTAAAAATAAAGCCTCTGCAACACGAGTTACAGAGGCTTTAAAGTATGAATCAGCTAGTGATCTATGAAACTACGGGTCTGGCGTAAGCCTTGGCATCTTCTGCGGTTATTTCTGGTCCGCTCATGATCACGAGGCGTTCCACCACATTCCGCAACTCACGAACGTTTCCGCGCCAGTCAAGGCCTTTCAAGTATTCTAAAGCATCTGGAGTAATGGCTTTTGGTTTGTTGCCGTAATCATTTGCAATATCATTCAGAAACTTGGTTACCAGGTCCGGTATATCTTCACGGCGTTCGTTTAGTGGCGGCACATGCACCAGTATAACGCCCAGGCGGTGGTATAAATCTTCACGGAAGGTTTTAGCTTCTATTTCTTCCAGCAGGTTTTTATTTGTCGCCGCGAGCACACGCACATCCACCTGAATATCTTTGTCGCCACCCACGCGGGTTATTTTATGTTCCTGCAGGGCACGCAATACTTTGGCCTGAGCCGATAAGCTCATGTCACCCACCTCATCCAAGAAAAGAGTGCCGCCGTTGGCCTGTTCAAACTTACCAATGCGCTGTTTTACCGCCGAGGTAAAAGAGCCTTTCTCGTGACCGAACAACTCACTTTCTATCAATTCGCTAGGGATGGCTGCGCAGTTTACCTCTATCAATGGGCCGTTGCTGCGGTTGCTATGCTCATGTATGGCACGGGCCACTAACTCTTTACCAGACCCGTTTGGCCCTGTAATCAAAACACGTGCATCGGTAGGGGCCACTTTTTCGATAGCCTGCTTTACGCGGCCAAGCGCAGGAGAAGAGCCAACCATTTCGTAGGTTTTGGAGATCTTCTTCTTCAGTATCTTGGTCTCCGTCACCAGGTTCGATTTATCCAGCGCGTTGCGCACCGTTACCAGCAGGCGGTTCAGGTCCGGGGGTTTCTGCAGGAAATCGTAGGCGCCTTTTTTAGTGGCCTCCACGGCGGTATCAATTGTGCCATGTGCAGAAATCATGATAAAAGGGGAGTCTGGGGTTATTTCCATGGCCTTTTCCAGCACCTCAATGCCATCCATTCCGGGCATTTTAATGTCGCAGAGCACCACATCGTACTTGCTTTTGCTCAGCTGCTGCAGTCCTTTTTCTCCGTCCTCGGCTTCGTCTACAGTATAATTCTCAAACTCCAGAATTTCTTTTAACGTGCTACGGATGGCCCTCTCGTCGTCTATAATCAGAATTTTGGGCATAGTTTTATTTTAATGTCAGGCTAAGTATATGAAATAAACAACCGCTTGTCAAGGCTGCGGCTGCTTTAGTATAGAATCTCAATTATAACTGGTTATAGGAAGGAGAGGTTGCGAGATTTATACTTTGAAAGGAATTGCCAAAGTATAAAGTATAGTTTGGGCTTTGCATTTCTTGCTCTTGCAAAGAAAATTAGGTGTAAACCGCTGCCATGCTTAACCACACTTATGCCCACGCTAAACTTGCGGCAAACGTGACGCACTACTAATGGCACTTCGCTGGCTTACTTTCTGTGTGGCGGGCACTTCTCCAGCATTTTTTCTACTTCTGGCATAGTATAACGTGGGTTATTGTTGCCGAAGTTGGTTTGGATGTAGTTGAGCAGGTTCGTGATCTGGTCTTCGCGCATGGTTTCTACGCCGGGCATAGGTTGGTTGTACTCTATGCCGTTCACAGTAATCGGACCTTCTATACCATGGCGGATAAGGCAAGCCAGTTCGTCGCGGTGCTTGTCGAGGTAATCGGCGCCGGCAATGGGTGGGATAACGCCACGCAAGCCGCTGCCGTCTTCCATGTGGCAGCTTTGGCAGTTGGCTTCGTAGAGGCGTTGGCCCTCGTTCTTTTTGTTAGTAAAGCATTGGGTAAGGGTAATAAGTAGAAGGCCGCTCAACGCCAATACTGCAAATTTATTTCTGGCCATTACCCTTCTCCTTCAGCAGCACCGGAATATCGTTTATCAGGCGGTCTACCTGCGCAGGGTCGGTTCCGTCATAAATTCCACGGATGCGACGGTTTTCATCTACAAGTACAAAGGCGCCGCTGTGTACAAACCCACCTGCTTCCTGCTCGTCTTCCATGGCCGTAACCATGTACTTCAGGGCTACATCATAAATGCTGTCTTTGTCGCCGGTTACAAACTGCCATTTGTCTGTCTGCACATTCAGGCGCTCTGCATAATCTTTAAGCACGGCTACAGTATCGTGTTGCGGGTCTATAGTATGCGATAGCAGCACCAGGTTTGGCTCGTCTTTATACTGCTCGTACACGCGCAGCATCTGGCTTTTCATTTTCGGACAGATAGTAGGGCAGGTGGTAAAGAAAAAGTCTGTAACGTATATCTTCCCGGCGAAGGTTTGCTGGGTAACGCGCTGGCTGTCCTGGTTTACGAAAGCAAAATCGGGTACCTGGTGGTAAAGCGTGTCTACAACAGTTTTTCCATCTACAACACGCTCAACGGCTTGGCGCTCACCAAGTATAGGCAATGTTTTTTCAGTAGCTTCGCTGTGGTTGCAGGCCGGGAAGTAGCCCAAACATAAGGCCGCAGCCAGGGACAATGTATACTTTTTTACAGCTGATTTATTTATCCTGATCATAGGTGTTATAAGTTGAACGGGCAGCATTTATAGTGCTGTCCATAATAGTTTGTACCTTCTCGATTTTAATTTTTTCCTGCTCCAGATATTCCATGGCTTGCTCATGAGGCATGTCTTCAGCCGGTGCTTTGTACTGGCGCATCCAGCCCATCATCACCTCATCAGCGCGGTTTAGCAGCTGAATGTGTGTTTGCAGGCTTTTTAATACAGCAGAATCCGGCTGTAGCTGGGTTTCCAGGGTATCGCGGAGTATGCGCAGGTTTTTACGGAGCCGGAAAATATCCTCCATTTTAGCCATGGCCGTATCGTGTACAGCCAGCACATTTTGCTCCAGCGCCTCTTTCTGCTCTTCGGGGCTTTGGGTTTGGCTGCAGCTGCAAAGTATGGCAAGTGCAAAGCTTAAGGTTAGAAGAAGATATTTCATGTTTTTAGGATATAGGAGAGGCTATGGATTTTATACTTTGAAACGTCAGAAAGAACTTATTTTAGGGCTTTACAAAAGTATAAAGTTCGGCAACCCGTTGCTTAGGGTAAGTATAGCCCTGCCACTTCTGATATATTATTTATACTTAAGACAAGGACCTTACTGCGCCACATACTGCAAAGGTACAGTTGCAAGGTGGGATGTGCAAAAGAGTTGGAAGGAGATTAGGTGTTAACAATCAATCAGGTTAAAAAGTACTGGCACTACAAATGCTGCTCCAGCACCTTTCTGAAGTTCTCTCTGCTGCCAGCTAGGTTAATGATGCTGCTGTAGTAACTCTCCGACACAGGTTCGAAATGATCAGCTTCCCAGGCCTCAGTCCAGGCGCGTTTTAATTGCACAATGGCGTCAGGGTTTTTCTCGTGGGCAAGCAGTAGTACCTTCAGCAGTTTTTTCTGTTGCTTGGCTGGCATAGTAGCTTTGCAAACCACCGGCCCCTGCGGTATGCCTCCCGACTCCCAAAGTACAGTCACATCACCCGCTTTCAGGTTCCCGTTTAAAAGTTGTTTTTCATACTCGCCGGTGCCAAGCGCCGCTACATCCGAACTACCGCTTATTACCTCCTGCAAGGCGGTAGAGTGGCTGTTCAGGAAATCCACCTGCCCGAACTGCTCCTCCGGGTTATGGATGCCCAAAGAACTCAAGTACAGCCTCGGGATCAGGTTACCGGAAGTTGAGTGCTTTCCGGCAAACACCAATGATAAAGTCTGTGGCTTCTGCTGAAGCTGCTCTACGCTTGCAATGCCAGACGCTTTGCTGGCGATAAGGCACGAAGTATAAGCGTCCATGGCATCTGCAGGCACCTCTAAAGCAGCAAGCGGCACCACCGAAGGGTTTGGGTCGGTTTGCAGCAGCAGGTAGCCAAAGGTATTCATCACAGCCACATCAGCTTCGCCCCGGCGCATTGCCTCCACCAGCTCGCCAACAGTAGGGTAGCTTTTTAAACGCAACTCAGCACGCAGCGCTTTAGCCATCTGCAATGCAATTGGCTGTATGTTAGCCAAGCGGTCGTTGTCGCCATAAGTATAAGTGGCAACAGTAAGCTGCTTTTTGGGTTTAGGTGCAAAGGCGTGTGCATTGGTTGCCACAAGTATAAACAGCAGGAAGAGCAGCAGGAATGGTTTTTTCATAGTGGAATGCCTATAGGGTGGTTTTCGTGATCGCCTTCAAATATAAACGCTTAAGGTCCGATTTCAGACATATACTGGTAGCAGATTCTAAGTATGTTTTTAGCAGGTAGGGAAAGCGCGTTATTTAGCTGGCTATGCTGCTAATGGGTCATACTTACAAGACTATTCAATCAAAGTTAAAAGGCCCGACAAACGTCAGACCCTGCTTGTTTTTTAAGTTTTGCCTTAGCTTAAGGGTACTGTGATTTCTGAATGAAGTGCCTGTGCTATTTGCTTATACTGACCTTCGGAAATACGCTCGCGCAAAAACGACATCACATCCTGGAAAGCATAAAACACGTGGTCCAGCGTAGGAAAATCGGCTTCAGCTGCAAAGGCATCTTTAGAGCGGATAAACTCCAGCCATTCATCTTCGTGCCGTATACGTACCGGGCTGTGCACATGGAAACCATCATAATACACACCCTTCCAAAGTATAGGTAACTGCGCACCAAAATGAATTGCTTCGGCAGTAGGAATGCGGTCGCGGATGGCATGAAGTACCGCCCTGAAAATCCTGTTTGCCTTGTTCTCATCCTCAATGCCAAGGTGGGAGCAGAGTTCATGCGTCCAGGTTTTTGCGTCTTTTAGATAGTTCTCAAAGTTCATCGCCATACTAACCTCCTTTTTTAGTTTAAAACACATGCTATCTAGCTGAACGCGACACCGATAGGAGAGTTATTATTAATAGGGAAGCGTGCTGGGTATGTAGTGAATGATTACTGCAAGCTGGGTAAAACACCTCTTAGTTTAACATAAGAAGGTGATGAAATATACTTGAGTTTGATAGCAGGGGAGCTGTTTAAAAAAAGCGGAAACGAACCTGCAAAGCTGTTAAATATTGTATTACAGTTTACTTCTGAGCCCTGCGAATTTAACTGGCTGTACATTTATTTTAAGTCATGTTATTACCCAAAAGTCATACTCTAAACCAGCGCCAAATCCTCCTGCGAGATTGCCTGTAAATAGCCTGCCGTTTTTTGTGTTATTTATAGGTATTGCTGGTGTTTTGCGGCACTATCAGGGGCAGTAATTTGTTTATTATTAGTCGGTTGTAATGCAGCCGAATTTGGTTGAGGGCATTTAATGCGTTTAGGGCTTAATTATGGCCTTTAAAAGTATAGCATAAACCAAATAAAAATGCTAGTTTTACCTATTCAATCTACCCTAATACACATGAGTGAAGTGGAAGAAAAACAATTGCACAATAATTATTCAGCAGATAGTATTCAGGTACTCGAAGGGCTAGAAGCAGTACGTAAGCGCCCTGCCATGTACATTGGCGACATTGGTATTAAAGGTTTGCACCACCTGGTTTGGGAGGTAGTAGACAACTCAATAGACGAAGCGCTTGCCGGCCATTGCGATACCATCAATGTAACCATCAATCCAGATAATTCCATCACGGTGTCGGACAACGGCCGTGGTATTCCAACGGATTTTCACCAGAAAGAAGGCCGCTCTGCCCTGGAGGTAGTAATGACGGTGCTGCATGCCGGGGGTAAGTTCGATAAAGACACATACAAAGTATCCGGTGGTTTGCACGGTGTGGGTGTATCCTGCGTTAACGCACTATCCACAGACCTGCACGTAACGGTGCATCGCAACGGTAAAGTGTTTGAGCAGCATTACAACATTGGAGCCCCAGCTTACCCTGTGCGCGAAATTGGTACAACCGATAGAACAGGTACAACAGTACAGTTCACGCCGGATGCCTCTATCTTTACCACCACAGAGTATAAATACGATACGATTGCCAGCCGTTTACGCGAGCTTGCTTTCCTTAACAAAGGCATTCGAATCAACCTGCAGGATCTGCGCGAACTAGACGAGCAAGGACAGCCGTTGCAGGCGGAGTCGTTCTACTCGGAAGGCGGCTTGAAAGAGTTTGTAGCCTACCTGGATGAGACGCGTGAAAACCTGATACCGGAGCCAATTCATATTGAGAGCGAGAAAAACGGTGTTCCCGTAGAAATTGCGCTTCAGTACAACACATCTTACACCGAGAACATCTTCTCGTATGTAAACAACATTAATACCATAGAAGGTGGTACGCACGTTGGTGGCTTCCGTCGCGCGCTTACACGTACCCTGAAGGCTTACGCAGATAAATCTGGTATGCTGGATAAGGTGAAGATAGACATTGCCGGTGATGACTTTAGAGAAGGTTTAACAGCTGTAATTTCTGTAAAAGTGCAGGAGCCACAGTTTGAGGGCCAGACCAAAACCAAATTAGGTAACTCTGATGTAGGTGGTGCTGTGGATGTGGCTGTAGGCGAAATGCTAAACCAGTACCTGGAGGAAAACCCGAAAGAGGCGCGCATGATTGTGCAGAAGGTTATACTTGCCGCACAAGCCCGTAACGCTGCCCGCAAGGCCCGCGAAATGGTGCAGCGTAAGAGTGTACTTTCAAGCACAAGCTTACCTGGTAAACTAGCCGACTGCTCCGACAGCGAACCTGCAAACTGCGAAATATACCTGGTGGAGGGTGACTCTGCTGGTGGCTCTGCCAAGCAAGGCCGTAACCGCCGTTTCCAGGCTATACTTCCGCTTCGCGGTAAAATCCTGAACGTGGAGAAGGCACAGGAGCACCGCATCTACGAGAACGAAGAGATCAAGAACATGATCACGGCCTTTGGCGTTAGCTTCGGTACTGCAGATGGTGAGAAAGCCCTGAACATGGAGAAGCTTCGTTACCACAAGATCATTATCATGACGGATGCTGACGTGGACGGATCGCATATTCGTACACTTATACTTACGTTCTTCTTCCGCTACATGAAGGAGCTGATCGAGAACGGTTATATTTACATTGCATTGCCTCCGCTGTACCTTGTTAAAAAAGGTAAAGAAGAGCGTTATTGCTGGAGCGAACAAGACCGTTTAAATGCAATTGCTGAGCTTGGTAAAGGCAGGGAAGAGAGCGTTAACGTGCAGCGTTACAAAGGTCTTGGTGAGATGAACCCGGAGCAGCTTTGGACTACCACCATGAACCCGGATGTAAGAAGCTTGAAGCAAGTAACCATTGAGTCGGCAGCAGAGGCAGACCACCTGTTCTCGATGCTGATGGGTGACGAAGTTGGCCCACGCCGCGACTTTATCGAACGCAACGCCAAGTATGCACGCGTAGACGTGTAATACAACGTATAAAATTTATACTTCAGAGAGAGGCCAGCTATACCAGCTGGCCTTTTTTGTTCAGGATTATCTGTTCTGTGTTGCTACACTAAATTTAGAAAAACCAGAACCTAAATGTACACGATTTGTTATCCTATGAGAGCCAGTTTTGGAAGATGATTCTGTTCAATTGTTTTATCCTGAGAAGCTCCGAAGAATAACAGAAAATACTATGGATGCTAAACAGTTGCTTGTAAATTTACTGCAACAGTTAGTGTTAAACACAAAAGTTAAAACCTAAATGATAACAACAGATATATGCATCGTAGGGGCAGGTCCGGTGGGCTTGTTTGCCGTGTTCGAGGCTGGTTTGCTGAAGATGCGCTGCCACGTAGTGGATGCCCTTCCGGTAGTAGGCGGCCAGCTGGCCGAGATATACCCTAAAAAACCGATTTATGATATACCAGGCTTTCCAAGTATACTTGCCGGCGAACTGGTAGATAACCTGATGAAGCAGATTGAGCCCTTCCACCCGACTTTTACGCTTGGCGAGCGCGTAGAGCAGTTGGACAAGCAGGAAGATGGTTCTTTTATAGTAACAACCTCTGAAGGTACCCAGATTGCCTGTAAAGTAGTAGCGATTGCCGGCGGTTTAGGTTCTTTTGAACCACGCAAGCCTGCTATAGAGAGCCTGGAGACGTTTGAAGGCAAAGGCGTTACGTACATGGTGCGCGACCCGGAAGTTTTCCGCAGTAAACGCATTGTAGTGGCCGGTGGCGGCGACTCTGCCCTGGACTGGACTATTTACCTGGCAGGGCTGGCAGAAGAACTGACGCTTGTGCATCGTGGCTCAACGTTCAGAGGCGCACCAGAGTCTGCAGAAAAAGTGCTAAGTATGGCTGAGGAAGGGCATATCAAGCTGCTGCTCAAGTCTAATGTTACGGATGTGCACGGCAATGGCAAACTGGATTCTGTTACCGTACTCATCGATAACAACACACCGCACAAGATAGAGGCCGATTACTTTATACCTTTATTCGGATTGGTGCCAAAGCTGGGGCCGCTGGAAAACTGGGGGCTGGAACTGGAGAAAGGCGCGATTGTAGTTAACACGTTTGACTACTCTACAAACATAGAAGGCGTTTTTGCCATCGGCGATGTGAATACCTATCCCGGCAAGCTGAAGCTTATACTTTGCGGTTTTCATGAGGCGGCACTTATGGCACAAAGCGCTTACAACATTATCTACCCGGATAAAAAGTTTGTGCTGAAGTATACTACCGTTAACGGCATACAAGAGCTAAGCTAATGGAGGACATGATAAACATACACGTTGAGCTGGAAGACGGTTCTCGTGTAACGCTTGAGGCGCCTACCGATATGGGCCTGTCGGTGATGGAAGTGATGAAGGCGAATGAACTGGATGTACCTGCAATTTGCGGCGGCATGGCCATTTGCGCCACCTGCCACGTAGAGGTGCTGGAAAGCGGCGAACTACCTGAACCCGGCGACGATGAGGCCTACATGCTGGAAACGCTGCCGCATGCCACCGCTACCAGCCGCCTGTCGTGCCAGTTACGGGTAAACCCGGAGCTGGACGGTTTAGTTGTTAAGCTCATGCCTGAAGCATAAGTATAAAATTAAATAGATTATAGAAAGCCATACTTCGCTGAGAAGTATGGCTTTTTTGTTTTTGTACCAAACATGGTATGTAACTATTTTATACTATATTAGACTTTTATAATAGAATCAGAAGTAAATTTATACTTAGCGTCATCTCGCTAAATCTACACCTTACATGAAAACAAGACTTATCTTTTTAGCCATTTCAGCGCTCAGCTTCGGTGCATCAGCCCAGTCCTTAGAAACTTTAGAACCCACAGGTTTGGCAAGCATGACCAAACTGGAGGTAGGGTTACAGGGAATAGGAGTAGGCTACGAAATACCTTTAAGCAAGAAGTTATCTGTAAACTTAAGCGCTGGATTGGGCGGTGGCTACTCCATTGATCAGAACGACTTTGCCAATGGCTTTAATAGCAGACTAATAATTGATGAACCGGTTGCATACTTCAGGTCGGAGGTAAAGTATACTTACAACCGGGAAAAGAGGCTGGCAAAAGGAAAGCCGATGTGGAGCAATGCCGGCAATTACGTGGCCTACCAGGCAAAGTATACAACAAGGCGTGTGTTTGATGGTGTAGATACTGGTACTCCTTTAAATAAAACCCTATTGAATGAAGTGCATTGGGGCATACAAAGGCCGCTTGGGCAAAAGTTTATATTTAACACGCATGTTGGCTTGGGCTACGCGGCAGACTTCGACTTTAAAAACAGCCAACTTTACCCCGCAGCGGGTGCGCAATTCTCCTACATCATCTCGAAGAGCAGGAGGTTATTTTAACGAGTGGTAGCATCTGCAAAACAGTTTTAAATTTGGCCTATACTATTTTGAGGTACAAAATTGCGTTAAACACCCAGCCATATAAATCCTATGAAGAAAATTATCCTGCTCCTGTGTCTGCTCCACGGCATCACAGCCTTTGCTAAACCTGAACTCACAGAAAACCAAAAGCTGGAGAGCCTTGCCAAAGTGTGGGGCTTCCTGAAGTATTATCACCCAGAAGTGGCAAAAGGAAAAGAAGACTGGGATGCTGAGCTTATGGCCAAAATAATCGAAGTAAAAAAAGCAGAAGATCAGCACGCTTTAAATATAATTTACAGTAGTTGGCTTAAGAAGCTGGGTAAAGTAAAGAAGTGTAACCGCTGCGACAACAACGTGCCCGACAGTCTGATGCGTAATGTTACATTCGAGTGGCTTTACGATTCTACTACTTTTACTCCGGAGCTTATCCAACAACTTGACTACATCCGGAAAAACCGCAACCAAGGCAAAAACCATTATGTGCAGCGCAGGTATCCTGTTTTTAAAGTACAGGCATATTTCAAGAACGAAAAACCTTACACCAACTTAGAGGATCTCCCTTCTGAAGAGTACCGGTTGCTGGGTTTGTTCCGGTACTGGAACATTATCAATTATTATTTTCCTTATAAATATGCCATCGGCCAGAGTTGGGACAGTATCCTGGCTGATATGGTGCCTAAATTCCGGAATGCGGCAGATCCGGTTGCCTACCACCTGGCGATGCAGGAGTTAACCGCGAGCATAAACGACGGCCATTCATACTTTGGATCTACCAAACATACCTGGAAATACTTTGGCGGCTCTTACGTTCCTTTCAAAAGCACAATTATTGATGGCAAGGCAGTAGTTACTGGCTTTTATCACGAAGGGTTTGCTAAAGCAGCAGGTATAAACTACGGTGATGTAATCACTAAAATTGAGGGCAAACCTATTATGGAGGTGCTGGAGCCTAAGCTAAAGTATATGTCGGGTTCTAACGAGGCTTATAAACTGAAAATGGCCCGCAATATACTTTTTAACGGGAATAAACCTACTGTTAATGTTACCGTTGAGCGAGATGGAAAAGAGCAGGAACTGACCATCAGCAGATATCCATTTAGCCGTTTTGGTTATAAGCCTGAGGCAATTCAGGAAAAACCGTGGATGATGCTTAACAGCGACGTGGGCTACGTAGACTTGAGCAGGCTGCAGCCGAAAGAGATCAAAACAGCCATGCAGGAGATCTGGAACTCGAAAGGTATTGTAATAGACTTAAGAGAATATCCTACTAAACCAGTAAGCCATGCGGTAGCATCATATCTAAAGTCTGAAAACACCGTCCACGCTGTCATGACTTATCCTGATTTGAAGTACCCAGGCGTTTTCAGGCCTAACACACCTTGGAGAACAGGCGTTAGAGACAAGAAAGGTTACTACAAAGGCAAAGTAGTAGTATTGGTAAATGAGGGGACTATAAGTGCAGGAGAGTTTGGTACTATGGCGCTGCAAACAGCTCCTGATGTAACAGTAATAGGCAGCCAGACAGCAGGCGCTGACGGAAACATTGTTAAAATTGTTTTTCCTGGTGGAATTGAAACGCAAATGTCTGGCCTGGGTGTGTATTACCCGGATGGGCGTGAAACGCAGCGCATCGGAATAGTGCCGGATATAGAAGTTAAGCCTACAATTGCCGGCATACAGAACAGGGAGGATGAACTGCTAGACAGGGCCATACTTCATATCCTGTCTAACCATAACGTTGAGTAAAATAAACCTGCTTTTTTACTGTACCATATCCTTAATCAAGTTTTGTAACTATGGAAATCACATCAATTAAATCCTTTCTCGATTACTACGAGCGCATAAGAGAGCGCACCAATAAGGTGATAAGCGTAATACCACCTGATATGATGGAGTGGACTTACAGGGCAGGCAAGTTCACGATTGCTGATGTGGTAAGGCATATTGCAGCCATAGAGCGTTACATGTATGCAGAGAACGTGGCCGGCAGGCCCAGCAGCTACAAAGGTTGCGGTAGTGAACTTGCCGATGGGTATGAAGAAGTGCTTTTATACTTCAACGAGATGCACCGGCAGGCGATGGAGATTTTTGGAAGCTTAAGTGACGTAGATCTGCAACGCAAATGCAAAACACCTGCGGGCGGAGAAATTACCACCTGGAAGTGGCTGCGGGCAATGGTAGAGCACGAGATTCATCATCGGGCGCAACTGTATATTTACCTGAACATACTGGGTGTTAAAACGCCACCTATCTTTGGCTTAACCGCAGAGCAGGTACAGGAAAATTATCTTAAAGGATGAGCTATAATTCTTCAAGCGGAATCGTTCGGAGTTCCTGTACCGGCCACCCCGCCAGCTGCGCACCAGCAATATAGGCGCTCTCCAGGAAATTCAGTAATTCTTCTCGTGGGTTATCCATCTTGCGTAACTCTTCATAATTGAGCAAGGCCATGGGGCTGCCATTTGAGTTTGCCCATTGCGCTTGTTTAGGCTGCAGCGACTCCAGTTCAATGCCATCCGGAGAGGGAAACGTATACGAGTAAAATGCCGGGAAAGGCACTTTGTCATCGCCCGGCCAAAACCCGAAACTGATTACCTCATGCGAATAAGCGTCTTTCTCTACTGTGCTTCCATTAACAGGCACGGGCACGCTTTTGCCAGAGAAACGGGTAAGGGTTAAATCCAGGTGGTGCCAGTACAGGTGCACGGGGCAGGTTTTGCCATAAAAGCGGCCGCTAAACTCCTTCAGCACCTGGTCTATTGTTACCATAGCCCGCCAGTAACGGTTTACCTGCTCCGGATTATAGGTAGCATGCTCGTGGTCTTCAGCAAAAGGTATGGTGCTTTTGTTATCGTAAGGCCTGGCAAGTATTTCAACGTTTATTCCTAATACCAGCAGGGCTTTCATTACCGAAGTATAAAACTGCGAAACGCTAAGGCCATTCTGTAAAGTAATGTCTTCTGATAATCCTGTGCTGGTTCTTAGCTGTAACTGGTGGTCAATAAAGTCAAAATCAATCTCGAAGGTATAGTGCTTGTAGGGGATGGGGCCTGTGCCTATGCCACGCGAAGTTACGTACAGCGTTACATTCCACCAATGGTTGCGGCGCGGCATCAACGTTAACCGAATCTTGCCTATCACCTGAAAGTATAGGTGCAGGGTGTCTTTGGTTGCCTCCCAATCTTGCAGCGGCATTGCCGGAAAATCAGGATTTTTAACTGTATTTGCTTCTTCGGTTATCATAGTTGTACCTAAGTGCCTGTGCCTTTATGGTACGAGATAAAGTATACTTTGTGTTTTATGGTTTACTGATCAAGCGGGTGTAGAGGTTTACCAGCGTACGCTGGCCATACTTCCAATTACCAGCAGCTACGTATACTTTAGCCGGCCTTCTAAGCTATACTACATAAAGTTATCGATGTGTAGATGAGGGTGGAGTTAGTTAGTATAAAGTAGCTAAAATTTAGCAACAGTAGCGAGATTTAAATATTACCGTAAATATGATGGAATAGCTATACTTTCTCGTTATATTTTGAGTTTAGTGCGTAACTTAGTCTTTCATACGTTTACCAATAGCCCTAACAAATAGGAAACATGCTTATCAATAAGGTTTCTGACCAGATAAAGAAAAGTAAGTACATTAGCCGCGACCTAAGCTGGCTGCGTTTTAATTACCGCGTGCTCGACCAGGCGCGTGATACAAACAAGAGTTTTTTCGACAGGCTGAAGTTCCTGGCCATCACATCTTCCAACCTCGACGAGTTTTTCATGATCAGGGTGGGCAGTTTGTACAATTACCTCGACTATGGCAAAGAGCGCCTCGACTATTCCGGCCTGCGCGAACTGCCCTTCCGGAAAAAGCTGCTGGACTACGCACACCGCTTTGTAAACGACCAGTACCTTACGTTTAACAGCGAGATAAAACCGCTCTGCGAGAAGCACGGTTTTGAAATACCCAAGATCAGCGAACTCACAGAGATAGAGCAGAAGAAGGTAGACTCGTTTTTTAAGAACACTATTTACCCGCTGCTTACCCCCATGGTATTTGATAATTACCATGGCTTCCCGTTGCTGATGAACCAGTTGCTTACATTTGGCGTGGTTACCAGAACAACAGAAGAGCAGAAGGCGCAGGACAGGGTAACGTTTGTGCAGATACCGCAAAACCTGGCCCGCTTTTACGAGCTAAACCGCAAGGATAAAATTGTGTTTGTGCCGATTGAGGAAATCATCCGCTGGAAGATCAAAAAGCTTTTCCGCAACGTGGAGATTGTATCGGTTAATTTGTTCCGGATAACCCGCAACGGCGACTTTACCCTGGAAGAGTCTGACGACCTGGAAGCCGACTTTGTGCAGGAGATTAAATCAAAGCTAAAGACAAGAAAGAAAGGCCGTGTGGTGCGGCTGGAGATAGAGCGCAATCCATCGCTGTTTATGCTAAAGGTGCTGAAAGAGCGCTGGACGATTGACAATGCGAACATCTTCACGATAAACAACCTGATAGACCTGCGCAGCCTGTGGCAGATTATAAACCACCGCCAGTTCAGGGATAAGGGATTTAAGCAGCCATCGTCGGTGCCGCCGCTTAGTTTGCCAAGCGATGGCGTGGATATGTTTGAGTACCTGAAAGAGCACGACGTGCTGCTGCACCACCCTTACAATAGCATGGAGCCGGTGGTAAGTTTGCTGGAGCGCGCCGCCGAAGATCCTTCTGTGCTGGGTATTAAGCAAACCATTTACCGCCTGGCAGATCAATCAAGGGTGACAGCAGCATTGCTTAAAGCCGCTGAAAACGGAAAGCACGTTTCGGTGCTGTTTGAGGTAAAGGCCAGGTTTGATGAAGAGCGTAATCTGCGCGAGGGCGAGAGACTGGAGAAAGCAGGCTGCTTCGTAATCTATGGCATCAGCAAGTATAAAACGCATACCAAAATGATGATGATCATCCGGAAGGAAGGGGAGAAGGTAACGCGTTACATACACATTGGCAGCGGTAACTACAACGAGCAAACGGCCAGGCTGTACACCGACGTGAGCTTACTTACAACCGACGAAGTTTACGCCCACGATGTATCAGAGTTTTTTAACGTAATTACAGGCCACTCCAGGCCAAACGATTACAAGTACCTGATGACCTCGCCAAAAGACATGCGTCACGACCTGATAGAGCTTATCCGGCATGAGGCCAAGAACGCGAAGAAGGGACTTAAGAGCGGCATCGTGATCAAGATAAATTCCTTAGAGGACAAGGAGGTGATTGACGAAATGTACAAAGCCTCTAAAGCCGGCGTGCAAATAAAGCTGATCGTGCGTGGCATCTGCTGTCTGCGTCCGGGCCGTGAAGACCTGAGCGAGAACATCACGGTTAAAAGTATAGTGGGCGAGTACCTGGAGCACGCGCGTCTATATTACTTCCATAACAACGGCGACCCAAAAGTATACGGCGGCAGCGCCGATTGCATGGTGCGTAGCTTTGACCGTAGGATAGAGGCTCTCTTCCTTATTGCAAACGAAGAGCTGAAACGTGAGGCCATCAATATTTTATACTATAACCTGCTCGATAACCAGAACTCCTACATTATGCGGGAAGATGGCACCTACGTTAAAAAACGAGCCTTAGCCAACGAGGAGGTGGTAGACGTGCACAAACTCTTTTACCATAAAAGCTACGCCGAAACTACTTTTTCAGAATTGGTGTAGGTAGCAAAAAGTATGAATCAGAAGCCGGGGCAAGCATACGTTTGCTCCGGCTTCTGCTTTTAGGGCGGCAGTAAAGCATTATACTTGTGACCGGCCATCCTTATAAGGGCTTAGGGCGAAGTTGTAATTACCATCGATTTAGTGTTTGTACGCTTAAACAGGAGCAGACAGATTTTAACCCAAACTCTCCAGCATTTCTGCGTATATTTACAAGCACATCATTAACGCAAAACCCCGGATTATTGAAGTTAGCTGCTATAGACATCGGTTCTAATGCTGTCAGATGCCAGATCTCGAGCGTACTGAACCAGAACGGAAATGTGATTTTCAAGAAGATTGAATATATCCGCTACGCCATTCGCTTTGGCGAGGATGTATTTAATACAGGCTACATCAGCGAGTATAAAATAGAGAAATTCGTAAAGCTGCTTCGCGCCTTGCAGCTACTGCTTGATGTGCACGATGTAAACCACTACATGATCTGCGCCACTTCTGCCATGCGAAACTCCCTGAACGCTCCCGAGATACTGGAGCGCGTATTCCAGGAAACAGGCATGAACATAGATGTGATTGATGGAGTTGCCGAGGCGGAGCTGATAAACAAAGTGATCCTTAATTTTCTGGATGAGCGCAATTACCTGCACATTGATGTTGGCGGGGGCAGCACCGAGTTCAATATTTACGTGAACCGTGAGAAAATGGCTTCTCACTCTTTTGAGCAAGGCACGATCCGGCACATGCACGGCCACGACTCTGAAGAACTCTGGAACAACATGCGCAACTGGATTGAGTCAAATGCCCGCAAGTACCAGTTATCGCGCGCCATTGGTACAGGTGGTAACATCAATAAAATTTATGAGATAGCGGGCAAAGCAGGAGGCAAGCCTATTTTCAGGAAACAAATAGAAGAGGTGGCAGCCCAGATTGCAAGTATGAGTATGGATGAACGCATCAACGGCATGCTCCTGAACCCTGACAGGGCCGACGTTATACTTCCTGCCGCTGAAATTTACTTGTCTGCCATGAAATGGGCTAAGCTTGAAAGTATGGTGGTGCCTGCGGTAGGCTTAAAAGACGGTATACTGCACGCGCTTTACGAACGCCACCACCCGGGGCAGTTCGTTATCAGCGATATAAATTAGACTACGGGAGGCGCGCTAATAGTGCGCTTTTATCTTTCCCCAAGTTCTCGGCCATCTTGCACCCAGCCCAAAGTGCCATTTTCCGCCTGCACAAAAGTATAGCCATTAAAGCTACCCAAAACAGCTATACTGGTTCCGGCTCCCAAACTGTCCTTAGCAGGGGCGTTTATACTTGCATCTTCCAGTAAATCTGTAGAGGTGGCAAGTCGCTCATACTTTATAGGTTTGGTGGTAGCTTCTACTAAGCTGCTGGCTATGTAGGCATCTGCGCCGTTTGGCAGCGTAACACGGTACCAGCTGGCAGCGGCGCCAGTAACCATTAAAGGCGTATGCTGCGGCAGTTGCCGGTATACTTTGGATTTAATGGAGGGTTGCTGGCGCACATTTGCCGCTTTAGCCACTACACGCACCCAATTCCCGATTTTGCCGGCATCTACTTGTACTGGGGGCACCGGGGCGTTACTGGCGTGCAGGTATGGATAAGGGTTAGTAGCGCCATGGCCATAGCGGTAAATGCCAAAGTGCAGGTGCGGGTTAGTGCCTTTCGCGTTTCCGGTATTTCCTATAAAGCCAATTGTATCGCCTGTTTGGATGCGCTGGCCTGCTGTTACAGCCTGGCTGTCGAGGTGGGCGTAGTATAAATTCTGGCGGCGGTTATAATCTGCTAACCAAACCACCTTGCCTCCTCGGGGCGTTGTATTTACCCTGGATACAATGCCTGCACTTGAAGCCAGCACAGGCGTTCCGCGCTTTGCAAATATATCAATGCCTTCGTGAGAGCGGGCCCCATTGTCGCGAGGGTCGCCCCAGATGCTGGAAATGTTGCGGCTGGTCTTACCCTCTACAGGAAAAGCTAGTGTAGGCTCAGTTTTTATTGTTAGGGTATACTGGCCGCTGCGCAAAAGCTCCGGCTGTACACGCAGCACATGCACTTTGTCATCTTCTATTTCATAAACTAAGTAACTGCCGGTAGTATCTGAAGAAGCAAGGTGTTTAGGGGCAGCATCTGTTTCTTCAAACATATCCATAAACACCTGCATGGCTTGTCGTGCTTTTACTTCCAGGTTTACCACAAGGCGCTCACCCCGCTTCGCATCAATTCTATAGCCTAAAGCCTTTGGTTTATCCGCAGAAAAATAGCCTGTTTCCTTATAGGGCAGCGTAATTGTGATAGAATCCTGTAAAGCTTTCTCACCAGCCTGCAGCCAGTCCTGGCCAAGTGCGGTTTGGTCTAATTTGGCATCTTTAAGTTTAGCTGCATAGCTCTCGTATGGTGTCTGTTCTTTAAATACGCTTCGCAGGGTTTGGGGGGCGCCGCAGCTGGCGGCAAACACCAGCAACAAAAAGTAAAATAAGAAGTTAAGTCTGTTTCTTTTTATAGGAATCATGTTAAGCGGTTGTTCTAGATTATTGATTTACAAACCAAATACGCAAAAATGGTGCCTTGTATACATTTAAAGAGCTGTAAGCCGGTGGTGCGGCAGTTAACTTAACCGAACAGGCACGCCTGCGTAAAAAGGGAAGTACAATACAATTTTAGTGTATGAGAAAGCCCCGGTTAAGATATATGAGAAGAAGGTTGGCAAAAGGTGTTTTACCACTATTTGCTCCCTTGGTGCTTGCACCCATCGTAACACCTGTTGGTGCTAGCTCTTCGACTCCGACAAACGATGTGAAGCGCATCAAAAACCGCATTTCCAATTTAAAGGTGATGAAGTTTAACCAGGTAGCCTACAGCCTCTATAACCAAATGGCCCTGCAGCAGACCGGACTGAGGTTCGAGGTTTTTGACAAAGCGCTTACCGGCTACTACAACATGAAGCACAAACAGGAAGTTTCTGATAAGCCTGTTCTAACTATTGTGGACTTCACAAAATCATCGAACGAGAAACGGCTGTGGGTAGTAGATCTTGAAAAGAAGGAAGTGCTGTTTAACACATACGTATCCCATGGGCGCAATTCCGGGGATGAGTACGCTGAAAACTTCTCTAACCAGGAAAAGTCCTTTATGAGCAGCATCGGCTTTTACGTTACCGAAAACACCTACTACGGCAAGCATGGCCTTTCGCTTAAACTGGAAGGACTGGATAAGGAGTTTAATAACAACGCAAAAGACCGCTGCATTGTAATGCATGGAGCAGAATATGCCACGGAAGAATTTATTGCACAGGCAGGCAGGTTAGGCCGTAGCTTAGGTTGCCCGGCAATTCCTATGGATGAGCACGAAGATATTATCAAAACCGTAGTGGGAGGCACAGCCCTGTACATACATGCTGCCCATGATGCCTACACATCGCAGTACCTGGACCATGTCACAGCTATGGCAGAGCTAGTAAACGAAAATCAAAAAGACGTTCCGCCTACTCCCGCCACTTAATTCCGCATCCTACGCTTGGCTGCTGGTGCTCCTGCGCCGGCATTTGGTTAAGCAGAAGATCCAGCGCCTGCTTCAGGTCCTGCCCTGTAACGGGCGTGTTGCTGTTAGGTCTGGAGTTGTCAAATTGCCCGTGGTACGCCAGGCGCTTATTGCCGTCATACACGAAAAACTCAGGGGTGCACTCAGCCATGTAATGGCGCGCTACCATTTGCGTCTGGTCGTAAAGGTACGGGAACGGAAACTGCAATTCATCTGCCAGCATCTTCATCTCTTCGGGGCCGTCCTGCGGCTGCAGCTGCACATCGTTAGAGCTGATGGCTACAAAACTTACTCCTTTCTGCTTATACTCCTCGGCTACCTGCACCAGCTGTGGCAAAATATGCCTTACATAAGGGCAATGGTTGCAGATAAACATAATTACCGTTGCCTTAGACGAAGCCACGTCGTTAAGCGATACCAGTTGGTCTGAAATAGTATCTAACAATGCGAAGTGATGAGCTTTGGATCCTAACTCAATCTGGGTGGTGGACTGTGCCATAGTTTTAGAGTCTTAAGATGGATGTACTGCTTGCGTAAGTAATTACTCACTCTAAAGTATGTTTTTAAATCCACATTCCCAACCTCACACTCATAGATTATTGATGCTGATCTTTTCGGTGTCGCAACGGCCATACAAAGCCGTTATCTCGTGCAGGTGCTTTACCTGCTGCGTAGCAAACTGGCCTTTTTTCAGGCGCCATTCCCAATTGCCCTTCGACGTGGACGGCACGTTCATCATAGCGTCTATCCCGAGCCTTAAAACATCCTGCACCGGAAGTATAGCCAGTTGTGCAACAGATCCTAAAGCCAGGTGCATCATTACATCCGCTACATTGTCTTTGTTTAGTTTATGATTGCTGTACTCGCTCAGGCGGCGCTTATCCTCGGTGCTGGCGGTTTTTTCGTACCAGCCTTTTACCGTGCTGTTATCGTGGGTGCCGGTATACACCACGCTGTTCACGCTATGGTTGTGGGGCGCATACGGATTAGTTGAAATATCCTCCCCGAAAGCAAAAAGCAATACCAGCATGCCAGGCAAATCAAATTGCTGCATCAGGTCGCGCACCGGCTGGTCTATCTCGCCCAGGTCTTCGGCGATAATGGGCATAGGGTGGTGCTTCTGCTTTATGGCTTTTAAAATAGCTGCTCCCGGGCTTTTAACCCATTTGCCGTTTATAGCCGTTTTTTCGTCGGCTGGCACTTCCCAATATGCCGAAAATGCTCTGAAGTGATCGAGGCGCAATAGCCCGAAGAGTTTCAGGTTATGCTCAATACGCTGTATCCACCAGTCGTAGTCTTGTTTACCCATGGCTTCCCAATCAAAAACGGGAGTACCCCACAACTGGCCGGTTTCGCTGAAGTAATCCGGTGGCACACCAGATACGGCAGTAGGTTTACCGTCTTTATCCAGTTTAAAGTACTTTGGGTGCGACCATACATCGGCGCTGTCGTGGCTCACGTAAAAGGGCATGTCGCCTAAAAAGGTAATGCCTTTCTCGGTGCAGTAGTCGGTTAACAATTGCCATTGCCTGTAAAACAGAAACTGCAGGTACTCTTCAAACGCTATCTCGTCTTCCAGCTGCTGCTCCAGTTTCTGCATAGCGTTTTTATCGCGGGTTTTTATCTCATCAGGCCACTCTACCCAGCTTTTGTGAGAAAAATACTGCTTAAATGCTACAAATCTCGAAAAGTCTGGCAGCCAGCTGCGGTGCGTTTTCTGAAACTGCGTAAATTCTTTCCACATCTTGTCCGGAAGCTCTGCCTTGAAAAAGTCGTAGGATTCCTTCAACAGCTTTATTTTATACTTTGCCACCGCCTTGTAATCAACCTTCTCTTCTGTGAAAGTATGATCGATTTTAAGATGCTTTGCCTGAAGCAAACCGTCCTGGAGCAATAGCTCAGGGCTTATGAGCAAAGGGTTTCCGGCAAAGGCGGAGTGGCTGCTGTAAGGTGAGTTGCCATACTCGTGCTCGGTAGGGTTCAGGGGCAGTATCTGCCAGTAACGCTGGCCTGTTTCTGCTAATATATCGCAAAACGTATATGCTTCCGGGCCCAGGTCTCCGATACCGAACTTTGATGGGAGTGATGTAATATGAAGCAATAGTCCGCTACTGCGCTTAGGTATGATCATGATGCTGATGCTGTTAAAAATACAACCGGAAATGTCTTGAAAGCCTCTGCCAAAGGTAAAGTATCGGCACCCTGCCAGGCATCGCCTCCAAATACATGGCTCCATTGCACAGGTGCACCCTCGGGTAATGCGATGGCTGTGTCTTCCCATACTTCGGGGCCCAGCGGAAGGTTGTCTTCAGTAACCAGCTTTGTGATTAAAAGCGGTACTGCTACAATGGCCCATTGCTGCTTGTGTTGCCTGGCAAATGCAAGCACATGGTTTTTGTACTTACCCTTCATCGTTAAAGGAATATACTCGCCGCTGGCAAACAGTTGCTGTAAACTACGGCGTGCGTTAAGAGCTTTGTAAATAAGGTATAATTTAACCTGGCCGTCTTCCCAGTTCTGTAGCAGTTCGCGGTGCAGCTCCGAGGTGCTCTGGTTTTCTTTTTGCCTGATGCGAAGTAGGTAGTGCTGCCGCAGGCGGTAATCTACGGGGCGGCGATTGTCAGGGTCTACCAAGCTCAGGTCCCAGAGTTCGGTGCCCTGGTAAATATCCGGCACGCCAGGGCAGGTTATTTTAAGTAAAGTTTGGCAAAGGGCATAAATCCAGCCGTAGTGCGCCACTTTCCGGAAGAATGGCTGAAACGACTGCATAAATTCCTGGTCTTCCTGCAGCAGTTGCTTTATCAGGTCTTTTACAGCTGCTTCGTAAGGCTCGTTTGGCTCTGCCCAATCAGTCTTGACTTTTGCTTCACGCAAGGCTTTTTCGAGGTACTCCTGCAGGCGCTCTACCAGCTTATAACCAGGCTCCCCTTCGGGAGGAAGTACACCAAGTATGGTCTGGAAAATAAAGTATAAATCGTTGGCGGTTGGCTTTGACGTATACTTTCTGCTGATCTCGATCCACTTTGTAACATGCGTTTCCCATTCTTCGGGTAGCTCGCTGAGCACGTTCAGGCGCATGCGCGCGCCCTCGCCTCGTTTGGTATCGTGGGTGGCGGTGGCATTTAGCGAGTGAGGGTATACCCGCTGCCGGTACAGCATGCGCTCATGAAACGCATCATCCTCCAGGTGAAAAATATCCGGGCTATTGCCCACTTCATTCAGCGAAATCAGGCGGTTATAATTATAGAACGTGGTATCCTCTACGCCTTTGGCTGCCAATGGGCCGGTAAACTGCTGACTGCGCATCACAAAGTATAGCTTGTGGTGCTTTTTGTCTTCAGTATCTTCGGGGCTTAGCGTAAACAACGAATGCAGGTGCTGTAACTGTTGCTGCAGGTTAGGCGCTTGCTTATGTGCTTCTTCAAAGGCCTTGTCAATTACTTCCATCTCTTCTGCAGATAAGGGCAGGCGGTTACCGTAAATACAATAGATCGGAAAAGCCGCCAGAAGTATAGCCAATGCTTCACGCCATTTGTCAGTATCATCTGCAGGTATAAGGTGCCTTTCCTGTAGTATGCGCAGCAGGTTGTCGAGCTCACCCTGCATGTAGTTTTTAAGGATAAACATCTTCTTGTTAAACACCAGTTGCTCGTAATTGGTAGGAGCGTCGGGCACCAGGCGGCGGTAAACTTCGGTAAGCTTGCGGCGGCCGTTTCCGGAAGTATAAAGGTTGCTTACCCATGCCAGAAAATCATAGCCGCTGTTGCCCTGTATCGGCCAGCGTTCAGGCAATTGCTCTTCGCCTTCCAGGATTTTTTCAACGATGATATACTTATCCGGGCCGGCAAGATCGCGGAGGCGCTTCAGGTAAGTGCTCGGATCAAAAAGGCCGTCCACATGGTCTACACGCAGGCCCTGTACAGTATCGTTCTGGCAGAGCTGTTTTATATACTGGTGGTATTGCTCAAAAACATCCTTGTTTTCCATGCGCAGGCAGATAAGATCGTTAACCGTAAAAAAGCGACGGAAGTTGATCTTTTTTTCAGTTTCCTGCCAATGGCAAAGTATAAAATGCTGCTTGTGCAGTAGCTGTCTTAGTTGCTCCTGGTCTTCGTTTATTTGATTGATGAGAGCCTCCAATGGGTCTTTTAACGCATCCGAAGTATAGAGCTTCTTTTTAAAGTTTGACCAGCCTGCTGGGTTGATGGTCTCTTCTTCCTCAAATCGCTGCAGCTCCTCCAGAAACTGTCTGACAAGGGGTGTCACTCCCGGTTCTCCTGAGTTTTTCAGGGCCTGCTCCAGCAATAAACGATAACTGGGAAGGCTTAGGGGGTAGGCATTATCAAAATATTTTACTTGTAACCCCGCCTCCGATAAATCAATCTGCAGTTGTCCTTCTTCCAGTACTTTATCCAGCGTATCACCTAAAAAAGGCACCATTACCTGGCCATCAAAATCAGGGTGCTTAAAATCAATATCGAAGAAAGTATAAAAAGAGGATTGAGGTCCTTTCTCCAGCACATCCATCAACCAGGTGTTGTCCGGGTGAAAGGCCATGTGGTTCGGCACAATATCCTGTAGCCAGCTCATGCCGCTGCTCTTAAGTTCTTCTGTGATCCGGGCTAATTCCTGTTGCGTGCCAAGTTCAGGGTTTACATCATAGGGGGCTGTTACATCGTAGCCATGCTCGCTGCCGGGCTTGGCGCGAAAAATGGGGGCTGCATACACCGTACTGATGCCGAGCTCTTGTAAATATGGCACCAGGTGTAGTGTTTGCGTCAGCGTAAAATTTGGCGATACCTGCACTCTGTAGGTTGCCGAAGGAATATGTGCCATGTTATACTTTCAAGTTGAGATTATTATAAAGTTTGTCGAACTGCTGGCACCAGGCTTCAGCTTCTTCGTCTCCGTTTTTGCTGCGTTGCTTTTGCTCCTGATACCCATTCTGCAGCATGTAAAAAGCAATGTTTTGTGCTTGCCAGTAATCTGCCTCCAACCTGGACCCATCCAGTACTTGCAGCAGGCTGGTCAGCAGTTTTACCATGTTCATGTTATCTGGTTGCTCCTGAATCTGCTTCATCAGCGCATCCACACGGTTGGTTACGGCAAATTCCAACTGGGTATAGTTAAGCCTTACCCGCATGCGCTTTACTTCTTCCAGCATGCGTTTAATCTCTACAGGATTCGGGTTTTCGCTTTCAAACTCTCGTAACAGCCTGTTATTTACTATAAAATCAACTGTTGTCTGTAGGGGGCGCGGCAGTTTCATGCCGATAGTCCGCATAGCCGAGATGAGAGGATAGTTATTGTCGTAGATTTGTTGTAGGTCGTTTTCGACGCGCTGCATGGTATTTTCGAGCACCTGGTCGAGTATCTTTTTCTGATCATCTTTAAACAAATGCCAGAAAGAGTAGCTGTGCGATTCAAAGTGCTTATCCAGCAGCATGATAACCTCGCTTACATTGCCTTTGTCAAAGGCCGCTCTAAGTTCTGATTTTAGCTTATCGTAGCGTTCTGCGCTCAGGAACTCACGCACCCCCCCAAACAGTTGGTGGTCACCGAGGTGCAGGGCAGCGTAGGTTATGGTCACTTCTTCCCAGGTAATGTATGATTTGATACTGGCGCGGCCAATAACCAGCTTTTGTTTGCCGGCTTCGTATAAATCGTAAGCCTGAGACGTTGCCCTGAAGCTGTAGAGTTTTAATTCGCTTGCATAGGTTTCGAAAAGCGATGCGACAGCATAGTGCGCTCCTACGCGCAGCAAGTCCAGTATAGTGGGTTTTACTGTTTTCCTGAATACACTTGCCGCATCCTGCAACTCCTTTTGGTTGCTTTTTGCCTGTGCCAGCAGCTCCAGGAAAGGTTCTTCGTAATCGTTGCCGCTTATATCTTTGGCTAACTGTATTGCCCTTGCTGCATACAGTACATCCTGCATCGTTTCGATGCCTGTAACTTCGTCAAAAAACCAGCCGCAACTTGTGTAAATCAGCAGCGTGTGGTACTGCATTTCCATCAGCTTCAGAAAACGTACTTCTTCTTGCCGGCTTAGCTGGCGTGTAGTATGAGTGGCTATAAAATTAGCGACGTTTTCCTCAGACCGATCCAGAATAACCTGGATGTATGCATTTCTGGTATCCCACGGGTTTGCACCCAGCACATGCATTTCTTGTTCGTAGAGCGGTATGAGCTGGTCGCGTAACCAATCAAAACCCTGGCGAAGCGGCTTTCGCCATTCCTGGTTCCAGGTGGGGTTGCCCCCGGTATTGCAGCCGCAATTGCTGCGCCAGCGTTCTACGCCATGGGCACAGCTCCAGGAGCTTTCCTCTATAATTTCGGCCTCATACGTTGGCGGGAAATTTTCGAGATACTCCCCATAAACAGTTATTTTAGCCAGGTTTTCCTCTTCAATGTGGTGCAGCGCATACGATAGGGCCATTTCTCCGAAGCGATGGTGGTGGCCATAGGTTTCTCCGTCGGTGGCAATATGCATGAGTTGGGGCTCTTTGCTCTTTTCCTCAAAAGCTCCCACCAGCCTGTTAGCAAATGTCTCTCCGCTGTTAAGCAGGCGCTCAAAGGCAATGCCCTGCGATACTGGCGCATCGTAAAAGAAGAGAACTATTTGTTTGCCTGAGGGTAACTTGCACAAGTAGGGCCTGCGCGGGTCAATGTTGGCACCGGCTGCACTATGCCATTCCTTCTCTCCGATTTTGCGGTACTGCTTTGCCTGGTAAGGCGATAGTATGGTGAATTTGATTCCATGTTCAGCCAGCACCTCCAGGGTAGGCGTGTCGGCGGCGGTTTCTGCAAGCCACATGCCTTCCGGGTTGCGGCCAAATCGCTTCTTAAAATCAACTATTCCCCAGATAACCTGCGTGTGCTTGTCCTGGGTATTTGCCAGGGGCATGATAATGTGGTTGTATACCTGGGCCAAAGCAGAACCATGGCCAGAGAAGCGTTTTATACTTTGCTTGTCAGCCTCTAGTATAGCCTGGTAGGTGTCAGGTGCCTTGCGCTCCATCCAGTCCAGCAGGGTAGGGCCAAAGTTAAAGCTGATGTTGCTGTAGTTGTTGGTGATATCCACTATTTTACCTTGCCCATTTAAAATACGGGAGGCGGAGTTTCGGGCATAGCACTCATCATTTATGCGTTCGTTCCAATCGTGATAAGGGGCTGCCGACTCCTGCAACTCCACCTCGTTTAGCCAGGGGTTTTCGCGGGGCGGCTGGTAAAAGTGCCCATGTATACAGATATAGCGGCTCATACTAAGTTTGTTGTTGAAGTACAAGTACAGATGCTGCAGGTAGTGTTATTTCCTCATTTCCCTGTAACTCCTGCGGTAACTCATGGCCCGGCCCGCTCCATTGCGCATCCGTAGAAGAGAGCAAGACCACCCAGTTTTTTGTACTGTTGTGTTGGGAGAGACTTACTTTTTGCGGTGCCTTATTTATGTTAAATAAGCAATAGATGTTCGGTGACTTTGATGCATGGATGAGGTGCAGTACTTTTGTCTGGTCATCCATCTGTGCCACCAATTTATTTTTATCCGGGGCCGCAAAGGCAGGAGAGGACTTCCGGAGCAGGATCAGGCGCTTGTAAAACTCCCGCAGGTGCAGCTGCTTTTGGTTTGAAGTATAACTGTGCTGAAGCTTAGACTGCGTAAAGGTATCCTCACTCTGCGGATCGGGTGCTTCGCCCTGCCAGGAAAATGCAGCGAACTCATCACGGCGACCCTTGCGGACTGCCTCTATCAACTCTTTATCGCTGTGGCTTACAAAGTATAAAAATGGGTTTTGCTCTCCATACTCCTCACCCATAAACAGCATGGGCACATAAGGCGAAAGTATAACCAGTCCTGCCACCACCTTCAGCATTTCGTAATCTACGAGTTGTGTCAGGCGTTCGCCGAGCATGCGGTTGCCCACCTGGTCGTGGTTCTGCGAACAAACCACGAACTGGTGTGCCGGGTTGTTTGCCGCTGAGTTGCCAAAGGTGCGCTTACGGTGTTCTGAGTATAAGCCATCGTACACAAAAGCGCTGGTCATCACTTTTGTAAGTTGCTCCGCAGTCCCGAAGCCAACATAGTAGCCTTCCTGCTCACCGGTTACCATGGCATGCACTACATGATGAAAGTCGTCGCTCCATTGCGCTGCCAGGCCATATCCGCCACGGTCCATCGGGTTTATCAGGCGCACATCGTTCAGGTCGCTTTCAGCAATAAGTATAAAATGCCTTCCTTCCTGCTCTTCCAGTTCGTTTACCTGCTCTTGTAACTCCTGCAGAAAATGCTTTGCTCCGTTGTCGAAAATGGCATGTACGGCATCCAGGCGCAGAGCATCTATGTGATAATCCCTTAACCACATCAGGGCATTCTGGAAAAAGAAATTGCGTACAGGGTCTGCGTGTGCATCGTCGTAATTAATGGCCTCGCCCCAGGGTGTGTTATACTTGTTCGTGAAGTATGGCCCAAAGTCGCGGAGGTAATTGCCTTCAGGGCCCATATGGTTATACACTACATCCAGCACCACGGCTATACCTTGTTTATGGCAGGCATCCACTAACCTTTTTAATCCTTCGGGGCCGCCATACGAGTTTTGGACCGCAAACGGAAAAACGCCATCGTAGCCCCAGTTGCGGTTGCCCGGAAACTGTGCTACGGGCATTATCTCTATTGCTGAAATACCAAGGTTCTTTAGCTGCGGCAATTTTTCGATAACACCGTCAAAAGTGCCCTCTTCAGAAAAAGTGCCTACATGCAGTTCGTAGATGATGTACTGCTGCAGCGGAACGCCTTTCCATTTTTTATCAGACCAGTTAAAGCTGTTATGGTCTACGACCTCAGACGGTTTGTGCACGCCCTCCGGCTGAAAGTGTGAAGCTGGGTCCGGGCGGTCTTTTTCCTCATCCAGCACAAAAGTATAGCGGGTACCGGGTTTAGCCTGTGCCGCCAGTACGGTCCAGTATCCAAATGCCTCGCGCTGCATGGGCAGCAACTGCTGCTCCGGCAGGTGTAGTTTAACCTTTACATCTTTCGCCTCCGGCGCCCATACTGTAAATACTGTTCCTTCGCCAGAATTATACTTCGCTCCGATCTCTCTTTTTATAGACATAAGTGTTATGAATTTATAGCAGGTATTAACTGGCTTTAAGGGTAATTAGTTGCTGTTTTTTAGGAAAGCATAAGGTATGACTAGTGTATACAAATAAGCGTGTTAACTAAGGCATGCGGTTTAATTACGTACGATCAGGTATGATTCAGAATATTGCCCGAAACATATTTTTATGACTACAGTAACTACACTAGTTAAAGCAGAACTTATTACATGGAAGGACTACAAGGAACCAAACGTGTTGTTATTGAAAATGTAAAGCCCCAGATAAATTGTGGTAAATATCCAGCCAAACGGGTAGTAGGCGAGAGCCTGACCGTAACAGCCGATGTATTCGCAGATGGGCATGATGAGGTAAAGGCGCAGTTTATTTACAGGCACACCCGCAGGAAGAAATGGGAAGAAGTGCCCATGACCTTTTTAGGCAACGACCGGTGGCAGGCCACTTTTACACCTGATGCCATGGGCCGTTACGAGTATAGCGTACAAGGGTGGATAGATCATTTTTATACTTGGCAAAAAGGCCTGAAGAAGAAATTTGAGGCCAACCAGGACATAAGCGTGGAGTTGCTGATAGGGGCGCAGCACCTTGAGAATGCCGCGGCAACAGCCAAACCCGGCCAGCAGAAGCGCCTGTATAAATGGGCGGAGCAACTCAAAAACGTAACTTCAGTTGCCGATGCCGTAGCGCTTGCCACCGGCACCGATGTAAGCGAACTGATGCATGCCTGCTGCGAACGCCAGAATATCAGCACATACGACAAGCTGCTTCAATTAGACGTAGAGAGACAGAAAGCCTTATTCAGTACCTGGTATGAGTTCTTTCCGAGGTCTGCGGCACAGGAGGGTGGCCGCCATGGTACCTTTAAAGATTGCGAACGTTTGCTGCCACGTATCGCCGAAATGGGCTTCGATACCATTTATCTGCCACCCATACATCCTATAGGCAGAGCTTTCAGGAAAGGGAAAAACAATGCCGTAACCTCTGAACCGGGAGAACCTGGATCGCCGTGGGCTATAGGTGCTGAAGAAGGAGGACATGATGCCATACTTTCAGAACTTGGCACTTTAGAAGATTTCAGGGAGTTTGTGCACCAGGCAAGAGAGCACGGTATTGAGGTGGCCCTGGATTTCGCGATACAATGCTCGCCAGACCACCCTTATGTAAAAGAGCATCCGCAATGGTTTAAATGGCGCCCTGACGGTACGGTGCAGTATGCGGAGAACCCACCCAAAAAGTATCAGGACGTACTGCCGGTAAACTTTGAAACAGAAGACTGGCAAAACCTTTGGAAGGAGCTGAGACGGGTGCTGCAGCATTGGATTGACCAGGGTGTGTTTATCTTCAGAGTTGATAACCCCCATACTAAGGCCTTTGCTTTCTGGGAGTGGGTAATTGCTGATATACACCGGAACCATCCGCAGGTGATTTTCTTATCAGAAGCTTTTACAAGACCTCGTGTAATGGAGCGCCTTGCCAAGATTGGTTTTACACAAACGTATACTTACTACACCTGGCGCAACTCTGCCGAAGAGTTAAGGCAGTACATGACCGAGCTTACCCAAACGGATTTGCGCGAATACTACCGACCAAACTTCTGGCCGAACACGCCTGATATTAACCCTGTGGCGCTGCAGGAAGGTGGAGAGGCCGCACATATTACCCGTGTGGTTATGGCGGCTACTATGTCGTCTAACTACGGTTTGTACGGGCCAGTATACGAGTTTGGTATTGCAACTCCTGTGCCCGGCAAAGAAGAGTACCTCGACTCTGAGAAGTATGAAATTAAGCATTGGGATTGGGGCAAACTCACGAAGATACGCGAGGTGATTACACTCATCAATAAAATCAGAAAGGTTAACCCCGCGCTTCAAACTACATGGAACATTGCCTTTGGCGAGACAGATAACCCAAGTATACTTTGCTATGCCAAATGGAGCGATGACTTTAAAAACAAGCTGCTGATGGTAGTGAACCTGGACCCGCACAACACGCAGGCTGGTTGGGTAAAAGTGCCGCTGTGGCAGCTTAAAATGACCGAGGGGCAGCAATACATGGTGCACGACCTGCTTACAGAGCGTAAGTATACCTGGCACGACGAGTGGAATTTTGTGGAGTTGCGGCCTCACGAGATGCCTGTTCACGTATTTCGCATTGAAGTAGCGCCCTCTGGCATGGGCCACGATAATTTAGACGATAACTGGTTACCATCCGATCACCATACAAACGAATAGACAAACCACCCTGTACCTATATTATGGCAGACGAAAAATTCGAACTAGACGACAACATCCATTGGTATAAAGACGCCATTATTTACGAGTTGCACATCAAAGCTTTCAAAGATGGCAGCGGAGACGGCATCGGCGATTTTAAAGGCCTGATGCAAAAACTGGACTACCTGGAGGACCTGGGTGTTACCGCCATCTGGCTTTTACCTTTTTACCCATCGCCACTCCGCGACGATGGTTATGACATTGCCGATTACCTGAGCATTAACCCGAACTACGGCAACATGCAGGACTTTAAAGCCTTTGTGCGTGAAGCACATAAGCGAGGTTTGAAGGTAATCACAGAGTTGGTTATTAACCATACTTCCGATCAGCACCCGTGGTTCCAGCGTGCCCGCCGTGCCAAAAAAGGCTCTAAGTACAGGGATTGGTATGTATGGTCAGATGACCCTACCAAGTATAAAGATGTGCGCATTATTTTTACGGATACCGAGCAAAGCAACTGGAGTTGGGACCCTGTGGCGGAGCAATATTACTGGCACCGCTTTTTCTCTCACCAGCCTGACCTGAACTATGATAACCCGGCTGTGCAGAAGGAGGTGTTTAAGGTATTGGACTATTGGTTTGACCTGGGGGTGGATGGTTTCCGTTTGGATGCTGTGCCATACTTGTTTGAGCGCGAAGGCACTAACGGAGAAAACCTGCCTGAAACGCATGATTTCCTGAAAAAGCTGCGCGCGCACGTAGACCAGAAATACACAGGCAAGCTGTTGCTGGCAGAGGCAAACATGTGGCCTGAGGATTCAGCTGCATACTTCGGAAATGGCGATGAGTGCCACATGAACTATCACTTCCCGATAATGCCGCGCCTGTTCATGTCGTTAAAGATGGAGGACCGCTATCCTATAATTGACATCTTTAACCAGACGCCTGCCATACCCGAAAGCTGCCAATGGGCGATGTTCCTGCGCAACCACGACGAGCTTACCCTTGAAATGGTAACCGACGAGGAGCGTGACTACATGTATAAAGTATACACAAAAGACCCGCAGGCCCGCATTAACCTGGGTATACGCCACCGCCTTGCCCCGCTGTTGGGCAACGACAGGGCTAAAATAGAACTGATGAACATCCTGCTGTTCTCGATGCGCGGAACACCGGTGGTATACTATGGCGATGAAATTGGCATGGGCGATAACTACTACCTTGGCGACAGAGACGGGGTACGCACGCCTATGCAATGGAATGACAACCGTAATGCAGGTTTCTCAGAAGCAAACCCGCAGAAGCTATACTTGCCTGTGATCATCGACCCAGAGTACAAGTATGAATCGGTTAACGTGGATACGCAAAACCACAATGCCAACTCGCTGCTTTGGTGGATGCGCCGCACCATCAACATGCGGAAGCGATACAAAGCCTTTGGCCGCGGAAGTATAAAGTTTCTGTCTCCAAGCAACTCTAAAGTACTGGCCTTTATACGAGAGTATGAAGATGAGACCATACTTGTAATCGCCAACCTGTCGCGTTTTCCGGAGGCTGTAGAACTGGACCTGAACGAGTACAAAGGGCATGTGCCGGTGGAGGTGTTCAGCAAAAACAAATTCCCGGCCATCAAAGACAATGCCTACCTGTTCACGGTGGGTGGCCACGGCTACTACTGGATGGAGCTAAAGCCACAGGAGGCACCGCAGGAAACTACAGAACAACAACGCAGACCAGCTATACAGCTAAGTTCATTAAAGCAACCGCTGGGTAACCAGGCTGTAAAACAGTTAGAAAGCCGCCTGCTACCACCCTACATTTTGCAGCGCCGTTGGTTTGGCGGCAAAGCCCGTACGGTGCAGCGCATGCAGGTTGTCAGAAACATACCAATGCCTTTCGGGCGACAGGCTGCTTCGCTGCTGCTGATAGAGGTTAGCTATAACGAAGGGTTGCCAGAGCTTTACCAGCTGCCAGTTGCCTTTGCTACCGGCGAGCAGGCTGATGAGCTAAGTACGGAGAGCCCAACAAGTATAATCGGGCGTGTAACCCAGGATGGAAAAGAAGGGGTGCTGTACGATGCCCTTTTCAACGAAGAGTTCAGGCAGATGCTGCTGCAGCTTATCTCAAAGCGCAAACGCATTAAAATAGATGAGGCAGAACTAATAGGTCAGAGCCATCGTGCTGTGGGATCGATGATAAGCGAGGCTGGAGGCAACCTTTCATCCAAAATATTGTCTGCAGAGCAAAGCAACACCTCGATTGTATACGACAACACGTTCTTTCTGAAGATTTACCGAAAACTGGACCGCATTATCAACCCGGATGTAGAGGTGGTGCAAATGCTAAGCGATACAGTTGGGTTTGAGTATGTACCGCGCTTTTTAGGAGCCGTAGAGGAGCACGAGCCGGGCCAGGCACCCATGGTGCTGATGATGTTGCAGGAACTGGTGCCAAATCAGGGAGATGCTTGGAGTTATGTAGGAGATTCTCTGAAGCGTATGTTCGAGCGAATCCGCACCCAAACAGAGCGTGTAAAGGTTAAACCATCCTTAGCTTCGCTTTCGCGGCCGTTGGCGTTTTCTGATATTCCTGAAGATATACAGATGCAGATTGGAGGGGCCTATGTGGAAAGGGTAGAGCTTTTGGGCCAGCGCACCGCCGAAATGCACCTTGCTCTCAGTAACATACATGATAACAAGGATTTTGCACCTGAGAATTTCTCGTTGCACTATCAACGTTCGCTCTATTCCTCGCTTATATCGCTGGTGCGGGTAAATTTTGACAATTTATCCAAGCACCTGCCTAACCTGCCAGAGCACATACGCCCGGAGGCAGAAGAGGTACTGCAGATGCGTGGCGAAATACTGGATAGACTGAAGCTCATCTTCTCCCGCAAAATCGACACGCTCAAGATCAGAACACATGGCGACTACCACCTGGGGCAGGTGTTATTTACAGGTAAGGATTTCTACATTATAGATTTTGAAGGTGAGCCGGCGCGGTCGTTTAGTGAGCGCAGGTTAAAACGCTCTGCGCTGCGCGATGTGGCAGGTATGATCCGCTCTTTCCATTACGCAGCTTATAGCGCATATTTTCAGCAGGAGGGGCTTCGTAAAGAGGAGTCTGAGTACCTGGAGGCATGGGCAGAGCAATGGTACGACTACGCCAGCAATTTCTTTATGTACAACTACCTGGGCAAAACCATGGGTACAGGCGTAGTGCCTCCTAACGAAGAAGACTTTGAGGTGCTCATCCAGACATTTTTGCTGGAGAAGGCAATCTATGAGTTGGGGTATGAATTAAATAACCGTCCGGATTGGGTGCTCATCCCGATCAGAGGCATTAAATACAACATGAGGAAGTATAGGAATGGCTAAGAAAAAGATAGACACCACAACCGAAACAGGAAGTATAGATGCAGCTGCGGGGGCAGGTTCAAGAGCTAAGCCTAAAGCGGCACCCAAAAGCACAGGAAAGAAAACGGATGTACCGTCTGCTGAGATGGGAGCCCCTGGTACAGATGCAGTAACAACAGCAGCTAAGGGGAAAACTGCCTCAAAGTCGAAAGCTGCATCTGCAAAAAGCAGTAAAAAGACTACTACCGAAAAAGAAGTGATTGTGCCTGTTGCTGAAGCAGGTGGTGTGCAGGAGCTTGTGAAGATGGTACCAGCTGGTGCCTCTACAACTAAAACCAGTAGAGCCAAGAAAAGTACAGGTGCCACCGGTACAAGTAAGGCAACCCGAAAAAAAGAATCGGTGCCAGCTACAGCCTTGCCAGAGGAGGTAGTACCGGCTCAGCCGCAGGCACAGGAGGAGTTGCAGGAGCAACGCGCAGTATACCCGGTAAGCAGGCTATCAGACTTTGATGTTTACCTTTTTAAAGAAGGAAAGCATTTTTTGCTTTATGATAAACTGGGCTCGCACCCGATGGAGCATGCAGGCCGAAAAGGCACCTACTTCGCCGTTTGGGCGCCAAATGCAGCACAGGTATCAGTAATGGGAGACTTTAACCATTGGAGCAGAGACAGCCATCAGTTGTATGTGCGCCATGATGGTTCTGGTATTTGGGAGGGTTTTATACCTGAGGTGGAAAAGGGCATGCTCTACAAGTACCACATAAAATCAAATTACCATTTATACCATGTAGAGAAAAGCGACCCGTTTGCTTTTGCACGCGAAGTGCCGCCACAAACAGCCTCGGTTGTTTGTAACCTGCAGTACGAGTGGCAAGACCAGGACTGGATGGAAAAACGCAAAAGTATGGCAGGACAGCCACAGCCTTACAGCGTTTACGAATTGCACATTGGCTCCTGGCGTCGTAAAGCAGAGGATAACAACCGCCCCTTAACCTACCGTGAGTTAGCAGAAGAATTGCCAGCTTATGTGCAAAGTATGGGCTTTACGCACGTAGAGCTGATGCCGGTTATGTTTCACCCGTTCCAGGGGTCGTGGGGTTACCAGATTACAGGTTACTTTGCTGCTGCCAGTACCTATGGCTCTCCGCACGACCTGATGCACCTGATAGACAAATTGCACCAGCATGGCATTGGCGTTATACTAGACTGGGTGCCTTCGCATTTTCCATCAGACGAACACGGCCTGGCATATTTCGACGGTACACACCTGTACGAGCATGCTGATCCGCGCAAAGGCTACCACCCGGACTGGAACAGCTACATATTTAATTATGGCCGCAACGAGGTACGCTCTTTCCTGATTAGTAATGCGCTATTCTGGTTAGAGAAATATCATATTGATGGACTGCGGGTTGATGCGGTGGCGTCTATGTTATATCTGGACTATAGCCGAAAAGAAGGGGAGTGGATACCAAACGAACATGGCGGACGCGAGAACCTTGAGGCTATCTCTTTGCTGAAAGACTTTAACGAGGCCGTTCACACCAACTTCCCGGATGTGATAACGGTGGCAGAGGAATCTACTGCATGGCCAGCCGTAACTGGTGCTGTAAGCAACGGAGGCTTGGGCTTTAACATGAAGTGGATGATGGGGTGGATGCATGATACCCTCGATTATTTTTCTAAAGACCCCGTATACCGTCGCCACCACCAGGGCGAAATTACTTTCAGTCTGGTGTATGCCTTTTCTGAGAGGTTTATGTTGCCGCTGTCGCATGACGAGGTGGTGCACGGAAAAGGAGCCTTGCTGCGAAAGATGCCTGGAGATGAGTGGCAGCAGTTTGCTAACCTGCGTGCACTATACGCTTACATGTATGCACACCCGGGTGCTAAGTTACTTTTTATGGGTGGCGAACTGGGGCAAACCCGAGAGTGGAACCACGACAGCAGCCTTGACTGGCATTTACTGGATTATGGCTTCCACCAGGGCATACAAAACTCACTTCGTGATCTGAATAATATTTACAAGTCCGAACCCGCCCTATATGCCCGTGCCTTTGAGCCAGAAGGCTTTGAATGGGTTGATTTTAACGATGCCCATAACTCAGTCCTAAGCTTTATAAGGAAGGGAAACTCACCGATGGAAGAGATACTGGTAGTTTGCAACCTGACGCCTGTAGTGCATGAGCATTATAAAATTGGGGTGCCGCACTTGGGCGAATGGGTACAGATATTTAACAGCGACGATGGCCGGTACGGCGGAAGCAACGTGCAAAATACAGCGCCGATACAAGCCGTGCCAGAGCCGTTCCATGGCCGCCAAAGTTCTGTTACGTTAAAGCTGCCTCCGCTGGCAGTAGTATATTTCAGGTTTAGAGGGTAACATAGTTAGATCTAAAAAAGCAGCGAGGGAAAGTATAGCAGTTTATACTTTCCCTCGCTGCTTTTTAATTATTTTATCTTAACCCTGCCAAAGGTTTAGCTATACGTTATACTTTGGCTGAACTTGCGTAAAGTATAATTTCCTGTAATATGTATCTGCTAGCGCAGGAAGAAAGTTGATAGCCTTTCTCACATAAAGCCACAAATGCGTTACTGCTGAACTTGTGGCTGTAAACAAAGCTCCCAGATTTTTAAAGCAGCTTATTTGCCTTTGCGCAACGGAAACAACCTGCGGAAGTCCAGCAGGCGGCGCGCCTCTTCCTGCGGTAAATCAAGTTCTGAAACTGAGCGGACATCTTCGATAGAGTAAAACGCCTGTGGGTTGTAATCCCGTATAATGCCGATCACCTCATCGAGCTTCTTTCGCTTTACGATCAGGAAGAGCAGGTTTACTTTGCCACGGGTGCCACGTGCATCAATGCAGGTTAAACGATACCCTCGCCCTTTCAGGCGGTCTATCAGTTTATCGGCTGGCTCTACGGTAATAACACGCACCACCATTTGCCCTAATGCCAGTTTTTGCTCTACGCGCAAGCCCAGAAAGTTACCTGTTGCAAAACCACCTGCCCAAGCCAGGTAAGAAGCCACATTATTCAGGTTTTCCATTACCTGAGTAATGGCCACGAGCCAGATAAGTACCTCTAAGAAACCAAGCAGCGGCGCAATAATCTTGTCGCCTTTGGATATGAAAACTATGCGTAATGTGCCCAAGGTTACATCGCAGATACGGGCCAGGAAGATAAGGAGCGGAATAAAAACCCAGTCAACAAGGGTGGGGTCTATGCCTTCAAAAAGATTCATGTATTCAGGTTAGCGGTATAAGGGTGATTATACTTCAAGTTAAGGATGTTTCGGTAAAGATGGCAAACCTGCGCCTGTTAATTCTGTTCGGAGCTTTGGCAAGGCCTCTGGGTAATTCTGCTGTATAAACTGCACCAGCTTTTCGCGCACATGGCAACGCAGGTCCCAGGCAATACCAGAGCCGCTGGCACTCATTAAAGCCCGTAACTCTAACGTATGCTCTTTTGAGTCGGTTACCTGCAGCACAGAAACCTGCTTATTCCAGAGGTCGGTATGGGCAAGTATGTTTTCAAACTCTTTCCGGACGGCTTCTACCGGAATTGTGTAGTCAGTATACAAGTAAACAGTAGCCAGTATATCGGAGCCAGTACGAGTCCAGTTCTGGAAGGGTTTGTCTATAAAGTAGTTCAGGGGTAGTATCAGCCGGCGGTTATCCCAGAGTTTAAGTACAACATAAGTCAGGGTAATTTCTTCAACGCGCCCAAACTCGTTTTCCAGCACCAGCACATCATCTAACCTGATAGGTTGCGTAAACGCTATTTGCAGGCCCGCGAGCAGATTAGCAATAGACTTCTGGGCGGCAACACCCAACACAATGCCCAACACACCAGCCGAGGTTAGCAAACCTGTGCCTAGTTTTCGGACCGCATCAAAGCTTAGCAGAATCATAGAAATTGCGATAAATGAAATCATCATGATCGTGAGCTTGCGAATAAACTGCAGCTGTGTAAAGAGTTTTCGCTCCCTGAAGTTATCAGATTTATCCAGCTGATGCTTTTTGCGAACCATGTCCCGTGCTACGTTTGTAAGCTTAATCAGAGCCCAGGCAAAAACTAAAATATCCAGCACCTCCACCACACGCTTTAAGGCATAAATTGTTTTAGCCGAATAAGGCAGAAAAGGAATGGCAATCGATACGAAGAGCAGCGGGATCAGGAAGGAGAGAGGCCGGTTTAAATGCTCTGAAAGCGAACGCACCAGCAGCGGGTTATCGCTTCGGTTATAGATACTTAACAGTTTAAAAAGTATGAACTTGAGAAGTGTGCCTGTGATAACAGCTGCAAATAAAATCACAAGGCCAAGAGCAAAATCATCAAGGTGATAAAAATAATCTTTAATTCTATGCATGCATTAACCTGGTTAAATAGGTTATACTTCAATTTCCTGGTCAGAGGCTATCCGGAAGCTATAAATCAGCGTATTCGTACTCCTGTAAGGGCTTTGGAGTTGTGTTTCTGGTAAAACCTTATGTTATGAATGTTGGGTAGGTTATATTTATAGTAAAACATCTATATATAGAAAACGCTTGCATAGTCCTTTGCGTACACAATGTAAGTTATCAACTAAAACGAAAGATAATTTTACAGCATTGTTTAACAGTTTGCCACACTCTAACTGTTTAAGCTGCCTGTTTCAATTAATTAGCTTACATGGCAAAACTGATCATCGTATCAAACAGACTTCCTGTTAAACTCCAGGAAACGGAAGGCGAACTACAATATAAAACCAGCGAAGGTGGTCTGGCTACTGGCTTAGGTTCTATTTACAAAGAGGGAGACAATTTGTGGATAGGCTGGCCTGGCCAGGTAGTGGAGGATGCAGAAAAACAAAAGCAGGTAATCGCTGAATTGCAAAAGGAAAGCATGTATCCTGTTTTTTTAACTGAAGCGGAAATTAAGGAGTATTATGAGGGCTTCAGTAACGAAACCCTGTGGCCTACCTTTCATTATTTTTCTCAGTACGCTGTATACGACCAGCAATTCTGGGATACCTATGTGCAGGCAAACCAAAAGTTCTGCGATGAGGTGGTAAAGCAGGCCGACCCTGATGATACCATCTGGGTACACGATTACCAGCTGCTGCTGTTGCCATCAATGCTGCGCGAGAAGCTGCCCGATTGTACCATTGGTTTCTTTCAGCATATACCGTTCCCGAGTTATGAGGTTTTCCGGTTGCTGCCGTGGCGTAAAAAGCTGCTGGAGGGCATGCTGGGCTCTGACCTTGTCGGCTTCCATACTTACGACGATATGCGCCACTTCCTTAGCTCTGTAAACCGATTGGTGGGCTACGGAAGTATGCACGGCTGGATAAACACAGGCAACCGGTCTTTGCTGGTGGACTCTTTCCCGATGGGAATAGATTATGAGAAATATTCCCAGACTGCTGTTTCGGAAGAGGTGGCCAAACGTGAGGCAATTTACCGGAGCAATCTAAAAGCAGATAAACTTATTATCTCTATTGATAGGCTGGACTACTCGAAAGGTATACCCAAGCGGCTCGAAGCTTTTGAAAAGTTTCTGGAGAAATACCCAGAATTTCATGACAGGGTAACGCTGGTTATGCTGGTGGTGCCAAGCCGCGATGAGGTAGAAAAGTATAAAGAGCTGAAAGAAGAGGTAGACGAGATGGTGGGCCGCATCAACGGCAAGTATAGCCACATCGACTGGAACCCAATACAGTATTTTTACCGCTCTTACCCCTTAGAAACACTTTCTGCATTTTACCGCATGGCTGATGTGGCGCTGGTAACCCCAATGCGCGACGGCATGAACCTGGTTTGTAAAGAGTATGTGGCCAGCAAACCCGACCAGACTGGCGTACTTATACTTAGCGAGATGGCCGGTGCCTCCAAAGAGTTATCAGATGCCATACTTATCAACCCGAACGATACGAACCAAATGGTAGAGGCGCTTTACCAGGCTTTAACGATGCCCGTGGAAGAGCAGAAGGTGCATATGACAAGTATGCAGGAGTCGATTAAACGCTACAACATACACCATTGGGTATCCATGTTTATGGATAGGTTGTCTTATGTGAAGATAAAGCAGCTTTCTATGGCTACAAGTTACCTGGATACTGCTACGTTCCAGGAGCTTACCTATTCTTATACTGCTGCCAGCTCACGTTTATTCTTCCTGGAGTACGATGGCGCGCTGATAGACTACAAAAACAGGCCGTTAATGGCTAACCCATCCGATGAACTGATAGAATTGCTGCATAAATTAGGAAGCGACCCTAAAAACAAGGTGGTAGTTGTGAGTAGCCGTGATAAAGATAACATGGAAGATTGGCTGGGCGACCTGAACATTGATATTATAGCGGAGCACGGCGTTTGGATAAAACAGAAAAGCGCTGGCTGGCAAACGGTACTCAGCTTAATGGACGACTGGAAAAGTGATATCCGGCTTATACTAGAGCTGTACGTAGACCGCACTCCCGGCTCGTTTATCGAAGAAAAGGATTACTCGCTGGTATGGCATTACCGTAAAGTAGAAACTGGTTTAGGCGATTTACGTGCCCGTGAGTTAGTAAGCCATCTTAATTTTTTGGCAACAAACAGCAACCTTCAGGTGCTGGATGGGCAAATGGCTGTAGAAGTAAAAGCCCAGGAAATAAACAAAGGAAAAGCCGCCAGCTATTGGCTAGGAAAATACCCGCATGAATTCGTGCTGGCCATTGGCGATGATTGGGGAGATGAAGACATTTTCAAGGCCATGCCCCGGGAGGCCTATACCGTTAAAATAGGCAACGGCAGCTCTATAGCAAAATACCACCTGGATACCTGCCAGGAAGCACGCTGGATGTTGTCTAAGTTACTGCGACTTTCAAATTCGGAGCAAGCGTCGGATGCGATGATGACAGGCTGATACGTTGATTTGTAAGTATAACTTAACGTATAAAAGCCGCTGCACAATTTTTTGCAGCGGCTTTTATACGTTAGCATCAGGTGTTTTATACTGTATCTCTATCAGGCTAACTTTTAGCAAGCCTGCCATACTTTGGCGCAGTATTAAAAGAGCGTGTTGCCTCCCGGCGCAGGCTTTGCGTCTGCTGCTTTGGCTGGGGCTTCACAGTTTTCTTCGTTAAAAACCTGGTCTATGGCTTTTTCGGCTTTGCGCAGTTTTTCCTTACAAAGCTTAATCAGCTGCGATGATCGCTGTACTTTCTGTGTAAGCTCATCCACATCCACGGCATCGTTTTCAATGGCACGTAAAATTTCTTCCAACTCCTGCGTTGCTTCCCGGTAAGTCATTTCGTTCAGGTCCTTATTCATTTGTGTCGATGTTTACTATGGTGCTGTGGAGGGTGCCGTCCTGCATTCTGGTCTCCACGATATCTCCGTCTTTTACCTCTTTTATACTTTTGATGATCCGCCCGTTTAGCAAAGTTAAAGTATAACCTCGTAAAAGCAGCCTTTCAGGGTTATTAGCCTCAATGCTCATTTCCAGGAGCTTCAGGCGGTGGTTTTCCTGTTGCAGTTTTTTTTGTGTACCGTATTCAAGCTTATCGCTATACTTGGTGTAGGCAATCTGGTTTTGCTGCAGCTTGTCCTTAGCCTCTGTTTCGAGGCAATGCACCAGGTGGTTTAGTTCGTGTTCCTTCATGTGCAGGTAGCGCTGGCTTTTGCCTTCTACACAAACAGAGAGTTCCTGCAGGTGCTTCTCACGCTCGTGCAACAAGTCCTTGGTTTCGGAGTTTATGTCTTTTTCAAGATCGCTAATTAAGTGCCTTTGCTGCTCCAGGTAAGATTTTGGTTTCAGGAGTAAACCACGCGATAGTTGCTCCAGCCTGTCTTTGTTGGTTTGCAACAGTTGCTTTGTTGTGTTGTTGTAGCGCAGGTTAAGGCGTTCCAGTTTATCTGCTGTTAACTTTAGTTGCTGCGCCGAAAACATCCTGATCCTGTCAAAAAGATCCTCAGCCAGTTCCTCAGCTTCCCGTAACCTGTCAATCAGGAAACCTGCCACGGCTGTGGGCGTTTTTAAGCGGGTGTGGGCAACCAGGTCAGCTATACTTTCGTCGCGTTCGTGGCCGATACCTGTAAGCACAGGCAAGGGCGCGTTGCCAATGGCGGCTGCTATTTTATAATCGTCAAAGCAACTTAAATCTGTTTGAGAGCCGCCACCGCGTATAAGTATAATAGCATCAAAGTTAGAACTATACTTGGCCACTTTTGCAAAAGCCGCTGCCACAGAGGCCGGCGCTTCATTGCCCTGCACTACTGCCGGGAAAAGTGTAGTCTCGAAAGTATAGCCGTAGCTGTTGCTTTGCAGCTGGTGTATAAAATCCTGGTACCCTGCCGCTGTAGCCGATGAAATAACAGCCAGGCGCTGTGGCACCAGAGGTAAGTCAATCTCTTTGTTTGCGTCTAGCAAGCCCTCAGCACCAAGGCGCTTCAGGGTTTCCTGTCGCTGCCTTGCCAGGTCTCCGATAGTGTAGTTGGGGTCAATGTTTGAGATGTCGAGGCTGAGACCGTAAAGCTCATGAAAACGAATGGAGGCTTGCATAAGCACTTTTAGCCCAGCCCGAAGCGGTTGCCCGGTTTTCTCCTCAAAATAACGACTCAACATTTGGTAACGGGATGCCCAGATAGTGCCTTTAGCCTGTGCCAGCATCTGGCGCGCATCGTCGCCTTTATCCACCAATGTAAGGTAGCAATGGCCCTTGCGCCGGTCCACGTTTACCTGTGCAAGTTCTGCCACCACCCAGTAACTCTCCGGAAAAGCCATTTCCAGCTCCTCCCTGATCTGCTGGTGCAGCTCAAAAAGCGACAGCGGCGCGTTCAGCTCCTCGTGGGTTATAGTTTGTCTAAAAAAAATCTGGGACATGGCAACAACGTGTTCTTCTCCTGCAATGCCGGTAAGCACCGGCTCCTCCGATTCGAAGATAGGATTTTTTAGATTATCAGGCTAAATGAGAACGCGATTTTATTGTGGAAGGCAGGGGTAGGGTAGGCTACAGGCAGTTTATACTTGCGCCATCTTTTTAGCTGGATAGCGGCAACCAAAGACTGTGATGGGCCATACTTTAAAGCATAGTTCTGCCGAAGTTAAAATGCACCGGTAAGGCCTGCTCCGTATAAGCTTCTAAATTAATGCAACAGCAAGGCCTGCTACTTACGCTCTCCGATTAGTTTATTTATGGTTTCTGTAACTTGTTCCTGCCACAGCTGCTTTTCAAGTATAGTTGGCGGTGCGGCACGTTCCAGGCAATCGGGGGCAGGGCAACGTTCGCAGGTTTCGTTTACGAGCCGGTTAAGCACAGCAGGGTCGTTTAAGAAGCGTACTTTGTTTTTCAGGTTCTCGTTGATGAGCAGGCCGATGCTGACGGTGCCGTTTCGGTTCTCGGTTGGTTGCGCTAAGGCTAGTACAAGGTATTCATTGTCAGAATTGATGTAGGCAGAACGCTGTAAACCTACTAAAGTATCCCCGGGCTTTTTGTCGCTTTCAATCAGGTCAAAAAGGGTGAGCGAGATCCAACGGCGACAGTAATGCTCGTTTAAAAACGAAGCGTGTGGGTTGTGCAGCCCGGATAAGTGCAGCTCTTTTGTGAGAAAGAAACTGTGGGTTTCCGGTTGCCTGTGAAAGCGGAGAAAGAACAACTGTTTTATGCCGAAGAACTTTGGCAGCAGCGAAGTAAGGCGGTGCAGCAACGTTTCAGGAGAGGTATTATACTTCTCCATTAACTGCAGCAAAAGCGCTGGGCTCCATTTATCATGGGCAAAAAACTGCTGTATGTCTTCTACCAGCCTGTCCTGGTTAAGCAAAAGCGCACCGGCAAAGTAAGAAGCCTTAAAATTGTTGAGCACCTCCTCAAAAGAGCCAACCTTAACCCACGTGGAAGTATAAGGCCGCTCCTGCAGTTGCAGGTATTGGAAACCGATTTCACGGGCTAATGCAAACGTTTTTTGCTGTGCTGTCAGGCTTGGGTTAAGCAGCAATTGTGGGGCAGCACCCGGTACAAAAACAGAACGCAGCGAGGCCAGCTCAGGGTGGGCATTAAATGGCCCTGTTTGTATACTTATGTTGTACTGGCTCTGAAGCAGGTCTGCCAGTACCTCATAAGTAGGTGTTGCTTCCGCCTCCAGCTGGTATTGCTCTACAAATCTTTCTGCATCCTGTTCAATGTCATCAAAATAGTTGTCGTGCAGCTCTTGGTAAGATCGGAGTGATGAGAAGTAAAACTGCTCTACCCGTAGATCAAACGCCCTCGAAATTTCCAGCAGCGTGTTTACAAAAGCACTTAGTTTGGCCGGAGCAGTAGCAAAAAGGTCCAGTACCCGGCTCATATCCAGTCCAAAGTGCTCCAGCGGCAACTCCGAAAGTATGTTAGACTGCAAAAGCTCACCGACTGGCTGTAGCCGCTTATTCATCTTCAGCGATACCAGGTAGTCATAGCCTACACCAAGTGCATCGGCAATTACGGCAGTCTTGCTGGGCTTTGGGTGTTTTTTGCCTTTCTCGATTTCGTTCAGGTACGATACAGATATACCGGTCATGGCAGCAAGGTCGGTTAGCGATATGCCTTTGTCATTTCGTAACTGCTTTACTTTCAGTCCAAATATCAATCTGATAACGTCTTCCTGGAGTTTCATACTTAGTTAAATCTGTAAATATAATCTAATTAAGAGCTTTTTGCGATAATCTCCTAAAAAACGAAAAATATTATTTAGCGAAAATTCGCCAAAAATAAATTCTTCGCGTATAATCCGATTATAAGATGAGAAAGTTCTGAAAATTAAAGCGCAAAGTACCATGGTTTTAGAAAACACAGCCACAGTAAAAGGTAAAGCACAGGATGGAGTAGATGAAATCCTGACTACAGAAGCTCTGGACTTTTTGGAGATGCTACATAATAAGTTTAACAGCAGGAGAGAAGAGCTTCTGGAGCTTCGAAAGCAACGCCAGCAAAAACTGGATGCCGGAGAAACGCTTGATTTCCTGTCAGAAACAAAGCAGGTGCGCGAAAGCGATTGGAAAGTAGGAAGCACCCCCCATGACCTGCAGCTACGCCGGGTAGAGATTACCGGCCCCGTGGACAGAAAAATGGTGATCAATGCGCTGAACTGTGGCGCGAATGTGTTTATGGCTGATTTTGAGGATGCTAATTCGCCTACCTGGGAGAACGTAGTGCAAGGGCAGATTAACCTGCGAGACGCCATCCGGAGAGACATTGACTTTACGGTGCAGAACGGAAAGACCTACCGCCTAAACAAGGAGGTGGCCGTGCTGAAAGTGCGGCCTAGAGGCTGGCATTTGACCGAAAAGCATATGTGTTTCGGTGATGTTCCTGTTTCTGCCTCGCTTTTTGATTTTGGTTTATACTTCTTCCATAATGCAAAAGAGCTGATTGCAAGAGGTACGGGGCCCTATTTTTACCTGCCAAAGCTGGAGAGCCACCTAGAGGCCAAGCTGTGGAATGATGTTTTTGTGGCTGCACAGGAAGCGTTGGATATTCCGGTTGGCACTATCAAAGCAACAGTACTTATAGAGACCATCACGGCTGCTTTTGAGATGGATGAGATACTGTATGCGTTACGCGACCACATCGTTGGCCTTAACGCTGGCCGCTGGGATTATATTTTCAGCGCCATCAAGAAATTTAAGAAACACGAAAACGTAATCTTCCCTGACAGGACTGATGTGACGATGCAAGTGCCCTTTATGCGTGCTTATACTAACCTGCTTGTAGCAACCTGCCACAAACGCGGTGCACACGCCATGGGAGGGATGGCAGCCTTTATACCTAGCAGAAAAGACCCTGCTGTAAACGAAAACGCTTTTAAAAAAGTGAAAGCAGACAAAGCCTTTGAAGCCAGCAATGGCTTTGACGGTACCTGGGTGGCCCACCCAGATCTGGTGCAAGTAGCACGCGAGGAATTTGATAAGGTGCTGGGAGATAAGCCGCATCAGAAAGAGGTACTGCGTGAGGACGTGCAAGTATTGGCCAGAGATTTGACAAACTTCACTATCAAGGAAGGAAAGATAACGGAGAACGGCCTGCGCCTGAACATCAACGTGGGTATCATGTACATCGGCAACTGGTTGTGCGGTACAGGTGCTGCTGCCATTCATAACCTGATGGAGGATGCTGCCACAGCCGAAATATCCAGAGCCCAGGTATGGCAATGGCTGCACCACCCACATACTAAAACAGCTGATGGCATCGAAATTACCGAAGAGCGTGTGCTGCAGCTGATAAAGGAGGAAACCGAAAATATTAAAGAGGAAGTAGGGCTGGCAATGTTCAAGAACTGCCATTTTGAAAAAGCTTCTCAGTTGTTCTCCGAGCTTGTTTTATCTAAATGCTTTGTTGATTTCCTTACCCTGCCTGCATACAAGTATATTGATTAACCTCTACTGCCAGGTTACAGATAAGCCTTAAAACCATCACTCATAACTAAAAACAACCCGCCATGAATAAGAAAGACAGAATACAGAAAATTGAAAGGGACTGGATTGAAAACCCACGCTGGGCAGGAATACAACGCCCATACTGCGCCGATGAAGTTGTTAAACTGCAGGGCTCGGTGCAGATAGAGTATACGTTGGCCCGAAACGGGGCTGAAAAGCTTTGGAGGCTGCTGCACTCAGAGCCTTATGTGGCAGGCTTAGGGGCGCTAACAGGCAACCAGGCGGTGCAGGAGGTGCAGGCAGGGCTAAATGCCATTTACCTGAGTGGCTGGCAAGTGGCAGCAGATGCCAACCTGGCAGGCCAAATGTATCCGGACCAGAGCTTATACCCTGCCGATTCTGTGCCGAATGTAGTAAAGAAAATAAACAACTCGCTGCTGCGCGCTGACCAGATACAAAGCGTGAACGGCGATGGCGAAACAGACTTTATGGTGCCGATTGTAGCAGATGCTGAAGCCGGTTTTGGCGGCAACCTGAATGCTTTCGAGTTGATGAAGATGATGATAGAGGCCGGTGCGGCAGGCGTTCATTTCGAGGACCAGCTGTCGTCGGCTAAGAAGTGCGGACACCTGGGTGGTAAGGTGCTGGTGCCAACGCAGGAGGCAATAAACAAACTGGTTGCTGCACGCCTGGCCGCTGACGTGATGGGTGTGCCAACCTTGCTGGTAGCTCGTACTGATGCTGATGCCGCTAACCTGATTACCAGCGACATAGACCCTCGTGACCATGAGTTTATACTTAACGAGCCACGCACCAGCGAGGGTTTCTACAAAGTGCGCAACGGAATAGAGCAGGGAATTGCACGCGGTTTAGCTTATGCGCCTTATGCCGATCTTATCTGGATGGAAACCTCGCACCCTGACTTGGAGCAGGCACGGCAGTTTGCAGCGGCCATACATGCATCCTACCCGGGCAAACTGCTGGCTTATAACTGCTCCCCTTCCTTTAACTGGGCCTCCAAACTCAGTGTAGAGCAGATGGAAAGCTTTAGAGAGGAGCTGGCTAATATGGGATACAAATTCCAGTTTATAACATTGGCAGGTTTCCATGCACTAAACACAAGTATGTTTGAACTGGCTAAAGCTTACAAAGAGCGTGGCATGGCAGGTTACTCAGAGTTACAGCAACGTGAATTCGCTTTAACCAAGGATGGCTTCACCGCCGTGAAACACCAGTCGTTTGTGGGTACAGGCTATTTTGATGCGGTGCAGCATACCGTTACCTCGGGTAATGCTTCTACAGCTGCTTTGGTAGGCTCCACAGAAGAAGAGCAGTTTCATTAAGTATAAATAAGCCTTAAAGTATAAACCCGGCTGCAAGTATGTTTTGCAGCCGGGTTTATACTTTAAGGCTCTGTAGCCTTGCTGTTACTCCGTTTTAAAGCCCATGCGCTTTACTCTTTTCTCCCAGTTGCTTTTTGCCCATTCCTGCAAATCCGGGATCTGGTCCATCTCATCTATTATTTCCATACCAAGCAGGGTTTCCACAATATCCTCCATACTTATAATGCCTGCAGTTCCGCCATACTCATCCACTACCAACGCAATGTGGTCCTGCTTTTCCATTAATCGGCTGAACAGAGTGGGTATGGGCATGTGTTCCGGAACCACCTGTATAGGGCGGGCAATTGAGTTCAGTTTTCTTTCTCCTTCATTATCGATGAGTTTATACATCACTTCATCTTTCAGCACATAACCGCTTATGTCATCAAGGTTGTTGTCATAAATCGGGATCCGTGAGAAACGCAGGTCAGGCAAACTTTTAAAGAAGGCTTTAATTGTCATGTCTTGTTGCGCGCTCACAATTACAGTACGCGGCGTCATGATGTGGCGCACCAGGATATTATTAAACCGCAGGATGTTCTGGATAATCTGTGATTCGCCTTTTTTGAAGATACCTTCTTTTATGCCTAGCTCAGCCATAGCCGTGAAATCAGCGCGACTTAACACGCTTCGGTTTTTTTCTGATTTTAGGCGACTGGTGATAAACTGAGAGAATATGATAATAGGGTAAAGCGGCGAGTAGATCATCACTTTAAGCGTGCGGACTGTAAAAGGAGTAAGCTGCCTCCAGAAGTTAGCTCCCAGCGTTTTAGGGATTATTTCGGTAAGTATAAGTATGATAATAGTAAGCACCACCGAAACCACGGTCAGGTATTCGTCGCCCCAGATAAGTTGCGCTTGTGCACCAACCCCCGCCGCACCAATAGTGTGGGCAAAGGTATTCAGGGTAAGTATGGCAGCCAGGGGCCTGTCTATGTTTTCTTTAAAATGCTGAAGGTCTTTACCTAGCGCAGGGTTTTGTTTGCTTACTATGCTAACATGAGAGGGGGTTATACTTAGCAGCGAAGCTTCCAGTAGAGAGCACAGAAACGAGAACAAAAGAGCAACAGCAAGGTATAGTAATAATAAAGCCATTTAAGACAAGTGTTTATTTATAAGTACGCAATATGCGCAAATTAATGGACTACCCGAAGTACTGGCTCCTCTAACTGCTGGTGAGTTTCGAGGTCTACGGTAAAATAACCTACCATACTTGGTCCGTAACCCAGGTTTACTTCCACAAATTTATTTCGTTCGGGTAGCATTTCAATCACCTCTTGTTGCAGTTGCCTGTAGCGTTGCATCAGGTTCTCCATTTGCTTTTGGTGCTGCCCCAGTTCTGTCTCTTCCTGGCCAATGTCACCCCAAGTCTCACTTTGTTCCGGCTCGTCGGCGCTGCCAACTTTATTTTGTAACGTGAGTATCTTCACCTCCAACAGCCTTATTTCTTTTTCAGCTTCCAGGTATTCCTGTACTTTTTTTTCCAGCGGAACCAGCGATTCGTCCAGGTAAGAGATCAGATTTTCCATAGAGCCTGTACATTGTTGTTTATTTGCCCTGTATACGGTAGCCGGTTGTTTTTATATGCATTTATTGCCTCAGCAATATATTAGCGTGTATCTTTAACGATATACTGCACATGTGGCAAACCAAGTGCACCGCTTTTGAGTAGATGCAGGAGTTAATTTGTATATTTGAAGTATAGCCGCCTTGCGGTGCAAGCTTCAGAAACCCTACAACATGAAAATAATTGAGTGCCCACGCGATGCCATGCAAGGCATTAAGGCGTTTATACCCACAGAGCAGAAGATAGCCTACCTGAACACCCTGCTGCAAGTTGGATTCGACACCCTGGACTTTGGGAGCTTTGTATCGCCTAAGGCTATTCCGCAAATGAGTGACACGGCCGAGGTACTGGCCAACCTGGAGCTAAACACCACAGCCACTAAATTGCTTGCCATTATCGCTAACGTGCGGGGTGCCGAAGATGCGGCACAGCATAAGCAGATAAGTTACCTTGGTTTTCCACTTTCGGTGTCAGAAACATTTCAGCAGCGCAATACAAATAAAAGTATAGCCGAGGCAATGGAGCAGCTGGCCCAGATACAGGATATCTGCCACAAGCACGGCAAAACATTGGTAACCTACATTTCTATGGGCTTTGGCAACCCTTACAACGACCCCTGGAACGCCGAAACTGTAATTCAGTTTGTAGAGGAGCTGCACAAGCTGGAGGTAAAAATCATATCGCTTTCCGATACCATTGGCGTGTCTAACCCTGAAAACATAAGCTATTTATTTGAAAGCCTGATCCCTGCCTTCAAGAGCATTGAATTTGGGGCGCACCTGCACACCACTCCAACCACCTGGCAAGAAAAAGTAGAGGCTGCCTATAGTGCCGGCTGCAGAAGGTTTGACGGAGCCTTACGTGGGTATGGCGGCTGCCCAATGGCTAAAGACGAACTGGTAGGCAACATGGCCACCGAAAATTTAGTCGCATACTTCGAAAAGATTGGTTTAAATTTGAATCTCAATAAAGCAGCATTCCATGCCGCGCTGGCAGAGTCGGGTGCTGTGTTCTCTTAATTATGGCAAAAAGAATAATCGTAGATATTTTTATACCTTGCTTCGTAGATCAGCTTTTTCCGGAAACAGCTATGAACATGGTAAAAGTGCTCGAAAAGGTAGGATGCGAGGTAAACTATAATCCAAACCAAACCTGCTGCGGACAGCCAGCCTTTAACGCCGGTTTTTTTGATGAGGCGCGCGAAGTGGCAACTAAATTCCTGAATGATTTCTCGAACGAGACGTCACATTATATTGTAGCGCCTTCTGCTTCTTGCGTGGGTATGGTGCGCAATGCTTACCAGGATATTTTCGTAAAATCGTCTAATTTGGTAAAGTACCGCTCCATGCAGAAAAAGGTGTATGAGCTAACAGAGTTTTTGACAGATGTGCTGGGGGTTACAAGTATAGATGGTGCCGCTTTGCAAGGCCGGTTTACGTACCACGACTCGTGCAGCGCTTTGCGTGAGTGCGGTATTAAGGCAGGGCCTCGTGCGCTGCTGAGCAATGTGCGGGGGCTGGAGCTGGTTGAGATGGAGGACAACGAAACTTGCTGCGGTTTTGGCGGTACATTTGCAGTTAAATTCGAGGCAATTTCGTCTGCAATGGCCGAGCAGAAAGTAGACAATGCCATTGCTACTGGTGCCGATTATATAATCTCTACAGACAGCAGCTGCCTGATGCATCTGGAGGCTTACATTCAAAAACAAAACAAGCCGATCAAAACCATGCACATTGCCGATGTGCTGGCAAGTGGCTGGTAAGTATAGACTGCATCAATAAAAAGCCTGTGCAAGTATAAACTGCACAGGCTTTTTTTTTGTCACTTTGATTTTAATCAGAAATAAAAGCTTAAACCAATAGAAGATGAGCTACTTGTTAAATTCAACCCGAAATTGCTTGTGGTACTATTGTCTTCAGTCTCAGACTCAAAGTATGGTTCACTAACTTCATAATTTATACTTCTCTTGGAATGAGTATATCCTAATACGCCATAAGTAACATTGAGGCTTAGTTTTCTTGATAGCATTAACATCAGTCCAGGCTGTAGAGAAGCAAAATAATATTCATATGACTCTTTAGTCTTATAACTACTTTTAGTATGTGTAGAAGTGTTTAATGAGGTTTCCGTAGTAGAATGTATTTTAGTATCTAATTGTCCATATAAAGCAAAGTTATCAGTTAAGAATTTATAATATCGTGTGTATAATCCACCATCTTTAATCTTACTGCTAGATTGAAATACGGTAATGGGGCCATTCAGAAAATAATTTATTCTTTTGTTATTCGATTCTGAATACCCTCCAATTATACCTACTTCAAAATTATCTTTAATAAAATATCCAATAGAAGGTTTGAATGAAAAGCTCGTATTTCTATTCTTTGTAGGAAAGTCTTTAGATTTGCTATTGCTATTACTGTATGAAGCTGCGCCTGTTAAAGACCAGGTGCCGCTTTGGAGTTGAGCATTGCAAATCTGTGCTAATATTATAGCAAGTACCGTTAAAGTTAATTTTTTCATTTCTATATTAATTAACGGTTAAGAAAGTACATTATGCCTATAGTAATTGTGCCAGGAGACAGGTTAATGGCAAATTGGTTAGAAGTACTCTTGTAATCTTTTGGGGATGAAATAGCTGTATGATTACTATTCTGATAGCTAATATCACCGATGCTAGCTGTTAAACCTATCTTAGATGTCGCAAAATAGGTTAGACCCGGAGTAACTGAAATATAAAGGCCGGAGCTTTTCCCTGTTAGTTTATCATCTAAGTCTGGATTTTTATGGCGCGTATGTAAGTATCCAGCGTCACCGGAAGCGGTAAAGTAAAGTCTTTCAGTTAAATTAAGATATTTTGTGATGTTAACTCCAATACTATAGGAATTTGAGACAGCATTTGATTTAATATCATTATCCTTATTGCTATACTCCCCATGGTTAATTCCTAATCCTGCATTAAGACCTACTGATAATCTATCTTTAACAAAATAGCTAATACTGGGATAGATATTAATATTTAAGCTCTTGTTACTAAAGTTGTTGTCATCAGTAGAGTATGTGTTCAATCCTACTGATCCACCAATTGATATGGAACCTTGAGTTGTTTGTGCTATTGCACCGGCGCTAATTATTGCCAGCAAACCTGATAATAGAAGTTTTTTCATGCTTGTTTTCATTTAAAATTAAAGATTTTATTTCAGATACTTAGCAAGTATTATACCAATATTTATATATGTTAATGTTTATTAGCTTAAAAAATGATGTAATCCGTGTTTATACTTAAAAGCTTTGCGGTAATAGCTTAATTGTTTGCATTAAGGCTTATTTACAAGGCTTTAGCTACACTTTAAACAGATGCAAGCGTATGATCTATTACTAGCAGCATGCAGGTATTTAGCTTTGGTTGGTTAAGCTATTTTTTCTTTTTAGGGATATTCAAACCTGCCTCTTGCACAGAAATCGGGATACTATCTTTTATGGGTGCTGAGGGTAGTTTTCCATTTCTATTCCTCTCAACTCTAACACTTGAAAATAATTTTTTTAAAGCTTGTACGCTTAGCTGAGGTACGGCTTCTATAACCGGTTAAATTGATCCATCAATTTTGTGCAATAAAATAAATGACTTTGTGCACAATTGCATAGCCCAATTTCAGGATTAAACGTTTTATATAGTATAACTCTGTAAATCATGTAGTTATATGGTGCAAATGCGGGCGCAAAATTTTTGATAAACTTTGATTTAACAGGCGTATGGAATGAACTACTACACTCATATTACGTTTATAGTGCAAGTAATTGTTAAATTAATAGTGTATAATAATGTCTAGAGATTTTCAGAATAACCGAATTCCCTTCGATCCATATGAATTGGATTATGATTCAGGCTATAGCGGACAAACGAACGAGTACAAGGAGCTGTACAATCCTTACAAAAGTGTATGGGCAAAAGCCGTAAAAGGCAGAACCCCTCATTCGCAGGACAGAAGCAAACAAACTTTTTACTCCTCAGGAAGCACGCACAGGTTTGAGCCCAACGAAGGCCGAGGCTACAAAGTAAATACCGGAGAAGCTGGGCAGCAAGGGTTAAAGCAGCCTGCAACAAATAATCTAGCTGCAAATCAGAGGCAGGCTAACGAAGAAATTTTTGACTCTGGCTACAACGTAACCAGACGAAACACCTATGGTTACAGAACAACTGGCTATGGCCCGCGTGATTAGTGTTAATTACCTGAAAGCTAAATAGACTATTGTTCACTAAAACAGAAAAGCCCGGTTTGCCGGGCTTTTCTGTTTTAGTGCCATTCTCATTAAACTTAAACAGATAGAAGCCTGCTTCGTTAAAATACCCAGAACTAAAGCGACAGAATAGCTTTGGAAAGAAATTACAAAGGCTACCATGAAAACAACAGAAGGTTTTTTGACGAAGGTAGGAGAGGCTATAGGCAGGAGAGAAATGGCATAGACTACAGCAATGATTTTGAAAGCCGCTACCAGGAAGAACCTAACCGCTGGGCCTACGAGCCGCCCCACCGTTATCGCAACCAGGACTATGAAATGGAGCGAAACTACCACAACAACGAAGGTAGCGGCCAGCAAAGCATGCGTAATATGAGGCAAGAGTATGAAATACCACAATTTAATAGCGCATCTCACGGCCACAGCCCGTTACACGACATGGAGCGGGAGCCAAGAGATCAGCGGAAGCAAGGGTACGGCTCGGGGCGCATGAGCGGCTACAGCGGCTCTGCTTTCGGAGGGGCTAACTACAGCTCGCATGGTGGTTTTGGGGGAGCAGACCGATACGGTGCGATGAGTGGATACGGAGGTAATGCAGCTAACTATGTATCTTCTTCGGGATACGGAGGAGGTGGAAACGGGCCGCATCCGGAAAGAGGCTTTGATTACCCAAATACAGACGCACCTTACTTTGAACGCAGAAGACCGCAGAAATGGAGATAGATTAAGTCCCACAGGTTGATCGACCCTTCGTAAATCGGAGCGAGGGTTGGTCAATCAAATTTCAGAAGTGTCCTGGCCATTGTTCAAAAGTTTCAGCGCCTCTTCCTCCGACTGGGTTATAAGTATAATCTTCTCGATACCAAGTATGGTAAACACATTTTTTATTTTAGGCTGAAGCCCGCAGAAAGCTATTTTAATCTTGTTTTGGTTGCAGGCATGAAGCGATGAAAGTATAACTCCCAAACCGGCGGAAGAAATATATTGTAGCTCTGAGCAATCCACCACGATGGCATTGCCTGGGGTGCTAGCTATAGCTTCCTGAAGGGCATCATCAGCTGCCACGGCTGTATTTGCATCCAGTTCCCCAACCAGCCTTACAGCCACTATGTTCCCCAATTGATCTATTGTCGCTTTAAACCTCTCCATAGCTGCCGTGGTCTTACATTGCTGTCATGCTTGTTGGTTCTAAGATTATACTGTAAAATTTAACACCTGATGTACAGATGTTTATGAGTTGTATTTATAAATATAAGTATAATATTTATACGCCATGTTGATTAAGTAAAATTTTTTAATTCTATAAACCAAAACCCTATTTATAAGCTGTAAATGCCAGTTTCCAAGTATACTTTCTGGCTGTATTATTTTTTGTGCGGTTTACCTTCTTGCCTAATTCAGTCAAATCATTTTATGTGGCATTCAGATTAAAAATGAGCTTTTGGATACAAAAACAATCAACTGGAAATAAAAGGTATGAATCGAGTATGGGGACAAATTTTTACAAGTGAAAGTCGAAAACGTACTTTAAAATTAACTTTCTAACAGAAAAAAAATTATCCTGCAGCAGGTGGTGCCATGTACAGGAAAAGAAAAAGGCCTGCTAAACGTTTGTGTTCAGCAGGCCTTCTGTATTCTAAGTATGACTATTTAATTGTAGAGGGGCAAACAGCATTAGTTCTAGGGATATTAGTTTTAGAGATGGCTCCATAACCGCCCTGCACATCTACCAACTTCTCAAAACCACGTGCTTTAAGTATAGATGCCGCGATCATAGACCGGTAACCACCTGCACAATGGATGTAAAGTGTTTCATCGGTTGGCAGGCTTGAGAAATTATCATAAATAAAATCAAGCGGGCTGCTGCAGGCCGTTTCAATATGCTCGGCCTGGTACTCTCCCGGCTTGCGTACATCAACCACTTTTATACTTGGGTCATGGGTATATTGTGCTGTAAACTCTTCGGCAAGTATCGATTTAATCGTATCAACTGGTTTACCGGCTTTTTCCCAGGCAGCAAAACCGCCTTCTAGGTAGCCAATCGTGTTGTCATATCCCACTCTGGCCAACCTTGTCACTACTTCCTCTTCGCGGCCTGCATCAGCTATAAAGAGTATAGGCTGTTTCAGGTCAAGTATAAGTGCGCCAACCCACGGGGCAAAGCCGCCATCGATGCCAATAAATAGTGCGTTTGGGATAAATCCTTGTGCAAAAGCTTGTGGTTTACGCGTATCCAGTATAAGTGCGCCTGTTTCGGTGGCGGCAGCCTCAAAAGCGTCCGGAGACAAAGCGTTAAGGCCCCTTTCCAGAATATTGCTGATGCTGTTATAGCCCTCTTTGTTTAGTTGCACATTAAACGGGAAGTAATTTGGCGGAGGCATTAAACCATCTGTTACCTCACATACGAATTCCTCTTTCGTCATATCAACACGCAGGGCATAGTTTGTTTTTTTCTGGTTACCCAGCGTGTCGTATGTTTCTTTGCTCATGTTTTTGCCACAGGCAGATCCTGCACCGTGTGCCGGGTACACCAGTACCTCATCAGCCAGCGGCATTATTTTGTTGCGTAGTGAGTCGTATAGATGGCCAGCCAATTGTTCCTGCGTCAGGTCAGATTTTGCGGCCAGGTCAGGGCGGCCCACATCGCCTATAAACAAAGTATCGCCTGTGAAAATCGCAAAATCTTCGCCGTTTTCATCCTTTAAAAGGTAAGTAGTGGACTCCATGGTATGGCCCGGCGTGTGCAGCACTTTTAGCGTGAGTTTACCTACCTGCAGCTCTTCTCCGTCGGTGGCAATATGCGCTTTAAATGTGGGAGCAGCATTGGGTCCGAAAACAATTGGTGCGCCTGTAGCTGTTGCTAAATCCAGGTGTCCTGAAACAAAATCAGCATGAAAATGCGTCTCGAGTACATATTTAATCCGGGCTCCACTATCTGCTGCTTTAGCCAGGTATGGCTTTACCTCGCGAAGCGGATCAATTATGGCAGCCTCGCCATCACTTTCGATGTAGTAGGCACCTTGAGCAAGGCAGCCAGTATAAATCTGTTCTACTCTCATATCAGTATATAGGTATGTCGGTGTAAATATCTGCCTTAAAATTACAAATAATGATGACTTATGTCATCATCTGCAAAACTGTATGTTACAAAAACGTATATAACTAACCTTTTTTAAGGCGATACTTTGGGGTGTAAGTGCAAATAATGGTTGCGGGTTTTCTCTGATTTCAGGTTTTGCTGTTCACCCATTCGTAAGGCAAGGTGCTTCAGGCTAAGCTGGTAAGTATCAAAGTATAAAATTAGAAGCATAAAAGCTTTGAGGATATAGCAAAATTCATTTATTTAAAGTTTCTGACCAATAACCGGCAAAAACATGCAAAAGTGCTCCGTCTCTTTTTACCTTTTAGCAGTACTGGCTTTTATCCAGGTATCTTGTGTTACCCAGAAACAACCAGCAGTTACCGCTGAAACGTATGGACCTGCCACTATTCTGCAGCGCGTACAGGAGTCTGAGAAAAAAGTAAACCGTTTTGTGGGTTTTGCGCTGTACGATCCGGAACTAGGGCAGATGGTGGTAGAGCATAACGCTGATAAATACTTTGTACCGGCCTCTAACACAAAGCTGTTTACCTTTTATGCCAGTCTTAAAATGCTGGGCGATACCATTCCGGCACTTAAGTATAAGATCAGCGGAGACTCGTTGCTATTTTGGGGTACCGGTGATCCTACATTTACGCACATGGACCTGAAAAACTCTATTGCTTTTGACTTTCTGAAGAACCGGAAAGAGAAGTTATACTACATAGAGGCCCCTTTCACAAGCACTCCCTTTGCCACCAACTGGAGCTGGGACGATTACAATTATTATTACCAACCAGAGCGAAACGTTTTCCCGATACACGGCAACATTGTAAAGTTCTACCGTAAAGAGAACAGCCCATATACTACATCGCCAGCCCATTTTAAAGCGTCTGTAAAAGCAGATACTGCCAAGTTGCAGCCACAAGGCGACTCGTTTGTAAGAGGATGGCGCACAAACAACATCACGTTTTACCCGAAGGTAGCTAATACCAGTTTTTCTGTGGAAGTGCCCTTCATCACCTCACCGGAAATGACGGTGCAACTTTTGGCTGATACTTTAAAGCGCGAAGTAAAACTGCTGAAACGGACTATACCTGAAACGGCAACTATTTTACCCGGGCTACCATCAGACAGCGTGTTAAAACGTATGTTGCAGGTAAGTGATAACTTGTTGGCAGAGCAGCTGATGGTGCTTTGCACGGGCACAATCTCTGACACCTTATCAGTAGAGAAAAGCATAAAGTATGTACTGGAAAACTACCTTCAGGACCTGCCGGATAAGCCGGTTTGGGTTGATGGTTCGGGCTTGTCCAGCATGAACATGTTTACGCCTCGCACCATTATAGCTTTGTTGCAAAAGCTGCAGCAGGAGCGACCTGCAGAAAAGCTGTTGCCCATGCTGGCAGTAGGAGGCAGGCCGGGTACTTTCCGTAATATTTACAAAGCTGATGTTCCTTTTGTATTCGGAAAATCAGGTACGCTGGCACATGTGCACAACCAGAGTGGTTACATTAAAACTAAAAGCGGTAAGCTGCTGCTGTTCAGTTTTATGAATAATAATTTCAAGGAGTCGTCAGCAGAAATTCGCGAAGAAATGGTGCAGATTATGACCGAAGTTCACGAAAAGTATTAAAAACTTATCACAAATCAGAATCACCTAAACATACCATACTATGAAGTTAACGATCCGATCTTTTGCCCTGCCTTTGCGGCATACTTTCACCATTTCATATGACTCCCGCGACGTGCAGGACACGCTGATTGTTGAGCTTCAGGATGGCGAGTACAAGGGCTACGGCGAGGCTACCAGCAACCCATACTATGGCCAGACCATAGAGGCCATGACGCAGAACCTGGAAAATATCCGCGAGCAGATCGAGGCAACTGATATAACAGACCCTGCGGCTTTCTGGGAACAGGTGCGGCCAGCGCTACAGCATAGCTCCTTTACACAATGCGCTTTAGACATGGCTACAAATGATCTGTATGCTAAGAAGTTAGGCAAGCCGCTATACCAGTTATGGGATTTAAACCCAAAAGATGCACCAATCTCCAATTATACTATCGGCATCGATTCTATTGAAAAGATGGTGCAGAAGCTGAAAGAACAGCCGTGGCCGATCTACAAAATTAAACTTGGCACCAAAGAGGACATTGAGATTGTGCGCGAACTGCGTAAGCATACCGATGCTGTGTTCAGGGTAGATGCCAACTGTGCCTGGGGCGTAGATGAGACTATAAACAACGCTGTGGAGCTGCAGAAGCTTGGTGTAGAGTTTATAGAGCAACCCATGAAAGCCGATAACCTGGAAGGCATGAAGGAAGTGTACAAGCACTCGGTGCTGCCTTTGATAGCCGATGAAAGCTGCATTGTAGAAGCTGATGTTGCCAAGTGCCATAACCTGTTTCATGGGGTAAACATAAAACTAACGAAGTGCGGTGGTGTAACGCCTGCAATTCGTATGATAAACAAAGCGCGTGAACTGGGTCTGAAAGTGATGATCGGTTGCATGACTGAGTCATCTGTGGGGATCTCGGCAATTGGCCACCTGGCACCAATGCTTGATTATGTAGATATGGATGGCGCCTTGCTGCTGAAAGAGGACATTGCAACAGGTGTTGTAGTTAAAGAAACAGGCTTAATTTACCCACAAGAGAACGGGACCGGTGCACAGCTGCTTCCTCAGTTAATAGAGGCTTAAAAAGTATAAGCAATGGCTGTTGTAGAGGCACTAACCGGAAGAACCGTTGTGGCAGACGGAAAAGAACTGCTATACTTTAGCGGTACCTCTTACCTGGGCATGTGCAAAAACAGCCAACTGGAGGCAATTATACAAGAGGGTGCAAAACGCTACGGCACTACCTATTCCAGCTCCAGAAACTCTAACCTGAAACTGGCTGTGTACGACGAGGCTGAAGAACTATTGGCTGCTTTGGCAGGAGCCGAAGCGGCCCTTACTTTCTCGTCGGGTTACCTGGCTGGGCAGGCGCTTATCCGTACCATTTCCAAAGGCCAGGCGTTTATTTATGCCCCCGACGCACACCCCGCCATCTGGCAATCTGCTGCGGATGCCAACCATGTTGATTTTGACCTTTGGGTTGAAAGCTTAGCAGAAAGTATAAATGCCTGCAGCGGTGAAGTAGTTTTATTGATGAACTCCGTTGATCCGCTTAAAGCCAGGAAGTATGATTTCAGTTGGGTTGCTCAATTGCCCGTTAACCGCAGCATCACGCTTATTGTAGATGACTCGCATGGTTTTGGTTTAATTAATGAGGGAGCCGGTATTTACCCAACTTTAAAGCAACTGGTAAAGCCGAATGTAGCGCTGATTGTGGTAGGATCTATGGGGAAAGCCCTGGGCATAGCCGGAGGTGTGGTAATGGGACCAGCACGTATAATTGCGCTGCTGCGTAAATCGCCATACTTTATAGGTGGCTCGCCGGCACCGCCTGCTTATTTATATGCTTTTATACACGCCCAAAATATTTTTGCTACTTCCAGGCAGCAATTAAAGCGCAATGTGCAGCAGTTTCAGCAGCTGGTAAGGCATACCGGGCTTTTCAATTATTTCGATGATTATCCTGTTTTCTACACAAAGGAGCACAATTTATACTTTGCTTTAGAAGAAGATGCCATAATTTCCTGCTTCCCTTATCCTGATCCTGAGAGTGCGCCTGTTACGCGTGTGGTAATTAACAGCCTTCATACTTCTGGGGATATCTCTTTTCTGGCGGAGAAGATTGAGAAGTTTAGAGTAGGAGAGAAGATGATAAAGCGAGTATAAGTAAAAAAAGAGAAGTCCCCGGTTGCTTACCAACCGGGGACTTCTCTTTTTTTACTTATACCTTTTTTCTATTCGTAAATTGAACTGGCTCGCAGATCCAGCAAATTTGGACCAGGAGTAGGGCGTTTTGTTCTCAGGTAGCGGTTGTTCTCAAACTCATCGTAGTTGGCAGCACCAGGGTTCATGCTACTTACACGTACACGGCCAGCTGAGTGTATAAACTCCTTGTCGCCGCCAATCCACATGCCCACATGTACTACACGCTCAGATTTACCGTCTTTTGCAGGCACTCCAAAGAACAGCAGGTCGCCAGGTTTAAGGTTGTCCCAGTTCTTATCAGTATCCACCAATTCACCTACTTCAATCTGCTGTGAGGCATCGCGCGGCAAAACAATACCATTCATAAAGTACACCGTTTTTGTAAAGCCGCTGCAGTCTACACCTTTAAACGAAGTACCACCCCAAAGGTATGGCAGGCCCATTAGTTGCTTGCTTGTTTGTACCAGGTTATTTTCTGTTGGCTGGCGGCTTGCAATCCAATCTTTGTAAAGTATAGCCTCCGAAGATGGAATAAAACCTGTGCGTCCGTCAGGGAAGTTTACCTCAAAAAAGTCTTTGGATTTATTCTTGAGCACCATCACATCGCCATAAACCAAGTCAGATACTGTAGCACCCTGTTTGTCTGTGCTGGCAAGTGCGAAGCCGTATGGTTTAGTGTAAATAAGTTTTTCGCCTTGCTGCCATGCATCCATTTCGGCTTTGGTCATTAGCTTTACACCGGCACCGTCAACCCATGCCAGGTAGTGGTCAGGGGTTTGCACTAGGTACCAGCCGCTCTGCTTTTTCCATACTTTAAGCGGTGTGCCCATAGTAGCCTGCGTTGCCAGCTCTGCTGGGTGCTTTGGCTGCGAACGTATGTTTGCTACTGATAGCGTTACAACGGCATAGTGTTTACCCTCCAGCTCTGCCTCTGGCAGCACCTGAATGCTATCAGTATAAGGTAAGTTGGCAGCTTTTAATTTGTTTAATAAAGCCGCTTTTGCTTCTGGTACAATGGTCTCGCCAGCCAGTACACCGTTTTCTTTTGCAGTAACATCAAAAAGTACGGTGCGCTTATCCGGAGCAAATTGCTTTCTAACCTCCTCTACGTGTGTAGCAAGCGGAGAGGTAGCAAGCGGAGAGGTAGCAGCACTAGAAGTAGTAGAAGCTGTTTCCATCGTGGTTTTGCTAGAAGTGCAGGCTAATAAAGATCCAAGTAATAGTATAGGAGCAATGCGTTTCATAGTGAATCAAGGTTTAGGTTAATTACCCGAAGTATTTATGTATAACTAAAATAAGTAAAATTTAATTCTATCAAGGAGCAACCATTTGCATCATCAGGCCAGCTAAGTAAGCACCATAAGTACCCACAGCATATCCTAAAATGGACAATAACACCCCAACCGGTGCCAGCGCCGGATGGAAGGCAGCGGCCACAATAGGTGCCGAAGCAGCTCCGCCCACATTTGCCTGGCTACCAACAGCCAAAAAGAAAAACGGAGCCTTTACAAGTTTACCAACCAGCAGCAGCAGCAGCATGTGCACTATTATCCAGATGATGCCTACCAGGAACAAACCTGGCTGGCTTACAATGGCTGTAATGTCCATTTGCATACCGATAGTGGCCACCAGTATGTACAGAAAAAGACTGCCAATGCGGGTAGCTCCAACACCTTCCAGGTTGCGGGCTTTTGTGAAAGAAAGTATTACACCAAGCGTAGTGGCAATTACTACAATCCAGAAGAAGCCGGAGGTAAGGCTAAACTTATCCAGGTAAGGTGCATTCGTTTCTATCCAGGGCGCAATAATGTCGGCGAAAAAATGTGCAACACCGGTAATGCCTAATCCAACACCCACAATCATGGCTGTGTCAGGAAGGTTAGGTATCTTCATAATGCTGAGCCTGTGCTTTTCAATTTTATCTTTCAGATCATTTACAGCGCTGCTGTCAGCTTTAAAGAATCTGTCGATGCGCTCGCTGAAGCCTGCGCCGTAAAGCAGCACCGCCATCCATACGTTAGCCACAATTACGTCTACAGCTATTACGGCAGAGAACAGGTTCGGGTCAGGTTTAAATACCTCATACATAGCCAACTGGTTTGCACCGCCACCAATCCAGCTACCGGCAATGGTCGAAAGTCCGCGCCACACAGCCATTGATCCTTCGCCATCCACAATATCCGGGGCAAAAGAAGAAACGATAAGTATAGCTATTGGCCCACCAAACATAATACTGACTGTACCTGCTATAAACATCAGACCGGCCTTATGTCGAAGTTTCCAAATCTCTTTTAAATCGAGGCTCAGGGTAAACAACACCAAACTGGCTGGCAGCAAGTAACGCGAGGCCATGTGATAAAGGCCTGACTGTTCTCCTGAAATAATGCCAAAGGAGTTTAGCAAACTTGGTATCAGGTAACAAAGCAGCACCGAGGGCACCACAGAGTAAAACTTCTTGAAAAGAGGGTGATCGCTAGATGATGATTTAAAGACGAATGCCAGTATGATAACCAAAATTCCGAGAACAACGGCATCGTTGGTGATAAGTGGTGCTGGCGAAGAGACTTGCTCCATGCAGGTGTTGTAGCGTTAGATAAAAGTTTTCTTTATGCGGCAATCTGCAGAAATCATTTTCATACAAACTAAAAGCCGCAACACTAAACTACATCAATTTTATGAGTTTTACCAAGTAGTGTGCACAGTTGTTCTACAAGTTATACTTATGAGCCGGTGTTGTTTGTATTTATTTAACATCTAAAGTATAAATACGCTGCTTCGTCATCTTTAAGCCAGGTTTATACTTGCTGCTTAGGTTGCCCGATGAGGTTGGTTTACACTAGCTTGGTTTAGCATACCCCAACAAGATTATCATACTTTAGTTGATCCGATCCTGTCATTTCGAATGCAATGAGATATCTGGAATATTGCGGAACTGTAAAGTTTTCCGATTTTTCATTGCATTAAAATGACAGACTCAGTTTAATTTGCCTTTGCACTAAAGCCACGCAAAGTATACTTATACTTTGCGTGGTTTTGCCCTATCGTATTGCGGTGGCCAGGTGTGGTCGTGGCCGAGTTCTAAGGCTGCATGCATCGGGAAGTACGGGTCGCGGAGCAGTTCTCTTGCCAACAGCACCAGGTCTGCCTGGCCAGAGGTGATGATTGACTCAGCTTCCTGAGCGGTAGTGATCATGCCCACGGCACCCGTCATCATGCCAGTTTCTTTTTTTATACTTTCAGCAAACTCCACCTGGTATAATGGCCCCACCGGAATGTTAGCAGCTGGTACGTTACCGCCTGTAGAGCAGTCGATCAGATCTACACCATGTTGTTGCAGCACTTTCGCTAAGGCTACAGAGTCTTCCCCGGTCCAGCCGCCTTCGGTCCAGTCGGTGGCGGATATGCGTACGATAAGCGGGTATTCAGCTGGCCATACTTCTTTTATACTTGCGGTAACCTCCAGCAGCAGGCGGATGCGGTTCTCGAACGAACCGCCGTACGCATCGGTGCGCTTGTTGCTGAGCGGAGAGTAGAACTCGTGTAACAGGTAGCCGTGTGCCGCATGTATCTCCACTACTTTAAAACCTGCTTCCAGGGATCTGGCTGCTGCAGCTTTAAAGTCGGAGATCACTTTTTGTATGCCTTCCTTATCCAGCTCAAGCGGTGCAGGTTCTCCCTCTGTAAAAGGTAAAGCGCTTGGCGCAACAGTCTGCCAACCTCCATCTTCTGCTTTCACTACCTTGCCACCTTTCCATGGGCTGCTATGGCTGGCTTTTCTGCCTGCGTGGGCCAACTGCACACCGGGCACCGCACCCTGAGACTCTATAAAGGCATTGATGCGCTGCCACATCGGAATATGCTCATCTTTCCATAAACCAATATCATCGGGTGTAATTCTTCCCTCAGGTGATACGGCTGTTGCTTCTGCTATTACTAGAGCAGCACCGCCTACTGCACGGCTACCAAGGTGCACCTGGTGCCAATCGTTAGCAAAGCCATCCTCGCTGGAGTACTGGCACATTGGCGAAACAGCGATTCTGTTTTTAAGCGTGATAGCTTTTATAGTGAGGGGAGAAAATAGATTCGGCATTTATACTTTGTGTTTTAGTGTTAAGTGTTTAAAACTATAATCATCAAAGAAGGTTTTAGGATTAGCCTTTGTCATTTCGAACGCTAGTGAGAAATCTGACATATTTCGGGGTCATGAAATGCTCCAGATTTCTCACTAGCGCTCGAAATGACAAACATAAAAAAGCCGCTCAAACTATTGTCTGAGCGGCTTTTCAAAGTATAAATTCTATCCGGTTATACTTACCAGATTCTGATTCTGTCTTCCGGAGCTTTGTACAGCTTATCTCCCGGCTTCACATCAAACGCCTTGTACCAGGCATCCATGTTCACCAATGGTCCAACGGTTCTGAACTGTCCAGGTGAGTGCGAGTCTGTTACGATTTGCTGGGCAGCTGCCTCTGGCAAAATATTACCTCTCCATACTTGTGCCCACGAGAGGAAGAAACGCTGATCTGGCGTAAAGCCATCGATCTTCTCGTTAGACTGGCCTTGCTTTGTCATTTTAAAGGCTTCGTAAGCGCCGGCCAAACCACCAAGGTCACCGATGTTCTCACCTAAGGTAAGCTGACCGTTTACATGAACTGTGTCCAGTACAGTATAAGCATCGTACTGCTCTTTCAGCAACTTCGCTTTTGCTTTAAATTTAGCAAGATCTTCTTCTTTCCACCAGTTGCGCAGGGTACCATCTTTGTCGTACTGGCTGCCAGAGTCGTCGAAGCCGTGAGAGATCTCGTGGCCGATAACCGCACCAATACCACCGTAGTTTACCGCGTCATCTGCATTCGGGTCGAAGAACGGGAACTGCAGGATACCTGCCGGGAACACGATCTCGTTCATCACAGGGCTGTAGTATGCGTTTACAGTCGGAGGTGTCATGCCCCAACGCTCACGGTCTACTGGCTTGCCTAGCTGGTTCACCATTTTATTGTAGCCCCACTCGCCAGAGTTGCGCACGTTAGCAAAGAAAGACTTACGAGAAATATCTAAGCCGTCATATGTTTCCCATTTGTCAGGATACCCAACTTTCGGACGGAAAGCATGCAGTTTAGCAACCGCTTTCTCTTTCGTCTCAGCACTCATCCAGTCCAGGCCGTTGATGCGGATCTCGTAAGCCTTGATCAGGTTAGCGATCATCTCGTTCATGCGTGCCTTTGCCTCTGGCTTAAAGTGCTTCTGCACATACAGTTGGCCCAGCAATTCACCGATAGTACCATCAGTTAACTGCGACATACGCTGCCAACGCGGCGTCTGTACTTTCTGCCCAGATAAAGCCTGTGAGTAAGCAAAGTTAGCGTTCACGAAATCAGAGCTTAAGTATGGCGCTGCAGATTTAAGCACGTTCCATTGCAGGTAAGTAGCCCAGTCTTTAGCTGGTACACTTTTCAGCATGCCGTCCAGCTCAACAAAGAATTTCGGGTTGTTTACCAGAATGGTGTCCTGGCCGTTTACCTTCATCTTCGCCATCAGCGCTTTCCAGTCCATGTTCGGAGTGGTTTTGCTGAAATCTGCTACTGAGAATTTGTTGTACGTTTTATAAGGATCGCGCATCTCTACACGAGCCATTTGTGCAGCTGCAAGCTTCTTCTCCAGGTTAAAGATGGTTTCAGCGTTTGCCTGAGCCTTCGCCTGCGATTCTCCTGTTAAGGAGAACAGGGTACTGATGTAAGTTTTGTAAGCGTCCTGAATTTTTTTGCTGCGGGCATCATCTTTCAGGTAGTAATCACGATCGGGTAGGGTAGTACCGCCCTGGCTAAGCTGGGGCACCATGTTGTTAGGGTTCTTACGATCCTGGCCCACATAGAAACCAAACATCGGAGAACCTGCGCCTGATGTTCTCAGGTAAGTTACCTCGTTCAGTAAACCATTAACGTCTTTAACCTTGCCGGTACGCTTCAGGTCTTTTTTGATAGGCTTGTAACCCAGCTTCTCTATAGCAGCGCTGTCCATGGCGGCGGCATAAAAATCACCTACGCGCTTGTTTACAGAACCAACTGCTGCATTTTTGTCAGCGGCAGCCTCGTTCAGAATGTCCTTTACAGCCTTGATGTTAAAATCGCGCAGCAGGTTAAAGCTGCCCCAACGGGTTTCTTTTGCCGGAACTGGGTTGCTTTTAATCCAGGCACCGCCAGCGTAAGTATAAAAGTCGTCGCCTGGTTTTACCGAAAGGTCCATGTTGGCTTTATCGATAAAGGCGGTTTTGGTGCCATTGTTTGGGCTATACTGCGCAGAGGCCTCTGCGGCAGTAAACATGGCTGCTCCAAAAAGTAAAATCCGAAGGTGGTTTTTCCAGTTCTTCTTACTTTTCATAGATATCAGATTTGTCATTTAGTTTAAAGTAGTCAGTTTAGGTTATTACAGATTAATGTTATGCTTTTGACTGAAACAGTTTTGCCATCAAAAGCGCAGCTAAATGTACTAGTTTATGCTGAAACAGCAGTAAAATTTTACACGAACTACAAGCTTTGTTGCTCCTGCTTTAGATGGTTTATAAGTAGAAAGGTTTAATCTGCTGCATTATACCAGGCAACTATCGATCCAGGCTGAGGCTTCCTGTCGGTGATTGCAGCTGCATTTGATTCTGCCACTCAATGGCTGTGCAGCTGTGCTTATACATTCTGCTGTTTATACTTTTTATCTTATTTTTGCTTTTACTGTATACATACTAAATACCTGATACTAAACCATCTGTTCGTTTTGAAGAAACATACTTTATCTCTTTTACTGACTGTTGTAGCGTTGTTTTTTGCTTTAAAGGCTGATGCACAGCAAAGCCGGACCAGCTTAAAAAGCAGCAACGCGAAAAAAAATAATACCTCCTATGATCAGTCCAGAGATCCTGCTTTCCTGGCTTGGCAGCAGTCCAGGTGGGTAGACTCTGTGATGAGAACTCTGACGCCGGAGGAACGCATCGCGCAGCTGATCATGATCCCGGTATACTCTAACCGCGACCAGGCGCATATCGACTCTATCAGTAACCTGATCAAAACTCATAAAGTAGGCGGGCTTATCTTTTTCCAGGGTGGGCCGGTGAGGCAGGCAAAAATGACGAACCGCTACCAGCAGGAAAGCAAAGTGCCGCTGATGGTAACCATAGATGCCGAGTGGGGGCTAGCCATGCGCCTGGACAGCACCATTCGTTTTCCGTACCAGATGTCGTTGGGCGGGATAGAAAATGAGCAGCTGATCTATGAAATGGGGGCTGAGATTGCCCGCCAATGCAAACGCCTGGGCATACACGTAAACTTTGCGCCGGTAGTGGACGTGAACAACAATGCCAACAACCCGGTGATCGGTTTCCGGGCTTTTGGCGAAGACAAGTATAACGTTACCCGAAAAGCCATGGCCTATATGAAGGGCATGCAGGACCAGCGCGTACTGGCAAACGCCAAACACTTTCCCGGCCACGGCGACACCAATGTAGACTCCCATGCAGATTTACCAATCCTTAACTTCTCCCGCATCAGGCTGGATTCTGTAGAGCTGTACCCTTTTCGTGAGTTGATGGAAAATGGTTTAGGAAGTTTGATGGTGGCGCACATGAACATTCCGGTGCTGGACAATACGCCTAACCTGGCCTCTACCTTGTCGGAGCGCATCGTCATGGACCTGCTGAAAAAGGAGTTGAAGTATAAAGGGCTGGTGTTTACTGATGCTTTGAACATGCAGGGCGTTGCAAAATTTTATCCTCCGGGTATAGTAGACGTTAAGGCTTTGCTTGCCGGCAACGATGTGCTGCTGAACACGATGGATGTGAAAACTACCATTGAAGAGATCAAAAAAGCTATTCAGAATAAGGAAATCACGCAGGCAGAAATCGATACACGAGTACGCAAACTACTGGCTGCCAAGCAATGGGTAGGACTGGACAAGTATAAACCTATCGAAACTAAAAACCTGATAGCTGACCTGAACAACCCCTACGCTCAAAACCTTAGCCGCCAGTTAACCGAAGCCTCGCTAACGCTGCTGCGCAACAAGGAAAACATACTTCCGCTTAATTACATGGATACCTTACGTATTGCTGCTCTGGCCATCGGTACAGACAAAGAAACCGATTTCCAGAGAGGGTTGGCACGCTATACAAAAGTGGATACGTTCTTCCTAAAGCCTACTGCAACCCTGGCAGAGCTACAGCAGCTGAAGGAGCAACTGGCAAAGTATAACTTGGTGGTTGCGGGGGTGCACAGATTGCAGTTAAAAGCCGGCGGCAGCAACTTCGGTATCACCGCCGAAATAAACTTCTTCCTGAAAGACCTGATCCGTACAAAGCCAACCATAGTAAGCGTATTTGGCAATGTGTATAGTCTGGCAAAAGTAGAGAGTCTAGATAAAGCTGATGCCGTTATTGCCGCTTACCAGGAGTCTCCGCAAACGCAGGATGTGGCGGCGCAGCTGATTTTTGGAGGGATAAGCGCTAAAGGAAAGTTGCCTGTTGCCGTTTCCAATGACTTTAAGCTTGAAGACGGTTTAATAACACATGGCGGCATTAGATTAGCTTACAGTATGCCGGAGGCAGTTGGCCTGAAATCAGAGCATTTTGCTGGGATTGATTCTTTGGTAGCACAGGCCATTCAGGAGGAAGCTACGCCAGGTGCGCAGGTGCTGGTGGCAAAAGACGGAAAGGTGATCTACCATAAGTCTTTCGGTTATCATACTTACGAGAACGAAACACCTGTAAGAAATACCGACCTCTATGACCTGGCATCTGTTACAAAGATCTCAACCTCGATGGCTGCTTTTATGAAACTAAAAGGAGAGGGCAGGTTTGATGTAGACAATACATTGGGTGCATACTTGCCGATGGTACAGGGTACAGACTTGGCGAGTTTGAAGTACAGGGACATTCTCACGCACCAAGCCCGTCTGTATGCCTGGATACCATTCTGGAAGGAGACGGTTAAGAAGAACGGCAAGTTTAAATGGCGGACTTTTAATGAAGACTCTACGGCGCGTTTCCCGATCAGAGTAGCCGATAACCTGTACATGCACCGCAAGTACCACAAAAAGATCTACGAAAGTATAGTGGAGTACCCGCTGAACGAGAAGCCGGGATATGTATACAGCGACTTGTCGTTTATACTTGCACCAAAGGTTATCGAGAACATTACCGGAGAGGATTTCCAGACATACCTGCAGGATAACTTCTACCAATCGCTTGGCGCTACCACGTTAACCTTTAATCCTTACACAAAATATCCAAGGTCGCGCATTGTACCAACCGAGTTTGATCCGCACTTCAGGAAAAGCCTGCTGCATGGCACCGTAAACGACGAAGGTGCTGCTATGCTGGGTGGCGTAAGCGGCCACGCCGGTTTGTTCGGAACTGCTAACGATCTAGCGAAACTGATGCAAATGTACCTGAACGATGGCGTGTATGGCTACAAACGTTATATTGCGGACGGTGTGGTGGAGGAGTTCAGCAAGTGCCAGTTTTGTGACCAGGGCAATTACCGCGCCCTCGGCTTCGACAGGCTAGCTAAACCCGGCGCAGAGAACAGCAACGCAGCGCCATCGGCCCCAGTTGAAAGCTTTGGCCACTCCGGCTTTACCGGCACCTACACCTGGGTAGATCCGGTAAACCAGCTGGTTTATGTGTTTTTGTCGAACCGCGTAAACCCCAGCCGCGATAACCCGAAATTAAGCAAGCTGAACACGCGCACAAAGGTGCTGCAGGTGGTATACGATGCGATGGAGAAGAGCAAGAATGAGTAAAGTATAAGACTTGAAATAGAACCAGGTTTTGCTTTATCGTTCATGCCGCAAGTTTAGCGCAGCGCAACTTGTGACTGCGAATGAGGCCAGTTTGTAAAGGCGGAAGTAAAGTTTTGTAATTCGCCAGTTACAAACTGGCTATCTTAGGCAACCACCAGTTACCGCTGCACTCAAACTGGCGGTATGATGATGTAGTTTATAAATTAATTGGATTTCAGGGTCTTAGAAAGATAATGCAAAGATGTGTTATACTTTCTTCAACTCTTCAGGAATCAAAGCCCGCTTTAACCTGTTCAAAAACAGGGTTTATACTTTATGCTTATACTATAGCCCGGCGCAAAGTATAAGTTTTATGAAGCTCTTTCTTATAAAGTATAAATTAGACTTCTATAACAGTTTTTTAAGCTTGATGATGCGCCTGAAATCCGCTTTCTTTGTACTACATGCACTTACATATTACATCACTTAACTCGGGCAGCAACGGTAACTGTTATTACATTGGTAATGAGCAGGAAGCTATACTTGTGGATGCTGGCATCTCGTGCCGCGAAACAGAAAGGCGTATGGCAAAACTGGGCCTCTCAATGAGCAAGGTAAAGGCCATCTTTGTGTCGCACGAGCACTCCGACCATATTAAAGGGATACCTGTACTGGCTAAAAAGTACCAGTTGCCGGTATATATTACACCTCATACCTTGCGCAGATCCAGGTTTGAAGAGATCAATTTTCCGGTAGAGGAGTTTTACGCGCAGCAGCCTGTAACAATAGGTAACCTGGAGATAATTGGATTCCCGAAGCTGCACGATGCCATAGATCCTTATAGTTTTATTATCTCTTACCAAGGCACGAAAGTGGGGGTGTTTACAGATATCGGAGCCCCCTGCGAACAGCTGATCCATTACTTCAGCCAATGCCATGCGGCTATACTGGAAGCCAATTACGACGAGGAAATGCTGGCAAACGGCTATTACCCTTACCATCTTAAAAGAAGAATTAGCGGCGGAAAAGGGCACTTATCCAACCGGCAGGCGCTCAACCTTTTTACAGCCTATAAACCCGAATACATGAGTCACCTGTTGCTGGGGCATCTTTCCAAAAACAACAACTGCCCAAAGCTGGTAGATGAGTTATTTACAAAGCATGCAGCCGGCACTAAAGTAGTAGTGGCTTCTCGCTACGAAGAAACGCCTGTGTTCCGGATATCCAGTAGTGATGATATAAGTATAGAACCGGCTATGCCGTATGTGCACGTGTTAACTGAAAAAGCAGGTTCTAGACCTAAAAAAGGTAAGGCTGTTATTCCTGATAATCAATTACAGTTGTTTTAATTCAACTATACTTATAAAAAAGAGGCGCTGCATTTGGGATTGCAGCGCCTCTTTTATTTATACTTTACCAGTTTTTGGAGTTGAGTTTTTATCCAGTTTCTTCAGGCTGTTTTTACCTAAAAGTGCAATGGCGGCGGCACTTGCTGTTGCAATGGCAACGCCGGTAATTACCGGGTTTATCTTAGCCCTTGTATAGGCGCTTCTCATTACATGGCCATCGTAGTTGCCGTAAATTTCGCCGTCTTTACCTGGGTGGTGCAAAGAGCCTTCATGATGCTGTGCCGGCTGGTCTTTCTTCTGTTGCTTGCTCATCATGTTTTCGCCTACCCAGTCCATTAATTTGGGAGCGTATTTATTTGTGCTGCTCATCATTTTACCGCCTCCTCCAACAAATAAATCTCGTTGTGGGTGTGTGGCCGCGTAAAGTATGGCATCGGCTACTTCTTCAGGTTGGTAAACCGGAGGCGGCAAGGTAGGCTCTTCGTCCATGTAATTGCGGGCATGTTGCGTGTAAGGCGTATTAATGCCGGCAGGTTTGATCAGCGTAACTGATATAGGCGCTTTATCTTCTTCCAGCTCAATGCGCAGGGCATCTGTAAAGCCTTTTACGGCGTGTTTGCTGGCGCTGTACATACCTTGTATAGGTATGGCCACATCTGATAAAACGCTACCTATATTGATAATGGCACCGCCGTTGCGTGTTCTTAGATGTTGTGCCGCTGTAAGCGAGCCATACACCAGGCCCCAGAAGTTTGTATCAAAAAGGCGGCGGCTGTCTTCATCGCTTACCTCTTCCAGGCGGCCATAAATAGAAACTCCAGCATCGTTTACCCAGGTGTCGAAACCCCCGAAGCGCCCAATGGCGGCATCCGAGATTTTATAGATATCTTCCTGCCGGCCTACATCTGCCACAACATAAATGGCCTGGCCGCCTTCCTGCTTTATCTGCTGCTCAATTTTAGCCAGCGCCTCACCGTTACGGGATGCTAAAACTACTTTAGCGCCTTTTTTTGCGGCGGCAAGTGCTGTTGCTAATCCAATGCCGCTTGATGCGCCTGTAATCACGATCACCTGATCGCTTATTGGTTTAAGTGAAATAGACATAGGTATTAAGTTTGTTTTAGGTTTAACTGATGTTCTACGGCGCTGCTACAAAACAGCGCCATAAAGTATGAATTCATACGCAGTCAATACCTAAAACAACTAAAATACCCTAAGTAAAAGCAGAGGTTAGCTTATTTAAGAGAGCATTTTATACTTGCTAAGCCACTTTTAGTGCTTGCACAGGTTTAGCTTTGCCGCCTGTAACCAATTGGTGCAGGCAATCAATCCAAGGCGCGCTTGTGTTCAGGCTCTCCACTAGTTGCCAATGCGTGCCGCCATGCTCTTCAAAAAGCTCTTTGTACTCCCGGCCAACTTCCACGGTGGTTTCCAGGCAATCGGCAACAAAAGATGGTGCAAAAGCCAATACTTTCTTTACTCCCTTTGCCGTAAGCTGCTTTATCACATCGTCTGTGTATGGTTTTATCCAGGGGGCACTGCCAAGCCTCGACTGGAAAGCGACGGTGTACTTTTCTGATGGGATACCCAGTTTCTCGGCTATCAATCGGGTGGTTTCGTAGCTTTGGGCGAGGTAACAATACTTATTTCCGGCATGGTAGTCGGTGGTGCAGTTGCCCTCCTGGCAATTAACCAGGTTATCTTCTTTATGCAGTTGGCGCTCAGGCAAACCGTGGTAGCTGAACACGTAATGCTCATAGTCTTCTTCAGCCATGTACTTTTGGCCTACAGCGGCAAAGGCATCAACAAATGCGGGATGATCTGTGAAGTTGCTCACAAAACGGAGTTCCGGCAACACCTGCCAGTTTTTTACAAGCTCCATCACTTTTTGATAAGCAGAGCCTGTGGTGGCTGAGGCATATTGCGGGTACAGCGGAAGTATAATTAACCGGGAGATATTAGCTTCTTTGAAAGTGGCAAGCGCCTCTTGCAGCGATGGGTTCTGGTAGCGCATGCCAAGCCTTACCAGGTAATTATCACCTAGCGATTGCTGTAGCAGCTCCACCACCTGGTGGCCGTATACTTTAAGTGGAGAGCCTTCGGGTGTCCAAAGCTCCTGGTATACTTTTGCAGACTTAGGGGCACGGGTAGGCGCGATGATCAGGTTGACAAGTGGCCAGCGCTGCACCAATGGAACATCTATCACACGCTCGTCCATCAGGAACTCACGCAGGTACTTGCGCACATCTGCTACTGCAAAAGAGTCTGGAGTTCCCTGGTTTACCAGCAATACACCTGTTATATCTGTGTTAATCATTTTTATAAGCTTGAAACTGTGCAAAATTACGTAGCAGCGGCGATGCGGTGTATGAGATGCGTCAGCCTTGCAGCTGAGCAATGTCACTTATTCCTATGCTAAGTGTCATTTATAGCCTTGCTTATTCTCCTGAAATTTGCAGCAGTAATTAATCTCTTTTGATGATGAACATAAATGCACAGCAGGAATACCTGATACAAAAGTATAACGTACCGGCCCCACGCTACACCAGCTACCCTACTGTACCTTATTGGGACAAAGAGGTGCCGGATGCAAAGCGCTGGATGGATGTGGTAAAGTATACTTTTGCTGAGTCCAATGCCACCAAAGGCATCAGCTTATACATACATTTGCCGTTTTGCGAAGTACTATGCACCTACTGCGGCTGCAACACCAGGATAACTAAAAACCACAGCGTTGAGGAAGGCTACATTCAGGCTATACTTAGCGAGTGGAAACTATACTTAGACCAGTTTAGTGAGAAGCCGGTTATACGAGAGCTGCACCTGGGCGGAGGCACGCCTACGTTTTTTAAGCCGGATAACCTGCGCAAACTGCTGGAGGGAATTTACGAGGGCGCCATACTTCACCCAGAAAAAGAATTCAGTTTTGAAGGCCACCCGAACAATACAACTACCGCGCACCTGCAAACGCTGTACGACCTGGGCTTCAGGAGAGTAAGTTACGGCATTCAGGATTTTGACCTGAAAGTGCAACTTACCATTAACCGTATACAGCCCTACGAAAACGTAAAGCACGTAACCGAGGAGGCTCGCCGCATAGGGTATGATTCTGTGAACTTCGACCTCATTTACGGCCTTCCTTACCAGACACCCCAGAGCGTGAGCGAAACAATTGATAAAGTGGCGCAGTTGATGCCTGACCGCATTGCATTTTACTCGTATGCACACGTGCCGTGGGTAAAGCCGGGCCAGCGGAGCTACTCCGACAAAGACTTGCCAGACAATGCCGAGAAACGCGCGCTGTACGAACTTGGCTTGCAGAAATTTAAAGCCTTAGGGTATACCGACATCGGCATGGACCATTTTGCCTTGCCACAGGATGCCCTTTATAAGGCATATGAGCAGAAGGAGCTGCACCGTAATTTTATGGGTTATACTACCTTCCAGACTGATTTGCTTATTGGGTTGGGCACATCTTCGATCAGCGATGCCAAGTATGGCTACATGCAAAACCTGAAGAAAGTAGAGACCTACAAAGAAGCTGTACTGAAAGGTGAGCCAGCCATACTTAAAGGCCACTTGTTAACGGAAGAGGACCTGCTTATAAAAGAGGCCATACTTGACATTGCCTGCAAAGGAGAGCTGAGTTTAAGCAAGGAGCTGGTAGCCCTGTTACCAGAGGATGTGTTTGCTGAACTTAGCCAGATGCAGGATGAGGGTTTAGTTAAATTAACAGAAGGCAAGCTAACCGTAACGGAGGCCGGCAAAGCCTTTACCCGAAACATCTGCATGGTGTTCGACCTGAAATTAAAGCAAGCTGAACCAGCCGAACAGCAGGTTTTCAGCAAAGCTATATAAGTTAGACAAAGTGTTTTGGTAAAGATGCCCGGGTGCTGCAAAGTGCCTGGGCATTTTGCTTTATACTTTGAGGGGTAGAAATTAAATACAATTGATCTGAGAGTGTTGTGTGCCTCCACCTCCCTTAAATGGAAAAGCAGGCCACAAAGAAGCCTGCTTTTAAGACGGCCGAGCGGCCGAATCTATACCATATACTAAACTAAACTCTAAATCCGGAAGAGCATTTCGCTCTTATACTTTTGCCTTTTTAACTGTACTTTGGTTGCAGCTACGGTAGCTGTACTCATTAAAGCGAAGCGTCTTGGCAAAAGGCTGTAAATCAATTATTACAACGATACAAAGATACAGCTCTCCCGGTCCCTTTTCCATTGACATCAATCACTTCCAATACTGACACTCGTCATCATTTCGGCCAGGGTGGCTGCCTACTTTTGTAAAGTACCTTAAAAAGAAAATTGAGATGGAAGCCGCACTCCAAACCAATGTTCAGACATGCTACCATTGCGGGGATTCCTGCGAGGACGAGCTTATTGTAGCACACGACAAAGCCTTTTGCTGCGCCGGGTGCAAAACTGTTTATGAACTTTTAGAAGAGAACAATCTCTGCACCTACTATAACCTGGAAGAGGCCCCGGGCACTACAGGCAAAAAACCTTTAGCCGAAGCACGCTTTGCTTACCTGGACGATGCCGGGGTAGAAGCGCAGCTTATCAGCTTTAAGGATGATAACATCTGCAAGATCACCTTTTACACGCCACAGATGCATTGCAGCTCCTGTATCTGGCTTTTAGAAAACCTCTTCAAGCTGAATCCGGGTGTGTCAGAGTCTACGGTTAATTTCCTGCGCAAAGAGGTATCCCTGACTTACTTCCATCATAAAACCACCCTGCGTGAAGTGGTTACTTTGCTGGCCCGTATTGGCTATGAGCCTGAAATTACGCTGGCAAACACAGATGGCAAAAAAACATCTAAACCGAACCGTACCATTATTTATAAACTAGGTATTGCCGGCTTTTGCTTTGGTAACGTCATGTTGCTGGCTTTCCCGGATTACCTGGCTTTTACCGGCGATCTGCAACGTACGTTTGGTTCTTTTTTTGGCTACTTAAGCTTTGTACTGTCAATTCCGGTGTTTTTCTATAGTGCCCGTGGCTTTTTTACGTCCGCTCTGGAAGGTATAAAACAGCGCATGGTTAACATCGACCTGCCTATTGCCACAGGCCTGCTGGCTTTGTTTATCACAAGCATTTACCAGGTTGTAACGGCTACCGGCCCCGGTTACTTCGATTCGTTTACCGGTCTGGTATTCTTTATGCTGATCGGCAAATACTTTCAGCAAAAAACCTACGATACACTTTCTTTCGACAGAGATTATACTTCATACTTTCCGGTATCGGTAACGGTGCTGCAAGAAAGCGGCGAAGAAGAAGCCGTGGCTGTTCGAAACCTGAAAGTAGGCAATCGCATTCGCATTCGTAACCAGGAGCTTATACCGGCTGATGCCATGTTGCTGCGTGGTACTGCCACGATCGACTACAGTTTTGTGAGCGGTGAATCAGAGCCTGTAGAAAAAGTAGTGGGAGAGGTGATTTATGCCGGCGGACGCCAGGTAGGCGAAAGTATAGAACTGGAAGTGGTGAAGGAGGTGTCGCAGGGTTACTTAACGCAACTCTGGAACGACAGCGTTTTCTCTAAAAACGAGACCCAAAGCGTAAACACCTATGCCAATGTAGCCGGTAAATGGTTTATCATAGTTACACTTATAGTTGCCGCAGGCTCTCTTGTTTACTGGGTGCCACGAGACATGGAGATGGCCATGCGTGCCTTCACCTCAGTACTGATCATTGCCTGCCCTTGCGCTTTATCGCTGGCTACGCCTTTTGTGCATGGCCATACGTTGCGCGTGTTCGGTAAAAATAAGTTCTATCTGAAAAATACAGCCGTAGTAGAAACGCTTGCTAAAATAGATACCGTCGTTTTTGATAAAACAGGAACCTTAACGGAGCCAAGCGCTGCAGAACTAAGCTATAACGGCAAAGCGCTGACAGCAGAGCAGCAGAGAAGTATAAAATCTGTACTGAGCCACTCTACACACCCTTTAAGCCAGCGCATTTTCCAGAGCTTGCAAGGCGAAACATTTCCGGTTGACAATTTCCAGGAATTTGCCGGTAAGGGTTTGGTTGGCGAGGTTAACGGAAACATAATCCGTATCGGGTCTGCGGCCTATATTGGTATAAGTGCAGGCGATGCAAAGGACACGCTTAAGACAACAGTTTATGTGTCGTTCAACGGCATTGTGCTGGGGTATTATACTTTCTTCAATGTATACCGCCAGGGCTTAAAAGACATCCTGACAGATTTAAGCGATAAGAAAATTGCTGTACTCTCGGGCGACAATAACCATGAGCAGGCGCGCCTGGAAGAACTTTTGGGGAAAGAAGCAGCACTTAACTTTAATCAAAGCCCGGTTCAGAAACTGGAGTACATCCAGCAGCTTAAAAACCAGCACCACCAGGTAATGATGGTAGGCGATGGGTTGAACGATGCCGGTGCATTGCGCCAAAGTGATGCAGGTATTGCTTTAACGAACAGCATCACCAATTTTTCTCCGTCCTGCGACGCCATACTGGATGCAACAGCCTTCGACAGGCTGAGTAAATTCCTGAGTTTCTCTAAAACTACCATGAAGATTATCCTGGCCACATTTGCTGTGTCGCTGGTGTACAACGTGATTGGTTTGACACTAGCCGTGCAGGGGCTTTTCTCTCCGATTGTGTCGGCTATACTTATGCCAATCAGTTCGCTGAGCGTCATCATCTTCGCCACTTTATCCGTGAAGGTAGCCGCCAAAAGAGCTGGGCTTTAACCTTTTCATTCTTCAACTAGTTCTGATCTATACTTACCAGAAACCATGTATATCATCTTTTTAATGATTGCCATTAGCGTAACAGTAGCTGCCGCCTTTTTAGGAGCTTTCCTATGGGCAGTTCGCTCCGGCCAGTACGACGACGATTACACGCCGGCCGTACGCATGCTCTTCGATAATGAAACGGCAACAACGGGCAAAGGCAAGGATGCGAAGAAGTCGCAGGGAGCTTAGGTTTATACTTTAGGCTGTACCGGCTCCAACCAGCCATGCCCCTGAGGGCTACGCTCGCTAATTTCAAGTTCGTGTGTTCTCTAGTCCGAGGAGGAGAGTTCTGTTCTTGATGATTTTGAGTTATAAGTTTCATTGCAAAGGTTTGTCATCCCCCTGCGCCCCCTTCAAAGGGGGACTTTTGGCTTTTGAGTTAGTAAAAGTACAAGCTTCGTAGCTGCTTGTTTAGCTCGGACAGGTCGCGACCTGTCCCTATAAACCAAAATTCATACTTTGTTTCCATTGCAACAGCCGCTGGCGAAGAAGTATCCTTTCCAGTCCTTGGGCACAACAAAGCCAAAGATGAAAATGTAGGCTATCAAGACTGAGGAAGAGCAGCAGCTCGATAAAAAAGCAGAGACAAGTATAAAACAAAAGCAGCTAGAACACCGCTTTAATCTACGCTACAGCCCCTGCTGATATCAATCAACCACGATACTGACATTCATCATCTTTTAGGAGCCTATACTTCCCGAATTTTGAATCGTCGATAAAGGCTGAAAACTTCAATCGATCTCCTGAACAGGAAAAACATCACAACAAACACATACAACACTTAAACAAAATGGAGGACACCGCACATGTCAACTAATGTAGCCGAAGTCTTAGAGAATGCGCCCGACCGGGTTATACCGAAAGGTACCGACAGGGGCGTGACCGACACGTTCTTTTATGACAATAAGATCGTTCGGGATTTTGGTATAGCCACCGTGTTCTGGGGCATTGCCGGTATGCTGATAGGCGTAATTATCGCGTTCCAGCTGGCAAATCCTGATATGAACATGGGTACGCAGTATACTACTTTTGGTCGCGTAAGACCATTACACACTAATGCTGTGATTTTCGCCTTTGTGGGCAACGCCATCTTTATGGGTGTTTATTACTCGTTGCAGCGCCTTTGCAAAACACGTATGTACAGCGACAAACTCAGTAAGATCAACTTCTGGGGCTGGCAGCTGATCATTGTGGCAGCGGTAATTACGCTTCCGCTGGGCATGACCACTTCAAAAGAGTACGCTGAGCTGGAATGGCCGATTGATATTGCGATCACCCTAATTTGGGTAGTATTTGGCTGGAACATGTTTGGCACATTGGCCAAGCGCCGTGAAAAGCACATGTACGTTGCTATCTGGTTCTACATCGCTACATTTTTAACAGTAGCTGTGCTGCACATCGTAAACTCTTACGAAATGCCAGTTAACTTATTTAAAAGTTACTCTGGTTATGCAGGTGTGCAGGATGCGCTGGTGCAGTGGTGGTATGGCCACAACGCGGTTGCGTTCTTTTTAACTACGCCTTTCTTAGGTTTGATGTATTACTTCCTGCCTAAGGCTGCTAATCGTCCGGTTTACTCTTACAGATTATCTATTATCCACTTCTGGTCCCTGATCTTTATTTACATCTGGGCTGGTCCGCACCACTTGCTTTATACTTCATTGCCAGATTGGGCGCAGTCTTTAGGGGTAGTATTCTCTATCATGTTGCTTGCTCCGAGCTGGGGTGGCATGATCAACGGTTTGCTTACGCTGCGTGGTGCCTGGGACAAGGTACGCGTAGAGCCGGTGCTTAAGTTTATGGTGGTTGCCATCACAGCTTACGGTATGGCTACGTTCGAAGGCCCTATGCTTTCATTAAAGAACGTAAACGCCATCGCCCACTTTACTGACTGGATCGTAGCACACGTGCACGTGGGTGCCCTTGGCTGGAACGGCTTCCTGACATTTGCGATGCTGTACTGGTTGTTCCCACGCCTTTATAAGACAGAATTATTCTCGAAGAAGCTTGCCAATACACACTTCTGGTTAGGTACGCTGGGTATACTTTTCTATGCTATACCAATGTACTGGGCTGGTTTTACACAAGGTTTAATGTGGCAGCAGTTTACCGCAGAAGGTACACTACAGTACTCTAACTTCCTGGAAACTGTACTTCAGATCGTGCCGATGTATTACCTGCGCGGTATTGGTGGTGTGTTCTACTTATCGGGTGTGTTCCTGATGGTGTACAACCTGTACAAAACTGCCAAGTCTGGTACTTTGGTTGCCAACGAAAGAACTGAGGCTCCGGTAATTGTACCTACAGTAAGCAATAACGCTGGCCACTGGCACTCCTGGATTGAGAAGCGCCCGACGCAAATGGCCATTTTCGCTACAGTTGCAATTCTGATTGGTGGTCTGGTAGAGTTTATTCCTGCTTTCGTGATCAAGTCTAACGTGCCGACGATAGCCAGCGTGAAGCCTTATACTTCGCTGGAGCTGCAGGGCCGCGACCTGTACATAAAAGAGGGTTGCGTTAACTGCCACACACAAATGGTTCGTCCGTTCAGGTCAGAAACAGAGCGCTACGGCGAGTACTCTAAAGCAGGTGAGTTCGTGTACGACCACAACTTCCTGTGGGGCTCTAAGCGCACCGGTCCGGATCTTCACAGAGTGGGAGGTAAGTACCCGCACAGCTGGCACTACCACCACATGATGGACCCAACTTCTATGTCGCCGGGCTCTATTATGCCAGCTTACCCTTGGTTGTTTGAGCAGGAGGTGGACATGAGCACAACAGAAGATAAACTGAAAGTGCTGAAGAAACTGGGTGTGCCTTACGAGGATGAGTACATTGCCAACGCCAACGAAGAGCTGATGAAGCAGGCAAATGGCGTAGCGGCTGATCTTGCGAAAGAAGGTATCGAAGTGAAACCAGAAGCTGAGATTGTAGCCCTCATTGCTTACCTGCAGCGCCTGGGAACTGACATCAAAGTGAAAACAGAAGAAGTTGTGGAGTAATTAAATCGACTCAAGTAGCACGTATCACGACACACGATTCTCAATACTATAAGTCGTGATACCTGATTCGTGATACGTGTTACGAGTGTCATAAAATTCTAAAACCATGTATAAAAATGTTTTGCAAGCCATAGACGGCATCGAAATATACCCGCTAATCTCATTTACGATCTTCTTTGTGTTCTTCCTGGGGCTGATAATATATGTTGCCCTGATGGATAAAAAGTATGCACAGACGATGAGCAATTTTGCCCGCGAAGACGAAGATCAAGACACAATTTTTGAAGGAGCAAGAAGATGATCTCTTTAAAGAAAATGTTCAGAAAAGGCAGCCTGGCCCTGGTGGCGGGGCTGCTTCTGATGGGCTCGCCAGCAGCGCAGGCACAGGATGCCGTTGCCGGTAAGGCCATTTTTGACGGTAACTGCGCCGCCTGCCATAGTATGGATGCCGATGTAGTTGGCCCTGCTCTGAAAGATGCACACAAGCGCCGGGGGGATGAGTGGCTAACGAAGTTCATCAAAAACTCGCAGGAGCTGGTACAGTCTGGTGACAAGGATGCCGTTGCGCTGTACGAAAAGTATAACAAAATGGCGATGCCTGCTTTTGGCACATCACTTTCAGAGGAAGACATTGCCAATGTGATCGCATTCATCAAAGCTGAAAGCGATAAGCCGGCAGCAGTAGCAGAAACCCCTTCAACGCCAACCGCCGACCCAAATGTTGAGGTAGCAGTCGCTGAAACAGAGGTAGCCTTTATGGATCTGCCGCCGGTGTTGCTGTTCACATTTGCACTTGCCGCGGTTATCATCCTACTGACGATCATGGTGTTAGTAATGCTGTTCCGCTTATTTGTGCCAATGCTGGGAGACTCAATTTACGATGAAGATTTTCGACATTCGTTTGCCGGCCGTGTGCTGTTTTTACTGCGCGGTGATGCTACGCTAGTAACAGGCAAAGACCGAAACGAAATCCACTCCAGCCACGACTTTGACGGAATACAGGAGTACGACAACGACCTGCCGCCATGGTGGAAAGCGATGTTCTATGTGTCTGTTGTGTTTGCCGTAGGGTATATGCTGCACTACCACGTGTTTAAGACCGGCGCGCTGCAAGACGAGGAGTATGCCATGGAAATGGAGCAGGCTGCCATACTTGCCGCCAAAAATGTGGATGACCCGAATGCAGTAACAAACTACGAAGTGATGACAGATGCAACAGCATTGGAGTCTGGTAAGTCGATCTATAGTGCTAACTGCGCTGCCTGCCACGGACAGGAAGGACAGGGTACAGTAGGACCAAACCTGACAGACGAGTACTGGCTGCATGGCGGCGATGTGAACGATATCTTCAAAACTGTGAAGTACGGCGTGCCGGCCAAAGGCATGGTGCCTTGGCAAGGAAAGCTTACCAAAGACCAGATGTTAGAAGTATCCAGCTACATCCTGAGCTTAAAAGGTACTAACCCAGCCAATGCAAAAGAGCCGCAAGGCGAAAAAGAATAACTTTATACTTGAGCACAGAAAAGGTGCAGGCGCTTATACTTTAGCGTCTGCACCTTTTTTGATTTAAGCAAACCCCAATGCGCTGTTGCTGTTGATGACTATCACCTCTGTATATGACAATGGTCATCTTTTAGGATAAGCCAAATGTGGAATTTTGTAGCAGAGATTATGAGTGATCTCTATGTTCTGATTTCCCATTTTAAATAACGGGCAGGATTAATATCCGCACAAATTAAACTGCCATGGCAACTAAAGTAAAACCAACCGATGAATTTCGGGACCACATCTCAACAGTAGATGATCAGGGTAAACGCGTTTGGGTATACCCTAAAAAGCCGAAAGGCAAACTGTACAATTACCGCAAGTATGTCAGCTATTTGCTGTTGGCTATACTGTTTAGCGGCCCTTTCATCAAGATAAACGGCTTGCCGCTGCTCATGCTAAATGTGGTAGAGCGTAAGTTCGTGATCTTTGGCGTACTGTTCTGGCCGCAGGACTTTTTCATACTTGTGGTGGCCTTCCTCACGCTGGTCGTTTTCATTATACTTTTCACGGTCGTGTACGGGCGTATTTTCTGTGGCTGGATCTGTCCGCAGACGATTTTCCTGGAGATGGTTTTCCGGAGGATAGAGTATGCTATTGAGGGAGACTACACAAAGCAACGCGCCCTGGACAAGATGCCCTGGAATACCGAAAAGATTTTGAAGAAAGGTTCTAAGATTATCATTTTCCTGGCTGTTTCCTTTCTGATTTCGAACCTGTTCCTGGCTTATATAATCGGTGTAGACGAACTGCAGAAAATTATACTGGATGGCCCAATAGAACATAAAGCCGGTTTCGGTGCTTTGCTGGGCTTTACGGGCGTGTTTTTCTGGGTTTTTGCCTGGTTCAGAGAGCAGGTTTGTACCATTGTTTGCCCTTACGGCCGCCTACAGGGCGTAATGCAGGATAAGAAAACCCTTGTGGTAGCCTACGACTACGGACGCGGCGAACCACGCGGCAAGCTGCGCAAAAACCAGGAACGCACCGAAGGCGACTGCATCGACTGTAACCAATGTGTTAGCGTTTGCCCAACTGGTATTGACATCCGCAATGGGGCGCAGCAGCTGGAGTGTATCAACTGTACTGCCTGCATCGATGCCTGCAACGACATCATGCGCATGATCGAGAAACCGGAGGGCCTGATACGTTATGAGTCTGAAGAGGCCATTGAGACAGGCAGGAAGTGGAGCTTCTTTACACCGCGTGTGATGGGCTATACTGCCGTGCTGGCGATACTTTTAACCGCTCTTACAACACTACTGCTAACACGCGATGAGGCCGAGGCAACCATACTTCGCACGCCGGGCCAGCTGTACCAGAAAACAGAGCAGGGGTACATCAAAAACCTCTACAACATTTCTGTCATCAACAAAACAAACCACGACATGCCGCTTACCCTAAAGCTGATCGATAAAAAGGGCACTATTAAAGTAATCGGCAGCGAACTTATGCTTCCGGCACAAGGCATTGCAGAAGGTGTGTTTTTTACAGAGATCGCAAAAGAGGACCTGACTGCCATGAACTCTGAAATCGAGATAGGCGTGTACCACGGCGCAGAGCTTATCACTACCACCGATACCAAGTTTTTAGGCCCTGCAAATTAATCAGTAGCATCATCTCGAGCATTGGCAAGAGAATTGGATCATAAAGTATAAAGAAGACAACAAATGAAACCAACAGATAAAAATAAAAGCTTCACACTCTGGCCTTATGCCATTGTAGTTTGCATGGTGTTATTCATGGGCTACATCGCACAGTTTGTGTATAAAGCCATGAACAAGGATGTGGGGCTGGTAAGCAAAGACTATTATCAGCAAGAGATAAATTACCAGGACCAGATTGAGAAAGTAAAGCGCACACAGGCCTTAGGCGATGTAATGCTGGATTATAAAGCTGACGCAAATTCAATTTTACTACAGATGCCAGCCACTTACCAGGGCAAAAGCCTAACTGGCAACGTAGTTTTCTTTCGCCCTTCTGACGATAAAATGGACAAGCAAGTGCTTTTGCAATTAGGCCGTGACCAAAGCCAGTTGCTGGAGACAGACGATCTGGAAACCGGTGTATGGAAAGTACGCGTGAGTTTCAGCGATGGTGAAGCAGCCTATTATACAGAAAAGACCATTCAAATAAAATAGCCATGATCTGGGCAGGTTTTGTTTTTGGGTTAGTTGGTAGTTTCCATTGCGTCGGGATGTGCGGCCCTATCGCAATGTCACTACCCTTTGTCGGGAGTACCGGCTGGCGCTACTATGCCGGCCGGCTCCTGTACAATAGCGGCAGAATAGTAACCTACGCATTGCTGGGTGCATTGGCCGGAGCCTTCGGTGAGTCGCTGCAGATGGCTGGTTTGCAGCAAACGGTATCTATTGTTTCTGGCATACTTATACTGCTGCTGCTGGTGTTGCCGGCAACGTTAAAAGGGAAATCTGCACGCATGCTGGGTACAGATAAACTGATGGTGTGGGTAAGGCACAAGCTGGGGTACTATTTTCAGAAAAACTCCCTCGGCTCGCTGTTTATGGTGGGCCTGCTAAATGGCTTGCTGCCTTGCGGGTTTGTATACATTGCGCTGGCCGGTGCCATAAGTGCGCCGGGTATGGGGGGGGCTATGCTCTATATGGCTTTATTTGGCTTGGGCACATTCCCGTTGATGTTCCTGGTGTCGCTTTCCGGTAAACTGATCAGCCTGAAAATGCGCAGCTTGTTTAACAGAGCGGTACCTTATGTGGGCATGACCCTGGCTATACTTTTTATAGTGCGTGGTCTTGGGTTGGGTATACCTTACCTGAGCCCTAAGGTTGTGGAGACAGCCACACACAAAACAGAAATGAGCTGCTGCAAAAAACCTGCGGTAGCAAAGGCAGAATAAAGTATAAATCTGGCAAAACATACAATCTATACCTTCACCATAACATAACTATGTGCAAGAATAAAAACATTAAGCGCGTGCTGGTGCCTGTGCAGTTCGATAAGGCAAGCAAAAAATTGCTGCGCTACGCATGGCACTTAGCCAACACCTTAGGGGCAGAACTTTTACTGCTGCACACAAGCCAGACCAAAGACCTTACTTTTACACAGCAAAGCCGCAACATTCATCAACTAAGGTCTTTTGCTGAGAAGATACTGACAGGCGAGCAAAAATCAAATGCCCACCCGGTAGCTTATGAGTGTGTGGTGCGCCCTGGTTTTTTAAGCGAGAGCATTGCCAGCGTAGTGTTTGATTACGCCGTAGATATGGTACTGATGGAAACCTGTGTGCTGCACCAGGAAGAAGACCAGCAAGACCTGAACAATGCCGCCGCTGTAATGGAATTGGTTAGCTGTCCGGTAATGGTTATGCCTTGCACCGTTACTTACAAAACGCTGGAAAACCTGGTATTCGCCACCGACTTTACCGACCAGGAAGACCATGTACTGCAGCAGATCGTAAGCTTTGCAGCGCAAGTTGGTGCCAACCTAACGCTGGTACAGGTGTACGACAAGTCGGAACGTGAAAACCTGAGCGATTATAAAGCGGCGATGCAAAAAACGCAGAAGAAGCTAACAGGCAAAAACGTTACGCTAAGGTTACTCGAAGAAGATGATACGCTGGAAGGCATCAGCGACTTTGCCGAAAGATCGGAAGCCAACATGCTTATACTTGCCACACAAGACAATTACCTGTTGAAGCGCCTTTTTAGCAGCAATTACATTAAAACAATGGCCTATCACACCCGCTATCCTATTCTTACCTTCAGGCAACTGAAGAAAAAGCCATGCGCAGGCCAGTGCACCAACTCCAAAAATAAAAATGCAGAACAGCAAACCATACTTGGCGAGGCGTTAACAATAGCAGGCTAATTAAACAAGTATAGTATAAATCAAAAAGCCTCTTCTGGTGAAGGGGCTTTCCTATTTTATAAGAGATAATTTAGACGGTTTATACTGCTTGCAGCAACGCTGTGGGAGAGGTGAAGCCAAGCATTTTGAATTGATCCTGAAGGCTGGTTCTGAGAGAAGGTTTATCAGCGCCAGTAAATGCAGAGATGATAGGCAAAGCTTCGTGGTACGTGAGGGTAGTGCCGGAAATACCCTTTGCTGCCTCGTCCTGGAGAATAACAACATCAGCTTTTATAAGCTTGGCAACAGCAATGATTTCGGTGGCAGAAGTGCCTGGCTTAACCAGCCGGGTAATCGATACATTTGTTGCCTTGTGTAGTTTTCGGGCAAGTTTGTCCAGTTGCGTTTGCACCCATCTTTCGTTGTACTGCTCCTCTTCCAGTTGGCTCGTTATTGCTTCATCATCCTGGTACGCATGGAAAAGTATAAGCCTCGCCTTATTTAGGTGTGCTATTTCAGCAGCCAGTAACGCGAGGTACTGTGCGTTTTCAGAAAATTGTACGGATACGAATATATTTAACATGGTTTATCGCCTGAAATACTACCTTAAGCAAGCCACCAATAACCAAAGCATTGCACATGCAGCAGGTGAGGTAACGTAAAGGTGATGGTGCAGTAAAATTAATAAGCCAATGCCAGTTACTCTATGACCGTAAGCAACTCTGTAAATGACTGTTGTCATTAAAGAAACTTGTGGGCTTTTGTTTTGCAGAAACTGATTTCGGGTGCGGCAGGCGCGTATAAGCAGCTAAATGCGTGATTTTAGATAAACTGAAAGTATAAAACAAGGCGAAATTTTAGCTATTTTTTACTGAAGTGCCTATTTTTAACAAAACATCTACTACTTGGAAGACACTTTAAATTATAACGACGAAAGCCCGGATAACAGTACCAGGCTAAAAGCAATCATCGATACAGCGATAGACGGTATCATCACTATTGATAGCAAAGGCATCATTGAAACGGTGAACCCAGCCGCTGCACAAATTTTTGGGTACGCACCTGAAGAAATCATAGGGCAAAATGTGATGATTCTGATGCCAGAGCCTGATCACAGCCAGCACGACCGCTATATTGAGAACTACCACCGCACAGGGGTAGGGCAAATAATTGGCATTGGCCGTGAGGTGATGGGCAAGAAAAAAGACGGTACGCTGTTCCCGTTTCTGTTAAGTATAAGTGAGGTAAAGTTAAAGGACAAGCAGATATTTACGGGCATTGTGCACGATATATCCGGCCTTAAAAAAGCGGAGGCTGCCTTGCGCGAAAGCGAAAACAAAATAAACTCGATCATACAGGGTGCTGTGGATGGCATCATCACCATTGATACAGGTGGTATAATTGAGATGGTGAACCCTGCTGCGGCCAAGCAGTTTGGCTACGAAGCCGGAGAGCTTATAGGTAAAAGTATAAACCTGCTAATGCCGGAGCCAGACCAAAGCCTGCACGACAGCTATATGCACAACTACCATGTTACAGGCCAGAAGCGCATTATCGGCATCGGGCGCGAGGTAACAGGCATGCGAAAAGACGGTTCTATTTTTCCGTTTTACTTAAGTATAAGCGAAGTACAATTAGGTGATCGTAAAGTATATACTGGCTTTGTGCATGATATTACAAGGCAGAAGCTAACCGAAGAGCGTTTGCGCCGCTACGCCGCAGAACTGGAACGGAGTAACCGCGAGCTGCAGGATTTCGCTTATGTGTCGTCGCATGATTTGCAGGAGCCGCTGCGCAAAATACAAGCCTTCGGCGACAGGCTTTTGTCTAAAGAGTATGATAACCTGAGCGAGCAGGGCAAAGACTACGTAGACCGTATGCTTAATGCGGCATCGCGCATGCAAAACCTGATAAACGATTTGCTTGGTTTCTCTAGGGTTACGGCCAAATCCAAACCTTTCGTAAAAGTAAAACTCGATGATATCCTGACAGAGGTAATCTCTGACCTGGAAGTATCTATTGAGCAGACTGGGGCGCAGATCGTACGTTCGCCGCTACCTGAGATAGAGGCCGAGCCAACGCAGATGCGGCAGCTTTTCCAGAACATGCTGTCTAATGCCATCAAGTTCAGGAAAGAGAACGAAAGCCCGATTATCAACATTTACGCTAAAAGCCTGCAGCGTAAAGCCCACCTTACCGCCACACCCGGCGACGAGGTAACAGAAATATACATAGAGGATAACGGCATTGGCTTCGATGAGAAATACCTGGACCGGATCTTTAATATATTTCAGCGCCTGGAAGGGCAAAAGTATGAGGGCTCCGGCATCGGCCTTGCCGTGTGCCGTAAAATAGCCATCCGGCATGGCGGCGATATCACCGCTCAGAGCCAAGCCGGCGTAGGCACCCGATTTATCATTACACTTGCATTAAAACATCCGGAAGATTAAAAGCTATACTATGTCAGATAAGAAAACGATTGTGATACTTATTGCCGACGACGATGCAGAGGACCGCATGTTGGTTAGTGATGCCCTGGAAGAAAGCCGCCTTAAAAACAGCATTCAGTTTGTGGAGAACGGTGAGGAACTGATGGACTACCTGCACCACAGAGGCAAGTATGCCGACCCGCACACATACCCAACCCCCGGGCTTATACTTCTGGACCTGAATATGCCCAAGAAAGACGGTCGCGAAGCGCTGAAAGAAATCAAAGCTGATGACCGCCTGCGCCTGATACCAGTTGTGGTGCTTACCACCTCAAAGGCCGAGGAAGATATTTTGCGTACTTATGATCTGGGCGTAAGCTCATTTATTACCAAACCTGTAACCTTTAGCTCGTTGGTGGATGTGATGAAAACCCTGAGCAAGTACTGGTTTGAGATTGTTGAACTGCCAAAACTATAGTATACACAACGCATGCCTGACAGAACCCGCATCCTGCTTATAGACGATGACGAGGATGATTACATCATCACCAGGGATATAATTGACGACATCCCCGGGCGAAACTATGTGCTGGAGTGGACCGGCTCTTTTAACGATGCATTGGCTATAATTGCAGAACGCAGGCATGATATTTACCTGGTAGATTACCGCCTGGGTGCGCACGATGGCCTGGAACTGATAAAGGAAGCCATCAAGCAGAGCTATACCATGCCGTTTATACTTTTAACGGGCCAGAGCGACCGCGAAACTGACGAAAAGGCAATGCGTGCCGGTGCCATGGATTACCTCGTGAAAGGTACCATCAGCCCAAACGAACTGGAGCGGGCCATCCGCTATAGTATAGAGCATGCCAAAAGCCTGGCTGTAATACAGCGATTGAATTCGGAGCTGGAGCAACGCGTTAAAGAGCGCACGCAGGAGTTGGGCACAGCAATCAAAAAGCTGGAGCAAACAAACAGGAGCCTTTACGAAGCTGAACAGGAAGTGCGCAATGCGCTGCAAAAAGAGAAGGAGTTGCACGAGCTCAAATCCAGGTTCGTGACCATTGCCTCGCATGAGTTCCGGACGCCGCTTAGCACGGTGTTGTCATCAGCATCCCTGATCGGCAAGTATAAAACCACCGAAGACGACGACAAGCGCATGAAGCACGTGGACAGGATCAAATCAGCGGTAAGTAACCTGACCGGCATCTTAAACGATTTCCTGTCGATAAGCAGAATAGAGGAAGGCAAAATTTACAACGTACCCACCACCTTTGACCTGGAGGCATTTGCCGCTGAGGTAGCCGATGAAGCACAGGGTGTTTTAAAACTGGGGCAGAAGATAAATTACCGGCACCAGGGCAGCAACCAAACGGCCATACTTGATAAACAGTTGTTAAAGAACGTGTTGTTCAACCTGTTATCGAACGCAAGTAAATATTCGGGAGAGTATAAAGAGATTAACTTTACCACCGCTATAGAAGGCCACCTGATTAAAGTAATAGTAGAAGACCAGGGCATAGGCATACCAGATGCGGACAAAACGCATTTATTTACACCTTTTTTCAGGGCCCAGAACGTAACCAACATACAAGGTACTGGCCTTGGTTTAAACATAGTGAAACGCTACATTGATATAATGGGCGGTGCCCTGGATTACCAAAGCGAGCTGGATAAAGGCACTACATTTACTGTTACCATACCACAGGCACAAAGCAACGCTTAAGCAAAGTTTATAAAGTATAAGCCCACAGCAGGAACATGCAGGCTTTTAAAATAAAAATTCAGATTGATGAAAAAGATATTGCTGATTGAGGATAACAACGAAATACGCGAGAACATTGCCGAGATTTTAACGCTTGCTAATTACGAAATATTAGAGGCTGAGAACGGTAAAGTAGGCGTTGATCTTGCTAAAAGAGAGCTTCCGGACCTTATTATCTGCGATATCATGATGCCGCAGCTGGATGGCTATGGTGTGCTGCGTATGCTAGGCGGCAATACCACTACGGCAAGTATCCCGTTTATTTTTCTTACGGCAAAATCAGAAAAAGAAGACTTCCGGAAAGGTATGAACCTGGGTGCCGACGACTACCTGATAAAACCTTTCGACGACCTGGAGCTGCTGGATGCGGTGGAAATGCGTTTAAAGAAAAGCGATAACCTGAAGTCCGGTTTCCAGAAAAGCGCTGAAGGCCTGAACGATTTTCTGCAGGAGGCCAAAGGGCAGGAAAACCTGGAAAAGCTTACTTCTGATAAACAAAAGCTGCAGCACTTTAAAAAGAAGCAAACCCTGTTTCTGGAAGGCAACTACCCCAATGCTTTATACTTTTTGAGCAAAGGAAAAGTAAAAACGTACAAATCGAATGAGGAGGGGCGGGAGTATATTACCAACCTGTACAAAGCCGGCGATTTTATTGGCTACCTCGATCTGATTGAAGATAAAACCTACCGTGAGTCTGCGGTTGTGATGGAAGATTCTGAGATTTTTGTGATCTCAAAAGAGGACTTCTTTTTGCTGTTGCACAACAACCGCCTGGTGGCAAACCAGTTTATTAAAATACTATCTGATAACCTGGCAGAACGTGAAGACCGCTTGCTTAAACTTGCCTATAACTCCGTGAGAAAGAGAGTGGCCGAGGCGCTGCTTTTTGTGGAGAAGCAGTATACTGGTAATACACAGAATTCAGGGTCGGAGGTGTCTATATCCCGGGAAGATCTGGCAAGTATAGTGGGAGCCTCCAAGGAAACAGTTATCCGTACGTTGGCAGATTTTAAGGACGAAAACCTGATCAAAAGCCAGGGAAGCAAGATCACCATTATCAACAGCGATAAACTTAAGAAAATGCGTAACTAGGATCAGACCTAGGTAGAAGGGAAGATAAGCTGGAACTATGAAGCTTATACTTTAGTCAAAGCAATTGCAGATTCCCCATCTTAGACGCTATAAGCGGCCTACACCCCCAGGAGGGTTTGAGGGTGGTTGGGTCCGGTGCTGCAGAAATTGTGAGTCAAGAAATTTGCTTCATGCCTAATCCCGGACTGAGAAGTCAGGAGCAGTTACTGATGTCCTTTACCAGCTCATAACCCTACAACCTTTTACCTTTCTAACATACGTGCCTCTCCTGCTGAAGATCACCTTGCCATGTGACGAATGTCATCTTTTTAACTTCAGGTTTTGCCCAAATTTGCAACTGGTAAAACATATAAAAGATGCAAGGCAAGTTTAAAGTACTAACATTATCCTACAAAAATGCTCCAATAGCAATTCGTGAGGCTGTAGCCCTGAACGAGATTGGCTGCCGCAACCTGTTGGATAAAGTGAAGGAGTTTACAAACTGCTCTGAGGCAATGGTATTGTCTACCTGCAACCGCACAGAAGTTTACTATACTGCGGAGAAGGAGTATACAAATGAACTTGTAAAGCTGATTGCCCTGGAAAAAGGCTTTATTGCTATTAAAAGTGTGTTACCATACTTTAAAGAAATCAACAACCACCAAGATGCCATGACGCACCTTTTTCGGGTGGCATTAGGCCTGGAGTCGCAGGTGGTGGGCGATGTGCAGATAATGAACCAGGTAAAAAACGCTTACCAATGGGCTATTGAGGCAAACACCGTAGGCACTTATATTCACCGCTTGCTGCACACCGTTTTTAATGCGAACAAGCAAGCTGTAAACACAACTAACTTCCGTGACGGAGCCGCCTCTGTATCGTATGCTACCGTAGAGATGGTAGAAGAATTGACTGCACACCTGCAGGAAACACGCGTGCTGTTAATTGGTGTAGGAGACATTGGCCGCGATGTATGCCTTAATTTCCAGAAGTCGCATATAAACCATCTTACTATAATAAACAGAACGCATTATAAAGCAGTTGAGCTGGCACAACGTGTTGGCGCTACAACGGCTTACTGGGAAAATGTTTGGCAGGAGATAGCTAAAGCAGATGTGGTAATCTGTAGTATACCCGGCGATTGCTTCTTTATCTCGAAAGAAAAAGTAAGCGAGCTTTCAGCTGCAAATAGCCCTAAACTGTTTATCGACCTATCCATGCCAAGAAGTATAGATGTGGCTTTGGATACGCTGCCAGCTACTTCTGTCTATAACATTGATGCGATTCGTAACCGCACTACAGAGGCCCTGGCGCTTCGCCTGTCTTCAATTCCGGCTGTAGAGCAAATCATAGCGGATGCTGTGGCTGAGTTTCAGGCTTGGGCCAACGAGCACGCTTTTGCACCGATCATACAGCAGTTTAAGAGCCACCTGGAGCAGATCAGGCAGCAGGAAATAGCCCGTTACACCAAAAAGGTATCATCCGAAGAAGCTCAACTGGTGGAGGCGATCACCCAAAGTATGCTTAATAAAATTGTGAAGTTGCCAGCCATTGAGTTAAAAGCTGCCTGCCAGCGCGGCGACATCTCGGCGCTAAGCGAAAGCCTGACCGCACTCTTTAACCTGGAAAAGGAAACCTGCCCGGTTAAGTAAGCAATAAGCTTTTAGAGCAAAGCAAAGTGCGGCGTAATTTGTGTTGATCAGCGCTTTTTACGCATCATTTTTTATCCGCAGCAGTATTTTAACCTACATTGATGGGGCAGTTGAGCAAGTAGTTGTATTGTAACAGCCTAAGTTTGGCTTCTATTCCTTTCCGTGGTCATACTTGATTGCCTCTACCTCAACAACTTCTTCGCCACGGCCCATGGGTAGGTTTGCCTGGTCGCCCTGGCGCAGGCCCTGTACGGCTTTAGCGATCGGTGCAACAAAGGCAATCAGCCCTTTCTCAACAGCCGCTTCGTCTACGCCTACTATCGTGAAGGTGCGTTTTAAGCCTTTTTTACCACCACTAATAGTTTTTAGTGTTACGGTTGCGCCAAATCGCACTTCATCAGCAGGCTGGCCTTTAGGATCGATAACTTTGGCGCTGGAAATACGGTGGGCAAGGGCGCTTATCCTCGAATTCAGGATGGTAAGCTTCCGGCTTCTTTCTGATGCGTCTTCGTGGTTGGCTTCTGTTTGGGAACGCTCTGTTTCCAGTTCTGTTAGCTCTGTGCGCAGCTGCTCAAGCCCCTGCGGGGTTACATAATTGCTAACTCCGGCAGGCAAGGCTGCCCGGGGTGGTATAATCGGGGCTTGCCCTGCGTCGTCTTCTTTTACAAATGCTCTGCTCATACTTTCTGCTAACGCTGCTGCATCCGTAGGGGTTATACTTATGAGGGAAGTAAACCGCAGCTTTCGATTTTATACTTTCTACGTATCGTTTACAAGAGCAAGGCATCTATCCGGTGCGCCTGCACCACCTCATCACAAGTAGACCAGGAGAAGATCGTGAAGCGGCCATCCTGTGACGCGACCAACGCAATGGCATCCCGCTGGTCGTGCACAAACTGAGCAGCATATAAATGCCGGGTGCCCCCGTTTAATGATGGATGTGTTCTGGTAGCCTTGCCCCCGACAACTGGCTCTGTAAGCACAATTTCCTTTACCGGCTCTTGCCCTTCCAGGCGGCCAATTTTAGCGCCGAAAGCAAGCAATTCATACTGATCATTTATAATAGTAGCCCCATCAATGGCAGTAAGTCCGGCAATCAGGTCTACTTCGCGGTGCACAGCCTCCTGCGCATAGGTTTCAGGGGCTGTCTTGATCAAATCTGCCAGCGCCGAAAAAGCAGGTTGAACAGAATAGAGCATGGGCTGCAGTATGGAATACCGCCAGGCATCAGAGCCAGCAGGCACCACAAGTAAAAGGCCTCCGCGTTTGTGGGCACGCATCGACACAGCTAACTGCACCATGATGTTAAGGGAATCATCCCAAATGTCGGAACCTTTGAATTTAAGCAGGGAGGTAAGCACAGAAGGGCAGTCAGGTATTTGGGCCGCATGCTCATCTATCAACTTCACCTCGTCGCCTTTAAGTATGGCTACATTTGCGAATTTGCCTAAGCCTTTGGCCCTGCGGTGTTTTATTACAAGTAATCCGGGCTCCGAAACATCTACCACCATGCACAAACTGGGCACGGCGCTGGTGGTTCCCCACACGTACAAGCCATCAGCATCGTGCCACACACCCAAATGAATTCCCGGCCGCTCTACGCCGGGTGCTATTTTATTAAGTATAGGAGCACGTAAGGGCAGGTGCTCTTTAAAAAGGAGTGGGTGCGGCACCTGTTCCGGGGGCAGGTAGGCAAGCGATATTTTAGGCGGTATACCTTCTTCGCGCCTAAGGCTGGCCCAAAAAGCGGTATCAAGCAAAAAGGCTATGTGTTTGGCAGGAGGTAGAGGAGGCATTCCGTCCTTTGGCTGCTTTTCAAGGGCAAGCAGTCTGCTAAAGTGTAACTCTATACTTCCGGCAACTGCCTGCGCTGCCTGGTAAGTAGTGGTGTGTATGGCCTGCATAAAGGTTAGTTTGTAGCCTGAAACGGGAACTGGCTTTTAAACTATCTCTCTACGGAAACTGCAAAGTATGGTGCTGTAGGGTTTTGCTAAAGTAGCGTGCAAAGCAAAAGCAGCAGAGAAAAGATTATATAAGTGCCTTCTCTCCGCTGCCATACTTCTGATTGCTTACTTTACTATAATTTTCCGTTGAAGCACGCCTTGCCGGGTTTTAACCTGCAGTAAGTATAAGCCTCTTGGGTACTTGCTGAGATCTAACGTTTTGGAAAATTCCAGCGGCGGTTGTTCATGGGTTGTATCATGTAAGACGCGGCCGCTTACATCTGTCAGCCTCAGTTCCAGAGCGGCTCTGTTGGGCAATTGCATCTCGATGTGCACGGTAGCTGCAGTCGGGTTCGGGTAAATGGTTACCGGGAACTGGAGTTCCGCTTCAGGTATGCTGGTAACGGTGCAGGAAGCTTCCACCACAATTGGTTGGGTAATGCTTACCGTACAACCGCCTGCGTTTGTATAACGGTAGGTAATGGTATGGGTGCCCGCTCCGGCTACGGCGGGGTTAAACATGCCGTTGCTTACACCATTTCCGGAGTACGTGCCCCCCTCCGGAAACCCGCCTGTAAGCGCGAAAGCTGTGGCTGTCTGGCAGGTTTGCCCAAAAGCGGCGAGCGTAACAGTAGGCCTTTCCACCAGGGTAACTTTAGCGGTTATGCTGGCAGAGAAACAGCTTCCGGAGCTTACGGTTCTTCTAAACCAGGTAGATACCAGCTGCAAACCCGGTTGATAATCTTTGCCTGTGGCACCCGCTATATCTGTAAAGTCGGTTCCGTTGATGCTCCGCTGCCATTGGTAAGCAAAAGTGCCGTTACCGCCGGCAGGTGTTTCTCCACTTATTAGTTGCGGTGTTGCGCCTGCGCATACGGTTTGGTTTCCGGAAAGGGTATTATTTGCAATGGCTAGTACTACTTTCACTTCTACGGCAGGAGATGTCTGGCTGCAGTTGCCCGCTGTAACACGTAAGGCATAGTTTCCGGCAACGGTAGCTACAAATAAATCGGTGGTGGCGCCGCTTATTTCCTGACCGTTGTACAGCCATTGTAAACTGTATTCTCCGGGGCCTTTAACCGCTTTTAAGGTAACGTTACTGCCCTCGCAAATAGTCAGGTTACCAGCAGCAGCTATACTTGCCTGGGGCAATGGGTTTACTTTAACAGTAACCTGTGCGGTGGAGGTGCAGCCAGCTGCGTTGGTTGCAGTAACAGTATAAGTGGTTGTTTGTGCAGGCCTGGCAAGCGGGTTGGCAACTGTTGTACTTGATAGCCCCTCGGCCGGCGACCAGGAATAGGTAGTTGCCGCTGATGCTTCTAAACGCACCTCGCCACCCGCGCAAATGGTTTTATCCTGGCCTGCTGTTACCGTAAAGCCGCCGCAACCAGTATAACGTGCCGCAACCAGTTGTGCATCTGCTGTTTGGGTGCCGGCAAGGTAAAAGCTGCCAACCGACATAAAGTCCAGCGCCATGCCGTTTGACCGTGCCCCTGCGCCGCTGCTGGTTTCTTGCCAGGTTTGCTCACCGGAGCTGCTGTAAAGTATAATTGTTTCCCTGGCCGGCTCTATCACAATTGGGTCCATGTAAAAGGCGGGTGGCTTCTGTACATAGTCTCTTGAGCCTATTAAAGCTACACTTCCATTGGGGGCCAGCCCGACTCCTTCGGGTACTACGCGCCTGATATTGTTTGTTTCCGGTATGTAGCTGTTATAGGTATGATAGTACTGCCGCTGCCCCTGGTTATCATATGCCGTTAAAAAATAATCCCATACATCTCTGTACTTCAGCTCTCTGCAAAGCAACGTAAGCTGTTCTTCGGTACTGAGCACCGCCTGCATGTGCGTGGATTCGTCTGTTTCGCCGGCTGCTCTTGCCCATTCCAGTTCTCGGCCTCCCGAAATTTTGTAAACGATGACCTGGTACATATACAAGCCGCTGCGCTGCGACACAAGGTATACGTTACCTGAAGGGGCAACCAACACCTGGCGCATACTTTCATAATCCATGTTAAAAGGGATGGATGCCGTAGCGTATTGGCCGGTAAATAACTTGGCACCCGACTGTGCGCTATACTTTACAAGGCGCGCAACATAGTAGGGCTGCTTGGGGTAGCCCGGGCTTACGTAAAGCGTCCCGGCCACGTACAGATTTCCTGCCTGGTCAAGCGCCAATGCCCCTGGTGTGCCGCCCTCACCGTCAGAGCCTATAAAATTCTGCGACCAGGCTGTTTTACCGGTAGCGTCTAATTTTATGATTTGAGGCGCATCGCCGCCTGAGGCTTCTTTTACAGTTGCAATCACAAACACTTCTCCGTTGTCAGTTACGGCAAATCCATGGCTGCCGGGGTTTGCCCCAATGGGCACCATCCATACTTTATCGCCAGCGGCATTGTACTTGGCAATAAGGGCCCTGCCTTCATCTTGTGTTAACTGGCTCCAGGCGAGTAAGTAAATATTACCGTCCTTATCTGTTTTTGCTGCTGTGGGGGTGTCCCAGAGCGAGGCGCCATCGGTATAAACAGTACTCCACAGCTTCTGGCCATTAGCGTTGTGCTTATAAAGGGCGATGCGTGTGTTTTCGCGGTTTACACCGTTGTAGCTTACAGTAATCAGGTTGTTCTGAGTGTCTACTACCTGGCACGAAAAGTTATCAGCAGCAGCGGCACCGCTTTTTAAAGGAGAACTTACCCATTGCTGACTGAACTGCGCCAGGGAATTTGAATTTGAAAAGAGCAAAACGGTTAGAAGCAGTACAGCTTTTATAACCGGTAAGCTTATAGTGGGAATAGGTAAAGGGAAGCTTACGAGCTTATTAGCCTGTAAAGTTTGTGCCATAGCGTAGAATTAAAGTGCAGATCGGGGTAAAGCAGCATGTGTTATACTTCCGGCAAATCAGGTAAAGCACACGTTTCTACCCAACCACAAACTCATCGCCAACAACACCAGAAGTTACGGGAATACAATCACGTATACTTGCCAAGGTGTTATCATGTTGCATGCAGGCACTTTGACCTGTGATTATTTTTGGTAGCTACTTTTGGACTTAAGTACGAAAGAATCATAATGTTACGCTAAGCCGTTGTTGATCCGGGCTGCGCTTTGGGCTGCTTTGGTAAGTCGGCTGCATAATTTCGGGTCAGGTAATTCATCTCTTTGTTGATGGCTCCGAGGGCCAGGCTTGTTTCGGTAATCAGAAGTATGGTTGAATAAAACAACAGGCCGGAGCCCAGCAGGCTTAACCCAACTGGTACCCAAAATACAAGAATGCCCAGCGCCTCCAACAATCCGATAGAAACGCTGGTGGCCACAAAAACCGACAGCGCCACATACAGCAAGCTAAGAGCGCGTTGCAGTTTCCGGCTTCTTACGGCGGCTTTGTGCAGCAACTGGTACAGCAGTTCTTTTTTTTCGACACTTTTGGGCGTGTTTTCCTGCTGCATCAGCTGCTCAAATTGCTCCGACAGTTTACGGGCCCGCTCTACGCTGCGCGCCAACCGGTTGGAGGTAGTAAGTATAAGCTGGCCTGTGGCAAGTATAAGCACCACCGGCGTGATCATGGCAGAAAGTACAGTTAGGTTTACCTCTTGCATTACCTGGTTTTCGTTTTATAAGCTGAAGAAGCCACCTGGTGCTCTCAGCCTTACCTGCTTTACATGGTCACTTACGGCTTTTGCTACGGATAGGATAATCACGGCCATTTTAAGTTTAGACGAAGGGTGCAGTTATACTTACACAAGCTTTCATAATCCGGGCATTGGTGTTAAATTTGTCCTTATGCCACTTAAAACTGTAGCCAAGCGCTTTCTTAAATTCCCTTTAGTCTGGGTAATGCTCCTCTGGGCGATTACATCGCCGGGGCAGGAAGAGGCCATTTACAGTTACCTGGTAAAGGGTGCCGTTCACGACACCTGCGAAAACTGCCAGAGCGGAGGGCAGGAGCGCCACCATGCTTTAAGCCAGACACACGCTGCGGTTTCCTGGGATGCGCATGTTACCGGAAATAAAGTGCTGCACACAGCACCTGCTGTTTTCGCGCTTCCACGGTTGTCCATAGCGGCATTATCCGTTAATGCGGAGCCTTTGCCCCGCGCACCTGCCTTTGTAGCAGCCTTATGCCAGGCCATGCGTATCGCAGCTAGTGTTCTTCCCAATGCCCCTTAGGCTGGTTCTCTTTTAGGGGCAGCCATTGGTTTACAGGCTATACGTGGCAGGTATGGTATATTCGGGGCTCGTTTAGCTTTACATTTACCGCTTATACCTGGCCGTCATTTTCTGCAACAGCGCTGCTGCTATTCTTACTAAAAGCCTTGTCAGGTTCAGGGCGATGCATGGAGCTTCAAAAAAGAAGTTTTAAAGCCCTGCTACTGCCTTGGCGTTTCTTTAAAATTTTTAGGGTACTATACCTGTTGCGCTGGCCTGGTGCAGGCAGTTATACACGTTCTGCCTTGCCAGGTTAGGCTGCAGCGAGGGCAATAATCAAAACTTAATGGACGAAATTGCTGTAATCGTTTCTTTTTTAGCTATTATCGGATTTATAATTGGTATCTTTTTCCCTGAAACAAGCCTTTGCTGGTATACAGGAAAGAAAACCAGGCTGAAATCCTGCAAGCTTTACGGCGCTATACTTATACTTGCGTTTATAATATTTGCCTTACTGGAGGCAACCACAACCATATCATAAAGATCTACAATAACACGAATGGCACACTTACCCCATTTAGTTACCGACTTGGGCCTGCTGCTGGGGGCAGCAGGCATTACCACCCTCTTATTTAAGAAACTGAAGCAGCCGCTGGTGCTCGGTTACATTATTGCCGGCCTACTTATCGGGCCCCATTTTTCGCTTTTCCCTACGATCATCGATATCGGGAACATACAGATCTGGGCTGAAATCGGCGTTATTTTCCTTTTGTTCAGCCTGGGCCTTGAGTTCAGCTTTAAAAAACTGGCAAAAGTTGGAGGGGCTTCCTCTATCATGGCGCTGGTAGAAGTAGTGGTGATGCTCTTGCTTGGTTACTTTGCCGGGCGCTTGCTCGGCTGGTCTACCATGGATAGTATTTTCCTGGGAGGTATCCTTTCCATTTCATCCACCACCATCATCATCCGGGCATTCGATGAGTTGGGCGTAAAGTCGCAGCGCTTTGCCGGGCTGGTGTTTGGCGTGCTTATCGTAGAAGACCTGGTGGCCATTTTGCTCATGGTGCTCCTTTCTACAGTTGCTGTAAGCCAGCAGTTTGCCGGTGCCGAAATGATAGAATCCGTCCTGAAGCTTGGGTTTTTCCTGTTGCTCTGGTTCCTGGGCGGCATCTTTCTTATACCTACGTTTTTAAAGAAAGCCAGCAAACTGATGAACGACGAGATGTTGCTCATCGTATCGCTGGCGCTGTGCCTGGGCATGGTTGTATTGGCGGCACAGGCAGGTTTCTCGCCGGCTTTGGGGGCCTTTATCATGGGGTCTATACTTGCCGAAACAACAAAAGCAGAAAAAATCGAGCATCTGATCACATCGGTAAAAGACTTGTTCGGGGCCATTTTCTTCGTATCAGTAGGTATCCTCATCGACCCGGGTATGATCATAACCTATGCGGGGCCTATTGCTGTTATCACCATCATCACCATAGCAGGTAAGTTTTTAAGTATAAGCGCCGGCGGTTTGATGGCAGGGCAGGGCTTGCGTACTTCTATCCAGTCGGGTATGAGTGTATCGCAGATAGGTGAGTTTTCTTTTATCATTGCCACGCTGGGCCTCACCTTAAAAGTAACAAGCGATTTCCTGTACCCGATTGCGGTGGCGGTATCAGCCATTACCACCTTTACCACGCCTTACATGATCAAGATGGCAGACCCGCTGTACAAGGTTATCCAGAAAATGCTCCCGGAAAGCTGGAAAGCATCGCTTGACAACTACAGCAGCGGAGCACAGACCATTGGCGCCACCAGCGACTGGAAACTGCTGCTGCAGTCCTACATCCGCAACCTGGTGATATACTCTGTTATCATCGTGGCTATTGTGTTGCTGGCAGTCCGGTACCTTGACCCGTTGGTAAGAGAGCACCTGCTGGAGGGCACCAGGGGCGATGTGATCACCACGATCATCACCTTTTTCTTTATGGCTCCTTTTCTGTGGGCGCTGGCGGTGCACCACCCGCAAAAGGCAGCACAAGGCCGTATCTGGGCTTACAAGAAATACCGCGGCCTGATCATCGTGCTGGAGTTGGCGCGTGTAATTATCGCCATCCTTTTCATTGGCTTCCTGCTGCACCAGTTCCTTTCTGTTGAAGCGTCTATTGTGGTGGGGCTGTTTATGCTTGCCTTGTTTGCGATCTTCTACAAACGCATACAGCGCTTTTACATCCGCATCGAAGACCGCTTTATGGCCAACCTGAACGCGCGCGAAATAAGCGAGGCTGCCGCCAAACCGCACAGCAACCTGGTGCCCTGGGATGCGCACTTAACAAGCTTTGAGGTGCTGCCCGAGTCTGCTGCCGTCGGCAAAACGTTGATAGAGCTGCAGATACGTGAAAAATTTGGCCTGAATGTGGCCGTAATTGAGCGCGGCAACAGTACGATAATGCCGCCGAGCCGCACCGAACGGGTGTATCCTGGCGATAAGATTTATGTTTTCGGCACAGATGAGCAACTAGAGCATTTCAGGGTATACCTCGATAACGTGGACGCTGCATCGAAGGTGGAGAACGAGAAAGAAGAAGTGGACCTGCAAAAGCTGATCATCGCACAGGACTCGCCGTTGCTGCATAAAACGGTGCGCGAGTCGGGTATACGCGAGAAAACCAAAGGGCTTGTGGTAGGCATAGAGCGCGACGGCACCCGGGTGCTTAACCCCGATTCTGAAATGGTTTTTGTGGAAGGCGACATTGTATGGATTGTTGGGGCGCCGTGGCGCATCAGCGAACTGGGAGAGACAGCCTACGCATAGGCTTGCTTTTGAAGTCCTTATAAAGCAGCCGGCGCATTAAAGCCCTGGCTGCAAATACCTTTTTATACTTTCACGTATACCCTGTATAGTACCTACGTTACGTAAACATAAAACTATGCAGGATAAAGAAGAACTGACATCCATGGTCCAGGTTCTGGCCAACCTCCGGAAGGATGGATACACAGAAGAATTCAGGATAACTGATAAGGGTATGATGGGTACCACAGACGGAGCGGAAGCTTTTGGCCCGGAGCAGGTGCAGATTGTTAATTTTTACCGCTTTGAGGGCGAAAGTAACCCCGACGACATGGCGATACTGTATGTGGTGGAAACAAGCAACGGCCATAAAGGCACCATTTCGGATGCATACGGCACTTACTCGGATGAGACCATCGAGAGTTTCATGAAACAGGTAAAGGACTTAGGTAAAAACCTGGACCGGCACGTATAGGTATACTTCATAAAAAAGGCAGGCAGTAGAAGCGTTATACTTTTCTTGCCTGCTTTTTTATTTAAACCCATCTATAGGAAAAACTTAAACAGCTTAACTATGGCAAAACAAATGAGAGCCGCTTTGTACAATGCGTTCGGGGGCGAGATAAAAATTGAAACAGTTGATGTGCCTGAGTTAAAAGAAGGGGAGGTGCTGGTACGCATAATGGCCGCCGGTGTAAACCCTGTTGATGCTGCGGTACAGGCCGGCTACCTCAAAGATTTTCTGCCCACTAATTTCCCGGTAATTCCCGGTTGGGATGTGGCTGGCGTGGTAGAGGACAGGAGCTTTAGTGCGCGACGTTTTGATGTAGGCGACAAAGTATACGCCTATGCCCGCAGACCCACAGTACATAACGGTACCTTTGCGGAGTACATTGCGCTGCCCGAGTCTTACCTGGCTGCAAAGCCCGATAGTATATCCTTTGAAGAAGCAGCCGGCATTCCGCTGGTAGGGCTTACTGCCTACCAATCGTTGTTTGAGGTTGGGCGGCTGGAGCAGGTGCATACCGTGCTCATACTTGGTGGCTCAGGGGGAGTGGGCAGTATGGCCATCCAGTTGGCAAAGTATAAAGGAGCCTCTGTAATTGCTGTCGCAAGCGAAAAAAACCACGCATACATGCAGGAGCTTGGCGCAGACCATACAATAGACTATAAAAAAGGAGATGTAGGAGAGGCGGTAAAAGAACTTGCACCAGACGGCGTAGACCTCCTGTTTGACTGTGTGGCCGGAGAAACGCTGGAGCAAAGCCTGGCCTCGCTTAAACCATCCGGGAAGCTGGTATCGATCCTGCACCAGGGCGATGGCCTGGACCCTGACATTGACTTTAGCTACGTATTTGTAGAGCCCAACAGCAAACAGCTGGACCACCTCCGCGAGATAGCTGACACAAACCAGCTGAAAGTGCACGTGAGCAAAACCTACCCGCTTGACCAAACTGCCGAGGCAATGAAACAGATACAGAGCTTGCACACAAAAGGTAAGATCATTATAGTGCCTTAACGTATAAACTGTAGTATGTAGGTAGCTACCCGTTTAGCAGGTTTATACTTACCGCACTATCCTGTACAGCTCATAAAATAGCCATTTATACACGTATAAATGGCTATTTTATTTGGCCGTGTTATGCAGCTTATTTCCACCTTAAAAGGCAAATCTTTGCGCATATGGCATTGCCTGTTGCCCAACATCAGAAATTTGTTATATTTTTATACCAGGCAAAAAGACAGACCTTATGAGGCTATACTTACTTTTACTACTTACGCTTATGGTAGCACTACCTGCTGCTGCGCAAAACCGAAAACGAGCCAGGGAACTGGGTGTAAAGATCGGGGTGCTGCCAACCGGAAAACTGAATGCGATAACCGATGTAAAAGGAGTGAAGGTAGGGCAGACTACGCTGGTGCAGCAAAGCCACATTCGTACGGGTGTTACGGCCATACTGCCACACAATGGCAATGTTTTTCAGGAGAAGGTGCCGGCGGCAGTATATGTTGGCAATGGGTTTGGTAAACTGGCAGGCAGCACGCAAGTGCAGGAACTGGGCAACCTCGAAACACCTATCATACTTACAAATACCCTTGGAGTTGCCACCGCCGTGAACGCCGTGATAGGCTATACTTTGCAGCAGCCCGGAAACGAGAAGGTGCAGTCGGTAAACGCTTTGGTTGGCGAGACAAACGATGGAGGCCTTAACGACATACGGGGCAGGCATGTAACCGAGCAGCACGTGGTAGCGGCCATCACGCAGGCTACGGATGGTGCGGTGGCAGAGGGGAATGTAGGCGCAGGCACCGGCACCGTTTGCTTTGGCTTTAAGGGGGGCATTGGTACAGCCTCGCGGGTGCTGCCTCAGAGCCTGGGCGGCTACACGGTAGGAGTGCTGGTGCAGTCTAATTTTGGGGGCGTGCTGCAAGTAGACGGCGTGCCGGTTGGGGAGGAGCTGGAGCAGTTTTCTTTTAAGCAGCAGATAACCGAGAAAGCAGATGGGTCGTGTATGATCGTGGTGGCCACAGATGCACCCGTTGATGCCCGTAACCTGGAGCGCATGGCAAAACGTGCCATGATGGGCCTTGCCCGAACCGGCGGCATTGCCTCTAACGGCAGCGGCGATTATGTCATAGCTTTTTCGGCACATCCTGAGTTGCGCATCCCTTATACTTCGGGGGCTAAAACACAAACGGTAACGCTGCTGCGCAACGACGAAATATCGCCGCTTTTTATGGCGGTGATAGAGGCAACAGAAGAGGCCATTATCAACTCGCTTTTTAAAGCCGAAACCACAACAGGTAACGACAAGCGTGTAGTGGAGGCCCTGCCTGTAGAGAAGGTGCTGAAGCTAATGAAGAAACATAATGCCCTGAAGCAGTAAAGCGCGTTCAATTATCAGTTATATAAATGTATACCGCCAGTTTGAGCGCAGCGGTAACTGGTGGTTGTGCATGGCAGCCAGTTTGCAAAGGCGTAAGTATAATTCTGTAGAAAAGCCAATTTGCAAAGGCGTAAGTATAATTCTGGGCAAAGCCTTTGCAAAAGCGTAAGTGTAGTTCTATAAAAGCTTTTATAAAATGGCTGCCATACTAAGCCACATTTGCGCTGGTGCTAAACTTGCGGCATGTACAAGTTAAAGCTATAGCGTGTTCTCCCGGGTGCTGGCTTTCGTAAAGGATTGTAACCGGGAAGCATGCCGCTGGAATACAGCACAGCGCATGCGCTGGATCAGGTGCCAAACAGGTTCAGGTTGATGCCGTACTTTAAAACAGGTAGCCTTTATACTTATGCCATACATCCGAATTAAGAAACAGCCACTCTTGAAAAGCGATTTTAAAGCGTTTGCCCTTACGCTGCAACCACTCTACAAGCAGCAGGTGCAGCAAAGTAAGGCTCCAAATGCCGATGCGGCAGCGCAACGAGGTAATGACTACAGCAGCCCAGTGTGCTATGCGCACCTTAGTGGGTTTCGCGAGGGGTTCGAGAACCTGGAGTAAGGGCAACTCCCTTCTATGGTTGCTTTGTCCGCTCTCCTGTGGCTTTCCCGTATAGCTTCGATAAGGGCGTTGAGCTGATGCCGTGCACCACCACCGATGCAAAAATTATCAAACTGACAACATCCCATACCAGCGGCTCTTTTAACCGATGCTCGGCCATGGCGCCATAGTAGATAGCGGCTACGGCAACCGGCCCGAACCAGCCCAGGAACAAGGCATCTTTTGTGCTTTTCAGGCTTGGGAGTAGTGGCTTAAGGAGCAGTAGTGCCGGAGGGCGGCGCAGCAGAAGTATGGCTACTACCAGCAATACACCGCTCCAGCCAAGCGCTGCCCAGCCCGACCAGGGTATGGTTGTACCGAAAAGCGCGAAAATAGGGTAAGAAAAAAACCGGTTGACTGCCTCCTGTCCTTTTTCTTCCTCCCCGCGCTCGTCTTCGCTTACTACCTGAACAAAAGCGATGCCGGCAGCAAAAACAAGCAGCACCTCATCGCTTTTAATCAACTTGCCGCCCCCAACAGCCAGAAGCGAGAGCGCTACAGTATAAATCAGTCGCCAGTTCTCCTGTATCAGGTTGTGTTTTTCAGAGGCCTTCAGCAGTTTGGCCGTTACGTAACCAAGCAGCAGCCCGCATACGGTTGCCCCCAGCACCTCCCACAAAAGCGTTGTGGTCAGCCAATGGGTAAGTGCAGCTTCGGTGGGTCGCGTCAGCAGCAGTAGCGGCAGAAACACAAACAGGAAACTCAGGCCGTCGTTTGCCCCGGACTCAAACGAAATAGCATGCCGGATGCGGTCTGGCAGGTTTTTGTTGGCTACAGGGCCCGTAACAATAGGGCTTGCTGCGATAGGGTCGGTGGGGGCGACGATGGCACCAATCAGGGCCGCGAGCCAGAACGGGATGCCAAGTATAAAGTAGATCAGGAGAGTGCTTACACCCCACATCAGCACCATACCCAAAAACACCAGCGTTAGCATCTGCCGCCAGTTAGTACGAGGGTACGCTTTGGGGATGCGCAGCGCTACGCTGATCAGGCCAATGCCCAGTACCAGCCTGGCAGTTGTCTCCAGGATAGTTGTTTTCTCGCCAAGTTCTTTCGGATCTATTACATCGAATACTTCAGGGCCGAGCAAAATACCTATAAGCAGGGCCAGCAGCGTAGCCGGAACCGGGCTTTCCTCCAGCTTTTTGGAACCCAGGCCCAGCACCATCACAAGGCCTCCTAAAATAGTAACGATGATGTTTATCTCGCCTTTACCCATTTTGTGCAACGTAAGTTGGTGCAAAAAGTACAGGTGCAGCAACAGCAGCTGCAGGTATTGGTTGTGTACCCCTGCCGTACTGTTTAGGTTATAGAAGCGCTAAGAAGTGCCAGGTGCAGTATTGCGGGAAAGAGCCAGAGAGATCTGATTTACAGGGTATTTATTCTGTTGTACCTGCTCCAGCTACTGGCAGCGGCGGCTGGAGCAGGTGCAGTAAACCAGCCGCTTAAGCAGCCACCAGCTGTTTTTTAGTTTTGCTTTTCGTGAAAAGCGCGACGAGGGCGGTGGTAAGCAAACCCATGAGTGGCGCTCCGATCAGGCCCTGCACTATGTAGCTTTTCAGGTTAAAGTAGGCTTCGGCGGCCTCCTGTGTCATGTTGCCTTCAGTTACGGCGTACAGGATCATGTTTGGGAAATACTCCGGGGCAATTGCTTCAGAAACAATTACTTGCGTGAGCGGGCTGATAGCCGTAACGAGAAGGGTGATGATCAAGCCTGAAACAAAGCTCTGCTTGTAAGACATGGTGCCTTTGTAGAAGTTTTGGCGCTTGTCGCGCAACGCGAGCACATACACCGTAATGGCAGGTATGGCAATAAGGTTGGTAAAGATGGCGTGTTTGTCGATGTGGGTGCTGTGCATGCCGGCAAGCTTTTCGATTACCATCCAGGTTAAGGTCATCAGCACAAAAACGATGGCCCATTTAAGCTCAATTCTGTAGTTTTTCATCATATTAAAGAATAAGAGTTGGTTCTGTGTTTTAGAGGGCCTGCAAGTATAAGTATAAGTATAAGTATAAGTATAAGTATGCGCTTATACTCCAAACTGGTTCAGGTGGTGGTTCAGGTGCTTGTAGAACATGTTGTTCCATTCCTGGCTGGTAAGCGGGCCAAAAGAGTGCGAGTCTTTGCCCTCGAAATGCGCCTCGCCTAATTGCTGTGTTTTGTGCAGGTAGTTGATCAGGCGGGTCTTTTCTGCCTCAAAGCTTTTGTTATCGGGCACCATAAACTGCGATGCCGTATGGGCGTTTTGCTTGTAGGGCTTTTCGTTTACCACATATTTCTTTACCAGTAGCTTCAGCATAAACTTCAGGAAGGGGTTTGGCCTGGGGTGCTTGTCTTCGTACACCATTTCGTAGGTTACGTTGCAATGCGCCAGCATCTGGGATACGCTCATTTTACCCCAAAGCGGCTGTGAGTCGGGTTGTAATTTGTTCAGGCGGCTAACGAGTTCTGCTGTAACTGCTGCGTTAAAAATATTTTCCATTTTGAGTGTGGGTGCTTATACTTTAGTTTATTCTTTAACACTTTAATACTGCCAGTTTTAAAGGCGTAAGTATAGTTCTGTAAAAAGCCAGTTACAAACTGGCTCCATATTAAGCCACAAGTTGCGCTGGCGCTAAACTTGCGGCACGGGTAAGTTTGTTTATACCGCCAGTTTGAGCGCAGCGGTAACTGGTGGTTGGGTATGGCAGCCAGTTTGCAAAGGCGTAAGTATAATCCTGTCAAAAGCCTTGTCATAGTGTTTCAAATTCCCCCGTAGGGACAGGTCGCGGCCTGTCCGCGCGAAAGGCTGAACTACGAAGCAAGTATAAATAAGCTGCTTTGTTCCTTTCTACTCCTGCCCATACTTCGTTCCTGTCAAGCCTGGAGTAGCGGGTAGGGTGAAAGAGAAAAAACCATGCACGATCCGGACAGGTCGCGACCTGTCCCTACGAAGCACTTATTCTTTTATACTTTAGTTCTTGATTTTATACTACTTTACATACTGCTCTTGCTCGGTTTTGCGCAGCAGGCCCAACCCATGAAGCGTTTGCAGCAGGCTGTCGATCTGTTGCAGGCGCTGCGGTTGCTGGGTTTTGGCTACGGGCTTAAACTGACTTATGAGCTCCTGTGCGGTGGCCGGGCGCTCGTGCAGCTGCAGGGCGCGTTGCACGGCCTGCGCCTGCTCCGAGAGCGTTTTTGGCCAGGCCAGGGTTTCTTTGGCAGACAGGTCGCGACCTGTCCCTGCACGTTTTTTACTTTCTATACCTAAGTCGGTTTGCTGGGTGCCTTGCGGGTTCTGGTACGCGGGGCGGAGCCAGCGGATGTGGCCGCGTGCTTCTTCGGCGGCGCGCTCTTTGTTAAGCGCAACCAGGCGTTCCAGTATTTCTTCTTCGGGTAAGTTGGCGGGCCAGCCATAGGCGGCGGCTACGGCGGCATCTAATTCGGTGTGCAGTTGCAACAGTATACTTACCAGCCCTTGTTCGTGGGTTTTCTGCTCTTTGGCATTCAGCGGCTCTCCCGAACGAAGTTTCCCGAGCACGTTATACATGTCGGTTATAGTTAGCGTGGGATGCTGCGCCTGCCGCTGCTTGCGGTGCGCATCCAAGGCCTCGGCTATACTTCGGATCTGCTCCTGCTGCGCTTCGGTGGCGGCAGGGAAGGGGAAGGTTTGAAAACAAGTCGAGTTGTTATACATCGAGTCATTTCCCACACCCATGTTTCCACCTGTGGCAAATGACCATAGTACATGAATTCTACTTGATAATACACCCAAACTATAACCATCATTTAAGCCAAAAGCAAGCAGTCCATCGTCCGGTAAAATATCCTTACTTAGAAATTGAAATATCCTATGCTTTGCGACGTAGCCAGTAACTATATACTTCTCTAAACCTGAAATAGCTTGACGAACTGCTGGTTGATTTTCAGCAAAAATCCACCAGTTTTCTCTTCTTGATGCTCTGTTATTTTGAGCTCTATGTGGCTTTACGGTTTCAAGTAGATGTTGATAAACTTCAGGATATTCAACCATAAGCTGCTTTTCTGTAAATCCAAAGAAGTCAATAACATACTTACCACGCGGAATTGCTGTTAAATCTTTACCATTCCGATAAGGTCGAATATGGTTTTCTAATCCAGGTGTCCTATTTAATCCGAGTTTTTCAGCTTCTTCGAATGAAACCTGAAAGCCACTACCATGAGGTATCATACCTCTGCCACTTATTTTCAAGTTAGATTTTAAAGGTTTAGCAGTATTGACTGCCGCACCAATTCTGATATCTGAATGTATAGTCCCTATCTTTTCTTGAAGTTTAATCTGTATTCCTAATTCTCCATTATCTTTTTCAGCAATAACAAGATTTAACCTTCCAGCTTGCACACCTTTTTCTGCTGCTGTCATGGCAATTCTAACTTGCGCCCCATCGCCGCTATCTACCCAAGGGTGGTCAGGTATAGCATAAGTTATAGAGATAGGTTCTTTGGCTTCCATGAAAGTCTGCAACACTCTCCGGTTAAAAGACTGCGTTATACTATTGGTCGTGATGAAACCGAAGCGTTCTGTTTTGTCAGTTGCTAAAATCTCCCCAGCTTTATACCACCAGTACATCACGAAATCTGCACTATCGGGCACAGCGCCTTTGTAAGCTTTTCTCAACGCTTCGGTATAGCCATCTCCCAAAGCATCGCGCATGCGCTTGTTACCTACAAACGGCGGGTTGCCAACTATAAAATCGGCTTCGGGCCAGCTGGCTGGTTTGGGGTCGAGGTAATCGTAAACTATCGTTCGGGCGGTTTCATCGGGCACTTCCTGTCCGGTAACCGGGTGAGGTTTGGTGCTGTGGCCGTCCCAGCGGGTAACAGGCTGTCCGTTGCTGTCGAGGCGCGGCTGGCGGTCGGAGTAGCTCAGCACCGCGTCCTGCTGCTTTATGTTGCCGTACTCGCGCAAAATTGGGTTGCTCAGGCGGGTGGCCGAGCCATGCGCCCGGAAGTGCCATTGCAAATACCCGATCCAGAGCACCACGTCGGCAATGGCCGCAGCGCGAGGGTTTACTTCCAGGCCCAGCAACTGCGCCGGCGTTACGGTATAGCCGCCTGTCATATCCAGGCCAAGCTGCCCCGGGAAATGCTCCAGGTACTCCAGCACTTCGCCCTCCAGCCTTTTGAGGTGCTCCAGGGTTACGTACAAAAAGTTGCCGCTTCCGCAGGCAGGGTCCAGCACGCGCACCGAGCACAGCCGCCTATGGAACGTTTCAATTTCTTTGCGGGCTCCGGCTTCGTCGCCGCTGTCTTCCAATATAGCCGAGGCGGTGCGGGCAGCTTCCCACTCTTCGCGCAGCGGCTCAATTACGGTGGGCATTACCAGGCGCTCCACGTAGGCGCGGGGCGTGTAGTGGGCACCCAGCTTGTGGCGCTCGCGCGGCTGCAGGGCCCGCTCCAGCAAGGTACCAAAAATGGCAGGCTCCACATCGGCCCAGTCGGCTTCGGCGGCAAGTATAAGTAAGTCTAATTGCGCTTCGGTAATGGGCAGCGCTTCGGGGTCTTTAAACAAATAGCCGTTAAATTGCGGGATAACTGTTTTCAGGGCCGGGTCAAAACCGCCTTTGTCCATGTTTAGCCACAACGCTTTCAGGGCATCAGGGAAGTAATTTATACTTTGGCGGTAATCCTGCAGCAGTTTGGTAAACGAGTTTTCGGGCAGCAGCTGCACATCTTCGGCAAACATGGTAAACAAGCAGCGCATCAGGAAACCGGACACTTTTTCGGGTGTGTGCCCGGTCTGCTCCAGCGATGCCGCCAGTTTTGCCAGCCGCTCGGCCAGCTGCCGGGTTACGCGCGCGGCGCGTCGGCTTGGGTCCAGCTCCAGCGGGTCGGTAAAGAGCAAACGCAGGCGCTCGCGCACTTCCTGTTGGGCAAGTTCCTCTAAGGTAATTCTATAGTTCTGCGGGTCCGGAAAGGGCACATAGGTTTTTCCCTGGCGCGCAAAGTCGGCATATAAATCGATGCAGTAGCCCACATCCACCACCGCCAAAAACGGCGGCCAGCCTTCGGTGGTTGGCAAAGAGCGGGCGTAGCGCAGGGCCTGTTCCTTGGCCTTTTTCATTTCGCGGTCCCAGGTGCGGGTGTCGCGGGTGGCGGTGCCGGTTTTGGTCTTTGCCCGTTCACCACCCAGTAATTCTGCTTCGGTTACAGTGGCTTTGTCGGCACCCTGCTTGGCTTCCAGCACAAAGCAGTCTTTTTTGTAGAGGTCTATAAAGTTGGTGCTCGTCCTGCCTTCGCCATCGTCAAATACCACGGGCCGCTCAAAAGTATAAGTGGCTTCGTGCACCTTGTCGGTGGCTGGTTGCGGCTTTTCCACGCCCAGCAGCTCGCACAGTTCGGTTAAAAACAATTGGTAGTTAGCGCGTTCGGATGCACCGGAGGCTTTCCAGCGCGCGATAAAGTTTTGAATGGCTGTGGTAGAAGTATGCGGCATGGTTTGTTTCCTGTGGCTGCTCGGTTTTAAGTATGCAGTTTAGGAAAATTTGAGGAGAAAGTATAGGGCTATTGCTATTTTAAGCGTCGCTTCGTAGCGTGGTTTGCATGCCGGACAAGCGAAGCGCTGTCGGGTAACCTGCATTTTGCCACTTCCGGCAGGTAAATTTCAAAATATTTCAGGGCCATATCAGGGTGTATTAGTGCCCGCTTAGCAGGCAAAATTCGGCTCTGGCAAGCTGTAACAGCAGCTGCAGTCAATATTAAATTTCTATATATACCGCCTCTAAAATATAACAAAAACATTTAAATCTTAAACATTAATTAGGTAATGGCGTATTTAAATGTTCTAAAATAGGAATAATCTTATATAACGCTGTCATAATTAAATATATTCAAATAAACCTTTACACGTAGTATTATGAGAAAGTTTAAGATTGCGCTGGCATGCCTTGGGCTGGCCTTTATCGCCGCTTCCTGCGAAAACGAGATGCAGGACATGGATGTAATGACAAGCTCTGACAACCAGAATGCGCTGGTTGCCCCACAAGCCACCGCTTTAGACACCCTGATTACCCTTAAAGCCCCCGCCGACCTGGCGCTGGTTAGTGAGAACCTGCGCGACTACCTTACCGTGCGCGATGCGGTAGTTAAAAGCGAATGCGGCCCAACCGAGTTTGTAGCCGTTCAGAACAAGTACATTGCTATGTTGGGCCAGGAGCTTGTGCCGGTTTTTGGTGTAGATGATGCCAACTACCTGTTCGGCCTCTACATGGATATCAACTTCGTAGCAGCATACTTCGACCAGTCGGAGCCGCAGTACTTTGGAGAGGAAGGCGAGTACACCAATTTTATGACCAAGCGTAAGCGCGAACTGGAGAAGTTCTGGGATATGCCCGGCCAGATACGTGTAAATGGTCAGCACAACGCCACCCTTAACGACCGCGACAAAATAGCCAACACTTTATACAACTACTTTAATGGCATACCATCGCTTGCGTTTGCCTACCAGTACGCTGATATGCTGCTGATGTACAATGCTGCCCTGGCTACCTTGCCAGAGTCTCCGTTCTTCTCTGCAGATGGCTTTGCCACCAGCGCCGATGTGATCGTAATTGGCGATGGCCTGGTAAAGATGGTCTCAGAGGCTGGCGTTGAGGCAGATATTGTCTGGACGGGCATACTGGCGCACGAATGGGCGCACCAGATACAGTTTGATAACTTTACGGCCTGGTACCCGAATGGTGCCGCAGACAATGCACCGGAAGCTACGCGCTATACTGAGCTGGAAGCAGACTTTATGGCCGCCTACTACATGACGCACAAGCGTGGCGCTACCTATAACTGGAAACGTGTAGAGCAGTTCTTTACCCTTTTCTTCCAGATAGGGGACTGCGGTTTTACCAGCAGCGGGCACCATGGCACGCCGTTACAGCGTATGGCTGCGGCACGTTTAGGTTACGAGCTTGCAAACCAGGCGCAGAAGCAAGGGCATATACTTAGCCCCGAGCAAGTGCATGCAGCGTTTGTGGCAAGTATAAACACCGTTCTATAGATTTTCATACTTTTAAGCCAAACACAAAAGGGGCGCTACTGCTGGTAGCGCCCCTTTTTCTTTTTGCGGTTCTGCCAGAAAAGCCTTTCACTTATATGGTAGGCCCTTAATTTCAGTTTGTAGTATACATGCCCTTTTTGTAAGGGGTGGCTTACCTTGGTGCAGTCGTAAATGCGGTGGACCCAGCAACGCACCGCCAGTTTTAACCCAGGGCATACGCAACTGCGCTTTCAGGTTATCTATTTCCTTTAAGTAAGGGATTAGTTGTTTTTACCCGATTTTTCAGAAGCCTTGGCTGCTTTCTCTGACTGCTTATCGGCATCCGCACGGTTGCGTTGCGCTTTGGCCTCCATTTTAGAGGCGCGTTTTGCTTGCTTGGCGGCATCGGCAGCCTCTTTGTCTATGCGTCTGGCTTCTTTTGCGTTTGCCTTGGCAATTTTAGCATCGGCTTTGGTTTCTTTCCTGAGGTCTGATGCATCGGAGAGCCGTGTTTTATCTGCCTTCTCTTTCTCCTCCAGCAGTTGTTGTTCTGTTTTCGGTTTCTGTTCTGTGCTCTGCGCGAAGGAGAACGTTCCGATACATACTAAGAGACCGGTAAGCAGCGGGTATAAAATGAACTTGTTTTTCATATGCTCAAGGAAAAGGTATATTCTATTATCCTTACTTAAGTATACGTGCGCAGTTCAGTATTAACCGGAAACATCTAAATATAAGTAGTTTATTTTCAGTAAGTTATATTATGTGTTATACCAGGTGAGCGATAAGATTGTCCGTTGTGGTCAGGCCTGCAGCAATAATTTACCACTTTGGATCTGGTAAGTATAAATAAAGTGATTTAATACAATACGATGGATAAGTGCCATGTTACAAGACTGTACTAACCTAAGCAACACCTGATAGGCAGAACTGACCAGCTACTTTAGCTGCACCCGCTTTTATACTGCTGTGTATCCTGCTGTTTAATTTTCAAATCATCTACAAAAGCACGTCTGGAGTATAAGTATAACTTGTTACTACTTCTACTTCAGCTTAAACCCCACGTACACGCCACACTTTACAAGCTTTGCAAGTGTGTGTTGGATGCCGGATAGCAACTGGCATTACCCAAGATCCGTCCCATTCACCACAGGTACGCACCGAAAAGGAGCGGATCTTTGTGCTGCGTTTACTTTGGCAGTTGCACCCTGAAAGTGGTGCCTTTATCTAACTCAGTTTTTACTTCTATGGTACCACCGGCATTTTCAATAATCCGCTTCACGATATAGAGGCCAATGCCGGAGCCTTCCACATGGTCGTGCAGGCGCTTAAACATGGTAAATATTTTATCGATGTCGGTTTCCCTTAGGCCAAGGCCGTTATCAGTAACGGTTATGCCCAGGTGCGTAGGCGTGCTCTCGGTGGCAATGGCGATGTGGGGTGCTCTATCAGGAGAAGTATACTTCAGCGCATTGCTTATTAAATTATATACAATGCTGCGTAAGTTTTTTGCCGAGAAGTAGATGGTCGCATCGGCAGCCAGGTCAGTTTTAACTGTAGCCTCCGCAGCGGTGATATCAGGTTTAAAGTCCAGGCAAACTTCTTCTATAATGCTGTTAAGGTCTAATTTGGCTATTTCAACGCCGGCTTCCCGCTGTATTTTGGCCACCTTCGTAAGGTCTACCACTACCTTTTTAAACCTTTCAATGGAGTTGTTTATATAAGAAGTGAGCTGCTGCACTTCTTCAGACGCTAATACTTCTTCAGGCAGGTACTCCTTTAGTTCGTCTACCAGCCCTTCTATGTTGTGGATGGGCGCTTTCAGGTCGTGGGAGGCAGAGTAAACAAAGTTATCCAGGTCGGCGTTTGTTGCCAATAGTTCTTTGTTGATGGATTCTATTTCTTTTCGCGCTTTTACCTGCTCGGTAATTTCAATGGCTACTGCTATAACGCCGGTTACAAAGCCCTGCTCATCGCGCAGCGGGTGGTACACAAAGTTAAGGTATACGGTTTCCTGTTGCCCGTTGCGCTCCAGCACAAGAGGTTGTTCGTTTGCCACAAAGGGCACCCCCGTGTGCAGCACACCATCAAGCAAGGCCAGAAAGCCTTGCTCTTTGGCTTCCGGTACCACCTCTAAAATAGGTTTGCCTATGGTCTCTTCCTGGTTTACCCGCCAGATCTCGCATACACCCGGGTTGGCAATGTCCACGATATAGTTGGAGCCCCTTAACATGGTAATGCCTACAGGGGCCTGCTGGAAAATCTCGTTCAGGTATTCTTGCCGCTTCAGTATTTCCTGCCTGGCCTTTACGCTTGCTATGGATGTGGCAATGTGCCCCGTCAGGAGGCTATGGAATCCTTTATAATCTTCGTCGTACTCTTGCCTGGGGCTAATGCCGGAAACATAAAAACCAACGATACTGTCTTCGCTGGGCTTGAAAATAGGCCATATAACAGCATCGGGTACGCTATCGTCAGATACTACCTCCGCCGCCGCGCCGGATAAGCGCAGGTACATTGGCTGCCGTGTCTCGAGTATCTGGGCAAATGGCCATACCGCATCCGCTGAGGTAAAGTCTATAACTGCCGGTGCAAGTGTATCTGCCACGTTGCCCGAGGTGCCACCAAGTATGGCTGCGGAGCCCACGCTGTTGCAAAAGTATATCAGGTTAAAGGGCAGGTCGTAAGTGTTCTGGCTTAGAATGCTGCAGGCCGTTTCTGCCAGCTGCTCCATTGTTTTTACCTGCGCCAGTGCATCAGAAACATCTTTTAGCGTTTTAAGCCGGCGTTGGGTCAGTACAGAACTTGTTTCCTCGTTGCAGGCGCAAAAAACACCGTTTATCTCACCGGAATCGGCAAAGGCAGGGCTGTATGAAAAGGTCCAGTATGTTTCTTCCGCAAATCCCTTTCTTTCCAGGTACAGCAGCATGTCCTGGGCATAAAACGGTTCTCCCCGCTGCAGTATGTTTTCAACAATCCCACCAATGTCATCCCAGATTTCAGACCACATATCGCGGGCTGATGCACCTAATGCTTTCGGGTGCTTTTTGCCTAAAGCAGGCAGGTAGGCATCGTTATGGAACATGTACAGCTCCTTAGACCACCAGATAAACATCGGAAAGTTTGAGTTCAACATCAGCCTGATATTATTTTTAAGGCTTTCAGGCCAGTAAAGTGGGTCTCCGAGCGGATGGGACTCCCAATCATACGATTGCATTAAGGCGCCCATTTGACCTCCTCCACGAAATATGTTAAGGGTTTCGCTGTTTTGTATCAAAGTAGTTTAATTAATGGAGACGATTCTCTGATGTTGTCTGTAGTAACTTTTACCCGAAGTTACAACACATTCCCAAGAAATGCTAAACGCAGGTAGCTGTTGTAGGTTTTACTGTTTTATGGCGCAGGTTACCTGCTTCGGTGGTGTTAGGTGCCCTGCTGCCCACACTGGCAAGCTTGTAAACAAACGGCAACCTGCAGGTATAAGTATGGGGTAGAATGTAAGTATAAACTTCAGGCCGGCAACTGGCACAGGCAGGAGAGGGAATTACAAAGAAAACAACAGGAGCTTTTTATGTTTGGCCCCTGTTGTTCTTGCTGGTATAGCGTGACGCGGCAGCGTCAATTAATTATCGTTTTTCTCTTTTGTAGCATCTACGGTACGGGTTCGGGTGGTGGTGTCGTATTCTACCACGGTTTCGGTTACTTCATACTCGGTAGCTACAGAGTCTCGGTCTACTACCACTCCCTCATCAGCGGTTGTGCCTGCTGTATTTGTTCTCTCGCAGGCAAGCAAGCTCATCGAACCCACCATAACCATACCTGCCATTGCTAACTTTTTCATAGTTTTGTGTTTAGTTGTACATCGTTTAATACAATATGCAGTATTAATGCATTTTGGTTGTATCTCTTCTTTTTGTACGGCTTTAGACTTATAAAGGGTTTAAAAAGCTTTTAGCCCTGAAAGACACGTATTTAAAAAGTACCACAACAGGGAATAGCGCGGGGCAGCTTACCTTAGCTCATAGCCCGGGAAGTATGGCCTGGTTGGAAAGACAAAAAGAAGAAACCGTAAATTGTTTGTTTACATTAATTTAAGGTAAGGCAGCGCCTTTGCCCGGTTTTTTGCGTATATGGCTTTCAGATATTGCAAAAAAAAAGCTTCCTGGGTTGGTGCTTCATCGTGATAGTATGGCTATGCGGGAGTAGAATATGCTGTTACAAATTGCCTGCTTAAAGGAGTTTGGTTATACTTTTAGCGCTTGCTTTATGGTAACGCGCCTTCTGTAGATGGTGCTGCTATCAAAGGGAAAGATGTTGTAAAACCCGTTTTTTCTATAACTGGCCTGTCTTTAACAGAATTATTGTGCTGCAGTTAAGCAAAAAAAGTGTGGCTTGATACGAAGTTTCCAGTATCTTTAAAAATCCAAAAGCAGCGGATCCGGTTTACACCCATCTGGAATTGTATAAAGCAGAAGGCGCAGCTTCCGTCAAACTTTTACCACAGTATATGCTTATACCGGAGCCATAGCTGATTTAAAAGAAATATGAATAATAGCATAGCAGCCATAAACGTAACCATAGAAAAAAATTACGATTCAGAGTTTTGCGGCAGTATCCCGCTTCACCTGGTTAACCTGATACAGCCGCATGGAGTGGTGCTGGTACTCGATACTACTGACCTGCGCATTTTACAGGTTACCGAAAACGTAGACACTTTTCTAGGCACATCCCCTGAAAATCTACTAAATCAGCCACTTTCTGCCTTTGTTCCGGAGGCGGAGTACCTGGATATGCTGTCTAAGCTGCGCCATAAAAGTAGCCAAAACCGCATACCCTTTACGCTCAGTTTTGGTGTGCAGGGGCAGGAGGTGTCTTTTGCGGCGCTGATATTACCGCAGCCGGACTACATCCTGGTAGAACTGGAAGAAAACAATGCCAGACCCGACGACTCGTTCGTGCGCCTGTACCAGCACATTAAGTACATCACCTCGCTAATGAAGCAGGCAGGCAACACCCCCGAAATCGCACAGCGCACCGCCGAGGAGCTAAAGTTGTTCAGCGGTTTCGACAGGGTGCTGGTGTACCAGTTTGATCCGAAATGGAACGGCATTGTGGTGGGGCAGGCCAAAGAAGAAGACATGGACGATTATATGGGCCTGCGCTTTCCGGCATCGGACGTGCCCAAGCAGGCGCGTGACCTGTACTTTAAAAACCCGTATCGGCTTATACCTACGCGCAGCTACACGCCCGTGCGCCTTACACCAGTAGTTAACCCGGTTACACAGCGTTTTACTGATCTCACGGAAAGTAACCTGCGCAGCGTGGCCAATGTGCACCTGGAGTACCTGGCAAACCTGAACATCATGGCCTCCATGTCGCTCCCCATCATTATCGATAATAAGCTTTGGGGGTTGATCTCGTGCCATCATAAAACCGCTAAATACCCGAGCTACGAAATGCGCTCTGCCATGGAGCTGCTTTCCGGTATACTTTCGGCACAACTGGAGGCAAAGCAGCGCGAAGAAAACATGGCCCTTAAGGTGCACCTGCACAGCATGCACGTTAAGCTGATGGAGCAACTCTACACCACCAATTTTTTTGCCGACGAGCTGCTGGACGGAGAATCGAATATACAAAGCCTGCTATCGCTTTCAGGGGCTGCCGTGGTATACGAAGGCAACATCTGGAAAAGAGGCATCACCCCCTCAGACCAGGAAATAAAGGAACTGACCTCGTGGTTACGGCGCAATAAAAACACGGGCCTTTTTGCCACCGCCACTTTACCCGTTGATTACCCCCACAGCAAGGATTACAAAGAAGTAGCCAGCGGCATGATCGCCTTACCCATTAATGCGGAGCACGGTGATTTTATGCTTGGCTTCAGGCCGGAAGTAAACCAGACTGTAAACTGGGGCGGAAACCCCGATAATGCGATTCAAATGGAGGCCGACGGTAAAACATACCATCCGCGCAACTCTTTTGCTATTTACAAAGAAACAGTTAAAAACACCTCGCTGCCCTGGCAGCACGAAGAGATCGAGGCTGCAGAAACTCTCCGGATTGCCGTGCTGGAAAAGCTGATAAAAGAAAGATATTAGCAAATTGCAGAAAGTATAAACAAGCCGCAGCTTAGAGAGTTTATTTGTCAGGAATACAGATTGCTACATGTCATCACCTAACTCATTGCAAAGTAAAAGTACAATTAAGCCCGCCACCGATCATTACCTTGTGGGCATTGGCGCCTCCGCAGGTGGCCTGGAGGCGATACATGAGTTGTTCGATCATTTCCCGAATAACTCCAGTTTTTCCTTTGTCATTATTCAGCACCTTTCCCCAGACCATAAAAGCCTGATGGCGGAGCTTTTAACCAAGCATACAGAAATGCAGGTGCAGGAGGCAGAGGATAACATGTTTACGAGGCCTAACCGGGTGTATGTGTTGCCAAGTGGCAAACAACTGACAATAGAGCATGGCCGATTACGCCTGACAGACAAAACCCGTAGCCGCGAGCCAAATTTTGCCATCGACCTCTTTTTTGAATCGATGGCGAAAAGCCGGGGAAAGTATGCCATTGGCATTGTGCTCTCTGGCACCGGCACCGACGGAACCAAAGGAGTTAAAGCCATAAAGCAGGCAGGTGGCATGGTGGTAGTGCAGGACCCGGAAACTGCAAAATTTGACGGTATGCCCCGCAGCGCCATTGATGCAGGAGCATTTGATTTTGTGCTGCCGCCAGCGTACATGGCCAATGAGATAATTGAATACACCCGTAAATTACCGCTGGTGAAAAGCTTGATTGACAATAAAGAACAAGGAGAGGACGAGGCAGTTCTAAAAGAGATCCTCGACCTGGTATGCACCCACACCCAAACCGATTTTGCAAATTACAAAGAGGCTACCATCAGCAGGCGCATACACAAGCGCATGGACATGCTGCAGGTACCCGATATGGCAGCATACCTTACGTTCCTGCACGAAAATCCGATTGAGATTAAAAGGCTGTGCCAGGAATTCTTCATCAATGTAACTAACTTTTTTCGCGATCCGGAAGCCTTTGAGGTGCTGGAGAAAGAGGTTATACCAAACATTATTGCCGAAAATGGAACAGAGCAGCCTGTAAAAGTATGGGTGGCAGCCTGCAGCACCGGCGAAGAAGTTTACTCGCTTGCCATACTTTTCTGCGAGGCATTTAAAAAGGCAGGGCGCGAACCGCATATAAAATTGTTTGCTACCGACATAGACCAGCAGGCGATTACACAAGCCTCTAAAGGTAGCTACCCATTATCCATTTCCAAGCATGTGTCGGCAGAGCGCCTGCAGGAGTTTTTTTACCGCAAAGGCAACCGCTACCTTGTAACAGAATCGCTGCGCAAGCTGGTGGTTTTTGCGCAGCACGATCTGCAGAAAGACCCGCCTTACAGCCGCATGGACCTTGTTACCTGCCGTAACATGCTCATTTACCTGAACCAGGATTTGCAGAATAAGGTGCTTGGCTTATTTCCGTATGCTTTAAACCTGGGCGGATACTTGTTTCTGGGGTCCAGCGAGCACATCGGGGAGATGAAATCCTACTTTACCGAAATCAGCCGCAAATGGAAGGTGTTCCGGAAGATAAAAGATAACAAAGATGTTAGGCAGAATTACGGCGTTACAGATTACACGAACACCTTTAACTACTCCAGCCAGATAAGCAAGTATAAAACCTCTCCCGAAACCCGCTACAACGACTCCTTTATGGACGCTGTTTCGGAGGACTTTAAAATGGCAGGCCTTTATGTGGATGAGAATTACCAGTTGCTGCACGGCATCGGGGATATCAACCGCTTTCTTAAGTTCCCGGACAGGCGCCTGCACTTTAACCTGATAAAGATGGTGCCCGAGGAGCTTGCCGTTGCCCTGAGTGTCAGCATCCGGAAAGCCCTGAAGCAGGACCGCAAAGTGGTGGCCAGGCAGGTGACTGTAAAGATGGGTAAAAAGGAGCAGCTGGTGCATGTGTCTATTCGCCCGATCACCATCGACAAAGGGCAGCCCAAAGTTATTCTGGTGCTGCTGCAGGAAATGGGGGAGGTAATGCCATTGCCTAAAGTTTCAGAGCTTACGTTTGTATCAGACTCAGACTACTACCAGCAGCTTACCAACCTGGAGATGGAGCTGAAAGAGGCTCGTGAGGGTTTGCAGCTAACTGTGCAGGACCTGAGCACCGCAAATGAAGAACTGCAAAGCACCAACGAAGAGTTGATGTCCTCGAACGAGGAGTTGCAAAGCTCCAACGAAGAGATGCAGTCGCTTAACGAAGAGCTGCATACCGTTAACTCCGAACACCAGTTAAAGATAAAAGAACTGCAGGAGCTGAATGAGGACCTTGACAACTACATCCGAAGCTCTAATATCGGGCAACTGTTTGTAGACCATCACCTGGTTATCCGTAAGTTTACCCCGTCCGTTATAGGGCTCATCAATATAATCGGAAGTGATTTGGGGAGGCCGATACATCACCTGTCGCACAACCTCAAATACACACGTCTGCTGGAGGATATCCAGCTTGTAAACAATACCTCAGCGGACATAGAGCAGGAGGTGGAAACAACCGATGGGAAATACTACCTGATGCGCATTATCCCATACCTGAAGCAGGATGGGAATAAGGATGGCGTGGTGATAAGCTTTGTGGATGTAACCGCCCTGAAGAGGCTGAGCAACGTAGTGCAGGGAGTGCTGAACAGCTCGCTGAACTGTATTATGGCCTTTAGCGTGGTTAGAGGCGAAAAGCATGAAATTACGGATTTTATATGGACGCTGCTTAACAAAAAAACAGAAGATCTGGTGGGCCGCACCCAGGCCGACCTCATGAACTCCAGCGTATTATCGGCGATGCCTTTCCTGAAAAAGAGCGGCCTGTTCCGGAAGTTTGTAAACGTAGCGGAGGCCGGTAATGCCATACACATAGAGCAGCAGCTGGAAATAAAAGGCAAAACTGCCTGGTACGAGATTGCTGCCGTGAAAATGGGCGATGGCGTAACCGTAACTATGGCCGATATCACCGAAAAGAAGACCAGCGAAGACAAAGTGCTGATGGCTTATGAGGAACTGAAACTAGCAGAGGAAAACCTTATTAAGCTGAACAATGAGCTGGAAAACAGGGTGATGGAACGTACCAAAGAGCTTGCATCCAGCGAAGAACGCTTCCGGATGGTATCGATGGCCACAAACGATGTAATCTGGGATTGGGATGTAGTGAACAACGATGTATGGTGGAGCGATAGCTTGCAATCCATACTTGGTTTTAAGGCGCATGAAATAGGCAAAGGGGTAGACGCATGGTTTAACCTGATCCACCCGGATGATAAAGAGGAGGTAGTGCGCGATATAAATAAAGCGATCAACTCTGGCAAAGACCAATGGGCAGGGGAGTACAGGCTTGGCAAAAAGGACGGCACGTACGCTTATGTATCCAACAGGGCCTACATCATGCACAACGAATACCAGATGCCATACCGGGTTTTAGGTTCGTTTATAGACCTCACCGACCTGAAACTGACGCAGGAAAAGCTGCAGCAGACAAACGAGCACCTGCTGCGTGTGATCGAAGATCTGGATACCTTCGTTTATACTGCCTCGCACGACCTGAAGTCTCCGATCGGGAATATAGAGGGCCTCATGCTGCTGCTGGAAGAGCAGATAGCATCGGCAGGCCCTATACCTGGTGAGCCTATCCAGCCTGTTTTTGAGATGATGAAAGGCGCCATCAGCCGTTTTAAGAATGTAATCAAAGACCTGACGGATATTGCCAAGGTGCAGCGAGACATAGACGGCGAGCCTGAGCAGGTGAAAGTGGAAGAGGTTTTCAAGGATGTAAAAGAAAGTGTAAAAGAGCTGCTGCAAAGCGAGAATGCTGTCATCAAAACAGATTTTAATGAGGTGCCTTATATAAACTTCTCCAAAAAGAATCTTTACAGCGTGCTTTATAACCTTACAAGTAACTCTTTAAAGTATAAAGCCAAGGACAGAGTCCCGGAAGTGCATCTAAAAACAAAACGGATTGACGGCTATGTGCTTTTAAGCATAACAGACAATGGGCTGGGTATAAGCGAGGAAAATGTCACGAAGCTATTTACCTTGTTTAAGCGTTTCCATACCCATGTTGATGGTACAGGTATGGGCCTGTACATTGTAAAGCGCATGGTAGAAAACGCAAACGGTTTTGTTAAAGTGAAAAGTATAGAAGGAAAAGGAACAACCTTTGAGTTATACTTTAAAGACTGATGCAGCGCATACTTTAAAAGAGAGGCCCCGGAGAACCGGGGCCTTTTTTGTTGTGCTCCAAGCATCGACGGTCTCCCTGCTTATAGCTGAATCCACAGCTGTAACAGAACAACTCGCCTTTTTACTTTGGTTTGCGTAAATGCATAGGCTAATCTAAAAACAAGTATAAGCTAAGAGCAAACAAACTTATCAAAGTATAATTCTGGAGTATGAATATAACAAAATATCCTGGCAGCTCTTTTCCATTGGGTGCCACCTGGGATGGGGAGGGAGTTAACTTTGCCCTTTACGCTGAAAATGCTACTGGTGTAGAGCTGTGCCTTTTTGATAACCCTGACGACAGCAAAGAAGCGGAGCGGGTAAAAATGATGGAGCGCACACACCATGTATGGCACGTATACCTGCCCGGTTTAAAACCTGGACAGCTGTACGGCTATCGTGTTTCCGGGCCTTACGAACCTGAAAACGGGCACCGGTTTAACCCAAATAAATTACTGATTGACCCTTATGCCAAAGCCATAGCTGGCACCATTGAGTGGCACGACGCTCTTTTTGGCTACGAGTTAGGGCATGACGATGAAGATCACAGCTACAGCAAAACAGATAGTGCGCCCTACCTGCCCAAGTGCGTGGTGATAGACCCTAACTTTGACTGGGAAGGAGACAAGCCTCCTAAAATCCCATATCATAAAACCATTATTTACGAGTCGCATGTAAAGGGGCTAACGCAGCTGCACCCCGATATCCCGAAAGAGATACGCGGAACCTATGCCGGCATTGCCCACCCCGTAACCATACAATACCTGCAGGACCTGGGAATAACGGCGATAGAGTTAATGCCGGTGCACCATTTTGTAACAGACCGCTACCTGAAGGATAAAAACCTGACCAACTATTGGGGCTATAACACCATTGGTTTTTTTGCGCCCGATGTACGCTATTCTGGCACAGGAGTACGAGGGGAGCAGGTTAATGAGTTTAAGAACATGGTGAAGGCGCTGCACCAGGCTGGTATTGAGGTAATACTGGATGTTGTTTACAACCATACTGCAGAAGGTAACCACCTGGGGCCAACGCTTTCGTTCAGGGGCATAGACAACGCTTCTTATTACCGCCTGGTAGAAGAAGATAAACGCTACTACATGGACTATACCGGAACAGGCAACACCTTGAACGCCATGTTGCCAAGCGTGCTCCGGTTAATTATGGACAGTCTGCGTTATTGGATCCTGGAGATGCACGTAGACGGCTTCCGCTTTGACCTGGCTTCTACACTAGCCCGCGAACTGCACGAAGTAGATCGCCTCAGCTCATTTTTCGATATCATACACCAGGATCCTGTTATATCGCAGGTTAAGCTGATTGCTGAGCCCTGGGACATTGGAGAAGGTGGATACCAGGTAGGCAAGTTCCCGCCGGGATGGGCAGAGTGGAATGGCAAGTACCGCGACTGCATCCGGGATTACTGGCGCGGCGAGGGAAGTATGCTGGGCGAGTTTGCCGAACGCTTTACAGGCAGCTCCGATCTGTATAAAGACGACTACCGCAACCCGACAGCAAGTATAAATTTTGTGACCGCCCACGACGGGTTTACCCTGAACGACCTGGTTAGCTACAACGAAAAGCACAATATGGCCAACGGTGAGGACAACAACGATGGTGAAAGCCATAACCGTTCCTGGAACTGTGGGGTGGAAGGGCCGACAGAAGATGCACAGGTGCTGGAGTTACGGGCAAGGCAGAAACGAAATTTCCTGACAACGCTTTTCTTGTCGCAGGGTGTGCCTATGATGGTGGCCGGTGATGAGTTAGGGCGTACACAGAACGGTAATAACAACGCCTATTGCCAGGATAATGAAATATCCTGGATCAACTGGCCAGAAGCTGATGCAGACCTGCTTGCCTTTACACAGAAGCTGATCGCGTTCCGTAAAAGCCACCCCGTGTTCTGCCGCCGCCGCTGGTTTCAGGGGCAACCTATAAAAGGTGTCGGGTTAGAGGATATTGGCTGGTTTTTGCCAGAAGGTGCTGAAATGTCGGAAGAGAACTGGAGCCATGACTTTGCCAAGTCGCTGGCGGTGTTCCTGAATGGCCGTGGTCTGCACTCACCGGGGCCTAAAGGAGAACAGACCGTTGACGATAATTTTTACGTGATGTTTAACGCACACAATGAACCCCTTACTTTTAAGTTGCCAGCTAAAAAGTATGGCAGCAAATGGACGAAAGTACTTGACACCAGCGACAGCCGTATTGAGGAAGAAGGCAAAGTATATGAGCCGCATAAAACAATCACCTTACAAGGGCACGCTATCGTTGTAATGCACAGTACAATGAGTTAAAGAAAGGAAACTACAGGTATGGCAAAAGATGTTCAAGTGCACCTGTTTTTATCTGCAAACAGTCCGCAGCTGCCATGATTAAATACTTATACTTCGCGATAAGCCTGTATTTAGGTGTAATAAGGGTGTGAATTAACCTGAACAGGTAGTTAAGCATATTTTACTGGCGTAAAACAAAGAACAATAACTTTCCAAAAATCAATGCCTGATTGTGTTGCTGGATACCTTTAGAACTGAGAGTGGTCAATACCTTTTACGGGTGCTGAGGTTGGCCACTCTCAGTTTTATGACGCTATAATGCAGGCTACCCTGCACCTGTATTTATTCTTTTTTGATCTCATAGTTGTTATAGAAGCCAAGGACCTGCAGTAATTGATTGGAGGTCCTTAGCTTTTTACTTAAATGTCCCTCCGAAATCAAGAAGAAGCCGCCACATAAATCAGGTATATCTGAAAAAGCATCTTATACGCAGCAGGGCAAACCAGAAAACTCCTGAAACAACAGCTTGTTATGAGGTAGCTTCCGGCGCGTTATTTCCTATGTTTTCCAGCGCCCGATGAGCATAAAGCAAGCTTCTAAGCGTAGTATAGTCAAAGGATTTATAGGAGATGGAATTCACACCTGTGAAAAAGATTTGAAGTGTAGTATACAGTTCTGAGCTAAGAGGGATTGTGTGTGCGGCGCCATCCCCAACTGGTTTTATCTGAAGGCCCTTCGGCGCGATTTTAACTTCAAAGCTTGCCAAAGTTTCATCCAAAATCTTTTGCTCCTGCTCTTCAAGTGCCAATAGCACCTCATCTGTTGTAAAAGTTTGTTTCATCTGGGTAAAGTATGGCCAACGTTTAACCTCCTTTAGAGGGGGCTTTATACACTTAAAGTAAAAATTAAAGATATGAATCGGATCAGTAGCAACACCTAACTTAAATAAGTATAAATACCTGTATTTCGTGTATTGATAAAGATTAAACGCTCAAAATTTACAGGTTACTTTTTTGCACAGCTAACGCCATGCCTGCTAAACTGTACTTTACAAGTATAGCTAGTGGGGCAGCTGCCAGTATTGCACCGCAAGGGAGCGTAAAAAAATATAATTTAATACCTTTGGCAATTAACGTTAAGCAATCCACTCGCTAAAGGCAAGATCTACCAAACTGTAAGAAGCTTTTGCCCCAAACGCAGCTTGGTACAACTGCAGCTATGGCAATTGCGGGGCTGCAACAGAATGTTTGTACTAAACTGTGGCTTCTGGATAGCTGGCCTTTAACAGACAATGATTACTAAAGGCCCCAGGTTGCCTGGCGTTGGATTATGTGCCTGGATTGTGCACCTTTATACTTTAGCGATAAAATGCGAACAGCTGCCAAAGCTATTTTTTAAATTATTGATGAGCAAAAAACAAGCTATACTTGATGCCGCCTTAAAACTGTTTACTGAAAACGGGGCCAGGGCAACATCTACAAAGTCTATTGCTTTTGAAGCCGAAACCTCTGAAGCGCTGATATTCAAACACTATGGTTCTAAGGACCAGTTGCTGGAAGAAATAATTAAGAAAGGCTACCAGGTTGCCGCTAAAACAACTAACCCCTACCTCAGTAAACTTTCTCATCAGGAGTACATTTCCAAAATGATAGAGTTGCCTATCATCTTGACGCAGTCGAACCCGGACTTCTGGAGAATGCAGTATAAAATAATGCCGCTCAATCCAATATCATCGAGGTACCACGAAGTATTTATGAAGCCTTGCCTTGATAAACTCACGGAGTGTTTTTTAGAGCTGGGTTACGATAACCCGAGCTTAGAGGCAGAGCTGCTGTTGATTCACATTGATGGTGTATGGAAATATTTTGCAGCCAACCAATTAGACCTGGACAAAGAGCATGCTTTAATCGCTATCATGAAGCAGAAGTATAACTTATAGTATTTTCACTCGCTTTATAAATTGCCGGCTCACGCTGCCATATCTCCAAAGCACTTGCCGTTCATACTGCTACATCGTTAGGGTAAGAAAACTATCAGAATTGAAATATAATATATAGTTTATTTATAAAATATTTAGCTGTCTCGTTTGTATTAATAGTAGTCTATAGTGCTTTTATAGGTTCTATTGCAGCCTTTGTTAATAATTTATTTAAGAGGGCACCAGGGCTGTAGTATATTTGTTGTTTGAACAATAGTACATTTTGTTATTATATTGCGTAAGAGGTTTGTTGAATATACCTATAACCCAATATTTGTGGTTTTAAAAATTAGAAATGAATACAGAACCTGATGTTTTTTTGACAGTTGATGGTATAAGCTTACCAAATGATTACTACAGGCTGCTTGTTCAGAATATAACAGATTATGCAGTTTTCCTATTAGATGCTACCGGCCATGTGGCTACCTGGAACACAGGTGCTGAGCTCATAAAGCAGTATACAGCAGAAGATATCGTTGGGAAGCATTTTTCTGTGTTCTATACCCAGGAGGATAAAGACCGTGATTACCCTGCAACTGAACTGAAGGAAGCTGTAAAGCATGGCAGGTACGAAGACGAAGGGTGGCGCGTAAAGAAAGACGGCTCCGTATTCTGGGCTAATGTAATCATTACGCCGGTTTTTGGTGATAACCATGAGTTGCTTGGGTTTACAAAAGTTACAAAAAACCTATCGGAGCGGAAAAAAGCCGAAGACGATCTTTACAAAGCGTATGAAGGCTTAAAGGAAAGCGAAGAAAGGTTTAGGCTACTGATACAGGGCGTAACAGACTACGCCATTTTTATGCTTGACCCTGCCGGTAATGTAGCCAGCTGGAACGAAGGGGCTAAAAAGCTGAAAGGCTACGAGGCAAAGGAAATCATAGGTAAATTTTTTGCCAAGTTTTACAGCCGCGAAGCTATAAAGCAGGGTTATCCGGAGTATGAATTGGAGCAGGCAAAAGCAAATGGCAGCTTTGAGGACGAGGGCTGGCGATACCGTAAAGATGGATCTGCTTTCTGGGCTAACACCGTACTTACGGCTATATATAATCCAAAGAACGAGCTGGTAGGGTATTCTAAAATTACCCGGGACCTTACAGAGAAAAAGAAGTTGGAGCGGCAGCTTTTCCAGATGAACGAGGAGCTTAAAGAAAGTGAAGAGAAAAGCCGCCTGCTTATTGATAGTGTAAAAGACTACGCTATCCTGATGCTTAACCCTGATGGAATTATAATGAGTTGGAATACTGGTGCCGAGCGTATCAAGGGCTATACTCCAAACGAAATCATCGGAAAGCATTTTTCAATATTCTACAATCGCGAAGCGATAGAAAGTGGGTTCCCTCAGTTTGAGCTTAAACGGGCAATAGCTAACGGCCAATTTGAAGATGAAGGCTGGCGCATACGCAAGGACGGCACAGCCTTTTGGGCTAACGTGGTGATATCGCCTATCTATAACCTGGAAAAACGCTTGTTAGGCTTCGCAAAAATTACCCGCGACCTGACGGAGCGCCGCCGTAACGAGGAGCTGATGCGAAGAAACATGGAGCTGGTTCGTATAAATAACGAGCTGGATAACTTTGTGTACACCGCATCACATGATCTTAAATCGCCTATAACTAACCTTGAGGGGTTGCTTACTGCCTTAGAGGAGGATCTTGGAGAGGATTCTGCTAAACATAGAGAATTGTTGAAAATGATGGGAGGTGCAGTTACAGTTCTCAAAAATGTAATAGCAGACCTGGCAGATGTAACGAAGCTACAGCACAATGTGCAGCAGGCAGAAAAAGTAAGTATCGCAGCAATTATAGAGGAAGTAAAGGAAAGCCTGCGGGATATTATTGCTACAAGCAAAACCGAGATTAAAGCAGATGTATCTGGGTTTGAAACGCTGAACTACCCACGTAAGAACCTGCGAAGCATCCTGTATAACCTGATATCAAATGCCATAAAGTACTCCGACCCGCTAAGAGCACCAGAAGTAAGTATAAGAACAACAATAACTGATACAGGCGAGTATCTGGTAACAGTATCAGACAATGGTTTGGGTATTGCTGAACAGCATAAAAACAAAGTTTTTTCTATGTTCAAGCGTGTGCACGATCATGTTGAGGGATCAGGCGTTGGCCTGTACTTGGTTAAAAAGATCCTCGACAACTCAGGCGATAGAATTGAGTTAGAAAGTGAGCTCGGGAAAGGGTCAGATTTTAACGTATACTTTAAACAGTAGAATGCTAAAGGTATTATCAAAGCACTTAACTGTAATAATACTTGTAGGCTGGTTGCAATAATGTGTTTGTAGCAAGCGTGGGTGTTCTAATAGTGAGGGAGTAATCAGGCTGTAGTTTCATAGCTTGATTACTCCCTCACTATTTTTATTAGTAAATATTGTCATCGTTTCTCAGTACTTGCCAGATTGTAAGGAACACGATTTTGAGATCGAGTAGGATAGACCAATTTTCCAGGTACCACAGGTCAGCCTTAACGCGGTTCAGCATGGCAGCAGTTTCTTTTGTCTCACCTCTGTAGCCGTTAACCTGTGCCCACCCGGTGATGCCCGGAGTGAGGAAGTGGCGCACCATATAGTTGTTTATAAGCACCGAATAGTCTTCTGTGTGCTTGAGCATATGTGGGCGTGGCCCTACCACCGACATATCTCCCATCAATACGTTAAAGAATTGTGGAAGCTCATCAATGCTTGTTTTTCTGATGAACCTACCGACCTTGGTAACTCTGGCATCATTCTTTCTTGCCTGCACCTTGTCGCTTTCGCTGTTCACGGTCATGCTCCGGAATTTGAGGCAGTAGAAGGGTTTGTTGTTTTTTCCGGAGCGTAGCTGCTTGAAGAACACAGGCCCCCTGGACTCCAACTTAATGATGATGGCCATAACTGGCACAAGCCAGCTGAGAAGCAAAACAATAACCAAAGCAGAGAAGAGTATGTCAAAGCCTCTTTTTATGATTTCGTTCGCCATGTTTTCCAATGGCTCCTGTCTTGGCTTTAGCACAGGCGTATAACCAAACATCTCTACCATGAAATTGTGGTGAATAGTGCCTTTTATGTCGGGCACTAATCTGAAGCGGATCATATGTTTGTCTGCTTCCTGCATCAGCTGTTCTATTACATTATTTTCTGTGTAAGGCAAGGCACAATAAATCTCTTGTATCCTGTTTTCTTTTGCATGGCTGATACATTGTTCTATTTGGCCCAGATAGTTAACGTGGGCAGGGACCTTTGCATGCGTATTTTCGTATATTCCGGCCGCATAATAGTCTAGCTGGGGATTGGCCATAACATACTCATAAAAGTCTACTCCTGCTTTTGTGGCGCCTATAATAGCTATGCTGTTAGAGTGGAGCCAATGCTTTCGGTTATACTTGCGTAGCAATAAAAACGCGAAGCGCCAGCTAAGTATAAGTACAGGAAAAACCGTAAAGTAGTATATGAAAGGGGTTGGCGGAATGTAGAGATGCGGCAATGTAAACTTTACAATTATTGCCATAGCCATAAACACACATAGTGCCCCAATATTCGACGACATCATTGGTACAGCATCACGTTTTAGTATATAGCTGTACGTGCTGAATATAGTGGAACTGTAAAACCAGCAAAAGTTTAGGAGAACAACTGTTAACCTCAGATCATACACATCCACCGATCTTATATGGCTTTCAGTCAGGATAAAACAAGCATACAAACTTATATTAAGTATTGTATAGTCAACTACGACATTTATCCATTTAAATAAAGTTGAATATTTGTTTGCCATAGCAAGAATATATTTTAATATAAATACTTGTATTTTTAAGAGTTAAATATCAATCCTGATAAATCTCTAAGACTAGCTGTTTAAATTAAATAGATATATATTAAGAGCTGATAAAATAAATCTTTCTATAAAAAATATACTTAATCTAAGTGTATAAGGTTGTTGATATTATTATAATATTATTATTTATTATGAAAATTCCTTAATGAAATCTATGCTTAGATATAGCTATTATGTAATATTTTTAATATTAAATAATGTGTTGTAAAGCTGCAAAGACTAGTTGCAGGATATAATTTTACTAGTAGGCAGGTTGGAAGGAGAGTTTGTAAACCAGCATGGATAGGATAAGCAAATTAAAGCTGGCGTAAAAAGCGAAAGGATGCGAATAAAAGTATGATAGGCATGGGAGAGATGAGCAATGTATCGATTCTAAAAGCTACAATACGTAAAAAGGATAACTGGGTAACCCCTGCAGTAAAGTATAACAGGAAAGTTAACAGAAGAAGAAGGGAATAGAAGATTAAAGTAACCTTAGTTACATACTTTTTACGGAAGTATAAGCTTATGAAAGATGCACAGATACAAGCATGCAGAAGCCTGTAGCAAAGGTTGACAAGTGTAGGATTATGCAATTTCAGTATCGAATCAAGTGCATAACTAATTTCCTGTAGGTGTATAAAATTACTTAAAGTAAGCGTATAATCTGATAGTTGTTTTTTTATTGGAACTTCATAAGCCCCTACCAGTAGGAATGCAACTACCAGTATCGTATACATACTCCACCTGAATAGCTGTACCTGTAAATAATTAAATGGCTTCTGAGCTAGCATGCTGTTTTAATCCTGAATACTTTTTCACCCATAGCATCCATAAAGCAAATACCGCTGCATATACTATAATTGTAAAAGTGTATTTATGGTTAAATTCCACAGATTGATTAAAATGATAAGCGTTTAATGCCAATGCTGAAACACGCAATACATTCAGAATATGAATCACAATAATTCCAGCCGGAATGAAAAAGAACTTTTTAGCTAATGATCCTGGAAATGCTATTATGAAACCTGCGAAAAGCGCCATGATAATCATGCCATTACATGCATCATTTACAAAAACTGTATCAAAGCCGTCTATTCTTACAAATATGTTCTTTGCCTCAGCATGATATCCCAACAGTTGTAATGTAACAACACTAGCATCCACGATGCTAAGCGTTAACCAATCATCAAACCTGCTGAGCCAAAGATCATAAAGGAGAAACCACCCAATGCATAAACCCAAAGCATAAATTAAAAAGCGTATTACTTTACTATATTCTTTCATGCTTAATTAAGATGAGAGCCATAAGATGATTTACTCGTGTTACTGTAAGATTATGCGTCTATAGTTCCATTCTTGCTATTACGATAATCACGCATCTTCTTAAGACCATAAGCCGCGCCTGCTGCCAGGAGTATACTAGCTCCGCCATCAATTGGCACACCACTTGGTTTGTTATGACCTGGCGCATTACCGCTGTTACCCGGAGCACCACCACTTCTGCCAGGTGCATCATTGCTTCTGCCCTGAGCTACCGTATCTGTAGTAGCTGTAATTGCAACTACTCCAAGAAATAATACAGATTTTAAAATAAACATTTTCATACCAGATAAATTAAAGTTGTATAAACATATAAGTAGACATATAAATTTTATATCAAGTAGAGGGAATTTGGAAATGATGTAGAGCAAATGAGCGGCAGTTAATCAATTATAAGCTATAAATACAAATTATAATACTTAAGTAATTATATATGTAATAAATTTTACAAATAAGTAAAATTCAGTACGAAAAAGCAATATCTAAAGTTGAATATAATATTATTTTTTGTTGGAATAATTAAAAATATAAAATAAGTAGATAAAGTATTCGGCTAATACATCTTCTGTAATCTTCAATACGTGCTTGATAGCCATGCTTTTATACAAGAAGCTATAGCGAGGTAGTGAGCATTAAAAGTTCAAATCTTATAGATAACAACAGGTATAGCAAAAAAAAATATTTAATTTAATGAATATAAACTATAACTTTTGCGTATAGCTGATAAATTATAGCTGCTTAAAATTATTATATAAAATAATTATTGTGTTATAATTTATGGGTCTTATTGTTAAAGCGACATCTAATCCATAACATCAGAGTTTCAGAAATTTACTTAAGAAGCATGTTTTAAGACAACTACTCCTATGATTTACAGTAAGTTAACAGAGTTTATAAAGAAGTATTTTAAAAGCTTTACATACTTCTACCAAAGGCTCCGTTACAGGATTTTTATTGGAATGGCCTTAAGCATTAGTGTAGGAGTACTAGATGGTTTTGGACTGGCTATGTTTCTGCCGTTGCTGCAAATGGCAGATGATCCTACCTCTGTGAGTGCTGAAAGCTTAGGCAAGCTAGGCTTTTTAGTAGAAGGGATTGAAAATATTGGACTTAGCCTTGACCTGCTGACAGTACTTTTAATAATGTCAGTTTTTTTCATACTTAAAGGTGTCGCACAATATATCAATAGTGTCTACGGTGTCATACTGCGTCAATTCTTCATCAGAAATATTAGGGTTAAGTTGTCAAAAGCACTTTCGGGCATGGCTTATAAAGCATTTGTCTTGTCAGATGCAGGCAGAATTCAGAATACAATGTCAGGTGAGGTTACAAGAATCTCGCAGGCATACCAGAGTTATTTTGGGGCTTTTCAGCAGATTGTTACAGTTATTGTGTACATGGTATTTGCCATTTATGTCGATGCACAGTTTGCCTTACTGACCTGCCTTGGAGCGGGTATTACTAATTTGATTTACAATAAGATATACAGGGCCACTAAGTTATCTTCAAAAAAAGTAACTGCAGCAAGAAATCATTATCAGGGCCTGATCATGCAGTTTGTTTCAAATTTTAAATATCTGAAGGCTACTGGCTACATTAAAGAGTATAATAACAAACTCATAAAGAGTATACATAACATCGAAGAGCACAATTTAAGAATCGGCAAGCTTGGTTCGATTGTTACTGCTATGCGTGAGCCGCTATTGATCCTGGTTGTTAGTACAGTCATATTAGTTCAGATAAAAGTACTTGGCGGCTCCTTAGGTACTATCTTGGTGAGTCTTCTGTTTTTTTACCGCGCCTTATCTTCCTTGATTCAGATGCAAACTTTCTACAATCAGTTCTTAGCGGTTTCCGGTTCCATGAACAATATGGCCTCATTCGAACAAGAATTGGATCTGTCAAAGGAAAAGCAGGGTAAGCAAAAAATTACAAGTTTCAGTAAAAATATTGAACTGAAGGATGTAAAGTTTGACTACTCAGGGCACACTATTTTGAAGAATTTAAGCTTAAAGATAGTTAAAAACCAAACTATTGCATTTGTCGGGGAAAGTGGAAGCGGTAAAACTACTTTGATCAACATCTTAACCGGCTTAATGCCTGTTAGTAGTGGTGTGATGACAGTAGATGGTATAAACACAAAAGACTTAAGTCTAGAAAACTATCAAAGAAGAATAGGTTATATCACACAAGAGCCAGTAGTATTCAATGATACTATCTTCAATAATATATGCTTTTGGGCCGAACCAACGCCTGAGAACTTAGCCCGGTTTGAATGGGCTACCCGACAGGCTTCTATTTACGAGTTTATTAAAAGCTTACCGCACAAAGAAAACACGCTTCTTGGCAACAATGGTATAAACCTGAGTGGTGGCCAAAAGCAGCGCATATCCATAGCAAGGGAGTTATACAAAGATGTTGACATACTGGTGCTGGATGAAGCTACCTCTTCTCTTGATTCCGAAACAGAAGAGGCAATACAGAAGGGGTTGGAAGAGCTGCAGGGCAAATACACCATTTTCATTGTGGCACACCGCCTGTCTACTATAAAAAATGCAGATAGAATTCTGGTAATGAATAATGGTAAAATTATAGACGAGGGGTGCTTTAGTGAATTAGTCATGAGTTCAGCCAAATTTAATAAGATGGTTGAATTGCAAGAAGTATAGCAACTGTAGCAGTATGGCTCTCATGCAAGTCCCGACTTACCATATTCGTTATGCGTGCTTAAATCCAATATACTAAAACCTGGTAAATATTTTTAAAAGTGCTCCCTATATAAGAATGCTGCAAAGACTATGAAAAAACTAACGATGCTTCTTTCATTAACCTTGCTCACGCTTCTCAATGCAACGGCACAGCAGGGGTTTGTTTCTGTTGAAAGGTTAGATGCTGTGTCAATTTCTACTACTACAGGGGAGAAGCCGCAATCTAAAGTTTGGACATATGCAGGTGCACATTGGACCGTGCTCCCCAACTCCAGCGGTACGCATTTGTGGCGCCTTGACGGTAAAAGGTGGACAAGTGTAAGAAATATCTCATCAAAGAGTACATCTAAAGCCGACTGTAAAGTGGTGGGTAATACGGTACATATCTTGTTGCATCAGGGAGGTGTAGCGCAGTTGGTGTCTTTAGAATATAATGCCGCCGCAGGTACATACCAACCTTGGCAGCAACGCACTAACACCGTAGAAGTTCCACTTGATGATGACTCTGAGACTGCCACCATTGATATAGACGGCACAGGGCGGATGTGGGTGGCTTTTAATGGAGATGACGACGATAATGAAGAAGGCTACGATGGCAAAGAAACAGATAATATTTTTGTTCGCTGGAGCGACTATCCTTATGGTAGCTGGAGTCAACGGCATGCGTTGGCCACAGACGTAGATGGTGATGATATGTGTGCCGTTATTGCCATGCCTGGAATGGTAGGCGTATTTTGGTCTGATCAGAAAACGAAACGCTATGGCTTTAGAACGCATGCTGATGGAGCTGCTCCTACCATTTGGTCTGTCAATGAAGTGCCTGCTTCTCAATCTGCCTTAAATATAGGCCGAGGCATGGCAGATGATCATTTAAACTTGGCTATAAGTAGTAATGGCACCTTATATTGCGCCGTTAAATCGAGTTACGACAATACTAGTTATCCTGAAGTCTCTCTTTTGGTTCGCCGGCCAAATGGAAATTGGGATAATCTGTATGAGGTATCAAAGCAAGGCACACGGCCTATCGTGATTTTAGATAAAGCTGGTGCCAAAGTAAGAGTAATCTATACGCATCAGGACGGAGGGGGGAATATTTACTATAAAGAGTCATCCACATCTTCTATAGCTTTTGGCCAGCAATTAACGCTTATTAGCGGCACCTATGATAACGCGACGAGCGCAAAAGATAATTTTACTTCTGAGGTTGTCATCCTGGCATCAAGCAAAACACAAGCTGTAGGGGTACTAGCCAAAGATGGTACCACGCCAGCACCACCAATTATTGCAAGCACCCCTTTACCAATTTCGCCAGTTAATCAAGCAACAGGAATAGCAACTTCGCCTACACTAAATTGGGCAGTTTCAGAGGGAGCTGAAACATATGGAGTCCAAATCTCAATGACATCAAACTTTGCAACTATTTCTCAGCAGATTTCAAACATATATGGCACATCTGCCTATGTAACAGGCCTTGCTAATAGTACCACTTATTATTGGCGCGTACGTGCTACCAACGCGGCCGGCCATAGTAGCTGGTCCAGTACATGGGCCTTCACTACGGTACCTGCCGCACCTGTGCTGGCAAGCGTCCCTGTGCTACAGTCGCCGGCGGACCAGGCCACAGGTGTCTCTGCCTCGCCTGAGCTGGTGTGGCAGTCCTCCCAGGGGGCCGACACCTACCGAGTGCAGGTTTCCGCTACGAGCAGCTTTGCCGCTCCCGTGTATGAGCAGGCCGGCATAGCAGGCACGAGAACTACCGTTGCAGGGCTTACCGAGGGCACCGCCTACTACTGGCGTGTGCTGGCGGCTAACACCGCCGGCGAGAGCGCCTGGTCGCCTGCGCGCAGCTTTATTACACTCCAAGCTCCGCCTGTGGTTGCAAGTGCTCCTATGCTAACTTCGCCAGCTGATGAGGCAGCAGACATGCCGACAAATGTATCCCTCGGTTGGAACAGCTCTAAAGGTGCAGATGCTTATAAGGCGCAGATTTCAGATGTGTCTGACTTTTCATCCCTGTTTTTTAGTACCAGTAATATTACAGATACAACTGTTACGGTTGCTGGCCTGGCTACTGGCACCACTTACTACTGGCGTGTGCTGGCAGCCAACGCCGCCGGCGAGAGCGCCTGGTCGCCTGTGCGCCGCTTCACCACGGCGGACGGCGAGGGCCCTGCGCCGGCCGGCCCGCTGGTGGCCCACTGGAAGATGGACGAGGAGGGGGGCAGCTCCCTGCTCGACGCCTCGCCCTACGGCAACCACGCCGCCACCTCCGGCGGCCCGGCCCGGGTGGCGGGCGTGGCGGGGCGGGCGCTGGGCCTCAACGGCACGAGCCAGTACGCCACGGCGCCCGACCGCGCCTCCCTCGACCTGAGCGGGGCCATCACGGTGGCCGCCTGGATCAGGCCCGAGAAGAAGGACACCCAGTACGTGGTCAAGAAGGCCGAGCAGGGCTCCGTGGACGGCTACGAGCTCTCGCTGGCCAGCACGGGCAAGGTCTTCTTCCGCCTCAACCAGCGCAGCTCGGGGGACACCTACCGGCTCAACTCGGTGGCCTCTTACCCGACCGACGGGTCCACCTGGATGCACGTGGCCGTCACCTACGACGGGGCGGTGATGCGCCTCTACGTGGACGGGGTGGAGAACAGCGCCAAGTCCTTTGCCGGCGGGCCGGCCATCGCCCCCAACCAGCTGCCGCTCACCATCGGGGCGGGGGCCAACGGGTACCGGGGCCTGAAGGGGGCCGTCGACGAGGTGCGCCTCTACAGCACCGCCCTCTCGGCAAGCCAGGTCAGAGAGCTGGCAACCAATACACTTTCTGCATCTAGTACAGCAGCGGCACTTGCGGTGGCACAACCTGATGCAATGCCCGGGGATCTTATAGCCTACCCTAACCCATTCTCTGCCATAGCAAAGGTTAATTTCTCGCTTGCTGAGGATGACGCCTACACGGTAACATTGTATGATAGCAAAGGGGCTATCGCAGCTGAACTAAAGCGAGGCGAGGCGCTGGCAGGTGAACACGTAAAAGTTGAGTTAGATGGATCTTCGCTTTCAGACGGACTTTACATTTTAAGATTACATACAGCAAAAGGGAGCACAAAAACCATAAAGCTTATACTTAAAAGGTAGCAAGAGCAATGGTCGGATACAGATATAATTCACTTGTTTTACTTGCTTCTGTGCTGACTGCAGCTAGCTGAATTTTAAGTATTGGGGGTTCCCAGGGACGTTAATAAGAAATACATGAAATTGATGAAACAATTGGTTAAGAAGCAAATGCTCCAAAGCAGGGCATTGAATCCTGTTTACCATAAACTGGCCAGGAGTTACAGGTCTTTGAGAAGCTACATGAAGCCCTCTAAATCTCCAAGGGTGTTTGTAAGAAAGGGCATCTCCCGAATGGAGTTTTTTGAGCTACTGCATAAGCGGAATGTTGAGTACGTCCTATTACGCTGGTGGCATGATTTGCCTGAGATTCCGGAAGGTGAAGACATGGATATACTGATCAAAGATGAACATCGCGATCTTATAAATGACCTTGTTACTTTTCGGGACAATAGAACAGGTTTAAAATGTGATATTTATACTGTATCAGGTTGCAAGTACGGGAGCCATAAAAGCCTGCCATACTTTCAAGCAAAGCTGGCTCGGACACTACTACATACCAGAGTTATGTATCGGGGAGCTTATGTGCCTTCTCCTGTCCCATATTTTGCTTCACTTGCTTACCACGCTGTGTTCCATAAAGGATATGGTTCAGGATTACCTGGCTTTGACAAAACAGTATCCTTGGAAGTTGAACATGAGTACACTTCTATACTTACGGAGCAGGCCCGCGAGTTGAACCTGGATATAGATGTAACTGTACAAGGATTATTCGATTGGTTAACAGAGCAGGGTTTTGCACCGGCAGATGACACCTTATCAAAACTTGCAGAGATCAAGCCTGAATTAGCCTTTTTGCAAAAGAGCCTTTACTGCGATGCTAGAGGGGGAGAAGTAATGGTATACGTTATTCGGGAGCGTTTGCTGAAGGATGAGTTGCTGGAGGATTTCAAACACTTTTTAAAAGATTCGTTTCAATTTGATGTGATTGATGTTCGTTTGCTAAACCCATCGGAAATGGACGTTTGTACTGCGCTGATCCGTGGTGGGAAATGGGACAACGGCCCTTTCAAATATTCCGGAGGGGCGCCTGTTGCGCTTGTAATTGCGTATGATTACCATCCAGCACCACCTAGTAGTGCCGAGTTGAAAAAACAACCAAGAACTACAAACGGGCATAACCTGCACGCCAAGTATAAATTCAGAGACTTGCTCAATAACTTAGGCTTAAAGGAAGGGCATTATAACGGTGTGCATTCTGCTGATAATGAACATGACGCCTGGTATTACATTTCCCTTTTAGGCGAAGCATACACAAACAAAATTGCCGCTGAAGTAGAAATTAGGAGGGAGCGCTACGCCCGTATCTGGCCTGTCAAAAAATTAGTATCAGCTAACGCAATTTCGAAAGTAGAGCTGATTAGCTATGGAGATGATTTAGCTGTAAAAAAGACGTTCCGATTGGGTAATGAGAGGTACTTTGAAAAAGAACTTTATGCAGCTAAAGCCTTATCAAAAGAGTTTGCCTTTATTCCTCCATTACTTGAGGCAGGTGATGGTTACATAGTTGTTCCTTACTTAGAAAATGTGCTTGATAATTTAGCCGAGCCTGAGAAAAAAGCCCTAATCGCATCCAAAGAAAATGAGATACTAGCAGTAATTAATAACCTGTACAACAAAGGGCTTATACTTTCTGGCTTTACACCAGCCTGCGTTGTAATAACTCCTGGTAATAAGCTTTATTGTAGTGATTTTACAACCCTGCAGAAACATGATGAGCAGGGAAATTTGCTAGCCAATATTTCTGAATGCTATTCAGGTAAAACGAACAGCGGGACATTAAATTTAAAAACTGTATGGGAACCCTATTTAGACGATATAGAAAAGAAACTGGCAGGAAAAACGCAGGTTGTGTTGGAGGACTAGCTATCAAATAAAACTTCCTGAAAGTATAAAGTATTGCTACTGCAAAATAACAAATCTTATGGCAAAAGTTGTGGAAATATGTGGATCACCCGGTGTAGGTAAATCAACTATTTTTGAAGAGATCATTCGGAGAAAATCAAGAGAAGACAGTTGGACGACCGCTACTAATGTAAACCCTTATGATGAGCAAAGCTGGTTGGATTTTGCAAAGAAGATTGCAAGAGAAATCCGGAAAGGCAAAAAAACGCTCTCAAATTCGCGGATTGAGGAAAACAACTATGAGTTTGTGAGAAGAATTTACAAGGATATTAAAAACGGTAAGGACTATGTTGATCAAACAGCCTTAAAAGAAGCTGGCGATAGGTTTGTGGCACAGTTTCCGGAATACCTGGAGGCCTGTTGGGGGAATATTTATCTTAAGCAGCGGAAAAGCTCGAATGGCATGGATCTACGATTCGAGAAAGCTGAGTTTATTTACAGGATTATAAAAAAGATTCAGGTATTGAGAGAGAATGCATCTGGCAAGTACATTATCATTGATGAAGGACTGATAAACATGATTGACAGGGGTTTGTATAAAAGTACAAGCCCCCTGGAGGAGAAGGAGGAGATTTACAACCTTTTGGAGGTAATGCCATTGCCTGATGCCATTGTTTATCTGGAAACAGATTTGAGAGAAAATGCGAAACGGCTTCTTTCCAGAAGAGACATCCGGGATATGCACAGAGGATTAAGTATTGACGGGTTGGTAGCAATTACGAAGGCCTGCAGGGATAGAATTGTTACTTCCATAAACTTTTTAGAAGACAAAGGCATCCCCGTTTTATACCTCGATTCTTCACAACCAGTTAGGTTAAATGCCGATAAGATCATCACATTCACTAAAAGCCTGAACAGAAGCATGCCGACAGCTAAAACGGAGCATGCCGCTACAGTTTCAGCGTAATCCAAAGGGTTTTAAAATATTACTGATTTAGATGACAGCCTAACATAGTTATATGGGTTACCCTCCATATAACCAACAGTAACAGCACATTTTATACTTTCTAGATAAGAGTTATGGGGCAACCATTTGTTTCGATCATCATACCTACCTACAACGATTGGGGTCGTTTAAGTATATGTCTGGAGGCGTTAGAAAAGCAATCCTACCCAAGTGCTTTTTTGGAGATAATTGTGGTTAATAATAACCCATCTGATACGCAGCCTTGCAAGTACAAATTGCCACATAATTGTACGTTGATTGATGAGGCTAAGCCAGGCTCTTATGCTGCCAGAAATGCTGCTTTACAACTAGCTAAGGGAGAAGTAATCGGATTCACGGATTCTGACTGCGTACCGGACAAAGACTGGATAAGAAACGCTGTTACTTTCCTGGAGAAGCACAAAGAAGTACAAAGGGTAGGTGGGGCAGTAGAAATCTTCTTTAGTACTTCCAAACCTTCTAAAGTTGAGTTATACGATAAACTGTTTGCCTTCCCGCAGGAAGCCTATGTTAAGGCTGGTAATGCTGTTACGGCTAATATGTTTACTTATAAGTATGTTTTCGATGAAATAGGCATGTTCAATGCATCGCTTATGTCCGGGGGCGATTACCAATGGGGGATGCTGGCACATAAAAATGGTTATAAGATCGGGTATGCTCCCGATGCAATCGTGAAACACCCTGCAAGGCCTTCAATCAAAGAACTTGTTATCAAAGCCAAACGTGTAGGTAAAGGCCAGGCAAAATTTAAAACCAGCAAGCGCAAAAGCATTTACAAGCAGGCAATAAGTATAGCGAAGCTTATCAAGCCCCGTACCTGGGAAATTAAAAGCATTTTTCAGCAAGGCAAAAGTATGAGTATTAGCAACAAGTTGTTCCTGGTATTTCTCAGGCACTACATCATTTGGGTAGGAGGCTTTGCCAGGTTAAAATCCGAGTCAAGTAGCAGTTCATAAATCAAGGCAAGTATAAATTAATGGCCCAAAGTCAGTTAAAGGTATAAATTATGAAAATAGCGCTGTGTTCTAAAGGAAATTTTTCGCTGGAGAAGGGATTTACTAAAAACAGGATTGAATTGGCAGAGAGCCTGGAGAAACTGGGTTGGGAAACATTACTGGTTGATAAGCAAATTTTGGGAATACCTGCAAACCAGAAATATAATGCTGAAGTGTACAGCTTAGCGTTAAAGAATTTCTTAATTAAGAATAGTGCCGATTTTGATGTTGTGTTGTATGAGTACGACACCCTGCCATTTGATAGAAGCTTATTTTGCAAGAGTACCTTATTTGTGGCAAGACCAGCCATACTTGCTTTTCATTTTCCGCTGACCAAGTTTAAGTACGACATCAAAACCCAGTTTTCGCACTTGTTGCATAAAATCAAGGGTAAGTTTAAAAATAATGCAGATGCAGTTGATTATAAACAAATACAGTATTGCCTGGAGCAGGCGGATGTGATTCAGGTACAGAATAACAAAGACCGGGAATTGTTGATGATGCGTGGATTTGCGGGTGATAAAATAATACTTATTCCTAACGGTATAAGTGCTGAAAGGATAGCCCGATTTGAACACAACACACGTACCTACCAGGCCTCTTTTACAATTGCGTTTGTGGGCACATTTGATTTTAGAAAAGGAGCAATTGATTTCCCTGTATTCTTTAGCCGGGTGAAAGAGCGTTTTCCTGCTATCAGGCTGAAATTGTTAGGCACTCGTGGTATTTTTTACACGGAGGAGCAGGTGCTAAAGTTTTTTCCAAAAAAGCATCATGCAGCTATCGAGGTCATTCCTCAGTTCAAGTCCGATGACCTTCCGAAGTTGCTCGATGATTGCCAGGTTGGTGTATTTCCTTCTTACCTAGAAAGTTTCGGCTTTGGAGCACTTGAAATGATGTGTGCCGGGTTACCGGTGGTAGCTTACGATTGCCCAGGCCCCTCTGATTTCATACTTCCAGGACTACTTGCCCCTGTGGGTGACCCTGTTACGCTTGCAGATAAAGTTATTTCTTTACTTCAGGAAAAAGACCTTTTAATAGAAAAGGCAAACCAGGCCAGGCAAGCTGTGGTGGAAAACTATTGTTGGAGCGACATAGCGGAAAAGGCAGATCAGTATTATAGACATCACCTGGAAAAAAAAGATCATTTATCTGTTCCTGAGGAAAATAGCATTGGTGTATAACTAATCTGTAAGCGCCTGAATCATAGTTTGAAATGGAAAGTTGTTTAACCTCAAAAGTAGCATTATGTCTCCTTTAGTTTCTATCATTGTGCCGTTGTATAACTCAGAAAAGTATATTTCTGATACCATAAAAAGTTGTTTAGATCAGACCTATGCATCTTTAGAGATTATTGTTGTAAACGATGGCAGTAAAGACAAGTCAGAAGAAATAGTAAAAAGCTTTGATGATAAACGCATTAAGTATTTTAACATACCTAATAGTGGCCCTTGCTATGCCCGAAACTTTGGCATGGCCAAGGCGTCTGGCGAACTGTTTCAGTTTTTAGATGCTGATGACATACTGGATAAAGACAAGTTAAAGCAACAGGTTGACGCTTATTTAACTCACGGGGACAGCTACGTGTACAGTGGCACCATGGGTTTTATTGTTGATGACAAAAAAGGCCTTGAGCAGGAGTTTGATTTTTATTACAGAAACCTGGAGGTAGAAGAGTATTTCAGAGAGATGTTTAGCCACTTTGGCAAGTATTATACTACCGGTATGTGGCTGCTGCCCAGAAAATTAGTCGAGCGCACGCATGGTTGGGATGAAAAAGTGCTTATAAATAACGATGGAGAGTACTTTTCAAGAGTTATACTACACTCTGAAGGTATTAAGTTTTGCTCAGGCGCGGTTTTCTATTATAGAAGGGATGTGCCCATGAGCGTTAGCAAGCGTTTTACATCTAAAGGCGTTTATGAAAGTTGGTTATACTCCTATAAATGCTATGTAAAAACCTTTCAATCTACGTTAAAACAGGACGCGGCAAATAAGCTGAGCAGGCAGGCATTAAGCGTATATTACTGTAACTCATACCCTAATTACCCGGACCTGCTTCAGGATTGCAAAAAACAAATCCGCCAGTTAGGGTACAGTTCCCCAACAGCCTATGGAAGTAAAGCCTTTAAAATCGTATCTGCTCTGGTAGGAGTTGATAATGCTTTAAAAATCAGGATGCTAAAAGATAAAAGCAAAAAAAGCTTAGCTTAAGTCTTGTGTAATGCTGCCGTGGTTATAACACGAGTCTATGCTATATTAAGCTGTTACGATAGGTAAAATACACTTCTATAGTTGGTGATGCCCTTAAGCAAGCGCGTTTAATTCTTTAGCTTCTTTTAATTTTCCCCAATAAGAGTTTCTTTAAATTATACTATAACATAAGATATAAGCGGTAAAGTATGGCTTTGTTAAAAAGATATAACATACTATAAATCACGTTTATAAAACTATTTATTGATTAGTATTAATTTAATAAAGACGGTCTTTATAGTATCATCTCTATACATTGTTTCATGTATTATAAATAATCAAGTATTAAATTTTTATTTATTTATCGTAGCCTGAACGGATAAATTTACGTATAGTATTTTTGTGATAACTAATATGATTATTTATTAAGTTCCAGGATGCCTTCGTCGGCATCAAAATCCACTACCACCATGATGACAAGAGCCCTTCTATTTTTGTGCTTACTTTTAGCATCGTCTTGTGCTCACAGAAATTTAACTTATTTAAGTGATCTGGAAGATGAAGCCACCCATACAGAGAGCATCACCAATGAAGTAGATCCAAAGATTCAGTCAAACGACCTCTTAGAGATTACTATTACCAGCCTAAGCCCTGAGTCTAATATCTTGTTTAACAGAGGTATAATCAATACAGGAGGTGCAGCTGCAGCCGGTGGTAATAATGGTGGTACAACTGCCATGAGTGAAGGCTATTTGGTAGATAAAGATGGCTACATCACATTTCCGGTACTGGGCAGAATAAAGCTAGCCGGTTTAACCAAGCGGGAAGCTACAGAAGCTTTAACAGCAATGCTTAGTAGTTATGCCAGAGACCCGATCGTATACTTAAAATTCCAGAACTTTAAAGTTACTGTTATCGGTGAGGTTAAACGCCCAGCATCTTTCACAGTACCAAGCGAGAAGATAAACATATTCGAGGCACTTGGGCTTGCCGGCGACATGACGGAGTATGGCAAAAGAGAGAATGTGCTGCTTATGAGGGAGCAAAACGGCCAACGCATCACTACCCGTGTTAACCTGAACAGCAAAGACGTCCTTAACTCACCATACTTCTACCTGCAGCAGAACGACATTATCTACGTTGAGCCTGATGTGGTAAAAGCAGTACAGGTTAGCGGAGGAAGGCGCAACTTCCAATTTGGTGTAGCCATTATGTCGGCTGTGTTCTCAGTAACTACTTTCCTATTGACACGGATCCTTTAATTACAGATTGATATGAGCAGTAACAGAGAATTATTTCCGTTAAAGTCAGAGCAACCCGACGCTAAAGATATAGGTGAACTAGTGGGCAGGTATTTAAAGTACTGGTATTTGTTCCTGATTGGAGGTATGCTGGGGGTAGCCGGAGCATATTTTTATTGCTTATACTACACAGTACCCCAATACAGTATAAGCAGCACTATACTCCTGAAAGATGTTAGCAACGATTTTGAAGCAGGTGCCCTTGGAAGTTTAAGTGGCATAAATTCTTCTAAAAACATCAATAATGAGATAGAGGTTATGTACTCTTTATCTTTTATGCAGCGGGTTGTAAAAGAACTAGACTTATCCATAAAATATATGGTAGAGGGGCGTGTAAAGGATGTGGAGATTTACGGAAAAGAGGTTCCCATAAAAGTCATTGTAAGCAGATACGATTCTGCTGCTTTTGGTAAATCTGTTTCTATATACATAAAGTCGGGCTCTACTTTTGAACTCGAAGAAGCCGAAGCTGAAAGTTCTATCTTCAACTTTGGCAAGCATGAGGACCAGGCTAAACGTACCCAGCATAAATTCGGGCAGCAAATCAACAGGCCTTATGGAGCCTTCACAATTGTAGGGGCGCCAGGCTTATCGGCCTCAAAAATTCCTGTTGGCAAAAAAATAAAAGTTGTATTTCAGGATATAAGGAAGGTTGCCCAACAGTATAACCAAAAAATAAATATTTCCTCTTTAGGCAAAGGCTCAAGTATATTAAGGATCAGCTTGATTGATCCAGTACCTGAAAAAGGTAAAAAGCTGATTAATAAGTTTGTAGAGGTATACAATATTGAGGCCATAGAGGATAAGAATCTGCAGGCTGCAAGCACGATTGATTTCCTGGACGAGCGTTTAAAGTATGTAACTACGGAGCTATCTGATGTGGAGAAAGACGTGGAGCTGTTTAAACGCAAAAATGAATTAACCGATGTTAGTTCTCAGGCTTCGCAGTATGTAACCCAGGCAAACGGGTACGAAGAGAAGTTGTCAGACTGGGCTATACAGATTGATATTTTAGAATCGATAGAGGAGTATATCAAAAACAATAATAACCAGTACAGGATGGTTCCCAGTACCCTCACCATCAAAGACCCCACTCTGTCAGGTTTGATATCTAAATTTAATGAGCTACAGTTAGAGCGTGAGCGAATACTTAGAAACGCTTTCCCTAACAACCCATTGGTTCTGAACATAAACGAGCAGCTGGAGGACCTTCGGATTAACATAACCGAAAACCTGCGCAACATCAAAAACAGCCTGGTTATTACCAGCAATAACTTAAGAGCTAATTCAGGGCTATACCAAAGGAAAATAAACAAGGTGCCAACTATGGAGAGAGAGCTGCTGGAGATTAACCGTCAGCAAGCCATAAAGCAGAACCTTTACCTGTACCTGCTTCAAAAAAGAGAAGAGTCTGCCATGTCGTTGGCCGCAAACGTTACGAACTCAAGAATTGTTGATCCGGCAATATCCACAAGTTACCCAATCAGGCCCGACAAAAACACAATTTACCTGCTGTTTACCTTAATAGGGCTAGCCATACCGTTTGGTGGAATATTCTTGAAAGAACTGCTGAATACAAAAGTACAATCGCAGCAGGATGTTGAGCGCTTAACAAGCACACCAATTTTAGGTGAAATCATGCACAACGACGAAGCCGAAACTCTGGTTGTAACAACAGGTAACCGTTCCCCGGTAGTGGAAATGATCCGGCACATAAGGGCAAAGCTTCGGTTTGCGGCTGTGGACAGGGATAATAAGACGATACTGATCACATCAAGTATGGGAGGCGAGGGTAAAACGTTTTTCAGTATCAACCTAGGTGCCAGCTTAGTACTTACCGGTAAAAAAGTAATCTTGCTGGAGTTGGACATGCGTAAGCCTAAGCTCACAAAAGACCTGGGGATAACAGAGGATACTTTAGGCATATCCGATTACCTGATCTCAGATGATGTGCCGATTGCCGACATTATCAAGCCAGTAGAAAACATGCTTGGGCTATATGTTATTAGTGCCGGGCCTACTCCTCCGGACCCTGCTGAACTGATGATGTCCTCGAAGCTGACCCATTTGATCAGCGAACTGAAGGAAAGTTTTGATTATATCATCATTGATACTGCACCTGTAGGGCTGGTAGCTGATGCCTTTAGCTTGAGTCCGCTTATTGACTCCACAATTTATATCGTTCGCAGAAATTATACTTATAAAAAGCAGATCGGTATTATCGATGAGATCTACAGGAACAAAGAGTTGAGCCGCCCTGCAATCGTGCTGAACGATGTTGAAAACAAGTATGGACAGAAGTATGGATACGAATATGGCTATGTAAACAAGAAGAAAAGTGGTGTGCTAAGTAAAATTTAACAAGCCGCATCCTCTTTTATGCCTTACTATATTCAGTTTAATTGCCGGGGCTGCTAACGGTAAACCAATAGAGGTTATACTTCCCTGTACATAAAATGCTAGTTAAGAATGATGAAGATTGCTTTTATCTGTGGCTCATTAGAACCAGGCTGTGATGGTGTTGGGGATTATACCCGAAGGCTGGCAGGGGAGTTAATCAGGCAGGGGCATGCGGCTACTTTAATAGCACTCTGCGACATACACCATCATAAGTCGTTAGCCACTTCGCAACTCGACTATGAAATTGAGGTGCCTGTATTGAGGTTGGCAGCTAAGTTACCGGTGAAGGAAAGAACTGTGCTGGCGAAAGAATGGATCTCAGACTTCGACCCAGATTTTATAAGTCTGCAGTATGTGCCCTTTGCATTTCATCGAAAAGGCCTGCCATTTGGTTTAGGCACTCAACTGGCTATTATTGGAGATGGAAGGCCCTGGCACATCATGTTTCATGAGCTTTGGGTGGGAATGGATAAAGAAGCACCTAAAAAACACTTTGGATGGGGTTTGGTGCAGCAGCGGCTTATAAAGGGACTGATTTTAAAACTTAACCCTAGTGGTATACACACACAAACACAGCTTTATCTGGCTCAGCTTAAAAAGATAGGTTTTAATGCAGCTCATTTACCTCTTTTTTCTAACATCCCGGTAGTGCAGCGCAATGGCTCCCTCCATGCCCGGGAGCAAAGTATGGGAGGTAAAAAAAGAATTTCGCTCGTTCTCTTTGCTTCTATTCAGCCAGGTGCTCCTGTAAAAAGCTTTGTACAGGAAGTTATGCAATATGCTGCTAAGTATGATAAGAAAGTTGCGCTGACTTTTATAGGACGTTGCGGCGCTGAGCAGAAAGTATGGACTGAACTATGTGATGCTGTAGGGTTAAAGTTCGATGTTTTAGGGGAGCAGTCTCCGGAAGTAATCTCTGAGGTTTTAAGTAGTGCAACTTATGGTATAGCCACTACACCCCTTGCACAGATAGAGAAAAGTGGCGTAGTGGCAGCTATGCATGCACATGGTTTACCAGTTCTCTGTGTAGCCAGGCCATGGACTCCGCGAGGAATAAAAGACCTGAAACTGCCAGCCGGAATAATTGAATATAAAGAAGGGATTCTGGAAAGATGCTTTAATGGAAGCAATTGCAATATAGTTAACAACGACCTTTCAAAGGTTGCCATGCAGTTTCTCTGTTCGCTTAGCATCAAAGAAGTAACTCCGCCCAATATCTTGATTTCCAAAAGTGTAGCCATTTAAAGTATGAAGTTAGTTTTCTCACACCCGACGGGCAATGCAAATGTTCGAGCAGCCGCCAAAGGATTTGCGCAGGCAGGCCTTTTGTCGGAGTTTCATACTTCCATTGCCTCCTTTCCTGGAAGTTTATTAGATAGATTCGCTACCATCGGTCCACTTGCAGAGATTCGGAGAAGGCAGTTCGACCCGGTTCTCAAACCAATTACAAAAACCTGGCCTTGGCGTGAAATGGGTAGACTGGCAGCGGGTAAAATAGGCATCAACTCATTCTCTAAACATGAAACGGGCGCATTCTGTGTTGATGCAGTTTATCAAAGTTTAGATAAAAGGGTAGCGAAACGTTTGGATCGGCTTTCAAAAGCTCGTGTAAATGCTGTTTATGCCTACGAAGATGGTGCCCAGTTCTCTTTTAGGGAAGCAAAACGACTTAACTTAAAATGTAATTATGATCTGCCAATCGGGTATTGGCGTGCATCGATGCGGCTTCTGGAAAATGAGCGAATACTTAAGCCGGAATGGGAGCCTACGCTCGTCAGTTTTCAAGATTCTGCTCTAAAGCATGCGTTTAAAGATGAAGAATTACGGCTGGCAGACAAGATTTTTGTTGCAAGTCAGTTTACTGCCGAAACGCTGAAGGATTTTCCTGGTGCATTGGCGCCCATCGAAGTTATACCCTACGGATTTCCGCCTGTGGCAACTAAACGCGATTATCACAATTTCTCGATGCGGCGGCGCTTAAAGCTCCTTTTTGTAGGCGGTCTCTCCCAGCGTAAAGGTATAGCAGAGTTGTTTTCTGCTGTGGATGCCTTAAAAGACTATGTTGAGCTGACAATAATTGGAAATAAAATAAATGATAATTGCCCGGCCCTGAACTTTGCTTTAACGAAGCATAAATGGATTCAAAGTTTGCCGCACGCAGAAATATTGAATGCTATGAAAGCACATGATGTATTGGTTTTTCCGTCCCTTTTTGAGGGGTTTGGGCTTGTAATTACAGAAGCAATGTCTCAGGGAACACCAGTCATAACAACAGATCGTACAGCTGGGCCAGACTTTATAGAAAGCGAACACAATGGATGGTTAGTGGAGGCGGGATCTGCAAATGCGCTTCAGGCAGCTATCGAAAAGCTTATATACCAACCTAAGGCTGTAATTGATGCAGGTAAAGCTGCAATGGCTACTGCACAAGCCAGGCCCTGGGAAGTATACGGAAGAGAATTGGCAGAAGCTATATTAAAACATCAGTAGCAATTTATTACTACCTGCATGCATACTTTTAATAACATACTTTTAGATAAGCGCTCTCAACCCAACAATGTACAGCAGTTGCAAAAGCTTAACGATCTTTCTTTAGCAGACTCAAACAGCTTGCTAAGGAAGGGGATATGGGTTTATTTTCTTCTGCTGATTTTTGAGGGGGCTTTAAGGAAGTGGTTTTTACCTGAACTTGCTACTCCATTGCTTATCATCCGGGATCCGTTGGCTTTATGGCTCGTTGTATCTGCCTGGAAAAAGGGAATACTCCCAGAGAATGTGTACATGTCTGGTATGGTGTTGATAGGCTTAGTAGGCATATTTACAGCAGTAGGGTTAGGGCATGGCAGTTTTCCTGTTGCCATTTACGGTGCCAGAATTTTGATTATTCAAATTCCTCTGATATTTGTTATTGGCAGGGTGTTTAACCAGGAAGATGTTTTAAAGCTAGGCAAGATAACCTTATGGATTTCCATTCCCATGGCGGTTCTTATCGGGTTGCAGTTCTTCAGCCCGCAATCTGCGTGGGTAAACAGGGGGGTAGGTGGCGATATGGAGGGAGCAGGCTTTAGCGGTGCCCTGGGATATTTCAGACCACCCGGCACATTTTCATTCACAAACGGCAACACGATGTTCTTTGCTTTTGTAGCAAGCTTTGTGTGTTACTACTGGATAGACCCCAAGGGTATCAGCCGGGCACTACTTATTGGCGCTACCATCGCTTTATTGGCTTCAATACCTTTTTCCATCAGCCGGGCATTATTTTTTCATGTTGGGGTATCTGTTGTTTTTGCCGGCCTGGCAGCTTCCCGGAACCCCAAGTATATGGGACGGTTGATAGGAGCTGGCATATGTGTTGTATTAGCCTTGGTTGCATTAAGTGGCACAAGCTTTTTTCAGACGGCCACCGGGGCATTTACAAACCGCTTCGAAACAGCTAACGAAATAGAGGGCGGCTTAGAAGGCGTTTTACTGGACCGTTACCTTGGCGGAATGGTTGGCGCGCTAACTGACTCTGCTGAACAACCTTTTTTTGGATTTGGAATAGGAATGGGGACAAACGTTGGCAGTATGCTGCTGGCTGGAGGCTTTAAGTATTTGATTGCTGAAGGAGAGTGGGCCCGGATTATTGGGGAGCTAGGTCCGTTTATGGGGATTGCGGTAATTTGTCTACGTGTGGGTTTGATAATTAAAATCGCAATAGCATGTTACCAGAAGATGGCTTTGGGTAATATACTGCCCTGGATGTTGCTGAGCTTCGGCTTAATGGTTTTTCCGCAGGGGCAATGGGCACAGCCTACATCACTTGGTTTTTGCACGTTCATAGTAGGGTTAATACTGGCTGCTTTACGTGTTCCCGAAACGGCACCAGCTGGCAAGTAAGAGTAACAGATACCTAAATGGTTTACCTTTAATCAAGAAACATGAAAATCGTATTCTTCTCGCACCCGACATTTCTTGGCTCGCAAAGCATGCCGCGCTTTACCAGAATGTTGGCTGAGGGAATGAAGGAGAGTGGCCACGAAGTAGAAGTATGGGCGCCTAAGCCACGGTTAAACCGATTGCCAGCTCCAGCAAGTATAAAAAAATGGCTTGGCTACCTCGACCAGTACATTATATTTCCAGCGGAAGTACGCAAGCGTTTAAAGCATTATGGTGCAGACACCCTTTTTGTATTTACAGATCATGCCTTAGGGCCATGGGTACCTTTGGTAGCAGAAAGAAAGCATGTGATACATTGCCACGATTTCCTGGCGCAACTGTCAGCACTTGGGCACGTGCCCGAAAACCCCACAAGCTGGACCGGTAAGCTATACCAGGCCTACATACGAAAGGGATATACACAGGGAAAACACTTTATTTCTGTATCTGAAAAAACACGTGAGGAACTACATAAATTGCTGCATACTGCTGCTGTGTCCTCAGATGTGGTTTATAATGGACTAAACGGAGATTTTGCTCCTTTAAACCGAATCGAGTCCAGAGCTATACTTGGCAAACACATCAGATGTGATTTAACAGATGGTTTTATACTACATGTAGGCGGAAATGAATGGTATAAGAACCGAATTGGCGTATTGGAAATTTATAATGCCTGGCGCGAAAGCAGCAGCTCGGCAGTTCCTCTGCTGATGGTGGGCCATAACCCGTCACCGGAATTATTGGCGCTACAACAGCAGTCTTCTTATAAAAGGGATATTCATTGGTTAGTCGGTTTAGCAGATGAGCAGGTTAAACTAGCTTATACTGGGGCAAAAGTGCTTTTATTCCCCTCGCTGGCTGAAGGTTTTGGCTGGCCGATTGCAGAGGCAATGGCCTCTGGGTGCCCGGTTATAACAACTAATGAGGCACCCATGACAGAAGTTGCAGCCAAAGCAGGTTATTACATACCCCGTCGTCCCGCAAATAAAGATCAAGCTAAACAATGGGCTTCAGATGCAGCCATCGTTTTAGATAATGTAGTGCACCTTTCTGAAATAGAATTAAACCTCGCAGTAAAACAAGGACTTGTAAACTCGCAAAGGTTTAGCACAACAGAAACATTAAAAAGAATCGAAGAAGTTTACCACACTATTCTGGAGACGGACAAGCATTTTATACAGCATTACGCTGCCGTCCAGGCTTAACTACCATTAAAAATTATATATTAAGTATAATGTATTATAAATTATAATTAATACTTTAAAATATATAACATTATGTATTTGTATGCGTTTTATAGAACTATAATTATTTAATATTTAACTATGTGCGGTATACTTGGTCATGTAAATTTGAGCGGTTCTGATCAGGAAGGTCCTTTTTTAGGCATGATCGGGCACCGTGGTCCTGATGGAAGAGGAGAGTGGCTAAACAGTAAAGGGAATGTCTATTTAGGGCATGTCAGGTTAGCTATACTTGAGCCTACCGCAGCAGGACACCAACCTATGCATGATGCCAAGGGGCGCTATACTATAACCTTTAACGGTGAAATCTACAACCACCTGGAGTTGCGTGCTTTAATGCCAACTGTAGAATGGCGTGGATATTCAGATACCGAAACTCTGCTAGAACTCTATGCCAGAAAAGGATTAGAAGCATTACCGCTTTTAAAAGGGATGTTTGCTTTTGCAATCTATGATTCTGTTACCGAGCAGCTTGTGTTGGTTCGTGACAGACTGGGTATAAAACCTTTATACTACAAGCATGATAATACTGCAATTAGTTTTGCTTCTGAGGTAAGGCCTTTATTAGATGCAAAGAACTGTATCCCTACACCACAAAGTATAAGTGAATATATCGCTTTTGGCCGTTTACCTGGCAGCGGAGAACTTTTCGAGAGTGTATATGCTTTGCCTGCAGCTACCTGGATGGCGATTGATGGCTCCGGGAAAATAAGTAAAGGGAGGTGGTGGCCCGATGAAAAACGGACATTTTCTGCCATAAAAAGGCGGGAGGATTACGTGCTGAAAACAAAGAAGCTGGTTACAAAAGCAGTTGAAGAACACCTGATTTCAGATGTAGGAGTAGGCGCTTTTTTAAGCGGAGGAATCGATTCGAGTATTGTGGCGCTGGTGGCGGGGCAAACATTAGGAAAAAACCTGAGAACTTTTACAGTAGGATTTACTCAGGCAACACATGATGAACGAAATATTGCCCGAAAAGTAGCCAGGCAGGCAGGATCTGAACATTGCGAGCTGGAAGTTAGCGAAGATACTTGTCTTGCCTGGGTAATGGAGGCCGTCGCAAAACTTGACCTTCCTTCGGTAGATGCCATAAACACTTACATTGTTTCCAAAGCAGTTCGAGAATCTGGATTAAAAGTAGCCTTATCCGGACTTGGTGGCGATGAGTTGTTTGGCGGCTATCCCAGCTTTAAAGATGTGCCAATACTACATAAGCTTGGTTTACTTCCCTTTCCGATAAGGAAGCAAATGATAAAATTGATGCCCCAGTCTCTGAAAGATAAACTTGAGGGGTTGAAGAACTTCAATACAACTGAGCTTACAGTTAACAGGCGCCGTTTTATGTCTGTAGCTAAACTTAACGCCTTAGGTTTTAGTGCTGAACAGCCACAAACTGCACCAGCGCCCCAATACCTGGATACAATGGGCATGATCTCTTGGGCTGAGATACAACAGTATATGATTCCGATGTTACTGCGGGATAGCGACCAAATGAGTATGGCTGTAGGGCTTGAAATCCGGGTGCCTTTTCTAGACCACAGCCTGGTGCAGGAAATGATGCATTGTCCGCAGAATTTTAAAAAAGGTAAAGGCATCAAGCCCTTACTGATAGATGCCTTTCGAGCAGAGCTACCACCAGAAGTCTACAACAGAGCCAAGCAAGGCTTCTCGCTACCCATGGATGCGTGGATGCGCGGCCCGCTGGCTGACTTTACAGAAGATGGCGTAGCTTCGGCAGCAGACTATTTAAGTTTATCTGAGCCGTTTCAGCAGTACGATAGCTTTGTAGATGGCGGCACCCACTGGACCAGAGTTTGGCAATGGTGTGTGCTTGGGCATTGGTTGGCAAGCAAAAAAGTGCCACAAAAAAACGCAAGAGTAATTTCAGGGAGTTAAGTTATAACTAATAACAGCTGGCCATGCTGGCGCCAAGTATAAACTGCTCCATTACAATTTAACCCACTACAGCAGATGCATATACTAAGAGTAATCGGAAGTATGAATCCTTCTAAGGGTGGCCCTTGCCAGGGTATACGCAACTCTATACCCGAACTGGAGAAGATAGGCGTGCAAAATGAGGTTGTATGTTTAGATAGCCCGGATGAAGTTTTTATCAAAAGAGATCCATTTAAGATTCATGCCCTAGGGCCTGGCAAAAGCTCCTGGTACTACAGCGCAACATTGATGCCCTGGCTTTTAGAGAATTTAAGCCGCTTTGATGCGGTGATAGTGCATGGCCTCTGGCAATATCACGGTTACGCTGTAAAAAAAGCAATCGCGCAGTTAAGAAGTCAGAAGCATACTGGTAAAAATATACCGAAAGTATTTGTGATGCCCCATGGTATGCTGGACCCTTACTTTCAAAAAGCAAAGAGCAGAAAGTTGAAAGCTATGAGGAACTGGCTTTACTGGAAGCTGATAGAAGGGCACGTTGTTAATAAGGCAGACGGTGTTTTATTTACCTGCGAAGCAGAGTTAGAATTGGCACGGCAGCCTTTCAGGCCATACAATCCAAAGCGAGCCATTAACATAGGGTATGGTATCACCGAGCCTCCAGTATATAGCAAGGCTATGCAGGATGCTTTCAGCCATAAATGCCCACAAGTAGCTGATAGCCCTTACATTCTTTTCCTGAGTAGGATACATGATAAAAAGGGCGTTGACTTACTTATCAAGGCCTATGCTAAGCTACTGGAATCGCGGGTTAATCACAGGCTTGCAGAAGTATATGATGAAGGAGAAACTATAGCTGACAATGATGTTGAATTTCCGAAATTAGTTATTGCAGGCCCAGGTCTTGATACGGCTTATGGTAAGTATGTGCAGCAACTGGCTTCGGCTACACCAGAGCTCCAGCATTCGATCTTCTTTCCTGGTATGCTTACCGGTGATAGTAAGTGGGGAGCTTTTTATGGCTGCGAAGCTTTCGTGCTGCCAAGCCATCAGGAAAACTTCGGCATAGCAGTAGTAGAAGCGCTAGCCTGCAGCAAGCCCGTTCTTATATCCGACCAAGTTAACATTTGGCGGGAAATTAAAGCTGCTGGTGGCGGCATAGTAGCCGCAAATACACAGCATGGTACTTTTAAGATGCTCGCAGATTGGCAGGATTTATCCCCCGAGATGAGATTGATAATGGGAAGTATGGCTCGGGAGACCTATGAAAATCACTTTTCTATTGGCCCAAATGTACTTAGGCTTCTGGAGGCAGTAAGAAATTCATAGTGCTGTAACTAAATCTTTATATACAACATCACTTTAAGTTTATACTATGTTTACACCGCATGATCCCAATAGTCCAGATGCACATCTTAGGCCGGTGTTCCCGCTTTCTCATAGAATACGGCGCGGTATCTGGAACATGGCTTGGCTTCTGCTTTGCCAATGGACTCCAAGGCCAATGCATTTCTGGCGAATTTTTGTGCTGAGGCTTTTCGGCGCATCAATAGGTAAAAACAATACTGTTTATCCTACCTGCAAAATCTGGGCTCCCTGGTTACTTGAAACACATGACGTTGTAAGTATAGGCCCAGGTGCTGAGATATATAATCCTGGCGGTGTGAGGTTAGAGCACCATGTCATCGTTTCGCAGGATGCATACCTCTGCGGGGCAACGCACAATTACAATAGTGCAGATTTTACCTATGTTATGAAGGAGATTGTGCTAAAGCCTTATACCTGGATTTGTGCAAGAGCAATTGTTTTACCGGGTATATGTTGTAAAGAAGGGAGTGTATTGGGAGCAGGTTCAGTAACAACCAAGAACCTGGCCCCCTGGACAGTATATGCAGGCAACCCGGCTATGCCCGTTAAAGAGCGTCATAATTTTTTGGCAGAAAAAAGCGAGGTGCTCTTTCAATGAATATAGAACAAGTATGCCATGAGGCCTATGACGTATGCGTAGTAGGAAGTGGGCCTGCCGGAATTGTCTTCTCCCTAGAGTACACACGGCTTAACCCCACAAAAAAACTATTGCTATTAGAGTATGGCTATAAAGGGCAACCCGCAAAGAATGCACTAGATGATTCAATAAGTATAAATAACGCTGTTAACCATCATAGCCCTTACGAGTGTACTAACAAAGGCTTAGGGGGCACGTCTACTACCTGGGGTGGCAGGTGTGTCATGTATGATGAAGTTGATTTTACTGACCGGCCGATTCTTCAAGGGGGCTGCACATGGGATACTTCCTTATTCAGAGAGCTTACTACATTTACTTCCCAGGCTGCTTCTTATTTTGATTGTGGCAAAGCAGAATTCAACTTACATAACTCCCTTGATTTAGGAAGTCATCGAATTGCAGAGGGCTTTCAGGAGGGCGTGGTTACTGATACAGTAGTTGAGCGGTGGAGTATTCCTACCCGCTTTGGAACCAAGTATGGCAAAGAAATCCTAAAGAGAAAAAATCTTACCTTTATTCAGGCTGTAGAAGCAAGAGATTTTAGTTTCCCGGAGCAGACAGGAAGTATAAGTGCGTTGCTGGTTAGGTCTGTAATTACACAAAAGTGTTATAGGATTACGGCAGCTAAATTTGTGCTGGCGGCCGGAGCGCAGGAGACTACACGGATTTTATTACGCAACCCACAGCTTTTCAAAAATCTTAGAGAAACACCCGGCGTACTTGGTAAATATTATCAGGGGCATCTTTCCGGTAAAATTGCGTCCGTTAAATTTTACGGGAATCCCCTAAACACCAAGTATGGATTCGATGTAGATGAAGAAGGCATTTATATAAGGAGGCGCTTTCAATTTACCTCTGATTATCTTGTTAAGCATAACCTTCTGAATACGGCGATATGGTTGGATAACCCGCTTTACTATGACCCTGCTCACCGTAGTGGTGCCATGTCCTTCATGTATTTAGCTATGTTGATGCCCTTTATCGGCAAGAAACTGGCTCCTCCGGCTATTGCACATTCCATCACGAAAGGGAGAGTTAACAAATTAGACCATCATATCTGGAATATACTTCGAAGTATACCGGCATCTTTAATGATACCTGCTATCATTTTTTATAAGCGATACTGCCTTAAAAGAAAGTTGCCTGGCATATTTCTCTTCAACAATCAAAACAAATACGCATTACATTTTCATGCTGAGCAAACTCCAAGGGCTAGTAACTGCATGCGCCTTGGTGTTGATGGAGAATCGCTCGTTATAAATTACAATTTGTCTGATGATGATGTCAATTCTGTAATCAGCTTGCACAAAACGTTAGATAAATGGCTGCGAGCGTGCGGGTGCGGAGAGTTGGAGTATTGGTATACAGAGGAGCAACTGCCAGCCGCTATCTATGCTATGTCAAAAGATGGATTGCACCAGACCGGCACTACCAGAATTGCAGCCTCGCCAGACAAAGGAGTAGTAGACCAAAACTTAAGAGTATGGGGCACGGACAATGTTTATGTCTGTAGCAGTTCCGTTTTTCCAACTTCAGGGCAAGCAAACCCAACCTTTATGTTAGGAACCTTTGCTGTGCGTCTGGCTAAGCATCTAACGGCATCATAAAAAGCTGCTTTTACCTCTACATGTACATACCCGGAAAATCTTATTGCGACCACCTGTTTAAATAAAGTTCATATGGTTTCAGTTGTTATACTTACAAAAAACGAGGAACAGGATTTGCCTGCCTGCCTTGCATCACTAACATGGTGCGATGATGTACACGTACTTGATTCGGGTAGTACCGACAGAACATTAGAGATAGCCCATGCCTATGCAGCTATTGTCAGTTACAACCCTTTTGAGAGTTTTGGCAAGCAGCGGAATTTTGCCTTAGATACTTTGGAGCTAAAGTATAAATGGATACTGTTTCTGGATGCAGACGAAGTTGTGACAGATGCATTTAGAGATGCGGTATACGATGCTATTTTAGATGCTGATGAGGAAACAGCTGGCTTTTATTGCTGCTGGAAGATGATGCTGGAGGGAACATGGCTAAAGAACTGCGATAATTTTCCGAAGTGGCAATTCAGGTTGTTGAAAATGGGTAAAGCCAGGTTTAAAGACTTTGGCCACGGGCAAAAAGAAGATCTGGTAGAAGGTGAAATCAAATATATTAAAGAACCTTATCTGCACTTTAGCTTTTCAAAAGGCTGGTCGCAATGGGTGGACAGGCATAACAAGTATTCGGAGCAGGAGGCGGTAGCACGACTGTTTTCACCGCCGCCGTTTAAAAACATCTTCTCTAAGCATGCAAGCACCCGCAACCCGGCCCTTAAATCGTGGCTAAGCAAGATGCCTGGTTGGCCTTTGCTACGGTTCCTGCATGCTTACTTCATAAACCTGGGCTTTTTAGAAGGAGCGCCCGGCTTTATATACTGTGTTAATATGGCCTACCACGAGTTTCTGATTCAAATTAAAATGCGAGAGCTCAGAATCTTGAAAAGTTTAAGTGCTGCCTCTCAGGATACAAAAGCTAATAAGCACAGCTCTCTTAAAAAGCATGTTTCTCATATCGAGGAGTCAATTTCACTTTAAGCTATACCGTAAGTTTCATTGTATCATTGCTTTAGATCTTTACAAGTAGTGCCTGTAGTAGCTCAACAGCCTGGCCTAATGCTATGTAAACAATTTGTTATTATTATTTCTATGTTCAGCCTAAGTTTTTATAATAAAATAAATATTTAATAAAGATATATTAATCTGAAACATTGTTTAAATAAAATAGTATTATATAAAAAATCATATAATTTATTAGGTAAGGCTAATAAGTCCTGTCATCATACGAATTAGTTCAATAACATATATACGCTACATAACTGTACTCTGTGTTATCAGAACCTATACTGCCTCATAACAGAGGTTGTACAATAATTTTTATTTGAATGTAATTAAGCCTGGGTGGTTTACCGAGTGCATAATGTGTTAAAATATGGGAAAAACATTACTTTTTATAGGGTATAATTTTTATCCAGAGCCTACTGGCATTGGAAAGTATAGTGGAGAGCAAGTAGAATGGTTAGCAAAAAATGGCTACGAATGTACTGTTTTGGCATCTTATCCATATTACCCGTTCTGGAAGGTTCAGGAGCCATATTATAAACACAGGTTCTGGTATAAAACCGAAGTGCAGCACTTTAAGTCGGGAGGTAAGCTAACAGTACACAGGTGCCCGATGTATGTGCCGGGTAAGCCCTCAGGTATAAAAAGAATACTACTTGACTTTTCGTTTCTGGTGTCAGCCTTCTTCATGCTATTGATATTACTCCCCAAGAAGAAGTTTGACTTTGTTGTGACAGTCCTGCCATCGGTGACACTTGGACTATTAGGGATGATTTACAAAAAAATAAGAGGGGCAAAGCTGATATGCCATGTGCATGATATGCAAATTGAAGCAGCACGCGATTTAGGTATGATTAAATCAGAAAAAGCCATTAATACCTTATTTAAGCTAGAAAAATTCATTTTTGATGAATGCGATGAAGTTACATGTGTGGGTGAAGGGATGGCTCGCAAAGTCAGAATGAAAGCAAAGAAGAATGTGTCCTTATTCTTCAATACAACAGACCTGGACCTGTTCCACCCGCTAAGTGATAAAGCTAGCTTAAAGAAGATGTTCGGCTTTAATGCTACTGATAAAATTATACTTTATTCTGGCGCAATCGGTGAGAAGCAAGGTATTGAGACCATACTTTATGCAGCTAAGGAGTATGATAATTTGAAAAACCTGAAGTTTGTGATCTGCGGATCAGGACCTTATAAAGAAAAACTGCAGGAAATGGCAAGTAAGCTTGCATTACAAAATGTAGTATTTCTGCCGCTACAGCCTATCGAGAAATTTAACCAGTTCCTTAATATGGCTGATGTACATCTCATCGTACAGAAGGCAAATGCGGGTGATCTTGTGATGCCATCAAAACTTAACACCGTTCTTGCGATTGGGGGCTTAGCCCTGGTAACTGCTAATAAGGGTTCGGGTATGCATACGCTGATCGAGAGGCACAATATGGGCATATTAGTAGACGCTGAAAACCAGGAGGCGCTTAATGCAGGCATTTTAAGGGCAATAACAGAAAGTACAGAAGAATTGGCTAAAAATGCCAGGGTGTATGCCGAGTCTCATCTGGCCATCTCTAAAATCATGATGAATTTTGAGAAAGCATGCCTGGTAAAGCAATCTCAAAAAATCAGGCATATACAGCAACCTGCAATCAACCAGATATAAGGGCTGTAGTTTGCAGCACAGCAAGATTACTATTGTTACGTTACCTTTTCTTGAGTTTCTAACATTCATATTATTTATAGAGATGCATAAAACTGACAAAATTTTTGTAGCAGGCCACAAAGGAATGGTTGGTTCGGCTATAGTAAGGTTTCTGGAAAAAGAGGGGTACACCAATATTGTAACCCGAACATCTCAGGAGTTAGATTTACGAAACCAGAAACAGGTAAATGACTTTTTTGCTGAAGAAAAACCGAACTATGTTTTTTTAGCTGCTGCAAAAGTTGGAGGTATAATTGCAAACAACACCTATAAGGCCGAGTTTATTTACAACAATCTCATGATCCAGAATAATGTGGTTCATGCGGCTTATGTGAATAATGTAACTAAATTGATGTTACTGGGGTCATCATGCATCTACCCTAAGTTTTGCCCACAGCCCATGAAGGAGGAGTATCTTCTGACGGGCGAGATCGAACCTACAAATGAGCCGTACGCTATTGCCAAGATAGCTGGAATAAAGCTTTGCGACTTTTACAGAGAACAGTACGGTTGCAACTTTATATCTGTGATGCCTACCAGCATTTATGGGCCAAACGATAATTATGATTTACAAAACTCACACGTTTTGCCTGCCCTGATGCGTAAGTTTGTTGCTGCACGTAATAACAACGATCCGTTTGTATCTATTTGGGGCAGCGGCAGCCCTAAGCGTGAATTCCTGCATGCAGATGACCTGGCGGAGGCGCTTGTGTTTTTAATGCACCATTATAATGAGCCTGGAGTAATAAATATTGGTGTAGGGGAAGACATATCTATACTTGAATTGGCAAAACTTGTCAAAAAAGTAGTTGGCTATGAAGGGGAAATAGTAACAGACCCAAGCAAACCGGATGGCACACCTCGCAAGCTGATGGATGTAACCCGGTTAAATTCGATGGGGTGGAAAGCGAAGACCCCGTTAGAAGAGGGCATTTACAAAACCTATGAAGAGGTAAAAGAGATGGAGTGGTGCAGGGAGTTAGTATACTAATGTAGCAATGCGGCCATTCTTTCATTTTTGGCAAAAAGAAAGAATTCGCTTCTTGAACATAATTTAAATACGCAAAAAGGCAGTGCCACCCGGTACTGCCTTTTTGCGTTTCCAGGATAAAGGCATCGCTATAGTTGGTGCCTGGATTTGCTACAAAGCATTGCTATGTTATACTTGGGTAGCGTAACCCAATTATACTTTTCCTAACCAGGCAATTTTGCAACGCCGGCGCAACAGTTAGCGTAAGTCACAGCTAAATAAACGCAACAAGTATAGTATGTCTTACATCTTTCAGGATTGGGCCGCGAATAAAGGCAATATTAAAGGCCGCATGGTCATGGTTCTTTTCCGTTTAGCACGCCCTGCTTCTTTAAACAATAAATTATTAAGGCTTATCTGGCTTCCATACCTTGCTTTTTACAAGGTGTTTGTAGAGTGGTTTCTTTGCATTGAGTTACCGCATTGGACGCAGGTTGGAAAAAACTTCTACTTAGGCCACGGGCAGGCGCTTGTTGTAAACGGCTGCTCTATTATAGGTGATAACTGTTTTTTCAGGCACTCTACTACGCTTGGTAACATAAGGCGTGAAGACGGTTCATACTCTGGCTCACCAATTATAGGTAACAATGTTGAACTGGGCTCAAATGTATGTATCATAGGTGAAGTGAGAATAGGAAACAATGTCAGAATTGGCGCAGGCTCTGTGGTAGTAAAAGATATTCCAGATAATTCTATCGCTGTAGGAAATCCAGCCAGGGTGATCAAAACGATAAAGCCGCTGGAACAAAGCCCTGCTACACAAATGGAAATGTTGCCGAACGCGCTTGAACTAAATTAATTTAATTTTTACGTAAGCCAGAAGCCCTAAACAGAAGCGGTTGTCTTTAAACCAGTATAAGCTGGCACAAAGGCAGTCGCTTCTATTTATGGCATTCGTGGTTAAGATGGGGCTAACCAAAGTCAGATTGCTAAAAGTCCTGACCCAAAGATATCTGGCCTACATTTTTCAGCTCGTTCATGTCTTTATAGAACTGCTTTAAACGCAGTCCTTCGGGCACAAAAACATAAAGTTTAATCGTGGAGTTCTGTTTGTTCTTAGACTGAACAATGTTGATGTTTTTCGTGATGATGTCATGCTTCTCAAGTATGGAGATCACTTTGCTCGTCTCTATTTTTGTTGATTGAAAGTTCACCTTCAAAGTTTTTAGAGAGCCGCCAGTTATAAATTTCTTTCCTACTTTATCAAGTATAGCAAGTACAAAAAGTAAAAGCATTGTAACGATAATAGCAGCGGCATACATACCCACTCCAACCGATAAGCCTACAGCTGCTACAGCCCAGATAGTGGCAGCTGTGGTTAAGCCATGTGTACTGCCCCCAAGCCTGAATATGGCTCCTGCACCCAAAAAGCCTATCCCAGATACTACCTGCGCTGCAATTCTGCCCGGGTCTACGTTAGGGTAAGCAGAAAAAGTCTGGGGTATGTAAACAGAGATCAGCATCAGCAGGCAGGAGCCAACAGCAATAATAATATGTGTTCTTAGTCCCGCATTTTGGCGGCGGCTTTCCCTTTCCAGGCCAAGTAAGCCGCCTAGTATTGCGCTTAGAAGTATGCGTATTACAATGTTGGTAACAGTAATATCTGTTGAGTCTAGAAAAAGCCAATCCATGAAAGTATGTGGTAAAAATTACATAAGCTTTACTGCATTCTGTTCTTAAAGTTTAGGTTTCTTTATTTAATTAAATGCCTTTTTGGTCAAGTCCTGAATTTGGCCTTATCCATCGTGCAAAAAGTATAGCTGTGCTCGTTAATCGGCTTTTTCATACTTCTGCGTCACATAGAAATTCTTTTCATCACTTCTTATCAACTGTCCGTCACATTTAATTTCTGTTGATCGGTAAGCTGCTTAATCTTGCCCATAATCAGTTCAGGATTTTAAAACGATGGCTTATCATTATGAGATTTAGTATGTGTACATCGGCATGGCATGCACCAACCCAAAGTATAAAAGCGCTTTATCAGCGGGGACTCTGGTTAGCTGCAGTAGGGTTACTTGTAGTTTTTTGGGGCAACATACTTAAAACGCAACATATAAGTATAAGCCCTTTACCTGCAGATACATCATTTAGCCTGATGCAACCAGCAGCAACAAGCAAGGTGGTAACTGCTGCATGTGTAGCAGGGGAGAAGCCAGTCAGAAGTATACCTGGAGCAACCTATTTTGATAAAGCCAACGGTGTACCAGCGGATCAAGCGGATGCAAGTAGTGTGTCTGCAACAATAGCAAGTATGGCCTCTGTTGCACTACAGTTTGCAGCAGCAGCAGTTATACAGTTGGCAGAAAATTGAAAAGGATCCTCAAGCCGCTCCTTGGCAAAACACCTGCCAATTTATCCCAGGCAGCAGCAAAACCTCACACGCAGCTGCAAAGTATGGCTTCAGCCAACAGCAGGTGTAGGTTGCTGAGGCTGCAATTCGTCACAAAATATAAACCTTCTATCACTTTTATTACCAATCATCAACCCTTTCTCTTATCATTGATTTATGAATGACCTTGCAATTAAAAATTATTTAGTGGAGCCTATCCAACGGAATAAAGTGGAGTTCTGGGCAGCAACTACCATGTTGGTTTTCGCGCTGTTTTCGCTTTCTACTGGCGTTAGCCCGAACAAGCATGCTTTTGATGACGAAGGCATTGTGTACCACTATTACGAGCATTACTTTTTTCCGCAGTTGTTCCGGTATGTTATCCTGTACCTGGCGTTCCTGCTCATGAACTTTGTCGTTATTCCCAGGCTCATCGCTAAAAGAGTACTGTGGCTTAATATTTTCCTGGTATTACTCACATTTGTGCTGCTCGGTATATTAAATGGTGTGTTGGATACTTACACAAGGGCACACTTGTTTTCACGGTTCGACTCAGAGCAACGGACGTATGAGGTTATATTTCAGCAGAGTTTCCATTATGCTTTCAGGCTGCTGCTGATAATCGGGTTTTATACAGTTATAAAGTATGTAGGCCTTTACCTGTTAGCCAACTCGAGTACTATACAGGCAAAGTATAGCATGATTACCCGTGATGTGCTGACCGCATTTATACTATGGATGGTAAGCGTTTTTCTGCTGCTGATCATAAACATTGGAGAGGAAATTACCTTTGCCTGGGGCCTGCTATCGCTTAGTGCGCTGTTATTGTACACCGTTTCTTTTTACTCTCTTATCCCTAAGTCGCTAAGCGCCAGGAAACCCTTTATGGCTTATGCGCTAAAGAGCCTGCTGGTACTTGTGCTGGCATTTCTGCCAGTCGCGCTACTGTTAATGCTGCTCATCGGCGATGAGGAATCTGCTTTTGGGATAAGCTTTTTTAACGCTCTTTTTCAGCTGTTCGTGACAGTTCCTGCTACCTGGATGCTGTATAAGCGGCAGGCAAAAGGCAGCGAAGAGGTATATGTGTTAAAAACGGAGCTGGGCAAGTCAAATGCAAACCTGGATTTTTTGCGCTCCCAGATAAACCCACACTTCCTGTTTAACGCTCTTAATACCCTTTACGGCACAGCACTCCAGGAAAACAGCGAACGTACCGCACAGGGTATTCAGATGCTGGGCGATATGATGCGGTTCATGCTGCACGAAAACCTGCAGCAGAAGATACTGCTCTCACGTGAGGTAGAGTATATGCGGAACTACATCGACCTGCAACTGCTGCGTACTTCAGCATCACCCAACATCATCATCGAAACAAAGATTGAAGATGTGATAGACGATAAATTTATTGCCCCCATGCTGCTCATCCCTTTCGTTGAAAATGCCTTTAAGCATGGCATCAGCCTCAAAAATAAATCGTGGATCAGGATTACGATGCACAGCGATAAGAAGAAGCTATACTTTGATGTATACAACAGCACACACCCAAAGTCGGAGCAGGACACAGAGAAAGATAAATCTGGTGTTGGCTTGGTAAATGTAAAGCAACGCCTTGCCTTGTTGTACCCAGACAAGCATGAACTGATGATAAGGGAAACGGCCGAGGAGTTTTTTGTGCACCTGACAATAGAACTGTAAACTAAAGCGAATTTAATAGCCTATACTTTAAAAATTACTTATATTGGAGTATAGCTGAAAGTATGAGAGCAATTGCAATAGACGACGAGCCAATGGCGCTGGAGGTAGTGCGGTCACTTGCATCCAAGGTGCCTTACCTGGAGCTGCAGGCCTGTTTTACAGATCCTTTTAAGGCCCTGGAGTACTTGCAGAACGAATCGGTGGACCTGCTCTTCCTGGATATTAAAATGCCAGACATATCAGGACTTGAGTTTGTGACAAGCTTGCCTAAAAAGCCGCTTGTGATTTTTACAACGGCTTACTCAGAGCATGCCGTTACAAGTTTTGAGCTGGATGCTGTGGATTACCTGCTGAAGCCTTTCTCACTTGCACGGTTTGTTAAAGCCTGCAACAAAGCGCAGGAGCTTTTGCAATTGCGTGGCCATGTTATAACCCAAAAAGATTACATTTTCCTGAAAACAGGGTATGAGCAAGTAAAGGTGCACTTCGAAGAGATTTTGTACATGGAGGCTGCCGGTAACTACATCACTTTTATACTGGAAAACAAAAAGTTGCTCTCGCGCATGACGATGGGCGAATTACTGGATATGCTGCCAGAAGATAAGTTTACCCGTGTGCACCGCTCTTATGTTGTGGCCAAAAATAAAATAGACAAAATAGAGCGCCACCAAGTATGCATTAAAGGAAACGCTGTACCCGTTGGGGCATCTTTTATGCAACAGTTACAGCTAGATTAAAAGATTGTTTGTTTGTGTTAATTCTAAAGCCGCACCTCCTGAAAGGTGCGGCTTTTTCGTGTGCTATACTTGCCGTAATCTAAAATCAAGCACCCTCTCATACTTTATACTTCCCTGTTTAGCTCATCACATCTTTAGTGCAGTTCATCACTTTTAATTGATGCGGCAAATAATCTTCCTTATCCTTTGTAAGTTGTTTATCACCAGCATCATAACCTTAAAACTATGGAGTTAACTATCAGAAATGTATCGAAGAGCTATGCCAATGGGGTGCAGGCGCTTAAAAATATTAACCTGACTGTTCCTGCAGGGATGTATGGCTTGCTTGGACCAAACGGTGCCGGTAAATCAACGCTTATGCGGATACTGGCTACGCTGCAGGAGCCGGATGAAGGCAGTATTTACCTGGGAGATATAGATGTTGTAAAACAGAAGGATAAACTACGCGAGTCGCTGGGTTACCTGCCACAGGAGTTTGGTGTGTACCGCAATGTAAGAGCCGAAAGCCTGCTCAACCACTTTGCCATACTAAAAGGCATTATGAACCCCCCTGCTCGCAAAGAAGTGGTACAGGCCTTGCTGCATAAAACAAACTTGTGGGATGTGCGCAGGCAAAAGCTGGGCGGCTACTCTGGTGGCATGCGGCAGCGCTTTGGGGTAGCAGTTTCCTTGTTAAGTAATCCTAAGCTGCTCATCGTGGATGAACCTACAGCCGGCCTGGATCCCTCTGAACGTGTGAGATTTCTGAACCTGCTCTGCGAGTTGGGGGAGAGCAGCGTAGTTATACTTTCCACGCATATAGTAGAGGATGTTTCAGAACTCTGCACCCGCATGGCCATCATCAACAAAGGGGAGATCTTACTTGAAGACGAACCGCTACGCGCTACAGAAGAACTACAAGGGCAAATTTGGCGGCGTGTAATTGATAAAGAGGACTTACCCGAATTAGAACGCACCCACGCGCTAATCTCCACGAGGTTGCTTGGTGGCCGCTGTGTGGTGCGCATTTTCAGCAACGGCAACCCCGGCAATGACTTTACACCGGCAGAGCCCAACCTGGAAGATGTTTACTTCAGCACCATGACCGGCCACAACAAGCAGCAGGCAAAGCAGGCAAGGGAGGAGGTAGCGCTATGAAGTTCTGGGAGATGTTTCGCTTTGAACTAGCTTACCAACTGTGCCGGTGGTCTACGTGGCTATACTTGCTGGCAGGGCTTGGCTGTACGTTTCTTTTAGTTTCAGATTTTATGGTAAGTGCACGTGGCGGAGATGTGAATTTTAACGCTCCGGTCATGGTGGCAGCTGCCATTTCGTTTGCCACTTTGTTTGGGTTGTTAGTTGTTGCAGGTGTAGCTGGCAATGCGGCAACCAAAGATGCACAGGCACGGATGGAGGCACTAGTTTATACTTCGCCCATCAGCAAAGCTACTTATTTAGGTGGAAAGTTTTTAGCTGCGTTTGCCATCGCAGTATTTTACCAGGGGGTAGTTATACTTGGGCTGATGCTGTTGGTTTTTATGCCAGGTGTGGAGGCATCCATACTTGGGCCTTTCCGATTGGCTACCTACCTGGAAGCCTATTTTTTTCTGGCCTTGCCCAATGCCTTCATTTCAACGGCGATTTTATTTTCGGTGGCAGCGCAAAGCCGGTTTGCCATGGCAAGTTTCATGGCAGGAGTGGTGCTGTTCTTATCTGCTTTTTTGATAGAAGAAATCATTGCAGGATATTATAGTAAATGGGAGTTAGCCAAAGTGCTGGACTATACTGGTTTTACGTTGCTAAAGGCCCTGAAGAATACTACTACACCTTTAAAGTTAAACTCCGAATTGATTGGCCTGGCGCCCTTGCTCCTTAACCGCCTTTTCTGGCTTGCCTTAGCCCTTTTAGCGCTGCTGTTTACGTACTTACGTTTCAGGTTTGCCTATGTGGTTTCAGATAATGTGTGGGCGCGCATTTTTCACAGAAAGGCGATTGTTTTTACACCAGGGCCGGTTACTGTTGTTAAAATGCCAGCCAGTCCGCAAAGCTTCAGCGCAACAGCCCGCTTAAAGCAGGCGCTGTACCTGTCGGTGCATTATTTTAAAAGCGTTATACTTGGCTGGGGAGGAGTCTTCATACTTGCAGCGGCCTTTATCATCGGTATGATTCTGGTAGAAATCATTGCAGGAGCACTTGATATTCCGGTTGTTCCTACTACTGGGCGTGTATCCTCGGCATTAAACTACCTTACCTTTCGCATTTTTGTAATAGCACTTATCACAGCTTTCGCCGGGCAACTTATCTGGGAAGAGCGGGATGCCCGCCTGCATGATCTAACGGATAGTGTGCCGTTACCTGATTGGTTGCTGCTGCTGAGTAAGTTCCTGGCTTTAACGCTTCTTATTTTAGCTACACAGGCCGTACTGCTGGCAACAGGCATGATCATTCAGCTCATAAAGGATTACCATTACTTTGAGATTGGATTGTACCTGCGCATACTCTTCGGGCTGCAGCTTGTGGATTACCTTTTGTTTGCCGTTATGGGCATGGTGGTGCACGTGCTTGTAAATCAAAAGTATGTTGGCCACATGGTTGTTTTCCTGGCTTTTCTTTATACTATTTACCCTGCCAAGCTTGGCCTGGAACATAATTTACTGGTGTATGGCGCGGGCCCTGATTGGTCTTATACAGAAATGGCGGGTTTCAATGGTTCTGTTAATGCCTGGTTCTGGTTTAAGCTTTACTGGGCAGCCTGGGCTATACTTTTTGCCGTTATCGCCAGGATATGTTGGGTGCGGGGCTACGAAACTGTATTTGCCTGGCGCTACAGGCTGGTAGGTTTGCGACAGACGCCCATACTTTGGAAAGTAACAGCGGCGGCAACGCTCTTGATTTTCACGCTTGGCTCTTTTGTGTTCTACAACACTAACATCCGCAACAGCTACTATACTACTGCAGAAAAGCTAAAACTGCATGCGGCGTATGAGCAGCTATACGGCCAGTACAGGCATAAACCACAACCAACCTTAACGGCAGTTGCACTAAATGCAGCTATTTACCCGGAGCTGCGCAAGGCAAAAATTGAGGGCCGGTATATACTTAAGAACAGGACCAAAACAACCATAGACACCATACATGTAGCCACCGAAACTGAATTTGACATACCTGTTCTGCATTTTAACAGGAAAGCCAAAAGAATCCATACCGATTCTAAACTAGGCCATTCCATTTTCATACTTGCAGCCCCCCTCCAACCCGAAGACTCTATCCAGATGAACTTTGAGCTGGTGGTGAAGGAAAAGGGAATCAAAAATAGCGGAACTAGTAGCCCTGTAGCCAGAAACGGAAGCTATTTTGTTAAAAACGAAGGAATGCCTGCCATTGGCTATCAACCAAGCCGTGAACTTAGCAACGCACAGCAGCGGAAACTGCACCAACTGCCGCCAAGGCTGGCTGCTTCATCGCTTTACAATGCCGCTGCCCGCGAAAACATGCTAGGGCGGGAGCGCATTCGGTTTGAAGCTGTTTTAAGTACAGATCAGAGCCAAACAGCCATTGCACCTGGTGTATTGCAAAAGCAATGGCTGAAAGACGGACGAAGCTATTTCCACTATAAGACGGATGTGCCAATCCTGAATCTTTATGGCTTGTTTTCGGCAAATTATGCTGTACGCACATCCAGCTGGAGAAATGTGCAATTGCAAATGTTTTACCACCCCGGCCATACCCTAAACCTGGACCGCATGGAGAAAAGTATGAAAGCATCCTTAGATTATTATACCAAGCTTTTTGGCCCTTACCAGCACCGGCAGCTGCGGTTAGTGGAGTATCCAAGTTCAGGTACAGGCGCTACTGCATACGCAGGCACCATTGCCTTTACAGAAGGTTTGGGCTTACTTAACGCTGCCGCAGATTATCGTGATTTTGACATGCCCTTCGCGGTGGTGGCCCATGAGGTAGCGCATCAATGGTGGGGCCATCAAGTAGTGCCTGCTAATGCAGAAGGTGCAGCTTTGTTGGCTGAAAGTCTGGCCTGGTACAATGGGTTAGGCGTTGTAGAAGCAGTACATGGGAAGGAGCACCTCTGGCGACTGCTTACCGTAATGAGAGAGTCGTATTTAACGCCTCGCTCTAAAGCAGATGTACCTTTACTACGGGCCAATGATTATTTTCTGGGTTACCGCAAAGGGCCTTTTGCCATGTATGCATTACGGGAGTACGTGGGGCCGGAGCGGTTAAACGTTGCCCTTCGTAATTTTTCAGAGAAGCATAGCGGAGGCAAGCCACCCTTGCCAACATCCCTGGATCTGTACCGCGAGTTGCAACTTGTAACACCCGACTCGCTACAGTACCTGCTATCTGACCTGCTGGAACAAAACACCTTTTGGGAAATAGAAACAAAAGACGCTACAGCCAAGCCACTAGAAAATGGCAATTGGAGACTAACGCTGGATGCACAGTTAAGAAAAGTGCGTGTTGACACGGCAGGAGTGGAGACTGAAGTTGCGATGCATGAATGGGTGGAAATTGGCGTTTTTGAACAAGGCAAGTATGGCGGGGAGGGTAGATTGATGTATCTCCAGAAACACCTTGTCAGCTCAGGCAGGCAAAAGGTTTCTGTAACTGTACCGGTTAAACCTGCTATGGCAGGAATCGACCCACGCTATCTGCTTATTGATGCCGATATGAACAATAATATAAAGCCTGTAAAGTACCTTACAGCTTCTGAGGCTAGGCAACAGAAAGATATAGCAAGGCGATAGCAGGTTTTTAGGCAAAGTTTCAGATCAAGGAGTATCCCCAGTACAGGGCTACCGGTGCAAACGCTTGGCATGCAAAGGCGTATAGATACATTAAAAACATAAGTGGATGAAGTTTAAAAAGAAGCAATTTATACTTGCTGGCATTTTATACTTGCTGGTAGCTGCCTGTTCGCCTATTAGGGTTTTAGATACTGAAGCCGACGAGGGGTTTAAATTAAGCAATTATAAAACGTTTGACTTTTATGAAGTTGATGCCAGCGGCGATGCGCTTGGGCCTTATACTTCTCAGCTGGATTACCTTAAAAAAGAGATTACGCAGCAGCTAATGCAGCAGGGCTTACAGCAAGATGCCGCTGCGCCAGACCTGAAAGTAAACCTCGGAATCGTGATTGCCGAGAAAGTGCAGACCCGCGAAACGAATATCCTCACGGATCCTCCCTATTACATGGGCCAGCGGCGCTACACCTGGAAAAGCAGGGAAGTAGAAGTGGGGCGATACCAGCAAGGTACGCTGTCGTTGCACCTGGTTGATAATGCCCGCAACGAACTAATGTGGCAAGGTGCCGCAGAAGGAGTAGTGCCGGATGATAATGTAGCTAAGCTGCAAAAGCGGATTAGTGAGGGGGTGCAAAAGCTAGTTGATGAAATACCGAAATAGCGCTTAATGCCTTATACAAAAAAAGCCTGCTTTGATCAAAGCAGGCTTTTTTTGTAAAGTCGGGGTGGCAGGATTCGAACCTACGACCTCCACATCCCAAATGTGGCGCGATACCGGGCTACGCTACACCCCG
>NZ_CANLMZ010000007.1 GCF_947492645.1 uncultured Pontibacter sp. | reverse complement strand
GGTACGCTTGCCTTTTTTCGCTGTCAGTTTTTCCATATAAGGTTGATGTTGGTGTCAACCTATTTCAGGACAGGACAGTATAAACAAAAAAGCCCCTGAGAGATCAGGGGCTTTTTTGTTTTAGGCTTAATTCCGGTTGATGGTAAAAACCAACCCTTACTCATTCCTCCTAATCGTACTTACAAAAGCATCACGCATATCCTGAAAACGGTTAAGTACGGCTTCGATAAACTCCTCATCAATCAGAGCTTTGATGCCATCATCACCGTTTACTTCAGTTTCCTCTATTTTATAGATTTGCTCCAGGTTAGCCTTCTCAAGCTTTAAAATATACTTGCCGTTATAGGAATGCAAGGTTATTTTAACGTGTGGGTTTGGTATATCTGCTACTACTCTCATGGTTCTATTTAGTTAATTGTGTTAAAGTGTAATTTTGGATGTCGATTAACTCACCCCTGCCCTCCGTGGAGAGGAATTAAAAAGAAAGCTGTTATTCCGAACGTATGTGAGAGTGCTGGCTACTTTCACAGTTCCGAAATATTCCAGATTTCTCACTAGCGTTCGAAATGACAAACGGGGTACTGCCTCAGAAAATTCTTTTGCCAAAAACTAGACCTGCTCCTCTATCTCGATGCCCATTAGCTGCATTAACTTGCTAGCGTTAAAGCTACGGCAAATACCCTGACGTAGTTTATAATCAAACTTTATTTCATCAGCTATAATGTCGCTGTTAAAACTGTAGTTAGATACGCTGCCTGGTAATTCCTGCTCCATTGCACCTAATTCCAGATCGTGGGTGGAGATGAAGCCAGAAGCGTTGCGCTTATGCAGTTGCCGTATAAGGGCCATAGCGCCTGCGTGGCGATCGCGGGAGTTGGTTCCTTTCAGTATCTCATCTAAGAAGTAAAATACTGGCTGTCCTTGCTCTGTTAGCTCTAAGAGCATACGCAAGCGCTTTAACTCTGCATAGAACGAAGAAGTATTCTCAGAAAGATTATCGGCGGTGCGCATGGCAGTATATACTTGTGCCGGAGCCATCACCATACTTGCAGCACAAACAGGGGCCCCCATCTGGGCCATTACCATATTTATACCCACCGTGCGCAGAAATGTAGTTTTACCCGACATATTAGAGCCTGTTACCACCATTGTTTTACCTGCACCTTGCATTGCAAAATTGTTGGCTACTGGCGTAACTGAAAAAATAAGCGGATGGGCCAGTTCCTGAACATTTAACTCGAAGGGCTGCTCTGACAGCAAAGGAATAGCGTAATGTGGATGTGCGTGCTGAAAGGCTGCTATACTTGCCAGCGCCTCCATATCGCCAAGCGCTTCAAGCATTTCCTCTAGTTGCGGCAGGTATTTATCGCGCCAGTTCTCCAGCCTGTACATCCATACAAAATCCCACATCAGCATGGTGTTCAGGAAAAACGACATAAGCGTACTTAACCGCCACGAAAAGAAATCGATGATGTTGGCCAGTTTATGAATAACAACAGACCCTTTGGTACCGGACTGCTGTAACCTTGCCTGCAGCTGCTGAAGCACTTCTGATGAAAACTGCTTTTGCTCCAAGTGCTGCAACTGCTTGGTATAGCTGCGCATGGCTTCGTAAATGCCTATACTTTTATCATAATAGTCGTCGCGCTCTACTCTATACTTGTGCCCGATAAGGTACTGCACAGCAAGAAATACGGTGGGTATGTAACCAGAAACAGTACCATAAGCCCAGGCTGCAATGGCTGCAAGCGTAAGTACAGGAAGTATGAAAACCAGTAACTTCAGCCAGCCATGTTGTTTGTAGAATGACTTATCGGCAAACCAATGTATAAAGCCGGCTGCAGAGGCTTCATCATGTTTGAAGTGGCGGGGAAGCGCTAGTAATTCCTGCAGCCAATCTAATTGCCTATCGGAAGCTAACTCGGCTATAGCTTGTTGCCGCTGAAGTATAACAGGTGCCGGAGCGGCGGCACTCAGCCATTCTGCCAGCCTTAGTTTACCTATACTTGTAACAGACCTGTTTATGAGCTGGAACAAGGAATTTTGTCCGAAGATATCCAGATCAGAAGTATATGGATGATGGCCGTCAATAAAAGAATTGCCACCATCGAAGGCATTTAGCTTGCCGTGCAGCCTGTCTGTTTCTTCTTCGTTTATCTTGCGCAGCAACACAAATTGCTGGTACGTAAAATCCAGGGTACTATGCCAGCGCATTACAAGTATAAACAGGATGTAAAACACAAGTATAGAGACAGCGCCTGCCGTATAGTTGCCTGTGCTAAACAAATAGTAAGCTGTTGCTACCCCTGCTGCAAATACCGCCACGCGCAGCCACGATACCCACCTCGACTTGGTTGCTGCGCGCTTTTCTTGTTCAGCCAGCGCTTCGGCACGCTGCCTATAAAGAGATTCTCTGTTGTTACTCAAAATACGAAAGTTTTATACTTAACCTTTGGCTGGTGTATCGATGGTGGCAATGCACTTTAGCTCTATGGCAATGGGTGTGGGCAGCTTGTTTATCTCTACTGTTGTGCGGCAAGGCTGGTTATCTTTAAAATACTCGGCGTAAAGTTTATTGTAGGCGGCAAAGTCATCTTTCATGTTTGTCAGGAATACGGTTACGTCCACCAGGTTATCCCAACTCGAGCCGGCATCTTCTAAAATGTAACGCACGTTCTGGAACACCGAGTGGCATTGCTTTTCGATGTCATAAGACGCGATGTTTCCATTATTGTCTAACTCTACGCCAGGTATCTTTTTGGTGCCGCGCTCTCTGGGGCCTACTCCTGATAAAAAAAGAAGATTACCCACCCGACGTGCATGTGGGTACAGCCCTACAGGCTCAGGTGCTTTTGATGAGTTCAGTAATTCCTTGTTATCTGTTGCCATGCGTCGTGTTTGTTAGAGATAGCTTTATACTATAACCTGTTAATCAAGATTACTCAAATCTACTTAATTTATACTTTAAGCTAAACTGCTACGCTCAAATATGCTTCCTACTAGCTTATGTAAGGTTAAAGTATCAGAGGCTATACTTTGTTTTTTTTACTGCGCGCGCTCATACTTCTAAGTATTACGCTACTCACCAAAGCTCGGCCTGTAGATTACGTTTTGTAAACAAAAAGGACCAGCAATTGCCGGTCCTCTTCACCTTTTACAAATAATCACAAACACTTACTTTGTAAACTTTACCTCGCCATACTTTGAGCTTATACTTACAGAGCCTTTTCCAGCGGATCCACCGTATCGGCCTTTATATTCTGCTGAGGTATGGCCTTTTTCAAGGGATGTAATATTAACCAGCGACTTATCCACTTTAAAATCTGCAAAGCTTACATTTACATCAAAGTTAAAAGCGGAGTTATCTTCAAATTTTAATGAAATAGGTGTGTAGCTGCTGTCTAATGCAATCTTACGTACGTTCTTCTCTACATTATCTACTTTAAATGTTCCAAATTTCACTTCCAGGCCTAACTCATCTCTCAGGCTGTTAATTTTAAAATCGCTAAACTTCGACGAGCCCCATAAGCCATTTGTATTGCCTATATCCATACTTGAGTAAGCTACATCCACGTTGCCGCCGTTAATAAAAGCACAAGTGCCGGAGCTGTATGCTAATTTCACTTTATTATCGGCATTGCTTAGCCTTGCACTTTTCAGGGAGCCATACTTTACTGATATATCCGTTTTGCCCTTTAGAGCTGCCAGCGTTACATCTCCAAAGCTGTTCTTTACAGCCAGCGCGTTGCTTTCGGGCATGTAGATGGTGTAGTTTATCTCGAAGCTCTTACTTGTGTTACCTGAAATGCGCATTGGCTCCATTTTGGTAACTACAGAAATTGTGTTGTCACTACGGCCATCTACAACATTAATGTTGTTCAGGATTTCCTGTGCTTTGTTCTCGTTAGAGGCTCTTGCAATAATATCTACTTTAACCCTTATCTCGTTTTTAGCCCAGGTGTTTACCTGCACGCTCCCGAACTTATTTTCTATACTTAAGGCGTCGGAGTTGCTAACGTTATAGGTCTTGTCAAAGGTTTTGCGCTTTTCAGTATCATAGGCTGCATCGGCATCCTGATTGATGATTATTGTTGACTCACCGGTTTGGTCCAGTATTAAGTCATTATGCAATCCTTCCAGTTCCTGCGCGATATCCGATAGCTTCATCAGCTCTGGTATGTCCTCCAGCTCTGCCAAATCTGCAAGGCTCGAAAGATCTGCAAGGTCTGCAAGTGACGACAATTCAGAAAGTGAGGCCAGACCATCCATGTTAAAGCGAAGGCTTATGTTTTGATCCGGGCATGTAGTGGGTTTAGTGTCCTGTGCCAGCGCTTTGCCGGGCACTACTGCAGATAAGAGTGTAAGGCAGCAAACAGCATTAAATATTCGTAGTTTCATTTTCTTTAAGTTCAGAGTTAATGGTTCTTTCCATTTTCTTGATGCGCTGGAGTACTTCCAGCTGTCTGTTAAGCACCTCGATCCGTATCTGCAGGTTCTGGACCATGGCCTCAACAATTTCTTCGGTATTTGGGGTAGTGTATAGTTGCTTTTTTAGTTGCAGGTAGCTGCTGTCCAGCCGGGCCAATTCACGGTCTATCTCCTGCTGCTCGCCCAGGCCAAGCACTTTCTTATCGTACTCGGTCAACTCGCTTTTCTTTTCTTCTATCTGGCTCACATAGTATGCCTCTACCTCTACAATTTCAGGGGCGATGTTGCTTATTACCTTTTGTTGCGAGGCTGCCAGCACGTTACCAGTATCTGGTGTGTTTTGCTTCATCATAACCAGCGTCAGGCCGCAGCCCAGCAACAGCACAACCGCTGCCGCAATACGCATAAACAGCATATCAGCCATAAAGCTGGCCCGCTCCCCAAACTTAATGTTAATCACCTTCGCCTCTTTGCGAGGGGCCTGCGTCTGCTGGCATATGCTTTGCCAAAGCTCCGGACGAGGCTCGAACACATCAAACTCATCGCGGTGTTCGCTCACAAAATTCTTTAATCTATCTTCCATGGTATATTTCTCCTCATGTATTCTTGTCTATGATCAAACTGCAAACTGTGGTTCTTTCATAATCTCCAGCAACTTCTTTTTAGCGCGGCTGTACTGCGATTTAGACGTTGACTCTGTTATTCCCAGTATCTCGCCTACCTCAGCATGGTCAAAGCCTTCCAGCAAGTATAAACTCAGCACCACTCTGTAGCCGTCCGGTAGTTTCATAATGGCTTTCCTTACTTTCTCCACTTTCCACTCAGCATCGTCTTCGTATTGCTCGTCGGCTATGTCTACTATGGTTCTTTCGTCCATAGGCACTAATTCAGACCTTCGCTTCCGGATGGCGTTAATGGCAGCGTTTACTACAATTCTTTTCAGCCAGCTGCCAAAAGATGCCTCGCCTTTGAAAGTATGTAAATTTTTGAAGGCACTAATAAAAGCTTCCTGCAGCACATCCTCTGCCTCTGCGTAATCGTTGGTGATGCGCATGCTCACGTTAAACATAGCTTTGGAATACAGCTTATACAGCTCGTACTGCGCACGATTGTCGCCTTCCCTGCACTTGTCTATAACATGGCTGTTAACGTCCTGGTAGCTGATGGTTTCCAAATTACGTCGATTTAACGTTTTGCTTTTATCTTATCCTGCTTCTCAATAATGCCCCCTTCTATTTATCCAACTTCTGCACTAAAGACAAGGGCAGGAGGCGTAGGTTGCATGAAGTTGCAAAATTTTTCTAATATTTTAATTTACTGATTTTATCAGGATGATATTTAATATTTCCAGGATTTAACTAAAGTATATGCTTCTTTTCCCTTAGTTGAAGAATGATAAAAGCTTGTGCTATCGATAGCAGTCAGAGCCAAAAAAGGAGTTTTACTTGCTTAATCGTAAGCCTACCAGCCAGGGTGCTGCCAAACAAAAAAGCCAGCCCCGTAAAAGAGCTGGCTTTTAATTCTAAGTATGATTTATACTTAGTCCATGATATCAAATTTGATGCCCTGCGCTAATGGTAATTCGCGGCTGTAGTTGATAGTATTGGTCTGGCGGCGCATGTAAATCCTCCAGGCATCAGAACCAGATTCGCGGCCTCCTCCTGTGTCTTTCTCGCCACCAAAGGCACCTCCGATTTCGGCACCCGACGTACCAATGTTTACGTTTGCAATACCGCAGTCAGATCCCCAATGGCTCAGGAATGCCTCTGTTTCAAGCAAGTTGGTAGAGAAAATGGCTGATGATAAGCCTTGGCGCACACCATTCTGTAGCTCAATTGCATTTTCGATGTCACCGCTATACTTTATCAAGTATAAAATTGGGGCAAACGTTTCTTCCTGCACCATTTCGTAATGGTTCTCAGCTTCTACAATGGCAGGAGTAACATACGTTCCGGTTTCATAGCCTGCTCCGCTAAGTATATCTCCGCCAGTAAGTAACTTACCGCCCTCCTGTTGCACCTTCTGCAAGGCATTTGTAAACGCATCAACAGCATCTTTATCAATAAGCGGGCCCACCAGGGTAGTGCTATCAAGTGGGTGGCCTATCGGCAGGTTCGGGTATATTTTAAGCAAGCGCTCTTTTACCTGCTCGTATACGTTTTCATGAATAATCAGGCGGCGTGTAGAGGTGCAGCGCTGGCCGCATGTACCTACAGCTCCGAACACAATTGCTCGTAAAGCCATTTCCACATCGGCATGCTCGGTAAGTATAATGGCGTTGTTGCCGCCAAGCTCTAAAAGCGATTTACCTAAACGTGCACCTACTGCCTCGCCTACTTTTTTACCCATACGCGTAGAGCCTGTCGCAGACACCAAAGGTATGCGGTTGTCATGGCTCATCAGGCTACCAATCTCGGCATCGCCGATAATCAGGTTAAACACTCCTTCAGGCAGTTCGTTTTCGGCTAAAACCTCACGTATGATATGCTGGCAGGCAATACCGGTAAGTGGTGTCTTTTCTGATGGCTTCCAGATGACAACATCACCACAAACGGCTGCTAACATTGCATTCCAGCTCCAGACTGCTACCGGGAAGTTAAAGGCAGAAATTACCCCAACTATACCTAACGGGTGGTACTGCTCGTACATACGGTGCTGCGGGCGCTCTGAGTGCATGGTATAGCCATGCAACTGCCGCGACAAGCCAACTGCAAAGTCACAGATATCGATCATCTCCTGCACTTCGCCTAAGCCTTCCTGCAGTATTTTGCCCATCTCGTAGCTCACCAGCTTGCCTAGTGGTTCTTTGTACTCACGCAGTTTTTCGCCGATCTGGCGTACAATTTCGCCACGCTTTGGCGATGGTGTTTTGCGCCATACTTTAAAAGCCTCTGCTGCTGTATTTACTACATGGTTGTAATCTTCGGTGGTTGCCATACTTACGTTAGCAATCAGGTTGCCATCGGCAGGAGAATGTATGGCACGCGTGTTTTTATTATCCTGGCCACCCCAGTTAAGGCCGGTGCTGTAAGCCGGGTTATGCTCTTTTATACCTAGCTGGTGCAGTACATCTACTAATTCCTTGTTCAGCGGAAGTTCATCTATGGTTTGTTTCATCAGTTTTACTTTATGTTTTAGAAGGTACTCTTTACAAATCTAAAAAATAAAAAAGCTTCTGCAAGATTGCAGAAGCTTTCTGTTACTATAGTTGGCAATTATTACCCTTTACCTATCGGGTAATAAGCTTTAAGTCCGTCTGGGTAAACACCCTCGATGTATACGACACCGCTGTCAATGTTCTTCAGGAGTTTTTCAACATCTGCCGGCTCGTTTACACTATATTTATCTATACGTGTAATGATAAACCCATCTTTCATGCCTGTTTCGCGGAACTTGCTGTTTCTGACATCGCTTATTTTCGCTCCACCGTCAATGCCTAGTCTGTTCATTTCCTGCTTGCTTACGGCTTCAAAAGTAGCCCCGTCAAACGATACTGATTTTGCATTGCTTCGCTTTACAATCTCTGTACTGTTGTTCAGGTTCTTAAGCGTTACTGTGGCATTTCGGTCCTTGCCATCACGCAGATACTCTACCTTTACCTTATCGCCAGGGCGGTAACGTGCAATCTGCTCCAACAACTGAGAAGATTTACCAACTTTCACGCCATTTACAGCTGTAATCACGTCACCGGTTTTAAGACCTGCCTCCTGGGCTCCACTCTTTTCTTCTACACCGGCAATGTAAACCCCGTTAAGTGTTTTGATGTTATTTTCTTTTGCGAACGTAGCGTCTATTTCCTGTATGGTAGCACCAAGCAAAGCACGCTGTACTTCGCCATACTTTATCAGGTCATCTACCACCTTGCTTACAATAGAAGAAGGCACGGCAAAAGAGTAACCAGCAAAAGATCCGGTTTGTGAAGCAATGGCAGTATTGATACCCACCAGGTCACCGTTCAGGTTTACCAAGGCGCCACCCGAGTTACCTGGGTTTACAGCAGCATCTGTCTGGATAAATGACTCTATACTTAAATCCTTGTTCTGGTTTGTGCGCAGGATGTTAATGTTACGGCCTTTCGCACTCACAATACCAGCTGTTACCGTGGAGGTAAGGTTCATCGGGTTGCCTACTGCCAATACCCACTCTCCTACCTGTAGCTCATCAGAGTTACCGTAGCGTATAGTTGGCAGTTTATCGGCATTAACTTTTAAAAGGGCGATATCTGTAGTTGGGTCTGTACCGACAAGCGTTGCTTCGAACTTACGCTTATCGTCCATTACTACTTCAATTTTAGAGGCTTCTGCAATTACGTGGTTGTTGGTGATAATGTAGCCATCAGACGCGATGATCACACCCGAGCCTGAACCAACCTGTGGGCCACGCGGCACACGCTGGCCAAACCCGTCTCCGAAAAACTCTCTCAGGAAAGGATCCATCGGGCTGCTGCTACGGCTCGCTACATTCGGGCTATATTCTGTCATTACGTGTACAACAGCCGGGGTTGAAACCTGGGCAGCCTTAACAAAATTTAAACCAGCAGGTGCTTCTACATTGCTGCTATTCATGCTGCTGGTGTAGCGCACCGTTGGGTACTGCTCAACTCTATCAGCGTTAGTGGTAGTTGCTTCGTCTTCCAGCAGCTTATAGCTACCAACGGCAACACCGCCACCTAACATGGCAGATAGCGTTAAGCCAACGATAAACTGTTTCGTTCTCATATGATTAGTTTTAGTATGTTAAGCTTTATTCAGAATATTAAGGTTTAGCTATACTTATAAGGGTAACGCTATATTATATACGATAGTATCTGGTATACTGATAAGTATAAATCCAACACATACCTAAATAACAAAAAAGAGGCCAAACTATCTTGGCCTCTTTTAAAAAAAATCTTCAGTTACGCTTTTTTGGCCTTTCCGTTTGCGGCGGCAGTTTCCAGCTTTTGCTGTGGCGCATTCTCTTCAGAGGTCCTCTTTTTCCCCTCACCGGAAGTAGAGATACTTATCTGCCGTTTCATGGTTTTGTGTTCATCTTTCGGCACCGTTACTAGCAGCACGCCATCTTCCAAGTGGGCAGATATCTTGTCCGGGTTTACTTTATCCGGCAGGTAAAAGGTTCTGCTAAAAGCGCCATATTGTGTTTCCATCATATGGTAGCGTCTGCCTTCCTCTTTTCTCTCCAGTTTGCGTTCGCCGCTTATCGTTAGCCTGCCCTCCTGGAAATCAATGCTGATGTCTTCTTTCTTAACACCTGGTAAAGCAATTTCAATATCGTAGCTTTTCTCAGTTTCGCAGGCATCTACGTGCGGCGTAAAACCAGAGAAGTTCTTAGCATTAACTGATTCGTTAAAAAACCTGTCTAGCATTGAGCTAAATGAACCTGGCATACTTTCCTGCATGCCATTATATTTATTTAGTGCCATAGCTGTATACCTTTTAATGTTTTACAATTTGTTTACAGCTACTTATGTATAAAAACTATACCATTCGATTTATCCTTCTATTTCACGAAATAATGTCACAAATATAACCATTTACTTAGTTAAAGAACTGTAATATTGACAGTTAGGCTGGTTTTAGTACGTAATACTGGCAGTTTGAGCAGCTCTGTTTATATTATACTTAACCTCCAAGCCAAATACCGGAGATACGCGATTGCGCTTGGTGGTGTAGCCGTCTTTTACCAGCTGTCCCTGCTCATTGTACTCCGGAGATACCAACACATAGTAATAATCTGTCTGGCGCATAAAGTATGGGTTCAGTCGCAGCTTCTCTGTTAGCTCATAGTTTAAGCTTACACGCAGCCGTGTGCGGTCTATGGTTCTTTCTTGTGTGTTGCCCTGGTCCTTTTTACCTAAAGAAGAAATCACCATGGCCTCATAGCTTATACTTGGCGTAATAAATTTGTTTTTAAGCGGCAAGCGCCTGCCCAGCTCGGCCATCCCCCTGAACCTGCCAAACGCATCGCGCTCTTCCTGGTCGGTATACTCTGCTATAAGCTGCTTGTTAAAGTATAAACTGCCCAGGTTGCCATTGTGCCGCAAAAACAAAGTATAAAATACCATCTTCGGAAAGTCTTCGGCGGCATAACGAAGTATGGCTCCACCTCTCCAATGGTCTGTGAAGGTTTGCTCGTACCCCAGGCTCAACTCAACACGCTCAAAGGTGCTAAGCACTCCTGATTCATTTAAATCGTTGTAATCTCCATCAGTATTAATGCGGTACTGGTTCCGGAAGAAAAGCAGTCCGCTTTCGCCTAATCCATAATTAACCTGCAGTTCGGGCCAGATAGCGGTTGGGGCAGTGACTTTGCTTTGCCCCTGGGTAAGAGCAGGCAGCAACAGCAAAAGTATAAAGTATAGCTTTTTCATGGGTTCTTTACTTAAGGGTTTACAACGCACTATGTTGTTATACTTCTTTTAGCTCTTGCAGGGCAATGTAAGTCATCAAGCCTATGCCTGTTTCTAGTGCAGCCTCATCAATATCAAACGTAGGTGTGTGCACTCCTGATGTTATGCCGCGCTCATCGTTTCTGGTGCCGAGACGGTAAAAGCAGGCTGGCACTTCCTGGGAGTAATAGGCAAAGTCTTCTGCCCCCATCCACAAGTCCAGGTCTACTACATTTTCCTCTCCCAGATAGTCCGCTGCTGCTGTGCGTGCGATAGCTGTTAGTTCCGGATCGTTCTTCAAGTATGGGTAGCCATTTTTAATGTCGATATCGCAACTACCGCCCATACTTTCGCAAAGTCCTTCTGCCAGCTTTTTAATTTTCTGGTGTGCTTCTTTGCGCCATACTTCGTTCATCGTCCGGAAAGTGCCTTCTATCTTTACCTCATTCGGAATAACATTGGTAGCCCCCCTGGCCTCTACTTTACCAAACGACAGTACCGACGGTACTTTAGGGCTGGCATGGCGGCTCACGATCTGCTGCAGCGCCACAATCAGGTGTGCCGAAATCAGCACAGGGTCTATATTCATTTCCGGCAAGGCCGCATGCCCCCCTTTGCCTTTTACCGTAATGTAGATCTCGTCGGCGCTAGCCATGTACATCCCAGACTTAAAGCCTACTTTACCTGCAGGCAGCATCGGAAACACATGCTGCCCTATAATACCAGCAGGTGCCGGGTTCTGCAACACGCCTTCTTTTATCATAATAGAGGCACCACCCGGAAACTTCTCCTCTCCCGGCTGGAAAACTAATTTTATAGTACCCTCAAACTCTTCGCGCATTTCCTGAAGTATACGTGCCACACCCAGCAGCGAAGCAGTATGCACATCGTGTCCGCAGGCATGCATCACGCCTTCATTTTTGGATTTATACTCTACCTCATTTGCCTCCACTATAGGTAAGGCATCCAGGTCAGCACGCAGGGCGATGGTTTTCTTTTCAGGATTTTTCCCTTTGATAAGCGCAACCAAGCCTGTGGTAGCCATTCTTTCAGCGGCAATGCCATACTGCTCCAGCACCTGCTTCACATAAGCGGCCGTGTTATACTCTTCAAAGCTTAATTCGGGGTTGGCGTGTATATGGCGGCGCACCTGCACAGTATCGGGTGCAAAGGTTTGTGCAAGTTCTTTTATTTTGGCTACTAGGTGAGTCATAGTGGTTGTTTCTGTAAAAATAGTGCCTGCTTAAAGGTTAAAGTATAATCCAGCGATTACACTGGGTACTACGTTTTTAAGCGAGACATTTAACAAATGTAATTTTTAAAGCTTTATTTAAGAAATCATTTAAGCTTCAAAACCTTCATTATAGAGTATAGCGATACCTGCGTTCCTAGAAAACAATAAAGCGTTGCAGCCATACCTGACTGCAACGCTTTATTTATACTTTATCCCTTTTAGCCGCTTTAGTAGCTTTTATCAATATTGATCTGGTCCTGCACTATCTGCGCATTGGGAATAAGATCTGCTATGCGGTTTAGCACCTGCTGCGCCTCTACCCTGTTAAAGAAGTCTCCAACCTTTAGCCTGAAGTTAGGTTGCTGGTAGGTCAGGTAGTCTTTCACATCCGGCACCCGCGATATGATAGCTTTTCGCAGGTTCATCACGTCCTGTCGCTGAGAGCCATTGTATGCTAAAATGCGATATCCCTGCGCATACTTTATGTTCTTGTTAACGCTGGCAACGGTATCCATCAGCACCGCCACCTGGTTGTTTACATGGTTGCTTGGCTCTACGCGCGCTGCAGTTGTTGTTTCCGGAGTGCTGTATTTTGGCCGGTACTGGCTTAAATCCTCGCTTACTTTCTCTTTTCCGGTTGCTTTTCCTGTATCGGATGTACTTTTACCCGAAGAAGAGGCACATGCCGCAGAAAACAGCAGCAGCAACAGCGACAGGGCAATATTAAGAATTCTGTTATTCATGGGTTACTATTTGTATGCTGGCTGAGCAGCCTAATCTGTCAGCACCTGCTTTTACCAATGCTTCTGCCTCTTCATACGTGCGTATGCCACCGGCGGCCTTTATTTTCATCGAATTTGGCAGCACGCGGCGCATGAGCTTTACATCTTCTACGGTGGCACCCCGCGAAGCAAAACCAGTAGAGGTTTTAACGTAATCCACGCCTGCACTAGCGCAAAGTTCACATGCTTTTACTATCTCCTCCTCGGTCAGTAAAGCTGTTTCGATAATTACCTTAAGCTCCGCTTCTTTCAGATGGCAGAATTTGGCCAGATCACTCAGCTCATTCTCCACCTCCTCATACTTGCCCGATTTAAACGCAGATATATTCATAACTACGTCTATCTCATTTGCGCCGTCGGCAATAGCCTGGTGCGTTTCCAGAAACTTTACTTTGGGGTGCTGGTAACCTAACGGAAAACCAACTACCGTGGCTACTCTCACAAGTGAGCCCGGCCCTAGGCGGTCTTTCGCCAACTGCACATAACATGGGGCAATGCACACAGCGGCAAAGCCATAATTACGGGCTTCATCGCACAGTTGCAACACCTGTTCTGCGGTAGCGTCCGGCTTAAGCTGTGTGTGGTCTATACAAGAAGCAAGTTCTTCTCCTGCCATATATTTAAAGGCAAAAGATAAAGGACATAAGACAAAAAATATTCTTTCGCCTTACATCCTTTATCATTTTTAATTTATACTTAATGCAGCTCCTGGTGTATACTTCGGAGCTGGCACTCTTTATTCTTCAATTATTACGCAACGGTTGTGCAGCAGGTCGTCTTCTACGGTTTTATACTTTACGTCCTTCACTACACGGCCATCAGTATACTGCACGCTAACTCTGTCGTTGCGGCCCGCTACTTTTTGCGAGTGCGCCGGCAATACTTTCTCTGGCTCAGGCGCTGGCATGGAAGTATGGCCCGACTGGTCTTCTAAAGAGGAGTGCACTTCCTGCTTTTGTTCTTTTAACACAGGAGGTTTTGGTGCCATAGGCGGCCTTACCGGAACTTGAACTTGCTCTGGTGCCTGCACAGGTATAAACGCATGGAACAGGAACTCAATTGTTTGCTCGTTCACTTTTCCGATCATGCGCTTAAACAACTCAAACGACTCGAACTTGTAAATCAAAAGCGGGTCTTTCTGCTCGTACACGGCATTCTGCACACTCTGTTTCAGGTCGTCCATCTGGCGCAGGTGCTCTGTCCAGGCTTGATCTATGGTACCTAGCGTAATGATTTTCTCCATTGCACGAAGAAGCTCCATGCCATGCGACTCATATGCCTTGGTTAAGTTAGCCACAGCAGCCAACTGACGCTTACCATCGGTAAACGGCACAGCCACGTTCTCAATCATCGGCCCACGGTTCTGGTGGATATCCGCAATAATTGGGTAAGCCTGCTCAGCTGTTTGCTTGTTTCTGGTTAAGTAGTGGTTAAGCGCCTCGTTGTATAAACGCTCAGCCAATTGGTTAGCCTGTCCAGACTTAAATTCATCTTCCGTAATCGTGGACTCAATACCGAATACACGTAGCACATGCAGCTGGAAGTTTTCGTAATCGCTGATGTTCTTATAGCTAACGATCACATCTTCGCTGATGTCATAGATCATGTTCCAGATATCCAGCTCCAGGCGCTCACCATAAAGTGCGTTTCTGCGGCGCTTGTACACCACCTCGCGCTGTGCGTTCATCACGTCGTCATACTCCAGCAGGCGCTTACGCATGCCAAAGTTGTTCTCCTCCACTTTCTTCTGCGCACGCTCAATAGAGTTCGTGATCATAGAGTGCTGAATCACTTCGCCTTCTTCCAGACCCATGCGGTCCATCAGGCGGGCAATACGATCCGAGCCGAACAAGCGCATCAGGTTATCCTCCAGAGACACAAAGAACTGTGAAGAACCCGGGTCACCCTGACGACCGGCACGACCACGCAACTGGCGGTCTACGCGGCGAGACTCGTGGCGCTCTGTACCAATAATAGCCAGACCACCTGCAGCCTTAGACTCTGGAGCAAGTTTAATATCGGTACCACGACCAGCCATGTTAGTAGCTATCGTAACGGTACCTGGCTTACCAGCTTCGGCCACAATTTCGGCTTCTTTCTGGTGCATCTTAGCGTTAAGTACCTGGTGCCTGATTTTGCGCAGCGTAAGCATACGGCTCAATAGCTCTGATATCTCAACTGAAGTTGTACCAACCAGTACAGGACGGCCAGCTTCTGTCAGCTGCACAATCTCGTCGGCAACGGCGTTATACTTTTCGCGAACTGTTTTATATACTTTGTCGTGCTCGTCTTTTCTTGAGATTGGGCGGTTGGTAGGTATTACTACCACATCCAGTTTGTAGATGTCCCAGAACTCACCTGCTTCTGTTTCGGCAGTACCCGTCATACCAGAAAGCTTGTGGTACATACGGAAGTAGTTCTGTAGCGTAACTGTAGCGTAGGTCTGTGTGGCATCTTCTACCTTCACATTCTCTTTTGCTTCAATGGCCTGGTGTAAGCCATCTGAGTAACGACGGCCTTCCATTACACGGCCTGTCTGCTCATCTACAATCTTTACCTTGTTATCTGGCGTTACAATATACTCTGTGTCCTTCTCGAACAAAGTATAAGCCTTTAGTAGCTGGTTGATTGTATGGATACGCTTTGACTTCTCCTGGAAATCAGCAATCAGCTTTTCTTTAGCATGCAGTTGCTCCTCATGCGCAAGTGCTTTGTTGTTCTCAATCTCAGCTATCTCCACTCCGATATCCGGCATAATGAAGAAGTTCGGGTCTTCGCCCTGGCCTGTGATCAAGTCAACACCTTTCTCTGTAAGCTCTATTTGGTTGTGCTTCTCATCGATGGTGAAGTATAGTGGCTCATCAGCCTCTGGCATCATACGGGAGTTATCCTGCAGGTAATGGTTCTCCACTTTCTGCATGATCGCACGGTTACCTGTTTCGCTCAGGAACTTGATCAGCGGCTTGCTCTTAGGCAGACCACGGTAAGCACGGAACAATGATAGACCACCATCCTGTGTGTTCCCTTCTTTAATCTGGCGCTTGGCATCTGTCAGGAAGTTTTGTACAACTTTACGCTGCGCCTCAACCAGCATCGCAATGCGCGGCTTCAGTTGGTAAAACTCGTGCTCATCGCCGCGTGGCACCGGGCCTGAAATAATAAGTGGCGTACGGGCATCGTCAATCAATACAGAGTCCACCTCATCCACCATGGCATAATGGTGCTTGCGCTGTACCAGGTCCTGTGGTTCACGGGCCATGTTGTCGCGCAGGTAGTCAAAGCCAAACTCGTTGTTTGTACCGTAAGTTATATCTGCTTTGTAAGCATTGCGGCGGGATTCAGAGTTTGGCTGGTGCTTGTCGATACAGTCGATGGTCAGGCCATGGAACTCAAACAAAGGTGCCATCCACTCCGAGTCACGGCGGGCAAGGTAGTCGTTTACGGTAACTACGTGTACACCGCGCTTGGCAAGGGCATTTAAGTATGCTGGCAAAGTTGCCACCAAGGTTTTACCTTCACCGGTAGCCATCTCAGAGATTTTACCCTGGTGCAGCACGATACCACCAATCAGCTGCACATCGTAGTGTAGCATGTCCCAGGTTATCTCGTTGCCGGCAGCTTCCCATTTATTTGCCCAGATGGCATTATCGCCGTCTATTTTTACGTTTGCCTTGCGGGCAGCCAGTTGGCGGTCCATGTCGGTAGCAGTTACTACTAACTGGCCGTTTTCCTTCCAGCGGCGGGCCGTCTCTTTCACAACGCCAAAGCCTACCGGCAGCACTTCCATCAGCACTACTTCCAGGTCTTTGTTACGCTGCTTCTCCAGTTCATCAATTTCAGAGAAGATATTCTCTTTCTGAACGATATTTAGCTCTGGCTCGTCGGCAACACGCTTGTGCAAGGCCGCTATTTGCTCATCAATGGGCTTCAGGCGCTCATCAATAATACCTTTTATTTCATAGGTCTTCTGGCGAAGCTGGTCGTCAGTAAGGCCGCTAAGTTTTGCGTACTCTTCGTTTACTTTAGATACATAAGGTAGTACCTCTTTTATATCTCTGTCGGATTTGGTTCCGAATAGTTTCGCAACGGTTTTACCGAAAAAATCAAACATCTGTGTCTGTTGTTCTTAAATGAAATCTTCTGTTTGCAATATCGTCAAAAATAGCTGTTTTTCCGATATATCTAACATTCTGTACTAAAACAATACCATATTAACTCCTGAATAGGTTATCTGCCATATTTACCGGAGAAGTATAGCAAACAAACTATTTATACTTCAGCGGCTTAATAGCCTATGCCAGAAACAGGTGAAGCGTGGCATTGTGGCAGGAGAAGCAGGCTACCGGCTCTTTGTTTAAATTCCCCTTAGCCCGGAAAGCACTTTGAGAGTATACTCGTACTAACACCTAAAGTACCTTCTGAAATTCCACTACATCTTCCCAGCCATCGAGGGTGCGCAGCCAGTCTTTACGGATGCCTATACTTTGAAAACCGGCTTTAGTGAACAGGTTTATACTTTTAAGGTTGCCAGCAGTAACCGAGCAGTATAGTTGGTGCAGGTGAAGCGTGCTTTGGCAGTAGCGGAGCAGCAGCTGTAAGGCATCGGAGGCATGCCCGTTTTTGCGGTGGCCCGGGGCGATAGCGATGCCTACTCCTGCTCTGCGGTGCATGGGCTCAAAATCGAACAGGTCTACAGCGCCTACAGCCATGTGGTCAGCGTTGCAAATAACCAGGCGCAGCTGCTTTATAGTATAAATATCCAGGGCTGCGTTTTCGAGGTACTGCTCCAGCACAAATTTTGAGTATGGCGTAAGTGTATTGCCCACATGCCATACTGAGATATCGTTTTCTAAAGTATACAGAAAATCCAGGTCAGTTGGCTCGAGGGCGCGCAGGTAAGTATGGTCTGTTTTAAGAAACACGGTTTACTCTTTTATACTTTAGACTAAGCTACAAAAAGAAAAGGCTCCCGGCAATTTTACCTGCCAAAAGCCTCTGTGTAAAGTATAGTTTTGTTCTTTATGCGCTGATAACACCAGTATATACCTGCTTAGCCGGCCCAATTAAATGGATATACTTAAAGCCATCGCCTGCTTGTTCAAAAGCTACCTGCAGGTTGCCACCCAGCGTTTTTACTTTAATCGGGCTCTGCATACCTTTTAAACCTGCCACCAAAGCAGCGGCTGTTACACCTGTGCCACACGATAATGTTTCGTCTTCTACACCACGCTCGTAAGTGCGCACAAAAATTTCATCACCACCAAGGCGCTGCATAAAATTAACGTTGGTACCGTCTGCTTTAAAGCGATCGTTGTAGCGAATGGCGCGACCTTCCTCATATACATCGAGGTTTTCCACGCTATCTACAAAGCGTATATAGTGCGGAGATCCGGTATTCAGAAAATAATCTTCGCCAATCTGCTCTACGCTTGCTACATCGTTCATCCTAAGTTGGATAAGGTCACGCTCTACACTTGCCTGGTGCTCGCCGTCTGCTGCCAGAAAGCAGGCCACGTCCTCTATCACACCTAATTGCCTTGCAAAGCGCACGGTGCAGCGTGCTCCGTTTCCGCACATAGACCCCAAACGTCCATCGGCATTAAAGTATACCATTTCGAAGTCGTAGTCCGGGTGATCCTGCAAAAGTATAAGCCCATCTGCGCCAACACCTGTACGGCGGTCGCAAAGTGATTTCACGAAGGCCTCGTCGTTTGCCGGGAAAGCAAGTTTACGGTTGTCTACCATCACGAAGTCGTTGCCCGTGCCCTGGTATTTGTAAAAGCTAATTGCCATGTATATGAAACAAATGTAACATCGGAAGCGTGCACTTTTTATGGTTAAGCGGATTATGAGTAATTTTGCCTAAGTGGCGCTCAGCCCGAAATAAACGACAAAGATATGTATTCCTTTTTAACAACAGAAAATTGGGCTGACTATGAGTTGGTTGATTCCGGAAATTTTGAAAAACTGGAGCGCTTTGGCCAGCATTATATAGCACGCCCTGAGCCACAGGCTATCTGGGACAAGCATCTGCCTGAGCAGGAGTGGCAACGCATGGCCAATGCCGTTTTTACCCGCGACAAAGGCAGCCAGGAAAAAGGCCAATGGAAACTGAAGAAAGGAATGCCGGAGCAATGGTTCATAGACTACAAGTATAACGACCTGAAACTACGGTTCAGACTGGGCTTATCCTCGTTTAAGCATGTAGGCCTGTTTCCGGAGCAGGACAGCAACTGGAAGTTTATTTACGATACCACCCGTAAGCTAAAAGCGTCACAGCCAAAGGTGCTAAACATGTTTGCCTACACCGGCGCCGCCACGTTAGCTGCCAAAGCTGCCGGTGCCGACGTCACCCACCTCGACTCTATCAAGCAGGTTAACTTCTGGGCCCGCGACAACATGGAAGCCAGCAACCTGGATAACGTGCGCTGGATAGTGGAAGACGCTATGAAGTATGCCCGCCGCGAAGTAAAGCGCGGCAACAAGTATAACGGCATCATTCTGGACCCGCCAAGCTACGGCCGCGGTCCTAACGGCGAAAAATGGCAACTGGAAGACGAACTGAATGAGATGATCAAACTCTGCCGCGAAATGCTGGACGGCACCGATTATTTCCTGCTCATCAACCTATACTCGATGGGCTTCTCGGCGCTGGTACTCGACAACCTAATGCGCGGCACATTTGGGGAGATGGTAAAGAACGAAGAACTGGGTGAATTATACTTATTGGATGGCGGTGAGCGTAAACTGCCATTAGGTACGTTCTTTAGGTTTACTTCGGTGGGGAGGTAAGTATAAAATCAAAGTTAATTAACATGTAAAGTAGTGCTTGCACTAGAATTTTTGAAAAAATACACATGAACAAAATTTTACTTGTACTGGGAGTGGTTCTAATTCTGAGCTCCACAGTTTCTTTTGCGCAAAGCAATGCCATAAGAATAGGTATAGAGGGTGGTCCAAACAGGTCTTCATTTTGGGGGAATGACTTTGCTGAGAAAGGCGGATACACCAAGAAGGCAATCAATTTCTCTTCTGGTGTTTCATTTGAATATCACTTCACAGACTTGCTCTCTTTTCGCTCCGGGCTTGCTTTTGAAAGAAAGGGTGTAACCTTCCAAGTTCAACAAATTGATGAGTCACGTACTAAGTTTGGAACAGCAACAGGTAGATCCACATATGATTATCTAACGCTACCATTGCTAGCCAAAATAACTTTGGGTGATAATCCAGTCTTCTTTGTAAATGCAGGCCCTTACTTGGGATATTTACTAAAGCAAACTAATATTATAGAAGATTCTGATATACAGCCTGGCTCCCGAGAAGATCGTACAGGAGATAACAGAAAACTGGATTTAGGTATTACAACAGGTCTCGGTGCCGGAGTCAAAGTAACCGACAAAGTGTTAGTAACAATGGAGCTACGCTATAATCTTGGGCTTTACAATATTAGTGCAGTTCCTGTTTATAATAATGGTGAGGTTAGAACCAAGTCAGCTAATTTATTAATTGGTATAGCACATAGAATTAGAGATTAATATAGTTTTTAAATTAAAATTGCTACTGGCACAAGTCCTAAAAGCAGCATGACTTGTGAAGTGCCATAACAAGGAGTCTTCATACTTCAGTATGCCCTACTTTATACTTTCATAAGTCTGAAGACTTGCCAGCATGTACAGGCGCAAGTGACGCTTAATGCTTAACACTTGCGCCATACTTTAAACAATCACCAACTAATAAACACCAATGAAAAACCGCCTCGCACTAATCGACATGGGTACCAACACCTTTCACCTGCTTATTACAGAAGTAGGCGAAGATGGGAAGCTGCATGATTTTGTAAGAACCAAAGTACCGGTGCGTTTGGGGCAAGGAGGCATCAGCAACGGAGCTATAACACCTGAGGCATCTGAACGTGCTCTTAAAACGCTAAGAGATTTCCGGAAACAGATTGATGCGCATGGCGTGGAGACAGTTCGTGCCATGGCTACGAGTATGGTGCGAAACGCATCCAATGGCGACGATTTTGTAAAAGACATCTATAAGCAAACCGACATACAGGTAGAAGTAATAAATGGAGCCCGCGAAGCAGAGCTGATCTATTATGGCGTACGCTCTGCCGGTGTGCTGGATGAGAAGACGGCTTTGATCATGGACATTGGTGGCGGCAGCGTGGAGTTTATACTTTGCAACGCACAGGAGATCTTCTGGAAGCAGAGTTTTGAAGTTGGAGCCCAGCGCCTGATGGACCAGTTCTTTACCGAAGACCCGATTGCTCTTGAAAGTATAACCGCCGAAAAAGCATACCTGGAGGAAAAGCTGCAGCCATTAACTGCTGCCATTGCAAAGTATAAACCAACTATACTCGTAGGCTCCTCCGGCACTTTCGACACCATCTGCGACATTAACGCTTTAGGCAAAGGCGACACCTCTCGCCAACAGGCACAACCGGCCGCCTCTTATCTAGCCGTTGCAGACTACTACGCAGTACACCAGGAGTTGCTTAGCAAAAACCACGATGAACGCCTGGCTATGCCCGGTATGCTGGAGATGCGCGTGGACATGATCGTGCTGGCAAGTATAGTTGTCGATTTTGTACTACAGAAGTATAACCTGCAGGAGATTCGCGTGTCAGCTTATGCCTTGAAAGAGGGTGTGCTGCAGCAGGCGCTGGCTAGTATGTAGGTACTGCCTAACACTTACCCTAATCAGATCTAACCACCCCTGGCCCCTCCTTATCCAAGGCGGGGAACTTCTTCATTACTTTAGAACAAGTATAAACCCTGTTGCTTCAGCTTAACCTCCCTTCTACCAAGATACTTGACAGGATGACAAATGATGTATAGTTGCTATTATTGATGCAGTTGAATTAGTAAGAAAATTCCCCGCCTTGGATAAGGAGGGGATAAAGGGGTGGTTGGACCCGGTACAACAGAAAAGAAACAGCCCCGGAAGTATAAACTCCGGGGCTGCAACATTAATATCTGTAAAGCTACCCAAGCTTTGCCAATCGTTTCCGTTCTTTCTCGTAGGCCTTGCGCAGCTTCTTCAGGCCCTTATGGTTTTGCGTATGCTGGGCTGCGGATACTTTTGCCTCTTGTAACGCTCTGTTCTGAATATCCTTTAAAGCCAGCTGCCTGCCAATTTGCTCCTGCACTTTCTTCGTTTTGCGTTTTGCATAGCCTTTGTCTAGCAGCGAGGTTAGCAATTGTGTCGCAACACCTTCCTCTTGCTGGCTGGCAAAATACGATACAACATGAGATGCAAAATCCTGCTTTTTATGCTCTCTCGCAAAATTGAAAAGCGACACATGATTTAAACCGAATTTACCAACACCTTTATCCAGGTAGTAAGCGCGGGCCTGCTCATATAATTGCACCGCATCAGCATAACGCTTGGCAGAAACATGGCGGTTTACATCTTCCAGCATGCGTTGGTAGGTAGCAGCTGCCAATATCTCGGTGCGGCCATCCTGGGCTGTAAAGGTGGCTATGCTGCAGTCTGTTTTCTCTTCTGCAGCTTTTATGGCAGCCACAAAAGCCTGATCGGCAGCAATGTATTTTCTTTGCTGCATCAACTCTTTGGCATTCTGAAAATGCTTGTCGTAAGCGGCCTGTGTGTTAACGCACTCCTGGGTAAAAATGCGCTCACGGAGCAGGTTATACTTGCCTAGCACTTCAGTATCGCTTTGTAACCCATAACGGTCTTGCATGGCCACGGCAGCAGATGCTGTTGCACGGGCATTGCTTAACCTGTTTCCCATGGCCTGCTCATAGCCCTCGGTTAGCTTCGCTAAAAGTATAGGCTTTGCAGCTTTTCGGGCCAAACCACCTAACTCCTGCACCGGCTTAAAAGTATAACGGTTTTCCAGTTCCAAAGCTCCCTCAAACTCGCTAAGGGCAGCGCTGTAGTTTTGCTGGCTCAGGTAGCGCTTGCCCAGATCAATGTGCTGCAGGTAGTACTGGAATTTTACCTGGCCCATTAAGTTAGCTGCCTCCTGTTCACGGCTAAGTATAAAGTCGTAATCCTGCTGAAAAGCCAAAGCTTCTTCTGCCACGCGCTCTGCCTCTCTTAAATCATTGCGCGACAGCAGGCGCTTTCCATTATCTATCAAGGCACGATAGGCTCCCATAGCGGCTCTGCTTTCGCCATCGTTCAGGGCGGTCATGTTACAGCGAAGGCCGCGAATAGTACTGCACAAGTCTCTGGCCTCGGCATAAGAAGCCAAAGCATTATGGTAATCACCGCGTGTAGTTAAGGTATTGCCACTAGTAATGATTGCTCCATAAATATCGTGCATCAAATCCAACGCAACTGCTTCCGTCTCGCGGTCAACGCGCATGCTGGTTAGTACATCGCGGTTACGGTTAGATGCCTCGCGTATGTAGCCATTCATAAAATCCAGCCGGGCCAGCTCTACGTGTGCTGGTGCAAAGCGCGGGTTAGCCTCTACTGATTTGGCAAAGTATACCTGGGCCCCTGAGCGGTTACCTTGCTTCATCATACCTAAACCGCGGTTGAAAAACTGTTGATCCAGGGTAGCCAATGTATGGTTAATGGCGCTGCGGCGGTTTTGTAGCGTTTCCTGCAGTTGCGCAAGTTTATAGTTCAGGCGTTGTGGGTCGTTCTTTTCAAGGTCCAGCTTATTAGCTAATTGGCTCTTCAGGCTGGCATGCAGTACTTCCATTCCTTTTAGGTTGCGGTCCTGCAGGTTTATCCGGTCCACGTCATCCGGGCGTATATGCGCTACCTCCTGCAGGGCTTGCTGTATCTTAGCCTCAACTGCAAAGTATTCTTTAACCAGGCTCAGACGTTCTTTCAGGCGAGCTTCAGTTGCAGTAGTATAAATTACCTCCTTCTCCTCCAGCTTAAGTTTATACCCTTGCGCTGCGGCAGTATCGGGTATCGTAACCTCCAGTATTTTCTGGTTGCTGCCGTACAGCTGCACGCGTTGGTTTGCATATTCTTTAACCTTCTCGTTTTTGCTGTTAAGCAGGCATACTTTATACTTCAGTTCCTCCGGCTTAAGTACATCACCTAAGTCAAAACCCTTGTTGTAGATGTCGCCGCTTACAGCAACGCTTTTAAGATGAACCTGCAGCAGTAGGTTATCACCGGCATCGGTGATGCGGGCATGCTGCTCCAGGCGCACCGTAAATTCTGGAATGCGCGTTGGGCGTCCACCTCCTTTGGCTGTAACCGGGGCATTACCCAATATAGATAACATGCTGTTAAGAGGGGCCTGGTTGCTGTTACCATGCTTCATCAAGTATGAATCTGAGGTGTTTTCCTCGAAGATAACCTTGGTTTGTGCCTGTACAGTTAGTACAGCCAGCAACAGCGAAAAAAGAAGTAGAGCTTGTTTCATATAGCAAATCCTTTAGAACCTGATTTGCCCAAGACAAAATCTGTTCCACAAAATCGTTGAATCCACGAAAGTATAGAAAAAGTATATATTTAACTCGTTATCAGCATTTAAAAACAAGTATAAAATTGGTACGCTCCTTTATATAAAGTATAAAGTTGAGCCATTGGTTTGATATTTTCTTAATTTGCTGCCTTTTAACAGCGTGTATCCTTTATGTATTCCTATAAACAACTATTCAATTTTACACAGGAAGTCTTCCTGAGCATGGGCTGCCCTCCTGAAGATGCCAAACTAGCTACGGAAGTTTTATTAGAGGCAGACCTTCGCGGTGTAGATTCGCATGGCGTGGCCCGCCTTAGCGGTTACGTGCGCCTTTGGGAAGCAGGCCGCATAAACGTTACCCCAAACGTGCGTATTGTACACGAAACGCCCAGTACCGCAACAGTAGACGGAGACGGTGGCCTAGGCCTTGTGGTAGCACCACAGGCCATGAAAATTGCCATTGCCAAAGCAGCGCAGGTAGGTACAGGCTGGGTATCGGTTAAAAACTCAAACCACTTTGGTATTGCTGGTATACACGCCATGGAAGCCTTAGCGTCCGATATGATCGGCATGGCCATGACCAATGCCTCACCGTTGGTAGCTCCTACCTTTTCTACAGATAGAATGCTAGGCACTAACCCGATAGCAGTAGCCGTACCTACAAAAAACCAACCTCCTTTTGTAGCCGACTTTGCCACGGCCTCTGCAGCAAACGGTAAACTTGAAATTTTGCAACGCAAAGAAAAGAAAGCGCCTGCAGGTTGGATACAGACAAAAGACGGAGAACGCTCTACGAATGCAAACGAGTTAAAAGATGGCGGTGCTTTGCTGCCACTAGGTAGCGATAAAACGCACGGCAGCCACAAAGGCTATGCGCTGGCCTCTATAGTTGATATTTTTTCAGCGGTGCTTTCGGGAGCTAACTATGGCCCGTGGGTACCTCCGTTTGTTAGCTTTTTGTCTCCACCAGAAAACCCGGTTGGCGAAGGTATTGGTCATTTTCTGGGTGCTATGCGCATCGATGCTTTCAGGCCAGCAGATGATTTTAAAGCACACATGGATAACTGGATAGAAACGTTCCGGAAAGCGAATGTGGTGAAAGGTGAGAAGTGCGTAGTTATACCCGGCGACCCGGAACGTGAAATGACAGAGAAAAGGCTTAAAAAAGGCATCCCCTTGTTGGCACCTGTAGAGCGCGATTTAGAGTCGTTGGCTCAAAAATTCAAGCTTAAGTTCCTTTAAAGTATAACTGTACAGCCAGCACCTATTTGTATGGCAACGCTTTTAAAACTCGTGCTATAATTGTACTGATTGTATAGCACACCTGTATTATTGGTTTATACTTGTAGCAGACAAAACAAAAGTGCCGGCAGTTTTAGCTGCCGGCACTTTTGTTTTAAGTATGGTTATTTTACTTACTCTATCTTTTTGCCTTGCATGGCCTGCTTAATGGATATTTGCATAACACGCTCAGCAAACGGGCTGGTTTGTTCCTCCAGCACATCTATGGCCGCATAAATTGCATCCTTATCGCCACCAGCGGCCAACACATCTCTTAGGTTCTGCAGGTTTTTATTTGTTAACTGTATCTCCTCCCCTGTCAGGTGCTCGCCATTTTTCTGCACAAACCGCTCTACCTGGTATAGCATCTGCTCTGCTGTAGACCGCGCCTCTATCTGCATGCGTGCCGCTACATCGTCTTTGGCATTTACCATAGAGTCCATCAGCATCTGCTCTACCTGTTCATCCGTCAAACCATACTGTGGCTTTACTTCTACCTCCTGCCGTGCACCAGAACGCAGTTCAATGGCTTCTACTTTAAGTATACCATCGGCATTAAGTATAAAGTTAACATCCACTTTCGGGAAACCGGCTGGCATGGCTGGTATACCTTTCAGATCAAACTCGGCTAGCTTACGGTTTTCTTTTACAAGGTCGCGCTCTCCCTGGTAAACAGAGATTTTCATGTTCACTTGCCCGTCTACAGATGTTGTGTACTGGCGTCCAGCTTTTGTCGGGATCTTAGAGTTGCGGGGTATGATTGGGTCCATCAAGCCGCCCATTGTTTCTATACCTAATGTTAAGGGCGTTACATCTAGCAACAAAATATCTTTGCGGTTACCGGCAAGTATGTCGGCTTGTATGGCAGCACCAAGAGCTACTACCTCGTCGGGGTTAAGCGAGTTGTTAGCAGACCTCCCGAAAAACGCTGATACTGCCTCGTATACTAATGGCACACGCGTAGAGCCGCCTACCATAATCACAGCATCAATTTGCTCTTGCTGCAGCTTTGCATCGCTCATGGCCATGCGGCAGCTTTCAATGGTTCTGTTTACGATTGGTGTAATAAGGGTCTCAAACGTATGCCGCTCTATGTGGCAGTCTATTTTGCCGCCTATTGTGCCTGTGTATACTTCCTGTGTACTTAACGTTCGCTTTGCTTCTTCTGCCTTCAAACGCAGCTCCTGCGACAGGTTCTTGTCCTGGTTTACTGTGTCTGCAATTAGTTCGTTATTCTGTATCCAATGGTTGATAATGGCACGATCAAAGTCATCCCCCCCCAGGTAAGTATCGCCATTAGTAGAAAGCACCTCAAAAATGCCCTGATGTATGCTAAGTACAGAAATATCAAATGTGCCACCTCCTAAATCATATACCGCTACAGTTTTCTCCTCGTTAGGGTCTATACCGATACCATAGGCAAGCGCTGCAGCCGTTGGCTCGTTCACGATACGAAGCACTTCTAAACCTGCCAGTTTACCGGCATCTCTGGTGGCCTGTCGCTGTGAATCGTTGAAGTATGCGGGCACGGTTATAACCGCACGGTTAACCGGAGTTTTTAGGGAGTGCTCAGCACGTTCGCGCAGCTCTCTCAGTATCTCCGCTGAAAGCTCTATCGGAGAGTAAAACTTGTCCTGAACACGTACTTTAACCAAACCTTCGCTGTTGTCATCGATTATCTTATACCCAAAGTAATCTTTGTGCTCACCCAGGTCTTTATATGATTTGCCCAACAGGCGCTTAACAGAGTAGATGGTGTTTGCCGGATCCGTGATGAGGTAATCTTTTGCTTCAGTACCCACTATTGTATCGCCGTTTTGCGAAAAATGCACAACAGAAGGTACAATAGCACCTTGCCCCTGGTCGTTTATCGGAATAGGGTTTCTATCTTCCGGATGGATGTAGGCTACTAAACTGTTTGTCGTTCCTAAATCTATTCCTACTATTATTTCTTCCTGCTGTATGGAACCTGTTGAAAGGTTTATTGCAACTTTTGCCATAGTCTATAATTTACATTAGGCCTCTGCTAAAGAACAGCGGCACGTGGCACAAAGTTACGAATAATTTGGGGAGGGATTGGCCTCAAAGGCAGAACACCTAACGCGGCTACAGAATCAGACTATACTTGCCTGCTATTAATCTTCTTTCTGAGGCACTACTATAAACACCTCTTCATTAGGTTTCTTCATCAAGTATTTCTCACGGGCAAATTTCTCGAGTAGTTCCTGGTTACTCAGCAGTTCTCTACGGTCTTTCTGCACCTCATCAATCCTGTCCAGGTAATACTGCTTTTCAGACTCAAGCCTGCTCAGCTCCTTTTTCATCTGAAACTGCGTGATAAAATCATTTGAATCAAAGAAGAGCATCCAAACCAGAAACGCAGCTGTGGTAATAAAATAGTAATTGCGGAAAAACTTTGGAATGCGCTTGATCATAAACACTTTTATAAGAGGACTTATACAAAAATAAGGCTGTGAGTCATAAAACCCACAGCCTTAGCTATAAATATTTTTATAACTGAAGTATTAGAACTTTTTCCCAGGGAAGTATGCCACTTCTCCCAGCTCCTCTTCAATGCGAAGCAACTGGTTATACTTAGCCATTCTGTCTGAGCGGGAAGCAGAACCTGTTTTTATTTGCCCTGTGTTTAACGCTACTGCAAGATCTGCGATCGTGTTATCTTCAGTTTCACCAGAACGGTGGCTCATTACGCTCTTATACCCGTGGCGCAAACCAAGGTTGATGGCGTTGATTGTTTCAGTTAACGTGCCAATCTGGTTTACTTTGATCAGGATTGAGTTAGCCACACCTTGATCTATACCTTGCTGCAGACGCTCTACATTTGTTACAAACAGATCATCGCCTACTAGCTGTACTTTGTCGCCAATAGATTGTGTCAGCTCTTTCCAGCCTTTCCAGTCGTCCTCATCCATACCATCTTCTATAGAAGCTATCGGGTACTTTTCAGTCCACTCTTTCCAGTAGCTTACCATTTCAGAAGATGTAAGTTTGTCGCCTGTAGATTTTTTGAAAGTATAAAGGCCTGTAGACTTATCGTAGAACTCAGAACTTGCTGCGTCCATGGCAATCATCATGTCGTCTCCTGGCTTATAACCAGCAGCTTCGATGGCTTGCAATACAACCTCAATAGCCTCTACGTTAGATGCAATGTTTGGAGCAAAGCCACCTTCATCACCTACGTTAGTAGAAAGTCCTTTCTTCTTAAGTACATTCTTCAGGTGATGGAAAACCTCAGAACCCATACGTAGTGCTTCTGAGAAAGAAGGAGCACCAACAGGCATGATCATAAACTCCTGAAAGTCGATAGCATTATCTGCATGGCTGCCACCGTTCAGAATGTTCATCATCGGTACTGGCAAAGTGTTAGCATTAACACCACCAACATAGCGGTAAAGCGGCATGTTAAGCTCAAGGGCAGCAGCGCGTGCCATAGCAAGCGAAACACCAAGTATGGCATTGGCACCTAAATTACCTTTATTGGCAGTCCCATCCAGCTCAACCATTATTTTATCAAGCAGGTTTTGCTCATACACAGGAAAACCAACAAGCTCTTCTGCAATCTTTTCATTCACATTCTTCACAGCCTGCAGTACACCTTTGCCCATGTACTTGCCTTTGTCGCCGTCTCTTAGCTCAACTGCCTCGTGTATACCAGTTGATGCTCCAGATGGCACGGCTGCTCGGCCTAAAACACCGCTTTCCGTTATTACATCTACTTCTACAGTAGGATTGCCTCTGGAATCAAAGATTTGCCTTGCTTTAATGTCTGTTATCAAACTCATAGATTTGGTTTTAACTATAGTTTTACTTGTTTTTACTTTGCTCTAAAAGGGCTATAAAGTCATCAAAAAGATAAGTCGAGTCATGCGGCCCAGGAGAAGACTCCGGATGATACTGCACCGAAAACGCAGGTTTAGTTTTCATTCGGATACCTTCAACCGTATTATCATTTAAATTTATATGCGTAACCTCAACGTCAGGATGGTTCTTGAGTTGTTCAGAATCGACTACGAATCCGTGGTTTTGGCTGGTGATCTCGCTTTTACCTGTTAAAAGGTTTTTTACTGGATGGTTTAACCCTCTATGCCCATTATGCATTTTATAGGTGCTAATGCCATTGGCTTGTGCCAGCATTTGATGCCCCATACAAATACCGAACATTGGTTTTTCTTTTTCCAGGATTTGCTTAACGCTCTCAATGGCTACTTTGGTAGCAGCAGGATCACCGGGCCCATTTGAAATAAAGTAACCATCCGGGTTCCAGGTCTCCATCTCCTCAAAAGATGTATTGAAAGGGAAAACTTTTACCTCGCATCCCCGCGCTACCAAATTATTCAAGCTGTTGCGCTTTACGCCCAAATCCAACACCGCAACTTTATACTTTACTTCTTCAGGTTTTTGATCATACGATTGCGGTGTACTTACATGAGAAGCAAGCTCTAAACCATCCATAGACGGCACTTCCGCCAACTTCTTACGCAACTCTTCAATATCAGTTATCTCAGAAGACACAATAGCATTCATGGCACCTTTATCCCGGATATGGCGCACCAAGGCTCTGGTATCAATTTCGCAGATACCAACTATGCCAGCGTCGACGAAATAGTCCTGCAAAGAACCCTCAGCAGTATTGCGGGAAAAGTGATGTGAAAAGTCTTTACATACTAAACCACTAATCTGAACTTTACCAGACTCAACCTCCTGATGCTGCACACCATAATTACCTACATGCGAAACAGTAGTAACCACCATTTGCCCATAATAAGATGGATCTGTAAATATTTCCTGATAGCCAGTCATGCCAGTATTAAAGCAAAGTTCACCACCAGATGTACCGATACGTCCGAGGCTTTTGCCTCTAAAAATTGTGCCGTCTTCAAGTAAAAGAACAGCTTCAGATGTTATGTGCTTTTTCATTATAAAGATTTGCTACAAAAATAAAAAAGGGACACGACTAACGTCATGTCCCTTTCAAAATATTTATAGGCTTAGCTTATTCAGCATCTTTCGCCTCATCATTTGCATCAGTTGCAGCTGCTTTTGTCTCTGGAGAAGAAGCCTCATCTTTCTTCTTACCAGAAGAACGACGACGGGTTTTCTTAGCACCTGTAGAAGCAGAAGCTGAAGCTGACAGCATGTCCTCGTTGTAATCAACAAGCTCGATAACACACATTTCTGCATTGTCACCTAATCTATAGCCTGTTTTAAGGATACGAGTATAACCACCTGGTCTTCCTGCTATTTTAGCAGCTACTTCATCAAAAAGCTCCTTGATAGACTCTTTATTTTGCAAATAAGCAAAGACAGTTCTTCTGGAGTGAGTAGTATCGTTCTTTGACTTTGTTAGCAGAGGCTCAACATACTTACGTAATGCTTTTGCTTTAGCAACTGTAGTAGAAAGGCGCTTGTGCAGAATTAAAGACGATGCCATGTTTGAAAGCATTGCCTTACGGTGCGAAGCCGTTCTACCTAAATGATTAATTTTTTTACCGTGTCTCATTATTTTGAATTGTGCACGGGCATACCGTCGATCAACCTATACGGGATCGGGAATTATGCCGTAAGTTATTATTCTTCTTCTAATTTATATTTAGAAAGATCCATCCCGAAGGTTAAACCTTTCTCCTGTACTAGATTCTCTAGTTCAGTCAAAGACTTCTTACCAAAGTTTCTGAACTTCATCATGTCAGAAATATCAAGCTGTACCAGGTCGCCAAGCGTTTTAATGTCAGCAGCCTTTAAACAGTTGTATGCTCTAACTGAAAGATCCATATCCTGCAATGAAGTTTTAAGAACCTTACGCATGTGAAGCATTTCTTCGTCAACGGCCTCCTCTTCTTCAGGCTTAGCAGTCTCAAACGTCATAGTGTTGTCAGAGAACAGCATAAAGTGCTGAATCAGAATATTAGCCGCCCCTTTCAATGCATCTTCAGGATGTATGGAACCGTCTGTCTGAATATCAAGTATAAGTTTTTCGTAGTCAGTTTTCTGCTCTACACGTGTATTTTCAACACTAAACTTAACATTCTTGATTGGAGTGAAAATAGCATCAATTGCAATAAGACCAAATACCTGATCCTGAGCCTTGTTCTCATCAGCAGGTACGTAACCACGACCTTTCTGAATAGTTAGCTCAATCTCTAAAGTAATATTTGTATCTAAATGGCAGATAACAAGCTCAGGATTCAAAACTTCAAAACTTGAAGTAAAGTTGTTGATATCTCCAGCAGTAAAAACATCTTTACCGCTTATAGAAACAGTGATCTTATCATCGAAAACCTCGCCTATTTTTTTAAAGCGAACCATTTTCAGGTTAAGTATTATATCAGATACATCCTCAACCACTCCTTCAACTGACGAAAACTCATGCAGTACACCAGGAATACGAATGCTAGAGATTGCATATCCTTCTAAAGAAGAAAGCAAAATTCGACGCAGTGCATTACCAATGGTTACACCGTAACCTTTTTCAAGCGGCTTGAATTCAAATAAACCATGAAAGTCGTCAGCTTTTTCCATTACGACTTTCTCTGGCATTTGAAATGCTAATATTGACATACTTGCAGTGTTAAAGGTTAAAAATTGATTAAGCTGATTACTTAGAGTAAAGCTCGACAATAAGCTGCTCCTGAATTTTCTCAGGAATCTGCTCACGGTCAGGAGTAGCTACTAGCTTACCTACCATCTGAGTTGCGTCCCACTCTAACCAGCTAAATGCACGAGCATTACGTACACTTAAACTAGTAGTAATAGCCTCAAGAGATTTAGATTTCTCTCTTACTGCTATAGCCTCACCAACTTTTAAGCTATAAGATGGAATATTTACCACCTCACCATTTACAGTAATATGCTTATGAAGTACAAGCTGACGAGCTGCTCTTCTTGTAGGAGCAATACCTAAACGGTAAACTGTGTTATCCAATCTTGATTCAAGAAGAATTAACAAGTTCTCACCAGTAATACCACCTTTTCTGTGTGCTTTTTCGAAAAGGTTAGCGAATTGTTTCTCCAGAACACCGTAAATATATTTAGCCTTCTGCTTCTCAGCTAACTGTATAGCGTATTCAGATTGCTTTTTACGACGGCCACGGCCGTGCATCCCTGGAGGGTATGCTTTTTTCTTTAATGCCTTGCTAGGACCGAAAATCTCTTCGTTGAATTTTCTGGAGATTTTACTTTTTGGACCAGTATATCTTGCCATTTTATTTAATCTACTTTAAAAATTAAACTCTTCTGCGTTTAGGAGGGCGACATCCGTTGTGAGGAAGCGGTGTAACGTCTTTGATAGAAGTTACTTCGATACCTGAGTTTTGTACAGTACGGATGGCAGACTCTCTACCTGCACCAGGGCCTTTAACAAAAACTTCAGCTTTACGCATACCTAGATCATAAGCAACTTTAGCGCAATCTGAAGCTGCCATTTGTGCAGCGTAAGGAGTGTTCTTTTTAGAACCTTTGAAACCCATTTTACCAGCAGAAGCCCAAGATATAACTTGTCCTGCGTTATTGGTTACAGATATAATAATGTTATTGAAAGAAGCTTTGATGTGTACCTGCCCGATTGATTCAACGATTACGACACGCTTTTTAGCTTTATCTTTTCTTTTCTGAGCCATGATTAATGATTATTTAGAAGCCTTCTTCTTGTTTGCAACTGTCTTACGCTTGCCTTTTCTAGTGCGCGAGTTATTTTTCGTGCGCTGTCCACGTACAGGTAATCCTTTACGGTGTCTTAAACCACGGTAGCAACCAATATCAAGAAGACGCTTAATGTGCAATTGCACTTCTGATCTTAAAACACCTTCTGTTTTATGATCTGCTGCAATGACATTTCTAATATCATTAGCTTCATCTTCAGTCCAGTCTTTAACCTTTTTGTCAAGATCCACCCCGGCCTTTTGTAAGATAGATTGAGACAAATTACGACCGATTCCGTAAATATACGTTAATGCGATCTCGCCTCTTTTATTATCCGGAATATCTACTCCTGCTATTCTAGCCATAATTAATAATTATCCTTGTCTTTGTTTATATCTTGGATTTTTTTTGTTGATAACATAAAGCTTCCCCTTACGGCGGATAACTTTACACTCAGCACTTCTCTTTTTTACTGATGCTTTAACTTTCATTGTATTTATTTATATCGATAAACAATTCTACCTTTAGTTAAATCATAAGGTGACATCTCTAATTTTACCTTATCTCCTGGTAAGATTTTAATGTAGTGCATTCTCATTTTACCGGAAATGTGAGCTATAACCTGATGACCGTTTTCAAGCTCCACACGGAACATTGCGTTTGATAAAGCTTCGATGATTGTTCCGTCCTGCTCTATAGATGACTGTTTCGCCATTTATTGTTGTTTAGCTTGTTTTATATATTCAAAAGTTGTTAAAATCTCTGCTTTGTCTTTTCTGACAACTACTGTATGTTCAAAATGAGCAGAAGGCTTATTATCTCGTGTTCTAATAGTCCATCCATCATCTTCCTGAACAATATTCCGAGTACCTAAATTAACCATAGGTTCAATAGCTATAACAAGGCCATTTTGCAATTTGATACCTTGTCCACGACGACCATAGTTAGGAACTTCGGGAGACTCATGTAAGTTCCGCCCTAATCCATGACCAACAAGTTCACGTACAACACCATAACCATTATTTTCGGCATGTTGCTGTACTGCAAAGCTGATGTCTCCAAGTCTTGAACCTACTGTTGCATTTTCGATACCCTTATACAAGGATTCCTCTGTAACAGTTAACAGCTTCTGTACTTCAGGATCCACATTACCAATGGCATGGGTATAAGCACAGTCACTATGAAAGCCTTTAAAATATACCCCGGCATCAACAGAGATTACATCTCCATCTTTGAGAATATACTCGCTAGGCATGCCATGTACAACAGTTGAATTTACTGAAATACACAAGCTATAAGGAAACCCATTGTAGTTCTTAAAAGAAGGTTTAGCGTTATGATCAAGTATAAACTCCTCAGCCCTTTTATCGAGCTCAAGAGTTGAAACACCTTCTTTTACAAGAAGAGCTATTTCGCCATGTGCTTTGGATAATATCAAAGCACTCTGGCGAATTAGCTCAATTTCTTCTTCAGTTTTATAAAATATCATCTATTAAGATACCATAGCAATGTTTTCCGTTCTACCTCTCAGTTTACCGGATTTCATCATGCCATCGTAGTGTCTCATTAATAAATAACTCTCAATTTGCTGTAAAGTATCTAAAACAACGCCAACCATAATGATTAGGGATGTACCACCAAAGAATTGAGAAAACTCTCTAGTTACACCTAAAAGCATTGCAATAGAAGGGAAAATAGCAACCAAGGCAAGATATATAGCTCCTGGAAGAGTTATTCGGGTTAAAATAGTATCAATATATTCTGAAGTAGCTCTTCCAGGCTTAACACCAGGGATAAAACCACCACTTCTTTTTAAATCATCAGCAATCTGATTTGGATTAACACTTATAGCCGTATAGAAATAAGTGAACAAAAGAATCATTAATCCAAATACTAAATTATACTGCCAAGAAGTAAAGTCAGAAAAAGTAGCACCAATATAATTCGCAGTATCATTTGAATCCGCCCAGATTGAAGCAATCATAGAAGGCAAAAACATTAATGATTGAGCAAATATTATTGGCATAACACCAGCAGCATTTACCTTTAAAGGGATGAATTGGCGCTGACCACTATAAAGTGAATTACCGCCAACTTGCTTAGCGTACTGAACAGGGATTCTTCTGATAGCCTGAGTTAACATAACAACAGACATCACCACGAAGAACAGAACGATAATTTCAAAAATAAATAATAAAACACCATTTAACTGTTTTGAAAGGCCTTCAGCCAAAATCGCTCCTGGGAAACGAGATATGATGCCAATCATGATTAGCATGGATATACCATTACCTATACCCTTATCGGTAATTCTCTCACCTAACCACATACAGAAGATTGTACCAGAAGTAAGTACAATCATAGAGGTAATTGTGAATAATGTTGTATTAATAACAATAGCATCAGAGTTGATTGTCGCAACAAAGCCAACAGCTTGAGCTAAAGTAATCACAATAGTAAGAACTCGGGTGATTTGGTTGATTTTTTTTCTACCAGATTCACCCTCCTTCTGCATTTTTTGGAAGTAAGGAACAGCAATAGTTAGTAGCTGCAACACAATCGAAGCAGATATATAAGGCATGATACCTAATGCAAAGATGGATGCATTGCTAAATGCACCACCTAGGAAAGTATCTAACAAACCGAATAGTCCTTCTGTATTCGCTTGAAGCTGATTAGGATCAATGCCAGGAAGAACTACGAAAGAACCCAGTCTAAATATGGCTATAAAACCAAGAGTATTTAAAATTCTTACCCTTAGGTCCTCTATAGTCCAAATGTTCTTAATAGTTGTTAGAAACTTCTTCATATCTACTATATCGCAACTGTTTTTCCGCCTGCCTTTTCAATAGATTCGATAGCTGTTTGAGAAAAGCCATGAGCATGGATCTCAACAGCTTTATTTAACTCACCTCTACCTAAAACTTTAATTTTATCATTTTTAGAAATAAGACCATGTGCTTTGAAAAAGTCAAAGTTCAAAACTGTCTCATTTGTTGACTCTGCCAATGATTGAATTACATCAAGGTTGATAGCTTTATACTCAACTCTATTGATGTTTTTGAAACCAAATTTAGGAACACGTCTTTGTAAAGGCATTTGACCGCCTTCAAAACCAGACTTTTGTGAGTATCCTGAACGTGACTTAGCACCTTTGTGACCTCTTGTAGAAGTACCACCTCTGCCTGATCCAGTACCTCTACCAATCCTTTTTCGAGTCTTTACAGAGCCCTCTGCAGGTTTTAAAGAGTTTAAATACATTGTTAAATTTCTTTTACTTCTACTAAGTTATGAACTTTGTTTACCATACCAGCAATCTGAGGTGTTAATTCAACAGTTACTGATTTACTGATCTTACCTAAACCTAAAGCTTGAATTGTAAGCTTCTGGTTTTTAGGTCTGTCAATAATGCTTTTGATTTGTGTGATAGTAACCTTAGCCATCTCAATTAACCGTTAAAAACTTTCTGAAGATTTACACCTCTTTGCTGAGCAACTGCTAAAGGATCACGCATTTTAGATAAAGCATCGAAAGTGGCTTTAACTACGTTGTGTGGGTTTGAAGATCCTTTAGACTTACAAAGTACATCCTTAATGCCAGCACTTTCTAATACTGCACGCATAGCACCGCCTGCTATAACACCAGTACCTGGAGCAGCAGGTTTAACTAAAACGAAACCACCTGAGTACTTTCCTTCCATTGAGTGAGGAACAGTATTATGATACACAGGGACCTTCACTAGGTTTTTCTTTGCATCATCGATACCTTTAGCTATAGCATCAGTTACTTCATTAGCTTTGCCCAATCCGTAACCTACAACGCCATTACCGTCACCTACAACCACAATGGCTGCAAAGCTAAACCTTCTACCACCTTTAACAACCTTGGCAACGCGATTAATAGCTACTACTTTCTCTTTTAATTCGATTTCGCTAGCTTTCACACTACGTATATTATTCTTCAACATAAATTTTTAGAATTTAAGGCCTGCTTCACGAGCACCTTCTGCCAATGATTTTACTTTACCGTGGTATAGGTAACCAGAGCGGTCGAAAACTACTTGAGTGATACCTTTCTCTATTGCTTTAGCCGCAATTTCTTTACCAACTCTGTTTGAAGTCTCGATGTTTGCTTTAGCATCCTCGATCTTGACAGAAGAAGCAGCTGCAATTGTTTTACCAGTAGTATCATCGATGATCTGTGCATAGATAGCTTTATTGCTTCTAAAAACAGACAGTCTCGGTCTTTCAGCCGTACCAGAAATCCTGTTTCTGATACTTCTCTTAATTCTAAGTCTTCTTGTTACTTTATTAACAGACATGATGATAATTATTTAGATGCTGTCTTACCAGCTTTTCTTCTGATTACTTCACCAACAAAGCGGATACCCTTACCTTTGTAAGGCTCAACTTTACGTAGTGATCTAATTTTAGCAGCAACTTGACCTAGTAACTGCTTATCATTGCTTTCCAGCGTTATTACTGGAGCTTTACCTTTTTCAGTTACTGCAGAAGCAGTAATCTCGGAAGGCATAGTCATAAAGATATTGTGAGAATATCCCAAAGCTAATTCAAGAACGTCACCCTGAACAGTAGCTTTATAACCAACACCTACAAGCTCAAGTTGCTCCTTATAACCTTCACTCACACCAACTACCATGTTGTTGATTAGAGATCTGTAAAGACCATGCATTGCTTTATGGCGCTTTTGCTCTGTTGGGCGCTCAACAACTATTTGGTTGTCTTCCTGCTTAACAATAATATCCTTGTCTACTGGAGTACTTAAAGAACCTTTTGGACCCTTTACAGTAACAATATTATCATTATTGATACTAACTTCAATATTACTTGGCAGGCTGATTGGCAATTTTCCTATACGTGACATTGTCTATCCTCCTTAATTAATAAACGTAACACAATACTTCACCACCCACTTTTTGTGATCTGGCTTCTTTTTCAGTCATTACGCCTTTAGAAGTAGACAATATGGCAATACCTAAGCCATTTAAAACTCTTGGTAGAGTTTCACTTCCAGCGTATTTACGTAGCCCTGGCTTACTAATCCTCTCTAATTTAACAATAGCAGATTGCTTAGTGTTAGGATTGTATTTTAGCGCTATCTTGATAGAACCTTGTACAGCGGAGTCTTCAAACTTATAACTTTGAATATACCCTTTCTCGTACAATACTTTTGTTATCTCTTTTTTTATGTTGCTAGATGGTATTTCAACTATTCTGTGGTTTGCTTTGATAGCATTACGCACTCTAGTTAAATAATCTGCTATTGGATCTGAGTTCATTACGAATCACTTAAATAATGAATGCTTACTCTAAGCGAGCGGCAAAGATACGAATATCTTTAATACTTTCTTAGTATGTTAAGAAAATATTTACCAGCTCGACTTAGTTACACCAGGAATCTTACCCATTACTGCAAGTTCTCTGAAAACTACACGAGAAATACCAAACTTTCTCATATATCCTCTTGGACGTCCAGATAATTTGCAACGGTTATGTAACCTAACCGGAGAGGCGTTACGAGGCAATTTATCTAATGCATCATAATCACCATTTGCCTTTAATTCGGCCCTTTTAGTAGCATACTTGGCTACTAACTTTTGTCTTTTAAGCTCTCTAGCTTTAACTGCTTCTTTAGCCATGTTATTTATTTCTTGATGTTACTGAAAGGCATACCGAATGCTTTAAGCAATTCATAACTTTCTTCGTCAGTTTTAGCTGTAGTAACAAAAGTGATATCCATACCAGTAATGGATTTAATTTTATCAATGCTAATTTCTGGAAAAATGATTTGCTCTTTAACACCTAAAGTATAATTACCACGGCCATCGAAACCTTTCTCATTTACGCCTCTAAAGTCACGCACACGAGGTAGAGCAATAGTTAATAGACGATCTAAAAACTCATACATCTTCTCTCCTCTTAAAGTCACTCTGGCGCCAATTGGCATACCTTCGCGTAATTTGAAGTTAGAGACAGATTTTTTTGCTATCGTCGCAACAGCTTTCTGACCGGTAATAGTAGTTAATTCTTCTACTCCTATGTCAACTAATTTTTTATCAGCTACTGCAGCACCGATACCCTTATTGATAGAGATTTTGGTGATTTTAGGCACCTCCATAATGTTCTTGTACTGGAACTTCTCTCTAAGAGCAGGCACTACTTCATTCTGATACTTCTCTTTTAATCTTGTAGTAGCCATTTTAGATTACTTCTCCTGTTTTTTTAGAATAACGCTCTGTTTTTCCTTCGCTGTTTTTTCTGCTTCCAGCTCTAAATGTTTCACCTTTAGCATCTACTAAAGTTACATTACTAGCATGGATAGGAGCTTCTACTTTAGAGATTCCTCCTTGAGGATTATTAGCACTAGGCTTAGAATGCTTAGTAACTAAATTTAATCCCTCAATAGTAACCTTCTGCTTCTCAAGATTAACAGCTATAATGCGGCCAGTTTTGCCACGCTCATCACCAGCAATAACTTTTACTGTATCGCCAGTTTTTACATGAAGTTTTTTCTTATTCATCTTAATCTGAATTAGGGTTTATAGAACTTCAGGAGCTAACGAAACAATTTTCATGAATTGCTTTTCACGAAGTTCACGAGCTACCGGTCCGAAAATGCGCGTACCACGTGGTTCGTTGTTTGCATTAAGAAGAACTGCAGCATTATCATCAAATCTGATATATGAACCGTCTTTTCTTCTTACCTCTTTTTTAGTTCTTACAATTACTGCTTTTGAAACAGTACCTTTTTTTACGTTACCAGAAGAAAGAGCTGATTTAACAGTCACTACAATTCTATCTCCTATTGAGGCATACTTTTTACCAGTACCACCCAATACACGGATGCATAGCACTTCCTTAGCACCGCTATTATCCGCAACTGTGAGTCTTGATTCCTGCTGTATCATTTTACTTCGCTCTTTCTATTATTTCTACTAAACGCCAGTTTTTGTTCTTGCTTAGCGGACGAGTTTCCTGAATTCTAACATAGTCACCTATGTTGCATTCATTTTTCTCATCGTGAGCCATGAATTTTGTGGACTTACTAACGAATTTACCATACATAGGGTGTTTCATTCTGCTTTCCACAAGCACAGTGATAGATTTGTCCATCTTGTTGCTAACAACCTTACCACTTCTTTCTTTTCTAAGATTTCTCTCTTCCATGATTAATTTAAGTATTAAGAGTTAGCTTCAATTTCACGACGACGTATCTCTGTATTAAGACGAGCGATCAAACGCTTTGTCTCACGAATTCTCATCGGGTTCTCCAACGGAGATATAGCATGTGCAAAACGGATGTTATGCATGTTGGAGCTCTCAGTATTAAGCTTCTCTTTTAACTCTTCTAAAGACAAAGCTTTTATCTCTGAATTTTTCATATACTATTTCTCAACGTAATCTCTACGTACTACAAACTTTGTTTTAACTGGCAGTTTCTGAGCAGCTAGTCTTAGAGACTCTCTTGCAACATCTAATGTAACACCATCAGATTCAAACATGATAGTGCCTGGTTTAACAACTGCTACCCAATATTCTGGGGAACCTTTACCTTTACCCATACGAACTTCGGCTGGCTTCTTAGTAATAGGTTTGTCAGGGAAAATTCGGATCCATACTTGACCCTCACGTTTCATAGCTCTTGTCATCGCGATACGAGCTGCTTCTATTTGGCGGCTGGTAATCCATGATGCTTCAAGAGATTTGATCGCAAACGAACCAAATGAAATAGTACTGCCTCTATGAGCCAGACCTTTCACACGGCCTTTTTGCATTTTTCTATATTTAGTCCTTTTTGGCTGTAACATTTTCTAATACCTAATAATGTTATAGAACAATTATTGACGACGTTTGCGCTTTGGAGCACCATCGGTCTTTTTACGACCACCACGTCTATCACCTGGCGCAGAGCTAGGTCCGCCTTTGCTTTCTAAGCCAGCGTTTGGTGTAAGATCTTTTTTGCCATAAACTTCGCCTTTAAAGATCCACACTTTGATACCTAGTTTACCATATACTGTCTGAGCTTCAGATAATGCGTAATCGATATCCGCACGTAAAGTATGTAGAGGAGTTCTACCTTCTTTATAATGCTCTGTTCTGGCCATTTCAGCACCGCCTAGACGACCTGAAACTTGAACTTTGATACCTTCAGCACCAACACGAAGAGCAGATGCAATCGCTTGTTTCATGGCACGGCGGAAAGAGATACGAGCTTGTAATTGCTGAGCAATAGACTCACCAACTAATTTAGCATCTAGCTCTGGACGCTTAATTTCAAAAATGTTGATTTGAACATCTTTGTTTGTAAGCTTCTTTAGCTCTTCTTTTATCTTATCTACTTCCTGGCCACCTTTACCGATTACGACACCTGGTCGTGCAGTATTGATAGTTATAGTGATGCGCTTAAGGGTTCTTTCGATTATTATCTTAGAGATACCGCCTTTAGGAATACGCGCTAGTATATATTTTCTGATTTTCTCATCCTCAATCAGCTTCTCAGCGAAATCTTTGCCGCCATACCAGTTAGAGTCCCAACCTTTAACGATGCCGAGGCGAAAACCAATTGGATTTACTTTCTGTCCCATTTCTTACTTGCTGGCTTTTTTAGATTTCTTTGATTGCTTCTCGATCTGCTCATCAGTCATTGTATCAATGATCAATGTAACATGGTTAGATCTTTTTCTGATTCTATAACCACGTCCTTGTGGAGCCGGACGAAGACGCTTAAGCATTTTACCTTCATTAACAAAGATCTCCTTGATAAAAAGGTTTGCTTCTTCGATGCGTGCATCTTCATTTTTCAGCTGCCAGTTAGCTAAAGCTGATAAAAGAAGCTTTTCAATCCTTGCCGCACCTGAGTTAGGTTCAAATTTAAGTAAACCTAAGGCTTTAGATACGCTTTTACCACGTATCAAGCCTGCTACTAATCTCATTTTACGAGGAGAAGTAGGCACATTATTTAATCTTGCTACTGCTTCCATGATTAACGCTTGCCTTTATCTTTTTTAGCAATGTGACCTCTAAAGTTCCTAGTTGGAGCAAATTCACCTAATTTATGACCTACCATGTTTTCAGTAACATACACAGGTATGAATTTATTTCCGTTATGAACTGCGAATGTATGACCTACGAATTCTGGAGATATCATCGATCTGCGTGACCAGGTCTTGATAACTGTTTTTTTACCAGCCTCGTTCATTACATCCACTTTTTTCTGGAGCCTATAGTCAATATAAGGCCCTTTTTTTAATGATCTAGCCATTTATTTTTTCTTTCCTCTATTAACTATAAGTTTTTCAGAATACTTGTTCTTGTTTCTGGTTTTTAGACCTTTAGCATACAAGCCCTTACGTGAACGTGGGTGACCGCCTGAAGATTTACCTTCACCACCACCCATAGGGTGATCAACTGGGTTCATCGCAACACCACGTACTCTTGGACGCTTACCTAACCATCTGTTACGACCAGCTTTACCAAGCTTAACGTTCATATGGTCAGAGTTAGAAACAGTTCCTACAGTTGCATAGCAATTTGCTAATACCATTCTCAACTCACCAGAAGGCAATTTGATAGTCGCATATTTGCCTTCACGTGCTACAAGTTGAGCATATGAACCTGCACTACGTGCTAAAGTTGCACCATTGCCTGGCTGTAGTTCGATATTATGAATAATCGTACCTAAAGGAATTTCAGATAAAGGTAGGCAGTTACCAACTTCTGGAGCATTGCCTGATCCTGAAACTATTACTGTACCAACCTGTAATCCAGCTGGTGCAATAATGTAGCTTTTCTCTCCATCTGCGTAATAAACCAAAGCAATGCGTGCAGTTCTGTTTGGATCATATTCGATCGTTTTAACAGTAGCTGGAATGCCATGTTTTGTACGCTTGAAATCTATCACTCTGTACTTTTGCTTATGACCACCGCCAATATAGCGCATCGTCATTTTACCAGAGTTATTGCGTCCACCAGATTTTTTGATTGGTGCCAACAAAGATTTTTCAGGAGTAGACGTAGTGATCTCGTCAAACGCTGGGGCTACTCTAAATCTTTGACCTGGTGTTGTTGGTCTTAATTTTTTTAAAGCCATTTCTACTTAATTATATACCGCTATAAAAGTCTATAACTTCACCTTCTTTCACGGTGATGATTGCTTTCTTGATCAACGAAGTACGACCAGAAACAGCGCCAGATTTTGTATACTTTGTTTTCACTTTACCAAGTGATCTCATAGTTGCTACTTTTGCTACAGTAACACCATACATTTTCTCAACTGCCTTCTTGATTTCTACTTTGTTGGCTTTCTTATCAACCTCAAAAGCATATTTACCGACCTCGTTCATGGCAGCATACTTTTCAGTGATTAGTGGTCTTTTTAGAACGTTCATGATTATGCGCTAAAGAGGTTTTCTAATACGTTTACTGATTCTTCTACCAGTATAAGTTTATCAGTATTCAGTAAATCATAAGTATTCAAGTCAGAAGCTGTTGCTACTTTTACTTTAGGAATGTTTCTTCCTGATAATACTAAATTTTGATTTACTGAAGGAGTAACAACCAATGTCTTACCAGTTGAATTCAAGTTACCCAAAATTGAAATAAGTTCTTTCGTCTTTGGAGTATCGATTGTAAACGACTCAACTAGTGCAACTTTATTGTCTCTCGCTAATAGAGAAAGTGCTGATAAACGAGCAACTTCTTTTAGCTTCTTATTTAACTTGAAGCTGTAGTTTCTTGGCTTTGGACCAAATACTCTACCACCACCAACAAACAAAGGGGATTTTATACTACCTGCACGAGCGCCGCCAGTTCCTTTTTGCTTCTTGATCTTCTTAGTAGAGCCTGCAACTTCATTTCGCTCTTTTGATTTGTGCGTTCCTTGTCTTTGATTAGCCAAGTACTGCTTCACGTCAAGATACATTGCATGCTCATTTGGCTCAAGTCCAAATATTGCATCAGAAAGATTTACCTTTCTGCCTGTATCCTCACCTTTGATATTTAATACAGAAAGCTCCATTTTACTTCTCAATTAACACGTAAGAATTTTTGGCACCTGGTACAGAGCCACTAACTACTAGCAAATTTTTATCTGCTATTACACGAACTACCGTAAGGTTTTGGATTTTAACTCTGTTACCACCCGTTCTACCAGCCATACGCATTCCTTTGAATACTCTTGATGGCCATGAGCAGGCACCAATTGAACCAGGGTGTCTTGCCCTATTGTGCTGACCGTGTGTTTGGCCACCAACACCGGCAAATCCATGACGTTTAACTACACCTTGGAAACCTTTTCCTTTTGATGTACCTACAACATCAACAAATTCACCTTCTACGAATAGATTCACATCTACCGTGTCACCAAGATTTAATGAAGTTCCTTCTACATCAAACTCAGCAACTTTCTTCTTAGCAGAAGTATTTGCTTTCTTGTAATGTCCAGCTTCCGCTTTCGTTACTCTTTTAAGCTTCTTCTCACCATAGCCAAGCTGTACAGCTTCATAGCCATCAGTCTCGACTGTCTTCACTTGAGTAACTACACACGGACCTGCTTGAATAAGCGTTACAGGTGTGTATTTACCATCTGATGTGAAGAGGCTTGTCATTCCGATTTTTTTACCGATAATTCCAGGCATTCAACTTGTTTTTAAAGATGGATACATTATTTTAGCCCCTCAGTTTTGCTAAGGGAGTGCAAAGTTAATAATTTTTAGACTTGTTTTACAAGTGTTTTATAAATTATTTATTATCAGTACTTAAATAAAAAAGGGGAGCTATACGGCTCCCCTTTTTATGAAACTTTAGTTCATCAAACTTTAATTTCTACATCAACTCCACTTGGAAGTTCAAGCTTCATCAATGCATCTACTGTTTTAGAGCTAGTTGAATAGATATCTACTAATCTCTTGTAAGTGCACAGCTGGAACTGCTCACGAGATTTTTTATTCACGTGCGGTGAACGCAGAACTGTAAATTTATCTTTTTCTGTTGGAAGTGGAATAGGACCACTTACGATAGCACCTGTTGCTTTAACAGCTTTCACGATTTTCTCAGATGACTTATCAACTAAGTTGTGATCGTAAGACTTAAGCTTTATTCTGATTTTCTGATTCATTTCTATACTAAATTATTTAGCTGCTGTTCCTTTTACTTTAGCAACGATGGCATCAGCCAAGTTTTGTGGTACTTGCTCATAATGAGAGAAAGTAAGAGAGGCAGTTGCTCTACCTGAAGTAATTGTACGCAGGTCTGTAACATATCCAAAAAGTTCTGATAAAGGAACATCTGCTTTAACTACAGTTGCAGTACCCTTTGTATCCATTCCTTTCATGATACCTCTTCTTCTGTTCAAGTCACCAGTAACAGGGCCTGTATACTCATCTGGAGTAACTACATCAACTGCCATAATCGGCTCTAGAAGTTTAGGAGCACATTGCTTACCTGCCTCTTTGAAACCTTGACGTGCAGCTAATTCAAATGATAAAGAATCAGAGTCAACATCATGGAATGAACCGTGGAACAAACGCACTTTCATTGAGTCTATAGGGAAGCCTGCAAGAATACCATTCTTCATTGCCTCTTCGAAGCCTTTCTGAATAGCTGGAATGAATTCTTTCGGAATTACACCACCTACAATACCGTTAACAAATTCTAGTCCCTGTTTGCCATCTTCACGTGGTCCCATTTCGAACACAATATCAGCAAATTTACCACGACCACCAGACTGCTTCTTGAACACTTCTCTGTGTTCAACACTCTTAGTGATGGTTTCTTTGTAAGCAACCTGTGGTGCACCCTGATTTAATTCTACTTTGAACTCGCGCTTCATTCGATCAATGATGATCTCTAAGTGAAGCTCACCCATACCACGTAGAATAGTCTGACCAGTTTCTTCGTCTGTATTAACCTGAAGTGTTGGATCTTCTTCAATAAGCTTAGCAATTGCCATACCCATCTTATCAGAATCTGCTTGAGATTTAGGCTCAATTGCATATCCAATTACAGGTTCTGGGAACTCCATAGATTCAAGTACAATCTTTGCATTTTGGTCACAAAGGGTATCACCTGTTTTGATGTCTTTGAAACCAACTACTGCGCCAATGTCTCCAGCTTCCAATCTTTCGATTTGGTTTTGCTTATTAGCGTGCATCTGGAAAATACGTGATATACGTTCTTTACTGTTTGAACGTGTATTGTACACATAAGAACCAGACTCTAATACACCCGAGTATGCTCTTACAAAGCATAAGCGACCTACATAAGGGTCAGTAGCAATTTTGAATCCTAGGCCTGCGAATGGCTCACTAACGCTTGGCTTACGAGCAATTTCTTCGCCTGTATCAGGATTAATACCTTTTATGCTTTCCTTATCTACTGGAGATGGGCATAGTGCCATCACATAGTCTAGCATTGTTTGAACACCTTTGTTCTTGAATGAAGAACCACAAAGCATTGGTACAATTGCTAAGTCAATAGTTGCAGCACGCAAAGCAGCAAGAATTTCATCTTCAGTAATTGAATTAGGATCTTCAAAGTATTTTTCCATTAAAGACTCATCGTACTCAGCTACTGCTTCAAGAAGTTTTTCTCTATACTCCTCTGCTTCCTCCAACATATCATCCGGAATAGGAACTTCAGTAAAGGTCATTCCTTTATCAGCTTCGTTCCAAACGATACCTCTGAAGTTTACTAAGTCTACTACTCCTTTAAAGTTATCTTCTGAACCTATCGGTAATTGCAGTGCTACAGCATTGCTGCCTAACATTTCTTTTACCTGCTTACAAACTGCTAAGAAGTCAGCACCTGAACGGTCCATTTTATTAACGAAACCGATACGTGCTACTTTATAGTTATCTGCAAGTCTCCAGTTAGTCTCAGACTGAGGCTCTACACCATCTACTGCACTAAATAAAAACACCAGTCCGTCAAGTACACGTAATGAACGGTTTACCTCTACAGTAAAGTCCACGTGTCCAGGAGTATCGATAATGTTAATATGATAATCATTACCTCTATATGGCCAGCTAACAGTTACAGCAGCTGAGGTAATTGTTATACCTCTTTCCTGCTCCTGTTCCATCCAGTCAGTTGTAGCACCACCTTCGTGAACCTCACCTAATTTGTGTGATTTACCAGTATAGTAAAGAATACGCTCCGTAGTAGTGGTTTTACCAGCATCAATATGTGCTGCAATACCAATATTTCTTGTGTATTTTAAGTCTCTTGCCATTACTAGAATCTAAAGTGTGAGAATGCTTTGTTCGCTTCTGCCATTCTATGCGTGTCGTCTTTTTTCTTAACGGCAGCACCTTCACCTTTAGCAGCTGCAATTATTTCACCTGCTAATCTATCCTTCATTGTCTTCTCACCTCTCTTGCGGGCATATGATATCATCCATTTGATACCAAGAGATACTCTGCGGTCCGGACGAACCTCAGTCGGCACTTGGAAAGTAGCACCACCCACCCTGCGGCTTTTTACTTCGACACTTGGCATAATGTTATTCAATGCCTTCTTCCAAGTTTCCAGTCCGTTTTCTTTTGTTCTTTGCTCTACTAGTTCTACAGCGTCGTAGAAGATACCATAAGCAACACTTTTCTTTCCGTCAACCATCATGTAGTTAACAAAACGCGTTACCAATGTCTCTTTGTACTTTGGATCAGGGAGGAGAATTCTACTTTTAGGCTTTGCTTTTCTCATTGTATTAAAACTCTATGAATTACTTTTTCTTTCCACCTTTACCTGCAGCAGCTGGAGCTTGACCTGGTTTTGGTCTCTTAGCACCATACTTCGAACGTGACTGAAGACGTCCGCTTACACCTGCGGTATCCAGCGCACCACGTACAATGTGGTAACGTACACCTGGAAGGTCTTTAACTCTACCTCCTCTTATAAGCACAATTGAGTGCTCCTGAAGGTTGTGACCTTCACCAGGGATATAGGCATTTACTTCTTTGCCATTTGTAAGTCTAACCCTAGCTACTTTACGCATAGCTGAGTTTGGCTTTTTAGGCGTAGTAGTATATACTCTTGTACATACTCCACGACGTTGTGGGCATGAATCTAGGGCAGGAGACTTCGACTTTGAAGTTAATTTCTCTCTTCCCTTTCTTACTAGTTGCTGTATAGTAGGCATTTATAATTTGTTAATTATAGATTTTTTTCACTCTAAAATTTGGTCTGCAAAGGTAGGAAAAACGCTTTGCAAATTCAAAATTTTAATTCATTAATTATTAGCACCTTATGCTTCTCCTACTGTTCCTCCAAAGTTCATTGGGAAAGAAGGAGCTCCTTGAGATTGCTTAATATCGCCAAAGCTTGTTTCAAATTTCTCGATATTATCCGCCAAAGCAGCCAAAAGTCTTTTGGCATGCTCTGGCGTGATAACTATTCTTGATTTTACTTTTGCTTTTGGCAACCCTGGCATCAATCTTATAAAGTCAATTACAAACTCACTACTAGAATGAGCTATCATCGCTAGATTTGCATACTCACCTTCAGCAATTTCTTCAGACAGCTCGATGTTAATTTGATTTTGCTTTTGCAGATCTTCAGCCATTTTATTTATCTATTTTGTAATTCCTGCTGCTTAGTTTTAGAAGACGATCTTTTAGATTCTACTAATGAATCATATTCTTCCTGGTTTCCAACAATCAGTTTCTGATATTCTCTTAATCCAGTACCGGCTGGGATCAGGTGTCCTACAATTACGTTTTCTTTCAAACCTAATAACTCATCTGCTTTACCTTTGATAGCAGCTTCACTTAACACTTTCGTTGTCTCCTGGAATGACGCAGCTGAAATAAAGCTTTGTGTTCCTAAAGATGCTTGAGTTATACCTTGTAGTGTTGGCCTTGATACTGATGGTTGTGCATCACGAACAGTTACAAGTTTCATATCGCGGCGCTTCAAACTTGAGTTTTCATCTCGCAGTCGTCTCGCTGATACAATTTGACCTGGTTTCAATGTAGCAGAGTCTCCAGCATCTTCAACAACTTTCATGTCAATGATTCTGTCGTTTTCTTCCATGAAGTTCACCTTGTCAACTACCTGGTGCTCTAGGAAGCTTGTATCGCCTGCATCCACTACTACTACTTTCTGCATCATCTGGCGAACAACAACTTCAATGTGCTTATCATTGATTTTCACACCCTGTAGTCGGTATACTTCCTGAATTTCATTTACCAAGTATTCTTGTACTGCACCTGGTCCCTGTATATTTAAGATATCTGTAGGAGTGATAGCACCATCAGACAATGGCATACCCGCACGAACAAAGTCATTATCCTGAACCAGGATGTGCTTCGAAAGTGGCACCATGTATTTCTTCTTCACACCATCTTTTGACTCGATGAAGATTTCACGGTTACCGCGTTTCACACTTCCGTACGTAACTACACCATCGATTTCAGATACTACCGCTGGATTGGATGGATTACGTGCCTCGAATAATTCTGTAACGCGTGGAAGACCACCTGTAATGTCACGTGTTTTACCGATAGCGCGAGGAATTTTAACTAGGATTTGACCTGCCTTAATCTTTTCGCCATTTTCTACAGTTAAGTGAGCACCCACCGGTATGTTGTAACCTTTTGGTTCGCCATTTTTAGGATTAACTAAAATTGCAGGGTTTTGTGTTTTATCTTTTGTATCGATAATCACCTTCTCACGGTAACCTGTCTGCTCATCCGATTCCTCACGGTAAGTGATGCCTTCTATGATAGACTCGTAACTGATCTCACCATCAAATTCTGATAGGATGACAGCGTTGTATGGATCCCAGCTACATAGCTTGTCACCTTTCTCTACTGTTTGTCCTTCGCTTACTGTAATAAATGAACCATAAGGCACGTGGTTGCTTATTAATAGCTTACCTGTGGCAGCATCAATAATCTTAACCTCACCTGAACGACCCATTACAACTTTTACAGTTTCGCCTTCATTGTTTATGGTATCAATCGTACGTACATCTTCGAACTCAATCACACCGCCAAACTTAGCAATGATAGTTGCATCAACAGCAATGTTTGATGCAGTACCACCCACGTGGAATGTACGTAGTGTTAACTGTGTACCAGGCTCACCAATTGATTGTGCAGCGATAACACCAACGGCTTCACCTTTCTGCACCATAAATCCGCTTGCCAGGTTACGACCGTAGCATTTTGCACAGATACCACGTTTAGACTCACAAGTAAGTACAGAACGGATTTCTACTGCTTCTATAGCTGTATTCTCTATTGCGCGTGCAACCTCTTCTGTTACTTCACTTCCTGATTCTACAATTAGCTCGTTTGTAATTGGATCATACACATCATGTACAGTTACACGACCAAGTATACGCTCAGATAAAGATTCTACTATATCTTCATTGTCTTTCAAGGCGCTAACCTCTAGACCACGAAGTGTACCACAATCTTCTTCATTCACAATCACATCCTGAGATACATCTACCAGACGACGAGTCAGATAGCCAGCATCTGCAGTTTTAAGAGCCGTATCGGCAAGACCTTTACGAGCACCGTGCGTAGAGATGAAGTACTCGATTACATCAAGACCTTCCTTAAAGTTAGAAAGGATCGGGTTTTCGATAATCTCACCAACCGAACCTTGTAATGACTTTTGAGGCTTCGCCATCAGACCACGCATACCACCTAACTGACGGATCTGCTCTCTCGAACCACGAGCACCTGAGTGCATCATCATAAAGATCGAGTTGAAGCCTTGATCATCATTCTCCAGACGACGCATCAACGTTTCAGTAATCTGGTTGTTGATACGGGTCCAGATATCAATAACCTGGTTGTAACGCTCATTATCTGTGATCAGACCCATAGAGTAGTTTTGCCATACAGCATCTACTTCTTTCTTGGCCTGCTCAACAAGTATATCTTTTTCAGCAGGGATGTTGATATCACCAAGGCCCATTGACAGACCACCTTTATAGGCTGATTGGAAACCTAGTGTTTTAATATCATCAAGGAAGTGTGCCGTACGAGCCATACCTGTCTCTTTAAACACTCTTGATATAATCTGCTGAAGTTTTTTCTTTGTTAACAGTTCATCAACAAAGCCTACTTCTTCTGGTACGAACTGGTTAAATAACACGCGTCCGGCAACTGTTTCGATGAGTTTTAACTCTAGTTCGCCCTTCTCATTTTTAACTTTAGTTCTTACTTTAATGTAAGCTTGCTTTGATAAACGACCTTCGTTAATAGCAATGATAACTTCCTCCGCAGAGTAGAAGCTCATACCTTCACCGGCTATCTTTTCGTTTTCTGTGCTACGCTTTCCTTTTGATACATAGTATAAACCAAGTACCATGTCCTGAGAAGGTACTGCAATTGGAGCACCGTTAGCAGGGTTCAGGATATTGTGTGAAGCAAGCATTAGCATCGAAGCCTCCAGTACAGCAGCAGGTCCTAATGGAACGTGCACCGCCATCTGGTCACCGTCAAAGTCGGCGTTGAATGCCGTACACACAAGTGGGTGTAGCTGAATTGCTTTACCTTCGATTAGTTTTGGCTGGAATGCCTGTATACCTAATCTGTGGAGCGTTGGAGCACGGTTAAGGAGTACTGGATGGCCTTTCAGCACGTTCTCCAGGATATCCCAAACTACAGGGTCCTTACGATCTACTATTTTCTTTGCAGACTTTACTGTCTTAACAATGCCTCTTTCAATCAGCTTGCGGATGATGAACGGCTTGAAAAGCTCAGCTGCCATGTTCTTAGGCAGACCGCACTCATGCAGCTTCAGTTCAGGACCAACAACGATTACTGAACGGCCAGAGTAGTCAACACGCTTACCAAGTAAGTTCTGACGGAAACGTCCCTGCTTACCTTTTAGCATGTCAGAAAGCGACTTCAATGCACGGTTTCCTTCAGCACGAACAGCGTTAACCTTACGTGAATTGTCGAACAGGGAGTCAACTGCTTCCTGCAACATACGCTTCTCGTTACGAAGTATAACTTCAGGAGCCTTAATCTCAATCAGACGCTTCAGACGGTTGTTACGGATGATCACACGACGGTAAAGATCATTCAAATCCGAAGTCGCGAAACGACCACCATCTAACGGAACAAGTGGACGTAGCTCTGGAGGAATAACAGGAACCATGCGGATGATCATCCACTCTGGTCTGTTTTCGATTCTTGTTGTTGCATCACGGAATGCTTCTACTACACGAAGACGTTTCAACGCTTCAGCTTTACGCTGTTGCGAAGTCTCATGAGCGGCAGCGTGACGAAGTTCGTAAGACAGATCGTCTAAGTTCGTACGCTCTAACAGCATTTGTAATGCTTCAGCACCCATTTTAGCGATGAACTTATTTGGATCATTGTTGTCCAAAATTTGGTTCTCACGCGGGAGCTTGTCAATCATATCCAGGTACTCATCTTCTGTCAGGAAGTCCAATGTATTTACATTGTCTTCTGCAAGTATACCTGGCTGAATAACTACATATCTTTCATAATAGATAATCTGGTCAAGCTTTTTAGTTGGTAAGCCTAACAGGTATCCAATTTTGTTTGGAAGTGATTTGAAGTACCAGATGTGTGCTACAGGAACTACAAGCTCAATATGGCCCATACGCTCACGGCGCACCTTTTTCTCAGTAACCTCCACACCGCAACGGTCGCAGATGATACCCTTATATCTGATTCTTTTATACTTTCCGCAGTGGCATTCCCAGTCCTTTACTGGTCCGAATATTCTTTCGCAGAATAAACCTCCCATTTCAGGCTTGTAGGTTCTATAATTTATTGTCTCAGGCTTTGTTACTTCTCCGTTAGAACGCTCCAGAATCGACTCTGGAGAAGCTAAGCTTATCGTTACTTTAGAGAAGTCCTGAGTTAGCTTTTTATTTTTTGCAAATGCCATATTATTATAATAATGTCGATACAATGAATATGCCTTACAGCTATATCTTATAAAGTGCACTAAGCGCCTCGGCTATTGCCTTGGCGCTTAGTGTTATACTTTACTATTCCAATGTGATCTCTAAAGCCAAACCTCTTAACTCATGAATCAATACATTAAATGACTCAGGTATATTAGGTTTTGGCAGTACATCGCCTTTTACAATTGCCTCATAGGCTTTCGCACGGCCAATCACGTCATCTGACTTAACTGTAAGTATTTCCTGCAATACGTTAGATGCACCGAATGCCTCTAGTGCCCATACCTCCATCTCGCCGAAACGCTGACCACCAAACTGAGCTTTACCACCCAGCGGCTGCTGTGTAATCAGAGAGTATGGACCGATAGAACGCGCGTGCATCTTATCATCAACCAAGTGACCAAGTTTCAGCATGTAAATAACACCTACTGTTACTGGTTGATCAAAACGATCGCCACTCAAACCATCGTATAAGTATGAACGGCCAAACTTAGGCAATCCTGCTTCTGCTAGCTCGGCAGATACCTGCTCTTCAGTTGCGCCATCAAAAATAGGAGTAGCATATGTTCTTCCTAATTTCAGACCTGCCCAACCAAGTACAGTTTCATATATCTGACCGATGTTCATCCTTGAAGGTACACCTAGTGGGTTCAATACGATGTCCATCGGAGTACCATCCTCTAAGAATGGCATATCTTCCTCACGAACGATCCTAGCAACCACACCCTTGTTACCGTGACGGCCTGCCATCTTATCACCAACTTTCAGCTTACGCTTCTTGGCAATATATACTTTGGCTAACTGTACGATACCTGCTGGTAATTCATCTCCCACTTCTAATGTGAAACGCTCACGCTTGAAGTGCGCTGAAACGATGTTTCTTCGCTTGTTATAATTTTTAACAAGCTCAACAAGCATTCCATTAGCCTTATCATCAGTTGTCCAACTTTCCAGAATCAAGTCTTTAAACATGTTCACTTCTTCCGGAACCGCATAATTACTTTCGTCCTTATAAGGGTTCTTTTCAGGGAACAACGCTTCTATGATGTTCTTTCTAGTGAATTTTACTCCTTTAGATAAGATCTCATCTCCGAACTTATGTCTGATTCCTTGTGAAGTTTTGCCTTCAAGCAAAGCAACTAGTTTATCTACCATCACATTTTTGATAGCAGTCAACTCTTTGCCATACTTTACTTTAAGTTCTTCTACCTCTTTTTTAGACTTAGCACGAAGGTTTTTGTCTTTTTTAGGTCTTGAGAACAACTTAGTGTCAATAACCACACCATTTAATGATGGAGGCGCCTTAAGCGAGGCATCCTTCACATCTCCTGCCTTGTCACCGAAAATAGCACGAAGTAGTTTTTCCTCAGGTGTCGGATCTGTTTCACCTTTCGGTGTGATCTTGCCTATCAGTATATCTCCTTCTTTTACTTCGGCACCTAAGCGTATAATACCATTCTCGTCAAGATTTCGTACTGCTTCTTCACTTACGTTTGGTATTTCAGAAGTCAATTCTTCTTCTCCGCGCTTTGTTTCTCTAACTTCTAATTCAAATTCTTCAATGTGAATGGAAGTAAAGATATCTTCGCGCACTACTCTCTCAGAGATAACGATAGCATCCTCAAAGTTATAACCTTGCCAAGGCATGAAAGCCACCTGCATGTTTCTACCTATAGCTAGTTCGCCATTGTTTGTAGCGTAGCCCTCACAAAGCGGCTCACCTTTTACAACACGCTCCCCAGTTCTCACTAGTGGTGTTAGGTTGATACAAGTATCCTGGTTAGTTCTTCTGAATTTAACTAAGTTATAGGTTACATACTCTGCATCGAATGATACTAATTTTTCATCCTCAGATAGATCATATCTGATAACGATTTTATTAGCATCTACATAATCTACAACGCCATCTCCTTCAGCAATAACTAACGCTCTTGAGTCTATAGCTGCTCTTCTCTCCAAGCCTGTTCCTACAATTGGAGCCTCTGCCTTTAGAAGTGGGACAGCCTGACGCTGCATGTTCGATCCCATCAATGCACGGTTGGCATCATCATGTTCCAGGAATGGAATTAATGAAGCAGCCACCGATACAATTTGGTTCGGAGCAATGTCCATATAAGTATAAGTTGATGGCTCTTCTACAGGGAAGTCACCTTCAAATCTACCTTTAACTCTATCGTTGATGAAGTTACCATTCTCATCAATTACGGCATTCGCCTGTGCAATATGATGTGTATCTTCTTCTTCAGCAGTTAAGTATTCTACTTCGCCGGTAACATTTACTTTGCCACCTTCTACTTTTCTATAAGGAGTTTCGATGAAACCCATATGATTAACACGTGCGTGCACGCATAGCGAAGATATCAGACCAATATTAGGGCCTTCTGGTGTTTCAATGGTACACAGACGACCATAGTGTGTATAATGAACGTCACGAACCTCGAAGCCAGCACGCTCTCTTGAAAGTCCACCTGGTCCTAAGGCAGAGACACGACGTTTGTGTGTAACTTCTGCCAGAGGGTTGGTCTGGTCCATGAACTGTGAAAGCTGGTTGGTACCGAAGAAAGAGTTGATAACTGATGACAGCGTTCTTGCATTGATCAAATCAACAGGCTTGAAGTCTTCATTATCACGTACGTTCATACGCTCTTTGATCGTGCGTGCCATACGTGCAAGACCAACACCAAACTGTGCATAAAGTTGTTCCCCTACAGTTCTAACACGGCGATTGCTTAAGTGGTCAATATCATCCACTACTGCTCTTGAGTTGATCAAACCTATTAGGTACTTCACGATCAACACAATGTCTTCGTTTGTTAAAACTTTAGCATCCCAATTTGTATCTAAGCCAAGCTTCTTATTAATTCTGTAACGTCCTACTTCTCCTAAATCATAACGTTTGTCTGAGAAGAACAACTTCTGAATAATGTCTCGGGCTGTCTCAACATCTGGGGCCTCTGTATTACGCAACTGGCGGTAGATTTGCTCTACTGCTTCTTGCTCAGAGTTAGAGTTATCTTTCTGAAGTGTATTATATATAATAGCGTAATCAGCAATATTTACATTCTCGCGGTGCAGAATTACAGATTTAACACCTGAGTCAACAATTACGTTAATGTCCTCAGCTGTTATTTCTGAATCGCGCTCAAGAAGTACTTCATTACGATCTATTGATACTACCTCACCTGTATCTTCATCAACGAAATCTTCAGTCCATGTTCTAAGAACCCGTGCTGCAAGCTTTCGTCCTGCTACATCCTTCAGAGCTGCTTTTGTAGCAGGAATCTCTTCAGATAGGCCAAATAAGTCTAATATATCTTTATCCGTACCATAACCAATAGCACGAAGAAGAGTAGTAACTGGAAATTTCTTTTTACGGTCGATGTAAGCGTACATAACGTTGTTAACGTCTGTAGCAAATTCAACCCAAGATCCTTTAAAAGGGATAATTCTGGCAGAATATAATTTTGTACCGTTCGTGTGTTTGCTCTGTGCAAAGAACACCCCTGGTGATCTATGCAACTGAGATACAATAACACGCTCAGCACCGTTTATGACAAAAGATCCTTTCTCTGTCATATATGGAATATTTCCTAAGAAAACCTCCTGCTCAATTGTCTCAAAATCTTCATTGTCTTCATCGTTGCAGATAAGACGCAGTTTAGCTTTAAGAGGAACTGAGTATGTAAGGCCTCTATCGATGCTTTCATCAACAGAATACTTTGGAGGATCGATGTGGTAATCGATGAATTCCAGCACGAAGTTTTCTCGGGAATCTGAGATAGGAAAGTTCTCGGCAAACACCTTGAACAAGCCTTCTTGAGCTCTATTTTCTGCTGGGGTCTCCAACTGAAAAAAGTCTTGGAATGACTGAACCTGAACATCTAAGAAGTCAGGATAGTCAATTACCTGCTTTATAGAGGCAAAATTGATTCGATCTGTCGTTTTATTCTTAGCCAAAGCCTTGAAGTTTTACGTTTACAATCAGTTAAAGGTACACAGAGTCCAAAACAGCTGTGGACCAAAAAGGATTCAAAATTTGAATCCATATACAAACAGGAAAAGACCTGACGAACTTGCCAGGTCTACCTGTTTTCGGTATGTTGATGAAATGAGATTATTTAACCTCTACTTCAGCACCAGCTTCTTCTAAAGATTTCTTTAGTGATTCTGCTTCGTCTTTAGCAACACCTTCTTTAAGTGATTTTGGAGCGCCATCAACTAGTTCTTTAGCCTCTTTAAGACCAAGACCAGTAAGCTCTTTTACAAGCTTAACTACTGCTAGTTTCTGAGCACCAGCTGACTTAAGGATTACGTCAAAAGAAGTCTTCTCTTCTGCAGCAGCTCCTCCTTCAGCACCACCACCACCAGCAACCATTACTGGAGCAGCAGCAGCAGGCTCGATGCCATACTCATCCTTAAGAATAGTAGCTAGTTCGTTAACTTCTTTAACAGTTAAGTTTACTAACTGCTCAGCGAATGCTTTCAAATCTGCCATTTTTATTGAAATTAAAAGTTACTTATTGATTACGTTTTTAGAATTTATTCTTTTTCAGATAATGTTTTCAAGATACCAGCTAACTTGCCGCCGCTGCTCTGAAGTGCAGATACCACATTCTTCGCAGGAGATTGAAGTAAGCCAATAATCTCGCCGATGAGCTCTTCCTTAGATTTGATCTTGGTTAGAGCATCTAACTGTTCATCTCCAACATATAAGCCTGCATCGATGTATGCACCTTTCAGGAGAGGAAGCTGATTACCTTTTTTTCTGAAGTCTTTGATTAGTTTTGCAGGGGCATTGCCCGCCTCTGTAGAGAACAGGATGCCAGAAGCGCCTTTCAAAACTCCTTCAAGCTCAGTAGTATCAGCCTCTAGAGTTTCTAGAGCCTTCTTGATTAGTGTATTCTTATAAACCTTATATTCGATACCTCTATCGAATGCTAGTCTCCTGAAAGCGTTGACACTTGCAACAGTCATTGTTGTAGCATCAGTAATATAGAAGTAGTTTGTATTCGCTAACTTCTCGCTCAGGTCCTTTACAATTATTTCTTTTTCTTCCCTGGTCATTTTCTTAGATAGTTGCGTTCTTGTCAACGATTACGGCCGGGCTCATTGTACTAGACAATGTTATGCTCTTTATGTAAGTACCCTTTGCAGAAGAAGGCTTCAAACGGTTAAGTGTTTGAATAACTTCAGCTGCGTTTGCAGCAAGCTGCTCTGCTGAGAAAGAAGCTTTACCTACACTTGTGTGTATGATACCGAATTTATCAACTTTAAAGTCAATTTTACCCGCCTTAACTTCTTTAACTGCTTTCGCTACATCTTGAGTAACTGTACCTGACTTAGGGTTTGGCATTAGGTTTCTAGGACCTAAAATTCTACCTAAACGACCTACTTTAGCCATTACTGCAGGCATTGTAATAATTACATCTATATCAGTCCATCCTTTTTCGATTTTCTGGATATAATCATCAAGACCTACAAAGTCAGCACCTGCATCTTTTGCTTCCTGCTCTTTGTCTGGAGTTACTAGCGCAAGGACTTTTACATCCTTACCTGTTCCGTGAGGTAGTGTCACGATACCACGTACCATTTGGTCAGCCTTACGAGGGTCTACACCAAGACGTACATCGATATCAACAGAGGCATCAAATTTGGTAAAAGTGATATCTTTTACTACTGAAGCGGCATCTGTTAAAGAATATTCTTTTGTCAAGTCAGCTTTTGCTAAAGCTGCTTTTCTGTTTTTTGAAATCTTAGCCATTATCCTTTAACTCTAATTATTCGTTCCAAGGAGCATTACCAGTTACTGTGATACCCATGCTTCTAGCTGTACCAGCTACCATTTTCATAGCAGCCTCCAGTTTGAACGCATTTAAATCCGGCATCTTAGTTTCTGCAATCTCTTTAACCTGATCCCAAGTAACTGAACCTACTTTGTTACGGTTTGGCTCCTTTGAGCCCCCTTTAATTTTAGCAGCATCCATTAACAATACTGGAGCAGGTGGAGTCTTAACCACGAAGTCGAAGGACTTGTCTGCATACATTGTAATCAATACTGGTAACACTTGACCAGGCTTATCCTGAGTTCTAGCATTAAACTGCTTACAGAACTCCATGATGTTAAGACCTTTAGAACCAAGTGCAGGTCCAACCGGTGGCGATGGATTCGCGGCACCTCCCTTTATCTGAAGTTTCAGATAACCTTTTATTTCCTTTGCCATTATTTATTTACTACGATTCTTTTTCTACTTGCATGTAGTTTAGCTCAACTGGTGTATTTCTACCAAAGATTTTCACCATAACGTTAAGCTTCTTACGCTCTTCAAACACTTCTTCTACTGTACCAGAGAAACCGCTGAATGGACCATCCATTACTTTCACAGTTTCGCCAACAATAAATGGAGTATCCAACACTTCCGCTTGCTCTTCAGCCTCGTCCACAGTACCTAATATTCTGTTAACTTCTGACTGTCGCAAAGGAACCGGCTTTTTAGTAGCATCCTTTTCGTTTGATCCTAAAAACCCAATCACGCCAGGAGTGCTAATAATTATGTGCTCTGCTTCACCATGAGAAAGATCAGCATTTACAAGTACATACCCCGGAAAGAAATTACGTTCTCTAATTCTTTTCTTTCCACCGCGCATTTCATACACCTTCTCAGCAGGAATAAGAACTTGCGGAACGTACTCACCTAAATTCTGTCTTATGATTTCGTTCTCTAAGTAAGCCTTAGCTTTCTTTTCTTGCCCGCTTACAGCGCGCACTACATACCACTTTAATTCAGCCATCTTGTCTTAATTAAAACTGGTTGTAAAACCACGTCAGGCCTGAATCAAAAACAAAATCCATTGCACCAACTACCAAAGCAAAGATAAGCGAGCCAATAAGTACTAATATAGAGCTATTCTGCAATTCAGAATAAGTAGGCCATGAAACTTTCTGCTTCATCTCCTCAACTGTCTCGTTTATGTAGTTTGTTACTTTGCTCATTGCTTCGCTTCCTTGTTAATTTAATTTGCACGGGTGGAGAGACTCGAACTCCCAGCCAATGGTTTTGGAGACCACTACTCTACCAATTGAGCTACACCCGTAAAAAAATGCACGCCATTTTTATCAAATGGAGTGCAAATTTATATAAATCTTTTATGAAAACAAACCCGATCTTAAAGTTTTTTAAGATCGGGTTTGAAACATATCAGAAGTTAGTCAAGAATTTCAGTTACCTGACCAGCACCTACTGTTCTACCACCCTCACGGATAGCGAAACGTAAGCCTTTCTCCATAGCTACAGCGTTGATAAGCTTCACTTCGATAGTGATGTTATCACCTGGCATAACCATTTCTACTCCTTCTGGAAGGATGATCTCACCAGTTACGTCTGTAGTTCTGAAGTAGAACTGTGGACGGTATTTGTTGAAGAATGGAGTGTGACGTCCACCTTCTTCTTTAGAAAGAACGTAAACCTCTGCTTTAAAGTGTGTGTGAGGCTTAACAGAACCTGGCTTACAGATTACCATACCACGACGGATATCAGTTTTCTCTATACCACGAAGAAGTAGACCTACGTTGTCACCAGCTTCACCTCTGTCAAGAATCTTACGGAACATCTCAACACCAGTAACTGTAGACTTCAAGTTCTCAGCACCCATACCTAGAATATCAACCTGCTCACCAGAGTTGATTACACCACGCTCGATACGACCTGTAGCAACAGTACCACGACCTGTGATCGAGAATACGTCCTCTACTGGCATCAAGAATGGAAGATCAGTTAAACGAGCTGGAATCGGAATAAAGCTATCAACAGCATCCATTAATTCCTCGATAGTCTTCACCCACTTCTCATCACCGTTCAAGCCACCAAGAGCAGAACCTTGAATTACTGGAATGTTATCACCATCGAAATCATAGAATGAAAGAAGCTCACGGATTTCCATCTCAACAAGCTCAAGAAGCTCTGGATCGTCAACCATGTCAACTTTGTTCATGAATACTACAAGCTGAGGAACACCTACCTGACGAGCAAGAAGGATGTGCTCACGAGTTTGTGGCATTGGACCATCAGTTGCAGCAACTACAAGGATAGCGCCATCCATCTGAGCAGCACCAGTAACCATGTTCTTCACGTAGTCAGCGTGACCTGGGCAGTCAACGTGTGCATAGTGACGGTTTTCTGTAGCGTACTCAACGTGTGATGTATTAATAGTAATACCTCTTTCTTTTTCTTCAGGAGCGTTGTCGATTGAAGAGAAGTCACGAAGTGCAGCAAGACCTTTTTTAGCTAGTACAGTTGTAATAGCAGCAGTCAAAGTAGTTTTGCCGTGGTCAACGTGACCAATAGTACCGATATTTACGTGCGGTTTGGAACGGTCAAATGTTTCTTTAGCCATTGTATGATATTAAATTAAGGTTAAAACGTTTAAGTTTATGTCGCGCTTTTTAATTACACGTAACGGACTTAGAGCCAACGATGGGAATTGAACCCACGACCCCTTCCTTACCAAGGAAGTACTCTACCCCTGAGCTACGTCGGCTTTTCTCCATTTTAAGAACTGCAATCTTTACCTATAGTAAAAAGGAAATCCATAAACATGAAATTCCTTCAATCAAAAATCCATAAATAGAATTACAGCTCCCTCATGTTTGAGAGAGCGGGAGACGAGATTCGAACTCGCGGCCTATAGCTTGGAAGGCTATCGCTCTACCAACTGAGCTACTCCCGCTTAATTACTAAAAGCCTTTCCGGCATAAATTTATTGTGGGGAGAGCAGGATTCGAACCTGCGAAGTCATTACAACAACGGAGTTACAGTCCGTCCCATTTGGCCGCTCTGGAATCTCCCCAAAAAGCTAATTTCAAATTAAAATCAGCAGAACTTTTTCCTTTGAACTTTCCGCTTTCGAAGCGTTCTTCGTTCTAAGGAGATGCAAAATTAAGCGCTTTTTCTTACCTGTCAAACATTCTCGAAAAAAAAGTTCTTTTTTTTTCTTCAACACTACTTCCAGCTATCAATTGTACATCTCTTTAAGCCTCTTATCAGTCTCATTCTCTTTTATTTCCGTTAAAATTTGCTGCACCTCCGGTTTTTCTGACATTACTATTAAAGTTTGGTAGGCTGCACCCCTTATATAGTAAATACTATGAATTTGCGCCATTTCGGAAAGTAAAGAGATCGCTTCTGGGGTATTTGTCTCTGGGTTTGATGCTAAGAATGCACCGTAGCTTTGGAGTAAATAGTATAGCGTTCCTCCTTTTGCGTTTTTTACTTGCTCCATAAACCAAGTATGTTTTTCCGGTCCTCCTTGTACTGCATAGTATGTAGATAAAGCCAATACTACCTCCTCGCCTTTTTCTTTATCAAACTTTGCAAGCTTAGTTTTGGTATCTTCTGCTCCGGTACCTGCATATGCTAGTATACCTGCCGCCGCTACAGCATAAGAACTGTCGCTCATGGCTGTCTCATACAAATCTTTATACTTTGCCCCTTCCCAATTGGCCAACGCAAGTATAGCATCTGCCCTAACTGCTCCCTTTTTATCTACTTTTGCTAGTTGTATTATATTTTCTTTTACCAGATTCACTTTATCAGCCTCTAGCTGGCTAAGCGTGTTAATAGCTGTACTTCTAACAATCCAATAGTCATCTTTCAATGCAGTTTGCATAACCCTCATAGCTTCTGCATCACTTAGCTGCTCCTGAAGCTTTACCAATGTTTCGAGCTTAGGCGCCAGCATTTTGGAATTATTGAACTGAAAGACCAGCTCTTGCTTCGACTTTTCGTGTTCTACTGTTGCCAATACTTGTTGCTCTGCATCAAAAAGCACTAATTGTGGCTGGCTGGGCATCGGGAACGTAAAGGTTTGATCTGCTTTGTCTATTACAATAGGATAATCTGTACGCTTGCCGTTAACCCAAGCTGCTACTTTTAGCGGCAGGCGATAAACCGGCATGTATGCTGTATCCTGCTGTTGCACTACATGCAGGCTTAACTGCCCGTTTTGGTACGTATGACTTACCTGCAACTCCGGATGCCCTGGTTGCATAAACCATTGGTCGAAGAACCACATCAGGTCCTGCCCTGTAACATCTTCAAAAGCCATCCTAAGTTCCGCCACTTCTACAGCAGTATACTTGTGCTGCGTCAGGTAACGGTTTAGCGAAGCCCACCATGCTTCATCTCCCACCATTTTGCGAAGCATATGCAGTACGCGCCCACCCTTTGCGTAAGAGTGGCTGTCGAACATATCTTCTCTGTTGCCATAGCGGTAGCGTATCAGCGGCTCCCGTTTTGTTTCTGCCTCATCTAAATATTGGCCCAACTCATCCATCTGTAAGTATGCAGCTTCGTCGGCTCCTTTTTTGTATTCGGCCCACAAATATTCGGAGTAGTTGGCAAAGGCCTCATTTAACGGCAGGTTGGCCCAAGATTCTGTTGTTACATAGTTCCCAAACCACTGGTGGAAGAGCTCATGTGCTATAATGCCATCCCAATCTTTATCTATCAACTCCCGCTCATTTAATTGCAGGTCTTCCATAAAAGTAGAGGCTGATGTGTTTTCCATGGCTCCAGACACAAAATCCCGGACAACTACTTGCGAATACTTTGCCCACGGGTAATCAACACCTAGCTTTTTAGAAAAGAACTCCATCATTTCGGGAGTGTTGCCGAATACTTTCTTAGCGGTACCCTTATATGCAGGTTCTACATAGTAATTTACTTCCTTATTGCGCCACTTGTCTTTTATTACCGCGTATTCGCCTATGGCCATCATGGTTAAGTATGGCGCGTGCGGTAATTCCTGCTTCCAGTATTCAGTTTTGGTACCATCTGCATTTTGGCGGGCATACATAAATACGCCGTTAGAAAGCGTAGTATACTTTGGATCTACGGTAATGTAAATCTCCTGCGTCATGCGCTCGTTTGGTGCATCTATGGTCGGAAACCAGGCTGAGCTTGCCTCTGTTTCGCCTTGTGTCCAAATCTGCTTTGGCTTATTCGGGTCTTGCCCTAGTGGGTTGATAAAGTACAATCCCTTATCCTGAGTAATCGCATCGCTTCCACCACTTTTAAGCTCATTGGGTTTAGCAGTATAATCTATCTCAATGGTGTACTCTTCGGTGCGGCTATAGGTCTTGTTTAAGTTAATAGTCAGCTTCTCACCATCATACTCGTATGTTAGCGGAGTACCATCATACCCCTTCATCAGGTTTACAGTATGCACATCCATCCCCTTCGCATCAAGTATAAGTTTGTTCTGAGGATAGAAGTATGGTTTTAGTGTAAGCTCGGCAATACCGTTTAGCTGCTGTTTTTCCCAGTTAAAGCTAACGCGAAGTTTTGTGTGCAGCAGATCGTGCTCTAAGGTGCGGGAAGGGTTAAAACTATGATTTTTAGGCGCCCAAACAGGTATGCTATCAGCTGCAACAGGTGCAGCTTTGCCAGTTACCGCCTTCAAAGTTGTACTATCTACGGCTGCCTTGTTTGTGCTGCAGCTCGTTGAAAAAGCCATAGCCGCCGCCAAGCCAACTACACTCAAAAACCTATGATTCATGATGGAATGTTTTAATTTTGAAGTCAAGTTCTAAAAATACTCTGAGAAATCAATTATCTTTAAGCTCTAAAACCACATATACCAGATGCTCCAGATAAAAACCGCTAACGACAAAACATGGCAGGTTGATATTCAAAAAGACACCATCCTCTTAAACGGAACACCTTTTAACTGGGACATCCAGCCTATTGGCCCCCAAACGTACCACATCATCAAGGATAACAAGTCTTATACTGCAGAGTTGGTTGAGGCAGATTACCAGGCCAAAACTTTTACATTTAAGATTAACGGTATTAAGCAAACGGTAAGCGCAAAAGACCGTTTTGACCTGTTGCTTGACAAGTTGGGTATGAGCGATGCAAACGCCCAAAAGGTAAACGACGTAAAAGCCCCGATGCCAGGCCTTATACTTGAAATTAAGGTGCAGCCAGGGCAGGAGGTAAAGAAAGGTGACCCTATTTTAATTCTGGAAGCCATGAAGATGGAGAATATCCTGAAATCGCCGGGTGATGGTGTTGTAAAAGAAATCAAAGTACAGGCCCGCCAGAACGTGGAAAAAAACCAGGTATTGATTTTATTTTAATTTTTTAGTGTTGCCAGTTGGGCAGCACCCGCCTGCCCGCTAAAACTATAGACCAAACTTATAACATAATAGTATAGATCGTGAAGTATAAGAGAATATTACTAAAGCTTAGCGGCGAGGCGCTGATGGGAGAACAGCAATACGGTATCGACTCGAACAGATTGATACAGTATGCTAAGGAGATTAAAGAAGTAGCAGCGCTTGGCGTTGAAGTAGCAGTAGTTATTGGTGGCGGCAATATTTTTAGAGGTGTGCAGGCCGAGCAGGTTGGCCTTGACCGCGTGCAAGGTGACTACATGGGAATGCTGGCAACTGTTATAAACAGTATGGCCTTACAAAGCGCCCTCGAAAAACTTGGTGTATACACACGCTTGCTGTCTGGACTTAATATTCAGCAGGTATGCGAGCCGTATATTCGCCGCCGTGCAGTACGCCACCTCGAAAAAGGCCGCGTGGTAATATTTGGTGCCGGTACTGGTAACCCATACTTTACAACTGACTCTGCTGCATCGCTTAGAGCTATTGAGATAGAGGCAGACGTAGTACTAAAAGGAACACGCGTAGACGGCATTTATTCTGCTGACCCAGAAAAAGACCCGGATGCAATCTTCTACAGAAATATTTCCTTTAAGGATGTTTTTGAAAAAGGCTTAAATGTAATGGATATGACGGCCTTTACCCTTTGCAAGGAAAACGGTTTGTCTATCATTGTATTTGACATGAATACACAGGGCAACCTGAAGCGACTGGTACAAGGCGAGGAGATTGGCACCCTTGTTTCAATGGATGATATAGCCGAAGGATTACAGGAAACAGTTGATCAACTTCAGGCGAAACAAAACAAATAAAATTAATATTTTTGCAGCGTAACCATACGTATAGTTTCATCAGAACTTTTTTAAGCGATAATTGATATGACGGAAGAAATTCAGTTTTACCTCAGCGAAGCAGAGGAGTCTATGGAAAAGGCAGTACAGCATACTGGCTCAGAACTTACTAAAATTCGTGCTGGCAAAGCGTCTCCGGCAATGGTAGAGGGCCTTCGTGTTGATTACTACGGCACTCTTACTCCTATTTCTCAGGTAGCTAACATCGCCGCTCCGGATGCCCGCACCATACTTATCAAGCCTTGGGAAAAGAACATGTTAGGCGAGATCAATAAAGCGATCAAGAACAGCGACCTTAACCTTAACCCGCAACAAGAGGCTGACGCTATCCGTCTTAACATTCCGGCTCTTACTGAAGAGCGCCGTCGCGAGCTTGTGAAGCAGGTAAAGAACGAGACAGAAAACGGCAAGATCAGCGTGCGTAACGTCCGTAAAGATGTGAACGATGCTTTACGAAAACTGCAGAAAGAGGGCACTTCTGAAGATGCGGTGCGTGATGCCGAAGCTAAAGTGCAGAAGCTGACAGATGCATTTATCGTTAAGATTGATGAGTTGCTAGCCAAGAAAGAAGCTGAGATCATGACGATCTAAATTCCTGAAAGAGGAAATATCCAGGTCGAAAGGCAAAGAACCTTACGCCCAAGTATAAAAGAGAGAGCCCTGCAAATATTGTAGGGCTCTCTCTTTTAATGACAACTATAAAATCTTTAAACCAGGAAAAGCTATTGGTACAGCTTATGTACTTTAATATACTCTGCCACCTCGTCAGGTACCAGGTACTTTATACTTTTCTCTTCTTTGATGCACTGCCTGATAAACGTAGCCGAGATATCAAGTATAGGAGCTTTTACGAAGGTTAGTTCCGGCATATCGGGTAATGACGTAGTGATAGAGCCCGACCGGGGATAAACATATACTTTGTGAAACTTAAGTATACTTTCGTAGTTCTTCCACTTCGGAAAAAGCGGCAGGTTATCCTCCCCCATCAACAGCACAAACTCATAGCTCGGATATTTTTCCTGAATATAAGTAAGTGTATCAATAGTATAACTTGGCTTAGGCATCCCAAACTCGATGTTTGATACACCCAGGTTCGGATTATCTGCAATGGCCAACGTTACCATGTGCAGCCTATCAAACTCGTGCAGCAATGTGTTGCTTGGCTTAAACGGATTTTGCGGCGACACCACCAGCCAAACCGTATCAAGGTCGGTGTTGGTTGCCATAAAATTAGCAAGTATAAGGTGCCCTGTATGAATCGGGTTAAAGGAGCCAAACAGCAGCCCTACTTTCATACGATAGCGGGCTCTGAACTTAAAAACTCGTTTACTAACGTCTCCGCCTCCTTGCAGGCTCTGTTTAAATCGTCGTTCACGATTACAGTATCAAACTGATCTTCGAAACCTAACTCAAACTTTGCTTTAAACACGCGGCTAGATATACTGGATGCCGAATCGGTGTTGCGTGCGGTTAATCGTTTTGCCAGTTCCTCTACAGAAGGCGGCTTTACGAAAACGGCTAATGCTCTTTCTTTGTAAAAATGCTTTATACTTAATCCCCCTTTAACGTCTACGTCTAAAATTACATGCTTGCCGCTTTGCCAGATGCGCTCAATCTCTGACTTTAAGGTGCCGTAAAATGCGCCTTCGTATACTTCTTCCCACTCTACGAACTCGTCGTTAGCTATTTTTGCCTTAAAATCTTCTGGAGTTATAAAGTAGTAGTCTTTACCGTTTTCTTCGGTGCGCCCGCGCTTATCGCGTGTGCAGGCCGAAATAGAAAAGCTCAGTTTTGGATTTACCTGGAGCAGATGCTTAACAATGGTAGTTTTGCCGGCACCAGACGGAGCCGAAAAGATGATGATTTTACCTTGCATTAGGGGTTATAAAGTTTCTTGAATCCTCGCTTTTATAGAAAGCGCAAGGCTTTCCGGCACAATCACGCGTTTGAGATGGCCGCTGATGATCCCTTTAAGAAGCTTCTGTTTCTGATGGGTTTCGAAACAACTGACACACTCCTCTAAATGAGTGTTGAAAAATCTCTCTTCTTCGGAGGTGGCTTCGCCGTCGATAACGAGGTCCAGCATTTCGGATACTTTGCTACAATCTGTGTTGTGCCTCTCGTCCGGCTCTTTGTGGTAAACTTCTGTAATTTTCGATTCCATCTTAACTTAAAACTCTTAGTGTCTTTCTAACTGTTGTAACCCATGGTTTTGGCGTATTTTTCCAACTTCTCCTTCAAAGAGTTTCGGGCGCGGTGCAGCCTCGATCTTACAGTACCTATCGGGATGTCCAAAATCTTGGCCATTTCCTCATAAGTAAAGCCTTCTAAATCACAAAGTATAATTACTGTCCTAAAGTCTACGGGCAGGGCATTCAGGGCGCTGGCTACCTCATCTCCTATCAAATCCTGCACACTTTCTGTGCGCATATCTGTAGTAGAGGCCACCCCGCTTTCACCTTCTACGTCTTCGGAGTTGTAATACCCCTCAACTTCGCTGTAATCTACTTTTGCAGGTTGCTTGCTCTTTTTCCGAAACTCGTTTATGAATGAGTTCTTCAGGATTCGGAACAGCCATGCTTTTGCATTAGTTCCTTGCTCGAAGTAGTCAAAAAAACGATAGGCTTTAAGATAGGTCTCCTGCACCAGGTCATTGGCGTCGTCTTCGTCTAAGGTGAGCCTGTAGGCAAAATTGTACAGAGGGTCAAGCACAGGCAAAAGTTCGGCCTCGAACCTAGCGTCTTTTTCCTCTTTACTTAGTTGTTTACCTGTTTGCTCGCTCATCAACTTGGATTTTGTACTATTGTGAAGTCCTCAATCGCGTATTTGTACGCAAATATAGAAATTTTAATTACATACCTCGCTTGGGGCTTCAGGGTTGCAACAGATACCCCCTAAATGTATCAGATTTTTGCTGAAGCATACGCGGCATAGTATACTTTTACCAAATGGGCTGATAAAAGTTATACCAAGCCCTTTTGCACATCAGAATTAACGAAATTACTTATCAGCTGCTGCTTTAAATACGCTTTAGGTTAAGCATGGTTTTCTGGAAGTATAAGCCAGTTTATACTTCTTAAATTGTACCGTTTTGGCAGTACACAGTTATATCGCAGGCTATTACTTAAAGGGTAACCCTCTCTCCTTTGATATTGCCAAGTATAAAAGACTTAATCTCCTGAAGGCTTTTCCTGGATTTAAGTTTTTTAGCCTTATCGTTAAAATCCTGTCGCGATTGCACTACAAGCCCGGAAGAGTTCAGGAACATGCTTAATGACTTTAGATAGTGCCACCTGAAGGTGACCACTCTGATCAACGCCTCCGGTATAAGCTGCAGATACCACAACATACGCTGTACACCCTCTAAATGAATGGCATGCAGGAACATCTTATTGCGGTCGTAAATGGCGCTTACGTACTTCTTCTTGCTTTTAGATTTGATAGAGGTAGATACCTGGTGCCGGCAAACGCTGTTATAATCGTAGTAGCATTTAAAACCCAGCCGCCATGCCCGCAGCGAAAGCTCGTAATCCTCTACATAAAAAGGGGAAAAGATTTCGTTAAAGCCTCCTATCAACAGAAACTTCTCTTTATCGATAAACGCGTTGGCTCCAGACAGATACATAGAGAACAGCCCCTCCTGCATCAGCTTCTCGTCTTTTAGAAGGTAGTTGCCAGATGTTTTAATCTTGCTGCCATGGTAGTAGGGGAACTTGGCTCCATCCTGAATTTTATCATCATCCCAGCCAACAATGCGGCCCATCACCCCAAAGGTATCCGGCTTATCAAAGTACTTATACTGATTGGAAAAGTAATCGGGCGTTAGCTTAACATCACTATTCAGAAGCAGTACCTTATCATACACCGCAGCCTTTATACCCTTATTTGCTGTTACTGAAAAGCCGCTGTTTACGCTGTTATGGAGTAGTTTAATGTTCGGGTAATGTTGCTGCAGATAAGCCACAGACGCATCTGTAGAGCAATCATCTACCACAATAATCTCGGATGGCTTACCTGTGTTCTGCAGCGCCTCAGCTACTGTATCAAGTGTATGCTTAAAAAGATGAATACCGTTATAGTTGGGTATTACAACAGAAATGCCTGTTACCATAATGTTTCGTCAACCAGTCTATACTTTGTCGGGGCCGCCACTTTGGTGCGCCAGGTACAGCTTGGCATACTTCAAAAAAACTGTATAGGATGATAGGCCTGCAATGAACAAACCGTTAAATCCGTCTAAAAAGCCTCGTTGCAGAAAGTATGTCCGAACAAAACGGAACGGCGGTTTTACAATTACAGCAAGCAAAGAGGTTTTTTTGCCTTTCCGCCACATCTCATTCATATAAATATCGCTGTACCTGTTTATCTGGTCCAGGTGCTGCTTTACATTGTAGCTGTAGTAGTGCAGCATATCTCCCTTCAAGTTTTCTACTTTAGCACCTTCTTCTGGTATTACCCTATCGTGTGGGTTCTGCCCGCCCCAATGCGCCTTAGTTCTGTCAAACAACCTTAATTTGCGATCGGGGTACCAGCCGGAGTGCCTGATCCATTGCCCTCTGTAATTGGTCAGGCGATTTAGTTTATACGCGTCTGCTTTCCAGTTATGCTTTACCTTTAATACCGATTCTCTCAGCTCATCCGTAAGGGCTTCATCTGCATCAAGCGACAAAACATGCTGGTGCGTAGCAAGGCTTAACGAATAGTTTTTCTGATCGATCATACTTGTAAAAGGCCGCTCCACAAACGTAACACCATAGCTTAAGCATATCTCTTTTGTTCTGTCTGTGGAAAGCGAGTCTACCACAATTATTTCATCGGCAATACCCTCTACAGACTTCAGGCATCGCTCAATGTTCTGCTCTTCGTTAAAGGTAATAATGGTAACAGACAGCTTTACTTGCATAAATTAAAGGAATGCTAAAAGGTTAATGCGGTGCAAATATCGTCTTTTTATCGCTAAAAACTTATGCTACAGCAGGTTTAAAAGTAACAAAATCGCCATATGATAGTACAACACATATTTGTGCTTCTGTGTAAAGAATAGCTACTGTCAGCTTAATTGCTGCCGCCCCATGAATAAACGCCCTTATTTTGCTTTTGCGGTGCTATTAGCGCTCTGCCTGCTGCATACGTTGCAGCTTGCGGCACAGCAGTATAATTTCCGTAACTGGACGCTGGAGCAAGGTTTGCCACAGTCGCAGGTAAACGATATACTCCAGGACCACACCGGCCACTTATGGATTGCCACACGTGGTGGTGTGAGCCGCTTTAACGGCAGGCAATTTCATACTTATACTACAGAAAACGGGCTCAGCAGCAACAATGCCACAGTACTGTATCAGGCTAAGAACCGCCACATCTGGATTGGCAGCTCAGACAGAGGAGTAGTAACATATAATGGCAGCAGTTTCAGGAAATATGGCGCAGAAGCTGGCATAACTGCCAACACAATTTACGATATAACCGAAGACGTTACTGGCCGCATTTGGCTGGCAACAGAAGCAGGCTTATTCTATTCTTCAGGCAGCACTTTTACAAAGCATGAAGCCCTGCCTGAGCAACCTTATACTTCTATTGTTGCCTTACCAGATAGTACCCTATGGGCAGGCAGTCAGGCTAATGGCTTGTATCATTTACTGTTAAATGAGGTTAACCATTATACAACAGATAACAGCCACTTACCCAGCAACCTCGTAACCACCTTATTTAAAGATACAAACAACGACCTCTGGATAGGAACTGATAAAGGTGCAGCCAGATTTAAAAACGGTGCTTTACAGCCCTTCAAAATTCCCATCAACCGCACCGACCTTGCTGTTTCTTCTTTCCTAAGGGATGCTTATGGCTACCTTTGGATTGGGCTGAAGCAAAACGGCTTAGTTAAGTATGACGGTAAAAGGTACACTTATTTAATACGGCAAAACGGCCTACGCTCAAAACGCATCAACACGTTGGCAACCGATTCGGAGGGGAATATCTGGATAGGAACAAATGGGTATGGCCTGCAGCAGTTTACATCGCCTTGGTTTGTGCACTACTTTGATTTTGCTGAGCTAAGCGAACCTAGAATAACAGCCCTTGCCAAAGATGTTAAAGGCAGGGTGTGGGTTGGAACAGACGAAGGAAATACGGCCTATTTAGATGGAGCCGGACGCCTGAACTGGAACATGCATCCTACATGGGCAGAGGGCACAACGGTACATCACATAAGCTTGCTCGACAACACAACATCATGGGTGGCCACCAGCAACGGCGCCTGGAAGCTAACGCCAACAGCATCAACACACTTTACTGTAAAAGACGGTTTACCAGCCAACGAGGTTTTTCAATGCTTACCTGATGCTGCCACCGGAAAAGTATGGATGTCTACGGCTAGTGGCATTTCGTGCTACAGCAACGGCAAATTTAAAAAGTATACCTTACCCGGTAATGTACAGGTAGGCAGAGTATACCAGATGCACAAAGACTCTCGAAACAGGATCTGGATAGGCACCACCGGCGGTGTGTACAAAGTTGAGGATGATAAACTGCTGGAAGCCCCTGAACTTAGCCAGTTTAAGTTAGAAGAGGTAACATCGATAGCAGAAGACGGTAAGGGCGTTTTATACTTTGGTGCATTTAATTATGGCATTGCAGTCCTAAACCCGGAGTGGAGCCAGCCAAAACTCTTTATAATAGAGCAAGGCTTACCCAACCAGGGCATAAAAGGCCTTTATGTAGATACACAGGATAACCTATGGGTTGGCACCAGCCGGAACATGCTTAAAGTATTGCTGCCTAAACTGCGCCAGGACCAAAAATTAAGCTACAGGAGCTACTCCAATGCAAACGGTTTCAGAGGGATTGAGATAAGTAATAATGCCATAACACAAACACAGGATGGCAGCATCTGGTTTGGCACCACAAAAGGCTTAACCAAATACATACCCGCCCTCGACAGGCGCAACAAAGTATATCCGGAGCTATCCTTAAATGAGATTATGCTATACCAGAAGCCTACAAACTGGCAACAGCTAGGCTATACTGCTGATTCTGCAACTGGCTTACCTGTAAAACTGCGCTTGCCACATACTCAAAACCACCTTTCTTTTGATTTTCATGCCATTTGCCTTTCGGGACCGGAGCAGGTAAAGTATAAGTATAAACTTGTAGGCTACCAGGAACAATGGTCTGCTGCCACAAGCCAGTCTTATGCCACCTTCTCCAACCTAGCGCCCGGCGACTATACATTTGAGCTATTAGCCCAAAACAACGATGGCTACTGGACGCCTAAACCGCTGATGTATACTTTCTCGATTGTGCCCCCCATTTGGCGCCGTGAATGGTTTATAGGTGTATTGCTGCTTGTTATTGCCGGGGCGGTACTTAGCATTGTAAAATTGCGCGAACGGAGCCTTGTAAAAATGAATACGCTGCTGGAGATGCGGGTAAACCACCGCACCCGCCTGCTCGAGCGCAAGAACCGCGAGAAAGAGATGCTGCTGCAGGAAATACACCACCGGGTAAAAAATAACCTCCAGATTGTAATCAGCATGCTGAACCTGCAGGCCAGGCACGTGCAGGACCCGCAAGCTATAGATGTAATGCGGGCGCTAAAGAGCAGGGTACGCTCTATGGCCATACTTCACGAACGCCTTTACCGCCACGATAACCTCGGGGAAATTGATTTAGATGATTACTTCAGGGGCATTTGCGAGAGCCTCTATGAGGCCTATGGCGTTACAGAAGAGCAGGTAGAACTGGAGTTAAGTATACCATCCATAAAAGTAGATATAGATAACGCTATAACTTTAGGGTTAATTGTAAACGAACTCGTTTCCAATTCGTTAAAATATGCATTCCCTGATTTTAAACAGAAAGGGTTGCTGCGCATCGTTTTAACGCCGCAGCAAAACGGCCGTTATACTTTAACCGTAAGCGATAACGGCAAAGGCTTGCCCATCAACTTTGAGCAAAAGATGAAACACTCGTTCGGACTGCAATTAGTATCCTCACTAAGCAAAAAGGTGAACGGCAAGATTGATTTTTCTAACAACAATGGCACAAATTCAATATTATTTTTTGTTTTGCCATCGTAATTTTATAATTATCGTAAGAACCTAAAGCTATGACAAAACCCAAAATTCTTATATCGGAAGACGAGGTCATAATTGCAGAGGATCTTGCAGCTAGCCTCGAAGAGTTAGGCTATACCACGTGCGCAATAGATTCGGGGCAAGATACAATAGATAGAATCCGCGAAACACAACCGGACCTGGTGTTGCTCGACATTAATCTTGGCGGTGATCAGGATGGTGTAGAAATTGGCTCCCGTATCAGGCAGGAGTTTGATATACCCTTTATTTACCTTACTGCCTACGCAGACCACGCCACTATAGACAGAGCAAAAAAAACAGAGCCTGACGGCTTCCTGGTAAAGCCCTTTGATGAAAAGAGCCTGCGCTCAGCTATAGAAATTGCTTTGTACAAGCATGACAGCGGCCACCGCGAAGACAAAGAGATGAATGGGACAGCAACAAACGGTAAAGAACAAGAAGTTGCGACCGACTATATTTTTGTAAAAGTAAAGCACCGTATTATTAAAGTACACTACAGCGAGATTATATGGGTAGAAGCTTACGACAATTATTCTTTTATTGTAACCGCAGATCAGAAATACCTTGTTAGCTCTACCTTAAAAGATATGGAGCACAAATTGCCACAACAAAACTTTGTGCGCGTGCACCGGTCTTACATAGCCAACCTGGATAAAATAGAAGCCCTGGAGGAAAATTCTGTCGTATTCGCAAAAGGCGACGTGCCCATCGGAAAATCATATAAGAAAACCCTGATGTCGCGGTTTAACATTATATAAGCTTGTAACTATACTTTAAGATATTGAGGTAAACAAAAGAGCCGGTACAGAAAACTGCACCGGCTCTTTTTATACTTTATACTAGCCTAGTATCTGTAGTATTCTGGCTTGTATGGGCCTTCTACTTCTACGCCAATGTAGCGTGCCTGATCAGGAGAGAGCTCATCCAGTTCTACACCGATCTTAGACAAGTGCAGGCGGGCAACTTTCTCATCCAGGTGCTTCGGCAAAGTATAAACCTTGTTTTCGTAAGCATCTGTATTTGTCCAAAGCTCCAGCTGCGCCAGCGTTTGGTTAGAGAAAGAGTTTGACATTACAAACGATGGGTGGCCAGTAGCGCAACCAAGGTTCACTAAACGTCCTTCAGCCAATACTATAATATCTTTACCATCGATGTTATAAAGGTCTACCTGAGGCTTTATTTCATCTTTTGTATTGCCATAAGCTTTGTTTAACCAAGCCATGTCGATCTCGTTGTCGAAGTGGCCGATGTTACAAACAATTGCTTTATCTTTCATCAGGCGGAACTCCTGCTCACCAATGATGTCTTTGTTACCTGTAGCAGTTACCACGATATCAGCCTCTTTTACAGCATCCACCATGCGCTTTACAGCAAAACCATCCATAGCAGCCTGTAGCGCACAGATAGGGTCAATCTCGGTAACAATAACACGGGCACCAGCACCACGCAACGAGGCGGCAGAACCTTTTCCTACGTCACCGTAACCAGCAACAACAGCTACTTTACCAGCCATCATCACGTCAGTAGCACGGCGAATAGCATCTACCAGAGATTCTTTACAACCATACTTGTTATCAAACTTAGATTTGGTAACCGAGTCGTTCACGTTGATGGCAGGCATTGTAAGCGTACCGTTCTTCATACGCTCGTAGAGGCGGTGAACACCTGTCGTAGTTTCTTCAGACAATCCTTTGATACCACCTGCCAACTCCGGATAGTTATCCAACACCATGTTGGTAAGGTCGCCACCATCGTCCAGGATCATGTTAAGCGGCTTGCGCTCATCACCGAAGAACAAAGTCTGCTCAATGCACCAGTCAAATTCTTCCGCTGTCATACCTTTCCAGGCATAAACAGAGATGCCGGCAGCGGCAATGGCAGCGGCAGCATGGTCCTGCGTTGAGAAGATATTGCAAGATGACCAGGTAACTTCTGCTCCTAACTCAACTAATGTCTCGATAAGAACAGCTGTTTGAATAGTCATGTGCAAACATCCAGCAATACGTGCGCCAGCAAGCGGTTTGCTTGGGCCGTACTCTTCACGGATAGCCATCAGACCAGGCATTTCTGCCTCGGCTAATCTAATTTCTTTACGCCCCCACTCTGCAAGTGAGATATCTTTTACTTTGTACTTAAGCTGTGTATCGATCATTCTTGTTGTTTTTTCAGATAAAACACAAAATTACGCAAATTGTTGCGCAAGTTCAACTATACTTCGCTTATACTTCTGAAACTCTTGCCATTACCTTAAAACAAACAGCGCCTGCTTGTTAGGCAGGCGCTGCTGTAGTTGTCTTCTTCAATGGCTGGTTAGTTGTTAACGATCACCTCGGCGCCCAGGCTGTTGTTGTTACCTGATGGTGGCGTTGCAAAACCCTTGGCAAATATGGTGTAGATGCCACCATTGGCTAGTTGCACCTGGGTGCTTAATACAGCTGGCGTGGTGCCGGCTGCCCGTACCTCCAGGGTATAAGTGCCGGCATCAACAGGCGTAAAAGCAGTATTTTCTTTAAAGGCGATGTCAGAGAAAAGTACGGGCCCGTTTGCAACGGCAATATCCACGTTAGGCGCATCCGGTGATAAGTGCACAAAACGAACGTGTGCCTTACCCGAGGCTGGCTCAGTCAGGTTATCTTCAAGCACTAAAGCCTCTATGTTGCTAAGCGTATTGATCGCAAACACACTATAAGCCTGGTTTTCGTCCAATCTCAGGTCAGCGTTTATCACGGCGTTGCTTGTTGTAGCTCCGGCAGGTGTTACTTTGATGTTTCTTGAGCCAGACTCAACATCCATATAGCCGGTGTTGCCAGGGTAGTTAAGTGCAGTCATGTTGGCTTTAACATCATCTACATACAAATCTACAGCTGGAGCATCCGGGGAGGCATGCACTACCAACACTTGCGCATTATTCTCCAGCAGGTTCAAATCATCGTCATCGTCGCAGGCAGCGAGAAAAACGGTTGGCAAAACAGCCAGCAATAAAAATCTTAGGTACTTCTTCATAGTAAATTTCTTTAATTAAGTATTTATTGAATTTGATTTTGTAACTCTTCTAGAACCTATAACGATAAGTTTTGTTTAAAGTTTATTTAAAATAATTAAACAAAACACTATATTAAATTTATACTTCCGATAACTGGAACTGGTGCAGCAATAAGAGCCATGTGCCATAAAAGTATAAAATACTTACCTTTGAGGAAGGCTGAAAATGCTAAAATACCCACTATGCGCTTATTTACACCAGAAGAAAAGCAGTTTATACAAAAGCACCTGCACCAGGCACCAGCTACACTTATGTTACAAGCCAGCCGGTACCCGCAGTTGCCTGTGCTGGAACTGGTGCAGCAAATACAAGCCAGGCAAAAGGCTGCCGCCAAACTTCCACTCTGGGCTCAAAATCCTGATGTAGTTTTCCCGGTTACACTTTCCGTAGAGCAAAGCTCCTCTGAGCCTACGGCGGCATTTAAGGCATCTTTAGTTACAGGCAATTTGCTTATAGACCTTACTGGTGGCTTTGGGGTGGATAGTTTATACTTTGCAAAACAGTTTAAGCAAGTAATACACCTGGAGCAAAACCAGGAGTTGCAAGAAATAGCCGCCTATAACTTTAATCTGCTGGGCGCGGCTAACATTCAAAGCATGCATGCAACCGCCGAAGCTTTTTTGCAGCATTACACAGGCAAGGCCGATGTTATTTACCTGGACCCTGCCAGGCGAGGCGGCCGCGATGAGAAACTGCACCTGCTGCAGGATTGTGAGCCAGACGTGCTGCACCTGTTACCCCTGCTGTTCGAGAAAGCTGAAGCTGTTTTGCTTAAAACCTCCCCTATGCTGGATATAGATCAGGCGCTGGAACAGCTAAAGCATGTACACCAGCTATGGGTGGTGGCGGTGCAGAACGAGGTAAAAGAGGTATTATACTTGTTGCAAGCCAACGCTCCGGCACCTGATGCAGTAAAGCGCAATGCTGTAAATTTATCTCCTCAGGCTGCCTCCCAAACACTATCCTTTACCCGCACAGCCGAAGAAGCCGCCAGCCCAGTTTACACCGACCCGCAGGAATTTGTGTACGAACCTAACGCTGCCATACTTAAAGCCGGGGCATTCCGCTTTTTAAGCCAACAGTATAAATTGAATAAGCTCCACCCTAACAGCCACCTTTATACATCTGCTGTACTTGTGCCTGATTTCCCGGGGCGCAGCTTTAGATGCACCGCAGTTTGCCGTTACAATAAAAAAGAGCTGATGCGCTACCTGCCGGCAAAAAAAGCTAACGTTACGGTTCGTAATTTCCCGGAGCCGGTAGCAGAGATTCGCCGCAAAACAGGTATAAAAGAAGGCGGCGACATTTATCTTTTCTTTACTACCGATATGCACCAGAAACCGGTGGTGCTTGTTTGCAGCAAAGTATAACTCATAAGTATTTTCCTAAACAACACATCTTTAGCCTCGTACACTAGTTGGTGGACCTGCTCTATGGCAGGTCTTTGTTACATTTAACCCGCCAGCTATGAAACACGAGAAAAGCAGCCAGAACAGGATGTCTCAGGACATCAACAACACTTCTCGAACCATGCAGCCCAACCTAGGAGGCCCGCAGAAACAAGGCGCCCAAAACAGTATGCCAGGTTCAAAATCCGGCAGCAGCCCATCTAATTTAGGAAGTAGCCCTGGCCGCGGATGGCACGGCGACTCTAAGGGGCATGCCAAGGCCGGCAGCCAAAGCCACAAGCGCACAGGTAACCGCCATTCGTAAGCATATCAGAAGTACTTAAGCTGGGCATGTAGCCTGAAATATGTTTCACCAATAAATGAAAACAACAATGAAAGGACAAAAGAACACCAACCTGGAGTTTCATGGCTTTGCCAGTAACCCTGCCAAGTCGTTTGAAGATGGTAAAAAAGGAAACCGTTTAGCCGTTCAGGCATCGCTGGACAAAAGCCGCGCCGCCACAGAAGCAAGCAGCGATAACACAGCCAGACGTCAGGCTACTTCTTCGCAAGGCAAAGGCTGGTCTAATGCCGGTGGCACCCGCAAAGACGATGGCAAGCAAGCTTCAGCAAATAACAAAAACACACCCTCATCTTAATTGACGCATCATGAAGGATCAAAATAAAGATAAAAAGTCTGAATTAACAGACACGAACAAAAGCAACCCCAAAGACACCAGCAATAGCCTGTCAAGAGATAAAACTGACACCAAGCTTAACCAAAAGCAAACGCCGCAGGCCCGCACCGACAACGAACAGGACCGGGAGCAGCAGAAACATAATTTATAAAATATAAACAAGCAGTAAGAGCCACAGCAGCAATGTTGTGGCTCTTTTTATTAACGGGCAGGCACTTGCAACTTTATACTTAATCAATCCATTCCCTAGTTGCCAGCATATGAGAACACTAACACTCTACATCGCCATGAGCCTGGACGGTTACATTGCCAGACCAGACGATGATATCTCCTGGTTGGAAGCAGTTGAAAAAGAAGGGGAAGACTACGGTTACAGCAAATTCACCGCTAAAGTAGATACTGTTATACTTGGCAGACGCACTTATGAGAAAGTACTAAGTATGGGTATTGGTTTCCCGCACGCAAACAAAGAATGCTACATTATTACCCGCAAGCCACAGGCACCCATTGGCAAGCTAAAGTTTTATACCGGCGACTTAAAAGTATTGATAAAAGACCTGAAAGCACAGGAAGGCGGCACGATCTTCTGCGATGGCGGGGCACAGGTAGCAAGTATGCTACTGCACGACAGGCTTGTAGATGAGTTCATCATCTCTGTCATACCTATACTTCTGGGTGATGGCATCCGACTTTTTAAAGCTGGGTTGCCGGAGCAGCAGCTGCAACTGCTAAACGCCACAAACTACGATACCGGCCTGGTGCAGCTGCATTACAAAAGGAAATAGCTTTGCAAAGATTTAGCTGTAAATCATTAACCGCTCCCAGACAAGCTATAGAAAGGTATAGCTCACTTATTTACAAATCATGGAGGGCTTATTTTTTTCTGCTCACCCACTTGTTTCCTTTCAGCCAGAAGCGCCAGGGCAGCTGGGCATCCTCTCCTGCGTAATCAATGCCAATGCGTGGGCCTGTAGCTATACTTTGCTCGGGCAGTATTATACTTTTGTCTTCCACCCAAATAGTGTTGCCAGTTAAGTCTTCGCCGTAGTGTTTCCTGTTTATGCCTAGCGCTATACTTGCCACGCCAGGGCCGGCGGTAAGGTTGGGTTTTATACCCTGGAAGCCACGCCTAAGCAGCATTTCTTCAACTCCCACCTCTGGTTCTATAGCTCTTATAAGTACTGCGTCAGCTTTATCTTTCACATTAGTGATGATGTTGAAGAGATTATAAATCCCATACACTAAGTATACATAGGCCACACCACCTTCGCTGTACATGATCTCAGTGCGTTGGGTGCGGCGGTTGAGGTGGGCATGGCAGGCTTTATCATTCTCTCCGGCATACGCTTCTGTCTCTACGATCATACCTCCTGTAATAATGCCATCTATGCAAGTATACAAATGCTTCCCAATCAGTTCACGGGCTATCTCCACAACATTGGGTCGGGTATAAAAATCTTTTGGCAGCTTCAAGTCTGTTATCTGTTAGTGGTATGTGCCGTTTACGTATGTTTCAGGCTCATGAGTTAAGATCTCCTCTGCTACTATCCTACAATATAAGTATGCATCATTCGTAAATCATCAGTAAAAAGTATACCTTTGCGGCAGATTGGTGGCCGTAAAACTATCGTTTTGCGGCCTTAAAAGGGAAGCAGGTGTAATTCCTGCGCTGTTCCCGCAACTGTCATCTTCAATTAAAGGCTTAGTCTATTTCACCAATGCCACTGTGTTGCCCGCAACATGGGAAGGCGGACTAAGGAAGAGAGCCAGGAGACCTGCCAGTCCGACACACGATTTGTCGTATGCTTTCGGGTAAAAAGCTGCACGGCCACCGCAATTTCTGCGTTTGCTGTTTCTGCCCTTTTACCTGCCGGCATGCTTCGGGACTAAAGCAAACATGCATTGGCACGATTCTCTTTTAGTAAAGTATGGCTTTTAGGCTGCTCTGTGGCCTTAGCACAAATGGCGCTTGCACAGCAACCGGATACAACACGGCACCAACTGCGCACCGTAGAGGTATTTGGAAAACCCGCCGAAGTATATGCTGCCGGCAGTAGAGTAGTGCAGCTAGACAGCAGCTACCTGAGCACCTATGCCTCCGGCTCGCTGGCTGAGGCTTTGATGGCACGCACCCCTATCTACTTTAAAAGCTACGGTGTTAGCGGCATCTCTACTGTAGCCTTCAGGGGCACCAACGCCTCCCAAACTGCCGTTCTCTGGAACGGGCTCAACATCTCCTCTCCTACCCTGGGCTTGACAGACTTCTCTACTTTACCTTTGAGCAGCTTTGGCGATGTATCGGTGCAGTACGGCCCGGCAGGCGCCACACATGGTAGTGGTGCTATTGGCGGGGCTGTATTACTAAACTCACCTAAGTATAACCGCAGAGGCTTTGGAGCAGAGATACAGGCTGAGGCAGGCAGCTTTGGCCGCTACGCTGGCAGCGGAAGTATAAAGTATGGCAAAGGCAAACTGCAAGCAGTAACTGGATTATACTACAAACAGGCCGCCAACAACTTTAAGTATAAAGACCTGACAGGGTTTCGGAAGCCGGAGGTGCGGCAGAAAAATGCAGCTGTAGAGCAGTATGGCCTTACGCAAGACTTTAACTGGCAGGTAAGCGAGAACACAAAGCTGGCGCTGCACAGTTGGTATACTTTTGCAGATCGGGAAGTACAGCCTGCCATGGGCTCAGCATCAAACAACGATCAGCAAAAAGATGAAAACCTGCGCCTGATGGCCGCCCTGGAACATAACAGCCGCTGGGGCCAGACAGCTGTGAAAGCAGCATACTTTAACGATTACCTACACTATAATAAAACAGGGGCAGTCTCTGAGGCAGATGTAAACACGTACCAGGTACTGGCAGAACAATCTTATACTTACAGTAACCGCTGGAGCCTGCGCGGTGGTGTGAATCTACAGCACTTTTCTGCAGCTAATGATGGCTATGCCGGTACTGCATCAGATAACCGCGCATCCGTTTTCGCCCTGCTGCGCTACGATCCGACTTCTGCTTTAAAACTGAGTCTGAACCTGCGCCAGGCTTTTGTGGAAGGCTACAACCCTAAACCTACGCCGGCACTTGGCTTTAACTGGAAATTTTACAACGATAACAAGAACCAGCTTTCCATCAAGGGCAATATGTCTGGTAGCTACCGGGTACCCACGCTAAATGATCGCTTCTGGCTGGGAGCCGGTAACCCTGACCTGAAACCAGAACAAGGCTGGAGCTACGAAAGCGGCCTGCACCACTTGCTTATACTAGGCAACACGTTATTACTGGAGACAGAACTAACCGGCTATTACATGCTTGTGGATGACTGGATACAATGGATGCCCGATGGCAGCGGCCCCTGGAGACCTGTAAACCTGCTGAAGGTAAATGCTAAAGGTATAGAGGCAAGTACAAAAGCAACAGCAACTGTAGGCAAGACAAAAATTGGCGCTACTTTAGGCTATACTTATACTTCATCGGAGCAGGCAGAGGTTTACGAAGGCAGCGGCGACAAAGGTAAGCAACTGATGTACGTACCCCGCCACAAAGCTGTACTTGGTGCTGATGCCTCCTGCAAAGGCTGGACTTTGCTTGGCAACTTAAACTATACCGGTCTTCGCTACACTAGTAATTCAGAGTCTACTTATTTAAACAGCTTTATACTCCTGGACGTGGCGCTGAGCAAGCGGCTGCAGCTACACAAACATGCACTTGTACTCACGCTCAAATCCGATAATGTGACCAATGCTGAGTACCAGACGATGGCCTATCATGCCATGCCACCACGCGGCTACACCTTTAGCTTACGCTTTATCATACCTTAAATTTATACTTATACCATACAATGAAAGCTTTACACAAATTTCGCAGCATGCTTGTTGCTGCCTCTTTGCTTGTGTCGGTGCTTGCTTTTAGCAGCTGCGACGACAAAAATGACGGACCTTCAGGAGTTTATGCCGAAGATGGCGTTTTTGTAGTGAATGAAGGTAACTTTGGGCGGCCAACCAGCTCTGTTACTTACTACAACAAAAGTAGCCAGCAGGTACAGCACAATATTTTTGAAAAAGAAAACCAGGACCGCCCCCTTGGCGATGTGGCGCAAAGTATGACGATCCTCGGCGACCGCGCGTTCATAGTTGTAAACAACAGCAACAAAATAGAGGTCGTTAATGCTAATACCTTTAAATCAGAAGCAGTAGTAGAGGGCCTTGATGCACCACGCTATTTTGTTGCGCTTAACGATAACAAAGGCTACGTAACTGAGTGGTTTGCCCCCAACCCGGATTGGAGCTACAGAACTGGCCGCGTATCTGTTATCGACCTGAATACTTATACTGTACTAAAAACAATTGAGGTAGGCAAACAACCGGAGCAACTGCTAATTGCTGGTGGCAAATTATACGTTACCAACCTTGGGGGCAACACAGTAACGGTTATCAACACGGCCACGGATGCCATCGAAAAAGAAATAGACGTAACTTTTGGACCTAACAGCCTGGTGCTTGACAAAAATAATGCGCTTTGGGTTCTTAGCACAGGCTTTAAAGACTGGCAAGCTGCCGCATCAACCTACACAGCAGGTGCTCTTACTAAGGTAAATGTATCTACCAACACGGTTACAAGCACTTACCCTTTCCCTGAAGTAGCTGCTAATGCCAGCAAGTTATTGCAGAATGGTGCTAAAGATATTCTATACTATATCTACGACGGCAAAGTGTACCAGCAAGCCACTTCCGCCTCCACTTTATCTCACACGCAACTTATCAACAGGTCTTTTTACGGCTTAGGCGTAGATCCGGAGACTGGCTACATTTATGGCGGCGACCACAATGGCTTTGCAGGCGACGGAACAGTACAGGTATACAAGCCAGATGGCACAAAAGTACATGAGTTTAAGGCAGGTATAGGTCCTAGTGGGTTCGTATTTAATTAACCTGCCACATTAGCAACAGAAAAGGCCTGCAACACAAATATTGCAGGCCTTTTCTGTTATAGTATTCGATACGTGCTAGTTGTTCACATCATCACGCTCTACGCCCCCTTCTTTACCAGTTCCGTCGTGCACAGCACCGCCCTGCTTTCCACTTTCTGTGTGGTCATAGTGGTCTTCCATATCAGTAGTGTCGCTGTACTGCTCCATGGTATTGTCGCTGTTATCCTCAACCATAGATCCTTCTTCTCTTATGCCGCTACGCTCGGTGTTTGTTTCTCCTGGGTCTGTGCCCGTGTTACATGCGCTTAATCCCATCGTGGTAAACAAGCCCAATGCTACTGCCAGGGTAAATGCTTTTATATCTTTCATTTTCATAATGATGTCGTTTTGATTTTACATGTTGCCTGGGCACCTGTAGCCCAACGGCATTTAAATGTACGTTTAGGTTAAGTATAGAGTTAAAAAACTGCCCTCCCTTAAACTATACTCGTACTAAAGGTATAACCTAACCCTACCAGCCATGAAAGTGAACAAAGAGAACACTCCCGTAAATAAAACCACAAAAGATGACTCGTCTGATGTGCAGCGCCTAAAGCAAAACAAAGCCACTCCGCCGCCACAGCCAACTAAACCTGAGGTAAACCAGGCACGCGAAGAAGAAGATGCACAAAAAGGACACTCCTGAAGTAGGATATATTAAATATTTTTTTACATTTGTGCTATCAAATGATTAAATATGAAAAAATACATAAAGCCACGGCTTCAGCGTAAACTTGTTGTGCTAGCTATACTTAGCCTCCTATTGGCTTCGGCCCTGGAACTTTATACATTTGGGGCGGCTGCCGATTTCCTGGTGCGCGGTGCGCGGTCTTTTTTCGTTATCTTCACATTGGTATCATTTACAACACTAGCTATTGTGCCAGCTGTTAATTATGCGGTAAATAAAACTGCTGATCTATAAAGTATAAACTTCAATACGTACTATAAAAAAAGCCTGCTCACGATGCAGGTTTTTTTGTTTATGCCAGTACCTAACAGCTATGAACCTCTACCCCTCGGCAACTGTTGCAGAAAGTATAAAAAGATACATTGTACCGGCAGAATGTCTAATTTTGCCGCCAGATCAATTAAAGCCATACTATCTTGGAGCAGCCAAACATCCTGTTAATTACCCCTCCGCTTACACAGCTTAATACCCCTTACCCGGCCACCGCCTATTTAAAAGGCTTTTTGAACAACCGTGGCTACACGGTGCAACAAGCTGATTTAGGTATAGAATTAGTACTTAAGATGTTCTCCAGGGATGGTTTAAACCGCATTTTTAGAGAAATTGAAGAAGGCAATTTTGAACTTTCGGATAACAGCCTGCGCATATTACGCCTGAAGCGCGAATACCTGCACACCATTGAGCCTGTTGTCCGCTTCCTGCAAAACAAAGACCTGACGCTGGCACAACAGATCAGCTTCAGCCGCTTTTTACCCGAGGCTTCCCGCTTTGACCAGGTAGAGGACATTGATTGGGCCTTCGGAAGTATGGGCATTACCGACAGGGCACGTTACCTAGCCACGTTATACTTAGAAGACCTCGGCGATTTGATAAAAGAAACCATTTCGCCATACTTTGCATTTAGCCGCTACGCCGAAAAACTGGCGCTTTCTGCTACATCTTTCACACCCATGGAGGAGGCGCTGCAGGAAGCGCCAAGCCTGGTAGATAAAATGCTGCTGGAGGTGCTGGAGGATAAGCTGCAGAAAGCCAAACCAGATATTGTTGGGTTCTCTATTCCGTTTCCAGGCAATTTGTACGGAGGCTTAAGGCTGGCCCAGTACATCAAACAAAACTACCCAAGTATAAAAACTGCGATGGGTGGCGGCTACCCCAATACCGAACTGCGCAGCCTGCGCGAGCCACGCTTGTTTAAGTACATCGATTTTGTAACGCTGGATGATGGCGAAGGCCCGTGGCTGAAACTGCTTGAATACATGCAGGGCAAACGGGATGTGGCACAACTGCAGCGGGCCTTTATACTTCAGGATAGTGAGGTAAAGTATATCAATGGCTGCTCCGACCCGGATATTCCACATACAGATGTAGGCACTCCTGATTATGACGGGCTGCCAATAAAAGATTATTTATCTGTAATAGATGTAGTTAACCCGATGCACCGCCTCTGGAGCGATGGCCGCTGGAACAAACTTACCATTGCGCACGGCTGCTACTGGAAACGCTGCTCTTTCTGCGACATTACCCTAGATTATATAAACCGCTACGATGTGGCCCCGGCTACATTGCTCGTAGACCGCATCGAGCAGATCATAGCACAAACCGGTCAAACAGGCTTCCATTTTGTTGATGAAGCCGCTCCTCCTGCCCCACTCCGCGACATGGCCATAGAGCTTATTCGCCGTGGTGTAAAAATCAGCTGGTGGGGTAACATCCGTTTCGAGAAAACTTTTACGCCTGATTTGTGCCGTCTGCTGGCTGCCTCGGGTTGCATTGCCGTATCTGGTGGTTTAGAGGTAGCCTCCGACCGGCTACTGGCCCTGATGGAAAAAGGCGTAAGTATAGGCCAGGTGGCCCGCGTTACTGATAGCTTTACACAAGCCGGCATTATGGTGCACGCATACCTCATGTACGGTTTCCCGACACAAACCACCCAGGAAACAATTGATTCGCTGGAAGTAGTGCGCCAGCTTTTTGGTAACAACGTCATACAATCAGGGTACTGGCACCGCTTTAGCATGACGGCGCATAGCCCTGTGGGTAAGAACCCAGAGAAGTATAAAGTAGTAAAAGTAGGCCCAGTAGAAGGCGACTTCGCAAATAACGACCTGTGGCACGACGACCCAACCGGCACCGACCATGGTTTATTTGGTGAAGGCCTGGCAAAAGCGATCTATAATTACATGCATGGCGTGGCTCTTGATGAGCCGCTTTCTTTCTGGTTCGATTTTAAAACGCCTCGCACTACAGTTACGCCAAACCTGATCAGCACAGCCATAGAGCAGCCGCACCGCCCCGACAGCACCCGCCCTAATGCGCGTGTACTTTGGCTGGGAAATGTGCCGGAGATAGACTTTACCATGGTTGCCAAGAAAGGACAAACAATTGAGCGTTGTATGCTTACCTTCTACGAAAAAGGTGAGGATTTTCAGGTGAAAACTACGGCAAGTATAGGCCAGTGGCTGTTCGATACAATACGGCGAATTGTGCCGGAGAGCGATGAAACTTTAAGCCTGAAGCAGCTACAGGAGAGTTTCCCGGGGGAAGCCCACCTTACATTTGAAGAATTCATGGTTTCGCCCACCTGGCTGGAACTGCGTGACAAAGGGCTACTGCTACTGTAGTCTCAAGGCCGGAGCTCATACTTGCTCCGGCCTTTTGCTTTTTCATACTTGCAGCGCTTCCTTTAGATTGCAAATTTGTAGACGATCACAATTTGCAGTTATAAACTTAGCTGCTCCGATCATACTTCGGCTGCACTATTTGCCGTATCCCTCAGAAAATAATTGTTACTGTATTGTAGCGTTAAGGATAATTTGCCACCATACCTTAAACCTTGGCTTACAAATAACTAAAATTTTTTATGCGGCCCATGCAACCCTTTTGCCAGAATCTGCATCTTATATCCAGAAAGCAGCATAAAACTGTTTTGCCACTACCAAACCTATCTAATAAAACTATGAAATGCCTGGTCCTGTTTCTGCTCCTACCCGGAGCGGGAACAGGGTACAACCAGAACTACGCTGAAGATTAAAACCAATAATACGTTCTGTCACAGTTAGAAATTCCAAATTGGTGACAAATCAAAAAGGGCACCCTTAGCTTAGCTACAGGTGCCCTTTTATACTTTCTACTTATACTTAGTCTCGCTTCGTTTTCAGCAGTTTTCTTAGCTCAGCCAGTTCGTCTCTGTACTTGGCAGCCTGCAAGAAATCCAGGTCCTTGGCGGCACCTTCCATCAGCTTCTCCGTTTTCTTTATCAGCTTCTCCAGTTCATCGCGCTTCATGGTCTGTATAATTGGCTCAGCTGCCAACGAAACTTCTTCCGGACCTGCATACATCTTCACTTCCTTCTTCTTAGAATCAGCTACAGAAGTCTGCTCCATTATCTCGTCTTTCGATTTAAGAACTGTACGCGGTGTAATGCCATGCTCTATGTTATAAGCCATTTGGGTTGCCCGACGACGGTTGGTTTCATCTATGGCGCGCTGCATAGAGCCCGTTATGCGGTCAGCATACATAATCACTTTGCCTTTCTCGTTACGGGCAGCACGGCCCATCGTCTGTATCAAAGAGCGTTGGTCACGCAAAAAGCCTTCTTTATCTGCATCAAGTATAGCTACTAAACTTACCTCTGGTAAATCGAGTCCCTCACGCAACAGGTTTACGCCTATCAATACATCAATTTCTCCTAAGCGCAGCTCACGCAGTATTTCTACTCTATCAAGAGTTTTAACTTCTGAGTGTAGGTATTTTACTTTGATGTTGAGCCTTTCCATATACTTGGCCAACTCCTCCGACATACGTTTTGTAAGCGTAGTTACTAAAATCCTGGCGCCAGATCTAATGCGCTCGTCCACTTCATCCAGTAAATCATCTACCTGGTTTGTACTCGGGCGAATCTCTATCTCGGGGTCTAATAAGCCGGTTGGGCGGATGATCTGCTCTACAATAACGCCTTCTGATTTCTGAATTTCGTAATCCCCGGGTGTGGCACTAACAAACACCACCTGGTGCATCAGGCTTTCAAACTCGTTAAAAGTAAGAGGACGGTTATCCATAGCTGCCGGTAAACGGAAGCCATACTCTACCAGCGCTACCTTTCTAGACCTGTCGCCGCCCCACATGGCGCGTACCTGCGGTATGGTTACGTGGCTCTCGTCAATCACCATCAGGAAATCATTCGGGAAATAATCAAGCAAACAGAACGGTCGCGCACCCGGCGAACGGCGGTCGAAGTAGCGGGAATAGTTCTCGATGCCGGAGCAGTATCCTAGTTCCCGGATCATCTCCAGGTCAAACTCTGTTCTCTCTTTTATACGCTTGGCCTCTACAGGTCTGTCTTCTTTCAGGAAATAATCATGCTGCGCCACCATGTCGAACTGAATCTCATTGATGGCCTGATGCAGGGTGTCTTTGCCGGTTACGAACAAGTTGGCCGGGTAAAGCGTCACCGCCTTCTCATCCGACAACTTCTTACCCGACTGCGGATCGATGCGATGGATCTGCTCTAACTCATCGCCAAAAAAGTATAAACGGTAAGCAAAGTCTGCGTAAGCCGGATAAATGTCTACAGTATCACCTTTTACTCTGAATGTTCCACGTGTAAACTCGGCTTCGGTGCGGCTGTAAAGTATCTGCACAAAAGTATAAAGCAAATTATTACGGCTGTAACGCTGGCCCGGCGCCAGGTAAACTACATTTTTGCCGAACTCCTCTGGGTTACCAATACCGTAGATACAGGAAACCGATGCCACCACCACAATATCGCGACGACCGGAGAGCAGCGCAGACGTAGTATGCAGGCGCAGTTTCTCAATCTCTTCGTTAATTTGCAGGTCCTTTTCGATGAACACATCCGAAGAGGCAATATAGGCTTCCGGCTGGTAGTAGTCGTAATAGGATATAAAATACTCAACTGCATTTTCCGGGAAGAACTGCTTAAACTCGCCATACAGCTGTGCAGCTAACGTTTTGTTATGGCATAACACCAGCGTAGGCTTACCCGTGTTTTTGATAACATTGGCCATTGTAAACGTTTTACCCGTGCCTGTTGCCCCAAGCAGTACTTGCACCGGCTCTCCCTTATTTATACACTCAGTAAGTTGTGCAATGGCCTTGGGTTGGTCTCCGGTCGGCTGAAACTCTGATGTTAGTTTAAAATCCATGCTTTTATTTTACGGATAGTAAAGATAATCTATAACAGCTAAATATACTCGCAAAATGCTAACTGTTATAGTAAATGCTTGTTACGAAAATCTGCAGCTGTGTGGCTATAAACGAAGAGAAGCCTGCTGAATACAGCAGGCTTCATGGTAGTAATAGTGCAGAAAACTATATGTCTAACTTTATCTCTTTCTGCTGCCACTACCGGGGCAGTATCGGTTGGCTACAAACTCTTGTGATGGTTGCAGCCTCATACTTCATATAAATTGCCAGGCAAATTTTGCCTGTTTTTGCTTCCGCTTTTTTAGCTTGCAGGCATGGTGCGACTTCATCTTTTTTGTCTGAGCAGCCAACACCAAAAGCAACTAAAGGTAATAACGTTTTCATACCTTCTGTTATATCGTTAACAGTTGAGGTTTTTTGCCGCTTATACTTTGATGACCCGACTAACCGGCAAAGGGTTGCAAGGGCTGCTAAATATTTTGAATTTTTTATAAAAGAAAAAAGCCTACTGAAACAGCAGGCTTTTAAGGGTGTTCACTCCCTAATCAAAAAACAATATCTATTAAAGTATGGTAAAGCCCTCGCTGCTACCTGGCATTACTGCTTTCGCAGATGTTTTTTACTTTAACTGCCGTGTACAACACAGCTGTGGCTAAACATCGTGGACTATATGCTGCGTTAATTTCCAGCGCCACCTTTATTTTCAGGCCAGGCTGCTGCAAATTTGTTGGCAGGTTATCAGTTGTTACAAAGCCACCCTGCAACTGCCCTGTATACTTTGCTGCGCCACGCTCCGCTGCCGGGTTATTACCCAGTTTTAATATGTACCACCCGTTGGCGCAGTCCTGCCCTATAACCTCAGCATTGGTACATGCCGGCTCCGGGTTGGTTTCGGTGCAGCTAATGGCTAGCATCGCCAAAGCCAGGTATAGCAGTATAATGCACCAAACACTCTTCATAGTTTAGTTTGTACTAATGGTTCTTCTTTAGCCTGCAGCAGTTATGGTTTGCAGGTGCAATTAATTTATCTGCTTATGCAGCCTGTGTTAAATGGTTTACCTATTACCTGTATAAATAATACGTATCTGTAAAGATAGCTGCAGGGTCGCGACCCGTAAATACACTTTGCAGCACTACTTTTTTGGCTTTAAGCTCTACCACTTCAAAGCGTTCTGTGCGGTTACTGTTCTGCAGCAGTATTACACCGCCCAGCTCATAAGTGGCTTTATAGGCATCTTTCAACGCGGCACTTGCTGTTGGGCTTACGCGCATTAAGAAGGCACTATCAGACTTAAACTCAAAATACTCCTGGGGGCTACCACCCACCATACTGGTATTGCAGCTATTATCGCGGCACAGTTTATTGCTGATTTTCTCGATGGTCCACCTGCCTTGTACCGATGCTTTTATACTTTCAGTATCAAGGGTTGGCGCTACATCATTCGCTTCAAAACAACCGGTAAGCGTAACGAGGGCAATAAAGCCCACATAAACTACATGGGTAGTTTTTTTCATAGCTCAGATAAGAGGCGTAATTATTAATGTGATGGCGACGACTGCTGCAGCATCAGCTTACATTACTGTAGCGGCGGCCGTTTAAGCTAACTTTATTAACCTGCCCAGTATTGCCTGTCACAAACTGCTGCAGTTTTATATACTACCTGCTAACCCGAAAGTAAAACAGATAAAATAAGAAGGGCCAACAATACGTACCAACCGGAAAGGTTTGATTTAGCGGCTGCCACAAAAGGGGAGTATTTACTAGGTATGATCTTCATAGTATCTTGGTTTAGGTAGTTACTAATTGGCACCTTCTATACTACTATGACCCATCTGCTGCTGCCATGGTTGCAAGACTACAGCATAAAATAAAATTATTTCTGCCCCAGGTTATAGTTAACCGACATGTTAACGCCAATAGTATACGGGTTGCCTTGTGGCGCCAGCGCTTTATCAGGTTCTGCCAAAAGCGAGTTTAAATACCCTCTAAACTCTGGTCCAGCCGTTACTGATACTGCATTGGAGATACGCTTACCAAAACCAGCCGACACATTACCTGAAAACTGCACTTTCCTGAAAGGCGAGTTATCATTATGGTCGTATTGCACGTCTTTTACTTCGCTAGTAGAAGCCATTACCGTTGTCTCTATCAGAAAGTTTGCTGCAACACCGCCTGATGTGTACCAGAACCAGTTATTGCTGATGTTACCCTCATACTGCAAACCAACAGGCACCGTAATATGGCGGTAGCGGTAGTTCACGTAAAACTTATCTGTTTTGGATACGCTCAGCGAGTCTGTGGTAAAGTTGTTGTTTAGTGATGGCAGGAAAACCGTAGTTCCCGGCATTTCAACGCGCTCATCGGTACCAGGCTTAAACAGGAACTGCTTGATAATGTAACTGGATTTAGTGCGGGCAGTATTCTGAGTAAAACCTAAGCCTGCCAGTAATTTTATCTTTTTGCCTAACCTCAGGCCAGCCTTCACTTCAGCAGCATAAGAAAAAGCAGGGTCTGTGTTTGCCTCAAATTCATCCCGCGCCTCATTCATATTTTCAGATGTCTGAGCAGATTTATCAGGGCCGCCTGCCAGTAAGCTGTAGCGCGAAACGGTTCCCATCATTTGCCCCGGCATTTGTATGTTCTGGTTGAAGTACGAAGGCGCATACCCTAAACCTAACGACCAGCGGCCTTCTTTTTTTGCTTCTTGATCCGCTTTGCCTGTACTTTCAGCAACGGGTCCGTTTAAGGCAAGCGTTTGTTCTGCTGTTTTTTCCTCTTTGCTCAAGTAATCTGTTACAGCTTTCTGGCTTAACTCTACCAAAGAACGGGTTCTGCCTGTCTCAGTTGCCATACTTTGATCTGCCGTATTTCTAAAGGCCGGAGGCACAGCTGTTATAGCTTGCCGGGCAGTCTGGAAAAATGGTCGACCAATATCAAAAAGAGATTTAGCGGCAGGATGGCTACTATGGTTGGTTTCACTTCCCGTTGCATTGCCGCCATAACTGCTCTGGCCAGCTGCTATAGCAGCAGATGGTTTGTCTGTAGTTGCGTGTAGGTTATACTGTGCAGTTCCTGCACTTTGTACTCTGCGGTAATCACCAGATGCATTAGTATTTATACTTTGCTCAACTGCCTGTTTTGTGTCCGTGCGGTTTATAGTTGCCTTTGCAACCGCAACTGCATCGGATAAGGGCGCTGTGGTTACTTCTGCAGCAGCTGCCATACTTTGCTCAAGAGCCGACGTTGCTGATTCTGCCATTCCAGGGGCAACAGGGGCTGCTCCAGTAGTTGCCATCTCTGCTGCTGCGCCACCTGTTTCTGTGTTAAGTTGCATTGCGGCTATGCCTGCATCAATGCTACCAGTTGTTTTGTAAGTATAAGTTAGCAAAGCACCGGCTAGTATGAACAAAACAAAACATGCAGCCGCCAACTGGCGGTACCACACCATCCTGCCTTTGTAGTGCTTGCTTTCCTGAATCGTCAGGTCATGGTCTATGCGTGCCCATAGATCAGGAGATGGCGAAGCCTCAGCGTCGTGCATCCGACGCTGGAATTCGCTTTCCAGGTGTCCGCGCTTATCGTTAGCTGCTGATGACATGCTCATTGTAGTTTTTTTCGTGGCGCGTAAGCATACTTTGCAGTATAGCCCTTGCGCGTGAATACTGTGACTTTGATGTTCCCTCCGAGATGCCTAGCATCTCCCCTATTTCCTTATGGTTGTAACCTTCTATAGCATAAAGGTTGAATACCATACGGTAACGTGGGGCAAGGCTTTGAATCATACCCAGGAGCTCGTCCATAGAATAGTCGCTCAGGTTTACATTATCTGAAGGCAGGTTGGCAACTTCATCTGCCTCATGCGATACAGTCAGCAGTTGCTTGCTACGCAAATGCTTAAGCGCTGTGTTCACCATTATTTTCCTGATCCAGAACTCTAGCGGGCAATCTTTTTTAAAGTTTTGCAGGTGAGAGAATACTTTTACAAACGCATCCTGCATAATGTCCTCGGCCTCAAAGGTAGTTGGTGCATAACGCAGGCAAACCGCCATCATCTTCTTTGAGTACATCTCATACAGGAGCCGCTGCATTTCGCGCTTACCAGCGATGCACCCCTCTATAAGTATATCCTCTTCGGACTTTGGTTTTTTAAAAAGATTCAAGCGCTGCCAGTTTATGCCCTACTTATACTTTAGATTCCGACTGCGGCAAAAGGGTTGCAAGGCTCTCATAAAAATTAATTGACTGCAGATACATCCTCAGAACTATTCCTTTGCCCGCCACAATATCAGGAACAAATATATAAATTTAAGACGATAAAATTTATTTCTGTACTTATACTTGTTACAAATGGAGCGTAGCCAAGACTATAGTAAACAAACAGTTATCGTATACTTTGCCTGTACTTAAAAATTGTGGCGCTGCTTTGTATGTGGAATCATGAAAAGAGTATAGAACTCCTGCCAGCTACAAAGTATAAAAGAGAAGCGCCTCCTATGGTAAAGGAGGCGCTTCGGACTATCGGTAAGTTGCTATTTATCTTTTAAAATAAGGTGAGCGCTGTAAATTTATACAACAGAACCAGCACAATGGCCAAAGCCAGCATCCAGGCATAGCCTATAATACGGTAAGCAGCCGCCACCATACTTGCCGACGAACTGTTAAGCTCCTCAAAAGCCTGCAGCTTTGCTTGCCCCACTACGTTTTTAGAAAGCAAATGATACGAGAAGTGAAAGCTTAGCGCTACTACCAGCACATCATCTAAAAAACCGAAAACAGCCTTTAAATCAGGAATGAGGTCGATGGGGCTGAGCGCATAACCAATGGCAAAAGCCAACAAAGTGCGTGCGTACCACTTTACACGGTTATCGCGGTAAGACAAGTATAACGCATAAATCTGGGTATTTAACGCGTGTGTTTTCTGCTTAAGGGTGTGTAGCTGTATCATGGGGTAGCGGTTTTCCTGTCTATACGGAGAACCACTACCTAAAAGTTGCACTAAATCAGCGCTCTATGCTACATTTATTGCCAGATACAACTAGTGTTACGAATTCCAGATTTGCCACGCCGCCTCTGCCTGACCATACAGCATGCCTATTCCGTTGATAGTTTTTGCCCCGGAAGCGGCACAACGCTCTAAAAATAAAGTTTTTTCAGGATTGTACACAATATCGTACGCGTAGTGTTCCGGCGTAATGCCTTCGTAAGAGATATCCGGAGCAGAATTTGTGTTGGGGGCCATGCCCAAAGGCGTAGTATTTACGATAAGATTATACTCCCGCAACAGTTCCTTTGTGATAGCATGATAACTAAGCTCCCCCTGCCCAGGCGACCTGGAAACTGAAGTATAAGGTATGCCAAGATCTGCGAGTGCGGTACAAACAGCCTTAGCTGCACCACCTGTACCCAGCACCAAGGCTTTCTTGTATTCTGTTGCGGGGTAGAAAATCTCTAACGTGTTCTTAAACCCAATGTAATCTGTGTTATAGCCTTTGGTGTAGCTACCTTCTATCTTAATAGTATTTACAGCCCCTATTCGTGCAGCGGCATCATCTAAAGCATCGAGTAGCGGAATAACATCTTGTTTGTAAGGGATGGTAACGTTAAGGCCTACCAGTTCAGGTTCCTGCTTTAAGAGCTTTTGCAGGTCTTCTATATGCTCCAGTTCATACAAGTCATGCTGCGCATCTGTAATGCCTTCACGCTCAAACTTTGCTGTAAAGTATTTTTTAGAGAAGGAATGCCCTAACTTTTTACCAATAAGCCCGAACTTGCGCATAGGTTATACTTTAGTTGTATTGTCACTTGTAAACTTATCGATCAGGTAAACCAACAGGAAACCGAACAGCGCCAGCACAATGCCATACACCAGGTATGACTCCTGCCCCACAACTGCTTCGTAAGTGGCAGGCATCACGTTTTCCTGCACCAGCGGCTTTACTTCGCCGTGGCGGTCGGTATATGTTTCCAGGGTTTGCTTCCATGGCCATACTTTGTTAAGCGAGCCTACCATAAAGCCTGTTAGCAGCGCAACGGTTACGTTATGGTAATGCTTTAGCATCCAGTTAAGCACATGCGAAAAAGAAAGTATACCTGTTACACAGCCTATGCCAAAAACGGCAATGATATCTAACTTAAGGTCTTTGACGGCATTAAGTATAAACTCATACTTAGCAAGCAGCACCAGCAGGAAGCTACCCGATATACCGGGCAGTATCATGGCGCAGATGGCAATGGCTCCGGACAGGAAGATAAACCAGTATGCTTCCGGGGTTTGGGTAGGCGTAGCTACTGTAATGTAGTAGGCGATGGCTATACCTATCACACCAGCAAGTATAACTCCCCAGTTCCAGCGCGTAATCTTTTTACTTACCACAACTGCAGAGGCTACTATCAACCCAAAGAAGAAAGACCAAAGCAACTCTGAGTGGTTGTTAAGCAGGAACAGCACCAGGCGTGCCAGCAAAGCAATCGAGAAAAGTATGCCCGATAGCAGCACCACCAGGAAATTGCCGTTGATGTGCTTCCAAAGATCTGCCCACTTAAACTTAAGCAGCAGCTTTACAGCCTCTTTGTTAACTGAGCGGATAGAGTTCAGCAGTTCTTCATAAATACCGGTTATAAACGCGATAGTGCCGCCTGACACGCCCGGCACTACATCGGCAGCGCCCATGGCCACACCTTTAGAAAAAAGTAAAATGTACTCTTTAAGTGATCTTCTTTTCATGTATTGTTAAAAGCTATACTTGCTTAAATGGGATATTACAAAAATTGCCCGTTCGGACATACCGACGGGCAATTTATACTTTTGGTTTTATACTTTAGCCCTACTGGGCCGAGTTTTCCATGTTAAGGAAGTGGTTAAAGGTATCGCCACGCAAGCCCAAACGAATTGTCTCTAATGGAATAACCTCGCTTGGCGCAATGTTGCCAAGGTTTACGTTCGCACCCAACAGTTTTATAAACCACACCTGCTGTGCTTTCTGTGGAGCTTCCCAAAGAATTTTCTCAAAAGGAATTTTAGTAAGAATTTCTTCTACAAGGCCGCTACGCACCTCGCCGGTAGAACGGAACAAACCTACGTTTCCACCTTCACGGGCTTCGCCGATAACTTTCCAGGCGCCAGCGTCCAGCTCTTTCTGCATCAGCTGTATCCACATGTATGGCGGTATGATCTTCTCGGCATCTTTAGAACCTACCTCCGACAAAACAGTTACCTGCTCAGCCAGCTGCTGTATGTAATTACACTTCGCATCGTGCGGCATCTCCAACGAGCCATCCGACACCTCAGCAAAGGTCATTTTATACTTATCTAATACGCGGCGATAATCATCAAACTGGTTACGGACGATGAATGCCTCAAATAAGGTGCCCCCAAAGTATGTAGGAATGCCAGCTTCCCTGTAAATATCCAGCTTGCGCTGCAGGTTTGGCGTTACATAAGAGGTGGCCCATCCTAGTTTAACAATGTCCACGTACTCTCCGGCTACTTCCAGAAAGTCTTCTACCTCCCGAATACTCAGGCCTTTGTCCATTGCCATGGTGAAGCCACGCTCACGAGGTTTAGCCTCGCGTTCCGGGATGCTTGTCAGCGTATAGTTCATCTAGTTTTATTTGCGATATTGATCAATTAACCTCGATAGGGCACGCTGCGACTCAAGCTCCGGAAAGAACTCGAACAACAGTTTGTGCTTATCGAAATTCAAAATTAAGGCATTTTCTAGATAATTATAAGCTTCGCGGTATTTTCCTGCCGAAAGCATGTAAGCACATGCCCGATAATAAAGCTCTGCTTCGTCTGGTTGCAGTTCAATGGCATTTAAAATTATTTCTGTGGCCTCTTCAAAATTGCCTTGCTCAAATAAAATAATGGACCAGTTCAGGTATATATTTTTGTCTTCGGGCTGAATTTCGGCAGCACGCTCATAGCTTTCCAAAGCAGATACCACATGCCCTACATTATACTCGGCTGCGGCCAGGGCCACCCAATAGTCAGCGCTATCATCGTAAAGCTCAATTGCTTTTTTAAAGAAGTGTACTGCCTCGTACCATTTTTCCTGGGCATCCAGTATAACGCCAATACCAAACCAGGCCTCGTCCATATCCGGATCCAGGTCTACTGACTTCTGGTAGTAGCGGCGCGAAAGGTCCCATTGGCCCATTTTTTCGTAACACTCCCCAATGTTGCAGTATACTTCTGCCGAGGGCGTGCCGTGCTCCAGCATCGCATTAAACCCTTCTATAGCCTTTGAGTACTCTCCTAAAAACACATAGGCGTTTGCCATATTGTTATAAGCGGTAACAAAGTCTGCCTTTATAATGGTAGCATAGTCGTAAGCGGCAATGGCTTTATCGTAAGAGCCTAACTTATTGTAAACGTTACCCAAGTTAAACCAGGCTACATATGAGTATGGGTCGTTGTCTACAAACTCCTGGAAAAATGGCAGGTGCTCGCGAATTGAACCGGATAACTCCATGCAGAAAATAATCTCTTGCATGGCCGCCTCATTCTCGATGTTAAGCGCAATGCATTTTTTATAGTACTTTATTGCTGAGTTAAATTTACCCCAACTTTGGTATGCCAGTCCAATATTGAAATAGATGTCGTCTCTGTCATCGGAGTATGCCAGGGCTTTCTTAAAATAACCGATGGCATCTCGAAACTCTCCCCGTTGTGTGTAAATAATACCACGGGTTAGCTGTACATCTGCGCTTTCAGGCTCTACTTCTGCTACTTCGTTAATTACAGTCAATGCCTCTTCAAAGTCACCGGCCATGGCCAGCAACTGGGCCTTGTCTATTAGCAAACCTGATGAGAAAGGATACTGTACCAGAGCGGCATCGCAAGCTAAAAGCGCTTTCTTGTATTCAAAGTTGGCGGTATAATAATCTATAATAGACTCAAAGTCAGTTAAATCAAAAAAAACAGTCTCATTACTTCCAAGCATCTGCTCGAAACGATTTATAAGTTCCAGCTCTTCGCTGTGTTCTTCAAAGTTATCTTTCATCTCAAAATCCAACAAGCTGCAGGGTAACAGCCTTTGTCTTACTACATTTTAACACTCTAAATAGTTTAGATGATTAGTTACTTTGCGCCGTAGTCTTCAGCTCTCGGCACACCCATTCTAAACTATCATAAACAGGTCTGAAACTTATACCTGTGGCTTTGCGCACTTTGTCGTTGCTAAAAAAATGCTGCTTGCCAGTAATACGCGCTGTATCTTTTGTAATCAGAGGTCTGCCACCTGTAAACCATGTGCGCACATGTTCCAGGCGCCACACAACTTCTGCCAATGCCGGAGGCACTTTAAATCCTGGGGCTTTTTTACCAAAGCTATGGGCAACAGCTTCAAAAAACTCCTTGTAGCTCAGCTGCTCTGCGTTTAATATAAACTTTTCCCCCGAAATATCAGAGAAAGTTAGTTGCAGCATGGCCTCTACCACATCACGTACATCTACAAAATTAGCGCCACCTTCGGTATAAAAAGGGTTTTCGTTGTATACATATTTAAATAGCTGTGTACTGCTGCGGTGCCAGTCTGCGGGGCCAAGTATAACCGATGGGTTCACAACCACAGCTTTCAATCCTTCTGCCACACCACGCCATACTTCCAGTTCACCAAAATATTTAGAGCTTGCATAGGCAGAGTGTTCTTCGGCTATATCCCACTTATCTTTCTCTGACAGCACTTTAACTCCCTTTGGCCTGCCAATGGCGGCGATAGAGCTTACATGGCACAGCTTTATATGGCCATGTTCCAGACAGGCATTAACGATGTTGGCAACACCCTCTATGTTTACCTGCTTAAGCAGTTCTCTATCTTGCGGGGCATATGACACCAAACCGGCACAGTGAAAAACATAGGCAACATCTTTTAGAGCGCCTCTCAGAAAAACCGGATCCAACACATCGCCCTCAAGCCATTGTACTTGCCCTGCTACCTGCGGCACCTGCCCCCGGTAACTAGCCTTAACAGAGTAGCCTTGCCCTAGTAACGCAGGAATGAGAAAACTGCCAATAAGGCCGCTGCCGCCTGTTACAAATACCGTCATGACTTGTAGAATTAAAGTGGGGTTAACTAGAGTTGATTGTTGCGTACGGCTAAGGCTAAGGCCTTTGGCAGGTACTTGCTGGCTAATACTTTGTTTAGAGATCCGGTGTGTTTCAGCCCATGCACATCCGATCCTAAAAAATCTACCATGCCATTATCAATCAATTTCTCGGCTACTGCCTTGGCCCCTGGCGAGTAATATCCTGAAAGAGAATTAAGGTTAGGCTGAAACAGAACACCTTGCCTCCATAGTTCTACGAGCTCCTCAAACTTACCGTAAAAGTAATTGTAACGTTCAGGGTGTGCCAGCACCGGCTTGTAACCTTTAGAGCGCATCTTAAAAATTGCCTCACGCAGGTTAAGTGGCTCGTTTAAAAAAGATGTTTCGAACAGAAGATAGTTATCTCCGAAGGTTAAGACTTCTTCATCATTCTCCAACTTCTCCAGGAAACCTTCATCCAGGTAATATTCCGCAGCACAGTCTAATTCCATTTCGATACCTGCCTGCTGCACGGCCTCGCGTAAAAGTTGCAAACGCTCCCGAATGCCCTCCGGAGTGTTCTTATAGAAATCGCTCATGATATGGGGTGTCATGATCAGCTTCCTGTAACCAAGTTCCTTCATGGCCAGCACCAGTTCCAAAGACTTCTCCAGGCTATCAGATCCATCATCGAGGCCCGGCAGGATATGAGAGTGCATATCAACGCCAAGTGCGCTGAAAGACTCTTCAACCACGCTTTCTCTTCTAAATAGGCTTTGTAGAAACTTTTTCATTTGCTGTTCCTTAGCACAACCAATCTACCGGTTAATGCTTGTAAGTATAATACTAACTTCAAAGATAACGCAAATAATAGCCGCTATCAAAAAATACTGGTAGCTGGCTGCAAGCATCATACTTTACTATACAATATAAGTTAAATTACATGTTCTACGTTGGCTTTTACGTACAATTGCATAGCTTTGTAAACAACGGATAGGGTAAAGCCGTTAAATACGCTACTTTAAATCTGCTACACTAACACTTTTGATGGAATTTAAACTTACAGAAAATCAGCGCATGATCGCGGACATGGTCCGTGACTTTGGTGCCAAGAATATTAAGCCAAAGATGCGTGAATGGGACGACACACAGGAGTTTCCGGTTGAAGTATTTAAGAAACTGGGTGAACTGGGCCTGATGGGCGTTTTAGTGCCAACACAGTATGGTGGTTCAGGCTTTGGTTACCTGGAGTATGTTACAGCTATTGCAGAACTATCTAAGATTGACGGTTCCATCGGCTTATCTATGGCGGCTCACAACTCGCTTTGTACTGGCCATATCCTACAATTTGGCAACGAAGAGCAAAAGCAGAAATACCTGCCTAAACTTGCAACTGCCGAGTGGATTGGTGCCTGGGGTTTAACCGAGCCTAATACGGGTTCTGATGCCGGCAATATGCGTACTGTTGCTGTACAGGATGGAGACCATTGGGTTATCAATGGTGCCAAAAACTTTATTACGCATGGCAAGTCAGGTAACGTGGCCGTAGTTATTGTGCGCACAGGAGAAGTAGGCGACTCTCATGGCATGACTGCTTTTGTGATTGAAAAAGGCACACCTGGCTTTAGCGCTGGCCGCAAGGAAGACAAGTTGGGAATGCGTGCCTCTGAAACAACAGAACTTATTTTCCAGGATTGCCGCGTACATAAAGACCAAATTTTAGGTGAGGTTGGCGATGGCTTTATTCAGGCTATGAAAGTTTTGGATGGCGGACGTATCTCTATTGCAGCACTATCGCTGGGTATTGCTCAGGGCGCATTTGAGGCAGCATTGGCTTACTCGCAAGAGCGTAGCCAATTTAATAAGCCAATCTCAAGCTTTCAGGGCATTGCTTTTAAGTTAGCGGATATGGCTACAGAAGTAGAGGCAGCCTCATTGCTTACTTACCAGGCTGCTGATATGAAAAACCGTGGCTTAAACGTAAATAAAGAGTCTGCCATGGCAAAACTGTACGCATCTGAAGTATCAGTTAGAGTGGCTAACGAAGCTGTGCAGATTTTTGGCGGCTATGGCTTTACGAAAGACTATCCAGCCGAAAAATATTACCGCGACGCCAAACTTTGTACCATTGGTGAGGGAACAAGCGAGATACAAAAGCTTGTTATATCAAGAGCTATACTTAAATAATAGGCTTACAGGCAGTAAATTGCGCTTTTTAGTGTAGTCGCCTATTTATTTTTCACAGATTTGGATAAATATTTGCCCAATCTATTGATTTTTAAGTATAACCTTCGTTAAATTTGCAATCCTAATTCTAAGAGAAGAGAGATAACATGATTATTGTAAACGTAAAAGATAACGAGTCAGTAGACCGTGCACTAAAGAGATTCAAAAAGAAATTTGAAAGAACTGGCGTTCTGAAAGAGTTACGCTCAAGAACCTTTTTCGAAAAGCCATCTGTAGCTAAGAGAAAGCAAAAAGAAAGAGCTGCTTACAAGCAGAAGCTTTTTGCTGATCAAAACTACTAGTCTTTCTAGCAATATATTTAATAATTCCATAAATTAGTGTAGCTGACCTTCACATCGGCTACATTAATTTATGGAATTATTCTTTAAGTACTTACAGTACGAAAAGCGGTATAGCCCGCACACCCTTACCTCCTATCATACAGATTTAGGTCAGTTTACCGAATACTTAAATCAAGTATACCAGATTACTGATCCAGCCGAAGCTGATCATACAATTATCCGTTCCTGGATATTAACCCTTGTTCAGAACAACATTAAACCTAGGTCTATTAATAGGAAGATTGCATGCCTGCGCTCCTATTATAGATTTCTGCTTTCGCAACAGCGTATTTCCGTTAACCCTATGGTGCGCATCAAAGCACCTAAAGCACCTAAAAGGCTTCCCGCCTTCGTACCCGAAGAACCTTTCAACAACCTGTTAGATAGCTTTGACTTTAAAGATACTTTTGAAGGGCAACGCGACAGGCTTATACTGGAGTTTTTGTATGGCACAGGTATTCGCTTGGCAGAGCTTATCGGCATTGAAGAAAATGATCTAGATATGCGCGCTAAAACGGTGCGTGTGCTAGGCAAAGGCAATAAAGAGCGGATTGTACCTATCAATGATTCGCTGGTGAGCTCTATTGAAGTTTACCTGCAGCACAAGAAAAGCGAAATAGAAGATAACAATTCAGAAAAGCTGCTCGTTACTAATAAAGCTCGTCCTCTTTATCCAAAGTTCGTTTATCGTGTTGTAAAAAAGTATATTAGCTTGATAACCACCTCCGATCATAACAGCCCACACGTGTTGCGGCATTCTTTTGCTACACACCTGCTTAACAAGGGAGCTGATTTAAACGCCATAAAAGATTTGCTCGGACATTCCAGCCTGGCGGCAACGCAGGTTTACACGCATAACTCAATAGAGCAGCTTAAATCGATATTCGAGAAAGCACATCCAAAAGCATAAGTTAAACCATTTAATTATACGACTATGAAGCTACAGATGCATTCCATCCACTTCGAGGCTGACCAGCAGCTTACCGATTTCATCCAGCAGAAAGTAGACAAGCTTGAAACTTTCTATGATCGCGTTGTGGAAGGGGAAGTGTTCCTCAAGCATAATAACAACGATGGTATCGATACTAAAACTGTGGAGATAAAGCTGTTTGTACCAGGCTCTACGCTTTACTCAGAAGAGGACGCGCCATCGTTTGAGGCCGCCGCCGATGCCGCAGTTGAAGCTATGCGACGCCAGCTAAAGAAGTATAAGGAAAAACAGATGGCTCACTAAAAACTACCAACATTGATTTATAGTTACTGCTGATAAATTATAATCATCTACCCATAAAAACAAAGGGCCTGCTAAGTATAGCAGGCCCTTTGTTTTTATGGGTTTATAAAGCTTTTGCAACCTTACGGTTTTCTAAAACTACAGATTAAACTCTTTTTTAATCTGATCTACATAATCCAGTTTTTCCCAGGTAAAGGTTTCGAATTCCTTCGTTTCTTTCTGGCCGTTAACTGAAACTTCTATCTTTTTGATACCTGGTGTTCTACCCATGTGACCATAAGCAGCAGTTTCAGAGAAGATCGGGTTCTGCAAACCAAATCGCTGAACAATGGCATAAGGGCGCATATCAAACAACTTGCTTACTTTTTCTGCAATATCTCCATCGCTCATGATGTTGCCGTTAGCATCTTTCACCTTTGTAGAGCCATATGTTGTTACATAAAGGCCAACCGGCTTTGCAACACCGATCGCGTAAGCTACTTGTACCAACGCCTGATCAGCTACACCAGCAGCTACTAAGTTTTTTGCAATATGACGCGCCGCATAAGCAGCAGAACGGTCAACTTTAGATGAGTCTTTACCAGAGAATGCACCACCACCGTGAGCACCTTTACCTCCATAAGTATCAACTATGATTTTGCGGCCAGTTAAACCAGTATCGCCATGTGGACCACCAATAACAAATTTACCTGTTGGATTGATGTGGTACACAATGTCATTATTAAATAGCTTCTGTATACGCTCTGGCAACAACTTTAGTACGCGTGGCATTAAAATAGCATCAACATCTTCCTTGATCTTGGCTACCATTTCCTTTTCAGCAGTATCCTTTGCCTCCGCGCTATTGCTATCAGCAGTTACAAACTCATCGTGCTGCGTAGATATTACGATTGTATCAATCTTCTCTGGCACATGGTTGTCGCTGTAACGGATAGTTACCTGTGATTTCGCATCCGGTCGCAGGTAAGTCATTTCTTTGCCCTCTTTACGAATAGCAGAAAGTTCTTCAAGCAACAAATGAGAAATGCTAAGCGCTAACGGCATATAGTTGTCCGTTTCGTTTGTAGCATAGCCAAACATCATACCTTGGTCACCAGCTCCCTGGTCTTCAGGGTTTGCCCGCTCAACGCCTTGGTTAATATCCGCAGACTGCTCATGAATTGCAGAAATAACACCACAGGCATCTGCGTCAAACATATATTCTGACTTTGTGTAGCCTATGCGCTTTATAACATCACGGGCCACTTTCTGTACATCAACGTAAGCTTCGGTTTTAACCTCGCCACTCAATACAACTAAACCAGTTGTAACAAGTGTTTCGCAAGCTACCTTAGACTGAGGGTCCTGCTTTAAAAATTCATCAAGTAGTGCGTCAGATATCTGGTCCGCTACTTTATCTGGATGTCCTTCTGATACTGATTCAGAAGTAAATAAATACGGCATTTTAATTAGGGTTTAGGTACAAAGTATAAACCTGGCTACCATACTTGATAGCGGGTACAAAGCTAAGACAATTATACCACAGTTAAAACATGTTATACTCCCAGATAGGTTTGTAAAACGCTATTAGGCGCCTGCGTTCAAAGCCGCATCGCCTATAGTAGCCAATAATAATACTTAAGATATCTGCAGAAAAGTGGTTTTAGCTAACTGTATTGCAAAACCATTAACTAAGCAGCCACGTTTCTAGTACAATTTAGATTTCAACAGGAAACAATTTTATATGAAACGGATAATAACTTTATTCTCAATCCTAACACTCTTTATAAGCCAAGCTTACTCCCAGAATGGGGATTCTCCATATAGAACAAGTCTTAAAGTTGATGGGCCTATTATCATTGCGGGTATGGGCCTTAGCTATTATGGCTTAACCTTAATGCAAGACAAAAATGGCCTTTCGGAAGAACAGGTAAATGCACTTCGGAAAAGTGATGTAAATGGCTTTGACAGGTTTTCAGCTGGATGGGATTCAGAATCAGCGAAGAAAACGAGTGATATACCTTTTTACGGCTCGTTTGCGCTGCCTTTCGCGATGATGCTAAACGACAATATCGGAGCTAAAGCAGGCCAGGTACTCGTGCTGTATGTAGAAACAATGGCAGTAACTGGAGCGCTTTTTACAATGACTAACGGTAATGCTCCTCGTACAAGACCCATGGTCTACAGTAATGACGTGGAGCTTCAGGAAAAAACAAGGGCTAATGCGCGCAACTCATTTTATGCAGGCCATACTGCAGCAGCTGCAAGCGCTTCGTTTTTCGCAGCTAAAATATTTCATGACTTTAACCCGGACTCAAGAGCAAGACCTTATGTATGGGCTGCTGCCGCTGCCGTGCCTGCTACTGTAGGCTATTTGAGGTTAAGAGCTGGTAAACACTTCCTGAGCGATAATTTGCTTGGTTATACTATGGGAGCTGCTGCCGGTATACTTGTACCGCAACTGCACAAGAAAACGAACAAGTCTAACTTAAGTTTAATGCCTATTACAGCACCAGATTATAGAGGGGCTTTGCTAAGTTATACTTTTTAGAAGAGCTAGTGAATATCAAACCATAAGTATAAAAAAAGGCAGAGCTAATGCTCTGCCTTTTTTTATACTTATGGTTTGATATTATATGTTAACTTCTTGTAGTTAGATGCAGCTTTAAGCTTATCACTATCTTCTAATTCAAGCTTTAAAACTGAAGAACTACCAGATTTAGGCAAGTTAACAACAATATAGCCAAAGCTACTATTTGCTGCTACAGTAAATTTACCAGCGGTAGCAAACGTGTAACTTGTCCCTTCAATAGCAGTAGTCCCTTCAACTACTTTAAACTTTCCTTCAAGCGGAGCAGCTTGCTGAGGTCCAATTAATTGAACTTTTATACTATCCACTTTAGCTGCAGATCCTACTATTACCGTTTTAGTAGCTAATGGAAATTCAACTTGAAGCGGACCCTCATATGCTGTTTCGTTATCATCGAAGCAAGAGGACAAACTCACCACCACAGAAAGCAGCAGTATATATATATAATTCTTCTTCATTATTATCGACTATTAATATTTAGGATTCGGCTTAATGTTAGGATTAGTATCAATCTCAAGAGTTGGGATGTTCGCTAGTATACGATAATCTGTATAAGGAACTTCTGGAGCTTTTGTTGCTGTTAAAGCTCTTCTCTTAAGATCAAACCATCTGTGTCCTTCATAAGCAAGTTCAACACGTCTTTCCTTTAAAACCTCTGCAATCAATTCTGCTTTTGAGTCTGTAGTAGATACAGCTAAACCTGCTCTAGAGCGAATCTTGTTAAGGTCTTTACGAGCATCCTCAAGTCTGCTTAGTTCTGCCAATGCCTCAGCTCTGTTTAAATATACTTCTGCAATTCTGATAATTTTGATATTATCAAGACCATAGGCACCTTTGCTTCCTGCATACTTCTGGTTCCAGAAAACGTTTTCGCTTCCTTTTTTAACAGGAACTAGTAAGCTCTTACGTGCATCATTTTGCTCGTAATCAGCTAGCAAGTTTTCAGTTGGCACTAAATCACCATAACCTGCGCCATTTGGATCATTGCCGTTGCGCATGTAAATCGACTGAATTGAATTAGACAATTGATTTTCATTTGACTCAAAGTTCAATTCAAATATTGACTCAGGGCTTGTAGCACTCTTGAATATTGTAGCATACTTAGTTGGATCAGTTACTAGTGAACTTCCTCTTGCATTGATAACAATATCAGCTGCATCAACTGCCTTTTGCCACTCACCAATATAAAGATAAACTCTTGATAACAAAGCATGTGCAGCCACACTAGTAGCACGAGTAGGATAGTCTGCTGCTCCAAGTAAGCCTGCTGCATCATTCAGATCCTTGATCACTTGGGCATAAACTTCACTATTAGTATTTCTAGCTGGATATGTTACAGCTTCAAACTTATCAGTAGGAGCTAATATTAACGGCACACTTTGATTCCAACCTTCTACTTCTTTTCCTGGTTCATAACCATATACTCTTGCAAGATCAAAATAGCTAAGGCCTCTAAGAAACAAAGCTTCTCCTTTTAAACGGCTCTTCTGTTCTTCAGAAGCATCTTTTAAATTATCAACAGCAGCAATAACATTGTTCAGCATGTTAATTGTGCCATAAGCATTATAATCTGCACCTCTCCATAACGCAAAATGAGAATTCTGTGTGTTATTATACTGACCTACAAATCTGTTAGAGTTTGCAAGCGTTACTTTCATATTATCTGAAAGCACCTCAGAAATTACTACAAAGTCACGGCCATAGTACCCTATATTCTGCAGTCCGTTGTAAGCACCTATCAATGTAGAGTTAGCACCTGTATAAGTATTAAGTGCAACCTCTGTAGATACTGATTGCTTAGGCTCTGTGTCTAGGATATCCTCGCATGAAGATGCCCCAAACGTCAATGTGCCAAGCAAAATATATGTTAAAATATTCTTATTCATTGTTAATGTTCTGTAAAATTAGAAACCTACATTAATACCTACTGTGTAGCTCTTGCTCTGAGGGTACACACCATAGTCACCGCTAGAGTTAACAAACTCTGGATCATAACCTGTGTATTCTGTTAGAGTCCAAAGGTTATTTGCTTGAGCATACACCTTAACATTGTTTAGTCTGGCAAGTTGCGTTAAAGATGCTGGCAGGTTATAAGACAACATTAACTGCTTTAAGCGAATGTATGAACCATCTTCGTAGAATCTGTCAGATAAGGCATACAATGATGAAGTAGCTACTGTTGTACCCGGCTCAGGGCCTACGTTGCTACCACCATACCAAGGCTTTGGCACACTTGTAATATCGCCAGGCTTAGTCCATCTGTCCATCATGCTTGCGTACTGGTTCCGGTCTACTGTACTGCCAGAACGAGACATAAATATACCATCTTGGTTTAACACAAGGTTACCAACTTGATACTGGAAGAAGCCTGAAAGCTCCAGTCCTTTATAAGAGAATGTGCTTGTGAAACCACCAAAATAGTCTGGCTGCGTTGTACCAATATATGCTCTGTCTTTAGTGGCTACTGAGTAAGTAATTTCACCTTTATCATCGTACCACATAGCTCTACCATCAGCTGGGTTTACACCGGCATAACGATAAGTCAGAATTGATCCCAAAGGACGGCCAACTACAGTAGATGTACCGATACTGTTCTGTCCATCTAACAACTTAGTAACTTCGTTCTTGATAAAGCTGATGTTAAAATCTGTTACCCATTTAAAGCCACCAGCATCAACATTTACAGTAGAAATTTCTAACTCAATACCTTTGTTTTGAGTTGCACCAACGTTTTGAGTAATATTGTAGAAACCGCTAGAGGCAGGTAGTGTTCTATCCAGCAGGAGCTTTTCTCGGTTACTGATAAAGTAATCAGCTGCACCACGTATACGGCCGTTAAACAAAGTATAATCAATACCAAAGTTCATTGAGCGGTTCTCTTCCCAAGTCAGTTCAGTATTTGCTAACTGAGATGGACCGATACCAGCTAAACCATTATACTCTCCAGCTGTACCAAACAAGCCTCTGCTGGCAAAGTTGCTTATACCATTTGTATTACCTGTTACACCGTAGCTTGCACGTAACTTCAACTCATCAACAAACTCAAACTGGTTCATGAACTCTTCTTCTGAGATACGATAAGCAAGAGAAGCTGCAGGGAACAGACCATACTTTACATCATCTCCAAAACGAGAAGAGCCATCATATCGAAGTGTTACACCAGCAATGTAACGGTCTTTTAGCACATAGTTAAAGCGACCGAACACACCAAATAGCTTAAATTGAGTATAGTTTGCACTAACTTCAGTTGGGGTTGCAGCAGACTGCAGCGTTTTAAACAGTTCGTTAGGAAAGCCCTGACCGCCTGCCGAAATAGTAGTATTTACATCATTTCTGTACTCAACACCTGCTAATGCACTTATGCTGTGAATTGAGTTAACTGTTTTGTTGAAATTTAACGTTTGAGACGTTTGCCAGTTTACTCCACGTGTACTATAAGCATAAGCACTACCTTTTGTAGATGAACCATCACGAGTACGTGGATCATAATACCTATCCTCCATCAAGTCAAAGTAATCAACTTTGAAGGATGATCTGAAAAGTAAGCCTGGGATGATTTCATAAGCTGCACCAAAGTTACCAACCGCCTGATTTGTTGTACCTTTTATTTGATCATAGTTAGCAGTCATTAAAACGTTGTTATTGTATGAGCCTTCTAAATTCTGATTATAAGTACCGTCTTCGTTGTAAATTGGGTTAGTAGGCACCATTAGCATCGCAGATCTGTTCGGGTTAGAGAACGCACCACCAGATGTAACACCATTTTGAGTGAAAGTACTTAGATTCAAGCTTGTGTTGAATGATAACTTATCATTAACCTTATGATCTAAGTTTATTCTCATTGAACCGCGCTCAAAGTCAGAAGAAATAACAGGACCTTCAGTAAAGTTGTAAGCACCAGAAACAAAGAAATTAGTTTTATCACTACCACCAGAAGCAGAAAGGTCAAAGTTGCGAATTGCTCCATTACGAAACACAGCATCCTGCCAGTCATATGTAGGAGCGTTCTCAGGGTTAACTCGACTAGCTACCCAGTCTTTGTATGTTTTTGAATTATAGCCGTAGCGGTTACCTACAGCTTCGCGGCTTAACTGCTCATATTGAGGACCTGTTAATACATCAATTTCTTTGATAACCTGGTTAAAACCGGTGTAAGCACCAAAATTGAATTTAGTTTTACCACCCTTACCACGTTTTGTTGTGATAATAACTACACCATTAGCAGCCTGAGCGCCATAGATAGAAGCAGCAGCAGCATCTTTTAAAACGTCAATAGACTCGATGTCATTAGGGTTAAGCGCACTTAATGCGTTAGACGAAGACATGATACGAGATCTGTCTCCTGAGTTTACCTGAACACCATCGATGATGTAAAGAGGATCATTGCTACCGTTGATAGAGCCGACACCACGTATTCTGATTTGGACAGAACCACCTGGCACACCCGTAGTAGATGAAACCTGAACGCCAGCAAGACGACCTTGAATAGCTTTATCAAAGCTTTGTACTGGATTGTTTTCAATGACAGCACCTTTGATTTGAGCAGTTGCCCCTGCAACTTCTTTCTTTTCCTGCACGCCGTAGCTAGTAATAACAACTTCAGAAAGCGTCTTGGTATCTTCCTTCAGTTGCACATTTATACTTGTCTTACCGGCTGTACTGATTTCCTGCTGAACGTAACCCAAGAATGAGTACAAAATCACAGCATTGTCAGACGGCACGTTAACAGTATAACTTCCGTCACCAGAGGTAAATGTTCCAGTAGTTGTTCCTTTAACAACTACGTTTACTCCTGGTAAAGGCTGACCATTCCCAGCGTCAGTAACTTTCCCTGAGATAGCTCGACTTTGTCCGAACGCTAAATTTGTTAGCGTTAGTAACAGAGCCAAGCCCATAAATAAAAATTTTCTCATAAAGTAGATTAGATAATTGGTTAGATAGATTTTAATTGTCCCCAAATATATCTTGAATTCTGGTATGCAAAAATTTTTATCTTAAAATAAATTAACCTCTCAAAACTGCTTTAAAACACCTGTAACGGTAATTTACAACAATCATTTTCCGCTATATAGCAAAGCCAAAATATACTTTGTTTCTCCCTATTTTATGGTTCAAAGACAAAGTCTAAACACTAAATAGTTGTAATTTAAGGAGATTGCAAGCAAGCATTAAATATAATACAATAAAATACGAGTTAACGCATATAGCTAAAATGAAATGAGTAAACCTGTTTAGAGCATTCATACATCCTATGTTTAGACGCTATCACAAACTTCCATATTTGAAAAGTATAATAAAAAAAATTAGCGCAAAAGTTAACTTTCTGCGCTAATTACCGTTAAAGGCTTTTTTAAAGTTTATTTTTTAAGATTCTTCTCAAATAATTTAAAAATGCGCTTATACTCGTCTGTCCAACTTGCTGGTTCTACAAATCCATGATCTTCAACAGGGTATACTGCCAGTTCCCAATTATCTTTTCCAAGCTCAATCAGGCGCTGTGATAAACGCACAACATCCTGAAAGTGCACATTTGTATCTACCATGCCATGGCAAATCAATAAAGCACCTTTCAAGCCTTCCGCGTAGTATATAGGAGAGCTTTTAGCATAGGCCGTGCTATCCGTGTATGGTGTGTTAAGAATGTTAGAAGTATAGCCGTGGTTGTAGTGAGCCCAGTCTGTTACAGAGCGAAGCGCCGCTCCTGCCGCGAAAACATCCGGCTCTGTAAACATGGCCATCAAGGTTATAAAGCCACCATAAGACCCGCCATAGATACCTATCTTTTTAGGGTCAACGTTATACTTCTCTACCAGGTGCTTCGCCCCGTCTACGTGATCACTCAGGTCTTTACCACCCATAAAGCGGTAAATGCCTGTGCGTACATCGCGGCCGTAGCCGGCGCTGCCTCTATAATCTATGTCCAGCACCGTATAACCCTGATCTACCAAAAAGTTGTGGAACATGTACTCTCTAAAATATGTACTCCACCATTGGTGGGCGTTTTGCAGGTAACCTGCGCCGTGTACAAAGATCACAGCAGGCCCGTTCTTCTGTGCGTTCTCAGGTTGGTAAAGGCGGGCATATACATCCATGCCATCCTGTGCCTTAAAGGTTATCACCTCCGGTTCGCGCCAGTTATAGGATTTAAACTCGTCTGTTAAAGAACTTGTTACCTGCTTCGGCCTGGCTCCTTTTTTGTTATCCATCACATACAATTCCCATGGCTTGTTGCTAGCAGAGTAACGTACTGCTAAAGTTTTCTCATCAGGAGACAGCTGCACTTCATGGGCACCTTTCATACTTGTAAGCTGCACCATTTCGCCGCCTTTTACCGGCATACGGTAAAAATGTTTTATACCTGGGTGCACTTTATTTGCCGTAAAGTAAAAGTTCTTTTTGTCATCAGACATGCGCACTTCCGACACCTCAAACTTACCGCTTGTAAGGGCTTTCTTTTTGCCTGTATTCACATCTAATGCATACAGGTGCGAGTATCCGCTTTCTTCAGAATGAAACCAGATGTTTTCGTTATCAGCCATCCAGCCTATATCGCCTGTACCGTAGCCTATACCAGGTCCACTTATCCATGCCTCATCGTGCTGGCGGTCCAGTAAGCTAAGTTTACCTGTTGCAGGATCTAACTTTAATATCCAGCGGTCTTTGTTATCCTGGGCTCTTGCCACTACTACAGCATGCTTGCCATCTTCAGACCAGATGGGCCCATAAATAGCCGCAGCACGCAATTCTGCTTTTTTAGAATTGGCATCAGCTGATTTGGTTGCACTTGCTTTGGCCTCTTTTTCTGTTAAGTAAGCAGGCCGGTCATAAATACCTTCCACATCTTTCATCAACACAGCAAAGGCTGTATCGCGTTTGGTATCGTACACAAAAAACTCGTACGTGTTTTGGGCATCTCCAACCTTTGTGCGTGTATTTATGTCTTCTGTATAACCAGACGATGTAACATAATCGGGTACAATCGCTACCTTACTGTTTTTAGGGCGCGTTATAAGCTGATACGTAATAAAACGCTCGTCTGGGCTTAGGGTAAGGCTGTTCACGAATTTATCTTCGATGTAGATTTCCTTCGGTCTGGCAGGCGCATCGGCTAAGCGCTGCTTCTGCTGTTGTTCCTTGGCCTCTTCACGCTCTTTTACAATCTGAAGTAAAGACAACTGTTGTTCTTTCAGCCAGTCACGCTGCTCATTTTTGCCCTCTCCTGCTGGCTTGCGCCCCTTTTTAAAGTCTGTTAATTGTATTGTCTGGCCATTTGTAATACTCCAGGCATATAAATTACTGTCTTTTATATAGGTAACCTTCTGCTCATTGTTGCTGAATGCAGGGCTGCTCTCCCTTTCTACCGTATTGGTTACCTGCTGCACTTTGCCATTCTTAACGTCATATAGAAAGATGTCACCGTTTTTCTCGTACACCTTTTTAGTTTGCGCCAGGTTATAGGCTCCGTTTTGAGCAGGTAAATTTCTGCGCTCCCTGGCACTTACCTTCTGTATGTTTTTTCCATCGGCACTAGCGCTGTAAAGCGAGTCGCTGCGGCTTCCTTCAGGGTTCCAATAGAAGTATACCTTCTTACCGTCCTCAGACCAGAAAACATTGCTTGGCGATGTGCCAATCCATTTCGGGTCGCGCATTATTTTTTCTACGCTTAGGGTAAGTTTTCCATCCTGGGCCTGAACTGCACCTCCGCATAGTATAAGCCAACTTAGTATGGCCAGCGCTTTTCTTTTAAATAGCATTGTAGATTTAGTATAGTGGTTTAGGTAGCTGTAATGTACTTCAAAATAAAAGATTATACTTTAGGAAGCAAAATCGCCGGCTACCCTAGTGCTGTATGGTAGCCGGCGACTGGTTTACTTTAAGATTTTCTCTTTGAGGCAAAATCCATACTTGGGTGCTGCTCGTGGTGCTTGGTTATACTTTGGTAAAACTTTGCCAGGGTTAGGGCCTCTGCCTCTCCAAACAACTTACCCATAAAAGTAATGGTTGTAGGCATCCCGTTTTTCTGGAAACCGTTTGGCACCACTACACAAGGGTGGCCTGTCAGGTTTGTAACCACCAGGTTACTGCTGGCGAACGATGGACTCAGGTATACATCTACATCCTTTAACTTTTCTTGCATTTGCTGCACTAAAAGCGTTCTTACACGCTGTGCCTGCAGGTACTCTACAGCCGGCACAAATCTTCCTGCCCTGAAAATAGTTGGCCAGGCATTTTTGTGCTGCGCCACTAAAAGGCTATCGCGGCCGCTACGGGTAAGCTCGTCAAAGGCAGCTGCCCCCTCTACTGATATTGTTAAAGTTAGCGCGCGTGCCGGCAAATCTGGCAACTCAATCGGCACCAACTCTATGCCCGCTTTCCGTAAAGCCGCTAGTGTTGCCTCGTCGTTTTCTTTAAATCCATAGTCGCGGTCAAAATCAGCTTTTAGGTAACCTACGCGTAGCTTCTTCGGGTTTATACTTGGGTTGTAGTTAAATGGCACATCATAAACTGACTGATCTTTGCCATCCGGGCCATGTATGGCATTAAACACAATCGCAGCATCTTCTGCAGAGCGGGTAATCGGCCCAATCTTATCCATAGACCAGCTTAATGCCATTGCACCATGCCTGCTTATACGGCCAAATGTTGGCCTAAGCCCTGTAGTGCCGCAAGCTGTTGAGGGGGATACAATAGAACCCAACGTTTCGGTACCGATGGCATAAGGCACCAAGCCGGCCGCTACCGCTGCCGCTGAACCTGCAGAGGAACCACTTGACCCTTTGTTGACATCCCAGGGCGAGCGTGTTTTGCCGCCGTACCATACATCACCCATCGCTAAAGCTCCTAGTGTCATTTTAGCCACTAGCACACCCCCGGCATCCTGAAGCCGCTGCACAACGGTAGCATCTTCATCGATCACCTGGTCTTTGTAGGGCATAGCACCCCAGGTAGTTTTATACTTCTTGGTTGATAAAAGATCTTTTACTCCGAAAGGTATACCGTGCAGTATGCCTTTGTACTTGCCTGCTTTTATTTCTTTGTCGGCTTTGCGGGCTTGCTCTAGTGCCATCTCTTCTGTTAGGGTTGTAACGCACTCCAGCGTTGGACCATACTTTTTAAGGCGCTCCAGGTAAAACTTTGTAAGGTCTTCGGAGCTTATTTGTTTTGTCCGGATAAGCTCTGCCAGTTGCGGTAAAGTATAAAACGCCAGCTCGTCGCGATTTTTTGGCAGCTTTACGTTGCTTGGCTTGGCTACCTCAAACTTAGCTTTCTGCTTTTCAAAAGTATATCCTACAGGTATAGGGTTAAAAGCTAAAGCTGGCGCCACACTATTCGGCAAAGGCTGCTTTCTAAGCAACTCGTAGCTTTGCTGAAACTCCTCCAGGTCAGTTAATGTGGAGTCTAACTGGGCATCAGTAAAGTTTAACCCTATCAATTTTTGCGCCTCCCGCACAATGCTTACTGATAGTTTAGTATCGGCAACTTTAGAAACGAAGGCGCCGGAGATAAAGCATCCTGCTCCTAATGCTAAAGTATAAATTTGTCTTTTGTTCATGATCAGGGGATATAGTTGCTTTACAAATTAGCAGTTATAATTTAGCTATATTCTGTTTAATCACAATATTAATCTCCTGGCATACCTACAGACTTCACACTATTTAAATAAGAACAAGCTTATTTAAGGCAGCAAAGCGTGTACAGCAGAATCTAGGACATAAAAAAAGCTCCCGAACTATTGTTAGTCCGGGAGCTTTCAGCATTAATTGTCATCAACAATTATCCACCATAACCTGGGTTTTGTGGAAGAATGTTAGGGTTAGCGTCAATCTCGCCTTGTGGTATCGGCTGAAGACGTCTGTCATCACCTACTGGGATCAACCTCGCATCCGACGGATGTCTGTCAGTACGCTGAACAGGAAGGTTAAGGCGCATAAATGTCCAGTAACGATCACCTTCAAAAGCGAGCTCTTTACGTCTTTCAGTCAAGATATCCTGAATTAGCTGATCGCCTGAAGAAGTATACTCCGCTGCATTTCTGGCAACTGTTAGCTCGTTTAGGATATCCAAAGCTTCTGCTCCTGCTCCTGTACGGGCGTAGGCCTCGGCTAAAGTTAATAACACCTCGGAGTAACGGATAACTTTGATATCATCTTTATCCGAAGCATTAGTTCTGTTTGTATACTTATTTACGAAGTATGCATCCTCGTTAGCCTTCTCTCCTTCTTCTATTACGTCTTTACGAACATCATCTTCTGCATAAAGATTATATAGCTCAGGAGTTGCTACAATGTCACCGTAGCCGCCTTGGTCATACATGTTCGCAAGTGCATTAGATCCATTATTATCTATTGCGTCTATTGAGATTTCAAAAATAGTCTCTACCCTGTTGCGTACTGGTACTGGGTTAGACCAGTAGCTTACATAGTCTGTTGCTGGAATAAGGCTGTAGCTACCGTTGTTATACACATCAAGTGCAGCATCTCTGGCTTCATCGTAGTAGCCCTCTCCCATAAACAAGTAGGCACGTGCCTGTAAGGCCTTTGCCGCATACTTGCTTATATAAGAAGAGTTTGCAGCACCCTTGCCCATTAATCTATATGCCTCGTCATAATCAGCAATAATTTGCTCATACACTTCTGCTACTGTATTACGCTTTGGCTGCTGAGACACATAGTAATCAGTAAGGTTTTCAGCGTTAAACTCTGTAACAACTGGCACGCCAGGAGCACTTGGATTAACACTATAAGGTGTAGCAAAGAACTTTACTAACTCGTGAAAAGCTAAGGCTCTTATTGCATAAGCTTCACCTTTGTACTGCCCTACAGTAGCCTCATCAGCATTTGGAAGTTCAGCATTGATTATAACATTAGCTCTTAAAATTGTTTCATACAGATTATTCCACATTTCAGTAGGCTCAGCAGAACCAGGTGTTAGACGGAAAGCATTCTGCGTAAGATAACGCCCAGCATTATCTGCAGATATATATGTATTATCTGCTAACAAATCACCTAAAACTGGTATGTTTCTACCCCATGTTTCATAGGTTCGCATAGAAGCATATAGACCGGTCACGGCTGTTCCTAACTCATCCTCAGTTGTGATTGCTGTAACAATAGGAACTGAGGAATGAGGTTCTTTTTCTAAGAACTCATCTTTACATGATCCCAGTAACATAGTTGCTGAGAGCAAAGACATATATAAAAATTTCTTATTCATATCTGTAATTAATTAAACATTAATACTTAGAAACTAACATTCAAGCCAAAAGTAACCGCCTTACCAATCGGAACGTTTGCATTCTGCGCTCCGTTAATGCCCGCTTCCGGGTCAATAGGAAGATCATCATCAAATGTCTTCGTCAACAAGTTTGTGCCACGAACATAAACATTAGCTCTGTTCAACTTCACTTTCTCGATTAGGGCGCTTGGCAGGTCATAACCTAGCTGTAAGTTTCTTAGACGGATGAAGTCGCCTTTGTACAGCATTCTGGTTGATAAGCTGCTTGAGTTGTTTGTCAGGTTATACTCGTATCTAGGTACATTTGTAATATCACCTGGCTGCTGCCATCTATCCATCACTTTGCTGTATTTGTTTGAAAGCGCATAGCTACCATCCATCATATAGTACTCCCAAGAATCTCTCACGTAGTTACCGAAGTTGTAAACGATAAGAGCATCAAGTGTAATACCTTTGAATGAGAAGGTGTTGTTGAAACCACCAAAGAATTTAGGTGATGCACTTTCGTAAGGGACGCGTGCTGCCTGGTTGTAAAGGTTTGTAGTTTCTGTTTTCTCAGCATCTCTCCACCATAACGGGTCACCTGTCTGAGGATCAACTCCAGCCCACTGACGCACATAAAACGTTCTGTAATCCATACCCTCTCTCAAGATAAAAGCACCATCAATGATGTCTTCTCCATCAGGAAGCTTTGTAATTTCGTTCTTATTTGTAGCGATATTAAAGTTAGTCTTCCACTTGAAAGCACCATCAATCGGATAACCGCCCACAGAAAGCTCAAAACCAGAGTTCTTCATTTCGCCGATGTTCTCAAGAATAGTAGTAAAACCAGTAGTTCTTGAAATAGGACGGTTAAATAACAGGTCGCTAGTAGTTCTTACATAGTAATCTGCAGTTAACGTGAAACGATCGTTCAAGAAACCTAAATCAACACCAACGTTGAATGGCTTGTTCAATTCCCATGTTAAGGCAGTATTACCGATGTTTGTGAAGGCACCACCTGGCTGTTGGTTATAGTTGATACCGTAACCGTATAATGGTCTCCAGGTATAGTTACCGATAGCACCATTACCGTTCACACCATAAGATGATCTAAGCTTCAAAGTTGAAATCAGGTCATTGTTTTGCAAGAATGCCTCTTCGTCAATGTTCCATGATCCACCTACAGACCAGAAGTTACCGTATCTGTTTTCAGAACCGAATCTTGATGAACCGTCACGACGGAAGCTGGCACTAAGTACATACTTATCAGCATAGCTAACGTTTGCTCTTGAAAGGATAGAAGAGAAAGAGTAATCGTTACCTGTTGCGCTTGCATCTACCGGGCTTGCGGCAATAACGGTACCAGTTAAAGCAGTAGTTCGAGGAAAGTTATTCGCGCTACTAGTAATTCTGTACTCATTAGACTCCTGTGCCTCGTAACCAACTGTTACATCTGCTGTAAGCAGCTCAACACCTGGTACAGTAAAGCGGTAATTCAATAAGTTTGTAGCAGTCCAGTTGAAGATACGGGTGTAGTAGTCGTATCCGTAACCACCGTAGTTTACACCGTCACCATGGAACGGGTTCCAGTACATTCTCTCTTCCAGGTTAATATAGTCAACACCAACCTGAGATGAAAAGCGAAGTCCTTTTGCGATGTTCCAGCCTGCACCAATAGATCCTAGAACCTTTGTGTTAGTCAGGTCTCTTTTGTCATTCTCAACTAAATACAGCGGGTTGTAGTTACCGCCAAAGTCAAGTATAGCATCTTCGCTGATATTGTAAGAACCGTCAGCATTGTATGGAGACTGAGTAGGGAAAAGGAAACCAATTGCACCTACCGGGTTAGAGAACGCACCACCGTTAGAAGGTGTGTTCTGGCTAATATTTGAAGCATTTAATGTTGAGAAGAAGTCAATCTTATCGCTTACTGTATGGTTCAGGTTCAATGTACCTGAAATTCTGCGAAGTTCTGAACCGATAACTGAAGCTTCCTGATCAAATAAACCACCAGATACAAAGAATCTTGTTTTCTCGTTACCCCCTGAGGCAGACAAGTTGTAAGAGCTTTGCTTACCTCGTCTTGTTACAAGATCTCTCCAGTCTGTATCAACACCTGAGCCTTCTCCTAGCTGACCCATAAAGTTATCTACAGTAGCAGCTCCGTATCCTGCATTTACCAAACCTTCTCTTGTAATCTCAAGCCACTGCTCAGCATTAAGAAACTCTCCTGCATCCGGCACTTTTGCCACTTCAGTATAACCATGCTCTGTAGAGAAGTTAAACTTAGTTTTACCGGCACGGCCTTTCTTGGTAGTGATTAAGATTACACCGTTAGCACCTCTAGAACCATAAATGGATGTTGAAGCCGCATCTTTCAAGATAGATACACTTTCAATGTCATTAGGGTTTAAACCCGCTAACTGGTTTGAAGTTGTTGTCAATCTTGAAACATCACCTGTGTTGATGATAACTCCGTCTACTACATATAATGGATCAGAACCAGCATTGATTGAACCAATACCTCTAATTCTGATCTCTTGGCTTGCACCAGGCTGCCCAGATGCACCAACTGATTGCAAACCTGCAACCTGACCTTGCAATAATTGATCAACAGAAGCTACAGGTCTGTCCTGTAGGGTTTCTGCAGTAACAGAAGCAACTGAACCTGTAAGTTCTTTTTCTACAGTTGATCCATAACCAGTAATAACAACTTCAGAAAGCTGCTTATTGTCTTGCCCTAGAGCAACATTAATTGTATTGGAAGCACCAATAGCAACTTCTTTCGTAGCGAAACCAATATAAGAGAACACAAGCGTGTTACCATTAGCTGGCACATTTACGCTAAAGTTACCCTCTGCATTGGTTGTAGCACCTACAGTCGTTCCTTTAACGACTACAGTTACGCCGGGAAGTGGGGTCCCATCCGAGGAGGATGTAACCGTTCCTGTTACTGTTTTCCCTTGCTGCGCCCACGCTTGCAGAACAAACGCAAACATAAACAAGAGACTCAGTAGTACACTCTTCTTCATAATGTGTTAATTAAGGTTTAAGAATAGTTATTGTGTTTAGATACTCCGCCAAATATAACTATTTATTCGAAGCCCCAAAAGTTAAAGGTTAAAAAAGCTACTCTAAAGAAATTAACTAAAGAAAATTTCATAAATCAGAGAAAGACAGACGTTCTTTCAGAATTAAAAATATTGTCAAACTGAATCAGTTTAGCGTTTTTACACTCCATTATTAAGTTGGAAAAAAATTAAATAAATTAAAAAAGTACAATTATACACATAAAACACATTTCAATGTTTACACCTCTAAAATATAATATTACCAATAACTTTATCTATAACTATAGCTATTTACATGAATAATAGAAGATACTGAAACCTTTATGCGAATCATGCATAGTGCCAAACTTAATGTTTAACCACTATATACCTGAAAGTATGCGGGCCCATCAGGTATAAACTGAGGATTAGCTTATTAAAAGGCTATGTTTAACAGCTGGCAGTAAATAATAACAGGGAAATAAATTTGGTTAGGGCTTTATAAAGGAACATTGCTTTGCTGGCACAACATATCTGCCCTACCCCACTAGCTTTAGTTGCTGCTTTATTTTAAATTGCATTACACCTTCATGATCAACATATTCGCATGCAATTGACTCACAACCTCTTAAGGATACTCACAGCCTGTGTTATAGCATTTATATTAGTGCCAGCTTTCAGCATAGCAGGGGGCAGCAGCAATCCGCACACGCTACTATGGGAAATCAGCGGCAACGGGCTTAAATCACCGTCATATGTTTTCGGAACAATTCATGCGTTATGCCCGGAAGAATTTAAGGTGCCTGAGCTGGTACAAAACAAACTAGCCCAAACAGAGCAGCTGTCGCTGGAGGTAGATATGGATGCCCCTAACTTTATGGCTGAGCTGATGCAAAGCGCGACTTTGCCCGCTGGTAAAACGCTAAGCACTATACTTAAGGCAGATGATTATAAGCTACTGGCAACACACCTGGCAAACACTATGCAGCTGGACCTTAAACTATTTGACAACATGAAGCCTTTTATGCTGCAGTCGCTGCTTTTGTCTCAGCTAACTGACTGCAAAGCTGTATCGTATGAGCAACGGCTGGTGGAAATGGCGCATGCGCAGGGCAAAGAGGTAATTGGCGTGGAAACCATAAAAGAGCAGTTAGCCGCCATGGACAACCTGCCACAGCAAATACAAACCGACATGCTGGTTAAAACCGTGAAAGATATGCCGGCAGCCAAGGCATCGTACCGGCAAATGGTAAAACTATACTTGGCCCAGGACCTGCAAGGGTTAACAGAGATCATGAAAGAAGACATGGCTGAGGACGAGTATAAACTTTACGAGAAAAACTTTCTGACAGCACGCAACATACGTTGGATACCAGTAATTGAGCGTGAGGCAAGAGCTAAACCTACTTTCTTTGCTGTTGGGGCAGGCCATTTGAGCGGCTCTGAGGGGGTATTGGAATTGCTCCGCAAAAAGGGTTACACTATAAGGCCGATAGCAGCATAAGGCCTTCGTTTTTGTTGTTGCATAAAGTTTTTGCCTATTCATACTTTAGCAGAGGCCGGGTAATACAAGCGTTGCGTTATTCCGTAACCAAGTATGACAAAGCATATTAACTGCCATATTCCAGAGCTATGACAAAAACATTACTCCTTTCATTTATCTGCTTGCTCCTACTTAGTACAGTTGCTACCAAAGCACAAAGTATAAGCTACTGCGCAGAAAGCCGTGCACAAGCTATACAAAAGAAGGCTATAGCAAGCCCGGAGCACCAGCGGCAAATGAACCTGTATGACGTAACGTTTTATAAACTGGACCTGCACCTGGAGCGAAACAGCACTTACATTACCGGCAACGCCACAATCAAAGCAAAGGTTAAGTCTGGCGGCCTCAGCGTGTTTGCCTTCGAACTTCACCAAAACTTCCAGATAGATGCTGTACTTATCAACAACAGGCGCGAGCAAAGTATAACGCGAAACGGTGGCGAAGTAACTGTACAGCTAAGCACTCCCCTAACCGCGTCGGCAGAGGTGGCAGCCACAATACACTATACTGGTACAGCCCCTAGCGGAGCATCAGCGGCTATTGGCAACGGGTTTAATACGGCACGCGAGCCAGAATGGGGCAACCATGTTACCTGGAGCCTTAGCGAGCCTTATGCTGCTTACGAATGGTGGCCTACCAAACAAGTATTAACCGATAAGGCAGATTCTGTACATGTGTTCGTTACCACTAGTGCTGAAAATAAAGTTGGATCTAACGGGATACTGACAAGAGTTGTAGACCTACCCGAAAACAAGAGGCGTTACGAATGGAAATCTAATTACCCGATTGATTACTACCTGGTTTCTGTAGCTGTTTCTAATTACGAAGAATACCTGCAGTACGCGTACCCAAACGGCACCCCAATCCCTATACTTAATTATGTGTATGGCGGTGGTGCAATGGCAGCCTATAAAGATGAAATGGATAGGACTCCCGGCTTTATAGAACACTTTTCTGAGCTGTTTGGCCTATACCCTTTCCACGGAGAGAAGTACGGGCATAGTATGGCGCCTTTAGGGGGAGGCATGGAGCACCAGACAATGACCACGCAGAGCACCTTTACCTTTACACTTACTGCCCACGAACTGGCTCACCAATGGTTTGGAGACAATGTAACCTGCGCCAGCTGGCAAGACATATGGCTGAACGAGGGCTTTGCTTCTTATGCTGAATATTTGGCGTTACAAAAGTTTGCAACGCCAGAGGCCGCAGAAAACTGGTTATTAGACGCCCAGGATCTTGCCAAATTAAACGTTCCAGGTGCCTCGGTGCAAGTACCAGCGCAAGACACGCAATCAGTAGTTCGTATCTTTAATTACAGGCTATCATATAAAAAGGGAGCAAGCGTTGTGCACATGCTTCGCTTTGAGATAAACAACGATAACCTTTTCTTTAAAGCGCTACAGAATTACCAACAACAGTATGGAGGCGGCACAGCATCTACCGCAGATCTGCAAAAGGTGTTTGAGCAGCTTACTGGCAAACAACTAGGCTACTTTTTTGATCAATGGTATGCGGGCACCGGCTACCCAACCTTTCGTATCGCCTGGAACCAGGAGCAAAATCGGCTGTTAATCGTGTCAGAGGCTACCGTAAGCAGTACCACACCATTTTTCAGAACTGACATGGAATACCGGATAACAACAACTACCGGCGATACCACCATACGTGTAACGCAAGGCAAAGCCATAGAAAACTACCTGCTTCAGGTGAAAGGCGAAGTAACCCGCATTCAACCTGACCCCAACAACTGGATACTTAAAGATGCCTCCTTGCAAAGAAACAGGTTGCTTGCAGTACCAGACTTTGGACCTCCTGTGCTCTACCCCAATCCTGTGCACGGCCCAAGTATAAAAGTGGCAAACTTAAGCTTTGAGCCTACAGTTGCCAAAGTATACGACATGACTGGGAGGCTGGTAAGAAGTTCATACTTTTTAACTTCTGAGGAAACCACCGTACCCGTATCAGACCTGCCTGCAGGCATGTACCAGCTCCTACTCACCAACGGATCGCAGAAGTATAGCGCTCGGTTTGTAAAAGTAAAAAACTAGGATTAGCCCAAAGCATTGTTCCGTTAACGCAAGGTGTACTTCAGATAAAGGCTTCCAACCAGGGTTTGAACTGAATGCCTGGCCTCAGTATTGCATCATGGCCAGTACTCTTTGTGCCTCCTTTACATTATACTCATAAGCCAGGCGGCGGTAGTTTATAAGGTCAATGATAGTACCGACCACGCAAAGGCCGCCAGTAAAAAAGTAAAGCAAACCAAGCCCGATCTGCCCGATCACAAAACGCTGCACACCTGCTACGCCAAAGAAACCGATAACAGTTGTTGCCAGCATAAGCATAGGCTCACGGCGCCTTGAGCGATAAATGTCGGCAAACTGCCTCGCTTCATCATCAGACATATGCTGCACAAGTGCTTGCACATAGCTCATCTCGTCCGGTTCCAGGTCCGGCATCAGGTGTAAAATTCTAGCCATTTTGTTTATGTAAGGTTAGTAGATTGAAGTGTTTTTTATGCCATCGCAGTAGTTGCCAGCAGCGCCACAGCAATAGCAGCAATGCAGGAGCTGCCAAGGGATGTGCCTGCCAGGATGCCTGCCAGTTGCCTCGCAGCAGGTACGCGACTCCATGCCCTAAGCCACACCCGATGCACCCGTTCTCCAGCACCCAGCTATAAGGGCAAAAGCTGAAAAGATGTTCGCCGTCTGGGTTCATTAGCGCCAGCAAAACAATACCAGCGCACCACAGCCCCACCTCAGCCAGGTATTTTAACTGTACAATGCTATTGCCTGCTTTTGAAGTCACCAGTATTTAATTTAATCGGCATGTTTTTATACTAAACAAGTATACTTAAAATTTACCATACTTACATTACCTCCATATATTTAAGTGAGCTGTAGTTTAAGTCGCAGGTTTACACTCCGTATGGTTATTTCTTTTTAATGCTGCAGAATCTATACTTCATCAGTATTTTATGTTTTCTACAAAGTATAACGCATTTAAGCCAAACCTTACACAAATACAAAAGTATATAAAAATAAGTACATAAAATTATTTGGCGATAGTGATGAAATGTAATGTAGGTTTAGGTGAACAAAAAGCCAGAGCCATAGCCGGTATGGGGCTCATTGGTATTGGAGCATATTACAATGTAAAGCCTTTAGCAGTTTTAGGTATCATACCCATTATAACGGCTGCATTGCGCTGGTGCCCACTTAATGCAGCCGTTGGATATAATGGTTGCACCGATCAGCAAGGAGCAAACCAAATTAGAAAGTTGTGATGTGGAACCAGGTGTAAGCAATAATCAAAATGACGGCCAAATCTTAGGCTCTGCCATACTTAAGCCAATTCTGGTTTATGATGGCGACTGCAGTTTCTGTAAATTCTGGGTTAGCCGATGGCAAAAGCTTACACCCCACGAAGTTAAATTCACTCCTTATCAGCATTTACCCGAAGTGTATTATGGTGTTAAGCGCCAGGAGTTCAAAAAATCTGTTTACCTGATAACCCATTATAGACGTTTACGCGGAGCTGCTGCTGTTTTTGAGGTATTAGCTTTAGGAGGCAACGACTTCTGGAATAAACTTTATTACAACATAGTACTTGCTGATGTTCTGTTTGAGGCAGGCTATCGGTTTGTGGCCAGCAACCGCGACTTCTGCTTTTGGGTAACAAAGCTGTTTTATAAAGATGCCCGGAAATTTGGCAAACACTCAGAGGGCCGCTAAAGCTGAGGCACTAGCTACAGGATTAACTTTTCCAACTGTAGGGCATATGTATGTTGTAGCTTTTAGTTACCCTGATAGTATAGGGTTTCTGGAGCCTGAACTGCTGCGCATCATTGCATCCGGAGACAAATGCGGGACTTGTGGCGGGGCAAGATCAGGAACAGCATCAACAATAAGCCTTTGCCCGGTTTCCTCATAAAACAGCAAGTCCGGAGGGGAAATGGCATGATGCCCGCCCTTAAGAAAATTGCACCTATGAAAACTAACCCGGGAACTTCCTAAAGCATATAGGAGCCTAGCTGCCAGCCAATTAATGATTATACAAGAAATATAGTGCTTTTGGTATTCTCTATAAATTCAAGTTATCAAAACAAAAAGGCCTGCGCAACATGAACGTTGCGCAGGCCTTCGCCGAAGTATACTTACGAAAGCTACTATTTCTTCTTTTTCGCCTTACTCTTCGCTTTCTTAGATTTTGAGGCTTTGGCTATTGCCTCTGCTGCCTCCGCTTCATTTATAAGCGCTTTCCAGTCGTACTTGGCCGCTGCACTAAAGTCTATAGTGGCTTCGTAATCATCTTTATCTACTGCCAGTACTTTAATATCTTTTGTAAGGTAGGTTTGTATCTCGTCGAGTATGGGTTTCTCTTCAGGAGCACAAAAACTTACAGCAATACCTTTTTCGGTACCGCGCCCTGTACGGCCAACCCTGTGCACGTAGTTCTCCGGCTGCTCCGGCAAATCGTAATTAACAACATAGTCCACGCTTGGTATGTCTATACCCCTGGCACTCACGTCTGTAGCAATAAGGAGCTTTACATCGCCTTTCTTAAACTTCTTCATCACATCCAGGCGGTCTTTCTGCTCTTTGCCGCCATGTATACTTATGGCTTGCACACCTACACGCTCCATTGCCGCCACCACGCGTTCTGCGCGCACTTTGGTGCGTACAAAGGCCAGCACTTTCTTCTCCGGGTTCTCCTTCACCACACGCTCCAGAAAAAAGCGTTTGTCATCCATATCTACATACATCACCGAGTGATCCACGTTTTTAGCTACGGGGTCTTTTGGAGAAATCTGGATACGAACAGGCTTCGTTACCAGCGAGTAGGCAAGCTCTTTTATTTTCTCGTTTATAGTAGCCGAAAAAAACAATGTCTGGCGTTGGCGCGGCAGTTTAGAGATCAGCTGCCGGATGTCATGTATAAAGCCCAGGTCCAGCATGTGGTCAGCCTCATCCAGTACCAGCACCTCAACGCGATGCAGTTGGATGTGCCCCTGGCTTACCAGGTCAAACAGGCGGCCAGGTGTGGCAACAAGCACATCAATACCTGCTTCCAGCTTTGCGATCTGTGGGCCCTGCTCTACGCCGCCAAACACACAAAACGTATTTACACGCGTGCCACGGCCAATCTCGTTAAAAACCTCAGTTATTTGCTGCGCCAGTTCTCGGGTTGGCACCATTACCACGCACTTTATACCATCTTCACGCTTTCGGTTCTTGCTATACTGCAGCCTATCGAGCACCGGAATAGCAAAAGCGGCAGTTTTACCTGTACCTGTCTGGGCAATTGCCAGTACATCTTCGCCTTTCATGATAGGCGGAATGGCTTTAAACTGGATATCGGTTGGCTTCTTGAAGCCTAGCTTGTCAAGGCTTTTCTTTATTTCGTCGGAAATACGGTAATCTTCAAATCTCATGATGCTGGTATTTAAACCTGGTTACTGCTTATACTTACGGCACAGCCAGTATGCAAAGGTACACTTATTGTTGATTATCGGGTTGCCCCTGCAGCTTCGCTCTGTAAAACAATGCTATACATCTGGTTGTCCTATTCTAAAGCCAACTCCAATATCATCTAAATAAAAAAAGATAGCTTTATAAACTTTTTTAATAGTATTACTATTACGTAAAAGACATTACATAAATTTGCCCAAAATATGTGCCCTGCTGCACAAGTGGCTTTATAAAAAGTGCTAAACAAAAAACAGCCTACAGTAATTATTGTAACAGATGGCTTGAGCAGCAGTAGACAATAGCTAAAGTATAACAACCAAATAATGGCTTACCCTAAAGCAGACAAGAAATTAACGCCAATGCAGCGTTTCCTAAAGTTGCTCTCCATTGAGCGGCGGGAGATTATGTATATGTATGTGTATGCCATTGCCGCAGGCCTCATAACATTAATGATCCCGCTTGGTATTCAGAGTATTATCGGATTTGTATCGAGTGGGCAGGTAACAGTATCGGTGGTGGTGCTAATTAGTTTAATTGTGCTTGCGTTGTTGATTGTAGGCGGCCTGCAGGTTATGCAGCTTTGGCTGGTGGAGTTTATTCAGCAACGGTTATTTGCCCGCACAGCCTCAGATTTTGCCTATAGGGTGCCACGGTTGCAAACAGAAGCGCTGTTGAAGTATTACCCGCCGGAGCTTATGAACCGCTTCTTTGACGTAGTAACCCTGCAAAAAGGCATCGCTAAAATCCTGGTAGACTTTTCAACTGCTGTTATCCAGATTGTCTTCGGCTTGATATTGCTTTCATTCTACCACCCATACTTCATCTTTCTCGGCTTGATCCTGATCATTGTGCTAGTGGCTATTATCTGGGCAACAGGCGGCAAGGGCATTGACACAAGCATACGTGAGTCAAAGTATAAGTATAAGCTGGTGGCGTGGCTTGAGGAAATGGCCCGCTCCCTGAGCACCTTTAAGCTGGTAGGCCAAACCAACCTGCCCATGGACCGCACCAATACCTATGTAAAAAGCTACCTGGAAGTGCGCCGCCAGCACTTTAGCGTCCTCATGACGCAATACTACAGCTTTGTAGGTTTTAAGACCTTTATTACTGGTGGCTTGCTGGTATTAGGCTGTATCCTGGTGGTGCAGCAGGAAATAAATATCGGGCAGTTCGTAGCCTCCGAGATCATCATCATCCTGATTATGACGGCTGTGGAAAAAATCATTATTAAGCTGGATACGGTGTATGATGTGATGACCAGCCTGGATAAAATTGGCGAAGTAACAGACCTCCCGACTGAGGAGGTAAAAGGCATCACGATAGATGAGCTAGACATTCCAGGCGGCTTAAGCATCCAGACATGCAACCTTAGCTACAAGTTTCAGGATACCAAGAAGGTGGCTTTACATGATATCAACTTTACAATAAGGTCTTCTGAGCGGATTTGCCTGGCAGGGTTTAACAGTTCCGGCAAAAGCACACTTATTAGTATACTGCTCGGGCTGTTGCCATCTTATGAAGGTAGTTTGGCTTTTAACAGCGTATCGCTGCACGACCTGCACAAGGGTAACCTGCGCAGTTACATCGGGGATAACATTTCTAAAGAACAGGTGTTTGATGGCACCCTTATAGAAAACATAACCCTTGGCCGTGAGCTCCCGATGAAGGATATTTTATGGGCAATAGAACTTACCGGACTGAATGACTTTGTGCACACGTTGCCAGATGGCCTGCACGCCTACCTTACCGGCGGAAGCATGCGCCTGCCCGGCAGCGTTGCCCGAAAAATAATTATGGCGCGTAGCCTGGTGCAAAAACCAAAACTCCTTATCCTGGATAACATGGCGGGTATGGCCAGAAAAGAAAAACTGGACATGCTGCACCTGCTCACTAACCCGCACTTTAACTGGACCATGATCATAGTTTCGAACGACAAGGACGTGATGCAGTTGTGCGATCGCACTTTATTGCTTCAGAATGGGCGTATGGTTGCTTTTAACGCGTATGAGCAGCTGAAGCAACTGGAGGTTTTACAGGAGTTAACAGAAGTAACCGCTTAACATATGGCTACCGAACTAAAAAACTTCGATAATACCGAGCATCAGCAACTGGATGTAATGGCCGAGGTGCAGACGCCACACATGGGCCGCACACTAACGTATTGGATTGGTGGCATTTTCCTGATCGTTATACTTTGCATGTTCCTGCCCTGGACCCAGAACATACGCTCTGCGGGTACCTTAACGGCACTCACTCCGCAGGACAGGCCGCAAACCATAGAGGCTACCATAGCAGGGCGCATTGAGTACTGGCATGTAATGGAAGGTGCTTTTGTGAAAAAAGGCGACACCATTGCCAGCATCTCCGAGATAAAGGAAAAGTACATGGACCCGAACCTGCTGACACGCCTGGGTGAGCAGGTAGATGCAAAAAAGCAGTCGGTGGAGGCTAACGAGAACAAGGCGGATGCTATGCAGGAGCAGATAAGTGCCTTGCGCGAAGGCCTTACATTTAGCCTGCAGAAAGCCCGCAACAAAATAGAGCAAACACGCCTGAAACTGCAAAGCGATAGTATGGACGTAGTAGCGCAGCGCACCGAGTTGGCTGTTGCCCAAGCGCAGTTTCAACGCCAGGAAAGCCTGTACAAACAGGGGTTAAAGTCGCTGACGGAGCTGGAACAACGCCGCTTGAAATTGCAGGAGGCGCAGGCAAAGCTGCTATCAGTAATAAACAAGTATGACGCCACCAGAGCCGAACTGCAAAACACTCGCACGGAGTTAAACTCGTTGCAGGCGGAGTACGGCGATAAAATTGCCAAGGCAGAAGCAGAACTAAGCTCCACCCGCTCCTACATTTTCGGCACGCAGGCAGAGGTAGCCAAAATACAGAGCGAGTACAGCAGCACACAAGTCCGTAGCAAATATTATCAGATCGTGGCGCCGCAGGATGGCTATGTGGTGCAAACCCTGAAAGCTGGCATCGGCGAAACCATAAAAGAAGGAGAGCCTTTGGTTACCATTATGCCACAAAACCCTGAACTGGCTGCAGAGCTATACATTAGCGCCTTAGACCTGCCGCTTATTAAACGGGGCGATGAGGTGCGACTGCAGTTCGAGGGTTGGCCTACCATTGTATTCTCTGGCTGGCCGGGCGCCAGCTTCGGCACATTTGGTGGTAGAGTAGCCGTAATTGATAACAGCGGCACCAATGGCAGGTACCGTATGCTGGTAGTCCCGGACCCTGGCTCAGAACCGTGGCCGGATGCCTTGCGCGTAGGCTCAGGAGTGAACGGATGGGCCATGCTGAACACCGTACCTATCTGGTATGAGATATGGCGACAGCTAAACAGCTTCCCGGCAGATTATACAGCGCCTAAAACTGGAGCCGCCGCAAAACCCAAAGCCACCGGAAAAGCGGAGGAGGAAGAAAAGTAATGCGAAGCAGGATATTTATACTTTGCCTGTTGGCGAGCCTGCTGGTGTGGCAACCTTATACCCAGGCACAGGTGCTTACGCTACAGGAATACCAGCGAGTTATACTTGCCAATCACCCTGTAGCCTCGCAGGCACGGCTGCTTACAGAACAGGCACGGCAGGAACTGCGCATCGCACGCGGCGTTTTCGATCCTGAACTGGTAAGCAAGCTCTACCGCAAAGAGTTTAACGGCAAAGAGTACTACAACACCTGGGATAACACCCTGTATGTGCCGCTTTGGTTTGGCCCCGTGCTTAAGGCTGGTTTTGAAAAGAACGGAGGGCAGTACCTGAACCCAGAGAAAGGCACGCCTGCTGATGGGCTGAGCTATGCTGGCATCTCGGTACCATTAGGGCAGGGCTTGTTTATTGATGAACGCAGGTCCACGCTACGGCAGGCACAGCTGATGCAGGACATTGCCGAGGCCGAGCGTGTAAAACTGATAAACAAACTGCTGCTGGAGGCAACCAAAGACTATTGGGACTGGCTGTTGCAGTACCGCACCATGCAGCTGTACCAGGAGGCGCTTGAGTTAGCCGATTTCAGGTTGAGAGCTGTAAACATCAGGGCACAGGAAGGCGATCTGGCTGCCATTGATACGGTGGAGGCCCGCATGGCTGTGCAGGACAGGCAGGTACTGCTGGAGCAGGCAAAACTTAACTACAACAATACCCGCCTGCGTGTGGCTGTACACCTGTGGGCAGAAAACGAGGTGCCGCTGGAGCTGCAGGAAAACACGATTCCTACGCTGGCAGGAAGTGAACTGGCTACCATGCATCGCGATTCGCTGGACCAGTTGCTGCAGTTTGCCCGCCGCAACCACCCCGACCTGCTCAAGCTGGATCTGAAAGGCTCTCAGTTAGCCATTGAGCAACGGTTTGCGGCAGACAAGTTAAAGCCCAAGCTAAATGTAGACTACAACGTGCTGCAAAGTGATTTTTACCTTGATTCTGAGGCGTTGGACCAACAATACATGGGCAATAACTATAAACTAGGAGTAAGCTTAAGCCTGCCCCTGTTCCTGCGCCAGGAGCGTGGCAAACTGCAGCTAACCAAAGCAAAACAACAGGTAAATGCGCTGGAACTAACACAAACATCCCGCGAAATTGAAGCCTCTGTAGTGGCTGCTTACAACGAGTGGCTGGCGCTGGAACAGCAGATCAGGCTGCAGGAGCAGGCGGTTGCCAACGCCCTTATACTTCGCAACGGAGAAGTTACCCGGTTCGAGAACGGCGAAAGCTCATTATTCTTGATCAACTCACGGGAGGTAAAGCTGCTGGAGTCGCAGGTGAAGCTGTATGAGTTGCGAACAAAGTATGCCAAATCGAAAACTTACCTGTATTGGTCTGCAGGAAGTATGGAAGAGTGATCGCTAATTTGAGTTATAGAAGCCTAAAATCATCTGCTATACTTGCTCAACGACATCGTAACGTCCGGAGGAATGCAAGCGCATGCAATAAGTATACTTAGAACAACCCAGCATTTAACCTTTACGGCCAAACCAGCTCTGCACCGTGGTAGCAACATGGGCAAAATCGCTGCCGCCGGTGCCGTAGGTATCATAAGCAAATTTCAGGATGATGCCAGACACCACCACCAGGAACAGCACGCGCACAAAGCCAACGCCACGGTTTAAAGCAGTACGGGTGCCTAGTTGGGAGCCTATTATACTGCAAACTGCCATGGGTATAGCCACCTCGTAAAGCACGAATCCTTTGTAGGCAAAGTATAAAAGCGCAGATAAGTTTGTAGCTACATTCACTACTTTGGATGCCGCAGAGGCAGCCAGGAAGTTGAACCCAAACAGGCCTATAAAAATGAAGATCAGGAAGCTGCCGGTGCCCGGGCCGAAAAAACCATCGTAGAAACCAATAGATGCCCCTACCAGCAAACCATACAGCCGCTCTTTCTGCTCTGTTAGCTTAGGCGCATGCAACGAGCCAAAATCCTTTTTAATCAAAGTATACACCGCCACCAGCACCAGCATCACAAGTATAAACGGTTTCATCAGGCTGGCATCTATGTGGGCAAGCGCCCTCGCTCCCAGAAACGAAAACACAAAAGCTGCCCCGGCCGCCGGAAGTATAGCCAGGTAATTTATCTTAACCTTTCGCACATACTTTATCATGGCTGCCGTAGTGCCTGCAATGCCGGCAAACTTGCCCGTACCAAACGCAACAGGCAGCGGCACACCGGGTAAAAACACCAGCAGGGCCGGCAACTGTATCAGCCCTCCCCCACCTACTATCGAATCAATGAACCCAGCCAGAAAAGCAAAAAAGCACAGGTAAAGTATAACTTCTATCTCCACAGGATAATTTCAGAACCAGCAAAAGCAAAGCCTCTGTAACCAAACCAGTTATCTGTGCTCTGCTGCTATTACAAAGTATAAAGTCAAAAAGTGGCGCAAGATAATCGAATGCAGGATCATCTGCAGCAGGTGCAGCCATAAATATTACCATGCCAGCCAACGGGGGCACAAATGGCACTCTTCTTGTAAATATAATGTTGCAAAACAGCTCATTAAACCATACTTAAACGCCCTGACCTGTGCTTAGATTATTGCTTGTATACACCCTGTTAATCAGCTCTGTTTTTACCCAAACCTCCTGCGACAAAGAAGCCATAGCTTCCCCCATTCCAGAGAAAGAGCTTTATGTGTCATCAGAGCTGATCACATCTGTTCCAAGAGACTTGCTTCGATCTTTGGCCGCTGCAGAAGGGCATGGGGCTTATGCCAATGAGATAAAATATGGCGTGTCAGTTTATAAGTTAACATACATCACTACGTACCGGGGTAAAGAGATAAAAGCATCGGGTTTAGTTTGCGTACCGCAGGGCATGCCAACAGCTGCCCCTGTTATTAGTGCGCAGCACGGTACTATTTTTACTCAAGCCGATGCCCCAACCAGCTTTACCGGCCTCTCAGGGTTCGAGCTTTTTGCGGCAGCGGGTTATGTTATGCTTATTCCTGATTATATTGGTTTTGGTGAGTCTAAGCAGATTTTCCACCCATACTATGACCAAAAGCATTCAGCCATGGCGGTGGTAGACATGATAAAGGCCGCTCCTGAATTCTGCAGCGAGAAAGATGTTACCGTAAACGAGCAACTCTTTTTAGTTGGTTACTCCGAGGGTGGTTACGTAACATTGGCTGCACAGAAAGAAATTGAAACGAACCCGCAACATAAGCTTAAAATCACGGCATCGGCGGCAGGTGCCGGTGGCTACGACCTAACGCACATGCTGGCCGGCGTTACAGCTGGCAAGCCTTATACTTACCCGGCTTATCTTGCTTATATTTTGCAAGCCTATAACCAAACCAACAGCTGGAACAGGCCTTTAAACGAGTTGTTTCAAGAACCTTATGCAGAAAAGTTGCCACGGCTGTTTAACGGCAACAACGGAGGCAGCGCCATTAACCGCGAACTTACCACAGACCCGCAAAAGCTTTTCGCCCCAGCTTTCTACAATGCCCTGAAAGACCCAAACCAGGAACGGGCATTAAAGCAGGCTTTGCAGGCTAACAGCTTTAACAATTGGGTACCGCAAAGCCCCACACGCCTCTACCACGGCACCGCCGACAATATTGTGCCATTCGAAAACTCAAAACTTACTTATGAGCGTTTCAAAGCAAACGGAGCAGCTCAAACCGAGTTTATAAGTATAGCGGGTGGCACGCACAGCAGTTCTTTTGGCCCGATGCTACAATCGCTGGTGCCCTGGATTAAGTCGTTTTAAGTTCACTCTGATAGCATGGCTACTTCGTTGGATCAGTAATTTATAGCCTCCCTCCTAGTACCACACGCTCTTTAAACTCACTTTTCTCCCCGTTCAGGCCAAATAGTTCGATGTAAAATATGTAAGTGCCAAGATTCGCTTTAGCGCCGTCTTGCCGCAGGCCATCCCACCTGAAAAAGCCATCAGTTGCCAGTAGTTCGTTGCGCGCCAGCTTGCGTACTTCCCGGCCCAAGGCATCAAAAACTGTAATATTGGCCACTAAACCTGCTTGGTTAGAGGTATAGTTGATAGTGGTAAAATCATCAAAGCCATCGCCATCCGGAGAGAAAACCTGCGGCTCTATTTTAAACATCCGTTGGGCCTGCATACCTGGCTGCGACTGCGAGTTAAGGTAACCTGGTGTGGCAAACACAGTAGTAGCCGCCGAGTGGAAGTTAGTAGCTATACTTGGGCCCTCCACCCTTATCCGCTCCAACGACACACCGTTTACATCATCAATTAAAGCAAAGTGCATACGCTGGGAATAGCTAAACCTATCGGCGGTGCGGTTATCTGGCTGCAACACTACTACCGTACCCGCGGCATCAGGGTAGCTAGGCAAGCTGGCCATACGCAAAAAAATTTGCTCCCTGGCAGTAGGGTAATTGCTTTTGATGTTATCTAGGTTGGAAGTGAGTACCACATATTGCCCAGGCGCCAGCACATAATTTGCGGTTGTTATATTTCTGATATTGCTGATCGTATCGCCGCTAGTGTTTGCCAATTTCCAGTCTTTCAGGTTGATGTATTTATCGCTGCGGTTTACCAGTTCTACAAAATCTACGCCGTTTGGCCTTGGGTTAAACAGAATCTCGTTGATAACCACATCGCCGGGTGCAGGCGCTGAGGGCAAGGCAAACATAGCTGTTAACGGTTGGCTGCCCCGGTTACCCGAGCAATCGCTGATGCTTTTGGCTGTTAGCGTATACAGCTGCCGCTCCTGCAGCGGAGTAGCTAGTGTAAGTATAGCCTCAGTAAATAATGGCCCCTGCACCTGCGCATTGATTATACTTATACTTGGGCTAATGCTGTAGTTAGCTATGGTTGCAGCCTGTGCACTATCCAGTTTCTCGTTAAAACGGAGCAGTACTCTATCGGTAGCAATAGCCGTAGCATCTACAAGTATAGGTGGTGTGTTATCAGGGTTGGCGGCAGCAACGGAGTTAGGTTGGGCCGGTGTGCCACCTCCCGGATTTACAGAGGCCGTCCAGTTCTCTATTCCGGCGCATGGGTTGCTCACATCAATCATTTCCAGGCTCCAGCCGCCTTCGCGTTTGCTGCTGTTTTTGTACCACGTATCTGAATAATTTACAGCAAAGATAAGCCTGCCATTGGGCTGGCGCAGTTGCAGCAGTTCGCCGCCATTGTTCAGGCTCGGAAAGTTGCTTATACCGATAGCTTTGCCATAAGGGCTAAAATTTGCCGCCTGCGTATTGGGCACTACTACTATATACTCACCGGGCAACAGCTGTACATTAGGCAAGATGGTGGTAGAGGTAGCATCGGAGTAGCGGATGCCCTGTAGTTGCAGCACTTTGTCTGTAGTGGTGTTGTATAGTTCAATATATTCCTGTGCTGGTAAGCCAACAGCTGGTGTTTCGTCGGCCATGATCTCGGTAATGATAAGTTCGTTGTAGCTAGGCAGCACCGCCGGAGGTATAAAGTTAAAACTACGCTCTATTGGGGTGCTTAGGGCATTGCCATACACATCCTGCAGGTTGGCTATACGTAAAGCATTGTCTCCTATTCCAAAACTCTGGCCGAACACTAAACGAATAGTGCCAGCAGCAGTCAGTTCCGCTATAGTTGGTTTTATACTGCCATTTAAGGTATAGTTAGCTGTGTTTTGTGCCTGCGCTGGCTGCAGGGATTCGTTAAACCGAAGTATAAGCTCTTGGGTGTTTGTAGTCTGCAGTTCTTCCAGCATAGGTGGCTGTGTATCTGTGATAGCAAAATCATCAAAGTAAAAGCGTTGGCTGTTGGCTGAGGTATAGCGCAGCAGCACCCCAAAGTATGCGGAGCTTTTATGTGTGGCATCAGAAGCTGTGCCCTGGCTGACATATTCCTGGCCTGTTCCTGTTACATCTATACTTAGCTCCCATTCGTGGTTTATACTTCGGGTTACCCGCACGCGCACAACGTTGTTGCTGGTAGCAACAGTTTTATCCTGCCCGTTGATTAGCATTACGGCTGCTTTGCCAGCGTCTTTCCGGTAAAGGCTTACTTCGTCAGCGGTGTTGCCGATGCGCACAAAGTACCCGTTTACGTCTGCCGCCTCCAGGTCTTCTTTGTCAGCAATGAGGTAAATGTCGGCGTAGTTGGTTGATGAGGTTGCCAGGCGCAGGTTTGCCCAGAACTCCCAGGTAGCCCCAACTACGGCTTGTGAGGGTGTGGCAAGGCTAAGAACAGTACCCGTAACAGCAGGCCCATGGCTTTGCAGTTGCCCCTGCAGGTTAACTATAAAGCTGCTTACATCGCCTGTCCAGGTGGGGTTTTGGGTAAAGTCACCGTCAGAAAAGCTTTCCTGTAGTTGCGCAAGTGTTAGTACCGGAAGTAGCAGAAGTATAGCGAGTAAAGTTTGTTTCATGGGCAGAAATTGTGGTAAAAACTTACGTTATTTGCAGCCGCGTGAGGGATAGAGCCGGCACCCCGCAGCGAAGCGAGGAGTACAGGCGAAAGCCCGACGGCCCAGCCGGCACGCCCAAACAATAACAGGCGCTGTTATAGTTTTAGAACTATTACGGGAGCAAGGGGCGTTAGTTAACTAGTTAATTCTGAGTAACGGAATGCGTGTAGAAGCAGGCCAAAGCACGAGTTACAAACTTGCGCCGGCTAAAGCCTTTTAGTTTTTCAGCTATCAAACAATTAAATATATACCTTAAATGAAAGTAGCAGTAGTAGGCGCCACCGGACTGGTGGGCAGCGAGATTTTGAAAGTGCTGGCGGAGCGTAACTTCCCGGTAACGGAATTATTGTTGGTTGCTTCTGAGAGATCTGTTGGTAAACAGATGGAGTTTAAGGGTAAACAGATAAAGGTTATCGGGATGCAGGACGCGATTGCAGCTGCCCCGCATATTGCTATTTTCTCGGCTGGTGGCAGCACTTCTACGGAGTGGGCCCCAAAGTTTGCCGAAGTTGGTACTGTTGTAGTAGACAATTCATCGACGTGGCGCATGGACCCTACTAAAAAGCTGGTAGTGCCCGAGATTAACGCCAAAGAACTTACGAAAGAAGACAAGATTATCGCTAACCCAAACTGCTCTACCATACAAATGGTGGTGGCCCTGAACAAGCTGCACGAAGAATTGCAAATGAAGCGCGTTGTGGTAAGTACTTACCAATCTGTGACGGGAACTGGGGTGAAGGCTGTGGACCAGTTGATGAACGAGCGCGAAGGCAAAGAAGGCGAGAAAGCGTACCCGTACCAGATAGACCTGAACGTGCTGCCGCATATCGACGTGTTTACCGATAACGGCTATACTAAGGAGGAGATGAAGATGATCCTCGAAACAAAGAAGATCATGGGCGACGACTCTATCCGTGTAACAGCTACAGCGGTGCGCATACCCGTAATGGGCGGCCACTCCGAATCGGTGAACGTGGAGTTTGAGAAGGATTTCACGCTGGATGAAGTATACCGCATACTTGGCGAAACCGAAGGTGTGAAAGTGATAGACGACGTAAAGAACCTGCAATACCCAATGCCAAAAGATGCACACGGCAAAGATGAAGTACTGGTTGGCCGTGTTCGTTTAGATGAAACGCAGCCGCGTACGGTAAATATGTGGATTGTGGCGGATAACCTGCGCAAAGGCGCTGCTACGAATGCGGTACAGATTGCAGAGTATCTGGTGAAGCATAAATTGGTATAGGTTTTTTTGACAAAAGACTGATTAAAGCATAATTAATGCTCTTCCGGAACTCCAAGTCCGGAAGTTAAAAAACGGGGACTTTGAGTCCCCGTTTTTAATTGGTGCTGGTGTATGCGGATATGGATATCCGCATCAGGTGGTTTTTGGGCTGGGAGTATGGAAGAGCGGGAAATTCTCTTATATTGTTACTTTGAAACTTCGGCTAAATTTTCTCAAAGCGATGTTAGTAAGGACACATATCGTTCTTTTCCAGCTACAGTAATTTGTCCTAATCATACTACACTTACCAGTTTATGATAAAAAATTACTACCTGATCTTAAAAGTAGAAAGAGATGCTTCAGGCTCCGATATAAAAAAGGCGTATAGAGATGCAGCAATTCGACTTCATCCAGACAAAAATGATGCTCCGACGGCCCATCATGATTTTGTAGAACTTAATGAAGCTTTTCACATTCTCTCCGATGTTCTGAAAAGAAAACAATATGATACATTATATAATCATTTTATACTTCAGAATGGTGAGAATTTAGAGAAGGAAGCTACTTCTAAATTCGAGTCTGCAAGAAGTGAAGCACAAAAGAAAAGTGAAGAAATAGCATCATCTAACTTTTACATTTTTACTACTGAATTGTTAACTGAAATGGTTGGCCATGTTTTAATTGAAGGCTTGTTTACAGGAGTTGGTAGTATGTTCAAAGGTACAGGCGAAGTATTGGGAGAGGTGTTATCAAACATTGATGTGGATTTTTAGCGCCCCTGCCGCAAGTTTAGCGCAGCGTAACTTGTGGCTAAGTATGGCAGCAGTTTATAACTGCTTTGCTTTGGAAAAGCAAGGGCTGCAAAGGCCCCGCCCATACTTTATACATTGGCTGATGAAGCATAAAACTGCTACTTTACAAATTCCTGCTTTCGCAGCAAGCAAGTTGCAAACTTGCCTCACGTTTACCACAAGTTACGCTGCGCTAAACTTGCGGTATGTTAATTTTTGCTAACATGCACATTCATACCAACAGGCTCATACTTATACCCTTCACGTTAGCTATTACTAAACTGCTGCTGGCTGGCGATACACGTATACTTGCTAAGCTTAACTTAAACCAAACACCTTTCTGGCCCGACCAAGAAGCAATAGATACTTTCCCGAAGATCATTACAAACCTGGAGTTGGTGCAGGAGCCATCAGGCTTTGAGTCGTATATAGTGGTGCACCGAAACAGCATGACTGTAATTGGTGATGGGGGCTTTAAGGGTTTACCTAATGCTGATGGTGAAATAGATATAGGCTATGCTATTATAGCGCAGGCACAAAAGAACGGCTATGGTTCTGAAGTAGCCCAAGGGCTGGTGAGCTGGGCTTTTCAGCAGCCAGGTGTGAAAGCCATCACAGCAAGATGCTTACTGGATAACAAGCCATCTGCCAGGGTATTGGAGAAACTAGGAATGGAGCAGGTGAGCACCGACGAAAAACTGATTCGCTGGAAAATGCTGAACCCGAACATACAGGCAAGTATAAGCAGTTAGTTTTATTCTGCCGCCGCTTTTTCAGGGCAATTATACTCCATTAGCTCCCGGATATCCTCAACACACGGCACAGGTATAAAAGTATAAACCTCGCTGTCGCCGCTGCAATATTTAAAAGTGGCAAACTGGCTGCGGCTGCTTGGGTATATCCATTTGTCGCTGTGGCAGCCATAAAGCGCCAAAGGAAACTCATCGTAGTTATAATCCACATAAGACACCACTTCCTCGCCCTTTACAAACAATAGCCGCCTGAATCCTGCTTTTACCTCAACACCTTCCCACCTAAAGCCAATCGCATCACTAATAGACCTTTTATCCTCGTTCGGCTGAAAGTAGTACATTCTTTCCCACTCAAAATCGGTAAGCTCGGTAAGGTTTATGGTTTTATAGCCTTTAGGTCCGGCTTCGCCTTCGGTTACAGCCTCTCGCAGTTTCTGCTCTAAAGATGTATTGTTATCAGAGCAGCTTGTAAAGTATAAAATAGCCAGTAGCGGCAGCAGGTATCGTTTCATGAAGTATAAACTCAAGTATAAGTATGGCTTTGGGATTTCCCTTTCCATAGGGTGCACTCTCTTGTAAAACGCGCCAGGGTTAAGGTTTATTTAGCGTCTCAACTCTGAGGCTATTTCCTCCTGCTCCTTTGCCTGCCTCCCGAAAACTTTGGCGATCCAGCGTGGCAGGAAAAGCGAACCTACTATTAAGTATGGGTAATAAGTTATCAGGCGGTAAAGCACCACCACAATATTACTGAAACGGCCCAGGAACAAGCCAAAGAAACTCGGGAACGCCATCTCTACAATACCTGCCCCGCCCGGCGTAATGGCAATCAGCATCACAATCCAGAAGATCAGGTTACGCGAAATGATCAGGGCGTGCTCACCCAAAGTAACGTCCGTGAAGGCAGCAATCAGGCAGTTGAGCAGGAAGTAACGCGCGCTCCACACAAAAATGGTAGAAATAATGGCTCTCGCCCAATAGTTAAAGTTTTTGCCTTTTAGCTGCTCCGATGCCCACATAATCTCGTTGCCATGTTGGAAAGCGTTTACACGCCATTTGCGCAGAAAACCAATCGAGGTAACCTTTAGCAACAACCACTTAAACGCCCGCGGCTTAATAAACAGCGCGTAAATCATCAGGAAAGTATAAACTGCAATAAGCCCGTAACTGATGTAGAAAGCAGATTTCAGTTTACTTATGTCGGAGGGGTCGAGGTTAAAAGTGGGGAAGACTTCGCCTTGCGTAAGCAGCAGGGCAATGGGCGCCGCCACAATAAAGAACATGTTATCGAGCACGGCGGTCAGCATAACGTAGGCCAGCGATTTGCCCAGCGGTATGCCTTCTTTGTTAAGTATGATGGTGGCCACGGTGGTTCCGCCAACTACAGAGGGTGTAACGGCAGAGGCAAACTCCCACAGCATGATCACATCCAGGCTGTTGCGCCAGGTCAGAAACTTATCGGTAAGCGACCGGATGCGGTACATATAGCCCAGGTCGCGGATTACCAGCACAACAAGCGCCGCTGCCAGCCACCAGATATTCGCCTCCACGATGCCCTTTAGCTCTCCTACCTTATCATCTTTAATAAAAAGCCACGCCGTTCCTGCCAGGCCCAGCAAAACCGGGATCAGTATCTTTACAGGGCTAAAGCTTTTAAGTATGGTCTTCTTGTTTTGGTCCATGTATGGCTGGTAGTGGCTGCGCCTGTGCATTAACAGGCACCAGGCAATGCTTCTTAAGTATAAGCTATACCGCTAAACTTATGGCAAGTTAATAATTTTAACGTCTAACTGGATTACTCTACCAACAGTTGCGTAACCTGGTTGGCCTTGTCTGCTGTTTCGATGATGATAAAGTCGTTAAAGCCCTCGCCTACTTCTATATCTATCAGGTTAAGCTGCAGCATGTCAAGTATAGCCAGGAAGTTGAAGATCATACCGATCTTATCCGGGAACTCAGCGATGATCTGGGAGAAAGAAATATTTTTGCGCTGCCTCACCATGTTCATGATCACGTCGCGCTGCTCCTCTATTGTATAAGGATACTGGATAACGGTATGCTTCGGCCTGTTTTCCTCCTCCTCAAAGCGCACCATCACTTTCTCAAACACCCGCATCAGCTTGTACAGGCTCAGGTCCTGCAGCTCGTACTCAAAATGGTTGGCGTTGGCTATCTGCTGCAGTTCGTCGTGTATATTGCCGCGGTTTTCCTGGGCCAGGCGCATATCCTCCATCTCTGATAGTATAGGCGTAGCGGTTTTATACTTCTTATACTCCAGCAGGTGCTGCACCAGTTCCTGGCGCGGGTCAATCTCGTTTCCTTCTTCGTCTTTCTCGGTGCGGGGCAGCAGCATTTTGGCCTTTATGCGCATTAAGGTGGCAGCCGTAAGTATAAAATCACTGGCCACTTCCAGGTTTAGCTGCTCCATCTGCCGTATAAAGCCCACAAACTCATTCGCAATCTGGAAAATCGGAATATCATGTATGTCCAGCTCATCGCGCTCGATAAAGAAAAGCAACAGGTCGAAGGGACCTTCAAACAGGGGTAATCTGATTTCGAAACTCACGTATTCTGCCTTTAAGTAAGCGCTTGCTGCTGCGCCGGTTACAAAAATAAACAATTCCGGCGTATTACCGCCACTCTATACCCCCACAACCTTAACCAAAGCGGGCATAGTTCATAACAAGATGAAGATGTTAACGGTATACCTGATGATGAGGCGGGTACTTTTGGGCCAAGGTTATAAAGGCTTTGTAACCAAATCAGCACAGTCTAAGTTATATAGTATTTAAGCTATACTTGCATTTGCACTTTTTGCTTTAGCTAAACGCATATAGTTGGGTGTCCGTGTTTGTAATTTTATTAACTTTACGATTTGGCTAAAAGGGTACAATTTGTGCTTGGTAAACTTTAGCTAAAATATTTTGTTAGAAGTCTATTAAAGGACAATTCTATGATCATTAAACCCGGAGAGCTGCTTGCCTCTATCAACACACCTGCCGACCTGCGAAAGCTAAAGCCAGAGCAACTGCTGCAGGTGAGCCAGGAACTTAGGCAGTATATCATTGATGTTGTGTCGATACATGGCGGCCACTTTGGCGCCAGCTTAGGCGTAGTAGAGCTTACAACAGCCCTGCACTACGTTTTTAATACACCTCACGACCAACTGGTATGGGACGTTGGGCACCAGGCTTACGGGCATAAAATATTAACCGGCCGCCGCGAAATTTTCCATACAAACCGAAAGTATGGCGGCATCTCCGGCTTCCCGAAAAGAAAAGAAAGCGAGTACGATACTTTTGGTGTAGGCCACTCCAGCACGTCTATTTCGGCGGCCTTGGGTATGGCTGTGGCATCAAAGTATAAAGGCGAAGAAAACCGCCAGCACATTGCCGTTATCGGCGATGGTGCCATGACAGGCGGCATGGCTTTTGAAGCCTTGAACCATGCCGGCGTAGCCAATGCCAACCTGTTGGTGGTGCTCAACGACAACTGCATGAGCATCGACCCGAACGTAGGCGCTTTAAAAGAATATTTAACAGACATTACCACCTCCCGCACCTATAACAAAGTACGCGACGAGATCTGGAATGTACTGGGCAAGATAAGCAAGTTTGGCCCGAATGCGCAGCAGATCGCCTCTAAGGTAGAGAGCGGCATTAAAGCTACTTTACTAAAGCAGAGCAACCTGTTCGAAGGCCTTAAGTTCCGTTACTTTGGCCCGATTGACGGCCACGACGTGAACCACCTGGCATCGGTAATGGAAGACCTGAAGCATATTCCGGGTCCGAAAATCCTGCATGTGCTAACTACTAAAGGCAAAGGCTATGCGCTCGCAGAGAAAGACCAGACCAAGTGGCATGCACCGGGCTTATTTGATAAAATAACTGGCGAGATCTATAAAACGCACTACGAGAAACCACAGCCTCCAAAGTACCAGGATGTTTTTGGCCATACCATGGTAGAACTTGCAGAGCAGAACCCCAAAATTATGGGTGTAACGCCTGCCATGCCATCCGGCTGCTCACTTAACATTATGATGAAGGCCATGCCGGACCGCGCGTTTGACGTGGGCATTGCCGAACAGCATGCGGTTACATTCTCTGCTGGTTTAGCAACGCAGGGCTTAGTACCATTCTGCAACATCTACAGCACCTTTATGCAGCGGGGCTACGACCAGGTACTGCACGATGTGGCTCTTCAGAACCTGAACGTGGTTTTCTGCCTGGATAGAGCTGGTTTTGCAGGTGCCGACGGCCCAACACACCACGGGGCTTATGATATTGCTTACATGCGTTGCATCCCGAACATGGTAGTAGCTGCCCCTATGAACGAGCAGGAACTGCGCAATATGATGTATACTGCCTCGCAGGAAGACATGGGTCCGTTCACGATCCGTTACCCGCGCGGCGAAGGTGTTATGCCAAACTGGAGGACTCCGTTGGAGCTGCAGCAGGTAGGCAAAGGCCGCACCATACAAGAAGGCGAAGAAGTAGCTATACTTACCTTTGGCCACATCGGTAACTATGCGGTGGATGTTTGCAAAAAACTAACTTATGATGGCATCAATCCAGGCCATTACGACATGCGCTACTGCAAGCCGCTGGATGCAGAGCTCCTGCACCACATCTTTAGCAAGTATAGCAAGGTGATAACCGTAGAAGATGGTTGCCTGCAAGGCGGTTTTGGAAGTGCTGTGCTGGAGTTTATGGTAGATAACGGCTATACATCGCAGGTAAAACGCCTGGGCATTCCGGATAAGATATTCGAACATGGCTCACAACTGGAACTGCACCGCGAAGCAGGCTTTGCCCCGGAAGACATTGAGCGTACGGTACGTGAAATGATCGGAGTGGCGGTTTCTTAAGCAAAGGATTATTTAACGAAGGTCGAAAGACTTTTTCATATAAGAGCCCTCATAGCTTTGGCAAGTTGTGAGGGCTTTTTATTTGAATCAGGATTATAGGATAGTCAAAATTATTCTTCCTTTTCTGTAATCTAACCACCCCTAACCCCTCAGAGCTGCGCTCGCTAGTTTCGAACTCGCGTTTCCACCAGTCCAAGGCGGGGAATTATTATTCACAGCTTCAATTGCTACGACAATAGTTAAAGCCGTTACGCTTTGTCATCTTGTAAATATCTTGGTAGATGGGAGGTTAAGCAGCAGTTACAGAGCTTATACTTTGCTAAAGTAATAGCAGAGTTCCCCGCCTTGGCTAAGGAGGGGCAGGGGTGGTTGAACCAAGTGTACAGAAAAGCTTTATCGCCAACTTCGCAGATCATTCTTATATTTGAAAAGCAACTGCTAAGACTATGACAAAAACACATACCTACGCAAACGACACACTTGTTTTCCTGCACGGCTTCTGCGAGAGCACCAAAGTTTGGGAAGAATTCACAAAGCCGCTGCAGCAAAAATTCAACATCATCGCGTTAGACCTGCCCGGCTTTGGCGAAAACACACAGAGTATGCACGACTATAGCATGGAAAGTATGGCCGAGTACGTAAAGCAGCAGCTGGATGCAAAGGGCATAAAAAAATGCATCCTGATTGGGCACTCGATGGGCGGCTATGTAAGTATGGCTTTTGCCGAGAAGTATGAACAGATGCTTAAAGGGCTGTGCCTGTTCCACTCCTCTGCCCTACCCGATACCGACGAAAAGAAAGAGAATCGCAACAAAACCATCGAGTTTGTGGAGAAGCACGGTGTAGCTAAATTCATGCATTCGTTTGTGGAGCCGCTGTTCTTTGCAGATAACCGAAAAAAGCTGCGCAGCGAAATTGATTTGATGATTGAGATTGGCAAAAACACTCCTGAACAAAGTATAACCGGAGGCCTGGCCGCCATGCGCGACAGACCTGACAGAACCAATGTACTGCAAAAAGTAAAATGCCCGGTGCTGTTTATCTTTGGCAAAGACGACGGAGCCGTACCCTTGGACAAAGCCCTAGAGCAATGCCACCTGCCTAACAACAGCATGGTAAACTTTTTGGCAAAAACAGGGCACATGGGTATGTTTGAGCGCACCTACGAAACCCGCCTGGCCATCCAGAAATTTGCCGAAACTATTTATGGTTAATTTATAGTACGGCCCCAGCAGAATACTTTAGTATCACAAGCAAGCCCTGCAACTAAATAAAAGAAGTATACTGACCAAATTTGATTGATGAGCGAGATAAACCCAGCTGTACCTAAGCGTATACTTCCAGCCATAGTCTTCTCCCAGTTTGCAGGCACTTCGCTTTGGTTTGCAGGCAATGCAGTACTCCCAGAGTTGCAAGCGTCGATGCACTTACAGGAGGGCGCCTTAGGTTTACTTACATCGGCAGTACAGTTTGGCTTTATACTTGGCACGCTTTGCTTTGCCATACTTTCTTTAGCAGACAGCGTATCGCCCAGGCTGCTGTTCCTTATATGTGCGCTGCTGGGTGCACTTGCAAATGCAATGGTTCTTTTTTCCGCTACAAGTATAACTGACGTGCTTATATTTAGAGCAGCCACAGGCTTTTTGCTGGCTGGCATCTATCCGGTAGGCATGAAAATAGCAGCCAGCTGGTACAGCGGCAAACTAGGCAAAGCCATTGGGTACCTGGTAGGCGCATTGGTTTTAGGCACAGCTTTCCCATATTTGTTGCGTGGCCTGGGGGCAGATCTGCCATGGCAAACTATGCTTATAGCTGTAAGTATACTTGCTGCTGTTGGCGGGTTGCTGATGTACCTGCTTGTGCCGGACGGGCCATACTTAAGCAAGGGTGCCAGGTTTTCGCCGCGCAATTTACTCCAGGTGTTTGGGGCACCGGACTTTAGGGCAGCGGCTTTCGGTTACTTCGGGCATATGTGGGAGCTTTATACATTTTGGGCTTTTACACCTTTTATACTTGCTTATACTTTACCGCACCTGCCAGCCAGCCAAGTTTCGCTGTACAGCTTTGCCGTAATTGCGGCAGGCGCCATAGGGTGTATTGGAGGTGGCTACTTATCGCAGCGCTGGGGTAGTGCCAAAGTAGCTTTTGTGCAGCTGCTATTATCAGGTTTATGCTGCGTGGCCTCCGCATTTATACTATCAGGCTCAAGCTTTATCGTGCCCTTTATGGTATTTTGGGGAGTGGTGGTAGCCGGCGATTCACCTCAGTTCTCGGCTTTATCTGCCAGAACGGCTCCTCCGCAACTTGTAGGCACCGCCCTTACAGTGGTTACCAGCATAGGGTTTGCTATTACTATTATAAGTATACAGGCTACCGGCTGGCTGCAGCAGCAACTGCCTCCGCAACAAATGCTGGTTTGGCTGGCTATAGGCCCATTATTAGGCTTACTTGCTTTGCGGCGACTGGTGCGTGCCTAAAAAACGGCAGCCTGCTTTTTACACAGGCTGCCGCTCAAAATCGAAACTTTTATTTATACTTCAGATGGCAGATTTGGTTGCTACTCTGCTTCCATCTGCATCACAGAGCCATCAGTTGCCCTTAGCTCCATTTTACTATCTGTGAGCTTCGTTACCTCAAAGTTCTCTGTCATGTCCTGGCCTTCAAACTGCAGGCTCAGGCGCTTAGCTGTTTGGTCATAAGTCCAGGTGCCGGTTTGCAACGAGCCGCCTCCGCCTAAGGCAAAACGCCCGTCAGCATAAAACTGCATGGTCTCCTGCTTCTCTTCCTTTGTCAGTTTATCCTTATCGCCGGCAGCGTTAAGCTCCTTATTTGCTTTCCAGGTTTTACTGCTTGCACCAGACAGCATGCTTTCTGTACCTACTTCCTCATTACCACCGCAACTCCATAGCACCACTACCAGCATCATAGTAATTAGTTTAGCCCAGGCAGAGCGGAAGTTTAAATTTCTCAGATTCATAGTTTTAAATTTTTGGTTCGTTTATAAAGCTCCATCATCATCAGGGGCTGATGTGATAACTTACGGCCTCAAACTGATTGCCGTTGCGGTATTTGCACCACAACTAAGTATTTAAACTGGCGTATTTTAGTAGATGGCAGTAGCTGTATGCCAGTTATGCCTTCAGAAAAACGGTTATAAAATATTATAGATATGGGATTAAGAGATTTTTTCAAAAAAGGAACAGAAGAGCCGGCTAAGCAACCTGCCAAGCCTTCTTCAACTCCTGGTCAGCAAGGCCAGGCACACGATTTCTTCAATAAAAGCGACATGAACAAAATAACAGATCCAGGTGTAAACCAGGATGTGTACACGGTGCAATCAGGAGACTCGCTTTCTAAAATCGCAAAAAAGCACTACGGCAACGCCAACGCCTGGACAAAAATATACAATGCCAATAAAGATAAGATAGGCGATAACCCAGACCTGATACGCCCAGGGCAACGCTTTGTAATTCCGAGGGACTAACAAACTAAAAAGGTTAAGAAAAAAGCCGGCCTCTCCTGCACAACAACAGGAGAGGTCGGCTTTTTTGTAGTACAACAGCAAAGCTACCATTGCCAACGCATAAAATTAAAAAGCCTGCCAAACACGAGGTTCAGCAGGCCTTCCAAATCAATAAGTATACTTCTAATTACTAGAAGCGCTCGTCAGCAGCAAAGAAGAAGTCGCCTTCAATCTGTGCGTTTTCGTCAGAGTCAGAACCGTGCACGGCGTTAGACTCGATAGACTTGGCATACTTCTTACGGATAGTGCCTTCTGCAGCCTGCTCAGGGTTAGTGGCACCAATAAGCGTACGGAAATCTTCTACAGCGTTGTCCTTCTCCAGGATCATCGCCACAATAGGGCCTTTAGACATATACTTAACAAGGTCGTTGTAGAAAGGACGCTCTTTGTGTACTTCGTAAAATTTACCGGCACGCTCCTCTGACAATCTTGTTTTTTTCATTGCCACAATACGGAAGCCGCCTTCCTCGATCATTTTAGTAATGCCGCCGATGTTGTTGTCTGCCACAGCATCTGGCTTAATCATAGTGAATGTGATATTTCCGGCCATATCTATTATAATGGTTTAGTTTTTATTTTTCGATTTTGGTTTGCAAAAGTAGGGGATTTCAGGCAATATTTGGCATACTTTCAGATATACTTTGGTGTACTCTTTACATGCCGCTATAGTTCTTAACTTTCGCCAAAGTATGCCTTCATGCCCCATTTAATTGCTTTAGAACTATTTTATTCAGAAATTCGCGCCTTATATCCTTATTAATCAGAGGATTTAAATCTATAGTATGCACAATATCAACGCTCTGAAAGAGCTTCTGCAAGAGCCTAAAGAAGTGATGATCACCACACATCACAAACCGGACGCTGATGCGCTTGGTTCTTCGCTTGGCCTGGCAGGGTACCTTAAGAAAAAAGGCCACCGCGTAACTGTTATCACGCCTTCTGATTACCCGTCGTTCCTTAACTGGATGCAGGGCAACGATGATGTGATCGTTTATTCCCAAAAGAACGATGCCCTGGTGCAGCGCATTATCGCTGAGTCGCAGGTTATTTTCTGCCTTGATTTTAACAACCTGTCGCGCATAAACGAGATGGGTGAGTACATCCGCCATGCCAAAGGCACCAAGGTATTAGTAGACCACCACCTGCAGCCCGAAGATTTTGCCGACCTGGACTACGCCAACACCTCTGCCGCTGCTACTGCCGAAATTGTGTACGACATGATAAAAGCAATGGGCGACGGCGATTTGATTGACGCAGGAATTGGCGAAGCGCTTTATGCCGGCATCATGACCGACACCGGTTCTTTCAGGCACCCGAGCACCTCTAAAAACGTGCACCTGATTATTGCAGACCTGCTGCAGATTGGCGTGCGCACATCGGATGTGCACCGCTTGATCTACGACAGCTCTTCGGAATTGCGCCTGCGCTTTTTAGGCTATGCGCTAAAAGACAAACTAGTGGTGTTGAATGAGTACAAAACTGCTTATATTTCTATTACCGCTGACGAACTGAAAACATATGACTCTAAAACAGGTGATACGGAGGGCCTTGTAAACTATGCGCTTTCTATTGAGGGCATCGTTTTTGCAGCCCTTATCATCGACCGCAAAGAGGCCGTGAAAATGTCATTCAGATCGGTTGGCGATTTCTCGGCTAACGAATTTGCCCGTGCGCACTTTAACGGAGGTGGCCATAAAAATGCGGCTGGCGGCATGTCTTTGGATACTTTAGAGGCTACCGTTGCAAAATTTGAAAGCCTGTTGCCACAGTATAAAGAGCTGCTGCAGCAGGCCACAGACAATAATTAAAAATTTATCTCAACTTATAATCAATGCTATCTAAAACTAAATTTTTGCTGCCAGTAATAGCCGGCGCACTTCTAATGCAGTCTTGCAACAAAAAAGACGAGTTTTATACTACGGCTGATGGCCTGACCTATAAAATTTATGAGCAAAACGACAAAGGCGAGTATGAGAACAAAGGCGAGGTATCGCCCGGCGACTCTTTAGGCGCTAAAGTTGGGCAGGTGGTAACGATGCAGATGTCGTACACTAACGCAGCAGACTCTGTGTTATTCGACTCGCGCACGCAAAACCAGCCAATTATGATTCCGGTGATGGAGCCTACGTTTAAAGGTAGCTTAGAGCACGCGCTGATGATGCTATCTGCTGGCGACAGCGGTGTGTTTAAAATAAACGCCGATTCTCTTTTCGCTAAAACGTTTAACCAGCCGCTTCCTCCTTTCATTAAAGCAGGTTCTCAGTTAACATTCTTCATCAAGGCAGAGAAAGTACAGTCGAGAGAAGATGCGATTGCAGACCAGCAGAAAATGTTTGAAGAGCAGATGAAAGAAGCTGCCGTTCGTGCTGAGAAGCAGATTAAAGTAGACGACCAGAAGATCCAGGAGTATATTAAAACTCAGAACATGGCCAACATGCAGAAAACTGAATCTGGCGTATACTACAATGTAACTACTCCGGGTAAAGGCCCTCAGGCAGCAGCCGGCGACCAGGTTTCTGTACACTACAAGCTTTCTTCTTTAGACGGTAAAGAAATCGAGTCGTCGCGTAACAACCCAATGTCAGGTGGCGAGCCATTTACCTTTACACTTGGCCAGGGCCAGGTAATACGCGGTTGGGATGAGGCCATCCAGAAACTAAACGAAGGCAGCAAGGCTACACTTATTGTACCTTCTCCGTTGGCATACGGCGACCAGGACCGTGGCCCGGATATGCCGGCTAACTCTATACTTCGTTTTGATGTAGAGCTGGTAAAAGTTAACAAACAGTAATTTTTTATACTTATGAAAATGCAAACCCTTACCCAATGGGCAACTAAAGGCAACAATTTGCTAAAGGTATTCCTCTTTGTGCTGGTGGCTGCATCTTTCTCGGCTTGCGGTGGCGATGATAACTACTATGCACCATTTGATGTAGAAGGGCAGAAAAAGATTGACGAGCAGGTTATCCGAAAGTATTTCCGCGACAATAACGTGGACACTACAAAGGTTGTTAGAACTGAATCAGGTTTGTACTACCTGGAGCTAAAGCCAGGTACCGGAGCAGAGATAAAAACCGGCAACTTAGTAGAGGTAATGTATGTGGGTAAGCTGGCTAACAATTCTGTTTTTGATTCTTCTTACGAAAGAGGCAAAGCCTTTACCCTAACAGTAGGAGCCAGACAGGTAATTACCGGTTGGGACGAAGGCCTACAACTAATGAAAGTAGGTGAAGAAGCACGTTTGTTTATTCCTTCTCATTTAGGATACGGCCCTTATAACCAAGGCTCTATACCGGGTAGTTCTGTTCTCATTTTTGATATAGAAGTACTAAGAACGAAGTAATTACACTTCACATAAAACAGAAAGGGCGCTAAGTATAGCGCCCTTTCTGTTTTTACAAGTATAAACTTTATTCCGAAAGCACTTCTGAAAGTATAGCCAACGATTTTATTTCCCCGAGCCTGTCCACATGCAGTTGGTAATACCGGATAAGTATGGAAAGCAATTCGCGCCTTACCCGCCCATTTGGAACACGCACACTCTCAGACTGATTTAAGAGTTGGTTAAATAACTCTTCGTGCACTTGTATGGCTAAAACCGTTGGCGCTGAAGTGGCGCTTTGGGCATTACTAGAGAAGGCCACCTGCTCCACAATCTCGGCTCCGGAGCTGGGGCCAAAGCCTAAATGGTGGCTAAGCTGCAGTAAAAACACCAGATGGAAGTTTTCGAAGTGCTCCTGCTGCTCGTCAAAGAACACAATGGCCTGGTATAAGTAGTTAAACAGCGGCTGGTTTTCCTCTTCTTCCTTTATCGTTTTAGATACTATCTCCGATAAAAAAAGCAAGATGCTGCTTTTCCGGATATCAAATGGAATGCTGCTGAAAGCATGGGCACTTTTATACTCTGAAATGCGCGTAAGGCCACCTTTCTGCGAAGTATAAACCACCATATCAAGCAAAGTAAACGGCTGGAATAGGGCAATACGAGAACCACTCCCCTTTTTGCGCACGCCATTCACGATATAGGACTGTACGCCAAGCTGCTCGGTATAGACCCTGGCAATAATGGAAGACTCGCGGTACTTGATGTGGTTAAGTACGATGCCCCTTGTTTTTACTAGCATTTAATCCAGTACGGCTATTTTGCTTATACAGGTTTGGCTGCCATCGTCGCTGGAGCTCATTACCAGGTATACTCCTGCTTTAACCCGTTTCCCGTTGTAGTCTCGGGCATCCCAGGCTAAGGTTCCGCCAGTTGCTTTTGTTTTATAAACCAACATGCCAGCTACATCTGTAATGCGTACATTGGCATTATTCGGTAAACCCGATACTCCTATCAAGCCTGTGTAGTTCTTGCGCACCGGATTTGGGTAAACCGTAGCACACGCAGGCTTACCCTCTGTAACAGTAGCCTCTGCACGATATGAGGCAACACCGGCATCTGTCGCTACAAACACCTCGCCTGTTGCATGCTCTACTGCCACCGATAAAACTCTATTGGATGGCAACGGGCTGTTAGTTGTATTAAAATGGCGTATCAGTTTGTCTCCTTCCGGGTTAAAAAGCCAAAGGCCATTATCAGTCCCCATCCATTTGCGGTTAGCGCCATCTACAGCTATAGTACGTACTACCTGCCCATCCAGTAATGGCCGCCTGTCCACAATGGGAATGCGCGCATCGTAGTTTTGCTCCTCAAAAACAAAAGCCGGGTTATAGTATACACCTACACCATTGGCTGTTCCCACCCACACATCACCATTCAAGTCTTTTACAACAGCGTATACATCTCCGTTTGGCAAGCCACCAAAGCCGCTGCCCAGCGAAAGGTAGCGTACTCTGTTCTTTTCATCATCAAACACGACAAGGCCGCTTCGCTGGTTGCCCCTTCGCGAGATAGAGAGCCATTTCTGCCCGTAATCATCTATCAGTATCTGGTCCAGGTTACTGCCATCTGCCACTCCCGGCAGCACAAAAGATTTCCAGGTACCATCGGGCCTAAGCATGTGCAAGCCTGGCGTGTTTACAAAGTTATTTCGGTTTACAGCCCAAACGTTGCCTGCATCGTCCACAGCCAGATCAGTAATGCGTACATAATCTGTTTTATCAGGATAAGAAGATTGCGCGCTTAGCAAGGGGCTGTTGTTGCCATTGTACAACAAGGAATTTGTTAGCCCGCCCCATTCGATTAGCCCATTGCCATAGCTGGCCAAGTATAGCTTTTCGGTAATCGGGTTGTAAACAGCATCTACCAAATCATAGCCTTTCACAAAGCCTGGCTCAGGGTAAAGGTACACGTTATAGCTTTCCCAGTTGCCTTTATCGTATACATAAAAGCCGTTCCAGCTTCCGTTTTGCAGGTAGGCAGCGCTAAAACCACCGCTTAGCACATATACTTTACCGCCATAAGTATAAATCCGAAAACTGCTGGAGCTGTACGGGCCATTAGGTGTATAAGCTGCTGCATCGTTTCCAGCTGCGCTTATTTTAACCAAGCCCGTTTGCATATCGGCAACCCATATCGTGCCATCTTTGTCCACCTCAGCTTTGCGGGGGTCTTTAAGCAGGCGATGCGTGTAATTGATAACTGTACCGTTTTTGGACAAAACAGTAACACCCGCCACGGAGGCAATGCTTAAATGTGTAGCTGTAGAAGTAAAAGAAGACACAACACCATTAATAGCAACTGTAGCCGGAGCCCAGGTATGGTTTGCGTTTAAAGTATAAATGCCTCCGTTTGCAGCGCTTAAGTATAGCTTGTTATCGAATACGGCCAGTTTATCTGCATTGTGGCTTGCCGGTATGCCCGTATTTATGTAGCCCCAGTTTTTGTAATCCTGCAGGTTTGTGTTAGTATACTTCGATGCCAGCACTCCCAGGTTTGTTGTCAGGTAGATGCTGTCGCGTAAAACAGCTGCGGCTTTTACATTTACGGTTTCGCCGTTTGGCCCCAGGTTACGGTAACTGTCCTTCACCTCGTGCTTTACCAGGTCCAGCACTACAATGCCAAACGTGCTTGTAACAAAGGCCAGCTTGTTATGTATGGCTACATCGTTTATAAGTTTTTCTCCTGAGATCGATTTACGGAGAATATCATTGATGTTGATGATGCTGCCATTCTGTAGCAGATCTATGTTCGTATTTTTGTAAGCGATAACCAACGTTTGTGTTTCGTTGTCAAAGGAGATCGTGCTTATTTGCTGCTCGCTCAGCCCATCAACTTTAGAGATGGTTTCTGTTGTGCTAAACTCCTTATCGTAATAATAAAGCCCCTGTTCTGCTGCAACGTATACTTTATCACCGGCATCGGCAACTGCCTTGCTCTGGTGGTAAGGCACATGCAAGCGCCAGCCACCAAGCGCTAAGCTGCTTTGCCCGTAGCTTTTGGTAAAGCCAAGGCAAAGTATAAAACTAAGCACAAACATTAGTGTACCTGTTAATAGCCTGCGGTGGTTCATACTTTAAGTTATTGAAGTCTAACTAGCTTAAGCTACTTTTTGGCTTTGATGCCTTCTACGAAGCAATGCCTGCAACGCGCTTCATAAGAGTCTGTCTCGCCTAATAAAACCTGTTGCTCTGAGGCAGCATTCCGAAACGAGTAATGGGCAATATCACCGCATTGCACACAAACCGCGTGCACCTTGGTTACATACTCTGATACAGCCATCAATGCAGGCATAGGCCCAAAAGGCTTACCCAGGTAGTCCATGTCCAGGCCAGCGGCAATTACGCGCACGCCGCTATTAGCCAGCTTGGCACATACTTCGGCCAGGCCTTCATCAAAAAACTGCGCCTCATCTATGCCTACCACATCGCAGCTGCCGCCCAGCAGCAGCATGTCCTGTGCAAAATCTATTGGTGTAGAGCGAATAGAGTTGGCATTATGCGATACCACATCTTCGTCGTGGTAACGTTTATCCAGCGCAGGCTTAAAAATCTCTACCTTCTGCTTTGCTATTTTAGCCCTGTTCAGCCTCCTGATCAACTCCTCCGTTTTACCAGAAAACATAGATCCGCAGATCACCTCAATCCATCCTCTCTTGGTAGTGTGCTTTCCGTTGCTTACGCGTGGTTCAATAAACATTGTTTAGTAATGTGGTAATTATATATGGCTAATTGTTGCGTAGTTTAATGCTGATTGTTTTTTGCTGTAACGCTCAACCAAACTTTAAAAGTCCTTAGATCTTTAACTTATAAATCTTCTCAGCTGCTGTAGCTCATGTGCGGCAGCTTGGTTTGTTCGGGCACTTTACCGGTGGCATTGCCTGTTGCTAATGTACATTGGCAGGTTAATCGTTCGTTATCTTTCAGGCGGCTGTTGCTGCGGTAGCGCATTTCGCTTTCAGTTAAAGGCCCAAAATGCTCCAGCCCCTGCGCCACGATAATGCGGCAGGTGGTGCACCGGCCCTTGCCACCGCAGGCATGCATCCAATCCATGCCTGCAGCCTGTAGGGCTTTCAGCAGCGTCTGCCCCTCTTCAACCTTTACTTTTAAGTTAGAGAGGTTTTGCACCGTCAAGATTGGCATAATTTTATAACTTTACAGAAGAAAGAGACTCCCAATGGAAGACAAATATAATCAATTACACCTAGAGCAGTACAGCAATCAGTTGGCAAATATGCTTTGCGACAGACATTTTGCCACTCACGACTCCCTTAATGGTCCTCAGCTTATTAGTTTTACGCCTATAAAGCAGGTTAACCTTTTTGTGATAAAAGAGCTTTTGCTTAAATGGCACCAGGAAATGGCAAACCTGCGCAGCCCATACTTCGATTATGAAAACGAGGAGGTAAAAGAGGCTTTGCTTCATTTCATGAACGTGCTGTCGCGCAAGATTTTGATGAAACGCAACGCTTTTGAGCCCCTGTTGCAGAAAGCCATCTACGATACGTTTAGAGTTATACTTGCACCGGCAGATACATTTGAGGAGAAGTTTCTGCGCATACAGGAAGAAATCACGTTACCGAAACTTCAGGAAAACTTAAAGTATATCGATATAGACAAACAGCTTTTTGCTGGCTTCATAGAAACACTCTCGCCAGGCAACCGGGACAGAGAGTATATTCTGAGTCGCTTTAGGCTATATGTAAAAGCAAACCAGAGCAGCCGTACTGCTCTTTCTGATGTGGCAGCACAGTTTAACAGCCTGCTTGCCATAAACGAGGAAGACATACTGGGCAGACCAGCACCAGTTGCTGCACCTGTAAGCGCACCAGCGCCGGTACCAACACCAGCGGCCCCCATCGAGGAAAAAGAAATAGTGGCACCTATACATAATGCGCAGCGTGAGGCATCAGCGCCCGCGCCAAAGCCGGTTTATACTACTGATGAAGACGGCGAGGAAGAAGAAAGCCACGCAAACAAACGCCCAACATTAAACGATAATTTCCGGAAGGCTGCCTCCACTTCGCTTGCTGATGCACACAGCAACCGCAAAATCGATTCGCTGAAGAACTCCATCTCCATCAACCAGCGCTTTAGTTTTATAAACGAGCTTTTTGAAGGTGACAATATGACTTACTATAACACCATTAAGCAACTGGACGAGTACGGCGATGCGGAAGCTGCGAAGCAATACTTTATGCAGGAAGTGGCCACCAAACATGACTGGTCCAAAAAACAGGAGCACGTAAACAAGCTCCTCCGCCTGATCGAAAGAAAATACGCTTAAATAAGAATAAATTAAAGCAGAAAGCCCCGGCTAAAAAATAGCCGGGGCTTTCTGCTTTAGCCTCATAATCAAGCAACATTACCCCTTGATACGCTAACGTGCACTAAATTCATAAAAACACTTCTGAAAGAGAGGCGGTAACCTATTGCAAATAATTATCCTAAATGCTAATTATGCATTTTACTTTACTTTGGGGCTCTTTGCAGATATACTGAAGCAGCTTGTATTTTCAGAGGAAAAGCGAAAAGGACCGACACAAACAGAAACATAACCCGTACTACAAATAATTAACAGAAACTAACAGCCATGAGAGACGATTTTGACTACGAAGACGACTTTTCAAGCGATTTCGACGAGGAGGAGGATGATGACTTCGGCATGACATTCGAAGAAGACGTGTATCTGATGATACGGGAGAAGCTTCGTGATACCATTCAAGAGTTTAAGTTAAAGTACCCTGAACTTAAAAAGCTGGAGAATGCTGTTAGCTCGTTTAAAGTAAATGCTAAGAATACTGATGACTCAAAATTTTATCCGCTTGCGGCCAAATTACTTAGCGAGCACATCAAGCCTCTTACAACTGACTCGGAGGAAATACAGGAAATTTACGATAACATGCAGGCAGACATTGCACGTTTTAAGAACCAGCGCGCACATGGCCACGAAGGCGACTTTTATTTAAGTTAAATTTACTTCTGCTCTAAATAGAAAAAGCTTCTCCAGCAACTGGAGAAGCTTTTTCTATTTAGAGGAAAGCAGCAGGCACATATTTACATTCAAAAATAAGATGTATATAAGCCCAATTCTATATAACAACATTTTAAATACAATTAAATGTTGCTTACAGCTAAAAATTAATTACTTTTGTGACGCAATCATGCAACCATTATATGGTTTTAGGTATCTAATTACTAGACAACTTATAAAAAACCAACCGTGATACTTACATTACTACGCTACCCAAGACTGAACAAACTTAACTCTCCGTTTAAAATGACGCAGACAAAGCTTTTAAAAGGAGAACAGTACTTAATACAGACCGTTGACAAAAAGTTAGCGCTCACTACTCATCGCCTTATTTTAAGAAGGCTGCCCTGGACACTATTTGGCCAAACGGCAGTTAACCTGGAGGATATTAAAGGTTGGGAAGTAAAGGCAACAGGTAAAACATTATACTTTGGCCTTAGCCTTTGCATGGCCCTGTTGGTTTACTTTGATGACTCTTTTACCTTGCTAAGCGGGTTTTTCCTGATGCTATACTTGATGACGCGCCACAACCGCGTGCACGTTAAATCGCAGAACGGAACAATGGTATTGCCCTTGGAAGTTGAAGAAGAACGCGTTGCCAACCTGATAGAAATGGTTAGAACAGCAAAACATACAAGACAGGCTCAACTACAGCACCAATCTTAAGTATAAACCCTGGATTTACAGTTATTGAAAAGCACCTTTACAGGTGCTTTTTTTGTTTGAACAGGAGCAGTTAACCCATATCTTACCCTCACGTGCACAATAATTACTATATTTAAGGGTTAAAAAAACCTGAAGCAGTATGGCAGCAGAAGATCTGATCTATGAAGACAAGGTGAAAGAGCACCAAAGAAAGATAAAGCAGGTATTTGAGGAGGTAGGCAAAGCGGTAATAGGCCAACAATATATGGTAAATCGCTTGCTGATAGGCCTTTTCACGGGCGGCCATATTTTATTGGAGGGTGTACCGGGCCTTGCCAAAACACTAACAATTAACTCGTTGGCAAAAGCATTGCGCCTTGATTTCCAGCGTATTCAGTTTACCCCCGACCTGCTGCCCTCCGACCTTATCGGAACGATGATCTATAACCAGAATGCCTCGGCATTTGAGGTAAAAAAAGGTCCTATCTTCGCTAACCTTATACTTGCCGATGAGGTAAACCGCTCTCCGGCCAAGGTACAGTCAGCGCTGCTTGAGTCGATGCAGGAAAAGCAGGTAACCATTGGCGAAACTACTTTTAAGCTGGATCTGCCTTTCCTGGTGCTAGCCACTCAAAACCCTGTAGAGCACGAAGGCACATACCCGCTGCCAGAGGCCCAGGTAGACCGCTTTATGATGAAAGTGTACATTGATTATCCAAAGAAGGCCGACGAACTGGAGATTATGCGCCGCATGGCCAACATGTCTTTCCAGGATTCGGTGGCAAAAGTGCTTTCCAAAGAAGATATCTTTAACATCCGGAACGATATCAACCAGGTGCAGATATCGGAAACGCTGGAACGCTACATCATAGAACTAGTGTTTGCCACGCGCCGCCCTGCCGAGTACGACTTAAACGAGTTTGCACCTTATATACAGTTTGGCGTATCGCCGAGAGCAAGTATAGCCCTTAACAGAGCGGCCAAGGCTGTGGCATATTTTGATGAACGTGATTATGTACTACCAGAAGACATAAAAGAAGTGGCATATGATGTGATGAACCACCGCATTATACTTAACTACGAGGCAGAGGCCGACGGCATCACCTCCAAAGATTTTATAGAAGCCATACTTCGCAAAGTACCTATCAGCTAAATACAGGCTGTAGTGGCAGCGGCTACTGAACTCAACATCTCAAGCAGACGTAACAATAACTCCCGGCACATTTTTGCGTGTGCCGGAAGTTATTGTTTTATACTTAAACTACCTCCTATGTGGAAAGGCCTTCTAAAGCTATACTTATTCAGGAAACTTTTTGGCGGTGGCGGCACGGCAGGCGGCAAGGGCGGTTGTGGCCTGGGTGCAGGCTGCTTAGGGCTGGTGTTGATTATAGTTATCATCGTGTTCGTGCTGCGTTCCTGCGGCGGCGATGCCCCTACATCTACTTTCTAAGTGGAGCAAAAAAAGGAAGCCCACCAAATTGGCGGGCTTCGCACAGCGCGGGAGACTAAGCCTCGCTGCTAGTGATTGCCACGATGTTTCTCACCCATACATGTGCAACCAGTATTATAAATCCTGAATTAGTAATCTGTGTTCTGCGGATCAAAGTTAGTCCAACCTGCAGTCCAGTCTGTAGTACCGAATGCTCCCCTGAAGCTAACAGCTTCAAAGCCACTTACCCCATCAAAACTAGCTCCCGAAAGTAGCTCAGAGCCAGCACCCGGAAGAAAGGCAGGTACACCAGCTTGTTTGAATGCACCGTCTACCTTAAGATCAGTATTAGCAGCTTTAATTACATTGTTGTTGCTGTCAAACCAGTTCTGGATATTAAATGTGCTGTTAGCTGCCAGGTTTAAAGGTGATTTAGCGCCAACGATCACGTTGTTCTTAAACTTCAGTTCATTTGCTGTGTTGCCTTCTACAGCAGCGCCATCTAACAATATGCCATTTGGCCAGCCTGCTATTACAGAGTTGTAAACCGAGATTTTAGTGTTTTTCTTGAAATGTATACCGCTGCCATAGTTGGAGTTAGCCGTTGTATTAGCTATAGCCAAAGGGCCAAACAAACTTACGTTAGAGAATTTTGCCATTGTGAAAGGCGTGTTCTGAGAGCCATTTTTATCATTGTCGGTCTCAAAGCCATTTGATTTAGATACGTCGGCCACATTAGGGTCAGAAATGCCCACCGCATATTGTATCGTTCCTGAATAACCGTTGTCTGTATCAAACATATCATCAACAGTTTTATAGGCAACCAGGTGTTTTGCGTTTACTGTACCACCAAACCATTCGAAAGCATCATCGCCGCCAAAAGAAACCTGCACGAAGTCTACCTCTGTGCCATTACCAACACCGCCAAATGTAATACCGTTGATCTCGTTGTCTGTCTGATAGGCTATCCCGGCAAACTCAACGCGCACATACTTCAGCACACCTGAATTGTCGGCAACATTCGAACCTCCGTATAACCTGTCTACGCCGCCCTCAATGGCAGTAGAGCTACCAGAGTTTACAGGAGCGTTACCAAGTATAATCAGGCCGCCCCAATCTCCGGCTTTACGCGTGCCTTTTGCCTCGTTAGATGTGAAAACGATTGGCTTCTCTGCCGTACCACGGGCAATAAGCTGGGCACCACGCTCCACAATAAGAGAGCCTTTTGTAAGCTTGTCTCCTTTTATGATAGTACCTGGCTCAACTGTAAGTTTTGCAGGAGCCTGAACATAAACAAAGCCCTTTAGTAAGTACTTTTTATCAGCTTTCAAAATCATGTCAGAAGTGATGCTGCCGCTTAGCTCAACTACTTCCGTATTTTGCTCAACCGGAGTTGGCTCATCATTTTTATCGTCTTTACATGATACAGATGCCACACCTAATAATGCGAGCAGGAGTAATGTGCTTACTTTTTTCATTGTTGTCAATTTTGGGTTAAAAAGTTGATTTGTTTGTTCTGGATTGTGTGTTAAAACTTGTAGGTAATGCCCAGAGTAGAGTAGCTACCACGTTTAAAAGTGGTGTAATCATCATCTACCCCTCTGATTTTGGCATCATTATTTGAGTCTTGTACTAACCTTACTTTTTGGTTCAGGATGTCCTGAATGCCAGCTTTAACTTCGATATGCTTGCCAAACCCTTTGGTTACTGCGAGGTCTATCATGTTGCGAGGCATCTCGTAGACAGTTGGCTCATCGTTGTCTCCTACAGCAAAAATTCGTTTGCCGATCACGTTGTACAGCAGGTTTATTTGCAGGTCTTTTGCTTCATCCAGATAGTATAGGCCAGCATTTACTATAAATGGAGACTGGCCGTACATAGCTCTTTCTTTTGCCTGGTTCTGCGCCTTATCGCCTAAGCTAATGTTGCTCTCTATGAGCGAGGCATTTAAAACAAAGCTTGTATTCTGTATAATGCTGCTGTTAGATAAATCCAGGAAAGACTTCCTGATCTCGGTTTCTATGCCATAGCTTTGAGCACTCTCTGCATTGTTGGTTTCAAAAATAGGGTTGCCTGCAGAAGGCAGTATATAAGTTTCTATAGGGTTCCTGAAGTATTTGTAAAAGCCACCGATTGAGATTACCTCCGTTGGGTTAGGGTAAAACTCATAGCGTAAGTCGGCATTGTGGATGGTGGCAGTTGTAAGCTCTTCATTTCCTTGTATCTCAGCATTTAACTGAAAGTCGTAGTAAGCGAAAGGCGCGAGTTCCCGAAACGCTGGCCTGTTAACGCTAACGCTGTAACCGCCGCGTAGCAAAGACCGAGGACTGAAATTATAAGTGGCATTAACTGATGGAAGTATACTTGTGATCGGGTTATCTACATTAACCGGTACACCACCATATCTTGTTGTCTCTAGTTGCTGGCGGTTATACTCTACTCGCACCCCGCCTGCTATATTTAAGGCTGATGATAAAGGAAGTGATCCTCCTACATAACCTGCCAGCAGCGTGTTAGCAGCATCATACCTGTCTGTTGGGTTGGTGCCTTCCGCTAAACTAAAGCCTGATATAGCGTTTATACTTTCTGAGGTAAATAGCTGCGACAGCGGCAGCGTAAGTAAGCTTTGGTTAAAGTTAGATGGATCTGCTACGGTGTAGGCCATCCAGCGGGCATCAAAGCTTCTATCTTTTCTTTCGGTGTAAAAGCCTGCTCTTATTTTTGGCTGGTTTTGACTAAGCGTGTCGCCGCCATTCAATTGGTGCTCCACCTGGGCGCTTGCCGTAAAGGTGTTCTCATTCAGCTCAGCGTAAAAGCGCCCAGCATCAAACGTAGACGCACTATACGGTATTACCCACATAAAGGGATTATCCGTGTTGTAGTCGCGCTGCGAACGTATTCGCTTGTAATCCGGCTCGTTCCTGTTGGTGTAGTTGTAACCGGCAAGCCAGGTAAAACGTGTTCTATCATCGTTCCTGTCGTGTGTGCCCTGCAGCTGCCCAGAGTAAATAGCGCGACTTTCGTATCGCTGTGCATAGTTGTTCACATCAACGTTTTTGCCCTGTACCTCAAAACCTGTGCGCTCTATCACCTGGCTTTGCCCCATTTGGTTAAACAGGTTCCGGAATTCAATTTTGTTGCCGCTATTTAACCTGAAAGCCCAGTTGCTAACTATCCCAAGTCTTACATTCTGGCTATACTCTTTATCCTCAAAACGGTACTGAATTCTGTCTGAGGCCGGTACCCCCTCAAAGTATTTGGTGTAACGATATCTTGTCACATCAACAAACTGGTTGGTATTGCTGTAAGAAACAGAAGAAATGTTGCTTGTCTCGGTATCACCTATAAAGAAGCGACGGGTTAAGCCAAGAGACATTCTCAGATCAGGGAGCGCTGTCGAGGTTTCTGCCCCCCATCTGTTATTTAATGATCGTGCAGCATTTACTAAAGCATCACCTCTTACAGTATTTAAGTCCGCAGGAAAAGCACCAGGCAATGTACGCGTACCATCATCATAACCTAAAAAGTCAGTTTTGCCTCCTTTGTAGCTTCTAAAATCGCTAAATGTGGTTCCGGCACGGTGTCCTCCCGTTATATTTAATGTGGTAGTATTATCAGTAGCAAAGTTTTTAGTGTATACTTTTATAACACCGCCGCCAAACTCCCCGGGTAGCTCCGGCGATCCGGATTTGTAAACTAGTATGCGATCAAGTACGCTTGTAGGCAGTATATCAAAAGAGAAAGCGCGTGAGTCAGTTTCCGTGCTTGGTGTAAGGGCATCATTCAGCATTACAGTATTGTAGCGTTCGCTAAGGCCACGGATCATGATGTAGCGGTCGTTCATTACAGTTACGCCAGGTATTCTTCGAACTACAGCTGCCGCATCCCGGTCCAGGGACTTGGCAATTTGCTCCCCTGAAACTCCGCTTACCACTATCTCACTCGATTTCAGGTCTTGCATGAGCGCCATCTCAGTATTTGTTTGGCGCGTGCCCACAACCTCTACTGCCTGCAGTTGGGTAGCATTTTCCTCTAGCTGTATATTAAGGGTTGTTGTTTGCCCTGGGTTTACTTGTACACCTGCATTTTCAAAAGGCTTGTAGGCAAGAAAAGTGGCTGACAACGTGTGGGTGCCTGCCTCTAGCGGTAAAGTATAGTTTCCTTCAAAATCGGTTGTGGTGCCCTTAGAGGTGCCTTTTATAAACACCACGGCTCCAATTATACCTTCGCCGGTTGTTTTATCGGTTACTTTGCCTTTTAGCGTGCCTTGTTGGGCAAACGCAGCAACTGCGGTGGCAATAATGGTGAGAATTGTGAGTAAGGATTTCATGTCATCTACTTTTGATTAGTCTCGATGCAAAAGTAGAGGGAGCATGTTACCTCATAATTATAGGTAAATTACCCTTTCGTTAAGATTGCCAGCCATACTTAAACAAAGGGTTAAGCCAGCATTAACGAAATGTTATCTTTACACCCATAATACCCCTTACTACAGATTCAGCACAGTATTCCTGACTTAATTGGGGCTACCATAAGTATGGCTAATTTGTTAACATTCATTTAACATAGAGGTAATGTTGCCATAATACTTACTATTGTACTTTGCATAGATAACCTCTAGGGTCTGACTAACCCTTTGGTTCACAAACACTTTAAACATATACACACTATTACCTGATTTCTCACCCATAATGATAGTAATGAATTGGAACGGCAAAGCTGCGCTGGCAGGTGCTGCCTTGAGTTTAATTGCCTTATCGAATGCCTTCGCACAAACAGACACAACCGGGACCACAGCAACAATAGCAACACCTACCACCACGGCGGTGAAGCAAGGCGATCATGAAAAAAAGAAGGCCTGGTATGAGATACTCTCTATAAGAGGCTATGCCCAGATCAGGTATAACCGCCTGCTCGAGACAAACCCGGATTTAAAATGCGACCAATGCGACAGATCACTCGGTGAGAACGGAGGTCTTTTTATCAGGCGTGCCCGTTTAGTTATTAGCGGTAATGTGCATGACCGGGTATTTATATACATTCAGCCCGACTTAGCCTCATCTGCCAGTTCTACTTCGCTTAACTTTTTGCAGCTGCGCGATGCTTATTTTGATGTTGCCCTGGATGCCGGTAAAGCGTATCGGGTGCGAATCGGGCAGAGTAAAATCCCCTATGGGTTTGAGAACCTACAGTCGAGCAGCAACCGCCTGACCCTGGACCGTAACGATGCTCTTAACAGCGCCATCGCCAACGAACGTGATTTAGGAATGTTTTTTTATTACGCACCAGCGGCAATACGCAGCCGTTTTGAAGAGCTTACAAACAAGGGCCTGAAAGGCAGCGGAGACTACGGTGTGTTAGGGCTAGGCTTTTTTAACGGGCAAACAGCTAATAAACCAGAGGCTAACGACAACCTGCATGTTGTAGCAAGAGTATCTTATCCGTTTAAACTAAAAAACGGCCAGTTTATCGAGCCTGGTGTGCAGGCTTATACAGGTAAGTATACTGTTGCCCCAGATCAGGTAAGTACCGGAGTGCAGGCAAACGAAAGCTATACCGATCAGCGCGTGGCCGCCACATTAGTAGTTTATCCGCAGCCGCTAGGTTTTCAGGCAGAGTATAATATAGGCAAAGGCCCCGAGTACAACCCTGAAACAAATTCTATCACAGAGCAAACCTTACAGGGAGGGTATGCACAAGCCATGTATTTGTTCAGGGCAGGCAACCAAACCATCATGCCATTCTTAAAAATGCAGTATTACGACGGCGGTAAAAAACACGAGAGAGACGCCGCCGGCTATCTGGTGTATGAGACAGAGATCGGGGCGGAGTGGCTTGTGATCAAAAACCTGGAGCTTACAGCTTTATACGCTATCGGAGATAGAACTGTGAGAAACGCCGCCAACCCGATGAATCAGCAACACGGCAACCGTTTAAGACTGCAGGCACAGTTTAATTTCTAAAGCCATTTTATAAACTTTATTGCAGGCCCCTTTTGCACGGTGCAGAAGGGGCCTTTTTATACCAGCAACACGATAGCCACCTGTTTGAAGCACCTTCCCCACCTGATCCACTCTACCTTCTTCATACTAGCTTAGCGTTTGCTCGCCATACTTTTATACTTGCTATGTATGTTTGCTGGCAAGTATAAAAAGGCACAAAACAATTAATTTACCCCATCCGCAAAAGCCTTAACAATAAGATAACATTGAGGTAATTATCGAGTAATATAACGCAAGTTACTTTGCACCGTAAATTGGCATGAAGCTATAAAAGCAGCCTGACTAACTGCTTTAAGCAACAACCATATGGCCTGATTAACCATATCATGCCAGGTAACATCAAAGGAAAACTCACCTAATCCTTTTAACCGTGGATTTACGCTGCAAAAGAGCTTATTTATTACTCATAATCTGTATACTAACCACTTATACTTCCTTTGGGCAAAGTATAAATAACTCCAAATTTGGTAAAGGGCTGCAATTTGTAGCTGCAGATTCTTCGTTCAGCATAAAGCTGGGTACACGCTTCCAGGTGCTGTACCAGGGAGTGCAAAATGCGGAAACGAACAATTGGGATGACCGCATACTTATCCGCAGGGCACGCTTAAAGTTTGACGGCTTTGCCTACTCGCCTAAGCTGGAGTATAAAATAGAGTTAGGCCTGAGTAACAGCGACATTGGCAGCGACACGCCAGACCAGACAAACAACGCCGACAACATTATACTTGATGCAGTAGCCAAATGGAACTTTGCACCAAACCTGTCTCTTTGGGTTGGCCAGACAAAATTACCAGGCAACCGAGAGCGTATTGTTTCCTCCCAAAAAATGCAGTTCGTGGATCGCAGTCTGCTAAACGCACAGTTTAATTTAGATCGCGACGCTGGCTTGCAGCTACACCATCAACATAAAATAGGCAATGTGGTGCTTCGCGAAGCAGGCGCCATAAGTATGGGCGAAGGCCGCGATATTACAGTAAACAATGCGGGCGGCTACGGCTACACAGCTCGCTTTGAGGTGCTACCTTTCGGCGAATTTAAAGGCGATGGCGATTATGTAGGGGGTGATATTGAGCGAGAACAAACACCTAAATTAGCCTTGGCCGCCTCATTCGATTACAACGATAACGCTTCCAGGTCACAGGGCCAGCTTGGCGATTTCCTTAGTGCCGAGCGAGACCTGCGCACACTTTTTTTAGATGCCATGTTCAAGTACAGAGGCTTCTCATCCATGGCTGAATATGCCAATCGAAAAGCTCCGGACGGGCCTGTTGTTTTGACTGATGATACAGGAGGCGTAGAAGAGACCTTTGTGACGGGAAACGCTTTCAACATTCAAGCTGGATACATATTCGCCACTAATTGGGAAGTAGCCGGACGCTATACCAGCTACGACCCTACAGCCGCTACGGGCCTTCGCGACCAAAAGCAGTATACCCTTGGTTTGTCAAAGTATATTGTTGGGCACTCGCTTAAAGTGCAGAGCGATATTACCCTGCAGGATGAAGAAAACCGCCCTGAACAGTATCAGTTCAGGGTTCAGTTCGAGCTGGCACTTTAGCCCCATGTAGCATAGTTGATACTACTATACTTGTATTGCAGTACCAAATTAAAATCTAATAAGCAGGTATTTAACACAACACTATAACCAAATTGGCTTATGCTAAACTTTAAGCGTAACAACACAACATTTGCCGCTGCTTTATTACTAAGCGCATCGCTGCTGCTTAGCTCCTGCGGTGGCAACAGCTCTAACGAAGCAGCTGGGAACCTGGCAGGCACCGTGCAGATCGACGGATCATCTACCGTATACCCTATCACAGAGGCTGTCGCAGAGGAGTTTCGTGCTGAGGCTCCGGATGTGAGAGTAACCGTAGGCGTGTCTGGTACAGGCGGCGGCATGAAGAAGTTTACCCGCGGCGAGATAGACATGGTAAACGCATCGCGACAGATAAGTGAGGCAGAAGCTGAACAAGCCAAGGCAAGCAACATAACGTATGTAGAGCTGGAGGTAGCTTATGATGGACTGACAGTAGTAGTGCACCCTGAAAATGATTGGGTAAAGGATATTACAGTAGCTGACCTGAAGAAAATATGGGAGCCTGCCGCACAAGGTAAGATTATGCGCTGGAACCAGGTGCGCCCGGAGTGGCCTGACAGAGAAATTCACCTTTATGGTGCAGGCGTTGAGTCTGGCACTTACGATTATTTTACGGAAGCTATTGTAGGCAAAAGCCATTCGAGCCGCGGCGATTATACTGCCAGCGAAGACGATAATGTACTAGTACAAGGTGTATCGTCTGACCCAAATGCATTAGGCTTTTTTGGGTTTGCTTACTACGAAGAAAACCAGAATAAACTAAAAGTTGTACCCGTAGACAATGGCAAGGGTGCTGTACTACCCTCTCTCCAAACAGTAAAAGATGCCTCTTATGCCCCACTTTCACGCCCCTTGTTCATTTATGTTAACTCAAAAGCGGCAGCTAGACCAGAGGTAGTGGAGTTTATAAACTTTTACCTTGACAGCGCCCCTGAGCTTAGCCAGGAGGTAGGTTACATCCCGTTGCCAGACAGCAAGTATCAGGAGCAGAAAGAAAAGTTTAAGCAATTTGCTGACAGCTTAAAGAAATAACCTGAAATACACACAGGCACTTGTTTTAGCACACAAGCCAAAGCAGATGCTTAAAAAAAACACATCACCTTGAGAGTATCCGAAAAAATAATCGAGGGCTTGTTGTGGTTATCAGCCGTAATCACAATACTCATCACGATAGGCATTATCTGGGTTTTGCTCTCAGAGTCTATCAGCTTTTTCCAGGTGGTGTCGCTTAGCGAATTTCTGACTGAGAAAGAATGGACCCCGCTGTTTGCCGATAAAAAGTTTGGTATAATGCCCTTAGTAGCGGGCACTTTGCTTACCACCGCCGTTGCCATTGCAGTAGCTTTGCCCATTGGCTTAACCATAGCCATATACTTAAACGAATACGCCCATGCCCGCATGAAGCAGATCGTGAAGCCGCTGCTAGAGGTGCTTGCCACCATTCCAACGGTAGTGTATGGCTTTTTTGCCTTAACCGTAGTTACACCTTTTCTGCAGCAATTTATACCTGGCATGGCCGGTTTCAACGCTTTGTCGGCGGGTATTGTGATGGGCATCATGATCATCCCGATGATCTCTTCTTTAAGCGAGGATGCCATCAGCGCGGTACCGCGCTCCTTGCGCGAGGCTGCCTACGGCATGGGCTCCACACGCTTGCAGACATCGTTCGGTGTAATGGTCCCGGCTGCCTCCTCTGGTATTGTGGTCTCGGTTATACTTGCCATCTCCAGGGCTGTGGGCGAAACCATGATCGTAGCTATTGCGGCAGGCCAGCAACCACGCCTTACCTTAAACCCGCTGGTGCCCATCGAAACCATTACCACCTACATTGTGCAGGTAAGTATGGGAGATGTGCCACGAGACTCCCTGGAGTATAAAACCATTTTTGCGGCAGGTATCACCCTCTTCGTCTTCACGTTTGCGCTGAACAACCTAAGCTTCTGGATCAAAAAGAAATATCAGGAAAAGTATGACTAATTCTGAAAAAAACAGGCTCAAGGATAAAGCCTTCCAGGTCTTCGGCATCTTCTGCACTTTTATCGGTTTGGTAGTACTGGCTATTTTCCTGTTCGATATTGTAATTGAGGGTGTCAAGCGCATCGATTGGGATTTCCTGACGAGCCTGCCATCGCGCAGGGCCAGCCGGGCAGGTATACTTACCGCTTGGGTAGGCACGCTGTGGATACTGGTGCTTACCACCCTGATTGCTTTCCCGTTGGGTGTGGCAGCAGGTGTATACTTAGAGGAGTACGGCAAAAAAAACAGGCTCTCTAGTTTTCTGGAGATTAACATTGCCAACCTGGCCGGTGTACCTTCTATTATCTACGGTTTACTTGGCCTGGAAATATTTGTAAGGCAGATGCGCCTGGGCGGCAGCTTATTGGCTGGCGCACTCACATTGTCGCTGCTTATACTTCCGATCATTATAGTAACCACACGCGAGGCCATAAAATCAGTACCACGCAGTATCCGCGACGGTTCATTTGCCCTGGGTGCCTCTAAGTGGCAAACGGTTTGGTTCCAGGTTCTTCCGGCATCTTTTGGAGGTATACTTACAGGCATTATACTGGCGCTTTCGAGAGCGGTGGGCGAGGCTGCCCCGCTTATTGTAATCGGAGCCCTGGCTTACGTGCCTTTCACGCCATCATCACCAATGGATGAGTTTACCGTACTGCCAATTCAGATCTTTAACTGGACATCCAGGCCACAGGAGGCATTCCTGAACAACGCAGCTGCAGCCATCATTGTACTTCTGATCATCACCTTTATGCTGAACGGAATAGCCGTATACTTGCGCAACCGCCAGCAACGAAAAATAAAGTGGTAAAACACCATGAGTAAAAAAGACATAAAGCTCGAAGCCCAAGCCTTAAACGCCTACTACGGCGATTTCCATGCCCTGAAGAACATCAACATTGCCATGGAAGAAAAAAACGTTACTGCTTTTATTGGCCCATCCGGCTGCGGCAAGTCTACTTTTCTGCGCACTTTTAACCGCATGAACGACTACATAGATGGGTTTAGGGTAGAGGGCCAGATACTGCTCGACGGAAACAACATCTACCAGAAAGATGTGCAGGTAGATGAACTGCGTAAGCAAGTAGGCATGGTGTTCCAGAAGCCAAACCCCTTCCCTAAAAGCATTTTCGAAAACGTAGTGTATGGCCTTAAAATACAAGGCATCAAAAACAAAGCGGTATTAGCCGAAGCGGCAGAAAAGTCGCTGCGCCAGGCTGCCCTTTGGGACGAGGTAAAAGATAACCTGAACAAATCTGCGCTGGCGCTGTCGGGGGGGCAGCAGCAAAGGTTGTGCATTGCACGCGCGTTGGCTATCTCGCCTACTGTACTACTGATGGACGAGCCGGCATCTGCCCTGGACCCCATCTCTACTGCTAAGATAGAGGAGCTGATCTATGAGTTGAAGAACCACTACACCATAGTAATTGTAACGCACAACATGCAGCAGGCCGGCCGTGTAAGCGACCAGACAGCCTTCTTTTACATGGGAGAGTTGGTAGAATATGCCAAAACAAAAACCATGTTCACAAGCCCTAAAGATAACCGCACCCAAAACTATATTACAGGCCGTTTCGGTTGATCTCGGGTTACTATACACACATTATACTTTTGATTCTTGTGTTTTCTGAGCTCCTAAAAAAATAAAAATGCCGCACATAGATAAAGAATTAGAGCGCCTCAAAGTCAAACTCCTGGAAATGTGGGACCTGGTGGAGTATCAGCTGCAAAGTGGTCGCGAAGCCATGCTGACGTCCAACACAGAGCTGGCAAAGCTGGTAATTAAGCGCGACAAAAAAGTAAACCAGTTTGATGTGAAGATAGACCGCATGTGCGAGAACTTCTTTGCACTATTTACCCCTGTTGCCGTAGACCTGCGCATGGTGCTGGCCATACTTAAAATTAACGCCAACCTGGAGCGCCTCGGCGATACTGCGGAAGGAATAGCACGCTTTGTAAAGAAGCTGGACGCGCCCATGCACCCGGAGCTATTGGAAAAGACGCAGGTAGTACCGATGTATGAAGAGGCCCTGGCTATGTTTGCCGCATGCCGGGTTGCTTTTACCTCAAACGATACGCAATTGGCTAAGTCCATCATTAAACGGGATAAGGCGCTTAACAAGATCTACCGCAAATCCGATGGCATTGCAACTGAGTTTATGCAACAGCACCCGGATCAGATTTCAGAGGCTCTTGCTTTGCTCTCCATCATTAAAAAGCTGGAGCGCGTAGGCGACCAGGTAACCAACATCGCCGAAGAAATTATCTTCTACCGCGAAGCCAAAGTGGTAAAGCACAAACAGGACAAGAAAAAGAAGAAGGACTAGTTGCTACTTATATAGTTGCTGCCTCAACTTTACAAAGTATAAACAGGAGAGCATGGATCATAGCGTTTCATGCTCTCCTTGTTTTGCCGCAGGTTTATTAAAGTATAAATGCAGCCAAGAACAAGGTGACTTTAACCGCATTTCTGAGCAAGCAGAGAAGTATACTTCGTAGCGTAAGTATAAAAGGACAACCCATATTCCCTGACCTTTCCCGTTTGCTTGTCTGGCTTTCGCAGCTTACACCTGCATCCGCATTATTTAAACAGATGGGCCGCTTAACCAGGCTGCTATTGGCCACTTTAGCAATTAACCTTTTTGTGCCGTACCTTTGCGGTAAAATAGAGGCACTATGCTGTTTAAAGAAGTTTTATACCTGATACAGAAGGACCTGGTGCTGGAGTGGCGACAGAAGTATGCCTTTAACGGCATGATATTGTATGTGAGCAGTACCGTTTTTGTGTGCTACCTCAGTTTCGGGTTGCGCTCTAATGTACTTACTGTCCCCGTCTGGAACGCCGTGCTCTGGATTATACTTTTGTTTACGTCTGTCAACGCTATTGCCAAAAGCTTTATGCAGGAAAACCGGGGCAGGCTGCTATACTTCTACTCTATCGTAAGTCCGCAGGGGGTTATACTTGCCAAGATCGTTTACAACGCGATGATCATGCTGGTGCTGGCCCTCATTTGCTTTGTGTTTTATGCTTTTGTACTGGGAAATCCGGTGCAGGACGTGCCCATGTTTCTGCTAACCATACTTTTAGGCGCCATTGGTTTCTCCACTTCCCTAACCATGATATCGGGCATAGCCTCTAAGGCGGCTAACAGCGGAACCTTAATGGCGGTACTCAGCTTTCCGGTGATCGTGCCCATGTTGCTCATGCTCATAAAAATGTCTAAAAATGCCTTGGATGGCTTAGACCGTAGCACCAGCCTCGACGAACTACTTACTTTGCTTGCCATAAACATGATCGTTGTCACCGTTTCTTACATCTTATTCCCGTACCTTTGGCGTTCGTAAGGTAAATGCCCGTTTAGTAAGTATAAATGGCCTTTTTTGAACCCCAGGCGGAAGTAAAAACTTAGAAAAGTTGTTATCAACCTGGGAGAAAAACGAAAAGCTTTAGAATTTTAAAGTAAAAATGAAGAAAAACTGGTGGAAAATATTGGCTGTTGTACTGTTGGTTTTTACAGTAGTTGCCGGTATGTTATCTGATGTTCCGAGGTTAGCCATCCTTAACGAGACCATCAGAAACCTATACTTTCACGTGCCAATGTGGTTTGGCATGATCCTGATCCTGCTGATTTCTGTTGTTTACTCCATCAAATACCTGCGCAACCCCACAACCAGAAACGACGTGATTGCCTACGAGGCTGCCAAGGTCGGTATTCTTTTCGGTGTGCTGGGCATTGTTACCGGCATGGAATGGGCAAAGTTTACCTGGGGCGAGTACTGGAGCAACGATCCAAAACAAAATGCCTCGGCTATAGGCCTGCTTATATACTTTGCCTATGTGGTGCTGCGCAGCTCTTTTAACGAGCAGCAGCAGCGTGCCCGCATCAGCGCAGTATACAATATTTTTGCCTTTGCAGCGCTTATCCCGCTCCTGTTTATACTTCCAAGGCTTACCGACTCGCTGCACCCTGGCAATGGCGGTAACCCCGGCTTTAACACCTATGATCTGGACAGCCGCCTGCGCTTGGTGTTTTACCCTGCCGTACTGGGCTGGACGCTGCTGGGCATCTGGATCGTAAACGTGAAATCAAGATTAGAAATACTCAGACAACGCTTATATGAAACTGTTTAGAATACTGGCCGTGTGGTGCTTTATACTTTTTGCCACAACTGGGCTGCAACAGGCACAGGCACAACCTGAACAAACAGAAGTCGAATTCTCGTCGGCTCCGCAACCAGAAATTGAAATGGCCGACACGCTGCGCCAGGATGGTAAAATTTATGTGGTTGTGGTTGTACTGCTTACTGTTTTAGTTGGTTTGATCGCTTACCTGGTTACCCTGGACCGTAAAGTGGCAAGGTTGGAAAAGCAGATGCGGGATTAAGGATTTGAGTTAGGTATTTGGTAATGCCCTGCCTTTAAAACGCTGAATCAAATGCCTGAAAAGCAAGTATAAAATAAGCCGCATGCAATGGATTTTTATTCTTCTGTTGCGTGTTAGGCTACAAGAAAAGCAGAAAAGTCATTTTTACAAGGATGAAAAAAACGCATATCATCGGGATTTTAGTTATCGCAGTAGCGATCGTTATTATCATGTCGTCGGTTGGCGATGCCAGCACCTATGTTTCTTTTGGCGAGGCCATTGAGCGCTCCGAGGATGGAGACATGACGAAAGTACACGTGGTAGGCCGCCTTAAGAAAGACCCTCAGGGGCATATAGTAGGCATGAACTACGACCCACTTGTTGACCCTAACTACTTTACGTTTATGCTGGTGGATACAAACCGCTACGAACAGAAGGTAGTGTACTTTAACCCAAAACCACAGGACTTTGAACGCTCAGAACAGGTGGTAATCACGGGCAACATGCAAAACAACGTGTTCGTGGCTGATAAGATTCTGTTGAAGTGCCCTTCTAAATATACTGAAAACGAAGTGCAGGCAAACACGGCAAGCCTGTAATTTAGTTAAGAGTTGATAGTTAAGAGTTAAAAGTGATAGCTCTTTTCTTCTTCAACTCATAACTCTCAACTTTAAACTTTTAACTATCAAACATGATTAATACGCTGATTGGGGATATAGGCCATGCGAGTGTGATTGTGGCTTTTGTTGCGGCCATCGTGTCCTCTTATGCTTATTTTATGGCATCTCGTGCCGCAGTAGAGGCTACCGGAGACACAAGCTGGCGTAAGCTGGCACGTGGTGCTTTTTACGTGCATGGCGCTGCCGTGTTTATGGTAATCTTTGCGTTGTTCAATATCATTTACGAGCACCGTTACGAATATTACTACGCCTGGAGCCACTCCTCTAACCACCTGGCGGTTCACTACATGATTTCCTGCTTCTGGGAAGGCCAGGAAGGCTCGTTCCTGCTGTGGATCTTCTGGCATGTGCTGCTGGGCTTTGTGCTGATTAGAGGCGGAAAGAAAAATAAAGAGTGGGAAGCGCCTGTAATGGGTATATTCTCTTTTGTGCAACTGTTCCTTACCTCCATGATTTTGGGAGTAGTGATCGGTGATTTAAAGATTGGCTCCTCTCCTTTTATCCTGATGCGCGATTTCATGACAGATGCTCCGGTGTTTGCCATGGACCCGAACTTTGTACCGCAGGATGGCACGGGCCTTAACCCGCTGTTGCAAAACTATTGGATGGTTATTCACCCTCCTACCCTGTTTTTGGGCTTTGCCGCCACACTAGTACCTTTTGCTTTTGCAATGGCCGGCCTATGGAAAAACAAATTCTCAGAGTGGATTCGTCCGGCATTGCCATGGGCACATTTTGCTGCCGTATCACTAGGTATCGGTATCATGATGGGTGCTTACTGGGCTTACGAAACGCTTAACTTTGGTGGCTACTGGAACTGGGACCCGGTTGAAAATGCCGTATACATTCCGTGGCTGGTACTGATCGGCGCCATCCATACGATGATTGCTTACCGCCGTGGCAAGTCCGGTTTAAAGGCATCTTTTATACTTGTGATCACATCCTTTATACTTATACTCTACGCTACTTTCTTAACGCGTAGCGGTATACTAGGTAACGCCTCCGTTCACTCTTTTACTGACCTTGGCTTATCTGGTCAGTTGTTTGCTTACCTGGGTGCTTTTGCCGTGCTGGCAATTGTGCTGTTGGTGTACAAATGGAAGCAGATCCCTACTTCTGAAAAAGAGCTTTCTACTTACAGCGGCGAGTTCTGGGTATTTATCGGAGCCATTGTGCTTTGCCTTGCAGCTTTCCAGGTGTTGTTTACCACTTCTATTCCGGTTTACAACTCATTCCTGGGCTTCTTCGGCATAGAGTCTAACGCGGCCCTGCCAGCCGACCAGATTGCACACTACACCAAGTTCCAGCTTTGGGCAGGTGTAGGCGTTGCCATACTTACCGGTATTGGCCAGTTGCTGTGGTGGCGCAAAAGCGATAAAGGCGGCTTTACCGAGGCTATAATGCTGCCGGGTATGCTCACGCTGTTGTTTGCCAGCTTGATCATCGTGCTGTCTAAACTAGGCGTTATCGGCAACGAGACAATTGATAACCCTGTGTACATAATACTTCTGGTAGCTTCACTTTTTGCCGTGTTTGCGAACCTGAGCATTATCCTGAACCTGTTGCACAAAAAAGTAACCCTATCGGGAGGCGCTGTATCGCACATTGGTATAGCCCTGATGCTGATCGGTATCCTTTTCTCTTCAGGCTACTCTAATATCGTGTCGGAAAATACATCTGGCCTGGTTTACTCTCGTGAGTTCCCTGAAGAAATTAACCGTGACAACGTGTTGCTATGGCGCAACGCCCCTGTAGAGATGGATAAGTATACTGTTAGCTACCATGGTCAGTTCCAGGAGGTTGAAGGTGTGCCAGGCTATGTAAACCGTGAGTTGCTTTTCCCGACTGCAGATGAGTATAAAGCCATTGCACGTGGCCGCATACAGGCAGGCGATAAAGTATACTTTGAGATAGGTGATACATTAAACCTGGAGTCGCCGGAAAATACGTATTACGAGGTGCAGTACAAAGAGCGCGAAGGAGACAAAACTTTTACGCTTTACCCACGTGCGCAGGTTAACCCGAACATGGGCTTGCTTGCCTCACCGGATATCAAGCACTTTGCAGACAAAGACCTGTACACACACGTTTCTTCTGTTCCGGACCCTAATGAGGAGAAAGACTGGGGAGACTTAAAAGAATACGAGTTAGCTGCCGGCGACACGATAATTCTGAACGATTACGTAGCACAGTTTAACGGAGCAGAAGTTATCAAGACTGTGCCAGGCATTGCCTTAAAAGAAGGTGATATAGCAGTACAGGCTGATGTTAAAATCTTTGGAGAAAGAAAGACCTATCATGCACACCCTGTTTTAATTTACAAAGACGGCATGGCAGGTTACTACCCTGAAGTGGTAGGTGACTTAGGCTTAAGAATGACTTTATTGAATGTAGACCCTGAGCAAGGTAAGTTTAAGTTTGGTGTAAACACTACCCAAAAGGACTACATCATTCTTAAAGCGATGGAGAAGCCATTTGTGAACATACTCTGGATTGGCACCATTGTGATGTCTATTGGTTTTGTGATGGCTATTGTGCGCCGCAATAAAGAAGGCGGCACTCCTAAAGCAGCAAAAAAACCAAAGAAAAATAAAGAAGTACAAGCTGCCTAGTACAGCCTCTGTTAAGCAAAAAGCCCTTGCCATGTAGGTAAGGGCTTTTTGTTTTAAAAACCATAGCTACTAACTTAACAGCCTTAGAACAGAAGTATGAGCACCACCGAAAAAAGATATAAGATCGCTTTTGTTGGGGCCGGCAATGTGGCCTGGCACCTGGCGCAGGCTTTAACTGCAGCAGGCCATGTTGTGGTAGCTGTTTACAGCCGTAGCGCAGCATCCAGAGAGGCGCTGGCAAAGACACTTCCGGAAGCCCAACAAGCTTCTTCGCTTAACTTTGCAGCCTTAGCCGTAGATATTATACTTGTTGCCGTACCGGACGCAGCATTGGCACAGGTAGCATCTGAGTTGAAAGTGGCACCGGGTACTGTTGTAGCCCATACTTCTGGCTCACAGCCTTTAGCTATACTTAAAAACATACATGGCGCACAGCCAGCTGTTTTTTACCCGCTCCAGACCTTTTCTAAAACCAAAGCAGTAGACCTGGCCCAAGCACCTATACTTTTAGAGGCCGAGCAGGAAGCTGTTATGCAGCAACTGGAGAACCTTGCCCAAAGTATAAGCAGCAAAGTATACAAGGTTACTTCTGAGGCACGGCTGCAACTGCACCTGGCAGCGGTATTTGCCTGTAACTTTACAAACCACCTGTTAGGCATAAGCCAGCAGTTACTACAAGAGGCTGATCTGCCAACCGAGCTGCTACACCCGCTGGTGCAGGAAACAATGGCAAAAGCTACCCAGCAAAACCCTTACCTGGTGCAAACCGGCCCAGCCATACGCCACGACGATAACGTAATACAAACGCACCTGCACATGCTGCAAGAGCACCCGAGGTTTAAAGAGCTTTACAAGCTACTTACTCAAAGTATACAAGCTGGTAAAGTATAACTTTTTACAGCCCCGCAGGTTAAACAGAATGGCCCGCAAGTATTGTATACTTTGATTCGGCTGTTGGGCTTTGTACCTTTGCACTTTAAATTGAGAATGCAGAAATGAAAGTAGTAAATATAACCTTTAAGTTTTCAGACGGCTCACCAGACGAGGTGCACCCTGCAGTAGAGGGCGAGTCGGTTCTGGATGTTGCGCTTAACAACGACATAAGGCTACAGCACAACTGCGGTGGCGTATGTGGCTGCAGTACCTGCCATGTGTACATAGAAGCCGGTATGGACGACCTGCCGGAAATCTCTGACAAAGAAGAAGACTATATTGACCGCGCCGTAGACCCACGCATTAACTCCAGGCTAGGATGCCAATGCGTAGTGCAAGGCAACGAAGACATTGTAGTAACCATACCTGAGCAGGACTTCCTGGGCCATTAAGCAAAATGGCAAATTGGCGTAATGGAGGATTCCTGTGCAGGCAATCTTACTTTACCACAACTGCCTTATAACCATTAAACTAATTAACTGATGAATAAGAATTACGAACCGCCAATCCATTGGAACGATTACGAAGACATCGCCATGGCGCTTTATGAGAAATTTGGTGACGACTTTTCTGAGTCCAAAATATACCGTATACGATTTACAGAGTTGCTGGAGTGGATACTAACGCTGCCAAACTTTGCAGGCACTCGTGAAGAAGCCAACGAAGGACACCTGGAGCAGATACAAGCTGCATGGGTGTATGAGTGGCGCGACAACCAAGACTAATTGAGTCGCTGCACTTCGTATATATCGTTTAAAATATATATTTTTAAAGGTTCTTTCTCGTGAAGAACCTTTTTTTATTTAGCTATACTTATGTCAATCACTCAAACAGATCTTACGCGCATCAATACCTTTATTTTTGATGTTGACGGCGTACTAACCGATGGTTTACTCTATTGCTTTGCTGATGGGGAGCAGGTTCGGGCTTTTAACATTAAAGATGGTTTTGCTATAAAACATGCTATTAGTCAAGGCTATAATGTCGCTATCATCTCCGGCAAAAACGAGCCAGGCGTGCGCAAAAGGCTAGAGCAGCTCAACATAGAGCATATTTTTCTGGGCATCGACGAGAAAACAGAAGTGTTTGAGGATTATATGTATACGCAAGGCATTCACCCTGCCACAGTTGCTTATATGGGCGATGATATGCCTGATTATGAAGTAATGCAACGCTGTGGTTTAAGGGCCTGCCCTGCCGATGCTGCTGATGATATAAGAGAAATTTCGACGTTTATTTCGACCAAAAAAGGAGGCAGAGGCGCTGTAAGAGAGCTAATTGAGACAATAATGAAGGCCCAGGACACGTGGTAATCTACTTTTTATGTCTTTTCTACAATTCAATATAAATTTTCTCTTAATATAGTATTGCATATATTAAAACTATTCAGTACATTTCGATTAGAATTAATTACAATTATTTTATTCATTTTTATGAAAACAGGAAAAGTAAAGTTCTTTATTGAATCAAAAGGTTTCGGTTTCATTACGGAAGATGAGACCAATGAAGATTTTTTTGTGCATGTAACAGGCCTAAACGGTGTTCAAATTCAGCAGCACGACCGCGTGGAGTTTGACACACAAGAAGGCAAAAAAGGCATCAACGCTGTAAACGTGAAAAGAATATAGATAAACATATACTCTGCCGTTACAGAAGAAGCCCTTGTTTGATGCAAGGGCTTTTTTTTATGACTTGCCTTTACCGGAAGGGGCGTTATCTTTACAGAAGCTAAGAGATTACCATTTGTGAAAACTATACTTCGCCTCGTCCGCTTCCCTAACCTTATACTTATAGTTTTAAGTCAGGCGCTTGTGCAGGCATGCTTGCTAGCCGAGGGAGTGAACTGGAGCAAAGCCTTAGAGCCCGGTTTCCTGCTGCTTACTTTATATACTGTTCTTATTGCTGCGGCCGGCTACATAATCAACGATTACTACGATGTAAAGATAGATGCCATCAATAAGCCGGACAGGATGCTGGTTGGCCGGAAGATCAGACGCAGAAGAGCCATGTTTGCCCACCTTATACTTTCCTTTATCGGCGTAGCGGGCGGCTTGCTCCTGTCTATACCTGTAGGCTTAATCAACCTTGGGGCTGTATTGCTGCTGTGGGGTTACTCTGCTCGTTTAAAAAAGATGCTGCTGATCGGGAACGTGGTTATCTCATTGCTGTCTGCCTCCATGTTGTTGATAGTGGCTGTTTATGCGGATACGCTTAACAATATTACGATTGGCTATTCTCTTTTTGCTTTACTCATATCGCTTATCCGGGAGATAATCAAAGACATGGAGGATGTGAAAGGCGATGCCTCCTTTGACTGCCGAACACTTCCTATAGTAGCCGGGTTGAGAAATACGAAGTTAGTGCTTTATCCCCTTATCGCTGCTTTCCAGGCGTTTCTGGTGGTTGTTATACTTCACCCCAGAACTTCGCTGCAGCACGATTTATACATGGTTATACTTGTACTGGCACCAAGCATATGGCTGCTGCTAAAGCTCATCCGGGCAGACCGCAAAAGAGACTTTACTTACCTCAGTAATTTAAATAAGTTAATCATGCTGACAGGTATACTATCTATGCTGTTTGTACTATAAAGTATAAGCATCCCAAAACAAAAAGGGGGCTGGTGATTATTCACCGGCCCCCTTTTTAATGTGCAAGTATGATTAGCGTACCACTACACGCTGTGTGTTAATGTTACTGCCATCCTGAATCTTGATGATGTAAGTACCTTTTGCTACTCGGCTTAGATCAAGCTCAACAACACCGTTTGCATTGTCTTGAGCAGCTACAGTACGACCTATAAGGTCTACAACCTGTATGTTTGCATTTCTGGCGTTTACAAGGTCAACTTTTACGGCACCCGTTGTAAGCGTTGGGTACACGGCAAAGCCGCCTTTTTCGAAGCCCTTCTTGATGCTGGTTGGTGTAAGTGCTTCAACACTCTCATTTACAGTAGCAATTACGTCGCCATCTACCTCAACCAGGTCTAAAGTATAAGCATAGGTACCGGCAGCATTAAAGGATACTCTAAAGTTAAGTCCGTTTACATCGCTTAACGCCATACCTGCAGCAGGACCAATTAAGGCAACACCGTTACTAAAGTTTATCGGTTGGTACGCTCCGGCTTCATCCTGGTACTCCAACGCCACATTGGCTGCCTGCTCCGGATTGGCTAAAGTTAAGCGACCCTGCACCATGGTAGTAGGATCCTGATCGTTAGGTGTAACAGTTACTGTAAACGTGGTGGCAACGTCTCTTTCTACTTGCTTGCCATTAAGCGTGGTAGCAACGGTGGCACTTTCAAAAGGAACTACGGCGCTCTCTTCAGAGCTGGCAATTACCTGCGGGTCCTGGTCGGGCACCAAACGAAGCAACTCAAGCCGGTAGTTATAGGTGCCGTAGTCAGTAGCTGTAGCCACAAAGTTTTCTGTAACGTTTTCTGCAAGTGTAAAGCCTGCGGCATCGCCGTAATATGCTACACCGTTTGCATCAAAAGCTAGAGGAGTTCCGTCTGCAGTTGCCAAAGCAAAGGTCTCTGCCTGCTCCGGATCGTCCAGCGTTACTCTTACTCTGTACAAGTTATCCTCTCCCCAGGCTCCTCTGTTTACCGACACAGTAAATTGCGCTGCTGTGTTTAACTCAAGTGTAGCGTCATTTAACGTACTGGCAATAGAGGCTCCTCCCTCTACTACTGTAACTGTTTCGTTAGAGAAGCCAACAACATCACCTCCTATCAGCACTTGTACGGCATACTCATAAGTACCTGCCTCCGAAAAAGTGATTTTAAATAACCTGTCCGTATCTGCTAGAGGGAAGCCCTCTTCAGGGCCGAAAACAAGAATGCCATCCTCTCCAACAGTTAAGGTCTCGAAGTCGGTGCCAAGTTCTACATTGGTAGCATACTGCAGCGTAAATTTGGTGCGGTCTGCTGGGTTATTTAATACCAGCCTGGTAGTGGCTACCTGGCCTTCTCTATCTTCTGCCTCCAAAAAAACACGGAATAACACCTCTGCCCCGGTTGCAATTACATCCTGCTGACTGATGTTGTCTAGTGTAGTGTTGATGGTAGGCTCTTTAAAGGTAACGCTTACTGCTTCAGTTGCAGAGGCAACGATAGCGTTCGTGCTTGCATTGCGCAGTTCTAAAGTATAGTTGTATGTACCGACAGCGGAGAAAGTTATTCTGAAGCTGCTTATGGCATCTGCCAACGGAAATCCATCTTCAGGCCCAAACGCGGCCACACCCTCCGACGAAACAGGCAACGGTAGCCACACTTGAGGGTCTGAGCCGGCTTCTAGGTACTCCAACTTTATGTTTTCGCTCTGGAAAGGAATATTGTCACCAAGTAAAACCATTCGGCCTTTCACCATGGTGCCTTCGGCGGCATTTCCTCTTGTAGTTGTAACAGTAAATGCTACTGCTTCATTTAATTTTACATCTTCAGCACCTCCCAGGGTACTGCTTATGGTTGGCCCTTGTGCCAGGGCATTGCCTATTGCGCCCAAAAAGGCTATAAGCGTGATTGTAAACAGGCGTAGATATGTTTTCATCAAGTAAAAATTTAGGTGGTTAACAGATAATTTGTGTGATAAAAAAGTGCGTGGTTAAACTATTTATTACGGGCAAAACTTATTTATGATTTTGCAGCAGGAACACTTTTACGAAAAAGATAACGGTAACCTTTTTTAAGGAACACTTACTTTAGTTACCGGCTTAAAGCCATACATTACAAGTATAAATCATAGTAAAGCAGACACACCAAAAGAGCCCACAATTAGTTGTGAGCTCTTTTGGTGCGTAAGTATAAAGTGTAAAAGAAGCTATCTTACTATAAAGCGGCTTCCGGCTACTTCTTTGCCTTTAATTACTTTTACAAAGTAAGTGCCTTTGGCCATACCGCTTGTATTCAGGTTTACAGAACCAGAGGCCTTTTCCAGTTGCATTACTACACGGCCCAGCATATCTGTAACTGCTATACTTGCATTTCTAACCTCGCCCAAATCTACTCTTACGGCACCGTTGGCAAGTGTAGGGTAAACGCTGATGCGGGTATTGCCAATCATATCACCTATACCAGCTACACCAGTAGCAGTTACGGTCTCTGTAACGGTAGCAAGTGTGTTGCCATCTGTTCTCAGAAAACGTAGTGTGTAGGTATAATCACCAGGCTGCGCAAACGTAACTCTCATAAGCTGCTCTATACCTTCTTCTGTTAATCTCTCTCCTGTTGCAGGGCCAATTGTAGCAATTCCCTGCTCATTGAAAGCTAAAGGCTGAAAGTCCACTTCTTCTGCTGTCGTAGCAGCTCTGTTCGCATTGTATTGCAGCGTTATGTTATTGCGTTGCGCAGGAGTACCCAATACAATTTGAATGTTACCCATTACACCGGCAAATTGATTTGTTGTAACAAATATCTGCCACTCTTCTGCCTGGCTTACTACAATGCCTTTTTGCTGCGATACATTATCGAGTGTGCCATCTATTGTAGGAAACTGCGTAGGTGTAGTTACTGCTACAGTTCCTGATGCTGTGGCTACAGTTTCTGGTGTTGCCCCTACCGTTACAAGGCTCAAAGTATAGTTATATGTTATACCCCTGGCAAAAAGTATTCTGAAGTTATGGGTGGTAGCAGCGGCAGCATAAGCAAAACCCTGCTCCGGACCAAATATGGCAACCCCCTCTGTGCTCATAGCTAAAGTGGTATACTCTTCCTGTCCCGGCCCTTTGTACTGCAGCACAATATCATCTTGCTGGTATGGGTCAAAGTCGAAACGGCCCACTACCATTTGCCCACTACCCCCTTGGGTAGTCACGGTAAATTCTTCGGTTATACCCGACCTGACATTTGTTATGGTATTGAGTGTGGTACTGACTGTTGGTGTTTGGGCAAAGCTATAGCTTTGCGCCATCAGGGCCAGCAATAAAGCAATACATAAGCGTATAGGTGTTTTCATTTCGTTATGATTCTAATTTTAACAATGTTTTTAAATAAGTTTATAGTAAGGGTATTAAATACTTGCTATATATACCGTACAGTACTGTATTTTATAAAAAATGGATGTGATATAACGATGAAAATATTCGCAAAGCGTTTGTGCTGAATAGGATGTGTTTATACATAAGCCAGTAACAGAAGCATACAGGCATATTTACCCCTATATTTTAAGCGGAGGCACTTTTAAAATAACAATAGCTGCACGATAACCGTGTGCTTTAAGAGCGCCTTAGTAAAGCAGATGTAAACAGGAATTGCAGACCAAGCGCTAAGAATTTTTATGATGCAACCCAGGCTGCACAAACGCAATATGAAAGCGCTTTTACGCCTGCTTCGGCTTTACTGCACTTACTATCTTTTAAGGTACTGCCAGTTATTCCTGGCCTTCGCATCCGGAAATAAGTATATTGAGCAAAACATGTAGTATGGCAGCCTGCAGGCAAGGTTATTAACTGTTTAATTCTTACATCTAACGTATGGCAAACACAACCACTTCTGTAAATGCGTTTCAGCAAATTGTGAACTCATCTGCCAAGTTCAGGCTGTTTATGCTAGCTAAGTTACCTATGGCTTATTTAGCGGGCTTACGGGTTAAGTCACTTTCCGAGGATAGCGCTGCTGTTACCATACCTTACAAATACCTGAATAAAAACCCCTTCCGATCCATTTATTTTGCTTGCCTAAGTATGGCCGCAGAGCTTTCTACGGGCGTACTATGCATGATGCATGTGTATAAATCCACTCCGGCTGTATCCATGCTGGTAACACACATGGAAGCTAATTTCACAAAAAAGGCAGTTGGTTTGATAACCTTTACCTGCCACAACGGCCAACAGATTCAGGAGGCGGCAGAACGCACAAAAGCAACCGGCGAGGGAGTTACAATAGTGGCTACAAGTATAGGTGTGGATGAGGCAGGAGACAAAGTAGCAGAGTTTCGGTTTACCTGGTCGTTGAAGGCGAAGAGTGGGAAGAATGCTTAAAAAGTTTTCTTCTGTAGTTTATACTTGTATTAATCCTAATCCCTATATTTAACATAAAGCTTATTTCGTTTAGCCGCCGGATTTGGGTGTATAAACGGAATAGAGTTCCGTTTATACACTAGTTATGCATCATTTTAAGTCATATGAATTTATTTCCTTCACGCGTTTACAAAGTTGAATTACCTGACGGTTATACTATAGCCTTTAATCATCTTAAACAAAATACAAAGCATACCGACTTACTTGTTCTAGAGTCGACGGATAGGGCTTTTATTGGGATGGTCAATGAGAATAGTTTTAAGGTAATCTCATCTGCAAAGTATGGAGCTTTTTGTGTTCTAAGTGGTGATTTTCAAGAGAAAGTGGGTTCAATCAAAATAAGAATTCATATAACATACAAAATACTGTCCTCAATTTTGGTGTTGCTTCCAATCCTTTCCATTGTATTGACACTTTCACAAAGAGAAGTAGAAAATCCTATTGGACTTATTCTTCCTGCATTATTAGGAATCGTATTTGTAAGATTTGTTATTATAGAATTAAATTTTAGAATAATTTCAAAAAAAGTATTAAAAAAGTTAATTGAAATAATAAGAATAAGCCATATAATAAACGTGGCATAACAAGGTGCATAATATAGGCTTCGGCTGCGCCTTGCCCATATTATAGCACTACACCGTTATCAACTCCTCTCCCACACATTTATACTTGCACTTACTGGCAACTAAAACCAAACTGGCTATATTTGCAGCTTCACAGCAAGCTTATACTTTTGGAACGACCAGATAAGAAGAATATAGTCATTTTCGCTTCGGGATCGGGGAGCAATGCGCAGCGCCTGCTCGAGCACTTTGAGCACCACCCACAAATACGTGTGGCCGCCCTGTTCTCAAACAACCCGAAAGCCTATGCCCTTACACGAGCCGAGACCTACCACGTCCCGGCTCTTTTGTTTTCCAGAGATGCGTTTTACAACTCTGATAAAGTGCTGGAGCAGGTAAAGCGCTTTAACCCCGACCTGATTGTACTGGCTGGCTTTCTGTGGCTGGTGCCGGAGAACCTGCTGCACGCCTTCCCGAACAAGATCATCAACATACACCCTGCCCTGCTGCCAAAATATGGCGGCAAAGGCATGCATGGCCTAAACGTGCATACAGCCGTGGTGCAAGCCGGTGAGGCACAGTCGGGCATAAGCATACACTATGTTAACGAAGAGTACGACAAAGGTGAGTTTATACTTCAGGAGTATTGCCCGGTGCACCCTGAGGATACCCCTGAGGAATTGGCGGCACGTGTACTCCAGCTGGAACACAAGCACCTGCCGTTAGTTGTAGAGCAGCTACTACTCGACAAAGACGAACTATAGAAATCAACCAACAACCCATACCCGCAAACTATGCAACCAGTCCAAATTAAATCAGCGCTTATTTCGGTTTACTACAAAGACCGCCTGGAGCCATTAGTAGAGCTCCTGAAAAAGCACAACGTAACGATATACTCTACAGGCGGAACGCAGGCATTCCTGGAAGAGCAAGGTGCTGCAGTAGTAGCCGTAGAAGACCTAACCGATTATCCGTCTATCTTCGGAGGCCGCGTGAAAACGCTTCATCCGAAAGTGTTTGGCGGCATCCTGCACCGCCGCGATAACGACAGCGATATTTCAGAGCGTGAGAAATTTGAGATTCCGCCAATTGACCTGGTTATAGTGGATCTATACCCTTTCGAGGAAACGGTAGCATCGGGTGCATCTGAAGCAGATATTATCGAGAAGATCGACATCGGTGGCATTTCACTTATCCGTGCGGCAGCCAAGAATTTTAAAGATGTCTTGATCGTGTCGTCGCGTGAGCAGTATGATGATGTGGTGGCGTTGCTGCAGGAGAAGAACGGCGCTACTGACCTGGAAGACCGTAAGCGTTTTGCAGCCAAGGCATTTGATGTGTCATCACACTACGATACCCACATTTTCAACTACCTGAACGCCGGTAACGAGGAGCAACCTTTTAAGCAAAGTATACGTGAGGCTACCCCACTACGCTACGGCGAAAACCCACACCAAAAAGGCACCTTCTATGGTAAGCTGGACGAGCTTTTTGAGCAACTAAATGGCAAGCAGCTATCTTATAACAACCTGGTAGACGTGGACGCTGCTGTTGCCCTCGCCGCTGAGTTTGAAGAACCGGTTGTAGCCATACTTAAGCATACCAATGCCTGCGGTTGCGCTACCGGCGAAAGCATAAAGGAAGCTTACCTCAATGCTTTGTCCTCTGACCCTGTATCTGCCTTTGGCGGTGTGATCATCGCCAACAGAAGTATAGATATGGCTGCGGCAGAAGAGTTGAACAAGCTTTTCTTTGAAGTATTGATCGCTCCCGCTTTTGATGCCGATGCACTAGCGCTGCTTAAGACAAAGAAAAACCGCATTTTGCTGAAGCAGAACCAGGTAGAGCTACCGAACAAACTGTTTAAAATTTTACTCAACGGTGTAATTGAGCAGGATAAAGACCTGGCCACCGAAACGGAAGCAGACTTTAAGACTGCCACTAAGCGCGAGCCATCTGCCGAAGAGAAAAAAGCGCTTGTATTCGCGGCCAAAGTTTGCAAACACACCAAGTCCAATACCATTGTGCTGGCTACAGATAAAATGATGTTCTCCAGCGGTGTAGGGCAAACTTCCCGTGTAGATGCCCTGCGCCAGGCCATCGAGAAAGCTACCAGCTTCGGGTTTGACCTGAGCAAAACTGTGATGGCCTCTGATGCGTTTTTCCCGTTTCCGGATTGTGTGGAGATTGCCGACAAAGCAGGTATAAAAGCAGTAGTGCAGCCAGGTGGCTCTATCAAAGACCAGGACTCTATTGACTACTGCGATGCACATGGCATGGCTATGGTGATGACAGGGGTGCGCCACTTTAAGCATTAACAGCTCATACTTATCCATTGCAAAAAAGGTCTGGCTAAAGTATAGCCAGACCTTTTTTGTACTGCCGCCGCTTTTATACTTGGCAAGTATAAAAATTTGAACTCTTCCAGCCCTCCCGACCGGCATCAACAGGGCTACAGTTTATACTTGGCATCCGCCAATATCCCCTTTAATTTTATCAAGACACCGCCAAAACGGCAAGAGCACCTGCTTTTAAAGTATAAAACAGATTTTAATTTGCTTTCCAGAATTCTTTTTTAGGACTCAATTTTAAGTAAAAGCTGCCGTTATAAGCCTGAATAACAGTAACAGAAGCTTTTTATAAAGTCAAAATGATAAAAAGCCGTATCTACCATAGCAGTACATTATTAATTCTGTTGAAATTCACTAATTTTGCGGCGGGATTATACCCAACAATTATAGTATATTTGAAATATAACAAGGGCTACCGCACGCCCGCACATATATAGAATGGGACTTTTCAATTTTTTAACAAGTGATATAGCGATCGATTTGGGTACAGCCAATACTCTGATCATCCATAACGATAAAATTGTAGTAGACGAACCCTCGATTATTGCAGTAGACCGTACCACGGGCAGAGTGCTTGCCATCGGCCGCAACGCCATGCAAATGCACGAAAAGACCCATGAAAATATCAAAACCATTCGCCCGCTGAAAGACGGTGTAATTGCCGACTTCCATGCTGCTGAAGAGATGATTCGTGGTATGATCAAAATGATCGATACGGGCCGACGTTTATTTCAGCCTTCGCACCGCATGGTAATCTGTATTCCTTCTGGCATTACTGAGGTTGAGAAACGTGCCGTACGCGACTCCGCGCAGCATGCCGGCGCAAAGGAAGTATGGATGATACAGGAGCCAATGGCAGCTGCCATCGGTATCGGTATTGACGTAGAGCAGCCAATCGGTTCTATGATCGTGGACATCGGGGGTGGTACTACAGAGATTGCCGTTATCGCGCTTTCTGGTATCGTTTGCGATCAGTCTATCCGCATTGCCGGCGACGTTTTCACAAAAGACATACTGGACTACATGCGCCGCCAGCACAACCTGCTGATCGGTGAGCGCTCTGCCGAGAAGATCAAAATTGAGGTAGGTGCAGCGCTTACAGAAATCGAGAACCCTCCTGCTGACTACGAGATCCGTGGCCGCGACCTGATGACCGGTATCCCGAAAGTAATTAAAGTTACTTACCAGGAAATCGCCATTGCGCTTGATAAGTCTGTATCTAAAATAGAAGAGGCCGTTCTGAAAGCACTAGAGATAGCGCCACCAGAGCTTTCTGCCGATATTTATGACAACGGTATTCACCTGACAGGTGGCGGAGCCATGCTGCGTGGCTTTGACAAGCGCCTGGCTGCCAAAACTAAGCTTCCGATACACATTGCCGAAGATCCGCTTAGAGCTGTTGTACGCGGCACAGGTGCAGCCATCAAGAACATCGAGGGTTTCAAGAACGTCCTGCTAACCTAAGAGGGCTAAATGCGGAATCTTTTTGCTTTTATATACCGGTTCCGTGCATTCCTGATATTTGTATTGCTGGAGGTGCTGTGCATTTTCATGATCGTGCGCTATAACACGTATCAGGGCGCGGCATTTTTTAACTCAGCAAACAAGTATGTTGGGGAGGTACTTGAATTCCAGAGCGGCATAACCGATTATTTCAGGCTAACGAACGTGAACAGTACGTTGGCCCGGGAGAATGCTTTGCTGCGCCAGCAAGTACTGCAATACCGCAGAGCAGCTTTGATAGACAGCACCAGAACATTAGATACCACCTTTGTTGCTGTTACAGATACACTACAGCAGCACCCTTATATTTTGCATGCCGGCCGCGTAATAAACAACTCTGTACGGCGCACAAACAATACGCTTACACTTGCTATCGGCACAGATGATGGCGTTCAGCCTGGAATGGGTGTTATCGCGAGTAATGGCGTTGTGGGCCGTATCAAAACTGTATCCAGAAAGTATGCAACGGCTACGTCGCTGCTGCACTCCCAAATGCTGATATCGGCTAAAATACAAAAGAACAACACCTTTGGCACCATTAAGTGGACCGGCGGCGACTACCGCACAGCGTTACTGGATTACATACCGCTGCACGTAAAACCAGCCCAGGGCGATACTATTGTAACAAGCGGATACAATACTGTTTTTCCGGAAGGCATCATGATCGGTACCATCAGTTCAGTTGCCAAAGAAGCCGACAAGAGCTTTTATACTATCAGAGTTAAACTATCCGTTGATTTTGCGCAGCTTTCTTATGTGTACGTGGTAGAGAATACGCAGCAAGAAGAGCGAGAAGAATTGGAACAAAACGCAGGCATACTTCCAAATGAAGAGTAGCATTGGCATAAACAACATAGTGCAGTTTATACTGTTTGTGGCACTTCAGATTTTGCTGATGGATAACCTGGTGCTTTACAGTACAGGCTTTTGCTATATTTACGTGGCTTTTCTGCTCTTTCTGCCTATTAACATAAACAGAGTGCTGCTCCTTTTCCTAGGTTTTTTGGTAGGCTTTACGGTAGATGTGTTTTACGACACCATGGGCATACATGCGGCTGCCAGCGTATTGTTAGCGTTTCTGCGCCCTCACCTTTTGAACCTTCTTACGCCCCGCGATGGTTACGACATCAGCGACTCGGTAAATATCCATGTAATGGGCAAAGGCTGGTTCCTGACTTATACTTCTACGCTGATACTGGTGCACCATGCAGCGGTGTTTTTTCTGGAAAGAATAAGTTTTGACGATGCCTTGTTTACGCTCTTAAAGATAGTTGTAAGCGCTTTGTTTACCGGCGTAGTTATACTTATACTGCAGTTGCTGTTCTTCTCACCCAAGAGAACGAGTAGAGTTTAAATGAAATACTTAGAAAACAGAAAATACGTAATTCAGGGCATTTTCTTATTGGTGGGCATCGTGTATGCGCTTCGCCTTTTCTATATCCAGGTAGTAGACAGCAGCTACAAGCAGGCTGCCGAAACCAACGCCATCAAAACTATTATCCAGTATCCTTTCCGGGGCCTTATTTACGACCGTAACGGCCAGTTGCTGGTGCAAAACACGCCTGTTTACGACTTAATGGTGGTGCCTAAGGAGGTGAAGCAACTGGATACATTACGCTTAAGCAGCCTTCTGGAGCTGCCTTTAGAGGATGTTCGCGAACGCCTTAAGAAAGCACGCGGTTTCTCTTATGTGCAGCCGTCTATATTTTACCAAAAACTAACTACCCAGGATCTTGCCCATATCCAGGATAACCTAATTGATTTCCCGGGCTTCTATATTAATGCGCGTACAGCACGGGGTTATCCGCACCAGAGTTTAGCGCACGCACTTGGCTATATTGCCGAAATCAGCCCAAAACAACTGGAAGACAGCACCTACAAAGGCTATCGCCCCGGCGACTATATTGGCAAGAGCGGCATAGAGCTGGAGTATGAGAATTACCTGATGGGCAAGCGCGGCGTGAAGTATAAAATGGTAAATGTGCGCGGCGTGGAAAAAGGGCCCTTTAAAGATGGAGCCTACGACACCTTATCTGTTGCCGGCCAGAACCTGGTAAGCACCATAGACCTGGACCTGCAGGCCTACGGTGAAAAACTGATGAATGGAGCCAAGGGAAGTATAGTGGCCATAGAGCCATCTACCGGCGAGATTTTAGCATACGTTTCAGCCCCTTTCTACGACCCGAACTTATTTACAGGCAAGGACTACGGCAAAAATTACATGGCCTTGTTGCAGGACAAGGATAAAACCATGTTCAATCGTCCTATCATGGCCGACCAAAACCCGCCCGGCTCTATTTTTAAGCTGGTGCAGGCATTGATTGCCCTCGAAGAAGGTGTAATTTCGCCTAGCACCCGATTTGCCTGCAATAAATCGCTGGTAAACTGCCACCAGCATCCATCTCCGCTTGATTTGTATGGCGCTGTGCAGCACTCCTGCAATCCATGGTTCTTTCAGGCCTACAAAATGCTGCTTAACCAAGGTAAGTCTAAAAACACATTTACTGATACATCAATCGGCTTAAAAGATTGGCGTGAGCAGGTGCTTACATTCGGTTTTGGGCAGAAGTTAGGAATTGACATACCAGGCGAGAAGAAAGGTATCGTTGCATCGCCTGAGATGTATGATCGCGTGTATGGCAAAAACCGCTGGAAGTATTCTACCATTTACTCGCTAAGTATAGGCCAGGGTGAGTTGGGGGTAACACCGCTGCAAATGGCCAACTTTATGTCTATTGTGGCTAACAGGGGCTATTACGTAACTCCGCACATCATCCGCTCTGTAGGCGACGACGGTAAACCGCTAAAAGAGTACCAGGAACGCCATTATACCTCTGTAAACGCGAAGCATTACGAGCCGATAGTGGAAGGTATGGCTGAAGTGGTGCGCGCAGGTACAGCGCGTAGGGCCAACTTGTCAAAAGTAGGAATTGAGGTATGTGGCAAAACAGGTACAGCGCAAAACCCGCAAGGCCCTGACCATGCAGTATTTGTGGCTTTTGCGCCAAAGGATAATCCTAAAATTGCGATTGCTGTTTATGTAGAGCACGGGAAGTGGGGAGGCCAGTCTGCAGCGCCGATAGCCGGCCTGATGATTGAGCAGTACCTGACTGATACAGTTACGATAAAGGAGCAGGAGAAGTGGGTATTGAGCAGAGAGTACCTGAACATTAAATCGAAGTAAGCAATGGGTGTTGAGCAGCAAGTAATACCAAAGTATAAAGTAGCCACACGCAGCAGCCACCGCACGTCGCGCCTGCTTACCCAGCACATGGATTGGGTAACGATCCTGCTGTACTTCCTGCTGGTGGCTATGGGCTGGATGAACATTTACGCAGCCGTTTACAGCCCAGACAACATTGTAAACATCCTCAGCTTCGATATTAACTCGGGTAAGCAACTTGTATGGATTGGCGCTTCTTTTCTGCTGATTATTGTGTTGCTGGTAGTTGACTACAAAGTATACGAACACCTGGCTTACCCTATTTACGGGGGCATTATACTTCTGCTTCTTGTAACGCTTGTGGTAGCAAAACCGATTGCGGGATCCAGATCATGGCTTGACTTAGGAGCTGGAATACGCCTGCAGCCTGCCGAGCTGGCTAAATTTGCCACAGCACTTGCCGTTTCCAAGTACCTCAGCAATGTTAATCTGCGACAGCAAAAGTTTAAAGACCAGATGATTTTGGCGGCCATCACTTTTGTACCTCCAGCTATCATCATCCTACAAAACGAAACAGGCTCAGCGCTGGTGTTTGGCGCATTTATACTTGCTTTCTTCCGCGAAGGCATGTCCCCGCTTATACTTATTATTGGCGGCTCAGCGGCGGCTATTTTTATACTTACGCTGCTTGTGCCTAAGCTATACCTTATTCTAGGGATAACAGTATTGATGGGTTTGGCTGTGTGGATGGATTATCGCCTGCTGCGCCGCATTAAAACAATGGCAGCTATGCTGCTGCTGGTAATAGGTATGATCTTTAGTGTGGATTACTTTGTAAATAACATACTTCAGCCACACCAGCAAAACCGTATCAAGGCGCTTATCAACCCTGAGGCAGACCCGCTAGGCTATGGCTGGAACGTTACACAGTCTAAGATTGCAATTGGCTCTGGGGGCTTTTTAGGCAAAGGCTTCCTGGAAGGCACTCAAACTAAGTTTGACTTCGTGCCCGAGCAAAGCACGGACTTTATATTTTGCACAATTGGCGAAGAGCATGGATGGATAGGGAGCACCATTCTGATTGGCTTGTTTGTGTTTCTGCTTATCCGGATAGTAGGCATTGCAGAACGGCAGCGCTCTGTTTTTGGGCGCACCTACGGCTATTGCGTGGCATCCATTATCTTCTTCCACTTTCTGGTAAACGTGGGCATGACTATTGGCCTTGCCCCTGTAGTAGGTATTCCGTTGCCATTCTTTAGTTATGGAGGCTCCTCATTGTGGTCCTTTACAATCTTGTTGTTTATACTTATAGCCATAGATGCCAACCGTTCTAAAGACCTGGCAAGGCAATAAACTTTAAGGTGCTGAGGCTTTTTCGGCCTGAGGCACAGAAAGGCCATCTACAACTACTGCCGCTGATTCTGGGGCCACGCCAGGCGCTTTATCTGCTACTGGTTTACCATTATACCAGCCCTGCAGCTTTTTCTTGACAGCCCGCGAGGTGCTGTGTTCTATGTTACGGCTGATAAATGTTGCCAACAGCGTAATCCCTATAAAGATAACCGCCACAAGTGCAATGTGTACCAAATGATTCTCGGTAGTGAACAGCCTCCTGAAGGCAAGGCCTATTTCCTGGTGCAGCAGGTAAAACGGGTAAGATATTTCTCCTAAGAAAAGCATCCATTTATACTTCTGCAGGAAAGCCAGCTTGCCTAAAACCAACAAGGTAAACAAGCCGAAAAAAGCGCAAATCACGGCTATCTCTATACTATGGTTAAAGTAAGGCAGGTAACTGCCATAGCCATACATTAAGGCGATGCCCAGGCAAAGTATAAGCCCTGCAACATGTGTTATCTTTACTTTCTGATCCAGGTAGATGTGGTAAAAAATGATACCGGCCACAAATAGGTTAAAGTATTTTACCACCGCTTGTATGTTCTTCTGCATCCCCCCAAGTTCCGGGTTCAGAAACAACCCTCCTAAAGCCATTAAAAGCATTACCCCTACCCACAGCTTTACCCGATTGATTATGCCAAACATCAAAGCGCCAAATACAATCACGTAAAATACGAGTTCTTCCGTTAAGCTCCAGTAAGCCCCATCTACGTTCTCTACTCCCAGAAAAGATTGGAACATAGTCAGGTTAAAAAGTAGCTGCGTAAAGGTAACATCGCCTCTGCTGATATACAGAACGGCAAACGTAACAAACAGGCAAATCCAATAAGTGGGATATAACCTCGAGAAACGGGCTATTACAAAATCAGATGGCTTCTTAACGCTTTTGGCACTAAGGAAAATAACAAAACCCGAAATAATGAAAAACAGGTGAACTCCCAGATAACCATAATCGAACAACTGGAAGTGAAAAAGGAATACAGCAAATGCGGCTAATCCGCGAAGGGCGTCAAGTTCTTTAATTCTCATAATGAACATAGTAGCTAATAGAGAGCAGTCTGTGAACGAGGAGGCTGACTAAAACACTACAGTAAAGGGTATAAATTTGTCACGGTTACAATTTACAACAGTATACCTCATACATATAAAATTGTTACTATTTCAACCTTATAATTAGTAAAGTATAGGCTGCTCCCTGATAGCGGGAAGTGTACGCAGAAGGTGTTTTGGGAGAAAACTAGCTGAAGATGCAATTGCCTTTTATACTTCAAGCACAAAAAGCAATCTAATTATAACCTGCGGTTTGAGTATGCTTTGTGGCCTGGCTTATAAAACTTTGCAAAAACTGTAAGGCGAGCAAAACTGGTAATACTAAAAAGTCTTATTGAACTGGCCCTAAGGTATTACTTCGCAGGGCGCTGGGACGTCTCTTGTTTAGCTTTGAGCCAGTTTAAAGCACCTGCCTTATCCTGGAATATGCGAACCTCTATGGTAGCGCCTATCTTCCCCATCATCATCACTTCCCCTGCTGTTTCCCCGAAAGAGTTAGGGCGTGCCACATGAGCAAGATATCTTATGCCGGCTTCATAAGCACGCGGGAGCCATACTTGCTCGAGCCATGCTACGGATTCAGCCCATGGCCCTGAAAAATTTGTGTTATCGTTTAGCCTGTAAGCACAATGTGTATGCTCATGCATCTCAAGTCCGGCAATAAGCGCTTTCCCTAAATCCTGTTGCGATGCAGTACCGTACCACTCGGCAACAATAATATTAAGCGGCTTATTAAACTCTACTCTGTAAAACGTCCTTCCAAAGACATTCTTAACCTCTTTCAGCATCGCAATAAAACTGCTTTGTTATAATCAGTATTCTCTTAAAGTTATCTAATATACTTCGTTATCTGACCAGTATATAATTAGCCTGGATATTACTTCTATAGTATAAAATATAATGGGCCAAAATCTTTAAATAATAAAGATGACCTTAAACGCTACAGTTTGTTTATTAATAACTCAGCAGACTAGTAGGTTAAGTGAATGCCAAAACAAAAAAGGCCTGCTCAAACTGTGTTTAAGCAGGCCTTTTAAAAGCATCTTACTAAAAGTAAGTTAAGTACCAGGAGCGGGAATCGAACCCGCACGAGCTTGCGCTCACAAGATTTTAAGTCTTGCGTGTCTACCAGTTCCACCATCCCGGCAACACTTCAGATCGACACCTGAAGAGGATTTTGCAAAAAAACAAAGACGTTGTTATTCTACAACGTCTCCTGTTCTTCTTTTGCTGAGCGGGAGACGGGATTCGAACCCGCGGCCTCGACCTTGGCAAGGTCGCGCTCTACCAACTGAGCTACTCCCGCTTTTTGTTTTTCCTAAACCGCCGTAGTGATTTAGTGATGCAAAGATAGAGACAAAATCTCACATGTCAATAGTCTGCCAAAAAAAATTCTAGTGTTTTTCGTTGTGCTCTGATTCTCAGGAAGAAAATTTTCACACTTATTTTCATCAACTGTCAAAGCACTAGATTCAGATATAATTTTATACTTTAATTTAAGAAAAAATAAGGCAGGAAAGGCTAGCGAATAGCCTCCTGCGCCTTATCCTGCATTAATAATTTGAGTTCATTTAACTTCAGCAGCGCTTCTACCGGGGTAATTGTGTTTATATCTAACTGCTCCATCAGTTCCCTGGCCTTTTCAAGTTGCGGGTTACTTGGCTCAAACATACTTAGCTGAAAGTTATTTTTTGGAGCCGTTTTCATACGTTGCTTCGGTGCGTGCTCCGATACCTTCTCTTTTTCCAGGTGGTGCATAATTTCATCGGCACGCAGCACCACGCTGTTGGGCATACCAGCCATCTGGGCCACGTGTATACCAAAGCTGTGCTCGCTGCCGCCGGCTACCAGTTTGCGCATAAACAAGATCTTCCCTCCTGCCTCACGCACCGATACGTTATAATTCTTTACTCTCGGGAAATCCTCTGCCAGTTGGTTAAGCTCGTGGTAGTGCGTGGCAAAAAGCGTTTTGGCTTTATACTTCGGGTGGTTGTGCAGGTGCTCTACAATGGCCCAGGCAATCGAGATACCGTCGTAGGTACTCGTGCCACGGCCAATCTCATCCATCAGCACCAGGCTGCGGTCCGAGAGGTTGTTCAGTATACTTGCCGTTTCAGTCATCTCCACCATAAATGTAGATTCGCCTTTAGACAGGTTATCCGACGCACCTACGCGGGTGAAGATCTTATCGATGATACCTATACTTGCTGCCTCGGCTGGAACAAAGCAGCCGATCTGCGCCATCAGCACGATCAGGGCCGTCTGGCGCAGCAGCGCACTCTTACCCGCCATGTTCGGACCAGTAATAATGATCACCTGCTGGGCCTCGTTGTCCAGGAAAATGTCGTTTGGCACGTAAGCCTCGCCTAGCGGCAGCTGCTTCTCGATAACCGGGTGGCGACCTTTCTTAATGTCCAGCACATGGCTATCGCTTACCTCCGGCTTCACGTAGTTACTAGTTAAGGCTATACTTGCAAAGGCACCCAGGCAGTCTATCACACCGATAACTTTGGCGTTTTGCTGTACCTGTGCCACATAATCCAGCGCGTGCAGCACTAACTCGTTATATAAGCCAAATTCTATACTATAGATGCGATCCTCCGCATTCAGTATCTTCTCTTCGTAGGTTTTTAGCTCTTCGGTGATGTAGCGCTCTGCATTTACCAGCGTCTGCTTTCGTATCCAGGAGGCCGGCACTTTGTCTTTATGCGCATTGCTTACCTCCAGGTAATAACCGAATACCTTATTATAAGCTATTTTAAGCGAACTGATGCCGGTGTTTTTAATCTCGCGCTGCTGCACCTGCGCCAGGTAATCTTTGCCTGAGAAGGCGATAGCACGTAACTCATCCAGCTCCGCATGCACGCCACCGTTTATCATGTTGCCCTGGTTGGTGAGCATCGGAGGTTCCGGCTTCAGCACATTTTTTATCTCTTCGCGCAGGCCATCGCAGGGCGCCAGCTGGGCAGCCAGCTTTTGCAGCGCAGGAATATCACTTAACGCCAAAGCTTTTTGAATCGGCACAATGGCATCTAAGGCTTTGGATAGCTGCACCAACTCACGTGGATTAACCCTGCGTACGGCTACTTTTGAGATCAGGCGCTCCAGGTCATTTATCTGCTTTAAGTGCTGCGTTAGCTCCTGTAGCAACTCCTGGTGCTGTGTAAGCGCCTCTACGGTATCTAAACGGCGGCGAATCTGGGCCACATCCTTTAACGGCAGCACCACCCATTTTTTCAGTAGGCGGGCTCCCATGGGCGTTACGGTCTGGTCCAGTACCTGAATCAGCGGCACTCCCTCCTGGTGCTGCGGAAAAACTAACTCCAGGTTGCGCACGGTAAACCTATCCAGCCACACATACTTATCCTCCTCCAACCTAGAGATGGTAGCAATGTGGCTGATCTCGTTGTGCTGTGTTTCGGCGAGGTAATGAAGTATAGCACCTGCCGAGATAATGCCCTCAACCATGCCTTCTATACCAAAACCCTTCAGCGAGGCGGTACCAAACTGGCGGGTAAGGTTATCATAGGCGTAATCATACTTAAATACCCATTCATCCAGGGCATAATACCGGAAGTCAGGGCCGTAGCTTTCGGTAAAAGTCTCTTTTTCGCGCTTGCAGAAGAGTACTTCGGATGGTGCCAGGCTTTGCAGTAACTTACCAATATAATTCTTATCACCCTGCGCTGTAATAAACTCCCCGGTAGAAACATCCAGGAAAGATACGCCTGTTTCAGTTTTGCCAAAGTGCACGGCAGCCAGATAGTTGTTGCTGCGGCGCTCCAGCACCTGGTCGTTAAACGACACGCCTGGCGTTACCAGCTCCGTTACGCCACGCTTTACAATGCCTTTTACCGTTTTCGGGTCCTCTAGTTGGTCACAGATGGCTACCCGCTCACCGGCACGCACCAGCTTGGGCAGGTAGGTATCTAAAGAGTGGTGCGGGAATCCGGCCAAAGCTGTTTCAGACGAAGAGCCGGCTCCGCGTTTTGTCAGTACGATATCCAGGATCTTACTTGCCTTAACAGCATCCTCGCCAAAGGTTTCGTAAAAATCGCCTACCCTAAATAGCAGTAGTGCCCCCGGATGCTTTGCTTTGATGGCGTTGTACTGCTTCATCAAAGGGGTTACTGTGCCTTCTCCTTTCATACTGTATGTGGTAATGATGAATTCTGAATTTTAAATCTGGAATGGTTTTACCCACCCCTGCCCTCCCGAAGAGGGATTTATACTTTGCCTGGCATATAAGCCACCTCCAAACAAATCCGCAGCTAGTATACTTCCAGATAGCAAATGCGAAAGAGCAATAACTTTATACTTTGTCAGATCAACAATTTAGCCACCCACCAATTTAACAATTAACAATCAGGTTTGATTTCTGCCCTGTCTGCCTGACCTTTGCAGCTTAGCTGACAGAAGTCCTTTGTCTTTTGTCGAAAAAATATTTTGTATAAGAAAACAATGCGCAAACTTTCGATGGATGACCTCAATCGCGACTCGGTTGAAGAATTCAAAAATAAGAAAAAAATACCGTTAGTCTTGGTGCTCGACAATGTTCGTAGCCTGAATAATGTAGGTTCTGTTTTTCGTACTGCTGATGCCTTTATGGCCGGCAAAGTATACCTCTGCGGCATTACCGGCACTCCGCCGCACCGCGACATCGAAAAAACTGCCTTGGGCGCTACGGAGTCTGTGGAGTGGGAGCATGTGCCGGATACGCTGGAGCTGGTAAAAAAACTGCAGGCCGATGGCTACAAAGTATGCTCGGTGGAGCAGGCCGAGAACAGCACCATGCTAAACGATTTTAGGCCGGAGCCGGGGCAGCAGTATGCTTTTGTGTTGGGCAATGAGGTGTTTGGTGTGGAGCAGGAGGTGGTAAGCCTGTCGGATGTGGTGCTGGAGATTCCGCAGTTCGGCACGAAGCATTCATTAAATATTTCTGTAGCCACCGGCGTGGTAGTATGGGACTTCCTGAGCAAAACGCTGGCCCAGCAACAGGCCTAACCCGAATCAAGGCCTTTAAGTATACCAAGTATAACAGCATAGAACCACAGGTTGCACGCTGTTATACTTGCCTTAGTAAAACAAGCGGGGCCTCAGGCTGTTGCTTCCATACCTGTACTGGTAAAGCCTACGAGTTTTCCACAGTCTTAAACCCTGCTGTGTTTTTATAGTCTTGTTTATAAGGCTTTTGCATAAAATCATACTTCGGCAATTTAAACAGCCGGAAAAGCAGCGCCTTGTGCAGGACAACTTCCTTTAACCAATGTTGAAAGCTTCGCAGGATGAAGCACTAAACTTTACTATGAAAATTTACTTTTTACGAATACTATTATTTGCCTTTGCCACTACGCTCCCCTTATCCATACTAGCACAGCAACCCCTACCCACCACTACGCGTGGCATTGTAAAAGGCACTTTAATTGAGGTAGATACCAAAGCCCCAGTAGGCTTTGCCAATGTTGTATTACTTTCGGCCAGAGACTCCAGCTTAGTAACCGGCGCTACCACCGATATAGACGGTTTGTTTATACTTGAGCGCATACCTGCCGGCAGGTTTATACTTCGAGCTTCTATGGTAGGCTACCCTACCCGCTATGTACCCAACATCAACATAACAGCACAAAAGCCTGAAGTTAACTTGGGCGCCATATCCCTTAAAGCTGCCTCCACTAAACTAGAAGAGGTAGAGGTAGTAGCTGAAAGGCAGCTGGTAGACTTTGAACTGGATAAACGGGTAGTGAACGTAAGCCAGGATATAAATGCCCAAAGCGGCTCTGTGGCAGAGGTAATGCAGAACCTGCCATCTGTTACGGTTGATATAGACGGCAATGTAAGTATGCGCGGCAGCTCTAATGTTACCATACTTGTAGATGGCAAACGCTCTGCCCTCTCCAACCTTACGCTGGACCAGATACCGGCTAACCTGATCGAAAGTATAGAACTAATCACCAACCCATCCTCGAAGTATAACCCCGAGGGCACTTCCGGCATCATCAACCTAGTGCTTAAAAAGGAGAAGAAGCCTGGCTTTAACGGCTCTGCCTCGGTTACCGCAGGCACTTACGATAACTACAATACCTCGCTTAACCTGAACTACCGCTACAACAAGTGGTCTTTAAATACCGGCTACGATTTCAGGCAGCGATCCCGGCCCGGCGAAAGCAACAGCTTTACCACCGATTACTATTACAACGATTTTGAGCAGCTGGACAGCACCAGTTACCGCTTGCAGAACGGCAACCGCGACAGCAAAGATATTTCGCACAGCTTCCGGTTTGGCGCCGATTATTACCTTACGCCAAAGCACACCTTATCAGCATCTGGTATTTACCGTTTTGGCAAAGACACAGGCTACAACAATATTTTTTATCGATTTGAAGATGAGAACCGCCAGTTAGTTAGCACCACCACCCGCAACACCGATGAGGTAGAAGATGAAAAAGCAATAGATGTTACCCTGGGCTACCGCCAGACCTTTGACAAAAAAGGCCAGGAATTAACAGCTGACCTAGTCTATAACACCAACATAGATGATGAAATAGCAAACTTCAGGCAAACACAAGGCACGCAGAGTACACTTACAGAAATGCAGCAGACGCTGGTGGACGATGGCAACCGCGAAATTGTAGCCAAAGCCGATTATGTGCATCCCATCTCAGAAGACAGTCGCTTTGAGGTTGGCTTTCGGAGCTCTTTTGAGCGTCTTGATGAGGACTCGCGTTTCTTTGACCTGAACAATGAAACCGGCCAGATGGAGTACAACACCGCACAGAGCAACCACTTCGTGTTCGACCAGCACGTGTACTCTGTTTATACCAACTACAGCAACAAGTATAAATCCATCAGCTACCAGGTAGGCGTACGCGCCGAGCAGACGGTAACAAAATCCGATCAGCGCACACAGGAACTTAAAAACGACAAGAGCTACTTCAGCCTTTTCCCGACAGTTTTTGTCACCAAAGACTTTAATCCTGATAACAAACTACAGTTTAGCTACAGCCGCCGCATCAACAGGCCACGCAGCCGTTTCCTGAACCCATTCAGAGATGTGTCGGACCCGTTTAGCGTGCAATACGGTAACCCGAACCTGAAACCAGAGTTTGTAAATTCCCTGGAGCTTGGGTACTTAAAATACTGGGGAGAAGCCTCTATTAATGCGACTGTCTTTTACCGCCACACCCTGGATGAGATAGAGCGGTTCAGGCTTCCTACCACATTTTTAGTAGATGGAAAACCTGCCACAGAAACCACTTTCCTGAACATCTCTGACAACAAGGCTTACGGTGCCGAACTTGGCTTTAATTACCCGGTTGCGAAATGGTGGCGTTTAAATGGTAGCATCTCCGGCTTCAGAACGCAGCTTAACACAGGCCAGGGCGATACAGAGTTAAGTAACGCGCAGCTTAGCTGGAACTCCAAACTCAACTCTACTTTCACAGTCTGGGAAGACCTCAACATTCAGCTATCTGGCTTTTACCGTGCTCCTATGCCAGATATACAAGGCCGCATGGAGCAGATGTACAGTGCAGACCTGGCCATGAAAAAAGATGTGCTTAAGAAAAAAGGTACTGTATCGTTGCGCGTTTCCGATTTGTTTAACACCCGCCAGTTCAACTTCCTGAGCTACGGCCCCGGTTTTAGAACAGAGGCCGAAAACCGCCGCCAGAGCCGCATTTTTTACCTGGGCTTTACTTACCGCATAAACAGCGATGATAGCAACCGCCGTAACCGCGACCAAAACAACGGCAATGGCGGAGACGATGACGAGGATTTTTAATGCAAAACATACCAAAATACTTCACAACGCTAAAGCCATTTATTTAAGCGTATAGGCCCTGTTTTATACGTTTCAGAGTAAAAGCACCTAACGCTTAACCTAGTTTACGGAACAGCAGCCTTCCTGCAGAGAGGGCCAGGATCATTTCCTGGCCCTCTCCAAAACCACCTCCGAGTATAAAAGTATAACCCTATTGCAGGTATTTCGCTTATACTTGCTGTAAAATACAGTTTATACTTTGCTTATGAGCACACAAGCCACTTCCCAGCCTTACCCGATCATAGACCTGCATTGCGACCTGCTGGTATACTTAACTGATGTACCCAACGCCACCCTGGACAATATAGCTGAGATTGGTTGCGCCCTGCCCGCCCTCACAGCAGGAAACGTGAAGCTTCAGGTAATGGCCATTTATTGTGCAACGGCACCGGGCAGCACAAACTATGCAGCCCTGCAACGCGATATGTTTGCGCAACTGGCCAACGATAACAACTGCGGCTTGCATGCTGTAACCACACCGGCACAGCTGCAGCAGGCATTGCATAACCCTAACGGCATTGGTATGGTGGCCGCCGTGGAAAACGCTTCTGGCTTTTGCGAAGAAGACGAGCCCCTGGAAGATGGTTTTAAGAAGCTGGAGAAGATCATAGATGCCTGCGGCAGGATCCTTTATATCAGCATGACGCACAACGACGCGAACCGCTTTGGCGGCGGCAACTTCTCCGACAAAGGCATTACACGCGACGGCCAAATGCTGCTTGACTACATACATGGCCGGCAAATTGCCATAGACCTGTCCCATACCAGCGATGCCCTGGCCTATGATATACTGACGCACATAGACAATGAGCGGCTCGATGTCCCGGTTATTGCCAGCCACTCCAACTTCAGGGCTATGTGGGACCAGCGCCGCAACCTGCCCAACGAGCTGGCACAGGAGGTAATACGCCGCAACGGCTTAATAGGCATGAACTTTCTGCGCTCCTTCCTGAACACCCAGGACCCCGAAGCCCTGATCCACCACATGCTGCACGGCCTGAACATGGGCGCTCAAAATGCCTTGTGCTTTGGCGCCGATTACTTTTATTTTGCTGACCATCCGGACCCGGCACGCTTTCCTTTTTACTACAGCGAACACGAGCATGCCGGCACCAGCTATAACTTTATACTTGAGAAGCTTAAACATACCTTGCCACAGCAGCAACTGGAGAAAATAGCCTATGGCAATGCACAACAATTTATAGAGCGCATCTGGCAGATACGTTGATTTGTTTATACTATAAACGCAAAACAGTTCAATTAACGTGCTGCCTGCGAATGCTGGCGTAACTACCGTCATTTTATACTTAGCTGCACCATTAAAACAGGCTGAGGAAAGTACAATCAATCTATAAACTAAAAATAATTAACTAAAAACAAACAAAAATCATACTTACACCCCTTTACCCGGTAACTAAAGTATGCCATTTGAGTACATTACTACAAGGGCTAAGGTTAAAGGCAAAAACTTAAGCGAGTAAGTGCTATTTTTTGTACTCTGATCCTCTTCCATAATCTTCCATGTAAAATTATATATAGAAGGTTCGCCATATGGCGATAATCTCCGTATACGCTTAAACTACACCTGTACTAGCAGGTAGCTTAACAGACGTTGTACTCACTAAGGCCAGCCTATGGACGCTCAGGAATATTCACCGATCTACGTACAGATTAATGAACTGTACATCGACACCGTTGTGATAGACGACACAGAGTTTATCACGCTGTGGTGCTTTACTGTGCTGGATGATGAGTACAAATTTATTTACATGGGCTGCGACTTTACGCAGTTTAACCAAATGCTTATTGCCGCCGGCGAAAAAGGCAAAGAAATTGCCCTGCACATGGCCGACGTACTGAACAAACCTTACGACACTCCTACCATTATTCCGATAAAAGAGCAGTTTGACGAGTACCTGGAGCTTACTGGCCACGATATTATTGTGTATGAACCCATGGCCGTTGAAGATGACCTGGATGAACTGGAAGACGAAGAAGACATGGATATTGAGCAGTTTTTCGGAGGGCGCCAAAACAAAACCCAGCAGCGCTACCTGATCTACCAGCTCGACAAGCTGTACCCGTCTAAGGTGTTTGAGCCGCAAAAAGCTACCCAGCAAGATTTGGCAGAGTGCTTTGAAGACGACTCGCTTGAAATGGCCCAGTTATACTATGACTACCTAAATGCCGTGGAAAACGGATATGAGGAGTGCGAGGCCCGACAGGTAGCCGGCCTGGAGCGTGAACTGTTCTTCAGGATGGCACGCAAAGCCTCCGAGATCTGGAGAAACGACTTCTAGAAAGTTATACTTTCCATCACCGTACTGGTTCCTCAGCCAGAGTATCCATGTTATTTAGCTGCTCCAACTCCTCGTGGAGGTGCGACAGCAGCGCCATCAGCCACTCTCTTGTTTCTTTATCTTTTGCCTTTCGCAGCGCTTCATCATAGCGCGATAGTTGTGCCCGGTGTGTACTGTTGATAAACGAACGGTACCGCACATTAAACTCCGCTACATCGAGTTGCTCAAACTCTTTTACAAGTTCGCTGTCGGCCCCTGTTAAGCTATCGGGTAAGTGTATGGTTGCGTGTTGGCTGGCAATGGCCTCCAGCTGCTGCAGCGCATTGCTATGAAAACTGGCTGCTTTTTCTGCTAATGCCACCACCTGTTCGCTATTGCCTTTTTCAATGGCCAGGCGGCTGATTTCGGCTTGCAACATGTTGCTGCTGGCAGCATAATCCCAAAAAACAGGATTGTTTGCCAGGGTCTGCTGCGAAGTTAATGCTGGGGCCTTTGTGTCTGTTTCTTTCGTGGGGCCGTCGCAGGAAAGTACAAGTAAAAACAATAATCCAATAGCCAGGGAGAGTAGCTTATCTATAAACATGGGTAGATACAAGTATGCGTTTAGCTACCTATACTACCTATCTGGACATAAGGATTATACTTTGTGCAATATCCCCTTAAAGTGCAGTTGCAACTTTGCTATATACCTGCCACCATTAAAAAGTATAACTTTTGCGCACCACCGTCAGGTTACTGCTCCTCCCGGATTCGGCAATAACGTGTGCAGGCTTTGGCTTTTTTACCAGGGCCTGCGGCAAGCCTATAAATTGGTCGTACAAGTGCAAGGTTAGAGGAACACCCGCTTTTAAACGAACCTCCAGTTGCACTTGCTTGCTTGCCGGCAACCCATGCAGGATAGCATAGTACACCTTTCCTTCCTGGGCATCCACAGGGTTCAAAGGCACGTCCTCTCCCGCCAGGTTTATACTTTTGATTGCATCTGGCGCATGCGGCTGCAAAACAAGCTCCAGGTGTGCTGCACCGCGTTTAGAGCTCAGGCGCAAACGCAGCCAACGCTGTTCCCCGGCAACTGAGTCTGCTATAACCTCTGCTACAGGAACAGCTACGGCAATAGGTTCGGCATCGCTTTTAAGGTATTGCAGCCGGGCGTGTGGGTAAATTTCGGTTAGTGGCTCCTGCCGGGCGTTGGAGAAAAACTGGCTATTCCAGCCGTCGGTGGTTTGGTAATATGATGCCCAGTACGCTTTGCCGCTGTCCGCATTGGTGTAGTAGCTTACGTGGCTGTGTAGTGGCTGCTGCGCAGATGGCTGCTCCTGCTGCAGGGCAAGTATAAGCTGCACCGCCCCTGCCAGCAAAAACAGCAAGGGCAACAGCGGCATTTGCCCCCACCTGAAACTTTGCCCTACGATGTAGAGCAAAGGCAGCAAAAAGCCCAGCAACAATACAAATAGGGCAATAGCACCGACAGGCATTTGCAAGCTGAAGGCCACAAAAACAACATGCACAATGGGCATCAATATAAACACGGCAGGCACAGCAGCCAAGAGCAAAACCACCACAAAGCCGCCGCTCAACGTCTCAGCTTTGTGCAGCTCTTTTAAAAGTATAACCAGCATACCTGCCATACTAAACAGCAACGGAAACATGAGCAGGTAGGTAGCGTTTGGGATAGTAAAGAAAATTAGCGCTGCAAGTATGAACTGAAGTATAAACACCCCCATGACCAAGGCCAGCAATGGCAGCCAGCGCAGCGCAAGCCAGCAAAGCAACAGAAACAAGCCCAAAGCCAGCAGCAGGTACGCTATGAAAAAGGCATTGGTGCTGTAAACGCCGTTAGTGCGGTGCGTAAGCGGCAACATATCCAGCACCAGGCTGTTTAGGGGCACAAACAAACCTACCACCAGCACAAGCAGCACCAACGCAGCAACAAAGCTGATAAGAGCCTGTGCAAAAGTAAAAGCTCCTTTTCTAATACCTGTTACCAACGTTAGCACCAGCAGCACGGTAGTAAGGATGACCCAAAGTATGTTTAACTCCTGCGGATAATTTATCACCCAGCCGCCTGCCGCGTTAAAGAAGACAGAATCCGGGGCCTTGGTGTGTGCTAAGGTGGTGTTCCCGAAATGCTGCACTAACGCAAGCAGGTTGGTGCCGTGTTGCTGCACGGTGTTCAGGCTAAGGTTCTCGGGGGAGTCGGTTGCTTTATGGTAATGTACAAAACCATCAATAAAAGCAGAATTCAAACCACTATAACCTGCATTTTTAAACACCGTGAAGTCGGTATCGTTGGGCATGCGGCTATAAATTTCGTAGGCTAGCGAGCTTACAAAGGGATAAGGCGCATGTTGGATATACTGCTTTGCCAGCCAGCCATTTTCCGGGCTTAGCTCAAAGGTCATACTAGGGCCTTCGGTGCCGCGCCCTTCCAGGTTTAGCACCAGCCCTACTTCTGCAGCCCAAGGATGCTTCAGAAATGCCTTTGCCCCATATAAGCCATACTCTTCGCCATCGGTAAAGAGCACAATGACATCATGCGCCAGCGGCTTGCCATGTTGTAGCGCCCGTACCGTTTCAAGTATAGCCGCCACGCCAGCACCATCGTCGCCGGCCCCGCGCGCATTGGGTTGCGAGTCGTAGTGGGCCATTACGAGTAGGGCCTTATCAGAATTGCCGTTACCTTTTAACCTCCCCACCAGGTTATACACATAACCTACGGCCACCTCGTTTGCCGCCGTAGTTTCCTGCACCTGGGGGTTCAGGCCCAGCACCTGCATTTGCTGCAACAGGTAAGCCCTTACTTCGGCATGGGCTGTGGTGCCCATGGCATGCGGCTCTTTGGCAATTTGCTGCACATGCTGCATGGCCCGCTCCGCCGAAAACTCAGTTGCCGGTGCATCTGCTGGTTTAGCAGCAGGGGGCATCAGCAAGCATAAACTAAGCAAAACAAAGCTGGCAATAGCCAAAAGTATAAATACAGCAAATGTACGGTGGCGGTATGGCATAGCCGGTTAATTTTCAGGTTATATATTGCTATTCTAATGTAAAGATTTTTTTGGATAAGTGCAGCATCAGCGGTGGCAACAGCATTCGCGCCGCTTTTGGGTTGGTTTATACTTTGCTGCAGAAAATAAGAACAAACCTTCGCAGCTTCAGACCAATCTTGTTTACCGCTGTAGTTACACTTCAACGATATTACCATAAGTATGGGCCAGCATCAAAACCGAAGGGGGCAGCACTTTAGCCAAGTGCTGCCCCCTTCATCTTTTAAAACCACATGATCTTTTAGAGTATTTCTGTTTTATCGGCATCAATTACCTCGTTCTGCCGCAGCACTACTGGGGTGGTTTTCTTGCGCAGGCGCAGGTTCAGCATTTCCACCATCAGCGAGAAGAACATAGCAAAGTATATGTAGCCTTTTGGTATGTGCTGGTGCAGCGCCTCTACCACCAGCATAAAGCCAATCAGAATCAGAAACGATAAAGCCAGCATTTTTACTGTTGGGTGCTTGTTCACAAAATCGCTTACATACTTGGCAAATATCAGCATAATACCCATTGCCACAATCACGGCGATAATCATGATCAGCACTTCCTGCGCCAATCCTACGGCTGTAAGTATGGAGTCGAAAGAGAATACGATATCGATAAGGATAATCTGGATAAGCACCTTGCTTAAGGTAGCAGATGCCTTTACTTCGCCGTGGCCCTCTTCTTCGCCTTCCAGTTTATTGTGGATTTCGGTAACCGACTTAGCCAGCAGGAACAAACCACCGGCAAAAAGTATGATATCGCGCCACGACACGGCAAAGTCCTCTTCTGTTAAAGGTATGTTTATGGAGAAGATAGGGTCGCTGGCACTCACGATCCAGGATATAAACAAAAGCAGGATAACACGGAAAACCAACGCCAGCGTAAGGCCAATATTGCGGCCTTTTGCCTGTTGCTCTTTTGGCAACCTGCTCACGATAATCGAGATAAACACGATGTTGTCTATACCTAACACCACCTCCATAAAGGTCAGCGTCAGCAGGCTTATCCAGGTATCCGGATTCGCGAAAATTTCCATAGTTAAGTTATTTTAGTGTGGATTGTTGCCCGTTAGTGGCTATACTTATACTTTAATGTTGCTCCTGCTGTTGTAGCCAAACCATACCTTTGCACCCGCTTTAAGCTGTTGCTAAAAGCGTAGCCAACCAGCAAGTAACAGGTATGTATTAGCTCTTCATGTTCACGAACTGCAGCGGCATACCTATTTCTTCGCTGTTGCTGCGCATCAGGGCAATTACATCCTGCAGGTCGTCTATTTTTTTGCCGGTAACGCGAATTGTCTCGTCCATAATGGCGGCCGATACTTTCAGTTTGCTGTCTTTGATGATCTTCATGATCTTTTTAGACGTGTCTTTTTCGATGCCAGCCTTTACTTTGATGTCCTTTTTTACCATGGCACCACTCTGGTAAGCCTCTTTAGAGAAATCGAGGGCGGTGGCATCTAGGCCCTGTTTCACCATTTTGCCAATCAGCACATCCTCTGTGTGTTGCACACGCATGTCGTTTTCCATGGTAATGCGCACCACGTTCTCTTTCTTGTCGTAGTCTAGTGTGCCTTTGGTGTCGCGGAAATCGTAGCGGTTCATGATCTCTTTGCGGGCAACGTTTACAGCGTTATCCATCGTTTGCGGGTCAACTTTGCTTACAATATCAAAAGATGCCATAGTTATCTTTTCGGGTTATACTTTAAAAATTGATTTTACCTATATTAGACTGACAAAGTTATCTTTTGCCTGCTAAATTGCTGCATTGTTACACCGTAAATTGTTTATGCTTTCGCCATTTTAAATTTATACTTCTAACCCTATTAATTTAACCACCATCCGTTTTACTCACGACCTGTTCGATTTGACCAGGCATAAACCCGACGGTTATCATTTAAGCGCCGCCCTGTAGCTGGTGCACCACTTTAAAACTAGATTATGCAGATAATAGAGCCTGCCACACCAGAGCAATTTGAGCAGTATTACCGCTTACGCTACCAAACGCTGCGCCAGCCCTGGGGCCAGCCAGAAGGCAGCGAGCGCGCAGACGACGACGCCACCGCCATACATGCCATGCTTGTAGATGACGCCGGCGAAGCTTTAGGCGTTTGCCGCATGCACCTGGCTACGCCACAAGAGGCACAAATCCGGTTTATGGGCATACGCCACGACATGCAGGGCAAAAAGCTAGGCGACCAGCTGCTACAGTACCAGGAGGCGCGCGCACGACAACTTGGCGCCACCCGCATAATGCTGCAGGCCCGCGAAAATGCAGTAAACTTTTACCGCCGCAACGGGTATGAGATAGAAGAAAAATCGTACCTGCTGTTTGGCTCTATACAACACTATAAAATGGCCAGGCAGCTTTAAAAACTGTTACGGCTATGAACAAAAAAGACAAAATTATACTTGGTGCAGGCGCGCTGGCAGTAGCGGCCATACTTGTAAACAGCCGCAGTAAAAAGCATGCTCCCCTTGAAACTGTACCCTACGTTGACCTAAGAAAGTACAAGGGCCGCTGGTACGAGATAGCTGCGCTGCCACAGCGCTTCCAGAAAGGCTGCCATTGCGTGTATGCCGAGTACACCCCACACCCCGAAGGTTATGTAGAGGTATACAATTACTGCCGCAAAAATGGCCCTGACGGCAAGGTGAAGGATATTAAAGGCAAGGCTTACCCTGTAGAGGGCAGCAGCAACAGCAAACTAGAGGTGCAGTTTTTCTGGCCCTTTAAAGGCGATTACTGGGTGCTGGAACTGGACCCCGACTACCAGCACGTACTTGTGGGCACCCCAGACCGCGAAAGCCTCTGGATACTATCCCGCACCCCTACCCTGGATGACGCTGTATACAACCTGATGGTGCAGCAAGCCAAGAGCAAAGGCTTCCAGGTGGAGCAGCTCGAGAAGACAGATCAGAGTTGTTATAAGTAGCGGCATTATACTTTTGCAGTATAGTTACCAGCCGTTGATAAACGTTTATAAAAGCAACTAAACCCATAGAATAAAATTAGCTAAAAGGCACCTGAAAGCGCAACAGAGAAGGCTTATCTATTTCTGCAAAGCAATGCCAGACTCATTATTAAACCGCTTGCTACCAGCAAATTAAAACTCCTACAACTTAACCCAGCAAAGTGTTTGTCATGTTCAACATATAGTATTATCTTGTATTGTATATATAATATATGATGCGTACCTGCAAAAGCAGCTCTAAGGCTTCAGGAAAACAATGCCTTATATAGTGCAGATAAACGTCACGATGACGTTTACACAGTAGTTGTATGGTAATTAAGTTATAGATGAAAACAGTAGGAATAGTAATTCTGGTCTTAGTAACGGTTGCGGGGCTATTCTTTCTGGTAGCAGTAAATAAGCTTTCTGATTCAATGGAACCTACCTTTTCTCAGGTGGAATTAGTCTCTAAAGAAGATAGCTCCAAACTCTATATCACATCCAAGAATTGGGGAGTAACAGGTGACAGGCAAATCACAATCATCTCATTGGATGAAGAAAAAGAGTTCAAAGTTGACTCAACATCCCAGATAATGTTTCATGGACTGGAGCCATTCCTATATCAGGTCAGAACAGACTCTTTGATTTTATTTGTAAGGCAGAAGGCTAAGATTCCTGTTAACTTCAAGACGGATTGGGTAATCATACAGAATGAAATAGAAAATCCTAAAATGATGACTTTGAGAGCCAATCCAGCCTATAAGAGAATGTAAAAAATCACCATACAACAAAGTATAGCAGTAGTGCTTCGGTTGACACCTTGCAATCTGCTATACCAGTACGTTAGGTGTAAATTAAAATATGAATGAAACATACTTTCGTTAAGCTTCCATCAGGAAATGTTGAAATCGAGCATATCCGAGAAATGGTTTCTGAATTGAAAAACTCAGAATGGAAGTTTATGAAATGGTTTTCAAGACCTGCATTAATCAACAAAAAGTCTAATACAGCGACACATCTGTACATGGGGCAAAAATTCGACGAGCAATATTTCAAGTTAGAAGAAAAAGGCTGGACTCACGACCATTGTGAAATATGCTTTGTCTCAATAGGTGAAAGTCCCAACGACTACACAGAGACGGAAGGATATTTTAATGGTGATGACTGGATTTGTAAATTTTGCTTTAATGAACTTGTCTTAGCTGAAAATTTAGAGAACAAATTAACAAGTTTGGAGCAATACCAAGAATAAATCTACACCTAACAAAACCTATACGGCAGCTATGCAGCCGCATAGCCCAATGCGTTAGCTAAAAATAAAGTTAAGAATGTTAGATATAAGTACTATTGCCATTCTGTTTGTAGCCTTCGTTGTAGAAGCTTTTATTGTTCTTAAATTCAAAGAGCAGAGTGGAGTACTGATAGCTGCATTGTTATTAGTAGTAAATGTGATTCTCTTTGTGCTACTACACATAGCATACAGTAATATCACCGACCCTGGAGAAATAACAAGTATAAGTGCCTTCAACTACTTGATTGACTTCAATCTGTATAGCGTTAAGGTAAGAAACTCTGTAATCCTGATAGGGTTTGTAGCACTTGCATCTGGAATGCACCACCAGTACGGAATGAAGAAAAGCAAAATCTATTTAGTATCATCATTCATATTAGGCGGAATTGCTATGCTGTGGTTGATGATGGCTATGATAGCAGGTGCTTTTATTATTTAAAGAATATCATTAGCTAACCACACCTTTACCGTAGCTACGCCACAGTTTAGCCAAGTACGTTAACCCAATTACAGAACTAACACTAACCGCCTCACCTACAAGCCCATGAACGAGATCAAGAAAGAGGACATCAGACAAGAGGTATTCGACCTGTACGACGACTATGCACACAACCGCGTAAACAGGCGCGAGTTTATACAAAAGCTGTCGGTGTATGCTATAGGTGGCCTTACACTTGCCTCGCTCACAAGTTTCCTGATGCCCGATTACAAGAGAGGGGTTCAGGTGAAGGCCGATGATCCGGGCATAAAGTCAGCGTACATCTACTACCAGTCTCCGAGGGGCGGCGGCAAAATAAAAGCTCTGCTCTCGATGCCAGCCAATGCGAAGAAAAGATTGGGAGGTGTTGTGGTGGTACATGAAAACCGTGGCCTGAACCCGCACATAGAAGACGTTGCCAGAAGGGCCGCATTGGCAGGCTTTGTATCGCTTGCCCCAGACGCGCTGACTCCACTAGGCGGCTACCCCGGCAACGACGACGAAGGCCGCACCCTGCAAAGCAAACGCGACAGAAACGAGATGCTGGAAGATTTTATAGCCGCCTACGATTACCTGAAAGACCACAAGCGCTGCAACGGCAAAGTGGGCGTGGTTGGCTTTTGCTTTGGCGGCTGGGTCTCTAATATGATGGCTGTGCGCATTCCTGGCCTGGCGGCTGCCGTGCCCTTTTACGGCGGACAGGCGCCAACCGAGGATGTACCCCAAATAAAAGCCCCGCTGCTGCTGCACTACGCAGAACTGGATGCGCGCGTAAACGAAGGCTGGCCTGCTTACGAACAAGCCCTAAAAGAACATGGCAAAGCATACACCGCCTATGTGTACGAGGGCACAAACCACGGCTTCCACAACGACACCACCCCCCGCTACGACAAAGCAGCAGCAGAACTAGCCTGGAAACGCACCGTCGAATTTTTCGGTAAAAATCTGAAGTAATCCGCTGCCTGCACGATGAAGGAGAAGTACCAGACCGTAGACCAGTACATCGCATGTTTTGCCGAGGACACGCAGCAGGTACTATGCCAATTACGGGCCATCGTAAAAGAGAAAGCCCCTGGTGCAACCGAGGGTATAAGTTATGGCATGCCGGCTTACAAAACCAATGGTAAGCCATTAGTATACTTTGCCGCTTTTAAAAAGCACATTGGCTTTTACGCCACACCTAGCGGGCATACGGCGTTTGCGGCGGAGTTAGCAAAGTATAAGCAAGGCAAAGGCTCTGTACAGTTTCCGTTAAACCAACCCATCCCTCTAAATTTAATAGCAGAAATGGTAGCTTACAGGGTTGAAGAAAACAACAAAGGCAATGCATAGCGCTACTGTATAGTTTATACTTTGCCAGGTGCACCACAAAAACAAAACATCCAAACGTAGCCGATGCTACTCTAAAAGAAAAATTATATGAACACGAACTCCAGGGTATTTGCCTTTATTCCGCTTTTGATAACTTATATACTTGTAAAAATCGTGCACAAGCTGGCAGGCTTTGAGTATGATATTTTTACGGAGGGTGTGTTTACCTTAAAATTTGTGCTTGATATTGCTTCATGGGTATTCATATACGGAGTAGTATATTTCCTCTTTAAAAAGCTATCTCCTCAAAAAAACGCATAGCCTGCTGTTAGCTATTACGCAGTAATATTCTTTAACTGCAGCGGGCAAGTATGGTGTTTAAAAATAATTCTATACTTTAGTAGAAACAAAAACACAAGTAGTTCTGTTACTGAAGCTACCTTATTAAAACCATATCACATGAGACTAATCTCCCGCATTTTGTTGCCTGTTGCCGTGTTAGGATTTGTTGCCTGCTCTGAGGGCGAGAAACAAACGACAAACACAGCTCCAGCTGCTACAACAGCACCAGTAAATACAACAACTCCGGCTACCGGTACGGCAGCGCAAGGCGCAACTGCTGGCTTAAACCCTGAGCACGGGCAACCAAACCACCGTTGCGACATCCCGGTTGGTGCACCACTAAGCACACCGGTGCAGCCGAACTTAAACGTACCGCCAACCACCACCACAACGCCTTTGCAGCAGCCAGTACAGGTACAGCAAGGGGCAGTAACAGCAGGCACTAACCCGCCTCACGGCCAGCCAGGCCACGATTGCGCTATTCCTGTGGGTGCACCGCTAAACAAGTAGCACTAAGCCATATTTAAAGTAAACGGCCCGCTGTACTTATGCCTAAGTATAGCGGGCCGTTTACTTTATCAGCGTGTGCAGGCTATTGCAGCATGTAATCCAGCGGCACCATGTCGCCTAGCTTTTCAAAACCCCAGTAGCCTTCAAAGAGTACCCCCAGCGGCTCGTGTATACTTCCATTTTTATCCAGCAGCACATACTCCGTTTGCAACGACAGCACCGAGGTTTGGTAGCTGGGCTTAGGTGGGTTAAAAGGCTTTAGCTGCTGCACATAGTCTATCTCTTCTTTTTCGCCGGTGTACACTACCTGCATAAAATGCTCGAACTGCAGTTTTACCTCATCACCAGCAGCATACAGATACGCTGCATAAGGCACAGGATTTTTATCGAGCTGCTCAATTAGCTTTGGCAACCTTGCTCGTGCAAGTATATCCGCACGCGCATCATCTGGTTTTATGGCGCCGCCGGCCTCTCTTATGCCTGCCTTTGCTGCGGCAATCTCTTCGTCGGTTGGCCTGTCGGGGTTGGGTAGCCGGTACAGGCGGCGCAGGTTAAAACCTTGCTCCTCCAGCTGCTTTTGCCTAAGGGCCCGCACAAAGTGCATGGCAGAACCCTGGTAGGCGCGGGTACGGTTTCGCTCCCAGCGGCGCTGCTTGCTTTGTCCGCCTTTCATTAAAGTATACTTCGGATAGCCCAGATACATCACATAACCATCCCGCATGTAAAACTTAAACTCGGTGAGCAGGTATTCTATTTTGTAGCCTAGTGCAGGGTTTTCAATCAGGAGCGGTTTTTCAGATTTCACCTCCAGCAAAGCCGTTTGCGGGTCGAAGGTGATGGTGAGTACTTCCGGGTTTAGCAACTTGCATTGCCTCCCAAACTCACTTTTACCCAGGAAATTCTGCTTAAATGTTTCGAGGTGCTGGTACCACTCCGGATCACGCTTACCTTCCACTACCACCTCTGCCAGCTTGTGCTCGCTCTGCCGCAGCTTAAAAAGTATGGCCTTGGGCAATTCTTCTGTATTAAAGGCGTAGATTATGGGCTCATAACCCAGGTAAGACACAATAATTTCGTAGCGGCCATGGGGCACCTGCAGCGCAAACTCTCCTTTTGCATTGGTGGTAGCGCCAATAGTGGTGGTGTTTACATATACAGATACAAACTCAATAGGCTCGTTTGTATGCTCATCAACCACACGGCCTTGCACTTTATGCTGCGCTAATAGCGGTAACGTAATCAGACAGCAGAGTAGCAGTAGTATAAGTTGTTTCATTTAGCTGCAAGTGTTTTCTTAAAAATGTATAAAATTTCTGAGTTACTCTCTAACTTTAACCATCTTTAACATTTACCCGCAAACAAACTTACATGAGTTATGCCGACTCGCTGCCTAAATGGGCTATCTGGCTCTGCAGACGTTTTCATATGCTGTGCCTGGCATTGGTTATTGCTTTTTGCTTTGACCTGTTTCTGCTGCCCCGCATAGATAGCGTTGAGAAAATAGAGCGCCGCAGAGCGGTATACCACACCTCCAGAGGTAAATTTTCCAATAAGCCATCCACCACAAAGCTGGACAATGAGTTTTTATACGCTGGCAACTTTATACTTCCTTTTTACAAACACCAAAGCTTTGAATACTGGAGGGCCGATTCTGCCCGTTTTATAGCCACGCCCATTTTCCATACAGTTGTAAAAGGCTACATGGTTATCGATAACAAGGAGCATGAGTTAAAAAGAGGGCCGGGCATCTTCACAGAGTTCATGTTTATCCCCATCTGCTTTGTGCTGGTAGCGGTGTTTGGGTTAATGATGTGGCAGAACAAAGAGCAGCTGCTGAATGCAGCCGTTTTTAATGCCATTGTGCTTTACCTGCTGCTTTGGGTTATGGGATTTGTGTAGGCTTATACTTCGAACTATCTTCTCTACTGCCGCTTTTCCTGTACCCGCTTTACCATGTTGCGCACAAAGCTCCGGGGCATCAGTTGTGCGGTTAAAGCCGTCAGCTTGTTTTGAATTCCCGGAATGACTACCACTTCGCCGGCCATCATGCCTTCGTAGCCTGCCTGTGCTACCCCTTGCGCATCAGCTATAAATTGCTTGCTAAACAAGCCGGAACCACGCAGGTTAGCCTCATCCTGAAAGTTAGTTTCTGTAGGGCCGGGGCACAAGGCGGTAACGGTTACATTATCCTGCTGCAGCTCGGTGGCCAGCGCCTCTGTAAAAGACTGCACATAGGCTTTGGTGGCATAGTATACTGCCATTAGCGGCCCTGCCGGCGGAAAAGCAGCCGTAGACGACACATTGAGTATTTTAGCAGGCTTGCCCGGGTTAAGTTGGTGCAGAAACAGCTTGCACAGGTGCGTAAGAGCAACAATGTTTAGCTGCACCATATCCAGTTCTTTTTGCAGGGCAGTTTCTTTAAAGTAGCCATAGTTGCCAAAACCGGCATTGTTTACCAACGCATTTACTTGTATGCCTTCGTTGTGCAGTTGCTCAAACAAATTATCGGGAGCTTCTGGTACGGTAAGGTCCAGGGAAATAACTTTGGTTTGGGTGCCATACTTTATAGCGTACTGTACTGCCATACTATCCAACTTTTCTTCTGACCGCGCTACGAGCACCAGCCGGTGTCCGTTAGCTGCAAAAATATCGGCAAGCTCTTTTCCGATGCCACCCGATGCGCCTGTAATCAAAACCGTATACTTTGTGTTTGCTGCGTCTGCCATAGCTAGGTTCAAATTGGTTTATACTTTAAGTTGATAATGTGGAGGCAACAAAGCATACTGCCGCTCTTGCCAGTCGTACCTTACTATTGCCATAGCTAAAGCTTACGGCAAATTAATGCAGACAGGTTAATATAGCTTTCCGCATGTTGCCTTTATGCAACGCTAAGGCTGTACTTATACTTGCTCCGCAGCACAGGGCAACGGCTTGTAAGCTTTGCTTTTACACCTAAAAAATGCATCTTCACTTTTATACTTTAAATCGCTTTGCAGTAATATGATGTACCGCTTTATACTTATGGCTTTGCTTGGTGCTCTTTTTTTGATGGGGTGCAGTAGTGAGCCCGCACAGCAGGAGGCAGAGCAGCAGGAAGCAGCACCCGAACAACAACCTGCCCAACCCCAGGATAATACCGTAAGCTACACAGAGCAACTGGTAGCCGGGGGCCTGTCTTTTAAAGTGCGCACCACCGGGCAGGGCTCGCAACGCAGCCTTACAATAGTAGTAGAGCGGCCTGATGGGCAACCTACCCAGATAGACGAAGCCATTGAAGGCAGCGTAACTAATAGCGTAGTTACCGACCTGAACAACAACACTAAACCCGAGTTGCTGGTGTTTGTGAGTGGCAGCGGTAGCGGCAGTTACGGCAAAGTGTATGGCTATGAGTTTGAGCGTGAATATTGGGGAGAACTTACAATACCGGCATTACCCGCCGAACTGGAGAAAGACTACATGGGCCACGATGAATTTGAAATAGGAGACAACAGGCTGGTACGCACTTTTCCTGTTTACCTCGAAACCGACCCCAACTGCTGCCCCACCGGCGGCAAGCACCGCATTACCTATATCCTGGACAATGCCTTAAACTTTGTGGTGGAGAAAGTAGAGTAACTTCTTTATCTGTAACCTGCCTGACTCTAAAAAGATTTGGAATAGCGCCTGCTCCATTAAAGTATGAAACTCGTAAAACTAGTAGCTCCCTCACTTTAAAAACTTAGCCCTATGTCAGAAGAAGAACTGGAATTGCTACGCTACCCTATCGGCAAGTATAACCCTTCAGCTAATGCATCTGATGAACTCCAGGTGGAGCAGCATATTTTAGCCATTGCCCAACTGCCAGGCAAATTGCGTGAGGCAATAGCCAACTTAACTCCAGAACAGCTAGATACGTGCTATCGCCCCGAAGGCTGGACGTTGCGCCAAGTAATACACCACATCCCGGATAGCCACATGAACGGCTATATCAGGCAGAAACTGGCGCTTACTGAGGATGTGCCAACCATACGCACTTACCATGAAGATGAATGGGCTAAATTGCCGGATAGTTTACTTGCCAGCACCGACATTTCGCTTGCACTAGTAGAGGCGCTGCACCAACGTTGGGTAGTTATGCTTAAGTGCCTTACGCCAGAGCAGCTAGAGCGTAAATTTACACACCCGGAATCAGGGGAAACAACTATACGGCAGCACATTGGTGTATACGCATGGCATGGCGAGCACCACCTGGCTCAGATCACAAGCTTAATAAAGCGCAAAGGCTGGGCTAAAAATGCTCCGGCTGCCACCGGAACGGCTGCGTTGGTTTAACGGCTGCTCAGCAAAACTGGCTGGTACTTAAAAATATTTGATGTTTGTCTGGTCGCGCAGTTCTATGCCGAGGTCGTCGGAGATTTTCTCCATTAGCTGCAGCGCCTTTTCTTTGGTATGCTCCTGCACCAGGTGCAGTTTAGTGCCGTCTGCCAGCTTTAAAAATCCATCGTATTTTATACTTCTGAACTGTGCCGTAGAGGCCCTGGACTCTGCCGTGTGGTTATACTTGTTTTTGTTCAGGTACAGAAAATCAACTCCGGCCAAATGCTGCATCTTCCCGAAAGTTATGCCTGCCAGCAACACACCTGTTCTGTAAGTCCTGTTGGTTAAATCTATTTCGGTGCGGCGATAGGTAAACTGTGTTATAAAGCCGGCGGGTAACAAAACCCAGGCAGCCACCGAACCATTGTACACACTAAGAACGGCAAAGGCTGTAGCCATCCAACCAAACAACCTGGCAGTAGAGCTAAAGTAGTGGATGGTTTTGTAGCGGTGTAGGATAGTTTCCATGCGCGGGGTTTGCTAAAGTATACTTTAGTTTTGCTTCTTCGGCTGTATGCGTTGCCGCTTTTCGTTGTACAGGCCAATTAGTATGCTGTTGCCCTGCGCATCTACCTTTAAGCCGCCATACTTGGCCTGCTCGAAAGCCGGAGCCTGCCCCTCCTCAAAAAAGTATGATTCGGCTCCCAGGTTAATGGTCCAGTTTGTTTTGCTATACTTTAGCAGCTGCTCATGCGGGTGCAGCGGTGTTTCATTTTCCTGGAAACGCACCAACTCTGCCACCTTGTTTTGCTTAAGCCTTAGCACTACGTACCCTTTCTGGCTGAGGCTGTCGAAGAGTTCGGGCCTGCTGATGGCATAGCTCAGGCGCATGTAATCGCCCTGCATTAGAGAGCGCGGATCTACGGGGGCCAGTTCCAGCAGCACCAGTTCACCTTTTTGGAGTGTCTCCTCCTTCTCCACCACCGACAGGTTAAACAGCGCCAGCACCAGCACCAGGTTGGCAAGTATGATCCATCCTTTTTTAGTCAGCATCGTTTTTCAGGAATTTATTCAGTAGCACAAACCCACCCAGAAACAGCAAACCACTCGCCACCAGCACCCCGGATTTAGCAAGCAGCGTCATGTTGAGGTCGTAATAATACATCACTACAAAGTATACCAACGCCAGCAAACCAACCCAGAAGCCGGGCCTGTGCCCAATGTAAAAGCTGGACAGCAGCACTAGCAGCGCTCCCGGAACCGAAGGTGCAACTATGGTTGGACCCAGGATAAGTACCGTACAAGTATAAATGGCAACCCGCGTTTTAGTGTTTTTTATGCCCGCATGCTGCATCACACTATAAACCAACAGCAGCAAACAAAGTGATAATACGGCACCAGATATCCAGAAATGCCCTATAGCGGTAGATAAAAACTTCTGATGCACCAGCAGCGCCAGCATGAGCAACAGCGAGAAAACCACTCCCATGAGTACGGGGCTATACTTGGCATTTAACTTTGCGTGTAAAGAAATAAGCCTGGCCTCGTTCAGGCTGATGTAGGTAAGTATAGCCGCCAGCAAGGCAATGTGCAGGTGTGCCGCATTATCGATTTTATGGATAACCAACAGCCCCAGCAAACTGCCATTAAGCACCAGCACGCCAAAAAAGACGCAAATAGCACTCCTGGACAACACCACAACCAGGGCCGCGGCACCACCCAGCACACAGGCCACAGCTGTGGCATTATCTGTAAGTTGCCCCACACCCATACCCAGCAGTATATAGCCTATAATGTTCAGCGACACGCCAATAGAATCTGCCGCAGCTTCTGTTTTGCTACGGATAAGACTTTCTGCCCCAACCAAAAGGGCTGCGCCAACTACTGCAATGGCTACCGGAGAATCATACAAACCTGCAGCAGCCAGAAAACCAAGAAAAGTAGACGATGCAAGAAGGCCACCGAGTATGGTAAGCACCTTCATCGCCAGGCGTGATAGCTGAAAATTGCTTTGCTGTGCCTCCTCCTCAATTTTTGCCCTATTATAAGTAAAGCTTTCGCCTTGCTCCTGGGCTATCTCGTGCAGCAGCGCGTCCAGGTTTTGTGTTTCAGTATTTGCCATGCCACTTGCGGTTTAGCTTGCCCAGGTATTGTATAAGTAACGTAATACTGCCGATCACAAACAGCGTGGCTACCATCAGCACAACTTCCATTAAATGCTCTCCCATTCTAAGTATGATGCCTGTAACCACAATGATGGCACTAAAGGGAATGGCAGAAAGGTAGAAAAGGTCTTTTGTGCGAAGGCCATGCCATATGGCGACTCCATACATGCCAACACCCAGCAAATAAGCCAGTCCAAAATCTGCTTTAAATTCTGAAAAAAGCAGCGAAATCATACTTAACGTGATAGCACTTATAGCAGCCAGGCCTACCACTCTCGGAAACCACCGGTGTTGCACACGAACACGGCCTTTGGCAGCTAAAAACTCCCACACCACTACCGCAGCAGCATTAAGTATAAACAGCACATCGAGCATGGCGGCAAAAGACCAATGGGTGGCTACCTGCTGCGTGTAAAGTATAACGGTAGTGTTTACCAACGCCAAAAAAATAAACCACAGCGGCTGAAAGTTAGCTACCAGCACCCACAGCACCACAAAGTATACCCACCCCGAGAAAAAGTCGAAGGCGTTGGCGCCTGTCTGGTAAATTTGCCCAAACACGGCAAACAGTACCCCCACCAGCACGGTACTCGCTGTTAAAAGCATGTTTTTGGTTGTTTTGCTGCCCTTCCAGAAAAGCGCCGCAGCAGTAGTGGCTACCAGCAATAACTCAATCAGGCCAAGCTTTACAAACTTGTGCATATCAGCCCAGTTGTAGGCAAAAAAGAAGATAATGCCCGCCAGCGTAAAACTCGCTCCTGCCCCCAGCAAGAACAAACGTATAAAACTGGTCCAAGCGTGAGGAGTAGCGTGTATTTTCTCGCTCCGAAGCTTTGCCGCTATACCTGCTGCCTGCCAGTTGCTGTGCCGGGCAATAGTATAAATCAGCTCGCGGGTAATGTTGCCTTTCATAGTTTTGGGGCAGTATGGTTATTTAAGTTACTACAACTGAGCCGTATAAGCAATACTCAAAGCCGAACAACCTAAAAGATTTTGCTCCTCCAGGCAAGGTCATTTGGTCGGATAGCTTTCTAAAACTTTGGCGGGTTTTACTTCCCGAAACTTACTACGGCCTGCTCTGCCAGAATTGTTCTTGGCGCCACAGTTAAACCGTAAATATCGTTCAACTCCTTTTTTAACTCATGGAAATTATGCCTCCTAAGCGTAAAGTTGTACGTGGTTGTATCTGCGGTTTTGTCGTGGAGGCTTACGGCAAACGTCTCGCCAACAGATTTAAGCATATCCGCCAGCGTCACGTTTTCCATCTCTATACTTTTCTCCGACACTTCTATTTTAAGTTGCCCTGGCTTGGGTGCTGCATGGCTGGCAAGTATACTTTTGTTTTTCACCTCCAGGTCCCATACTTCCTTTTCAAACTCAGAGGTGCTGATCTCGAAGTTGTAAAGTTTCTTTAGTTCATGCAGTATCACTTTGCTGCTCTGCCCCGGGTTATTTGCACCCTCTTTTTGATGGCCTTTGTAACTCAGGTTGATTACTTTGTTCAGGTGCCCGCTTTTGCCAAACGTTACAGCTACCTGTTCCTGCTGCAGCAAGCTGCTGATCACTTCATCCAGCTTCTTATTTACAAAGGCGATGGAGTCGGTGGAGGCGTATAGCACCGTGGAGGTATTGGGGGCCATCCGCAGGTGTTCTTCTACTTTTAGCGTATAATGTTCGTTGCTGATGTTTAGCTTTTCTTCCAGGTTACCCATAAAAAGAAGCCCTAGGCCTATAAAAAACAAGTTGTGGGCCGCATGCAGAAAATATCCCCAAAAGAAGCCATACTTTACACGCATATAGCCCATGAACAAACCTCCTATTACCTGCGGTGCCACCAGCAAAGGAGCCAGTAAAAGTATGGCAGTAGAGTACTCGAAGTTGGTAATATGAATTAGCCCAAATACAATGGCTACGCCATAAAACACCACCCTGTAAGCTTTTGGCCATACTTGCTCCAGGTAATTGCCCAAGGCATATGCATTAATAAAGTATAAGATTACCAGCGCGGCAAGCACCAGCGAAGCACCAAGCGCCCAAAGAACCGGCAAAAACTGGAACAACACGATTCCTGCAATTAGCACCAGTACCACAAACAGGCCAGCTATAAAACCGCGCCTGAACCGCAAGCCATACCTGAAAATAAACTCCTCTACCAGCGGCACAAAAGCCACCCCTACCAGTAGTACGCCCCAAACAGGCAGCTCTCTCATAAATTCCGTAACGGCGTGATTGTCGCTGCTATACAAGTTAAGCTTTTCTAAACCGGTAATAAGCCCGGCAAGTACAGTACAAACCAAAATATCGATCAGCAGCACCTGTAGCAGCACGCGCAGTTTGCCTGCATGGCCTATATCAGTTTCTGGCTCGTCGGCTGGGTTTTTAAGAAAATCCCAAAGGGCAGCGGCAGTTTGGGTAAGGGCGCGCGAAAATGTTGTAAGCATGTTTTTCAAGAGTAGGAGATGTGCACTTCTATAAGTTGGATTTTCTAATATAGGAAAGTTTATATACAATCCAGCCTTTAGCCTACAAAAAAAACGGCAGCCGCTTTGTAGCAACTGCCGTTTTCATGGTAATTTATACTTTGTTTTATTTGCTTGCTGTAATTTTCACGGGAACTTCCATGTTCTCCCAGCTAAGCACCAGGCCTTCTTTGGTTACATCATATTTCAGGCGCTCGTTCATACTTTTTGCTTTGCGGGGCGTTACCTCTGCGCGTAGTGCATCCTGCTTCTCGTCGTACTGCGTACCCCATTGTTTGGTTGTTTTGTTCAAAATAACAGTCCATTTGTCTTCGCCGGGTATTGTATAAAAGCTGTACGTTCCGGCTGCTAGCGGCTTGCCTTCTACCATCACATCTTTATCAAAAGTTACCGTAGTGGCCTCGTTGGCACCGGACCGCCATACTTTTCCGTAAGGCACCAGTTCGCCCCACACCGTACGTCCTTTTACAGATGGGCTGCTGTAGTTTACGGTTACTGTCGTGTTTCCTATTTTACCTGTGGCGTTAGCGGCAGGGCTTGCTTTTGGTTTTGCATCCTGGGCCCAAGCGGTTGCCGTAAAGAATAAGGCCACCAGTAACATGGCCAGCGTTGTAAGGTTTCTTGTGCTCTTCATAGTATTCGTTTCGATTAATAATTTTTTAATATCTGACATACAAATAGTATAACTACGGAATAACGCAGCGAAGGTAGCGTATAGTATAAAACTCTTGCTGCCACTTGTTAAGTATGTGCTGCACAGGCTGGCAAAATGGCGTTGCACTTGCCTTGCCAGCTAGTTACGTATAGAGGAAACTATTGAGAAAGAATCTTAACCGGTTCACAAACCCCAGTTGCCATTTTATCCGTGTTATAGATTATGCCATCAACTAACAGAAAAAATAAAAACCAAAGCAACAGGCCAAAACCGTTACGTAGCAGGAGCGATAAAGTATATAGCCGCACACCGGTGCGTAAAAGCGGGCTCAGGCATACAACAAAGTTACGCAGGGTAAAAGGCCGAAAGGCTACAGGAGCAGCCACAGTAAAAAACGCGCAGGGAAGGCTTAAAAACTTCAGGCAGGCAACCGTTCTGGCTGTAGCCATAACAAGTTTTATTATGCTGCTTTTTGCCCCCAACGATGCTATTCTGGCGCAAGACGATACGCTGCAGCAAACCGAAGCACAGGACACAGCAACAGCCGGCACAACCCTACCGGATACCGTTACTGCCGATACTGCCTCTGCTGTTGCCGCAAGCAAAGAGGCCGCAGGCGAGGCAATAGGTTCGCTGCAAAGCCTCTGGAGTAGCTTTCTGTACAACCTGCCCAAAATGCTGATCGCTTTGGGCACGCTGTTGCTGGCCTGGCTTTTAATTAAAATACTTAAGGTTGTGCTGCAAAGGGTGCTTGGCCGCTGGCACAGTTCCAATGCTATTATTTCCTTAACATCTATTGCCGTATGGCTGCTTGCTATAGGCGTGGCTATTAGCGTGGTGGCCGGCGACATTCGTGCTTTGGTTGGCTCGCTGGGGTTAATTGGCTTGGCCTTGTCGTGGTCGCTGCAAACGCCGATAGAGAGTTTTACCGGCTGGCTGCTGAATTCTTTTCAAGGGTATTATCGTGTAGGAGACCGCATACGGGTAGGCGATGTGTTTGGAGATGTGTACCGCATTGATTTCCTGACAACAACAGTTTGGGAGATTGGCGCACCTTACCAGCCAGGTTTTGTGTATGCAGAGCAGCCAACGGGCCGGCTGGTAACCTTCCCTAACAATGAGATTCTTACTGGTACTGTTATCAATTTAACACGCGACTTCGCCTATGTTTGGGACGAGCTGGCCGTGGCCGTCGCAAACGAGTCAGATATTGCCCTGGCCATGCAGGTGCTGGGTAACGTGGCCGAAGCATTATTAGGCAATTACATGGTAACACCTGCCAGGCAGTACTCCAAACTGCTAAAGCGCGCCGGCCTGGGAGATAATATAGCTGATAAGCCGCAGGTCTTTATATCGTTGGAAGATTCCTGGACCAATGTTACGATACGGTACCTGGTTGGGGCACGGGAACGGCGCAAGTGGAAAAGTGAATTAACGCTGCGTATTACCCAAGAACTAAACAAACCCGTATATCTTCACAAGATCATCCCAGTTTACCCAAGGCAACAGGTGCAGTTTATAGACCCTGATGGCGTGCCTGTAGCGGCAAGATTCACCCCTGAAAATGGAAAATAAAACCTAATAGTACATTCCTGATTTTCACTAAAGCATTTAAAATCACAGATTTCCTTCAGATTAGCGTTTTAGATTTGTATTGTAATTAATTTATTAAATTCTAAATCAGATAAGTATGAAAGCAGCAATAATTGCATTTGCATTGATGGGTAGTGGAGCTTTTTGGGCAGTAAATGCTCAGGATTTAGCAGAGAAGGATGTACCGCAGGCTGTAAAAACTGCCTTGGCTCAGAAATATGCCAACGCCACAGACCTGGACTGGGAAAAAAGCGGATCCAACTACGAAGCTGACTTTGATGTAAACAAAGTAGACCACACCGTTATACTTGATCCATCCGGTAAAATTGTAATGGCCAAACGCGACATTGACAAAAAAGACCTTCCGCAGACGATAAATAATGCCATAGCACAAAAGTACAAAGGCATGCGCCTGGATGACATAGAAGTAGTAGAGCGCGACGGCAAAAGCTATTACCAGGTAGAGCTTGACGAGAAAGGCAACGACCGCCATCTTGTTTTCTCTTCGGATGGCAATGAAGTAACCGAACCAACATACTGGGACTAAGCGCCAGCCTAAACCTGTATGTACAAAATGCCTGCAACCACTACAGTTGCAGGCATTTTATTTTACCTGGGGTTGCCACAGATGAAAGCTTAAGGTTACTAGTATAATGAGGCAAAAACACTATAATTCAGCTAATAAAATAAAGGTAGAAATCTTCCCTCTCAGCATCTACAGATATGCATTTTTAATACATTAAAATATACTAATATTGCAGCTGGTTCTATCCTTTTAATTTATGAAAAAACTTTTTACACCATTTTATACTTCCCTACTTGCCATTATTTTATTGGCGCCATTATCTGCTTCAGCACAGCGTTTATCACGGCTTATGCAGGAACGCGCTAAACTTTATGAGGATTGGGAATACTATAACGGCCAGAATAACGCATTCTTCGGTGGCAAATCCAATAAAGACCTCTCCAACATCATTCAGGTACAGAAAAGCATTATCGATAAAGACAATGAAATAATGGAGGAGGTTAGAACCTTAAATGTGAACACGCAAAAAGGTTTAAGGGCAGAACTGGAAGCATCTCAGGACCAGATTGCATCTTACAAAACTAAAGTCGGCAACCTGGAGACCCAGTTGGCTACTACAACAGAGTTGTACAATGACAGCCTCTCAGAAACTGCCAGCCAGAGCAGCTACAACAATATATCTTTCATAATTATCCTTGCACTATTAAGTACTACAGCTTTTATGGCATTTAAGCTCCGAAAATTAGCTGGCCGGCAGGAGGAGCTTTCTGATCTATCGATTTCGAGCAGGATAACATACGATGCAGACGACTATATAGCTAAACTCGAAAAAATAGGTAAGCTAAAAGATAACGGGCTTATTACAGAAGAGGATTACAAAGTACAAAAAGACAAAATACTGGCCGCACTATAACCTAAAGATAAACGTTTCCCGCTTGCATATCACTTATACAAAGAACCACAAAAACGGTATATTAGTATACACTTAAGCTTAAGCCAAACTTTGCCGGCTAAAGCCAACCAGAAACAAAACTCCGGTCGTGCAACTAATACCTCAAACGGAAACGAAGCTAAAAACCCGGCTTGCCCCTACCCCCAGCGGCTACCTGCATTTGGGCAATGTGCTGTCGTTTGCCATCACCTGGGCGCTGGTACGCAAACGCCAGGGCATACTTGCCCTCCGCATCGACGACCTGGACAATGTACGTTTCCGGCCGGAGTACCTGCAGGATATTTTTGATACCCTCGATTTTATGGGGATTGACTATGATGAGGGGCCACGCAACGCAAAAGACTTTGAGCAACACTATTCGCAGCACCTGCGCCTGCCTGCTTACCGGGCTTTGCTTGATAAACTGGTGCAACAGAATATGGTGTATGCCTGCCCCTGCTCCCGCAGCCAGATTGCAGCTGCTTCTCCCCAAAGTTTATATCCCTTTACCTGCCGGGAAAAACAGTTAGCACTACATACTGCTGGTGCGGCCTGGAGAGCCCGTGTCCCGTTTAATACTTCCGTCACACTTAAAGACAGTATACTTGGCAACTGCACCATAAAGCTCGACCAGGTAATGCCTGATTTTATTGTGCGCAGAAAAGATGGTATACTTGCTTACCAGATTGCTTCCCTCTCCGATGACATAAGCATGGGCATCAACTTAATTGTGCGTGGCCAGGATCTTTTACAATCAACAGCTGCCCAGCTGTTTTTAGCGACACAAACCGGGGCTGCATCCTTTGCGAAAACTCAGTTTGTGCACCACCCTGTTTTGTGCACCACAAGCGGCAGTAAGCTATCCAAGTCTGATGATGCCCTCTCAGTATCTGAAATGCGAAAGGCCGGGCTTACACAGGAGGCGCTGTGGATTAAACTAGCGCGCATTCTAGGCTGGAAAGATGCCGGCATCACTACTGCGCAAGAATTCCTGGATAGGTTTACGCTACAAGACCTGCCACTACAGCTGCCGCCAGCAATAAAGAGGGATAACGTATACCCTCACCCTGTGCACCCGTAAGTATAAGCCTTACAAATTAAAACACGCATGCGCGTACTCTGGAACTACCTGCAGCCCCACCGCGGCTTGGTTATACTATCGTTGCTACTGGCTGGCGTAAGCCAGGTGCTGGCCCTCGTAGACCCCATCATCTTCGGAAATATTATTGATAAGTATGCCACGCCTCCCTTTACTATGTCTAGCGAGGAACGTGTAAAAGGCGCACTATGGCTTATGCTGCTGGCGGTGGTGGTAGCGCTGCTTTCGCGGCTGGCAAAGGCATTTCAAGAGTATTTTACGAACCTGGTGGTGCAAAAATTTGGAGTACAGATTTTTAACGATGGCCTGAAACAAACCTTAAAGCTTTCGTACCAGGAATATGCTGACCAGAACAGCGGCGAAACACTTTCTATACTTCAGCGGGTGCGCCGCGACACCGAACGCTTTATCAATGCGTTCATCAACATCATGTTTTCTTCGCTGGTTGGCGTTGGCTTTTTGGTGTGGTATGCCATTACCAAGCATTGGGCCCTGGTTCCGATATTTGTTATTGGCATGGTAGTGCTGGGCGGCCTCACCAGCTTGCTTAGCGCCAAAATAAAGACCATGCAGCGCTCCATCAACAGGGCTACAAATAAAATGTCTGGGGTGATAACAGAATCGTTGCGCAACATTGAGCTGGTAAAAAGCCTTGGCCTTACCTACCCTGAAATACGCCGTCTGCGCGAGCACACCGAACGTATTTTTGAGCTGGAAATGGAAAAAGTAAAGCGTGTGCGCACTTTGTCTTTTCTGCAGAGCACGGCACTAAACCTGCTCAAGCAATCCATACTTTTCACGCTGCTTTGGCTTATATTCAGGGATGTGCTTACAACCGGCGAGCTTATTTCGATGCAATTTATCTCTGTCAGCATCTTCGGGCCGCTGCAGGATATGGGCACCATCATACTTACATACCGCGAAGCAGAGGCATCGTTGCATAACTTTGATGAGTTGATGAACAAGCCTGTAGAAACCCGGCCCGAGTCGGCGATAGATGTTGGCCCGCTGCAGCAGCTCCGATTCCAAAACGTTGTTTTCCGCCACAAGGGTGCCCCTCAGAACTCCGTAGACGGGATCTCTTTTGAAGCCAACACCGGCAACACCATTGCCTTTGTGGGACCTTCGGGTTCAGGTAAATCTACGCTGGTAAAATTGCTGGTGGGCCTATACGTGCCAGCAAGCGGCGAAATATACTTTAACAACACGCCTGTAAAAGAGATATGGCTGAATGAGGCAAGGCGGCAGCTAGGTTTTGTAACGCAGGAAACCAACCTTTTCTCAGGCACTATAAAAGAGAACCTGCAGTACGTAAAGCCCGACGCTACCGATGAAGAAGTATACGCTGCCATGCAGAAAGCATCGTGCACAAATATACTTGCCCGTTCCGAAAAAGGCATTCATACCCAGATTGGTGAAGGCGGCCTTAAAATGTCGGGTGGCGAAAAGCAGCGCCTCTCTATTGCTCGTGCCCTTATTCGCAACCCGCGCCTGCTCATTTTCGATGAGGCCACCTCTGCCCTGGACTCTCTGACAGAAGAAGACATTACCGCAACCGTTCGGCAGATTTCTACTCTACGCGAACAAATAACCATACTTATTGCCCACCGCCTTAGCACCATTATGCACGCCGACACCATTTACGTGCTGGAGCGCGGCAAAATTGTGGAACAAGGCAACCATGCAGCGTTAGTAGCGCAAAAAGGTTTATACTATGCCATGTGGCGCCAGCAGATCGGGGAACGAAAGACGGAGTTGATCAGGTAATCTGTACCTTTGCATTCTTATACTGGTAACGTTTTATACTTCTGACATTACATGCACGGCTCTAACAAACTTGTCCCTAATATCACGCCACAGATCACCACTCCAGACAACCAAAAACTAAGCACGCTACAGCAGGAGTTTAACCATAAAACGGAGCAGATAGAGCAACTGAAGCAGGAACTTGACACCAGGCGCCAAAGTATAAACCTGGCCCAAAGGCGCATTGAGAAGGAGTTACGCCCCATTATACAACAGCAGCTGGAGAAACGCGTGGAGCTGGCCCGATTGCTGGATGAGGCATACGCACTCCCACTCTTCAGTTTTCGGGAAAAAGAGAAGCTGGCCATACTTATCGAGAACATCACCTTTGACCTGATCTCGAATTATGAACGCAAGGATATGCTTGAGCTACACGACAAGTATGCCGAACTAACTTATGCTGAGCGCACCGCTTTTGCTGCTGAAGATGAGGGAAAAACCATACTTGACGAGGAGCCAAGTATAGAAGATGAGCTGGATGATTATGAGCGGATACAGGCCGAACTGGACCGGGAGATGGAGCGCCGGGAACAGGAAAAACAGAACCGACAGAAAAGCCGCAAAACAAAAGCGCAATTAGCCAAGGAGGCCCAGGCAAAGGCCGAGCTCAGCAACATCAGCAAAGCCAGCCGCCGCGTGTACACCGAACTGGCCAAACAACTGCACCCCGACAAAGAGCAGGACGAGACTAAACGCGCCTGGAAAGATGAAGCCATGAAACGCGTAACCCACGCCTACCACCACGACGATTTCTTTGAGCTGCTGCGCCTGCAGATGGAGTTTATGCAGGAACAAGGCCAACCCCTGGAAGCACTACCTGATGAGCAACTGCAGCACTACATCAAAATACTGACCGACCAGGTAGATGAGCTAAAAGCAACGCTCCATACGTTAGCAACCGAACCCGACTCAGGCTTTTACACCCGCTTTTGCGGCACAGCCAAGCAAATGGACCAGAAATTTAAATCTGCCAAAGAAGACCTTCACCGTGAACTGGAGCAGTTAAAGCAAAACCTCCGCACGTTGCAAAATGACCCGCAGATGATAAAGGTATTGTTGAAGTAGGAAAACGCATTTTCATACCGCCAGTTTAAGCGCAGCGGTAAAGGTGGTGAAGTATAGCAGCCAGTTTGTAAAGGCGAAAGTATAGATATAGAAAACTTAGCTCTTCCGGATTTATAATCCGAAAGTTTTCTCCTATCAGGATTTATAATCCGCTTTTATACTTTTGAAATAACAACCTGCTTTGCTAAAGGCGATGTAAAGGTCGGATTACAAATCCTCGCTGTAAGTGCTTTCGGATTGCAAATCCGAAAGAGCGGAGCACCCAAAGAGGGCACCAAATTTACTTAGTTATCTTGATTTGCACTCTTTTCCCTATCTCTTTCAGCAGTTCAACATTATCTTTTGGGGCAGGTAGCAGACCATTAATACGAATATTTTCTTTGCCCCAATAAGTTGCAAAACTGCCATTTACACCCATCTCTTCCACTTCTGATTTTGGAAGCATATGCCAGATATAAAGCGACTTAGGTAGTACTGTCAGAGCCGGAACAACGCACGTATCTGAAGATGAGCCACTAATGTAGCTGTAACGTTTAGTAAGTTCTTCATCAAAGGTTCTTGCATTACCCGCTATCAAATCAAGGTAAGCAGTAGTAACGTTGCTGTTGATATGTATTACACTTAATACAAGTGCAAAAACTGAAGGAATCATAATAAACTGGCCTAAGGCATCTATTTTGACAGATTTATCCGAGAAATACTTGTTTAGAATCAGCTGGAGAACATAAAACCACCCAAGTATAAAATAGAAGTATATTACATTCTCAACCCTTGTTCCGGCCCTAGCCCCAGTTGCCCAGGAAAACACAAAGTACATACCTGCAACAGAAACAATATAGCAGCATAAAGCGGCACGATAATCTGCATCAAAAACACCGTTTTTCCCCTTGTCCTTAGCAATCGGAATTCCCCACATTAACGTGTAAACAATACTTGCAACCGCCAAAATACTTCCCCACTTATAAAATGCCATCAATGTAAAGCCTAGCGCCCCAGCTAAAGATATAACTAGATTAGATGGATTGGCCTGCGTATGCATACGAGCATAGTTTCCTGGAGCCAAGGCTACTGTAAGGCCAGCCACTACATAGATAAGTAAGAGTATAAGCAAGTAAAATCTAGTGGGAGATCCCTTCCTCCAGGTTGTGTAAAGTATAAATGCAAGCAGCATAACCGTACCTACCATCGACATCTCATTGAGACCTATTACTGCTACACCCAAAATAGCAGCTAGTGCACCATAAATTAACTTAAGCTGCTTCCTATTATCATGCAGGAGATAGTAGAGGCAAATGCACAGCAGCAAAGTAAGAATATTTGCAAACTGATAGGCTGCATAACTTGAAAACCAATATAAACCTTGTGCGATGTCCGGCATTTGAACAAGATACATGCTTATAAAAAGCAAACACATGGCCCCTAATTCTGATTTGCTGCAATAATCTTTGTAAACAGTTTTAACTGTAAAAAATAGCGTTGCCAGCATAATAGCCAACAAAGCAGCCGACAAAGCTTTATATGCTGCTAAGGAGTGGTAAATAAGTGGGTTTATGCGTGAAACAGCTGTAGCAAAAAAACGGCCAGACCAGTTGTTGTATACTGCTACCTGTGTTTCCCAAAAGCTATACTTTAGATCTCGCAGCGCAAATTGATAATCGTCGAACGAAGGATGATTGTAAAATGCAAGGAGGAAGAAGGGAAGCACAACAAAAGCTCCTATCATCAATAGCGTAAGTGTGTAATACGGTTTTGTAGCCCCTAACCCAACAGACATGATGTAGTTTTGATGATAAATGAAACAGCAATATACTATTCGTAAGCTAAGGTCAGAAAATTAAGTTTAAATCATCATGTGTTAATTTCTGATTGCAGTCAATCAAAAGTATCTTTCCCCCGCAACCTTCTGCTCCTGCTTCCTGTTCAGATAAAACATTAACTTGTGGTATCTTTGTAAAGATGACATAGCAGAACACGACTTGGCAAAAGTCCTGTGTTCTGCCTTTGCTGTTTTGTAATAGAGCTGAATGAAAGTAACTGATTTTTTAGAACTGTACCGCCTCGACAGCGTGGTGCAAACCATAGCCGAGCGTTTAAAAGCCAAAGAACCTTACCGCCTGCAGCTTAAAGGCATGGCCGGTAGCTTAGATGCCGTAATGGCATCTGCGGTTTATACCTTAGACCCGCAGCACCAACTCTTCGTGCTACACGATAAAGAGGAGGCTGCTTATTTTTACACCGACCTTAAAAACCTGCTCGGCGACACCCAGGAGGTATTGCTGTTCCCGACATCCTACAAGCGGCCCTACAGCTTCGATGACACCGAGAACGCCAATATACTGATGCGGGCCGAGGTGCTAAACCGCCTGAACCAGAAAACCGGCAAGGGCGAAGTAATCGTTACTTACCCGGAGGCACTCACAGAGAAAGTTATAAATAAAAAATCACTGGTAGAGAATACGCTGGGTGCCAAGGTAGGCGAAAAACTGGATACTACTTTCCTGAGCGAAATGCTGGCTGAGTATGGCTTTGAGCGTACCGAGTTTGTGTATGAGGCGGGCCAGTATGCTGTGCGTGGCGGTATCGTGGATGTGTATTCCTATGCCAACGACCAGCCTTACCGCATCGAGCTTTTCGGAGATGAGATTGAAAGTATAAGAACCTTTGACCCCGATACGCAGCTGTCTGTAGAGACAAAGAAGGCAATATCGATTATACCGAACGTGCAGACCAAACTGCTACAGGAAACACGCGAGGCTTTCCTGGACTTCCTGCCTAAAAACACCAACCTCTGGTTTAAGGATGTGCGCCAGACGCTGGATGTGATTGAGGAGTACTTTGACAAGGCCTCTCAGGCTTTTGAAAAGCTAATGGCAGGTAGCGGCGGCACACAGATCGTATCGGACCCGGAGCAGCTTTTCCAGACACAGAAGCAGTTTAAAAAGCTGCTCGACAACTTTAACGTGGTGGAGATCGGAAAGCGTTTTCACTTCAAAAGTGCGGAAGCAATACAACTGCAGGCAAAGCCGCAGCCATCATTTAACAAAGACTTTACGAGGCTGGTAAAAGACCTGCATGAGCACCAGGGCGATGGTTTTGTAAACGTGATTGCTACAGACTCGCCACGGCAGATAAACCGGCTTACACTTATATTTGATGAACTGGACCATGATGTGCGTTTCCAGCATCTGCCGGTTTCGTTACGCGAGGGCTTCATCGACCAAACGCTGAAATTAACCTGTTATACTGACCACCAACTATTCGACAGGTTCTACCAGCACAAGGCTAAAGAAGGGCATTCTAAGCAGAAGGCCATGACGCTGAAGGAGCTGCGCTCGTTGCAGCCCGGCGACTACATTACACACGTAGATTACGGCATCGGCCGCTTTGCCGGACTTGAGAAAGTGGAAGTTGGCGGACGTTTGCAGGAAGCTATCCGATTGGTATACCGCGATGACGATTTACTTTATGTAAGTATACACGCGCTGCACAAAATATCAAAGTATAGCGGCAAAGAGGGTGGTCCGCCAAGTATGAGCAAACTGGGCTCTCCAGAGTGGGAAAATAAAAAGAAGAAGGTGAAGAGCAAGGTGAAGGATATCGCAGCCGAGCTTATCAGCCTTTACGCCAAGCGCAAAGCCGCGCCGGGTTATGCTTATTCTAAAGATGGCTTTTTGCAGGCCGAGCTGGAATCTTCGTTTATTTACGAGGATACCCCGGACCAGGGAAAGGCAACAGAAGATGTGAAAGTAGACATGGAGCAGCCACACCCGATGGACCGCCTGGTGTGCGGCGACGTGGGCTTCGGCAAAACGGAGGTAGCCATTCGTGCCGCCTTTAAAGCTGCCTGCGATGGCAAACAGGTTGCCATACTAGTGCCTACCACCATACTTGCCATGCAGCACTTCCGCACTTTCCGCGACAGACTGGAGCAGTTTCCGGTAACGGTAGATTATGTAAACCGCTTTAAAACCGCCAAAGACACCAAAGAGACTTTAAAACGCGTGGCAGAAGGCAAAGTGGATATTTTGATCGGCACGCACCGCATTGTGAGCAAAGATGTAAAATTTAAGGACCTAGGCCTGCTGGTGATAGATGAGGAGCAAAAGTTTGGCGTAAAAACCAAAGACAAGCTAAAGGAAATGCGCGTAAACGTGGATACCCTGACGCTTACTGCCACACCGATTCCGCGCACGCTGCACTTCTCGCTGATGGGGGCCCGCGACCTTTCGGTTATCGCTACGCCGCCGCCAAACCGCCAGCCGGTAAAAACGGAGCTACACGTGTTCGATGAGGTACTGATACGCGATGCTGTTGTAAACGAAATGAAGCGTGGCGGGCAGGTGTTTTTTGTGCACAACCGCATCAAGGATATTGAAGAAATTGCAGACATGATTCTGCGCCATGTGCCAGATGCGCGCGTAACGTATGCCCACGGGCAGATGGAGCCTGAAAAGCTGGAAAAACGCATGATGAAGTTTGTGAACGGCGAGTATGACGTGCTGGTAAGCACCAACATCATCGAGTCGGGCCTGGATATTGAAAACGCCAATACGATCATCATCAACAGGGCGCATATGTTTGGTTTATCGGACCTGCACCAGATGCGCGGCCGCGTAGGTAGATCAAACAAAAAAGCTTATTGTTATTTGCTTACGCCGCCTGTGGCTGGTTTGCCAAGCGATGCCCGCAAACGCCTGAGCACGTTAGAGGAGTTCTCAGATTTAGGCGAAGGCTTTAAAATTGCCATGCGTGATATGGATATACGCGGAGCGGGTAACCTGCTTGGCGGTGAGCAAAGCGGCTTTATAACCGACCTGGGCTTTGAGATGTACCACCAGATACTCGATGACGCTGTAAAGGAACTAAAAGAAACTGAGTTCAGGGAATTGTTTCTGGGCGATAACCTGGCCGAGTTCATAGAGCCCGTACGCGATTGCAACATCGAGACAGATATGGAAGTGCTGATTCCGGAGAGTTATGTTAGCAATATTTCGGAGCGCCTGAACCTGTACAGCAAACTAGACAGCACCAAAGACCTGGATGACCTTGAAAAACTGCGTGCTAGCATAGTGGATAGGTTTGGACCTTTGCCAGAGCAAGTGCAGCAACTTGTGGAGATCGTTAAGTTAAGATGGCTGGCACAGCAACTGGGCTTTGAGAAACTTACCATCAAGAAAGAGGTGATGAAGGGTTATCTGCCTAGTGAGAACAACGACAAGTACTTCCAGTCTGAGATGTTTGGTAACATACTTAAGTATGTGCAGCAGCATTCGCGCCGCTCACGGTTAAAGGAGGCTAAAAACAAACTCATCGTGATTGTGGAGGATATCCAAAATATAAAAGATGCTAAAGAAGTATTTGAAGGCTTTGGCGTGAAGGAGACAACTACTGCTTAACCCACAGTTAAAAACTGCCTGCACCAGCTGCCCTGCAATTGTTTCAATTGCAGGGCAGCTGTGTTTTTAGACTAAGGCAAAGAGGTAAACTTAACTGCCGATTCAGATTTATCCCCTATCATTATTTACTGATTTCTAGCATGATAAATCTTATTTAAGTATTTTTGTAGCATTGCATCATAACATCTTTTTTTAGTAATTTACCATCTAGCTATTGTTTAAAGTATAACCGCGCCATGCACCTAAAAGAAAACATACTTTCAGCTGACCTGACACTTGTATTTCGTGCGCTGCCCGGGTTATACTTGTTGCTCTCGCCAGATTTTATCATTCTGGATGCTACGGAGCTGTATTCTCGTACTACAAACTTCAAAATAGATGAGGTTATCGGTAAAAGTATTTTTGATACCTTCCCGGATAACCCAACAGATTCTAATGCTGTTGCCAAGCGTAACCTGCGCATATCGCTGGAGGAGGTAACCAGAAGTAAAGCACCTCATACTCTACCCCTTATCCAGTTTGACGTGCCTACAACCGATTCGGGCAGCAGAGGCTTTGAAGAACACTTTTGGAAGACAACGAACACCCCTATTCTGGACAGCAAGGGCGAAATAGTTTATATACTGCACGCAACCCAAAACATTACAGCCAGCGTACGACAGGACAAAATTAACCAGCAAAACCAGGAACGGCTGGCAATGCTGGATAGCGCGCTGCATACAGTTGCCTGGGAATACGATATCGTAAACGACAGATTATCCTGGAGCGAAAGCCTGCTTGAAGTATTTGGACATGCCCCCGACATGATGGATCCTGGTGGCAAATCATGGGACGACCTTGTGCACCCAGAAGACTTTACCGCTGTGCAAAAAAGTATAGAAGATGCTATGCTGGAGGGTAAAAAATTATGGACTAATGAGTATAGGCTAAGAAGAGCCGACGGCACGTACGCACATGTACTAGACCAGGGGTACCATGTTTATGACGCCAACGGAAAGCCGCTGCGCACTTTTGGCACCATCATCGACTTGTCTCACAGCAAACGATCAGAAGCAGAATTAAAAGAAAGCGATACCCGCTTCAGGCAGTTGCTCGAAAACCTGCCACATATGGCCTGGACAGCTGACCCGAATGGCAAGGTTTTATTTTTTAACGAAAACTGGTACAATTATACTGGTATGCCCAAAGGGCAGACGCATGGCTGGACAAGCTATATACATCCCGAAGATACTGCTGACGCACTTACAGCCTGGCACAATGCCGTCTCTTCTCAAACCCTGTACGAGATAGAGTACCGCATCCGCGATTGCATTGATGGATCTTACCGGTATTTTATGGAACGCGGTGTACCTATGTATAACCAGGAGGGAAATGTAATCTTATGGGTAGGCACTTACACCGATATAGAAGACCAGAAGCGAACACTAGAGCAAATCCGCCTGAAAGACCAGCAACTGGAAAGTATACTGCAGCATTCGCCATCGCACCTGTGCCTTCTGGAGGGCCCCAATCATATTTGCCGCTATGTATCGCCGGGTGTATACCGCTTGTATGGCAACCGCTCTTACATAGGCCGGCCGGCCCGCGAAATATGGCCTGAGTTTACGCCTATGGGCTTTATGGACCTGCTCGACCAAGTATACATGCAGGGCAGTACCGCGCAAATAAGCGAATTGCAGGTGATGTACGACCGCTACCAAAACGGCAACCCAAAAGAGGCTTTCTTCAACTTCAGGTACCAGGCCACCTTTACTAATTTTGGGCAGGTTGAGGGCGTGCTGATAACGGCCACAGAAGTTACGGAACTTGTAAGGGCAAAACGTAAAGCAGAGGCCCTTGCTTTAGAGCTACAGAAGAAGGAAGGTTAACTTAATACCCACAACCTATCTTTTAGAAACTCATTCTGCAAGAACTATTTTCGCTATAAAGAATGGCATGCACTTTAAACGCCGGAGGGCTGGCTAACAATGCAAACCTAACCTCAATCCAACACTAAGCTACAGCTTACATTTGCTTGGCGATGGGAAAGAAAGAAACATGATAAGTATATCCCTCCGGTAAGCCTGTAACCGTAAAAGGCCATGTACGGTACATAGAAATCACGTATACCAACTGGCAATTATTAGATTAAATTGAGCAGTTAAAACAAAGGCATTGGTTTTAACTTATATCTTTGGCAAATAAAGCTTAAACTACACGCAATAGCATGACTAAATCTGTTAACACGATACTGCTGATCGACGACGATGAGACAACCAATTACCTGAACCATAGGTTACTATCACGTATGCAAGTAGCAGATGATATTAGAGTGGTAACGAACGGAGAGGAAGCGCTGCATTATTTAAATAAAGCCTTTGCCGGCGATGCGGAATACCCAAGGCCTGAACTTGTGCTGGTAGATATTAAAATGTCTGTGATGGATGGGTTCGAGTTTTTGGAGGAATATCAGAAGCTCGACGAAGCAGATAAGAGCCAGATAGTGATGCTGATGCTGACCTCATCGGCCAGTTTTTACGACCTCGAAAAACTAAAGCAATTCCCTGATGTACGCCAGCATTACTCTAAACCGCTGACAGAAGGCGATGTACGCGACATCATGAACGAGTACTTTTAAAATTAACTGGAGTAAAATCTTCAAAAAAGACGCCGGCACTTTTAAGCAAAAGTGCCGGCGTCTTTTTTTATCACCTCAAGTATAAACCAACTGCCATAAAAAACAAAGCCGGCACGTAATGCCGGCTTTGCTATTCACTAACTAAAACTAATCTACTACCAAATCTACCTAATCTGGTTTTTATACGGTACTATCGGCGATATCGTTTTGTATGATCGATGTCGTTGTAATAACTGTCATCGCCGGAATCTGTTTCATCTGCCCAACGGGGGCCCCCTTCATAACCATTGTCAAAGCGCCTGTCTCGGTAAGGCTCAGATCCGTAGCGCTTGTGCGAGTCAACGCGGTCTGCTGCGCTCTGCTGGTGTTGGTGGCGCGGGCTGTAATCTGGGTCGTCAGAATGCCAGATATCATTCCAGGTATCTTTCACCCTGTCCATAAAACCCCGGTTATCCTGGCTCCGATCATCATCTGAGGTATAGCGGCCTTCGCGGTACCAGTTATGGGAGCCGCTGCCATAGCGAAAATCAGTTTGCTTGTAACGGCTGCGGCTATCCGGGCTGTCGCGCCACATATCATTTGGGTAATCGTTTACGTCTGAGGTATTGCCCTGCAAAGACCCTCCTGCTGAATGAGGCCTGCGCATGCTGTGCATATCGCTGTTCTGGTAGCCCTGCCCATGGTCAATGTGAGAAGTCTCGTTGCGGTATGCGCTGTTAGAGCGGCTGCCGTAATGGTCCGTTAAATGTGCATTTCTGCCTTGCGCGTAGGTGCTGTTCCGATCATGCTGGTAGTTGTCGCCGTAGCGCTCTTTAGGTGTATCCTGTGCGCCGCGCTTGCTTGGCCCCGTATGGAAATAATTTCCTTCACCCCATTGCCTGTCATCATCGTGCGTGCTGCCGCTGCCACGGTAGCCGTAGCGTTGCTGCTGTTGCTTATCTTGCTCATAGAGCTTACGTCCCATACGCCAGTTCTCTTCTTCCTGGCCACTATAGTTTCCTGCGTTTGTCATAGCTTTATTTTTGTTTCTTGGATGTTTCTGATTAAAACCCGCCATGTGCGGGTATACTTTGTACGATGTTGCAGTAACTATTGTTAATTGGCTACCGCAGCGCAGTAAAAACAAGCGGCCAAAGTATAAAGCTGAAAAGGTATAAGGAAACCTCATCAAGGCTTGCGCCAAACCAACTTACTGTGAGCGCGTAAATTCAGGATATAGCTTTATGTATCAGATTGAAAACTAAAAGATATACCCATGCATTACGACGAAAACGACCCAAGACATCCGCATTACAGAGAAATGCCCCACCGCCGCGATCAGGAAAGACGCCATCCGCACCAGGAGCATTTCAATGATTTCAGGAGCCGCTGGGAAGAGCCAGAGCCCCTGATCCACTTAAACCACCAGGCAAACCGCCACCGCCACGACGAGGGCCACCCTAACGACCATGCCCCCCGTCAACAGCACAGCGAAGACTGGCACGACCCACGGCATAACCGCTTTGAGCAACACCAAGACCCTGTGTGGCGCCAGCAGGACGTGCACTTTGACAGAAGCAACCAACGCGTAGAAGACCGCTGGAACGAAGGCGATGCCCAGATGATGCCGCACCCCCACCACCCCCGTTACCATAACCCGGAAAGAGGACGCCCACACCCACGCGATGCGTATTGGGACGAGAACGAGTATTAGAAAAAGTATAAAGTATAAAAAAGGCCGTTTCGTATTCGCGGCCTTTTTTATTGCCGTAATTTTGCAGATGCAACACAAGCAGCGCCTGCTGCTTAATGCTTTATACTTACCATGTATGTGATGGATGACGCTTTGGATAACTTACTGCAACAAATAAGGAGCTGCCGCATTTGCGAAGAGCAACTGCCCCTTGGCCCGCGCCCTGTGCTTGCTGCCAGTACTACTGCCAAACTGCTGATAGTGGGGCAGGCGCCAGGCACTAAGGTACATGCCAGTGGCATACCCTGGAACGACCAAAGCGGAAAGCGTCTACGCCAATGGTTGGATATGGATGCCGAACTCTTCTACGACAGCTCGGAAGTAGCTATTGTACCGATGGGCTTTTGCTACCCAGGCAAAGGCAAAAGCGGCGACTTGCCACCCCGGCCCGAGTGTGCCCTGCATTGGCACCAGAACCTGCTTGCACAGTTGCCCGGCATACAGCTCACGCTACTCATCGGCAAGTATGCGCAGGATTATTTTTTAGGAAAATCAGCTAAGCCGAACTTAACCGAAACAGTTGCGCAATGGCACGAGTACCTGCCACAATATATGCCTATGCCACACCCATCGCCTTTAAACCACTTCTGGCTAAGGCGCAACCCCTGGTTTGAGACTGATGCCGTGCCTGCCTTGCAAACACTTGTAAAAGATTTATTTAAAAAGAAGTAAATCCTCTATTTTAGCTACCGCAAACAGCTTATACTTTTTACATGATCAACTATCCGAACAGCAAATTACCCGACATCGGCACCAGTATTTTTTCTGTAATGTCTGGGCTGGCAAACGAGCATAAAGCGATAAACCTTTCGCAGGGGTTTCCGGATTTTAATTGCCCTGAGCCGCTTATGCAGCTGGTTACAAAATACATGCACGAAGGCTTTAACCAATATGCGCCCATGCCGGGCATGCCGCAGCTGCGCGATAAAATCAGTATAAAGACAGAGAAAGTATACGGCTACCGCCCAAACCCTGACACAGAGGTAACGGTTACATCTGGCGCCACAGAGGCACTAAACGCTGCCATTACAGCAGTAGTAAAACCCGGCGATGAGGTAATTGTGCTGGAGCCTTGCTACGATTCGTATGTGCCTGTTATACGCTTGTGTGGCGGATCTCCTATTTTTGTGCCCCTTAGCCTTCCCGATTTTAGCGTAGACTGGGACCTGGTAAAGAAGCGTATTTCAGCGCGTACCCGCCTGATCATTATTAACACGCCACACAACCCAACGGGCGCTGTAATGAGCAAGGCCGATATGAATGTACTGGCAAGTATAACCAGTGGCACCGACATACTGGTGATAAGCGATGAAGTATACGAGCACATGGTTTTTGACGGGCAACAACATTACAGCGCTTTGCAGCACCCGGGCCTGCGTGAGCGTAGCTTCGTTATTTCCTCGTTTGGCAAAACATACCATACCACCGGCTGGAAAATTGGTTACGTAATCGCCCCTGCCCCGCTTACAGCAGAGCTGCGCAAAATGCACCAGTTTATCACTTTCTGTACTGTTACGCCGCTACAGCTGGCCATCGCCGATTTTATGGATAATGAAGCACATTACCAGCAACTGCCGGGCTTTTACCAGGCCAAGCGCGATTTCTTTTGCGAACAGTTAAAGAACAGCCGTTTCGAGCTTATACCTGCGGCAGGCACATATTTTCAACTGGCAAAGTATAGCGGCATATCTGATGCGTATGACCTGGATTTTGCCAAAAAACTGACCATCGAAACGGGAGTAGCAGCCATACCGGTATCAGCTTTCTACCACGATAAAACGGATAACAAATACCTGCGTTTCTGCTTCGCCAAAAGCGAGGAAACTTTACAGGCTGCCGCAGAAAAACTTGTCAAACTATAAGCGCTGATAAAAGAGATTCGGTGGATGGTAATAGGCTACTACACTTGATCCTGTTAATCATCAGCCTTTATTCGCAATTAATGCTTTCACAATCATAATTTTAATTTATGGACCTGCGCGTAACAATTGTTCAAACCGAGCTGCATTGGCAAAACGCTGAGGATAACAGAAGTATGTTTTCGGAAAAGCTGGCTGCCGCTGCTCCTGCCACAGACTTAATTGTGCTGCCCGAAATGTTTACCACAGGTTTTAGTATGAGCGCAGAAGCCCTGGCCGAAGAAGCAGATGGCCCCACGTTAGATTGGATGAGAAAGGAGGCCCGAACACACCATGCAGTAGTTACAGGTAGTATAATTGTAAGAGAAGGAGGCGCATACTTTAACCGCCTGTACTGGGTACGCCCTGATGGCACTTACGCCACGTATGATAAAAAGCACCTGTTCCGGATGGCAAAAGAGCACCAAACCTATACGCCTGGCCAGGAGCGTTTGCTCGTAGAACTGAACGGCTGGAACATTTGCCCCCTTGTTTGCTACGACCTGCGATTCCCGGTATGGAGCCGCAACACCAATAATGCTTACGATCTGCTGCTGTATGTAGCCAACTGGCCTAAAGTACGCAGCCAGCCCTGGCGCATTTTACTGCAGGCCCGCGCCATCGAAAACATTGCCTACGTAATTGGCGTGAACAGAATAGGCACCGATGGCAACCAGCACCCCTACTCCGGCGACTCAGCCATAATCCACCCTAAAGGTTATCACCTGCTAGAGACAAGCGAAACAGAGGGCATCCATACCCTGACATTGAGCAAGAAAGAATTAGAGGATTTCAGAGAGGCTTTTCCGGCACACCTGGATGCTGATAACTTTAGCTTATAGAAACTTACGTAAAGTATAAACCTGGCAGGGATGCTCTCAACCATCCTGGAAAAACGACTGCACCTGCTGCACCACTTCCTCTGCTGCTGCAACTTTATACTTTATACTTATACGGGCATCAAACATGCGCTGCAGCCTTGCATGCTGGCCCTGCAACAAAACAAGCCTGCCAGGCCTCTCCAGGAAAAGCTCCTCCAGTATAGGCATTAAGCTGCTGATATCGGTAATACTTTCATCAGCCTTTATGCATACTACCGCCTGCGCTGCTTCGTGCAGCAGCTTTAGGGCGTAGTGCTGCACCAACTCCCCCGACTGCGCATCCATGTCAAGTATGGCAGCTTGGGGCATTGCAGTTTTTACCTGCTCCAACAGCGGCTGCTTGTACCTGTAATTGCCCGGGGCTGTTAAATCAAAGTATAAAAACGCTTGCATTACTGCACCACAAGTTTAACCGAAGTATGAGCCCCGCCTACAGTCGTTGCCCTGATAATGTACATGCCGGCTTTTAGGTTGCGCAGCGGCAAAGTATGGTTACGGGCATGTGTGGCATTGCCTTGATATACTTTGCGGCCAATAACATCATGCACCTGCAGTACAACTGCCTCTGATGCCTTAACTGTGACGGCATCGCGCTGCGTTTTGTCGCTTGGGTTGGGGTATACTTCTAAGGTTAAGCCTGCCTCTGGGTCAGGGGTAGTGGCTATGTTGCCGGCTGTTTGCTCGAGTAAGTATAAGCCGCCGCCCTGTGTGCCAACAGCTATGTATAATTTGTTTTCACCGCCTAAAGGAGCTATAGCCATACTTAAGCCTTTGCCAAGTTTTGTAGCGTGCAGCTCCTGTGTCAGTTCGTTTTCCAACACCTGCGTTTCTGCAGTTAAGGGCCCGGTAAGGTTTTTTGTAAAGTCACGATAGATTCTTAACACTCCGCTGTCGTCTGCTGTAATTAAATCTTGCGTTCCGTTGCCGTCTATGTCTGCTACAGTTGGGTACAGCATTCTTCTGCCTGTGTTAAACTCAATATTGCCTAAACTGCGGTTTTCCAAAGTATAAACCGGGCTTGCTGCGCTACCTGTGTTTCTGTAAAAAGCGAGGCTGCCATCGTTCATACCTAATAGCAGATCAAGGTCACCGTCGTTGTCTACATCGGCCAAGGCTGGGCTTGAGCCATCGGGTATACTTTGCAGCACTTTGGCATCAGCATAATTATAAACAGCGGCCTGTCCTGCAGCGGCTTTGTTCAGGATGTAGTGAATGCGATTGGTGCCTCCGTTTAAGCCTTTGTAAGTAAGTATGAGGTCTGGCTGGTTGTCTCCGTTTACATCCGCAAAAGCAGGTTTTAAAGAAAACAACTGCTGATTTTTCAGGTTCAGGTAATCGTCTGTAACCAACTCGAAGGCGGGTGCTGTAGCCGTGCCGGTGTTGCGGTAAAAGCTGATGGAAGCGCTGTAGAAGCTGTTGCTAAAAGAGGCATAATTCCCTACCAGCATATCCAGGTCTCCGTCGCCATCCAAATCAGCAAATGCCGGGAAAGCGCCCTCGCTCCTGTCTATCATCTGGTTTTGCAGGAAATTGTTTTGCTTATAGTCGAATATAGGTTTGTTGGCGGCACCGCTGTTTGTATACACCCAAGAGGAGCTCTGGAAATTCATGTTCCAGATATCGTCTGTTACCTGTGGCGTTACCAGCAAGTCAGGAATACCATCAAAAGTTACATCTTCGTAAAAGGCCGCCGGAAAAACAGAAAAAGAAGCTGGCTTGGCTGCCGGGAAAGCTGGTGTAAAGCCTTTCATTACTGCATTGCCCGTATTGCCTTCATTTTCCATCAGCACCAGGTTATCGCATTGCACCGCACCCATTATCAAATCTTTGTCGCCATCGGCATCCATATCAATTAAAAGCATAGATGAGCCGTTGTGGCCTGAGTGCATGGGGGCAGCTACGCGGCAGTAGGCACTAAACAAAAAACTGTTGCAGCCTTCACACTCTGTAATGCGGCCCCACCAGTCTGTTTGCTGCACAAACTGCATCGTGCCGCAGGCAAGGCCCAGCTCTACCTGCACGTTACGGTAAAGCTCCAGCGTTTTACCTACCGAGAACTCCGTAATCAGCACATCCAGGTCGCCGTCGCCGTCTATATCTGCAATGGCAGGTATGTCAGCACCCATCATTTGCATGTTCACGCGGTTGCTGTTGTAGTATAAAGCGCTTTCGGCCAGCGTAAATGTAAGGGTGCCGTTTGCTGCAGTCTCTTGTTTAAACACCCTGATTCCTAAGGGAGTGCTTGTAAAGATATCTTTCAGGCCATCGCAGTTGTAATCGCGCAGCAGCACCCAATTCTCCAGGTCCGCCGGAAAGAAAACCTCATACTCCGGTGCATACTTATACTTCCATTGGCCGTTCTGCTGCACAGCCAGCCAGGTATATACTTTTTTTAGCTGCCTGTCAAAAACAAACAAATCCTCTTGCCCGTCTTTATTCAGGTCTATGGTAGAAAACTGCGGGGTATTCATGCCTCCGCTCCAGGGGTCGGGCAGTTGCGCACCGGCAACTGTTACGGGCACATCCTGCCTTAGCCGGAACTGCAGTTTTTCGTTTTCCTGGGCTATACTTTGGATACCAATAAACAGAAATAGCAGAAGGGTGTAAAAGTTTTTCATCTTATATAAAAAACAGTTTCCGGCTTTTAACAAGTATAACCTCAACCGGGGTGCAACTGTCTTTGTTTACTCTTTTTAGTGTTTGATGTTTTGGGTGTATATTGCCAGCAAGCGGGCATTACAATAACGCATTAGCCCCTGTTACAGCATCTATTTACGATTAAAAATACGCATTTCATGCAGAACAGCATCGAATTACTGTACCAAAGGTACCTGGAGTGCCGCCAAGTAAGCACCGACTCGCGCGCAGAGCAGAACGAGAGTATGTTTTTTGCCTTAAACGGCCCCAACTTTAAAGGTGCCAAATTTGCAGCCATGGCCCTCGGAAAAGGTGCAAAGTATGCTGTAGTAGACGACCCAAGTATGGCTGCAGATAACGTGTTTGTAGTAGAAGACACCTTGGTTGCCTTACAGGATTTGGCCCGGCACCACCGCAAGCAGCTAAGTATACCTGTGATAGGCATAACCGGCAGCAATGGCAAAACCACTACCAAAGAACTGATACACGCGGTGCTTAGCCAGAAATTCAATACGTTGTATACACAGGGCAACCTGAATAACCATATCGGAGTGCCGCTTACGCTGCTGCGCATTACACCTGCACACGAAATGGCCATTATTGAAATGGGTGCCAACCACATCGGGGAGATTGCTTTGCTTAGTAGCATTGCTATGCCTACACACGGCATGATTACCAATATAGGTAAGGCGCACCTGGAGGGTTTCGGAAGCCTGGAAGGCGTGGCACGAGGCAAGAGCGAACTATACCTACACCTGGATGCACATGCTGGAACCGTGTTCGTTAACACCGGCAACGAACACCTGATGCGCATGAGCCGCCGCATCCAGACCAAGATTACCTACCCTGGCCCCAATGATTTTTACCAATCTGAGTTGCTGGAGGCATCGCCATACGTGGTGTACAAAGATGAAGAGGGCAACGTGGTAAATACCCAGCTGGTAGGCAGCTACAACTACGAAAACATGGCAGCCGCAGCCTGCATTGGCAAGTATTTTGGCGTGCCGCTAACCCAGGCAAACAACGCCATCGCCAACTACAGCCCGGTAAATAATCGTTCGCAGGTGCTTCAGAAAGGCAGCAACACCATCATACTGGATGCTTACAATGCCAACCCCACGTCTATGGCCGCTGCTGTGCGCAACTTTGGTGCTATGAAGGCTGCAAAGAAGGTAGTTATACTTGGCGATATGTTCGAGATGGGCGAAGAAAGCGCAGCAGAACACAAAATATTAGGCGAAGCAGTTGCGCAGCAGCCATTTACTACGGTGTTGCTTTGCGGCAAAGACATGAGATATGCAGCCGAATCAAACAATAGCTTTTTATACTTTGAGACTAAGCCGGAGCTACAAAAATGGCTACAGGAGAACCCCGTTTCAGAGAGCTATGTGCTGGTTAAAGGCTCGAGAGGTATGGGGCTGGAAACGTTGGTAGAGGTGCTGTAAAAACAAATATTACCGGCCTTTTGTACTGACCCCACAAAAGGTCGGTACTTTTTTAGCCCACGCAGCAGTTTACTTTTATCTAAAAAAACAAATATATAATACCAGATACCCAAAACTAGGCACCATATTTGCATGCAATTATTGCTATATATTAATTCACTTTAAACAATAATTGTATGAAGACAAAACTTACACTTTTAGTTTTAACCTTATGCCTGTGCCGGTTTGCCCACGCACAAACAGCCGATTCCTCAACCTACAAACACAGCCTTGGTATTATTGCCAGCCCCACGTTGAACAAGCTATTTGAAAATAACAGTAGTTTACCGATTGGTTTGATATACAAGCGTCAGCACAAAGCAAATACTGCTATCAGAGCCACCTTATCTGGAAGATTTGATCAAAGCGCTCACGATACCGAACAACCATTAAAAAGAAAAGAAGCCTCGGAGAATAGGGGCAGTTACCTACAACTAACAGGAGGATATGAATGGCAAATGCCTTTAGGAAACCGCTGGCAGCTGTACTATGGCGCAGAGGCCGGACCATCATACGGAAAGTCAACGTACGAATTTAAAAGCGACCAAGTTGACTACTATAACAGTTCTAAATATTCGTCTGAGTATAGTTACACAAATTATGGTGTATTGCTCAGACCTTTTGCTGGTGTTACATTCCAATTAAGCAAGAAATTGGTAATCGCCACAGAAACAGCAATTATTGGCGTTTATTCACACTCAGAAAATACCTCTAAACAGTTGGTGTTCGATGATAACAATCGGCAAACAACTAATGCTGACGTAACATACATTACATATAAGCCATTATCTAATATATCGCTTCAGGTCAGGTTCTAGTGTTTCAGAGTATTAATTAAATAAAGATGGGTTAGTTTTAAGTGTCTCGTCCTGATATAAGTTGACGGGTTTGAGACGAAATTACTTTTTAATTTGAGACCTCCAATACGTTTGTGTTG